>NZ_JAPZVN010000023.1 GCF_027533845.1 Streptomyces sp. RPT161 | reverse complement strand
CTGTCCCCGGGAAAACACCCACCTCCGCTCCGGCCCGGCCGGCGAGGCCTACGCTCCGCAGCCGCGCAGGAAGCGCCGGGTGCGCTGGGCGATCGGCAGCGGCTGGTCCGCGGGACACGGATACATGTCCTGCTCCACGATCGCGAACAGATCCACGCCGAGATCCTGCGCCGCCGCCAGTACCGGCGGCAGATCCGGCACCCCGCGCGGCGGCTCGCACATCACCCCGCGCCGGACCGCGGGGCCGAACGGCACCTCGTTGGCGACGACATCGGCGAGGATCTCCGGGTCCACCTGCTTCAGGTGCAGATAGCCGATCCGCTCGCCGTAGGTCCTGATCAGCTTGACGCTGTCGCCGCCGCAGTAGGCGTAGTGGCCGGTGTCCAGGCAGAGGTTGACCAGGTCGGAGTCGGTGGAGTCGAGGAAGCGGACGACGTGCTCCTCGGTGTCGATGTGGGTGTCGGCGTGCGGGTGGACCACGATGTCAAGCCCGTAGCGCTCCCGCACCTCATGGGCGAGCCGCTGCATGCCGCTGGCCAGATGGCCCCACTGCGCGCCGGTCAGCTCGCTGCTCTCGATCAGCTCGGCGGTCTTGTCGTCCCGCCAGAAGGACGGGATGACCACCAGGTGCCGTGCGCCCATCGCCCTGGTCAGCTCGGCGACCTGCGCGACATGCGCCCAGGTGGCGTCCCAGACCGCCGGGCCGCGGTGCAGTGCGGTGAAGACGGTTCCGGCGGAGACCTTCAGGGAGCGGCGGGCGAGTTCGTCGGTGAGCCGCTTCGGATCGGTCGGCAGATAGCCGTACGGCCCCAACTCGATCCATTCGTAACCGGCTTGGCTGACCTCGTCCAGGAAGCGGGCCCAGGGCACCTGCTGCGGGTCGTCGGGGAACCACACCCCCCAGGAGTCTGGTGCCGAACCGACCCGGATGCGGTCCAGTACGGGGGCGGAGCTGGTGGTCATCTGCGGTGGTCTCCTTGCCGGTTGGAGGTGGCCGGTTGTGAAGGACGTTCAGGACGCGGGGGCCAGCGACACGGCCCCGGGGGCACACGTCAGGGGACGAGGTCCCCCGATGATTCCCCCGCCCCGCGGGAGGCGGACGGCAGCACGTCGGTGTCAACGCCGCGTACCTGGGCCAACTCGTGCTTGAGCGCGGCCAGTTCGGCGCCGCCCGCCATGTGGTTGGTCAGCTCCTCAAGGCTGACCTCGGCACGGGCCGCGCTCAGCTCCAGCGTGCCCAGCCGCAGCACGGTGCAGTGGTCGCCGACCATGTAGGCGTGGTGCGGATTGTGGGTGATGAAGATGACGCCCAGGCCACGTTCCCGGGCGGCGGCGATGTACTTGAGGACGACGCCGGACTGCTTGACGCCGAGCGCGGCGGTCGGCTCGTCCAGGATCAGTACCCGGGCGCCGAAGTGCACCGCGCGGGCGATCGCCACGGACTGCCGCTGGCCGCCGGAGAGGCTGCCGATGGGCTGCTCCAGGTCGTCCAGGACGATGCCCATCGCGCGCAGTTCCTCGTCGGCGGTCTTCTTCATCAGGGCGATGTCCAGCCGGCGCAGCGGCCAGCGCCCCCGGGTCAGTTCCGAGCCGAGGAAGAAGTTCCGCCACACCGGCATCAGCGGCACGGTGGCCAGGTCCTGGTAGACGGTGGCGATGCCGCGGTCCAGCGCGTCGCGCGGGGAGCCCAGCCGTACCGGTTCGCCGTCGATGCGGAACTCGCCCTCGGTGTGCTGGTGCAGCCCGGAGATGATCTTGATGAGGGTGGACTTGCCCGCGCCGTTGTCGCCCAGCACGCAGGTCACCTGGCCGGGGCTGACCGCCAGGTCCACCCCGTGCAGGGCGCGGATGTTGCCGTACGACTTGCCGACGCCGCTCAGCTCGACGACGGGCCGCGAGGTGCCGGGGGTTTCCTTGGTTGCCATGGTGATCACTTCCGGGTTGCCTGACGGCGGATCCACAGGTTGATGAGGGTGGCGCCCAGGAGCATGACCCCCAGGAACAGCTTGAACCAGTCGGGGTTCCAGTCGGCGTAGACGATGCCCTGGGTGACCATGCCGAACATGAACGCGCCGATGACCGTGCCGATCGCCGAACCGTAGCCGCCGGTGAGCAGACAGCCGCCGATCACCGCCGCGGCGATGTAGAGCAGTTCGTTGCCGACGCCCTCACCGGACTGCACGGTGTCGAAGGCGAACAACTGGTGCATGCCGACGAACCAGGCGCCGAAGCCCACCGCCATGAACAGCGTGATCTTGGTGAACGTCACCGGTACGCCGACCGCCCGCGCGCTCTCCTTGTCGCCTCCGACGGCGAACACCCAGTTGCCGTACCTGGTGCGCAGCAGCACCCACGTGGCGAGGGCGGCGAAGACCAGCCACCACAACACGGTGATCTTGACCGACACCCCCGCGACGGTGATGTCGGAGGAGAAGACCGCCTTGGCCTGGTTGTAGCCGTCCATGTCGCTGATCGAGTCGGTCGCTACGTTGCCGGTGATCATTTTGGTGACCGCCAGGTTGAGGCCCTGGAGCATCAGGAAGGTGCCCAACGTGACGAGGAAGCTCGGCAGCCCGGTTCTCACCAGCAGGTAGCCGTTGAACGCGCCGACCGCCAGCGAGAACACCAGCGCCACGACCACGCCCACCCAGACGTTCTGGGTGAGTTGGTAGCTGACCATGCTGGCGGTCAGCGCCGAGCTGACCACCCCGACCCCGGCCGAGAGGTCGAACTCGCCGCCGATCATCAGCAGCGCCACGGGCAGCGCCATGATGCCGATGGTCGAGGCCTGGTAGAGCACCGTGGCCAGCGAGTCGGCCTGCCGGAAGGTGGGTGCGACGGCGAAGAAGAAGAGGAACACGGCGATGGCGCCGACCGCCACGCCGACCTCCGGTCGGGCCAGCAGCCTGCGGGCCGGTGAGCGCTGGGCCGTTCGGCCGTCGGTACCGGGCGGAACGGGGGCCGACTGCGGGTCGGCCGCCGACGCAGCCTGCTCGGTCATCGTCATCACCGGGTCCCGTTCTGCGCGAACTTGGCGATGGCCGCGACGTTGCCCTTGTCCACGAACGCCGGGCCGGTCAGCACCGGGGAGGCGCCGCCACCGCTGAAGTTGCCGTTGTTCTTGTAGAGCCACAGCCCGTCGACGGCCAGGTAGCCCTGGAGGTACGGCTGCTGGTCGACGGCGAACTGGACCTTGCCGTCCTGCACGGCGCCGACCAGGTCCTTGTTGAGGTCGAAGGTGGCCACCTTGGCCTTGCTGCCCGCGTCGGACACCGACTGGGTGGCGGTGAGCGCGAACGGCGCGCCGAGGGTGACGACCTCGTCGATCGAGTGGTCCTGCTGGAGCTTGGCGGTGATGGTCGCCTTCACCGACGGCATGTCCTGGCCGTTGACGTACAGCAGGTCGGTGGTGCCCTTGAAGTCCTTCTTCACTCCCGCGCAGCGGTCCTCGAGCGAGACGTTGCCCTGCTCGTGGACGACGCACACCACGTGGTGGGCGCCGAGCTGGTTGAGCTTGTCGCCGACCGCCTGGCCCGCGATGGTCTCGTCCTGCCCGAAGTACTCCAGCAGGCCCTGCTGCTTCCAGACGTCGATCCCCGCGTTCAGTCCGACCACCGGGATGCCGCTCTGCTCGGCCTTGGCGACCACGTTCTTCAGCGCGTCGGGCTTGGCCAGGGTGACCGCGATGCCGTCCACCTTCTGGTCGATCGCGTTCTGCACCAGGTTGGCCTGGTTGGCGGCGCTGGGGTCGGCGGAGTAGACGAGCTGGACGTTGTCCTTGGCGGCGGCGGCCTGGGCGCCCTTGCGCACCAGATCCCAGAAGGTGTCGCCCGGGGCCTGATGGGTGATCATCGCGACCTTCATCCGGGGGGTGTCGGCGTGGCCCGCCGATATGCCGTTGGCGGCTTCGGCGGCCTTCTTGCCGCCGGAGCCGCTGGCACATCCGGCGAGGAGGAGGCTGCTCGCCGTGAGCACGGCGACTGCGGCTGCTCTGCGGGGTTTGGCGGAACTTTCCATCGGTCCTGATACCTCGCTGCGGGGAATGGGGAGCTGCGGGGAGGGGAGGCGGATCGGGGCAACGCGGCCTGTTGCACAGCGGAGCCAACCTCTTGCCGACAGCCCTGTCAAGGGTTTGTTATGACATCAGTTCATCTCGACGTAACGACGCGATAACGCCAGGGTGATGGGCCGCGCGGAGCGCGCGGAGGGATCGGGGCCCGGGGTAAGTCCCCGAAACCCCCGTCGTGTGGGGCCCGGAGGGTCGCCCCGGATCTCCACACCTCCCCTCGGGTTAGGACGTTCGAATGTAAGGACAAAGCGTTGACAATGTCCGTGCGCAGCCGTTAGACCTGTCTCGGCCGGGCGTTCGGACCGGCGCATGACGGACCCCAAGGAGCCATGCCCATGACCGAGCCGTACGACCTGATCACGATGGGCCGGGTCGGAGTGGACATCTATCCACTGCAGGTCGGCGTGCCGCTGCCGCAGGTCGAGACCTTCGGCAAGTTCCTGGGCGGCTCGGCGACCAACGTGGCGGTGGCCGCCGCCCGGCTCGGCCGCAGCAGCGCGGTGATCAGCCGCACCGGGCAGGACCCGTTCGGCACGTACATCCACCAGGCGCTGAAGGAGTTCGGGGTGGACGACCGCTGGGTGACCCCGGTGGAGCGGTACCCGACCCCGGTCACCTTCTGCGAGATCTTCCCGCCCGACGACTTCCCGCTGTACTTCTACCGCCAGCCCAAGGCCCCCGACCTGGAGATCCACCCGGCCGAACTCGACCTGGACGCCGTGCGCGAGGCCCGGATCTTCTGGATGACCGGCACCGGGCTGTGCGCCGAACCCAGCCGCTCGGCCACGCTCATCGCGCTGCGCGCCCGCGGCAAGAGCGGTACCACGGTCTTCGACCTCGACTGGCGGCCGATGTTCTGGGACGGCCCGGACGCCGCGGAAACAGCCCGGCCGCACTACACCGAGGCGCTGGCGCACGCCACCGTCGCCGTGGGCAACCTCGACGAGTGCGAGATCGCCACCGGCGTGCGCGAGCCGTGGGCCTGCGCCCGCGCCCTGCTGGCGGCCGGGGTCGAACTGGCGGTGGTCAAGCGGGGCCCCGAGGGCGTGCTGGCCGTGCACCGCGACGGCCGGTCCGCCGAGGTGCCACCGGTGCGGGTGGAAGTGGTCAACGGCCTTGGCGCGGGCGACGCGTTCGGCGGCGCGCTGTGCCACGGGCTGCTCGCCGGTTGGGAGTTGGACCGTGTGACGCGGTACGCCAACGCCGCCGGAGCACTGGTCGCCGCCCGGCTCGCCTGCTCCTCCGCCATGCCCACCGAGTCCGAGGTCGAGGACCTCCTCGCGCATGGCTGACCTACCGCCGCCCCGTGAACTCCGGTGAGATCCCGGTGAAGGAGAGCACCCCTTGAGCATCAGCATCAGCGACCTCGTCAAGGTGCGGGCCCAGCATCCCGAGGCCATCGCCGAGGCCGCCGCGCGCCGGGTCCGACGGCCTCTGATCGGGCCCGGCGGCCGGCTGATGATCGTCGCCGCCGACCATCCGGCGCGCGGCGCGCTCGCCATCGGTGAGCGCGAGCTGGCCATGGCCAACCGGGTCGACCTGCTGGAGCGGTTGTGCACCGCGCTGGCCAGGCCAGGAGTGGACGGGGTGCTCGGCACCGCCGACATACTGGAGGACCTGCTGCTGCTCGGCGCGCTCGACGGCAAGGTCGTCATGGGCTCGATGAACCGCGGTGGCCTGGCCGGCGCCTCGTTCGAACTGGACGACCGGTTCACCGGCCACCGCGCCCAGGACATCGCCCGGTTGGGCTTCGACGCGGGCAAGCTGCTGCTGCGCATCGACTACGCCGACGCCGGGTCGCTGAGCACCCTGCACTCCACCGCCCGGGCCATCGACGAGATGGCGGAGCGGCGGCTGCCGGTCTTCGTGGAGCCGTTCATCTCCCGCCGGGTGGGCGGCAGGGTCGCCAACGACCTGAGCGCGGCGGCCGTCACCAGATCCATCGCCATCGCCTCGGGCCTCGCCGGGACCTCCGCCTACACCTGGCTGAAGGTGCCGGTCACCGAGAACGTGGACGACATGGCCGCCGTCATGGAGACCTCGACGCTGCCCGCCGTACTGCTCGGTGGCGAGGTGGGCGGGGACCAGGAAGGGCTGTACGAGAAGTGGCGCAAGGCCCTGCGGCTGCCCACCGTGCAGGGCCTGGTCGTAGGCCGCTCACTGCTCTACCCGGCGCGGGGCAGTGTGGAGTCCGCCGTCGACACCGCCGTCGGCCTGCTGTGAATCCGCCCAGCGGTCAGGAGACTTGAGACCATGACCTCGTACTCCCAGGAATTCCACCTCCCCGCCGGATCCGCCGCCGACGGCCCGTACACGGTGGACATCGACCCCAAGCGGGCCGGTTGGGGCTACTCCTCGCTACGGGTGCTCGAACTGCCGCCGGGCGGTTCGCACTCGCTGGCCACCGGTGACAGCGAGTGGATCGTGCTGCCGCTCAGCGGCGGCTGCACCGTGGTGACCGAGGGGCGCGACTTCGAACTGCACGGCAGGGACAGCGTCTTCGGCTCCGTCACCGACTTCGCCTATCTGCCGCGCGACGCGCACGCCCGGATCGCCAGCGGCGCGGGCGGCCGCTTCGCCCTCACCGGCGCCCGCTGCGAGCGCAGGCTCCCGGCCCGCTACGGCCCCGCCTCGGACGTGCCGGTGGAACTGCGCGGCACCGGCAACTGCTCCCGCCAGGTCAACAACTTCGCCGCGGCCGGTGTCTTCGAGTGCGACAGGCTCATCGCCGTCGAGGTGCTCACCCCCGGCGGCAACTGGTCCTCGTACCCGCCGCACAAGCACGACGAGTGCCGACCGGGTGAGGAGTCGCGACTGGAGGAGATCTACTACTTCGAGATCGCCGCCGCACACGGCACGGAAGGAGTCGGCTACCAGCGGGTGACCCCCTCCGGACACGGCCGCGGCCCCGATGTGCTCGCCGAGGTCCGCGACGGCGACACGGTACTGATCCCCGACGGCTGGCACGGGCCCTCGATCGCCGCACCCGGCCACCACATGTACTACCTCAACGTGATGGCCGGACCCGGCGCCGAGCGGGAGTGGCTGATCTGCGACCACCCCGACCACGCCTGGATCCGCGGCAGTTGGGAAGGCCGGCCCGTCGACTCCCGGCTACCCCTTTACACCGCCGCTTCCGAAGGAGCACAAGAGCGATGACCACACGACGGCTCACCGTCGCCCAGGCCCTGGTGGAGTTCCTGGCCCACCAGTACACCCAGCGCGACGGCCGCAAGTCCCGTCTCATCAGCGCCTGTTGGGGCATCTTCGGGCACGGCAACGTGGCAGGACTCGGCCAGGCGCTGCTGGAGTCCGGCCGCTCGGCCATGCCGTACCTCCAGGGCCGCAACGAGCAGGCCATGGTGCACGCGGCGGTCGGCTACGCCCGGCAGTCCAACCGGCTGTCCACCCAGGCGGTCACCACCTCCATCGGCCCGGGCGCCACCAACCTGGTCACCGGCGCGGCACTGGCCACCGTCAACCGCATCCCGGTCCTGCTGCTGCCCGGCGACATCTTCGCCACCCGCGCCGTCGACCCGGTGCTCCAGCAACTCGAGGTGCCGTACGCGGGGGACGTCTCGGTCAACGACACGCTGCGGCCGGTGTCCCGCTACTTCGACCGGGTGACCCGCCCGGAGGCGCTGGTCCCGGCGGCGCTTGAGGCGATGCGGGTGCTCACCGACCCGGCCGAGACCGGCGCGGTCACCCTGGCGCTGCCGCAGGACGTACAGGCGGAGGCGTTCGACTGGCCCGAGGAGTTCCTCGCCGACCGGGTGTGGCGGGTGCGCCGAGCGGCCCCCGATCCGGTGGAGTTGGCGGCGGCGGTCACCGAAATCCGCGGCGCCCGGCGGCCGTTGATCGTGGCGGGCGGCGGCGTCCACCACAGCGAGGCGGAGGAGGCGTTGCGGGCGCTGGTGGACGCAACCGGCATCCCTGTGGCGTCCACCCAGGCCGGCAAGGGCTCGCTGCGCCACGACCACCCGGCCGACGTGGGCGGCATCGGCCACACCGGCACCGCGGTCGCCGACGAACTGGCCCGCGGCGCCGACCTGGTGATCGGCGTGGGCACCCGGTACACCGACTTCACCACCGCCTCCCGCACCCTGTTCGCCGCGGACGCGGTGCGCTTCGTCAACCTCAACGTCGCGGCCTTCGACGCCCACAAGCTGAGCGGCACCACACTAGTCGCCGACGCCCGGGCCGGACTCCAGGCGCTCACCGAGGCCCTCGGCGACCACCGCGTCGACGCGGCGTACGAGGCCGAATACCGTACCGGCAAGGCCCGTTGGGAACTGGTCGTGGACGCCGCCTACACGGCCGACGACGAGGACTCCCGGCCCACCCAGACCCAGGTGCTGGGCGTGCTGGACTCGGTGGTCGGCGACGACGACGTGATCATCAACGCGGCCGGTTCGCTCCCGGGCGACCTGCACAAGCTGTGGCGCGCCCGCTCCCCCCGCCAGTACCACCTGGAGTACGGCTACTCCTGCATGGGCTACGAGATCCCGGCCGCCATCGGAGTACGGCTGGCGGCGCCGGACCGGCCGGTGTGGTCGCTGGTCGGCGACGGCACGTACCTGATGATGCCCACCGAGATCGTCACCGCCGTCCAGGAAGGCGTCAACGTCAACATCGTGCTGATCCAGAACCACGGCTACGCCTCCATCGGCGGGCTGTCCGAGCAGATCGGCGCCGAACGCTTCGGCACCGCCTACCGGTTCAGGTCCGCGGACGGCTCCTACGACGGCGATCCGCTGCCCGTCGACCTGGCCGCCAACGCCGCCAGCCTCGGCATGGACGTGATCCGCGCGGCGACCGTCCGCGAACTGCGCGCCGCGCTGGCGGCCGCCCGCGCCTCGGCCCGGCCGACCTGCGTGTACGTCGAAACGGACACCACGTCCACCACCCCCGGCGCCGAGGCGTGGTGGGACGTACCGGTGGCCGAGACCGCGACCCGGCCCGCCGCCGTCAAGGCGCGCGAGGAGTACGAGCGGCAGCGGGCGTCCCGGCGCCACCACCTGTGAGCCCCGGCGAGGGCCGAGCCTCCGATTCCCTGATCGGGGATTTCCCTCACGGTCACATGTCAGGACAATGTGATGTCTGACTTTCCTGTCAGCCTTACCGGCGGATATTCTCGGCCCGTGCCCAAGCCTGAGCCTGCAAGCCTTGACTTCGCGGTGGACCGGTCGAGCCCCGTGCCGCTCTACTACCAACTCGCCCAGCAGTTGGAGAGCGCCATCGAGCACGGCCGGCTCGCCCCGGGCAGTCTGCTGGGCAACGAGATCGAACTGGCCGGACGGCTCGGCCTGTCCCGGCCGACCGTCCGCCAGGCCATCCAGTCCCTGGTCGACAAGGGCCTGCTGGTCCGCCGCCGCGGCATCGGCACCCAGGTGGTGCACAGCCAGGTCAAGCGCCCGCTGGAACTGAGCAGCCTCTACGACGACCTCCAGGCCGCCGGACAGAGCCCGGCCACCCGGGTGCTGCGCAACGAGACCGAGCCCGCCTCCGCGGAGGTCGCCGCCGCCCTCGGCATCGCCGAGGGCGGCGAGGTCCAGGTGATCGAGCGGCTCCGGCTCACCCACGGCGAGCCGATGGCGTACCTGTGCAACTACCTGCCCGCCGAACTGCTGGACCTGGACAGCGAACGCCTTGAGCAGACCGGGCTGTACCGGCTGATGCGGGCCGCGGGCATCACCCTGCACAGCGCCCGCCAGGCGGTCGGCGCCCGCAACGCCTCCGCGCAGGAGGGCGAGCAGCTCACCGAGCCGGAGGGCGCCGCCCTGCTGACCATGCAGCGCACCACGTACGACGACACCGGCCGCGCGGTCGAGTACGGCACCCACATCTACCGCGCCTCCCGCTACGCGTTCGAGTTCCAGCTGCTGGTCCGCCCCTGATCTCGGGTTCCCGCCGCCGTCAGGGACAATGGACGGCTGGCGGGTCCCCGAGGAAGGCAAAGGAACCAGTGGCGAGGGTAGAAAGGCGGCTGCGCGCGCTCGGCGCGATCATGGCGGCCGTGGTGGCCGCGACCGTGGCGGGGTGCAGCAGCACCGGGGGCCTGCGCGCGGAGGAACGGGCCAAGCAGGCCGCGGCGAACGGCAAGGTGGTCACCACCCCGCGGTGGACGGTGGCCATGGTCACCCACTCGGGAGCAGGCGACACCTTCTGGGACATCGTCCAGAACGGCGCCAAGCAGGCCGCCGTCAAGGACAACATCAACTTCCTGTACTCCGCCAGCGACCAGAGCGACCAGCAGGCGCAGCTGGTCCAGGCCGCCATCGACCAGCACGTCGACGGGCTGATCGTCACCCTCGCCAAGCCGGACGCGATGAAGGACGTGGTCGCCAAGGCGGAGCGGGCCGGAATCCCGGTGATCACCATCAACTCCGGGGCCGAGGAGTCCAAGGCGTTCGGCGCCCTCACCCACATCGGCCAGGACGAGACCATCGCCGGGCAGGCGGTCGGCGACGAGCTCAACAAGCGCGGCAGGAAGCACGCCCTGTGCGTACTGCACGAGCAGGGCAACATCGGCCACGAGCAGCGCTGCGCCGGAGTGAAGCAGTCCTTCCACGGCACCGTGGACAACCTCTACGTCAACGGCACCAACATGCCCGACGTCCAGTCCGCGCTCCAGGCCAAGCTCCAGTCCGACAAGTCGATCGACGCCGTGGTCACCCTGGGCGCGCCGTTCGCCGCGACCGCGGTCAAGGCCAAGCAGCAGGCGGGCAGCGGCGCGGAGATCGACACCTTCGACCTCAACACCCAGGTCGCCCAGGGCCTGTCCGACGGCAGTCTCGGCTTCGCCGTGGACCAGCAGCCGTACCTCCAGGGGTACGAGGCGGTGGACCTGATGTGGCTGTACCGGTACAACCGGGACGCCCTCGGTGGCGGCAAGCCGGTGCTCACCGGTCCGCAGATCGTCACCAAGGACGACGCGGAGGCGCTGCGCCAGTACACCCAGCGGGGGACCCGATGACCGAAGCCACCCTCGACGAGCGCCTGACGGGGCGCTCACTGCCGCGCCGCCTGCTGAGCCGCCCCGAACTGGGTTCGGTGGTCGGTGCCGTCGCGGTGTTCCTCTTCTTCTCCCTCGCCGCCGACGCGTTCCTCCAGCCGTCCAGCCTCGGCACCGTGCTGTACGCCTCGTCGACCATCGGGATCATGGCGGTTCCGGTGGCGCTGCTGATGATCGGCGGCGAGTTCGACCTGTCGGCCGGGGTGATGGTCACCACCTCCGCGCTGTGCTCCTCGATGTTCAGCTACCAGATGACCGCCAACGTCTGGGTGGGCGTGGGCGTCTCGCTGCTGGTCACGCTGGCCGTCGGATTCTTCAACGGCTTCGTGCTGACCCGTACCAGGCTGCCGAGCTTCATCATCACGCTCGGCACGTTCCTGATGCTCACCGGACTCAATCTGGGCTGCACCAAACTCATCAGCGGTACGGTCGCCACCAAGAGCATCTCCGACATGCAGGGCTTCGACTCGGCCCGCGCGGTCTTCGCCTCGCACCTGACCATCGGCTCCGTGGACCTCCAGGTCACCATCTTGTGGTGGCTGGGCCTGGTGGCGGTGGCCACCTGGGTGCTGCTGCGTACCAGGGCGGGCAACTGGGTGTTCGCGGTGGGCGGCAGCGCGGACGCGGCCCGCGCGGTCGGCGTTCCGGTGGCGCGCACCAAGATCGGCCTCTACACGGCCGTGGCGCTGTGCGCCTGGATCTCCGGACAGCACCTGCTGCTCTCGTTCGACGTGGTGCAGTCCGGTGAGGGCGTCGGCAACGAGCTGCTGTACATCATCGCGGCCGTCATCGGCGGCTGCCTGATGACCGGCGGCTACGGCTCCGCGATCGGCGCGGCGGTCGGCGCGTTCATCTTCGGCATGACCAGCAAGGGCATCGTGTACGCGCAGTGGAACCCCGACTGGTTCAAGTTCTTCCTCGGGGCGATGCTGCTGCTCGCCACCCTGCTCAACCACTGGGTACGCAAGCGCGCGGAGGCCGCGACATGACGGCACCACTGGTGGAGCTGACCGACGTCAGCAAGTTCTACGGGAACATCAAGGCGCTCGAAGGCGTCTCGCTCGAAGTGCGCGGGGGCGAGATCACCTGCGTGCTGGGCGACAACGGCGCCGGCAAGTCCACCCTCATCAAGATCGTCGCCGGACTGCACCAGCACGACGGCGGCAGCTACCGGGTCGAGGGAGAGGAGGTCCGGCACAACTCGCCGCGGGAGGCCCTGGACCGTGGCATCGCCACCGTCTACCAGGACCTCGCGGTCGTCCCGTTGATGCCGGTGTGGCGGAACTTCTTCCTCGGCTCCGAGCCGCGCAGGGGCCGCGGTCCCTTCAAGCGCCTCGACGTGCGCACGATGCGCGAGACCACCCGCGCCGAACTGCTGCGGATGGGCATCGACCTGCGCGACGTCGACCAGCCCATCGGCACGCTGTCGGGCGGCGAGCGGCAGTGCGTGGCGATCGCCCGCGCGGTGTACTTCGGCGCGAAGGTCCTGGTGCTGGACGAGCCGACCGCCGCGCTGGGCGTCAAGCAGTCCGGCGTGGTGCTCAAGTACGTGGCCGCGGCACGTGACGCGGGACTCGGTGTGGTCCTCATCACGCACAACCCGCACCACGCGTACCTGGTCGGCGACCGCTTCGTACTGCTCAAGCGCGGTGCGATGGCGGGCAGCCACACCAGGTCGCAGATCACCCTGGACGAGCTGACCCGCCAGATGGCGGGCGGCAGCGAGCTGGAACAGCTCAGCCATGAGCTGAGCAGACCGGGCGTCGCGGCGGACGGGCTTGGCCCCCGGAACGCGTGATGAGGCAGAATCGGCCAGTAGAGCCCCCGACCCGGAGAAGCCCCTTGAGCGCCTACCGCGAACGCGTCCACCGTACGGGCGCGGCGCGAGCCACCGTCCTGCAGACCGTCGGCCGCCGCGAACGCCGCTCCCATCTCACCGCGCCCCGGGTGCCCACGGTGGGCATCGACATCGGCGGCACCAAGGTGATGGCGGGCGTCGTGGACGCCGACGGCAACATCCTGGAGAAGGTGCGTACCGAGACCCCGGACAAGTCCAAGAGCCCCAAGGTGGTCGAGGACACCATCGTCGAGCTGGTACTGGACCTGTCCGAGCGGCACGACGTGCACGCCGTGGGCATCGGCGCCGCGGGCTGGGTGGACGCCGACCGCTCCAGGGTGCTGTTCGCCCCGCACCTGTCGTGGCGTGACGAACCGTTGCGGGACAAGCTCGCCGAGCGGCTGCTGGTGCCGGTCATGGTGGACAACGACGCCAACACCGCGGCCTGGGCCGAGTGGCGGTTCGGTGCCGGGCGGGGCGCGGACGACCTGGTGATGATCACGCTGGGCACCGGCATCGGCGGCGCGATCCTGGAGGACGGCCAGGTCAAGCGCGGCCGGTACGGGGTCGCGGGCGAGTTCGGCCATATGCAGGTGGTGCCCGGCGGGCACCGCTGCCCCTGCGGCAACCGCGGCTGCTGGGAGCAGTACAGCTCGGGCAACGCCCTGGTCCGCGAGGCCCGCGAACTGGCCGCCGCCGAGTCACCGGTGGCGTACGGGATCATCGACCGGGTCGGCGGCAACATCGCCGAGATCACCGGACCGCTGATCACCGAGCTGGCCCGCGAGGGCGACGCGATGTGCGTCGAGCTGTTCCAGGACATCGGACAGTGGCTGGGCGTCGGCATCGCCAACCTGGCCGCCGCGCTCGACCCGTCCTGCTTCGTCATCGGCGGCGGCGTGAGCGCCGCCGACGACCTGCTGATCGGCCCGGCCAGGGATGCCTTCCGGCGCACCCTGACCGGTCGCGGCTACCGGCCGGAGGCCCGCATCGTCAAGGCCGAACTCGGCCCGGAGGCGGGCATGGTGGGCGCCGCGGACCTCGCCCGGCTGGTCGCCCGCCGCTTCCGCCGCACCAACCGGCGGCGGGTGGAACGGTACGAGCGCGCCGGGCTCAGCACACGGCTGGTGCCGCGCGGCCGGGAGGACGAACGATGACCGCACCCGCCATGCTCCCCGAGTACCCGCCGAAGAAGCGGCGCCGCTGGGTGCAGTGGATCGTGGTCGCCCTGCTGATCCTGATCCCGTCCGGCTACGGAGCGGTCGCCGCCGTGCAGAGCCGGGACAGCGACGGCGCCAAGTCGCTGAAGGCCGAGATGGCCGGGCTGGTGGACGACTGGCCCGCCCGGACGCAGCGCAGCATCTACCAGGTGCCGATTCCGTACAACGCCACCAAGGTCGCGTACTTCGAGTCCAACTCGTGGCAGACCAGCTCGCTCTACGTGCAGTTCACCACCACCGCGGGTGGACTGGACACGTTCCTGGCGCAGTTGGGCGCGGGCCGCGAGGACCTGAGGAACGGCGCGGTGACCGTCACGGCCGACCAGTCCAAGCGGGTCGGCTGGAAGTTCTCGCCGGGGCACGACTGGGCGGGCACCACCCTGCCCGGTCACGGTGAGAAGCCGCAGCACCAGATCACCGTCAACCTCGACAACCCGGATAAACCATCCGTTTACCTGGTTTCCACGACGACCTTTCACTGAGGCGCAGCGGGCGTGGGGGTTGCTGCCGGAATCCTTGCGACAGTGACCGCGGAGTGGGAATACCGGTGATCGCGGCGCTTCGGGCGAACCGCTCATGCGGCCCCGGGATGCAGGTCGAGTCACCGGTAGGTACGACCCGATGAACATCCACTGATCCTCAGTGAGTTGCCTGCGCGTCACGACAGCGCCTTGCCAGGTTCCGTCCCGCACGTGGACGGAACCTGGATCTGATCACAACCTCGCACAGCCGCAGGCTGGGAGCGAGGTCCCAGCTTCGCCCAACTCCCCACCTGTCAGGGGAGGGTGACGGAATCCCCCGAACCCTTTCCCGTGCAGATCGTTGTCGTAGAAGTACGACAGTAGGAGGGCGGGGCGTGGTGAGTGACGCCATGGCGGACGGCAGCCTGTGGCGGCATCGGGGCTTTCTCCATTACTGGAGCGCGAACGCCGTTGACCTCGTGGGCAGTGGTGTCACGCAGGTGGCACTTCCGCTGGTCGCGGTGGTGGCGCTGCACGCGTCCGTCTGGCAGGTCGCGCTGTTGTCGTTCGCCCAGAAACTCCCGCCCCTGCTGGTGTCGCTCCCCGCCGGGGCGCTCGCGGACCGGCACCGCAAGCGTCCCGTCATGGTGGGCGCGGCGGTGGCCGGCGGTGCGGTGTTCCTGCTCGTCCCGCTTGCCGACGTCACGGGGCGGCTGTCCCTGGGGCTGCTGTACGGGGTGGCGTTGGTGAGCGCGGTTGCGGAGGTGTTCGGCTCCACCGCTCGGATCAGTTTCCTTCCTTCGCTGCTGCCCCGTTCGCGGCTGCTGGAGGCCAACTCCAAGCTCGGCGGCGTCAATTCCCTGGCCGACAGTGCCGGCGCTCAGCTCGGCGGCGCCTTGGTCACCGTCCTCGGCGCCGCCCATGCCATCTACCTGGACGTCGCTTCCTACCTGGCCTGTGCCCTCCTCCTCACCCGTATCCGCACCCGCGAACCGGCCATGGCGCGATCCGCGAGGAACACGACCTTCCGGGCCGAGATCGCCGAGGGAATGCGCTATGTGTGGTCCCATTCCACGATTCGGTCGTTGGTGCTCGCCGCCACCGCGTACGTCGCCGTCATGGCCTTCCTCAGCACGCTGTGGTCCGTCTACCTGCTGCGCCAACTCCACTACTCCAGTGGGGCATTGGGCGCGACGCTGAGCGTGGCCGCGCTCGGTGGGTTCTGCGGCGCGCTCGTCGTCCGCCGGGTGGTCGCGCGGTACGGACCGGTGCGCGTCATGCTCACCGCTCTGGCCCTGGCCCCGTTCACCGAGGTGCCGCTCCTGCTCGCCACGCCCGGGCGCGCCTGGCAGGTGGCCGTCGGTGTGGGGATGTTCGTCCAACTGGGGTGTGCCGTCGTTCAGGGCTCCACCCAACGCACCATCCGTCAGGCCGTCTGCGACCCCGCACTTCAGGGCCGCATGCTCGCCACGAGCCGTTGGGTCGTCTACGGCTCCCAGCCGGTGGCCGCCCTCCTCGCCGGCGCTGCCGGGACCTGGCTCGGGCTGCGGAACGGCCTGGCCATCGGCACCCTCGCCTTGGCCATCCCGCTCCTCGTACTGCGATCTGCCTCGCTCCCCGGCGTGCCCCAGGGCTCCGCCGTCCCCGAAGAAGCCCATCGGGCAAGCGCTTGCCCGCAAAAGGAAAGTGATGCTGCATGAGCCGTGGGGGAATTCCGGGCCAGCCCCGTCAATCCCGCCCCGTCGGACGGTACGTTCCCGTCAGGGGTATCTACACGGAGTCGGCGCGCCTTCAGCGGCTTGACTGGCTTCGTTCCGTTACCCGGCTGGGACTGGGCTCCTTGCAGCACACACAGCTCGACGCCAGCCAACTCACCGGAAACATCGAGGGGTTCGTCGGTGCCGTCGAGGTCCCGGTTGGCGTGGCGGGGCCCTTGCGGTTTTGCGGAGAGAACGTCCAGGGTGAGATCTATGCCCCTATGGCGACCACGGAGGGCGCCCTCGTCTCGTCGGCGACGCGGGGAGCCCTGGCCGTCACCATGGCAGGTGGCGTCAGCACCCGTGCCGTCTCACAGGCGATGACACGTGCACCTGTCTTCGCCTTTTCCCGGCTGTCGGCCGCCGGCCGTTTCGCCTCAGCGGTTCTCCAGCACCTCGGCGACCTCCGCGCGGCCATCCGGCGCGTCTCCGACCATGCCGAACTCATCTCGATCGAACCCGTGGTGCTGGGCAGGACCGTTCACCTGAGGTTCAGGTACACCACCGGGGACGCGGCAGGGCAGAACATGACCACCGCCTGCACCTGGCACGCTTGCCAGTGGATCCTGGACCAGCCTCACCTGATCGCGGGAGGCGAGCTCGAATCCTTCATCATCGAGGGGAACACCTCGGGCGACAAGAAGGCGTCGTCCCAGGCCATGGCGGAAGGCCGCGGGATCAGGGTGTCCGCTGACTGCCTCCTGCCAGGAGGCGTTGTCGAGCGGGTCCTGAAGACAACCCCTGACGAGTTGGTCAGGGGCTATCAGCACATCGCGGCCGGAGCCGTCCACAGCGGAGTGCTGGGCTCGAACGCGAACACCGCCAACATCGTGGCGGCGATCTTCACCGCGACGGGCCAGGACATCGCCTGCGTGCACGAGTCGAGCGTGGGGCAGTTCATCCTCGAACGGACGCCGGACGGCGTCTATGCGAGCATCACCCTCCCCGGCCTGGCCGTCGGCACGGTCGGCGGCGGCACCCACCTCCCCACGCAACACGAACTCCTGGAATCGATGGGATGTACGGGCCGTGGAAGCGCGGCCCGGCTGGCGGAAATCATTGCCGGCTTCGCACTGGCCCTGGACCTCTCGACGGTGTCGGCAGCCGTTTCCGGGCAGTTCGCCAGCGCCCATGAACGCCTCGGGCGCAACAGGCCGGTCCGCTGGCTCCAACTCGAGGAGCTCGACGCCCAGTTCTTCGAATCGGCGCTGGGCCACTCCGAAATGCCCGGCGTCAAGGTCGCAAGCGTCGAGACCACCCACATCCCCATGGGGCCCAGCGTCCTGTCGGAGCTGACATCGCGAACCGTGAAGAAACCCGTCGGACTCTTTCCGATGCAACTGAGGGTCGAACACGACGACGTGGAACAGAAGCTTGACGTCATGGTCAAGGTCAAGCCCACCGACCGGGAAGTCATCAAGATGGCCGGGCTGGCAGCCGCCCTGTGCGGCGGTCCGGTGGCAACCCACTACCGCAGGTTCGACCAACGCCTCGGCTTCGTGGGATGCGATGTACAGGAATTGGCTTTGTACGAGCAGACCGACACCCGCTTCACCAGCCTGGTGCCGAAGGTGTACCGAACCCATCGCGATGACCGGAGGGAGGCGTATGTCATCGTGATGGAGTGCCTCGGCGGCATGGAGCTGATGGACACCTCGGATCACGCACGCGGATGGTCACGTCGGCATCTCGGCATCGCCCTGCGCGACCTCGGGCAACTCCACTCCATCTGGTACGGCAAGGAATCCGTGCTCCGCGGCATGCCGTGGATCGGGCATGTTCCTAATGCCGCGGACATGGTGGAGATGCGGGACCTGTGGCTGGCCCTGGCCGACCACTCGGCGCAAGAGTTCCCCGAGTTCGTCGACGGACGCCACCACGATCGGCTGGTGTCCTGCATCGGAACCATCGACCGCTGGTGGCCGCAGATCGAGGAAATGCCGAGGACTCTCGTACACAACGACTTCAACCCCCGCAATCTCGCCATCCGGACGGACGGCAGACTGTGTGCGTACGACTGGGAGCTCGCCACCCTGCACATTCCCCAGCACGATCTGGCGGAACTGCTCTGCACCGCCCTGGAACCCGCCGACATCAATGCCGCGGTGGTCGAGGAGCTTTCGGAAGTCCACCGCAGGTCGCTCGAAGCCCATGCCCAAACCGCAATCGACAGGGCCCAGTGGGAATCCGGGTACCGCCTCGCCCTCAGGGACCTGGCCGTCAACCGTTTCGGGCTCTACTTCGTGGCGCACACCGTTCGCCACTACGGCTTTCTCGAGCAGTGGTGGCGGAACCTCTGGGCCCTGATCGACCTGGCAGAAGCTGCCGACGGGAGCTGACTCCCGGCCCCGGACGGCAATTTTGCCGCTTTGTATTTCTTCGGGTCGTAACTCTGATCGTGCTGTTCCGTTAGGCCAACTGGATGAGAGCTGACGGTAGTACCGCACGACGCGGGCCGCGCTTCTCACCGTGCCGTATCCCATCGAACAGGAAAAGGCGGACCAGTGGGTTCAATGAAGCGATTCGCAGTTCTGTCCGGCGTTCTCGTGGCGGTCCTGGCCTCCCCCGCATGCATCGGGGCCGCGAGTGCCGACACGATCGATCTGGGGACGGGCGGCCTGCTGTCCAACATCAGTGGTAAGAACTCCTCGACGCACTCGAACCTGTGCGGCGCCAACAGGGTGGGTCTCCTCAACGACCGAACCTGCGTGGTCCGGTACGACTCCCACAACCGCCACGACAAGGACCGTCAGGTGACCGGCCCGAGCGGCGGTCTGCTCTCCAACATCGACTCCCGCAACACCTCCGGCTTCAGCAACAACTGCGGGACGGAGACCGTCGGAATCCTCAATCACACCACCTGCGTCACCGAAGAGAAGTAGGGCACGCAGGCGGGCCACCCCGGGATGGCGACGTCATCCGACGTCACCTGCCTTCCCACGGGACGCACCGGGGTGGGCCGCCCCGAACAGCGCGCTGTAAGAGGCGGCGCCGGGGCCGGGCACGAGCGGTGGCCCGGCCGGGCTGACAAGCAACGTTGGCATGAAGGAGTTCAACAGGTCGTTGCTGGGGTGCGCGCGCATCCCGGCGGCAAGTCCGGCTCCGCTGCGCTGGTCGATGCGATGCGGGCATGCTGTCGACGGTGGCGGAGCCCCCGGGGGGAGCGAGCCGGTGCTGCTGCACAACTGGGACGTCCCCTACGATGCGGCGAGCACCATGAAGGTAGCCGTGCCGGTGGCTGTGCACCGCAGCGGCCTTGACCTGGACGTGCAGATACCGGTGGTCAACGAGTTCCGTTCGGTACGGGCGGCAGCTACGCCTGGGCAGTGAGGCGTCCTTCGCCGCGCTGTGCGGGGTCAGACCCATCGAGCGTTCCTCGGGCAGTCGGCGCCCTGGCCTGTTCCAGGCCGGGGCCGCAGTGCTGGTGTGATCTTCCGGGGGGATTGCGTCCCAGTGCCGCATCAGGCAACGTTCGTCCTGTCGATCACGGCTCGTAGCCGCTGATCGTCGGCGTGGCGGTTTCGCCAGATGATGTAGCGGCGGACGCGCCGCCCTGTCAGGGCGACGGTCCCTATATGTTCATCGCCGAGGTCCCCGAGGACCGGGAGCCCCAGATGCAGATCGTGCTGAACGTGGCCGTGGGGCTGCGTTCCGTCCCGATCCTGCCGTCGAGGTGGTCACGCCGTTCGAGGACACCCGTTACGGGACGAGGGAGATGACCGCCCGTGACCTCGACGGACGTCTGTGGCGCCTCCAGGCCCCGGCCAAGAACTGACCGTAAGGAGAGGGACATCGTGGCACACGAGCAGAACGAGGTGCCGGACAGCACCGCGGTGCGGGTCGCCCTCTGGCGGGCGATGCATGTGCAGGTCGACGCGCCGCCTCACGTGTTCGAGGACGAGGTCGGCCTGCAGTTGGCGGTCTCTGACGATGGATGGCGCCGCCGCCCGGACATGGACCCGCGCGCCACCAGCGGGTTTCGGGCGGCCATTGTGTCCCGCGCTCGTTTCATCGAGGACCTGGTCGCCGAACAGGTCGACCACGGCGTCCCCCAGTACGTCATCTTGGGGGCCGGACTCGACACCTTTGCCCAGCGCAGACCGGAGATCGCCGCCCGCCTACGGGTCTTCGAGATCGACCAGCCGGGCACCCAGGCCTGGAAGCGCCAGCGCCTGATCGAACTCGGCTACGGGGTCCCCGACTGGCTGCGACTGGTGCCGGTCGACTTCGAGGCGGGCGGGGACTGGTGGAAGCAGTTGTCCGACGCCGGCTTCGATCCCGGCCGGCCGGCGGTCGTCGTATCCACCGGCGTCACCATGTACCTCACCAAAGACGCCACCGCGGCGACCCTGCGCCGACTCGCCGATCTTGCCCCCGGCTCGACGCTCGCCATGACATTCATGCTGCCGACCGAACTCATCGAGGACGCCGATCGCCCCGCACTAGAGGCGACCAAGCCACAGGCGCAAGCATCCGGAACGCCTTTCATCAGCTTCTACACCCCCCGAGAGATGCTGGCACTGGCCCGTGACGCCGGCTTCAAGGATGCCCAGCACGTGTCGGGAACTGCGCTGGCCGACCGCTATTTCGCCGACCGGACCGACGGCCTTCGCCCGTCAAGCGGAGAGGACTTGCTGGTCGCCACCACCTGACGTTATTCGGCCACGCCACCTGATCCGAAAGCGAAGGTCGGGTTACGACTGCCCGCGCAGGGAGACAGTCGGTCAGTCGAGCCGGAACCCCTACCCGGAAGAGGGCAGCGGAGAGCGGCTGGATCGCGTCGGCAGATGCAGGCGGGCGATGCCTGCCGGGAGTTCGGCACGCGGCGCTCCGTGCCAGCGGATCCACAGCGCGGGGCGCCCGCGGAGGGCCTCGTCGCGCAGCTTGTCCGTGCGCGCGTAAGGCAGCGGCGAGGACCTCGGACTCGCCAGCAGGAGTCGGTTCCAGGGCCATCCGCCGATTCTCCGCTAGCCGCAGTTACCGAGACCTCCGGTCGCTGCCATCGGCGGGTCGGTGGGCCTCGGTGAGCCGTACCAGCCATTCACGCAGCAGGCCGGCTTCGAAGACGCTGAAGCCTGCGTCGGTGACGGGGTCGGCGTCGCCGGCGGGGGTGACGATCCCGAGTAGTGATTGTGCGCGGTCGACGATGGGGGAACGGTCGCCGACGCGGGATGTCGCCTGCTCCGTAACGGCGTCGAGCACGATGTCGCGCAGTGGTCGGATCAGTTGGGCGTGTCGCGCGTGTTCCGGCTGGGCCAGCAGGAGCAGAACCGCGCCGGTCGTGGACGCCTCGATGGCCACCGTGGCCGCCTCGACGGGCACACGGAGCAAGCCTTGCACATTGGCGCGTTCGAGCATGCCGCGCAGGATGGCGCGGTTTTCCGCCGCCGCCGCGGGCCGGTGGCCCGGCCGCACGTTTCCGTACATCAGCATGTAGATGGCGGGGTTGGCCAACCCGAACTCGACGTGCACGTCCCAACCTCGGCGCAGGTCCTCGACCGGGTCCTCGCTGGGCTCGAAGGCGCGCTTTTCGGCGAGGTAGCTCTCGAAGCCGAAGCTGGCCACCGCGTCGAGCAGCCCGTCCTTGTCCGCGAAGAGCCGATACAGCGTCGGCGTCTGGACTCCGGCAGCCGCCGCGACGGCTCGGGTGGAGAGCCCGGACGGCCCGGCCTCTGCGAGCAGTTTCACTGCCTCGCTCAGGATGCGCTCGCGTTGATCGTCCGACCCGCTGCCGCGTCGATCGTTGTCTGGCATGTGCCGATGATAACCGATAGTTGTTGACGTTGACACTGACGCTGGTACGGTCCTAGCGTTACCGACGTCAACAAGCGAGGAGTGGAAGTGGACTCGAGGAGCAGAAGTGGCTGACCGCAGGCGGTTGAAGCAGGTCCGGCTCGGTAGTCGGGGTCTGACGGCGGGGGCGCAGGGCCTCGGCTGCATGGGGATGAGCGAGTTCTACGGCGATACCGACGAGTCGGCCGCTCGCGCGACACTGGATGCGGCTCTTGAGCGGGGCGTGACGATGTTCGATACGGCCGACATGTACGGCCGCGGCGAGAACGAACGCTTCCTCGCCCCGTTCGTGCAGGCTCACCGTGAGCAGGTCGCCGTCGCCACGAAGTTCGGCAGCGTCCGCGGCGAGGACGGTTCGATGTCCGTGAGCAACGACCCGCGCTATGTCCGGCAGGCTGTCGACGGCAGCCTGTCCCGTCTCGGGCTTGAGGTGATCGACCTCTACTACATGCACCGCCGCGACCCGACGGTGCCGCTGGCCGACTCCATCGGAGCGATGGCCGAGCTGGTAACGCAGGGCAAAGTGCGCTATCTGGGCTTGAGCGAGGTCACCGGCGATGAGCTCCGCGAAGCCAACGCCATCCACCCGATCGCTGCCGTGCAGTCGGAGTGGTCGCTGTTCACTCGCGACATCGAGCGCACCTTGGTGCCGGCCGCCACCGAACTCGGCGTCGCCGTTGTGCCCTACTCGCCGCTCGGGCGTGGCTTCCTGACCGGCTCGATGCCCGCCCGACTGCAGGGCAACGACGTCCGCACCGTGTTCCCCCGCTTCACCGGCGAGAACGCCCGGCGCAACGCCGAACTGCTCACACCCCTCGCCCGGATCGCCGACGCTCGCGGCGCCTCGATGGCACAGATCGCCCTGGCCTGGCTGCACCGACAAGCCGTCGTACAGAACCTGACAGTGGTGCCGATCCCCGGCACCCGCACGCCGACGCGGCTGGCCGAGAACCTGGCCGCGCTCCGGATCACCCTCACCGACGACGAACTCGCACGCCTGGACCCGATCGCCGAGCAGGTTGCCGGCGACCGCTACCCGGACATGACCGAGACCGCAGGCTCACGCGAATCCTAGGCGAGCCCTGCACCACGAAAGGAACTGACATGCCATCCATTCAAATCGCCATCGCCTACTACTCCGGTTACGGGCACACCCTCGAGATCGCCAAGGCCGTGCGTGACGGTATCGAGTCGGTACCCGAGGCCCGCGCCGACATGGTCGACGTGGCCGACATGACCGACGCGAAGTGGGCGATCCTCGATGCCAGCGACGCGATCATCTTCGGGACACCGACCTACATGGGATCGGCATCCGGGGCGTTCCACACATTCGCCGAAGCGACGTCGAAGCGCTGGATGACCCAGCAATGGCTGGACAAACTCGCGTCCGGGTTCACCAACTCCGGATCGATGAGCGGCGACAAACTGCACACGCTGCAGTACCTGGCCCTGCTCGCCGCACAGCACGGCATGCACTGGGTCAGCCTGGGCCTGATGCCCGGCTGGAACACCACCACCAGCAGCGAACAGGACGACAACCGCCTCGGCTTCTACCTCGGCGCGGGCGCCCAGACCTGGAACGACCAAGGCCCGGACGCCGTCCACGCCGCCGACCTGTCCACGGCACGCCACCTCGGAGCCCGGGTCGCGACCCAGGCGCTGCGCTACCAACATCCTGTCGCGTCATAGACCCGCGAACGACTCGACAACGGCTGCCCCGCCAAGCGCCAGTCGGGACCGCGTCACGAGGTCCACCACCCCTCGTTGGCCTCGCGCTTTCACGAAGGAAGAAGCGTCGGGTCCTACCCGCGCGCGGGCTCCAGCACGAAGACGGGGATCACACGGTCGGTCTTCTCCTGATATTCGGCGTACGGCGGATACGCGGCGACCGCGCGCTCCCACCACTCGGCCTTCTCATCCCCGGTGACCTCACGGGCTGTCATGTCCCGGCGTACGGGCCCGTCCTGGAGCTCCACGTGCGGGTCGGACTTGACGTTGAAGTACCAGACCGGGTGACGTGGGAAGCCGCCCTTCGAGGCCACGGCCGCGTACCGCCCCTCGTGCTCCACGCGCATCAACGGGATCTTGCGGATCTTGCCGCTCTTCACGCCGCGCGTCGTGAGAATGACGACGGGCAGGCCCGTGTCCCAGAGCGTCGATCCCTGCGTGCCGCCCGAACTCTCGTACAGCTCGACCTGATCGCGCACCCACTGCGCCGGACTTGGCTCGTACTCGCCCTCAAGAGGCATCGCATTCACCCCATCGTCACGTCATGAAGTGTGGTGTCCGCCAGGTGGTCAGGTAAAACGCAGAGTGCCCACGACCAGCAAGACGAGGATTGTCGAGGCCCTTGTTCCCACTCCAGTCGGAGGCACCTTCCAGATGAGGAGCATGTCGGGCGCTACCCGCGTGTTCGTGTCGGGGGCGGTGGCCGGTCGGTGGTCTCACAGGCCGGGGCGTCGCTGCTGTCGGGGGGCCGCGCACCGAACGGTGGTTGGTGTCGTGATGCCCATGTCGATCCACGGGGTGCTGGTGCGGCGGCGCACCAGGGGCACCGGGTGGCAGGGTGACCCGGAAGGCCCTGGCCTCGGCGCCTGCCGGAATCCGGGCCGCCGCTTCCGGCAGGGACACGATCACCTCAACTCAGCGCGCATGTTCTCCTCCAAACAGGGATGTCCACCGGAAGCACAGGACGGCCTGCCCGTTTGTGACAGCCCAACGCGGCGAATGCGCAGACGCAGCCGCCGTAGGATCGCAGCGGGCGGGCCGTCCTCGCGCCGGAGGGCGCTCACCTGGGCGCACGACGGTTGACCTGCGGAGGCATCGGCAGCATGGACGGGCGGCAGCAGCTCACCGACGACTCCCTCGACGAAGCGGCGAACGTGTTCGAGCGACTGCGTCCACAGCTGTTCGGTATCGCCTACCGCGTCCTGGGCAGCGTGTCCGAGGCTGAGGACGTGGTGCAGGACGTGTGGCCGCGCTGGCAGGGCGCCGACCGGAGCGCGGTGCGGGATCCCGGGGCGTTTCTGGCGAAGATCACCACGCGTCTGGCGATCAACGTGGCTCAGTCGGCGCGGGTTCGCCGTGAGGCGTACGTGGGGCCGTGGCTGCCGGAGCCCGTGGACACCAGTGTGGATCCGCAGGTCGGCGCGGAGCGCGGCGAGGCGCTGGAGCTGGCCGTGCTGCTGGTCCTTCAGAAGCTGAACCCCGTGGAACGGGCGGCCTACGTGCTGCGGGAGGCGTTCGGCTACGCGTACGACGAGATCGCGGGCATGCTCCAGCTGAGCCAGGCCAATACGCGGCAGATCCTCAGCCGGGCCCGCAAGCGCCTGTCCGCCGAGCGTCGGGAACCCGTCGAGGCGGCCCAGCACCGACGGCTGGTCGAGGCCTTCGTCGTCGCCGCGCAGCACGGTGACGTCGCCGCGCTCGAGAGCGTGCTGTCGGCGGACGTCGTCGCCTACGCGGACGGGAACGGCATGCGCGGCGTGGCACGTGTGGAGATCGTGGGAGCCGAGCGCGTGGCCAGGGTCAGCGCCTTCGCGAGGAAGTTCTTCCCCGGGGCCGAGTACGCAGTGGCCGAGGCGAACGGCCGGCCCAGTCTGTTGCTCGTCCAGGACGGGGTCACGGTCGCTCTGGTGAGCGTCACCGTGGGACCGGACGGTCTAGACGGGCTGTACTGGGTCCTGGCGCCCGACAAACTGAGGGGCTACGAGCGGTCGACCCGCAGACCCACGGGACGCCCGTAGCCGCTCTGACAACGGGAGACCGGTCAGCTCTGCTTCAGCCAGTCCTCGTAGCGGGTGGACGCGAGACGGGCCGTGTCGTCGCCGATGAGAACCCCGTCGGGCATGCCCGCGAACGGGCTCGCGGCCTCGTCGGTGACGATGGAGCGGCCGTCCGGCTTCGCCGCGAGGGTGATCTCACCGAGCCGGTCGAGCCGCTCGACCTCGGGGCCCGCGATGTCGCGTACGCCGTACAGCGGCTCGCCCAGCGCCGCGTCCGCGACGGCGGCGGCGACGTCGGCGGAGGCCATCGGGCGCAGCCGCAGGGACGGCAGGTGCACCTGCGTGCCCTCGGTGGTCATGTCCATCACCGGGGCGATGAATCGAAGAACTGGGTGGCGCGCACGATGGTGTAGGGAACGCCACTGTTCCGCACGGCTTCCTCCTGGGCGACCTTGGCCCGGTAGTAGCCGTAGTCGGGCACCTGGTCGACGCCGACGATGGAGAGCACGACGTGGTGGCGGACACCCGCCTCCTTTTCGGCCTCGGTCAGGTTCCGCTCCGAGCGGGTGAAGAAGTCCAGCGCCGGCTCCGGATCGAAGGAGGGGGAGTTCGGCACGTCCACGACCACGTCCGCGCCCGTCAGAGCCTGCGCCAGACCCTCACCGGTGAGGGTGTCGACGCCCGTGGAGGGAGCGGCCGCCAAGGCCTCGTGACCACTGTCGCGCAGCAGCGCGACCACCTGCGAGCCGATGAGCCCCGTACCGCCGACGACCACGATCTTCATCACTGCCTCCGTTCGTTGATTCGGCTTCCGACGGATACCGGCGACACCTCGCCGGACCCGGTGCGTGAACGCGCACATCAACAAGACAGGGCAGCAGCCAGGTCTGTGACAGCCGAGGTCGACGCCCCTGAGGTGGGCGGGCCGGTCAGTCGTGGTTGCGGACCTCCCGCCCCAGCGCGTCCTTCGCCTACGGAACCGACCATCTCTACGGCCCGGACGGCGGCGTCGCCGGGAACCTGATGGAGGACATCGCCGGGAACCTGATGGAGGACGAGGACCCCGATCGCGCCCCTGAGGACTTTCGGACCGTTCTGGTGACTGGTGCCCACCGCGGTTATCGACCTTGCTCGGGCAAAGGACCGTTTGCGAGAACGCTAGCTGCGTACCGCAGCCAGGCCCTGGTCGTACAGGTCGAGAATGTCGCCCTGCCCGTTGCCATCGAGCCACGTCGCGGTGGCGGCATCGAAGCATGCGAACGCTGTCGCAACGATGGCGCGGGCTTGCCCTCGGTTCGTCCCCGAGGCGGCCAGTCTGGCTTCGAGCAGGGGCAGCAGCTCCTCCTGGCAGCGCACGCGCTTCCCGAGGTAGGCGGCGCGCAGCGAGTCGGTGTGGTGCACCAAGCGGAAGCGCTCCAGTGCCTCCTCGGGAGTCGCATGCAGGGAGAGCGCGGCCTTGAACGCGGCACGCAACGCCTCCCAGGCGTCGGCATCGACGGGCTGCTCGCGGACGGTTTCCGTCAGCAGGGTGACGAACCGCTCCTCGCTGCCACCGATGAGGTCTTCCTTGGTGCCGAAGTAACGGAAGAGGGTGCGCTGGGAGACGCCGGCCTCGCGGGCGATCTGCGCGATGGTCGTCTCCTCGTAGCCCTGCTGCGTGAACAGGCGCAACGCGGTTTGGAGGATCTCCTGTGCGGCCAGCTGCCGCGTCCGATCCCACAGTGTGGGTGTAGCCGCCCCTTTGCCTTGCGTTCCCTGTGCCATGCCATCAGCTTAGCGCGGCCTGCCAGCCTGGCGCTTACAGGAGTCTTGGCAGTCACTGCCACTCGGGCGTACGCTGTCGTGAAAGCGAGCCCGGGCGCCTGCGCGGCGCTTTGCCTCTGAGTCCTTTCTGCCTCTGGCGACAGGGCTGAAGGCGCCCTGGCGCATTCAGCAAGGAGAACAACCGTTGGCAGCAAAGACAGCCCTCATCACCGGCGGAACCAGCGGGATCGGCAAGGCCACCGCGGAACTGCTCCACTCGCGCGGTTATCGCGTCATGGTCACCGGCCTCGGCGATATCGATGACGCCGGCCTTCCTGGAGACGTCATCGCTGTCCAGGCCGACGCCGGCTCCCTGACCGACATCGGCCGGGCCGTGGACCAGGCGCGTGAGCACCTGGGCTCCCTCGACCTGCTCTACCTCAACGCGGGCATCTCTCGCCCCCGCCCGATCGAGTCCACCGATGAGGCCGCCTTCGACGCCCTGTTCAACATCAACGTCAAGGGCAACTTCTTCACACTGCAAAAGGCGCTCCCCCTGCTGAACGAAGGCGCGTCCGTGGTGTTCACCGTCGGTGCCGGCGAGGGACTCGGCGCTGCCATGACCGCTGCCAAGGGAGCTCTGCTGCCTCTCGTGCGCTCCCTGGCCATCGAACTCGCCCCACGCCGCATCCGGGTCAACGCGGTAAGCCCCGGCCTGGTCAACACCCCCGCGTACAGCAAGATGGGCATCTCCCCCGACACGATCGCCTCCTGGGGTGAAGGCGTTCCCCTCGGCCGCGTCGGAGCCCCTGCCGACATTGCTGAAGCTGTCGCCTTCCTCGCATCCGACAGCGCCAGCTACATAACGGGCGACAATCTGATCGTCTCCGGCGGCATCGGCGTTCATACCCGCCCCGTGTAGGCAATTGCGGCAGGCGCAGGCCGATCAGCGCCCTCGTGAGTTTCTGACGCCCCGCCGTCGTCCTCGTCCAGCTCCGATGCGTCCGGATCACGCAAGGGGCGTAAGGCGCTGACCGCAGTGAAGCTGTAGCGGTCGAGCAGGTTGAGGTTGCGGAGTGGATCGCGAGGGATCGGGCCCGCACCCAGGCCCTGCGCCAGGCCCCCGGTTGCGGCGTAACCCGGGAGGACGTGGGCCACCCCGACCGGAAGCTGGCGACGATCAGCCAGGAGCCGCAGGCCAGCGAGCAGTAACCCGTTCCTTTTATGGCGGTTCTCGGATCCGGCGATGGCCGAAGCGGCGAACGCCGCACAGCGGCCCGCCGCACCCCTTGGTTCATTCGATGAAGAGGAAGACCTCATGGCTTCTGTTGATCTGACCGGGCGCGTGGCCCTGGTGACCGGTGCGACCAGCGGTATCGGCGCCGCCACCGCCGCGCTGCTAGCTGAGCGGGGCGCCCATGTGCTGGTCGCCGGGCGTGACGCGACCCGAGGCGGGGCGGTGGTCACCGCAATCCGGGAGCGCGGCGGCAAGGCGGACTTCGTCGCCGCCGACCTGCGCGCCGCGGACGCCGTGCGGCGGCTGGCCCGGGAGGCGTCCGAGCTGGGCGGCGGCCGGGTCGACATCCTCGTCAACAACGCGGGTGTCTACCCCGGCGGTCCGACCGAGGAGGCGACACCGACCGAGGTGGACGCCGTCTACGACCTGAACGTGAAGGCTCCCTTCTACCTGGTCGGGGCGCTGGCGCCGGCCATGGCCGAAGGCGGCGGCGGGGCGATTGTCAACGTCAGCACTATGGCGGCCGACTACGGCATCTCGGGACTGGCGCTGTACGGATCGAGCAAGGCGGCGCTGAACCAGCTCACCCGGGCGTGGGCCGCCGAGTACGGCCCGCGCGGCGTCCGCGTCAATACCGTCGTGCCGGGCCCGACCCGCACCGAGGGAATGGAGGGCATGAGCGAGGCGATGGACGCCGTAGCCGCACAGGCCCCCGCGGGCCGCGCGGCCGAACCGGAGGAGATCGCCGAGGCCATCGCCTACCTGGCCAGCGACGCCGCCAGCTTCGTCCAGGGCGCCCACCTGGCCGTGGACGGCGGCCGCACGGCGGTGTGACCCCAATTTCGCGCCGCCCACCGCCCCCTTCGCGCCGCGGCGGGTCCGGCCGGTATTGCTGCTGCACACCCACCGCCCCGCGGAGCCCGACGCTTCCCACAGCGGGCTGCCGCGCGGTCTTCCTCGACATCGTCCACCGGACCACCGGCCCGGGACCGGCCCGGGAGGCGGCCTTCCGCCCCGCAAACCCCGGCGACTGCATGGACATCGTGCGTTGTCGCTGCCGATAGGCCGCACCATCACCATCACCGTCACGCTCGGGAAGCACGAGAACGGCCTTCGCAGGGTCCGCTTGTACGATGCCCGCGCTTCCTGCTTTACGTACCCGCGGACAGCGGTGTCCCGGATCACGTCCTGGCCCGGTGGGCAGGGCACACCAACGTCAAGACGACCAAGAAGTGGTACGTCAAGCCTGACGTGGAGGATCTGCGTGGGGCGGTGGAGGCATGGGAAGGTCTGGCGAGCGTCCCCGACCCCCCGCCTTGAGAAATTGTGAGATGTGGGAGCGTGGCCTGGTGAGCACGACAGCGACCGAACACCTGCAATACCGCTTTGACGGGCCAGAACACGCGCCGGTTCTGGTCTTGGGGCCAGCTCTAGGCACCACATGGCACATGTGGGACCGGCAGATACCCGAGCTGACCGCGCACTGGCGGGTGCTCCGCTTCGATCTGCCGGGACACGGTGGCGCGCCCGCGGAACCCGCGTCCTCCATCAGCGAGCTGGCTGACCGGCTGCTCGCCACCCTCGACGACCTCGGCATCGAACGGTTCGGCTACGTGGGCTGCTCGATCGGCGGCGCCGTCGGCCTCGACCTGGCGCTGCGCAGCCCGTGCCGGGTCTCCTCGCTGGTCCTTGTCTCCTCGGCGGCACGCTTCGACACTCCCGACGGCTGGCGGCAGCGCGGGGTCGTGGTCCGGTCCGGCGGGCTCGCCCAGATCGCCCAGACCACCCCGGAGCGCTGGTTCACCCCGGCCTTCCGCGCCGCACAGGCATCCATCGTCGAGTGGGGCGTGCAGATGGTGCGCACCACCGACGCCGAGTGCTACATCGCCGCCTGCGAGGCACTGGCCACCCACGACGTACGGGCCGAACTCGCCGAAATCGCCGTGCCCACGCTGGTCGTGGCCGGTGCCGAGGACCACGCCACACCGCCCGCCGAGGCCCGCGCGCTGGTCGCCGGCATCCACGACGCCCGGCTCGCCGTGGTCCCCGGTGCCTCCCACCTGGTCGCGGTGGAGCAGCCGAGGGCGTTCACCGATCTGGTGGTGCGGCACTTCTCCACCGCCTGGCTGGACCGTCCCGCGCCCACCCAGCCGCCGTTCCGGCCGCCCGTCGAGCCGACGGCGCCGCATCCGACCGCCGCCCCGGCACCGCCGCAGGTGATCACCCCGCCGTTCGCGGCTCCGGTGCCCCCGCCGCCGGTGGCCGTCCCCCCGACCGTCCCGCCGCCCGTCGTACCGACGGTCACGCCGACCGCCGCGCCCAGCGTCGTACCCGAGCCGCCCGCCGCCGCGCCCCCGCAGCGTCCCGACCCGTACGACGAGGGGATGAGGATCCGCCGCGAGGTGCTGGGCGACGCGCACGTGGACCAGGCCGCCGCCAACGCCGACGAACTCACCGCGGACTTCCAGGACTTCATCACCCGCTACGCCTGGGGCGAGATCTGGTCCCGGCCGGGGCTCGACCGCAAGACCCGAAGCTGCATCACCCTGACCGCGCTCGTCGCCGGCGGCCATCTGGACGAGCTGGCCTTCCATGTCCGCGCCGCGCTGCGCAACGGGCTGTCGCCCGCCGAGATCAAGGAGGTGCTGATGCAGACCGCCGTCTACTGCGGCGTCCCCACGGCCAACTCGGCCTTCGCGGTGGCCCAGCGGGTCATCCGGGAGGTCGCCCAGCTGCCCCGCTGAGGGCTCGCCGGATACCCGGATCGGCGCGCCCTGCCATAGCCGTGGTGGGGCGCCGCCCCGGTGAAATGATGTTGGGGAAACGGTTCCCGGGACGGCCTGGTAGGGGAGACAACCATGAAGCTGACCAAGAAGGGGCACGCCTGCGTCCGGCTGGAGAACGGCGGGCAGACCCTGGTCATCGACCCCGGCAACTTCAGCGAGGCGGACGCGGCGGTCGGCGCGGACGCGGTCCTGGTGACCCATGAGCATCCGGACCACTTCGACGAGGGTCGGCTGCGGGCCGCGCTGGACGCCAATCCGGCCGCCGAGATCTGGACCCTGCGCAGCGTCGCCGACCAGATCGCCCCAGCCTTCCCCGGCCGGGTGCACACGGTGGGCAACGGCGACACCTTCAGCGCGGCGGGCTTCGACGTCGAGGTGCACGGCGAACTGCACGCGGTGATCCATCCCGACCGGCCCAGGATCACCAACATCGGCTTCCTGGTGGACGGTTCGCTGTTCCACCCCGGCGACGCGCTCACCGTGCCGGACAAGGGCGTGGCCACGCTGATGCTGCCGGTGCACGCTCCGTGGAACAAGGTGTCCGAGATCATCGACTACGTGCGCGAGGTCGCACCGCGCCGGGCGTTCTCCATCCATGACGGCCTGCTGAGCGACAACGGGCACGGCATCTACAACACCCTGCTGGGCCCGTCCGGCCCCGGTATCGGCGAGGCGGAGCACCGCAGGATCGCCCCGGGGGAGAGCGTGGAACTGGCGTAGCCGTCCGGCTGTCGGTGGCGGGCGGTAGATTGCGGGACATGTCACTGCGCATCGCGACCTGGAACGTCAACTCGATCACCGCCCGCCTGCCGCGGCTGCTGGCCTGGCTGGAGAGCAGCGGCACGGACGTGCTGTGCATACAGGAGACCAAGTGCGCGGCCGAGCAGTTCCCGTACGACCAGCTACGTGAGCTGGGCTATGAGGCGGCGGTCAACGCGACCGGCCGGTGGAACGGCGTCGCGGTGCTGTCCAGGGTCGGGCTGGACGAGGTGGTGGTCGGCCTGCCCGACGGCCCGGAGTACGACGGCGCCCAGGAGCCGCGCGCGGTGGCGGCCACCTGCGGTGCGGTGCGGGTGTGGTCGGTGTACGTGCCCAACGGCCGCGAGGTCGGCCATGACCACTACAACTACAAGCTGCGCTGGTTCGACGCGCTGCGGCAGGCCGTCGCCGAGGACGCCGCCGGGGACCGGCCGTTCGCCGTCCTCGGCGACTACAACGTGGCGCCCACCGACGACGACGTATGGGACCCTTCCGTCTTCGAGGGGCTGACCCATGTGACCCCGGCGGAGCGCGCCGCGCTGGCCGCGCTGCGCGAGTCCGGGCTGTCCGACGTGGTACCGCGCCCGCTGAAGTACGACCGGCCGTTCACCTACTGGGACTACCGGGAGCTGGGCTTCCCCAAGAACAAGGGCATGCGCATCGACCTGGTCTACGGCAACGTGCCCTTCGCGAAGGCGGTCGGCGACGCCTACGTGGACCGCGAGGAGCGCAAGGGCAAGGGCGCCTCCGACCACGCCCCGGTCGTGGTGGACCTGGAGCTGTAACCGCTTTACGACCTGTACGGCCGGGCCGCGGAGCGCACACACTGTGCCGCCCCGGTGTCCCGGCCGACCCGCGTACGCTCACCGGCCATGACCGTCAATGACCCGGGCCGCCAACTCGTGCCCAGCTTCGCCCTGCACATCGCCGACGCCGAGTTGTCGCCGGAACCGCTCGATCCGGCGCAGATCGTCTCGGGCAGCCCCGAGGTGACCGGCGCGGTCCTGTGGGAGTCGGCGGACGGCACCCGGGCGCACGGCATCTGGCAGATCACCCCGGGAGTGGTCACCGACACCGAGGCCGACGAGATGTTCGTGGTGATCGGCGGCCGGGCCACGATCGAGGTCGCGGGCGGCCCGGTCTTCGAGGTCGGACCGGGCGATGTGTGTGTGCTGCGCGAGGGCGACCGGACGACGTGGACGGTGCACGAGACGCTGCGCAAGGCGTACAGCGTCCGTATCTGATCGCCGCGTCTGACGCCGTGCGGCGGGCGGGCGGTGCCAGTCTGTCGGTATGGAGATCTCGTTCTTCGACAAATGGCGCAAGCGGCACGGCACCGCGCGCGGTGTCTCCGTGACGGCGCCGGGCGCCGTCGACCAGGAGGGGGTCGCGGAACTGCTCGCGGAGTGCGAGCTGCTGCGTGAGCAGGCGTCGGCGGCCGGGGTCGAACTCGACGACACCGCAGCCTCGTTGGCGGCTCTGGACCAGCTTCCGCCGCAGTGGCGGGACGACCCGGACAACCTCTCCTGGCTCGGCAACGACGCCGGGCTGTACCTCGGCACGGTCATCGTGCGCGGCGTACCCGGCGCCGTCTGGCAGATCTGGCCGAACGGCCACCCGGTGGTGCGGTTGGCCTCCGGCCGGGAGATCGACGTGGTCGCCGCGGGACACGCCTGGGCGAGCGGTGGAACGCCGGAACTGGCCCAGGTCCACGCGGAGGCGGCGGAGGGCCACTGACCCCGCCGAAGGCGGAGTTCGCCCGTGGGCGCCACGTCATGGGGTGGCTCGCCGCCGGGCCACGTCATGGGGTGGCTCGCCGCCGCGGCGGCGAGTTGCCACGGGGTGCGGCCGGGCGGCGCCGCATCGTCCGTCAGCGGCCTACGGCCGCGAGCACCGCGCCCGGGCGCCACCCGTGTCCGAGGTGATCCACCCATGCGCCGCGCGCAACTCCCGGTCGTAGCAGAATCCGGAGTCGTCGAACTCCCGGTAGCGCTCGGTGGACGTGCCGTCCGCCGTGAGCACCGCGCCGTTCTTGCGCGCGAGTTCCCCGGTGGCGGTGAGCCGGTCGTTCACGTCGGCCGTGGTGTGCCAGCCGCCGCGCCCGGCCCGCACCGCGTCCGTCTCAGCGCGCCCCTGTGTCACCGCCGCCCGCAGGTCGTAGTTGTTGTAGTCGACGTTGGAGACCGCATCGCTGTCCACGTCGATGGGGTAGGCCCAGGAGTGCCGCACGGTCTGCTGGTCGCCGCCGGGACCAGCGGTGCGCACCGTCGTGCTCCCGGTGTCCCGCTGGTGCACCACCTGCCGCTGGCCGGTCATGGAGACCGCGTCGGTGTTGCGGTACCCGAGGTGCTGTTCCACGGTGGTGGCCACCCGCCCATGGGAGGTGTCGACATATCCACTGATCGACCAGTCGCGGTGTACGTCCACCGCGACATCCGTACCGCCGTCCGCCCGCTTGGTCTCCGCGGTGGCGACCCGGGGAGCCGCGCCCAGTGAGTCCGCGGTGACGGCGCCGCCGGTGCGGGCCCGACCGTGGTCGGTGTCCACGAACAGCGAACCGCCCACCGTCCAGGTGTCGTTGGCGGCGTACGGGCTGATGGTCAGCGAGTGCGGCCTCCCGTCGGCGAGTTGGCCGGCGAACGGCGTCAGGTTGATGTCGTACGCCTCGGTGCGGAACTGGTCGATGGCCGGGATCGGCCGCCACAGCGTGGGCACGATGCCGCCCGAGTACACCACGGGGTACGGCTGCGCCAGACCCGCCGGGCGGCCGTCCACCGAGACCAGGACCTCACGGTACGGGCCGCCCCCGCACAGGTAGTCGGGCGCCGTCCTGGCCAGGTCGTCCGGTACGGCGGTGAACCACTGCTCGTCGCAGCCCCCACCGCGCGCGTACAGCTCCAGCCGGGCCCGGGTCAGATTGGTCGGGAACGCCACCGAGGCGGTCGCCGACTGGCCCTTGCCCAGCTCGAACCAGGGCGCGGTCTTCGGATCGTGCCTGGCCACCGGTATCACCCGGTCGGCGGTACGGGCGGCGGGGTGCCGGGCGTCGGCCAGGTAGTAGGTGAAGCTCAGCCGCATGTGGTAGACGCCGGTGTATGTCGAGTTGACAACGTTGCCCAGTTCCACCTCGAGCTGCTGAGGGCTCCTCAGCAGCGGGGCGAACTCGGTGATGTCCTTGTCGACGTGCCAGTTGATGCCGTCCTCGTCGGGTTCGGCGGTACTGGTGCGGAAGATCTCCGCGCCCCCCAGCCACACCCCGGCGAGCCGGTCGTACTGGCGGCCCTTGACGCTGCCCGACCAGTCCATGACGACCTTGGTCCAGGGGCCCGCGCAACGGGTGGGCGGGGTGACGGTGGTGCCGTAGGGCGGGTCGGTGAGGTTGTTGCCGAAGTCATGGCGCATCACCTCCACCGTGCAGTGCCGGGTGTTCGGGCGGCTGACGGGGGGCAGGGCGGACACCGGATCCTGGTAGTCCACCGCCGGGTTCGAACGCGGCGCCGCCGCGGCCGAGGCGGGCGCGCCCAACCCGCTGAGCGCCAATGCCGCCGCGGCGCCGAGCGCAGCCAACGGGCGCCAAACGGTCGGCAGTCGCCCGCCGTCAAGTGACCGCCATCGTCTGGTCCGTGCCATCGGATCACCCTCTCCTGATTATCCGTGACCATTCGTGATCACCGTGGCCCGTACGCTGCCGTACTCCCGGACGCCCGACAAGACCGCCGGATCGGACGTCAGGACGGCCCCGCATCCACAGGATCGGGCCCGGAGCCGGGCATCATGGCGGAAGGGACCCCGCGAACCACCCAGACCGGGAGATACGACATGGAATCCCTGGAGAAACTCCCCAACATCGGTGCGATCCTCGCCGACCGGCTGCGCGAAGCCGGGGTGTGCGACGCGGCGGAACTGCGCCGGCTCGGCGCGGAGGCGGCGTACGCCAAGATCAGCGCGGAGCTGCCGGAGGACGCCCGCGGCCACACCCTCTTCGCCCTCGAAGGCGCCATCCGCGGCACCCGTTGGACCTCCATCCCGCAGGAGGAGCGGGCCACCCTCGCGTCGCGCGTCTTCGACTGACCCGGTGAGGGCGGCGCGGTACGCCACTCGCGCGCCATGCCAGGGCGCCCCGCTGGCTACGCGTGAGTAGCGGTCGGCGCCGCGCCGCCCATACGGCCCAAGCCCGAGCGCCGACGCCCCACGACGGCCGGATCATGACCCCATGGCAGTAGTGGTCGCGGTGGGCGCGTTCTTGATGACCCTGCTCGGCGGCGCGGTGGCGCACCGTATCGGGGACCGCCGCCATCTCGTACTGGGGCTCGCCGCCGGGCTGATGCTGGGCGCGGTCGGCTTCGACCTGCTGCCCGAAGCCCTCTCCGCCCGACCGGCGCACGTGTTCGGGGTGCCCGCGGCGCTGCTGCTGTTCGTCGGCGGCTTCCTCGCCATCCACACCGTGGAGCGCGCGGTCGCCATCCACCGCGCCCACGAGGGCGAGTACGCCGCACACACCCACCCGCACCGGCACGACCGTGCGCCGCCCCAGGCCCTCGGTATCGTCGCGGCGAGCGCCCTGATCGCCCACAGCGTCATGGACGGCTTCGCCATCGGCGCGGCCTTCCAGGCCGGGGCGACCGTCGGCGCGGTGGTCGCGTTCGCCGTCATCGCGCATGACTTCGCGGACGGCTTCAACACCTACACGGTGACCTGGCTGCACGGGAGCGACCGCCGCCGGACCTTCGCGCTGCTCGGCTGCGATGCCGTGGCGCCCGTGGTGGGCGCCGCCACCACCCTGGCGTTCACCATCCCGCGCGGCCTACTCGGGCTGTACCTGGGGTTCTTCGCCGGATTCCTGTGCTACCTCGCCACCTCCGACATCCTGCCCGAGGCGCACAGCCCGCATCCCTCGTTGTCCACGCTGCTGTGCACGGTCGCCGGTACCGGGTTCATGTGGCTGGTCATCGCGATGGCCGGCTGACGCCGGACGCGAAACGTTACAGCCGGACGAAACATCATCGCGGCGGCCCTGACCCCCTGTCGTCACTCCCGTCCCGCCGGTAGGCTCCCGGCCCTGTCGTTCGCTTGGAGGTACGCATGGGTCCTGCCGCAGGATCGACAACCCGCCGCCGGATAACGGCACTTGCCGCCACGGGCGCCGTGGTCGCCGCACTCGCCGCGGGCTCACCGGCCGCGGCCGGAACCCCCACCGCGGTCCCGGTGAAGTCACCGGTGGCGGTCGGCTACGGCGGCGCCGTCTCCAGCGTGGACGCCAACGCCTCCGCGGTCGGCATCGACGTCCTGCGGCACGGCGGCAACGCGGTGGACGCGGCCGTCGCCACCGCCGCCGCGCTCGGGGTGACCGAGCCGTACTCGGCCGGTATCGGCGGTGGCGGCTACCTTGTCTACTACGACGCCAGGACCCACCGAATATCCACCATCGACGGCCGGGAGACCGCACCGCACACCGCGAACAGCGGCCTGTTCCTGGAGAACGGCAAGCCGCTGCCGTTCGACCAGGCGGTCACCAGCGGCCTGTCCGTCGGCGCCCCCGGCACCCCCGCCACCTGGCAGGCCGCCCTCGACCGCTGGGGGACCCGCTCGCTCGCCCAGTCGCTCGCCCCGGCCGAACGCCTCGCCGAGCAGGGCTTCACCGTGGACAAGACGTTCCGCCAGCAGACCGCCGACAACCAGGCACGGTTCGCCGACTTCCCGGCCACCGCCAAGCTGTTCCTGCCGGGCGGCAAACCGCCGGAGGTCGGCTCGACCTTCACCAACCCCGATCTGGGCCGCACCTACCGGGAGTTGGCCCGGCGCGGCCTGGGCGCCCTCTACCGCGGCGACATCGGCGCCGACATCGTCAACACCGTCCGCAAGCCGCCGGTGAGCCCGACCGCCACCCGCAGGGTGCGGCCCGGCCGGCTGAGCGCCGCGGACCTGGCGGCGTACGCGGTGCGGTACCGGCAGCCGACGCACGTCACGTACCGCGGCCGAGACGTGTACGGGATCGCGCCGTCCTCCTCGGGCGGCACCACGATGGGCGAGGCCCTGAACATCCTCCAGCGGTACGACCTGTCCGGCATGAGCCCGGCGCAGTACCTGCACCACTTCATCGAGGCCAGCCGGATCGCCTTCGCCGACCGGGGCCGCTGGGTCGGTGACCCGGCATACGTCAACGTGCCCACCCGCGGCCTGACCTCACAGCGGTTCGCCGACTCGCGCGCCTGCCTGATCAAGCCCGGCGCGGTCCTCAGCAGCCCGCTGCCGCCCGGCGACCCGCGTCATCCGTCGTCGGGCTGCGCCCACGGCGGCGCCCCCGTACCCACCACGTACGAGGGCCAGAACACCACCAACCTGACGGTGGCCGACAGGTGGGGCGACGTCGTCGAGTACACCCTCACCATCGAGCAGACCGGCGGCAGCGGCATCGTGGTGCCCGGTCGTGGCTTCCTGCTCAACAACGAGCTCACCGACTTCGACTTCACCCCGGCCAACCCGGCCGTCCCCGACCCGAACCTGCCGGGTCCCGGCAAGCGTCCGCGCTCCTCGATCTCGCCGACGATCGTGCTCAAGGACGGCAGGCCGGACTTCGCGATCGGCTCGCCCGGTGGCGCGACCATCATCACCACCGTGCTCCAGGTGCTGCTCGGCCATGTGGACCGCGGGCTGCCGCTGGTGGACGCCATCGCCGCGCCGCGCGCCAGCCAACGTAACGCCGCCGCAACCGAGTTGGAGCCCGGCCTGTACAACAGCCCGCTGCGCGGTGAGCTGGAGAAGATCGGCCATCACTTCACCCTCAACCCGGAGATCGGCGCGGCCACCGGCGTCCAGCGGCTGCCGGACGGCCGGTGGATCGCCGCCGCCGAGACGGTACGGCGCGGCGGCGGCTCGGCCATGGTCGTCCACCCGGCGGGCACCGCGTAGGTCAGCCACGCCCGCCGAGCAGCGCCACCGCCGCGTCGAACGCCGAGTCGCGGCGGTGGCCGAACTCCCCGGCGGTGAAGACCGGCTCCCGGATGTCCGGTGGAATGCCCTGGCCGTCGAAGGTCCGCCCGTCACGGGTCAGGAACTCCTCGTTGGGCAGTCCGAAGGTCCAGCCGTTCGGCAGGTCGCGGTCCAGCACGTCGGAGAAGACCCCCTGGGTGTTCTCGCCGATCCGCACCGTCCTGCCGGGTCGGCCGATCAGCGCCTGGGTGAAGGTCTCCCCGGCGCTGACGGTCGACCCTCCGGTCAGTACGGCCAGCGGGCCGGTGTAGCGCGGGGCGCCGGCCGGGCGCACGGTGATCGGCTGCGGCCGGCTGAACCGGCCCGGGTCGCCGGGGTCGTCCCGGTGGCGCTTGGCGTACGCGAGGTAGGGGCGGTCCGTCAGCCGGGAGGCGATGCGCAGACCCAGTTCGTCGTAGCCGCCGCCGTTGACCCGCAGATCGATGGCCAACCCCTTGAGGGCCCGGGTCCGCTCGGCGCTGAACACCGTGTCCAGCGCCCGGTCCAGTGCCTGCTCGTCGGCGGTGTACGGGTCGTCGCGGTCGGCGCTGTAGCCACCGAAACCCGAGACGCGCAGATACCCCAGGCCGCCGGGCAGATCGGCGTAGCCGATCCGGCCGCCCGCGAACTCCCGTAGCGGCCGCCCGCGCAGGTCGCGGTCCTTGACGTACGCCTTCACCCTGGCGTCGAGTGCCGGGCCCGGTACCACCGTGCCCGGCCGCCCCTGGCCGAAGTACCGCGCGCCTCCGTCGTACAGATGGACGTGCGCGTCGTTCAGCGGTGCGACCATGTCCCGCAGGACGGTGAAGAGTTGGCCGTCGGAGGTGGTCGCGTTGACCCTCGGCCGATAACGGCCGTACGTCTCCTGCCAGTTGACGCCCTTGGCGGCGAAGAACGGGTAGTTCTCCGCGAAGGTCCGCCAGAACGTCTCGAACACCGCCACCGGATCCGACGGAGCCCTGTGCGCGCACGCGGCGGGCAGCGCACCGATCCGCCGCAGGCCGCGCTCGCCGGGGGATCCGGCCACCCGCAACGCCGCGCTGTCCGGCAGGTCCGACGGTCGAACGGTGTAGACGTCCTTGTGGGACGTCGTGTACGTGACCGACCCGTCCCGGGCGGTCGGGCCGGACCGCTCGGCCACCTCGCCCGGAAGGCAGCTGACCGCCGTCGTCTGGAACGCGCGGAGCCGGCCGTGTGCCACGCTGAGGACGGTGCCGTAGCCGTCCATCCGCCACACCCCGTCCAGGGGCTCCGCGGCGCTCGCCGAGCCCACCGGGAGCACGGCGGCACCCACCGCCAACAGCGCCACGGCCGCGGCCGCTCGCGCGCATCGAGTCCTGTGCACCATGCGGACCATCGTGTCCGCGACACGCCTGGCCGGGGCATCCCGGCAGCATGTGGGTTCGGGGTGGGGAAGGCCCCACCCCGAACCCGTCCGTCAGCCCAGCAGCTTGACGATCGCGTCCGTGGTGTCCGTCTCGCCCAGCATGGGGAAGATCCGCTCCAGGCTGTTGTGGTGGGCGTCCGCGTTCATGTCGGTCACGGCGTCCGTCGCGACGGTCACGTGGTAGCCGTGCTCGTGGGCGGCACGCGCCGTGGACTCCACACCGATGCTGGTGGCGATACCGGCCAGCACGATCTGCGTCACGCCGCGGCGGCGCAGCTCCAGGTCGAGGTTGGTGCCGTGGAACGCGCCCCACTGCTGCTTGGTGACGGTGATGTCCCCGGGCTGCCGGTCCAGATCCGGGACCAACTCGGCCCAGTCGGCGGGCAGTTCACGGTCCGGCTGCGGCATTTCGGTACGGCCCGGCGCGCGGCCCGCGACGTTCACCAGGACGACCGGCAGGTCCTTGGCGCGGAACGCCGCCGCCAACCGCGCGCCGCGCTCGACGACCTCGGCGCTGGAGTGGACGGTGGGCAGGCCGACGATGCCCTTCTGGAGGTCGATCAGGACGAGCGCGGTCCGGGGGTCGAGTGCCGTTGCTGGCATGGGTGGTGCCTACTTCCGTGCGTTGTCGTGTGCGGTTGGCGATGACCGGGTCAACGGCGCCTGGGGCGCAGCGCCCGGTCGGCGATGGTCAGTACGAGGAGCACCAGGCTCAGCACGCCCGCGGTGGCGGCCATGCCGTGCAGCCCGGCGTCGGTCGCCCGCGACCCGTAGAACAGGCCGATCAGGCTGGACGCGGCGATCGCGCCGAGGTACTGCGCGGTGCGCTGCAGTCCGGCCGCGGCGCCGGTGCCGCCGGGCGGCGCCTGCGCGTAGACGGCGGCCTGGTTGCCGGTGGAGGTCAGTCCCTGCGGCAGGCCGAACACCGTGCCGATCAGCAGCACGGCCGCCAGCGGAGTGTGCCGCCCGGCCAGCAGCAGCCCCGCGCTGCCCACCGCGAGCAGCGCCGCGGCCAGCGTGAGCTGGGCCCGAACTCCCTTGGTGCGGGCGCCCAGCAGCGAGCAGACGGCGGCGGCCACCGACATCGGCAGCATCACCAGCCCGGCGTCGAACACCGAGACGCCATGAGCCTCCTCCAGCCACTGCGAGTAGCCGTACATCACGCAGTAGATGATCAGGTACGCGACGCAGTGCCGTAGGTAGGTGGTGGTCAGCGCACGGTTGCGGGTCAGCATGCGCAGGTCGAGGAACGGGACGGTACGGCGCAGCTCCCACCAGGTGAGCAGCGCGCCGAGCACCACGAGCACCGGCAGCAGCAGCCACCGGGGGTGGTCGAGCCGCATCAGGAACACCGTGGTGGTGGTGAGCACGGCACCGAACAGGGCGATGCCCAGCGGATCGATCCTCGCCGTGGTCCGCGACGGTCCCTCGGGCCTGCCGCCCGGCAGCCACAGCGCCGCCAGGACCAGCGCGAGCAGCGACAGCGGGATGTTCACCGCGAAGATCGCGCGCCACCCGAGGGTGGCCGTCAGCACTCCACCGAGCACCGGACCGACCGCCGCGCTGGACAGCCCGGCCAGTGACAGCAGCCCGAGCACGGTGCGCGGCGTCTCCTGACCGAGTCGCTCGGACTCGGCGCGCAGCAGCGCCATCGCCGCCGGGTACGCGGCCGAGGTGCCGAAGCCCAGCAGCACCCGGGAGGCCACCAGCCAGCCGAGGCTGGGCGCGAGGGCGCCGACCGCGCCCGCGGCGCACACCAGCACCAGGCTGACCAGGAAGACGCGGCGCGGCCCGAGCAGGTCGGCGAACCGGCCCATCAAGGGTTGGCCGATGGCGCTGGCCAGATAAAGCGAGGCCATCAGCCAGGCGGTCTGCGCGGCGCCCACGTGCAGATCTGTGCCGATGGCCGCCAACGCGGTCGCGATCATGGTCGAGTTGACCGGGTTCAGCACGGATCCGAGCAGCAGCGGAGTGATGAACTTCCGCCCGAATCCGGCGTGTTCGCCGGTGCCCGAGCGGGCCGCCGCGGTGCGGGCCCCTACGCGTGTCACGACTCGGCCAGCCGCTTCAGCAGCGCGATGGCCTCGGTCAGGGTGCGCCGCTCCGCGGTGTCGAGAGCGTTGGCGATGGCCTCGGCGAGCCAGGTCTCCTTGGCGTGCCGCACCGAGGTCAGGCCCTTGCGGCCGGCCGGGGTGAGGGAGAAGACCACCTGGCGGCCGTCCGTGGGGTGCGGGGAGCGGGTCACTATGCCCTGCTCCTCCAGCGCGCCGAGGGTCATCCGCATGGATTGCGGACGAACGCGTTCCGCGCGCGCCAGCGCGGCGGTGGTGGCCGGTCCGTCCCGGTCCAGCCGCCCCATCACCGACCGCTGCGTCGGGGTGAGCGCCCCTTCGGGGGATTCCGCCCGCAGCCGTCGCATCAACTGGCCCACGGCGACAGACAGTTCCGTCGCCGCGTCGGCGCCGCCGGCTGTGGGGCCCGCTGCCTTTTCCGTCATGCCTGCACGGTAAACAATCAACAGGCAAACTTGCAAGTTTGCCTGTTGATCGTCTCCGGCGGGCTCCGCTCTGGGGGTGGAGCCCGCGGGGGGCTCGGGGGAGCGGGTTCCCGAAGGGGTTCGGGGGCCGCGCCCCCGGGGAGGCTTCCTTTCCCGCGCAGTGGTCTTGCCACGGAGAGCCAAGGGCTCATACCGTCGTCCTCTCAGCCGCGATCTACGTGCGTAGATACGGCGTGACGTCGCGTCAAAGGAGCTGTCCGATGGCCACAGTTGTACGCGCCGCACTGGTTCAGGCGACCTGGACCGGTGACACCGAATCGATGATCGCCAAGCACGAGGCGCACGCCCGCGCGGCCGCCGCCCAGGGTGCCAAGGTGATCGGCTTCCAGGAAGTCTTCAACGCCCCGTACTTCTGCCAGGTGCAGGAGCCCGAGCACTACCGCTGGGCCGAGCCGGTCCCCGACGGCCCCACCATCCGCCGGATGTCCGCACTCGCCCGCGAGACCGGCATGGTGATCGTCGTCCCCGTCTTCGAGGTCGAGCGGTCCGGTTTCTACTACAACACCGCCGCCGTCATCGACGCCGACGGCACCGTCCTCGGCAAGTACCGCAAGCACCACATCCCGCAGGTCAAGGGCTTCTGGGAGAAGTACTACTTCAAGCCGGGCAACCTGGGCTGGCCGGTCTTCGACACCGCGGTCGGCCGGATCGGCGTCTACATCTGCTACGACCGGCACTTTCCCGAGGGCTGGCGGGCGCTGGGCCTGGCCGGGGCGCAACTCGTCTACAACCCGTCCGCCACCTCGCGCGGACTCTCCGCCTACCTGTGGCAGTTGGAGCAGCCCGCCGCAGCGGTCGCCAACGAGTACTTCGTCGCCGCCATCAACCGCGTCGGACAGGAGAGCTACGGAGACAACGACTTCTACGGCACGTCCTACTTCGTGGATCCGCGCGGCCAGTTCGTCGGCGACACCGCCAGCGACAAGGAGGAGGAACTGGTCGTCCGAGACCTCGACTTCGCGATGATCGACGAGGTCAGGCAGCAGTGGGCGTTCTACCGAGACCGCCGGCCCGACGCCTACGGCGACCTTGTGGAGCCGTGATCGTTATGACGGCCATGACCGAAACCTCCGCACCCGGAAGCCACGCCACCCTGCACGCCCGTCACCGCGCCGTCATGCCGGACTGGCTCACCACGTACTACGAGCAGCCGATCGAGATCACCCACGGCGAGGGCCGCCACGTCTGGGACGCGGAAGGGAACAGGTACCTCGACTTCTTCGGCGGCATCCTCACCACCATGACCGCGCACGCCCTGCCCGAAGTCACCCGGGCGGTGAGCGACCAGGCCGCGAGGATCCTGCACTCCTCCACGCTGTACCTGAACCGCTCCGCGGTCGAACTCGCCGAGCGCATCGCCCGGTTGTCCGGTATCCCGGACGCCAGGGTCTTCTTCACCACCTCCGGCACCGAGGCCAACGACACCGCGCTGCTGCTGGCCACCACGTACACCCGCTCCAACCAGGTGCTGGCGCTGCGCAACAGCTACCACGGCCGTTCCTTCTCCGCCATCGGCATCACCGGCAACACCGCCTGGTCACCGACGAGCCTGTCACCGCTGCAAACGCTGTACGTGCACGGCGGCGTCCGCAGCCGCGGCCCCTACGCCCATCTCACCGACGCCGAGTTCACCGCCGCGTGCGTGGCCGACCTGGAGGACGTCCTCGGGCAGGCCAACGGCTCGGTGGCGGCGCTGATCGCCGAACCCATCCAGGGCGTGGGCGGGTTCACCACCCCGCCGGACGGACTGCTCGCCGCGTTCCGCGAGGTCCTCGCACCACGCGGCATCCTGTGGATCACCGACGAGGTGCAGACTGGCTGGGGGCGCACCGGAGAGCACTTCTGGGGCTGGCAGGCGCACGCCCGGTCGGGGCCGCCGGACATCCTCACCTTCGCCAAGGGCATCGGCAACGGACTGTCCATGGGTGGTGTGGTCGCCCGCGCGGACGTGATGAACTGCCTCACCGCCAACTCCATTTCGACGTTCGGCGGCAGCCCGGTCACCACCGCGGGCGCGCTCGCCAACCTCACCTACCTGCTGGAGCACGACCTCCAGGGCAACGCCCGGCGGATCGGCGGACTGCTGGCCGCCCGGCTCAGCTCGATCGCCGCCACCTCACCCCTGGTACGGGAGGTACGCGGCCGGGGCCTGATGCTCGGCGTGGAACTGGTGGAGCCCGGCACCGACGAGCCCTCGCCGCGGGCCGCCGCCGCGGTTCTGGAGGCCGCCAGGGAAGGCGGACTGCTGGTCGGCAAGGGCGGTCGCGAGGGCAATGTCCTGCGCATCGCACCGCCACTCACCCTCACGGTCGCAGAGGCCGAGGAGGGCGCCGGAATCCTGGAGGACGCGCTGCGCACCGCGCTGGCGGGACTGCGAGACGGGAGGGCAACGCCATGACCCGTACCGAACGTACGGTGATCCGCGGCGGACTGGTGATCACCGCGGCCGACGAGGTGCACGCCGACGTCCTCATCGAGGGTTCCAGGATCGCGGCGCTGGCCGCGCACGGCAGCGGCGCCGCGGCCGGATGGACCGCCGACCGCACGATCGACGCCACCGGAAAGTACGTCATCCCGGGGGGAGTTGACGCGCACACCCATATGGAGATGCCGTTCGGCGGAACCTTCGCCTCTGACACCTTCGCCACCGGGACCCGCGCCGCCGCATGGGGCGGCACCACCACCGTCATCGACTTCGCGCTGCAGAGCGTCGGCCACTCGCTGCGCGAGGGACTCGACGCCTGGCACGCCAAGGCCGACGGGCAGTGCGCCGTCGACTACGGCTTCCACATGATCCTCGCCGACGTCAACGAGCACACCCTGAAGGAGATGGACCTCCTCGTGGAGGAGGGCTGCACCTCGTTCAAGCTGTTCATGGCGTATCCCGGGGTGTTCTACAGCGACGACGGCAAGATCCTGCGGGCCATGCAGCGCGCCTCGGGCAACGGCGGGCTGATCATGATGCACGCCGAGAACGGCATCGCCATCGACGTGTTGGTGGAGCAGGCGCTGGCGGCCGGGCAGACCGATCCGCGCTACCACGGGGAGGTCCGCAGGGCGCTGCTGGAGGCCGAGGCAACGCACCGCGCCATCCAGCTCGCCCGGGTCGCCGAAGCGCCGCTGTACGTCGTGCACGTCTCCGCCGCCGAGGCCGTCACCGAGCTGGCACACGCGCGAGACCTGGGGCTCGACGTCTTCGGCGAGACCTGTCCGCAGTACCTCTTCCTGTCCACCGACGACCTGGCCAAGCCGGACTTCGAGGGCGCCAAGTACGTCTGCTCCACGCCGCTGCGCCCGGTGGAGCACCAGGCCGCGCTGTGGCGGGCGCTGCGCACCGACGACCTGTCGGTGGTCTCCACCGACCACTGCCCGTTCTGCTTCAACGGGCAGAAGGAGCTGGGCCGCGGTGACTTCTCCAGGATCCCCAACGGCCTTCCCGGTGTGGAGAACCGGATGGACCTACTCCACCAGGCCGTGGTGGAGGGGAAGTTGAGCCGCCGCCGCTGGATCGAACTGGCCTGCGCCACCCCGGCGCGGATGTTCGGCCTCTACCCGCGCAAGGGCACCCTGTCGCCCGGCGCCGACGCCGACGTCGTGGTCTACGACCCGCACGCCGAGCAGGTCATCTCCGCCGAGACCCACCACATGAACGTCGACTACTCCGCCTACGAGGGCAAACGGGTCACCGGGCGGGTCGAAACCGTGCTGTCGCGCGGCGAGTTGGTCATCGACGCCCGCACCTACGTGGGGCGGGCAGGGCACGGCCAGTACCAGCCGCGCGGCCTGTGTCAGTACCTGACGGGACACTAGGGAGGGCAGATGGACTTCGGACTGGTCCTGCAGACCGATCCGCCCGGATCGGCGGTGGTCGAACTGATGCGCCGCGCCGAGCACAACGGCTTCCGCTACGGTTGGACCTTCGATTCCACCGTGCTGTGGCAGGAGCCCTACGTCATCCACAGCCGGGTGCTGGAGCACACCGAGCGGCTGATCGTCGGGCCCATGGTCACCAACCCGGCCACCCGTGCCTGGGAGGTCAGCGCCGCGACCTTCGCCACCCTGAACGAGATGTACGGCAACCGCACGGTGTGCGGGATCGGCCGCGGCGACTCGGCGATGCGGGTCACCGGCCGCAAACCCAACACCCTGGCCACGCTGAGCGAGGCGATGCACGTCATACGCGAACTCGCGGAGGGGCGCGAGGTGTCGGTGGACGGGACCTCGCTGCGGTTGCCCTGGGTCAAGGACGGCAGGCTGCCGGTGTGGATGGCCGCCTACGGACCCAAGGCCCTGGCCCTCGCTGGGCGCGAGGCGGACGGCTTCATCCTGCAACTCGCCGATCCGTTCCTCACCGAGTGGATGGTCAAGGCGGTGCGCACCGCCGCCGTGGACGCGGGGCGCGATCCGGGGGACGTGACCATCTGTGTGGCGGCGCCCGCCTACGTCACCGACGGAACGGAGGCGGGGCTCGCCCACGCCCGTGAGCAGTCGAGGTGGTTCGGCGGCATGGTCGGTAACCACGTCGCCGACCTCGTGGCCCGCTACGGTGAGCATTCGGCCGTGGTCCCCGAGGAGTTGACCGCCTACATCGAGCAGCGGCAGGGCTACGACTACTCCCACCACGGCCGCGTCGGCAACCCCGACACGGCCTTCGTCCCCGACGCCGTCGTCGACCGCTTCTGCGTACTGGGCCCCCCGGACGCCCACATAGAGAAGCTGGAACGGCTACGCGAGCTGGGCGTCGACCAGTTCGCCCTCTACGCCATGCACGACGCCCGCGAGGCGGTGATCGACGCCTACGGCAACCACGTAATCCCGGCCCTGGGCTAGCGCTTTGGGGCAGGCCCCCACCGAGGGCCCGGGGGCCTGCCCGACCAGCAAGAACCGCCAGCGCGGCAAGCGCACCCCGGCCTGCGCGTCCACGCGATCCTCTGGCAGTGTGGTGACTGTGAAGCACTCGCCGACGACGGAAGCGGTAGTGATCGGGGCCGGTCCCAACGGGCTGACCGCGGCGATCGAGCTGGCCAGGGCCGGGGTGGCGGTCGAGGTGTTCGAGGCGGGCGACACCGTGGGCGGCGGAGCCCGCACCGAGGAGCTGACGCTGCCCGGCTTCCGGCACGACCCGTGCTCCACGGCGCACCCCTTCGGCATCGGCTCCCCGATCTTCAAGACGATGCCGCTGGACAAGTACGGCCTGGAGTGGGTGCACCCCGACCTGCCGATGGCCCACCCGTTCCCCGACGGCTCCGCGGCCGTGCTCTCCCGTGCCGTCGGCGAGACCGCCGCCTCGCTCGGACCGCGTGACGCGGGCGCCTACCGCCGGATGCTCGCCCCGTTCCTGGGCCACTGGGACGAACTTGCCCGGGACGTGATGCGCGCGCAGTGGACCGGCCTGCCGAGCAGCCCGCTGCTGTTCGCGCGGTTCGGCATGCTGGGCGGGCTGCCCGCCGCCGTACTGGCCCGCCGCTTCCACGACGCTCCCGCGCGCGCCCTGATCGCCGGCTGCGCCGGTCATCTGAGCACTCCGCTCACCGGGCTGACCACGGGCGGCGCGGCGCTGATGTTCCTGCTCGCGGGCCACTCGGTCGGCTGGCCACTGGCCCGCGGCGGATCCCAGTCCATCGCGGACGCGCTGGCCGGATACCTCACCGACCTCGGCGGCACCATCCACACCGGCACCACCGTGACCTCGCTGCAGGAACTGCCGCCCGCCCGGGCCTACGTCTTCGACACCTCGCCCACCGCGCTCACCAGGATCGCCGGGCTGCCGAAGGACTACCGCGGCTTCCGCTACGGAGCCGCCGGATTCAAGATCGACTACGCGTTGGACGGTCCGGTGCCCTGGCACTCCCCGCAGGCCACCCGTGCGGGCACCGTCCACGTCGGCGGCACCCTCAGCGAGGTCGAGGCCGGGCTGCTGCCCGCCCTGCACGGCAGCGCACCTGAGAACCCCTACCTGCTCGCCGCCCAGCCCAGCCTCTTCGACCCCACCCGCGCGCCCGAGGGCAAGCACGTCTTCTGGGTCTACGGGCGGGTGCCCAACGGCTGGCGGGGCGACGCCACCGAGGCGATCGAGCGGCAGCTGGAACGCTTCGCCCCCGGCTTCCGGGACCGGGTGCTCGCCCGTGCGGTCAGCGGCCCGGCCGAACTCGCCGCGCACAACGCCAACTACGTGGGCGGGGACTACGCCTGCGGCTCCACGGCGGGACTGCGGTCCGTGCTCCGGCCGACGCTGCGCCGGGTCCCTTACGCCACCAGCGATCCCGCGGTCTTCCTGTGCTCCTCCGCCACGCCGCCGGGTCCCGGGGTGCACGGGATGTCGGGCTTCCACGCGGCGCGGGCGGTGATCAGGGCGATGTGGCGGGACCGGGCGGGCGGCTCCGCCCGGCCGTCGCACGGTTGGTAGCGGTCGTCTTGCGGCAGGTTGAGGGGGCTCCTAGCCTTACTGATCAGTAGCTCCCGGGAAGTCAGAAAGGTGCCCGCCATGGCGACCAGCGACGCCCTCGACCTCGGCGCCCTCGATCTGCGGTCCGTCGACCCCGCTGAGTTCGCCCGCATCGTCCGGGACACACCCGCCAGAAGGACCGCCGAAGTGATGGCCGGGCCGCACCGCAGGCGGGTGCTCGACGAACTCTTCCGCCGCATGGAGACCCTGTTCAAACCGGCCGAGGCAGGCGACCGCACCGCGCTGGTGCGTTGGCGCATCACCGGTGCGGGCGACGTCCTGGACACCTATGAGACGTACATCGCGGACGGCCGGTGCGTGGTCACCCCGCACGGCACCGACCGCCCCGCCCGGCTGACGCTCACCATGGCCGCTCCGGAACTGCTCAGGCTGGCCTCCGGCAACGCCTCGGGACCGGCCCTGTTCCTCACCCGCAAACTGAAGATGCAAGGTGACCTACGGCTGGCCGGAGGGCTGCTGTCCTACTTCGACATCCCCCAGGCGTGAACGTGTTCACCACGCGCCCCACCCTCCAGGGCACGTTCGGCATGGTGTCCTCCACCCACTGGCTGGCCTCACAGTCCGCCATGGCGGTACTGGAGGACGGCGGCAACGCCTTCGACGCCGCCGTCGCGGCCGCGTTCGTACTGCACGTGGTCGAACCACACCTCAACGGTCCGGCGGGCGAGGTCCCGATCATCCTCGCCCCCGCGGACGGCCCGGTACGCGTGCTGTGCGGCCAGGGGCCCGCGCCCGCGGGCGCCACCATCGACCACTACACAGGGCTGGGGCTCGAACTCGTGCCCGGCACCGGCCCGTTGGCCGCCGCCGTACCGGGAGCCTTCGACGCCTGGCTGCTCCTGCTGCGCGACCACGGCACCAAGCCGCTCGCCGACGTACTGACCCATGCCATCGGCTACGCCGAACACGGCCACCCCGCGGTCGAAGCCATCGGTGGCACCGTCGAAGCGGTACGCGAACTGTTCCTGCGCGAATGGACCACCTCCGCCGAGCTCTACCTGCCCGCCGGGCGCCCCCCGGCCCCCGGGCACCTCCTGAGGAACCCCGCGCTGGCCCGCACCTGGCGCCGCCTCATCGCCGAGTCCGAGGCGGCCCCCGGCAGCCGGGAGAACCGGATAGACGCCGCCCGCCGGGTCTGGCGTGAGGGCTTCATCGGCGAGGCCCTCACCTCCTTCGCAGCCCGTCCCGCTCTCGACACCAGTGGCGAACGGCACGCCGGAGTGCTCACCGGCGACGACCTGGCGAACTGGTCCGCCTCCTACGAGGCGCCCGCCACCTACGACTGGAACGGCTGGACCATCGCCAAACCCGGCCCCTGGAGCCAGGGCCCGGTCTTCCTCCAGCAACTCTCCCTGCTGCCAGAGGAGTTGGAGTACGGCGCCGAGGACTACCCGCACCTGCTGATCGAGGGCACCAAGCTCGCCATGGCCGATCGCGAGGCCTGGTACGGCGACGCCGACCCCGGCAACGTCCCCCTGGACGACCTCCTGTCAGACTCCTACGCCGCCGACCGACGGCAACTCATCGGCGACACCGCATCGCGCGACCTGCGCCCTGGCAGCCCCGGCGGCCGCACCCCCCGACTGCCCCACCAGGCCCAGCGCGCCGCCACCGGCCAGAGCAGCGAACAAGCCTGGGATCCGCTGGCCGTCGCCGGAGCGGGCGAGCCCACCGTCGCGACCAACGGCGCGACCCGCGGCGACACCTGCCACCTCGACATCGTCGACCGCTGGGGGAACATGATCGCCGCGACCCCCAGCGGCGGCTGGCTGCAGTCCAATCCGGTCGTCCCCGAACTCGGCTTCCCGCTGGGCACCCGACTCCAGATGACCTGGCTGGAACCGGGGTTGCCGAACTCCCTCACCCCCGGCCGACGCCCCCGCACCACCCTCTCCCCGTCCATGGCACTGCGCGACGGACAGCCCGTGATGGCCTTCGGTACCCCTGGTGGAGACCAACAGGACCAGTGGAGCCTGCACTTCTTCCTCGCCGTGGCACTGCGTCCCGCCGTGCGCCGCGTACTTGACCTCCAAGGCGCCATCGACGCCCCGAACTGGCACAACGACAGCTTCCCCAGCTCGTTCCACCCCCGTGCCATGCGGCCCGGCAGCGTCACCGTCGAGTCCCGCCTGGGGGAGCGGACGGTCGTCGGGCTGCGGGCCCGCGGGCACCATGTCACGGTCGGCGGGCCCTGGTCCGAGGGGCGGCTGTGCGTCGTCGCCCGGGATCCCGCCACCGGTGTGCTCAGCGCCGCCGCCAACCCCCGGGGTATGCAGGGGTACGCGGTCGGCCGCTGATCTCGTGGCAGCTCACCGGTGGCGGTCGCGTATGGACCGCGCGTCCTGGGCGTCGAGTTCTATCCCGAAGACCTTCGCCAGCACAGTGGGCAACTCATCGGCCGGGACGTCCCGCCGCTGGACGCTGCCCTCCGGGCGCTCCGTGCGCAGTTCCTGGCCCACCAGGGTGCGCCGGACATCGGGGCCGTTGCGCTGCACGATGACACGCGGGGTGAACGGCGACCGCGGATGGGTGGACGTGTAGTAGTTGAACAGTCCGTAGTCGACCGGGTAGCGCGGTTCCAGCGTGAAGGCGTGCAGATCGAACCAGCCGTCCGGGCGATGACTGCGCAGCAGGAAGACCCCCGGCGCCTCCTCCACGAGGTCGAACGTCCAGCCGCCGTGCCGCAGTTCGACGCCGGTGCGCAACGGGATCGGCTCCAGCGGGCCGTCACCACCGAAGCCGACGTCGGCCAGCCAGCCCTCGCCGGCGATGTCCACCCGCAGCAACATATGGGTGGTGGCCCTGCGTTGATCGCTGCCCATGCGGACCCGCGAGGCAAGGCCGGTGACGGAGTATCCGAGCCGCTCCAGCACTGCGGCGAACAGCAGGTTGTGCTCGAAGCAGTAACCGCCGCGCGACTGCCCGACCAGCTTCGCCTGGACCGTCGGCACGTCCAGCGGCACCGACCGGCCCAGCACGATCTCGAGGTTCTCGAAGGGGATGGCGGCCAGATGCCCGCGGTGCAGCGCCCGCAGGGTGTCGAACGTCGGCCGCAGCGACCCGTCGTAGCCGATGCGGCGCAGATACGCGTCGAGATCCAGTTCGGCGCCACTCCACAGTGACTCGGTCATCGTCGACCTCCTCCGTAGTCTCCCCGGGCGTGCTTCTTCCCTGTGCACTCCGCCATTTCGAAGTGTTGTCCCGATCGTCGCACGGGGGTCTGACAACCGGCTCTGCCAGGCCCGACCTACCGGCCGTCGACCGGCGGGAAGCCCTCCGCGACCAGGGCCGCCAGATCCAGGTACCGCTCCCGCGTCGCCGGGCGCAGCAGCGCCGGATCGGGGAAGCGACCGCCCGCGAGCCCACCGTCCGACGGAATGCTCACAAGGCCCCGGCAGCGCCCGCGCAGCCGGTCCGACAGATCCCGCTGCGCACCCGCACTGCCGTGGTGCTGGGAGATCACCGCGATACTCCGCGCCACCAGCCGGTCGGAGGCGGTCTGGGTGACCTGGTCGAACAGCGCTTCCGTGGCGTCGACCACCGCCCCCCTCTTGCTGGACGGCGCGGCCACGACCACCAGTTGGTCCACCAGCGAGTCCGTCAGATGACCACTGGGCAGCGGCATGTCGGCGTCCGTGTCGGTGATCAGCACATCGCACTCGTCGCGCAGGCTGTTGACCAGCCCCCGATAACTTCTCGGCGTGCTCAGCGGGCCGCCCGGGTTGCGTTCGATCCTCGGGATGCGCAGGCCGGAGGCGTCACTTCCGGCGAACCACTTGCGGTCGTTGGTGATGAGCACGACCCTGCTGTTCTGCCGCACGGACGCCAGCAGCGCGCCGAGCGCGTGCGCCGTGGTCGAGGCACCCGCGAAGCGGAGGGTGCTGGCCACGACGATCCGGTGGCAGCGGGCCAACGGCCGCTGGATCAGCTCCAGTTGCCGCTCCTGCATCTGCCTGCCCCAGGCGGTGCGGCGCTGCGGCACCCACAGCCGCGCGGAGGGCGACGGCGCCTCCACCACGGGCGCCGGGGCCTCGTCCACCACCAGGTCCTCAGCGGAGTCGTCGTCCGCCACATCGAGCGGCGGTGACCACCGCCCCGCCCCGCCCTGCAGCAGTGCCGCGAACGCGTCCGCCACCTCGCGTGCGCTGGGCCGTGTCCGCGGATCCAGCGCGAGGCACCGGCTCAGCACCTTCCGCAGCTCGGGATGGGGGACGCGGGGGAGCCAGGACGAGGAGCCGCGCAACTCCCCCTCCTCCGGACTCCACGGCATCGAACGGGAGTTGAGCGCGATCAGCAGCGTGCCGAGCGAATAGACGTCGGAGGCGGTCGCCACCCCCAGTTCGTGCGTCGGGGGATGGACAAGGGCTCTCGACCAACCGGTCAGTCGTACCGACGCGTGTCCGGTGACCAGGACGGACGCCGGGGTCAGGGCGCCGTGCGCCATACCCTGTCCGTGGCAGCGGCTCACCGCCTGAGCCAGGCTCCAACTGAGTTCGTAGCACAGGGTGGAACCAGGAGACGGATCCTTCTGCCTTACGAAGGCGGGTAGTTGGGGTGCGGGCTCGCCCGTCGCCGCGACCAGCAGCTCCTCGGCCGTCCAGAAGGGCGGCTCGACCGAGTTGTGGTCGCGTAGCGCGGGCGCGTACTGACCGCCCATCCGCGTCAGCGCCTGGGCCACCCGCTCGGTGAGGTGGTGGGCGTCCTCCGGATCCGCAAAGCGCGGCACCCGCAGCAGCGCCTCCCGCCCGTAACCGTCCCGGCCCAGATAGAGCACGGCGAACCCGCTGGCCTCGCTGCGTGCGTACAGCTCGTACGGCCCCAGGGAGCGCGGGTCTTCGGGGCCCAGCGGCCCCCAGGCCCGCTGCCGTGGCGCCGGGCGTCCCACCGGCGCGCCCAGATGCCGCATGAGCCGTGCGTCGAGCTCGGCGAACGGCTGGGACGCACCGGTGACCTGGTCCGTCCCGCCGGGGTGCGCCAGCCAGGCGGGGAAGTCGGGTGACCGGCCGACGAGTTCACCGAGTCGATCGGCCACCGCGCTGCTGGTGCGGGCCAGTTCGGCGGCCGGAACGGTGTCCAGCAGGATCTTGCGGGACTCCTCGGTGAAGTCGAACGTCTGGTGCTGCGGTCCGGTGCCGCTGCCGCCGCCGTCCGTGCGCCGCATCAGGCCGCCCAGGAACACCTCGGCCAGATGCGCCGTCTCCGCCCGCCACGGCACCGCCGACTGCACCAGCCGCATCACCGGTACGGAGACCGGCGCCACCGCCGCCAGATGCGCGGCGAGCCGGTACGCCTCCGGGGAGGCGGCGCTGCGGAACCGCAGCACCGGATCACCGCCGTTGCGGGACGGCACGGCGGGTCGCGGTGTCTCCTGCGGCGCGTCGGCCAGCAGCGGCAGCATCTCGCTGCCGCCCGCGGACGCGACCAGCCGCGCCCATCTGCCCACCGAACCGGGCTCCGGTTCGAGTACGGGAATGGGCATGCCGTCGAACGGTGCCAGCTCCGGCGGCAGCACCGGATCGGCCACCTGCCACGTCCGGTTGGCCGCCCAGGTCTGGTGGACGGACACCTCCCAGTCCTCCGTGCGGATCCCGGACGTGTTCCACATCCGGGCGGGCAGCGCGTGCAGCACGGCCGTCGGCCCGCAGACCGCCCAGCGCTCAAGCACCCGCCGCATCCGCCCGTCCCGCCAGGCCGCGCCCACACCGTCACTGACCACCAGGACCAGTGTCCGCCCGGTCGGATCCGCGACCGACCCCGGACGCAGGCCGGCCGCCCGCGCGGCGAACGGGCGCCCCCGCAGCGCGGGTTCGCCCGGACCACGGGTGTCGAGCCCGTGCACCCGTACCGATCGGAACGCGCCGAGCCGCTCCAGTAGCGAGCGCGACTCGGCGGCGAGCCGGCGCCACAGCAGCATGGACAGCCCGTCGTCCACGATCAGCGCCAGGTCGAGTCGGCGTTCACCCGCGGGGCGCAGCACCAGGTCCGGTAGACCGGTCTCCGCCATGGCGTCGGCGGTGGCCCGCTCGTCCAACTCCATCAGCCGGCCGCCGGGATGCCGCTGCTTCAGCGGCCGCAGCGCGCGTCCCAGCCGCAACTCCACGGCTCCCAGGGCCTTTTCCTCCGGCGCGCGGACCGCGAGCGCGGCCAGCGGTGCGTTCCTCACCGCCTCGGAGGAGGGCGTCAGGGCGGCGCTCGCGTGCAGCGCACCCGGAGACAGGTCCTGATCAGGAGGCGCCTCCTGCTCCGCGGCCAGTTCCCGCATGGCAGACGGCACCTTGGTGGCCGCCTCCGAGACGCCGGTCACCGGAGTCGGCTCCGCCGCGGCCAGCGCTCTGGCGAGCGGTGCCGAGGCGTCGGCGGGCAGCCGCTGGGCCAGCCACAGGGCGTCCAGCAGCTCCTGCGGCGAGAGGTCCACCCCGCAGTCGGCGAGCACCCGCCGCACCCGCCCGGGCATCGCGGTCAGACCGCCCCGCCGAGCCGGTGCAGTACGGCGTCCAACAGGCCCTCGGCGCCCAGATCGACACCGCCCGCGCGCAGGAACACCGCGTTCAGCAACTGGTCGGTGGCCAGCTCACCCGGCGCCCGGCGGGCCAGGAAGTCCCGCAGCAGACCGTCGACCGCCTCCAGCGCGTCCTCGCCGAGGTGCGCGGTGACGATCTCGCGCAGCCGCTCCTCGTCCGGGTCCGGCAGGTCCAGCCGGACGCAGCGCCGCAGGAAGGCGGGTGGGAAGTCCCGTTCGCCGTTGCTGGTGATGATCACGACCGGGAACTGGGTGCAGCACACCCGGCCGCGCACCACCGGTACCGGATCACCGTCCGGATCGTCCGGGAAGACCTCGACCTCGGACTGCTCACGGGGCAGCCTGGCCAGCTCCGGGATCTCGAACGAGCCGTCCTCGAAGACCGCCAACAGGTCGTTGGGCAGGTCCACATCGCCCTTGTCGAGTTCGTCGATGAGCAGCACCCGCGGTCGGCTCTTCGGCAGCAGCGCCGTGCCCAGCGGCCCGAGCCGTACGAAGGAGCCGATGCCGGGCTCGGGTGACTCCTCGCCGCGGTCGCGGCGCAGCGCGGTCTCGCGAAGCCGCCCGATCGCGTCATATCGGTACAGTGCGTCCTGGAGCACGGAACGGCTGTTGACCGGCCAGGTCAACACCCGGCCCAGGTCCAGCTCATGGGCGATCGCCCGCGCCAGCGACGACTTGCCGGTGCCCGGATGACCGGTGACCAGGAGCGGGCGGCGCAGATGCAGTGCCGCGTTGACGACATCGGACTCCGCCCGACCGATCAGGTACGGGCGCGGCGCCTGTCCATGAGGCGCCTCGCCGAACCGGCGCCATGGCGGCGGTTCCGGGAAGACGGTGTCGCGGACCGTACCGTCGCCGCGGAACAGCCGCCAGTCGCCGTCCTCGGTGTTGCCGTTCACTTCTCCTCCGTCATTGCCACCGGGTCCGCGAGCCACAGTCCACCTGGAAGCGGTCGGTCCGGATCCTCCCAGACCAGCGAGGGCCGCGCGGTGCGCTCCGAATCGGCGTACACACCGACACGGAAGTCCCTGACACGTTCCGGCAGCGAGTCCAACGGGCCCGCGGAATCGATCTCGTCCAGATGCCGCCCGTCGTCCCGCCCGGCCGCCGTCCGGTCCCACAGCACCACCGGAACGCCCATGAACAGGCACACCTGAAGCAGTTGGATGCGACGGGCCACGGGGCCGTGCAGCACCACCCGGCCGGTCGAACGCTGCCGCGTCCTGTTGAGTGTATCCTTCAACGCCCTTACGTCGCCCATGAGTTCGTCCACCGCCAGCGTCTCCTCGGTGCGGCATCCGGCCCATCGTCGCCGAAGGTCCGCCGCGCCCGTCGGAGACCTTCGGCGCAGCTCCGGGCAGCGCAGCACCACACGGAAGTCGGCGCCGAGTGCCGCCGGGGCGAAGATGCCGTACGGGTCCGTGTCGTCCGGCTCGGCCTCGCGCCACTCGTCCACCGGCAGTTGCAGCGCGTCGCGATCCACCACGAATTCGACCAGAGGCGCCTCCTCGTCGTCCGGCGCCACCGTGTCCCGCACCAGGCCGGCGATCTCCGGGCCGCTCAGCGGGCGGTCCGCGCCCGTGGAGGCGCGGGTCGCGGTGCCGTCCGGGGCCATCCGCCACACCGTGCACCGGTAGGCGCCGGACGGGTCGCCGGGGCGCCGGGTGAGCCGGACGACGGTGCCGCCGCTGTCGGTGTGGCGGCTGCTGGCCCACTCCTCGGCGTCCCTGCGGCGTTCGGCCAGCGCGGCCGGGTGGATGCCCAGCCGGGTGGCCACCTGGTCGCTCCAGCCGCACAGTTCGTCACCGGCCGCGCCGTCCAGCGCCGCCGCCACGTACTCGGCCACGCGAAGCAGTGCGGGCACCCGCGGGGTGCCGTCCGGTACCCGCCCGCTGTCGCCGAGTTCCTCCAACGCGTCCACCGCTGCTTCCACGGCCTCCGGCGCGATCCTCGCCGCCCGTACCGGCTGCGGCAGTTCCGCGTAGGCGAGCGCGCCCCGCGCGGCGCGCGGCAGCAGGGCCGGGTCGGCCTTGGCGTGCTGCCGCAGCAGGGCCAGCAGGTAGTGGTGTTCGGTGTACGACAGCAGCCGGGAGCCCGCCGCCAGCGGGCCGGTGGCGTGCAGGGTGTCGATGGCGTCACGGGCCGAGGAGCTGTGCGCGGTCGGTACCAGCACCTCGGTGAGCGACGGCAGGGCACGCGGATACTCGGCGAGCACCGCCGCCAACTCCTCGTACGTGGGCGCGGAACCGTCGTCCAGGGCGTGCAGTCCGCACTGCTCGGCCAGCCGCCGGGCCTTGTCGGCGCGCTCCGCCGGGTCGCTCAGCAGCGCCGCCAGCGGCAGCAGCAACTGGTGCGGCACCCGCTGGGCGTCCTCCGCGCCGTCGCCCGCCGCGGCGAGCAGCGGGCCTGCCCCCGTGGACTCCAGCTCCGCGCGCACCGCCTGCCACGGGATGGCCCAACCGCGGCGCACCACATGGTGGGCCGCCAAGGGGCCGTCGGGCGCCTGGAGTTGCGCCGCCACCAGGCCCACGAAGGCGCCCTCGCGCTCCGACCACAGGGGGCCGCCGCTGTAACCGGGCCCGATCGCCGCGCCGGACAGCTCACCGTCGACATAGCCGATCCAGCCGTCGCACTCCTTCACCATGACCTCGACGAACGTGGCCGCGTGCCCACCGCCGTGCCAGGCGCGCACCCCCTGCCCCGGCACCATCTCCGACCAGCGCGGCGGCACCGCGGGCGCGGGGGCGTCGAGTTCGAGCACGGCGAGGTCGCCGCTCCAGTCCAGCCCGCCGCCGGTGCGCCGCGGCGGCACCCAGTGCGCGACCCGCGCCTCGTGCGGCGCCCGGGAACCGGTGCCGGGGAAGACGGCCCCGATCCGTACCGGCCCGGGATCGGCGGGCGCCAACAACTCCTTTCCCAGCGCCACGTTGACCACATGGGCGCAGGTCAGCAGATGGCGCTCGGTGAGCAGCACCCCGCCGCCGGCGGCCCGGCGGTCGCTCTCCCGTAACACGGAGACGAAGGCGCCGTGAACCCCCGCCGAGTCATCCCCGCTGGCGTACCGGAACCACCCCATAGGTGCTCACTCCGAATCCTGACCGACCTGCCAGGAAGCCGTGACCATCAGGCTCGCGTGCCCACGGGCGCCCACGATGCCGAGCTTGAGGTCCTGGCCGATCTGGACACCGAACTCGACGCTGATCTCCTGCGGCGGGTTCTTGATGGCGCTGACCGAGTCGTGCACCTCCTGGAGCAGCGGGCCGAGTGGGCGCAGGCTGAACCGCAGCGCCTCCGAGGTCAGTGCCGAGGCGGCGGCACCCGCCCGGCCGACGGGCGCCGACCCGGCGATGCCGTCCGGCAGGTCAGCGGCGTCACTCCCGGCATCGTCCGCCGCGGCGGGCTGCTGGAGGACACCGACCGGCGCGAGTTCCAGGCGCACGGAGGTGTCGGGGTCGAGTTGTATCTCGGCGTATTGCGGCACACACCCATTGTGCCGATCAATACGCCGGGCGGCGCCGATTTTCGGTCGAACACGTGGTGCCCTTGCTGGGATTCGGCGCTGAGTCCTCGTGGGTCGCGGGCGGCCGTGTGACCGCTGGTGCGCGATGTTGTGGTTGCTCGCCGCCGGGCGGGACTTGGTCGCTGGCGCGTCGCCAAACCTCCGAGCCGCTCGCGATTTCCGGCCAGCGCCCTTTGGGCGGTGGTCAGTTGTCGGTGTCGCGCTCGCGCACCGGCTCCGCGACCGGGCGCGGTGGTGTGCGCCGGACGGCCGCGCGTTCGGTCAACGCGTCACCCACGGCGGCGCGGCCCGCGGCCCGCAGGCCGTGCAGTGCGTGGTGCCGGGCCGGGCCCGCGCCGGGGTCGGTGCACAGTTCGCCCAGCAGCGACCAGCACAGCGCCAGCATCACCACAACGAACGGCAGTGCCACCAGGATCGTCACCGTCTGCAGCGACGACAGCCCGCCCGCCACCAGCAGCGCGGCGGCGACCGCCGCCATCAGCACCCCCCACACCGCGACCAGCCAGGTGCGCGGGTGCAGCGCGCCACGACTGCACAGCGACCCCATCACCAGCGAGGCCGAGTCCGCGCTGGTGATGAAGTAGGTCATCACCAGCACCATGGCGATCCAGGACGTCACCGTCCCCAGCGGCAGTGACCGCAGCAGCCGAACAGGGAGGCCTCGGCGCCCTGGGTGACGGTCGAGGTGAGCGGGGCCGCCCCCGTCGCGTCCAGCCGGCTCGCGCTGCCGCCCATCACCCAGAACCACACCACCGTCGCCCCGCTGGGCACCAGCAGCACGCCGACCAGGAACTGCCGGATGGTACGGCCGCGGGAGATGCGTGCGATGAACGTGCCGACGAACGGCGCCCAGGACAGCCACCACGCCCAGTAGAAGATGGTCCAGCTGCCGAGCCACTTGGCGTCCACGAACGCCCCGGTGCGCGACGACATCACCAGCATGTCGTGCAGATAGCCGCCGACGCTGGCCGGAACGCTGTTGAGCACGTACACGGTCGGGCCGACGACGAACACGAAGACCATGACGACGGCGGCGAGCACCACGTTGATCGTGCTCAGCCATTTGACGCCCTTGTGCAGTCCGGAGAAGGCGGAGGCGACGAACGCCGCGCTCAACGCGGCGATGACGACCAGCTCCAGCGCCCTGGAGTCGCGTACCTGGGCGGTGAGTTGGAGGCCCTTGACGACCTGTAGGGCGCCCAGGCCGAGGCTGGTGGCAGTGCCGAAGACGGTGGCGAAGACGGCGAGCAGGTCGATCGCGCGACCGGGCCAACCCCGCGCCCGCGCCTCGCCGATGAGCGGGACGAACACCGAACTGAGCCGGTTGCCGCGGCCCTTGCGGAATCCCGCGTAGGCCAGCGCCAGCCCGGCCATGCCGTAGATGGCCCACGGCTGGAGGGTCCAGTGGAAGAACGAGTACTCCAGCGCGGTCCTGGCCGCCGCGGGGGAGTGCTGCGGAACGCCGCTTCCTGGTGGCGGGTTCACATAGTGCTGGAGTGGTTCGCCGACGCCGTAGAACATCAGGCCGATGCCCATGCCCGCGCTGAACATCATCGCCACCCAGGCGAGGTTGTCGAACTCGGGCTCGTCCTCGTCCCGGCCGAGCCTGATGAGCCCGAAGCGGCTGAAGGCGATCACCACGGCCAGTACCAGGAAGGCGTCGGCGGCGATCACGAACAGCCGGCCGAAGTTGCTCAGCACCCAGCGGAGCGCGGCGCTGGAGGCCCAGTCCAGCGATGCCCTGCCGAGGGCGCCCCACGCCACGACCGCGACTACCAGGAGGGCTCCGACGGAGAACAGTGTGAAGTCGGGGGACTCGTCGCGCGGTTCGTGGGCCAGGGGCTGATCGGTGTCCAGGGCACTTGTGTTGCCCCACTATGTCCGCATATGTGGGGCTGCTGGGAGTGGCTCGCCGACGGTGACCATGGGCACCGGGCCCACCGGACGGATAAGGTCCAAAGCGGCGCGACTTAACTCCTGGAGAGTGCAGAGGTGGCAGAAATTCGCAGCGTGCTGATCGCCGCGGACAAGTTCAAGGGTTCGCTCACGGCCACCGAGGTGGCCCAGCACCTCACCACCGGCCTGCGCCGGGCGGTGCCCGGCCTGCGCGTCGAGTTCCTGCCGGTCGCCGACGGCGGTGACGGCACGGTGGACGCGGCGGTCGCCGCCGGATTCGAACGGCGGACCGCACGCGTCACCGGGCCGCTCGGCGGTCCGGTGACCGCGGCCTACGCGCTGGGCGACACCGTGGCCGTGGTCGAGATGGCCGAGGCGTCGGGCCTTCGGCAGCTGCCGGACGGCGTCTTCGCACCGCTCACCGCGACGACGTACGGCACCGGGGAGCTGCTGCGCGCCGCGCTGGACGCCGGAGCGCGCACCATCGTGCTCGGGGTGGGTGGCAGCGCCACGACGGACGGCGGGGCCGGGATGCTGGCCGCACTCGGCGCGGAATTCACCGACGCTGACGGCAAGCCGGTCGGTTCCGGTGGCGCGGCGCTGGCCGCGCTCGCCGCGGCCGACCTCAGCGGCCTTGACCCGCGGCTCGCCGAGGCCGAGATCGTGCTCGCCAGCGACGTGGACAACCCGCTGCGCGGCCCCAAGGGCGCCGCGGCCGTCTACGGCCCGCAGAAGGGCGCCTCCGCCGCCGACGTCGTGGCGCTGGACGCCGCACTGGGCCGGTATGTGGACGTGCTGGGCAAGGCGGTCGGCGTCCGCGCGGTGGAGGCCGCGCAGGCCCCGGGCGCGGGCGCGGCGGGCGGCATCGGTTACGGGGCGCTGGTGGGCCTGGGGGCGGTGTTCCGGCCCGGGGTCGAGGTGCTGTTCGAGCTGCTGGGCTTCGCGGAGGCGCTGGCCCGGGCCGATTTCGTGATCACCGGTGAGGGCTCGCTCGACGCGCAGACGCTGCACGGCAAGGCCCCCGCGGGTGTGGCGCAGGCGGCGCGCGCCCGTGGGCTCGACGTCGTCGCGGTCTGCGGGCGGCTGGCGCTGCCACCCGCGGAGCTGGGGGCAGCGGGGATCCGCCGCGCCTATGCGCTCACCGAGCTGGAGCCGGACGTCTCCCGGTCCATCGCGGAAGCGGGGCCGCTGCTGGAGCGGGTGGCGCAGCGGATCGCCGACGACTTCCTGGTCCTGCGACGGCCGCCTCATTAACCACCGGCAACGACCGGTGGCCTGTTGACGCCTACAAGGACGAAAGGTGGGCGGGAGATCTCCCGCCCACCCAGTCCTACGCTGTGGAGGCTCAGCCCAGCGGCAGGCGCTCCGCGGCCCGTGCGGCCCGGGCGTCGCGCCGGTTGCCGCGGATCGTGTTCACCCGCCGGAAGGTGGCGAACAGCGGAATGACCGCCGCCATCACCACCTGGAGCGCCGCACCGGCCTGGAGCAGAACCTGCGCACCCGGGGAGTCGGCCGCCCAGGCCGCCAGGCAGCCCATGCTGATGAAGATCCAGCACAGGGTGGCGATCGCCAGTCGTCCGCGCGGCTTGGGGTACTCGACCCGGCTCACCATGAGCCATGCCACACCGACGATGATCGCCAGCGTCGGCAGGAACGGCAGCCGCAGCAGCGTCGCGGAGACGATCGTCAGGGCGCCCATGGGGCTCGGCATGCCCTGGAAGATCCCGTCCTTCATGGTGGTGCAGGAGAACCTTGCCAGCCGCAGCACCACGGCCAGCACCACCACGATCGCCGCCACCGCGGAGACGTGCTGGTGGCCGTCGTCGGCGACCATGCCCCAGACCACCACGAAGTACGCCGGTGCCAGCCCGAAGCTGATCAGGTCGGAGAGGTTGTCGAGCTCCGCGCCCATCGCCGAGCTGCGCAGCTTGCGCGCCACCAGGCCGTCGAACAGGTCGAAGACCGAGGCGAGCAGCATCAGCATCACGGCGGTGGCGGCGCTGTGCCGGGCCATCCCGCCGTCGGTCTGGCCCATCAGGTGCGGGACCAGCACGCCGGTGGTGGTGAAGTACACCGCCATGAAGCCGCAGGTGGCGTTACCGAGGGTGAGGGTGTCCGCTATCGACAACCGGGTGGACACCGGCATGTCGTCGGCGTCGTCCTCTTCGATCTCGGTGACCCAGGGAGGTTGTGTGTCGGGATCAACCACGGTCAAGGCGAGTCACCCCAGCCTGTGTGGTCTGGCCGACCTCGACGGCCGGCTCGATCCCCTCCGGCAGGTAGACGTCGACCCGTGAACCGAAGCGGATCAGCCCGATCCGCTCGCCCTGTTCCACCTTGGTGCCCTGTGTGACGTAGGGCACGATGCGCCGGGCGACGGCACCAGCGATCTGGACCATCTCGATGTCGCCCAGCTCGGTGTCGAAGTGCCAGACGACCCGCTCGTTGTTCTCGCTCTCCTTGTTGAACGCCGGAACGAACCCGCCGGGGATGTGCTCGACGGAGGTGACCGTGCCCGCCAGCGGGGCGCGGTTCACATGGACGTTCAGCGGGCTCATGAAGATCGCGACGCGGGTGCGGCCGTCCTTCCAGGGCATGATGCTCTGCACCACACCGTCTGCCGGGGAGATGACGCGGCCGTGAGCGATCTCACGCTCGGGGTCGCGGAAGAACCACAGCATGCCCGCCGCGAGGGCGGTGGTCGGTACGGCCACAGCCGCCCAGCGGCCGGAGCGTCGGGCGCGGGTCAGGCTGACCGCTGCGGCGGCGACGGTCGGGAGGAGCCACGGCGACGCTCCACGCGCGAGGCGGACCCGGCCGCGTTGTGCAGAGGATGGGCTGTGGGGCATGGATGACCTTCGTAGCGGAGGATTGCCGCGAGAGAAACGGGGACGGCGGCTTTTCCCGATGGTATCGGTTGCGACCAGCAACTCGGCAAGCTCAAGGGCGAGTCGGTGGCCGCAAACCGATGACCGGGTGTGATCTTTTTCGCGGACAAAAGCCACAGAAGTGGACATTTAGCCCTGGATTCGGTACTCCTCCAGTAGGCGCCGCCCGATGATCATTTTCTGGATCTCGGCGGTGCCCTCGCCGATCAGCAGCATCGGCGCCTCGCGGTACAGCCGCTCGATCTCGTACTCCTTGGAGAAGCCGTATCCACCGTGGATCCGGAAGGCGTCTTCCACCACCTCTTTGCAGTACTCGGAGGCGAGGTACTTCGCCATGCCTGCCTCAAGGTCGTTGCGCTGTCCGGAATCCTTCTTGCGGGCCGCGTTAATCATCATTTGATGGGCCGCCTCCACCTTGGTGGCCATCTCCGCGAGCTTGAACTGGATCGCCTGGTGCTGGGCGATCGGTTTGCCGAAGGTGTGCCGCTGCTGGGCGTACTCCACCCCCAACTCGAAGGCCCGGCGCGCCACGCCGCAGCCGCGCGCCGCAACGTTGACGCGCCCGACCTCGACGCCGTCCATCATCTGGTAGAAACCACGGCCGCTTTGGCCGCCGAGCACCCGGTCCGCCGGAACGTGTACGTCCTCCAGCACCAACTCGGTGGTGTCCACGCCCTTGTAGCCCATTTTCTCGATCTTGCCGGGCACGGTGAGGCCGGGGACCTTGGTGTTCGGGCCGAAGCCCGGCTCCTTCTCGATGAGGAAGGTGGTCATCGACCGGTGCGGCGGGGCGCCTTCCGGCTGGCCCTCGTCGGTGCGGCACAGCACCGCGACGAGATTTGAAGAACCGCCGTTGGTCAGCCACATCTTCTGGCCGTTGATGACGTACTCTTCACCGCTTCGGACCGCCTTGGTGCGAATGGCGGAAACGTCGGAGCCGAGCCCCGGCTCGGACATCGAGAACGCGCCGCGGATATCACCGGTCGCCATCTTCGGCAGGAAGTGGTCCTTCTGCTCCTGCGTACCGTGCTGCTTGAGCATGTAGGCGACGATGAAATGGGTGTTGATGATGCCGGAGACGCTCATCCACCCACGGGAGATCTCCTCGACGCACAGCGCGTAGGTGAGCAGGGATTCCCCGAGCCCCCCGTACTCCTCGGGGATCATCAGGCCGAAGACGCCCAACTCCTTGAGTCCCTCCACTATCTGCGTGGGGTACTCGTCGCGGTGTTCGAGTTCGGTCGCGACCGGAAGGATCTCCTTGTCCACGAAGTCCCGGACGGTGGACAGGATCTCGCGCTGGATGTCGGTCAGGCCCTCGGTCTGCTGGAGGCGGCTCATGGTCTACTTCTCCTGGGCGTTGAGCTCGGGGCGGCCGGGCTGCTCGCCGCCGCGCTCCTTGATGTACGTGGCCGTGGGGACCATGACCTTGCGGCGGAAGACGCACACCAGCGTGCCGTCCTGCTTGTAGCCCTTGGTCTCCACGTAGACGATGCCCCGGTCGTTCTTCGACTTCGACTCCCACTTGTCGAGCACGGTCGTCTCGCCGTAAACGGTGTCGCCGTGGAAGGTCGGTGCCACGTGCCGCAGCGACTCGATCTCCAGGTTGGCGATCGCCTTTCCGGAGACATCGGGCACCGACATGCCCAGCAGCAGGGAGTAGATGTAGTTGCCCACCACGACGTTCTTGCCGAAATCGGTGGTCCGCTCCGCGTAGTTGGCGTCCATGTGCAGCGGATGGTGGTTCATGGTGAGCAGACAGAAGAGGTGGTCGTCGTATTCGGTGACCGTCTTGCCGGGCCAGTGCCGGTAGACGTCCCCGACGGTGAACTCCTCGTAGGTGCGGCCGAATTGCATGGGGTCTAAGCCTCCTGGAGCGAAGCGGAGTTGGTCACGGGGGCAGCCCCCAGGCTTCCGAGACCGTATCCTCGGCGGATCTCGTCCACAATCCTGCCGATCATCTCGGTGATGCCGAAGTCCTTCGGCGTGAAGACCGCTGCGACGCCCTTCGCACGCAGGGCCTCGGCGTCCGCCGACGGAATGATGCCGCCGACGATCACCGGCATGTCCTCCACCCCCGCGGCGCGCAGCAGCCGCAGTACCTCGGGGACGAGTTCCAGATGCGAGCCGGACAGGATCGACAGCCCGACGCAGTGCACGTCCTCGGCCACTGCGGCCGTGACGATCTGCTCGGGTGTGAGCCGGATGCCCTGGTAGACGACCTCGAATCCCGCATCACGCGCGCGAACCGCGATCTGCTCGGCACCGTTGGAGTGTCCGTCCAGGCCGGGCTTGCCGACCAGCAGCCGCAGCTTGCCGACCCCCAACTCGTCTGCTGTGGCCGCCACCTTGTGGCGCACCTCGGCCAGCGGCGTGCCCGCCTCCGGGGCGACCGCGACGGGCGCGCCGCTCACCCCCGTGGGGGCGCGGAACTCGCCGAAGACGGCGCGCAGCGCGAAGGACCACTCGCCCGTGGTGACCCCCGCACGGGCGCACTCCAACGTGGCCGCCATCAGGTTGGCGTCGGTGGCCGCGGCCTCCTTGAGCGCCGAGACGGCCGCCTGGGCGCGAGCCTCGTCGCGCTCGGCCCGCCAGCTGCCCACGGCCTTGACCACGAGCGCCTCGTTGGCCGGGTCGACGGTATGGATGGCGGTGTCCAGGTCCGCGGTGAGCGGGCTGGGCTCGGTGCCCTCGAAGCTGTTGACCCCGACGATCTTGTCCTCACCGGACTCGATACGGGCCCGGCGCAGCGCGTGCGAGGCGACCAGCTGGGACTTCAGGTAGCCGGACTCCACCGCCGGGATGGCGCCGCCCATCTCCTGAACATGTTCGATCTCGGCGGCGGCGGCCTCGACGATCTCGTCGACCTTGGCCTCTATGACATGGCTGCCGCGGAAGATGTCCTCGTACTCCAGCAGGTCGCTCTCGTGCGCCAGGACCTGCTGGATGCGCAGCGACCACTGCTGGTCCCAGGGGCGCGGCAGACCCAACGCCTCGTTCCACGCGGGGAGTTGTACGGCGCGGGCGCGGGCGTCCTTGCTGAGGGTGACGGCGAGCATCTCCAGCACGATGCGCTGGACGTTGTTCTCCGGCTGGGCCTCGGTCAGCCCGAGCGAGTTGACCTGGACGCCGTAGCGGAAGCGGCGGTTCTTGGGGTTGTCGATCCCGTACCGATCACGGGTGATGGTGTCCCAGAGGCGGGCGAAGGCCCGCATCTTGCACATCTCCTCGACGAACCGCACGCCCGCGTTGACGAAGAAGGAGATCCGGCCGACCACATCGCCGAAGCGTTCCGGTGGCACCTGGCCGGAGTCGCGCACCGCGTCCAGCACGGCGATCGCGGTGCACATCGCGTAGGCGATCTCCTGGACCGGAGTGGCTCCCGCCTCCTGCAGGTGGTAGCTGCAGATGTTGATCGGGTTCCACTTGGGGATGTGGTTCACCGTGTAGGTGATCATGTCCGTGGTCAGCCGCAGCGACGGACCGGGCGGGAAGACATGGGTGCCGCGCGACAGGTACTCCTTGACGATGTCGTTCTGCGTCGTCCCCTGGAGCTTGGCGATGTCCGCCCCCTGTTCCTCGGCGACCACCTGGTACAGCGCCAGCAGCCACATGGCGGTGGCGTTGATGGTCATCGAGGTGTTCATCTGCTCCAGCGGGATGTCCTGGAACAGCCGCCGCATATCGCCGAGATGGGCGACCGGGACCCCGACCCGGCCCACCTCGCCGCGGGCGAGGATGTGGTCGGGGTCGTAGCCGGTCTGCGTCGGAAGGTCGAACGCGACCGACAGTCCGGTCTGGCCCTTGGCGAGGTTGCGCCGGTACAGCGCGTTGGACTCCTCGGCGGAGGAGTGCCCCGCGTAGGTCCGCATCAGCCACGGCCGATCTTTCTGACGCTCACTCATCTGCGCTGTCCCTCAGACGTTCCGGAAGCGGTTGATGGCGTCGATGTGCTTCTCGCGCAGCTCGTGGTCGCGCACCCCCAGGCCCTCCTGCGGGGCCAGGGCGAGCACGCCGACCTTGCCCTGGTGGAGGTTGCGGTGCACGTCGTAGGCGGCCTGGCCGGTCTCCTCCAGGCGGTACGTCTTGGACAGCGTCGGGTGGATCTTGCCCTTGGCGATCAGGCGGTTGGCCTCCCAGGCCTCGCGGTAGTTGGCGAAATGGGAGCCCACGATGCGCTTCAGCGACATCCACAGGTAGCGGTTGTCGTACTCGTGGTTGTAGCCGGAGGTGGAGGCGCAGGTGACGATGGTGCCGCCCTTGCGGGTGACGTAGACCGAGGCGCCGAAGGTCTCCCGGCCGGGGTGCTCGAAGACGATGTCCACGTCCTCACCGCCGGTCAGCTCACGGATCCGCTTGCCCAGCCGCTTCCACTCGCGCGGGTCCTGGTTGTGCTCGTCCTTCCAGAACTTGTAGCCCTCGGCGTTGCGGTCGATGATCGCCTCGGCGCCCATCGCACGGCAGATGTCCGCCTTCTGCGGTGAGGAGACCACGCAGATCGGGTTTGCGCCGCCGGCGAGCGCGAACTGCGTGGCGTAGCTGCCGAGGCCACCACTGGCACCCCAGATGAGCACGTTGTCGCCCTGCTTCATGCCCGCGCCGTTGCGCGAGACCAACTGGCGGTACGCGGTGGAGTTGACCAGCCCGGGGGAGGCCGCCTCCTCCCAGGTCAGGTGCTTGGGCTTGGGCATCAGCTGGTTGGACTTGACCAGCGCGATCTCGGCCAGACCGCCGAAGTTGGTCTCGAAACCCCAGATGCGCTGCTCGGGGTCGAGCATCGTGTCGTTGTGGCCGTCGGCCGACTCCAACTCCACCGACAGGCAGTGTGCGACGACCTCGTCGCCCGGGTGCCAGGCGTTGACCCCGGGTCCGGTGCGCAGCACGACGCCCGCCAGGTCGGAGCCGATGATGTGGTACGGCAGGTCGTGGCGCGCGGCGAGCGGCGACGACTTCCCGTACCGCTCAAGGAAGTTGAAGGTGGAGACCGGTTCGAAGATGGACGTCCAGACCGAGTTGTAGTTCACCGAACTGGCCATGACGGCCACCAGGGCCTCGCCCGGGCCGAGTTCGGGCACCGGCACCTCGTCGACGTGGAGGGACTTGCGGGGGTCCTTCTCGCGGGTGGTCAGGCCGGCGAACATCTCGGCCTCGTCCTTGTGGACGGTGACGGCACGGTACGACTCGGGCAGCGGCAGGGCCGCGAAATCGGCGGCGGTGACGGTGTGGGAGCCGCTGTCGGATGCGGTCGACGCGAGGATCGCGTCGAGGATGTCGTTCACTTTGGGGCCTCCGGCGAAGCGTTTGGGGACGCTTGAGGGAACGCTGGGGTCTCGGTGTGCCGTCGGTTCGGCGGTGGTGCGTGAGCGCGCTGTGGCGCGCTGGAAGTGCCCCCGGACGGGGTCTGGGGGAGCCTGTGACGCAGGCGTCCGGGCGCTTGGGGACAGACGGCGTGCGGAGGTTCGCTGCACGCCGCCCGCCCGGACACTGCCAGGTTATGGCACGGGGTGTCACTCGTAAAGACACTGCGTGCCATAAATTTTGGACGAGTTCCACGTGGACGCGACGCGGGCCGTGCATGAATGTGGCATGGACCGTGCGCGGATGTGGCACGGCCGCACCCGAAGCCGGGTGCGGCCGTGCGAGTTTGGGGGAGTTGCCGCTGGTCAGTCCAGGCCGGATTCCAGGGCCTTCTCGACGGCCCGCAGCACCTCGGTGGGCGAGGCGTCGGTACGGGCCACCGCCACCACCACCGCGCCCGGCCGGTCCTCCTGGGGCACCGGCGCCGCCGTCGCCGGGGTGGCGCGGCCCACGCCCATGCCGGTGCCGAATGTCTCCCTGATCACGTCGAAGGCGTGGTTCAACTGCGCCTCCACATCGCCCTTGCCGCCCGCCCGCAGCCAGCGCCGCAGCACATGGTTGTGGGCGGCCACCACCGCCGACGCGGCCACCTCGGCCAGCAGCGGGTCGTCATCGCCCGCGCGGTGCGCCGCCTCGTCGAAGTGGCCCAGCAGGTAGCGGGTGAACAACCGGTCGTAGCGCGCGACCGACGCGATCTCGTGCTCGCGCAGCGCGGGGACCTCGCGCGTCAGTCGATAGCGTTCCACGGACACCTCGGGCGACTCCGCGTACATCCGCAGCACTTCGGTGATACCGCGGCACACCGTGTCCAGTGGGTGCTCGCCCGGTTCCGCGCTGTCCAGTACCGCCTGGACACGGACCAGGGTGTCGTCATGGTCGGGGAAGATCGCCTCTTCCTTGGAGCGGAAGTGGCGGAAGAAGGTGCGCCGGGCCACCCCCGCCGCCGCGGCGATCTCGTCGACCGTGGTGGCTTCGTACCCCTTCGTGGAGAACAGGTGCATAGCGGCCGTGGCCAGGTCCTGGCGCACGCGGTGCCGCTGTGCGGTGGTTCGGGCAGTTGAGCGCGGCTGGGACATGTGGGGAACGTACTGCATTTCGGCAGGCGGTGCGCCCGGCGCCCCAGCTCGTCCGGCGCCGGGGGCCAGGCCGGGGAAGACCCCGGCCCACCCCTTGGTGTCGTCAGGCCCTGGCATATTCGCGGAAGCCGCGGCCGGTCTTCCGGCCGAGGCAGCCCGCGGAGACCAGGTTCTCCAGCAGTGGGGCGGGAGCGAGCCCCGGGTCACGGAACTCCCGGTGCAGCACCCGCTCGATGGCCAGCGAGACGTCCAGCCCGACGACATCCAGCAGTTCGAACGGGCCCATCGGGTAACCGCCGCCCAGCTTCATGGCGGTGTCGATCGCGTCCACGCTCGCGTAGTGCTCCTGAACCATCTTCACCGCGTTGTTCAGGTACGGGAACAGCAGGGCGTTGACGATGAAACCGGCCCGGTCGCCGCAGTCCACCGGGTGCTTGCGGATGGTGCCGCACACCTCGTGCACCGTGGCCCGCACGTCGTCCGCGGTGAGCACCGTGCGCACCACCTCGACCAGCTTCATCGCCGGGGCCGGGTTGAAGAAGTGCATGCCGATGACGTCCTGCGGACGGGAGGTCCCGGCGGCGATCTGCACCACCGGCAGCGACGACGTGGTGGTCGCCAGCACCGCGCCCGGTCGGCAGACCTTGTCGAAGGTCTCGAACAGCTGCTGCTTCAGGGCGAGTTCCTCGGCGATCGCCTCCACCGCCAGGTCGACCTGGGCGAAGGAGTCCAGCGACCCCGCCGCGGTGATCCTGGCCAGCGCCGCGTCCCGGTCGGCCGGCGTCAGACGGCCCCGATCGACCGAGCGGGCAAGGGACTTGGCGATGCGGGCGACGGCGGCGTCGGCCTTCTCCTGGCCGCGGGCGGCCAGGACGACCTGGTAGCCCGCCTTCGCGAAGACCTCCGCGATGCCGGTCGCCATGGTTCCGGAGCCCGCCACGCCGACGGTGCGCACGGTGCGGCCCGCACCCTGCCGCTGGCCGTCGCCCGGGGTCTGCCGGTCGGCGACCACCTCGTGGCTGCCGGGCTCGGCGTAGGTGTAGAAGCCGCGTCCGGCCTTGCGGCCGGTCAGGCCCGCCGCCGCCAACTGGCCCAGGATCGGCGCCGGTGCGTGCAGCCGGTCGCGGGAGGCGGAGTACATCGCCTCCAGCACCGTTTTCGCGGTGTCGACGCCGATCAGGTCGAGCAGCGCCAGCGGCCCCATCGGCAGCCCGCAGCCGAGCCGCATGGCCGCGTCGATGTCCTCACGCGTCGCGTAGCGCGCCTCGTACATCGCGGCGGCCTGGTTGAGGTAGCCGAACAGCAGCCCGTCGGCGATGAACCCGGGCCGGTCGCCGACCGGGACCGCCTCCTTGCCGAGCGCGCTCACCAGCGCGGTCACCTGCGCCGTGGCCTCGGGCGCGGTGAGCACCGTGGAGACCACCTCGACCAGCTTCATGGCCTGCGCGGGCGCGAAGAAGTGCAGCCCCAGCACCTGTTCGGGGCGCTTGGTCTCGGCCGCCAGCCGGGTCACCGACAGCGCGTTGGTGCCGGTGGCCAGGATCGCCTCCGGCTTGACGATGGCGTCGAGCGTGGTGAGGACCTCGCGCTTGAGCTCGTAGTTCTCCGGCACCACCTCGATCACCAGGTCGGCGTCGGCGGCGGCGTGCAGATCGGTGAAGGTGCGGAACCGGGCCAGCGCCTCACCGCGTTCGGCCGGGGTGAGCTTGCCGCGCTGCACGGCCCGCTCGGTGGAGTGCTCCAGGGCGGCGGCAGCCGCGGCGGCCGCCTGCTCGCAGCGTTCGATGCCGATGACCTCGTGCCCGGCGCGGACCAGGACCTCGGCGATGCCGGAGCCCATGGTGCCGAGGCCGACGACGGCGACGGTGCGCAGGGCGGAGGGGGACGGGGTGGACGGACGGTCCATCGCGAAACTCCAGGGGGTGTGCCCCGTGCGGGAACGGGGCGTGACGACTGAGGAGCTACCGCGCGCGTGTCGGCGAACACACACCTGCGGTGCGGGAGTTGGGGTGCCCTTCGGGCGCCTGCGCCCGGGAAGGCGGGCACAGGGGTGTCCGTGGAGCGGGTGGCGGGCCCTGTCCCGGGGCCGCGCCGCGATGCCGAACCGACGAGATACCGCGATGGTGCGGTGGTGCTGTGCGCGTGGTGGCTGCGTCACCAGGCCACCGTGCGCGAGAACCCTGACACCGCGGTCAGCGGTGCGCGGGCTCGTTGGTGCGAGAGTAACTCCTCAGTAACCTGGGCGCCAGAGGGTCGCCCATGTGAATTGGGCCGCGTTCAGATGAGCGCGGTAGCCGTGGATGCGCTCACAGCAGCGTCAGTTGCGTCGGCCCGGCCGGGGCGGCCACCTCTGGGGCCGCGGACTCGATGCGCCTGGCCGTGCCCGGGCGGGACGGGCCGATGCCGAACTCCTCGGCCAGTTCGTGGACTTGGCGGGTGATGCGGCGCTGGTACCACTTCGGTGCGTATGCGCTCTCCGCGTACATCGCCATGTACCGCCTGACGAGTTGCGGATGGCGCTCGGCGAGCCACTTCATGTACCACTCGCGCGCCCCCGGGCGCAGATGCAGCACCAGCGGCGTGACGGACGTGGCCCCAGCGGCGGCGATGGCCCGCACCGTCTCACGCAACTGGTCGGGGGAGTCGGAGAGGAACGGCAGGACCGGGGCCATCAGCACGGCGCATGGGATGCCGTGCTCATTAAGTTTCCGGCACACATCCAAACGCTTGTCCGGAGCCGGTGTACCCGGTTCCACGCTGCGCCACAGCCGCCGATCGGTGAACCCCACCGAGACGGCGGTCGCCACCTCGGTCACCCGCGCGGCCTGCTCCAGCAACTCCAGATCGCGCAGGATCAGCGAGCCCTTGGTAAGGATCGAGAACGGGTTGGCGTGGTCCCGCAGCGCGCTGATGATGCCCGGCATCAGCTGGTAGCGGCCCTCGGCGCGCTGGTAGCAGTCGACGTTGGTGCCCATGGCGATGTGCTCGCCATTCCAGCGCGGCGCGGCCAGCTCGCGGCGCAGCAACTCGGGCGCGTTGACCTTCACCACGATCTGCGAGTCGAAGTCATGGCCGGTGTCGAGGTCGAGATAGCTGTGCGTGTTGCGGGCGAAGCAGTAGACGCATCTATACTGCACTCTGTGACTCGGTTTCGCAAGGGCGCCATCTATACGCGCATCAGCAAGGACAGAACCGGCGAAGAGCTGGGCGTCCAACGCCAGGGCGAGGACAACAATGCCCTCGCGACCGCCCGCGGCATCCCCGTAGACGACGCCCACCGGTACGTCGACAACGACCTGAGCGCGACCAAGGGCGGCAAGCGCCCCGGCTACGCCGCGCTGATGGAAGCGGTCGAACGAGGCGAGGTCGACGTCATCATCGTGTGGATGCTCGGCCGATTGTGGCGCAACCGCCGCGAACGCGCAGAAGGTATCGAGAAGTTGCGCAAGCACGGTGTCAGCGTCCTGTGCGCCAAGGGCCCCGAGTTGGACCTCACCACCGCTGCCGGGCGTCTCCTGGCGGGCCTGCTGGGCGAGGTCGATACGCACGAAGTCGAGCAGAAGAGCGAGAGGGAGCAGCGAGCCATGCGGCAGCGCGTTGAACAGGGCAAGGCGCCGGGCGGCCCCCGCTGCTTCGGCTACGGCGTACAGACGGGCACGAAGAAGAAGCTCGATCAGAAGACCGGGCAGGAGATCGAAGTGCCGGTCTACGACATGACCAAGGTCGTCCCGGATGAGGCCCGCGAGGTCAAAGCGGCCTTCAACCAGCTCCTGGCCGGCGCCAGTGTCTCCGGAATCGCCCGCGGCCTGAACGAGCGGAACATCCCGAACCGCAACGGCAAGGCATGGTCACACAACAGTGTCCGCGGCATGCTCCTGAACGAGCACTACGCCGGGCTGCGCGAGTACCACGGCGACCTGTACCCGGGCGTCTGGCCCGCGATCGTCAGTGAGGACACCTGGCGGGCCGCCAAGGCCGTCCTGCTCGACGAGGGCCGTAAGACCAGCCCCGGCCCGGCGCGCCGCTGGCTGCTGTCCGGCATCGCCCTGTGCGGCATCTGTGATGACGGAACCACCGTCACCTCGGCCTACCGCGGCAAGTCCAAGACGAAGGGCCGCGAGAGCGAGATGGAGCGCATCTACCGGTGCCGTGACTCCAAGCATCTTGCCCGACTTGCCGAGCCGATCGACTTCATGGTCGAGGAGTACGTGACCGGCCGCCTGGCCCGTCCGGACGCAGTCGAGTTGCTGGTCGACGACGACCAGCCGAACATCGGCGAGCTGCGCGCCCAGGCGCTCGCCCTACGGGGCCGGTTGGACGCTCTCGCCGCCGAGTTCGCCGAGGACGACGACGCCGAGCCCCGCGAGTTCCGCGAGGCGTCCAGGCGTCTGCGGGAGCGGATCGCGGAGGTCGAGGCGAAGATGGCGCACCCTCAGCGTGCGCGGGTCCTTGCCGACGTCATCACCGCCGAGGACCCGTCAGCGACCTGGTATGACCTGCCACTCGACCGCAAGCGGGCCGCGCTCGACGTGCTCGTCACCGTCACGATCCTGCGTGGCAAGGCCGGTCGGCGTCCGTTCGACGAGGCCACCGTGAGGATCGAACCCAAGAAGCGCGACCAGGGGTAGGGGAGCCGCGGCTACTGGCCCTGCTGTTCGACGGAGGACTCGCTGTTCTCCGTTTGGAAGGCAGCCAAGTCGTCAGCAAGGGCCCGCAGAGCTTCCGCGTTCGGCGTGAACCTGTTCATATCGACGTCGTCTGCGAGTGCCCTGACGCGCTCCGCAAGCTTCGTCCAAATGCGAGCGTTGATCTCGGCTACATGCGCCACCTGGGCGGTAGCCGTCGGAACGGTTTCAATCAGCTTCAGCATCGGGTCGACTGCCCGGATGACTTGATCCTTTTGGCGAAGGTAGGCCAGGGGCTGAAGTGAGTGGGGGGCGGCTTCACGTCGGAAGCGGGCCTCGTAGTTCTCCCTGGCCTCCGCTGTCAGCTCGCCAGCCTCGCGACCGGCGTTAAGCGCCGGGTCCGCCGACGTGGGCAGTGTCGCCTCCCCGCACGCCCACCTCCACAGCTCTGAGCTGGCCGCAGGAGCGATCGCGCCGGTTGGCTGGTGAGTCTCGCTCAAGTTGGCGGGTAGCAGGAGCGCGTTCGGCGTTACTCCGAGGGCAACGGACAGCGCCGTCAAGTCATCGACGTTCACTCGGCGTCGACCTTGCTCAATCTTGGTGATTGCGTTGGCGATGATCGGGCGGCCGACGTGATCGAGGAGCTCCGCGAGCTGCTGAGTGGTGAGTCCGAGGCTTGTTCGTAGCCGCCGGACGTTCGCGGCGACCGTCTTGCCCGTCTCGTCGACGTCGTTCACTCGGCGCGTGGCTTGCACAGACGCTGCGGTGCCCTCGGCTTCTTCCATGTAAGCACCGTAGCCATTCTCTGACTCACCAGACAAGCTAACCCCCGCGTCTGCTTCTTAAAAAGAAGGAGAGTTCTTGATAGTTGCGTAGTAGCGCGCAATCGTGCCAAGCTTCCTCTGTCGCACTCTTCGTCTAGATAGGAAGCGACATGCTTGCTCTTTCCATCCCGCAGGTCGCCCTTGCAGCGGCGCCACAGGTCGGGGATGTGTGCCCAACGTGCCAGTGCGCGCGGCAGCCCCTAGCCGACGCGAAAGAGATCGCTGACTACCTCGGGGTTCCGCTCGGGACCGTCTACCGCTGGTCTTCCCGCGGTGGCGGCCCCCGCCTCATCAAGGTGGGGCGGCACCTGAAAGCCCGGTGGTCCGAACTGGAGTCGTACCTCGACGCCCAGACGATCGGCGCGGCGGCGTGACCGAAGAAGAGCGTCAGCGCATCCGCGCCTACGCCCGCGCCCTGGCCGCGCAGCACGCCGAAGAGGCGCCGCTCACCGCGGAGCAGCGCGACCGGCTTCGCATCCTCCTCCGGCCCGAGTCCGCAGCCCAGAAGCGCACCGCCGCCTGAAAACGGCGAAGGCCCCGGGGTCACCACACCACCGAGGCCGCTCGCCATCCAACCGTTCACCCCGCACCCACCGGACCAGCAAAGCCACGGGTGCAGAGATTGAGAGGTTCAACATGAAGGGTACGGCACCAGCAATCAGCGCCGCCACTGCCCCGGCCGCGCGTCACCTCCCCGTCCTCCAGCCCATCCGCTGCCAGATCAACGACTGGTGTGTACGGGCCCCGGGCCACACGTTCGGCTGCACCAGCGCGATCCTCAGCATCGACTCGTCCTCGACCGGCGACAGGCCGATCCCGCACCAGGTACTGCAGGCCCAGCTCAGCTACGACGACGAGATCGGCCTCACCAAGCTCGTGTTCGACGCCGGCGGTGACGACTGGGTCACCTACGACTCGGGCGACGAGCTGCGCGCCTACCTGGCGAAGGTGCGGCAGCACCTGACCCGCCTGGACGCGATCGCCGACCAGTACGACGCCACCATCGCCACCGAGGCCGCCCACCACTACCCCGGGCGGACCGCATGAGCGCGATGACGATCACCTTCCCCGAGCCCGTGACGCGGGACCTCGACGCAACTGTTCCGTCGCCCGCCCGTAAGGACTGGAACGATCTTGCCGTCGAGGCACTGAGGGCCTTCTGCACGGACCACGACATCCGATTCGTCGAACGCCACCACCCCGCGGAAGACGGTGGCAGCAACTGCATGTTCGGTGGTGACAAGAAGCACGCGTTCCGGCTGGTCGTCACCTCCGACTACGACCCGATCGAGGCGCTCGCGTTCGTCCAGCGCTGCCTGGAGAACGCCGCAACTGCCCGCAAGGTCGAGGCCATCCGCGACCTGCTCCTGGACGCTGGCCCCGATTTCGCCGACGTCGCCGCAGCGTTCATGCACCAGGCGATCTTCCACCGGTGCGCGCTGGAACGCGTCATGCCCGCCGCCCGCATCGAATACCAGCGGAGCCAGGCGTGACCGACCAGACCACCGCCGCGACGGCCGAGGCCCAGCGCCCCGGCCGCCCGGCCAGCCTGCACGCCGATCTCGACCGCGCACTGCGGCAGCGCATCCGTACCGAGCGTCGGGAGACCTTCGGCACCGGACGGCTCCGTACCCGCTACCGGCGCTGCTACGAGATCGCCGCACTCGTGTACGCCATCGACCGCACCTTGCCCGAGGGCAGCGTGCTCGTCCACGGCGACGCCTACCCCGTCGAACGCTCGACCGGCGAAGTCCTCGAATGCCACCGCGGCCACGCCTGGCTAATCCTCCCCGACCGCCGGGTGTGGGACCCGGTGACCTGCGAGACATGGAACGCCGACGAGTGGCAGGAAGCCGCCCAGCCGGTGAACACCGTCAGGTACGAGACCCCGGACCAGTACGCGAAGGCCCTCGCTGCCAACGGGTACCTCGCCGGACCCCTCCACCAGGAGGTGACCCGATGACCGACGACGAGCAGAAGAAGTTCGACCTGGCCGTCCGGGAACTCGCCAGCAGCTCCGGCAACTGGTACGCGCAATTCCAGGAGTCGCGTGCCGAGATGCAGCGCCAGCACCCGGAAGGGTTCGACGTCGTCCGCGTCGGTGAGCACGCCTGGCAGCAGCTCACACCGATCCAGCGGGCCCGCGCGCTCCCGGAGTTGTTCATCGCGTTCTACATGCGCGTGTACGAACAGGAGCGCCTGGAGCAGCTCAACGCCGCGGCAGACGAGGGCAAGACGTACCTCGAAGCCGACGATGAGCACTGGCTGCAGGAAGCCCTGATCGGTATCAACGTCACCGACCCGGACGCGGTCGCGAACGGTGTCCTGGCGAGCTGCCTGCAGAACGTGCTCAACGAACTCGACCTGCTGCGCCACCGCCTCGCCATGGCCAAAGGCGATCAGGGCGGTGACCAGTGACCTGGCAGTCCACCCTCGTCGAACCGGTCAGCGCCGAACGGCTGCACCTGGTGCAGGTCACCTGCCGCTGGTGCAAGTGGCGGTCGGTCACGGTCGACGCCAGCAGCGAACTCGGCCAAGCCCAGGTGCGCTCCCTCCGGCTCCGCCACGAATGCGCCCTCGCAGACCCCGAGGCGGCGTTCGACGACATCGTCGCCGGGTACGAGCAGGCATCCCCGCTGTACGCCGCTGTCCTGCAGATGGAGCAGCAGCACCCCGGCGACCTGCCCGTGACCATCGGCCTCAAAGCCTGGTCGCAGCTCGACGAACACCAGCAGCGGCAGTGCTTCAACGACCTGCTGCAGGCGTATGTCGAGCTGGTCCGACGCGAACGCGCCGAAGACGAAGGGGCCGAGTGACCCCGATGAAAACCGCCGCCGCCCCGAACCGCTCAACCGCCCGCAGGGGCGGCGGCACCCCCACCCCACCTGAGTCGCGAGGTGCGGCCATTCGGCCGGGCACCCTCCCCCTCGCCATCGCGAACAGGAACACGCACGTGAACACCAACACCGCCGTGTGTGCGGAGCAGGCGGACCCCCAGGCGCGCCGCGAGGCCGTACTCGCCCAACTCCGCCGAGAACGAGCCCGCCGCCAGCTCGCGCTCGACGCCATCGAGGCCCACCTGCGGGAACAGCCCTCCGCCCGCAGCATCCGCGCCTGCGCCCGCCGCTGGTGCACCGCCATCACCTTCCTCGCCGACGACGTCATCGCGGCCCAGAACGGCACGGAGAACCCCGAGTGAGCGACAACACCGCCCCTGTGGCCGTGGACCGCACGGCGGCGAAACCGCGCATGATCGTCGCTGCGCAGCAGTACGCGGCGCGAGACTGGCGCGTCCTCCCGCTTCGGTACGTGATCGACGGCCGGTGCTCCTGCGGGAACCCGAAAGCCGTCGCCGATCACGACTACAGGCAGGGCGGCAAACACCCGCGGTACAACAGCTGGACCGAGGAAGCCAGCACCGATTGGGCGGTCATCGCCGGCTGGTGGCGCAACGAGCCGAACGCGAACATCGGCATCGCCACCGGTGAAGCCTCCGGCATCTTCGTCCTCGACATCGACCCCGACAGCGGCGGCCTGGACAGCCTCCGCGCGCTTGAGGCTGAACACGGCCCACTCCCGAAAACCTGGACGGTCGAGACCGGATCTGGCGGACAGCACCGCTATTTCGCGTGGCCCGGCTTCAACCCGAAGAACAGCGCGGGCAAGCTCGGCCCCGGACTGGACATCCGCGCGGACGGCGGTCAGGTCGTCGCGCCGCCGTCAGTGTCCGTCAAAGGCCCGTACACCGTGAAGGACGACGCCCATCCCACGCAGGCCCCTGCATGGCTCCTCGACCGCCTACGGCCCGCCCCTCCCCGGCCCGCGGCCCCAGCGACGTCGATCCCCATCCGGTCGGAAAACATCGACTCGTACACCCGCAAGGCACTTCAGGCCGAATGCGACGCCATCACGGGCGCAGCCGACGGCGAGCAGAACAACACGATCAACACGGCCGCCTTCAACGTGGGGACGCTCGTTGGCGCGGGCGCGCTCAGCGAGGCCGAAGCCCGCGAGGCTCTGCTGTCCGCGGCGCTTGCGGGAAACCACCCGGAAGGCCGGGCGCGGCCGACGATCGAGTCAGGGCTGAAAGCGGGCATGGCGCAGCCGCGGCATCCGTGGCCACCGGCTTCCCGCCGTGACGACGCCGCCAGCCTCATGGCCCTCGTCGCATGGCCCGGGGACGGGCCGCAAGACGAACCGCCGGAGGACTCAGACGAGGCGCCCGCCGAGCCCGCAGACCGGCTCCCCGCCACCTTTTGGAACGCCACACCCACGCTCGGCCAGATCCGGCAGATGGCCCGAGCCCGCCGCACCTCCCCCGACGCCGTCCTCCACGCTGTCCTCGCTCGCACCGCAGCCATGGCAGACCCCACAGTCCGCGTCGACAACGGCATTCACCAGCCCGCCACGCTCTGCTGGTACTGCGGACTGTTCGGACCCTCCGGCAGCGGCAAGGGCCAGGCCGAGAACACCGCCGAGGAGCTGACGCCCTTCCCGAACATCGATCTTGCCTACATCGACATCTCCACCGGGCAGGGCCTGATCGCCGCCTACCTCGACCTCGACATCGACCCCGACGACGTCGACGGGAAGAAGAAGATCCTCGTGCAGAAGAGAACCCGCGGCTACGCCCTCGCCACCGAGGGCAGCGTCCTCGACGCCATGGCGCAGATGTCCGCCGCAGCCACCCTCAACGGCGTCCTGTGCAAAGCGTGGATGAGCGAACGGCAGGGCACCTCCAACGCCGAGGTCGAGCGGCGCCGCGCCCTGCCCAAGGGCGCCTACACGCTGTCCATGTCGCTCGGCGTACAAGAGGAACCCGCAGCGAAGCTGCTGGAGATGGGATCCATCGGCCTGCCGCAGCGCCTCGCCTGGGCTCACGCGACACTCGGCCCCGACACCCCGAAGGAACGCCCGGCCACGACCGGGCCGGTCACCATCACCACCAGGAACGGCCAAGACATCCCCGTCACCAACTGGGTGGCCTCCCTCCGAAACACCGTCATCCCGGTACCCGCTCACGTCACGCAGGAACTCGACGAACTCGCGCTGGAGATCTCCTTCGGCCGCGGCAGCGAGTTCCCGCTGGACACGCACGAGCCTCTGTGGCGCGTGAAGTGCGCCGCGCTGCTCGCCCTGCTGCACGGGCGCACCACCATCACGTCGGACGACTGGGACAGGGCCGCCGTGATGTGGCAGACGTCCAGGAAGGTCCGCGACAGCGTCCAGGAAACCGCCAGGCGGCGCATGCAGGCCGAGCAGGACGCCCGTCGGGCGGAGGCCGTCCTGACGGCCGTGGAGTCCCAGGCGGCGGTGTACGAGGTCATGAACGGCGTGCACCCGTCTGTGGTGAACGTCGCCAAGCGCGCTCACCGCTACCTCACCCGCAAGGGCGGCGAGATCCCGCTTCGTGACGTCAACCGGGCATGCGTGGCGACGAGCGACCGCGACAAGTACCGGGCGTCCGGGGCGACGGACTCGCTGTGGACGGCGGCGCTCCGGTACGGGTGCGAGCAGGGCTGGCTGGTGGCGTTGGCCGAGGGGGCTCTTCTGACTGCCGGTTCGGTCTCTCCGGAGCAGTCGTGACTACACAGAGTGCTGTCGGAACGTCGGAAGCGTCGGAACCAAAGTTCCGACAGCCTCTCGCCCTTAAATCAGACATTAATAGACAAAATGCTCCAGTTGAGAATCGCGAAACGCGCGAAACCCCAGGTCGCCTCGCGAACCTCTGTCGGAAGTTCGGTTTCCGACAGCCGAAGTTCCGACATCACAGAGAGTCCCAAGCTCCGCAACCTCAACTGACGGGAGAAACCCCTTGAACGGCCGTCACGCCCGTGCTCGCCGAGCCGCCGAACTCGCCCGGCTACAGGCCGCCCTGGACGCCATGAACGGCGCCACCCCGAACCTCGTCGCCAGCATCGGCGGCCAGGACCAATACATGGTCGGCCCCGTGCTCGTCTCCGTCCCCGTACTCCGCGACGACTACCCGGACGACCTCAAAGACGCCATCGAACGCCGCCGCCGCGCCGGGCTCACCGGCCGCTGCGACTGCGGCGCCACACGCCAGTTGACCCGCAAGGGGCGCATGGAGATGTGCCACGAAGACGACTGCATCGCCACGGACGAACGCCTCGAAGAGATCGCGACCCGGCACGGCATGACCATGCGCCGCGCCTTCCAGCCCTGACACCGCGAAGGAGAACCCTTGACCACCGCCATCGACCCGGCCGGCCGCGACCCGCAGACCGGCGACCTACTCAACCCCGTCCGCGTCGACGTCTACCTCGCGGGCGTGATCCTCCCCAGGTTCGTCTACTGCCGCGACTGGGCCAGCGCCCGCCAGTTCCTCGCCAGCGCCGAGTTCGAGCAGATAGCCGACCGCGTCCGCCAGGTCGCCATCACCAACCGTGAGGCGCCGTGAACACCGACGACGTCATAAAGCTCCGGATCGAGGAAGCCCGCCGCAAGGTCGAGGCGGCCCGTAAGCGTCGCGCTGAACTCGGCGCCGCACGCCAGGCCGGCCTCGCCCGACGGCACGCAGCCAAGCTCCACCACCAGGCCGAGCAGCAGGCCGACGACCAGGCCGTCATGACCAACCCCGAGGAAAGCCAGGCGTCATGAACCGACACGACATCCTCCTCATCAGCCTCGGCGCGTGGCTCGCCCTCCTCGCCATGGCCACCGTCGAACTCGCCGCAGAGATCCGGTGGCGCCTCCGCTACCGGCGACGCGTTCGCGATGCATCACGAACGACCGCGGCAGCCACCGCGAGGGAGTCCTGATGGCCGCCACCAAGCCGGTCTTCGTCTCTCTGCTCTGTCCAGCGTGCCGAACGCAACGCCGCTGCCGGGCCGTGGGCGTCGCCACCGTCGGGAAGCGACGGCGTGAGGTCGTCGAGTGCGGCGAAACGTCGTGCGGACTCGCCTGGGTGCCGACCCGACAGCACCTCGCCATCGCCCCGCCCGCGGCCTAATGCCGTGCCACAAGACCCGCCGCAAAACTCCACCCCGCGGAACCCATAAGCCAGTCGGAGACACCATGACCCACCCCGCCCAGTACACCGCCCTGCCGCGCACGGTCGAGACCGTCACCGCCATCGACCTGATCACCTCCGGAGGCGTACAGGTGATCGTCGTCTGCCCCAACTGCAGCTCCCACCACCGGCACTTGGGCCTCGGTCTCCGCCGCTCACCTTGCGGCACCTGGTACGTCATCGACCGCCCCGGCGACCCCGCTCGCGTCGCCCGGATACAGGGCGCGGCGTAAATGGGCGGCGCATGTCGGGGGGCGGCACCAGCGGCCAGCAGTGCCGCTAGCGGATCACCCGCTCCGACACTGAGCGTGAACGTTCCAGGCGCCGCTCACGCGCGCGAGGAGGTGGTCACGGTGCTGCTGTCGGATGAGCAGCGGCTGAGGCTGTGCGAGTTGGCCGAGGGCGGCGCGACGGTGCGCCAGATCGCCGATCAGCTGGGTATCGCGCCGTCGTCGGTGTCGCGATACGCGAAGGATCTCGGCGTGAGCTTCGACCGGGCGCAGACGCGCGCGGCTACGGCGGCGCGGGTGGCTGATGCGCAGGCGCTTCGGGCTGAGTTGTCGGTCCGGTTGCTGGACTTGGCGAACGGCGAGTTGGACCGGCTGTCTCGGCCGCACAGGGCCTTCGCGTTCGTGGGTGGGCAGGCTCCGGGCTACTACGAGCAGATCCTTCCGCAGCCTGACCCGGCGTCGCGTCTGGCGATTGTCCGGGCTGCGACGACGCTGATTGACCGGCATGTGCGGCTCGCCACGATGGCCAACGGCGGTGAAGATCTGGATCAGGCGAGGAGCATGCTCGGGAGTCTGCAGGTCGACCTTCGCCGGTACCACGAAGCCACCAGCGGCATCGATGACGCGGGGGTGGCTCATGACGCTTGAGGCGCTGCGTCGGGCGATGGCGCTGGTCGGTGCGCGGTTGCGTGGGGATGCGGAGGGCGAGCGGGTCCTGGTCGGCGACTGCGAGTGCGGGTGTCGACCGCTGGTTGAGGGGCTGGTCGTCTTCGGTGGGGTGGCGGTCGGCTTGATGGCGCAGCACGACCAGGTCACGCACGCAGAGGCCGCTGAGCGGGTCGCGGAGATACTCCGTTCGCTTCCGGCGGGAAGGTAGGCGGCTGATGAGCGGTGAACGTTCAGGCGAGCCTCATGCGCGCGCGGGAGGCCAACAGCCGCTATCAGACGAGACGCGGGCACGGATCATCGCGCTCGCCCTGCAGGAGCTGCCGGTACGTCAGATCGCCACGGAGGTCGGCTGCGCGACCGGGTCGGTGTCGAACGTGTGCCGGCTGGCTGGCGTCCAGCTCGATCGGCGGCAGACACAGGCCGCGACCCGGGGCCGCATCGTCCAGGCGGCCACGAGGCGCAGCGAGTTGGCCGAGGAACTGCTCGACCAGGTGCGAGAAGAGTTGCTGCGGCTGCGTAGGCCCCACGTCGAGCATTGGGCCGTCGGCGGGCAGGCGCCGAGCGTGCTCTCAGTGGCCATGCCGGAGCCGCCGCCTCGTGCTCGCCGAGACCTGATCTCGGGTGCCATGGCCCTCCTGGACCGGCATCTCCGGCTGATCGAGGCGAACCGCGAAAGCGCGGACTACTCGCAGGTGGATGCGTGGCTGGCGTCGCTGATCGGTGGAGGTGAGCAGTGAGCCGGGTTGAGCCCGAAATGCGTGACGCCTTGGCGGTGATGGCGGCCCACTTGCGTGACGACGACGAGGGCGTCCAGGCGCTGCTCGACGGTTGCGACGTGCGGGCCGTCGCGGTGGTGCTGGCCGGTTTCGCCGCGGAGGCGGTGCGCTTGGCCGGTCACCGGGAGGTCACCGATGGGGACCTGGCGCGCGTAGTCGGGGCGCACCTGCGGCGGATCGCTAAGGAGGCGCTCTGATGACCGAGATCCCCGACGAGCTGCCTTCGGTGTCGGTACCCCCGGAGTTGGCCGGCCTGGTCGCCGTGCTGCTCGGGTACGGCCTCGATGCGTTCGCCAGCCGTAATGGGGGGCTGCCGGAGGTGCCGGGGCTGAACGGGCTTCGCACACAACTGGTCGTGGCTGCGGCAGCCGCTAGGGGAACACGGCGTCGCACTCTGATCCCGCAGGCAGGGCCCACGGTCAAGTACCTCACCTCCACTGAGGCAGCAGAAGTGATGGGCCTGTCCGTCCGCCGAGTTCGGCATCTGGCCAAGACCGGCGTACTGCGCGGCCGGAAGCACGGCCGTGACTGGCAGATCGACTCCGACAGCGCACACGACAGGAGAACACCATGGCAGCGAGCAGCGTGAAGGAGACCACCGACGCCGCGCGGCAGGCCCGCCGGGAGGTGGACCAGGCCGAGGCGAGGATCGCCGGTGGTGAACGGGGCGTGACCGCCGAGGCACTGCACAAGCTGCGGGACAAGTGGCGGCACGCCACCCTCTCCGCGCAGGGCGCTGCGGCTCGCGCCGAACAGGAGGCGAAGCAGGCGCGCCTCGATGGCCTGACGCAGATTGGTGTCGAGGTTGACCGGCTGGTCGCCGATGACACCACCGGGGCGATCCAGGGCGCTCTGAGGGATGCGGCGAAGGCCATCGCGCGGGTGCGGGGGCTGGCTGGCGCCCACGACGCGCGAGTTGGGGATCTGATCGCTGCCGCTGCTGATCTGGACGTCGAGCCGCTGGCCCCGGGTGGGCCGCGGCGTACTTCGGCGCATGTGGCCGTCGACCGGGAGTCGATCGTCCACAAGGATCAGCGGGTCATGCCGGTACGGCGCCAGGTCGAGATGGCTCTGGGCCTGGTCCTCGGCGGTGACGTCGAGGCCGGTGTCGCTGAGGTGCGGCCGGTGGTGCCGCTGCGAGTGCAAGAGCGGCCCGATCATCTTCTGCGTGGCCGTGGTGGGCTGTTGGTGCCAGTGCACGGGCACATCAACACTCACCAGATGGCGCAGTTGCGCTCCGGTGACCTGGTGGAGCTGGGGCAGCGGGACATCGACCGTTGGATGTCTGGAGAGTTGGCATGAGTGAATCGACGACGGAGCTGGCCGTGCACCTTGCGGCGGCTGCGCAGGGGGCGGACGCGGCGCGGCTGTGTGACTCGGCCTCGTTCATGAACCGGGTGGCGGGCATGGGGCCGGATACGCCCGGGTTCGTCAAGCGGGTGGCCGACGCGGTCCGGGAGGCCGTCGAGACCAACAAGGAATACCGCCTCGGCGGTGAGCAGCCTGTGCTACAGGCCGAAGGTCACGATGGCGGTACGCAGGCGCCGGGCGCGCCGCTGAGCCGCAACGAGCAGCTGCTGCAGCGGGCTTCCCGCCGCGCGGCGCTCACTCCGAACTACGACGGCGAGATCACGGTTCAGGACGTTCAGGACGCTGACCCGCGGGTGGTCGCCGACTGGGCGACCGCTGGAAAGCTCGCCCACCTCGGTATCCCGGCCCAGAAGCGCCGCGGGCGCCGCTAAGCCCCTTTGAGCCACTCACCGGCGATGATGCTGCGGACATGAGCGGCCCTCCTGCGTCGGTGAGATGCGCGGCCGTGAGACAGCCGCGCAGCGCCCCGTCCCCGGTACCTCCTTCCCGTGGGCGGGGCGTCTTGCATTCCCGAGAGGAACACGATGGGACCGATAGTCAGGCAGCGCCGCATTCCACCGCCGGAGTTGGGGCCGATGTTGGGGCGCGCGAGGTTGCGGGCCGGGTATCGGCTGCGTGAGGCTGCGCGGCTCGCCGGGCTCAATCCGTCGTACTTGTTCAAGTTGGAGTCGAGCCAGCGGGTACCGTCTCGGACGGTCGCCGAGATCCTCGCCGAGGTGCTGCGGCTCGACGAGGCCGAGCGGGCGCAGTTGTTCGCTGCGGCTGTCGGTGACGCAGGTCGGGACCACCCGCTCAAGCGTTCGGCGTAGGCCCGGAATTGGGTCCTCCGACTGTCTCCCTAGGGACACATTGAGGTATAGGATAATTTCAGTTATCCAATACTGATGGGGGAGTTGAGTGACGACCCTTCCTGCACCTCGACCGGCGCCCGGCGAACTCTCCACCGCCCGCCACGATCCGCGCGACGACTGGCCCGACGAAGCCCGCGCACTCCGCGACGACTTGGCCGATATCTACGGAGTCGACGACCCGCTGCCCGATGTCGCCGGCGCGTGGATCGGCCGCCAGAAGTCCAGTAACACCCGCAAGGCATACGCCCGCCGCTTCCGTGCGTGGGAGGCATACGCCCGATCGGCCGGTGTCCACCCGCTGCAGGCGAAGCTGCCGCTCGCTGACGCCTACGCCCGGCACATCGAGACCGCGCCGACGCTCGTGCGCGTCAAGGGCGCCCGACGGGGCGAAATCGCGCCGACCGGCGAGCCGCTGAAGCCGTCCGGCCAGGCGCAAGCCCTCTCCGCGGCTGGATCGTTCTACGGGTACGCCGCCCGGATCGGCGTGGTGCCGTCCGACCCGTTCGCCGCCGTCAAACGTCCCGAGATCGACCCCGACCACTCCAGCACCGAGGGCCTGACCCAGGACGAGACCGCCCGGCTACTGGCCACGGCCCGCGACTGGTCGCCGCGCTCCTACGCCCTGGTGGCGCTGCTGTACCTGCTCGGTCCCCGGGTTGACGAGGTGCTCGCCCTCGACGTCGACCAGCTCGGCTACGACCGCGGACACCGCACGCTCCCGCTGCGGCGGAAGGGCGGGCGCGTCCAGGCCGTGCCGGTGCCGCCGCTCGCCCTCGACGCCCTGATGACCTACCTCGAAGGCCGCACGGACGGACCGCTGTTCACCACAGGCACCGGTCGCCGCTGGTCCGAGCCCGAGGTGTGGAAGCACCTTCGTGTTCTCGCCCGGCAGGCCGGTATCCCGCAGGCCGACAGCATCAAGCCGCACGCGCTAAGGCACGGGTTCATCACTGACGGGCTCGACGCCGGGGTGCCGCTGCACGAGATGCAGGACGCTGCCGGGCACCGCGACCCGCGGACCACCCAGCGGTACAACCGCCGCCGCGGACGGCTCGACGGACACCCGACGTACACCGTGGCCGCCGCCATGGCCGAACGACTAGAACACCACCAGGCGCAGGAGGAGCGGGCGTGAGCCAGTGCACGACCACCACGACCAGAGGCGCGCGCTGCCGCAAGCCACTGATGGCCTGGTACGGAATCGACCCTCATCCGCAGGTCTGCGCGCTACACGCCACCCCCGAACAGAAGGCCGCGTCCACTGCGGCACTGGATGTTCCCGTCAATGTCGCTACCGCAGACCCGGCAGCGGTGTTCCCCGAGGTGTCCATCACGCCCCAACGGCTCATCTGCCACGACATGAACGGCTGGGTGGCCAAGATCCGCGGCACGAACGAAAAGTACGTGTACGCGCGCACCTTCCTCAGCCGTGGCCGTGGTGAACCCTACGGCTGGCCGCTTCCCGGCAACGGTCTGTACGAGTGCCGCGAGATCGGCCCCTATGGAAAGTTCTCCTGCTTCTTCATGGTGAAGGGTGTGTTCCGTCGTCGGGTGGAACTGGTGACGCCGGAGACGGCTGCTCGGCTGGCCCGCAGGATGGGCCGGCAGCCTTCAGAGCCGTGAGCTGTCACGGTCCGGCAACAACCGCCCGGTCGTCGGTGCGCGTCTGTCACCTTGGTGCGCATGCATCCGTCGGATCAGCCCGAGCCAACTGCCGGTACGCGCACGTGGAAGATCGGTAGCAAGATCCTCACGCTCACCGACCAAGCAATCACTATTACGCCGAGGATCAAGCTCGGAAGCCTTGACGAGGTCGTAATCCGCCGCGCCGACATCATCGCAGTCCAGGTCACCGGTAACAGGCTGCTGCGTAGCATGAAACTCACGATCCGTACCGCAGCCGGCCTGACCACAATCGTGGCGAACTCCGGACCGCGGATCAGCGCGGCCTACGAGGTTAAAGCGGCGCTCGGCTTCTGAGGGCGCAGCTCGATGGGGGCCGGTCGCGCTCACTGGCGGCAAGTCGATCTGCATCGGGCGACCGGGAGAAGTTGAACGGTCACGTTCTGGCAACAGGCTGCACAGTGTCTCCCTGACGCTGTCACAGTTCCCTCACCGCGCCTCGATGCCAATAGGGGGACCCGTGCGCCGTACCGTTCCGGCTGTCGTCCTACTCGCCGCCTCCATACCCCTCGCCGCCTGCTCTGGCAGGACGGGCGCATCCTCGCCTGCGCCGACCGTCACAGTGACGCGCTCCGCACTCGTCTCGATGTCGCCAAGCCCGACGGTCGCGTCCGCCACCTCGTCCGCTTCTCCGGAGGCCGCCACGACGCCAGCAGCGACTCCGCCTGCGCCCCGGCCTCACCTCACGAACGCTTCAGCCGTCGTCTCGCAGTACTACCAGGACATCACCGACCACAACTATTCCGCCGCTTGGGCGCTCGGCGGTGACAACATCGCCGGGACGACCTACGAACGGTGGGTGGCCGGGTTCGCCACCACCGACAGCATCACCTTGGGCAGCGTGAGCGAGTTCGGATCATCCCAGGTGCAGGCGGCGCTGTACGCCACTCAGTCCGACGGCACCGTCAAGATGTACGAGGGCACGTACACCGTCTCCGGCGGGATGCTGGTCGGAGCATCGATCCGCCAGACGGGTTAGGTCGCCCCGCCGAGCGCCATCGTCATCTCCCTCTTGATCGCGGCCATCTGCTCGCCAGTGGGGTACTGCGTTCCATTGAAGTTGATCACCACCGGCTTCGCGCCGAGGTCGGCTCCTGCAGCGCGGTTTGCGGCACCTTGCTGGGCCATCGTGCGCAGCCAGTCCGACTGGTCCGGCGTCAGCACCGCCTCTGGTCGCCGGAGCCCGTTGACGGGCAGGTCGCCGGGCATGAGCCAGCCGCCCTGGTCGTAGCCCTTCGGGGGCAGACTAGCGTTGGCTTGCTGGACGTTGGTGATGTTGCCGTAGGTGGCGACGATGTACCGGACGGCGGAGGCTATGTTGGCGACCGGGTCGTAGATGTCCGTGGATGTGCCCTGGACGTGGTACCCCAGGAACGTGGACATGATCGTCTGGGCCAGGCCGCGCGACGGATCCCCCGCTGCGGCGTTGGAGTCCGTCAGGTTGATGGCTCGCGGATTCCATCCGGACTCGCGGGTGATGAGAGTGTTGAGCCCGGCTTCCCACTGCTGCTTTGTGCCCGGGGGCGGTACCCCGGCGGCGGCGAGCGCCTCGTCGATAACGGCCAGGTGCTGCCCGGACGGGATCGACCCGCCAACCGAGCCCGAACCCCCAGAACCTCCGGTGAAGAAGTTCATGAGCGACTTGACCACGTTGCTGATCAGTGCCTTCGGCAGGCCGACCATCACCTTCGCGTAGTCGCCGACTGCGTTCGTGCCCACCAGGTCATTCAGGGCGTTGCCAAGGGCCGTGCTGTTCCCGGTGGTCAACGCCGCAACGATCTTTGCGATATCAGCCGCCTTGTGGAAGCCGCTCGCGATGTCGTGGCCGAGTTGCTTGACGTCGTTGATCGGGTTGAGCCCCCACCCGTAGTGCCCCGCTGCGGGTTGCGGCCCCCCGGGACGGTGGGCCGAGTTGAGGGACTCGATCGTGCCGTGGCCCAGGGCGCGTGCCGCGCCCGGCGTCAGGACCGCTTCACCCGGGCTGAGCATGGCCGGGACCGTGTCCTTGCCGGGCGCGTATCCGGGGATGATGCCGCCGCCCGCGAACTTGTGGAGTTCGGGCATGTCCAGTTTGCCGAGCCCGACCTTTTCGACGACCCCGTCCCACAGGTCGCGGATGTTCTTGTATACCGGGTCGATCAGAAAGTTGACCGGCACTCTGAAGACGTCTTCGAGCCCGTGCCAGACGGTCTGGAAAGCGGAAACGAAGCCCCGCGCGCCTGCCTCGATGCCCTGCCACAGGGGGTCGAAGACGTTGTGCCACATCCACATCGCGGCGGACTCGATCCACCCGAACGCGTCTTTGATTCCGTGATAGAGCGGCAAGATCCCGTTTTGGTACAGCCAGATCGAACCGGCCTCGATGCCCTGCCACATCGGATCGAGGACCTCGTGCCACAGCCACAGCGCCGAGGTCGCAATCAGATGCCAGGCGTCGTTGACGCCGTCGCGGAACCACTTGACGTGCCCGTAGGCGTAGATCACGCCGCCCACCAGCGCGGCGATCGCCGTGATGACGATCCCGATCGGGTTCGCCTCCAAGACCAGGTTCAAGGCGGCCTGCGCGATGCTCCACAGCTTGAGCGCGGCGACAACGCCGATGACGATCCCAGCCAGCGGGCGCAGCCACGCCGCGTTGGCCTGGATGAACGTGTTCAGGCCCTCCAGCGTCCCGCTGACCAGCTTGAGGACCGAGTTCAGCCCAGACCCGAACAGGCCGATCAGTGGCGTCACACCAGGTAGGAGGGCGACCAGGGCCTGCGCCAGCGCCGTCAGTCCCGGTGCGGTCGCCGCCAGCGCCTGGCCGAGCTGCGGCCCGAGTGCCCCCGCCAGTTGTGAGACCGCGGGAAGCAGCGCGTGCAGTGCTGGTGCGATGGCCTGCGCCAGCTGTCCGACCGTCCGTCCCAGCAGTGTGCCGACCGGTTCCAGGGCCTTGCCGAGGGTGGTGAACACAGAGCCCAAGGAACTCGTGAAGGGAGCCACGCCCTTGGCTACGTTGGTCAGTGCGTTTGTGATCCCGGCGAGGAGGTTCGCCAGCCCTGACACGGCTCCCTGCTTGCTGCCGATCAGGCCGAGTTCCTCGATGAACTGGCCGAAGGCGGGGAGAACGGTGTCGGCGAACTGGATTCCGTTGTTGATCAGTCCGTCGAGGACGTGCGCCGCGGCCGGGGTGGACATGGTCTTGCCGATCTCGCCGAAAGCCTTGGAGATCGCCCCGCCCATCTTGGTCATGCCGGTCTGGATCGTCGGCATCAGCGTGTCCAAGCCCTGGAGCCACAGCGTGAGGCCGGGCGCGATGGCGGTCTGCGCCGCGGTCTCCAAGCCCTTGAACGCCCCACGCATACTGAGCAGTTGCTCGACGAGTGCGCGGCCAGCCGGGGTCATTCGAGCCATGTCCTTCGCGAACTGGTTCGCCGCCTGATTGCTGGTGGACATGGTGGCGGCCATCTGGAGCTGCTGCTCCTTGATGGTGTTGGTCACGTTCCGTTCGGCGATGGCGACCTGCTGCGCGTCGCGCATCTGCTGGTACGCCGCCTGCTGCTGCGCCTGCGCGAGCTGCATCTGCGCTTGCTTGACCTGCTGCGCGTTGTTGATCTCGGTCAGCGCCAGTTGCCGTTGGGCGTCTGCTGCCTGGTACTGGGCGTTTGTCTGCGCGTACTGGGCCTGCGTGAGCTGCTGTTTGGCCTGGATGACCAGCTGCGAGTGCTCGACTCCCTGCTTGTTCGCGAGGTTCGCCGCATACGCCGAGGCGGTCTCCTGGTCGGAAGCGTCCTTCAACTGCTGCTGCGCCCGCACCACGGCGAGCGCAGCCTGCTCACGTTCCAGCTGGGTGGAGTAGGCGTTCTGGTCGACGAGGCGCTGCTGGTAGATGGCCTGCTGGATCGCGAGCTGCGCAGACTGGACGTTGATCTTCGAGTCGGCGAGTTGGTCGTTGAGCTGAACGATCTCCTCGCGCGCCTGCACCCAGGCCTGGTTCAGGTTGTACTGGGCCTCGCTAAGCCCATAGTTCGCCTGCTCCAGGCCCTGCTGGGCCTGCTCCACCGAGTGCAGCGCCTGGATCTGCGACTCGGCTGTGCTGCGCTCCACCGACGCCAAATTCATCTGCGCCGACTCAATGCTGTGCGCGGCCGTTACCGCGTCCTCCGCTGCCTGCTCGTGTGCGAGACCAACCTGCTGCTGCGCCTGCTGAACGGCCACCGAGTTCGAGAACTGTGTCGCGGCCATCTGCTGGGGAGTGATGCCGACGTTCATCGACGCCTGGTGCGCCTCGGATACCGCCTTGGCGACGGGGCCGAGCGCCATGGCACCGACGCCGCCGAGCAGGCCGAGGCCGGTTGCCGCGCCGCCAACACCGGGAAGTAGGCCCGCCACACCGGCCGTGATCCCGGCAAGGAGGCCGTGACCACCCAGGAAGCCGCTTTCGCCACCACTACCACCGGCACCGCCGCCGGATGCGCCGAGCCGAGCTGTGGCCGACTTGGCGTTGAACTCGTCGAGCTTAGCGTTCGCCTCGTCCAGCTTCGCGTTGAACTCGGAGGTGTTCAGGTCGAGGCGAGGGTCGGCGTGCTTAGCGTTCAGCTCGTCGAGTTTCGTCTTCGCTTCGTCGATCTTTGCGTCCAGATCATTGGCAGCAATGCCGAGATCGGGGCGCGCCGACTTAGCGTTCAGGTCGTCGAGCTTGGCTCTCGCTTCGTCGGCCTTTGCGTCCAGATCGGCGCTGTCCAGGCGCACCGACGGCTCAGCCAGTCGACTGTCGAGTTCGTCGACCTTGGCGCGGGCTTCGTCGGCCTTGGCGTCCAACTCGCTCGTATCGAGGGTGACTTTGACCTTGCCCTCGACGCCCGCCGTCTCCTCGTCGAGCTTGGCTTTTAGTTCTTCCTTGAAGCCTTCGGTGTCGGGGGAGACGCTGACCCAGGCCGTCGCGATGCGGAAGCCCTCCGGCATGGTCACCGCCCCTTCGACGTGGCGTCCGGCGACGCCTGATCGAGGATGAGATCCGAGGCGGTGCCGATGATTTCTGCGAGCAGTGCGGTGATACCGGCGTCGTCCAGGCCGCCGCGGCGGCAGATGGCGACGGCGATGGTGGCGAGCGCGAAGGCGACGTGTCGTGGCGCGTCGGTGCCGGAGAGGATCGCGTGTACGCCTTCGCCGTCAGCGGCAGAGAGGCAGCGGATAGCGGCGGCGGCGTCCCGGAAGGCGTCGATTCCGAGCGCGGGAGCGATGTACGGCGTGCCCGGCCCTCTCGGGGTTCCGTGTTCTTGCTGCGGCATGTGCTCCACTCGACCTTTCCTGGCGCGCTGGCGTTCAGTGCGTGCGCGCTGCCGAGTGTGAAGAGAGGGGTTCCGCTAGCGGCCGTGGCGACTTCAGGGGATCGACTGTCAAGGGTCCGCAGTAGTCCCGAGCCTTGGTGGTGACCAGGCTTTTTCGGCGTTCACCGCAAAAAGGGGTGTCCATGCTGTGGATAGCCCTGGCCGTGCCCAGTTGTTGGTCAGAGCCCCGCAACTGAACCGTGGGCGTAACCCCGCGGTTGCCGTCTGGGCAATGCAGGTCGAGAGCATGCGTTCCGCGCGCCCGCGGGGGCCACCGGAAAATTTTCCGCCCCTCCTGTCGGTGCTGGATGCGCTCCGCTCGCCCGCGGGAGGCACCCTTGCTGACCAGTTGTTGCCAAGGCGGCTACCACTGGGGTCCTCGCGGGACCTGCGTTGCCCAGACGGCCCCGCAGACCTGCTTACGCGATCCCGTAAGCCCGCTGACCTCCTTGTGGGCCGTTGTTGCGTAACTGCAGCAGACATGACGAAGCCCCGACCGGACGTGAATCCGGCCGGGGCCTCGTACTACCCGGGTGACGTGCCTCCACCAGCTGGTCACCGGGCAGCCCCGCCGCCCCTACAAGGGGGCCCACCGATACAGGAGACGGCGGAGTTGGACCGCCTGCAGACCGCTCCCGAGGACGGGAAGGGTGCCGCAGCCCGCAGACGGTGATCAGGGGTCAGCGGGGCAGGTGCCACTGCGGGCCGTCGGGGCTGTCGAGCCACGCATGCTGCCTGTCCGCGGTCACAGTCAGCCCGAAGCGTTCCCGCCCTGGGTGCCCGTGCTCCTCGTATACGGCGTGCGCCTCCTCGACCATGTCCCACAGGCGCCGCGGCCCGGCCTGGCGAACGGTGCCGTTCTCGGCCCGCCCCCAGGAGCCATCCCGGCCCCACAGCTCGACAGCCCTGAACGCCCCGGTGTCGTCCTGCTCGGAGGCGATCGAGACGCCGGGCACCACGAGGGACATCAGGAACCGGAACGACTCACAGCTGGCGGGTGCGGCGAGATCGAGATCGGCGGCCCGCTCGTCCGTGTCCGTCGGCCGGCCAGGGTGCTGGGCAGCGCCGGTGGTGCCGGCGTCGCGGACAGCCATGAAGTACGAGCCGGTGGGCAGGAAGTGGCCCTCTGCGGTGCCGTCGTCGCCGACGACGAGCCGCACTGTGCCCCAGCCGACTGGGCACACGATTACCCCGCCCGGCCTCACCTGTTCCACCCACGGATAGGGCACGCTGCTGAACCCGCAGGTGGCGATCAACCGGTCATACGGTGCCCCGAGGGGGTGCCCGCCCCGGCCGTCCCCTGCCAGCACCGTGGGCGTGTAGCCGCACCCGCGCAGGCGTTCTGCGGCGAGGTCGGCCAGCGCGGGGTCGACCTCGACCGAGACGACGTTCCCGCCTCCGAGGCGCTCGGCCAGCAGCGCGGCGTTGTAGCCGGTGCCGGTGGCGATCTCCAGTACGCGCATGCCGTCCGCGACGTCGAGGGCGTCGAGCATGGCCGCCATCAGCCCCGGCGCGGTCGAGGAGGAGGTGGCCACCCCGTCAATGATTTGCGTCGCCAGCGCGTCGTCGCAGTACGCGGCCTCAAGCCACCCCGGATCACGAGAGGTGATGTGGCGCAGTTCCCCGTCGGTCAGCTGCCAGAACTCGGGGACGAAAGGGTGCCGGGGGACGGCTCGGAAGGCTGCGCGCCAAGCTGGGTCCTTCAAGTGCCCGTCGGCTTCCAGCTGCTCGGCGAGCTGATCGCGCAGCCGGCGTGCTTCGTCTTCGACGGTCGTGGTCAAGGTGTGCCTCCAGCGAGTAGTTCAGCGACGGCGGCGGCGATCGGCAGTCCGGTCTTGTTCTGGATCCACGACCACTCACCGGCCGGGTTGCACTCGAACATCACCCAATCCCCGGCGGGGGTGACCGCGAAGTCGAACGCCCCGAAGTTCAGCCCGAAGTGGTCGAGCCAGGCCAGCACCCCGGCGCGCACCCCGTCGGGCACGTCGCAGGTGTCGTAGGTGAGCGCGTCGTAGTCGCTGCGCCAGTCCACGCGGGATATGTCGCTGCCAGCGTGGATCTCGGCCGCGAACAGCCGGGTGCCCACGACGGTCAGGCGTACCTCGTGAGCCTTCGGGATCCATTCCTGGAACAGGTGGGCTGTCAGCGCCACGGACTCGTCGATGGTGTCCGGGTCGATCAGGTGGGTGGGGATGCCCTGGCGCCGCCCGTCCGGGTAGTGCAGCGGGCCGCCCATCAGTGGCTTGCAGATCACCGGCCCGTCGACGGCCTTGCACCAGCGTGCCGCCGCCTCGGGGTCCATGGTGATCAGGGTCCGTGGGGTGCGCAGACCGCTGGCCGCCGCTACGGGTAACTGGCTGGGCTTGTGGGAGGCGATGCCGTCCCGGTCCGGGCGGTTCACCCACGGCACGGGTAGCGCGTACAGCGTCCCCAACAGGCCAGCAAGGGCCTGGTCTTCGGCCCACGTGCGGTGCGGCTGTGGGATCTCCTCGGCGACCGTGGGAAGGGCGGGCCGCCTGTAGTAGACGGCCCGCACCTCCTCCAGCCGCACCGACCTGTGGTCATCCGCCAGAACCCCGGACCACGGGCCCGCATCGTGCTCCGCTGTCAGCGTGACGGACTTGGGGAAGTCCGCCATGTCGAAGCGCATCACGGGGACGCGTCGCCGCGACAGCTCGTCAACGACCAGGTCCGCGGACGGGTCCATCTCCTTGGTGACCACGAGGACCGGCGCGTCTGTTAGACGTCGTGTCATGCGATGAAGTACGGGTCAGCGGTGTCGTCGTTCTTGCTGTCCCAGTTGGTGTTGGTGCAGGATCCGGCGCTCTGGGACTCGGCCCACAGGTTGCCCTGCGGGGTGACGTTGGCCTGCCGCTGCGGGTCGTAGACGAACGATCCGGCCTCGACGGTCACGGTGTACGGGGTGCGTTCGGCGCGGGCACCGAAGGGGATCATTGCGCTTTGCATGGTGTCCTCCTGTTGTTGTCGGTGTGCCGTTACTGCGTCCCGCTCAAAGGTTTCGTGGGCGGGCTGGGCGGTTGTCCTGCCGGGATATTTCCAGCGGGACGGCCGCCCGTAGGCCCGTTCCGGCCATCTCGACCTGTCCGGGGTTTTCCTGACCGGAACGGGGGTTCATGGGGGTGGTGGCGCGAGCGTCCTTGCGGAGCAGCTCGGACCAGGCCAGGGCCTCCAGCGCATCGAGGCACTGGGCGCAGGCGTACATGGGCACGTGCGCGCCGCGTAATTGCACGGGGCCGATCCACGTGACAGGGAGGCGGGTCCGTCGGCACCACAGCCAGCAACGGCCGGGATGCCACTGGACGCTGGCGGCACTCATGCTGTGATCGGCCCGGACGACAACCGGCCCATACGCAACTCCGAGCCGCCCGCGGTGCGCTTCTCTCCGGCGCAGGTCTCTACCCAGCCGTCGAGCAGGAGCACGCGACGCGTCATCAGGCCGCGGGCTTGCATGTCGCGGCTGAGCCGGTCCCAGTCGTGAACCAGGCACACCCGCGGGCCGGTTCCGGCGGCGCGCATCGTGCGGAGCAGGGTGTCGAGGGCGGGGCGGCGGTCGTTCGTGAGCGCGTAGTCGCCGTTGTCGACCCACCAGCCGCCGAAGCCCCAGCCCTGCGCGGTGACGTACTCGCCGCACGCTTTCAGGCGACGCTCCAACTCCGTCGTGTTCTCTGTCGTGGAGCGGTCATAGATGAACGCCAGTGGGCGTTGCTCGTCCACGTAGAAACCCCCTGGTCTTGTGGCACCGGCGACTACTCAACCGACGCTAGAGACCAGGGGGTGACGGAAGGGCTACAGACCGTATCCCTTTAGACCACGCCGAGCCGGATGCCCAACTCGACGAGCTCTCCACGTTTCTGAGTGCGGATCATCGTTCCCACCGTCTCCCGGACACCCGCATGCATCCGGGTGGCCTGCGGCGCGAACCGCTCCGCCTTCAGGAAAGCGCCCAGCGCGAGGTCACGCTGCCCGTTGTAGAAGTGCGCACGGCCCACGTCGATGAAATGGTGAGACCGCCGCTCCGGCGAGTACTGCGTAGGCAACTGCACACCGCCGGCCCGCTCGACCGCGAGGCGGCCCTTGCCCATCTCCACGGGCAGGCTCACGCCCCAGATGGCCACGTTCGTCGGCCCGAACTGCAGCTGGTAGTCGTTGCGGTCCTCGCCGAGTTCCTCCGCAGCCGCCTTGGCCTTCTTCCAATGCTGCTCAGCGCCTCGACTGTCGGTCGCACGTGCCGAGTTCAGCGCGGCTTTCAGGTGGAACGCGCCGCGCAGCGATACAGCCTCGGGCGCGCGGTCGCGGATGGCACCGAGTTCGGTCAGTGCGCCGTCGATGATGGCCCCGGCTTCGTCGTGCTCGCCGATCGACAGGAACTCGCCTGCGTCGTACCAGCGGGCAGCCACCATGCGCAGCGGGTCATCAGTCTCCTGGGCGGACCACACGACCCGCTCGGTCGCCAGGGTGGCATCGGAGGTGTGGCCGAGCTTGTACAGGTACTGCATGGCGCACTCGTATCCGGACGCGAGCAGCCCGAACGCCTCGCGGCGCTGGTCTCCTTCGCACAGTTCGGCGGCCACCTGCAGATCGCGCAGCAGCGCTGGCAGGACGTTGCCGGACTTGGCCAGGGATGCGGCGTGGCGGTACTGGTTGGCCGCGGCGACCCGTAGTCGCAGCTCGGGCAGATCGACGGCGGCGGCTTCGTGCTCTGCGGGCCGAGTTGGACGGCCGTGCCGGAGGAGGGCGCGGCGCACGGCGGCGATGGAGGCGACGGCGTCCTGTCCTTCCCTGTCGTTGTGGACCGGCGTGTAGGGGCTGCCGGTGATCTCGGTGGGGTGGCAGTCGAGGGCGCGGGCGAAGGCGAGGATAACGGCGGGCCGGTCGAGGCTGCGGCGCCCTTGCTCGAAGGCTTTCACGGCTGCGAGAGAGTACCCGGCCTCGGTGGCGAGGCGCTGTTGTGTCCAACGGTGGCGCGCGCGAATCCGGGCAAGGCGCTGCCCGTTGCTCTCTGCGCTGCCCCCAATGTCGCTGTAGTGGGGCATACTGGCTCCATTCCTAGCGTCCACTGGGAACGGTACCCCTGTCGCGCGGCCGGGAGACTGGCAAAGCCCCTTACGGAATTCGTAAGGGGCTTTCGCATGGGGGCAGTTACTTCTCGCTGCCCTTGATGCCCTTGAACTTGTTGGCGGCCCATCCGGCGGCGAGGACCAGGCCGACGAGGGTGACGCCAATGAAGGGGAGGTTGGCGCCGAGGGTGCCGATGATGCCGATCAGGGTTCCGCCGGCGACGACCACGACCGCGCAGATTCCCGCAGTGCACACGGCGACGACGGCCAGGACCAGGATGGTGACCACGATTATGTCCCGGAGCCACTGCGGCATCGTCGGCTGCGCCGCGGGCATCTGCACGGTGACGACCTGGGGCTGTGGCTGAGGGGCGTACACCCACTGACCGGACGGCAGTTGAACCGGCTGGAGCGGGGCGCCGGGGACGGTGCTGGGGATGACATTGGCGGGCTGCACCGGCTCGGGCAGCGGGTTCGGGTTCATGATGGGTGTTCCTGCTCTCTCGAATGGGGTGCGGGGCCCGGGGTGGCCGTCAGGTCGGCAAACTCGTCGGCCGCCCCGGGGCGTGGTCACAATCCGGTCTTGCTGCTGAGCAGGTCGCTCAGGCCCGTGGTCTGTGCAGCGGCCCACCGGCTTTCGTGGACGAGTTCGGCAGCCTCGCGAAGCTCGCGGGCGATAGCGATGTGGGCGGCGGCGCGGTGGGCGTATGCCTCCTGCGAAGCGGCGGACGTGTCGGGCCTGTTGGCGAGCTGGAGCAGCCGCTGGGCCTCGCGGATGTGGTCGGCAACGGTGATCGGTTCGCGCATGTCTTCCTCCTGCGGGTCGGGCCGGGCGGGCTGTCCGGCTCTCCGCGGCCCCGGGCGTCTGTCCGGGGCCACAGGCAGCCGTCAGGCCGGTCACAATCCGGCGCGGTGGATGGCTCGTTGGGTGTCGCGCACCCGCTGCTCGGCCTGTTGCCGGGCCTGGCGGGCGGTACGGCGGTCGTCGCCCCGCGCGGCGCGCTCGTGAGCCTTGGCCTTCGCAAGCTCGTTCTGCGCGGTGTTGTGCGGCGCGTACAGCGCGTCGGCTTCGCGGGCCCCGCGGTCGGCGGCCCGCTCGTCGATCGCGTCGATCCTGCGCTCGACCCTCGGGTCGACGGCACTCGCGGCGGCCTGCTTCGCGCCCCGCAGGATCAGGCGGGCACGCTCGGCACGCTCGCGGCGGGTGTAGCTGCGGTACTCGGACATGGTGATCCCCTTCGAAGATTGGTAACGGTGCGTGTTGGGGAGGGAGGTGAGGGGGAGGGGCTCAACCTCTCTTTTCCCGGGGTCCGAACAGGGGCCGGGCAGGCGTCTCCCCAGCCTCCCCAAAGGGCCATCTATGCAGGTCGATCCAGGGGAGGCGGTGTGGGGAGGCACGTGGGGAAAACTCCCCGGCCTCCCCGGCGCCTCCCCATCACTGTCCGTCGAACTCTTCGGCGTCTTCCGCCTCTTCGGCGCGGGTCTCGATGGCTGCGACCACCCGCGCACGGGAGATCATCTGGTTGCCATTGGACTTCCGCGGCTCGGCCCCGAAGGGCTTGAGGGCCTGCGTCAGGTCGGATGCGGACCATGGCCGGTAGACGTTCGGGTTCCGCTCTGCGAGGCGCTGCCGGACCTCATCCGACTTCATGCGCTCCGCGCTGCCCAGGACGGCCAGCACGTCGGCGAGGTGGTCAACCTCCTCCGCCAGCTCCACCTCGCCCTGGGTCTCGACGCCGGACCGGCGGGCCTTCGCCCGCTCGGCGATCTCCTTCGCGTCGTCCCCGCTGATGTAGTGGGTCCGGGCCGTCACGGACGGCTGACCGGGGGCGAGTTCGATCCCGTCACCGGCGACCACGAGCGTGCCCTTGTCCAGGCCCTGGCGGAGCTTATGCGGTGCGGCGCCCGCGTCTACCGCCGAGTCACCCACGGCCATGCGGGCCTGCGACTCAGTGCCTAGCACCAGCGACGCGCGGATGTGGTTACCCTCCCTCGACCGCTTCGGGAGGTTCTCATTGGTCGGGTCCTGCGTGCCCTCCCAGATCGTGACGTTCACCGCGCGCCCCTGGTCGTGGACTTTCTTCACGCCCTGGAAGTACCGGCTGTCCGCCTTCGAGCCCCCGTAGGGTGCGCCCTTCTTGACGGCCCCGCTATCGGTGATGAACGTCTCCACGGCGCCGGACCCATAGGCCACCTGGGCCTCGTCGACGATGAGCACGAGGGGGGCGAACCGAGGGTCGGCCAGGATCTTGTCCTGTGACCAGCCCTTGGCGGTGAGCTCCCGCATCAGATCGATCCGGCGCCCCATCTCCTCTACGCCTCCTTCCACCATGTGCGTTGCCTCGATCACGTGCTCGTCGGTCGGGCCCTGGATGAGCACCGCGGCGATCCCGTCGAACATCTGCCAGTCGCCGACGCCCTTGAGGTCGGCGATGCGGAACTCGACGCGCTTGTCGAACGCCAGCCACAGAGCGAGCGCGCGCAGGGACGCGGTCTTGCCCTGGTTGGACAGGCCGGTGATGAGCATGTGCCGTTGCCACAGTGAGACGAGCACCGCGTCTCCCCGCAGGTCGACACCCCAGGGGGCGCGGCCCTTATGCATGTCGGCGGTGGTGTCCGGGTCGGTGACCAGCGGCGACGGGCCGATCGGCACGTCGAGCGCGCCGGAGTCGGCGATCCACATGCGCACCGTGCGGGGCGCCGGCGGAATGCTCATGTGCAGCTCGTGCTCGTGCCGGTGCATGTTCTCCGCCAACTTCCGGCGCCTGGCCAGCACTTCCTCCGTGCTCACCCCGGACGGCAGGGTGACGTCGACCTCGACACCACACCCGGCGAGGCTGATCGTGCCGAGCATGCCGGCCCCGGCGTCGCCCATCTCCTTGATGGCCTTCTTCAACTGGGCAATGCCCAAGTCGGACAGGGCTTTCACGACGATCGACGGGGTGATCGGGACATCGTCCGCACTCCCGGAGGCGGGCCGAGCCCACGCGGGCGCCGTCTCGTGCTTCTGACCGGACCGCCACAGGTGGGACAGGCCAGCGACGACCAGCAGCGCCAGTGCTGGGCCCCACGCCACGCCCACGAACCAGCAGACGGCCCGTACCGCGTCGACCGCGGCCATCGTCGGCACCACCAGATCGTGAGGGTCGCGGCTGGATGCGGCCATGCAGATACCGAGCAGCAGCAGCGCCCCCTCGGCCCCAGCCACACCTATGGCGGTCGACTTCACCATGTGCGGCGCCTTGGTCAACATGTCCATCCGGCGCTGGTGGCGGGCCTGGCGGAACCGGTCAGCCTTGTCCTGCCACTCCGCGGCGCCCACCATGTCCCCGGCCGTGATGGCGGCCTGGCGCATCTGGTGGTGCACGGCCACGGTCCGGCCGTGCCAGACGCGTTTGGCGACGACACCTGTGCCGCCGATGAGGTAGGCACTGTGCCGGGCTGTCAGGCGCAGCGTCTTGCGGGTCCGTTCGTGCGTGACCGCAGCCTGTACCCGGCGCGTGGCGCGCCTGATCCTGCGTGCGCGCTGACGGGTTGCCGGGGCGTCGACCGGCTCGGGCGCGTGGGGCGCCTCGGCCAGCCGCACGAGCGGCGGCGCGTCCTCGGGCTCGCTCGGCTTGGTCAGGTCGACAGGCTTGCCGACCGTCGTGGCGCCCGGCGGGGCGGGGTGGTGGTGGCCGTTCACTGCCGTAGTCATGCGACTGCCTCCATGCTGGTGCGGTGGTGGGTGGTGGGCTGGTAGCCGCCCGAGAGCAACTCGGCAGCCTCACGGCGTCGTTCGGACGCGGTGGTGGTGGACACTCCGAGGGCGTCCGCGATGGTCTGCAGCTCGACCGCTTCCGGGTCGCTGCTGCCGGTCGCCAGGATCATCCGGGCGACCTTGCGGGCGGCCCGTTCCCGGGGCGTGAGGCGGGCAGCGTCCTCCATTTCGACCGCGCGCAGTTCCATTCCGGCTACGCGGGCCCGCGTTTCGGCCGCGCGCAGCCGAGCAGCCTCGGCGGCCTCCTTCGCGGCCTCCGCCTCCCTCTCAGCGACCGCCGCGGCCCGCTCGGCGTCCGCCGCACGACGCCGCGTCTCGGCTGCCTCTCGTTCCATTCCGGCTGCGGCCCGGTCCGTTTCGGCTACGCGCCGCCGCGTTTCGGCAGCAGCAGCATCCGTTTCGGCCGCACGCTTGTTCGCTTCGGCTGCGTCCAGTGACTCGAACGCTTGAGCCTCCTCGGCAGCAGCCCGAGCACGAGCCTGAGCGGACGCCTCCGCCGTCTGCTTCGCGGCGCGAGCCTCCACCGCGGCAACCCCGGTTTCGGCGTCAATCTGGTGCCGCGCGGCCTCGACCGTGCCCTGGGCGCGCAGCCGGGCGACCTCCGCCTCAGCAGCCCGCTCGGCGCCCCGCGTCTCCGCCTCGACCTGCCGGGCCTGCTCAGCCTCGGCCCGCAACCGCTCGGCTTCCTCGGCCTTCTGAGGCAGCGCCAGCGCCTCGTCAACAGACAGGCCGAACCGGGCCATCGTGAACGGCAGACGGGCATCCGACGGGGCCTTACGCCAGTCCCCGTACCGGCGGTCGAGCAGAGCCCGGTAGACGATCCGCTCCCGCTCCAGCCCCACGGCCTGGGCGTATGAGCCGATGTCCCACAACTTCATCCGCCGGTACATCCGCCACGACGGGACCGGCGCGAGCAGCCAGCGGTGCAGCGGCACCCCGGACGACTCGCGCCCGGCTTCCAGGTTCGCGGCCTTCACCACCAGGCGGCGGCCGGCCTCGACGCTGGCGACGAACAGCAGCGGCAGCACAGCGTGCATGGCCGCGCCGACGGTGTCGTTCCTTCCGGCCGCCGAGGCGTTGAAGTACACCGTGCAGCCGGTCAGCAGGTGCGCCAGCAGCCGCAGCATCGGCCACGGGGTTTGGCGGCGGATCAGGTGCAGATCGAGCGCCAGCAGGACCACGATCCCGGCGTCGATACCGATGGGGAACACCCGGCTGAACCAGCCGAACCCGTGGGCGAAACCAAGATGGACCAGAGCGGAGTACGACCCGGTGAAGCCGATACCGGCGAGCACCGCGCCACCGACGACCGCGACAACGGTCAACAGGATCATGGCACTCGCGGAACGGCGCGTGCCCGTACCCGGAACGCTCGCCCGCGAACCCGAAGCGGCGAGCGGCGTACCCGGAACGGCAGCAGGCCGAGTCGTGGTCACCGCTGAGGACGGTGCACCGGTGTCGAGCATCAGCGCTTCCCCCGCTTCCTCTTGCCGTCCTCGCGGAAGGTGGCGTAACCGCCCTCGGGCGCGGCACTGGGGGCGTGCAGCGCCTTGTCAGCGGCGACGAACAGGGCGCCGGCCGCGCCAGCTGCTACTGCTGCTGCCGTGGAGTGGCCGCTGCTGGCGGCGATCCGGGCGGCATGCGCGGCAGCGGTCGTGACCTTGGCTGCGTTGGTCGGGTTCTCGGTCGCTCGCATGATCCGGTCGTAGATGCCCATCACGCCCACCCCCAACGGCGGACAGCCATGCGCCAGCTGACGGCGGCCAGGGCGGAAGCGACCAGCCAGCCCTGCCCGAGCGCCCACCCGACGGCAGCGACGGCGCAGACAGCCACGAACGCGGCGAGGTGCGGGTAGTGGATGAGCAGGGCCATCAACAGGCCCAAGGCGAGGTACTTCATGTCAGGGGAGCCCTTCGCAGGAGTAGGGGCCCCGCCCGCGCGGCGGGCGGGGCACGGCGGGGGTCAGTCAGCTTCGGGGGAGTTCGCCCAGTACCAGGCCCGGCCGACGTCACCCGCCGGCTCGAACGGCCCGTCCGGATCGAGGTCTTGGCGCGGCGTCGGGAGGGCGGGCGGCTGCGGGTCGGTGACCGGGGTCGGTGTGTTGTCCGGCCACGTCATGCCGACGGGGTGAGCCTCGGCGGAGTGCTGCAGGCCG
>NZ_JAPZVN010000022.1 GCF_027533845.1 Streptomyces sp. RPT161 | reverse complement strand
TGGTTTGTCTTTCCGGCCTCGCGGCCGTTCCGACGAGTGAGACTTTAGTGGATCCTTGGCCGCTCGGTCTAATCGAGCGAATTCCGGTTCCACATTCCGAAAACACGCACGAAAAAGCTGCGACAGCTAGTCGGTTGCGTTTGCGGAATGGTCACCCGCGGACCGACCGAAGTCGGCGCTCACGCCGGGCAACTCGGAGAACACTACGGATGGGCCGGGCCCGTGTCAACTCGCTTCGGTGTCGTCCGTCGCATCCGGGTCCACCCGGTGCAGAACGCTCGCCAACATCCCGCCCAGCGTGGCCAGTTCCTCGGAGGACAGGTCCTGCAACAGCTCCGACTCGAAGCCCGCCGCCATCCTCATGGCCTCCAGCCACTTGCCCCGGCCCTCGTCGGTCAGCTCGACGATCACCCGTACCCGGTTGGACTCGTCGCGCTCGCGGGTCACCAGACCCTCGGCGACCATCCGGTCGATGCGGTGCGTCATCGCGGCGGGGGTCAGTCCCAGGCGCTTGGCCAGATCACCGGGACCGAGGCGGTAGGGCTTGCCGACCAGTACGAGGGCCTTGAGCACCTCCCACTCGGCGTTGCTTATGCCGAGCTCGGCGACCTGGCGCCCGTAGGCGACGTTCATCCGCCGGTTCAGCCGCTGGAGGGCCGAGACGACCTTCTCGATCTGCGGGTCCACCTCGGGGAACTCGCGCTGGTAGATGGCGATCTGCTCGTCGAGGTCTAGCTCCGCCGGCTCATGGGGCGGCTCGTCGGCTGCGGTCATGTGCCGAGTATCCCATGGAAGTCGTTCGCACTTAAGTCTTCGGCCATGTATATTTTAGCTTCGAAGTTTAGGGTTGAAGTCTTCGAGCTCGTAGACCACGGGCTCTCGCACCAGAGGTAGGTGAGTGTGACCACGGCAATGGGCGCAGCGCTGCGCCGGATCCAGTTCGGGAACGCGCTGAGCGCGTTCGGCAACGGCTTCACGGTCCCGTTCCTGTTCGTCTACGTGGCGCGGGTTCGAGATCTTGGTGCCGTCACCGCGGGCGTGGTGTTGTGGGCTTTCGCCGCCGCCGCGCTGGTCGTGCTGCCGTTCACCGGTCGGGTCATCGACCGGCGGGGTCCGCTGCCCGTAGTGCTCGTCGGTTCCGTGGTCTCCGCGGTCGGTTCGCTGGGGTTCGGGTTGGCGACGTCGGCCCCGATGGCGATCGTCTCCTCCGGCGTGCTCGGTGCGGGCATGGCGGTGATCCAGCCCGCGCTGGCCACGCTGATCGTCTGGTGCTCTAGCACCACGACGCGTTCGCGCGCCTTCGCCACGCAGTTCTTCCTGAACAACCTGGGGCTCGGCATAGGTGGACTGTTCGGCGGGCTGCTGGTGGACACCGCCCACCCCGGCTCGTTCACCCGGCTGTTCGCCATAGAGGCGGCGATGTTCCTGGTGCTGGCCGCCATCGTGGCGACCGTGCGTCTGCCGCGTACCGTCGCGATCGAGGACATCCAGGACGCGCCGGAGGGTGAGCGGATCGGCGGTTGGCGGGCGTTGCTCGCGGACCGGTCGATGGTGCGGCTGTGCGTGCTCGGCGCGGTGATGTTCTTCGCCTGCTACGGGCAGTTCGAGTCCGGACTGTCGGCGTTCGCCACCGATGTCACCCGTATCCAGCCCGCCACCCTGGGCGTGGCGCTGGCCGCCAACACGGCGGTCATCGTGATCGCGCAGTTCCTGGTACTCAAGCCCGTGGAGCGGCGTCGGCGCACCCGCGTCATTGCGGCGGTGGGGCTGATATGGACGGTCGCCTGGCTGGCGGCGGGCGCCTCCGGGCTGATCCACGGGCACCAGATGTGGGCGACCGGGGCGATCATCTCCACGTACGCCCTGTTCGGGCTGGGCGAGGCGCTGCTGGCGCCGACGGTGGCTCCGCTGGTGGCGGATCTGGCCCCGGGCCGCATGGTCGGGCTGTACAACTCGGCGTTCGCGCTGGTCAAGCAGCTCGCATTGGCCGTCGGGCCGCTGGTCGGCGGCATATTGGCGGGCCTTGGGCTGTACACGCCGTACATCGTGATGCTGGTCGGCTGCTCACTGGCGATCACCGTGCTGTCGCTGCGGTTGGGGCGGCGCCTCACTCCTGTACAGGACTCGCCGATGCGTGCCGCCGCCGTGTCCGCGCCGTCCGCGGAGGCGGATCGGGTGGTGGCGGCGGCCTGAGCGGTCAGCCGCCGGTACCCGGCAGGGCGAACTCGCACCAGACGGTCTTCCCGCCGCCCGGTGTCCGCCGCGAGCCCCATGAGGAGGCGATGGTCGCGACGATCGCGATCCCGCGGCCCGCTTCGTCTCCGGGCTCGGCGCGCCGTCGCCGTGGCAGATGGTCGTCGCCGTCGGTCACCTCGATGATCAGTCGCCGGTCGGTGCGGCGCAGCCGCAACCGCATGGGCGGGGTGCCGTGTTGCAGCGAGTTGGCCACCAGTTCGCTGGTGGCCAGCACCCCGAGGTCCCGCAACTCCACCGGGAACCGCCAGGACGCGAGCACCCCGGTCGCGAACGCCCGTGCCCGGGGCGCCGCTTCGACGCCGCCGAGCAGGTCGAGTGAGGCGTTGCGGAACAGTTCCGCTTCGGCCCCGGTGTGCCGGGGGTGTTGCAGCACCAGTACCGCCACGTCGTCGTCATGGTCCGAGCTGACGCCCAGGGTGCGCAGCAGCCGGTCGCAGATGACCTGCGGGGTGCCGCTGGCTCCGGCCAGTGCCCGCTCCAGCCCGGCGACGCCCTCGTCGATGTCCTCGTCGCGGCGTTCCACCAGCCCGTCGGTGTAGAGCACGGCGGTGGCGCCGGGCTCCAGCGGGACCGACCCCGATGCGTGCAGCCAGCCGCCGGTGCCCAGCGGTGGGCCGGTCGGCCCCTCGGCGCGGTGGACGGTGCCGTCCGCCGCACGGATGACGATGGGCAGGTGCCCGGCGGAGGCGTAGGTCAGCCGGGCCTCGCTGGGGTCGTGGACGGCGTAGACGCAGGTGGCGATCTGGCTGGCGTCGATCTCGGCGGCCAGCCCGTCGAGGAGTTGGATCACCTCGTGCGGCGGGAGGTCCAGCCTGGCGTACGCCCTTACGGCGGTGCGCAGCTGGCCCATCACGGCGGCGGCGCGTACTCCGCGGCCCATGACGTCGCCGATCACCAGGGCGGTGCGGCCCGCGCCGAGGGTGATCACGTCGTACCAGTCGCCGCCGACGGCGGCCTCGGTGCCGCCGGGCTGGTAGGTGGCGGCCACCCGCAGGTCGTCGGGCTGCTCCAACTCCTGTGGCAGCAGGCTGCGTTGCAAAGTGACAGCGGCCTCGCGCTGCAACCGCTCGCTGGCCCGCAGCCGTTCGGCGGAGCGCACCTGGTCGGTGACGTCGGCGGCGAAGACCAGCACACCGCCCTCCGCGGCATCCTCGGCCGCGGCCTTCTCCAGAGCGGTGTTCGCCAACGGGGTGCAGGTGAACGTGAAGTAGCCGCTGCGCTGCTCCTCGTTCGCGCCACGCGCCCAGGTCACCTTGCGGGCCTTGACGGTGCGCGGGCGTCCGCTGCGCAGCACCTGGTCCATCAGCGGCAACAGGCCCAGCTCGGCGAGTTCGGGCAGCGATTCGCGGGCCGGTTCGCCGGTTTTGCGGGCGCCGAAGACCTCGGTGTAGGCGTCGTTGACGTACCCGGTGCGGTGCTCGGGCCCGTAGGTGATGGCGATCAGCGCCGGTACCTGGCCGAGGACGTCATGGACGGAGAGTTGGTCGGCCGCGGTCGCCCCGGGGTGCCGCGCCGCGCGGGCGGCGGGGACGGATCCCGTGGCACCGGTGGCGCCCGGTGTGGCGGTGGGATCCGCTGCCGCGGCGGCAGCCGCCGCGCGTCGCTGTGTTCCGGGGAGCCGGGCGCTCCAGCGCGTCAGATTCACAGATTGATGCCTCGTGCTGTCGTACCGGGTGGCTCTGCCGGGCGGCCGTGGGGTAAACGCCCAGTTTCTCTTCTGTGTCACACTCTGCCCGCGTCAGGCGCATGTGTCACTCTTCGCAGGTACGGGCGTACCCGCCGTCACCATCGCAGTGTTGGAGCGTAGTTGGCGAGGGACGGATGTGGCAGTGCGGCGAGTACCTCGGTTGGGGGCGGTGGTGGGCCCAGCCGGGGTCAGACGTCCGGCTGTCTGCCGATGCCTGCGGCGAGTTCGAACTCCGCACGGGGGTTCTCCAGGGAGCCGAGTGCCGCGATCTCCCGCTTGAACAGCGCGGCCAGGGTCCAGTCGGCGAGGACTCTGGACTTGCGGTTGGCCGTTGGGAGGCGGCTGAGGTGGTAGACGCGGTGCATGAGCCACGCAGGGTAGCCCTTGACCTGGCGCCCGTACAGATGGGCGACACCCTTGTGCAGGCCGAGGGAGGCCACCGAGCCGATCAGGGCGTGCCGGTACTCCTGGGGCTCGCCGCCGCGGAGGGTGGCGATGATGTTGTCGGCGAGGAGCCTGCCTTGGCGGACGGCGTGTTGGGCGTTCGGCGCGCACTCGGTGCCGGGCTTCTGCGCGGTCAGGTCGGGTACGGCCGCGGCGTCACCGGCCGCCCAGGCGTGTTCGGTGCCGTCCAGCCGTAGCGCGGCGGTGACCCGCAGCCGGCCGTGCGGGTCGCGCGGCAGGTCGGTGGCGGCGACCAGCGGATGCGGCTTGACCCCGGCGGTCCACACCACCGTACGGGTGGGGAAGCGCGCGCCGTCGCTGAGTACCGCGATCCGTTTCTCGCATCTGGCCAGCCGGGTCTCCAGCCGTACGTCGATGTTGCGGCCGCGCAGCTCGCGCACCGCGTACCGGCCGAGTTCCTCGCCGACTTCCGGCAGGATCCGGTCGGTAGCCTCCACCAGCACCCAGCGCATGTCGTCGGGCAGCACGTTGTGGTAGTAGCGGGTGGCGTAGCGGGCCATGTCCTCCAGCTCGCCCAGCGCCTCGACCCCGGCGAATCCGCCGCCGACGAAGACGAAGGTCAGCGCCGCGTCGCGGACCTCGACATCGCGGGTGGAGGAGGCGATGTCGAGTTGGGCCAGCACGTGGTTGCGCAGGCCGACGGCCTCCTCCACGGTCTTGAACCCGATGCCGGACTCGGCCAGTCCGGGGATCGGCAGGGTGCGGGAGACCGACCCCGGGGCGAGGACGATCTCGTCGTAGCGCAGCTCGGCGTCGCCGCCGCCCTCGCTGCGGGTGGCGGGCGTGGAGACGTACGCGGTCCGTCTGGCGTGGTCGATGCGGCGCGCTTCGCCGACCACGACCTGGCAGCGGGGCAGGACGCGCCGGAGCGGCACGATGACGTGCGCGGGCGCCACGGACCCGGCGGCCGCCTCGGGGAGGAACGGCTGGTACGTCATGTACGGGTCGGGCGAGATGACGACGACCTCGGCCTCGCGGCGCCTGAGCCTGCGCTGGAGGCGCAGGGCCGCGTACATGCCGACGTATCCGCCGCCGACCACCAGGATCCGTGCTGGCTGTGTCACCTTCCCATGACGCACCGACAAGCGGTGGTTTGTCCACAGGGCCGCACAACGTTGTCCACAGGCCGATCATGGTTGGCTCACAGACTCGTACGATGCTGGAAAGCAGTCCGGGGAAGTACGCGATCGGGGCGGTCCGGGCGGAACCTCCCCCTTCATTCTTGACCTGGGCTCAACTATGTTCGTACAGCGGTACGTCATCGGTACGGGCAAGTGCCCGGCACCGAAGGGACATTGGGGGAGTCTCCGGGGGGAGACGTCACAACCGGGGGATACATATGCATATTCAGGACCCGCAGTGGGCGATGACCATCAACACTGACGGTGACGGACACGGCCGTGCCCATGGACGAGCGCACGGCCTGACGACGGGGGGTTCGGGGGGCAGGGGCACACCGCTGCGGGTGGATGCCCAGCGCAATCTGGAGCATGTGCTGCGGGCGGCGCGCGAGGTCTTCGGCGAGCTGGGCTACGGCGCGCCGATGGAGGACGTGGCGCGACGCGCCCGGGTGGGTGTCGGCACGGTCTACCGGCGCTTCCCCAGCAAGGACGTGCTGGTGCGCCGGATCGCCGAGGAGGAGACCGCCCGGCTGACCGAGCAGGCCCGCGCCGCGCTCGGACAGGAGGACGATCCGTGGGCCGCGCTCTCGCGGTTCCTGCGCACCTCGGTGGCGTCCGGGGCAGGGCGGCTGCTGCCGCCGCAGGTGCTGCGGGTGGAGACCAGCGCGCCCGAGCTGGCCGAGGCCAGGGTTCCGCAGCAGCGCGAGTCGGTGGCGGTCGTGCCGCACCGTGTGGACGGCCACGGGCCTGAGTCGCCGCGGCTGGTCGAGCCGCGCTCCACGGTCGGCGCGGAGCACGACGGCGGCATCACGGCGCTACTCACGGTGGTCGGCCAACTGGTCGAGCGGGCGCGTGCGGCGGGCGAGTTGCGGCCCGATGTGGCGGTGGCCGACGTGCTGTTGGTGATAGCCACCGCGGCGCCTTCACTGCCGGACGCGGCGCAGCAGGCGGCGGCTTCGGCGCGGCTGTTGGAGATCCTGCTGGAGGGGCTTCGGTCGCGTCCGCAGATACGTACGGCGTAGTCGGCCGCCGGTCCGCCGCTGGATCGGGGCGGTGCCACCCACGGTCCGGCGGCGGATGGTCACCCTCGTACGGGTGAACGTTCAGGGGCGACGCGGGAAGTCTGCCCGGACGAGTGGTTCCGGTGACAGCCCGGAGCGCGCGTCATGGGGGTGTGCGACCCTTGGCCGTGGCTTGGTGCGGCGGCGGGTTGTGGAGCTTGCGCGATGGGCGTTGACGGACAGGACGACTCTCGGGGCACTGACGGCGCGCGGTCCGGCGACGGCCGGGATGCGGGCGACTCCGGGGCCGCCGGTGGCTCGGGCGAGGGCCCCAGACCCGGCCGTGGGCTGCACCGGCGGGTTCCGGGCCAGGCTCCCGCGGGTGCGGGCGCCACAGGCGCGGCGGACGCCTCCGGACGGTCCGGCGGCGGACGCGGCGCGGCCGACGAGTTCGTACCGCAGCAGCGCGAGCGCTCGGGCGGTGGTCAACTGCCGCCGTCGGACGCCGAGTTGGTGGCCCGGGTGCGTGACGGTGACGACAGCGCGTACGAGGAGCTGTACCGGCGGCACGCCGACGCGGTACGCCGCTATGCGCGCGGTTGCTGCCGGGACGCCTACACCGCGGAGGACCTCACCGGTGAGGTGTTCGCCCGCACCCTTCAGGCGGTGCGCGGTGGCGCCGGGCCGGACGCGGCGGTACGGGCGTATCTGCTGACGACGGTGCGGCGGGTCGCGGCCTCCTGGACGAGCAGCGCGAAACGGGAGCAACTGGTCGAGGACTTCGCGGTGTTCGCGGTCAGCGCCGCCGGTGCGAACAGCAACGGCGGGAGCGGGGCGTTCGGTGCCGGGACGGATCCCGGCGCCGATGTGCGGGCCATGCAGGAGGCCGACCAATCGCTCGCGGTGAAGGCTTTCAAGACCCTGCCCGAGCGGTGGCAGGCGGTGCTGTGGCACACCGCTGTCGAGCAGGAGTCGCCCAGCCAGATCGCCCCGTTGCTGGGCCTGACCGCCAACGCGACCGCTGTGCTGGCGCACCGGGCCCGTGAGGGGCTGCGCCAGGCCTATCTCCAGGCCCATGTCAGCTCCGCGCTGACCGCCGAAGGCGAGTGCGCCCGGCACGCGGACCGGCTCGGCGCGCATGCCCGCGGCGGTCTGCGGCTGCGCGCGGACCGGGAGTTGCGCAAGCACCTTGAGACATGCGGCAGATGCCGTGCGGCGGCGGCCGACCTCGCCGATGTCAACGCCTGCCTCAAGGGCCTGCTGCCGGTTGCCACGATCGGGTGGTTCGCCGCGTCCTACGTCGCCAAGGCGGCCGGGATCGCCGCGGTCGGCGCGGCAGGCGCGGGAGCGGCGGCCGGTGCTGGTGCGGCGGGGGCGGGCGGGGCCTCCGGCTCCGGCGGCGCGGCGGGCGGTGCCGCGGCGGCCGAGGGCGTGGGGATGCCCGCGAAGATCGGCATCGCGGCGGGCGTGGTGGTCGCGGCGGGCGGAGTGGCGATCGCCGCCGTCCTGCTCGGCAACGACCACCACGCGCCGAAGCCGGAAGCCAAGCCGCCGGTGAAGGCCGCGCCCATCGGCCCCGTACCGAAGGCATCACCACCGTCCCCGGCGTCGACTCGCACCCCTAGGCCGAGTACCCCGCCGCCCTCACCCGCCCATGTCGCCCTGCCGACGCCGACCCCGACGCCGCCGCCGCCCAAGCCAACTCCCAAGCCCACCCCACCGGCGCCCCGGCCGACCCCGTCGCCCACCCCGACGCCGACGCCGCCACCGCTCGCACCGCCGACCGTCTACCAGCTCAACGAGCTACCGCTGGGCGTCCTCGGCGACGGCACGGGACCGGAGGTGCGGCCGGACGCGTTCAACTGGCTGTGGCACCGCTACGACCTGGAGATGGACGGCACCAACTACCCGGACGGGGTGAGCGTGCACACGCCCTCGTCCGTCGAGATCGACCTCAACCGCGCCTGCACCTCGTATGACGCGGTGGCCGGGCTGGACGACCTGTCGGCGGAGGGCGGCGCGGTGCGCTTCGCGGTCTACGGCGACGACACCCCGCTGTTCACCTCGGGCGTGGTCACCGCGGACAGCGGTCCGGTGCCGGTGCACGCCGACCTCACCGGGTACAGGACGCTGCGCCTGGTCGTACGGGACGCGGGCGGCGGGCCGTTCCTGAACCTCGCGGACTGGGCGCGGTCACGCATCAGTTGCCGGTGACGCCGTCCAGCAGTTCGACGGCCTCGCCGACGGTGTGCCGCAGGCCCTCCGCGTACGCGGCGTCGTGGGCCTGGTCGCCCAGCACGGCACGGGCCCGGTCGTGTACCCGTGCCGCGTCGGCTCGCTCCGGCACCGATCGGGCCAGCGAACCGCGCAGCGTGGTCGCCGCGCCCAACACCCGCAGCGCGTCCGCGGGTCGGCCCAACTCCAGCAGGCCGACGGCGGCTCGCTCGGCGAGGGTGGCGAGCAGCGGTTCGGTGCACTGCGCCGCGATGCCCTCGCGCAGGGCGCGGCGGAACGTGTCCACCGCCTCGGGCCGCTTGCCCTCGGCGAGCAGCACATCGCCGTCCAAGCCGGTGAGGAAAGCGGTGAACATCGGCGGCGGGGTGCCCAGTTCGGCCTCGGCACGGGCGATATCGCACAGCTCACGGGCTCTGGATACATCGCCCGCACGTGCGGCGATAGCGCCTTGCAGACAGCGGATATACGTACGCGCGTCCCAGACGCCATAGTGGTCGGCCTCCCGTTCCGCCTGCTCCAGCAGTCGCCCGGCCGTCGCGTCATCACCCTCCCTGGCGGCCAACTCCGCCAGCCTGGCCACCAGAAACGGGTGCTCAGCGCGCGCGCCCAGTTCCTCGCACAGCCGGATGGAGGCCTCCAGGTCGGCGCGCGCGGTGGCGTACTGGCCGCGCGCTATCGCCAACTCGGCCCTGGCGGTACGCACCTGGGCGATCAGCCAGCGATCCCCCACCCGCTCGGCCAGTTCGGCCAGCTCCGCCCAGTCGGCATCGGCGGTGTTCAGCCCACCGGGCATGTCGATGATCACGTGCGTGCGGAAGGTCAGCGCACACGCGAGTTCCCACTCGCCGCCGTACGCACGGCAGTTGTCCACCATGACGTCGGTGTGCGCCCGAATATCCTGCTGTCCGCCCAGGTGATATCCGACGAACGGCCACAGCAGTCCGGGAAAGCGCGCGCTGTGCGGCCCCGGCTCGGCGTAGACGCCTCTGATCTGCCGGGCCATCGCCTTGACCTCGTCGTGGACCACCCCCGCCACGCTCGCCCGGTCGGCACTGAGCAAGAACTGCACCAGCCGCAGATCCATCCGCGACATGAACAGCGGATCGCTGCGATCCGTCGGCGGCTCGCCGAGCGCGACGACCCGCGAGATCCACCCGGCGCTCTCGTCCCGGTAGCTGCGCAGCCACCAGAACCAGCCTAGCGCGGAGACCATCGAGATCGCCGTCTCCTCGTCACCCTCGTCGATCACCCGCTTCAGCACGCCGCGCGCGTTGTCCAGCTCGGTCTCCAGCCGCTCCAGCCAAGGGAGTTGCTCCCCGGTGCGCAGCTTCGGATCGGCGGTCCGCACCAGGTCGTGGAAGTACGCGGTATGGCGGCGGGCGGTGGCGGCAGCCTCGTCCGGATACTCGGCGGCGCGCTCCCGCGCGTACTCCTGGATGGTCTCCAGGAAGCGATAGCGCACCCCGTCCGGCAACTCCTCGGCGACCAGCAGTGACTTGTCCACCAGCGACCCGATCAGGTGCAGCACGTCCCGCTCGCGCAGCTCCGTGCCGTCGGCGCACACCGCCTCGGCGGCGGCCAGCGTGCAGCCGCCGGAGAAGACGCACACCCGGCGCAGCAGGGTGCGCTCCCGGGCGTCGAGCAGCCCCCAGGACCAGTCCACCACCGCGAGCAGCGTCTGCTGACGCGGTAGCACGGTGCGGCTGCCGCTGGTCAGCAGACGGAAGCGGTCGTCCAGCCGGTCGGCGATCTGATGCGGGGTGAGCATGCGCAGCCGGGCGGCGGCGAGTTCGATGGCGAGCGGCAGGCCGTCCAGGCGGCGGCAGATCTCGGCGATCGCCTCGTGGTCGGCGTCCGCGTCGAAGCCGGGGCGCACGGCCGCGGCACGCTCGGCGAACAGCCGGTACGCGGTGGGCGGAGGCAGCGGTTCCACCGGGCGGACCGCCTCGCCGGGCACGCCCAGCGGTTCCCGGCTGGTCGCCAGCACGGTCACTCCCGGGCAGTGTGCCAGCAGCGCCTCGGCGGTACGGGCGGCGGCGCCGATGACGTGCTCGCAGTTGTCGAGCACCAGCAGCATGCGGCGGTGCGCGCAGTGTTCGAGCAGCCGCTCGGTGGGCTCGGCGACCGGCGCCGTGCTCGTCAGCAGGGCGGTGTCGCTACGGCCTACGGAGTTGAGCACCGCGCGGGCCACCCCGCCCGGATCGGCGACGGGCGCCAGCTCGGCGACCCACACCCCGTCCGGGTACATGGCCGCGAGTTCGGTTCCGGCTTGCTCCGCCAGCCGCGTCTTTCCCGAGCCGCCCGCCCCGACGAGGGTCACCAGCCGGTGCAGGGCCATGTCGTCCCGCAGTGCGCGCAGGTCGTCCTCCCGGCCGACGAAGCTGGTGAGGCGGGGACGGAGGTTGCCGGGTGCGCCGGGGGCCGGGGGCGCGGGCGGTGGTTGGCGCGATGGGGGGCCGGGGTCGAGCAACTCGGCGTGCAGCGCGCGCAGTTCGGTACCGGGGTCGGTGCCCAGGCTGTCGGCGAGGGCGGTGCGGGTCTGCTCGTAGGCCGCCAGGGCGTCGGCGGTACGGCCGACCGCGCGCAGCGCACGGATGTACTGGGCGCGGAACGGTTCGTTCAGCGGATGCTCGGCCACCAGTTCCTGCAACTGCGGTAGGACGTCGGCGGCACGTCCCAACGCGAGGTGCGCCTCGGCGCGGTGCTGCAACGCGGTGAGCCGCAGGGCCTCCCAGCGGGCGGCGGCGGAACGGTCCGGGAGATCGGCGAGCGCCGGGCCGCGCCAGAGCGCGAGGGCCTCGTCCAGCGCGCTCGCGGCGGCCGCCGCGTTTCCCTCGCCGAGCGCGGTGGCGCCGTCCTTCGTCAGGCGCTCGAACACGAAGAGGTCGACGTCCTCGGGCTTGGCGTGCAGTACGTAGCCGGCCGGGCCGGAGCCGACCTCGTCCCGGCCGAGGGCCCGGCGCAGCCGGGACACCAGCGCTTGCAGGGCACCGTGCGCGTCCTCGGGCTCGTCGCCGCCCCACACCTCGTCGATGAGCACGGAGGGCGCGACGGGGCGCCCCGCACGGAGCGCGAGGGCAGCGAGGGCGGCGCGCAGACGGGCCCCGGCGAGCGGGGCTCCGGCGACTTCCGTCGTGCCGAGGAGTTGGTAGCGCACGTCTCATTCTCCCCCGCCCCCTGGGTGCGGCCCTGCCAGGGTTCGGAGTTTTCGCACTCGCCCGACCGATCGCCGCCGACTGTGCGCGTTCCGGTTCGCGGCCGCGCCGCGGGTTTGCGAGTGGGGATCTCCCACTCGCCAACCCGCTTTTACCGCGGGGCAACCGGACCCGCGACCAACCGCGCGACGGCGCACCAAAGGCCGACGGCGAACGGGCAGGCGGGTGGGCGAACCCCAGCCCCGGCTAGTGCGTAGGCGGCAGCGAGATCGCCCGAAAGGCCAGCGCCAGCACCCCCGGGGCGTCGGGCCCCGTCCAGCACGACCCCCGTCGCGCCAGCAGCCGCCGCAGCCAGACCTCCGTCGCGACCAACTCCCCCAGCCCGTCGAGCGGCAACGCCTCCCCGTCCGCCGCCGAGCGCAGCGCCCCCCGTACCACCCGCGCGTCGACCAGCCCGGCGTCGGCCAGCAGCGGCGCGCTGAACAGGTCCATCAGGTCGTCCACAGCGGCGCGCAGCCCTACCCGTACCGCGCCGGAGGTGTTGGTCGTGGCGCCCCACCCGGGCGGCAGATCGTGCACCCCGGCCCCGGCCAGTACCGCGCGCAGCACGGAGGCCCGCGCTCCGGGCCGTACCCGCATCGTCTCGGGCAGCGCCTGCGCCGCCCGCACCACCTGGTTGTCCAGGAACGGCGCATGCAGCCGCTGGCTTCGCACCTCCACCGCCTGCTCGAAAACCCGCAGATCAGCCGCCGCACGAGCGAGCGCCGCGCGGGCCCGCCGCTCGCCGGGACGGCCCACGGAGCCGGGCCGGGCAGCCGCGTCGGACAACCGAATCGATACTTCGGCGAGCGCCTCCCCGGTCAGCCAGCGGGCCGCGGGCCCGGGACGGCACCAGGTGAGCGCCGCCAATGACGCCGTGAGCCCACCCGCCCCGGCGTCGTCGAAGCGCCGTGCCAGCAGCCGGCCCGCCGCGTCCTCCACACCCTGTTGATAAGGCGTGCGGGCGAGCCGCCGCGCCGCCCGGTACAGCGTCAGCGGTACGAACGCGGAGCGCGCCGACGCCCCCTCGGCCCGCGCCAACGCGGCGGCGGGACGCAGCAGATGGCGTCGGTGCCGCTCCAGCAGCAGATCGGCGAGTCGCGCGGGATGCGCGTCGAGCACGTGGCGCGCGCCATGGCCGATGAAGTGGTCGGCGCCACCCGCTGCGAGCCGCCGCCGATGCCGCTCCGCGGTGATCAACGCGGGACCCGGTTCGTCGGTCAGCGGACCGCTGTCCAACAGGTCCGCGTACGGCAGGGACTCGGCACCGCCGGGCACCACCACGTGGTGCAGCCGGGGGTCGGCCGCCATCCTGCGGGCTCGTTCCAGCTCCGCGTCGCGCCCCTGCTCCCCGCTGGTGGCCAGGTCGTTGAAGGTGACGGCGCGCAGCCGCTGCCCGGCCTGCGCCCCCAGTCCGATCGGCGTTCCCGGCATACCGGGCAGGCCCGCGGCGAGCAGCGCCAGGGTCGCGGACGCGCTGCCGCCCGACAGGTCGGCGCCGATCCCGGGCGCGGGCGCGTCGCCGGGCTCGGGTACGTAGCGCGGCTGGGCCAGCCGGGCACGTACCGCCTCGACCAGCGCGTCCCGTACACCCGCGACCGCCTGCTCGGCGTCGGTGGCGGAACGGGACGCTCCGACCGCCAGGGAGGCGTGCGGCTCGTAGCCGGTGATCTCCGGGGCGCCCTCGCGCAGGATGAGCGCGTGACCGGGCGGCACCCGGCGCACGTCCTGGTACGGAGTGCCGTTGCCGAGCGCCTCCGGCGAGTCGGGGCAGGCTAGTTGGGCGGCGAGGTGGGTGACGTCCAGGCTCGCCTCGACGAGGTCGGCGAGCGGCAGTGCGGCGGTGGCGTACGCGGTGCCGCCCGCCCACGGGGTGTGGAAGACCGGGCGGGCTCCGGCGAGGTCGGCGACGATCGTGGTGCGGCGCCCGATCTGGAGCACCGCGGTGTAACTCCCTGCCCACATGGTGAGATGGCGCAGCGCGCCGCCGCGCGCCGCGTAGAGCCCGATGCGGAGCGCGTCATCGCTGGCGAGGCACCGGCCCAGTACGGCGAGGCGGACGGTCACCGGGCCTCCGCCGTTGCGCTGCCCGGAGCCGAATCCGGGCGTGGTGCCGTACGCGCTTCCGTACGCGCCGTGTGCGCCGTTGCCTCCGGGGCGTGTCGGGTCGGCCGTGATGACCCGGATCTCGTCGGCGCGCCAGTCGCCGACCGCCCACAGCGGATCGGGGTCACCCCACAGGAGTTGACCGCCGACCGGCAGCAGGGTCCGACCGGCGACGACCGATGACCGCGCTACGGCGCTGCTCCAACCCACCAACCACCGCATCGCAGCCTCCACCGGCTGTGGACAACTGGCTTCGCACCACGGCGAACTGCCGCTCCATCAGAGCCCGGACAGATCTCCGCTCGGGGAACATCAGGGCTCTGCTCTGGGAACATGCTGCCACGGAGTGGAGCGTCAGGGGCGTACGGGAGCGCGGCGAAGCGGTGGTCCCGCGCCACCGATGCGGGTCAATGTGGCGGTATGCGCGTTATGTTCCGTCTGTCGTATGCCGGTTGGCGTATGCCCCGGGCGGGGTGCCGCGTGGCGCGGGGGTACGCCGAACACGTTCGGCGGGGTGCGCGTCGCATTAAGTGGCGGCTGGGCTCCCGCCGTTGGGCCAGTGCGTAAAGCTCTGGTATAAGGCTGCCCGCCCCGGGCCTCCCCCTCCGTGGTCCGGAACGGGCAGCCCGTCTCAGTGCCCCGACCCGCAATCCCCAAACCGGCGATTTCTCGCCAACGTCGCGCGGGTATCCACACGCCACGCGCGGGCCAACACTCAGTCCGGGAGGCGTCGGCACGCCCCCCGGACCGGTTCCGCCACCCGCGGGGAATGAGGCAGCGGTGTCCCCTGGCCCACCACCGACAAATCCGAAGCCGCAGTCTCGACGGCAGGCCGACCCACGGCCCCATGCAAGCGCGATCACCGCGGCCCGCACAGAGCGCACGGACGGGCGCACAGCCACACACTCCGGGAGCACGTACACCAGTGCGGCGCAGGAATCTCGCCATCCGGGACAACTCCTCTTAACGGTCGGGATCCGGCGAACTACGCTGGGTGTACCCGAGGAGCGGGCGTCCCGGTGGCTCGGGTCTCGGCCCATGCCCTGCGACGGGCGTCGGCGGTCGCAGGACCCCGGCGGCCAGCGGGGGAAGCGGTCCGCGGCCCGCGACGCAGGGGGCGGCGAGCGGGACGAGGAGTGCGCATGACGAGGGAACACCGCGGGCCCAACGAGAAGCTCGGCACCATGCTCGCCTTGGCCGGGATCAGTAACGCGGGGCTCGCGCGCAGGGTCAACGACCTCGGAGCGCAACGGGGGTTGACGCTTCGCTACGACAAGACCTCGGTCGCCCGCTGGGTGGCCAAGGGGATGGTGCCGCAGGGCGCGGCGCCTCATCTGATCGCCGCGGCGATCGGCAGCAAGCTCGGCCGCCCGGTGCCGTTGCACGAGATCGGCCTCGCGGACGCGGATCCGGCGCCCGAGGTGGGGCTCGCCTTCCCGCGCGATGTCAGCGAGGCGGTGAAGTCGGCGACCGACCTGTGGCGCCTCGACCTCGCGGGCCGCCGTGACTTCCTGACCGGCTCCTTCGCGGTGACCGCGTACGCGACCCCGGCGTCCCGCTGGCTCATCACTCCCGCGGATGGTTCGGTGGCACGCGAGTTGACGGAGTCCGGAGTGCCGAGGGTCGGCCACGCGGACGTCCGCAAACTGCGTGAGGCGGCCGACGACGCCCGCCGCTGGGACTCCAAGTACGGGGGTGGTGACTGGCGTTCCGGCATGGTGCCGGAGTGCCTGCGGGTGGAGGCGGCGCCGCTGCTGCTCGGTTCCTACAGCGACGACGTCGGGCGCTCGTTGTTCGGCGCGACCGCCGAACTGACCCGGCTCGCCGGGTGGATGGCGTTCGACACCGGCCAGCAGGAGGCCGCGCAGCGCTACTACATCCAGGCGCTGCGGCTGGCACGCGCGGCGGCCGATGTGCCGCTCGGCGGCTATGTGTTGGCGTCCATGAGCCTGCAGGCCATCTACCGCGGCTTCGCCGACGAGGGCGTGGACCTGGCGCAGGCCGCACTTGAGCGCAACAGGGGGCTGGCGACCGCCCGCACGATGAGCTTCTTCCATCTGATCGAGGCCCGCGCCCATGCGAAGGCGGGCGACCCGCAGGCGTGCGGGACGGCGCTGTCGGCCGCCGAGGGCTGGCTGGAGCGGGCCCGCGACGGCGACCCGGATCCGGCGTGGCTCGGCTTCTACTCGTACGACCGGCTGGCCGCCGACGCCGCCGAGTGCTACAGCGATCTGGGGGTGCCACGCCAGGTGCGGCGCTTCACCGAGACCGCGCTGTCCCGCCCGACCGAGGACTTCGTCCGCTCCCACGGTCTGCGCCTGGTGGTCTCCGCGGTGGCGGAACTGGAGTCCGGCAACCTGGACGCGGCCTGCGCCGCGGGCGCCCGCGCGGTGGAGGTCGCGGGCCGCATCTCCTCCGCCCGCACCACGGAGTACGTCCGCGACCTACTGCACCGCCTGGAGCCCTACGGCGACGAACCCCGAGTAGCCGAACTACGCGAACGCGCCCGCCCGCTGCTCGCCGCCCCGGCGTAGCCCGCGGGGGCCTGGCGGCCAGCCAACATGGACGGCGGCCCCAAGTCGGCTAATACCGTGGGCAGTTCACTGTCCGGCGAGCACGGAGGCGCACGAAGCCACGCAGCGGTGGCGCGGACCGCTGCGCGGACAGCGCCAGAGCACGCGGGCGCGCCTGGGGCACGACCCGCTAACAGGCACAACACGCGGAGCCCCACGGGGGCGCGGGCGCGCACGGCCACCGGGGCACAGGGGCGGAGCCCCGCCGGAGCGGGGCGGGGCCGAAGCCGCGCCGGACCGAGGCAGGGCCGAAACCTCGCCGGACCGGGGCAGGGCCTCGCCGGTGGTCCGGGGCGAAGCCCCCAGCACCGGTCGCAGCGGCTCTCCCCCGCCCAGACACAGGTCGGCACCCCCACCGGGACACAGGGGCGGAGACCATGCGGGGTCCGGGGCGGAGCCCCGCCGGGTCCGGGGCGAAGCCCGTGCCAGGTCCGGGGCGGAGCCCCGTGCGGGTGGGAGGGTGGGAAAGAACCGTACGGGCGGGTGGCCGGGAAAGAAGGGGGCCGTTGTCAGTGCCCCGGTCCATGATGGAACCCGCACCACACCCAGCGGACGGCCCGAGGGAAACGGAGGTGACGCGATGGCGACCGCAGACGCCGTGCTGGTGATCGGCGCCGGCATCATCGGCCTGTCCACCGCGTACGCGATCACCCGCGCCGCCCCCGGCACCCGGGTCACCGTACTGGAGAAGGAGCTCCACCCGGCCCAGCACCAGACCGGCCGCAACAGCGGCGTGATCCACAGTGGGATCTACTACCGCCCGGGATCCCTCAAGGCCCGCTACGCCGTGCAGGGCGCGGCGGAAATGGTCAAGTTCTGCGCCGAGCACGACATCCCGCACGAGGTCACCGGAAAGCTGATCGTCGCCACCGAGCGCGAGGAACTGCCGCGCCTGCACAGCCTGGTGCAGCGCGGCAGGGAGAACGGCATCCCGGTGCGCGAACTCGTCCCGTCCCAGATAGCGGATCACGAACCGCATGTCCGCGGCATCGCGGCCATCCATGTCGGCACCACCGGCGTCTGCGACTTCCGGGCGGTGACCGAGACGCTGGCCCGTCTCGCCCAGGACGCGGGCGCGGACCTGCGCTACGGCCGCCAGGTGCGGGCGATCACCCAGCGCGGCAACGAGGTGGTCGTGTCGACCGCCGACGAGGAGTTCCGCGCCAAGGTGCTGGTGAACTGCGCGGGCCTGCACTGCGACCGCGTCGCACGCCTCGCGGGTCTCCGCCCAGCGATGCGGATCGTCCCCTTCCGAGGCGAGTTCTACGAGCTCGCGCCGTCCGCCGCGGACCTGGTGCGCGGACTGGTCTACCCGGTGCCGGACCCCGCCTTCCCCTTCCTCGGCGTGCACCTCACCCGAGGTGTGGACGGCGCCGTCCACATCGGCCCCAACGCGGTACCCGCGCTCGCCCGCGAGGGCTACGGCTGGCGTACGGTCAGCCCGCGCGACCTCGTGCAGACCGCCGCCTTCCCCGGCACCTGGCGGATAGCCCGCCGCCACTGGCGGTACGAGGTCGACGAGATCCGCCGCTCGCTGTCCAAGCACGCGTTCACCCGTGCCGTCCAGCGCCTGCTGCCCGATGTGCGCCCGGAGGACCTGATACCGGCCGCCTCGGGCGTCCGCGCCCAGGCGGTGCTGCGCGACGGCACCCTGGCCGACGACTTCCTCTTCGCGGGGAGCGGCCCTTACGTCCACGTACTGAACGCGCCATCCCCCGCGGCGACCGCGTCCCTGCCCATCGGCCGGGAGGTGGCCCGGCGGGCCCTGGCAGCGCTGACCGCCGCGTAGCCGTCGCGCCCATAAGGTCGGCCCGGGGATCTCCACCCCCGGATCCCGGCGCCCCGGGCCTTCTCCACCGCCCCCGTAGAATTGGGGGCACTGTGTCTGAGTCCCGCACCCCCACGTCCACCGTCGAAGCCGAGAACACCCGCGCGGCCCGCGAGGGCAAGCCGCCGATGTTCCCGAACGGCCCGGCGGCCCGTCCGCATCCCGACGCGCACCACGAGCAGCGGATCCGCACGTTCCACCCGCGCCGCGGCCGGGTGACCGCCGCGCAGGGCGACGCGATCAACCGGCTGTGGCCGCAGTGGGGTCTGGACATCGACGGCACCCCGCTCGACCTCACGGCACTCTTCGGAAGCGCCGACCTCCCGGTCATCGTGGAGATCGGCTTCGGCATGGGCGACGCGACGGCGCAGATGGCCGCCGCCGACCCGGCCACCGGAATCCTCGCCGTGGACGTCCACACCCCCGGCCAGGGCAACCTCCTCTGTCTCGCGGAGCGAAACGGCCTGTCCAACATCCGGGTGGCCAACGGCGACGCGGTCATCCTGCTCCGTGACATGCTGCCGCCCGGCTCGCTCGCGGGCCTGCGGGTCTTCTTCCCTGACCCCTGGCCCAAGGCCCGCCACCACAAGCGGCGGATGATCCAGCCCGAGTTCGTCTCACTGGCCGTCTCCCGGCTCGCCCCCGGCGCCCTCTTCCACTGCGCCACCGACTGGGAGCCGTACGCGGAGCAGATGCTGGAGGTGCTCAGCGCCGAACCGGAGCTGCGCAACGCGTACGACGGCTACGCGCCCCGTCCGGACTCCAGGCCGATGACCAAGTTCGAGGGGCAGGGTCTGGCGAAGGGCCATGTCGTGCACGACCTGGTCTTCACCCGCCGCTGAGCCCCACGGTCCGCACCGCCCCCACCCCGCCCACCTGCGAACGGCAGCCCGACGCGGCGTCGCGTACACCGCCCCTTCGGCCTTAGGCTCGACAGGTGTACTCGCACCCGCATTCGCCCGGTCCCTCCGGATCCCAGCACACCGGGCCCAACGGGTACGGGCCCACCGGCCCGACCTACCCGGCCCCGGGTACGAACGGAACGAACCCCACCCCGGTGACCGGCGCCGTCCCCGCCCAGCAGGGCGCGCACCCGGTCCCGTCGTACGAGCAGCAACCGCAGTTCGCGCTGCCCAAGCGCTGGCGCTACAAGCCGCGCCGCGCGTTCTGGGAGAGCAAGGCGCTGCGCGCCGGAGCGCTGATCGCCCTGCTGGCACTGTGCGGCCTGATCATTTTGGCGATAGTGCGCCAACAGACGGGCACCGAAGGCTTCCTGGTCGGCGTGGCGCTGGCCGTCCTGCCCGTCCCACTGCTCGTCGGAACGTTTCTGTGGATCGACCGCGTGGAACCGCAGCCCTGGCGGAACCTGGTCTTCTGCTTCGCCTGGGGCGCGTGCGCGGCGACCCTCGTGGCGCTGCTCGCCAACAGCTACGCGACACATCTGCTGGCGACGACGTTCACATCGAACCCCGGCGAGAGCGACACCTGGGGCGGTACCTTCGTCGCACCGCTGGTCGAGGAGACCTGCAAGGGCACGGCGGTGCTGCTGATCTTCCTGTTCCGGCGCCGCGATGTGCAGGGCATCGTGGACGGCGTGGTGGTCGCCGGGATCACGGCGACCGGCTTCGCGTTCACCGAGAACATCCTCTACATCGGCAACGCCTTCGGCGAGGACCAGGTGCTGGGTTCGACCGGCCTGGGGTCCACGACCATCGCCACGTTCTTCATCCGCGTGATCATGTCCCCGTTCGCGCATCCCCTGTTCACCAGCATGACCGGCGTCGGCTTCGGCATAGCCGCGATGAGCCGGCGCGGCCAGGCCCGCCGCTGGTTGGCACCGCTCGGCGGCTGGGCGATAGCCATGCTGCTGCACGGCATATGGAACGGTTCGTCCTCGCTTGGCCAGTTCGGCTTCCTGCTGATCTACGCGGCCTTCATGGTCCCGGTCTTCACCCTGCTGGCCTGGCTCGCGGTGTGGTCGCGGGGCAACGAACTACGGACGATCCGCGCCCAGTTGCCGGTGTACGCGATGGCAGGCTGGCTCGCGCCGCTCGAACCGGTCGCCCTGTCGTCGATGAAGGCCCGCAAACTCGCCCGTGACCTGGCCCGCGGCTCCCGTGGCACGGCGGCAGCCCGCACGGTGCGCGAGTACCAGTCGTTCGCCACCTCGCTCGCGTTCCTGCGAGCCCGCGCCGCACGCGGGGACGCGGACCCGGACTTCACCGTCCGCGAGCAGGAGTTGCTGCACCACATGTGGCAACGCAAGGCCCTGGCACAGCCGGTCCTCGTCCAGGCCGCGTACTCGGTGCTCCCGCCGGTCCCGCCCGCCTGGCCGGGCCCGCAGGTTCCGCCCCCGTACTACGGCCCCTACGGCCCGCCCCGCTGACCTCGGCGCCGCGCGGCCACCCAACCCGGGCAACTCGGCCAGCCCGGCAAGCCGCACATCGGCACCACCCTCCGTCTCCCGCTCGACGAATCCCCACGGCCCACGCCGCAGCAGCCCCGCCCGGAGCCCGGCGCACTTGGCCGCGACGACATCGTTGACAGGCGCCGACCGCCTGGGGCGCCGGCAAGAAGCCGGGGATCCGGACCAGGGACGTCCCGATCGCCGAGGGGGATTGTCAGTGGCCCTCGGTAGGGTCATGCCCAGCGTCGAACTGGTGCTCCACGGGGGTGAGTTCACCAGTTCGGCACTTGAACGCGCACCATCACACGGGGGAGATCATGAAGACACGCACCGCAGCCGTGCTGCTGGCCGTGGTCGCGGCCGTGGTGGCCGTGACCACCGCTCCGACCGCGTCCGCGGCGCAGGTCTACTCGGGGCGGGGGTGGGCGATAGAGACCGGTTGGGGCATCCACTCCGTCGACCGCTCCGAGCCGTACACCTTCACCTTCACCTCGGCCGCCGCCCGGGAGCGGCTGACCCCGTACATCGCCCCGGTACTCGGCCAGTTGAGCAGCGCCACGGGGGCGAAGTTCGTCCTGAGCCGCACGGTGGAGGGCTTCACGGGGGGCTGCCCCACCAAGCACCACCTGGTGATGAGCCTCGACTACCGGCCGCTGAACGGGCAGCGGGGGATGAGCCGGGCGCTGCCCTGCTACGACACCGTCGACCACTCGGCGTTCGGCGGCATAGCAAGGATAGACAGCGAGTACTGGACCCCGGCCTGGAAGGATCCGGACTGGTGGAAGGCGAACGCCGTCGTCCATGAGATAGGGCACCTGGTGGGTTTGGACCACCCCAACGCCAAGGACGCCAAGGGCGCTGACATCCCGTTCAGGTGCGTCACCGACGCCCGGGGTTTCCGACCTCTGATGTGCAGCCCGAACGGCGGCTACAGCGGCAGCCGCGGCGGGCGGTTCACCGAATTCGACCTGGCGGGACTCAGGCAGCTCGGGCGCAACTGGACGGCGTGACCGGTACGCACCGGCCCACCGCACGGCGGCGTTTCGGACGGGGTTAGTCTCAGGAACCACACAGGAGTTCCTTGAAACGGGAGGTAACGCGGATGCCCAGGATTCCGGGTTCCGTGGCGGCGGCGGCCGGGCTGGTCGGCGGTTACGGCGTGGCGCGTTGGACCAAGAAGCGGCCGCTGGGCGGTGCCGCGATGGCAGTGGCCGGTGCCTTCGCCGCGCGGGACTGGAACGGCAAGGCCGGGCTGAAGACGGCCGCCACGCTGACCGGGCTGTACGCAGCCGCCGCCGCGGGCTCGCACCCGCTGGCGAAGAAGGTCGGCGCCTGGCCGGCGGTGTTCACCGCGGCGGGCACGGTCGCGGCGGCCGCATGGATAGCCGCCGACCGCAAGTACTGAGAAGTGGTGCGCCGACGGCCCTGGTGTCGGGGGATGGCACCGGGGCCGTCGGCGGTTCAGGGACGCGCGAGCGGCACGGCGTAAACGGCGGCATCGGTCGGGCATCGCCGACCGAACAGCGGTGAACGGGCGCTCAGTACGCGTTCTTGTTGAATGTTATACCGAAACCCCGTGGTCCCGCAGCCAGGGCAGCGGATCGACCGGACCGCCACCGCCCGGGCGGACCTCCAGGTGCAGATGCGGGCCGGTGACATTGCCGGTCGCGCCCACTCGGCCGATGACATCGCCGGTGGTTACCTTGCCGCCGGTCTTCACCATCGAGGACAGATGGCAGTACCACAGCTCGGTGCCGTCATCGAGGGTCAGCACGATGCGGTAGCCGTACGAGCCCGCCCACCCGGCGGAAGTGATCGTTCCGCTGTGGATGGCCATCACCGGAGTGCCGGTCGGTGCGGCGAAGTCCTGACCGGTGTGGGTGGACGACCACAGCGAACTCGACTCTCCGAAACCGGCGGTGGGCGTGTAGGACGTGACGGGTTTGCCGTAGCTGGTGGCGAGTTGGGCGGCCTGCTCCGCCTGCGCCTTGGCGGCGGCCTCCTCGGCCGCCTTGCGCCGCGCCTCCTCCTCGGCCTTCTTCTTCGCCGCCTCCTCGCGCACCCTCTGCGCCGCCGCCTCCTTGGCGGCGGCCTCCTCGGCGGCCTTGCGCTCCGTCTCGCGTACGGCGGTGTCGGCGGCGGTCCGTTGCGCCTGCGCCTGCGCCAGGATCCGGGTGAGCAGCGACTCGCCCGCGTCCAGCGGCGCCGCGGGGGCGGCGGCAGGAGGCTGCTCGGCGGTCGAACCGGCGACGGCGTGCACCACCTGCGGCAGCACGTCGGGAACCGAAACCGGAATCGAGACGGGGGACTTGCCCTGGGCGGCGGCCACCCCTCCCGCGCCGACCGCGGCTATCGCGGCGACGCCGAGAACCGTCGAACCACGCGACACGGAACGCTGCTTGGGGAGCCGGTGCCTACCCCCGTCACCGGCGGCCGGGTCAACCGGGGTGGCCGGGTCGGCCGAGGGAGCGGAATCCGCGAAGGCGGGCTGCTGCGACGCCACTGGTGGCGCACTCCTTTCCTTCCTTCACGCCTACCGGGTTAGCTGACGGGTTCGGAAGCAGGAAGGTCTCCTACCGGCCCTTGCGCAGGCCGGATTCACCCCAGAGGATGGGTCCCCGGTTCCCGCGCTTGAGCGCGGGATTCGGCGTTGCGTTATCGAACGTTAATAGACCCGAGGGCTTGTTTCCAACCCGTTCGGGGAAAGCGGTGCCAGCGCAAGGGAGTTGGCGCCGCCCGCGCCGGAAGCGCACCGGAAGCGCGCCAAGGGCCGCCAGCCGTAGGCACGCGGCCGCGGTAACGGCTCGGCGGTCGGGCGGTGAACAGTACGTCAACCACGTGAATCGGCAGAATCCGGCGGAACGCCAACCCCTCTCCACCCGTCTAGTACGTCGTGAGTCTCACCGGCACGTCGTTCTTCGCCGTCCTGATCGCAGCGACGGTACTGATGGTCCTGGCCACCCTGTTGCTGTGGTCCCGTATCCCCGGCCCGCGGCCGGTGCGCTGGCTGTCCCGGTTGGTCATGATCCTGCTCTGCCAGTTGACGGCCATCTCCGTGGTCGCGGCATGGATCAACACCAGCTACGGGCTCTACGCCTCCTGGGCGGACCTGTTGGGCACGAACAGCAACGCCAACGCCGCCGCGATGCCCGGACCGCCCGCCTCCAGAGCGAAGTTCAGCCGAAGCGGAACCGGAATCCTGGACACGTACTTCCACGGTGCGCACTCCAAGCTCTCCGGCCAGGTCATCGTTTGGACTCCACCCGAGTACGACGACCCCAAGAACCGGAACATGAGGTTCCCCGTGCTGATGCTGCTGCACGGGGTGCCCGGCTCACCGCAGTCCTGGCTGGAGCACGGCGGGATGCCCACCGCCTTCCAGCGGCTGGTGGACGCCAACAAGGCGCATCCGTTCATCCTGGCCATGCCGGTGGTCAACCCCGGCAGCGTCGACACCGACTGCACCGACATCCCGGGCCGCAAGGTGGCCACCTGGCTGTCGGCCGACGTACCGAGCCTGATCAGGGACAAGTTCCGCACCATCCCCGGTCCCAAGGGCTGGGGCGTGATGGGCTTCTCCACCGGCGGCTACTGCGCCGCCAAGCTTCCGCTGGAGTTCCCGAACGTGTTCGGCGCGGGCGCCGCGCTCGACCCCGACCGGCTGTCCGGCGACCCGTCGGTGCTGTCCGACCCCGAGCTGCGCCGTCTCAACAGCCCGACCGACATGGTCCGCCACTCCAAGGCAGACGTGGGGATCTTCCTGGCCACCTCGAAGCAGGACCGTTTCAGCCAACCGTTCTACATCGAGCAGTTCGTACGCGCCGCGCAGGGCAGCAAGGTCCGGGTGCAGACCGAGCTGCTCGCCACCGGCGGGCACAACTACGGGACGTGGACCAGCGAGTACCCGGCCGCGTTCGGCTGGCTCAGCCAGCAGCTCGCGGCACCACAGCAGTCAGCGCCTCGGAGGTAGTGGCAAGCGACGGCGTCGGGCTCAACGCCTCCTCGGAGATCCGGCCCGCCGCGTCGCTCAGCTTGATCAGTACCGCGACCATCAGCCAGTTGGCCAGCGCGGAGGAACCACCGGCGGCCAGGAACGGCAGCGCCTTACCGGTCAGCGGGATCAGCCCGGTGACACCGCCCGCCACCACGAACACCTGCAGGCCGAGCGCCGCCGACAGCCCGGCGGACAGCAGCTTGCCGAACGGGTCGGTGAGCACGACCGCGGTCCGCAGGCCGCGCTCCACCAGCAGCACGTAGAGCAGCAGGACGGCGGTGACGCCCGCCAGGCCCAGCTCCTCGCCGACCGTGCTGAGGATGAAGTCGCTCTGCCCGGCGAAGCCGATCAGCCAGGGGTGGCCCTGACCCAGGCCGGTACCGAGGATGCCGCCGCTGCCGAAGCTGAACAGCGCCTGCGCCGCCTGGTCGGAGACCAGGCCCGCCGGGCGCTGGGCGGGCGGCAGGAAGATGTCCATCGGGTGCAGCCAGGCCACCACACGCCCGACCACGTGGGACGAGGTCGAGCCGACGATTCCGGCGCCCGCCACCGCCATGAGCAGGCCGACGACCACCCATCCGGTGCGTTCGGTGGCCACATACAGCATGATCACGAACACGCCGAAGAAGATCAGCGAGGTGCCCAGGTCGTTCTCGAAGACCAGCACCAGCAGGCTGACCGCCCACACCGCGATGACCGGCCCGAGGTTGCGCCCGCGCGGCAGGCTGATCCCCCACACCTTGCGTCCGACCAGCGCCAGCGCGTCACGGTTGACGGTGAGGTACGCGGCGAAGAAGACGGCGATGGCCACCTTGACGAACTCGTCGGGCTCCAGGGTCGCGCCGGGCAGCTGGATCCAGCGCTTGGCGCCGTAGGTGTCGCTGGGCGAGAACACCGGCGCTATCAGCAGCACCAGGGCCACCGTCATCAGCACGTATGCGTAACGCTGCAGCACCCGGTGGTGTTTGAGGAAGATCATGACCCCGACGAACACCACCATCGAGATCGCCATCCACATGACCTGGTTCGGCGTCTTGGCGCTGAAGCTCTTGGGGAACTCCACCTTGTAGCTGATGTCCAGCCGGCCGATGAGCATCAGACCGGTGGAGGAGAGCATCACCGCGATCGGCAGGATCAGCGGGTCCGCGTACGGGGCGAAGCGGCGGACCGCGAAGTGCGCGCCCAGTGCCATCACGCCGAGCACGCCACCGACCATGTAGAGCTTGCCGGACACGGTGTCGTTCAGCGCCAGCGAGGCGCTGGCGTAGCCCAGCATGCCGAGCGCGATGGCGCCGACTATCAGCACCAGTTCGGTGTTCCTGCGCCGATTCACCATGGGTGAAGCCACGCGCCCTCCCTAGATCCTGCGGTCCCGATCCCAGCGATTCCAGGTGGGGATCAGCCGCATTGTTGCACGGTTACGCAAAGGTCCGTTCCGCCTGCCCGTACCGGGCACCGGCGGCCGTCCCCAGCTTCCCGTACCCGGAGTACCGGAAGCTACGGCGCGTCTCGCGTCACATCACGGTACGTCGCGCGCCGGACACGGGTTCAGTCGCCTGCCGCCCTCGTGGGCACCGGTGACTTCGCGCACACGACCGGCGCCCGGGACGGCCCGCGCGAACCCGACCGCAACTCCCGCTCCGCCCAGCCGCCCGCCCAACGGGCCTTGCCCGCCGGGCAGTTGACGGCGAGCGCCACGAGTCGGCCACCGACACGGCCGGGTTTCTTTTGTCGCAGCCGTGCCCCAAGATCGCTCACGGGTACGAAAATCGATCGGCGGCATAACCTGCGTGGTTACGCTTCCCCGCCATGAACGTCTCACTGCTCGACGGCTGGTTCCCCTGGACCGTCCAAATAGCGGCCGCGCTGGCCTGCCTCGCCGCCATCGGCTGGCGGGACCGGCGCTGGCGGCTGCGCCGGGCGCCAGCGGCCGTCGTCGCGTCCGCCGCGGTGACCGCAGTCCTGGCGGTGGTCGTGATCAGGACGGCCGGGATCACCGATCCACTGCCGTTCTCGCTGTGGATCTGGGCAGGGGTGGCGATCACCGCGCTGGTCGTCCTGGTGGTCGGCTGGCGCGGCGCCCGGTGGTGGCGGCTGCTGCTGGCACCGGTCGCCATCCTGCTGGCCGTCCTGTGCGGGGCCAACGCGCTCAACCTGTCGACGGGCTACTACCCGACGGTGGACGACGCGATCGGCGAGCTGACCGACAGCCCGCTGCCGCAGCAGATCACCCTGGCCCAACTGGGCACGGTGACCGGCAAGACCAAGACCGGCCGCATCGTGTCGGTGAACATACCCGGGAACAGCGGATTCCGGCCGCGCCAGGAGCTCGTCTACCTGCCGCCCGCGTGGTTCCGCAGCAAGGCCCGCCCCAAGCTGCCGGTGCTGGAGATGATCGGCGGCGAGTTCTCCGAGCCCGACAACTGGGTACGGGCCGGAAACGCCGTGGCGACCTCCGACGCATACGCCGAGAAGCACCACGGCTTCTCGCCGATACTGGTCTTCGCCGACCCGGCGGGCGGCTTCAAGGTGGACACCGAGTGCGTCAACGGCCCGCTGGGCATGGCCGAGGACCACCTGGTCAAGGACGTGCCCCGGTACATCGAGAAGACCTTCGGCAGCAGCACCAGCCCCGCCAAGTGGGGTGTGGCCGGCTGGTCGATGGGCGGCACCTGCGCGGTCGACATGACCGTCGAGCACCCTGACGTCTTCACGCACTTCGAGGACATCTCCGGGGACATCGGCCCCAACAGCGGCAACAAGCAGCAGACCATCAACAAGCTGTACGGCGGCAGCGCCGCGGCGTGGGACGCCCACGACCCGCTGACCGTGCTGGCCCACCACCGCAGGTACCGGCACATCTCCGGCTGGTTCGAGAGCGGCGACCAGGAGGGCAAGCACATCGTCCAGGCCCACAAGCTGTGCGCGGCGGCCGGCAGGGACGGCATCAGCTGCAAGGTGAACGTGGCTCCGGGCTTCCACGACTGGCAGTTCGGCTCCAGGGCGTTCGCCCAGGCCCTGCCCTGGCTCGCCCAGCAACTCGGCACCCCCGGCGCCAAGGAGCTCCCGAAGACGCACACCCCGAAGCTCCCGGCGGTCCTCGACCCCAAGCGCCCCTGAGCGACCCCGAAGGCCCCTGGTCAGCGGCGCCACGCCGGTGACCTGGGGTGGGCCGGCCGCTGGGCCGTCCGCTCACTCAGCGCTCACGCAAACGACCCGGTTGCCAACGCCTAACGGCTGCAGATGCGGGAGCGCTCGCGGCGTCGGGCAGCCAGGACGTCCGGTACTGGGGCGACGGCGTTGAGGCACTGGCTGTCGGTCATCCAGTGGTAGGTGTGCACAGCGTCGGCCTGCATCAGCGGGATGATGACGAAGCCACCACCGAACGAGTGAGGACACCGACAGCGAAGGCGAGTAGCGGGCGCAGACCCGCGGCATGTCCAAGGGGGCCTGCGCGCAATCTGGCACAGGGCTTCCTCGAACGGTGCGGTTCCCTCGGTGCGGGGGGCGCCCGGGGCTACGGCGTTGACGCGTACGCCTCGCGGCCCGTTCGGCCGCCCATGCCTTGGTGAGAAGGTTCAGTGCGGCCTTGCTCGCCCCGTACAGCGCCAGACCCGGCGGGCTGAAGGCGGCGTTCTGCGAGCTAACGTCCACGGTCACACCCTGCCCGCGTTCGGCCATCGTCGGTGCGAGCGCCACGACCAGTCTCCACGCAGCCGCCGCCGGCTGCCGTGGCCTGGTGCGCCAGCCGGCGCACGGTCGCGAGTCCCGCAGGTCGGCCGCGATGAAATCCGCCTCACCGCCTCGGGCGCGGATCGCGTCCACGACGGCGCGGCGGCGCTTCTCGTCCCGTCCGCTGACCAGGACGTGAGCGCCCTGTTCCGCCAGGGCCTTTGCGGTGGGCGCCGATGCCGCTGGTCGCGCGGGCAGGGGTTGTCACGGCGGGCTGCGGCGAGCAGTTCGGCGCCCAGGACCTGGGCGTCGCGCAGTGCGGTGTCAGCGCCGATGCCCAGTGCCGGGCTCATGGCGTGGACGGCGTCACCCACGAGCGTCACAGTCGTCGGCTGCCACGCTTCGGGGGGGGATGGCTGCGCAGTGTCAGCGGCTGCACGGTGTCGACGTCCCACAACGGATGAGTGTGGTCAGGTCGGGGTGCCAGGAGGCGACCCGTTCCAGGGCGTAGCTCTTCAGGCGGCGCGGTGGACGGCGGGTGGCGCGCCGTCTGCTCACGCATCCACCATCAGATGAGGGGGTGGGGCGGTATGGCGTCGGTGACGGCCGCATGCGCGGTGAGTCCGGTGCGATGGGTGGCGGTGGCCAACCGGGGACGGTTCCACACGAAGGCACGCTGCTCGTTGACCAGTAGTGGCTGGTATCCGTCCGGGATCACCTTCACCACGGCCCACCCCATTTGCCGCAGCGGATCCGGCAGCCGGTGGCTGAGGTCAACAACCAGCGGACGGCCGCCGTCCGCGTGCACCGAGTCGATCAGCTCGGTCAGTGTCGCCTCCTCGCCTCCCCCTGGCGGTCGCAGCGGGACCGGCTCGCCGAAGCAGGAGGTCCAGCGGTCGACGGCCGCGACGCCCTCACCGGAGGCGAAGTAGAGGGCGCGGGCCACGTCGTCGGTGATCGCAGTCGGGTCGGGCGCCGGAGCGTCGGGCAGCCGGTGCCGGACGACGCGCAGCACCGAGTGGATCTGGAGCGCCTCCTGCAGCGCGCCCGCCAGGGCTGCCGCCGGGTCAGTGGACGCCTTGCAGCCCACGGCGGCCGAGGGGTGCCGGCGAGCGTCGTCTTGCGCACCGTCGACGATGATCCCGACCGCGCACACCACGCCCGGAACGCCCGTGGGCACTTGGGCCAGGATCGGTTCGCACCCGGCGCCGCCCGCCCGGTCCAGGGCGCGACGGAGCCTTGTCAGTGAAGGGCTCGGCGGGAGTTGCGCCAGCGTACTGCCCAGGTCGACACGCGGCAGTTCCAGGCGGCGGGCCCAGGCGACCAGGACCGCGTCGCGTTCGATGGTCTCCAGTAGCGCGGAGCGCAATGCCGCCTGATGGCCAGGGCCGGAGGCTGCCCCGGACGGTGAGGGGTCGAAGCCGACGGCATCGGCATCGGACGCGGGGAAATCGACCAGACCCGCGGGTACCCGTACGGTGACGCCATCGCTCAGTCGGCGAGCGGGGTACCACGCCAACTCGCAGCTCGCCACTGTCGGTTCGCCCATCGACGTCTCGTGGTGGCCGAAATCCAGAGTGGGCGCGCCCAGGGCGGCATGGGTCGCGTGGAGCGGATCGTCCGTCGGCGCCGGGCGTAGCGCGTACCGCTCGACCGCCTCTCCGATGGCACGGACGAAGACGTCCGACCGCGACACGCCGTAAGCCCCCACGACGTTGGCGGCCAGTGGACGGTCAGCGGGCGCCGGCCCGGCGTCCCATGCGAGTTCCATCATCCCCCGCCACAGTGGCTCGGTGGGCATGCTGGGAGGCAGGACCGTGCTGCCGCGGACCACACCCGTGGCAGGGGCGATGGTGGCCAGATAGTCGATCAACGCGAGGAGTCTCCTTCTGAACTGCCCGTCTCACCAAGGATGTCCGCGTACAGGGAACGCAGGTCAGCGGTGCGGAGGGCGCCGAGCATGGGGAGGCCGGCACCCCACGCACGTACTGCCCGCGAGGCCAGGGCGGCCGCCGAGACGGAGGGGCGTGGGCACCGTGGCACGGACCAGCGCTCGGCGAGGCCGCGGAGACCCGTGGCCGGGTCGGGCGAAAGGCCGGGCAGGTTGTCGCGTACCGCCTCCCAGGCCCGGCGGATGCGTGCCGCCTGGCCGAAACGTCCATCACCGGCGAGTGCCCGTCGCCATAGATGGGGTGCGGTGGCCGCGGTGGCGACCATCTTGCGTACACCGGCCACCGTCGCGAGTTCGTTGGACACGTACCAGATCTTGCCCGCGAATGGGTCGCGTCCCAGCTGGGAGCAGCCCAGCACGGTGCGCGCGCTCAGCAGGGCGGCGTCAGTGCGCACAGCGGCGTCATCTGCCGCGTCGCCCAGGTGGTCTCCGACAGCCGCCAACTGGCCCAGTAGGTGCAGGGATTCCGCGTCCGCGGTAGGTGGGCAGTGCGGTCCCGGTTCCATCGTGTAGCTGTTGAGGACCCGGAACAGCGCCTCCAAGACTCCTTCCCGGAGAAGCGTCGGGGGCAGGGTCCCGGTGGTCCAAGGGTCAAGCGCGGCCGTGTCGGCGGCGAGCAGCGGGGCGATGACCAGTTTGCGGTGGCCGCCGAGCACCGTGGTGGCCACCGCACTGACCTCCGCCGCCGTGCCGACCGTGGTGGGAACGGCAATGAGTTCGGGGCAGTGCTCCGGGCGACGGACGTCGGGGAAGACGACAAGCCCAGGCCTCGATCCGCCGTGCCGGATGCGGGCCGCGGCATCCGGGTCGGCGGTGAGCAGACGGCCCATGGCGGCCAGGTCGAGCACGGTTCCACCACCGACGGCGATGACGCGCTCGGCGCCGGACAGTTGGCCGCTGAGGGCCTCCGCCCGGGCCAGGTCCGAGGCGTCCGGGGCGCCAGCGTCGACGTCCAGGATCCGGCCGCCGCCGGAGGCCGCGGCCAGCCGCTGCACGAGACCACGCGGCAGCGCGGAGTCCGCGAGTACCACGGTGCCGTCATCGGCCGCCACCAGACCGCCTTCTGCGGCTCCTTCGGTGACCGCTCGTAGCGCGCTGCCGACGCCGACGTGCAGCAGCGTGGGGCGAGACCAGGTGGCGGGAATCTGCGGTGGTGCGGGTGCGGTGGTCACCGTGGCCGGGCTTCCTGGGCCGCGACGTCGGCCAGGCCCTTGTGCAGGGCGGTGCTCAGTGTTTCCAGCTCCGCCGGGGTGCTGGTCAGCGGGGGTATGACCTGGACGCAGCCGGGGCCGGGGTAGACGAGTGCGCCGTGGGCCCGGATCGCGGTGATGGTCCGTTGGACGGCCGCGGCGTCGAAGGGTGCGCCGTCACGGTCGACGAGGTGGACGCCGCGGAAGCAGCCGGCGCCGGTGACCCGGCCGACGACGGGCAGTCGATCGGCGAGGTCGGCGAGGAGTCCGTCGAGGTTCTTGGCGGTCCGACCGCCGTGGGCGAGCGCGTCGAGCACCTCGAACTGCCGCAGGGTCTCGGTGATCGCTGCGCAGGTCGGCGGGGTACCGGCCTGGGTCTCGGCATGCACGAAGAGGGCGTCATGCCGGTCGAACTCCGCGCAGACCCGATCGCCGACCAGAACGGCGGAGGCCGCGCAGGTGCCGTTGGTCAGGCCCTTGGAGGTGAGCAACACATCGGGCCGGGCAGCCCAGTTGTGGCTCGCGAACAGCGGTCCGGTCCTTCCGAAACCTGTGGCGACCTCGTCGGCGACCAGCAGGTAGCCGTACCGCTCGCGGAGCGCGAGCATGGCGTCGAGCAGTTCGGACGGTACGGGGTGAACTCCCGAGCCGAGTACCGGTTCGCAGACAACGGCGGCCACCTTGTGGCCCTCATGGGCCATCAACCGGGTGAAGTCGTCGGGCCGGTGCGGGTCGACGTGCCGGACCTGACGGACGTCGACACCGTACATGCCCTGTCCGAGCGCCTCCCCGGTCAGCGAGAAGGCACCGTAGGTCAGCCCGTGATAGCTCCCCTTGAGCCCCACCACCAGACGCCGCTGCGGCTCGCCGCGCAGTGCCGCGTACTGCCGGGCGAGCTTCATCGCCAGGTCGTTGGCCGACCCTCCGGAGGTCGAGAAGACCACACGGCGGTAGGTGTCCTGTCCCGCCGCGGCGATGAGCCGGGCTGCGGCGTCGATCGCGTGGTCATGGGAGCCGCGGAAGAGGGTCAGGTAGGAGGCTTCGCGCAGTGCGGTGTGCACGGCGTCGGCGATGGCCTCGTTGCCGTAGCCGAGGTTGACGTTCCACAGGCCGCTGGTGGCGTCGAACAGCTCGGAGCCGTCGGCGTACCGCAGGTACGCGCCGCGGGCCCCGGTCGTGCGCCGCTCGGGCCGACCGAAGGCACTGGGCGGGGAGAGCAGCTCCCACAGCGGGCGGTCGTGCGTTGTGAAGCTCATGCGGTGTTCCTCGCGACGATCAGGGTTGAGCCGGCGCCGGTCGTCGCACCGCGCACCGGGCGTGGGTCTTCGGTGGCGAATCCGGCTTCGGCCAGTTCGGCGATGACCTCGGCGGCCGTCACCAGGTGTACTTCGGACGTCAGCAGCAACGGCTCACGGTCCGTGCCGACCCGAAAGAGGGCGACATGGCGGCGCGACCGGTCCGCCGTCACATGGTCGATGAGGGTGCACACCGAGGTGCCGACCGTCATCGTGCGGGTGGTCTCCACCGGCCTGGCGGCGCCCTGGCCCGACTCCCGTCCACCGAGAGGGTCGAAGACGGTGAGCACGAAGGGGGCGCCGGGGTCCAGATGCCGCCGTACGCCGCGGAAGACCTCCGGGCGGATGGCCGGCGACAGCAGGCCGACGGTGGTGGTGCCCAGCAGCGCTGCTCCGTAACGGCGGTCCATGGCGAGGTGCCGGATGTCCGCCTCGACGATGGTGAGCCGCCGAGCCAGTTGGGCGGCTCGGGGATCGTCCAGCCGCTCGGCCAACAGGCGTAGCAGCGATGGGGAGTTGTCAACGCCGGTGACGTGGTGTCCGGCGGCGAGCAGGGGCAGGGTGAGGCGCCCTGAGCCGCAGGCGAGTTCGAGCACCGGCCCTTCGATGCCGCGCAACGCCGCGGTGATCTCGCGGACCTCGTGGCTGTCGCCCTGGCTCAACTGGTGGTAGAGCGGGCCTCCGAGGTCGCCGTAGAGATCGTCCACGGTCAGGGAGCCGCGCAGGGCGGCGGCGATCTCACCGGCGAGACCGGGCAGGTTGGGCGCGGTCGCCGAGTGGTTCATGCTGGTATCTCCTCCACGCGCCATGCGGGCGTCTGGGCTGGGCGGCGCTCACGGCCGGGCACCGTCGGCGGGCTGGTGTCGGTCCCCGCGCCGACGAAGGGGGCGAGCACCTGGTCGATCAGCGCGCGCTGGCGCGGCTGGGTCCTGCGGGTGAGTTCCTCGACGCGGGCGGCGTGCCTGGCGGTCATGCACCGCAGGACGCGCACCAGGGAGACATGGCCGTCGCGGCGTACCAAGGTGAGGTCCGGCCAGGGGTCGGCGGCGTCGTCCACCAACTCGACGACGGCCGCCAGGAGTTCGTGCCGCTCGGGCCGCCAGCCGAGGGGCCGCACGAGTCCACCGTCGTCCGCCAGTGCTCCGTACCACTCCAGCAGGTCCTGTCGGCAGGCTTCGAGCAGTGCCCGCGACCGGCGCGGGTCCTTGAGCGCTCGGTACGCCGCTCGTGCCGTTCGGGCGTCGGGGAAGCGGGCGATCTCCAGTTGGAAGCCGCAGGGCATGTGGTGCAGTCGCGTCGCGGGATCGTCCAACAGCCTTACGGTGGACTCCATCAGCGTGGTGCACCACACCCCCGCGTCGGCGAATCGCAGCCACAGGTCCCAGTCCTCAAGCCCGACCGGCGACTCGCGCCAACCGCCCACCGCCTCGGCCAGCCCGGCCTCGTGGGCGACCCGGGAAGGTTCGAACAGCGGGGCCATCAGCTGGAGTTCGGGGTGCCAGCACAGCAGGATGTCGGGTGGGGTGTGGACGGCCGCACCGGACGGGCGGACCCGGGTCGCCGCGGTGGCCACGAACCGCGCGCCGCTGTCGATCGCAGCGGTCACCCGGCTCAGATGGTTGGGCGTCCAGTGGTCGTCGTGGTCGATGTAGGCGATGGTGCCGCCCCTGGCCTGGTCCAGCGCCACGTTCCGCGGCCCGGACGGATGGCCGAAGCGCCGGGTGCGGATCAGCCGGACCCTGGGGTCCCGCGCGACGACGCCGGCCACAACCTCATCCGTGTCGTCGTCGCTCGCGTCCGAGACGACCAACAGCTCCCAGTCACGCACCGACTGGGCGCGTACCGAGTCCAGGGTGGAGACGATGGCGCGGCCCCGGTTGTACGTGGGGCAGATCACCGACACTCGGGGTGCGGACACAACCATTCCTTCGCTTCTCAACGGGTGAGGACGCGGACGACGGGTGCGCCGTACACCTGGACGATCCACCGGCCCAGCGGCAGGCTCCCGCCGTCCAGCGTCGCCGAGCCTGCGGGCGGCAGCGACGCAACTCCGGTGCTGGTGGCCGGATAGGCGTTCGCGGGCAACCGGGCGGCGTCCGCGCGGACCGGCAGGAACGCCTCGACCGGTGCGGAGACGGCCCGCCCGGCGGTACCGTCCAGTTGTCCCCGTGCCAGCCGCGCGCCGCCGCCCACGCCGGAGCGGTTGAAGCTCACCGGCATACCGGGGCGCAGCACGTGGGTGTCAGCCCCGGCCGGGAGCAGCACCTCGACGGTGTCCCCCTGCCGGATGTATCCCCCGTCCAGTTGGTACGGCACCTGGACCAGGGCGAGCAGCGCCACGGCGGCGCCGGCCACGGCGGCACCCACGCCGACGAGTCTGACCGGGCGGGCGCCGGCCGCTCTCGCCTCCCGCAGCACGCGCACGGCGCCGTTCAGGAAGCGCCAGGCGAGGTAGCCGAGGAGTGCGACCAATGCGACAGCGCCGAACACGCCCGCCCGCAACGCCACTCCGAGCCACAGGTACATGGCGGTACCGACGAGGTAAACCGGGAACGCCAGACAGCACAGACCGAAGGGAACCGCCCAGCGGACACCCGGCAGTTCACGCTCATAAACCCCGCCGAACAGGATCCTGGCCACAAAGCGCCGGGCGTCGTCCATCGCCTTGGTGCGCAGGTGCGGGATGTCGACCATGCTCATCAAGGCGATGTAGCCGTCGAACTTCACGAACGGGATCAGGTTCAGCAACCCGTGCAGATAGGTCATGGCGGCGAACGCGAGGGCACAGTCACCCAGCTCGCCCGACGGGACCAGCAGTGATCCGCTGGCCACCGCGCCCGCGACCGTCCACTGGACGGCGACACCGGCCAGCGCGGTCCAGGCCCGCTGCTCTCGGCGGGGCAGTCGCCAGCCGTCCGACACATCACAGAAGAAGGCGGGCGTCAGGTAGAACAGCATGATCCCAAGGCGGCTCGGTCTGCCGCCGAAGCAGGTCAGTACGGTGCCGTGCCCGAGTTCGTGCAGGGCCGTGGTCAGCAACAGAGCGCCGAAGAACAGCGCGTAGTCGCGAAGCGGCAGAGGATGCCCCAACGCGTATCCGACCTGTGTGGAGTTGGCGGCCAACACGCACACCCCGCATACCGCGAGCATCGCCGCGCAGATCCGGCCGGCCCGTCCGAAGGTCCGTAGCGCCAGGGGCCGGATCCGGGCGAGCAGGCGAGCCGGGTCGGCGAGTGTGAGGTGCACGGTGAGTGGCGGCGCGTAGCTGACGCGTCGCCGCCGAGGCGGTCGCGCGCTGTCCTCGGCCGTCGCCTCGCCCGAGATCAGGCCCATGCGGTCAAAGGCCAGCAGCGCGGAACGTACGTCGGCGGGGGTCCAGCGAGCGCCCAGCGCATCGGCCAGACCGGTGCAGTCCAGCCTGCCGTTCAGCAGTCGCAGCAGTGCGGCCGCGTCCCTGCCGACCCGCAGGTATCGCTGGTCGGCGCGGACGACGACCCATGGCGCGTCGTCCGCGCTGCCTTCCATCGGCGGGTGGATGACCGTCCCGGCCGCCCGGGCCGGACGCTCCGGTAGCGGACGGTTCCCCGGCGTACCTGGGGCGTCCGTTGCCGAGTGGTCCGTGCGGTTGTCGAGCCCGCCAGTTCTCATGGTGATCGTGATCGCTTTCGCATGCGGTCCAACGCGATGGCGCACTGCTGGACCGGCCGTTGGGGTCAGGTGATGTCTCTGCTCGCCAGCAGCTTGCGGGCGGCGACCGCCGCGACCGCCAGCCACGCGGCGATGACCACCAGCGCGATCGGTTCGGACAGCAACCCGGTCTTGTCGTCGCGGTAGACGCTGCTCATCGCGATGGTCATCAGGTACTTGCCAACGGACGGCAACAGTCGCTGCAACGCCGGATCGACCATCATCGTCATGACGAAGACCAGAGACACTGAGGCGACCTGGTGGCGCACCAGCCAGCCGAGGAACGTGCCCCATGGCCCGGCGAGCACGTTGACGAGGAAGACGCCGCCCAGGATCAGCCAGGTCTCGCGGTCGAAAACAGGTGAGCGGCCGATCGAGGAGAGGGCGCCGTAACTGGTCGCCACACCGACCACCACGGCCAGGGCGCCGAAGAGGGCCCCCACACCGCAGGAAACGATGGCCTTGGCCGCGAGCAGCCGGTTGCGGCCTCCGCTGAGGAGCACGGAACGGCTGATGTAGCCGTTCTGGTACTCACCAGAGACGGCCATCGCGCCCGCCATCGAGACGAACAGCAGGTAGGCGAACGGGTTACGGACCAGGTCGTGGGTGAGCACCGCCGCGGTGCTCGTTCCGGCGACGACACGGCCCCTCCCCTGGCTCATCAGGCCAAGGTTGGAGACCACGACGAAGAAGGTGCCGATGCCGAGCAGCCACAGCAGGGACCTGCTGTAACGCACCTTCAGCGTCTCGGCGGCGATCTGGTTACGCAACTGCTGCTCCTGACACCGGTGTTGCGGTCAGCTCGAAGAACTTCTCCTCCAGGCGGCTGCTGCCGTCCTCGGTGAGCTGTGCCAGCGAACCGCAGAACAGTAGGCGGCGTTGGAGGACGGCGACATCGTCAACGGTCTGTTCGAGTTCGGCCAGTTGGTGGCTGGAGACCAGGACGGTGCGGCCTTCGTCCGCGAGCGAACGCAGCAGCGTGCGAAGCCAGCGGATGCCTTCCGGGTCCATTCCGTTGGCCGGTTCGTCGAGCACCAGCAGCTCCGGGTCGCCGAGCAGGGCCGCGGCGATGGACAGCCGCTGGCGCATGCCGGTCGAGTAGCCCTTGACCTTGCGCCCGGCGCTGTCGGTGAGGCCGACCTGGTCGAGGACGGCGTCCACCCGGCTGGCGGCCAGATCCGCCGCACGGGCGGCGATCAAAAGGTTTCTGCGGCCGGACAGATGGGAGACGAAGCCCATGCCGTCCATGCTGACGCCCACCTGGCGGGCTGGGTGGGCGAGTTCTCCATACGGCACGCCGAAGACCGTCGCGGTGCCGCTGGTGGGGTGGATCAGGCCCAGCAGGCCCCGGAGCGAGGTGCTCTTTCCCGCTCCGTTGGAACCCAGCAGTCCGAGGATGCGTCCGCAACGCAGGGCGAACGTCAGATCCTCGACGGCCGTGGTGGTGCCGAAGGTCTTGGTGAAGCCGTCGAACCGGGCGGGGTCCTGACGCGTCACCTGTCGCTCCTGGACTGGGCGATGCGCAGTCCCATCAGCACGGCGAGGCCGAACTCGACGACCACGAGCACCGTCAGGGCGGTCCACCGTGCACCACCGTTCAGCACCAACGGGGAGAGCGCCATGAGCACCACCAGGACGAACATGATGGACGCCACGAACAATGGTGAGCGGAATCCCTGGTTGTCGACTGGCTGGCTTGTCATAAGTGCCTCCCGAGGTCTTGCTGTGGTTTGCGGTGCGCCGGGTTCCGCACTGCCTTCCGCGGACCGGTGTCGCGGAACCCGGCGATTCAACTACTCACCGGTCAGGTGATGGCTATGCCAATCCCGATGCCGGTGCCGAGAGCGGCACCACCGGCGGCACCCAACGTCAGACCGGTCGTGAAACCGCTCCAGAAGTCGGGGGCCTCCAGCGGCTCCAGCTCAGAGATACCCAGGTCGAGCCCGGGAGCGCTGAGCGCGGTGCGCTCAGACGCGGCGGCCGCTGCGTACATGCGGACGCTCCTTCCGTGATACGGGCCGAAAGGCCGATCAGGTGATGGCGACGCCGAGCGCGATGCCGCCGTAGACGCTACCGCCGACGACCGCGCCGCCGATGACGGTGCCGGTGACGAAGCCGGCAGCGGTGTCCCAGAAGCCCGGGGCCTCCATCGGCTCCAGCTCGGAGATGCCGAGGTCGAGCGTGGAAAGCTCAATGGTGTTCTGCATGATTTCCCTCCTTTCGGGATTTCCCGTGAGTGGTCTCCCCGTTCCAAACGGGAAAGCAGGGAGGTCGCGCTGTGCGCGCGCACGCCTCAGGGCATGACTGACTCAACAGCCGAGCCGGGGACGTGGGTCTTGGACGGGCTCAGCCCGTGATCGCCGGAATACCGGCGGGTGCCGCAGGCAGCCGCACACCGGCGCCCGTCAGGTGGCTCTCCACCTGCGCCACGGCACTCAGTGCGGCGTCTTGGCCGAGCCCGAGGTGCCGTGTTGCCATCTCTGCCGCCACGCCATGGTCCCCGTGGACCATCAGCAGCTCGACCAGGCGAGCGGCGTCCATGGACAGCTGGAACTGCCGGTTGCCGAGCGGCTCGTGGAGCACGGCGGTCTCGGGGTTGAACAGCAGCAGTGGAGCTTCCGCGCCGGCGACGGTGAGATCGACGGCCGGTGCGTCCTGGTCCCCCGTCGTCACCAGGCGCTCGGCGAAACCGGACACCCTCAGTTCGGTCAGGCCTCGTGCGGCCGCCATCCGCAGCGCGTCCAGGGCGTGCAGATAGCGTGACAGCCAGGGCCGCTGTCGGTGTGCGGCCTCCAGCACGGCGGTCGGAACAGCCTGGCCCAGACAGACCGGACAGCCGGAGCCTGGCGCACGCTCGATGGAGGACCAGACCGCGGTCAGTCCCTCCAGTCCGTCCCGCACAGTGCCGAGCAGGGCGCCGTGTGGCGCGGTCCGCACCTCACCGAGGCTGTTGACGAACAGCCGGTGGCGCGGGCCGCCACAGTCATGCGCGCCTCCCAGCGCGCACAGGTCGCCGAGCTGGATCATTGGGTGGACCAGCGCGGGCAGGAACGCCCCCCGTTCCCGCGCCTGATCGGCATCGTGCAGAAATGCCTCGAAGTCGTTCTCTCCGGTCACGCGGAGCAGGGTCGGTCCGGCTATCGCGAGGAAAGGCGCGACTGCGTAGTCCTGGACCTCGACGAAGAAGTCCTCACCCACCGACATCTCGTCACCGGGGGCGATGAACGAGCCCTCGTATTCCACAACCTCCGCTGTCGAAGCGGTAGTTGGAGCAGCACCGGAAGGGGAGAAAGCCATGGTTTCGCCGTCGCACAGACCGCTGTCGAGCACAGCCGGCAGCAAATCAGCCGACTCTACAAAGGCCGTCCTTGGCGACACATCATGTGTGGCCCCGACCAGACCCGCGCTACCGCGCCCCCAGATATGCAAGTGACGCAAAACATCCTGCATGTTTCCCCCTGCAAGCTGTTCGCCGCACGGCAGCGCCGCACGCCGAACCTTCCCCGTTTACCGTTGCCGTGGAAAGGCTTTGTTCAGCACCCACCAAGGTCAACCAGCCAGGTTCCCGTGGTCAGCACGAACCTGCTGGGGAGAACACAAGCACGTCCGCCCCGGTCCGGGCAACTCGGCCTTCTCCAGGCAGGATCCGCAGCTCAAGGCAGCCTCAACCGCCTTGACGCAGTTCGGGCGTCAGTGATGGAGTGACCCGGCAGGGACGCCTGATGATGCGGCGCCCAATGCGAGGAGCGAGTTGCACGAATGAAGGCCCTGGTACTCGCGGGAGGCTCGGGCACCCGGCTCCGACCGATAACCCACACTTCGGCAAAGCAGTTGCTACCGGTCGCGAACAAGCCGGTCCTGTTCTACGGTCTGGAAGCGATCGCGGACGCCGGGATTACCGATGTCGGCATTGTCGTCGGCGACTCCGAGGCAGAGATCCGTAACGCCGTGGGGGATGGCCGCGCATTCGGCATCACCGTCACGTACATCCAGCAACGGGCGCCACTCGGCATCGCGCACGCGGTACTGATCGCCCGGGAGTTCCTGGGAGAAGACGACTTCGTCCTGTACCTCGGTGACAATTTTCTGGTCGGCGGCATCACGGACGTGGTGGACACCTTCCTCACACAACGCCCGGACGCGCAGATCCTGCTCACCAGGGTGGCGCGGCCATCCGAGTTCGGGGTCGCGGAGCTCGATGGCACCGGCCGGGTCGTCGGCCTTCAGGAGAAGCCGCAGCGGCCCAAGAGCGATCTCGCGCTGGTTGGCGTCTACCTATTCGGCACCGCGATCCATGAGGCGGTGCGCGCCGTCCGGCCGTCCGCGCGTGGTGAGTTGGAGATCACGCACGCATTGCAGTGGCTGATCGACCACGGAAGTGACCTTCGCTCCACCGAGGTCAGCGGCTACTGGAAAGACACCGGCAACGTCGCCGACATGCTGGAGGTCAACCGCCTCGTCCTGGAGACCCTGGAGCCCCGGGTGGACGGTGAGGTGGACGAGACCAGCGAGATCATCGGCCGGGTGCGGATCGACGCGGGCGCGACGGTACGTCACTCCCGCATCGTGGGCCCGGCGGTCATCGGCTCCGGCAGCGTCCTCACTGACACGTATGTCGGCCCGTTCACCTCTATCGCCCAGGGCTGCCGGATCCAGGACAGCGAGATCGAGTTCTCCATCGTGCTCAAGAACGCCTCCGTGACCGGGGTCGGAAGGATCGAGGCATCGCTGATCGGCCGCAGCGTCGAGGTGACGCCCGCGCCCGCCGTACCGCGCGCCCACCGGCTCGTCCTCGGCGACCACAGCAAGGCGCAGATCTCCGCATGAAGCCACCTCGCAACGAACCGACCAGGATCCTCGTCACCGGCGGGGCGGGGTTCATCGGCTCCGCCTATGTCCGTGCACTGCTGTGCGGTCCGCAGGCCGACAGCGTCACAATCACCGTCCTCGACCGGCTGACATACGCGGGAAATCAGGCCAACCTGGCCGCCGTACGAGAACACCCGGGATTCGCCTTCGCCCACGGTGACATCTGCGACACGGAACTGGTTGACGAACTGGCCGCCACTCACGACCACATGGTGCACTTCGCGGCCGAGTCCCATGTGGACCGCTCGATCCAGGACGCGACCGACTTCGTACGCACCAACGTGCTGGGCACCCAGACCCTGCTGGCCGCCGCTGTTCGCCGTGGTGTCGGCCGGTTCGTCCACGTCTCCACCGACGAGGTCTATGGGTCCATCGCCGAAGGCTCCTGGCCGGAGACTGCCCCCGTGCAACCCAACTCGCCCTACGCGGCGTCAAAGGCCGCCAGTGACCTGGTGGCCCTGGCGTACCACCGTACGCACGGCCTTGACGTGCGGGTGACGCGCGCCTCCAACACCTACGGACCGCATCAGTACCCCGAGAAGATCATCCCGCGCTTCGTCACCAGCCTCCTCCAGGGCCGGAAGGTCCCGCTGTACGGAGACGGACGCCATGTACGGGACTGGCTGCACGTCGACGACCACGTCCTGGGCGTCGAGTTGGTCCGTCGTGATGGCCGCCCGGGCGAGGTCTACAACATCGGCGGCGGCAACGAACTGACCAACCGCGAGCTGACCGACCTGCTGCTGGCGGCGTGCGACGCCGGCTGGGAGATGGTCAGTCATGTGGCGGACCGCAAGGGCCATGACCTGAGGTATGCCGTCGACTGCTCCAAGGTCTGCGGCGAACTGGGCTACCGGCCACGGCACGACTTCCGCGACGGGCTCGCCGCCACCGTCTCCTGGTACCGCGACAACCGTGACTGGTGGGCGCCTTCGGTGTCCCAGGGGCGACCGGAAGCCGCACCATGCGGTGGCTGGTGACAGGTGCGGGCGGGCTGCTGGGCCACGACCTGCTCCGACGGCTCCTTGAGGAGGGCGAACCCGCGGTCGGCCTGCCCCGCACGGAACTGGACGTCACCGACGCGGCCGCGGTGAGGGCGGCGGTTCGCGATCTGCGCCCCGACGTGATCGTCAACTGTGCCGCCTTCACAGCCGTGGACGACGCCGAGCACGATCCCGCGCGGGCCCTGCGCGTCAACAGGGACGGTCCCGGCAACCTGGCCGCCGCTTGCGCCGACACCAGCACACGACTGCTGCACATCTCCACCGACTACGTCTTCGCGGGCGGAGCCACCCGCCCGTACCCCGTGGACGCCGGCCCAGCGCCGCGCACGGTGTATGGCCGCACCAAGCTGGCCGGTGAACGCGCCGTGCTGTCCTTGCTTCCGCACACCGGACACGTGGTGCGAACCGCCTGGCTCTACGGCGCGGTTGGCCGGAACTTCGTGCGCACCATGATCCGGCTGGAACGTGAACGGGAGACCGTTGAGGTGGTCACGGACCAGCGCGGCCAGCCCACCTGGTCCCTGGACCTGGCCGAGTGGTTGCTGTGGCTCGGGCGCGGCACGCTGGACGGTGCCATTCGGCCGGGGGTCCACCACGCCACCGCGGACGGTGAGACCACCTGGTACGAACTCGCTCGTGAGACCTTCCGCCTCCTCGGCGCTGACCCCGACAGGGTGCGGCCGACGACCAGCGACATCCTGCGCCGGGCAGCGGTTCGACCGAGTTACAGCGTGCTCGCTCCCAGAGGCTCGGATAAGGCTGCTCCAGGACCAATGCGCCACTGGAGGACCGCGCTGGCCGAAGCGGTCCCAAAACTGGTGGAGGCCGAACTCAACGCGGCCGGTCAGCCGACCTGCTCACTGGCGGCGGCGCGCAGGTCGGCGTAGAACTCCCGGCAGGCCCTGTACGAAGGCAGCAGCCCCCGGCGCTCCGCCTCTGCAAGGGTGGGTGCGGCGGCGTCCCTGGGCGACAACACCGGTTCCACATCGCCCGGCCAGTCGATGCCGAGGGCGGGGTCGAGGGGGTGGATCGCGTGTTCCCGCTGGGGCGCGTATCCCTGCGAGGTCAGATACGCCACAACCGTGTCGTCGGTCAGCGCGAGGAAGGCATGGCCGAGACCTTCCGCAAGGTAGACAGCACGACGGTGCTGGTCGTCCAGCCGCACGGCTTCCCAGCGGCGAAAGGTCGGCGAGCCGACCCGGAGGTCCACCACGACGTCGAACACCGCTCCGTGCAGGCACGTTACCTGCTTGCCCTGCCCCGGTGGCACGTCGGCGAAGTGGATGCCACGCAGCGCGCCACGACGGGAAACCGAACAGTTGGCCTGAGCGACCCGCAGCTCATGACCGGTCGCCGCCCGGAAGTCACCGCCCTGGAACCACTGGTGGAAGCTGCCCCGATCGTCGGCGAAGACATCAGTGTCCAGCAGCCACGCGCCCTCGATACCCAGCGGACGCACTCATGGCTCCTCAGCACTCGGCCAGCGGTCTGCCTGCGGAAAAAAGGCTTGACGGGACAGCAGGTGAGTCGAGCTATACAGGGAGAACTGTCACCGCAACACTGTCACCTGCGGAAACACCCTACAGGGCGGGGCCAACCCTCCCTTTCACGGTGTCCGACGTGGTGGGTTGACCGTTGAGCGGTCATCGGGAGCAGACGGTGGGGATGGATTGCGCTTGCTTCTTCTCCTTACCTCTGGCGTTGACGGCGGCTCATCATCGCGGCAGCGGACGCGGGCGCTGCGGCTTGCGTTCGCTGCTGCGGCACAGTGCCGGGAGTGGTGGAGCGTAGGCGGGCGGCTTCGGCGCGGCGGTTGGACCTGCCGCCGATCACGCTTCGGGATCTGCGGCATGTCGCGGCGACCCTCACCCACGGCGGAGGTGGCGATCTTCACACGATCAAGGAGACGCTGCGGCACTCCACGATCACGCTGACCTCGGACACGTACACGAGTCTGCTGCCCGAAGTCGACAAAGCCGCGGCCGAAGCCGCCGCGGAACCGTCCCGCGTGCCCCGTCCGGCGTCCGCTCCGTCGGCGGATGCCGAGCCGCCCACCCCCGCGGACGCCCCGGGCAAGGGAAAGCGCCCCGGCCGAAGCAACCAGCCGGGACGCGATCTCACAGGTCAGCGCCCCGCGAGGGGCGCTGGACCGGTGGGCCATCAGGGGCTCGAACCCTGAACCAATGGATTAAAAGTCCACTGCTCTGCCAATTGAGCTAATGGCCCGCACCCCGCAGCATAGCCGGGCGGGGGCCCTGGCTTCGATCTCATATGGCGTCGGTGGGCCGCGGATCCTTGAGGAACCAGCCGCGGGCCGACAGCAGCCACCAGGTGGCGGCGAAGCCCAGCACCGCCAGCACGGCGATCACCGCGTAGTTGAAGGTCTCGGCGGTCACCGGACTGGACTGCGGCAGCATGAACAGCAGCGTGATCAGCGTCACCCAGGCCACCGACACCACGCCGATCGGACGGCTCCAGCGGCCCAGGTGCCAGGGGCCGCGGTCGAAGCGGTCGCCCTGGCGCAGCCGCAGGTAGATGGGGATGACGTAGGCGATGTACTGGCCGATGGTGGCGATGGACGTCACCGCCCCGTACGCGGTCGAGTTGATCAGGTACGGCAGGCCCAGGACCAGCGCGCCCAGGGCGGCGAGCCAGACCGCGTTGGTGGGGGTGCGGGTGCGCGGGTTGATCCGCTGCCAGACGCGCGAGTACGGCAGCGCGCCGTCCCGTGAAAAGGCGTAGATCATCCGGCTGTTGGCCGTCACCGACGACATCCCGCAGAACAGCATCGCGCCGATCGCCACCAGGAGCAGCAGCTTGCCGCCGGTCGCGCCGACCGCGTCCAGCAGGATCTGCGCGGGCGGCACTCCGGTCCTGGTGTTCAACGTGCCGTCCCAGGACTGGATGGCGAAGGTGAAGCCCAGCAGCAGCACCAGGCCCGCGATCCAGGACAGCCAGATGGAGCGCACGATGCCGCGCGGCCCGGCCACCGAGGCGTCCTTGGTCTCCTCGGTCATGTGGGCGGAGGCGTCGTAGCCGGTGAAGGTGTACTGCGCCACGAGAAGGCTCAGCAGTCCCACGTACAAGGAGCTGTGCCAGCCGGTGTTGTTGACGAAGTGGGTGAAGACGAAGGACGCGGACTGGTGCTTGGCCGGTGCGAGGGTGAGCGCGCCGACGATCACCGCCACGCCGAGGACGTGCCACCACACGCTGACGTCGTTGAGGATCGCCACGATCCGCACGCCGAACGTGTTCAGCAGACCGTGCAGCAGCAGGATCACCGCGAACAGCCCGATGGTGCGCGGCGCGGTCACCGTGAAGCCGAACTGCAGGTTCAGATAGGCGCCCAGGAAGCTCGCCGCGCCGAAGTCCACACCGGCGGTCACCGCGATCTGGCCGAGCACGTTGAACCAGCCGGTGAACCAGGCCCAGGCGGCGGCGGTCCGGGGCGGCGCCAGCCGGTGCGCCCAGAAGTACAGCCCGGCCGAGGTCGGATACGCCGAACACACCTCCGCCATCGCCAGCCCGACGATCAGCGTCATCAGGCCCACCCCGACCCAGCCCCAGATCAGCATCGCCGGGCCGCCGGTGTTCATACCGAAGCCGTAGAGCGTCAGACAGCCGGATAGCACCGAGATGATGGTGAAGGAGACGGCGAAGTTGGAGAACGCCGTCATCCGCCGCGCCAGCACCTGGGTGTAGCCGAGTTGGCGCAGCCGCTCCTCGTCGGAGTCGTGCGGCGGCGGGGCGTGTTCGGCGGCGATTCTTTCGCCCGGGGAACCATTGAGTTCTGTCATGCCCACTGCGTTTCCCCGCGCTGGTGGTTCCAAAGCAGCGTGGCCGGAATTTAAAGGTATGAAACCAGACCGTTACCGCCCAGGCGGGCCGTGCCCCGCGGGTACAAAACGACGAACCCGGACGATGGTGTACATCGTCCGGGTTCGTCTCGGTCAGCTACCGCCGTCAGCCGTTGCGCTTCCAACGCGGCTTGTCCGCGCGGCGGTCGAAGCCACGGGCGCCGGTGCCGGACGCGCCCCGGTGGTCGTCCCGACGGCCGTACGGGCGGCGGTCGTCACGGTCCCGGTTGAACGCCGGACGGTCGTCGCGACGGTCCCGGTTGAACGGGCGGTCGCTGCCCCGGTGGTCACGGCGCTCGCGGTGGTCGCGGTTGAAACCGCCCCGGTCGTCCCGGCGGTCGAACGAGCGGCGCTCGCGGTCGTCGCGGTTGAACGCCGGGCGCTCGTCGCGACGGTCCCGGTTGAACGGGCGGCGCTCGCGGTCGTCCCGGTTGAACGCCGGACGGTCGTCACGACGGTCCCGGTTGAACGGGCGTCGGTCGTCGCGCCGGTCATCACGGCGCTCGTCGCGGTTGAACGGACGGCGGTCGTCGCGGCGGTCGAAGGACCGGTCCCGGTCGCGGTCCCGGTTGACCGGCCGCCGGTCGTCGCGCCGCTCGTAGGAGGAGCCGCGCTCCTCCCGCCGCTCGTACGAGGACCGGGCCGGACGCTCCGACCGCTCGCGGTCGCCCCGGCGCTCGAACTCGCCCCGCTCGTTGCGGCGTTCACGCCGCTCCTCCACCGGCGCGGCGGCCTGCGCCGGAACAACCGCCTCCGGCTGCTCCGTCTCATCGTCCGAGGGGGCCGAGGGGGCCGAGGGGACCGACTCACCGCGCTCGCGCGCCGCGCGGGCGGTCAACCGGTCGGCCTCCTCGCGCAGTTCGGTCGCCCGGCGCTGCGCCCGCTCCAACTCGCGGGTCAGCTCGGCGACATCGCGCTCGGCCTGCTGGGCCGCGTTCGAGGCCGCGTCCGCCTGGACCTCGGTCAGCGAGCGGGCGCCGGTGATCCGGGCCACGTCCTCGTCGAACGAGCCCGCACCGCCGACGATGTGGCGGGACGCCTCGACGCCCGCGTCCTCCATCAAGCGGAAGATGGTCTTGCGCTGGTGCGGCAGGGCGAGCGAGACCACGGTGCCGCTCTGACCCGCGCGGGCGGTACGGCCCGAGCGGTGCAGGTAGTCCTTGTGGTCACCGGCCGGGTCGACGTTCAGCACCAGGTCGATGCCGTCCACGTGGATGCCGCGTGCGGCGACGTCCGTCGCCACCAGCACGTTCACATAGCCGTCCTTGAAGTCGGCCAGCGTGCGGGTGCGCGCGCCCTGGGTCATGCCGCCATGCAGCGCGTCCGCCCGTACGCCCGCGTCGCGCAGCTGCTCGGCGACCCGGTCGGCGCCCATCTGGGTGCGGACGAAGATGATCGTGCGGCCCTTGCGGGCGGCGATGGCGGCGGTGACCGGCGCCTTGTCCTTCGGCTTCACGACCAGCACGTGGTGGGTCATGGTGGTGACCGCGCCCGCCGAGGGGTCGACCTCGTGCGTGACCGGGCTCACCAGGTACCGCTTGACCAGCGTGTCGATCTCGTTCTCCAGCGTCGCGGAGAACAGCAGCCGCTGGCCGCCGGCCGGCACCAGGTCGAGGATCTCGGTGACCTCGGGCAGGAAGCCCATGTCGGCCATCTGGTCGGCCTCGTCGAGCACCGCGATCCGCACCTGGTCGAGGGCGCAGGCGCCGCGGTCGATCAGGTCGCGCAGCCGGCCCGGGGTGGCGACGAGGATGTCGACGCCGCGCTCCAGCGCGTAGATCTGGTTGGCCATCGAGGTGCCGCCGCAGACCACCTTGAGCTTCAGCCCGAGCACGTCGCCGTACGGCTGGAGCGCGTCGGAGACCTGCATCGCCAGCTCGCGGGTCGGGGTGAGGATCACACCGCGCGGGCGCTTCTGCTCGGTGCGGCCGCCCGCGAGCGTGGTCAGCAGCGGCAGACCGAACGACAGGGTCTTGCCGGAGCCGGTACGACCACGGCCCAGGATGTCCTTGCCCTCCAGGGCGTCCGGAATGGTGGCGGCCTGGATCGGGAACGGGGTGGTCACACCGTTCTGCGCGAGCTTGCGGACGATCTGCTCGGGCAGCCCGAGGTCCGCGAAGGTGATGCTGGGGGCTTCCTCGGAAGCGGTGTCGACCTCGATGTTCTCGGGCATGGCAGAACGGTCGGCAGTGTCAATGGACATGCTGAAGCTGAACCTCTCGGAGACTGGGCACGCGCCAGCTCCGCAGGTTGCTTACAACCGCCTCGATGCGGTCAGCCACAGGAGTCAAGGAACGCGCCGCACGGCGCGCTTCGGTGTGGCGCCGGGGAAATGGGGCAAACGATCTACCACCATACCGACAGACTGCCCCGAACGCCAAATCGCCTTCCAGCCGGGGTGAGCGGCGTGACATCCGGAGCCGCCGTCTCAGCCCCCCGCCTTCGGCTGCGCGCCCGGCGAGGGCGAGGCCCCGCCGGTGGACGGCGGAGGCGTCGGCGTCGGGGTGGACACCGGGCTGGACACCGGCGGCGGCCCCGCAGGCGGGCTCGGCCGCTCCGACGACGGCCGGGGCGCCGGGCCGTGCTGCCCGGAGGGCGGCCGTCCGGGCCCCGCGGGGGCGGGCTGGTCCGCCGGGTGCCCCGCGGACGGCGCCGCCGCCTGCACCGAAGCCGCGCCCGGCGAGACCGAGGCGTCCCCGGGCACGCCCGGCAGCGCCCCGCGCGTCCGGGCCGCGTCGTCGTGCGGGTCCGCGCTCGCGCTGCCCGCACCGGCCGAGGGAGCCGTCGAGCCATGCGGTTGCGGACGGCCGGGCTCGGAGAACCGCAGACAACCCGCGGTCCCGGCGAGCAGGAACACCAACGGCAGCGCGGCGGCGGCCCTGCGGGCCCGCGCGGAAAGTCGAGTCACGGCCTACCCAACGCATTCCCCCGGCCGGAGGACACGGGAGCACGTCGGGTGCGCCGGACGGCATCCCGTTAGGGTGGGAAAAGCGGTCCGCCCGGTCCACGGCGGCCGCGCGGCGGTGGGGCCCGCCGTACCCGAACCGCGGTGTCGGCCGCCAACGGTCCCTACTTGCCGATGGAGCGCGCCCGCACACCAGGGGGCGCCGCGCGAGTAGGAGGCGTACGTGGAGGCGGAAGCGTCCATGCCAGGAACCGGGCCGAAGACCCCGACCGCGCACCAGCCCGGTCCGCGGTTCACCCCCTCCCCGCCCATCCGCCGGTCGCCGCTGCGCGGCCAGCTCCCCGCCCTCGCGGTGATCGCGCTCGGCGGCGCGCTCGGCGCGTGCGCCCGCTACGGCGCCTCGCTGCTGTGGCCGACCGGGCACGGGACGTTCCCGTGGACCACGCTGCTGGTCAACGCGGTGGGCTGCGCGGTGATCGGGGTCTTCATGGTGGTCATCACCGAGGGGGTCTCGGCACACCGTCTGGTGCGGCCGTTCTTCGGCACCGGCGTGCTCGGCGGGTTCACCACCTTCTCCACCTACGCGGTCGACACACAGCGGCTGCTGACGCGTGGTCAGATCGGCGTGGCGCTGGGCTACTTGACCGGGACGGCGGTGGCCGCCCTGGTATCGGTGTGGACGGCGGCGGCGTTGACCCGACGCTTCCTCGACTGGCGGGAGGCACGATGCGACTGACCGGTCCCGCGCTGCGGGTGACGATCTACGTCGGGGAGAACGACACCTGGCACCACCGGCCGCTGCACAGCGAGATCGTGCACCGCGCGCACGCCGCCGGGCTCGCCGGCGCCTCCGTCTTCAAGGGAGTCGAGGGCTTCGGCGCGTCCTCACTGATCCACACCTCACGGCTGCTGTCGCTCAGCGAGGACCTTCCGGTGGCCGTGGTGATCGTCGACACCGAGGAGCGGGTACGGGCCTTCCTGCCGCAACTCGACGAACTGGTCTCGGAGGGCCTGGTGACCCTCGACGAGTGCGAGGTCATCCGGTACGTGGGAAACGAGGAGCGGCGGTGAACTGGCTACTGGTGATCGCCGGAGCGGTGGTCGGCGCCCCGCTGCGCTATCTGACCGACCGCACGGTCCAGTCCCGGCACGACACGGTCTTCCCCTGGGGGACGTTCACCGTCAACGTGGTCGGCTGTCTGGTCCTCGGCACGCTCACCGGCGCGGCCGCGGCGGGAGCCGCGTCCTCGCGGCTGCAACTGCTCCTCGGCACCGGCCTGTGCGGGGCGCTGACCACGTACTCGACGTTCAGCTACGAGACGCTGCGGCTGGCCGAGCAGGGCGCGCGACTGCTCGCCGTGGCGAACGTGGTGGCCAGCGTGGTCGCCGGGGTCACCGCCGCCTTCGCCGGAGCCGGGCTGGCCCGGGTCCTGTGGGGATGAGCCGGGGATGACCGCCGCCAGGGCCGCGCTGCCTCCCTGGCGCTTCGTGGTCTCCTTCGGCGTCGTCAGCCTGCTGGCGGACTTCGTCTACGAGTGCGCCCGCCCGGTCACCGGACCGCTGCTGGGCTCGCTCGGCGGCGGTGATCGGCGTGGTCACCGGCGCCGGGGACGCGGCGGCGCTCGGGCTGCGGCTGGTGTCCGGGCCGCTGGCCGACCGCACCCGGCGGTTCTGGACGGTCACCATCGCCGGGTACCTGCTGACCGTGGTGAGCGTGCCGCCGCTGGGCGTGGTGGGCACGCTGTGGGCGGCCTGCGGGCTGGTGGTCGCCGGGCGGGGGGCAAGGCCGTGCGCGGCCCGGCCAAGGACACCCTGCTCTCGCACGCAGCGCCGCCACCGGGCGCGGCCGCGGCTTCGCGGCGGCCCAGGCGCTGGACCAGACCGGCGCGCTGATCGGGCCGCTGACCGTGGCCGGAGTACTGGCCGCCACCGGCGGCGACTACGCGCCCGCGCTGCTGGTCCTGGCCGCGCCGGGCGCCGCCGCACTGGCGGTACTGCTGTGGTTGCGGGCCCGGGCCCCGGCCCCGGCGGCGTACGAGCCGACACCGCCGGCGCCCGCCGAGGCGCCCTCGGCGCCGCTGCCCCGCGCGTTCTGGCTGTACGCGGCCTTCACCGGGGTCACCACCTGCGGTCTGGCCACGTTCGGCGTGCTCTCGTACCACCTGGTGCACCGCGCCCTGCTGCCGGTCGCGGCGGTGCCGATGCTGTACGCGGGGGTGATGCTGGCCGACGCGCCGAGCGCGCTGGCCACCGGCTGGGCGTACGACAGGATCGGGGCGCGGGCGCTGGTGGCGCTGCCGCTGATGACCGCGGCGGTGCCCGCGCTGGCGTTCACCGGCACGGTCGCGGTGGCGGTGGGCGCTGCGCTGGCCTGGGGCGCGGCGCTCGGCGTGCAGGAGTCCACCCTGCTGGCCACCGTCGCCGACCTGGTCCCAGCCGCCAGGCGGGCCACCGCGTACGGCGTCTTCGCCGGAGTGGTCGGCGCCGCCACGCTGGTCGGCGGGGCACTCACCGGGACGCTGTACGGGTACTCGGTGCGGGCGCTGGTCGTCACCGTCGCCGCGACACAGGCCGCGGCGCTCGTCCTGCTCGCCGTGGCGCGCCGGTCCGGGAGAATGGCGGGGTGCTGAAGATGTCGCGGGAGGAGTTCGAGGAGCTGGTCGGTACCGCACTCGACCGGATCCCCTCCGAGCTGTCCCAGGCCATGGACAACATCGCGGTCTTCGTGGAGGACGAACCCGACCCGTCGGGCCCGGAGCTGATGGGCCTGTACGAGGGGACTCCGCTGACCGAACGCGGCGAGTGGTACGCGGGCGTGCTCCCCGACCGGATCACCATCTACATGGGGCCGATCCTGCGGCACTGCCAGGAGCCGGAGGAAGTGGTGCACGAGGTGGCGGTGACGGTGGTCCACGAAGTCGCCCACCACTTCGGCATCGACGACGCGCGGCTGCACGAGTTGGGCTGGGGCTGACCCGCATTGAAACCGTTTTGGCGATACCGCTCGGCATCCCATATGCTTCTCACGTCCCCGACGGCGGCAGGAAAACGCGCCAAGGCGGGCCATCAGCCCTCATCGTCTAGTGGCCCAGGACGCCGCCCTTTCAAGGCGGTAGCACGGGTTCGAATCCCGTTGGGGGCACGCACCACCATGTGCGAGACTAGTGCTCGCACAAGCTTGGTCCTGTGGAGCAGTTTGGAGTGCTCGCCACCCTGTCAAGGTGGAGGCCGCGGGTTCAAATCCCGTCAGGACCGCTGCGGCTGGGTAGCTCAGTTGGTACGAGCGACCGCCTGAAAAGCGGTAGGTCGCCGGTTCGACCCCGGCCCCAGCCACCGCACGACGAAGACCCCGCCCCGGCGGGGTCTTCGTCGTTGTCGCCCGTTCACTCGTATGAGACCCCGCCCAACCCGTGCTACCGCCCGCCCGGATGCCGGTGCCGCCACACCCAGAAGACCGTGCCGGCCGCCACGGCCCAGACCGCGAGGACGACGAACGGGAACGGGTGCTGGTAGTGGCGGAAGTAGACGGCGGTGTGCTGGGCGTTGACCGAGGCGCCCGGGGGCAGCCAGCGGCCGATGGTACCGAGCAGGGACGGCAGCAGCGGCCAGGAGACCGCGCCGCCCGAGGACGGGTTGCCGAGCATCACCATCAGCCCCCAGGTCGGCAGCAGCGCCCAGCGCCCGATCAGGACGTTGAACATGCTGAAGACCATCCCCGAGGTGAACATCGTCAGCGCCAGGATCAGCCAGGACTCCACGAACGGCAGCCGTAGCGCGCCCAGCCCCCAGTCCACCACCGCGCAGATCGAGAAGCCGCCGAGCAGCGAGTAGGCCACCGTGAAGGCGATCCGCTCCGCCGGTGTGAGCTCCTTGGCGTGGACGCTCAACTGCACCGCGCCGATGAAGCCGAGGATCACCGAGGCCAGCGAGATGTAGAAGACGGCCAGGCCGCGCGGGTCACCCGGCTGCAACGGCCTGATGTCCTTCACGACCAGCGGTACCCCGACCGACGAACTGACCCGCGGCGCCGCCTCCGCCAGCAGCTGGGCGACGGAGGCACCGGACGCGCCGGAGAGGTCCAGCTCCGCTCTGCCCCTTCGCTCCTGGAGGATCGCGAAGACCTGCTGCTCGTTGACGGCGTGCAGCGCCTGCGCGTAGGTCGGGTAGTGGCGCAGCCGGAGCGACGCGCCGAGCGCCCTCTCCATGCCCTGTACGAACTGCGCCCGCTTGACCTCGGAGGCCGGGACACCGGTGACGGCGGTCGGAATGTGACGCGGAGTCGGGTTGGCGAAGGCGTACGTGTACGAGCCCGCGAACAGCCCCGCGGCCACCGCGACGATGAACGTGACCACCACCGCGGGCAGGAACGGCGACACGCGGAAGGCGTGCCACTTCTCCCGAATCCGGTGTGCACGGCCCGTATCCCGTTGCTGGCTCATGCCGCCCACCCTCCCGGTCGGCCGGGCGTCGCGCACGCCGTGAAACCCGTTCGCGGCACGCGCGCGGCGGGTGAGATCCTGGGAGCCGTATGTCCACTGCGCCTGCCCCCGCCCTGACAGCCCTCTTGGAGCGGCTGCCCGAACTGACGCTGCGCGACCAGCACCGCCTCGGCCGCCGACTCGACGGTGCCAGCAAGATCCGCAAGCCCGAGGCCCGCGCCGCGGTCTACGCGGAGATCGCCGCGCAGATCGAGGAGGCCGAGGCCCGGGTCGCCCGGCGCCGCGCCTCCGTGCCCACCGTCACGTACCCGGAACAGCTGCCGGTCAGCCAGAAGAAGGACGAGATCCTGGCGGCGATCAGGGACCACCAGGTGGTGATCGTCGCGGGCGAGACGGGCTCCGGCAAGACCACCCAGATCCCCAAGATCTGCCTGGAGCTGGGCCGCGGCGTCCGGGGCCTGATCGGCCACACCCAGCCGCGCAGGCTCGCGGCCCGTACGGTGGCCGAGCGGGTCGCGGAGGAACTGGACACCCCGCTGGGCTCCGCGGTCGGTTGGAAGGTCCGCTTCACCGACCAGGTGGGCGACTCCACCCTGGTGAAGCTGATGACCGACGGCATCATGCTGGCCGAGATCCAGACCGACCGCGAGCTGCGCCAGTACGACACGATCATCATCGACGAGGCGCACGAACGCAGCCTCAACATCGACTTCATCCTCGGCTACCTGGCCCAGCTGCTGCCCCGCCGCCCCGAGCTGAAGGTCGTCATCACCTCGGCGACCATCGACCCGGAGCGGTTCTCCCGGCACTTCGGCGACGCGCCGATCGTCGAGGTCTCCGGCCGTACGTACCCGGTGGAGGTGCGCTACCGGCCGCTGCTGGAAGAGGGCGGCGAGGACGCCGACCGCGACCAGGTCACCGCGATCTGCGACGCCGTGGACGAGCTGCAGCGCGAGGGACCGGGCGACATCCTGGTCTTCCTCTCCGGCGAACGGGAGATCCGCGACACCGCGGACGCGCTCAACAAGAAGAACCTGACCCGCGCCGGAGGCGCTTATGGGCAGGCTACCGAGGTGCTGCCGCTGTACGCGCGGCTGTCACACGCCGAGCAGCACCGGGTGTTCCAAAGGCCCGGCCAGGGGGCGGTCCGCCGCATCGTGCTCGCCACCAACGTGGCGGAGACATCGCTGACCGTTCCCGGCATCAAGTACGTCATCGACCCGGGCACCGCCCGCATCTCCCGCTACAGCCACCGCACCAAGGTGCAGCGGCTGCCCATCGAGCCGATCAGCCAGGCCAGCGCCAACCAGCGCAAGGGCCGCTGCGGCCGTACCTCCGACGGCATCTGCGTCCGGCTGTACTCCGAGGACGACTTCGAATCCCGCCCGGAGTTCACCGACGCCGAGATCCTGCGCACCAACCTGGCCTCGGTCATCCTCCAGATGACCGCCGCGGGCCTGGGAGACATCGCCAGGTTCCCGTTCATCGACCCGCCGGACAGCCGCCACATCAAGGACGGCGTCCAACTGCTCGAGGAACTCGGCGCGTTGGACCCCCAGCAGAAGGACGTCCGCAAACGCCTCACCCCGGTCGGCCGCAAACTCTCCCAGCTGCCCGTCGACCCCCGGCTGGCCCGGATGGTCCTGGAGGCGGACCGCAACGGCTGCGTACGCGAGGTCATGGTGATCGCCGCCGCGCTGTCCATCCAGGACCCGCGCGAGCGCCCCTCCGACAAGCAGCAGCAGGCCGACGAGAAGCACCGCAGGTTCGCCGACGAGACCAGTGACTTCCTGGCGTTCCTCAACCTGTGGCGGTACGTCCGCGAGCAGCAGAAGACCCTGTCCTCCGCCGCGTTCCGCCGGATGTGCCGCTCGGAGTTCCTCAACTACCTGCGGATACGCGAATGGCAGGACATCTACAGCCAGTTGCGCACCGTCGCCAGGACGATGGACATCCACATCAACGAGCAGGACGCCGACCCGCTGCGCGTCCACACCTCGCTGCTGGCCGGGTTGCTGTCGCACATCGGCCTCAAGGACACGGACAAGAACGAGTACCTGGGCGCGCGCAGCGCCAAGTTCGCGGTCTTCCCCGGCTCCGCGCTGTTCAAGAAGCCGCCGCGCTGGATCATGTCGGCCGAGCTGGTGGAGACCTCGCGGCTGTGGGCCCGGGTCAACGCCAGGATCGAACCGGAGTGGGTCGAACCGCTGGCCCAGCACCTGGTCAAGCGCACCTACAGCGAGCCGCACTGGGAGCAGAAGCAGGCCGCGGTGATGGCCTACGAGCGGGTCACGCTGTACGGCGTACCGCTGGTCGCCCAGCGCAAGGTCAACTACGGCCGGATCGACCCCGAGGTCTCCCGCGAGCTGTTCATCCGCAGCGCCCTGGTCGAGGGTGACTGGCGCACCCACCACCAGTTCTTCCACGACAACCGCAAACTCCTCGGCGAGGTCGAGGAGTTGGAGCACCGGGCGCGCCGCCGCGACATCCTGGTGGACGACGAGGCGCTGTTCGACTTCTACGACGAGCGGCTACCTGAACACGTGGTGTCCGGCGCCCACTTCGACTCGTGGTGGAAGCACAAGCGCCGCGAGGAACCGGAACTGCTCAACTTCGAGCACTCCATGCTGATCAACGAGTCGGCGGAAGCGGTCACCAAGGACGACTACCCGGACTCCTGGCGCCAGGGCAAGCTCAAGTTCAAGGTGACGTACCAGTTCGAGCCGGGCGCGGACGCGGACGGCGTCACCGTGCACATCCCGCTCCAGGTGCTCAACCAGGTGACCCCGAACGGGTTCGACTGGCAGATCAGGGGGCTGCGGGAGGACCTGGTCACCGAGCTGATCCGCTCGCTGCCCAAGCCGATCCGCCGGATGTGCGTGCCCGCGCCCAACTACGCAAAGGCGTTCCTGGAGCGCGCGGTGGCCGGCCCCGAGCCGCTGACCACCGTGCTGGCGGACGAGCTGCACCGGATGGTCGGGGTGGACGTGCACCCCGAGGACTTCGACCTGTCCAGGATCCCCGACCACCTGAAGATGACCTTCCGGGTGGTCGACGAGCGCAGGCGCAAGCTCGCCGAGGACAAGGACCTCGAAGCGCTGAAGCTGAAGCTCAAGCCGAAGACCCGGGAGGCGATCTCCAAGGCCGCCGGATCCATCGGCATCGAGCAGCGCAGCGGGCTGACCCAGTGGACGATCGGCACGCTGCCGGCCGCCTTCGAGACCCGGCGGGCCGGACAGCCGGTGAGGGCGTTCCCGGCGCTGGTGGACGAGGGCGAGTCGGTCGCCGTCAAGCTGTTCGACACCGAGGCCGAGCAGGCGGAAGCCATGTGGCGCGGCACCCGTCGGCTGATCCTGCTCAACCTGCCTTCCAACCCCGCCAAGTTCGCCCAGTCCAAGCTGACCAACGCGGACAAGCTGGCGCTCTCCCGCAGCCCGCACGGCAGTGTGCAGGCACTGTTCGACGACTGTGTGACCGCCGCCACGGACAAGCTGATCGCCGACCACGGTGGACCGGCATGGGACGAGGAGGGCTTCCGCAAGCTGTTCGACAAGGTGCGGGCCGATGTGGTCGACACCACGTTCGACACGGTCGCCAAGGTGCGCCAGGTGCTGGCCGCCTGGCAGTCGTGCGAGCGGCGGCTGAAGGCGACGACCAGCCCGGTGCTGCTGCCCAACCTCACCGACGTCAAGGAGCAGCTCGCGGGCCTGGTCCACCCCGGCTTCGTCACCGCGGCCGGCTGGCGCCGTCTGCCGGACCTGCTGCGCTATCTGGTGGCCGTGGACCGGCGGCTGCAGCAGATGCCCACCGGCGCCCAGCGGGACCGCACCCGGATGGACAAGGTCCACGAGATGCGGGACGAGTACGCGCAGTTGCTGGCCGCCCTCAAGCCGGGGCGGCCGGTGCCGCCGGAGGTGCGCGAGATCCGCTGGATGCTGGAGGAGCTGCGGGTCAGCTACTTCGCGCACGCGCTGGGCACCGCCTATCCGGTCTCCGACAAACGCATCCTCAAGGCGATCGACGCGGCCTGGCCGTAGGCCGAATCGCGAGTTCGACCTGGGGGCCCGCACTGCTGTACAGTCTTCATCGCAGCGCAGGAAGTTCTGAGAGCTGCGAAACCTGGTCCTGTGGAGCAGTTTGGAGTGCTCGCCACCCTGTCAAGGTGGAGGCCGCGGGTTCAAATCCCGTCAGGACCGCAACCGGCCCACATCCTTCGGATGTGGGCCATTTTGCGTTTCCGCTCACACTCTGCCGTTCGGGGTCCGAAACCCTGGCGCCGCCGCGACCTTGACGCACCGGGAAGCGGCGAGTACCTGTGGCATAAGCCCAGCGGAAGGCGGTGGACCCCGATGTCGACAGCCGTATCAGGAGACGCGCAGCGTCAGACCGCTCGAAACCCGCGACACGAGACCCGCGCGCTGCTCCGCGCCCATCTGTCGGCCGCCGCAGGCCGGGGCCATCTGACCCGCCACTGCCCGATCTGCCACCGCCTGCTGCGCCTGGCGCTGCTGGCCCCCTCGGGGGACGGGTGCCCCTCGGAACCGCGCGGTGCGGACGCCCCCAGCTGACCCAAAAACCGACAGAGCCCCCCTTACCGCATCCCTACATCGGACGGCAATACCGTCACATGTGACGGGAGTCACCAGACGAGATGCGGAGAAGGTGGAACTTCCACCCCTTCCGTATGCCGTCAATTTAATATGTGAAATTGCACTCCCGCCGCACCGCCACCCGAACAGCTTTCGAACACAAAAAGATCGCGTCGGACCCGGCGGAGTCCGACGCGATCTAGAGGCGAACCCTGATGGGGACAGGGGTCAGGAAGTGCTTAGGCGTTCCGGGCTGGGGGACCCGGAATCGGATGTACTGGGGTGTTTCAGCTCTCGGAACGCTGCTGCGGAATGCCCGCGAGCAGAGCCCGAACCTCCGCCTCGCGGTAGCGGCGGTGGCCACCGAGCGTGCGGATGGACGTGAGCTTGCCTGCCTTTGCCCAGCGCGTGACCGTCTTGGGGTCCACACGGAACATGGTGGCGACCTCAGCGGGGGTCAGCAGCGGCTCGGCATCAGGGGTGCGAGCGGTCATGAGCGGCCTCCTCGGGAGAACCGAACCATCACGGTTCTTTCCTCTAAATTCTGCACCTTGACCCGCGTTGCCCGAAATGGCGGACGCGAGCCGAGTCGGTAATAGGACGAACGGCTTGTCCTCGGCACTACAACTACACCATCTGTCCAGCCGTGTCGGCCAAACCGATGGAATTGCCCTCTCAGGTGTTCAAGCTCGGCGGAAGCCGATGGACCGGGCCATAACGGACAGTCACGCAGGCGTGACGATCAGTCACAGTGAGATCAAAGGACCGGGACGAGACAAGAACACGCAAGTTGTCCTATTTTGACACGAGGGTTAGCTATGGAGGCAAGAGTCGGGAAACGTGCTCTCCATCACGCTTGCCCAATTGGCCGGGATCGGGACCAAGGACCCGGTCAGGTCCAGTCCAAACCCCGTTCCCGGGATAAGCGTTCGGTAAGGGTACACATCACCACGTGCGGGTCAAACGCGCGTTCAGCTCGCGTACTGCAGCTCGCGCACCCCGCGCCAGCGGGCGGTCAGCCGGGCATAGGTCTCCGCGGCCCGCGCGCCGTCCCCCTCGCGCAGCGCCGCGAGCCCCTCCGCCACCTCCGCCGCGCTGTGGTCACCGGCCAGACGGCTCTCCGGAATCGCGTACACCAGGCCGCCGTAGTCCAACTCCACCAAGGAGCGCGGGTGGAACTCCTCCAGCCAGCGGCCGACGTCCACCAGGCCGTCGATCAACGGCCCCTCCTCCAGGCTGTCCCGCAGCACCCGCAGCCCCCGCGCCACCCGGCGGCGCGCCTGCACCATCGGCGCCCGGTAGCGCAGCACCGGCGCGCTGCGCCGCTTCTCGTCGCCGTCGTCGTCCGATGCGCAGACGCCGCCCGGCTCGAACTCCCGCTCGGCGTCGTCGAAAAGGACGAACCAGCGCACCGGCACATGCCAGGTGGCCGATCGGATCCACGGCCGGGCGTCCGGGTTGGCGACCCGCCACAGGTCGTAGTCGGCGGTCGTCTGGCGCCGTACGAGCGGCGGCAGCACCGCGTCCAGGACCGGGGCGGGCAGTTCCTCCTGGAGCTGCTCAAGGGCCAGCCAGGCGCGCAGCCGGGTGCGCCACGGACAGATGTGGGTCACCTCGTCGGCCACCACGACGAAAGCGTCCTGGCTCTCGTGCACCGGAACCGGCACCGGCGGCACGGGCACCAGATCGGCCAGCGACTGGCGCAACTCGTCCTGGGCGGTGGGCAGATGGCCCGCCGCGGCGTACCGCTTCCAGTGGCTGCGCTCGGGCTCGGGAAAGGCCGCGAGAGGCTCGTAGACGCGCAGATACGAGGCGTACGGCACCGCAACCGCAGACCAGCCCACACCAGCTCCCTCGTCGCCGTCTGTATGCCGCATCGTGCCACGCCCGCCGCCCTTCCGTCTCCCATCCACCGGCCCGCTGGGCAAGGCTTTCGTCAACCCCGGGGGTGATCCATGACACGGCAGGCGCTACAGCGTGTGAACGGGCCTAGTCTTCTGTTCAACGGGCCCTCCCCTACCCTCCCGGAGGGCTTATTCACCGACCTCGGGAGTCACCACCGTGACCGACGTACGTCCATCAGATTCCGTGGTCTCCAAGCTGTTCCGATCGGAGCAGGGGGGACACGAACAGGTCGCGCTCTGCCAGGACCGCGACACCGGCCTGAAGGCCGTCATCGCCATCCACTCCACCGCCCTGGGCCCCGCGCTCGGCGGCACCCGCTTCTTCCCGTACGCCAGCGACGAGGACGCCGTCGAGGACGCGCTGAACCTCGCCCGCGGCATGAGCTACAAGAACGCGCTCGCAGGGCTCGACCACGGCGGCGGCAAGGCCGTCATCATCGGCGACCCGGTGGTCGACAAGACTCCTGAACTCCTGCGCTCCTACGGCCGGTTCGTCGCCTCGCTCGGCGGGCGCTACGTGACCGCGTGCGACGTCGGCACCTACGTCGCCGACATGGACGTCGTCGCCGCCGAGAACCCGTGGACCACCGGCCGTTCCCCGGAGAACGGCGGGGCGGGCGACTCCTCGGTGCTCACCGCCTACGGCGTCTTCCAGGGCATGCGGGCCTCCGCGCAGGTGCGCTGGGGCGACCCGACGCTGCGCGGACGGCGAGTGGGCATCGCGGGCGTCGGCAAGGTCGGCCACCACCTGGTGGAGCACCTGCTGGCGGACGGCGCGGTCGTGGTGGTCACCGATGTGCGGGCCGACGCGGTGGAGCGGATCCGCGCCGCGCACCCCGGGGTCGAGGCCGTCGCGAGCACCGACGAGCTCATCGGCGCGCAGCTGGATGTTTACGCACCGTGTGCACTGGGTGGTGCCCTGAACGACGACAGTGTGCGCAACCTCACAGCCTCGGTGGTTTGTGGTGCCGCCAACAACCAACTGGCGCATCCCGGTGTGGAGAAGGATCTGGCCGACCGCGGAATCCTTTATGCGCCGGATTACGTGGTGAATGCCGGTGGCGTGATCCAGGTGGCCGACGAGTTGCACGGGTTCGATTTCGACCGGGCAAAGGCAAAGGCCACGAAGATCTTTGACACAACTTTGGCAATATTCGAACGCGCCGCGGCCGATGGAATTCCGCCAGCCGCCGCCGCGGACCGGTTGGCCGAGCAGCGGATGGCCGACCGCACCCCCGCCGAGAGCTGGTTGCGCCCAACGGTTGACTGACGGGGTGACCCGTACCACGACCCGGCCGTCGCCCCGCCGCGAAAGAAGGTAAAATCGTGGCTGACCAGCTAGGACGGGGCCGTTAACGGCCCCTGCTTCGACGCGCGTCGTGCGGGCGACGTACCGTGTGGGCGCGGAAGCAGGTACCGTTGAAGCCCTACGGGCCGGTCTTCGCCATGGAGACCGTTCCCATTCATGAACGCGTGTCAAGACTCGGGGCCGTCGAGCCCCGCCGTTGAGGGGGTCGAGCCATGGGGCGCGGCCGGGCCAAGGCCAAGCAGACAAAGGTCGCCCGCCAGCTGAAGTACAACAGCGGCGGAACGGATCTCTCACGTCTGGCCGAGGAGCTGGGCGCATCGTCGCCGACGCGACCGGTGAAGCCGGAGCACGACGACGATGAGCGGAACAACGACCCGTACGCACGGTACGCGGATCTGTACAACACCGACGAAGACGACGATGACGAGGACGCCGAGGGGCACCACTCGTCGCAACAGCGTCGCCGCGCTTGACCCTTCGTCTCGCTCACCCGGTCCGGGCCTCGCCCGGACCGGGTTTCGTCGTGCGCCTTTACCGGTGCCCTAGGCCGCGTAGTCGCCGGTGAGCGCCACCGCCTCGGTACGGTCGCCGCGGTCCTCGATCCCGCCCGCCACCCAGGCGTCCACCCCGCGGTCGGCGAGGGTCGTCAACGCCACGTCCACCGACTCGGGCGGCACCACGGCGATCATGCCGACGCCCATGTTCAGGGTCTTCTCCAGCTCCGGACGGCTGACCTCGCCCAACCTGCAGACAAGGTCGAAGATCGGGTCCGGGCTCCAGGTCGAGCGGTCGACCACGGCGTGCAGCCCGTCGGGGACCACCCGGGCCAGGTTGTTGGCCAGCCCGCCGCCGGTGATGTGGGAGAAGGCGTGCACCTCGGCGGTGCGGGTGAGCGCCAGGCAGTCCAGCGCGTAGATCCTGGTCGGCTCCAGCAGTTCCTCGCCCAGCGTCCGGCCGAACTCCGGAACCTCCCGGTCCAGCGCCCAGCCAGCCCGATCGAACAGCACATGGCGAACGAGTGAGTACCCGTTCGAGTGAAGTCCGGAGGACTCGATGGCGATGACCACGTCACCCTTTCGGATGCGATCCGCGCCCAGCAGCCGGTCCGCCTCGACCACACCGGTACCGGCGCCGGCCACGTCGAACTCGTCGACGCCGAGCAGCCCGGGGTGCTCCGCGGTCTCACCGCCGACCAGCGCGCAGCCGGCCAGCGAACAGCCCTCGGCGATGCCCTTGACGATGGCGGCGACCCGCTCGGGGAAGACCTTGCCGACACAGATGTAGTCGGTCATGAACAGCGGCTCGGCACCGCACACCACCAGGTCGTCCACCACCATGCCCACCAGGTCGTGGCCGATGGTGTCGTAGACGCCCATGCGGCGGGCGATGTCCACCTTGGTGCCGACGCCGTCGGTGGCGGAGGCGAGCAGCGGGCGCTCGTAGCGCTTCAGCGCGCTGGCGTCGAACAGCCCGGCGAAGCCGCCTAGTCCGCCGACCACCTCGGGGCGGGTCGCCTTGCGCACCCACTCCTTCATCAACTCGACGGCGGTGTCGCCCGCCTCGATGTCGACTCCCGCGGCGGCGTAGCTCGCACCAGTGGTCTCTGAAGACATTGCCTTGAGATCTTTCGTTGAGGGGATACGAGCCCTACGGGCGGCGGAGCGCGTTGGCCGCGTCCGGGCCGCCCGCCAGCTCGGTCTCCAGCAGCTGCTTGCCCAGCAGCTCCGGGTCGGGCAGCTCCATCGGGTACTCGCCGTCGAAGCAGGCGCGGCACAGGTTGGGCTTGGCGATCGTGGTCGCCTCGACCATGGCGTCGATGGAGATGTAGGCCAGCGAGTCTGCGCCCAGCGACTTGCCGATCTCCTCGACCGACATGCCGTTGGCGATCAGCTCGGCGCGGGTGGCGAAGTCGATGCCGAAGAAGCAGGGCCACTTCACCGGCGGCGAGGAGATGCGTACGTGCACCTCGGCCGCACCGGCCTCGCGCAGCATCCGGACCAGTGCGCGCTGGGTGTTGCCGCGGACGATCGAGTCGTCCACCACCACCAGGCGCTTGCCCCGGATGACCTCCTTGAGCGGGTTCAGCTTGAGCCGGATCCCCAGCTGGCGGATGGTCTGCGAGGGCTGGATGAAGGTACGGCCCACGTAGGAGTTCTTCACCAGGCCGGAGCCGTACGGAATGCCGCTCTCCTCGGCGTAGCCGACGGCGGCCGGGGTACCGGACTCCGGCGTCGCTATCACCAGGTCGGCGTCGACCGGCGCCTCCTTGGCCAGTCTGCGGCCCATCTCGACGCGCGAGAGGTAGACGTTGCGGCCCGCGATGTCGGTGTCCGGGCGCGCCAGGTAGACGTACTCGAAGACGCAGCCCTTCGGCCTGGCCTCGGCGAACCGGGAGGAGCGCAGCCCGTTCTCGTCGACGGCGATCAGCTCGCCCGGCTCCACCTCGCGGACGAACGTGGCGCCCACGATGTCCAGCGCGGCGGTCTCCGACGCGACGACCCAGCCACGCTCCAGGCGGCCGAGCACCAGCGGACGGATGCCCTGCGGGTCACGCGCCGCGTAGAGCGTGTGCTCGTCCATGAAGACCAGGCAGAACGCGCCCTTGACCTGCGGCAGTACGCGCTGCGCGGCGTCCTCCACGGGCAGCGGCTTGCCGTCGTCGTCGGTCTGCCCGGCGAGCAGCGCGGTGACCAGGTCGGTGTCGTTGGTGGCCGCGACGTTGGTGGCCCGGCCGTCGCCCTGCGGGAGCTTGGCGACCAGCTCGGCCAACTCGGCCGTGTTGACCAGGTTGCCGTTGTGGCCCAGGGCGATCGAGCCGTGGGCGGTCGCCCGGAAGGTCGGCTGGGCGTTCTCCCACACCGAGGCGCCGGTGGTCGAGTAGCGCGCGTGACCGACGGCGATGTGGCCCTTGAGGGAGCCGAGGGAGGTCTCGTCGAAGACCTGGGACACCAGGCCCATGTCCTTGAAGACCAGGATCTGGGAGCCGTTGCTCACTGCGATGCCCGCGGACTCCTGTCCGCGGTGCTGCAGGGCGTACAGCCCGAAATAGGTGAGCTTGGCGACCTCTTCACCCGGGGCCCAGACGCCGAAGACGCCGCAAGCGTCCTGGGGGCCCTTCTCGCCGGGAAGGAGATCGTGGTTGAGTCGTCCGTCACCACGTGGCACGAGACCGAGTCTAGGGCAGGCCCCCCGATGGTCCGAACCGGGGATCGATCGAAACCCGCAGGGTGACCTGCGCGGAACGCCAGGTCACCCCAGTACCGGCAGGTACCCGGAGAGATCGGCCCGCTCTCCGCTGGCCGACAGACGCGCGGAATCCAGCGCCTCCGCCCAGGTGAGACGGCCGGTGGCCATCCGGATCCAGGTCAGCGGATCGGTCTCCACCACGTTCGGCGGGGTGCCGCGGGTGTGCCGCGGCCCTGTGACGCACTGCACGGCGGCGAACGGCGGAACCCGGAGTTCGACGGAGTTGCCGGGCGCGGCCTCGGCGAGCGCGTCGGCGAGCAGCCGGGTGGTGGCGGCCAGCGCTTGGCGGTCGACGGGGATGTCGAGGCCGGTGGCGTCGGCCAGGTCGTCGGTGTGCACGACGAGTTCGACCAGCCGGGTCACCGCGAAGTCGGCGGCGGTCAGCGAGCCCAGGGTGATGCGGACCAGCCGGTCCGGTAGCGGACCGGCCACAGCGGCTTCCAGGGCCGCCACGGCGCGGGTCAACCGGTCCGCCACGTCCGGGGATTCGTCCGCCGCCTCGCGGGTGTCCGCGTCCAGCCGGTCGGCCAGGCTCGCGGTCGAGCGGGCCCAGCGGGTGAGCGTGAGGTCCGCGGCGGCGGGGGCCTCGGCGGCCAGTACCCGGGGCATCACCTCCACCTGCCGGGCGAGGTGCGCGACGAGTTCCCGCACCGTCCAGCCACCGACCCTGGTCCGCCGCTGGAACGCCTCGGGGGCCAGCCCCCGCACCGCCTCCGCCACGGCCCCGGCCTGCGCCACCAGTGCGCGGCGGGTCTTCTCGGGGTCGTAGGAACGGCTCTTACGGCTACGAGACGGCATGGCCGCAGCGTATCCACCCGCGGCGGGGGGCGACATGTCCTTTTCCCGGGCGGGGCAGCCCCGGCGGGCGACGCGGACGGCGTGGTCTATGGGGTCACGCCGTCCGCGGTCCCGGAGGGCTCAGCCCAGCAGCGCGGGGATGGTGCCCTCGTGCGCCTCGCGGAGCGCGGCCAGCGGGACGGTGAACTGGCCCTGCACGTCGAGAGCGTCGCCGTCGACCACGCCGATGCGCGTGGCCGCCAGGCCGCGCGCCCGGCACATGTCGGTGAACCGCAACTCCTCGCTGCGCGGTACGGAGACGACCGCCCGCCCGGCGGACTCGGAGAACAGCGTGACGAACGCGTCCGCCCCCTCCGGGATCACGATCCGGGCGCCGTTGCCGCCCTTGAGGCAGGACTCCACCAGCGCCTGCGCAAGTCCGCCGTCGGACAGGTCGTGCGCCGCGTCGATCATGCCGTCCCGGGATCCGGAGATCAGGATCTCGGCGAGCAGCTTCTCCCGCTCCAGGTCGACCTTGGGCGGCAGCCCGCCGAGGTGACCGTGCGCGACCTGCGACCAGGCGGAACCACCGAACTCCTCCCGGGTCTCCCCCAGCAGGTAGATCAGCTGCCCCTCCTCCGCGAACCCCATCGGAGTGCGGCGGGTGACGTCATCGATCACGCCGAGCACCGCGACCACCGGCGTCGGGTGGATGGCGGTCTCGCCGGTCTGGTTGTACAGCGAGACGTTTCCGCCGGTCACCGGAGTGCCCAGCACCTGGCAGGCGTCGGCGAGACCACGCGTCGCCTCGGCGAACTGCCACATCACGGCCGGGTCCTCGGGCGAGCCGAAGTTGAGGCAGTCGGAGACGGCCAGCGGCTTGGCGCCGGTAGCCGCGACGTTCCGGTACGCCTCGGCCAGCGCGAGCTGCGCTCCCGCGTACGGGTCGAGCTTGGCGTACCGCCCGTTGCCGTCGGTGGCCACCGCCACGCCGAGGTTGGTCTCCTCGTCGATGCGGACCATGCCGGAGTCCTCCGGCTGCGCCAGCACCGTGTTGCCGAGTACGTACTTGTCGTACTGAGCGGTGATCCAGGACTTCGACGCCTGGTTGGGGCTGGCCACCAACTGCAGTAGGGCGTCGCGCAGTTCGTCGCCGGTGGCCGGGCGCGGCAGCCTGTTGGCGTCGTCGGCCTGGAGCTCGTCCTGCCACTGCGGCCGGGCGTACGGCCGCTCGTACACCGGTCCCTCGTGGGCGACGGTGCGCGGCGGCACGTCGACGATCTGCTCGCCGTGCCAGTAGATCTCCAGCCGGTCGCCGTCGGTGACCTCACCGATGACGGTGGCGATGACGTCCCACTTCTCGCAGATCTCCAGGAAGCGGTCGACGTTGTGCGGCTCGACGACCGCGCACATCCGCTCCTGGGACTCGCTCATCAGGATCTCCTCGGGGCTGAGCGTGGCGTCGCGCAGCGGCACCGTGTCCAGCTCGATGCGCATGCCGCCGGTACCGGCCGACGCCAACTCGCTGGTGGCGCAGGACAGTCCGGCACCGCCGAGGTCCTGGATGCCGACGACCAGCTTCTCCCGGAAGATCTCCAGGGTGCACTCGATGAGCAGCTTCTCCTGGAACGGGTCGCCGACCTGGACCGCGGGCCGCTTGGTCGGGCCGGTCGACTCGAACGTCTCCGAGGCGAGCACCGAGACACCGCCGATGCCGTCGCCACCGGTGCGCGCGCCGTACAGGATCACCTTGTTGCCCGGCCCGGAGGCCTTGGCGAGGTGGATGTCCTCGTGCTTCATCACGCCCACGCACAGCGCGTTGACCAGCGGGTTTCCCTGGTAGCAGGAGTCGAAGACCACCTCGCCGCCGATGTTGGGCAGGCCAAGGCAGTTGCCGTAGCCGCCGATGCCCGCGACCACACCGTGCGCGACGCGCTTGGTGTCGGCCTCCTTCGGGTCACCGAACCGCAGCGGGTCCATCACCGCGACCGGGCGGGCGCCCATCGCCAGGATGTCGCGCACGATGCCGCCGACGCCGGTGGCCGCGCCCTGGTAGGGCTCGATGTACGAGGGGTGGTTGTGCGACTCGACCTTGAAGGTGACCGCGTAGCCCTGGCCCACGTCGACCACGCCGGCGTTCTCGCCGATGCCGACCAGCATGGCCGAGCTCTCCGGGGCCTTCTCGCCGAACTGCCGCAGATGGACCTTGCTGCTCTTGTACGAGCAGTGCTCGGACCACATGACCGAGTACATGGCCAGCTCGGCGCCGGTCGGGCGGCGGCCGAGGATGGCGGTGATCCGCTCGTACTCGTCGGGCTTGAGGCCGAGTTCGGCCCACGGCAGGGCGGTGTCGGGGGTCTGTTCGGCGTTCTTGACGGTGTCGAGGGTCATGCTGCGTCCTTTGGTGCCCTCGCTGCGCTCGGTCACGTGTTCACCAACTGCTTGAGGATCGAGGTGAAGAATCCGAGGCCCTCGGTCGTCGGGCCGGTCAGCGGCTCGACGGCGTGCTCGGGGTGCGGCATCAGGCCGACGACGTTTCCGGCCTCGTTGGTGATGCCGGCGATGTCGCGGCGCGAACCGTTGGGGTTCAGGTCCAGGTAACGGGCGACGACCCGGCCTTCGGCCTCCAGCATGTCCAGGGTGCGCTCATCGGCGACATAGCCGCCCTCGCCGTTCTTCAGCGGGACGGTGATCTCCTGGCCCTGCTCGTAGTCCGCGGTCCAGGCGGTCGAGGCGTTCTCGATCCGCAGCTTCTGGTCGCGGCAGATGAAGTGCAGATGGTCGTTGCGGGTCAACGCGCCGGGCAGCAGATGGGATTCGCAGAGGATCTGGAATCCGTTGCAGATGCCCAGGACCGGCAGACCCTGCTTTGCGCCCTCGATGATCATCTCCATGATCGGCGAGAACCGGGCGATGGCGCCGCAGCGCAGATAGTCCCCGTAGGAGAAACCGCCCGGCAGTACGACCGCGTCGACCTGCTGGAGGTCCTTGTCCCGGTGCCACAGCGATACCGGTTCGGCCCCGGCGAGCTTCACCGCGCGCAGCGCGTCCCGGTCGTCGAGCGAACCGGGAAAGGTGACGACCCCGATCCTGGAGTTACCGAGGCCCGAGGGACCGCCTTTGGGGGTGGTGGTGGGCGACGGGTGGGCGGTCACGAGTCGACCCTGACGGTGAAGTCCTCGATCACGGTGTTGGCGAGGAAACTCTCGGCGATCTTGTGGATACGGGCGAGGGCGTCGTCATCGATCGGCCCCTCGACTTCGAGTTCGAATCGCTTGCCCTGGCGAACGTCCGAGATGCCTTCGAAGCCCAGGCGAGGAAGTGCGCGCTGCACCGCCTGTCCCTGGGGGTCGAGGATCTCGGGCTTGAGCATGACGTCGACTACGACGCGTGCCACGTGCACTCCCGGTGGTGTGGTGCGTGAGGTGACCTCGAAGGTGGCGACTGTGACGACCTCCGAAGTGCTCTCAGCGTACCCGGCCGAAAAATCTACGCGCATAGATATCCCCGTCACCCCATCACGGTTATGCATCGACCGGGGTAACCTCTGTGGAAAACGCAAGGAAAACCGTATGGTCCCGATTGCGGCGCGATGAGGCAGGGAAATATGCCACAGCTTCCGCTCGTAATACCGTCCCTTGCGCAAATCAAAACGCATTGACCCCGACCAGTCGGCTACGGCACATCTCCGCACGTCAGGGCGGACGACATGGGTACCTGGTACGTACCCGTGCAGCCGTTGCCGCACGAAAGGACCGATATCCATGGCGCAGCGCGTGGTGGTCTCCCTCTCCGACGACATCGACGGCGGCGAAGCAGAGGAAACGGTCGCGTTCGGCCTTGACGGCAAGTCTTACGAGATCGACCTCTCCGCCGCGAATGCGGACAAGCTCCGCGACGCGCTGATGCCTTACCTGCAGGCGGGGCGCCGCCGCAGCCGGTCGGGCAAGACGTACAAGCGGACGTCGGTCGCGCCGGACCCGGCGGCGGTGCGGGCCTGGGCGCGGTCCCACGGGTTCGACGTGCCGCCGCGGGGGCGGATCCCCAAGAAGGTGTACGAGGCGTTCGACGCCGCGCGGTGACGGTTCGATCCCCTGCGGCCGGAAGCCGGGGGGCGGCCTCCCGCCCCCGGGCCGGGGGTTGCAGTGAGTTCGGTGCCGCCGACACCGCGCCGTCCGGGCTGTTCGCCGTCGCAGATTTCGTGGGGGCGAGGGGGCGAGTCCCCGAGCCTGTCCGGAGACTCTGGGCGACCCCGAGCCCCCGGACGGACAGGGGTGGGCGACTGCGGCCCGGCGCCCGCGGGGCCGGGTCGAATCGGACGTAAGCCTCCATATGCAGCCATCTGCCCGGCAGTTGAGGGCTCGATTGGACAGCAGCCCCCGGTGATCAGCTAAAGTCTGAAGCGCGCCGGGGGCGAGGCCGAAAGGCCGAACCACCGAACCGCGCGGGTGTAGCTCAGTAGTAGAGCGCCCCTTTTCCAAAGGGGAGGCGCAGTGTGCGATTCCTGTCACCCGCTCCGACGGCCCTACCGGTCGATTCGATCAGGTAGAGTGGTCAGCGCGCCGGGCGGTGAAAGCCGCTCGGAGGCAACCTGCGGACGTAGCTCAGTTGGTAGAGCGCAACCTTGCCAAGGTTGAGGTCGCGAGTTCGAGCCTCGTCGTCCGCTCCAGCGAAAGGGATCCACCTCGTAAGAGGCGGGTCCTTTTCTTTTTGCGTTACTCCGATGACAAATGTCATCAGCACTGATGACACCGCGCACCGTCCAACGCCCCGCCGCGGCGGAACGCTGATGTCATGCACACCGACACTGACCGGCAGGTGATCGAGGTCACCGCCCTGCGCCGCCGCTACGGATCGTTCCGGCCCAGGACCACCAAAAGCGCCACAACCGCCAACGGCACCAAACGCGACACAGGCACAGCCGCCCCCACAGGCACCGCCACCCACACCGGCTTCGAAGCCGTCCGCGGCATCTCCTTCACCGTCGCCCGGGGCGAACTGTTCGCCCTGCTGGGCACCAACGGGGCGGGCAAGACCTCGACCGTCGAACTGCTAGAGGGGCTGGCCGCACCCTCCGGCGGCCAGGTCCGGGTACTCGGCCACGACCCGTACCGGGATCGCGCCGCCGTCCGGCCGCGGATCGGTGTCATGTTGCAGGAGGGTGGGTTCCCGTCCGACCTGACTGTGCTGGAGACCGCCCGCATGTGGGCCGGGTGCACGACCGGCGCGCGGCCGGTGGCCCAGGCGCTGGACATGGTCGGCCTCACCGCGCGCCACCAGGTGCGGGTCAAGCTCCTCTCGGGCGGCGAACGGCGCCGACTGGACCTGGCGTTGGCCCTGCTCGGCAAGCCTGAACTGCTGTTCCTGGACGAGCCGACCACCGGCCTGGACGCCGAAGTGCGCCGGGAGACCTGGGAGTTGGTGCGGCGGCTGCGCGACCAGGGCACCACCATCGTCCTGACCACCCACTACCTGGACGAGGCGGAGGCGCTGGCCGACCGGCTGGCGATCATGCACCAGGGCCGGATCGTGGCCTCCGGCACCCCGGCCGAGGTGACCGCGGCGCGCCCGGCCCGCATCCGGTTCGAGCTGCCGCCCGGCGTCTCACCGGCCGAGCTGCCGCTGTCCGTACCCGCTGCGGCGTCCGGCCGCAGGGTGGAGGTCCGAACCGAGCGGCTGCAGGCGGCGCTGACCGAACTCCTGCTGTGGGCAAGGGACAAACAGGTAGAACTCGTCGGCTTGGACGCCCGATCCGCCTCGCTCGAAGAGGCGTTCCTGGACATCGCCGCGGGCGAGAGGGAGGAGCTGGCGGCATGAGCACCACCACGATGACGCGGATGGCGGCGCTGGGCCGGGCCGAGGCGACCTTGCTGTGGCGCAACCGGTCGGCGGCGTTCACAGCCCTGGCCATGCCGCTGGTCATGATCTACGCGATGCACGCCACCACCGCCAAGATGGGCGTCGGCAGGGTCGGCATGACCGCCACGGCGGTGTCGGTGACCGGCGGGATCGGCATGATCCTTGCCTTCGCCGTCTACGCGAACCTGGTGCCCGCGTACGTCACCCGGCGCGATGAGCTGGTGCTCAAGCGGCTGCGCACCGGAGAGCCGACGGACCTGGAGATCCTGGCCGGTACCGCGCTGCCCTCGGTGGTCGTGGCGCTGGCCCAGTGCGCCGTGCTGGTGGTCGCGGGAACCGCGATGCTCGACCTGTCCGCACCCCGGCGGCCCGAAGTGCTGCTGCTCGGCGTGGTGTTGGGCATACCGCTGATGGTGGCCTGCGCCGCCGCGACGACCATCGTCACCCGTAGCGCGGAGGTCGCCCAGCTGACGACGATGCCGTTGTGGTTGGTCTCGCTCGCCGGTTCCGGGCTGTTCATACCGTTGGAGATCATGCCGCACCAACTGGCCGACGTCTGCCGTCTGTTGCCGATGACCCCGGTCGTGGACCTCTTCCGGGCGGGCTTCCTGGGGGGCGCCGGCGCGATGCGGGTGGTGCGGGACGTGCTGACCGCGGGGGTCTGGCTCGGTCTCGCGGGGTGGTCTGTGCGACGGTGGTTCCGCTGGGAGCCGAGGCGTTGAGGGGTAGGTCCGGTGTTGGGGTGGGGGAAGCGGAGCGGTGCCGGGCGGGTGGAGCTGTACAGCCGCTGTTCGATGTACGTGTCGTTCGGGCTGTTCACGCTCGGCGGGATGTTGGTACTCCTCCCGGGCCTGGCCACCTTCCGCCGGCACCCGTGCGCGCTGCTGCTCACCCCGCTGTCGATGCTACTGCTGCTCTGCCAGGGCGCCTTGGCCATCGCCTTGAACAGCCAGGCGCTCGACCACTACCTGGAGCTACGCGAGGCTCCGGGCCGAAGGCTGACGATCGGGTTGGCGGCGGTGTCCGCGGCGGTGCTGTCGTGTGTGGCGGTGTCGCACGCGGCCGGAGTTCTGGCCTCCTGGGTGGTGGCGGAGGCCGTGATGTTCAGCACGGCCCTGCTCACCGGTCCGTTCTCGCTGCTGATGCCGATCCGGCGCACCGTGTGGGTCTCCGCCCTGGCAGTGGCGACGGTGTCGGTCGTGGTCGGTGCCACCGGACGGGGAGTGGCGCCCCTGGCCGGAAGCCTGTTCATGGGCGCGATCGGCAGTGCGTCGTTCGGCTTCTCCTCCAGAGGGTGCGGCTGGATCCTGTCCGTGCTGCGCGAGTTGGAGCAGGCCCGTGACGTGCAGGCGCGGCTCGCGGTGGCCGAGGAGCGGCTGCGGTTCGGGCGGGACCTGCACGATGTGCTCGGCCGCAACCTCTCGGTCATCGCGCTCAAGAGCGAGCTGGCGGTCCAACTCGTTCGCCGTGAGCGGCCGGAGGCGGTGGAGCAGATGATCGAGGTGCAGCGCATCGCCCGGGAGTCGCAGGGCGAGGTGCGCGACGTGGTGCGCGGCTACCGAACCGCCGACCTCGACACCGAACTGGCAGGCGCCCTGTCGGTGCTGCGCGCCGCCGGGGTGGACTGCCGGGTGCACGGCGACGACGCGTCGGCGCTGCCCGAGCAGGCGCAGTCGGTGCTGGCCTGGGTGGTCCGCGAGGGCACCACCAACGTGCTGCGGCACGGCGACGCACGGCGCTGCGCGATACGGCTGCGGGCGTGTCCGGACGGCGCGGCGGTGCTGACGATGGAGAACGACGGGGTGGACGACCGGCCGACGGGCAAGGGAAACGGCATCGACGGACTACGCGAGCGACTCACCGCGGTGGACGGCACACTGACCGCCGAGCGCCGGCCGGGCGGGGTGTTCCAGCTGACCGCCGAGGTGCCGAGGGCGACCGCGCCGGACGAACCGCGGTCGTACCGGGCGGTCACGGCAGGGGGAGCGGGATGAACGCGCAGGGCCAACCAGCCGGGGACACGGCGCCGGTGCGGGTGCTGCTGGCCGACGACGAACACCTCATCCGGGGCGCGCTGGCCGCGCTGCTGTCGTTCGAGGAGGATCTTCGGGTGGTGGCGGAGGCGGCCTCGGGGCCGGAGGCGTTGGCGATGGCCCGGGCACACCGGCCGCACGTCGCCGTACTGGACCTGGAGATGCCGGGCGCGGACGGTGTGACAGTGGCCACATCGCTGCGCTCCGAACTCCCCGACTGCCGAACCATGATCGTCACCGGGCACGGCCGCCCCGGCCACCTCAAGCGCGCGCTGTCCGCGGGGGTACGCGGTTTTGTACCGAAGACCGTCTCCGCGCAGCGGCTCGCCGAGATCATCCGTACCGTGCACGCCGGAGGCCGCTATGTGGACCCGGAGTTGGCGGCCGACGCGATCAGCGCGGGCGACTCCCCGCTGACCGCCAGGGAGACCCAGCTGCTGGAGCTGGCGGCGAACGGCGCGCCGATCGCGGAGATCGCCGAGCGCGCCGCGCTGTCGCCCGGAACCGTCCGTAACTACCTCTCGTCGGCGGCGGCGAAGCTCTCCGCGGAGAACCGCCATGCGGCGGTGCGCATCGCGCGGTCCCAGGGTTGGCTATGATGGTGCTCAGCAGCGCACGCGGACGTAGCTCAGTTGGTAGAGCGCAACCTTGCCAAGGTTGAGGTCGCGAGTTCGAGCCTCGTCGTCCGCTCCAGTAAGCGAAGGCCCCGGTTGGCTGACCAACCGGGGCCTTCGTGTATTCCGCTTCGGCGTGGGCCATGATCAGGACGTTGACATGGGCCTGACCTCGGCATAGTTTCCGCAGAATGCTGAGTACGGTACGGGAGCAAGCGCGCGGCCTGACCAAGGACCAGCGCAACGCGTTCGTCGCGGCCTATCTGGGCTGGGCGATGGACGCCTTCGACTACTTCCTCGTGGTCCTCGTCTACAGCGAGATCGCCGACGAGTTCAAGGTCTCGCTGACCGACATGGCGTTCCTGACCACCGCGACGCTGATCATGCGGCCGGTCGGCGCGTTCGTCTTCGGACTGTGGGCCGACCGGCGCGGGCGCCGCGTACCGCTCATGGTCGACGTGCTGTTTTACTCCGTCGTCGGCTTCGCCTGCGCCTTCGCCCCGAACTACACGGTGCTGCTGGTGCTGCGGCTGCTGTACGGCATCGGCATGGGCGGAGAATGGGGTCTCGGCGCCGCGCTGGCGATGGAGAAGATCCCGGCCGAGAAGCGCGGCTTCTGGTCCGGGATGCTCCAGGGCGGCTACTCCTTCGGCTATCTGCTGGCCGCCGTCGCGTTCCTCTTCATCGAACCGGCCTTCGGCTGGCGCGGCCTGTTCGCGTTCAGCCTGGTCCCGGCGCTGGTGGCGCTGTTCGTACGGACCAGGGTCGAGGAGAGCGAGGTCTGGGAGCGCACGGTACGGCTGAACGCCACTCCGGCCCGTGAGGTGTTCCGCAACCCGACCGTGCTGCGGCGGTTCGTCTACCTCGTCGCGCTCATGACCGCGTTCAACTGGATGTCGCACGGCACCCAGGACGTCTACCCGACCTTCATCAAGAAGGGCTTGGGGATGTCCGCGGACACCGCGATCGTGATCGCCATCATCTACAACGTCGGCGCGATGATCGGCGGCCCGCTGCTGGGCGCGTACTCGGAGCGGCTCGGCCGCCGCCGGGTGATCACGATCGCCGCCGCGGCCGGGCTGCTGGTGGTTCCGGCCTTCGCCCTGTCGACCACCGCCGGGTGGCTGGCGGTCAGCTCGTTCCTGATGCAGTTGTGTGTGCAGGGGGCCTGGGGTGTGATTCCGGCGCACCTCAACGAGCTGAGCCCGGACGCGATTCGGGGCTTCTATCCCGGCGTCACGTATCAGCTCGGCAATCTCATCGCCGCGCTGAACCTGCCGATTCAGGAGGCGCTGGCGAAGCAGTACAGCTATCCGACGGCCCTGATGGTGACGATCTTCCCGACGCTGGCCGTCGTCATCGCCCTCAGCGCCTTCGGCAAGGAGGCACGGGGCGTCCGCTTCGGCACGGGGTCGGCTCCGTCGGGGCTCACATAGTTCTTCGCGGGGCGCCCCGACCCACAACCAACCGTGCGCAACGCCGGGTGAGGGCCGACGGGAGAAGGCCCCCTACGCCCAGGGCGTACCCGTGAGCCGCTCGTACGCCTCCACATACTTCGCCCTGGTCCGCTCGACGACCTCCTCCGGCAGCGCCGGAGGAGGAGCGTCCGCCGACCGGTCCCAGCCGGAGGCGGCCGAGGTCAACCAGTCCCGCACGTACTGCTTGTCGAACGACGGCTGCGCGCGCCCCGGCTGCCAGCCGTCCGCCGGCCAGAACCGCGAGGAGTCCGGCGTCAGCACCTCGTCCGCCAGCACCAACTCCCCGCCCTCGTAGCCGAATTCGAACTTCGTGTCCGCGAGGATGATCCCCCGCTCCCGGGCGATGTCACGGGCCCGCCCGTACACCGCGAGCGTCGTCTGCCGCAGCAGCGCCGCGGTCTCGGCGCCCACCTGGCGGGCGACCTCCTCGTAGGAGACGTTCTCGTCGTGCTCGCCGACCGCGGCCTTCGTCGCCGGGGTGAAGATCGGCGCGGGCAGCTCGGATCCGTCGACCAGCCCCTCGGGCAGCGCCAGTCCGCAGACGGTACGGTCGCGCTCGTACTCCTTGAGGCCGGATCCGGTCAGGTAGCCGCGGGCCACACATTCGACCGGGACCATGCGCAGGGACTTGCAGACCATCGTGCGGCCCGCCCAGTCGGCGGGCGCCCCCTCGGGCAGATCGGTGGAGATCACATGGTTGGCGACCACGTCGGCGAGCTGCTCGAACCACCACAGGGACAGCTGGGTGAGGATCCGCCCCTTGTCCGGGATGACCGTCGGAAGCACCCAGTCGTACGCCGACATGCGGTCGCTGGCGACCATCACCAGCCGCCCCTCGGCGTCCTGGTAGAGGTCACGGACCTTTCCGGTGTGCAGATGCACCAGGCCCGGTACCTGCTCGGGCTCGGGCTTCTCGACGAATCCGGACACGGTTCCTCCACGTGGGTTGGTCCAAGTGCCCTGATTCTCCCGTACCCGCCGTCCGGCCGCGCGGCCCGGGGTCGGTCACCCTTTCCAACCCCGGTTCAGTCCCGCTTGCAGATGCGGTCCAGCAGGTTGGCGGTGGCCCGCTGCACCCGGGGGTCGACATGGCCGGGCCGGTCCAGCGCCGGCGACCAGGCGAAAGTGCCGGAGGCGAAGACATACGCGCCGCTGGGCGCCCGGTACAGCGAGGTCTCCTGGTGCACCCGCGCCCCCTGGGTGTCCTCGTACGGGGAGTGTGCGAGCAGGATCCGGTCGGTGTACTCCGGCAGCGCGGTACGCGGGAAGTAACGGTCCGCCTCGCCCGCGACCAGGCCGGGCAGTTCGTCACCCTCGTCGGCGCCGGTGGCCTGCCACAGCCAATGGTCGGCGTTGCGCACCACCAGCGGCGACGGTTCGGGTACCCGGCCCGCGTACTGCACCCCGAGCAGCTGCTGTTCCGGCTCGCCCATGTCCCGCCACAGCGCGGTGCGCCCGCGCGGATCACCGGGGTCGCGGCGCCGCTTGCGGCAGGTGAGCAGCCGGTCGGGGGCGGACGCGGGAGAAGGCCCCAACTCGATCTGCCAGTACATGGTGTTGGCGGACAGGAACACCAGCGAGGTGCCCTGGTCCCGGGCCCGCTCGACGGCCCGGCGCATGGACACCGACCAGTACTCGTCGTGCCCGGGGAAGACCATGCCCCGGTAGCGGCCGGGGTCGATGCGTCCGGCGTGCAGATCGCGGGTGTCGGCGTACGCGAGGTCGTAGCCGTAACGTTCGGCCCAGCGGATGAAGTCGTAGGCGTGGCCCACATGCAGCGGCAGGCCGGCACCCGCGTAGGGGCGGTCGAAGGAGACGGTCACCGCGGCGGCCTCCTCGCCGAGCAGTCGGCCCTCCTGGTCCCACGCGTGGTAGAGGCTGGCGCCGGTGCGGCCGTCCTCGGGATAGAGGTTGTACGCCTGCCAGGTGATGTCTGGCAGCACCAGCAGCAGATCGGCGGGCCGGGAGTCTCGAACGGTGAACGGGACGTGGCTGCGGTAGCCGTCGGCGGTGGTGAGCACCGCGACATAGGCGCCGGTGTTCCAGTACGAGGGGACCTGCAACCGCCAGGACAGCCACCAGTGGTGGCAGGAGACGGTGCGCCCCGCGGCCAGCGGCGGCGGCTGGACGATGCCGGACAGCCGGGGGCTGGTGGTGATGTGGGCGGCGCCGTCACCGCCGTAGTGCCCGATCCGGTAGACGTCGACGCTGAACTGCTGCGGCGGATCGACGGTGATGTGGAAGTCGACGCTCCCGCCGGGCATGACGGAGCCGGACGAGGCGAAGCCCTTGATCTGCAGGCGCACGTCATCGGCGTTGCGCGGTCCCGACACATGCCTGCGCATCGAGCGCTGCTCGGGAACGCGTTCGCCGTCGAGGGCGTCCATCGCGTCGATGGCGGCCAACTCCACGTACCAGGGCAGCAGTTGCCCCGATCCGTCCAGGTAGTACTCCCGGCCGCGCAGCCAGGGCAGTGGCCCCTGGCCGAAGGGGTCGGTCACGGCGTGCGCGAGGGCCCCGGAGTCCCAGCGCCGGATCTGGTCCGTCCCCACGAGAATCCCCTCCCCGCCTTGTCCTGCTGGCGGTGCGCCTGCTGTTTGCCCCAGCACATCACACAATGCGGTCCGTCCATCACCCTTAGTGGCTAATTATCGGAACAGATTCGCGGTGAAGGGTCCATTTCCGGTCATCTGCGCTGTCTGCCGAGATGCGACCGATGAGACCGATGTGACGTGAGTAGGGCAGTGTGGTGGCCGCTAGCGGGCCGTCGGTGGAGCCACCAGCCGTCGAATCAGACAAGCCGCACCGGCTTCTCCAGGCGGACCCCGACCGCGTTCAGCCAGGACCGCAGTGGCGCGGCGTCTCCGTTCTCCACCAGCCGCAGCACCGGCCAGGACAGGTCAGACCGAGGGGTGCCGCCGACCAGCAGCGCCGGACCGTCCAGCCAGTCGAGCCCGGGGGCGGCGCCGGCGGTGTCCACGGCGGCGCAGCACACCATCGCGGTGACGTGGTCGGTGAGCAGCTCACGGCCGGTGCGCGGCGGAAGCAACTGGTAGACGGGGGTGGCCGGGTCGCCCTCCGGGCCCACGGCGGCGGTCGGCACGGTGGGCCCTACCAGCGTTTCGGCCTGCGCCTGTTCACGTTCCTCGCGCGCCTGCAACACGCTGATCCGGGCCGCGAGTTCCTCGCTGCCGCCCTGCGAGAGCCGGTCCAGCACACGGGCGAGGGTCGCCTTGGCAGGGCCGTGCCCCTCGCCGATCCCGGCGCCGTCCGGCACTCCGGCGGGCGGCGACAGCTCGTCCAGCACCCGGTGCAGCCGCGCGGCGTCGCTGCGCCATATGCGGTCGACCACTTCTTCGGGGTACGCCTCCCAGGCGACCGGGGACCAGCCGATGGCGGAGCGCGACGGGACGCCGTGGAAGAGGCGGGCGGCGAGCAGGGAGGCCGCCTCGTCGATCGTGCCGGGTTCTTCCAGCAGGTCGCAGGCGGGGCGTTCACCGAGTCTGCTCTCGAAGCCCTCGGCCAGCCGGTCCCGGCGGGACAGCTCGGTGAGCGCCGAGACCACGCCCGCGTCCAGCCGGGACGGCCAGCGGCCCATCCGCCAGGCGGGCAGCGCCACCCGGGTGAGCAGCCGGTCCCACCCGGCGTACGCCAGGCCGACCTGCTCCTGGGCGACGATCCGCAGCCCGTAGTCCACCGCCTGCGCGCGCTCCGAGGCCGCCGCCGCGACCGCGCGCTCCATCTCGGCGATGTGCGCCCGGCAGCCGCGCAGCAGCAGCCGGGCCACCCAGCCGATGAACGCCAGCGCCGGGCGCCGGACCATCCGGGTCAGCCCGCCGCGCCCGCCCGGCACGGCGGCACCCTGCGCCGACACCGCCACGGCGGCGTCCAGCCCGCGTACGAAGCGCCGGGCGGCGGCTATGTCCGGGTCGGCGGACGGTCCGGTGCCCGCGACGACCGGGGCGAGCAGCGCGCGTAGCTCGGCCACCCGCATCCACCACATGAACGGCGAGCCGATGACCAGCACCGGGGCCTGCGGCGCCCGGCGCGCCAGCCGACGGCCGGCACGGCCCGTGCGGTGCCGCTGGTGGCTGCGGTCCTCCAGCCAGCTGTCGCAGTCCGGGGTGAGCGCTATCGCCGACGGCGCCGGTACCTGGAGGCGTCCGGCCAGGTCACGCACCATCCGGTACAGCTCGGGCGCGCAGGACTCGGCCACCGGCACGGTCGGGCTGACGGCGGGCCTGGCCCGTACGATCACCGCGGCCACTCCGCCCGCCAGCACCAGCACCGCCAGCGCGCCGCCCAGTACGGCCCAGCGCAGCGCGTCCCAGCCCCCGCCGCCGATCCGGCCGGTGGCACCGGCGACCAGCAGCACCACCGCGAAGGCGGCGGGCAGCAGGGCGACCGCCAGCGCGGTGCTGCGGATGCGGAGCACCGCGAGGGCGCGGGTGCGTGCTGCGTCTTCACCGGCCACCGAGCTGTTCACCCCCTAGCTGAGAAGGCCCCGCTGAGAACGAGACGCCGACGGCGTTGCTTCATCCCCCCACTGTGGCACTGCCCACTGACATCGCAATGCGGTGCGGCCAGTTGCCTTAAGGGCACGGCTGGAGTCCGCATGCGGGGCACCCTAGTTGCGAGCGGGGGCCGCGTCAGCCGGATGGGCAAGGGCTCACCCGATGGTGGCGCCCCGGAGCAGGAGGCTCCGTTTCAGCCCTCCGCCGCCGCCTTGGCGATGTCCCTCCGGTGGTGTGATCCGTCCAGGTGGATCAGGTCGACACCGGCGTACGCGCGCTCCCGAGCTTTGGCCAAATCCGTACCCGTCGCGGTCACGGACAGTACCCGGCCGCCCGCGCTCACCACGCGTCCCTCTGCATCACACTTCGTACCCGCATGCAGTACATACGTATGAGGGTCGTTGGACGGCACCGCCTCAAGCCCCTCGATGGGGTCACCGGTGCGGGGGGTGGCGGGGTAGTTGTGCGAGGCGATCACGACGGTCACCGCCGCGCCGTCGCTCCACCGCAGCGGCGGCTCCTCGTCCAGCCGACCGGTCGCCGCGTTCAGCAGCACACTGGCCAGCGGGGTCTTCAGCCGGGCGAGCACGACCTGGGTCTCCGGGTCGCCGAAGCGGGCGTTGAACTCGATGACCCGCACCCCGCGCGAGGTGATCGCCAGGCCCGCGTACAGCAGACCGGCGAACGGCGTGCCGCGCCGGCGCAGTTCGTCCACCGTGGGCTGGAGCACGGTCGACATGACCTCGTCCACCAGCTTCGCGTCGGCCCACGGCAGCGGCGAGTACGCGCCCATGCCACCGGTGTTCGGGCCCTGGTCCGCGTCGTACGCCCGCTTGAAGTCCTGCGCGGGCTGCAGCGGCAGCACGGTGGTGCCGTCGGTGATCGCGAACAGCGAGACCTCGGGGCCGTCCAGGAACTCCTCGATGACCACCCGGTCGCAGGCCAGCGCGTGCTCCCTGGCGGTCGCCGGGTCCTCGGTGACCACCACGCCCTTGCCCGCGGCGAGCCCGTCGTCCTTGACGACGTACGGCGCGCCGAAGGCGTCGAGCGCCCTGTCGATCTCCTCCCGCGTGGTGCACACGTAGGAACGGGCGGTGGGCACCCCCGCGGCGGCCATCACGTCCTTCGCGAATGCCTTGGAGCCCTCCAACCGGGCCGCCTCGCGGGACGGTCCGAAGCACGGGATGCCGCGGGCGCGCACCGCGTCGGCGACGCCGGCCACCAGCGGGGCCTCCGGGCCCACCACGACCAGGTCGGCGGCGAGCCGGGCGGCGAGGTCTGCGACGGCCTCACCGTCGAGCACGTCCACCGGGTGCTGTTCGGCGACCTCGGCGATTCCGGCGTTGCCGGGCGCGCAGTGCAGGGAGGTGACGTCGGGGTCGAGGGAGAGGGCGCGGCACAGGGCGTGTTCGCGGGCGCCACCGCCGATTACGAGGACCTTCACGGGGTCAGCCTAGTTGCGAGGGTCTTCCCCCACCCAGCCGCCCTTTCTCCCGGCTTCACTCTTTCGGGTAACACGTCGAGGCGCATATACCCGACCACACGGCACTTTCGGGCGGAATTCCGTCGATCGTGCCCCCGTGGTCAGCCGTTCGGCGGTAAGAAGGGGATTTCGGCGGGACGACGCGAGTGCGAGGGAGTTCTACGGGTGAGCCAACCGGACAAGCACCCCGAGGGGACCCCTCAGGAGGGGAACGGCCCGGGGCGCGGCCTGTGGCCGCTGGGCCGGGCGGGCGGCGACGCGGCACCGTCCGGTCGGCCGCCCGTGGGGCGGGTGGACGGCACTCCCCGGCGCGGCGGTCCACCGCAGGGGGATCTGCGCGGCGTCCCGTTCCCGCTCGGCGACTGGGGCGACCCGGCGCGCCGCCTCGGCGAGCTGTACCGCTGGGCCGAGGACAGCGCGCTGCGCACCGCCGACTGGTACCTGGCGGACCGGGTGTGGAAGCGCCGCTGGGCCCGCGCGCTGCGGATCGCCACGGTGCTCGGGGTGGCCACCGGACTGGCGCTGCCGCTGGTGCAGTTGACGCACACCGCGAGCGACCTGGCGGCCTGGGGCTACCTGGGGCTGCTGGCCGCCGCGGTCTGCGTGGGCGTCGACCGGTGGTTCGGCCTGACCTCCGGGTGGATGCGCGACGTGGCGACCGCGCAGGCGGTGCAACGGCGACTGGAGAAGCTGCGGTTCGACTGGGCGTCGGAGAGCGTACGCGAGGTGCTCGGCCCCACGGAGGGCACCGCGAGCGAGGCCGCTGAGCGGTGCCTGGCGGTGCTGCGCGGGTTCAGCGAGGACGTCTCGGAGCTGGTGCGTGGCGAGACGGCCGAGTGGATGGTGGAGTTCGGCGCCGGAACCGCGCCGCTGCGCACCCAGGCCCTGGTGTCCTGGCGGCGCGGCGAGGGCGGGCAGCAGCTCGGGCGGTTTCCGCTGCCGCCCGGAAACCGCCCCAACATGCCCCGGCAGCGCCCACCGGAGGGTCCTGGGAGGTAAGGGTTCTCCTCGCAGGCCCACGGACCGCGCCGCCGCTCAGCTGAACATGATCATCGAGCCCTGGGCCAGGCTGCGGGTCGCCGCCGCGTGCAGCCCCAGCCAGACGTGCCGCTCCCGGGCGAACGGATGGTCCTCGTACGGGATCTGTGCGGCCGGTTCGTCGAGCGCCGTCGGCCGCTCCGGTGGGGCCGGCGCCAGCGGCGGGTTGGCCGGGTCGACGCCGATCGCCGGTGCCACCGACTCCAGTTCGCGCAGCAGCCCATGGCTGGACCCCAACGGCCCACCGCCCGCGAGGAGTTCGTCGTTCACCACCGGTGCGGGAAAGTCCAGCGGTACGTACGCGCCCGCGTGGTCGTAGTGCCAGACCAGGTGCGACTGCTGCGCCGCGGACTCGAACATCTCCAGCAACTGCTCGTAGTCTCCGCCGAGTTCACCGACCGGCGTCACCTCAAGCCCGCACAGCATCAGCATGTGGGCGCGGCGCAGGAAGTGCAGCGCCGCGTAGTCGAACCCGGCGACCGGGGCGACGTCCCCCGACAGTCCGGGCATGTAGCCGTGGATCGGCACCGGCGGCAGGCCCGCCTCGCCAAGTGCCTTGTTGTACGCGCCGATCTCTTCCGCGAACGGGTTTTCCGGGCTGTGACACAGCACATCGACCAGGGGGACCAACCATAGGTCGCAGGCCACGGGCGCTCCAGGAGGTGGTAGGAGGCAGGGTCGCCAGCGTAACCGCAGCTCGGCGTCGCGTCAGGGGTACGTGACGGACCCGTGCCGTACGTCAGGGGGGCGTCAGCCGGCAGTCAGCGGCCGTCGCCGTGCCGCTCGACGAGTCGCCGCATCAGGGAGAGCGAGTGCTCGTTGTACGCGTCCACTATGCGGCGCGCGCCCTGCGTGTCGCCGTCCCGGATGGCGTCCGCCAGTGCGACGTGCTCGGTCCAGCACACTCCCGCCAGATCCGGTTCGCGACGCAGTAGAGGGACCGCGAACACCCACGACTGCACCCGCAGCCGGTCCAGGAACTCACACACGTGCGTGTTGGCGGTGAGCACCGCCAACTCCCGCCAGAAGCGCAGGTCGCAGCCGATCAGTACGTCCAGCGCACCCGCCCGGGCGGCGCTCGCGGCGGCCTCCGCGCGGCGGCGCACCGACGCCATGCCCTCGTCGGGCAGCAGCAGCGGGCCGTGCGCGGCCAGCCGGCGGAATATCCCCTCGCTCACCAGCGTGCGGGCCTCGACCAGGCCGCGGTAGTCGTCGTGGGTGAACTGCCGCACCTGGAAGCCGCGGTGGTGTTCGACGTCCAGCAGGCCCTGCGCCGCGAGGTCGACCAGCGCCTCGCGCACCGGGGTGGCCGAGACGCCGTACAGGTCGGCGATCTCCTTGACGGTGAAGTGGCGTCCGGCGGCCAGCCGTCCGGTGAGGACCTCGTCGCGGAGCGCGTCGGCGATCTGCTGGCGCAGACTGCTGCGCCGAACCGGCGTGCTGCCCGGCATGCCGCCTCCTCGCTCCTGGGTCCCCGGGGCCTGATGTGCCCGGGACAAGATATGCGAGGCGGCTACCCGGGCCGACGGCCGGTACTCCGCCACGTGACCAGCGCCACCACCCGTTCGGCCCGCGGGGCGGGTGCGCGGCGCCGCGCGGCCGGACGATGGGCTACGTGCGGACGCTGATGACGATCCAGATCGAGGCCGAGGCGGGGAGCCGGGCGCTGGAGTCCGGGGCGCTGCGCGAGACGCTGCGGCGCTTGGCCGAGCGGGTGCGGCCGGAGGCGGCGTACGCGTTCTATGCGGACGGGGTGCGGACGGTTCTGCTCGTCTTCGACCTCCGCGACGCGACGCAGCTGCCCGCGGTGACGGAACCGCTGTTCCGCGAACTCCAGGCTCAGGTCAACGTCTGTCCGGCGATGCCCCTGGGGGACCTGCTGGCCTCTTGGCACTGATGCCGCGGCGAACGGGCGGGATCATCGCGGGTCCACGACGGACAGCGCCGCGTCCAGGACGGCGAGCCCCTCCTTGGCCTCCGCCTCGGAGACGTTGCACGGCGGCACCACATGCGTCCGGTTCATGTTCACGAACGGCCACAGCCCACCCCGCTTGCACGCGGCGGCGAACTCCGCCATCGGGGCGGCGTCCGCGCCGGAGGCGTTGTAGGGCACGAGCGGCTCCCTGGTCGACCGGTCCTTGACCAGTTCCAGCGCCCAGAAGACACCCATCCCCCGCACCTCCCCCACGCACTCGTGCCGCGCGGCGAGCTCCCGCAGGCCGGGCCCGAGCACCCGCTCGCCGATCTCGGCGGCGTTCTCCACGATCCGCTCCTCCCGCATCGCGTTGATCGTCGCGATGGCCGAGGCACAGGCCAGCGGATGGCCGGAGTAGGTGAGTCCGCCCGGGTACGGGCGGTGGGCGAAGGTCTCCGCGATCCGCTCGGAGATCGCCACCCCGCCGAGCGGCACGTAACCGGAGTTGACACCCTTGGCGAAGGTCATCAGGTCCGGGACGACCCCCCAGTGGTCCGCGGCGAACCACTTGCCGGTGCGCCCGAAGCCCGCCATCACCTCGTCGAGGACGAAGACGATCCCGTACCGGTCGCAGATCTCCCGCACCCCCGCCAGATAGCCGGGCGGCGGGACCATGATCCCGGCGGTGCCGGGGACCGTCTCCAGGATGATCGCGGCGATGGTCTGCGGGCCCTCGAAGGCGATCAGTTCCTCAAGGTGCTTCAGCGCCCGCTCGCACTCCTGCGCCTCGGTGCCGGCGTGGAACTGCGAGCGGTACAGGAACGGCCCCCAGAAGTGCACCACCCCGGCCGAGCCGGTGTCGGACGCCCAGCGGCGCGGGTCACCGGTGAGGTTGATCGCCGCCGCGGTCGCCCCGTGGTACGACCGGTAGGTCGACAGCACCTTGTGCCGCCCGGTGTGCAGCCGGGCCATCCGCACCGCGTTCTCCACCGCCTCGGCGCCGCCGTTGGTGAAGAAGATCTTGTTCAGGTCGCCCGGGGTCAGCTCGGCGATCAGCCGCGCCGCCTCGGACCGTACGTCGATCGCGAACGCGGGCGCGAAGGTGGCCAGCTTCCCGGCCTGCTCCTGGATGGCCGCGACCACCTTGGGGTGCTGGTGCCCGATGTTGGTGTTCACCAGCTGGGAGGAGAAGTCCAGGTAGCGGTTGCCCTCGTAGTCCCAGAAGTAGGAGCCGTCGGCCCCGGCCACCGCCAGCGGGTCGATGACCGCCTGCGCGGACCAGGAGTGGAAGACATGCGCACGGTCCGCGGCCTTGACGGCAGCGCCGCGCTCGGGATCTGCGAGAGGGGCTGTCATGCCGCCCAGCGTAAGGAGCCGCGACCGCACGCCGAAATGCTCAGCCTGTATGGCTTCGGCCACTGCCGTCGACATGTTGTCAACGGCAGTGGCCGATGCGGTGCCAGGTCGGTGCCTCAGATGAACGAGTTGATCTCGATCGTCTCGTCCCGGCCCGGGCCCACGCCGATCGCGGAGATCGGGGCGCCGGACATGTCCTCCAGGGCCTTCACATACGCCTTGGCGTTCTTCGGCAGGTCGTCGAAGGTCTTCGCCTTGGTGATGTCCTCGTTCCAGCCGGGCAGCGTCTCGTAGACCGGCTTGGCGTGGTGGAAGTCGGTCTGGCTGTACGGGAGTTCCTCGACGCGCCTGCCGTCGATCTCGTACGCCACGCAGACCGGGATCTCCTCCCAGCCGGTGAGCACGTCGAGCTTGGTGAGGAAGAAGTCGGTGAGCCCGTTGACCCGGGTGGCGTACCGGGCGATCACCGCGTCGAACCAGCCGCAGCGGCGGTCACGGCCGGTGGTGACGCCCCGCTCGCCGCCGATGGTGCGCAGCTTGTCGCCGTCCTCGTCGAACAGTTCGGTCGGGAACGGACCCGCGCCGACCCGGGTGGTGTACGCCTTGAGGATGCCGATGCTGCGCGAGATGCGGGTCGGGCCGATACCGGAACCGGTGCAGGCACCGCCGGCCGTCGGGTTGGAGGAGGTCACGAAGGGGTACGTGCCGTGGTCCACGTCGAGCAACGTGCCCTGGCCGCCCTCCAGCAGCACGACCTTGTCCTCGTCCAGCGCCTGGTTCAGCACCAGGGTGGTGTCGGCGACGTAGTCGCGGATCTGCTCCGCGTAGCCCAGGTACTCCTCGACCACCTTGTCGGCGGAGATGGCCCGGCGGTTGAAGATCTTGACCAGGATCTGGTTCTTGTCGTTCAGCGCGGCCTCGACCTTCTGCCGCAGGATCGACTCGTCGAACAGGTCCTGCACCCGGATGCCGACCCGGTTGATCTTGTCGGCGTAGGCCGGGCCGATGCCGCGACCGGTGGTACCGATCTTGCGCTTGCCCAGGAAGCGCTCGGTGACCTTGTCCAGGGTCTGGTGGTACGGGGTGATCAGATGGGCGTTTCCGCTGATCAGGAGCTTGGAGGTGTCGACACCACGCGCTTGGAGTCCACTCAGCTCGGAAAGCAGGACCGCCGGGTCGACGACGACTCCGTTGCCGATGACGGGGGTGCACCCCGGGGAGAGGATCCCGGATGGGAGCAGGTGCAGCGCGTACTTCTGGTCGCCGACGACCACCGTGTGACCGGCGTTGTTACCGCCCTGGTAGCGGACCACGTAGTCAACCGAGCCGCCGAGCAGGTCGGTGGCCTTTCCCTTGCCCTCGTCACCCCACTGAGCACCGAGCAGCACAAGTGCGGGCACAGGCGTACACCCCTTCCGGGCGGGGCATGTCCAACGTGCGTAAGAGCCGTCGAACCGGTGCCCCGGAATAGACGAAGCCCCTGGCGCAAAGGCGCAAGGGGCTCTTGCACCGAGATTTTACCTGAGGAAGGACGAAGGTGTCGGCTCAAGCCTCGGCCGGGCTTCCGCTGCTGGTGGTCATCGACCCCGCGGCCCGCACATTGGACGGTGAATCGGTGCGCATCGCGAAGGACGTCCTGCGGGCGGGCGCGTCGTCGCTGAAGGTCTGCCTCCCGGACAGCGGCGAGGAACTGCGCCGGGCGCTGGTGCACCGCGGTCGCCGCCGTCCGGTGGTGATCGGCGACGATCACGCGCTGCTGCGCACGGTGCGACTGCTGCATCTGGAGGGCGCGCTGGGCGAGGCGGCGCTGTCGATGGTGCCGGTCGGTCAGCGCTCCGAACTGGCGCTGTCCCGACGGCTGGGTGTGCCGGCGTCCACGGTGGCGGCGGCCCGCGCGGCGCTGGACGGCGCGGTGCGCGACCTCGACCTGCTCCTCGACGAGAGCGGCGGGATCGTGCTGGGTACGCTGCGGATCCCGTCCTGGCCCGCCCCGCCGCCCCGGGGCAACTGGCTTGAGCGCGGCGCCCGTTCGCTGCTGCGCACCCTGACCGGCGGCCCCGGCCAGTCGCCGGGGCACCGGCTGCGGGTGGAGGCGGACGGGGTGCTGCTGGCCGACCTGGACCGCCCGGTGCACGAGGTGTCGGTGCGCTCCCCGACCGGCGGTCTGGCGGACGTCTATGTGCAGCAGACCAGCGGCCGCCCGCTGCGGGTGCGCGCCCAGGCGGTGACGATCTCCGGCCGGGACTTCCGCTACCACGCCGACGAGTCGCTGACCGGCCCGGTGCGCACCAGGACCTGGACGGTACAGGCCGACGCCTGGCGGCTGACGGTTCCCCGTTAGCCGCCGGGGGAACACGCGGTTGGGGTTGCGGTTCGTTCGACGCCGCCGTTCTCCGCCGTCGTGGTCGGACGAACCGCGATCCGCCGAGAACCGGAGTCCCTAGCGGCCCGAGCGTTCCGCGCGCCAGCGCTCCATCGTTTTGGTCCACTCCCGTTGCAGGAAGGCGAAGAAGTCGGCGGTCTCGGCGATCCGCTCCCCCGCGGGGGTCCCGCCGCCGACCGCATCGACGCCGGAGGCCAGGGTGCTCTCCAGCCGGGTGAGGAAGCGGTCGCGACGGGTGAACGTCTCGTACCACTGGTCGCTGTGCAGCCGGTACCGCTCGCGCCGTGAGCCGGGTTCCCGCTCCCGGCTGATCAGGCCGACCTGCGCGAGGTAGCGCACCGCGCCGGAGACGGCGGCCGGGCTGACCTTGAGCCGTTCGCCGACTTCCGCGGAGGTCAGCGCACCGTCGTCGGCGACCAGCAGGGCGGCGAACACCCGGGCGGGCATCCGCTGCATGCCCGCCTCCACGAGTTCGGAGGCGAATCGTTCCACGAACCGGTCGACGGCTTCTTCGTCCCGTTGCTGGTCTGCCATGGCGATCACTATACGATTCTATAACTTCACAACTTTCTGAAACCAGCGTAGCTTCGAAACCATGAACTCGGCAATCGAGGTGACCAGCCTGCACAAGGCGTTCGGCCGCACCCAGGCGCTGGACGGGCTCGACCTGACCGTCGCACGCGGTGAGGTCCACGGCTTCCTGGGGCCGAACGGCGCCGGGAAGTCCACCGCCATCCGGGTGCTGCTCGGCCTGCTGCGCGCCGACCGGGGCCAGGCGCGGCTGCTCGACGGCGACCCCTGGCGCGACGCGGTACGGCTGCACGCGCGGCTGGCGTACGTCCCCGGAGACGTCACCCTGTGGCGCAACCTGTCCGGCGGCGAGGTCATCGACCTGCTCGGCCGACTGCGCGGCGGCCTGGACCAGCACCGCAAGCAGGAGCTGCTGCGCCGCTTCGAACTCGATCCCACGAAGAAGGGCCGCACCTACTCCAAGGGCAACCGGCAGAAGGTCGCCCTCGTCGCGGCGTTCGCCTCCGACGCGGAGCTGCTCATCCTCGACGAACCGACGTCGGGGCTCGACCCGTTGATGGAGGAGGTCTTCCGCGAGTGCGTGCGCGAGGAGCGCGACCGGGGCCGCACCGTCCTGCTCTCCAGTCACATCCTCAGCGAGGTCGAGGCCCTGTGCGACCGGGTCAGCATCATCCGCAGGGGCCGCACCGTGGAGACCGGCACCCTCGCCGAGCTGCGGCACCTGACCCGCACCTCGATCACCGCCGAACTCGCCGGTCCGCCCAACGGCCTCGCGCGTCTGCCCGGCGTCCATGACCTCGACGTCCACGGCGAGCGCGTCGCGTTGCAGGTCGACACCGACCAACTCGACGCCGTACTACGGCAGATCACCTCGGTCGGCGTCCGCGCCCTCAACTGCACCCCGCCCACGCTCGACGAGCTCTTCCTGCGCCACTACCGGAGCGAGACGGCGGCCCGATGAACGACCTCACCGGCACCCGCGCCCTGGTCCGGCTGGCACTGCGGCGCGACCGGATCATGATCCCGGCCTGGGTGCTCCCGCTCGGCCTGCTGGTCATCGCGATGCGGTCCGCCATCAGCGGCCTGTACCCCACACAGGCCAGCCGCACCTCACTCGCCGCCAGCATGGCCGCCAACGGCTCGCTGCGCGCGCTCTACGGCCCCGTCTACGACACCGGCATCGGCGGGCTCACCGCCTGGCGCATGGGGTCGACAGGCCCTGCGCTGGCCGGGCTGATGGCACTGCTGCTGGTGGTGCGGCACACCCGCGAGGAAGAGGAGGACGGGCGGCTGGAGTTGCTCGGCGCGGGCGCCATCGGACGGCGGGCGCCCCTGGCCGCCGCACTGCTCACCGGCTTCGGCACCTCACTCGCCCTCGCCGCCATCGTCACCCTCGGACTGCTGCCCCAAGGCGCCACCGGAGCACTGGCGTTCGGGCTCGCGTTCGGCGGCGCGGGCTGCTGCTACGCGGCCGTCGCCGCGGTCACCGCACAGCTCACCCAGAGCGCACGGGCCGCCAAGGGCATCGCGGGCGCCCTGCTGGGCGTCGGCTATCTGCTGCGCGCCACCGGCGACGCCGCCGGTCCCGGCGGTCCCGGCTGGGCCGCCTGGCTCTCCCCGCTGGGCTGGGCGGAGCGGCTGCGCCCGTACGCGGGCGAGCGGTGGTGGGTGCTCGGACTGTTCGCCGGTGCGGTGCCGGTCCTGGTCGCGCTGGCGCACTCGCTGGTCGCCCGGCGGGACCTGGACGCCGGACTGCTGCCGTCCCGGCCGGGTCCCGAGGGCGCCGGGCGGCGGCTGTCCGGTGTGTTCGGGCTGGCCTGGCGGCTGCAACGCGGGGCGCTGTGCGGCTGGTTGTCCGGCTACGCCGTCGCGGGCCTGGTGCTGGGGGCGATCACCAAGGGCGCGGTGTCCCTGGGCAACGGCAACAAGTCCGTCGCCGACGAGCTGAACAGCCTGGGCGGCACGCACAACCTGGTGGACTCCTTCCTGGCCACCATGGTCAGCTTCCTGGGCATGCTCGCCGCCGTCTACGCCGTCCAGGCGGTGCTGCGGCTGCGCGGCGAGGAGATCGGCGGGCGGGCGGAACCGGTGCTCGCCGCGGCGGTCGGCCGGATCCGCTGGGCCGCCGCGCATCTGCTGGTCGCCGCGGCCGGATCCGCCGCGCTGCTGGCCGTCGGCGGGCTGGCGCTGGGCGTCGGCTACGGGGCGGCGGTCGGCGACGTGGGCGGCCAACTGCCGCGTATGGCCGGGGCCGGACTGGTCCAGCTGCCCGCGGTGCTGTTCGTCGCCGCCGTCGCGGTGCTGATCCTCGGCGCGGTACCGAGACTGGCCCTGGCCGGCTGGACCGTGGCCTCGCTGACGCTCGCCCTCGGGCTGTACGGGCCACTGCTGAGGCTCAGCCGGTGGGCGCTCGACCTGTCCGTCTTCACGCACCTGCCGAGGGTGCCGTCCGCGCCGGTGGCCGCGGCGCCACTGGTGTGGCTCACCGCGCTGGCCGCGGTGCTGACGGCGGCCGGGCTCGCCGCCCTGCGCCGCCGCGACATCGGGTGACGGGTCAGACCTCGACCAGCAGCTCGCGCAGCCCCCGGATGACGTAGCCCGGCTGCCACTCCGGTTCGCGCACCAGCCGCAGGCCCGGCGCCGAACGCAGCAACGCCCCGAAGGACGCGGCGAGTTCGATGCGGGCCAGCGGTGCGCCCAGGCAGTAGTGGATGCCCGCGCCGAACGCCAGATGCGGGTTGTCGGCGCGGGCCAGGTCCAGCCGGTCCGGGTCGGCGAAGCGGACCGGGTCCCGGTGCGCCGAGCCGAACAGCAACGCGACCTCGCTGCCGCGCGGGATGGTGGTGCCGCCGATCTCGATGTCGTCCAGCACCCAGCGCTCGAACAACTGCAACGGGGTGTCGTACCGCAGCAGCTCCTCGATGGCGGTGGGCAGCAACCCCGGGTCGGCACGCAGCAGTTCGAGCTGGTCGGGGTGGCGCAGCAGCGTCCACCAGCCGTTGGCGGTGGTGTTGACGGTAGCCTCATGGCCCGCGTTCAACAGCAGCACACAGGTGGAGACCATCTCCTGCTCGGAGAGCCGGTCCCCCTCGTCGTACGCGGCGATCAGCGCGCTGATCAGGTCGTCACCCGGGTCGGCCCGCCGCGCGGCGATCAACTCCCGCAGATAGGCGGAGAATTCCAGGCTGGCACGGACGGCGGCGGTGGCCGTGGCGTCGTCCGGGTTCAGCTCGTACATGCCGCAGATCGCCGCCGACCAGGGACGCAGCAGCCCCCGGTCGGCGGGCGGTATGCCCAGCATCTCGGCGATGACGGCGACCGGCAGCGGCTCGGCCACCCCGGCCAGCAGGTCGCCGCCGCCGTCGGCGCACAGGGCGTCCACGAGTTCCACGGCGAGCTTGTCGATGGTGGGGGTCAGACGGCGCACCGTCGCCGGGGTGAAGGCCTTGGCGACCAACCGCCGGATCCGGGTGTGGTCGGGGGCCTCAAGGTCGAGCAACCCGTTGCCGTTGAGCGTGTGGAACGGTTCGTGCGCGGCGGGCGGCGGGGTGCGGCCGAACTCCTCGTGGGTGAAGCGGTGCAGGTACGTCCGCCCCAGGCGGCGGTCCCGCAGGGCGGCGCTGACGTCCGCGTAGTGCGGGACCAGCCACTGGCGTGTCGGCTCGTACCAGATCGCTCTCCCCTGCTCCCGCAGCCGCCGGTAGGCGGGGTACGGGTCGGCGATGAACTCGGGCGACCGGGGGTCGAAATCCATGCGGGCTCCTTCCATCGGGGGGGCTCGCCCCTAAGCCACCTCGGCCAGGGCCGCCAGCAGCCGCGGAAAGGCCGGGGACCCCGGGATCAGCGGCGCGTAGTGGCCGACGCCTGCCAGTTCGCGCAGCACCGCGCCGGAGGCACCCGCGTACCGGCGTGAGACCTCGACGGGAACGTCGCGGTCCGCCGTACCGTGCAGCAGCACCGTCGGGGCGGTGAGCGGCAGCAGCCGCATCGGGTCGACGGCCGCCAACTCGCCCTCGGCGCCCAGGAGTTCGTCCACCGCCCCACCGCTGAGCCGCGACTCCCGCGCGTATCCGAGGTCCGCGACCGGCGACACCGCCACCACCGCGCTCGCCCCGCCCCGCGCGGCGGCCCACAGGGCGAGCTGACCGCCCGCCGAGTGGCCCAACAGCACCTGCGGCGCGCCGTCCCACGCGGTCTCGACCGCCTGGGACACGTCGTCGAACGTCGCGGGCCAGCCACCGCCCCCGCCGACCCGGCGGTACTCGACCAGCGCCACCGCATAGCCGCGCCGCGCCAACTCCGCGGCCAGCGGCGACAGATGGGCGCGGTCGTACGCCTCCCGCCAGAAGCCGCCGTGCAGCACGGTCAGCCGCCGCCCGCCACCCGGCCCGTAGTAGTCGATGACCTGCGAGGGATGCGGCCCGTACCGCAGGCTCCGCTCCGCCGGGGCGGGCGGCAGCGCCAGCAGCGCCGCCTCCTCGTCCGGCGGCGTCACCGCAGCACGTCCGCGAGGGTGCGCGCGGCGCGCAGCGCGTCCACGTACCGCGTGTACAGCGGGGTGAAACCGAACCGCAGCACATCGGGGCGCCGGTAGTCGCCCACCACACCCCGTTCGATCAGCGCCGCCATCACCTCGCCCGCGCGCTCGCAGCGCAGCGACACCTGGCTGCCGCGCAGCGCGTGTTCGGCGGGCGTGATCGACTCGACCATGCCGTCCGGCACGAGCGCGGCCACGCACTCCAGGAAGAAGTCGCTCAGCGCCAGGCTCTTGCACCGCACCTCCTCGATCGACACCCCGTCCCACGCCTCAAGTGCCGCCTCCAGCGCGAGCATCGACAGGATCTCCGGCGTACCCACCCTGCCGCGCGGCGCACCGTCCGCCGGTTCGTAGTCGGGTCGCATGCCGAACGGGTCGGTGTGCGAGTTCCAACCGGGCAGCGGGGAGTCGAACCGCGGTTGCAGCTCCCGCCGGATGTAGAGGTAGGCCGGCGCGCCCGGGCCGCCGTTGAGGTACTTGTACGTGCAGCCGACGGCCAGGTCCACCCCGTCCGCGTCCAGCCGCACCGGCAGCGCCCCGGCGCTGTGGCACAGGTCCCACACCACCAGCGCGCCCGCGGCGTGCGCGGCGGCGGTGGTGCCGGGCAGGTCGTGCAGCCGCCCGGTGCGGTAGTCGACGTGGTTGACCAGCGCCACGGCGGTACGCGGCCCGATCTCGGCCGCCATGTCGACGGCGCGGACCGGGCGCACCGTACGGCCGGTCATCCGCGCCGCCGACGCGGCGATGTAGCCGTCGGTGGGGAAGGTGGCCGCGTCGACCAGCACCTCGTCCCGGTCCTGCGGTGCCATCCGCACCGCGCCGACCAGCGCCTTGAAGACGTTCACGCTGGTGGAGTCGCCGACCACCACCTGCCCCGGCGCGGCACCGATCAGCGGGGCGATCCGGTCGCCGACCCGCTCGGGCGCGGTCCACCAGCCGCTCTCGTCCCAGGAGCGGATGCGCAGCCGCCCCCACTCGCGCTCCACCACGTCCTGAAGCCTGGCGGCCACACCGTGCGGCAGCGCGCCGAGCGAGTTGCCGTCCAGGTACACGCCCGCGTCGCCGGCCGCCTGATCAGATGGGGCCTCAAGGTCGAACCGGTCGCGGATCTTGGCCAGTTGGTCATCGGCGTCCAGCCGTTCAGCACGGCCCAGCAGTGAGTCAGACATGGCTTCTGGCCGTCCACAGCTCGGGGAAGACGTTCTTGCGGGCACGTTTCTCCAGCCAGGCCACGCCCGCGGAACCGCCGGTGCCCGGCTTGGCGCCCATCGCGCGGCGGGTGGCCACCAGGTGGTCGTTGCGCCAGCGCCACACCAGTTCGGCGACCTCGGTCAGCGCCTCGCCGAGCCGCGCCTCCGGGCTGTCCTGCGGTCCCGCGTAGATCCGCTGCCAGACCCGTTCCACCGCCGGGTCTGCCTCGTAGCGCTGGGCGACGTCGCGGTCGAGCGCCGCGGCCGGGACCGGGTGGCCGCGGCGGGACAGGAAGCCCAGCACCTCGTCGTACAGGCTCGGTTCCTGTAGCGCCTTCTCCAGTTCGGCGTGCGCCCGCGAGGCACCGCGGTGCGGGACGAGCATCGAGCTGGACTTCTCGCCGAGCAGGAACTCAAGGCGCCGGTACATCGCCGACTGGAACCCGGATCCCTCGCCCAGCGCGCTGCGGTACGAGTTGAACTGAACGGGCGTGAGATGGGCCAGCGGCTTCCAGGACGCGTTCAGCGACTCCAGCTCGTAGGTGCTGCGCCGCAGCGCCGCGAGGGCGGTCGGCAGGTCGTCCTGGCGCAGCGCCTCGGCGGCGGTCTGCCATTCGTGGACGATGACGGTGAACCACAGCTCCATCACCTGGGTGGTCACCAGGAAGACCATCTCGCCCGGGTCGTCGGAGAGCGGGTGCTGCAGATGGGTGAGGACGTCGGCCTGTACGTAGTCGTCGTAGGGGGTGGTGCCCTCGAAGTCGAGGTTGGGTGTCTGCGCCCCCGCTTCGTCGGAGTCGGGGTGGTGGGACATCGCTGTCTCCTTGCTTGCGCCACCGGGTAGCGGTCTGCTCCTTCCCGATCGGCGTCGGAGCCCCGGTCCCCTCGGACCCGCGCACACGATCGACGTGCCGCCCGGCCCATGCGCATCATGCGGGCAGTGACCGGGATACGGCAAGACCTGCCTGGCGGCGGGGCCAGACAGGTCTTGGCGTACGGGTTCAGCCCAGCGTGTCAGCTGCCGTCGGGGACGAGTCGCGCAGGAAGGCGGCGCAGCGCTCGTGCTCCTCGTTCTCGCCGATCGCCTGTGCGGCGCGGCCGAGGGCGTGCAGGGAGCGCAGGAAGCCGCGGTTGGGCTCGTGCTCCCAGGGCACCGGCCCATGGCCCTTCCAGCCGTTGCGGCGCAGTGCGTCCAGGCCGCGGTGGTATCCGGTACGGGCGTAGGCGTACGACTCCACCACCCGGCCGGCCTCGAAGGCGTCATCGGCGAGCTGTGCCCAGGCCAGCGAGGAGGAGGGGTACTTCGCGGCGACGTCCGCCGGCGAGGTGCCCGAGGCGAGCAGCTCACGCGGCTCCGGATCGTCGGGCAGATGGGTCGGGGGCGGCCCCCCGAGCAGGTTCTCATGAATGGCCATACCCCCAGTCTGCCCGCTCCCCGACCGCGGGCGGCCGGGGAGATGGGGGTTTCGGCGTCCGGGGCACGGGCCCCGAGGGATTCGGGGGGCCGCGGCCCCCCGAACCGGGCCTTACTTCAGCTTGTTGCCCGCGGAGCGGAGGTTCTGCGCGGCGACGCCGACACGCGCCGCCATGCCCTCCTCAGCCGCCTTGCCCCAGGTGCGCGGGTCATAGGCCTTCTTGTTGCCGACCTCGCCGTCGACCTTCAGCACACCGTCGTAGTTCTTGAACATGTGCCCCGCGACCGGCCGCGTGAACGCGTACTGCGTGTCGGTGTCGATGTTCATCTTCACCACGCCGTTCTCCAGCGCCTCGTTGATCTCCTCGATCGTCGAGCCGGAGCCGCCGTGGAAGACGAAGTCGAACGGGTTGGGCTTGCCGTACTTCTCGCCCACCGCGACCTGAAGCTCCTTCAGGATCGACGGCCGCAGCACGACGTTGCCCGGCTTGTACACACCGTGCACGTTGCCGAACGACGCGGCCAGCAGGTACCGGCCCTTCTCACCCAGGCCGAGCGCCTCGGCGGTACGGATGCCGTCCGAGACGGACGTGTACAGCTCGTCGTTGATCTCGTGCGAGATGCCGTCCTCCTCGCCGCCGGTCGGGGTGATCTCGACCTCAAGGACGATCTTCGCCTTGGCGGCCTCGGCGAGCAGTTCCTGCGCGATGGCGAGGTTGTCGTTCAGGTTCTCCGCCGAGCCGTCCCACATGTGGGACTGGAACAGCGGGTTGAGGCCCTTGGCCACCCGCTCCTGGGAGATGGCCAGCAGCGGACGGACGTAGCCGTCCAGCTTGTCCTTCGGGCAGTGGTCGGTGTGCAGCGCCACGTTGACCGGGTACTTCTCCGCGACGATGTGCGCGAACTCGGCCAGCGCCACCGCGCCGGTCACCATGTCCTTCTTGTACTGGCCGCCCAGGAACTCCGCGCCACCGGTGGAGATCTGGATGATGCCGTCGCTCTCCGCCTCGGCGAGGCCGCGCAGCGCGGCGTGCAGCGTCTGCGACGAGGTCACGTTGATGGCCGGGTAGGCGAACTTGCCTGCCTTCGCCCGGTCGAGCATCTGGTTGTAGACCTCGGGGGTTGCGATGGGCATGTGTCCGCTCCTTGGGGGTCCGCGGGTCTCGTACAGACGTGGCTACGTCATCGTCGCCCTCATCTTCGCAGACTCCCGCTCAACCTCCATACGGCAGCTATCACACTTACGCGTGAGCGGTGGCCGTTTCACGTGAAACAGCCACCGCTTCCCGATAAGCGCAGGTCAGAGGCGTGCGCCAGCGATCAATCCAGGCCGAGGTCGGCCAGGCTGTACGCCTGGAAGTACGGCAGCCCGGTCTCCGCGATGGCCGGAGCCGCACCGCGCTCCACGATCACCGCGACACCGACGACCTCGGCGCCCTCCTCGCGCAGCGCCTCGACCGCCGTCAGCACCGAACCGCCGGTGGTCGAGGTGTCCTCGACCGCCAGCACCCGGCGGCCCTTGACGTCCGGACCCTCCACCCGGCGCTGGAGCCCGTGCGCCTTGCCGGTCTTGCGGACCACGAACGCGTCCAGCCTGCGCCCGCGCGCCGCGGCGGCGTGCAGCATCGAGGCGGCGACCGGGTCGGCGCCGAGGGTCAGCCCGCCCACCGCGTCGTAGTCAAGGTCGGCGGTCAGGTCCAGCATCACCTGGCCGACCAGCGGCGCCGCCTCGCCATCGAGGGTGATCCGGCGCAGATCGACGTAGTAGTCGGCCTCCTTGCCGGAGGAGAGGGTCACCTTGCCGTGCACCACGGCCTTGTCCTTGATCTGCTGCAGCAGGGCGTCACGGGCGTCAGTCATGCCCATGAGACTAGCCGAGCCGCTCCCACGCCCAGACCGTCGTGATCTCCAGCGGATCGATCGGGGTGACCAGCCGCGGATGGGTGTTGAGGCCGTTCGGCGGCCCCGACTGCGGCTCGACGCAGATGGCCTCCGGCTGCTCGTCGTAGACCACCACCCACTCGGCCGGGCTGGTCACCTTGAGCCTCAGCCGGCCCGGCCAGGTGAGGGTCACATCGACGCCGTCCGGCATGCCGAAGCAGTCGTCCCACGGGCCCGGCTGGGGGTCGATCCGGCGGCCGGTCGGCAGGTGGTCGTCGCCGCGCTCCTCCTGCCAGGCGGGCGCGAAGTCGATGGTGGCGTCCTGGCCGCCCGCGCCGAGATTGCGCAGGAACCACGGGTGCCAGCCTGCCTGTGCCGGAAAGGACACCTCGGCGGTCTCCACTCCAAGGGTGAGCCGCAGTTCGTTCTCGGTGAGCTCGAAGACCTGTGTCACGCGGCCCTCGTACGGCCAGGGGTCGGTGAGGTCGTAGTAGAACGAGGCGGTGCGCTCCCCCTGTGTGGACTGCGTCCAGGTCGCATGGCGTCCGGTGCCGTGGATGGCGTGCGGGGCGGCGTCGATGGGCAGTTGGTGGGTCACGCCGCCGTTGCGGAACCGCCCGTTATCGGTGCGTCCGCACCACGGGACCATGACGAACGAGCCGTAGCGCGGGCCCTGCCGCAGCAGTTCGGTACCGCCGACGCGCAGGCTGCTGATGCCGCAGCCGGCGTCCGGCCGCACGGTCAGTTCGACGTCTCCGGCCGTGAGCCGGACCGGTTCTGGTGTCTGGTGCATGCCCCGAATCTAGGGCCTGTCAGCGGCGGCGGCGCAGCACCCGGCCGACCACCACGGCCGAGGCGAGCAGCGCGGCGGCGGCCGGTGCGGCCCAGCGCAGGGTGTCGCCGGTCGAGCTGGTGGTCGGCGCGGGCACCGGGGCGTAACGGCCGCGCGGCGGCGCGTGGTCGACCTCCTCCGCACTGCGGCCGATCATGGTGCGGCGCGCGTGCGCGGCCTCGGCGGGCACGTCGGCGCGTGGATGCGGGTCGTCCTCCAGACCGGCGGGGGTCTCCGGTACGTCGACCTCGACCAGCTCCAACTCCTCACCCTCCTCGGAGAGTTCGGGCAGCTCGGAGAGCTCCACGTCCTCGGCGTCGTCCATGTCGTCCATGTCGACGTCGCCCGGCAGCAGCACGCCCTGCGCGGACGCCTCCTGCGCGGGCGGGGCGAACTCGGCGGGGGGTTCGGCTTCCAGATCCGTTGTGAGGTCGGAAACGAAACGATCCAGCAGACGGCGACCGGCGGCTTCCACGGTCGGCTGGTCGTACTCGGTGAGTCGGCCCTCGGCCTGCACGGCGCCGGAGAAGCCGAGCCGGGTGCCGCGGCCTTCCGGGTCGAGCCCGATGACCAGCGCCAGCTTCACCGTGCCACTGCCGCGGGCTTCGGCGCCCTCGCCCTCGATCTCGAAGCCGCCGTCACAGGCGGCGATCCGCAGGCTGCCGCGGTACGTGATGGTGGAGCCGCCGATGCGCAGCCGCAGCCGTCCCGCGAGCCCGCCGGGCACGGCGGCGGCCGCGTCGCGCTGTAGTGCGGAGACGCACCGGGCGACCCTGTCGGGCTCGCTGAGTGCCCGCCGCACGGTCTCGACCGGGAATGGGACGTACGACTCGTGCTCCATACCGCCGGAGCCTACCGGGACGCCGCGTTCATGGGCAGCGTCCCGGGTTCTGCCCCGGGGCCACGGGGCGGCGGCCGCGCGCCGCCGCGGCGGGAAGCCGTTGCCGCCTCAACCGCCGCGCTGGAGGCAGGTCAGTCTCCGTACCGGGGTCGCATCAGCGTGGACGGGGAGGAAGGGGTTGGCGGGCGGGAAATCTCGGCCAGGCGGACGGCGGCGCGCAGGGTGGCCGGGGTCAGGGACCGCAGGGGCGGGACGTCTGCCGACAGGTGGGCGGCGACCGGATCACGGGCGGCCAGCAGGAAGCACCAGGGCGTGGCGCCCGCCGGGACCCAGTAGTCCGTGGTGCGCAGACCCGCGGAGCGAGCCGTAGCGTCGACCGTCCAGAACCGCTGCGGGCGGCCCGCGTGCACCGCGAGGCGCCCGCCGGGGGCCAGATCCGCCGCCGCCAGTCCGAAGAACTCCTGCGAATACAGCTTGGCGCTACGGGAGATGCCCGGGTCAGGCAGATCCTCGATCACCACGTCGTACGCGCCGGGTCGGCGCCGTTCCCACAGCCAGTCGAAGGCGTCCGCGGTCACCACCCGGACCCGCGGGTCAGCGAAGGAGTGACGGTTCAGCGCGCTCAGGCCGGGGTCACCGCGCGCCAGGTCCACCAGTTGCGGGTCCACCTCCACCAGCGTCACCGACGCCACATCCGGGTACCGCAGCACCTCGCGCAGCGCCAGCCCGTCGCCGCCGCCGAGGATCAGCACCCGCCGGTGCGGCCCGGCCATCGCGGGGTGGACCAGCGCCTCGTGGTACCGGTACTCGTCGCGCCCGGAGGCCGACAGCCGCCCGTCGAGGAAGAGGCGCAGCGGACGCCCCGCGGGCGAGCCGGTGAGCACCACCTCCTGTACGTCCGTGCGCACCGCCAGCCGTACGTCGCCCCCGTAGACCGCCTGCCGCGCGGCCCGCTCGAACGGCCCCGCGAACACCGCGGCGGTCGCCAGCACCACCAGCACCGCGATGTTCACCCCCATCAGCCAGCCGCGTGCCCGTCCGCTCAGATCGCGCCGGAACAACCCGAGCACCGTCGCCGCGCCCGCCCCCGCGTTCACCGCCCCGGTCAGCAGCACGCCCGTCACCTGCCCCAGGAACGGCAGCAGGACGAACGGAAAGGCCAACCCCCCGACCAGCGCGCCCACGTAGTCCGCGGCGAACAGCTCGGCCACCGCGCCGCCCGCGTCCTGCCGTCTGATCCGCTGGATGAGCGTCATCAGCAAGGGCACCTCGGCGCCTATCAGCAGCCCGATCGCGAAGGCGAACACCGTGAGAGCCGAACTGGACTGCCCGAGCCAGGCGAAACTCGCGTAGAGCGCCATAGCGGACAGCCCGCCGATCAGCGCCAGCAGCGACTCGATGAGCGCGAAGCCGACCGCGGCCCGGCACCGGATGGTCTTGGCCAGCAGCGAGCCGATCCCCATCGCGAAGACCATCACGGAGAGCACGACGGACGCCTGGGTGACCGAGTCGCCCACCAAGTACGAGGCGAGCGCGACGAGTTCGAGTTCGTAGACGAGTCCACAGGCGGCGCAGACGAAGACCGAGCCAAGCACCAGCGCACGCCCGAGGCTGACCGAGACCGGCAACCGGGCAAAGGACGGGGGCACGTCGATCATGAGTGCACGCTACGTCACTCTGCGCGTCGCCCCGGTCACCCACAGGGGTGCAATCGGACGTTGCCGACGGCGCGTTGACGGTCGGCCGCACCACCGGTCGCGCCCCGCGCAACGCCCGGCCGCGGAAGCGTTCACCGCAACCCCGTCACCCGTGACCTCGTGGTCACCAGCCGCCCCTCCGTCGGGTAGGCGTGCCAGGTGCGCCAGTGCACCTCGCCGCCGCCGTCCGGGTCGCGCTGCACCAGCATCGCGGTGAAGGCGTTGGGGTCGCCGGGGAAGCGCCCGGCGAGCCCGTGCGGATGGTCGGCGACCAGCGCCAGCAGCTCCTGGGCACGGCCCGCGAACGAGCCGCGGGAGAGCGTCTCCACGCGCGCCGCGAACTCGTACTCCCAGTCCCCGATGCGCTCCGCGACGCCCAGCGGCAGCGGCGTCCTGCTGCCCGGCATACAGGCCACGGTCTCCGAGCAACCGCCGTTCGAAGCGTTCAGCAGCACCTGGTGGGAGGCGCCAAGCAGCCGCATCTGCACCTGAATTCGGCAATTGCCCGCGGTACGCGAAGGACGCGGCCCCAAATCGAGTTCCAGGTTGACGACGGCGAGCGCGGGCAGCGGTTCCTTGCCGAGCCGCCAGGCGAGATCCCCGGCGCGGGTGTCGATATAGGCGGTTTGAAGGGTCCTGAGCATGGGTCGGCTCCGCAAGCACGCGAGGGTCACGCAGGGGCTGGTGGGCCGGCCCGTCCCCTGGCTCCCTCGCGGGGACGCGCGGGAGGGCATGTGGAGGACCGGCCCAGGGGGACGTCCACCGGTTCGTGTCCACGGGGGTCCGGGAATCAATACGGAATCATGAATTTCGTAGCGCGCGTAGCGGTTTTACCCATCCAAGTGCGGTTTACATCCCCACGGGCACGTACCTGTTCAGGTGTTCACCACATCCGCTCCAGCCGCATATGCGAAGCGGCAAGCGCCACGCGCAGTTGTGCTCGCCCGGCCGCTACCGCTCCTCTGACGACCCGTCGGCAGACCCCCCGCGCGCCTCCGTGCGCCCCCGGCGGGACGCCGCGCCGTCGAGATCCGGCCGGGTGGCCGACGCGATGGCCGCGACCACCATGAACGCGATGCACGCACAGATGACCAGTCCCACCAGGTAGGGCATGTCGCCCACCTCACCTTCCCCAACTCCCCCGAACTCCCCCGAAACGAGGCGCTTCGATCCGTGCTCCGGGTCATGCCCGCGACGGCGCGCCGGTAATGGGGAGTTGAGGAAGTCCAGAGGTTCGCCGGAGGATAGCTGGCATGACTCGGCCTCTGCTCAATCGGCGCCTCGACGGTTTCGGCACGACGATCTTCGCGGAGATGTCCGCGCTCGCCGCCCGCACCGGGTCCATCAACCTCGGCCAGGGCTTCCCCGACACCGACGGCCCCGAGGAGGTGCGCGAGGCCGCGGTACGGGCGCTACGGGACGGCCGCGGCAACCAGTACCCGCCGGGTCCGGGCATCCCGGAGCTGCGCACCGCCATCGCCGACCACCAACGCGACCGGTACGGGCTGGAGTTCGATCCGGACACCGAGGTGCTGGTGACCGCGGGCGCGACGGAGGCGATCGCCGCCTCGCTGCTCGCCCTGGTCGAGCCGGGCGACGAGGTGATAGCCCTGGAGCCGTACTACGACTCGTACGCCGCCTGCATCGCGATGGCGGGCGGCACCCGGGTGCCGGTCACGCTGCGTCCCGAGGGGTCGAGGTTCGTGCTGGACCTGGACGAGCTGCGTGCCGCGGTCACCGAACGCACCCGGCTGATCCTTCTCAACACGCCGCACAACCCCACCGGCACCGTACTGACCCGCGACGAGCTGGCCGCCGTCGCCGAACTGGCGGTGGAACGCGATCTTCTGGTGATCACCGACGAGGTGTACGAACACCTGGTCTTCGACGGCGAACACCTGCCACTGAGCACATTCAGAGGAATGCGCAACCGAACTGTGACCATCAGTTCCGCGGGCAAGACGTTTTCGTTCACCGGCTGGAAGGTGGGCTGGGTCACCGCTTCACACGATCTGGTGAACGCAGTGCGAACAGCGAAGCAATTCCTCACGTACGTCTCGGCCGGCCCGTTCCAATACGCGGTGGCCGAGGCGCTGCGGCTGCCGACCAGCTATTTTCTCGATCTTGCCGCCGACCTGCGGTCCAAGCGGGACCTGCTGGTGGGCGGTCTACGGGAGGCCGGCTTCGGGGTGTTCCGCCCGGCCGGCACGTACTTCGTGACCACCGACATTCGCCCACTCGGCGCAACCGACGGATTCGACTTCTGCCGCTCCTTGCCGGAACGTTGCGGGGTGGTCGCGATCCCCAACGCGGTGTTCTACGACGCGAAGGAAAGGGGAACTCCCTACGTACGCTTCGCGTTCTGCAAGCGAACAGAGGTGCTCAACGATGCGATCTCGCGTCTGAAGCAGCTACGCTCCTGAGGCAACCCATCCTGACTTTCGATCGTCTTTCACCCGTGGGGGTGGATTGCTGCGCTACTCGGCACGACGGACCCGTACAACCCGACAATGCGCGCAAGGCAAGAACAGAGTCATTCAGGCTTGTCGTCAAGTACGGTGCCGATGAACGGACGCCCCGGGAGGAGCGGAACAGGTGTATACGGCCGAGCCGGTCTCGACCCCTCCTCGTGCTGCGGCGGGGGGAACCACCGCCCCGAGACCCGAGGTCCGCTCCCGCCTTGAGCGGGCGAGGGCCTCACTGCGGCGCGCGGCACCCGCGCTCATGGTGTACGCGGCGGTGCGGGCCACCGGCCTGCTGTTCCTGTCCGCGTACGCCTGGTACGCGGGCCAGCATCCGCGCAGCATCCTGGGCCTCGCCTGGGACGCGCGCTGGTACTTCCGGGTGGCCGAGTACGGCTACGGCACCCTGATCCCGTCCGCCACCCAGCACACGATCCTCTACAACGACCTGGCGTTCTTCCCGCTGTATCCGATGACCGTGCGGGTGGTCTCGCACATCATCCCGATCGGCGTGATCAACGTGGCGATCCTGGTCGCCTGGATCGCCACGCTGCTGTCGGTGTGGGCGATCTACCTGATCGGCGCCCGGCTCTACAGCCGCCGCGTCGGCATCGCCCTGGTGCTGCTCTACGGCCTGCTGCCACACGCCATCATCCAGACCATGGCGTACACCGAGCCGGTGATGACCGCGCTGGCCGCCTGGTCGCTGTACGCCGTGCTGACCCGCCGCTGGCTCTACGCGGGCACGCTGGCCGCCCTGGCGGGCTGCACGCGGCCCAACGGCGTGGCGGTGGCCGCCGCGGTGGTGGCGGGCGTGGCCATGGACTACTGGCGGCGGCGCCGGGCGGGCAAGCCGATCGACTGGCGGGCCTGGATCGGCGCGGCGATCGCGCCGCTCGGCTGGTTCGGCTACGTGCTGTGGGTCGGCTGGCAGACCGGGGACATCAAGGGGTACTTCAAGGTCCAGGCGCGCTGGGGTTCGCGGTTCGACTTCGGCTGGAGCGCGCTGCGGTTCTTCAAGCACCTGGTGACCGGCACCGACTACTTCGCGTACTACGTCGCCGCGGCCATCGTGGCCGCCGCGGTGATCCTGCTGGCGCTGTGCATCACCGACCGGATCCCGGTGGCGCTGCTGGCGTACTGCGGGGTGCTGATGCTGATCGGCATCGGCGGCGCGGGCTTCTTCCAGTGCAAGCCGCGGTTCCTGATGCCCGCGTTCCCGCTGCTGATCCCGGCCGCGATCGCGCTCGCCAGGGCCAGGCCGCGCACCGCCTGGGTGGCGGTCATCTCACTGGCCGGGTTCTCGTTCTTCTACGGAACGTATCTGCTCACCATCGCGCCACTGGCGCTGTGAACGGGCTCTGAACGAAACGGACGCCGCGGCGGGGAATCTCCTCCCCACCGCGGCGTCGGCGTTTCAACGAGGTGTCGGGATCAGTCCTCGTCGCCGTCGTCACCGTCGGACTCGGCGTCCTTCTCCAGTCCGAGCTGCTCGGTCACCCACTTGTCGAAGTCGACCGAGGCACGCACCCAGCTCACCGTGGACGACACGAAGTGCTCCAGGCCGACGCCGAGCCCCAGCAGCATCTGGGCCTCGCCGATCAGCCGCACCGAGCCGTCGTCGTGGGTGTGCGAGTAGACCTTCGGCCACAGCGTCTGCCGGTTCCACCCGTCGGCGATCTCCAGCAGCTTGTTCTTGTCCTCGATGGAGTAGGCGCGGTCGTAGAAGGTGCGGACCGCGAAGACCTCCTGCTCCCCCTCACCGCGGAACATGAAGTACGTACGGAAGTCCTCCCATGGCGCGGCGAGGTCTCCCTCCTCGTCCACCACGTACTTCAGCTCCATCTGGTCCAGCAGCTGCTTGACCAGGTCCTGGTTCGGCCGGATCACGCCTCCTCCCGGGGGCCCGGCCGGGGGCTGGTCGGACGGGCCTTGGCCGAAGTTCGGGATGGAGGACGGGTCGATGCTCACCGTGTGGTTCCCTTCGCGACGATTGCCGCCATCCTCCCCCATCCCGGCCCCGGTCTGGCAAGCCCAGCCCTCATCGGACCGGCCGTACGGTCAACCCTTCACCCTCGCGGTCCACACGGACGGTGTCGCCGTCGTGCACCTCACCCGCGAGGATCGCCTTCGCCAGCCGGTCGCCGATGGCGGTCTGCACCAGGCGGCGCAGCGGCCGGGCACCGTACGCGGGGTCGTTGCCCTCCCGGGCCAGCCAGGCCAGCGCCCCGGCGGAGACGTCCAGCTCCAGACGGCGGTCCTTGAGGCGGTCGCGCAGCCGGTCGAGCTGGAGTCCGGCGATCCGGCCCAGCTCGTCCTCGCCCAGAGCGCTGAAGACCACGATGTCGTCCAGCCGGTTGAGGAACTCCGGCTTGAAGGACGCCCGCACCGTCTCCAGTACGGCGTCGCGCTTGCGCGCCTCGGACAGCTCGGAGTTGACCAGGTACTGCGAGCCCAGGTTGGAGGTGAGGATGAGGATGGTGTTGCGGAAGTCAACGGTCCGCCCCTGGCCGTCGGTCAGCCGGCCATCGTCCAGCACCTGGAGCAGCACGTCGAAGACCTCGGGGTGCGCCTTCTCCACCTCGTCCAGCAGCACCACGGTGTACGGCCGCCGCCGCACCGCCTCGGTGAGCTGGCCGCCCTCCTCGTAGCCGACGTAGCCGGGCGGGGCACCGACCAGCCGGGCCACCGAGTGCTTCTCGCCGTATTCGCTCATGTCGATGCGGACCATCGCCCGCTCGTCGTCGAACAGGAAGTCGGCCAGCGCCTTGGCCAGCTCGGTCTTGCCGACACCGGTCGGGCCGAGGAACAGGAACGAGCCCGTCGGCCGGTCCGGGTCGGCGATGCCGGAACGCGACCGGCGCACCGCGTCCGACACCGCGGAGACCGCCTCGCTCTGCCCGATCAGCCGCCTGCCCAGTTCCTCCTCCATGCGCAGCAGCTTGCGGGTCTCGCCCTCCAGCAGCCGCCCGGCCGGGATGCCGGTCCAGGAGGCGACGACCTGGGCGATGTCGTCCGGGGTGACCTCCTCGCCGACCATGCCCTCCAGCTGCCGCTGCGCCTCGATCGCCTCGGCCAGCTCCTTCTCCGCCTGCGGGATCTGCTCGGTCCTGATCCGGCCCGGGGTGACCCAGTCTCCGGTCTCGGGGGCCTTCAGCTCGGCCCGCTGGAACTCGCTCTCCAACTCGTCCAGCCGCTTCTTCAGCTCGCCGACGCGGTTGTGGACCTCGCGCTCCTTGTTCCACTTCGCGGTCAGCCCGCGCAGTGCCTCCTCCTTCTCCTCCCGTGCCCTGCGCAGCGCCTCCAGGCGTTCGCGGGCGTCGGGGGCGAGCGCCTCCTCCTTCTCGGCCTGCTTCTTGGCCTTCTTGTCCTTGGCGCCGGAGATGGCGAGCAGCGACTCCTCCTCCATCCGCAACCGGTCGACGGCGCGCTGGAGTTCGTCGATCTCCACCGGCGAGGAGTCGACCTCCATGTGCAGCCGGGAGGCGGCCTCGTCGACCAGGTCGATGGCCTTGTCGGGCAGGAAGCGCGAGGTGATGTAACGGTGCGACAGGTTGGCGGCGGCCACCAGCGCGGAGTCGGCGATCCGCACCTCGTGGTGCGCCTCGTACCGCGGCTTGAGGCCGCGCAGGATGGCGATGGTGTCCTGCACGCTCGGCTCGGCCACCAGCACCTGCTGGAAGCGGCGCTCCAGCGCCGGATCCTTCTCGATCCGCTCCCGGTACTCGTCCAGCGTTGTCGCGCCGACCATCCGCAGCTCACCGCGGGCCAGCATCGGCTTGAGCATGTTGCCCGCGTCCATCGCCGAGTCGCCGCCCGCACCGGCGCCCACCACGGTGTGCAGTTCGTCGATGAACGTGATGATCTGGCCGTCGCTCTCCTTGATCTCGGCCAGCACGGCCTTCAGCCGCTCCTCGAACTCACCGCGGTACTTCGCGCCCGCGACCATCGCGCCCAGGTCCAGCTGGACCAGCCGCTTGCCCTTTAGCGCGCCGGGCACGTCGCCCTTCACTATCCGCTGGGCGAGCCCCTCGACCACGGCGGTCTTGCCGACGCCCGGCTCGCCGATCAGCACCGGATTGTTCTTGGTACGGCGGGACAGCACCTGGATGACCCGCCGGATCTCGTTGTCCCTGCCGATGACCGGGTCGAGCTTGCCCTCGCGGGCGATGGCGGTGAAGTCGGTGCCGTACTTCTCCAGGGCCTTGTAGGTGGCCTCCGGGTCAGGGGTGGTCACTCGGGTGCCTCCGCGGGCGGTCTCGAAGGCGTCCAGCAGCTTGGCGGCCGTGGCGCCCTGGCGGTCCAGTAGTTCTGCGGTGTTGCCGCCCTTGGCGGCCAGCCCGATCAGCAGATGCTCGGTCGACACGTAGGCGTCGCCCAGTTCCTTGGCGCGCTGCGAGGCGTCGGCGATCACCGAGAGCAGGTCGCGGCTCGCCTGCGGCGGGGCGACGGTGGAGCCCTGCACCGTGGGCAGTGCGCTCAACTGCGCCTTCGCGCCCTTGAGCAGGGCGTCCGGATCGGCGCCCACGGCGGCCAGCAAGTCCTTGAGGTTGTCGTTCTCCGGCTGCTCAAGCAGCGCGGCGAGCAGATGCGCCGGGGCCAGGTCCGCGTGGCCCGCGGACACCGCCCGACTGTTGGCGCCGCTCAGCGCCTCCTGGCTCTTGTTGGTCAGCTCTGCGTTCACGTGCGCGGACCTCCTCCATGGCGTCGCCATCATCCTGCCAGATCAAGTGTAAGACAACTTGAGTCGACAAGACTCAATTTTTCCTGGGAACGAAGTGGGCGCGGAAAGGTCATCGACCACGCGGGACGGATCGGATGGGAAGATCACCGGATGCCGATCAACCCCCTGCACCCCGGCGAGGCCTTCATCGCCTTCTGGCGAGAAGCTCACTACGCCACCCTCACCACCCCCCGCCCCAACGGCACCCCCCACGTGGTGGCGGTGGGAGCGACGTACGACCCGGAAGCGGGCCTGGCCCGCGTGATCACCCGCAAGCAGAGCGTGAAGGTCCGCAACGTGCTGGCCGCCGGCGAGCAGGGCGCCCGCGTCGCCCTCTGCCAGATCGACCGCGCCCGCTGGGCCACCCTGGAGGGCCTGGCCACCGTCTCCACGGACCCGGCCGCCGTCGCGGAGGCGGTGCGCCGCTACGAGGAGCGCTACCGGCGCCAGACCACGCCGAACCCGGACCGGGTGGTCATCGAGATCGCCCTCACCTCGGCGATGGGCCGCGCCTGAGGCGGTTCGGCCGCGCCCGACCGAACGCGAGGCCGGGCCAACGCGAAGGGGCCCGGGGCGAAACCCCGGGCCCCCTTGCGTATGAGGAAGCGTCAGTCCTGCCGCTTGGGCCGCCAGACCACCAACGCGCTGGCCTGCCGCACGTCCTCGTACGGCACCAGGTCCCGGCGGTACGAGGCGTGTACCGCCGCCTCGCGCTGGCGCATCGCGGCGGCGGCGCCCTCAAGGCCGGACTGGAGTTCGGCGACCCGCGCCTGGAGCACGGCCACCTGGTTCTCCAGCTCGATGATGCGCTTGATTCCGGCGAGGTTGATGCCGTCCTGGCTCAACTGCTGTACCTGGCGCAGCAGTTCGATGTCCCGCGCCGAGTACCTGCGGCCCCGTCCGGCGGTACGGTCCGGGGACACCAGTCCCAACCGGTCGTACTGCCGCAGGGTCTGCGGGTGCAGCCCTGACAGCTGAGCGGCGACCGAGATCACATACACAGGTGACTCGTCCGTCAGCTCGTACGGGTTGCGGCGTGCGCCCCGGCCGTCCATCTCAAGCTCCCTTCGCGGCCTTGAACAGCTCTGCCCGCGGATCCTGATCCACGGTCGCCTCTCGATACGACTCCAGCGCGTCCAGCGCCTTGCCGTCCACCGATTCCGGAACCGCCACTTCTACCGTGACCAGCAGGTCACCGCGGGTACCGTCCTTGCGGGTCGCGCCCTTGCCACGGGCCCGCAGCGTACGGCCGTTAGGGGTACCCGGCGGGAGCTTCAGCGTCACCGGTGGACCGCCCAGCGTCGGCACCTTGATCTCGGCACCGAGCACCGCCTCCGGGAAGGTGACCGGAACGGTGACCGTCAGGTTGTCCCCCTTGCGCCCGAACACCGGGTGCGCGTCGACGTGTACGACGACGTAGAGGTCCCCCGCCGGGCCGCCGCGCTCGCCCGGCGCGCCCTTGCCGCGCAGCCGGATCCGCTGGCCGTCGCTGACACCCGCCGGAATCCGCACCTGCATGGTGCGCGCGCTCTTGGCCCGGCCGCTGCCCTTGCAGACGTCACAGGGGTCCTGGGCGATCATGCCCCGGCCCTTGCAGTCCACACAGGGATCGGTGAGCGAGAACCCGCCGCCGGAACCCCGGGAGACCTGCCCGGTGCCCACACAGGTCGGGCAGACCCGCGGCGTACCGTTTTTGTCACCGGTGCCCGCGCAGCTCTTGCACGGCGCCGAACTCGACATCCGCAGCGGCACGGTGGCCCCGTCCACAGCCTCGGTGAAGCTCAACGTCACCTCGGACTCGATGTCCTGACCACGCCGCGGCTGGGTACGCGTGGCGCCCCCGCGCCCGAAAAGTCCCCCGAACACGTCACCGAGACCGCCGCCGAAGCCCCCACCGCCGGTAGTGGTGCCGGTACCGGTGTGGGCGCCGCCGAACAGGTCGCCGAGATCGAAGTTGAACCCGCCCGGTCCGGCGGGACCCCCCTGCCGGAAGCCACCGTTGCCGAACAGGGTGCGCGCCTCGTCGTACTCCTTGCGGCGCTTGGGGTCCGACAGCACGTCGTTGGCCTCGGAGATCTCCTTGAAGCGCTCCTCGGCCTTGGGGTTGTTCTTGTTGGCGTCCGGGTGGAACTCGCGGGCGAGCTTCCGGTACGCCTTCTTGATCTCCGCCTCGGTCGCGTCCTTGGGGACGCCGAGAACCTTGTAGTAGTCCTTCTCGATGAAGTCCTTGGTGCTCATCCCCGGCGTCCCTCCTCTCCTACCTCAACTGCCGACGCGTCAGCCCTGTTCCGGGCCACCGCTCTCCTCGTCAGAGTCCGCCGCGGCCTCCTTGCCCGGAGCGCCCGGCTGCGGTTCGGCGACCGCGACCCGGGCCGGACGGATGGTCCGCTCGCCGATCCGATACCCCGGCTGCAGAATCTGCACGCACGTGGTTTCGGTGACGTCCGGCGAGTAACTGTGCATCAGCGCCTCGTGCACCAGCGGGTCGAAGGGCTCGCCCTCCTTGCCGAACTGCTGCAGACCGAGCTTGGCGACCACCGTCTCCACCGACTCGCCGACCGACTTGAAGCCGCCGACCAGCTCACCGTGCTCCCGCGCCCGACCGATGTCGTCGAGCACCGGCAGCAGTTCGCTCAGCAGGTTGGCGATCGCGATCTCCTTGACCGCGATCCGGTCGCGCTCCACGCGGCGGCGGTAGTTCTGGTACTCCGCCTGGAGGCGCTGGAGGTCGGCGGTGCGCTCGGCCAGTTGGCCGCGCAGCGACCCCAGTTGCTTGTTCAGGTCCTGGTCCGCGCCCTGCTCTGCGTCCCCGGCCGGGGCCGCCGGGCCCGCCTGCTCGGCGGGCCCGGCGCCCTGCGCCGCGTCGTCTGCGTCAGCCGTCGCGGCGTTGACGGGGACGTCAGCAGGCTCCTGCGGGAAGCCCTGCGACTCCTCCGTCACGCGGCACCACCCTCACGCTTCTTCGGCTCCTCGTCCACGATCTCGGCGTCCACGACATCGTCGTGCGCCTCGTCCTTGGACATGTTGACGTTCTCACCGGCGCCGGGCGCGGCCTGGGCGGCCTGGGCGTCGGCGTACATCGCCTGGCCGAGCTTCTGGCTGACCGCGGCGACCTTCTCGGTGGCGGTGCGGATCTCGGCGATGTCCTCGCCCTTGAGCTTCTCCTTCAGCTCACCGATGGCGGTCTCGACCTCGGTCTTGACCTCGCCCGGGACCTTGTCCTCGTTGTCCTTGAGGAACTTCTCGGTCTGGTAGACGAGCTGCTCGGCCTGGTTGCGGGTCTCGGCGGCCTCGCGGCGCTTGTGGTCCTCCTCCGCGTACTGCTCGGCCTCGCGCATCATGCGGTCGATGTCGTCCTTCGGCAGCGCGGAGCCACCGGTGACGGTCATCCGCTGCTCCTTGCCGGTGCCGAGGTCCTTGGCGGCCACGTGCATGATGCCGTTGGCGTCGATGTCGAAGGTGACCTCGACCTGCGGCACGCCGCGCGGCGCCGGGGGCAGACCGGTCAGCTCGAACATGCCGAGCTTCTTGTTGTACGCGGCGATCTCGCGCTCACCCTGGTAG
>NZ_JAPZVN010000021.1 GCF_027533845.1 Streptomyces sp. RPT161 | reverse complement strand
GTGACCACACCGCGCGCCACCGTCTTCACCGGAATCCTACAGAGGCCGGGTATCACTACCCATGGGCGGCGCGCGCCAGGCACCGCCCCCGCCAACGGCGGACGGGTCTGATCGCCGATCTCCCGGTCGGACCCTGATCGCCGCGCCCCCCGTACCGCCGCGGCGGCGGTACGGGGGCGTTCCCGTCCCCGAACGCCCCCTGTTCACGCGTGCCGTTGGCAGTACGCGCCCGCGTCGCCACCGTCGCGTACCACGGTGAACAGGTCGTTGAGCCGCGCCAGGCGCAGTACCCGCTCCAGTCGGGGATCGGCGAGCACCAGTGTCATACGGCCGCCCCGCCGCCGCACCTGGCAGGCGGTGTGTGCCAACGGCGCGAGGCCGGTGGCGTCCATGAACGTCACCGATCTCAGATCGACCACGACGTCCGAGGTGGTGAGTGTCGCGGCGGCGAGCAGGTCGGTGGTGCGCGCGGTGGTGAGCAGATCCAGCTCACCGTCGAGCGTCACAGTCGTCGCCATGGCCTGCTCCTCTCGCGAGCGCGCCGCCGGAAACGGCGGGGAAGATCAGACTAGAGGCGTTGGCGTGCGCTTCACGGCGAATACCGGAAGTCGGTCACCGGTGCGGGGGGTCGGTACGGCGGGAGCGCGTTGACCGTGCACCGGTGCGCCGGGCGTGCGCGGTGGTCAACCGGTCAGCTCGCGCTCCAGCGGTGTCCGGAAGCTCGGTCTGAACCGGGTCTCGCCCAGCCAGTCGGTGAGCCGCTCGACCTCGGCGTCGACCGCCGTCCGGGCCTGCCGCCCGGCGTCGGTGAGCAGGCGGTAGGCGACGGAACCGTCCGGGCGCTGTGCCCAACCGCCGATCACCTGGCCGTTCCACCACACGGTGGGGCCGATGTTGCCGTAGCGGTCGAACAGCTGCCGCCGCGCGTCCGGATCGACGTACCAGTCGCGGTGCCGCCAGCCCATGGCGGTCGGATCGAGCGCGGGCAGCAACGCCGCCCACGGCTCCGGCTCCGGGACGGCTTCGGTGTCGTCCGGCAGCAGCCAGCCGGTGCCCTCGTCCAGCTCCACGGCGACCGCGCCGGTCGCGGCGATCGCCTTGCGGGTGTCGGAGAGCGTCCAGCCGCTCCACCACTTCAGGTCTTCCGCCGTGGCGGGCCCGAAGGACGCCAGATAGCGCCGGGCGAGGTTCGCCCGCGCCGCCGCCTCGGGCAGCTCCGGCAGCGGCTGCGCCGCGGACCACCGGAACTGGTTCGACGTCCAGCCGCCGAGCGGTCTGGCCCGGCGGATCCTCCCCTCCGCGGCCAGGACCCCCAGGATCCGGCTGGCCACCCGCTGCGACCTCTCGTACGGCTTTCCCGGCGAGACCACGATCCGCTCGCGCAGCGCGGGCACGTCCGCCGCCAGTTCCGCCGCGGTGGCCTGGCCGCGCACCCGCAGCGCCGCCAGGGCGGCCTCCTCCGCGGCGGCGATCCACTCGGCGGTGAAACCGCCCGCCCGCGACAGGAGTTGGGCGTGGTGGGCGCGCTCCTTCAACGCGACCCGCCGCGCCGTGGAGGCGTTCACCACCGGGGCCAGCTCGACCGGGACGACGAACATGGTGCGGCGCATACACAGCATCCGGGTCAGCGTCAGGTCCTCGTACAGCCCCCGCTCGACCTCCGCGACGCTCGGCGCGGCCAGCCGGGCGCGCGCGGCGAGGTAGACCGTCGCCGGATCGGTGGCATGCAGCCCCACCAGCGCGTGCGCCACCTCCTCCACCGCCGCGCCTTTGGCACCGGGCGCCAGAAGGTGCCGCGAGCCCACCCGGGACCGCCGCTGCCCGGCCGTCAGCCGCAGCCGGGCGCTCACCGGCGGACCGCCCCACGGGAGGCGGCGGGCGGGCTCGTGCGCTGCATACGGCGACTCCAGGGGGCGGCTGCGGAACGTCCTGAACCGGTGACCACCGTACTGACTGGCGCGCCTCGTACCCGAAGGCGGCCGGATCGCCGACGATCGATCCATGACGGCGAACGCGGCGGAGAGCGACGCGGCCGGCGGAGTGCGTCTGGCCGACGCACGCGGCCGGTGGGTGCTGCTGGCCACGGTACTCGGCTCCGGAATGGCGCTGCTCGACGGCACCGTGGTGAACGTCGCGCTACCCCGTCTCGGCGAGAGCCTGCACGCCTCACTGGCCGCCCTGCAGTGGACGATCAACGCCTACATGCTCACCCTGGCCGGACTCATCCTGCTCGGCGGATCGCTGGGCGACCGGTTCGGCAGGCGCCGGGTCTTCGTGATCGGCACCGTGTGGTTCGCCCTCGCCTCGGCGGCCTGCGGGCTCGCCCCCAACATGGGCGTGCTGATCGCGGCCCGCGCGCTGCAGGGCGTGGGCGGCGCACTGCTGACGCCCGGGTCGCTGGCGCTGATCCAGGCCACCTACATCGAGCGGGACCGCGCCCGGGCGGTCGGCGCGTGGTCGGGACTCGGCGGGGTGGCCGCGGCCGTCGGACCGTTCGTCGGCGGCTGGCTGGTGGACGGCCCGGGGTGGCGCTGGGTGTTCCTCATCAACTGCCCGGTGGCCCTGGCGGTGGTGGCCGTCGCGGTGCGCTGGATTCCGGAGAGCCGGGAGGGCGAGCGCACCGGTTCCTTCGACGTGTCGGGCGCCGCCCTCGCCGCGCTGGCGCTGGCGGCACTGACCTACGCGCTGGTCGAGGCCCCGTCGCGGGGTCCCTCCGCACCGGTGCTCGGCTGCGCGGTCGCGGCCTGTCTGCTCGGCGCGGCGTTCGTGGCGCTGGAGCGGCGGCGCGCCCATCCCATGCTGCCGCCCGACCTGTTCAGGTCCCGTACGTTCACCGTCGTCAACCTGATCACCCTGTGCCTGTACGCGCCGCTCAGCGGAGTGCTGTTCCTGCTGCCCGTGCAGCTCCAAGTCGCCTCCGGCTACAGCGCGTTGCAGGCGGGCGTCGCCATGCTGCCGATCACCCTGCTGATGCTGGCGCTCTCCGCCCGCGCCGGTGACCTCGCCCGGCGGATCGGGCCGCGGCTGCCGCTGACCGTCGGCCCGCTGCTGGCGGCCGTGGGCATCGCCCTGCTGCGCCGGGTGGGACCCACCGGGGCGTACTGGAGCACGGTGCTGCCCGCCGCCGTGGTCCAGGGCCTGGGCATGGCGCTGTTCGTCGCACCGCTGACCTCCACCGTGCTGGCCGCCGTGCCGGTGCGGCGGGCCGGGATCGCCAGCGGCGTCAACAACGCCGCCGCCAGGGCCGCCGGACTGCTCGCCGTCGCGGCACTGCCGCTCGCCGTGGGGCTCTCCGGCAGCCAGTACGCCTCCGGGCCCACCGTGCACCGGGCGTTCCAGGAGGCGGTGGTCATCTGCGCCGTGGTGATGGCCGCCGGGGGAGTGCTCGCCTGGTTCACCGTACGGGCGCCGCGCCCGGGGGCGGTCTGCGCGCATCCGCAGTGCACGGTGAACTGCGGCGTACCGGCGCCGCCGTTGGACCCGGGAGCGCAGTAGGCCGGGGCGCCGCGGCCCGCCGCGCGGCGGTAGGCAACCCGAGGTGTTCACCGGGGCGACGCGCGGGCAACACCTCGGCAACACCGGCGTCCGGCACCCTGCTCGGGTCCTGCCGACCGAAAAACGGAACGCTCATGACCACTTCCCCCGTGGACACCGACGAGCAGCTCCCCGCCCCCGCACGGCTGGCCGATGTGCCCGGCTGGTTCTTCCCGGTCGACCAACTCCTCTTCGACTGGTTCCTGACCCGGCAGCGCCAACGCGACGAACCCGGCGACCTGTTGGAGGTCGGCGCCTACCTGGGCAAGAGCGCGATCTTCTGCGGCCGCTACGTAGGGGACGGCGATCGCTTCACCGTGTGCGACCTGTTCGACTCGCCCGCCGAGGACTCCTCCAACAGCGCCGAGATGGCGAAGTCCTACTCCACCCTGACGCGGCGCGCCTTCGAGGCCAACTACCTGTCCTTCCACGACGCGCTGCCCACCGTCGTACAGGGGCCGTCCTCACTCGTCCCGGAACATGTTCGGGAGAACAGCTGCCGCTTCGTCCACATCGACGCCTCGCATCTGTACGACCACGTGCACGCCGACATCGAGTGCGCCCGCGCCCTGCTGCGGCCGTACGGCATCGTCGCCCTGGACGACTTCCGCGCCGAGCACTGCCCGGGCGTCGCCGCCGCCACCTGGCAGGCGGTCACCACCGGCGGCCTGAACGCGGTCTGCATCACCAGCACCAAGCTCTACGGCACATGGGGCGACCCCGGCCCGGTGCGCGACGAACTGCTCGGCTGGCTGGGCGAGCGCCGCGACCTGTGGCACGAGGTGCAGTCCGTCGCCGGCGCTCCGCTGATCCGCATCGACGGCAGAAAGGCCGTGGCCCCGCCCCACCCCGCGTCCCGGCACCGGTCAGCAGCCGCCCCGGGACAGGCCCAGGGCGACCGCCCGCGGCCCGCGGCCCGCCGCCTGGCCGCACGGGTCGTGCCGTCCGCGGTGGCCAAGGCGATCGGCGCCGCACGGCGGCGCCGCTGAGCCGGAGGCGGCCCACGGTGTCGTGAAGTAAGCACAATCCCCCTCGGGTTGGCCCGTCCACGTGGCGGCCCGGCGCTTCGCCGGGCATGCTGCGGTGTGCAGGCCACAAACCGGCGGAGGAGGGACACTGTGGGAACGGCCTTCGCGCTGCCGCTCGTTGGTGTCGCGTTCGCCATCGCGGCACCGCGGATCCTGGCGCGGGCCGACTGGCAGGAGCGTGAACCCGTGGTCGCGCTGTGGGTTTGGCAGTGCGCCGTCGCCGCCGTACTCCTGTGCTTCGGGCTGTCGTTGCTCGTCACCGCCGCCGCCCTGTGCGCTCCGCTGCGCGACCGGCTGTTCTGGATCGCGCCGCGCGGTGTACAGGACTCCTACGACCTGACGGTGGGCGGGGCCTGGCGCGGGGTGTTCGCCGCGGTGCTGGTGACCGCCGCGGTCCACGTCGTGCTGCACCTGGTGCGGGAGGCGCACATCGCCCGCATCAGCCGTCGCCGCCGCTACCACGAGCTGCGTCGGGCCGCCCCACCGCTGCCGTACGAGAGCCGGCAGCGGTGGCGGGCGCGCCGAGCCGAGCGGCTGCTGGTGATGGAGAGCCCACGGCCGCAGGCGTGGTCGCTGCCGCTGCCGCGCAGGCCGCTGCCGCTGCCGCGCAGGCCGCTGCAGCTCGTGGTGTCCACGGGGGCGATGCGCCGACTCAGCCAGGAGCAGTTGGACGCGGTGCTCGCCCATGAGCGCGCCCACGCCAGGGCCAGGCACCATCTGCTGCTGCAGTCCGCCGGGGCCCTGGCGACCGCGTTCCCCGGCGCCTCGCTGTTCACCGCCTACGCGGACCACTCCGCGCGGCTGGTGGAGCTGGCCGCCGATGACGCGGCGGCCTACCGGCACGGCCATCTGGCGACGGCCCTGGCGCTGCTCGACCTCAACGAGACCCGGCTCGGCGCGTCCCGTTCGGTGCCCGCCGCCTGGGCCCCGGGGACGCCCCCGCCACCGCCCGTCGAGGAGGTGGCGGCGCGCGTCGACCGGCTACTCACCGGGGCGCCACGGCTGCGGCCGCTGCAACGGCTCAATCTGACCGCGGTGGGCCTGCTGATGATCCTGGTGCCGGTACTGGTCACGCTCGCCCCCGGGTTGGGCACGCTGCTGACGATGGGCTGGCGGAGCTGAGACCGGTTCCGCTCGGTGAGTCGGACAGGTGCGTGTGGTAGGCATGCGTCGAAGTGGCAGTCGCCAGCAGTGCAGTGGGACGCAAGTGGCACCGTGGACAACGGGAGACGACATGAGCGACACGATGACGGCCGGAACGGTCACCATCACCGCCGGAGACGGCGATCCCGTCGAGGCGTACCTGGCCCGGCCGGTGGACCGCACCGGGTTCGGCGGCGTCGTGGTGATCCACCACATGCCGGGCTACGACGAGGCCACCAAGCAGATGGTGCGCAACTTCGCGGCGCACGGCTACGCGGCACTGTGCCCGAACCTCTACTTCCGCCAGGCACCCGGCGCCAGCCCGGACGACGCGGCGGCCGCGGTCCGGGCCGCCGGGGGCGTCGCCGACGAGCAGTTGATCGGTGACGTGAAGGGCGCGGTACGCCATCTGAAGTCACTTGAGGGCGCCAACGGCAGGATCGGCGTGATCGGGCACTGCTCCGGTGGCCGTCAGACGTTCCTGGCCGCCTGCTCGATGCAGGTGGACGCGGCGGTGGACTGCTACGGCGCCTTCGTCGTCAATGACCCGCCCGCCACCATGCCCGCCACGATGAAGCCGGTGATCGGTCTCGCGCCGCAGCTGTCGTGTCCGCTGCTCGGCCTGTTCGGCGCCGAGGACTCCTTCCCGGCGCCGGATGAGACGGCCCAACTGGCCGCGGAACTGGACCGGTTGGGCAAGGAGCACGAGTTCCACACCTACGACGGCGCAGGGCACGCGTTCTTCTCCGTCGACCGCCCCAGCTACCGGCCGGAGGCCGCCGTGGACGGCTGGCGGCGGATCTTCGACTTCTTCGGCCGCCACCTGTCCGCCTGATCAGGAGCCCGACATGTGCACCTACCTGACCGAGAAGATCTCCATCGACGGCAGCGGCAAGGGCGCGCTGGGGTGGTTCCCGCTCACCCATGCGACGGTCTATGTGGACCACCCGCAGCACGCGCCGCAGGAACACACCCTGAACATCGACTTCATCAACCCCGAGCAGGGGCCGGGGGCTCGGGTGGCGGTGGAGCTGACCGAGGAGTCCGCCCTGGCGCTCGTGCGCGCCATCCACGACGCGCTGGCCGCGGCCCCTCCCGGCCTCGCCTCGGCCAACCAGGGCAAGTAGCGGCCCGACCAACCACCGTGCTTTCAGCGGTAGTTGCCCGTGTGTCCCAGGCTGTAGCGGCCGGGCTGCGGGAAGAACGCCAGCCCGTGCGGGTTGGCGCCGACCGGGATGCGGGCCAGTAGCCGACCGTCCGCGGTCCCGAACACGTACACCTCGTCGTTGTCGCGGCCGGACAGCCACAGTTGGGTGCCGTCGGCGCTGACCCCGCCCATGTCGGGCGAGCCGCCGCCCGGTATCCGCCAGGTGGCCGTGGTGGTACGGGTACGCGGGTCGACCACGCTGACCGAACCGTCCTGGCGGTTGGAAACGTACAGCAGCGTCCCGTCGCGGTTGGGGTAGATCCCGTGCGCCCCGGCCCCCGTGGGAATCCTGCCCTGCTCGCGCATGGTCGAGCCGTCGACCAGGACCAACTCCCCGCTGTGGAAGCCGGCGACGTAGAACGTGCGCCCGTCCGGCCCGAGCCGGACGTCCTGCGGCATCGCCTCCGGGCCGAGGTCGAGTTCACCGAGGATCCGCAGGGTGGCCGTGTCGTACTTCAGCAACTGTCCGGAGAACTCGCAACTGGCGATGAAGTAGCGGCCGTCCGGTGAGAAGTCGGCGTGGTTGATGCCTGAACAGGGCACGGTTACGCTGCGCCGCAGCGCCATGGTGCGGGGGTCCCGCACGTCCAGGTGGTTCCGGCGCTCCGCCATGACGAGGGCGGAGCCGCCGTCCGGGGTGAAGTACAGGTTGTATGGCGCGTCGACCGCAACCGGCTTGCCCGGCCGGGCGGTTCGCGGGTCGAGCGGTACGAGCTGGTTGCTGCCGCTGGCGTCGACCCACAGCGTCCTCAGGTCCCAGGACGGGGTCACGTGCTGCGGCAGCCTTCCGACCGGGTAGTGGCCGACGACGCGGAAGGTCCTCGGGTCTATCACGGTGACGGTGTCCCGGTCGCGGTTGGGCGAGTTGCTGGAGCCGCCCATTCCGGTCTCTCCGCTGTTGGGCACATAGACCAGTTCGGGGTCGCCGGCGACGGCCGGGCTGAGCATTCCGGTCCGGGTGAACGCATAGGCGTCGGCCAGCGTGGGCGGGCGGTTCGGCGGGTTGGCCGCGCCGCCCTGCGCTATCCAGGGGATCCCGCCGGTCGGGTGATGAGGGGCGGTGGCGGCCTGCCCGGCCCGCGCCGGCTGGGGGCGGCCTGGCCGGACGGACGCGCTGGCGCTGTCCTCGTGTGCGGCCAGCGTACTGGCCGCCACGGCGCCCGCGATGAGCGCGAGGCCGCAGACCAGTGAGATGCGGAGGGGGCGCGCACGCACCGGTGGCCTCCCGTCGTCGTGTGGACTCGATACGGGACAAACGTAGGCACAGCGCATTGATGTCGCGACTCGTCGACCAGGGCGCGGAGCCGGCTCCCAGAGCAAACGAAGATCGACTGGCGGAAGTCCGGGGGAGGGCGTATGCGTTCGGCTCCCTTGGCCTGCGGTCCCCTCGGCCCACCACACGGCTTCGGCGCTCACCGGGCCGGGGGCCGCCCCGTGCGGTGCGCGGTCGATAGTGGGGGGATCGGCTGGGCATCGCACGGGGCGGTGTTGCTGTGAGAGCGCACTCCCGTTACGCGCCTGCCCTGAACCACGTCCACCAAACCACATCGGTTCAATCGGGGGCGCGCACATTGGTGGCCGCCCCGCTGAGAGGCGGCCTCACCTGCTGCTACGGGTAGTTCACCAGATCCGCCACACTGTGCGCCGAACTCGACGGCCCACCGGTGTTGTTGACGATGCGAGGGATCGTCCACGTGCTGCCCGGGCCCTGCTGTACGGCGGTGCGGCGCCGCTGTTCTTGTTCCCCACGGTGGCCAAGCCCGACGGCGGAGCGCCGACCGCCTTCGCGGTGCGCGCCGACACCAGGGCCAGACAGGCCGCCCGCGACCGGGGCCAGCGCGGCGCGAGAGCGCTGATCGGTGCTGTGGGGGTGCGGTCCTCGGGCCACATCGCCCTCCTGGGGCGGAAGTTTGGTCAGGACTTAGTTCAGGGCGTGATTCAACTGGTGTGGTGATGGCCCGTCAAGGGATTCGCCAGCCTGGAGCGTGGGTGCCGGGGGCCGCCGCCTAGGATGTGCGGCGTATCGATTCCGCTGGGGCGACCGAGGAGCCGCGGGAATGAGTGTGCGCGTCGAGCGCGAGGGTCCGGTCACCACGGTCGTGCTGTCCCGGCCGGAGTGCCGCAACGCGGTGGACGGGGCCACCGCCACCGCGCTGGCCGAGGCGTTCCGCACCTTCGACGCCGACCCGCGGGCGCGGGTCGCCGTGCTGTGGGGCGAGGGCGGAACGTTCTGCTCCGGAGCCGATCTCAAGGCGGTCGGCACCGAGCGCGGCAACCGGGTCGAGCCGGACGGCGACGGCCCCATGGGTCCCACCCGGCTGCGGCTGACGAAGCCCGTGATCGCCGCCGTCAGCGGCCACGCCGTGGCGGGCGGACTGGAACTCGCCCTCTGGTGCGACCTGCGGGTGGTAGAGGAGGACGCGGTGTTCGGTGTCTTCTGCCGCCGCTGGGGCGTACCGCTTGTCGACGGCGGCACCGTACGGCTGCCCCGGCTGATCGGCACCAGCCGCGCCCTCGATCTGATCCTCACCGGCCGAGCCGTGGACGCCACCGAGGCGCACGCCATCGGCCTGGCCAACCGCCTGGTGCCGCACGGCCGTTCACGCGCCGCCGCCGAGGAACTCGCCGCCCAGATCGCCCGGTTCCCGCAGACCTGCCTGCGCGGCGACCGAGCCTCCGTCCTCGCCCAGGACGGCCTGACGGAGGAGGCGGCGATGGCCGTGGAACTGCGGCACGGACAGGCCGCCATGGCGGAGGCGGTCAGCGGAGCCGCCCGGTTCACCGCGGGCGCCGGGCGCCACGGGGACTTCTCCCAGCTCTGACGTCGGCCCGCCGGCCCGCCGCAGCGCTTGCGTCCGCGGACCCGGAGGGTGACGGTGGGTGACAGGGGAGGGCCACGGGCGGTGCCCGCTGTCCGCGGCGGCCACTGCCTATCCGGAGGACGACCGCCATGACCTCGCGAAACTCGCTGGCGGAGTACCGTCGCAAACGCGACTTCTCCCGGACACCGGAGCCCGAGGGCGGCCCGGGCGACGAGGGGCGCGAGTCCCGGTACGTCGTACAACTGCACGACGCCAGCACCCGGCACTTCGACTTCCGCCTGGAGGTCGACGGAGTGCTGAAGTCCTGGGCGATCCCGAAGGGCCCGTCCACCGATCCCCACGACAAGCGGCTGGCCGTTCCCACCGAGGACCATCCGCTGGAGTACCGCGACTTCGAGGGCGTCATCGACGGCGAGCAGTACGGCGCCGGAACCGTGCTGGTGTGGGACTCCGGGACATACCGCAATCTGAGCGAGCGCCACGGCAAGCGGATCCCGTTCGCCACGGCGCTGGCCGACGGCCACGCCTCGTTCTGGCTGGACGGCAGGAAACTGCACGGCGGGTTCGCCCTCACCCGCATCCGCCCCGAGGCGTGGCTACTGGTGAAGAAGGACGACGAGTACGCCTCCCGCGCCGGAACCCCGGAGCCGAGCCGCGCCAAGTCGGTGCGCAGCCACCGTACGCTGAAGCAGATCGCGGCCGACGTCAAGGCGGGCCGCAAGGGACGCAAGCGCTCCGGCGGCGCCCACTGGCACGGCAGCCGGTCATGAACGACGAGCTGCGGCGGCTGCCCCGGGACCAGCGGGACCTGCTGCGTCCCGCCCCGCGCCCCCGCGAGGTGCGCCCGATGCTGGCCGTGCTCAGCGACCGGCGGTCCTTCGACGACGGATGGATCTTCGAACGCAAGCTGGACGGGGTACGCGCACTGGGCTTCCGCGAGGACGGCCGAACCGGGCTGCTGTCCCGAACCGGGCGGCGCGTGGACGCCACCTACCCCGAGATCATCGAGGCCCTGGAGCGGCAGGAGTGCCACGACTTCATGGTGGACGGCGAGATCGTCGCCCTGGAGCACGGACGCACCAACTTCGCCCTGCTGCAACGGCGGATGGGCCTGACCAGGCCGCACGACGTGCGGATGAGCGGTGTGGCCGTGACGTACTACCTCTTCGACCTGCTCCGCCTGGACGGCCAGGACCTCACACGGCTCCCGTTGCGCACCCGCAGGTCGTTGCTGCGCCGCACCATCGAATTCCGGTCGCCGCTGCGCTTCACCACCCACCGCAACACCGGAGGCCCCGACCTGCTGCGGCAGGCGTGCGAGCGGGGCTGGGAGGGCCTGATCGCCAAGCGGGCCGACGGGCGCTATGCGCAGACCCGGTCCAGGGACTGGCTCAAGCTCAAGTGCGCTGCCGGGCAGGAGATGGTGGTCGGCGGATTCACCGAACCGTCCGGGAGCCGCGTCGGCCTGGGCGCGCTGCTGGTGGGCTACTACGCGGACGGCGAACTGCACTACGCGGGCAAGGTGGGAACCGGATTCGACACCGCCACCCTGCGCCGCCTCAGAGCACGGCTGGACGAGCTGGAACAGCCCGGCTCGCCGTTCGCCGATGAGGTCCGGGAGCGCACCGCGCACTGGGTGCGGCCCGAACTGGTCGTGCAGGTCGGCTTCACCGAGTGGACCCGGGACGGAAAGCTGCGGCACCCCCGCTTCCTGGGCCTGCGCGATGACAAGAGCGCCCGCGAGGTGGTGCGCGAACGGCCCGTCGGGGCGTGAGGGGTGAGTGCGCATGGAGTCACCGGCGGACGCTCATGTGATGCCCAGTAACCCGGGGCTGCGGCGGGACATCGGTGTGATCGGCCTGATCTGGGCCTCGGAGGGGTCCATCATCGGCTCGGGCTGGCTGTTCGGGTCGCTCTACGCGGCGCAGGCCGCCGGAACCGCCGCACTGCTGTCCTGGGGGATCGGCGCGCTGGCCATCATCGTGCTGGCCTTCGTCCACGCCGAGCTGGGGGCTATGTATCCGGTCGCGGGCGGTACCGCGCGGTTCCCGCACTACGCCTTCGGCAGCGTCGCCGGGGCCTCCTTCGGCTGGTTCTCCTGGCTCCAGGCGGTCACCGTGGCACCGATCGAGGTCATGGCCTCGCTCAACTACCTCAGCGTGCACGTCGGTTGGGTGCAGACCGGCAAGAACCACCTCACCGCGTCCGGCTACGGCCTGGCCGTGGCGTTCATGGCCTTCTTCGTTGTCGTCAACTTCCTGGGCGTCAGATGGCTGGCCCACACCAACAGCGCCGCGACCTGGTGGAAGATCGCCGTTCCGCTGGTCACCATCGCGGTGCTCGCCGCCGCCAGGTTCCACGCGGACAACTTCGCCCACCAGGGCTTCGCCCCGTTCGGCGCCAAGGGGGTGCTCTCCGCGGTGAGCACCAGTGGTGTCATCTTCGCCCTGCTCGGCTTCGAACAGGCGGACCAGCTCGCAGGTGAGAGCCGCAACCCGGCCAGGGATATCCCGCGCGCGGTGATCGGCTCGATCCTCATCGGCACCCTGGTATACGCCGCCCTACAGGTGGTCTTCATCGCCGCCCTGCCGCACAGCGCCTTCGTACGCGGCTGGGCCAACCTGACGTTCAGCGGCAAGGCCGGGCCGTTCGCCGGTCTGGCCGGCTCGATCGGGCTGGGCTGGCTCGCCGCGCTCCTGTACGTCGACGCGGTGGTCTCACCCACCGGCACCGGGCTGATCTATGTGACCGCCACATCCCGCGTCTCGTACGGCCTGTCCCGCAACGGCTATGTGCCCGAGATCTTCGAGCGCACGACCAGGCGCGGAGTGCCGTGGTTCAGCCTGCTGTTCGCCTTCGCCATCGGACTGATCGTCTTCCTGCCCTTCCCCACCTGGCAGAAGCTCGTCGGATTCATCACCTCCGCCAGCGTGTTGATGTACGCCGGCGCGCCGCTCGCCTTCGGTTGCCTACGCAGGCAGGACCCGCACCGGCCGCGCCCCTACCGACTGCCGGGCGGAGGGTTCTGGGCGCCCGTGGCGTTCATCGTGGCGAACCTGATCATCTACTGGGCGGGCTGGGACACCCTGTGGCGGCTGGGCATGGCGATCGTGCTCGGGTACCTGCTGCTGGGCTGTTCCGCGGCGCTCAGGCTCAACCCGAGGGCGCCGCGGCCGGACTGGAGATCCGCGCAGTGGCTGCCGGTGTATCTGACCGGAATGGGCGTGGTCTCCTGGCAGGGCGGCTTCTGCAGCTCCGGACCCGCCTCCCGGGTGGCCTGCGGCGCGGCCGACCGCATTCCGCTGTGGTGGGACATCGCCATCATCGCGGCGTTCAGCCTGGTGATCTACTACTGGGCGCAGCTGGTCCGGCTGCCCGCCGAGCGGACCCTGGAGTACATCGGATCCGTCGAGCCCGTACCCACCAGGTGAGCCGACCGGTTCGATAGCACCTCCGGCTGACGCCCGGCGTGGGGTGCGGGCGCTCGGCTGACCTCATGCCTATGGTGAGGCTCCGCCCGAGGCGGGCCAGCACGGGGCGCGCAGGGGATCCCTGTCAACCAGTGACGCCGGGTTACCGAATAGTGACCGAGAGTCAAGAGGCCGTGCTCCGTACGCGGTTGGCTCGTTGAACCCGTACGACCACGCCGATCGCAGACCGTAGAACGCAGCCCTGAAGACCGCAGACCCGAAGGAGGAGGCGTGCCCCCATACGCTCCTGCCGCCGGACCGGAGCCCCGGTCACGCAGCGCGCCCGCCGCCCCGCAGCAGCGCACCCGGTACGTGTCCGAGCGGCCGGACAGGGTGGACGACGGCCCGAGCGCCGGACCGCCGGACGGTCGGCCGCCCCGGCACAGGACACCGGATCGGGACCGGCTGACCTGGCTGATCTGCGCGGGCGTCGGCCTTGGGGTGCTGGGCACCACCGCCCTGTACGCCAACCCGGGCGCCATGTTCCGGTCCACCCGGTCGGCGTCCGCCGAGGTGCGCCCCACGCACCACGCGGTCGCCCCGCCCGCCGCGCAACCCCGGCCGTCGGTGCGGCGGTTGCCCGGAATCGGGGCGCGGTTCGGCTCGGCGATCCCGGCGAACGCCCGGCAGGCCCTGGTGGTGGTCGGTCAGGGACCGGGCTCGTGGATGTCCACCGCGACCCTGTGGAGCCGTGACGACCACGGCGACTGGCACCCGAGCGAGACCTGGACCGCACACAACGCACTGCGCGGCTGGACCCCCTCCCACCGGATGGACGACCTGCGCAGCCCCATCGGCGTCTTCTCCCTCACCGCCGCCGGAGGACTCGCCCCGAACCCCGGCACCAGGCTTCCGTACGACCACTCCCCGGCGTTCCGCGCGGTGGGGGCGGGCTTCGAAGGGGAGCCGCTCACCGGCTCCTTCGACTACGTGGTGGCGATCGACTACAACCGCGTGCCGGGCAGTTCACCGCTCGATCCGCGCACACCACTCGGCCGGGGACGCGGCGCGGGCCTGTGGGTGCACGTGGACCACCAGGGGCCGACCCACGGCTGCGTGGCGCTGTCCCGCGAGCACATGGTCGAGCTGCTGCGCAAGCTCGACCCGGCCGCCCACCCGGTGATCGTGATGGGGGACAAGGCGGCGCTGCGGCAGTGACGGCACCGCCGGGCAGCCGCACACGCGGGCCAACCGCCCGGCGGCCGGGCCGGATTGTCAGTGGGTCACGGCATGATGGCGGCATGGAGACTCCGCCGCGCCACGACCGGCTCCTGGCCCGGGTGACCGCCCGCGCCAGGGAGCGCTGTGCCCCGCTACGACCGCCGGTGTCCGAGGGGGAGTTGGCGGCGGCCGTGCGGATACTGGGGTTCCCGCTGCACCCACTGCTGGACCGGCTGTACCGGGAGGTGGCCGACGGCGGCTTCGGGCCGGGGTACGGACTGTTCCGGCTGTCAGCGCTCGCTGACGACCGGTCGAGTGAGACGGCGGGACCCCTCACCGCCGCCTACCGGGACCGCCGGGCACCCAACCTCCGGGACCGGGACTGGTTCTGGCCGGAGGGCGTGGTGCCGGTCCTGACCTGGGGGTGCGGCATGCTCGCCTGCGTGGACTGCCGCAGCCCGCGGGGCACCGTGCTGCTGTTCGAGCCCAACGCGGTCCAGGACGACTGGGCGGACGCCTGGTTCGTCGACTCCGACAGCCTGGCCGACTGGCTGGAGACCTCCCTCGACGGCACCGGCTGGTACAGCGATCCCGATGCGGACGACCCCTGGGCCGAGGCGGACCGTGCCGCCGCCCCGACGCAGCCGCGCCCGTGGGGCGCGCCGGCGAGAGCGCGCGGGGCGGCGGCTCAGCACGGATCGGTCAGCGACCTGCGCGGATGCGCCTCGGGCTCGGTAGAGGAGGCGGTCATCACCATATAGGTGCTGCCCGGCTGTCCAGCCGCGCCGCCGTGCCGGCCGTCCGGGGTGAGGGCCAGCGCCCGCAGCTCGGAGCGGAACGCGTCGGGCAGCGTGGCCGCGTCCCGTAGCGCGGTCTGGCAGGCCTCGCCGGGATCGTGCCCGGCGGCCAGCAGGTCCACCACGGTACGGGCGGTGCCGCCACGCATCGCCAGCTCACCGCGTCCGGTGCAGGCGGCACCGCCCGCCCGCAGATCACACCAGTTGCCCGCGCCCGGCACCGCCGAATCGCCCACCCGCCCCGGGTACTTGTAGGGGAAACCGGAGGTCGAGACGCCCACGCACATCTCGCCGGAGGAGTCCAGGGCGATGATGTTGATGGTGCCCCACGGCTCGGCGTGCGGTGCCAGCCGGCGGATCAACTCCACCGCGTTGGCGCGGTAGTGGTGGTCCCCGGGGAGCGCCGCGGTGTTCTCTCCCTCGATCGACGCGGTGGACCACGCGACCTGCTCGCGCCACATGGTCCGGGACTTCTCGGTGATCAACTCGGCCTTCTCGAAGCCGCATTCGCGGGCGAACAGCGCGGCCCCCTCGCCCACCAGCAGGCAGTGCTGCGGCAGTTGCTCAAGTACCGCCCGGGCGACCGAGATGGGGTGCGGATAGTCGCGCAGCGCCGCCACCGCCCCGAACCGCCGGGTGGAGCCGAGCATCATCGACGCGTCCAGCTCCACCACACCCTGGGCGTTGGGGAGTCCGGCAGTGCCCACGTAATGGTCGTTCGGATTGTCCTCGCAGTGGTGCATAGCGGCCTCCACCGCGTCCGGGGCGGAGCCACCGCGCCGTAGCACGTCCATCCCCGCTGGCAGGCCGACCTCGCTGCGCTCGCTCCCGATGATGACTGCGTTCGCCATGGCCCTCCGTACGTAGGACGTGCAGGTGCTCGGGCGCAGTCTGGCACCGCGCACCCTGTCCGTTCCAGAACGCCTTGCTGGCTTACGGGTGATACACGTCGGAAGTGAGGTTGCGCAGCGTGACCGGCGGCAGGTACTCGCGGATGAGCGTGCGCTCCCACCACGCGCCGGTGCGCCGCAACTCCCGCCAGTTGGTGAAGCGGTATTCGTACAGGCGGGCGCGGACATGGGTCGGCGGGGAGCCGGGGAACGGGTTGTCCCGCAGCAGCTTGAGGGTGGGCCGGTCGTTGTGCAGCAGCTTGGCGGCGAACGGCAGGAACCACGACTCGGCGTAGATGGACGACATCCCGGCGAACCACATCAGCCAGTCGAGCCGCAGATGGTAGGGCGCCCACTGGCGTGGCAGCCGCTTCGGGTCGCCCGGCTTCCCCTTGAAGCCGTACTCGCGCCACACCGTGTCGGGGGTGATCTCCGGCTCGTCGGTGCCCTCGACCACGATCTCGGTGCGGATCCGGTTGATGCTGCCGAACGCGCCGTAGGCGTTGACCAGATGGAACCGGTTGAACGAGTAGTTCATGACCTGGCCGCGCGAGAAGAGGTTGCGTGCGGGCCAGTAGCTGAGGACGGCCACCCCCGTGACGAAGGCGAGCACCAGGACCTCGAACCACAGGGGGGCGGCGGGCTGCGGGGGCGGCTTGGGCAGCCCCAGTACGTCCGCGGCGCGCGAGCCGTCCACCGCGGCGAGCGCGAGGACGATCGTCAGCCAGTTCAGCCAGGCGAAGTTTCCGGAGGCCACCAGCCACAACTGGGTGACGATGACCAGCCCCGCGGCCACGCTGGCGGTGGGCTGCGGGGTGAACAGTGCCACCGGCACCACGAGTTGGGCGACATGGTTGGCACCCACCTCGACACGGTGCAGCGGCTTGGGCAGATGGTGGAAGAACCAGCTCAGCGGGCCCGGCATGGGCTGCGTCTCATGGTGGTAGTACAGGCAGGTCAGATCGCGCCAGCACGGGTCGCCGCGCAGCTTGATCAGGCCCGCGCCGAACTCGACCCGGAACACCAGCCAGCGGAACAGCCACAGCACCAGCACCGGCGGGCCGGTGCGGGCGTTGCCCAGGAAGACCGCCAGGGCGCCCGCTTCGAGCAGCAGCGACTCCCAGCCGAAGCCGTACCAGAGCTGCCCGACGTTGACGATCGACAGATAAAGCGCCCAGAGCAGCAGCCACATCAGCATGGCGGCCCACAGCGGTACGAGATCCGCCGCTCCCACCATGATCGCGGCCGACACCACCGCGCCGGTCCAGGCGGTGAGGGCGAAGAAGCGATCCGAGTAGTGCAGGTGGAACAGGCTGGGCGCACGGCGGAACGGCGCCCAGGTCAGGAACCGCGGAATCGGCAGCAGTCCGCGCTCGCCGAGCAGCGCCCGGAACTGGTTGGCCGCCACCAGGAACGCCACCAAGTACAGCGCGGCCAACGACCGTTGGACGACCAGCCGGGTCAGCCAGTACCCCGGCGCGGTGAACCACTGCATGTCCCATTGTGTGAACAACCCGCGCCCTTGCGCACACCCAGACACGGGCGCATAGTTGTTTTACGTCGGCTAACTATTTGTGACTCCGGGGCACGCGAGCGCAGGCCTCCAGATAAGGCGCCGCCACCCGAGTCCGCGCGGGAGGCGCACATGCGTTGGACCGCCCAGGACCACCTCGGCGCCAAGTGGGTGGTGCTCTCCAACACCACCCTCGGCACGCTGATCGCGATGATCAACAGCTCCATCGTGCTGATCTCGCTCCCCGCGATCTTCAACGGACTGCGCCTCGACCCGCTCCAGCCGGGCAACATCAGCTATCTGCTGTGGATGCTCATGGGCTACATGCTGGTCACCGCGGTCCTGGTGGTCACATTGGGCCGCCTGGGTGACATCTTCGGCCGGGTGAGGATCTACAACGCCGGATTCCTGATCTTCACCCTTACCTCGGTGGTGCTCGCGCTCGACCCGCTGCACGGCGGCGCCGGGGCGCTGTGGCTGATCGGCTGGCGGGTCGCGCAGGCGGTCGGCGGTTCGATGCTGATGGCCAACTCCGCGGCGATCATCACCGACGCCTTCCCGGTCTCCCAGCGCGGCATGGCGCTGGGCGTCAACGTGGTCGCCGGCATCTCCGGCTCGTTCATCGGCCTGCTGCTGGGCGGGCTGCTCGCCGAGTGGAACTGGCGCTCCATCTTCTGGGTCAACGTGCCGATCGGCCTGCTCGGCACCGTGTGGGCGTACCGCTTGCTGCACGACACCGGGATCCGCGGCCGGGCACGGATCGACTGGTGGGGCAACATCACCTTCGCCGTCGGCCTCACGGCGCTGCTCGCCGCCATCACCTACGGCATCCAGCCCTACGGCGGATCCACCATGGGCTGGACGAACCCATGGGTACTGGCCGGTCTGATCGGCGGGACCGTGGTGCTGGCGCTGTTCTGTGTGATCGAGGCCAGGTCCGCGGAGCCGATGTTCCCGCTGCGGCTGTTCCGCAACGCCGCCTTCGCGGGCGGCAGCGCCGGAACCCTGCTCGGGGCGATAGCCCGCGGTGGACTGCAGTTCATGCTGATCGTCTGGCTGCAGGGCATCTGGCTGCCGCTGCACGGTTACGACTACGCCGACACACCACTGTGGGCGGGCATATACCTGATACCGCTGACCGTCGGCTTCCTGGCGGCGGGGCCGATCGCCGGGCACCTGTCGGACCGTTTCGGCCCGCGGCCGTTCGCGGCGGGCGGGCTGGTGGTGATCGCGCTCTCGTTCGGCGGGCTCCTGCTGCTGCCCACCGACTTCGGCTACCTGCCCTTCGCGCTGCTGGTGTTCCTCAACGGGCTGGGCAGCGGCCTGTTCTCCGCGCCCAACACGTCGATGATCATGTCGAGCGTGCCCGCGGAGGCCCGTGGCGCCGCCTCCGGCATGCGGGCCACGTTCCAGAACGCCGGGATGGTGCTGTCCATCGGTGTCTTCTTCTCCCTGATGGTGGCCGGGCTGTCGGGCTCGCTTCCCACCGCGCTGACCGGCGGCCTCACCGCGCAGGGGGTGCCGACCCAGGCGGCGCATGCCATCGCCGCGCTGCCTCCGGTCGGTACGCTGTTCGCCGCGTTCCTGGGGTACAACCCGGTCCAGCAACTGCTCGGAGCGCATGTGCTGGGGCAGCTACCGCCGGGCCACGCCGCAGTATTGACGGGGCGTCAGTTCTTTCCGCACCTGATATCGGGTCCGTTCCACGACGGCCTGGTGGTGGTCTTCTGCCTGGCGATCGCGATGTCCCTGGTGGCCGCGCTGGCCTCGCTGGTGCGCGGTCGGGCGGAGGGCGCCGAGGGTACGGATACGGTGAGCGAACAACACTCCGCGACGGCGCGTATCCGCTGACCAGGCGGGCCCGCGCCCGGTCAAGGCTCCGAGGAGGGGCGCGGTGGACACGACCGACTCCAAGGCGACCGGTCCCAAGGCGACCGATCAGAACGCACTGGGCGGAATCGATCCTGCGACGGTCTCCCGGCTGCGTCTGGCGATCGCCCGCATCCACCGGCAGATGGTTCAGGCGTCCAGTGGGCAGGGCCTTACGTTCGCCCAGTTGTCCGCGCTGGCCAGGGTGGAACAGCACGGTCCGCTGCGCCTGGGTGAGTTGGCGGCCCGCGAACGGGTGGCGGCCTCCTCGATGACCAGGACCCTGGCCCCGCTCACGGCGGCCGGTCTGGTCGGCAAGGCCCCGGATCCGCAGGACGGCCGCTCCTGGCTGATCGAGGTCACCGCGCACGGCCGCGAGGTGCTGGCCGAGATCCGCCGGGAGCGCTCGGAGATGCTGGCGGCGCGCATCGGCGGGCTCACCGCCGAGCAGTGCGCGGCCCTGTACGCGGCGATCCCGGTGCTGGAGGCGCTCACCGACGAGCCCGAGTAGCCCGTTCGGCTGCCCGAGGCGCGACGCCCGTACCCGCCTGCTCGCTGAAGGGGCGTGGCTTCGGGTAGCGGTGCACAGTAGGAGAAGCAAACAGGGCGGAATGCGGGGATATGCCCCGGCGCCCCGCCCGTGCGGTGACGCAGATGGGGAGCACAGCGATGTTCGAGGCCGGCGACATCCGGGAGTGGCGCGGCCACGACGTGGTCGACGACCAGGGCAAGAAGATCGGCTTCCTGGAGTCGGTCTATGTGGACACGGCCACCGACCAGCCCGCGTTCGCCACGGTGACGATCGGCATCCCCACCCGGCGCCGCCTGGTCTTCGTACCCCTGGGCGGGGCCACGGTCGGGCCGTCGTACCTCCAGGTCAGGTATCCCAAGGCACAGGTGAAGGACGCGCCGTGGATCGGGACCGACGGCGAACTGCTGGCCGCTCAGGAGGCGGCGGTGTTCGCCCACTACGAACTGGCGTACCAGACCGGCTCCGGTGGCGAACGCCGGCTGGCCCGCCGGTGACCGGGCGCGGAAGGAGGATGGGATGGCACTGTTCCTGCTGATCGTCATTCTGGCGATCGTGCTGGGCATCATCGGCGCCGTGATCAAGGGACTGTTCTACCTGCTGGTCATCGGCGTGATCGTGTTCCTGGTCGATCTTGTCTACCTGCGCACCCGGATGCGCTCCAGGCGCCGCCGCTCCCTGCGCTGACCGCGGACGTGGCACCGGGCCCCGGCCGCGCGTTGCGCAGCGGCGGGGGCCCGGTGTGCTTTACGGGTGGGCGTCAGCCGGTGAAGGCGGCGGTGCCGTTCGGCGTGCCGAGCCCGGTCGGGCCGTCGTAGCCCTGGCCCGCGTTGCACAGGTACGACGGGTCGCAGCTTCCGTTGGAGCCCGAGGTCACGTCGTTCAACGCGGAGGTGTTGTTGTAGGGGAACGAGGCGGGGTTGCTGCCCGAGGACGGGGTGCCCGCCAGGGCGTAGACGCTGGCGATGATCGGCGACGAGGCGCTGGTGCCGCCGTAGACGTTCCATCCGCTGGCCTGGTAGGTGTCGTAGACCGCCACACCGGTGGCCGGGTCGGCGACCGCGGAGACGTCGGCGACCGTACGGTTGGAGCAGCCGGTGTCGGTCTGCCAGCTCGGCTTGGTCTCGACGGTGGAGCAGCCGGAGCCGGTGCCCTCGCCGCCCGCGCTGGAGCCCCAGACGCTCTCGGACCAGCCGCGGGAGCTGGAGTCCTGGGTGAGCGAGGTGCCGCCGACCGCGGTGACGTTCGGCGAGGCCGCCGGGTACTCCACGCCGTAGCCGCTGTCACCCGCGCTGGCGGTGATCACGACGCCGGGGTGGTTGAAGTAGTCGCTGTCGGCCTGGGTGTCCGAGGGGTCCTCGGAGCCGCCGTAGCTGTTGGAGACGTACCCGGCGCCGAGGCTGACCGCCTCGTTGACCGAGGTGCCCAGGTCGCTCATGCTCGCCGAGTTCGCCTCGACCAGGATGATGTGCGCGTTGGGCGCGATCGCCGAGACCATGTCGAGGTCGAGGGATATCTCACCGGCCCAACCGGAGTCGGCCGAAGGGTAGTTGGTGCTGCCGTCCTGGGCGACCTTGCTGAAGCAGCCGTTGGCGGTGGAACACTCCGGCAGCCCGTACTGCTGGCGGTAAGTGGCCATGTCCGCTTCGGCGTTGGGGTCGTCCTGCGCGTCGACGATGGCGATCGTCGCACCGGCGCCGCCGTTGGCGGGCAGGTTGTAGGCGCTGAGCAGGTCGGACGGCCCGTAGCCGGAGGGGGTGGCGTTCGGGCTGAGCGAGTGGTGCTGCATGATGTCGGTCCGCATGAACGCGTTGCAGGCCATCATGCCGGGCTTGGTGGGGGCTGAGCACAGCCGCTTGACGTGGGGGTGGTGAGCGGCCGGGGTCGCGACCGCGGCGCCCGCCGGAGCCGCGGTGGCCAGGCCCGCCGCGATCAGCGCCGCGGCTGAGAGGGATGCGGCGGCGGCCTGGCGGATCGGGCGTCTGGACAACGCAGAGGAGAAGGTGCGCAAGGAACAGCCCTCCAGTGGGGGTTGGGACGACCCACGGCGGCGTCGGTGTGGGGTGGCGCCGTCGTACGAGTCCCGGTGCAGGGAAATGGAGCGTGAAGTGCGCTGCGCGAAAGGGTCTCGGCAGATGCGGGGCGACGGCAGTCAGGGGGAAGATAGTCATGACCATGACATCCAACTGCCTGCCACCCCGCAAAGTGGTGTCTAACGAGGAGCAAAGTAGCCGACATGCTCCCTGGCCACAAGGGAGTTGACGTAGCCGAGGGCGGTGAACCCCCGCTTATGGCCAGGTGAGCACTGGTGGTTGAGAGATGGACGGTGCCGCTGGGAAGCCGCCCCGGCCCGGGATCAAGGGGCGGAGACAGGGACGTCGGGACTGTCGGCGAAGGCCTGGATCGGCGACATGGCAACGCCGTTGACGGTCACCGTCTTGAACGTGCTCACCTGGGCGCAGGACTTGGACTGGTCGGCGGTCTCGGCGTGCGCGTTGTCGGTCGCCGCCTTGGTGTCGGCCGGAACCGGGGTCGAGCTGGGCGGGGCGGGGTAGAGGTCACCGGTGGTCCAGTCGGTGCCGAGGACCAGGGTCACGTCGGAGACGGAGTCGTCCTGCTTCAGATGCGCGGCGGGCAGATGCAGCGCCCGAGCCACCGTCTGGGCCTCCGCCTGCTTGCCCGCGGGGTAGCGCAGAGTGGTGGCCGACGCGGCGGAAGGGGCGTTCGCGGAACTGGTGGACGGGCTGAAGCCCTTGTCCACCAGGGAGGTTGCCACGTCAGCGGCCCGGCCGGTGGCTCCGCTGCCGTTCTCCACCGCCACGGCTATCTGGGAGTCCGGCACGCTGCTGGCCGAGGGGGAGGGCGAGGCGGTCGCGGTCGAGGTCGCCGCGGCGGCGGCCGAGGACTTGTCGCCGCTACCGGTGGTCAGCGACTGGTCGTTGGCGATCGTGTCGAACAGGTTCTGCGCGGCGGGGGACACCAGTACCCGTGAGTCGTCCTGCGGGTCCGGGATGTTCTGCATCGTGGTGAACGTGATGCGGTTGGACGGCACCTTGTTGAGGTCGTCGGCCAAGCCGAGCAGCTTGGGGATGCTGTCCAGGCCATTGTCCACGGTGAGCGCCTTGGTCGCCGCGTCGGCCAGCCCGTACAGCGCGCCGGGGTTGGTCAGCGTGCCCGCGCTCTTGAGCGTGCGGATCATGGACGACAGGTATATGTGCTGGCCGTAGGTGCGCCCGAGGTCGCTGCCGTCGCCGAAGCCGTGCCGCGAGCGGACGAACTCCAGCGCGGACACGCCCTTGAGCGTGTGGGTGCCCTTGGCCAGCTTCAGGTGTGAGTACGGGTCGTAGACGTTGTTGTCGACGCACACCGGAACGCCGCCCACGGCGTCCGACATGTTCACCACACCCTGGAAGTCGATCATCATGAAGTGGTCGATGGGTATCCCGGTGAGCTGGTGCACGGCCGCCACCGTGCACCCGGGCCCGTACTGCAGGGTGCTGTTTATCTGGTCCCGGTGCGCGGACATCACCGTGCCGTTCTGTGGATCCTTGCAGGCGGGCAGGTTGGTCATGGTGTCGCGCGGCACGCTCATCACGGTCGCGTTGGAACGGTCCGCCGAGACGTGGACCACCATCTCCACGTCCGCGTTCTGCCCGCCGCCGCTGCCGCAGTCGCCGCCCAGCTTGCAGTCCGCGGCGTTGTTCCGGCCGTCGGAGCCGAGCACCAGGATGTTGATCGGCGTGCGGCCGAACGCATCCGCTTTCTCCTTGCCCGCGTCCCCGCTGGTGCCGCCGAACAGCGGCACGCCCTTGATGTTGCCGTTGAGGTGCTCGTAGAGCACGGCGACCCCGCCCGCCGTCACCAGCACCAGTACCGAGGCGGTGATCGCCACGGTGCGCCCGACGCGGCGCTTGCGCCGGGCCCGCCGCTTGGCCCTTCTGCCGCCACCGGTCGCCGAGTCGTCCCGGACACCGCGCTCGCTCACTGAGGCCTCGCCGTTCGCCACGGAGGCATCCGTGTTGTCCGTTGCGTCAGTCATGCGTCACCCTCACGCGGTCAAGCCGGGTCATCCGGCATTGGTTACCAGGCGACGGCACGATGGGACAGGCGCGCGTCGCGGTGCATCCCTGGCCGGGTAGACGAACGAGGTCGAACACAGGTTGCGCAGTTGCGCAATCCAGAAAGCCTCGCTGTGCCGTCGAACCGTCCCTGGGCTGGGGCGATACGTTACGTCAAGCACCTAGCGTGGCTGGCGCGACGTCCTGTGTGAGCCGTTCCGGCATGAGCGTGGCGGCGGTGACGAGGTGCGGGCCGACCGCCCGGTACACGCTGAGGCGGGCCTGTCCGCGGGCCTGGACCACGCCCGCCAGCTTGAGTTTTGCCAGATGCTGACTGACCGCCTGCGGCGTGCCGCCCACCCGCCGGGCCGGCTGCGAGACATCGTTTTCCCGATGGGCGAGGGCCCACACGATGTGCGGACGCATCGGAGACGACAAGAGTGCGAACGTGGCCGCCGCCAGGTGCAGAGCCTGCGCCGGGGGATCCCCGCGTCTCGCAGCCGGTGCCGCAACCTGCCCCGGACCCCGCCCTCGTCAAGGTACGCGGCCATGTACCCGCCACGGTCGTCGGGTGGCTCCAGAGTAGCCGAATAAGTTGCTACATTGCGCAACTAAGCAAGTAGCGATCCGTTGCGAGAGGTGTCACGACCGTAGCCGGGTCGCCTTGCCCTGCCCATAGGGCAAGCCCAGCACGCTGCCGGGACGGACAGCCCGGCCGATCGATTGAGGGATTGCGTATGGCGGGCCGCCCAGCCGATGCCTTGGGGGAGAACGCGGAGCGGTGGCAGGACGGGAACGGGCCGGAAGCCGAGCCGCTCTCGGCGCGGTGGGTGCCGCAGCAGGCGGTGAGCCGGTCACGGGTCGGTGCGGTCGCCGCACGGAGCCGCGCCGCGCGCGGCGCGGCGGCCAGAGCCCGCAGAGGGGAGCGGCATGCCGCTCCCGCCCGGGGCGTGATGCTGCTGCTGGCGCTGCCGGTGATGGGGGCGGCGCTGGACGAGGCACTCGGCGCGCGGCTGGGCTGGGCCTTTCTGCTCACGGCGGTCGCCGCGGGCGGGGTCGGTGCGGCCTCCTGCCCCCGGTCGGCGCTGTGGTGGCTGGTTCCGGCGCCACCGCTGGTGGTGGCGTTGGTGACGGTCGGCGCGGAGCTGCTGTACGGCCCGGCGGCGTTCCGGGGTGGCAAGGGGCTGACCACCGGCGCGGTGCGCTGGGGCGTTGACGCGTTCCCTGCCATGGCGGCGGCGGAGGCGGCCGTGCTGGCGGTGCTGCTGGTCCGGTACGTACGGACCCGGGGTGCTGGGAGGGCCGGGAGTGCCTGAGCGGTACGGCGCGGATCGGGCGAATTCGGGCGGACACGCCACGCGACGGATCTCCCAGCGGGCCGCCGCGGGCCGCAAACGGCAGCGGCCGGGGTCGCCGTCGGCGCTGACCGTGCTGTGCCGGGTCGTCATGTGCTGCGCCTCGGCGCTGGTGCTGGTGGCCAGCGGCATGGCGTGGGCCGCGTACCACTATCTGACCGGCGGGCTGAACACCTCCGACGCGCTGGACGCGGTGCGCGGTCGGGCGCCCGCGCACCTGGACAACTCGGTCAACCTGCTGCTGATCGGCCTGGACAGCCGCAAGGACATGGACGGCAACGACCTGCCCAAGCAGTTCGTCGAGGCCGAACTGCACGCCGGATCCAGCGACATCGGCGGCTACAACACCAACACCTTGATCCTGATGCACATCCCGGCCAACGGCGGCAAGGTCACCGCCTTCTCCGTGCCCCGGGACGACTACGTCGAGGTGCTCAGCGGCGACGGCACCCCCGGCGGGATGCACAAGATGAAGGAGGCCTACGGGCTGGCCAAGGCCGCCGCCGAGAACAGGCTGGCCGCCCAGGGTGTCAGCGGCGCCGACCTGGAGCACCAGAGCCGCGAGGTCGGCAGGGAGGCCACCTTGGCCACCGTGCAGCAGTTCCTCGGCGTGCCGATCGACCACTTCGCGGAGGTCAACCTGCTCGGCTTCTACGACATCGCCAAGGTGCTGCAGCCGGTCCAGGTGTGCCTCAAGCATCCGGTCCACGACCACTACTCCGGCGCCGACTTCCCGGCCGGCTACCAGGACCTCAACCCCCGGCAGGCGCTCGCCTTCGTACGGCAGCGGCACGGCCTGACCGGCGGTGATCTGGACCGTACCCACCGGCAGCAGGCGTTCCTGTCCTCCGTCACCCACAAGCTCAAGGCCCAGGGGATCTTCGGCGACCTCGGCAAGATGCAGGGGCTGCTGGACGTGGTGCGGAAGGACCTGGTCATCGACAGCAGCTGGAACGTACTGGACTTCGCCCAGCAGGCGCCCAACCTCACCGGTGGGAACGTCGAGTTCCACACCCTGCCGATCGCGGGGTTCGCGGAGCGCGGCGGGGAATCGGTCAACCTCGTCGATCCACGGGAGATCCGGTCCATCGTCGGCCGGATGATCGGCTCGGACACGGCCGCCGACGGTGCGCACCGGGCTCCCGAGCACGGCCCACCGGCGGTGGTCGACGTACGCAACGGCTCGGGGGTCGGCGGTGCCGCCGCGGCGGAGTCGAAGGCGCTGACCGCGCTGGGGTATGTCGCGGGCGTCGTCAGCAACGCCCCCGCGCACGCCACGACGACGGTGGTCTACGGCGCCGGTGTCCAGGAGGCGGCCCGGCAGATCGCGGCGGAGGTGGGGGCGGCGGCGCCGCTGGCCAGCACCGCCGTACCGGCGGGGCGTGTCGTGGTGACCCTCGGCACCGGGTTCACCCCGAGGGCCGCGGACACCTCGGAGTCCGACGACAAGCCGCCGCACGAGGCCGAGACCACCGACCGCTCCGCGGTGCGCAACGCCCCTGACCCTGTGCCGGCCTCGGTCTTCCAGGGCCAGACGGTCAGGATGGGCGGCATTCCCTGCGTGGACTAGGCCCGTACGTACCACCAGCAGCGAACCCGAGACGAGAGAAGAAGGAAAGGACGGTCGCCCAGCATGCCGCAGGGGGAGATACGACAGCGGCGGGAGGTCAATCTGCGCATCGGTGCGGCCGTGGCCGAGATAGAGGGCCTGTACGCCGCGCTGTTACGCACCACCCAGCCGCGTCAACGCGTCCGCCTGCTGGCCGGGTTGGCCAAGGCGGGCCGACGCCTCACCGTCCTGGCGCTGCTGCCGCCCGAGCGCACGCCGCCCACGCCGGCCTCCGGTTCACGGCGCCGACGCCGCCGGATGCTGGCCGAACGCGGTGCCGCCTGGATCACGGCCCGGTTCTTGGACCGCGACGCCGGATGACCCGGGCGGCCGGTCATCTCTTGAAAGGCCGCCGCAACCGGCCCCTTGTGGTACGGGCGCCACGGCGCAGCCGGTGACCGAGCGCCGACTCGGCCGGTACGGTCCTGGCCAACTGGCTTGCCAGCCACTGGGATCGCTTCTCCACGTCGAGCTCGTCCAGTAGCCGGTCGATGCTGGCGATGAGCGCTCCGTGCAGTTGCCAGCGCTCCCAGTGCTGTTGCGCCTCGGCGCGCAGCAGCGCGGCGATGTGGTCCCGGTCCTCGCGTGCGTCGTGTAGCGCCTGCTCCAGCTCGGCCTCCGCGCGCTCGGCGCCCGCGGTGACCTGGGCGCTGATCAGTTGGCCGAAACTGTGCACAGCATCGGCGATATGGGTCAACAAGTGGTCAAGTTCGGCCGACAACTCATCCTCGTACACCGATTCCTGCTGACTGCGCTCCATCGACAGATCGCTCAGGGAGCGGCACAGCGTGCGCAGTACGACGACGCACACCTCAAGGGTGTCCAGGCCGCTGCGCAGGATCAGCCGCGCCATCGCGCCCTGGCGGACCCGGGGATTGAGCCGCGTGCTCTCCTCCGCCCTGCGGAGGAACTCGTCGAACCGGGCGATGTCGTTGTCCAGTCGCCGTGCGTCGTGCAGCCAGGCGATGGTCTGCTCGGAGGTGGCACCCGCGCCCAGTTCGGCAGCGATGCGCAGCAGGAACTGCCGGATCCGTTCAGCCAGTTCGGCCACCGCCTCACCCGCGGGCTGTACGAAGACCGGTGGGGCGACCAACAGGTTGAGCAGCACCCCGATCACGGCGCCGATCACCGTCTCCAGCACCCGGTCCAGCGCCTCGCTCTGCGGAGTGGAGACCCCGAGGATCAGCATGCCGCTGATCGCGACCTCCGCGACGAACTCGTCCACCCGGATCAGATGGCCGATGAGCAGCGAGGCCAGGATGATCAGACCGAGGCTCCACCAGGTCAGCCCGAACAGCGCGCTGAACGCCACCGCGATCAGCACCCCGGCCACCACGCTGCCCACCCGGCGGATGCCGGTGGTCAGCGTGGTGTAGAGGGTGACCTGGACGACCAGCAGCGCGGTGAGCGGGGCGGTGAGCGGGGACGGGTTGTTCGACAGCCGTACGGCGGCGATGTAGCTGATGACGGCGGCGGCCGTGGACCGCAGCATCTGCACGACGACGGGTTCGTTGCGCAGCCTGATGAGGCCGACGAGCGGAGTGGGGACGGCGGGCACCTTGCAGCTATCCCCGCCGGGTGCGGCCCGGACACCGTACGCGTAGGCCACCGGGGTGAAACGGTGCAGAAACAGTCGCAGAACCATCAAATGGTGTCAGCGGAACGGAAGTCTGATGTCACATCACGGGACTACGGCTATCGCCTCCAGCTCGACCAGCGCCTCGCGGTCCCACAGCCGGGAGACGCCGATGACCGCCATCGCCGGGTAGTCGCGGCCGACCAGCCGGTGCCAGACCCGTCCCAGATCCGCGGCGTGCGCCCGGTAGTCCTCGATGTCGACGCAGTAGACGGTCAGCTTGGCCAGCTGATCCGGCTCGCCACCGCCCGCCCGCAGCGCGGAGAGCAGATTGTCCAGCGCCAGCTCGAACTGCGCCACGATCCCGTCGCCGACGATCGCCCCCTGGGCGGAGAGCGCCGTCTGGCCCGCCAGGAAGACCAGCGTGCCACCGGCCGCGCGCACCGCGTGGCTGAAACCGGTGCTGGGCGACAACTGCGGCGGATTGATCCGCTCCAACCCACCACGTGTACCGTTCGCGCTCGCGCCCATGTCGCCGTCCTCCCGCCGTCGGTGCCGGATGTGATCGCTCCGTACATCTATCCGTTGACCGGTCGGTCGGGGAAGACCCCGGCCGGTCCGGTTCCGGCACCCGGCCGCCGAACGGCGGACGGGCCCCGACCTGATGGTGGTCGGGGCCCGTCGTGAACCGTTCCCGGCGCCGCAAGCGCGGCGGCCGCCGGACCGGCTCCATCGCGTCGGTACGCCTGAAGCCTCCTCAGAACCGGTCTGCCAACGGCTCCGCGGAGGGTCGTGCCGACGGGCGAGGCGCACGGCCCGGGGCCGCCTGGCGGCGCCTACTTGCAGACGTTGCCCGCGGCCGGGTTCAGCAGCCCGATGACGTCGATCGAGTTGCCGCACACGTTGATCGGGAGGTTGATCGGTACCTGGATCACGTTGCCGGAGAGCAGGCCGGGGGAGTTTGCGGCGCTACCGCTCGCGCTCGCGCCGCCGTGGGCGGCGGCGGCGCCCGCGGCGCCGATGACCGCCGCACACGAGGCCGCGGCCAGCGCGGTGGCCTTGATGAGTCGCTTCATTTTCGTCCTCCTCATTCAGGTGGTGGAACGGAGTCCGTAATACCCAATGAAAAGGCAGATAAGTAGTATTTCGTGCCATTTGCCACCGGAGTGCACCCGGAGTGCCTAATTTCGCGGGCGTTGCGACACGGATGAGGGCCGGGCGGACGCCGTCGCCTGCGTCTGCCCGGCCCGCGTACGGCGACCTGCCGGGAGGAATGGCGGAAGGTCGCCGGGCCTAAGGTCTGAAGAATCGATTCCCCAAACCCAATTGGGTACGGCCGTAAGCGTGCACCCACGTGCGAGTACTACTACCGGTGAACGATCCCCGGGTCTGATGGGCAACGCCCTGGACTCCGTGATCACCTGTCTGGGCGACTACCGGGGGAAACCCCAGGCCAACCCGTCACACCGCGGGTCCACGGCGTGGCCGTCGGCCGCCCGCCACGTCGTCGGCGCGCCGCATCCGTGGATGCGGTACCCGGGCGACTGCCGGAGAGGAGGCGGCGCGGCACACGGGCGGCGCGGAGGCGCCGACCGGAGGGGCCGCGGGCACCCGGCACGACCCGTCAGCCAGCCGCGCACCGTGCGGATCCGTGCCGTGCGGATCCGTGCCCTGCGGGAGGGATAACACCAGCCGGGGCAGCAGGCCCGGCACCGCGAGTCCCGGAAGCAGGTACTTCCACATCTTCGTCACCCGGGATGTCAGGTCCCGCCGCTCCTCGTAGACCTGGGAGAGCAGTTGGATCCCGGCGAACGACCCGACGATGAGCTGTGCGACCTCGCCCGGCTCCACCGTGGCGAGCAGTTCGCCGCCCTCCGCGGCCTCCCGTAACAGCCCGCGGATGACGTCCGCGGAGGAGCGGTACGGCAGCGTGTCCGGCCGCGTGAACGAGGACTGGCCCGTCGTCAGCCGTACCGCCGCGCGGAGCACCGCGTCATGCTGGAGCCGGTCCGCGAAGCGCAGGGTGAGGTCGATCGCCGCCTGGAGCCTCACCGCGCGCTCCGGCGGGACCAGCACCTCCGCCCGTGCGGCCACCACCGCCTGGGCGATGGCCTCCTTGGACGGGAAGTGGAAGTACAGGGCGCCTCTGGTGAGTCCGCATCTGGCGAGGATCTCGGTGGTGCTCGCCCCGTCGTAGCCCAGTTCGTCGAAGACGGCCGCCGCCGTCTCCACGATCACCCGGCGGGTCCTCGCGGCCCGGTCCTGCTGCCCCATCCCGTCCCCCGCGCGCCTTGCCCCTGTCATCCCGATCCCGGTTCGACCGTTCCGCCGACCGGGGGCCACGCTGTCCGGCCCGCGGCGGTGCTTGTGTGGTTGTCCTGTCTGGTGGCCCTGCTGTCTGGGCATGGTGTCGGTCCGTGAACGCCTCCGGCAAGTACGGATCTTCAGCCACAGTGGCAACATCCATGGCCAACACGGGATCAGCTGCCGAAGCCGACCCAGATCCGGTGCCGCTGAGGCATCGTCATATCGCCCGTAGCCTGCCACACTGGTTGAATCAGGAATCGCCATGTCGGTCCGCGGATCTCGCCCACCGACGGGCTCGTCGACCTCAACGCTGAGGAGACGTCGCCGTGATACACACCGATCCCCTGCCCGGTGACATCGGGCTCACCCAAATCCCAGGCTCCGCAGGCACGCTCATCCGCATCGGGCAGTGGCTGAACGGCAACGGGTTCGCCGACTACGAACACGCCTTCCTGGTCCTGCCCGACGGCCGCCTGCTCCAGGCCGAGCCGGGTGGGGCGCGGATGGCCTCGCTGGAGGAGTACTCCGGCAAGCGCACGCTCTACGCCTACCCGCCGGAGCTGACCGACGGCCAGCGGGCGGCGATCTGCACGGCCGCCGCGCGTTACGTCGGCGTGCCGTACAGCTTCCTGGACTACGCGGCGATCGCCTCGCACAGGTTCCGGCTGCCGATACCGGGACTGCGCCGGTACGTGGCCTCGACCCGGCACATGATCTGCTCCCAACTGGTCGACCAGTGCTACCAGGACGCGGGCGTGCACCTGTTCAACGACAACCGCTGGCCCGGCTATGTCACACCGGAGGCGCTCTACGACCTGCTGGCGAAGGGACAGCGGGAGCAGCGCGCGGCGGCGTGACCGCCGCTCACACTCCCACCCAGCCGGGTGCTTCGGTGTGCGCCGCGCGGTGTTCGGCGGCCGAGCCGAGGATCGGCACCTCGATCACCGTGGGGCGCCCCGCGTTCAGGGCGTCCCGGATCGCTGGGCCGATCCGCGCGGTGTGCCGGACCCGTACCGCGTCCAGTCCCAACGAGCGCGCCAGCAGCGGCCAGCGCACCGCGGGACGCACCAGGTCGATGCCCGGATACCCGGCCGCCTCCGCGGGATCCGCGGGTTCCCGGACCGCCCGGTACTCCGCGTTGTTGAGCACCACCACGACCACCGGCGTCCGCTGGGCGGCCGCGCTCCACAGCCCCTGCACGCCGAACATCGCCGAGCCGTCGCCCACCACCGCCACCACCGGCCGTGCCGGATGGGCGAGTTGCAGGCCGACCGCCGCGCCGATGCCCCAGCCGAGCCCGCCGCCGACGGTGTGGTGGTAGTCGCCGGGCCGTCTGATGCGCAGCGCCCGCCACAGTGCGGGGCCGGAGCTGACCGCCTCCTCCACCACCACCGCCGACTCCGGTAGCGCGTCGGCGACCGCCTGTACCGCTGCCGTGGGCCGCATCGGTGCCGCGCAGGCCGCCGCGCGGGACTCCTCCCGCCAGGCCAGCCGCTGGGCGACCAGCCGTTCACCGGTGCGCGCGGCTCGCCGTACCGCCTCGGCGGCGGACTCCGGTGTACGGCGGGAGCGCACCTCGGCGGTGATCGCGGCGAGCGTCGGCCGCATCGCGCCCACCATGCCGACCTCGACCGGATGGTTCCGCGCTATCTGCGCAGGATCGGTGTCCAACTGGACCAGCACCACCTCCTCCGGCACCGCGCTCTGCGGCCGGAAGTGGTGCGGGCGGATGGTGACCCCGGCGAAGAACACGATGTCGTGCTCCGCCAGCACGCGGTGGATGGCGGCGTTGTCCGGCGGCAGCGGCCAGGCGGTGAGCGGGTGCTCCGAGTCGGCGTTGACCGCGTCGAACATCGGCTGCGGATAGACGGCGGCACCCAACTCCTCGGCGAGTTCGCGAAGTTCGGTGTCGGCGCCGCTCTGTCCGACCAGATCGCCGGCGACGATCGCGGGCCGTCGGGCCGCGGTCAGCACCTGCGCCGCCCGTGCCGCCTCGGGCGCCGCGCCCAGCTCGGGCAGCGGGGAGCGCGGCGGCAGTACCAGCCGGGCCGGAACGGAGAGCACATCGGTGGGGATGGAGACGAACACCGGTCCGCTCGGCGCGGTACGGGCCCGGCGAAACGCCCGGCGCATCACCACCGGCAGGTCCTCGGCGCGGTGCACCTGCTCGGCGCAGTGGGCTACCGGCGCAGCCATCGCCACCAGGTCGCCGGTGAGCATCGGGCCCTGGGCGAGGTGGCGCTGGTCCTGCTGGCAGGCGAGCACCACCATGGGGGTCCGCGAGCGCAGTGCGTTGAGCATCCCGATCGATCCGTTGGCCAGGCCGCCCGCCGCGTGCAGGCTGACGAAGGAGATCCGGCCGGTGCCACGCGCGTAGCCGTCCGCCATGGACACCGCGGAGTGCTCCTGCAGAGCGAGCACGTACGGCAGGTCGCCCGCCGCGGCCACCTCCCTGATCAGCGGAAGCTCCGTGGTGCCCGGGTTGCCGAAGATCCGGTCGACTCCCTCGTCCCGCAGCAGGTCGACCAGGAGCCGGGCGGGCGGCTCCAGGGCAGGCTGATGCCTCGTCATCTGTGGTCCCCCCGTGGTACTCGTGTTCGGTCGTGCGACGTCAACGACCAGGGTTTCGGCGGTAGTTGGCGGTGGTTACCGCCGGAAGCCCTGGTATCCGCGAACACGCCCGCACCCGCCCGCGCGGTTGCGTTCAGTGCCGCCGCATGTAGGAGAAGTAGAAGGTGCCGGCGGCCATGGCGAGGCCGAAGACCAGCCCCAGCAGGCAGGACCTGAGCAGCGACCAGCCGCTGAGGTTGAGCAGATAGCCCATCGCCATGCCGAAGACCACCCCGTAGGCGGCCGCCTGGCTCTCCGCCTGCATCCAGTGCTGCCGCCTGCCGATCACGAAGCAGACCGCCCCCAGCACGACCGCGGCGACCAGCCCGCGTAGCGCCGCGATGCCGGCGTCGACGCCGTTGGCCTGCTCAAGGAAGAGGGCGTAGGCGCCGAAGGCGAATCCGAGGACGGCGGGCACCACCCAGCCCGAGCGGTGGCGCTGTGTGACGCGCTGGTGCGGCCTGCCGTGCCGCGCCGGCTGCACGGGATGCGTCGTGCTCATGGCGGACCTCCATTTCCCCGCGCCGGGGACCCCTCCATTCAGGCGACACCCGTGCGGCGGGGACGGCAAGTCGATCAACGGGTACCGGGCGCCGCCCGTCGCCCCCACCCACGACGGCGTGGCTCAACCACCCTCCGCCGGCCGCACGTTGACGGGGTCGCGCGGGTCGGTCAGCAGCGGGCCGCCGCCCAGGGGGACACCCGGGGGCGTCTTGCGGCGCGCGCCGTCCGTCGGGGTCAGCCGGACCTCGCGGGTCGCCATCCGCAGCAGCGCGGGCCGGTGGGTGGTCATCACCACGGTCCGGTCGGTGACCAGTCGGCGCAGCGCGGCCACGACCAGCCGCTCGGCTTCCACGTCCAGCCCGGAGGTCGGCTCGTCCAGCAGCACGATCGGCGCGTCGGCGAGCAGCGCCCGGGCGATGCCCACCCGCTGCCGTTGCCCGCCGGACAGCCCGGTGCCGCCGTCGCCGAGCCGGGTCTGCAGCCCGTCGGGGAGCGCCTGGGCGAAGTCGGTGACCAGCGCGGCCTCGGCGGCCTCGGCCACCTCGCGGGGGGAGGCGTCGGGCCGGGAGTAGCGGATGTTGTCCGCCAGGGTGCCGGAGAACAGGAAGGTGTCCTGGAGCACCACCGCGACCTGGCGGTGCAGCCAGCGTTCCGGCAGCTCACTGGTGGCGTGGCCGTCGATGCGCACCGCGCCTCGGGTCGGCCGGTACAGACCGGCGATCAGGGCCAGCGCGGTGGACTTGCCCACCCCGTTGGGGCCGGTGAGCGCCACCCGTTCGCCGGGTTCGACGGTCAGGTCGAGCCGGCGCAGGGCGGGCCGCCGTCCGTAGGCCATCGTGACGCCGCTGAACTCGATCCGGCCCAGGGCGCGGGCGGGCAGGTTCTTGCCGCTGCCGCCGGACGGGCGAGGCTCGTCCAGGATCGAGATGATCCGCTCGGCGGAGGCCTGCCCCTGGCTGAAGGTGATGGACAGCTTCGACAGCGACCGGATGGGGTTGATCATCCCGGCCAGATAGCTGAGCGCCACCACCAGATGGCCCACGCTCCACCAGCCGTGCGTCACACCCGTTCCGCCGACCCACAGCAGGGACGCGGTACCGACCGCCGTCGCCACTTCCAGCAGCGGCACCCGACGGGCCTGGATGTCAGTGGCGTCCAGGCCCGCCCGCAGGGTGCCGTCGCTCTCCGCCGCGAAGTGCTGGTCGTGCAGGTCCTGCCGGCCGAAGGAGTGCACGGTCCTGATGCCGCGCAGGGACTCGGTGACCAGTCCGGCCAGCCGTCCCTCGGCCTCCCGCTGCCGTCGCGCCGCCCGGTGGCCCAGCCGGCGGATGCGTGCCCCGGTGACGAGCACCAGCGGAATGCAGCCCAGGCCGATCAGGCCGAACCGCCAGTCGAGCAGCAGCAGGGCGACGGCGAAGCTGGCGATGGACAGCAGCCCCGGGAACAGGGTGGAGAACAGCGCCACCAGGCTGTCCTTGATCCGGCCGCAGTCGGTGATGATCCTGCTCGTCGACTCGCCCACCGCCTGCCGGTCGTGGTAGCTCATCGGCAACCGCTGGAGATGGGCGTACGCGTCCGCGCGGATCGCCACGCTGATGCGTTCGCCGGTACCGTTCATCACCCGGTCGCCCGCGTAGTCGAACGCCCCGGACACCACGGCCAGCAGCACCACGGAAGCGGCGGCGGTGGTCAGCATCGCGGTTTTCCCGGTGCCGAACAGATCCAGCAGCGAACTGAGCGGATTGTGCGAGGAACTCATTCCGAGTACCCGGTCGATGACCGCGGCGACCGGCCACGGTGTCGCCAGGTCCGCGGTCATCTCGCAGATGCGCAGACCGAATCCCAACGAAAGTATCCGCATATACGGAGTGCCATAGCCGCGGAATCGCCATAGTGCGCGTTCGGTCTTGTAGGTGCCGCTCATGTCGTCACCGCCGGAGTGGATGTGCCTCTCATCCGGGCCCGCAACTCGGCGTTGCCGCCCTCGGGGTGGATGCCGTGGTCGGCCATGGCGGCGCGGACCGCCGGGGCGAGCGCGGCGTCGGCGGCGAGCAGTTCGCGCAGCAGTTCGGAGAAGCGGTTGCGCCGGTCCTGCTCGTCCGCCACCGCCCCTTCGGAGCTGCCGAGCCCGGACAGTGCGCGCAGCAGCATCCGGTCGAAGCGTTCGCCGTCGCCGCCGTCCGCCAGCACCCGGCAGCGCGCGGTCCACAGGGCCGAGGCCCAGATCGTGCCGTTGGCGTGCGCGTGCCCGCTGGACCTGGGCCGTAGGAAGGCCATGGTCCAGCGGGCGTCGAGTCGGCGGCGCCGCGGATCCCACTGCGGGATGTGCCTGCGGTGCCAGCCGTAGATGTCCGGGGTGCCCAGCAGCACCGCGGTCAGGAAGTCCGCGGTGCCCTCGTCCAGGGCGACCTTGCCGCTGTGCTGGTCGTCCGGCGGGCGCAGCCGGTTCGCCCGGAAGTCGGCGGTGTGCCGGCAGATGTGGTGGCCCACCTCGTGGTACACGATGGCCGCGTTGTGCGCCGGGGCGTTGAAGTACGGTGCCCCGGTACCCGGGACGAAGGCGCGTCCGCCACCGAGGTGGACCTCACCGGTCGGTGCCACCGGGTACGGCTCGGGCGGGCTGACGTCCCCGGGCAGCCGGTAGTGGCCGCCGCCCCAGCGGCTGGGGGAGGCGTGGGCGCCGACCCGTACCACCAGGTGCGGCAGCGGTTCCCCCAGCAGGTCGGCGGCGAAGCGCAGAGCGCGCTGGGCGTGGTACGCGGCGTTGGTGAGGCCGAACGCCCGCGCCTGCCGTTCCGCCTCCGCGCCGGCCAGCGGGCCGCCGCCCGCCGCTGGCTCGTACACCAGGTCGGGGCGGTGCAGCGGCTCGCCACCGCGCTCGTCGCACACCGTCACCTCGGCCAGCGCGAGTTCGGCGGGCCCGGCGATCTGGGCCGCCAGTTCCACCTCAGCCAACCGGCCCGGCCCGACGCCGCCGTCCGGCAGGTAAACGGCGGCCCGCATCACTGTGCGAGGGCGTGGTCGGCCAGCAGATCGAGCGCCGCCCCTTCGGCGAGCTGGGCCGGGGACAGCACCGGTAGACCGGTGACGGCGGCGGCCTCCCGGGCGGCCAGCGGGCTGGCCGTCACCAGACCGCTGACGGCCAGTACCGGCACGTCCGTCGACCGGAGCAACTCGACTCCGGCGTGGGCGGCGAGCGCGTCACCCACCGCGAGCACCGTGCCTTGGCACACCTCGGACAGCGAGGCGGTCAGCAGCCGGGTCTCATCCTGCAGCAGTCCGTCCGCGATCTCCAGCACGATGGCGTTCGCCCCGTCGTGCACCAGGGTGTCCCGCATGGTGAGCATCGTGGAGCGGAGCCGGTCGGTGGGGTAGCCGAAGGTGGAGGACATCCCGAAGTCCAGGAAGTCGACCACATGGGCCGCTCCCGCGTCGAGGTACGTCCAGCGGTCCTTGCCGCTCCCGGAGCCGGTCACCTTGGCGGCGCCCGCCACCAGTCCGGCGCGGGACCAGCCGCTGATCAGCCCGGCGGCGGTGGTGGTCTTGCCGGAGTTCATCGAGGAGCCCACCACGGCGATGGCGTGCGGGCCGTTCCCCGGCGCCGCGACCGGCGACGGGGGGCGCGGTCTGGCGAAGTGCTCCAGGGACAGCGGCAGGCTGTCCTCGTTGGTGAGCGCGCCCACGATCTCCAGCTCGGTGGGCGCCTGGCAGCTGGTGTGCCAGGAGACCGCGGTGCCGATCACGCCGCCCGCGGTGAGCAGGTGGGCGCGGGGGCCGGGGCGGTGGTAGCCCTCGTAGAAGTCGGTCGCGTACCGGTTGCCGCACGCGCCGACCACCAGGTCACCCTTGTGCAGTCGCACACCGCGGCCGTGGGCGTCCTCCAGCCGCTCATGGCCGCCCACCCGGGTGACCTCCGCCACCACCAGGTCGCCCAGCTGTGGCGGTGAGCACAGCCCGCCGAGCCGACACCTTCTCATGTCGGTGATGCGGCGGGTCACATGACTCCATTTCGCCGTGGACAAGTCCCTCATCGGTACTCCCAATAGGCCCAAAGCCTCGACCGGCGAGGAGCCTTTCGTAGATTTGAAAGCCGCAGCTGTCGCGGCCTTGCCGGTAACTGGGGCGTTTTGCACGGTCATTGCGGCTACGCCGGAATCGGGCTGGTGGAAATCTGCGGCACTGCCATCAGTACTATCAGCACTATCATCGTGATTCCTTCCCGTTGGCCTCGCAATCCGGCGCGCCAGTCCGGTAGGCCAGCTGGGTAACCGCCCCCGGTTTTCCAGGATTCTGACGGGGTGGCGGGTGTGCTCCTGACGCCGGATCGGATACCTCGCTGGTCGCCGGAGTGGCTGCGCGCTTCGGCCATGAGGGCGACGCCGCACGGCAGTTCGGGTGGGATCGAAGTCATGGGGATGGGGGGAAATAGTCGCACTCCAGGGGTGGCTCCGCTCCGGTGGCGGATCACCGGGCTGGCCGAGCGGTCCGCTCCGCGGCGGCGTCGCCGAGGCGCTCGTGGCTTCCCAATCCGCTATGCGGCGGCTGTGAGTTGGCTGTGCGCCTGATGGGTCGTCGCGCTCCGGCCGCACCTGACGTAAACAGAAATTCTTGGTAAATTCCCGGGCTTGTGCGGTCGGCGTGCCCGCCACCCGCTGCGAATCCGGGGCGGCGTTCGCGGCTCGGCCGCCGGGGGATGTGGGTGGATGTGCGTAGTTGCCGACCGCCGTCGGTCCGGGCGCTGTGAGGTTACCCGCGGTCCGGGAACCGAATCCCCGGGAATCGCATTCTTGTACAGCGGATAACCTCTCCGAGTGCGGGAGGGGGCGCGGCACGATCTGCCGGTGTCACCTCGCCGTGCCAGGCCGGACGGCGTCCGGCGTGTGCCGAAGACGACAAGCAATTCCCGAGGGACCATGACAGAAACGAGCCGGCTGCTGCACTCCAAACGGATTGTCAGGATCGGTCGTGCCCCGGACAACGACGTCGTCGTCAGGGACCTCATGGCCTCCAGGTACCACGCCGAGCTGCACACCACGGAAGCCGGCGGGTTCGAGGTCGTGGACCTGGGCAGTTCCAACGGAACCTATGTCAACGGCCGTGCGGTCGAACGGTGCGAGATAGGTCCGAGCGATCTGGTGGGCATCGGCCAGACGTCGTTCCAACTCGACGGCGACCGACTGGTGGAGCGCGGGGACGCCGAGTCCGGAGCCTTCACCGCCCGCGACCTGACCGTCAGGGAACGGCACCGCGGTGAGTACAAGACCCTGCTGGACTCGGTCAGCATCGACCTGCCGGAGAAGTCGCTGGTCGCGATCGTCGGCCCGTCCGGTTCCGGCAAGTCCACCCTGCTGCGCGCGCTCACCGGCTACCGGCCCGCCGACTCCGGCGAGGTGCTGTACGACGGTCGCGACCTCTACCAGCAGTTCGCCGAACTGCGGCACCGCATCGGCCTGGTGCCGCAGGACGACATCCTGCATCCGCAGCTCACCGTGATGAAGGCACTGCGCTACGCCGCCCGGCTGCGCTTCCCGCACGACACCGACGCCGCCGAGCGGGACGCCCGAGTCACCGAGGTGCTGGCCGAGTTGGGCCTGTCCCACCGGGCCGAGAACCGGATCACCGCGCTCTCCGGCGGCCAGCGAAAACGCGTCTCGGTCGCCCTGGAACTGCTCACCAAGCCCGCGCTGCTGCTGCTGGACGAGCCGACCTCGGGACTCGACCCGGGGCTCGACCGGCAGGTGATGCAGATGCTGCGCGGCCTCGCCGACGGCGGTCGCAGGATCGCGGTGGTCACCCACAGTGTGGCCAACCTCCACATGTGCGACCGGCTGCTGGTACTGGCCCCCGGCGGCCGGACCGCGTACTTCGGGCCGCCGCAGTACGCGCTGGAGTTCTTCGGCCACGACGACTGGGCCGACGTCTTCCGTGACTTCGACCAGTACCCCGACCGCGACTGGGCCGCCATCTACCGCCAGTCGATCCACCACCGCACCTACTCCGCGGGCAAGGCGGAGGAGGAGGCCAGGTCCACCGAGTCCGAGCGGACCGCGGACGACCCCGCCGAGCAGCCGCAGGGCGTGCCCTCGGTACGGCCGCCGAAGCCGCCGAGCTGGGGCTCACAGCTGGTGACCCTGGTGCGGCGCAACTTCTCGGTGATCGTGGCGGACCGCGGACACGTCGGACTGCTCGCCGCGCTGCCGCTGATCATGGGCGTGCTGAGCGCCGCGGTGCCGGCCGCGTACGGCTTCATGGCCGCCAGCCAGCCCGCCGGACGTCCGCTCGCCTGCGGCCCGATCGCCAACGTCGACGCGCAGTGCGTACTGCTGGTGCTGGCGATCGGCGCCTGTCTGACCGGTACCGCCAACTCGGTGCGCGAACTGGTGCAGGAACGCGTGATCTACCAACGCGACCGCGCCACCGGGCTGTCCAGATCCGCGTACGTGCTCTCCAAGGTCACCGTCCTCGGCGTCATCACCGCGGCCCAGGGCCTGATACTCGCCGTGATAGGTCTCGCGGGCCGCAAACTCCCCACCGCCGGGCTGGTCACCCAACCCTCGGCGATAGAGCTGGTGTTGGTGGTGGTGCTGCTCGCCATCACCTCGATGATGCTCGGCCTGATCATCTCCGCGCTGGTACGCACCGCGGAGAAGACCATGCCGCTGCTGGTGGTCTCCACCGTGGCGCAGGTGATGTTCACCGGAGCCATCTTCCCGATGTTCAACGACACCGGGCTCGCCCAGCTCTCCTGGCTCTCCCCGTCCCGATGGGCGGTCGCCGCGCAGGCCGCCACCATCGACCTGACCCGGATCGGGCCGCCCGCCGACGCCGCGCACCCCAAGCTCGCCGACCCGCTGTGGGCGCACACCGCGGCCCAGTGGTCCATGGACGTCAGCGTGCTGGTCGGGCTCGGCGTGATGGGCGTGGCGGTGGTGACCGGAATGCTGCGGCGGCACGAGCCACAGGTAATGCGCCGCCGCTGAGCCCAGCCGCTCCCGGGACGCGGCGGTCCCAGAACTGGCTGCCGCGGCTCGGCTTCCTCCGTACCAACTGCGAATCCGCCGCGAAGGTCATCTACTTCGCCGGACGGCCGGTCCAACTGCGCCAGTTCGTCGACGCACTTGGCGCCCGGTCGCCCGCCCGCCGCCGACTGCGCCGCGCCGAACGGCGGTTGGCCACTAGCCGACCCTGTCCGCCAGTTCCGAGCGCTGCCTGTCGCCCAGGCCACCGACGCGGCGGTCGGGGTCGATGCCGATCTCGTCCATCAGCGCGCCGACCTTCGCCGGGCCCAGACCGGGGACGGCCCTGAGCAACTGGGAGACCTTGGTCTTGGCGACGACCGGGTCGGTCTTGGCCGCGGCCAGCACCTGGCTCAGGCGCTTCTTGCCCGAGCGGACGCTGTCCAGCAGGCCGGTCCTGGCCCGCCGGGCCTCGGCGGCCTTCTGCAGTGCGGCCTGGCGCTGTTCCGGAGTCATGGACGGCAGGGGCATTCGGGGCTCCTTCGCTCGGGTCGACATCGTGAATATGTGCCCTCACGCCGGCACCGGCCTCACTGCGATCACCCGAAGGGACGGTCCGGACCGAACCGCGCCCGGCCCGCGCGATCCGTGCCGACAGGCGCTGGCCAGCGGTCGGAGATACCGTGTGGTCACTGGGAGGGAGGGAGGTGGAGGCGCCATGGCGCACGCGGTCTGGAGCGGCGTGCTGTCGTTCGGGCTGGTCACCGTGCCCGTCCAGATGTTCGGTGCGACCGAGAGCCACACCATCCGCTTCCACCAGCTCCAGCGCGGCACCGCCGATCGGGTGCGCAACAAGCGGGTCAACGAGCGCACCGGCGAGGACGTCCCGCTGTCGGACATCGTCAAGGGCTACGACATCGGCGACGAGTACGTGGTCGTGGAGCCGGAGGAACTGGACGAGGTCGCTCCCGGCCGGTCGAAGAAGCTGGAGATCAGCGGATTCATCGACCTGGACGAGATCGACCCGGTCTACTACGACAGGACGTACTACGTCGGGCCGCGCGGCGACGAGTACGCGAAGGTCTACGCCCTGCTGGTGGAGGCGATGAAGAAGGCGGGCAAGGCCGCTATCGCCACCTTCGTTATGCGCAACCGCGAGTACCTGGTGGTGGTCAAGCCGGTGAACGACGTCCTCGTCGTCCACACCCTGCACTGGGCGGACGAGGTGCGCGACCCGCACCGCGAGATCGGCGGGCTGCCGGAGAACGCACGGGTGGAGAAGCGGGAGCTGGACACCGCCGTGCAACTGGTCGACGCGCTCAGCGTCGACTGGGACCCGCAGGAGTACCGCGACAGCTACCAGGAGCGGGTGCGCGAACTGCTGGAGGCCAAACGCACCGGCGGCACCGTGGAGAAGGAGGAGCCGCCACCGCGCTCCACCAATGTCATCGACCTCAACGAGGCGCTGCGGGCCAGCGTGGAGCGGGCCAAGGGCAAGCGCGGCACCGGTGGCAAGAAGCGCGCCGAGGCCGAGAAGGCCGGGAGGGCCGAGAAGGCCGGGAAGAAGGCGGAGAAGGCGGAGAAGGCGGAGAAGGCCACCGCGGAGAAGGCCACCGCGAAGAAGCGGGCGAAGAAGCCTCCCGAGGCGGCCGACCTCGCCGGGCTCAGCAAGACCGCGCTGTACGAACTCGCCACCGAGGCCGACATCCCCGGCAGGTCCACGATGAGCCGTGAGGAACTGGTCGAAGCGCTCTCCGCCACCGGCGGACGGCGCAAGGCCAGGGCGTCGGCCTGACCGCGATGCCCGTAGCACCGGACCGGCAGGCCCTGGACGTCGACGGCCACCGCCTGGTCCTCACTCATCTGGACAAGGTCCTCTTCCCGCAGACGGGCACCACCAAGGCCGCCGTGCTGCACTACTTCGTCCGGGTGGCCCCCGAGATGCTGGACCACTGCGCGGGGCGGCCCGCCTCCTTCGTGCGCGCGCCGGAGGGGCCGGACGGTCAGAGCTGGTACGCGAAGAACCCGCCCCCGGGCCTGCCCGACTGGGTCACCGTCACCCAGGTGGCCAGCCGGGAGGGCCCGGCGCCCTATGTGGTGATCGACTCCACCGCGTCCCTGCTCGCCATGGTCAACCTCGGTGCCTACGAGATCCACGTGCCGCAGTGGACCGCCGCGAACGGTCCGGACGCCCACGACCGGATGGTGTTCGACCTGGACCCGGGGGAGGGCGTGGACCTTGTGCTCTGCTGCCGGATCGCGCTCGGCGTTCGGCGACTCCTCGCGGAGGACGGGCTGGAGGCGTATCCGGTGGTCTCCGGAGCCAAGGGCCTGCACCTGTACGTTCCGTTGCGGCCGACGGCGGAACGGCGGGTGTCCGACTACGCCAAGGCGCTGGCGGTACGGATGCAGCGCGAGCATCCCGATCTGGTGACGGCGGTTATGGCCCGTGCGGCGCGCCCGGGCAAGGTGTTCATCGACTGGTCGCAGAACGCCTCGGCGAAGACCACCGCCGCCCCCTACACCCTCAGGGTCAGACCGCGGCCGGCCGTCGCCGCCCCGGTGACCTGGGACGAGGTCACCGCCAGCGAGCACCCGGACGACCTCCGGTTCACCCCGGACCAGGTCGCCGACCGGGTCGCGGAGCGGGGCGACGTCCTCGCCGACCTGGCCGACCCGGCGGGCGCCCACGAACTTCCGGACCGGGTCAGGAACCGGCGGCGCGGCTGAACCAGGCCCCAACTCCCGCAGGTAATCGGCCAGTTGCGGCGGCTCGTGCACTGCGGGTCGGCTTGGCGGGTGCTGGGCGCGCTGCTGGCGGTCTTCGCCTGATGTTCGCGCTGCCGAAGCGTGCGCCGCGGCACGGAAGGAGGCGGTGCCGGTGGGGTGACCGGGATGGATGCGACAGCGTCGGCACCGTGACCGGGGGATGGTCACGGTGCCGAGGCCGCTGTCGGTCAGGAACCGCCGATCTGCTTCAGTGAGGGGACGTTGTCGGTGACGTTCGCACCGTTCTGACTCCCCGCGTTCTTAACGCCGTTGACGGTGTTCTGAATCTGGTTGAAGTCTGAATCGCTGGCGTTTCCGCCCCTGATCTTCGCGCCCAGGTCCTTGAGCTTGTCCACGCTTCCGGTGAGCGGGGCCACCGCCTTGGACAGCAGCGGATCGCCCTTGGCGTCGCGGATCGCGGCCTTGTAGCGGTTATAGGCGAAAGTGGCGGCCAGACCCCCCTTTACCAGCGCGCCGGTACGTCCCTTGGTGCCTTTCTTGAACGTGCCCGCCTTGTACGGCTTGTAAATCCACTGGTACACCGCTCCGGACGCCAGGCTCGCATTGGCCACGAACTTCGTCTTGGCGAACCGGACTTTGTCCGCCGAACTGGAGGCGGAGGGCGCGGACGAAGCGGAGGACGTTTGCTTGCTCTTGCCGGAACAAGCGGGCACCACCAACAGCAGCGCTGACATCAGCGCCGCGAGAACACCGTGCCGTAGCCGGTAGGGGGATGACAGCACCGGATCACTTCCCTTGATTTCGCGGCCCGTCCCCGCCTACGGCGGCCTGGGCGGTTTTCTGGACGTCCCATCGGGGCCGAGGCTCTTGACCGGACTCTTTCCCGGCCCTCGGCATCGCACCACCTCGATAGCGCCAATCGGGTGAACAAGGGACAGAAATGCCGAGAAGCCGCCAAATGTGGCGAGTTGGGCAGTAGCCCGATAGTGTGACGTGACGGACTCGTTTGCAGTAAGTGCACTTACTCCTCGTGGTAGGTGCACTTCATGACGAAGGGAGAAGTGCAGTGACCCCCACGAAGTCCCACTCCGCTCGTCTCGCTGTTGCCGGAGCCCTCTCCGCCGCCCTGCTGACCGGCGGCGCCGGGGGTGCGATCGCCGCGTCGCACCCGATCCACCCGGCTCCTTACCGCGCTCCGGCCAAGTCGTCCATCAGCATCAGAGTCAGCCCGACGACCGTCAAGGCCGGGCAGCAGGTCACCGTCATCGGCCGGGCCCAGGGTCTGAAGTCCGGCAGCAGGGTGCAGCTCCAGCACCGTAGCAACGGCAAGTGGACCTCGCTGCACGCCAGCACGACGGTCCAGAGGGGCGGCGCCTACAAGCTGACCGCCAAGCTCAACTCCAAGGGCAAGCAGGTACTGAGGGTCTACGACGGCACGACCACGTCGTCCCCGGTAACCGTCACGGTGCACTGACGCGCCAGGCGCACTCTCCGTTCAGGGCCGCCCCCGCACACGCGGGGTCGGCCCTGAACGACGCCCCCGTCACATTCTCATCACACAAGCCCCCTACGATCGTCACATGGCCAATGCGATCGAACTCCCTGACGACCTGATCGCCCTGCAGCGTGCCGCGGACGAGGCCCTGGCGGCGCTGGGTGGTCCCGATGTGGGGTCACCGTCGAACTGGTCACCACGGCAGCGCCAGGAATGGGACGAACGCTGGGAGACCTACCGGCAGGCCGCGCACGCCCTCAACGCGCACCCCCTGATGCGGCAGGCCGCGGCGGAACGCCGGCACCGGGAGCTGCGAAACGCGCTGCGCGCCGCCGCCCGCTGCCACGGCTGACGCTAAGCGGGCGAATTCGCCGAGGCCCGCCGAAGCGGCCCGAGCAGAACGCCAGTTCGGCGGTGGACACCCGATCGGGGCGCCACCCACTCGGCGGGCATTACGGCCGGACCTACGGCGCCACGCCTGGGAATCGGCGCCGGAGAACTCGTCCGGAGCATTCCGCCAGGCGGCTGTGCCGTGGTGGCGGAAAGCAACCGGAACGGCCGCGACGCGCATGGAATCTGACGCCTTGCCAATTGTCGGATAATCGCCTAGGGCTTTTGACATGGCAGTAAACGGCTGACGCCACCACTGCCAGTGGGCCCGCCAGGAATTTTCCTGGTCCGTTTCAGGAGGCAGCACGGCATGCAGGCAAGGTTTCTCGCGTACGGGCTCGCCGCCGTGGTGGCGGCGGGCGCGGTGGGCACTCCCGCAGCGGCGGCTTCCCATATGGACGCCGCGAGTTCATGGGACCATCTCGCGCAGTGCGAAGCCAACGGCAACTGGCACATAAACTCAGGGAACGGCTACTACGGCGGTCTGCAGTTCAGCGGGCACACCTGGCGCGCCTACGGCGGTGGCGCCTACGCGTCCCGGGCCGACCGGGCCAGCCGCTCACAGCAGATCGAGATCGCCAGCAGGGTGCTGTCCCGTCAGGGGCTGAGCGCCTGGCCGGGCTGCTCGGGCCGGACCGCACTCGGCGACGACAGCCACGTCAGCCGTGGCTACTGGCGCCGTACGTACCGCTACGGGTTCCTGCGGCACCACTACCGGTTCCACGCGCACCACCGGCGCTGGCTCCGTGGCCATCGGCACCACCACCATCGGTTCCACTGGCGCCACCGCCACCACCGGTACTGGTTCCACTGACCGACGTACGGCGGCCTGGCCCCCGGTCGGGTGGCCAGGCCGCCGGTGCGGTCAAGTGGGCGACGGATCCGTACGCCGGTGGAGGGACCCGTGGCGTGTGAGCCCCCGGACGCGGAGTACGCCGGGCTCCAATGAGCCAATGGATGCATTTGTACTACTGTCGCGCGGTACCCGAGTCGAAAGTCCAGGGGCGGCGATCGGGGCGGGCTCATGAGCGCGCCGGTCGCACGGTCCCGGCGCGCCGTGCTGGGCATGATGGCGGCGGCCCTGACCACCGGAGCCGCGCCCGCGTCGGCGCTGACCGTCCGGCCGCGCGCCAGGACCGAGGCGCGGGCCAGGACCCGGAGCCTGCTGCTCGCCGCCGACCAGGCCAGTGAGCGGGTACTGGTCCTCGACCCCACCGACGAGTCCTGGGCCGAACACGGCACCCGCGCCGCCCTGCGCTCCGCCGCGAGGGCGGCGCTGTGGTCCTGGTCGCCGACCGACGACGGCAGCCTGAACTTCCTGAATCCGCAAAGGAGTTGGCGCAACGTCAGCGAGGCCAAGCACCGGGTGGTGGACGGCAGGCAGTGGCTGCTGACCTGCGCGTCGGCCGGCCTGGTCGCGGTGGTGTCCTACCCGCACGGCCGGGTCGCCTGGGCCACCGTGGTCGGCGGCAACGCCCACAGCCTGGAACTGCTGCCGGGCGGCAACGTCGCGGTCGCGGCCAGCACAGGGGGGTTCGTCCGCATCTACACCGCCTCCCAGGGGCCGGGCTCCGCGCGGTACGTCCAGTACGGCCTGCCCGGTGCGCACGGCGTGCAGTGGGACGAGGCCAACAGCACGCTGTGGGCCCTGGGCGAGAGCCAGTTGGTCGGCCTGAAGGTGGACGGCAGCGACGCCGAACCGGAGGTGTCCACCGGGGTGACCGTCAACCTCCCCGACACCGGCGGCCATGACCTGTCCGCGGTCGCGAGGGACCGCAACCGGCTGTGGGTCACCAGCACCCACCACGTGCGGCAGTACTCCATCTCCGATGACGCCTTCGTCGGATATCCCGGGCAGGCGGGGATCGACCGGGCCGGGGTCAAGAGCGTCGGCGACGACCCGGTCACCGGCCAGGTGCTCACGGTGACCCCGCAGTCCGGCAATCCCTGCCAGTGGTGCACCTCGACCATCGACTTCCACGCGCCCGACGGCCGCCAGGACACCGCGGGGGCGAGTCTGTACAAGGCCCGTTGGCTGCTGCCATACGACAGCGACGACGAGTGACCGCGACGCGTCCCCGCCGGGAAACCGGCGGGAAAGCGCGCCGCAGCTCAAATTACGCTCAAGTCATTCCGCCGGTTCGCGACCACCCGGTAATAGTCGGAGCCGGAGGTCCTCCCACCTGAAGCGCGTCTTGACCATTTCTTTACCAGGGGCCCCGGAGACAGCTGAGAGCGGGCTGTCCAAGGGAAACGCGGCGGGCGCATGGAAATTATCTCTGGAAGGTAACTATTCATCGTCGAGTCTTTGCGGACGTATGAACGATCCCTACTCTGAGGCAACTCTTCTCAGCACGCTCTGCCATTAATGGAGAGGCCCCTCATGGTCAGTGTGGACAAGTTCGCCCCGCAGACGGCGCGGGACCCCAGCACGCTCCGTCGCGATGTAGGCCTGATCGGGCTGCTCTGGGCGTCTGTCGGTTCCATCATCGGTTCAGGATGGTTGTACGGCGCGCAGAAGGCCGTGGTCGTCGCCGGACCGGCCGCCATCATCTCGTGGACCATAGGCGCGATCGCGATCGTGCTGCTCGCCCTGGTCCATGCCGAGCTCGGCGGCCTCTTCCCGGTAGCGGGCGGTACCGCCCGCTACCCGCACTACGCCTTCGGCGGGCTCGCCGGTATGTCCTTCGGCTGGTTCTCCTGGCTGCAGGCGGCCACCGTCGCCCCGATCGAGGTCGAGGCGATGATCGGCTACGCCGGTCACTGGTCCTGGGCGCAGGGCTTCCTCAACAAGGACCAGACGCTGACGGTGAGCGGCTTCATCGTCGCGGTGATCCTGATGGCCGTCTTCGTCGCGGTCAACTTCCTCGGCGTCCGGCTACTGGCGCACACCAACAGCGCCGCCACCTGGTGGAAGGTGGCCATCCCGCTGCTCACGATATTCGTGCTGGCGGCCACCCACTTCCACGGCGGCAACTTCACCTCGCACGGCTTCGCACCGTTCGGCGCCAAGGGTGTGCTGGGGGCGATCAGCACCAGCGGAATCATCTTCGCGCTGCTCGGCTTCGAGCAGGCGATCCAGATCTCCGGTGAGAGCAAGAACCCCAAGCGGGACATCCCGCGGGCCACCATCGGCTCGGTGTTCATCGGCGCGGGCATCTACCTGGCGCTGCAGATCGTCTACATCGGCGCGCTGCCCGGCAGCTCCTTCGCCAAGGGCTGGGCCAACCTCAACTACGCGGGAATCAGCGGGCCGTTCGCCGGTCTGGCGACCGTCGTCGGACTCGGCTGGCTGGCCTGGGTGCTGTACATGGACGCGGTCATCTCCCCCGGTGGTACCGGTCTGATCTACGCCACCTCCACGTCGCGCATCTCCTACGGTCTGAGCAAGAACGGCTACGCTCCCACGCTGTTCGAGCGCACCAACGCCCGTAGCGTTCCGTGGTTCGGTCTGGTCATGGCCTTCGTGACCGGCGTGATCTGCTTCCTGCCGTTCCCGAGCTGGCAGCAGCTGGTCAGCTTCATCAGCTCGGCCAGTGTCCTGATGTACGCGGGTGCCCCGCTCGCCTTCGGCGCGCTGCGCTCCCGGCTGCCGGAGCGGGACCGGCCTTACCGGCTGCCCGGCGGTGGCCTCATCTCGCCGCTGTCCTTCGTGATCGCGAGCCTGATCATCTACTGGTCCGGCTGGGACACGCTGTGGCGGCTGGGCGTCGCCATCGTCCTCGGTTACGTACTGCTCGGCTCGTACGCGCTGTACGCCAACCGCAAGGGTCTGCCGAACGCCCCGATGCTGAACTGGAAGTCGGCGCAGTGGCTTCCGGTCTACCTGATCGGCATCGGCGTGATCTCCTGGCAGGGCGGCTTCGGCAACGGCACCGGCGCCATCCCGCTGTGGTGGGACATCGCGCTCATCGCGGCGTTCTCCCTGGGCATCTACTACTGGGCCCGCGCCACGGCGCTGTCCAGCGAGGAGATCCAGCGGAACATCGACTCGGTGACCGTGGTGGACGAGGGCGGCCACTGAGCCTCCCCCCTCCCGACACGTGGAGCCCGGCCGGTCCCCTCGGCCGGGCTCCACGCATTCCCGCGTCAGCGCGCGTCATCCCGTGGCACAACGCGGCCAGGGGTGCCGGGACTCGAGCTCGGCGGCCAGGTCGAGCAGGGTGTGCTCGCCGCCCAGCGGCGCCACCAGCTGCACCGCACCCGGCACCGCGCCCGGCTGGCCGCCCAGGGGAACGCTCATCGCGGGCCAGCCGGCGAGGTTCCACGGCGGGGTGAGCGGTGAACACCGCGTACTGCCAACCAGGTTGGCCAGCCAACCGCGCTCGTGCCACGGCCCCGCGGCCGGACCCGGGCGGGCCAGCGCCGGCATGACCAGCACGTCGTAACGGGCGAAGAACGGCGCCAGGCGCTCGCGCAACCGGGTCCGCAGATCCGCCTGCGGCAGCCCGGTACGGGCGAGGACCCGGCCGACCGCGCCGTGCCGCCGGGTGCGCCGGGTCAGCAGCCGCACCGGCAACCCCTCGGCGTCCGCCGCGGTGCCCGCGGTCCAGCGGGCGAACACCGCCGCGCCCAGCCAGACCGGGTACGGCGGGTCCGCCGGGGTGACGTGGTGCCCGGCGGCGGCCAGCAACTCGCCCGCGCGACGGGCGGCCTGGGCGTACGGCGCGGTGACGCCGACGCCGGGCAGCGGGCTGCGCACCGAGACGGCGACGCGCAACGGGCCGACCGCCGGGCGGGCCGCGTCCGGCGGATCCTCACCGGCCAGCACCCGAAACATCAGCCGCGTGTCGGCGGTGGTGGTGGCCAGCGGGCCGTTCTCCGACATGCCGAACCAGTCGCCGTTGCCGATCCCGGCGGGCACCGTTCCAAAACCCGGCTTGAGGCCGATCAGGCCGCAGTTGGCGGCCGGTATCCGCAACGAGCCCATCCCGTCGTTGCCGAGGGCGATCGGTACCATCCCGCTGGCCACCGCCGCCGCGCTGCCGCCGGAGGAGCCACCGGACGTGCGCGCCCGGTCCCACGGGTTGCGGGCGATTCCGTAGACGCTGTCCGCGGTACCGAAGACGCACAGTTCGGGCACGTTGGTCAGGCCGACGACCACGGCGCCGGCGGCGCGCAGTCGTCGCACTGTGGGGTGGTCGGCCGTGGCCGGGGTGTCCATGGTGGCCGCGGAACCGTTTCGGCATGACTCCCCGCGCACCGGCAGGTTGTCCTTGACGGCCACCGGGACCCCGGCGAGCGGGAGCCCCGCGAGATCCGGGCGGGCGGCGACCTCGTCCGCCTCGGCCAGCGCGAGTTGGGCGCGCACGGTGCGGAAGGCACCGATTCCGGCGTTCTCGCGCTCGATCCGAGCCAGATGCTCGGCCACCACCTCGCGCGGGGTGACCCGGCCCTCGCGTACGGCGGCGGATATCTCAACGGCGGTACGTCCAGGCCAAGTTGGCATACGCACTGACCTTTCCTCGGGCCATGTCCGACGGGTGGTGGAGTTCGGGCGTCGAGCCTATGTCCGAGGTCAACGGTCAGGCGAGGGCGCCGTCCCGCTCGGCGCAGACCGAGCGCAGCAGCAGTACCGCGATGTCGTCGGTCCGGTGCCTGGCCTGCTCCGCGTTCCTGGTGAGCGCGTCGGCCAGGGCGTCCAGCGGTCCGTCGTCGAAGCGGGCGAGCTTGCCGCCCAGCGCGTGCAGCGCGTCGTCCAGGTCGACCCCGGGAGCCTCGATCAGACCGTCGGTGTACAGCGCGAGCACCGTGCCGACCGGCATGGGGATTCGGGTCAGCGGATAGCTGGTGACGGCCTCCGCGCCCAGCACGATCCCTCCGGCCACCTCGGGCACCCGCACCTCGCCGTCCGGGGTCCGCAACAGCGGCCGGGGGTGTCCGGCGCTGGCCAGCAGCGCGTACCTCCCGCTCAGGTGCACCCGCAGATATATGCAACTCGCGAGCAAATTGGTATCGAGGTCATTCATCAGGCGGTTGGTCTGGGACAACACGGAGCCCGGGTCGGCGCCCGCCGTCGCATAGGCGCGGACCGCCGTCCGGATTTGGCCCATGAGCGCCGCGGCTGCCACATTGTGCCCCTGGACATCACCGATCACCGCGCCCGCGGTGCCGCGGTCTATTCGCAGGATGTCGTAGAAGTCGCCGCCGATATCCATTCCCTCGGTCCCGGGGAGATAGCGGGCCGCCGTCTCCAGTCCGGGCAGCAGCGGAAGGGCATGCGGCAGCAGGCTTTCCTGGAGGCCGTGGGCGAGTTCCAGTTTGGCGTCGTACATCCGGGCCCGGTCCATGGCCTGGGCGATCAGACCACTGAGCGAGGTGAGCACCGCGCGTTCATGGACGGTGAAGTGGTGCGGCTGGTCGAAGGCGAGGACGCAGGTGCCCACCAGTCGGCCCGACGCCACCAGCGGCAGATATGCCCAGGCGGACATGGTGTCCCGCATCTGCGGCCGCACCGGATACATCCGTTCCAGTTCCTCGCGGGACTCGAAGAACGCGGGCGCCCCCGAGACCAACGCGTGGACTCCCGGTGTGGCGGCGGTCAGCGGCGTGCTGTCGAAGGCGTCGATGAGGCCCGGCGGATAGCCGCGATGGCCCGCCACCAGCAGCCGGTCGCCCTCGGCGATCAGTACCGCCACCGCGCGGGCGCCGAACGAGGGGACGATCTGGTCGGCCACCAGGTCGACCACGTCCACCACCCCGACGGCCTGGGTGAGCTTACTGGCGAGGTGCAGTATGTGGTAGTACGCGCCCGCCCGGGTGGGGACCTCGGCGTCCGCGGCCAGCATCGGGCCCGGCGCGTCTCGCGGTGCCACGTCGGCCTCGTTGATCCGCACGGTGATCCCGGAAGCGTCCGGATACAGCCGGAAGGCCAGCCAGCGGTCGGGTGGTCGCAGCGCCACGAAGGACGAGATCTGCCGACTGACCGTCGCCGCCCGGTAGCGGTCCTCGTACACCGGATCCCGTAGCCACGGCAGTACGTCCCAGGGGCGGGCGCCGAGCAGTCGGAAGACGGGGGCGCCCAGCAGGTTGGCCGCCCTGGGCGTGACCCAGGTCAGCCGACCCCGCGCGTCCAGCGCGCATATGCCCTCCGGCAGCCGCTCGACCATCGCCGTGAGGCTCTCCGGGGTACCGGGGCCGCCGCTCTCCGCCGTGATCATCAGCGGCTCCGGCCCGGCGCGTACGGGGCGGCCCGCCGCGGTGGCGTCGCGCAGCAGGCGGGCCAGGTCAGCGGAGAGTGCCATCAGGGCGTCGTGCTCGGTCTCCGACAACTCCGCCGAGTGCCAGCCCGGCCAGCACGTGAAGACGACCCCGAGCGCCGCACCATCCGCCACCAGCGGCAGAGCGGCGAGCGAGAAGGCGTAGGGCAGGACCAGCGCGAGGGCCGGATAGAGCCGCACCATCGCCTCCTCGCCGCCCACCCACACCAGTCGGCGGTCGCGCATCGCGTCCGTCACCGGCGCGGTGGTGGACAGCGGCACATGCTCCCACGGCCGGACGAACTCCCGCGAAAGGCCCAGCATCATCACCAGTTCCAACCGCTCCGCGTCCGGCCCAGGAACGTAGAGCGCGGCAATATGGCAGCCCAGCCGGTCCCGCGCCGCGTCCAGGCGCGCCAGCAGGGCGTCGAGATCCTGGCGCACACCCTGATCGATGGCGTCCGTCCCGGAGCCCGGCGCCGCGGACCGTGAGTCGCGAGCCATGGGCACCTCCACGTCTGCCCATTCTCGCCCCGATCGCCCGGATGAACGACCCCTGTCCGCGAGGGGCGCCGCCACTCGGTGTCAGCGTGTCGGCACAGTACGTGACTCCCGTCCTATGGTGGCGAGTTGGTCACCCACTCCAGGACGGCCATCGCGCTGGGCAGCTTCATCGACGCCTGAGTCCAGGCCAGCGAGCGCGGGCCGTCCAGTACCGCCGCGGAGACCTCCTCGCCCCGCCGGGCGGGCAGGTCGTGCATGAACCAGGCGTCCGGCCAGCGGTTGACGAACGCCTGGTTCACCTGGAACGCCCCGTCGGCGCCGCTGCCGCCCCAGCGCGTCGTGTAGACCACGTCCACCTCGCGCGGGAGACGACGTGGGTCGTGCAGCTGCTCCAGGCGCGCCCCGGTGCCGACGGCTCGCTTCGCGGCGCGGTCCAACTCCCCTTCGGGCACGGCGTGTTCACGCGGGCAGACGAACGTGGCGCGGGCGCCCTGCACCGCGCTGAGCCCATGCGCCAGGGCGACCGCGGTGCTGTTGCCCTCGCCCACGTAGAGCAGCCGCATGCCGGACAGGTCGCCGAACCGCAGCAGCAGCGTCGCCAGGTCGCAGATGCCCTGGGTGGGGTGCTCGTCGGCGGCCATCGCGTTGACGGTGGGCAGTTGCCCGTACCGGGACAGCACCCGCAGCCCCTCCAGCGGTCCCGTGGTGCGGGCCACCAGGGCGTCCAGCATGCAGCCGAGCACTCTGCCCGTGTCCGGCAGCGGTTCCCCGGCGGACGACTGGAGGTCATCCGGTCCGTACGGCACCGGTGTGCCGCCCAGCCGCAGTGTCCCGACCGTGAAGGCGGTACGGGTGCGGGTTGAGGGCCCGGTGAACAGCGTGCCGACGACCCGGTCGCGCAACGGGCGGTCATGCGCCTCGCGGTCGTCGAACAACTCCGTTGACCTGCGGGCCAGTCGGATGACGGCGGCGGGCGCCAGGTCGGCCAGCGAGAACAGGCCGCGCTCCGGTTCCGATGGCCCTGCCACGATGTCCACCATGCTCGGGCGACCCCCTCGGTCGGCTGGTCAAACGTGGCCTCAGCCGGGGGAAGGTAGCAACCGGAACGCCCCGGCACCATGCGGCGGGGAAACGAATCGGCCGCGCGTCACCCCCTCGGCGGCCCGGAGGAACCCGGACGCTGCTGCGGGCCGGTGAAGTGCGGTCACGGTGCGTGGTTCCCGCGGCGCGCGGGGGTACCCATCGCTGGTGTCGCAACCGCCGCTGGAGGAGACGCCGCCACCCCGCGCGGTGAGCCCTGCCCGCACCCCGGTCCCGGGCGCCGCGCAGGACGTCAGGGTCGAGGAACGCAAGCTCCACCGCCGACTGGGCTGCTGGGGCCTGGGCGCGATCGGCTTCAGCGACATCGTCGGTTCCGGTTGGCTGTTCGGCGCGATGTACGCGGCGCGGATCGCCGGGCCGCTGTCCCTGCTGTGCTGGTTGGCGGCCGGTGCGCTCGCCGGTCTGGTCGCCCTGGTGATGGTCGAGCTGGGTGCCAGCCGGCCGGAGGCCGGGGGTACCGTGCGCTGGCCGCTGTACGCCAACGGGCCGCTGGTGGCGGGCGTGATCAGCTGGGCGGTGCTGCTGTCGGTGGGGGCGCACGCCGCGGAGGTGACCGCGATCCTGCGGTACGTCTCGCACTGGCTGCCCTGGCTCTACCACGGTGCCCGGCTGAGCTGGGCAGGGCTGTCGCTGGCCGCGGCCGTCACCGTCTCGCTCGGTGCGCTCAACTGGTTCGGCGTCCGGCTGTTCGCCCGGGTCAACCTGCTGGTCTCGGTGCTCAAGCTGGCCGTGCCCACGATCACCGTGGTCCTGCTGCTGGTCTCCGGATTCCATCCGCACCGGCTGACCGAGCACGGCGGCTTCGCCCCCTACGGGTGGTCGGCAGGGCTGACCGCGCTGTCGATGGGCGGTGTCGTCTACTCGGTGAACGGCTTCCAGGCACCGGTGGAGTTCTCCGGCGAGGCGCGCGACCCCCGGCGGGACATGCCGCGCGCGGTGCTGACCGCGATCGGGCTGGCGGTACTGCTCTACGTCGGACTGCAGTTGGCCTATTTGTGCTCGGTACCGGAGCAGGCACTGGCCCACGGCTGGCACGGGGTCAGCTTCGACTCGCCGTTCGGCCAGCTGGCGCTGCTGCTCAATCTGCACTGGCTCGCCCTCCTGCTGTACGCCGACGCCGTGGTCTCACCCGCCGGCGGGGCCTTCGTCGGTGTGGCGGCGCACGCCCGGCGCACATACGCGCTGGCGAAGAACCGGATGTTGCCGCACTGGTTCATGCGGGTGCACGCCGGTTCCGGCATTCCGCGCCGGGGGCTGGCGCTGAACCTCGCGGTGACGTTGCTGTTCCTGCTGCCGTTCGGCGGCTGGCAGGACGTGGTCAGCACAATCGGCAACCTGTTCCTGCTGGGGTACGCCACCTCGGCGGTGGCCGCGTACACCCTGCGGGTGGCGGGCCCCGGGCGGGTGCCGGGGGTGCGCTGGATCGCACCGGTCAGCTTCGTGGTGGCCACCTTGTTCGTGTACTGGTCGAGCTGGCACCGGTTGCGGGTGACGCTGCCGCTGGCGCTGCTGGGGGTGCCGCTGTTCTGGTGGGTACGGCGGCACGAGCCAACCGCCGTACTCCTGAGGGAGGTTCGCAAGGGCGCCTGGCTGCCCGCCTGGCTGCTCGGCCTGCTGGCCTGCTCCGCGCTGGGCGCCTTCGGCGGCACCGCTGTGCTGCCCCAGCCCTACGATTCCTTCGCGGTCGCCGCGTTCAGCCTCGGGGTGTTCGGCTGGGCGGTGCGCTCGGGGCGCCGGCACCTCGCGGAGGGCGCGGCGACCGCACCCGGCGGTATGGCGGAATTCCCGCGCTGACAGGTGGTGACCCGGCGTTACCGTAAGAGGCTCCAAGGAGGGGAGTTCCCATGGCGATGTCTCCGTCGCGGGGCGCGGGCGAACCGGATGAACCCTGGCAGTGGAGCGAGTCCGTCTGGCGGACGCATGTCGAACGGGTACGGGCCGGGCGGAGCCTGGCACCCGAGCGGTGGCCCGGCGGCGCGAAGGCGGCGGTGGCACTGTCCTTCGACGCCGACCACGAGTCGATCCCGCTGCGCGACCGGCAGACCGGTCCCGGCAGGCTCTCCCAGGGCGAGTACGGGGCCCGGGTCGCGGTGCCCAAGATCATGCGGCTGCTGGAGCGGCGGTCCATCCCCGCCACGTTCTTCGTGCCCGCGGTCATGGCGCTGCTGCGCCCGGACGAGGCGCGCGGCTATGCCGAGGCCGGCCACGAGGTGGGCATCCACGGCTGGATCCACGAACGCAACACCGCGCTGAGCCCGGACGCCGAACGGGAGCTGGCCCATCGCAGCGCGGACACCCTGGAGCGGATCTGCGGCAAACGGCCGGTGGGCATCCGCACCCCCTCATGGGAGTTCGGCGAGCACACCCTGGAGATCAGCGCGGAGTTGGGGCTGCGGTACGACTCCTCGCTCATGGCGGACGACGAGCCGTACGAGATCGTGGCGGACGGCCGGCCCACGGGCATGGTGGAGATCCCCGTCGAGTGGATACGCGACGACGCCCCGTACTTCCCCCGGCACCCGGGCACCGCGGCGGGCCCGGGTGTGACGCCCCGGGACGTCGGGCGGCTGTGGCGCGACGAGTTCGACGGTGCCTACGCGCAGGGCGGGCTGTTCCAACTCACCCTGCACCCGCATGTGATCGGGCACCGCTCCCGGCTCGTCGTACTTGAGGAGCTGCTGGACTACGTCCACGACCGGGGGGACGTCTGGTACGCCACCCACGCGGACATCGCCGACCATGTGGCGCGCGACGCGGGCCTGACCTGGAAGCCGCCGCGGTGACCTAGAAGTTGACGCGCGCCGCCTCGTCGGCGCGGCCGACGGACTCCATGCCGTAGGCGTGCTTGTAGGCGTCGCGGATCTCCTCTATGTCCGCGTCCCGGGCCCGCGCCTGCGCGGCCGGGTAGAGCAGGATCAACTCATAGGACCGTTCGCGGTTGATGCTGCCGGAACGGTCACGCCACTGTCCCCGGCCCTTCTCGATGGTCAGCCCCGACTGGAAACGCGGGGTGACGTGCTGGGCGACGAACGCGAGGAACTGCTGGTCGGTGACGGGCGGTTGACGGGTGTGCCGCCCCGTGCCGAAGAACAGCCGGGTGTCGACATACGCGTCGCCGCGCAGCGGGCCGGTCGCGGGCGCGGACCGCTGGGCGGAGCCAAGCGCGGCGTGGACGGCGGGAGTCGCGATGACCAGCACCAGCAGCGCGGCGAACAGCGCGGTGAGCGCGGCGAGGAACAGATGCGGCTTGGAGACGTACAACGCGGCGGTCCCTTCGATCCGGGGGAGGTCATGCCGGGGTGTCGGGCAGGGGCAGCAGTAGGGCGAGCTGGTGTGCGGCGTCCCGTAGCGGGACGGGAGTGCCGGAACGGCACCCGATGGCCCGGATCGTTTGGCGCAGCGAGCTGACCGCCCGCCCGGAACCGATCGCGTGCGCGTACGGCATCAGCCGTTCCGCCGACTCCCTGGCCTGGCGCCAGGCTCCGGCGCCGACCAGCGCCGCGAGCAGCTCGGTGCTGAACAGCACACGATAGGCGGGGGCGTCGCAGCCGCCGTCCTGGCTGACGCCCTCCAGCAGTTCGATCGCCCTGTCCCAGTCCTGGAGCGCCGCGAGGGTGATGCCGCGGTGGCCGTCGAGTTCGTGCTGGTCCACCCACCAGGCCCAGGGCGGATCCCGGTCGGACAGTCCGTCCAGAAAGAGGCTGTCGGCCCGGTCGAACGCCCTCAGCGCGGTGGCCCGTTGCCCCGCCATGGCGAGCGCGCGGGCCTGCCGAACGGCGAAGACGGTGGCGACCCTGGCGGTGGGCGCGGTGGCCAGACCGAGGGCGGCGGTGTCGTACGAGGCGCGTAGCTGGCCGATGTGCGCCTGCTGCATGCTCAGGTTGGCCAGCACCAGCCGTTCCGTCGCGCGGTCCGCACAGCACCGGGCCATCGCCAGTGCCCGCTGGTTCAGGCGGTGGGCGAGTGCCTGTTCCTCGGCGTCGAACAGGATCCAGGCCGCCACCTCCCGCAACTCGGCCACCGCCGCGCACAGTTCACGGTCGGCGAGCGACTGGTACGACCGGTTGGCGGCGAGTGCGGCGGAACGGGCCGCGGCACGGGCGCCCACCCGCTGGTCGAGGGTGAGCAACCGCCGGGTCGTCGCGACGACGGACGCACGGCAGCCGGGGCCGCGGCTCTCCATGGACTCCTCCCTCGGGCCTGGCTCAGCGGTGCGGCGCCTTGCGGAAGCTGTCGGCGACCCGGGTCAGCCAGACGATCTCCTTGCCGAAATCCTCGTTGCGCGCGCCGGGGAACGCCACTGTTGGTCCGCCGGACGGTGCCGCGTTGTCCGATCTGGCCCGTAGCGCCGCCTTCAGGCGCAGCGCCTCACGGGCTGCCGAGGGCGGCTCGTCAGGGGCGCTGCCGGGCCGCTCGGCCTGCGGTCCGACGTAGGGGCGCAGCGCCAGCTGGGCGTCCCTGATCTCGATGACCCGACGGTAGAGCCGGTAGTCGAGGTCGCGCGGCGGCAGCAGGTCCAGCAGCGGGGACGGCGGCGGGTCCAGGGCGATGGTGGGTACCGCTCGGTACAGCGCCCACCACAGCGGGCGCAGCCGCCGGTAGGCCCGGTAGCTTTCCAGCCAGCGGGCGGCGGCCGACAGCCGGGGGCCCCAGGACGGCACCGTCCACCCGAACAGTTGCAGCAGGGACCCGATGTCCCCGGTGAACCAGTACAGCGAGTCCCATGACGCGGTGTCGAAGCCCAGCCGGGTGGCCGCGATCTCGGCGTACCGGACGGCGCAGTACAGCAGCACCAGCGTCGCCCCGGCGGTCACCGACCACATGCCCAGCCGCAGCCACTGCCGGTTGGCGATCCTGGCGTACCTCAACGACAGCCGGAACGCCGAGAGTTGGCCCGCCGTGCACACACCGAGGTAGCAGCACAGGTAGGCGGCGTAGCGCGGATTGGACATGTTGAGCAGGAGCGCGGACTCCGCGCTGGCCGGATGCCGGGTGGGGTCCACCACGTAGAACATGACCAGCAGCACGGACAGCGCGATGCCGAACCCGAGCAGCCTGCGCCGGGTCCTCAGACGTGCCTCGGCCGGTGGGTGCGACCAGTGGATGAGCACCACCTGCTGGGCCGCCGTCAGCACCACCACCGCGGCCTGCACCAGGATGGTGGTGATGTTCGGATAGGCGAGGAACCGGCAGATGTGCTCGCGGAACGCGTCCAGGTCGACCAGGAAGCTGAGCCCGGAGCACAGGAAGTACACGCACAGCGCGATCATCGCCGGATTGCGGCGGCTGCGCGACAGCGCGGGCAGCTTGTAGAGGAACGCCGACAACCCCGCGACGGCGCAGGTCCAGGAGAGGAACTGGTACTCCATGCGTCAGATCCGGCCGTGGGCGCGACCGTCGCGCCCGGGGTCGGGGCGGCCCACCACGCTCTCGATGCGGGCGATGGCCTCGGCCTGTTCCAGCGGCGCGCTCGGTGCGGGGACCGCGGTGCGCCGCCGGTAGCGGGTGAGGATCAGCGAAGCCATCGTCTCGGCTTCCTGCTCGTCGTGGTCCGAGTAGCCGGAGCGGCGCAGCATGCCGCGGACCACGTCCGGGTTGATGTCCGGGAAGAGGTGTCCGGCCGTACCGTCGTTCATCGTTCCGCCGCTGTGGTGCCCGCAGATCATGTGGGACAGCTCGTGGGCGATGATGTGTTCCTGGTGCGGTTTGCTGGTGTGCGCCTCGTAGACGATCAGGTCCGCGACGTCCGTGGCCAGCCACAGCCCGTACAGATGGGCGCACTGAAGCTCTGTCGGCAGCAGCCGGATCGGGCGGCCGCGCCGGGCGCCGAGGTGTTCGCACAGCTGGCGGATGTCGCCGCCCTCGGGCACACGCAGGCCGTACAGGAGCGCTTCGCACGCGGCGCGCATGTGCCGCCCGGTGGCCGGTTGCGATCGGTCCCGACTGCCGGACATCCGCACCTCCCACGGGCAGGAGCCTGATGACGGGACGAGTCTAACTTCCTTGGTCCTTCTGGCGGTTGACCATTCGCGACCCGCTGCGCGGACACCGTTGGTACGGTGTCGAACGTGACACGGACTGCGGATGACTTCGCGGAAGTGGCGATGCTGCGGGCGCTCGGGCACCCCGTGCGGTTGGGCATCATGCGAGCGCTGGCGACCGAACCGGAGATCCGCGCCTGCGAGTTCACCGATCTGTTCGACGTGACCCAGCCCACCATCAGCCAGCACCTGAAGGTGCTGCGGGAGGCCGGTCTGGTCGCCTCCCGCCGCCGGGGCGCGCAGATCTGCTACTCGGTACGGCCGGAAGGGCTGACCAGGCTCCAGCGGTTGCTGTCCCTGATACAGCCGCCCCGGCTGGCCGTCACCGCTTGACCGCCAGCCCCGCCACGATCAGCTGCTCCCACACGGTCAGTTCACGATCGGCGTCACCGACGTGCGCCACGCCGTCCGCCGCTTCCGGCCGCCAGCGCGCCGCCGGGACGATGCCGGGCGGCAGGATCTCCATGCCGCAGAACAGCTCGCGGATCTCCTCGTCGCTGCGCCACCGGCCGCGCCCGAACGTCGCCTGGAGCACCTGCTCGGCCTCGCTGGTCTCCGCGTTGTGGCCGGTGCGGAAGTGGCTGATGAAGAAGTAACTGCCGGACGGCACCCGGTCCCGCCAGTAGCTGACCACCGCGCGCGGGTCCTCGTCGTCGTTGATGTGGTGCAGGATGGCGCTGAGCACCACGGCCACCGGCTGCTCGAAGTCGATCAGCGAGACGGTGTCCGGGTGCTCGCGGATCGCCTCGGGGTCTCGTACGTCGGCCCGGATCACCCGGGTGTTGGTGGTCTCCTCCAGCAGCGCCCGGCCGTGTGCCAGCACGATGGGGTCGTTGTCCACGTAGACCACGCGGGCGTCCGGCGCGTGCCGTCCGGCCACCTGGTGGACGTTGTCCGCGGTCGGCAGTCCGCTGCCCATGTCGATGAACTGCCGGACCCCCCCGTGCAGCGCGATGTCGCTGACCGCGCGCACCAGTACCTGGCGGTTGCTGTGCGCGATGGCGACCGAGCCGGGCAGGTCGTCGATGAACTTGTCGCCGATCTCCCGGTCCACCGCGTAGTTGTCCTTGCCACCGAGCAGATAGTCATAGACCCGGGCGATGCTCGGCTTCGACTGGTCCACCTCGGTAACGTCCTCAACCATGGCAACTGCCTTATCTGCGTGGGGTGTTGTACGTGCCCCATCGTAGGAGAAACCCGCCGGTCGCACCGTCGGTCACACCAACACCATGGCCGGGGACGTTCATTCGACCCCGTCGCTCAGCGCAGCGGTACGGTCAGCCGCGAGGGGTCGTTCCCCGGGGAGCCGAACGACAGCCGGCTGCCGAGCGGGGTGTCGCTGCCGTACATCGGGTCCTTGGTGTCCAGCACCAGCGCCAGCCGGTGCCCGGCGGGCAGGTCGTAGGCGGTGGCGAACAGCGAGAGGTCCAGCGGTACGGCCTGCCCAGGCGTGCTCGACCAGCTCTGCGGCGCATGGGTGATCAACTTGCCGACCCCCAGGGCGTTCACGTCGTAGAGGTAGGCGAACACGGTGCCCTTCGGCGACGACGAGGTGACCGTGGTGTGGAACCCGACCGTCCCGCGGATGTGCTGGACGTCGGAGTACGGCGCGGACTGCCACACCGCGGCGACGGCCCGGGGCAGCAGCGGGACCTCGACGGTCGGCGGGATGCCGAGGAACTGGTCCATCCCGCCGGACAGTTCGGTGATGCCGGAGTCGGCGCCGGAGTCCACGCCGCCCATGATGGACGTCTGCCATCCGGTGTCTGGCGCGCCGCCCAGCGTTCCGGTTCCGAGCAGGTTGGCCCGGCCGAGCTCCAGCCGCTGGGTGCGGGTGCTGATCGACCGCCAGTCGGGGTACTGCTCCTGCCCGGCGTTCTCCCTGACCTGAAGCTGTACCCGGTGGTCGGCGGCGTCGCCGTTCAGGTTCTTCAGGTGCTGGTCGAACCACGCCCGGCCGTCGTCCCAGGCCGGGTTGTCCAGGCCCAGCATGCCGCCGATCTCCTGGGTGGCGTGGTCGCCGGGGCGCAGTTCCAGCCGCTTGGGGCCGGTGAGCTTCTGGTAGAAGTCGGCGACCTGGCTGGGGTTGAAGATGCTGTCGGTCCAGGCGTTCGCGATGAACACCGCGGTGTGGTGGGCGTTGATGCGGTCCACATAGGTGCCCGGGGACCTGGTCTTGGCCCACTTGACGAGTTCCGGGATGTTCTGGTTGGTGAACATGTCGTTGACCGCCTCGTGGGTCTCGGGACTCTGGCGGCCGGTGGGGATCTGTACGGCGGTCAGGATGCCGGCCGCTCCGACGTGCCGGGTCCGCCCGCCGTAGAGCGCGTTGACCAGGTCGCCCCAGGCGCTCATCGCGGCCACCGCCTTGACCCGCGGGTCGAATGCGGCGCCCATCAGCGACATTCCGGCGCCCAGCGACAGGCCCGTCATGCCGATGCGGCGGGGGTCGGCGGGCGTGTGGGCGAGCGTCCAGTCGATGACCGAGGAGATGTCGGCAACGTCCTTGGGGCCCGCGACGTCCACCTGGCCGCCGGAGAGCCAGAAGCCGCGCACCGTGTAGGTGACCACCACATAGCCGTCGGCGGCCAGCTTGCGGCTCTGCATCAGGTATTCGAGGTCGTTCTGCCCCCAGGAAGCGGGCTCGACGACCACCGGATAACGGCCCTGCGCGTCGGCACCGGGGGAGCCTGGGGCGGGGGTGAGCACATCGGCCTTGAGGACGACACCGTCCTTCATGGGGATGTCGACCAGCCGCAAGGACCCGGTGGAGCCCGCCCGGGCCACCGGCTGACCGGCCGGCGCGGCGGACGCGGGAACGGCGGCGAAGGTTCCGGCGAGGGCAAGTGCCGTGGCGGCGACGGTGGTTGTCAGCCAGCGGCGGGCGCGGCGCTGGTCGCGGTTGCGGCGTTCGCGGGTGGGGCCGGATCGCGTCATCGGTGTCCCATCAGGCTCAGACCGTGGTGCCCCTGCGGCACGCGTACGGTACGGGTGCAGGGAGCCTAGGGGGACCCAAGTGGCGGGGGTGAGTGCGTGATCGGCCAAATCTACTGGCCGGTAACAGTGCTGTGCCGACGGCGTGGCGACCAACCTCTGGTGGCGCTCAGCGTTCGCCTCTCCCGGGTCGGCAGTGTAGACAGGGGCTATGGCCCGAGGTGTGGGCCGACCCTGGGCCCGGTCGGCCCCTGCGTTCCGCGGTCGGCGCCCCTGGGGTCGGCGTGAGCGCGTGAGGACAGAGCGTGACCGGCAAGGCCGGGGCGATCAGCAGGCACCGCGTCCGGCGCGGCGCCACGCCCTGCTGCGCCCGCTGCGCCGGGTCTCCGGCCAGGTCTTCGTACTCCAGGTGCTCATCGTCATCCTGCTGGTGCTGGCCGCCGGAGCGGAGCTGATCCTCCAGGCGCAGCGCGACAGCCAGCGCGAGGCCAGCAACCGTTCGGTGGCAGTCGCCCAGACCTTCGCCCACTCGCCGGGCATCGTGCCGGCCCTGCAGTCCCCGAATCCGACGGCGATCCTCCAACCGCTCGCCGAGGCCGCCCGCGTCTCCACCGGGGTCGACTTCATCGTGGTCATGAACACCAAGGGGATCCGCTACACCCACCCCATCCCCAACCGGATCGGCAAGAAGTTCGTCGGCACCATCGGCCCGGCGCTCGCCGGGCAGACCGTCACCGAGACCATCAAGGGCACCATCGGTCCGCTGGAGCAGGCCGTGGTGCCGGTCACCGACCGCAGCGGCAAGGTGGTGGGCCTGGTGTCCGCGGGCATCACCATCAGCAAGGTGAGCCGGGCGGTCAACCGTCAGCTGCCCATCCTGTTCGGCGCCGCCGCCGTGGCGCTGGCACTGGCCCTGGGCGGCACGGCGGCGGTCAGCAGACGGCTGCGGCGCCAGACGCACGGCCTGGAACCGGCCGAGATGGCGCGGATGTACGAGCACCACGACGCGGTGCTGCACGCGGTGCGCGAAGGCGTGCTCATCGTGGACGGCGACGGTCGGCTGCTGCTGGCCAACGACGAGGCGGCCCGGTTGCTGGAACTGCCCCCGAACGCCGAGGGCCGGCATGTCAACGAACTGGGCATCGCCCCCCACATGGCCGAACTGCTGGCCTCCGGACGGGTCGCCACGGACGAGATGCTGCAGTCGGGGGACCGCCTGCTGGCCGTCAACAACCGGCCGACCGACCGCAACGGCGGCCCACCGGGCAGCGTCGCCACCCTGCGCGACTCCACCGAACTGCGGCTGCTGTCGGGGCGCGCCGAGGCGGCCCGAAAGCGCCTCAAACTCCTGTACGACGCCGGTGTGGGCATCGGCACCACCCTCGACATCCAGCGCACCGCCCAGGAACTGGCGCAGGTGGCGGTGCCCCGGTTCGCCGACTTCGTCACCGTGGACGTGGCCGAGCCCGTGCTGCGCGGCGAGGAACCGCCGATCGAGGAGAGCACCCAGATGGTGCGGGTGGCGGTCGGCGGGGTGCGGAAGAACCATCCCTTCTACTCGGTGGGCAAGACGATCGAGTTCCTCCGCTCCACCCCCCAGGCCCGCGGCTTCGGCCGGGGGTCGTCGGTGATTGAACCGGATCTGCGGATCGCCTCCGGATGGAAGGCGCAGGACCCGGTGCGGGCCAGGAGGATGCTGGACCACGGGATCCACTCCCTGATCACGGTTCCGCTGAACGCCCGCGGCGTGGTGCTGGGGGTGGCCAGCTTCTGGCGCTCCCGGGACCCGAACCCGTTCGACGAGGACGATGTGTCGCTCGCCGAGGAACTGGTCATCCGGGCGGCGGTGTCCATCGACAACGCCCGCCGCTACACCCGCGAGCACAACATGGCGGTGACGCTGCAACACAGTCTGCTGCCGCGGGGCCTGCCCGAGCAGAGCGCCGTCGACGTGGCGTACCGCTACCTGCCCGCGCAGGAGGGCGTCGGCGGTGACTGGTTCGACGTCATCCCGCTGCCGGGCAGCCGGGTGGCGCTGGTGGTCGGAGACGTGGTCGGCCACGGTCTGCACGCCTCGGCGACGATGGGACGGCTGCGTACGGCGGTGCTCAACTTCACCACGCTCGACCTTCCGCCCGATGAACTTCTCGGCCACCTGGACGAGTTGGTCACCCGGATCGACCGGGAGGAGACCAGCCGGGGCGGCGAGGGTGCCATCACCGGGGCCACCTGTCTGTACGCGATCTACGACCCGGTCTCCGGGGACTGCACGATGTCCCGTGCGGGCCATGTACTGCCCGCGCTGGTGAGCCCCGACGGCGCCGTGCGCTTCCCCGACCTGCCGGCCGGTCCGCCGCTCGGCCTGGGCGGGCTGCCGTTCCAGAACGCGCAACTGCGGCTGGAGCCGGGCAGCCAGCTGGTGATGTACACCGACGGTCTGGTGGACGAGCGCGACCGGGACATCGACGTCGGCCTGGACCTGCTGGCCTCCGCCCTCGCCCATGCCGACCGGCCCGCCGAGGAGACCTGCGACGCGGTGCTTGACGCCCTGCTGCCCGTCCGGCAGAGCGACGACATCGTGCTGCTGGTGGCCCGCCCCCAGTTCCTGGCCGATGACCAGATCGCCGAGTGGGACGTGCCGTTCGACCCGGCGGCGGTGGCCGGGGTGCGCGCCCAGGTGACCGAGCAACTGAACCGCTGGGGCCTGGTCGAGGCGGTGTTCACCACCGAGTTGGTGCTCAGCGAGCTGATCACCAACGCCATCCGCTACGCCACCAGCCCGATCCGGGTCCGGCTGATCCGCGACCGCACCCTGATCTGCGAGGTCTCCGACGCCAGCAGCACCTCCCCGCACCTTCGCTACGCGGCCACGATGGACGAGGGCGGTCGCGGACTGTTCCTCGTCGCCCAGCTCGCCGAGCGCTGGGGCACCCGCTACACCAGCGAGGGCAAGGTCATCTGGGCCGAACTGCCGCTGGCCTAGCCCGCGGCACGGCCGTCCGCCGGGTCGCCGGGCCGCCGGGTCAAGCGCTGGGAAAGAATTCCGGCCAGTCGTACCGGATTTGAACCGGAACCCCACGCCCTACGTGTTGTTACCGTCGTACGCGCCTCGGCAAGGTCGGTAATCCGACGGGGAGTTCGCCCGGGGCAGCGAAAGCAGCGTGGAGGAGAGTAGCCCCGTGCGCATTTCTCACCTGGCGGTCCTGACAACGGCCGGAGCGGCCCTGGCGGTCGGTGCCGCGCCCGCCTTCGCGGGCGTTGGAACAGGACAGATCACCGCCTCACCGACAACGGTCAGCGTCGGCCAGACGGTGCATGTCATCGGTACCTGCCCGAATAACGGCAGCGCATTGAAGTGGGTCGGATCCGCAGCGTTCTCCCCGAGGATGAACGACCCTTACACGGCCATGACCGGATACGGCGGCTCGGCCACCATGACCTCCACCAACCCCATGAATTGGTCGGGGTGGGCGAAGATATCCCAGCACGCCAAACCGGGAGCCACCGCGATCGAGGCTCGGTGCGGAAACGTGAAGGTCACCACGCGGATCGTGGTCGTCGTGGCGGGCACCGGAGGCATGAAGCCGACCCCCAAGCCCAGCCCGTCGATGACCATGCCGCACCCCACCGTGTCGGCCTCCCAACCGGCCTCCGGCACCATGCCGATGCCCTCGTCCCCGATGTCCAGCGCGCCCGGGCAGATCAGCACCATGCCCAGCGGCGCGCCCAACACCGGGGCGGTGTCCTCCGGCCTGCCGGGCTACGCCACCGCGGGTGTGGTCGGCGGTCTGCTGCTCGGTGCGGGCGGCGCCGGCCTGCTACTTCGCCGCCGGGCCAGGGCTGGCCGTTGACCCGGCACGCCGTCGGGAGCAGCCCGCCGCCGGGCCGCCGCGGGGGCCGGGTGGCCACCACGGTGGCGGCGGTGGCGGCGCTGGCCGGGGCGGTGGGGCTGGGGTTCGGCTACGCCGACTGGCGGGCGTCCTCGCGACCCCCCGCGGTGCTGGCCGCGCCGGGCGGCACCGCCCCCCGGCCCTCGGCCAAACCGTCCAGCGGGCTGACCCTGGCCAGATCGGTTCCGGTGCGTTTGGACATCCCGGCGATCGGTGTCCACACGCCCCTGATGCGATTGGGACTGAATTCGGACCGAACTGTTCAAGTTCCGCCCATCGAGAGTAACTCGCCAGCCGGTTGGTATCAGTTCTCGCCCACCCCCGGACAACTCGGCCCTTCCGTCATACTCGGTCACGTGACCCTTGGTAACTTCGGCGTCGGCGTCTTCTTCCGACTCGCCGCACTGCACACCGGTGACAAGGTGTCAGTGTCCAGAGCGGACGGCAGTGTCGCCGTTTTCTCGGTGGACCAGACCGCCGAATACCCCAAGGAGAAGTTCCCCAGCCAAGCGGTGTACGGAAACATCGACCACGCCGGACTCCGGCTCATTACCTGCGGTGGTCCGAAGAACCCCACGACGCACGCCTATCCGGACAATGTCGTGGTCTTCGCGTCACTGGTATCGGCCACTTCGGCAACGGCCTGACCGGAATTCCGCGGCAGGCGGGGAGATAGGAGTGAACAAGTGTCCATGCGCGCAGCGGATGGCTACGCCCGCATAACCAGTCCGGTAACCACCGGCGGAGGCGGTGTCCCGGCCGCCGGGCCCTCCGCGACCGAGCCCCGCGGATGACGCGGGGGGATGGATGGGTTCTCGGACCGCGGACGACGAGACCTTGCGAACGCTGTACGACACGTACGCGGGTTCGCTGCTGAGATACGTACTCCGGCTGACCAGCGGTGACCGGCAGCGCGCGGAGGACGTGGTGCAGGAGACCATGCTCCGGGCCTGGCGCAGCTCCGGCGCGCTGGACCCGGAGCGCGGGTCGACCCGGGGCTGGTTGTTCACTGTGGCCCGCAACCTGGTCATCGACCAGGAGCGGATGCGCCGGGCCCGCCCCACCGAGGTGGGCGACGAGTCACTGGTGCTGCAACCCTCGTCAACTCCCGGCCCGGACGAGGCGTTCGCCCGCACCCTGCTGTCCTGGCAGCTGGCCGAGGCGCTGTCCGGGCTCAGCCCGGACCACCGTGCCGTGCTGCTGGAGCTGTACTACCGGGAGCGCTCGGTCGCGGAGGCGGCCGAGGCGCTCGGCATCGCCCCGGGCACGGTCAAGTCGCGGGCCTACTACGCGGTTCGCGCGTTGCGCGTCGAATGTGAGGAGCGAGGGTTGAGCCGATGACGTTCTCCGGAACACACGAGGAGTGCGAGCCGGTTCGGCTCTCGCTCGGCGCCTACGTGCTCGGTGCGCTGAACGCGGGCGAGTCGTTCGATGTGCGCCAGCATCTGGCGGTCTGCCCCGACTGCCGTCAGGAGCACGACGAGTTGGCCGGGGTGCCCGCGCTGCTCTCGCTGGTGTCGAAGGCCGAGGCCGAGGCGGTGTGTGCCGCCTCGGCCCCGGCCGCCCCGGCCCCCGCCCAGTGCGCCCCGCTGGTGCGACTTCGGCGGCACGGGCGGCGGCGCCGCAGCCGCCGCGGCCGACTGGCAGTCGCCGTGGCGGGGGCGGCGGTGCTGGCCGCAATAGGCACCACCTGGACGCTGAGTACGGGCGGCGGCGGTCACGGCGCGCCCGCGCATGTCGCGTCGGCCACCGACAACGCCACCGGGGTGGGCGCATCGGTTTCGGTCCAACCGGTTGCCTGGGGCAGCCGGTTGACCCTCGACCTGCACAACGCGCCGCCGGGCTCGACCTGTTCGCTGGTCGCGATCGGACGGCACGGTGAACGCCAGGTCGCAGCGAGTTGGACCGCCAAGGGCCGGGGCAACCTCACCATCCCCGGCGCCACCGCCATGCAGCCGGGCGACATCAGCCGGTTCGACGTGGAGACCGTCGACGGTCACCGGCTCGTCTCCGTACCGGAGTAGCACTGTCTCGCGGCGCTATCCCGGCACGCCCTGTTCCTCCAGCGTTCTTCTGAGCGCGCGCAGCCCGTAGTAGATCCGGGACTTCACGGTGCCGTTGGGGATGCCGAGCACCGCCGCGGCCTGCTGGATGGTGCGCCCGGCGAGGTAGGACTCCACGATGGCCTCTCGGTGCGCCGGGGTCAGGGTGGCCAGTGCCTCCGAGAGGGTCATGGCGGACAGTGCCCGGTCGAACTCGTCCGGTGCGGCGAGGAGTTCCAGCGCGGTGTCGCCCATCTCCTGCGGCCTGGACCGGCGGCTGCGGTAGTCGTCTATGACGATGCGTCGGGCCACGGTGGCCAGCCACGGGCGGGCGCTGCGGGTGGGGTCGGTGAGCTGCGCCGCGTGCCGCCACGCCCGCAGCAGGGTCTCCTGGACGACGTCCTCCGCCCAGTAGCGGTCACCACCGGTCAGCGTGATCACGTAGCTGAGCAGTGCGGAAGCGTGTTCCCGGTAGAGCCGTCGGACCAACTCGGATTCCACGGTGGGAGCTTGAGAACGTTTGGACCGTCTGCGTTGGATTAGCATGGGTCAGTCCTCACCCGCCGATCCCGGCGCATCACCGCCGGTCAACCCGACCGTCGCATTTATCGGGACGTTATGTGGGTGGGGCCGATATCGGCCGCCTTGCGGCGGGGTCGTCCCTGTGAATTCGGGGACGCCTTCGTTGAACGGGAAACAGATTAAGGTGGCGGCGTTATGGGCCGCCGGACACGATCCGTACGCCGAAGCCGCGGCGGCTCCGCGGCGTTGGTGGGGGGACATGGCAACACGCTCCTCGACGTGACGGTCAGGGGGCAGTGCGGCTGCCGCGACGCGCCGTGGGGGTGGCCCGCCGCCTGCATGGCGTGCGCAGTGCGTGCATGGAAGGCGGCCCGGTGGGGCATCCTCAGGTTGGCGATCACAGGGTGCTGAGATCGGAATTGGAAAAGCTGACGAGCGCCGTCGAAGGTCAACCGCCCGCCACTTCGGGGGAGTTACCCCGGAGTACCGCGAAGGTTAACCACAAGCGCGAGTACATATCAATGGGATGACGGCCGGTCTGGCCTGCCGATTCGCCGTCAGGGGTTACCCGGCGTCCTGGAGAAATTCGGGAGGATGCCGCACGATTCTCCCCGCCGTTCGTTGGAAAGTCCGTGCCAAATGGCAAAGAGACGGTAAACGGAATGTGTTGCGGTGAACCGGCGCCGGTCTGCGCCCGTACTGAACGGTCACACGGCACCGCCCCGCGGACCCGCCTCCCCCGGGTCGGGGCCGGTGCTGTGTGTACCGGGGAGCCGAACGGGACCGGATCCAACGGAAAGGTCAGGCGATGACCTGTCTGGACGTACTGCTGTCACTGCGCCCGCACGGGCGGGGACGGCACCGCGCGGCCGAACGGAGAACCTCCGCCGCGACCCTCAACGCCCTGGCTGGCTACAAGAGTTGGCTGAGCCGGGCGGGCTACTGGCTGGGCCGGGCGCCGAGCATGGCCACGCTGTGCGCCTTCCTGCTGTACGTCCTGCTCTCCTCGTTCCTGGGCGACGTGATGAGCCTTCCGGTGCCGGGCCTCGGCAACGTCGGTGTGCTGCTCGGCCTTTCGCAGTTCGCGGCCGTCTTCGGGTTCGCCGCTCATGGACTGCGCACCGACTGCCGTGGCGATCCGGCGGTCGGTGAACTCGGCGAGCCCGTGGAGTCGTACCGATGACCAACTCCACCTCGGCGCAGACCGGTGCCCTGATCATGTTCTCGGTGCTGGCCACGCTCGCCATGCTGCTGTGCATCCTGACCGGCTCGGAACCCGACGACCTCGCCGACTTCTACACCGGCTACCGCACCCTGACCCCACTGCGCAACGGCCTGGCGGTCGCGGGCGACTACGTCTCGGCGGCCACCGTGCTGAGCACTTCCGGAGTCATCGCGCTCAGCGGCTACGACGGGGTCGTCCTGGTGCTGAGCACCGTGCTGTCCCTGCTGCTGCTGATGCGGCTGCTCGCCGAACCGCTGCGCACCGCGGGCCGGTTCACCATGGGCGACGTGCTGGCCCGGCGGATGCCCGGCCGCGCGGTGCGCGGCGCCGCCTGCGCGGTCATCCTCGCCGCCTCGCTGCCCTTCCTGCTGGTCCAACTGTCCGTCGCCGGTTCGCTGCTGACGTTCATCCTGGGCATCTCGGTGGACGGCGCGAAGGCGGCGTGCATCTGTGTGGTCGGTGCCCTGATGATCGGCTACGCGGCGATGGGCGGGATGAAGGGCACCGCGCTGGTGCAGATCATCAAGATGGTGATGCTGTTCGGCGCCAGCCTGGCCATCACCCTGCTGGTGCTCAGCCGCTTCCACTGGAACCCCGACGCACTGCTGTCCGCCGCCCGGCAGGGCAGTGGCGCGGGGGACGCATATCTGCGGCAGGGGCTGGAGTTCGGCCGCGGCGCCCGAGGCAGACTCGACTTCCTCAGCGTCCAGATCAGCGTGGTCCTCGGCGCCGCCTGCCTGCCCCATGTCACCATGCGGATGAACGGCGGGTCCAGCGCGTCCGCGGTCCGTCGGTCGATGTCCTGGGCGGTCGGGGCGACGGTCGTCATCGGGCTGTTCGTCACCGTGATGGGCACCGCCGCGGCCGCGCTGGTCGGACACCAGGTGATCACCGCCAACGATCCACAGGGCAGCACCTCGCTGTTGCTGCTGTCCAGCGCGCTTGGCACGGACTACCCCTCGCTCGGCGAGGCGGTGCTGTTCGCCGCCATCGGCGGAGCGATCTTCATGACACTGCTGGCCTCGGTCGCCGGAGTGACGCTGGCCGCCGCCACCTCGGTGGCGCACGATCTGTACGCCGGGGTGCTCCGCCGTGAACGGGCCACCGAGCGCGGCGAGTTGGCCGTCGCCCGGTGGGCGATCCTGGGCATCGGCCTGGTGGCGATCGTGCTCGCCGCGCTGGTACGCGACCGGAACCTCCAGGTGCTCATCGCCACCGCGTTCTGCGTCGGCGCCTCGGCGGTGGCGCCCGCCCTGGTGTACAGCCTGTTCTGGAGCGGCTACACCCGTACCGGACTGCTGTGCACGCTGCTGGGGGGTACGGCGTGCGTGCTGCTGCTGATGACGTTCTCGACCGCCGTGTCCGGTAGGCCCGACTCGCTCTTCCCTCACCATGACTTCCACTGGTTCCCGTTGCGGACCACCGGGATCGTCTCGGTCCCGGTCGGGTTCCTCAGCGGCTGGCTCGGCAGCCGGCACGGCTGGCGGTCGGTGGTCAGCGCGCTGCGCGCGGCGGTGGCCTCTAGTTGATGACGGTCACCGACTTCAGCTTGTCCTCCTGGAGGAGTTGCCACATGTGCCGCCGTCGCAGCTTGCCGCTGGTGGTCCGCTTGAGCAGGCCGCGCCGCCCGGCGACCAGGGTCAGCGAGGGCTCGGGGCCCAGTTCGCCGCGGAGCGTCTCGGTCACCGCGTCCGTCCACGGCCCGGGCGCCGACTCCACGAAGACGGCGAGTCCGACCCGGCCGCGGTCGTTGACCGCCACCACGGCTATCCGGTCCTTGTCCAGCCGGGCCGCCGCGGCGACCTTCGCGTCCAGGTCGTCCATGTACACACTGCGGCCGCGCAGTTTGAGGCTGTCTCCCATCCGGCCCAGCACGAACAGCTGCCCGTCGTGCGCGAACCCGGCGTCCCCGGTGCGCAGTTCATCGTCGACGAACCGGGTGGAGCCGCCCTCCCGGCCGCCGTGGTAGCCCTGAGCCACCGAACTACCGGTGACGGCGACCTCGCCGAGGTGCCCGTCCGGCAGCGGACGCCCCTCGGCGTCCAGGATCCGCACGCCCACGCCGTCCGCCTCGTGCGGGGCGCCGTGGCCGACGAGCCAGCCGGAGCCCGGCTCGATGGGCCGGTCGCCCAGCTTCCCCGCCTCCTGGATGCGCACCGGCTCGCCGAGCCGCATCGAGGACCAGTCGGGGCGCACCACCACGACCGGTCCCTCGGCGCCGGTGACCGCCAGGGTGTTCTCGGCCAGCCCGTACGAGGGCAGGTAGGTGTCGCGGGAGAAACCCACCGGCTCGGCGAACCGGGCGAACGCGTCCAGCGCCGCCGGATCGACCACCTCGGCCCCGACCACCACACTGCGCCAGCTGGACAGGTCCAGCTCGGCCAGTCGCTGCGGCTTCACCCGTCGGGCGGCGTAGGCGAAGGCGAACGACGGCGCCGCCGAGTGCGTCGCCTTGCCCGGCGCGAGGCACTCAAGCCAGCGTGCGGGGTCGCGGATGAACTGCTCGGGCCGCATCAGCCACAGTTCGCCCTGCGCGGCGAACGGGAACAGGCAGCAGCCGATCAGTCCCATGTCGTGGTGGAGCGGCAGCCAGGAGACGACGGAGTCGCTGTCCCGCCAGTCGAGCAGGCGGCTCAGCATCGCGTGGTTGGCCGCCAGGTTGTCCCAGGAGACCCGGACGCCGCGGGGCTGTCCGGTGGAGCCGGAGGTGAACTGGAGCAGCGCGATCCCCTCGCGGTCGTGGTCCTCGATGGGGATCTCGGTGGCTCCCTCGCGCGGGATCCACGGTTCGTCCGACCGGCCCGCCCGGACCATCGCCTCGGCCGCCAGCGGGCGGTACGTCTCGGCGGTGACCACCAGGGCGGGCTCGGCCTGCCGCAGGATTCCGGAGACGTACTCGGTGTACTCGTTGTCGGACTGGAACGAGGGAGGCAGCAGCGGGGAGATCGTGGCGCCCGCCGCCCAGGTGCCGAACAGCGCGGCCAGGCAGTCCCGGCCAGACGGCATCAGCAGGCAGACCACATCGCCGGGGCGCACCCCGGCCGACACCATCTCGGTGGCCATCCGGCGGGCCGAGGAGGCGAGTTCACGGTAGGAGACGAACTCCCAGTCGCCCCCGTCGGCGGCGAAGCGCACCCCGCGTTGCGGGTGCGGGTCGGCGAGCCAGGAAATCAGACGTGACACGTCCAGAACCGTCCTATCCCTCGATGACCTGGGCGGTTTCCGCCGGGCGCGCGGGCTCGGCGGTGTCCTCGATCCTGCCCAGCCGGGGCAGGAAGCGGCCGCTCTGGGCGATGTACCGGCGGTACTCGGCGCCGAACTCCGAGGCACTCAGCCGACGTTCCTCGCGGGCGGCCGTGGTGTTCAGCGACACCAGCCCGTAGACCGCGAACAGCACTGTGCCCCAGTGCGGGTAGACGAGCAGGCCCGCGAGGAAGGCCAGCAGGAACGAGGAGTAGAACGGGTGCCGGATCCGGCGGTAGGCGCCATAGGTCACGATGTGCCGTGGCGCGTCGTTGTCCTGGTGCCACAGCGCCAGCGGAATGCGGTGGGTGCCCAGCGTCATGAAGATCAGCGCGATGGACGCCACGCTCAACACCACGGAGATCAGCGTCAGTACGGTGCGCGGAGTACCCGAGGCGAACGGCTGCCAGCCGATCGCGAGCCCCGCCGCGATGTACAGCGGGCACAGGAAGAACGGCAGGGCGGTCAGCCACCACCTCAGGTTGAAGCTGCCGTCCGAGCGGAAGAAGAGTCGGGGCAGGGCGCCGATGAAGACGAAGTCCAGCAGGAGCAGCAGGAGGGCGGAGTCATCCACGTGAGGGTGGCATCCTTTCTGGCGGTTATGATGCGGCGGTTGTGGCGGTGGTTACGACCGGACGACGGACTCCTCGGACTCCTGCGTCCTGACGACGGGTGCGGGCCGGTCCGGGCGGCCGGGCAGCCACCAGTTCCACCGGCCCATCAGCTGCATGGCGGCGGGCACCACGACCAGCCGGATGATGGTGGCGTCCAGTGCGATGGCGACGGCCAGGCCGAAGCCGAGTTGCTGGATGGGCATGATGCCGGTGAAGGCGAAGGCGCCGAACACCGCGACCATCAGCAGTGCGGCACCGGAGATCAGCGGCGCGGTGCGGGCCATGCCGGTCGCCACGCTGGAGGTGTTGTCCGCCCCGCTGTCGTACTCCTCGCGGATGCGGTGCAGCAGGAACACCTCGTAGTCGGTGCTGAGGCTGAACAGGATCGCCAGCAGCAGGATGGGCACGAAGTTCTGTAGGTAGCCGAACTGCTGGAAGCCGAACAGAGCGGCACCGGAGGAGTGTTGGAACACCAGCACCAGGGCGCCGTACGTCGCCCCGAGGGAGAGCAGGTTGATCAGGATCGCCTTGATCGGCAGCAGTACGGACCGGAAGGTGATCAGCAGCAGCACGTAGATGACCACCAGCATGACCGCCACCACCGAGGGCAGCCCGTCCGAGATCGCCGAGTTGGCGTCGATGCCCTCCGCGGTCTCACCGCCCACCACCGTGTGCAGGCCGGGAGCGCCGAGCCGGTCCACGGTGGACCGCATGGCGGCGACCAGGTCGCGGGAGGGCGCGCTGGACGCGTAGTTGTCCGCGATGACCTCGAGCACGATGGTGCGCCGGTCGCTGGAGACGAAGTGGTTGACAGTGGCGCGGGCGTCGGCCGGCAGCCGGTCGAAGACCGCCGGGTCCAGCGCGGCGAACGGCCGAGCGGGACTGACCGCCCGTAGCGCGTCGACCGGCGAGTTGACGTCGGTGACGTGCGGAAGCCTGGCCAACTCGTCGCGCACCGCCAGGATCCGGCCGCTGTCCCGCGCGGTGTTCAGCGGGGTGTCCGAGCTGATGACCACCTCGTTGGGGGAGGCGGAACCGGGCCCGAACTGCTCGCGCATGGCGTCGTACCCCTGCCGCACGGGGGAGGACTCGGGCACGATGCGCGCGTCCGGGGTGAAGGTGCGCAAACCGAGTGAAGGGGAGGCGAGCGCCACCATCGCGACGATCGCCACCACCAGGAACAGGACCGGACGCCGCATGATCTGCCGTGCCACGTTCCGCCAGCGCCGCCCCTGCTCCTCGGGCCCACGCCGCTGCATGGGCAGTCGGCCCCACAGGATCCGGTCGCCCAACAGCAGTAGTACCAGCGGCAGTACGAGCACCGCTGCCAGCACCGCGAAGGCCACCACGACCAGGATGCCCAGCGCGATCGACTGGATGACGTTGAGGTCCACCAGGAACAGGCTCGACATCGCGAGGATGACGATGAGTCCGGAGAAGGTGACGGTCTTGCCGCTGGTGCGCAGTGTGGCGGCGAGCGCGGCCGTGCGGTCCCGGCCGCGGGCGAGTTCGTCGGTGTAACGGGAGATGATGAACAGCGAGTAGTCGACGCTCACCCCGAGGCCGATCATGGTGGCCGCGTTCTCCACGAAGATCGACAGCTCGAAGTGCTGGGCGAGTACCGACATCAGCCCGAGGGTGAAGACGATCGCCGTCGCGGAGACCACGAAGGAGACCACCGCCGACGCAATGCCCCGGTACAACAGCAGCAGGATCACCAACAGCAGCGGGAACGTGATGAGTTCGGCGGTCTGCAGGCCCTTCTGGCTCAGTGTGTTGATCTCGCCCCACAGCGTGCCCGCGCTGACCAGTGAGACCCGCAGTCCCTGTGGTGCGAAGCGGTGGTCGATGTCGGTCTGGATGCCGGGCAGTACCCGGCGAGCCGTGCCGTCGTCCAGCTTCAGTCCGACGAGGGTGATGGCGGTGTGCCGGTCCTTGCCGACGAACTTCCCACGGGCCGCCGGGGACAGGTCGAGCCAGCCGTAACTGCCCACCACCGCGAGCCGCTTGTCGCCGATGACCTGCCGCATGGCCTGCCCCACCCGCTGGTCGAACGCGGGGGTTCCGGCGGCGTTGCGCTCGTCCCGTACCAGCAGGGTGAGGTCGCTGGCGCCGCGGTCGGCGAAGCCGGACTGGGTGGCCGTGATCGCCTGCTGCGAGCCGGACCCGGGTACGTACCAGCCGCCACCGCTGAGCCGGTCGGCGATGGGCAGCGCGGCGACCCCGGCCGCGACCAGCGCCACCAGCCATACGGCCAGCAGCGGCCAGCGGAGTCTTGCGATCGCGCGGATCAGACGTTCCGACATACCTAGCTCCGGTGAGAGGGGGTCCGTGGGGTGGGGGAGGGCCCAGCGGGTGGGGGAGGCGGCCGGTGGATCAGACCTTCGCGCCCACCAGCCCGGCGAGTTCGCCGAGGGTGGTGATCTCGCGCAGTTCGTCCTGGGTGAAGATGGTGTCGAACTCCTCCTGGAGGTCGACGGCCATCTCGACCAGCAGGAAGCTGTCCGCGGCGAGTTCCCGCAGGGTGGTTTCCGGGGTCAGCTTCTCCACCGGTATGGACAGCGTCGTGCTGATGCGGTCGGCGACCTCGTCGAAGGTGACGGCGGTTGGCACTGTCGTCTCTCTTTCTGGTGCGTTGGCTTGCGGGGTGCGGGTCTCGCCGTGGAACGCCGCGGCGACGGACAGGTGGGCGCCGTGCAGCCGGGTGCTGGCGTAGCCGAAGACCGGCTCGCGGTGCGGGCCGGCGCGGGCGCTGCCGCGGCGGGCGGACGCGTCGAGGGTGCGGTAGTCGAGCAGTACGGTGTGCCGGTTGTCCGGATCGGCCTTGAACAGCGCCTCCTTGACCGTCCACAGCCGCAATTGCTCACTGGGCCTGGCGTGTTCGGGCAGCGAGGCCAGCCAGGACCGTTCGTGCTCGTCGAGGAAGAACCGGGCGGTGTCCACCCGGGCCTGCCGGTCGGTCTCCAGGTCCACCCCGATGCCCGCCAGCCGCGGTGCCGGACGCACCGCGCCGGCGGCCACCGCCGCGCCCTCGATGTGCGACAGCGACAGCCGGCGGTGCGGAAACGCGTAGCCGGTGGTCTCCCGCGGCAGCCCGAGCACGCCCAGCAGCACCCGCAGAGCGTGCCGGGAGACCAGCCACTGCGGCCTTGCCCGGCGCGGCAGTTCGGCGAGCCGGTCCCGCTCCCGGCGGGTGAGGGTGTGCGTGGCCAGCGGCTGCCGCGTCCACACGGCGAGCACGGTCTCGGTCATGCCTTGCCGGGGACGCTCAGGTCGACGGCGCCGTCGCCGAGGAAGGCGATGCGTTCGCCGTACTCGGCGAGGGTCTTGGCGTAGACCTCCTCGTCGGCCGCGGTGAACCGGGCGAGGGTGTCGTCGATGAGCTGCTGGCCGTACTTGCGCGCCATCTCCTGGAGCGCGTCGCGCACGTACTTCACGTGCCAGCGCTCGTCTTCCATGATCGTCTCAATGGTCTGCCGGACCCGCGGATGGGTGTCGGGCGCCCGCAGATGCCGGTGGTACTGGCCGATCACCCGCTTCTCGAAGACCTGGGTGATCGCCATGACCTCCATGAGGTTGGCGGGCAGGCCCACCGCTTCCAGGTACTGGTCCTGGTAGGCACCGGAGAGCTTCTCGGCGTTGTAGCCGAGGTCCTCGATGCAGCGCGTCCAGTATTTGGCGTGGTTGGCCTCGTCGGCGAAGTGGTGGGTGACATCGGCCTGTAGCGGTCCGCCGCGCAGGGTGCGGGCGACCCGGCCGAAGAACAGCGCGCCGTTGATCTCGGAGGAGCGGTAGAAGCTGAGCAGCCACAGGTCGTTCTCGGAAAGCGTCGTCACGGTGTCTCCTGGGTCCGGCGGCCCCACTTGGATTCGATGAGCCGTAGGCAGGTGGTTTCCGCCAGCGCGAGCGGGTCGGGAGCCGTGTAGCCGGGCCAGGCGGCCCGCAGCGCGTCGTTGCGGAAGGTCTTCGGTAGGTACAGCTGGTGCGCGAACGGCGAGACCGAGGAGAGCGACTGGTTGATCGGGCCGCCCCGCAGCAGGTCGGCCGCGGACAGCAGGTCCTCGAAGCTCTCCTGGTCGCAGGGGAGCGGCCGCATCAACCCGCGCCGCTGGAAGCCCGGATCGCGCTCGAAGACCGTGAAGGCGGTGTCGACGAGCTGGTCCAGCGTCGCGGTGTCGGCCGGGTCGGGGCAGATGTGGTAGACGCCGTCGGCGATCGCGGGGTCGAGCAGTCTGGTGACCGCCGAGGCGGTGAACGACGCCGTCGCCAGGCTCAGCGGCGTCGCGCCGTCGCCGGGCAGCAGGGACAGCAGTCCGTAGTAGAACAGCTTCAGGGTGTTGTGGAAGGCGTTGTACTGGGTGACCTGGCCGCCGTCGTCGTCGGCGACGAGCGTCGGCAGCCGCAGCACGGAGACCGGCAGCTCCCCGGCGGCGCCCAACACCTCTTCCTCCGCGGCCCACTTGGACCACTCGTAGTGGTTGACGAAGCCCACGTCGTCCAGCCGCTCCTCGTGGACGTCACCGCGCCGGCGGCCCGCCGCGTACAGCGTGGACAGCATCGCCAGCCGCTGGAGGTTGTCGCAGCGCGCCGCGAACGCCCGCAGCCGTGCGGTGCCGTCGACGTTGACGCGCTGCGCCAGGTCCCGCTCGACGTTGAAGCGGGTGACGGCGGCGGCGTGCACGATACGGGTCACCGAGCGGGTGTCGATGTCCGCCAGCGCGTCGTCCCGCGACAGGTCGGCGGCGACGACGCGGGTTCTGCTCCGCGCCTGCGGGCCGAGCCGCTGGGCCAACCGGTCCTTCTTCGCGGCGAGTTCGGCGCTGTCGTCGGCGCGTACGGCGAGCACGAGGTCGTCGTCGCCGTCGGCCAGCAGTGCCGCGGCGAGCTGACGGCCCAGATAGCCGTCCGCGCCGGTGATGACGGTGGTTCCCCTCATACCCTGCCTCCACCCAGGCCGGAGCGCACCTTGGCCGCGGCGTCCGCCAGCCTCGGCCAGTCGGCCGGGTCGGTGCCGTGGCGGTCGGTGATGGCGAACAGCCAGCGTTCGATACCGAAGGCGACACAGCCGCTGTGGGCCGGTTCCTCGCCCCGGGTCAGTTCGAAGTTGACCCCGAAGTGGTCGTGGTGGCGGTTGATCGAGGCGATGGCCAGATCGCCGCCGTAGGTGGCCTCGTGCTTGACGGGCTCGACGCGCTGCATGATGTACCGCGGGTTGGCGCGCGGCCGGAAGAACGGGTCGGTCGCGGTCAGCCACTCCAGGGGCAGGTCGACGAGTTCGAAGAACGCGTCCAGTGCCGCCCGGGCCTGTTCGAGGAAGTCGACCACCTCGGCACTGGTGCCCAGGCAGACCACCTCGCGCATGGTGAAGCTGCTCAGCCGGCGCAGCGGAACGTAGTACCGCTCGTTCCGGAAGCAGGTGTTGCGGGTGGTCAGGTACCTGGGCGCGTCGAACGTCTCGCCCAGGTGGTCGTTGAACAGGTGGTAGCAGGCCGCCGGGGTCAGCACCTGGGTGACCGCGGCGAGTTCGGTCACCGCGACGGTGCCGTCCTCGTGCAGCACCGGTCCGTCCAGGAACGCGTCCAGGTTGGCCTCCTGATCGGCCAGCCGGGCGGCGAGGGTCGCCTGGTGCGGGAACGAGCGCAGGTAGTCGACCCGTTGCAGGCGCTGGGCGGGCAGCGAGGCGGGGTGGCGCTCCTCGTCCGCCTGCCAGATCTGGGCGAGGGTGGTGAAGGCCCGGTCGCACTCCTCGGCGAGCCGCAGCAGCGGTCCGCGTAGCGCCGCCTGGCCGGACGGCTGCCAGGACAGGCCGAGTTCGGCCAGCCGCGCCGCCCGTACCGGATCGACGGCGGGCGCCTCGACGGCCGTCATGGCGTCGCTCCCGTCGTGCAGAACCGGAGCACCATCGAGTCGATGTCGCGGAAGTCCCCCGGGTTGAGGTCCTCCACGTCGATCGGCGTACCGCTCAGCCTCTCCAACAGCAGCAGCAGTTCGGGCAGATGGACCGACCGCAGGTACCGCTCCTCGAACAGCGCGGTCTGGTCGGTGATCGTCGCACCGTCCCGGTCGGCGGCCTTGGCCAGTACCCAGGACCGCAGGCTGTCACGGATCTCCTGCTCAGAACGCATCGGCGGGCTCCTTGTCGAGAATGCCTGTCGAGGTGAGGAAACCGACGACCTTCTTCGACACCTCGCGGCGGTGCTCCCGCTGCGCCGGTGCGGACCATGCTCGTTCGGCGATCTCCCATGGATCTTCGAGCCCGGCGTCGGCGTAGACGTCCGGGTTGTAGTACTCACGCCAGGCCATGGTGAAGTACTGCCGCAGGTAGGCCCGCAGCTCCTCGACGGTCTGCCCGCCCCAGGATGGAGCGCAGGCCTCCCACAGCGCGGTCACCAGACGGCGGCCGAAGATCAGATGGCGGGATTCCTCGAAGTGGTGGTTGTGGTTGATGAACCGGGCCACCGGATGCAGCCGGGAGTCCCTGGACTGCACCCAGTTGTAGTTGTCCACGATCTCTTCGAAGATCATGGTCTTGGCGAAGAAGAGGAAGTCCTCGATGTCGCGCGACCGGGAGTCGTGCGACTCCTCGAAGGAGAACTGGCGGCTGCGGTACACCCGCGAGTAGCGGGTGCAGAAGGCGCCGAAGTAGATGCTGTGCTTGTTCTCCTCGTCCAGGAAGTGGTGCAGGTACTCCGAGACGTCCAACAGGTCCTTGCGGTAGAGCCGTTCGGCCAGGCCCTGCATCAGGGACTTCTCACCGTGGATGTTGAGGCTGTAGAAGTTGGCGGCCTCGTGGAAGGCCAGTCGGCAACGGGCGGTCTCGTCAAGCCGCTCCCAGTGCTCCGTGCCGTGCAGGCTCAGGTACTCGGGGCTGCTGAACCACTCCTGTTCCGGCCGGACCTCCTTCGGCCACGCCGCCAGCTCGGTGTACGGGTTCTGGTACGAGCGCTGCGACAGGTGGCTGAGCCTGCTGACGGTGGGGCCGAGCGAGGCGAGCGCCTCGGCCAGCCGGGCTTTGGGCACGTTCGATGTACTCAAGCGGTCCTCATCCGGTGGTCGGTTGCTTGGCGGATGTACGGGCCGGGGTCAGTCCCGGGCGGCGGCAGCGGCCACCGCTTCGGTGGCTTCGAGGATCAGGCACTGCCAGTTCAGCCCGAAGCCCGCCATGATGAGGGCGATGCGCTGGCCCGGGCGCACCCGCCCGGTGGCGAGCAGCTCGGCGAGGTTGACCACGTTGTCGGCGGAGATGACGTGGCCGACGTCCGGCATGGACGAGAAGAACACCTTCTCGAAACCGACTCCCAGCAGTCTGGCCAGGATCTGCCACGCCTTGTCGTTGGTGTTCTGGGTGACCACCCAGTCGAGGTCGGCGGCGGTCAGACCGGCACGTTCCAGGGTCTCGCGCACCAGCCGGTGGGTGTACGAGAAGTAGCTGCCCACCGTCTCGTCGTCGCCCGCCTGCCCCAGGCCGCCGTTGGTGATCTGATGGGCCGTCACAAGACGGAAGGCGCCGGGCTGGCGGCTGACCACACAGGCGGCGGCGCCGTCCGAGATCAGGTTGTACGCCTGCTCGTACTTGGCACCCTCGGGGAACCGGTCGGCTGTCACGCACAGCACCCGGTTCCAGTCCTTCTCCACCTGGAGCATCGCCTGTGCCAGCCGGACGGAGCCCAACATGGCCGTACAGGCCTGCTGGTTGAGGCCGATGACGACCGCCTTGTGCAGCCCGAAGTCGGCCTGCAGCCGACTCGCGGGGAAGTCCATCAGGTGTTTGACGTCCTTCGTGGCTTCCCACTCGGCGGCGTCGCCCGCGTTGCCGTTGAGCGGCAGGCAGGTGGCGTACACGATCGCGTCGACGTCACCGAGCCGGTCGGAGTCGGCGAGCCGGCGGGTGACCGCGCTCGCCAGGTCGTAGGCACTGGTGGTCGGTTCGCACACGTGATGCCAGCGGAACCCGGCGGACTCGAGGTCCTGCGCGGACGAGATCAGTCCGCCCGCGGCCGCCGTCTCATTGACATGGATCTTGCGCTCGCCAAGTGAGTAGACGAACGAGTCGACGAAAACATCCGTCACTGACAACTCCCAGCCCCCCGTAACGAACCATGCGCACACCGCGGTCGTACCGTCCGCTCCATCGCGTACGGGACCGTCGGCTTGGTGAGGTTCAAACGCTCACCAGGGCGCAACCGCTTCCGGTTGAAGGCGCCAAACCCCTTGCGCCTTCGCGCCCCCTGCTCCATGCTTCCGTCTGGCTACGGGCCGCGTCGATGGCCGCCTGCTGCGGATTCCCACGGCCAGACTGTGCACCGAGCACAACCGCCCCACGGGTTTACATGCGCGTTACATGTTCTCCGTGTCGGACTGCGGCGGTGAGGTGAGCGGCAGCGTGTTGACCGCCACCAGTGCCATCTGACAGGCCAGTTGATGGCGGTCGTCGTCCAGCGAGTGACCGGTGAGCGACTCCACCCGGCGCAGCCGGTTGAGCACGGTGTTGCGGTGGCAGTGCAACCGCTGTGCGGCCTTGGCGGCCGAACAGCCGCTGCGGAACCAGGCGTCCATCGTCGTCAGCAGTACGTCCCGCTCCTCCGGCGCGCAGTCCAGCAGGTGCCCGAAGGCCCGCTGGGCCAGCCGCTGTGCGACGTTCGGACTGGTCACCACGAAGGCCTCCAGCAGCCGGTCGTCGAAGGCCGCCACCCCCGTGGTCCCGTAGCGCAGCGTCTGCAGCGCGGTCTCCGCGAAGTGGTAGGCGGTGGCGATGTCGGCGAGGCTGTCCACCTCGCCGGAGACCCCCACCCGCTGACCCGCACCGGCGGAGAGCCATTCGACCAGCCGCGGCAGCGCGGTGCGGCCCAGTTCCAGTACGCCGATCTCCCGGTCCGAGCGCAGCCGCCACACGGCCTGTACCGAGCGCGCGGGCAGCGCGGCGCTCAACGTACGGAAGGACCCGCCCGCGTCCGCGTCCACGGCGACCACCACGAACCGGCCGCGGGTCGGCAGCCCCAGCGTGACCCGCGCCTCCGCGGCGACCGCCGGTTCCACACCGCGCCCCTCGATCAGCGCGTCGAACAGCGCGTCCCTGCGCGCCGCGTCCTCGCGGCGGGCGGTCAACTCGGCCGAACGGTACCCCTTGACCAGCGCCAGCGAGTAGCTGTCCAGCACGTCCCACACCGGCCCGCTCTCGTCCAGCAGCCGTTGCAGCACCTCCGGTGACCTGGCGCGGGCCTCGTCGAACAGCTTCTCCCACAGCAGTTGGGTGGCCAGCCGGTGCACCCGCAGCATCGACTCCAGGGCCACCCCCTCCTGGGCGCGGTGGTGGCCCCAGGCCATGGGCACGGTGAGCGGGTCGTCGTCGGGAACGGGCTTGTCCGCGAGGAACCGCAGGAAGCCCAGTACGTGCTCGCGCAGCGAGCGGCGGATGTCGGCCGGTGGCAGCTGCTGGACGTGCTCCACGTCCCGGCCCGCGGCCAACTCAACGAGCTGCTCGATGAGTTGCGGGGCCTGGCGTATCAGTGCCTCCGCGAGCGCGGGCACCACCGAGCCGTGCCCGCCTAACGGCCGTGTACTGGGCAGATGAATGACGTCTGACGGGCTCTCGGCGTCCTTGGCGGTGCCTGAGGTGATCGCCCGCACCGAGGCGATGTGCGCGGGTACCGACATCTTGAGCTCCCTTTGGCCATGGCCGACGGGTGTCGACGGCTGCCCTCGTAGACTACGAGGCGTGACGGAAAGGTTGCCCATTGCGCTGTGTCGATGTGGCTAGCACCACTTCGGCCGGGGGCGAATTCCGGCCCGGTTGCGCCTTGTCAGGCACCGCGGGCTGGAGCGTCGCGGTTGCTAGCCGTGCCACTCCACCGCTGCCGCGCCCGCGAAGTCACCCGCGTGCGCGAAGCCGCCCAGGACCAGCAACGAGCCGTCCTCCAGGTCGCCTGAGCGGATGGTGCGGTCGAGGGTGATCGGGATCGCCGCGCCGAACAGGTTGCCGCAGGTGTCGAAGGTGTCCGGGTGGCGTTCGGGCGGTAGGCCCAGTGCCTCCCGCCAGTTGCGCAGGAAGGTGCGGTTGGGCTGGTTGGTGATCAGCGTACCGATCTCGGCGGCATCCCTGCCGAGATCCTTGCACAACTCGGTGACCACCTCGGGGACCAGCCGGTTGCCGCGCTCCAGCACCCGGGCGACACCGGTCTCGGTGAAGCCGATCCGCAACTGCGCCTCGCCCGGCTCCCAGTACCTGCGGCCGTCGTCGCGCACCATCGTCATGTCCCCCGCGTACTCGGCGATGTGCCGCACCCGCACGTCCAGTACGGGATTCGGGCCGGACGCGGTGACGTACCCCACCCCGCAGCCGTCACCCGGGATCGCGGCCTGGGCGAGCCCGCGCACCTCGGACTGGGTGAACAACTGGCCGGCCGCGGTCTGCGCGTTGCAGATCAGCGCGGACCTCGCCGAGGTGGTGGTCAGCAACTGCCGGGCGAGGCCCAGCATGTGGACGAACGACGCGCAGCCCCCGTTGGCCACGTCCACCAGCCACTCCGGGGACATGCCGAGGCGGCGCGCCACCTCGGTGCCCGCGCCGACGAACGGCACGTCCGGCAACTGGCTGTGCACCAGCAGCACGTCCACCCCGCGGATCGCCGCCCGGCCGTGCCGCTCCATCAGCGGCCGCACGGCCCGCTCGATCAGGTCGACGTTGCTCTCCCCCTCCGCCACATGGTGCCGGAACGGCGGCACCCGGAACATCGGGCTGTCCCGCAGCCGGTCCTCCGCCCCGGGGTAGCCGGTGTAGAACTCCGCGGGCACCGGCTCGCCCGGCAGATGTGCCGCGACATCGGTGAGGCTGACCGGAGTCAACGGGCCACCGCCCGCGTGGGCGGCACGCTGACCGGAAGCCCGGCCTTGTGGCGGTGTTCCAGGATCGCCTTGAGGTTGTGCATCTCCACCGTGTGACCGGCGTAGAACAGGTCCCAGTACTCGCCCACCCAGCGCCGGTCGGGGCGCGGCGCACGCTCCGGGAACGGGTTGGCGTCGTAGTACGGATGGCGGCAGTTGGTCCAGGTGACCACCGAGCCCGGCTCGTCCAGCACCAGGGACGCCGGGACCACCCGCATCAGATAGACCATCCACAGCGTCTCGCCCTGGTCCCAGGCGCAGTGGTAGTCCACCGTCATCGCCTCGGAGTTGGCCACCACCTTGCAGTAGATGCCGGTGCCCGGCTCCAGCAGGTCGCGCCCGAGCCACAGCCCGGGCGTGTCGGTGGGGCCGAAGTCCCGCAGGCTACAGGTCCATTCCTCCAGGTGGTGCCCCTGGCGCAGATAGTCGTAGACCTGCTCGGGCGGGCAGTCGACGTACTGCTCGATGGTGCAGTACCGCCCGTAGACCTGCTGGTGCGGATAACTCTCCCGGGTCATCCGGGCGCAGTGCTCGGCCAGTTGCTCGGGGGTGGTGTTCTCCACCCTTATCAGGCCGGGCACTTCAGCCAACGTGGAGTGGTCCGCGGTCATCGGTGCTCTCCTCGGTGTGGTCGGGTTCCTGGTCCGGGGCGGCCAGGAAGGGGAGGAACGGGGGGATCTCCCGGTGGTCGAAGTCCAGGGCGACCAACGCCGGACCGGCGTTGCCGTTTCCCCGCAGCAGGGCCAGGCGCAGATCACCGGCGCGGTGTGCCCGGCTCACGTCCAGGTCGGGGAACATAGCCGCCGCACCGGCGGCGATGTCGGACGGACGGAAGACGTTCTCGGTACGGGCGCCGCCCTGGAACAGCTGCTCGCGGGTGGCGCACATCGCGTGCGCGTTGTTGTTGAGGATGACGAAGGTGACCGGGGCCGCGTACTCGACCGCGGTGTGCACCTCCATCCCGTGCATGAAGAACGCGCCGTCCCCGGCCAGCACATACGTACGGCGACCGGTGCCGAGCGCCGCGCCGATGCCCGCGCCGAAGGTGTAGCCCATGCCGCCCATGCCCACCGCCACCACGAACCGGCCGTCGCGCGGCGCGGGCAGCAGATGGATGGCGCTCGCTCCGACGTTCCCGGCGTCCACGAAGACATGGGCGCGCTCGGGCAGCGCCGAGGCGATCGCGGAGAGCGCCTCGGCATACGACAAGCCGGCCCCGGGAGGTGGCGGTACGGCCAACGGGCGCGGGTCGCCCGCGGGTTCCGGGTGCGGGCGGGGCCGTGGCGTCAGTCGGGCGTTGAGGGTGGCCAGCGTCTGGCGCGGGTCGCCGCGCAGCGCGATGCCGGGGACGAACGGCGGTTCCGGGTCCACGCAAACCACGGGGGTGGTGCGCAGCGCTTCGTCCAGGCCGCCGCGGGCCATCAACGGCAGGCGGGTGCCGACCAGCAGGCAGGCATCGGCACGACGCAGATGGTCCTGGACGCCGAGGTGCCCCATCACCCCGGCCACCCCGACGTACCGGGGGTCGTGGTTGGGGAAGACGTCCTTGGCGTCCGGGCTGACCGCCACCCACGCCCCCAACGCCGTTGCCAGTTCGGCCAGTTCCGCGCGGGCACCGGAGGCGGCCACCCCCTCACCGGCGATCAGCAGGACGCGCTGGGCGCCGTCCAGCAGCCGCACGGCCTCGTCCAGGGCCGCCGGATCCGGCCGCACCACCGGTGGCGGTACCGGCGTGCTCCTCGGCACGGTGACGAGGGCCTGCTGTACGTCCTTGGGCAGCAGCAGTACCGCCGGACCCCGCGGGTGGGTCCGCGTTGCCTGGATCGCCTCTGCCAGCAGTCCGGCGAACGACTCCGGTTCGGTCACCCGGGCGCAGAACCGGGACACCGGCGCGAAGACCCGCGCCGCGTCGAAGGAGCCGCCCTTGCCGCTGGAGTCCTGGAACGCACCCCGCCCGTCCAACCCGGTCGGCGGCTGCCCCACCAGTGCCAGCAGCGGCACCCGTGAGGCGTGCGCCTCGGCGAGTCCCGGCACCAGGTTCATCGCCCCGCCGCCGGAGGTGGCCATGACCACACCGGTCCGCCGGGTGGCCCGGGCGTAGCCGTCCGCCATGGTGGCCGCGGAGAACTCGTGCTTCGCCACCACGCCGGTCAACCCCGGCTGGTGGTGCACGGCGTCGTACAGGTCCTCGATGTTCGCGCCACCCACGCCGAACACGTACCGGGCGCCGATCCGGGCCAACTCCCCGGCCAGGTAGTCGACCAGGCGCACCCGGGCGTCCGCGGTCATGCGCCCACCTCCGCGAAGCCGTCCCTGCCGGGGGCGACGATCAGGCCCGCGGGGGAGAGCACCTGGAAGCGCTGCCGGTACTCGCCCGGAGTGAGCCCCATGGCCCGGCCGAACGACCGCAGGAAGGTCTCCACGGCCGGGAAGCCGCAGCGCCTGGCCACATGGCTGATCGGCAGTTCGGTGCTCTCCAGCAGCTCACGCGCCCGCGCGATCCGCATCCGCTCGACGTACTGGCCCGGTGTGGTCCCCACCTCACGGCGGAACACCCGGGCGAAGTTGCGTGGGCTCATGTTCGCCCGCCGCGCCAACTCGGCCACCGGCAGCGGCTGTTCGAGGTGGCCCAGGATCCACTCCTGGGCCGCCCTGATCGGCAGCGGGTCGGCCAACTGCGCCTCCAGCACCGCGCTGAACTGCGACTGGCCGCCGTGCCGTTTGAAGAACAGCACCAGATAGCGGGCCATGTCCAGGGCGACGGCCGCACCGTGGTCGGCCTCCACCAGCGCCAGCGCCATGTCGATGCCGGTGGACACCCCCGCGGACGTCACATACCGGCCGTCCCACACGAAGATCGGCCCCGAGTCCACCGTCACCCGCGGATAGCGGCGGGCGAACTCCTCGCAGTACGCCCAGTGCGTGGTCGCCCGCCGCCCGTCCAACAGACCCGCCTCGGCCAGCAGGAACGCCCCGCCGCACACCGAGGCCACCCGGCGCGACCGGGCGGCGGCGTCGCGGATCCAGGACACCAACTCCCGCTCCCGCAAAGCCTCGCGCAGCCCCCAGCCCCCGGGCACCAGCAGGGTGTCGATGGGGCCGACCGCCTCGTCCAGCCGCGCGGCCTGGACCACCAGCCCGACGGAGGTGCGCACCAGGGGCGCGTCGGCGGAGACGTACTCGATGCGGTAGCCCACCCCCTGCTCGGCTAACCGGCGGTTCACCGTGTCGAACACCTCAATGGGCCCGGTGACGTCCAGCGCCTGCACGCCGGAGTAGACCACGACCACCACACGTCGTTGGATCACGGTCACAGCGTGTCGGCGACCGAACCTGGCCGCAATGACAGTCTGTTGACGATTACTGCCAGCGCGGCGCCGGTGCGCCGCTGAGCAGCGCGTCGGGTCGGGCGGGGGTGAGCGAGGTCACGTCTGGTGGCAGTGCCGGGCCGCGGGTCCGGGGTGGGACCTGATCGAACGGTCCAGGTTGGTGGCCGCGCTGATCAGTGCCAGGTGGGTGAAGGCCTGTGGGAAGTTGCCCAGTGCCTCACCCGCCGGACCGATCTCCTCCGAGTACAGGCCCACATGGTTGGCCTGGGTCACCATCTTCTCGAAGACATAGCGGGCCTCGCCCACCCGTCCGGCGCGGGAGAGCGCCTCGACGTACCAGAAGGAGCACAGGTTGAAGGTGCCCTCCGAGTCGGTGAAGCCGTCACTGCCGTCGATCCGGTAACGGTGCACCAGGCTGTCGCTGACCAGGGTCTCCTCGATCCGCTCCACACTGGACAGGAACCTGGGGTCCGTCGGGGACGCGAACTTCACCAGCGGCATCACCAGCAGCGCCGCGTCCAGCGTGTCGCTGCCGGGGTAGCGGACGTACGCGCCGTGGTCGGGCGCGTAGCACATCTCCTGTACGAAGCGGTACGCGGCGCCGGCGGTGTCCCGCCAGCGCTCGATGGGCGCGGGCATGCCGCGCTGCCGGGCGATGCGCTGGGCCCGTTCGAAGGCCACCCAGGTCATCAGCGCCGAGTAGGTGTACCGCTGGCGGGCGCCGCGGCCCTCCCAGATGCCCTCGTCCGGGTCCTCCCAGTGCTTTTCCAACCAGTCCAGTTGGCGGCTCAACGCCTCCCACAGGTCGTAGGAGATCGGCTGCCCGTACTTGTTGTACAGATAGACCGAGTCCATCACCTCGCCGTAGATGTCGAGTTGGAGCTGGTCCGCTGCGGCGTTGCCGATGCGCACCGGCCGTGAACCGCAGTAGCCGTCGAGGTGGTCGAGCACCATCTCCGGCAGCTCCGCGCGCCCGTCGATCCCGTACAGCACCTGGAGCCCGCGCTCCGGCGGTGCCTCCAGGCAGCGGCTGCGCAGCCAGTCCACGAACGACGCCGCCTCCTCGGTGAAGCCCAGCCGCATCAGCGCGTACAGCGTGAAGGCGGCGTCCCGCACCCAGGTGTAGCGGTAGTCCCAGTTGCGCACCCCGCCGATGGCTTCCGGCAGCGAGGTGGTCGGCGCCGCGACCAGCGCCCCGGTGGGCTGGTAGACCAGCAGCTTCAACGCCAGCGCGGAGCGCTCCACGATCTCCCGGTACCGGCCCTGGTAGCGGGAGTGCCGCAGCCAGCCGTCCCAGAACGCCAGCGTGAGGTCCAGCAGCCGGGAGACCTCGCTGTCGCCGAGCGGGCGCAGCTCACTGCCCCACTCGGCGGCCAGCTCCAGGGTCTGCCCCGGCTCCAGCTCGACCGCGACCACCGCGGCGTCGCCGTCGACCTGCAGCGGCACGGAGGCGCGCAGCGTCAACGTGCCGACGGCGCTGGTGAACACCGCGCCCAGATCCGGAACCAGGCTCACCTGGTGCGGCACCCGCGCGTAGTCGAACGCGGGTCGGCAGTACACCTCCACCCTGGCCCGCCCCCTGAGCACCCGTACCTGGCGGACGATCTGGCGGACGCTCGCCTTGGGGCACGAAGGGTGGTCCGGCACCATGAAGTCGTACAGCTCGGCGACGGAGTCATGGGCCAGGAACCGGGTCAGCAGCACGTTGGAGTCCGGCATGTACATCTGCTTGGTGCGTTCGGCCTTCGCCACCGACACCGAGAAGGAGCCGCCCTTCTTGGCGTCCAGCAGGGAGCCGAACACCGACGGCGCGTCGAAGCGGGGCAGGCAGCACCAGTCGATCGTGCCGTCGTCTCCCACCAGGGCCACGGTGTGCAGATCGCCGATGATGCCGTGGTCCTCTATCGGTATGTAGTCGGGTCGTCCACTCTGGGTGACGAACTGCATGTCCACCCCTCCTCGGGACGCGTGGAACCCGCTCTCTCCTGTATACCGCCGTGGAGAGCGGAACGCGTCCCGACGGGGGCGCGTGCGTTCAGTGCGCCGCGGTCCGTACCCGGCTGATGTCGACCGGTAGCGTCGGGAAGCCGTCGCCAGGGCCGTTCTGGTCGTCCTCGCCGCCGGCGGCGATCCTGCGCAACACGTCCATGCCGCCGGTGACTTGACCGAAGGGCGTGTAGGCGGGGGAGAGCTTGGTGTCCTTCCAGACAAAGAAGAACTGGCTGCCGTTGGTGTCGGGGCCGGAGTTGGCCATGGCCACGGTGCCCGCCGGATAGGTGGCGCCGGACAGGTTCTCGTCGCGGAAGGAGTAGCCGGGGCCGCCGCTACCGGTGCCCGTCGGGTCGCCGCACTGCAGTACGTAGATCTTCTGCGTGGTCAGCCGGTGGCAGTGCGTGTGGTCGAAGTAGCCGCGCTGGGCGAGGAAGCGGAAGGAGAACGTGGTGCACGGTGCCTTGTCGGTCAGCGCCCGGAACGTGATGCGGCCCTGGCCGGTCCGCAGGGTCGCGGAGTACGGCCGGGCCGCGGTGGCCGGGTCGAAGACCGGTATGCCCTTGAATCTGTCGGCGGGCACCGCCTTCGTGAAGCCGCACGGTGCCGGGGCGGGCGCGGCTGAAGTGCGCTCGTTCGTCCGCGAGTTGGCGGACGCGGCCGTGGCCAGCGTCAGGACGACGGACGCCGCGGCGGCGAGGGGTACCCAGTGCTTGCGCTTCATGTGACGGACCTCCGAGGTCTGTGGCACCAGCGGCACTTGATCGGTTGGCGTGGGCCACCCTAAGGCCACTGCACCGTCGATGGCCATGGTCCGCTGGCCAGCCGACTGAGCCCGGCGCCGGCCGCCTTGGTGGCGTCGATGACGTTGCGCGGGGCGCGCGGCATCTCGCTCACCGGCTTGAGCAGCAGCACGGCGCCCATGATGGAGTCGTCCCACATGATGGGCGCGGCACAGGAGTTCCAGCCGGCCATACACTCCTCCTGGCCGAGTGCGAAGCCCTGGTCCCGCACCTCCACCAGCGAGGCGAGCAGCTTGTCGTTGTCCCGGAACACCCCGGGCCCGGCCTCCTCCGGTACCGGCTCGGCGAGCACCCGGGCCTGGATCGCCTCGGGCAGATAGGCCAGGATCGTGCGGCCGGAGGCTCCGGTGCGAAGCGAGCGGGTGACCGACAGTACGTCGCGCGGCGTCATCCCCAGCTCGACCAGGTCGGAGTCGCCCACCGCCATGTCGATGCACTGGCGTTGAGCGCCGCCGAACGGCGCGAGCATGTAGAGGAAGGCCAGACCGCCGTCGGTCCGCGCCCGCAGCTCCTGGAGCACGGCGTGCCCGGCGTCGCCCTCCGGGCCCTGGGCCAGCGCCTGCAGACCCAACTTGGCCGCCGACAGGCCGAGTTGGTACTGGCCGCGCCCGGCCCGGATGAAGTTTCCCTGGTAGACACCGGATTGCAGGATGCGGTGGACCGCCGAGTCGTCGAGTCCGGTGACCTTGGCCAGTTCCCCGGGGCCGTGTGAGGTGCCGCCCAGCTCGGCGAAGGCCCGCTGTACCCGGAAGACCCGCTCGGCGTGGCTGGTGCCGCCCGTAGCCGCCTGACCGTCCCGCGCACTGTGCCTGTTCATGCAGTGAGCCCGCCCTCTACTCGCTGTGGCCGTGTCCCCCGTCCCCCCGCGGGGACACAGCCTTCCACGTATTGCGCCAGGCCAGCCGTCGTGTTTCGGCCAAGGCGGGCGGCGCGGCGAGGAGTGCCCACGGTGCGATCAGATCCTACGGTGCGGTGGCCAGTACCAGCTTTCCGGTCTGGGTACGGGCGGCCAGGTCGCGGTGCGCCTGGGCGGCCTCGGCGAGCGGGTAGCTGGCGCCGATCACCGGACGCAGGTCGCCGGAGCGGACGGCGGCGGTCAGCGCCTTCATGCTCGTCGGCAGTGCGTTGCGGTCCGAGTAAAGGTGCGGCAGCCAGAATCCGGAGACGGTGACGGACTTCTCCATCAGCAGTTGGGTCGGCACGGCGCCGGTCTCGCCGGACGCGTACCCGTACACCGCCACTCGGCCGCGCGGCGCGACCGCGGCCAGGGTCGCCCGCAGCGTCTGGCCGCCGGTCATCTCCAGGGCTGCGTGCACGGGGCCGCCCGCCGCGTCCAGGATGCGCTCGGTGAGGCCGTCGGTCGTGGACGAGTCGAGTACCGCGTCCGCGCCGAGCCCTTTGGCCAGCTGCCGTTTGGCCTCAGTGCTGGCCAGCGCTATGACCTTGGCGCCCATCCGCTTCGCGAGCTGTACGGCGATCGAGCCGACACCGCCCGCCGCGGCCGGGATGACCACGCTCTGACCGCCGGTCAACTGGGCGGCGGTGAACAGCAGGTGCCAGGCGGTGTTGCCCTGCAGGGCCAGCGCCGCCGCCTGGTCGTCGGTGACGTCGTCGGGAATGTCCCAGGCCACCCGGCGGTGTACGACGGCCTTTTCGGCATAACCGCCGCCCATGGTGAGCGCGACGACACGGCGGCCGTCTTCCGTGGTGCCCACCACTTCGTTGCCGGGAATATAGGGCAGTTCGATCGGGGCCAGATACGTGTTTCCGCGGACGTGTACGTCGGCGTAATTGATACCGGCTCGGGTGACATTCACCAGGAGGTGCCCCGCGCGGGGCTGGGGGTCGGGTACCTCGGCGAGTTCGAGCACCTCTGGCCCGCCGAACTGACGCATGGTGATCGCGCGCATGTCTCTCCTTGGCTGGACGGTGCGGAGCGCCCGCTCCGACAGGCTAGGCCATGGTCTGCGGCGGGCCGACGGCGGTCCGGCAGCCGCTTTCTCGCACGGCGAGAAAGCGTGGCAGCGTTATGTCCGAAACGGTGGATTGCGGTGGCGTGGTTTCTCGCCTGGTGAGAAACGCGGTCATCCTTGCGGGTTGACGGATTTTTTGACACACTGAAGTCAGTCGCGTTCGGGGCGGCAAATCCGCTGAATCCACGGGGGAATTAGTTCGGCGGAGTTGCTTCTGGGATTTCCCAGGCCCCGAACGCGGCTTATTTTTTTGCCGGGTGGGTTTCTGTTCCCCACCGGTTGGGCGTTGGTACGCGCGAGTGACGGCAGGTCATCCGGACGGCCGTCAAGACGGACGGGCGTTCGACGGGGCGCGCTCCACCATGCGGGGCCTTTGTATGACCATCGGATGGGGGCTGTTCGAGGGAATTTCGGCTTGTCCGACCGGTGCAATCGGATGACCCCTCGTGTGCGGACCGCCGCCGTCGGGTGGTGCGTGGTGACATGTCGGCTGCGGGAACCGTCCCCACCGCCACACCACGGAGGCCCACATGAAAGCCATCAAGAAGGCCGCGGTGCTGACCGCGACCACCTGCGCGCTGGTTCTGGCCAGCGCGGCCGGTGCCAGTGCCGACGCGGGAGCCCACGGTGCCGCCGTCGGCTCACCCGGCGTCCTGTCCGGCAACGTCGTGCAGGTTCCGATCAACATTCCGGTCAACGTCTGCGGGAACACCATCGACATCATCGGACTCCTCAACCCCGCCGCGGGGAACTCCTGCGCGCACAAGGGAGACGGATTCCAAGGGCACGACAAGGGCAGCGGTGTCGGTGGCCCCAGCGGCGCCAAGAAGGGCAAGTGCGCCACCGCGCACCACGCGGACCACGGTGTCGAGCACCACGCGGACCGCCCCGCTCCGCACCGCGTGGACCGCCCCGTCGCCCACCGTCCCGCGGCGCACCGTCCCGCCCGCCACCACGCGCGCCGCCCGGTCCACCACCGCCCGGCGCACCACCGTCCCGCCCGCCACCACGTCCGCAAGAGGCACCACCGCTGACCGCTTCGCCCCGCGCCCGGCCCGCCGCCCCAACGGAGGCCGGGCGCAGCGCTTTCGGGGCCCGGGGGCTCGCTCCGTAAGGGAGGTCGCCCCTGGTCCGTCCCCGTCAGTCCAGTGGACGGGCACTCGTGGGTCGGCTGAGGGCCTGGCGCCCTCCGCTGGCCAGCATTCTCACCTCTCCTTTGTCGCTGATCTCCGCCCGGATGATGCCGCTGTCGTCCTCGTACACCGCGCTGCCGCCGGGCCCGGCGGTCTCCGTACGGCGGACCACCACCGTGTCGGCCGCTCCCTCCTCCTCACTGTGCGGGAAGGTCAGCTCGTATGCGGTGGGTTGTTGGTCCATGGCACCTCCCATTGAGCACATGCAAGGACACAAGGTGTAACCGCGATGTCCTGAGTTTCGCACCTTTGTCGTGCGCCCGCGCATGGACGCGATCTTGTCCATGCCGTTGACTATTGTTCAAAAGCGGCCCTACGCTCCAAGCGCGCCGCCCACCGGCCGCCGTGCGCCGTCCCCGAAACTGACCGCTCAGCGGGCCGGTTGAACCCACGCTGCGGGGAGGCCCCAGGTGTTCGAGATCCAGGCAGCACCGTTCTGGGCCCATGCCATCGGCGCGACCTTCGCGCTGTCGGCGGCATGCCAACTCCAGTTATGGAAGGGCCGGTTGGCCGCCGCGCGGCCAGGCGCCCGCGCGGCGATCGCCGTGCGGCTGGGAGGCGGGGCGGCTGGGCGGCCAAGCCGTACCTGCGCCTCACGCTGCTGTTCGCCGCCGTCCTACCGGCACCGACCGTCCCGCTCCTGCTCCGGCAGACCCGACCCGGCAGGCGATGCACGCCGTGTCCGGGCACCACGGAGGGGGCTGCCCGCCCGGCACCGGCGGGCCACCGTCGAACACACCCAGATCCCAACCAACGCCCCTGGCGGCACGGAGAGTTGAGCGTCTAGCCGTGGGCCGGAGGGCACCCATTGGAGGCATCCGTGAACACCGACGCAATGGACCGGCTGCGCGGCGAACTGGCCGCACCGCCCCCGGACGGCTTCGCCGCGCTGGACGCCGCGCAGCTGGAGTTCCTGGCCGACGCGCTGCGCGGGCGGCGGGAGAGCCAGGCCGCCGGACTGGCCGAGGCGGCCGAGGCGGCGCTGCGGCTGGTGCCAGGGGTGGCTCGCGGCCCGGTCCGCCGGATCCTGTTCCGGTGAGTGCCGTGGACACGCTGCGGAACCGGGCCGAGACCCGGAAGATCGCCAGACTGCTCGATGTCGACGTCGACCAACTGGTATTCCTGCGCGGCCTGTCGGCGGACGACGTACGGCGGTTCCGCGAGCAGGTCGTGACGGCGCTTTTCGACGGCGCTCCCGAGATGCTCGACCGGATCGCCCGGGCCACCAAACTGGTGCCCGCCGCGGTCGCGGCGACCATCTCGCAGACCGCGCTGGGACCCCGGCTGGCCGCCGGGGTGGCCGGGCGGCTGGAACCGCACCGTGCCGCCGAGATCATCGACAGGCTGCCGGTCTCCTTCACCGCCGAGTCCTGTGCGCACCTGGACCCGCGCCGGATCGCCGGCATCGTGCAGCGACTGGACGAGGACCTGCTGGTGCGGATAGCGGTGGCGCTCGCCGAGCGCGGCGACGACGTGACCATGGGGCGGTTCGTCGGCCACCTGCCGGACACCGCGCTGCGCCGGATCCTGGGGCTGGTGGACGCGTCCGTGGTGCTGCGCGTCGGATTCCTCATCGACCAGCCGCAACGCGTCGACAGCGTCATCGAGTTGATGGGCACCGAGCGGCTGGCCGCGGTGATCCAGGCGGCGGGTGACGGCCTGTGGCCGGAGGCGCTCGCTGTGGCGGGGATGGCGGGGCCGCGATGGCGGCACGCCATCGCGGCCATCACGGCCCGCCAGGCACCGGAGCACCTCGACTCGCTGGTGCGCGCCGCGCACGAGCAGGACCTGTGGGAGTCGCTGTTGCCGCTGGTCGCGCTGTTGGACGACGCCGAGCGGCGCCGTATCGCGGAGCTGCCGTCGCTGCGCGATACGGCGGTGCTCGGCGAGGTCGTCCAGGCGGTGGTGGCCACCCGGCTGTGGCAGGAGTTCCTGCCGCTGGTCGAGCTGCTGCCGGGGCCGTCCCGGCGGACCGTCGCCGAGACGGCGGGGCGGCTACCGGACGGCGAGCTGAACGCCATGGCGCTGGAGGTGGCCGAGGGGGACCTGTGGGAGGCGGTGCTTCCACTGGTGGAGCTCATGGACGACCCGGCGAAGGAACGAGTCTTCGCGCTGCCCGCCTTCCAGGAACACGGCGCGGACCAGGCCCGCCCGCCGTCCGACGGGTTGCCGTTAGGATGAATTGAAGAATTCCTCAATTCGTGAGTCACGGCAAGGGCGGGAGGCGAGGTGTCCGGAGGGCGGGTCCCGCTGTACCAGGCGAAGGCGGAGTTCTTCCGGATGCTGGGACATCCGGTGCGCATCCGGGTGCTGGAACTGCTCCAGGACGGCCCGATGCCGGTCCGCGACCTGCTGGCCGCGATCGAGGTCGAGCCGTCCAACCTTTCGCAGCAGCTCGGCGTGCTGCGCCGGTCGGGGATCGTGACCGCCACCCGCCAGGGCTCCACCGTGGTGTACGAGCTGGCGGGCGGCGACGTGGCCGAGCTGATGGGCGCCGCGCGGCGGATCCTGACCGAGATGCTGGCGGGGCAGCAGGGCCTGCTGGCCGAGCTGCGAGGGCCTGCCGGCCGGAGTGGAGAGCCTTCGTGACTGACGACATCGCAGGTCAGGACCGGCCGCTGCCCAGGGATCCGGGCGCCGGAAGCGAGCGCTTCAAGGAACGCGGGGTGCTCCTGCGGGTCTTCGTCTACGTCTTCGCCACCCACCTGTTCGCCGGATTCATATGGCTGCTGTTCTACGTGGGCGGACACCGCATGTGACATCGCGGGCCCGGCGGCGGGGCCCTAACCGTGTTGCGAAGTTGTGACCCGTACGAGTGGTACATCCCTCCATCCGGACGTAGCGTCGACAAGGCAACAGCCGTTACGAGCTCCGCCGGAGCGGTTGAGGAGCGAACATGCAAAGTCGTGTGGCAAAGACAGCAATCCTGGTCTGTGCTGGTACGGCACTCGCGGCGATCGCCGCCCCGTCGTCCGCTTCAGCGTCCGCCAACTCCCGACCGCAATCACCCAACCGGGTGGTCGTCGACTGCTTCTTCCATGCACAGGTCCGCCCCGCGTCGTTCCTGATCGCCTGCGCCGACGGTAACAACTACCTGAGCAATCTGCGCTGGTCGCAGTGGGGGCCGGACGCCGCCACCGCCACTGGGCAGGACGTGGTCAACGACTGCAAGCCCTACTGCGCCGCGGGCAAGTTCCACAGCTACCCGGCGCAGATACGGCTGGACCGGGCACGGCAGTGGAACGGCAAGTCCCGCGAATGGCAGTACGGCCGGTTGACCGTGACCTACCCGGGCACCAGGCCCGCGGACACCCCCCAGACCATGACGTACAACCTGTGGAGCTGACGCTCAGGCAAATGGCGAAACCGCTCACGGTGCGCCGTACCCGCCGCCACCGGGCGTCTCCACCACCAGTACGTCACCCGGCCGCACGTCCACCGAGTCGCAACCAGCCATCGCGGTGACCGTGCCGTCCGACCGCTCCACCCGGTTGGCGCCCAACGCGCCCGGAGCACCCCCGGCCAGCCCGTACGGCGGTACCCGGCGGTGGCCGGACAGCGTGCTCACCGTCATCGCCTCCCGGAACCGGATCCGGCGCACCGCCCCGTCACCGCCGCGCCAGCGGCCCGCACCACCACTGCCCGGCCGGACTGCGAACTCCTCAAGCAGGACCGGCAGTCGCCACTCCAGCACCTCCGGATCGGTCAGCCGGGAGTTGGTCATGTGCGTCTGCACCACTGACGCCCCGTCGAACCCGGCACCGGCGCCCGAGCCGGATGCGACGGTCTCGTAGTACTGGTGGCGCTCGTTGCCGAAGGAGACGTTGTTCATCGTCCCCGACCCCTCGGCCTGCACACCCAGCGCCGCGTACAGCGCGCCGGTGATCGCCTGTGAGGTTTCCACGTTCCCGGCGACGATCGCCGCGGGATGCCGTGGGGCCAGCATCGAGCCCTCGGGGATGACGATGCGCAACGGCCGCAGACAGCCGTCGTTCAGCGGGATGTCGTCGGCGACGAGCGTGCGGAAGACGTACAGCACCGCGGCCGTCACCACCGACGACGGCGCGTTGAAGTTGGTGTCGAGCTGTGCGGAGGTACCGGTGAAGTCCACGGTCGCCGAACGCCGTTGCCGGTCCACCCGGATCCGTACCGAGATCACCGCGCCGGAGTCCGTCTCATAGCGGTACTCGCCGTCGTCCAGCGCGTCGATGACGCGGCGCACCGCCTCCTCCGCGTTGTCCTGCACGTGACGCATGTAGGCCTGCACCACATCGAGACCGAAGTGCCGGATCATCGCCCCGACCTCGTCGACTCCCTTGTGGTTGGCGGCGATCTGGGCGCGCAGGTCGGCCAGGTTGGTGGCCGGGTTGCGGGACGGGTACGGCGCCTCGCTGAGCAGCCGCAGCGTCTCCGCCTCGCGCAGCCGACCGTTCTCCACCAGCAGCCAGTTGTCGAACAGCACCCCCTCCTCCTCGATCCGGCGGCTGTTGGCCGGCATCGAGCCCGGAGTGATGCCGCCGATCTCCGCGTGGTGGCCACGGGAGGCGACGAAGAACAGGATCCGCTGCTCGCCGTCGGCGCCGTCGCCGAAGACCGGGGTCACCACGGTGATGTCCGGCAGGTGCGTGCCACCGTGGTAGGGGTCGTTGACGGCGTAGGCGTCGCCCGGCTTCATGGTTCCGGCGCGACGGCGGAGCACCTCCTTGACGCTGGTGCCCATCGAGCCCAAGTGGACCGGGATGTGTGGTGCGTTGGCGATGAGGTTGCCCTCCGGATCGAAGAGGGCGCAGGAGAAGTCCAGCCGCTCCTTGATGTTGACCGACTGGGCCGTCGACTCCAGCCGTGCGCCCATCTGCTGGGCGATGGACATGAAAAGGTTGTTGAAGATCTCCAGCATCACCGGGTCGGCCTCGGTACCCAGCTCCGCCTCGGTGCGCGCCCGCTCCCGCTCCACCAGCAGATGCCCGGCCCCGGTCACCGACGCCCGCCATCCGTCGTCCACCACGGTGGTGGCGTTGGCCTCGGTGATGACGGCCGGTCCGCTCACCGCCTCGCCGGGACGCATCCCTTCCCGCCGCCGCAGCGGTACGTCGCGCCAGGCGCCGTCGGTGTACATCCGGGCGGTGCCGGTGTCCGCGGGCTCCCCGGGCGCGCCGGACGTGCCGAGGTGGTCGAGGTCGGGGTGCTCGGTGAGCCCGGTCGCCTCGACCGAGAGGGCCTCCACGATGACCGGACGGTCCATCAGGAACGAGTAGGTGGACCGGTGGTTCTCCTCGAACTCGGCGATCATCTCGGCCGGTTCGGCGAGCTCCACCGGTACCGCGGTGTCGGTGCCGTCGTAACGCAGATGGGCCCGCCGGGTGACCTGGATCCGCTCCCGCGGTACGTCCTCGTCCAGCAGCTCGCCGCGCGCCGCCGACTCCAGGGCCTCGGCCACCGAGCGCACCCGCTCCATGGACTCCGGCGCCAGCCGCACCTCCACCGACTGCTGGCGCATCGCCGTGGTGTCGGCAAGCCCGATGCCCAGCGCGGACAGCACCCCCGCCATCGGCGGCACCAACACGGTACGGATGCCGAGCGAGTCGGCGACGGCACACGCGTGCTGGCCTCCGGCTCCGCCGAAGGTGGTCAGCACGTACTCGGTGACGTCGTGGCCCTGCTGTACGGAGATGCGTTTGACGGCGTTGGCGATGTTGGCCACCGCGATCCGCAGGTATCCCTCGGCGACCTCCTCGGGCGAGCGGTCGTCACCGGTGGCCTTCCGGATCTCGGCGGCCAGCTCGGTGAACCGCCGCCGCACCAGCCGCGCGTCCAGCGGCTGGTCGCCGTCCGGCCCGAACACCTGGGGAAAGTGGGCGGGTTGGACGCGGCCGAGCATCACATTGGCGTCGGTGACGGCCAACGGTCCGCCGCCGCGGTAGCAGCACGGCCCCGGGTCGGCGCCCGCCGAGTCCGGGCCGACCCGGTAGCGGCTGCCGTCGAAGTGCAGTACTGATCCGCCTCCGGCGGCCACGGTGTGGATGGCCAGCATCGGGGCGCGCAGCCGTACCCCGGCCACCTGGGTGTTGAAGACCCGCTCGTACTCGCCCGCGAAGTGCGACACATCGGTGGACGTGCCGCCCATGTCGAAGCCGATCACCTTGTGGAACCCGGCCTGTTGCGACATCCGGACCATGCCGACGATGCCTCCGGCCGGTCCGGACAGGATCGCGTCCTTGCCCCGGAAGTGCCCGGCCTCCGCCAGCCCGCCGTTGGACTGCATGAACATCAGCCGCACGCCCCGCATCTGGTCCGCGACCTGCCGTACGTAACGCTGGAGCACCGGCGACAGGTAGGCGTCCACCACCGCGGTGTCGCCGCGCGGCACCAGCTTCATCAGCGGGCTCGCCTCGCTGGACAGCGACACCTGGGGAAAACCGATCCGCTCGGCCAGCTCGCCGATCGCCTGCTCGTGCGCGGGGTGCAGATGGCTGTGCAGACACACCACCGCCACCGCGCGGATGCCGTCACGGTACGCCCGCAGCAACTCCTCGCCGAGTCGGTCGAGATCCGGGGCGCGCAGCACCGTACCGTCCGCGGTGATCCGTTCATCGGCTTCGATGACCCGGTCGTACAGCAGCTCGGGCAGCACGATCTCGCGGGCGAAGATCTCCGGCCGGTTCTGGTAGCCGATGCGTAGCGCGTCTCCGAACCCTCTGGTGATCACCAGAGCGGTGCGCTCGCCCCTGCGCTCCAGCAGCGCGTTGGTCGCCACCGTCGTCCCCATCCGCACCGCGTCCACCCGGTCCGCCGGAACGGGATCGTCCGGGGAGAGTCCGAGCAGTGCGCGGATGCCGGCGACGGCGGGATCGCGGTAGCGGGCCGGGTTCTCCGACAGCAGCTTGTGGGTGGTGACCTGGCCGTCCGGGCCGCGGGCGACGATGTCGGTGAACGTGCCACCGCGGTCCACCCAGAACTGCCAGCCCGCACCAGCCACGCCGGTTTCCCTTCCCCGCGGTGATCCAGCGCAAACGATCGCGGTGCGCCTTGGTACGCGTAGCTGGTCATCAGGTACAACCGGCCGGTCGGTGGGTATTCAGGCGGTGAGGCGCACGGCGCGCACGGCTCGCTGGGGGCGTTCGCGCGGCAGTGGCACTCTCCCTCCCCTTCACCCGCCCATGGACCGTGCCACCGGCAAGGCGCCCGGTGCGTCCCGCGTCCCTCGAACAAGGAGCAGCCGTGGACACCACAGCGTTCGGAGCGGGCGGCGGGGCCGCCCCGTCGGTCCAACCGGAACGCCTGCGCCGCGGTGCGCTGGGGCTGGCCGACATCACCGCGTCGACCATGGCCAACATCGGCCCGGCGATGAGCTTCTTCTTCGGCTTCGCGCTGATCGCGCAGACCGCCGGGGTGGCCGCGCCGCTGACGATCCTGGCGGCGGCGGTGGTGGTCGCGCTGCTCGGCAACACCCTCGCCGAGTTCTCCCGGTCGATTCCGTCCACCGGCTCGTTCATCACGTTCATCGGCAAGACCTTCGGTCCGGTCGCCGCCATCACCACCACGATCGTGGTGTCACTCGGCTACATCATCGCGGTCTCCGCGGTCGTCGCCGTCTCGGGCGGCTGGACGGCGACGATCATCGCGCACTACACCGGGGTGCACATCGCCTGGCAGTGGTTCACCGCCCTGCTGACGCTGGTCTCCTTCGCCCTGGTGGTCAAGGGCGTCGCGGTCTCCACGAAGTGGGCGGGTGCGCTGTTCGCCTTCGAGATGGGGCTGCTGGTGCTGGTGAGCGTCTGGGTACTGGTCCGGCACAGCGGGCAGCTGACGACGGCTCCCTTCGATCCCGGCCAACTGGCCGGTGGCTTCAAGGGACTTGGGCTCGGCTTCCCACTCGCCGTCTTCCTCTTCGTCGGCTGGGAGAACTCGGCGGCGCTCGCGGAGGAGACCACCAACCCGCGGCATGCGGTGCCGCGGGCGATCTATCTGTCCATCGCCGCGATGACGGTCAGCTATCTGCTGTTCGCGTACGTCACGGTGGTCGGCTTCAACTACGACACAGCGGCCCTCGCCAAGTCCGATGTGCCGTTCGTCGACGTGGCGTTGGGCATCCTCGGCGGCGGTGCGTTCCTCGCCTACCTCGCGGGGTTCACCTCCATCACCGGGTCACTGATCTCGGCGGCCAACTCCCAGTCCCGGCTGATCTTCAACTCCGGCCGGGAGGGCCTGCTTCCGCCGGTCGTCGCCAAGGTCACCGCGCGGGGCCGCACCCCCTGGGTGAGCTTCGTGGTCTATCTCGCGGTCGCCCTCGGCCTGGCCTTCGGCTGGGGCTGGGACATCGACCCGGTCACCTACTTCGGCCAGTCGGCCACCCTGGGCACCATCCTCATCGTGGTCACCTGGCTGGTCGCCAACCTGGCCCTCCCGGTGTACTACCGCCGCCACCACCCCGAGCTGTTCTCGCCGGTACGGCACCTGATCCTGCCCCTCGCGGGCGTCGCCGCGATCGGCTACCCCCTCTACCAACTCGTCAAGCCCGGCCAGCCCGCGCCGTACAACGTCTTCCCGCTGATCAGCGCGGCGATCATCGTGGTGGCCGTGGGGTACGCGCTGGTGCTGAACGCACGGGACCGGACGCTGGGGGAGCGGGTGGGGTCGATTGTGGCGGACGCCGAATAGCCGCCCCGGCACGGGAGTTGACGGAAGGGCGGTGAGGCGCGCGGTCGCGTCCGGGGCGCAGGGTCGGTCCTCGGCGTTGACGAGCACGGCTCCACGTGAGCGCCACGGGCCGACCGTGCTGCGCCCGAGGCACGCCGCCTCGCGGGCTGTCGATGCCGGTGGTCACGGCGGGTGGCGGAACGAGGGTCCGTGACGGCACGGACCGGGGCTCCCGCGTGCCGCCCCCGGCGTCACCCGCACGGCCGCACCGGTCAAGGGAAACGGCGCAGGGCCGGTGGTCGTACCCCCCGCCGACTGCCGCCCCCGGCGTGCGCCCACGGAGCGTGTGGCAGGGACAATGGCCTGGTGAAACACCCCATGGACTACCAGCAGATCCTGCACGACGCGATGGAGGCGGCCCGGCCGGTGCTCGGCCACGGGCGGGTCGCCGACTACATTCCGGCGCTTGCCTCGGTGGACCCGCAGGCGTTCGGGATGGCTCTCGCCACGATCGACGGGGAGTTCCACGGGGTGGGCGATCATGAGACGCCGTTTTCCATACAGAGCGTCTCCAAGCTGTTCACCCTGGCGCTGGCCCTTGCGGAGGGCGGCGACGGGCTGTGGAAGCGGGTGGGCCGGGAACCGTCCGGCAACCCCTTCAACTCGCTGATCCAGCTGGAGACCGAGCACGGCATCCCGCGCAACCCGTTCATCAACGCCGGTGCCCTGGTCGTCACCGACGTGCTGCACACCCTGACCGGCGACGCGAGCGGCGCGGTGCGCGACTTCCTGCGCGCCGAGGCGGGCAACCCGTCGATTGCCACCGACCCGGAGGTGGCCGCCTCCGAGTCGGAGACGGGGCTGCGCAACGCGGCGCTGGCCAACTTCATCGCCAGTTTCGGCAACCTGGTCAACCCGGTCGAGACAGTCCTTGAGCACTACTACGCGCACTGCGCGCTGCGCGCGAGCTGCCGTGACCTGGCGCTGGCCGGTGGCTTCCTGGCCCGGCACGGCCTACGGGCGGACGGGTCGCGGCTGCTCACCCGTAGCGACGCCAAGCGGGTCAACGCGGTGATGCTCACCTGCGGCACCTATGACGCGGCGGGCGACTTCGCCTACCGGGTCGGCCTGCCCGGCAAGAGCGGGGTGGGCGGCGCGATCCTCGCGATCATCCCGGCGGTCGGCGCGCTGTGTGCCTGGAGTCCGGGCCTGGACACCGCGGGCAACTCCGTCGGTGCCACGGTGGCGCTGGACTACTTCTCCACGGTCACCGGCTGCTCGGTGTTCTGAGCGCGGTGCCGCGACGACCGCCGCGGAAACGATTCAGCGGATGTCTGCCAGCAGCCGGTCGACCTGGTCCGCGGTGGCGTGGCCGCGGGCCAGCACCGCGCTTCGCTGCCCGTCGAGGGCGAGCAGGGTGGGGAAGCCGTCGACGCCCAGCTCACGGGAGCGGCGGAAGTCCGCCTCGGCGGCGGCCCGGGTGGCGGGTGAGCGCAGCGCGGTGACCACGGCCTCCGCGTCGAGTCCGGCGGCTTCGGCGATCCTCCGGTACGTCGCCGGGTCCGACAGGCTCAGTCCGTCAAGGTAGAACGCCTCCTGCATGGCGGCGGCCAGGTCCACGGCGCGGTCGGGGGCGGCGGCGCGCAGCGCGGCCATGCCGAGCGCGGCGGCCTCGGAGTCCATGACGAACGAGCCGTCCGCGATCAGCCGCTGGTAGGCGTCGCCGAAGCGCACCCCGGTCAGCTCGCTGATCTTGGCGTTCGAGCCCTGGACATAGCCGAACTCGCGGATCGGCACCCGCCGGGCGTCGGTGAACAGTCCGCCGGAGACCACCTCGGCGGGCAGCTCCGGGTGGCGGCGGGCGATCTCGGCCAGGGTGGGGGCGAATCCGTAGGACCAGCCGCAGTAGGCGTCGAAGACGTAGAGGAGCTTCACGGAGGGGGCCTTCCAGGGGGAGACATTTCGCCTGCGGAAACAGTATCTGACGCGTCAGGTATTCCGCCGGGCGGCGAGGGTTCAGCGCAGCCGTGGCAGCATGTCCCGGGCCGAGTGGCTGAGGATCCGCAGATCCTCGGCGAACCGCTCCCGATCCTCGGCCGGCAGCGGGTCCAGGAAGTAGCGCTCGATGTTGGCCACATGCACCCGGGCCGCCCGCACCGCGGTCCGCTCGCCGGGCGGGGTCAACCGGACCAGTTGCATCCGGCGGTCGTCCGCGGCCGCTTCCCTCGCCACGAGACCCGCCGTCTCCATCCGGTCCACCAGACGGGTCGCCCCACCGGTGGTCAGCACCTGCTCCTGGGCGATGCGGCGCATCGGCAGCCCCGCGCCGCCGGCCCGGCCCAGGATCAGCAGCACCTCGAACATCAGATGGCTGATCCCGCACTCCTCCTCGATGGCGCGGCCCAGGATGTACTCCAGCCGGTTCGCGGCCCCCAGCAGACGGCCGAACGCCAGCACCCGTGCGTCGTCCGCCGCCTGCTCGGCCGTCGCGATCCCCGTACCGTCCGCCACCTGCCCACGCCCTTCCCGCCGTACCTCACGCACCCGCGCACCACCGGTACATCATCCAACGCGGCAGCTCGCCGGGCGGCGGGGGAGGGGTCAGCCGGTCGGTGCCTTGGTGCGCAGCACCTCGATGAACGCCCGGATCCACGCCGGGTGGTCGGGCCAGGCACGGGCGGAGACCAGCACTCCGTCGACCACGGCCTCGCCGTCCTCGTAGCTCGCCCCGGCCGCCGTGACGTCCGGCTCCAGCGCGGGATAGGCGGCGGTGCGCCGACCGCCCAGCACGCCCGCGGCGGCGGAGATCAGGGGGCCGTGGCAGATCTGGGCGACCGGCTTGTCGCCCTCGAAGAAGTGCCGCACGATCCGCTGGAGTTCGGGGTCGTTGCGCAGGTACTCGGGCGCCCGGCCGCCGGGGATGACCAGCGCGGCGAAGTCGGCTGGATCCACCTGCGCGAAGGCGAGATCGGCGGGCCAGGTGTATCCGGGCTTCTCGGTGTAGGTGTCGAAGCCCTCCTCGAAGTCATGGACGACGAAGCGCAGTTTCTTGCGCGTCGGCGCCGCGACCTTGACGTCGTAGCCCTCCTCCCACAGGCGCTGGTACGGGTAGAGCACCTCAAGGGACTCCGCCGCGTCACCGGTGACGAGCAGGATCTTCACCGCCATGGCCAAGCACCGCCTCGCGATCGTCGTGGGTGTCCTGCGGTCACCGCCCCGACCATCGCCGAGGCGGCGTCCGGAGAACAACCTCCCTCATCGCGCGGCGCTCCGCAACCACCTGTGGACGCAGCGTGATCCGTGCCGTCAGTTGGCCTGGCGAACCGTCAACTCGGCGATCCCGGGACGGCTGTTGGCGTTGGCGGCGCGCACCGTCACCCGTACGTAGCGGGCCGACGCCGTGCCCCGCGGCCGCGCCGTCCAGTGCCTGCCGTCCAGCGAGACCTGTACGCCGTACCAGGCCGGTCGGGTGGCCGTCCACCGCGGGCTGATCGACGCGATGCGCACCGGACCGCCGAGGTCGACGGTCAAGGTGCCCTGGGTGCCATCAGGCACCCACGCGGTGGTGGTGTTGCCGTCCACCGCCGCCTCGGCGTACATGCCCGGCTGCGCCGAACTGGCCGTGGCCTTCGCGCACCTGGCGACATCGGTGGTGGCCGCGAGGTCGGGACGCCGGGTCTTCAGCACCGCGGGCGCGCTCCGGCTCACCACCTGCCTGCCCTGGGCGCTCTCCATGTCGAACGGCCTGCCGCTGGTCAGTCGCACCGTGGTGGCGTGCGCCCCGATGGCGACGTCGAACGTACGGCCCTGCCAGTGCAGCCCCTTCAGTGTGACGCCCTTCGCCAACTGCGGCGGCAGCGTGGGGTCGAGCCGTACCCCGTCCTGGCTCCAGCGCAGGCCGCCCAGGCCGTTGGCGAAGGTCTGCAGGAAGCCGCCCGCCCCGGTCAGAAAGTCCTGCGCGGGCGCGCCCGCCAGCGGGTCCGAGGCCCCCGCCTTGCTGCCGCGCGCCTCGGAGAACTCGTCGAACGGGCCGCGTACGAACGGCTCGACGGAGCGCATCAGATAGGTGTACGTCGAGCAGCCCGGCTCACCGATGGCGGCGGCGTCGATCGCGTGGATGGAGTCCGTCATGGCCGGGCCGTCCGGATCGGTGCGCGCCGCGTAGTAGTCCAAGGTGGACTGCGCCGAGGTGCTCGACATCGGCCAGCCCAGCGGATACATCAGCATCACCGCGTCCGCCTGCTTGATCAGCGAGCCCTTGTATCCCGCGTACTGCTGGAAGACGTGGGTGCCCGGGTCGTACGGGATGCGCAGGTGGTCGGCGATCCGTGTCCACTCGGCGGGCGCGGGGTGGCCGAGGAGCTTGGCGGCGGCGGTGGCGTTTCGCAGCGCCGTCGCGGCACCGGCGTTGGTGAACACCCCGTCGGTGACGCCGTTGCTGTACTCGTCGGGCCCGGCGACGTTCTTGATGGAGTAGCTGCCGTCGGAGTCGGGCGTGGCACGCCCGGCCCAGAACTGGGCGATGCCGTTCAGCACTGGCCAGCCACGGTCGCGCAGCCAGGCCGTGTCACCGGTGGCCTGGTAGTACTGCCAGACCGCCAGCGCGATGTCGCTCTGCAGATGGATCTGGGTGACGCAGTGCGGCGGGCTCCAACTCTGGCACTCCGCCTGGAGGTTGCCCTGGCTGCCGCTCTCCCACGGGTAGAACACCCCCTGGTAGCCGAGCTGCCGCGCGTTGGCCCGGGCACCCGCCAGGGTCCGGTAGCGGTAGTCCACCACCGACCTGGCCAGGTCCGGGTGGTATGCGAGCAGGCTGGGGAACATCCATGTCTCGGCGTCCCAGAACACCAGACCGGCGTAGTTGTCGCTGCTCAGCCCGGTCGGCGCGATGCTGTTGGCGGAACCGGCGCGGATGCTGGAGAGCAGTCCGTACTCCGAGGAGCGCACCCACGACTGCAACTGCGGCTGCCCGGCGACCTCGATGTCGCTGCGCCACAGCCTGTCCCAGGCCGCCGAGTGCGCGGTGAACAGTGCGGCCCAACCGCGTGCCGCCGCCTGCTGGGAGGCGGCCACGGCCGAGCCGTCCGGATCGTGCGAGGTGAGTGCGGTGTCCACGCCGACGTACTTGGTCAGGGTGTACGTCTGGCCGCCGCGCACCGGGAAGCCAATTGCCTGACTCCCCGTCAGGTTCTTTTGTTCCTGGGAGAACTGGGACTGGCTGACGTCCGCGCTGGTGCTCAGCGTGGAGGCGACGGCGCCCGAGGTGCCGGTGCCGTCGGTGCGAAAGCCCACCCGCTGGGTGCGCCCGCCCAGGCGGGCACCGGTGGCGGTGGCGGAGAGCATCCGGGCGCCGCGGCCGTCGATCAGGTCGGTGACGGTCGCCTGCCCGCTCCAGTGCGGGGTCATCCGCAGCCGTACTGCGGCCACGTGCTGGTCGGCGCGGTCGGCGAGCACGTCATAGACCAGATCGGTGGCCCGACCGTCGCTTGCGGTCCAGGTCAGCGAGGTGCGGACCAGGCCGCAGCGCAGGTAGAGGGTCTGCCGGTAGTGCGAGATGCGGCCGGTCGAGGTGTTCCCGCTGAACGTCTCGCCGCCGGTGCCGACCGTCATCCCGGTCCACGTCGGCAGGGCGGCTATGACCTGCCGGTCGCTGGTGGTCTGCTTGTTGTGCGCGTACAGGCCCGAGACGAACGAACCGTCGTAGCGCGGGCTGTACAGCGGCCAGCCGGTCTTGGCGGCGGAGGCGAAGTAGCCGCTGCCGGTGGCGGGCACGCGTTGACCCAGATAGCCGTTGCCCACGAAGGCGTGGTAGCTGTCCTTGGGGTCGATGGTGGTGGAGGTGAGCGTCCAACCGGGGTCCGGCGCGGTGCAGGGGCTGTCGGCGGTGGTGTCGGGTCTGTCGGCGGCGGTGGCGATCGGCTGGGCGGCGGGGGCGGCCGCGATGAGCAGCGCCGCGAGCGCGGGGGCGGTCGGTCGTATGTATCGGTGCAGCCTTGCGGGGCGCGCTCGCAGCGCTGTGAGCTTGCTCATCGTTGTCCGTTCTCGCTTTCCCTCGGTTCGCGATCACCGGCGAAGTGGCAGCGAACATAAAGGGGTGAACGTTACGCGTCAATAAGTGGCGCACAGCGTTCAAGAAGTGAACGAACGACGGTGGCTGGTCAGCCTCCTACAGACTCCGGCGCGCCATGGTGCGTTCGGCCGTCAACGGGGACGGGCCGGCTCGATCAGGAGCTGCACGTCGATCTCCTGATCACCGTGGATCAGGCCGTGCTCCGCCACGGCGAACGAGTCCTCAAGGGCGTGCTCCACCTTGCGGACCGCGGCCGGACAGCCCTGGAGATCGGCGGTCACCGGGCCGCCCAGTTCCCGGGCGGCCGAGTGCGGCCCCTCGGACGACACGTCGAAGTTCTCGATCCACGCGGTCTGCCTGCCCTGGCGGGTGCTGATCGGGCCCCCCGGAGCGCCGCTGGGGGAGGCCGGGAAGGCGGTGTTGAGCGAGCGGAACACCGTGTCGGCGTCCTGGGCCGCACAGTCGTTGAGCACCACGGTCACCTGCGCCGCATCCTGCTGAGTGGTCATCTTGGACGCTCCTTCGCTGAGACGCTCCGCGCTGCGATGGGGCGGGGGCTCCGCCCATAACCGACGGTAAGCCTGCACGGGCCGGGGCGCCCGGCGGATCACGGGGTGTTGGCACCCTCGGAGGGGTCAGTCACAGCCGCGTGGTGGGCGGTGACGTATGGTGCCCGAATGCCCGAAACCAAGAGCGAAGGGAAGAGTGGAATGCCGGAAGTGATCCAACTGTCCAAGAAGGCGGCATCGGCGGAGTCGGCGCAGGCCGCCGCGCCGCAGGATGCCGAAAAAGAGGAGCCGAGGTCGCTGACTCCGGTGTTCAACGCACTGGTTCGGGAGTGGCGGGCCGAAGGCCGGGACATCCCGCTGCGACATAAGCCGGCGGCCGCCGCGCTGGCACGAGGTGCCGCGTAACAGCCGCCCGCTCATCCGTCGGCGAAGCGGTACCTTCAGGAACGGGCGCCCTGCCAGACGTCGTTGACCAACGGCGCGACGGAGGGCGCCTGTTCGCGTCCGGCCCGCGCCGCGTCCGCGCGCCTCGCCGGATCCAGCACGTTGCGTCCTATCGCCTGGCGGGCGAAGGCGTCCGGTGTGATGACGGCGACCTGCGCGCCGTCGCGACGCAGCCGGTCGGCCTGCTGGCGCGGGCCGGGCATCAGCGGGCTGTGCAGGGCCATCGGAGCCAGCACCACCACCCGCCGGAAGCCATGTGCGAGGTCGGCGTTGGCGCTGCTGCGCACGCCGCCGTCCATCCACCGCCGACCGTCGATCGTCACACACGGCCACACCCCCGGCACCGCGCAGCTCGCCGCCACCGCGTCCACCAGCGGTGCTCCGCTGCCGCTGTGGAACGCCGTGAACTCGCCGGTGTGCGCGTCCACCGCGGTGACCAGCAGTCGCCGTTCCCGGGACCACTCGTGCGAGCTCAGCCGGGACTCGATGACCTTGCGCCGCTCCGCCTCCGGTCCGGTGTCCGCGGCGAGCGCCATCCGGCCGATGCGCCGGCGTGCCGCGCGCACGTCGGGCGAGACCAGTGCGCTGCCGGCCATGGTGAGCACGGTCCGCTTGCCGATCACCGTCGCGATCTCCCCGTCGGGCGGCGCGAGTTGCCGCTGGTACAGCGTCTCCAGCGGGGTGTCCGAGGTGAGTTGCGCGCCGACTACCGAACCGGCCGAGGTGCCGATCACCACGTCCGCCCCGCCGAGACCGAGTCCGGCATCCGCCAGTCCGGCCAGCAACCCCAACTCCCAGGCGACTCCGGTGACTCCGCCGCCCCCCAGCACCAGTGCGCGCTCGCCCATGACCACCCGGCCTCCCTCGATGTCCGTGCCACAGTAGTGCGGGGCGCACCGGCCCGCGAGGGCACCTCGGGCGGGCGGCGCGGGGTGCCGGTAGCGTCCTCGGGCATGGAGACGACGCTGTACGGCGCCCTGGTCACGCTGCGACCTGTGACGGTCGCCGACATCCCGGCGCTGGCGGAGATCCGCGCCACGCCCGAGGTGCGCCGGTGGTGGCGCGGGAGCGACGACATGGTGGCGGCGGTGAAGGAGGACCTGGCGGAACCGGGCGCCCGGCACCTGGCGATCGAGTACGAGGGCCGTGTGGTCGGCATGGTCCAGTGGGCGGCCGAGACGGAACCGGACTATCGGCACGCGAACATCGACATCTACGTGGATCCGGCCGTGCACGGTCGGGGAGTGGGTACGGACGCGGTGCGGGCGCTCGCGCGGCATCTGATCGCCGAGCACGGACACCATCGGCTGGTGATCGATCCGGCGGCGGACAACGCCGCCGCCGTTCGGTGCTACCGCAAGGTCGGTTTCCGGCCGGTCGGCGTCATGCGGCAGTACGAGCGCGGCGAGGACGGTACGTGGCACGACGGGCTGTTGATGGACCTGCTGGCGGACGAGCTGGCCCCCGGCGGTGGCAACGGTGAGCGATCGCTGGGGAGTTGACCGGCGGTAGGGGGCTCACCGGCCCTCAGGCGCGTCGACCGTCGGCTTCTGGTCCGTCGGAGCGTCTGTCATGCCCTGCTGGAGGTGGTCGATGTGGTAGACCGCCTGGTCCAGCAGCTCGGCGACATGGTGGTCGTACAGCGCGTACACCACCGAGCGCCCGCGCCGCTCGCCGGTGACCAGACCGAGGTTCCGCAGCAGGCGCAACTGGTGCGAGCAGGCGGACTGCTCCATGCCGACCGCGGCGGCCAACTCCGTCGCGGGCAGCGGCCCCTCGCGTAGCCGGGCGAGGATCAGCAGCCGGGACGGGGTGGCAAGGGCCTGGAGGGTGTTCGCCACCTTGACCGCGTTCGCCGTGTCCAGGCGCAGTCGCGGAACGGCGTGCTCTGCGGCGGTGGAGACTCCATGACCCATGGCGGATATCGTACCGCCGGTTCGAGTGAATGCATGAACAATTGTTCATGCATTCCTGTATGGTGGGCGAGTCGGTCCGGCCGCGCGTCCCGCGCTGCCCGGAATCTCCCCTACGAGAAGGCTCGCGCCCATGTCGTCCACCCTGACCACTCGTCCGGCCCCGACCGCCGGGATCCGTGACGCGTCGGCGCCCAGGCGCCGTACGCGGGTGTTCGCGCTGCCGGAGGCCCGCTGGGCGGCCGCCGCGCTGGTGCTGTTCCTGGTCGCGCTGCCGCTGCAGCTGACCGGCGCCCCGGACTGGGCCTGGGGCCCGCTCTACGCCCTGGCCTATGCGGCGGGCGGCTGGGAGCCGGGCTGGTCCGGGCTGCGGGCGCTGCGCGAGAGGACGCTCGACGTCGACCTGCTGATGATCGCCGCCGCACTCGGCGCCGCGGCGATCGGGCAGGTGATGGACGGGGCGCTGCTGATCGTCATCTTCGCCACCTCCGGCGCCCTGGAGGCGCTGGCCACCGCGCGTACCGCCGACTCCGTACGCGGCCTGCTGGACCTCGCCCCGGCCACCGCCACCCGGCTCGGGGACGACGGTGCCGAGCGGGCCGTCGCCACCGAGGAGCTCGCCGTCGGCGATGTGATCCTGGTCCGTCCCGGTGAACGCGTGGGCGCCGACGGCCGGGTGCTCGACGGCGCCAGCGAGGTCGACCAGGCCACCATCACCGGCGAGCCGCTGCCGGTCGCCAAGCGGGTCGGCGACGAGGTGTTCGCGGGCACCCTGAACGGCACCGGCGCGCTGCGGGTGAAGGTGGAACGGGACCCGGCGGACTCGGTGATCGCCCGGATCGTGGCCATGGTCGAGGAGGCGTCGCGGACCAAGGCGCCGACGCAGCTGTTCATCGAGAAGGTGGAGCAGCGGTACTCGATCGGCATGATCATCGCGACCCTCGCGGTGTTCGGGGCGCCGCTCCTGTTCGGCGCGGATGTCACCGGGGCGCTGCTGCGGGCGATGACCTTCATGATCGTGGCGTCGCCTTGCGCGGTGGTGCTGGCGACCATGCCGCCGCTGCTCTCCGCGATCGCCAACGCCGGGCGGCACGGCGTCCTGGTCAAGTCCGCGGTGGTCATGGAGCGGCTGGGACAGGTTGACGCCGTCGCCATCGACAAGACCGGCACCCTCACCGAGGGCACCCCGCAGGTCACCGACGTCCGCCCGCTCGCCGAGTCCGGGCTGACCGAGGAGGAGCTGCTGGCGCTGGCCGCCGCGGCCGAGCACCCCAGCGAGCATCCGCTGGCCCGCGCCGTCGTCGACGCCGCCCGCGCTCGCGGTCTGCGGCTCGCGGTCGCCGAGGACTTCGACTCCGCGCCGGGCCTGGGCGTCAGGGCCACGGTGGACGGCGGCGTGGTCGCCGTGGGCAGCCCCGCCCGCATGCTGGGCTGCCGGGAAGGCCATCCGGCGAGCGAGGTCGCCGCCCGCCTGGAAGCGGGCGGCCGCACGGCGGTGCTGGTGGAGCTGGACGGCACTCCGGTGGGCGTGCTGGGGATCGCCGACCGGCTGCGGGAGGAGGCCGCGGAGACGGTGGCGGCCCTCAGCTCGCTGAGTGACGGTGCACCCGTGCTGGTGACCGGGGACAACGAGCGGGCGGCGGCGCGGCTGGCCGGCGAGGTGGGGATCACCGACGTACGCGCGGGTCTGCTGCCGCAGGACAAGGTGCGCACCGTGCAGGAGATGTCGGCGGCCAGACGCAGGGTGCTGGTGATCGGCGACGGGGTGAACGACGCGCCCGCGCTGGCCGCCGCCCACAGCGGCATCGCGATGGGGCGGGCGGGCTCCGATCTGGCGCTGGAGACGGCCGACGCGGTCGTGGTGCGGGACGAGCTGCGCACCATTCCCACCCTGGTGGCGCTCTCCCGCCGGGCCCGCGCTCTGGTGGTGCAGAACCTGGTGATCGCCTCGGTGTTCATCTCGGGGCTCGTCGTCTGGGACCTGCTGGGCCACCTTCCGCTTCCGCTCGGTGTCGCCGGACACGAGGGGTCCACCGTCATCGTCGGCCTCAACGGCCTGCGGCTGCTGCGGGACCGTGCCTGGCGCGGCTAGCCCCGCCAAAGCCCTTGCCGGGCCGCCCTGTTGACCGTTCGGCGTGATGCGTACACTCGGGCTTGAAGTTCGTAGATCATCGAACTTTACTCACGGGGAGGAAGTGCCGTCATGCGCGCGATCGTGGTTGAGGAACTCGGCGGGCCCGAGGTGCTGCGGGTGCGGGAGGTGCCAGCGCCCGAGCCGGGGCCGGGAGAGGTGGCCGTCCGGGTGGCGTGGGCCGGGGTGAACTTCGCGGAGATAAAGATCCGGGCCACCGGGTACCGGGTGTCCGCGCCGCCGTTCACCCCGGGGCTGGAGGTCTCCGGGACCGTTCAGGCGGTCGGTGCCGGGGTCACCGGACTGTCCGTGGGGCAGCGGGTGACGGCACTGACCCTCTTCGGCGGTTACGCGGAAACCGCCGTGGTGTCCGCCGCCCTGGCCTTCCCCGTGCCCGATGGCGTGGGCCTGCGGCTGGCGGCCACCCTGCCCACCGTGCTGCCGACCGCCCACGCCCTGGTACACGAGGTGGGACGGCTGCGCGCGGGTGAGTCCGTGCTGGTGCAGTCCGCGGCGGGCGGCGTCGGCACGGTCGTCGGGCAGATCGCGAAGCGGGCCGGGGCCGGCACCGTCCACGGTGTGGTCTCCCGCCCCGACAAGGCCGACTACGCGCGCAGGCAGGGGTACGACGAGGTCTTCGTCGGCGACGACTGGGCCGACCAGGCCCGTAAGGCCACCGCGGGACGCGGTGTGGACCTGCTGCTCGACCCGGTGGGCGGCCACACCTGGCGGCAGGGGCTGGAACTGCTGTCACCGTTCGGCCGGGCGGTCTCGTACGGCAACGCCAGTGGCGAGCAGCCGTGGAGCGCGGGACTCGGCTCCCTTTCCCCCGGTGGTCACGGAGTTTTCGGTTTCAGCCTCTACGGGCTGGCCGAGAGCGCGCCCGACGCGCTGCGGCGACTCGCCGATCGCGCGCTGTGGCTGGCCGCCGACGGCACCGTGGACCTGCCGATCAGCCATGAACTGCCGCTGCACGAGGCCGCGGAGGCGCACCGACTGATCGAAACCCGCGCCACCACCGGAAAGTTGGTGCTGCGGGTCAGCGGGGAGGCGTAGCCGTCCCCGCGGTTGATAGCGAAGCGCGGTAGCCATGTGACCGCCGTCACATGGCTACCGTGATCCGTAT
>NZ_JAPZVN010000020.1 GCF_027533845.1 Streptomyces sp. RPT161 | reverse complement strand
GCAGGGCCTCGATGAGGGGCGGTGGCCGGGCGACGGGTGGGCGCAGGCGCTTGGGTCGCCCGCCGCATACGCGAAGGGTCCGCGCCCCCCAAGGGGTGCGGACCCTTCGAACGTGAGGTCTCGTGGCGCGATGCGCCGGAGGTCAACCGGCGATCCGGACCATGTCAGCCTGCGGCCCCTTCTGGCCCTGCGAGATCTCGAACTCGACCCGCTGGCCTTCTTCGAGGGTGCGGTAGCCGTCCATCTGGATCGCGCTGTAGTGCACGAAGACGTCCGCACCACCGTCGACCGCGATGAAGCCGTATCCCTTCTCCGCGTTGAACCACTTGACGGTGCCCTGAGCCATCCCTAACTCCCCTATTACTGGCCCTTGCACGGGACCGCACTCCGCGGACCCGGGTCAGACCCCACCCCATAACACACGGAGGTGTGCGCCGGAACGCGTGTCGACCGCGGCTGAATGTATCTGTATGGACGCCCTCTGCAACAGGTCAATCGGACGAGAATTCTGTGCGCGCCCGATCGGTAATTCCGGGAAAAAGGCCGGGAATTCAGGGCAACTCGGACCGGGCATAGCCGACCAACGCGACAAATGGCACCCCGATTTCGGGTACAACTTGTCGCGTTCTTCACGTGCCCCCGGCACGTGCGTCACGTCCCGAGCCCGAGCGGCTGTACGGCGGTGGTGCGGCGGTGCGAACTGCGCTTGCGGCCCAGCATGGTCGGACGACCGTCGGCGAATGACCGGAAATGAGGTTTGGCCGCCTGTAAGCGGTGCCCTTGAAACGTGGACGACCGCTGTCGCGCCTACTGTACCGCGCCCGAGAACAAGCGCGTGCCCCGCCTGCCGCAATGGCAAACGGGGCGTTCGCAAATGGCCGGAAGTTTTCGGTGCCCGGAGGTCAGCCGCCGGCGACGGCCGGAATAATCGACACCCCGGCACCGTCGGGGGTGGCCGTCGCAAGGCCGCTGTCGAACCGCACGTCATCGTCGTTCACATAGACGTTCACGAAGCGGCGCAGCTTGCCCTGGTCGTCCAGGACACGGGCGGAGATGCCGGGATGGTTCTGCTCCAGTGACGCGATGACCTCGGACAGCGTGCTGCCCTCGGCCGTCACCTCGGCCTGTCCGCCGGTGTAGGTGCGCAGGATGGTCGGGATGCGGACGTTGACACTCATGCGAGGCCAGCCTCTCGGAACGAGTCAAGGGTGGGACGGATGATGGCGGTCGGGCCGGTGGTCGGCGCCACCGCGTCCAGGGTCTTCAGGCCGTCACCGGTGTTGATGGCGACGGTCTCGTCGGCCGGGTCGAGCTGGCCGGTCTCGATCAGCTTCCTCAGTACGCCGATGGTCACCCCGCCCGCGGTCTCGGCGAAGATGCCCTCGGTGCGGGCCAGCAGCTTGATCGCGTCGACGATCTGCTCGTCGTTGACGTCCTCGACCGCGCCACCGGTACGCCGGGCGATGTCCAGCACGTACGGGCCGTCGGCCGGGTTGCCGATCGCCAGCGACTTGGCGATGGTGTTCGGCTTCTGCGGACGCACCACGTCGTGCCCGGCCTTGAAGGCGGTGGAGACCGGGGAGCAGCCCTCGGCCTGCGCGCCGTAGATCCGGTACGGCTTGTCCTCGACCAGGCCGAGCTTGACCAGCTCCTGCAACCCCTTGTCGATCTTGGTGAGTTGGGAGCCGGAGGCGATCGGGATGACGATGTTGTCCGGCAGCCGCCAGCCGAGTTGCTCGCAGATCTCGTAGGCCAGCGTCTTGGAGCCCTCGCCGTAGTAGGGGCGCAGGTTGACGTTGGTGAAGCCCCAGCCCTCGCCGATCGGATCGCCGATCAGCTCGCTGCAGAAGCGGTTCACGTCGTCGTACGTGCCCTCGATGCCGACCAGTTCACCGCCGTAGACCGCGGCCATCACCACCTTGCCGGCCTCCAGGTCGTGCGGGATGAACACGCAGCTGCGGAAGCCCGCGCGCACCGCGGCGGCGCCGACGGCACCCGCGAGGTTGCCGGTGGAGGAGCAGGACAGCGTGGTCAGGCCGAAGTTGCGGGCCGCCTCGACGGCGATCGCCACCACCCGGTCCTTGAAGGAGTGGGTGGGGTTGCCCGAGTCGTCCTTGACGTGCAGACCGCCGGTGACGCCCAGTTCGCGGGCGAGCCGGTCGGCCTTGACGAGCTTGGTGAAGCCGGGGTTCAGGTTCGGCTTGGCGGCCACGTCGGCGGGGACGGGCAGCAGCGGCGCGTACCGCCAGATGCTGGTGGGGCCGGCCTCGATGCGCCTGCGCAGGCCCTCCGGGTCACCGCTGGGGAACTCGTAGGCGACCTCCAGCGGGCCGAAACACGCCTCGCAGGCGAAGATCGGGCCGAGCGGGAAGCGCTCGCCGCACTCGCGGCAGGACAGGGCCACGGCGGGGCCGAAGTCGGTGGAAGCGCTGACGGCGGATGCGACGGTTTCGACAGCCATATGGCGAGGCCTCTCTCCTCATCTTCCCCGCGGCGCTTCTCGCCGCGGGACGGAATTGGCACCTTCCCCACCGTGGCCTCGGCTGACAGCTGCGCGGCCGGTAGGAGGGTTGCCGGGACGTCAACGGGCCGTTCCCTCAGTCCCTCTGGATGAGCTCTATGGCACTGGGCTGTTCACCCAGGCGTTTTTCACGCGCTGCCGACATGCGGTCGTCAGGCGCGTTGCTCAAGACTGTAACCGAAGGGCCGGACAGTTGAGATAGTCGTCCGAACCGCGAGATGGGTCACACGCGCGGTTCCGCTGACAGGGAGGCGGGGCAGTGCTGGAAGAGGTGGAGCGCTGGCTGGAGCGACGGTCCTGGTCCACCGCCGACCGTCCGCTCGACCGGCTGCTCGCCGCCAAGCGCGCGATGGGCCCGGCTGGCACGGTGAGCGTGGTGCTGCCCGCGCTCAACGAGGAGGCCACCGTTGGCGCGATCGTCGGGGAGATCCGACGGGAGCTGATGAGCGAGGCCGCACCGCTGGTGGACGAGCTGGTGGTGATGGACTCCGGCTCCACCGACCGCACCGCCGAGGTGGCCGAGCGCGCCGGAGCGCGGGTGGTGCACCGGGACACGGTGCTGCCGCGGATCCCGGCGGTGCCCGGCAAGGGCGAGGTGCTCTGGCGTTCACTGATGGCCACCAGCGGGGAGATCGTCTGCTTCGTCGACGCCGACCTGCGGGACTTCGACGCCAGCTTCGTGTACGGGATCGTCGGGCCGTTGCTGACAGATCCCGAGGTGCATCTGGTCAAGGCGATGTACGACCGGCCGCTGGAGGCCGGCGGCACCGTCGTTCCGGCAGGCGGCGGCCGGGTCACCGAGCTGGTCGCCCGCCCGCTGCTCAACTTGCACTGGCCGCAACTGGCCGGTTTCGTACAGCCGCTGGGCGGCGAGTACGCGGCGCGGCGCGCACTGCTGGAGCGCCTGCCGTTCCCTGTGGGGTACGGGGTGGAGCTGGGCATGCTGGTGGACGCGCTGGCCTGCGTCGGGCTCGACGCGCTGGCCCAGGTGGACGTCGGGGTACGGCACCACCGGCACCAGGACTCCCATGCGCTCGGCCGGATGGCCGCGACGATCTACCGCACTGCCCAGGTACGGCTGGCCCGGGCCGCCATGGTGCGGCCGGTGCTGACGCAGTTCGACCGGGGGCCGGAGGGCGGTTTCGAGCCACGCGTCCACGAGGTGGTGGTCGAGGAGCGGCCGCCGATGATCACCGTCCCCGAGTACGCCGCCCGCCGCGCCGCGTAGTCTCCGCACCGCGCCGATCAGCGGCCCTCGCCGGGCGGAAGGGCTCCCTTGACGCCGGACCGAACCCGACCGGGGACGGAAAAACGCTCATGGTGAGCGGAACGCATCGTAGGCTGGCCGTATGGTCGCTACGCGCGCAGCCCAGGTCCTGGTCGCGTCCAACCGCGGACCGGTCTCGTACAGCCGTGCCGAGGACGGCTCACTCACCGCCCGGCGCGGTGGCGGAGGACTGGTCTCCGGACTGAGCGCGATCGGCGCCGACGCGGACTCGGTGTGGGTGTGCGCGGCGCTCTCCGACGACGACCGCGCGGCGGCCGCGGCCGTGGGCGGACGGCTGGACCCGGCCGACACCGGCGGTCAGCGGGTGCGGATGCTGGACATCGACCCGGCGGTGTTCGCCGGGGCGTACAACGGCATCGCCAACTCGGTGCTGTGGTTCGTCCACCACCTCCTCTACCAGACCCCGCTGGAACCCGTTTTCAACCAGGACTTCCGCGCCGAGTGGGCGCAGTACGAGAGCTACAACGCGGCGTTCGCCGACGCGCTGGCCGAAGAGGCCGCCGAGGGCTCGGCCGTCCTGGTACAGGACTACCACCTGACACTGACACCCCGGCTGCTGCGCGAGCGCCGCCCCGATCTGCGGATCGGCCACTTCTCGCACACCCCGTGGGCCCCGCCGGACTACTTCCGGCTGCTGCCCGACGACATCGCCACCTCGGTGCTGCGCGGCGTCCTCGGCGCGGACCGGGCCGCGTTCCTCACCCGCCGCTGGGCGGACGCCTTCGCCGCGTGCTGCGCCGACCTGCTGGGCGCCGAAGTCACCGCGGACGGCCACGGGTTGGCGGTCCGCCACGAGGGCCGCACCACCCGGCTCGGGGTGCACGGCCTGGGCGCCGACGCCGAGTTCCTACGGGAGCGCGCGCACCGCCCGGACGTGGACGAGCGGATGGCCGCGCTACGGGAGCAGATCGGTCCGGACCGCAAGGTCATCGTCCGGGTGGACAGGACCGAGCTGTCCAAGAACATCGTGCGCGGCCTGCTGGCCTACGAGCGGCTGCTCGCCACCCACCCCGAGTGGCACGGCCGCGTGGTGCACGTCGCCTTCGCCTACCCCTCGCGCCATGACCTGGCCGTCTACCGCGACTACACGGCCACCGTGCAGCGGGTGGCCGAGGAGGTCAACTCCCGCTACGGCACGGCCGACTGGCAGCCGCTGATCCTGCACGTCAAGGACGACTTCGCCCGCTCGCTCGCCGCCTACCGGCTGGCCGACGTGGCGCTGGTCAACCCGATCAGGGACGGGATGAACCTGGTCGCCAAGGAGGTCCCGGTGGTCTCCGAGGGCGGCTGCGCCCTGGTGTTGTCCCGGGAGGCGGGCGCCTTCGCGGAGCTGGGCGAGGACGCGATCGTGGTGAACCCGTACGACGTGGAGGCGACCGCGCGGGCGCTGCACGAGGGGCTGGCGATGCCCGACGGCGAGCGGGCCGTGCGCGCCAAGCGGCTGGCCGCGGCGGCCACCGCACTGCCGCCGCAACGCTGGTTCCTCGACCAACTGGCCGCGCTGAGCGACTAGTTCAGGCCAACGCGTCGGCCAGCGCGGCGAGCAGCTCCACCATGCCTTCCGGGCCGTCGACCACCAGGTCGGCGCGGGCGGCGAGTTCGGCGACCTCGTTGCTGCCGCTGCACACCAGCACCCCGGGCACGCCCTCCGCCCGGAGCTCCTCCACCGCGTCGAAGGCGGCCAGGTCACCGAGGTCGTCCCCGCCGTAGAGCACCGCGCCGGCGCCGGTCTCCCGTACGTAGGAGGCCAGCGCGACGCCCTTGTCCATGCCCGGCGGCCGAAGCTCCAGCACCATGCGTCCCGGTTCGACGATCAGGCCGTGCTTGTGGGCGAGTTCGGTGAGCGGCCCGCGCAGCGCCTCCAGGGCGGCGTTCGGGTCGTCGGTCCTGCGGGTGTGCACGGCGACGGCGCGACCGCCCTTGTGCTCGATGTGCGCGGTCTCCACCCAGGTGTCGCGCCAGGCGCCGAGGCGTTCGAGGAATCCGGGCAGCTCGGCCCGTACCGCCAGTACGCCCGGGTCGTCGCCGGGACCGCGCACCTCACCGGAGACGGCGTCCCAGCGCTCGGCGCCGTAGTGGCCGAGCACCACCAGGTTCTCCAGGCCGGGTACGCCCGCGAAGCCCCCGTAGCGCACCGCGACTCCGGCCGGGCGGCCGGTGATCACCACGACCGAGGCTACCCGCGGCGCCAGCCGGGAGAGCACCGGCACCGCGCGCGGATGCGCCCGGGCCTGCTCCGGGTCGGCGACGATCGGAGCCAGCGTGCCGTCGAAGTCCAGCGCCACCACGGCCCGCTTGGGCTCGGCCAGCAGCGCGGCCATCCCGGCCTTGCCCGCTGGCGTTACGGGGGTGGGAACAGGTTGGCTGCCCATGCCCCGACCCTACCGGCAGCAGGTGCGGCCGTGGTCGCATTCCCCCCCGTCGGCTAACGGTTGGCGCGGCGCGCCTCGCGCAGTCGGCGCAGACGGTTGACGGTGGCGGGGGCGTGGGCGAGGGCGCGGGGGTCGTCCAGCAGGGCGTTGAGGAGTTGGTAGTACAGGTGCGGCGAGATGCCCAACCGCTCCCTTACGACCCGCTCCTTGGCGCCCACCGTCGGCCATGAGCGCCCGGCCACGTCGAGGATGCCGCGCTCCCGCTCGGACAGGGCGCCAACCCGCTCCGTCACCGGCGCCACCTCCTCGGCACGTCCCACGCCGTCAACGCTACTTCGCTGCGGCGCTGTTGTCCGCCGCTTCCGCGGTGCGCTGGAGGTCGCCGAGGACGCCGACCGGGTCCTGGGTGGCCGCCCGGCCGATGACCTGCTTCAGCTTGGCGTTGACCGGGCCCCAGGAGACCTTGTTGTCCGGGTAGAAGCGGGCGCTCGGCAGTTCGTTCAGGAACGGCCAGACCGGCTTCAGGGAGGAGTCGGCGAGCATCGCGTTGGACGCGGACACCGTGACCGGCTGGAGGTCGTAGGCGCGCAGGAACCGCAGCGTGTTCTGCTGGCTGTACGCGAACTCCAGGAACTTGCCGATCTGCTGCCGGTTGCCGTTCTTCTTGAACGCCATCATCCAGTCGGCGACACCGACCGTGGACGCCAGCGGACCGCCCTTGCCGGGGATCTTGGCGATGCCGAAGTCGACCCTGGCCCTGTCGGCCATCTGCATCAGCGTGGGGTGGCCGTTGAGGAAACCGCAGTCACCGGCGGCGAACGCGTTGAACACGTCCTGGCGGTTGGTGGTGGCCGGGTTGCGGCCGGACAGGCCGGTGTCGGAGAGGTTGGCCTTGATCCACTGGAAGGCCTCGATGTTCTGCGCCGAGTTGATGGTGTAACTGCCCACGTCGTCGGTGTAGTTGCCGCCGTTGCCGAGCATCCATATCAGCGTCTCCGCGGCCGGCTCCTCCGGCCCGAACGGCAGGCCGAACGGCACCTTCACGCCCGCCGCCTTCAGCTTCTGGGCGGCGGCCTTGAGGTCGTCCCAGCTCTTCGGCGGCTGAGCGGCGCCGCTGGCGTCGACGATCCCGGCCTGCTTGAACAGAGTCTTGTTGTAGAAGAGCATGCGCGCGCTGGAGACGAACGGCATGCCGTACTGGGTCCGGTTGACGCTGCCCGCGTCCGCCATGGAGCTGATGAAGTCGGCCTGGGCGGGTATGGAGAGCAGGTCGTCCACGCTGTAGAGCAGGCCCTTGGCCGCGTAGTCGGCGTACGCGCCGCACTGCGCGATGTCGGGGGTCTGCCCGGCGGCCACCATGTCGGCGACCTTCTTGTCCACCACGTCCCAGCTGTAGACCTTGACGTCAACCGTGATGTCGGGGTTCTTCTGCTTGAACTGGCCGGCGACGTCGTTCCAGTACGTCTGCGAGGTGTTGGTGGCGTTGTCGCCGTAGTCCGCCGCGACCATGGTGAGCTTGGTGCCGCCGCCCGTCGCGCCGCCACCGCATCCCGTCAGCGACATCGCTCCCGCGAGGCCACCCCCCGCCGCGAGCCCAAGGAACCGCCGCCGCTCCACTGTGTACCTACCGCCCTTTGCGCCTCGTCCCCGCCGAAAGCGCCAATATACGTGCCGCGCCAGGTGCGCCCGCCGCCCACCCACCCCGTCCACGGGGACGGCAAACGGGTGGGCGGCCGGCGCAGCACAACGGGTGGACTAGACCAGTGCGGCGCGACCGGTCAGACTGGTCACCGTGGAACACGTCATCGCCCTGGACGTAGGCGGCACCGGCATGAAGGCCGCGCTGGTCGCGGCGGACGGCACCCTCCTGTACGAGGCGCGCCGCCCCACGCACCGCGAGCGCGGTCCGGAAGCCGTGATCACCGCCATACTCGACTTCGCCGCGCAGCTGCGCTCCCACGGCGAGCGGACCCTCGGCAGGACCGCCGCCGCGGCGGGCGTCGCGGTACCCGGGGTGGTCGACGACGCGCGCGGCGTCGCCGTCTACTCGTCCAACATCGGCTGGCGGGACGTGCCCATGCGCTCGCTGCTCGCCGACCGGCTGGGCGGGATCCCCACCGCCCTCGGCCATGACCTGCGCTGCGGCGGGCTCGCCGAGGGGCGGCTGGGCGCCGGGCGCGACCAGGACCGGTTCCTGTTCCTCGCGCTGGGCACCGGGATCGCCGCCGCCATCGGCATCGACGGCCGGATCGAGCCGGGCGCGCACGGCTCGGCGGGCGAGATCGGCCACATCGTGGTGCGCCCCGGCGGACGCCGCTGTCCCTGCGGGCAGACCGGCTGCCTGGAGACCGAGGCGTCGGCCGCCGCGGTGGCCCGCGACTGGGCCGAGGCCAGCGGTGACCCGGCGGCCACCGCCGCCGACTGCGCGCAGGCGGTCGACAAGGCCGACCCGCGCGCGCTGGCCGTCTGGCGCAACGCCGTCAGCGCCCTGGCCGACGGCCTGGTGACCGGGCTCACCCTGCTCGACCCGGGAACGCTGATCGTCGGCGGCGGGCTGGCCGAGGCGGGCGAGACGCTGCTGGCGCCGCTGCGCGAGGCCGTCACGGAGCGCGTGACGTTCCAACGGCTCCCCCTCATCGTTCCGGCGGCCCTCGGGGACGCTGCCGGGTGCCTGGGCGCGGGTCTGCTCGCCTGGGACCGACTCTCCGTGGAGGTAACCGCCTGATGGACACACAGCACACCGATCGCCGCGAAGTCCTCACCGGGGCACGGGTGGTACTGCCGTCGGGCGTCGTCCGGGACAGCCTGACCGTCGAGGGCGGCCGGATCGCCGCCAACCGCTACGACGAGCGCGGCGGCACCGACCTTTCCGGGCACTGGATCGTGCCCGGTTTCGTCGACATCCACGTGCACGGCGGCGGCGGTGCCTCGTTCTCCGCGGGCACCGCCGAGGAGGCGCTGACCGCCATCGGCACCCACCGCGCCCATGGCACCACCACCATGCTCGCCTCGACCGTCACCGGTGACCTGGACGACCTCGCCCGCCAGGCCGGCGCGCTGTCCGAACTGGTCGAGCAGGGCGAGTTGGCCGGAATCCACTTCGAGGGTCCGTTCATCTCCCCGCACCGCTGCGGCGCGCACGAGCCGACGCTGCTGCGCGATCCGGACCCGGCCGACGTACGGAAGCTGGTCGACGCGGCGCGCGGCACCGCCCGGATGATGACGCTCGCCCCCGAACTGCCCGGCGGGCTGGACTCGGTACGGCTGCTGGTCGAGCACGGGGTCATCGCCGCCGTGGGCCACACCGACGGGGACTACGACGCGACGCTGGAGGCGATCGACGCGGGCGCGACCGTCGCGACGCACCTGTTCAACGCCATGCCGGCGCTGGCCCACCGCGCTCCCGGCCCGATCGCCGCGCTCCTCGGCGACGAGCGGGTCACGGTGGAGCTGATCAACGACGGCACCCATCTGCACCCGTCCGTCCTGGAGTTGGCGTTCCGCAACGCGGGTGCCCGGCGGGTGGCGTTCATCACCGACGCGATGGGCGCGGCCGGTATGAGCGACGGCCGCTATCCGCTCGGCCCGATGCAGGTCGAGGTCAAGGACGGGGTGGCCCGGCTCGTGGAGGGCGGCTCCATCGCGGGATCCACGCTCACCCTGGACACCGCGTTCCGCCGCGCGGTGACCGTCGACCGGCTGCCGATCGAGCAGGTCGTACAGGCCATTTCCGCCAACCCGGCCAAGCTGCTCGGGCTTTACGACCGCGTCGGCTCGCTGGAGCCGGGCAAGGACGCCGACCTCGTGGTCCTGGACGACGACTTCGCGCTGGCGGGTGTGATGCGCAGGGGCGAGTGGGTGGTGCGGCCCACCGGCAGGTGACGCATTCGTACGGCTTCGTGCCGTGAAGCCGGACGGCGGTCGGCCCGACTCTGGGCCGACCGCCGTTCTTTTGGCATGATCGCTCGCGAAACGGCTTCCGAGACCGAGCGAGTCCTATCGAGACAGGGGTGCTGGCGCGATGATCCTGACGGTCACGCTCAACGCCGCCCTCGACGTGACATACCGTGTGCCACGGCTGGAACCGCACGCCACCCACCGGGTGCGCGAGGTCGTCGAGCGGCCCGGCGGAAAGGGCCTCAACGTCGCCCGGGTGCTGGCCGCACTGGGTCATGGCACCACCGTCACCGGCCTGGTCGGCGGCCGTACGGGCGAAGCGCTGCGCGCCCTGCTGCGGCAGACCGCCCCCGGGGTGGCCGACGCGCTGGTCACGGTGGCGGGCGACACCCGCCGCACCGTCGCGGTGGTGGACGGCTCCAGCGGCGACACCACGATGTTCAACGAGCCGGGACCGGTCATCAGCCCCGAGGAGTGGACGGCCTTCCTAGACCGCTACCGCGAACTGCTGGCGGACGCACGGGCAGTGGCGCTGTGCGGCAGCCTGCCGCCGGGCCTGCCGGTGGGCTCGTACGCCGAACTGGTACGCACCGCACGGTCGGTGGGCGTGCCGGTGCTGCTGGACACCAGCGGCGAGGCGCTGCGCCGGGGCATCGCGGCCCGGCCGGACGTGGTCAAGCCCAACGCGGAGGAGCTGGCCCAACTCACGGGCCTGACCGATCCGTTGCGCGCCGCCCGGGAGGCACGGCGGCGCGGGGCACGGGCGGTGGTCGCCTCCGGTGGCGCGGAGGGGATGCTGGCGGTCACCGAACGCGGCATCTGGCGGGCCGCCCCGCCCAGGCGGCTCTCCGGCAACCCGACCGGTGCGGGCGACTCGGCCGTGGCGGGCCTGTTGTCCGCGACGGCGGAGGACCTCCCCTGGCCCGACCGCCTGGCCCGCGCGGTGGCGCTCTCCGCGGCCACGGTACTCACGTCCGCGGCGGGGGAGTTCGACCGGGAGCGGTACGAGGTTCTGCTGCCGCAGGTCGCGGTCACCGAGCAGTAGGGCTTCGGGGGCACACCCACGTTCCAGGACGAGCCCCCGACTCCCCTGCGGTTACCAGCCTTCCGGCTTGGCGTTCTGGTCGACCGTCACGCCCACCCGGTCCAGGTTGTAGTGGCAGACGTCGCCGGGGGCGCAGGTCAACGCGATCGTGTTGGCACCCTGGTTGAGGTTCACCGACATCCACGAGGTGTACCACAGGTCCCAGTTGCCCGCCGTGCCGTAGTTCTTGAGGTTGATCTTGTAGCTCAGCGGCTTGCCGTTGACCACGACGGTGCTCTTCGCGTCGTCCGGCTGGGCGTTGGCGTAGCGGACCCACAGGGCGTAGGTGCCCGTCTTCGGCACGGTGGCGTTCCAGGTGACGGTGGCGCCCGGCGTCTCCATACCGTCCACGAACGCGCCGTTGGGGCCCTTGGCGCCCTGGTGGTTGTTGTCGGTCTTCGCCCCGCCGCTCAACGTCAGCGTGGCGGCGAACTCCTGCGGCAGCTTCGCGTTCGGGTCGCTGCTCGCGGACGGCGAGGGGCTTTGGGAGCCCTGTGAAGTGCTGGGCGCGGGGCTGGTGTTGGCGCCCGCCTGGTTGTCCGACTTGTCACTGCCGGTCAGCGCGGCGACGCCGATGCCGACGGCGACCACCACGACCACCGCGATGGCGCCGAGCATCAGTCCGCGCCGGTTGGAACCAGAACCCCGGCCGCCGCCGTGGCCCCCGCGATGTGCGGGCGGGGCGGCGGCGTACTGCTGCTGCGGCTGGGCCTGGGCCTGGGTCTGGGGCGGCGGCGGATAGCCGTAGCCGCTCTGCTGTGGCGCCTGGCGCCGCTCACCGACCCGGGTGACCTGGTTGTACGAGGTGCGCGGCACGCCCGCCCGGCGCCCACCACCGCCCTCGAACGAGGCGTTTCGCGCCCCTGTGGCGTTCGATCGGTCGGCCGCGGACGCGGCCTCGTCACCCTCCCCGCGGTACAGGTACGCGAAGGGGTCGTCGTTCTCGGGCTCTGGCGTGCCGTTACCCGCGGCCGTCATCCGCTGCTCACTCCCCACTGCGTCCGGCCACCGCGGACCGGATATTGCTGGACCCGCGCGAGCCTACCCCGATCCGGTGGCTCAACGCGTGTCCCCGCCCACAGCGGTGATCAGCCCGCCCGGCGCTGGGCCTTGGCCCGGGAGCGCTTCTCGACGTACATCCGCTGGTCGGCGGAGTGCAGCACTTCCTCCACCGTCATCCCACAGCCCGCCCAGCCGATGCCGAAGCTGGCGCCGACCCGCACCGCCCGGCCGTCCACCCTGATCGGCGGGATGATCGCGTTGCGCAGCCGGACGGCGAGGTCCTGGGCGCCGTCCCGGTCCAGGCCGTCGGCGAGCACCACGAACTCGTCGCCGCCGAGCCGGGCCACGGTGTCCCCGTCCCGCACGACGCTGGACAGCCGCCTTGCCACCTCGATCAGCACCGCGTCACCGGTGTGGTGGCCGAACCTGTCGTTGATCGACTTGAAGCCGTCCAGGTCGCAGAACAGCACCGCCAGGCCCTTGCCGCTCTCGCCCTCACCCTCGTCCGGCTCGATGGCGTGGACGTGGTGGTCATAGGGGTGTGCGGGCGGCGCGGGGAAGCTGTACCCGAACTCGTCCAGGTCGTCGGCGCTGGCGGTGTGCTCCTCGGCGGCGAACGGACGGGAGCAGAGCCGGGCGCTCAGCCGGGCCCGCAGTTCGGCGCTGTTCGGCAGGCCGGTGAGGGAGTCATGGCTGGCGCGGTGCGCCAGGGCGAGTTCGTGCCGCTTGCGCTCCTCGATGTCCTCGACATGGGTGAGCAGGAAGCGCGGCCCGTCGGTGGTGTCGGCCACCACCGAGTTGCGCAGCGACACCCACAGGTACGTGCCGTCCCGGCGGGCAAGCCGCAGCTCGGCCCGGCCGCCCTCGGCCGAGGTGCGCAGCAGCGTCCCGATGTCCTCGGGATGCACCAGGTCGGAGAAGGAGTAGCGGCGCATCTGGTTGGCCGGGCGGCCCAGCATCCGGCACAGCGCGTCATTGGCGCGCAGCAGCTTGCCGTGCTGGTCGCCGCCCATCTCGGCGATCGCCATACCGCTGGGCGCGTACTCGAACGCCTGCCGGAAGCTCTCCTCGCTGGCCCGCAGCGCCTGCTGCTCGCGCTCCAGCCGGACCAGCGCGCGCTGCATGTTGGCGCGCAGCCGGGCGTTGCTGATCGCGATGCCCGCCTGGAACGAGTAGGTCTGCAGAGCCTCCCGGGCCCAGGCGCCGGGGCGGCGGCCACCACGCGGCCGGTCCACCGAGATCACGCCGATCAGCTCGCCGCCGCCCGCCGGGGTGGCGTACATGGGGGCGAGCAGCCGGTCCTGCGGGTGCCACTCGTCGGACAGGCGCGGCGCGGGGCCGCCCTCCCGGTGCCAGCTCGGTACGTCGTCGCCGTCCAGCACCCAGCCCTCGTCGTACGGGATGAAACGCAGCGACCCCCACCGGTGGCCCATCGCCAGCCGCCGCTCCCAGGAGGCCCGGGAACCGACCCGGCCCGCCATCAGCGCCTCGGCGCCCGCGCTTCCGGCGACCGCGGCGACGACCAGATCGCCGTCGGGCCGCACCAGGTTCACAGCGCACAGCTCGTACCCCAACCCGCTGACCACGCCGTCGGCGACGGCCTGCAGGGTGTCGGCCAGGCTGCGGGCGGTGTTCAGGTCCGCGACGACCTGGTGCAGCTGGCGCAGAGTCGCGAGGCGGACGTACGGCTCCGACTCCGTGTCCATGTCTCTCCCCCGAGCCTCGACGAGTTCCACTTCGTACTTCTTGGGTTCCTCGGTTGTTAATCCCTTGGTCTGTTCGCGATTTCCTATCGTCCGATTGCCACCGCAACTGAATCACAGCGAGCAGCCCAGCGGGTACACAGGGTCAACAATTCCCCCTCCTTGTGACTGAGGTCACAGCCCTCTGTCAAAAGTCGGGCACGGTAAGTGGTTTCGTGCGCAAGACTTTGGGGTTCGAACGTTACATACCGGACGCCCGGCCGGAATCTGTGTCCGGAGCGTACGACACGAGCCCCCAGAAGACCTAGGTCTCCTCGCGGAGCCCGTATGGTCCGTCCGCCCGACGCGCGGGCCGCGGCCGCCGGTTACCGTTTGGTACGTGTTGCAGGAATCCCCCGAGCAGACCGCCCCAGCCATGCCCCCGGCCGAGGGCATCCCTCATGCTGGAGGCGTGCCGAACCCCGATGAGCGTGTGAGCCCGGCGGAGCCGCGCTCCGGCGAGCCGCGGGCTAGCGCCGACGAGTTCCGTGCCGCGATGTCCCGGCTCGCCGCGGGCGTCACGCTGATCACCGCGCACGACCCGGAGGACGGGTTGGCGGGCGAGGACGTCGGGATGACCGCGACCGCGTTCCTCTCGGTCTCGCTGGAACCGCCGCTGGTGCTGGTCAGTGTGCGGGTGGGGTCGCGGATGGACGAGCTGCTGGAGCGGCAGCCGTGCTGGGCGGCCTCGGTGCTCAGCGAGAGTCAGCGGCATGTCGCGGGCCGCTTCGCGATGCGCGGCCGGGTCAGCGACCGCCTGCTGTTCGACGACATCCCGTACACCCGGGGCGCCGTCTCGGGCGCTCCGCTGATCGGCGGCGCGCTGTCGATCCTGGAGTGCCGCACCACGCAGCGCGTTCCGGCCGGAGACCACACCCTGGTCATAGCCGAGGTGCTCACCGCCCGCACACCGAGCGCGGGCGGCCGTCCGCTGGCGTACTTCCGCGGGCGCTACCACCAGTTGGGCTGACCCGAGCGCCCTGGGCCGGTCCGCCCCGGGCGGCCCGTCAGTCCCAGCCGCGCCCGCTGCGCCCGCGCTTGATGTCGCTGCGCTCGCGCTTGACCCGCAGCCTGCGTTCGTTGATGCCGCGCGGCACCTTCGTGGGACGGCGCGGCTTGGGCGGTGGCGCGGTGGCCTGCGCCAGCAGCGCGGCGAGCCGAACCGCCGCGGTCTCCCGGTTGCGCCACTGGGAGCGGTGCTCGCTGGCCCGTACCACCAGCACGCCGTCCACCAGGCGGTCCGCCAGCCGCTCCAGCGCGCGCTCCTTCCAGACCGCGGGCAGCGACTGGGTGGCCGCCAGGTCGAAGCGCAACTCCACCTGGCTGTCAGTGGTGTTCACGTGCTGCCCGCCCGGTCCGGACGAGCGCGAGAAACGCCACATCAGCTCGGCCTCCGGTACGGAGACCGAACCGCGTATGACGAGTGGTCCGGACATGGCTCCATGGTCCCCGGTAACGGCGGTCCCGTCACGCCGTTTTACCCTCCCCCGGGCGGTCGCTCCGCCGACGGCACCTAGGATTCCGGGGTGATCGACCTCGGATACGCCCTGTCGCGCCGGTTTCCCGACCCGCCGCAGACCGACTACCGGACCGCTGACGTGTACGCGCTGCGGCACGACCTGTTCTGCGGCGACGTCTACCTGGCGGAGGGCGACCGTGAGCTGTCCACAGCCTGGGGATGGGTGCCGGTGCTGGACTTCGCCTGGGCGCTGTGCGACATCACCGAGCAGCTCGACCAGGACCCCATGGGCAGCCGGGCCGCCCGGCCGCAGCGGGCCGAGCTGGACTTCACCCAGTCGACCGAGCGGCTGCGCTTCGAGCGGCGCTTCGGCTGGGTGGACATCACCGCGGACTGGGCGGAGGACGAGCCGCCCATCTCGGTACGGCACAGTGATCTGCGCCGCGAAGCAAGGGACTTCCTGCACGATGTACTGGCGGACCTGGTAGACATGCACGACGGCCTCGCCGACAACCCCGCCGTGTGGAACCTGCGGGCCCGCCTTCCCCGTGTATAGAGGGGAAGCACAAACCTCCCGTTACGGTGGAATTACATGGAGATACAAACCAGGCGCTCAGGCCGCCGAGGGTGTCTGGTGGGACTGGCCTTCGGAGCCGTACTCGTAGTCGCCGCCGCCCTCGGCATCGTCTGGTGGCTGACCCGGCCGCCCGCGCTGCCCACCATTCCCAACCAGTACCTGGCGACCGTTCAGTCGGCCGCCAAGACGTGCCCGGAGCTGAGCGTTCCGATGCTGGCCGCGCAACTCGACGCCGAGAGCCACTGGAACCCCCAGGCGGACTCCGGCCAGGCCCAGGGCATCGCGCAGTTCTACCCGTCGACCTGGGCGGAGTGGGGCAAGGACTACACCGGCGACGGCAAGGCCGACGTGTGGAACCCGGCCGACGCCATCCCGGCCCAGGGTGCCTACATGTGCCACCTGTTCAACGAGGTCAAGAGCATCCCCGGCGACCCCACCCAGCTCGCGCTCGCCGCGTACAACGCGGGCCCCGGCGCGGTGCTCAAGGCCCAGGGCATCCCGCAGATCCCCGAGACGCAGAACTACGTCAACCGGATCGAGGCGCTGATCCCGAAGTACACCCAGACCTACGCGAAGCAGATCGGCGCGTCACCCAGCCCGTCGGGCAACTGACGACCACACGCGAAAGGGGTCCGCACCTCGTCGGTGCGGACCCCTTTCGCGTGTCCTACGGCGTGGCGCCCCCGAGCCGGCCCCGGGGCGCCGTACGCTGACGTCGTCAGCTGATCATTCGGACGGACCCTGCATGTGCTGGCTGATCCACTCGATCGTGCCCTCGTCCATGCCCCGGGTGTAGCTGCGGGCGTTGTGCTCGCCGCCGGCGATCACCTGCAGCCGGGTGTGGACCGGGCCGCGTCCGTACTCCTGTATGAACTGCTTGACCTTGACCATGTCGGACGTCTCGGTGGTGCCGACCTGGAAGCCCAGGTAGACGTCCGGGCCGCCCTTCTTGGCCAGTTCCTTGGCCAGGTACTGCGGGTTGTTGGCCTGCATCGCGGCCTTGTCGCCGTGCCACAGCGGCGAGTCCGGAACTATGTCCGGACCGCTGGGTATCGCGGCCTTGAAGGTGTCCGGGTACTGCAGCACGCTCTTGAGGCCGCAGAAGCCGCCGGAGGACGAGCCCATGAAGCCCCAGCCGTCACGGGTCTTCAGGGTGCGGAAGTTCTGCTTCACCAGGTCCGGCACGTCCTGGGTGAGCCATGTGCCCATCTTCTGCGAGCCCGGTATGTCACTGCAGTCGTGGTACTGCTTGTCCGGGTTGATCACCGGCATCACCAGGATGAAGGGCAGCGCCTTGCCCTCCTGGGACCACTTGTAGAAGTCCTCCTGGAGCTTCAGGTCGGCGCCGAACCAGTAGTTGGTCGGCCAGCCCTCACCACCGGGCAGGGCGATGATCACCGGGAAGCCCTTGTTGGCGTTCTCCTTCTGGAAGTACTGCGGCGGCGCCCAGACCCACACCTTGCCGGTGAAGCCGGACTTCGCACCGTGGTAGGTGGTCACACCTATCTTGGTGTTGTCCGCCGCCTCGACCGTCCGCTGCACCTTGAAGTTCGCGGCCGGGCCGGTCGGCATCTGTGCCAGGGAGTTCGGGTTGTCCGGCTTCGGCGCCGCGGAGCCCGCGGCGCTCGGGTTCGTGTTGCCGAACGACACCGGGTCGCCTTCGTCGCTGCAACCGGCGACCAGGCCCAGGGATATCAGGGCCACAGCCGCGGTCAGCCAACGTTTCATCAAGGGTCGCTCCACCGAATCGTTCTTCCTAACGGGTCCATGGCGAGTCATCTGCCCTCTGTGAGATGCAGAAAACGAGCGGGTGGATCCCGTCCTCCTCCATGAATTACGTCATAGGTTCGTAACAGCCGACAAACAGGGGGGTGATAGCCGGGTGAGAGCACCCGCCCCGTCACCGTCCGTGAAGATCAGTCTCCCAGCCCACGAGTTCGCCGCGCGAGCTGACGCCCAGTTTGGGATACGCCTTGTAGAGGTGATAGCCGACCGTGCGCGGGCTGAGGAACAGCTGTGCCGCGATGTCGCGATTGGACAGCCCCCGTGCCGCCAATCGGACGATCTGTAGCTCCTGTGGGGTAAGCCCGGCCGGCGCCCCCGACCGCCCCGGTGTGCGCGGCGCCGACTCCCCGGTGGCCCCCAGCTCGGTGCGCGCCCGCTCCGCCCAGGGACCGGCCCCGAGCCGCTCGAACGTCTCGACGGCGGCCCGCAGTGGCGCCCTGGCCTCCGCCTTGCGCCGAGCGCGGCGCAACCACTCCCCGTACAACAGGGCGGTACGGGCCTGCTCCAACGGGCGGTCAGGGCCGTCCGTCTCCTGGTACGCGGCGAGCGCCTTGGTGTAGCAGGCCTCCTGGTCGGCGGGGTCGTCGGCGAGCAGCGCCCGGCAGCGCAGCGCCAGCGCCTCGGCCCAGGGCTGCCCGGTGAGCGCGGCCCACCCGGCGAACCGCTCGGCAGGTCCTCGGGCCCGCTCCGCACGGCCGAGCCGCACCGCCGCCTCGACCAGGTCGGGCACCGCCCGCGTGGCCGAGACATGGTGCCGCATCGGCCCTTCGACCAGCGGCGCCAACCGGTCCAGGGCCTCCGCCGCGCGTCCGGCGCCCAGGTCGAGCAGGCCGAACGCCCACCGCGTCCACGGCTCACCCGGCGCCATGGCCGGGGACCCGCCGGTGTCGGTGAGGGCGTCGTCACCCAGGCGGCGGCAGCCCTCCGCGTCGCCCTCGACGGCCGCCAAGTAGGCCAGGAATGCGGTCAGTTGACTGCTCCACTGCCGCTGCCCGGTGTCCCGGGCGATGCGCAGCGCCTCGGTGGCGCTGGCCAGCGCGTCGCGGTGGCGTCCGTGGAACAGTTCGGCCTCGGCCAGGAAGAACAGCACGGTGGGGAGTTGCCCGAAGCCGCCGCTCGCCCGGCAGCCGACGGCCAGCGAGGCGGCGAGGCGGTACGTTTCCGCGTCCCGCCCGTGGATCAGCGACGCCCCGCACACCTGGACCACGTCCCACGGCACCCGAGCGCCGTTCGCCTCGGCGGCGGCCACCGTCTCGGCGAGCGGCGGCAGCGGCACGGCGCGACGGCCGAGCAGCGGCGAGGTGGCGGCGACGAGGTAGTGGACCAGCGGGGTGACCGCGTCGTCCGCCGGATGCGTCAGCCTCCCCAGCCCGTCGACGACCTCGCCCAGTTCGCGTTCGCCGAGGTACCAGGCGACGTGGAAGGCCTGCATCAGCATCCGGGCGGCCTGCCGCGGGTCGCTCCCGGCGGCGCGGTCGGCGCCGTCGACCAGCAGCCGGTAGGCGCCCGGGAAGTCCCCCCGCAGGAAGCGCGCGGTGGCCCTTACATGGGCCAGCACATCGCGCATTCCCGGCTCGCCCGGCATCACCGGGACGTCGTACAGCGGCTCGGTCAGGCGGGCGGCGGCGCGCTCCGCGAGGGACTCGGCGCGCGCCGGGTCGCCCGCCTCGATGGCCGCCTCCGCGGAGAGCGCGAAGCGGCGGGTGGCGGTGTCGCGGTCCGGGCTGAGGCGCGCGGCGCGTTCGATCGCGGCGGCGGCCGCCGCGTGGCCGCCACGGCCGTGGGCCCGCACGGCGGCCTGTTCCAGGGCCGCCGCCACCGTCTCGTCGGGGGCCGGGGCGGCCAGCGCCAGATGCCAGGCGCGGCGGTCGGCGGCCTCGTCGTCCGTCGACCGGGCGAGCGCGTCGGCCAGTGCGCGGTGTGCGGCGAGTCGGCTGGCGAGCGGCGCCCGGCGGTAGACGGCGGCCCGCAGCAGCGGATGGCGGAAGGCGAGCGTCCGCGGTGCCGGGTCCGACTCGACGGTGTGTACCAGGTCCGCCTCCTCGGCGGGGCGCAGATCGGGCAGCCCGGCGCCGAGCCGTTCCGCGGCCCGGCGCAGCACCTCCAGGTCGCCGCCGGGTTCGGCGGCAGCCACCAGCAGCAGGGTCTGGGTGGCCGCGGGCAGTCTGCTGACCTGGCCGTGGAAGGCCACCTGGAGCCGGTCGGTGAGCGGAATCGCGCCCGGCACCTCGGGAACGCCCGCCGGTTCGGCGGCGAGCGCGGCGGGCAGTTCGGTGAGCGCCAGCGGATTGCCCCGCGCCTCGGTGAGCACCCGGTGCCGCACCGGGGCGGCGAGCCGGCCGAAGCGGGCGTCCAGGAGCTCCGTCGCGGCCGGCTCGGCGAGCCCGGTCAACCGCAGCTCGGGCAGTCCGGCGGTGGCCAGCCCACCCTCGCCGTCGCGGGCGGCCAGCAGCAGCGCGACCGGCTCGGCCTGTAGCCGCCGGGCGGCCAGCAGCAGGGCGTCGGCGGAGGCGCGGTCCAGCCACTGCGCGTCGTCCACCACGCACAGCAGGGGCCGTTCCTCGGCCAGTTCGGACAGCAGCGACAGCACGGCGAGCCCGGTCAGCAGCCGGTCCGTGACGGCGGGCGGTGCCAGGCCGAAGGCGCCCTCAAGCGCCTGGCGCTGCGGCTGCGGCAGGGCGGAGAGCCGGTCAAGGCCGGTTCCGAGCAGCAGATGCAGCGCGGCGTACGGCAGCTCGGCCTCGTACTCCACACCGGCGGCGCGGATCACCCGCATGCCCGCGGCGGCGCCGGTGGCGACCGCGTGGTCGAGCAGCGCCGTCTTGCCGATCCCGGGTTCGCCACGCAGCACGAGGACGCCGCTCATGCCGTCCCCGGCCCCTTCGAGGAGACGGTCGAGCACCGCCTGCTCGTGCTCCCTCCCGTACAGCGATCCCGGCATGGACGTAAAGCTTAACGACGTCAACTCCCCTACCGGCTACGGGAATACCTATGGGCGACGGATTCCGCCGACCGTCGTTCCGCGTACGTTTCTGACCAGCGGGAACGCCCCGCGGTCGAGCAGGAGGAGATGACCATGAGCGACATCCAGGACCTCGTCGAGCGCTACATCGCCGTCTGGAACGAGACCGACCCGGTCGCCCGGCGCGGCAGGCTCGAAGCGCTGTGGGCCGAGGACGGCAGCTATGTGGACCCGCTGGCGGTCGCGGAGGGGCGGGAGGCGTTCGACGCCACCATCGCGGCGGTGCAGGCGCAGTTCCCCGGGCTGGTCTTCCGGCTCGCGGGACCGGTCGACGCGCACCACCATCTGGCCCGTTTCACCTGGGAGTTGGGGCCGGTGGACGGTGCTGCGCTGGCCGTCGGCTTCGATGTGGCGGCGGTCGGGGCGGACGGCAGGATCCAGACGGTGCACGGCTTCCTGGACAAGGTCCCGTCCCTCTGAACAACGCCGGCGGCGGGCGGTCGAACCCCTGACGGGCCATCTGGGCGGAACCCTCCGGACGGCTGCGCCAACCGGCGTACAAGGCGGCTTATCTGACGCCGGATGAGCTGATTATCGGGGTACATATCTGGCGTATCAGCCAGCCAGGGGAGGAAGCGCCCATGACCGCCAGCCTCGACCAGTTGCGCCGCTGCACCGTCGCCGTGGACCTCGGCCCGTCCAGGACCAGGGTGTATCTGAAGAACACCGGCATCATCGTGGACGAGCCCAGCATGGCCGCCGTCGACTGCCGTTCCGGTTCGCTCGTCGCCGTGGGAGACGACGCCGCGCACATGGTGGGCCGCACCCCCGAGCACATCCGAGTGGTGCGGCCCGTCGTCGGCGGCACCGTGGTCAACATCGACATGGCGCAGCGCATGCTGCGGGCGCTCATCGGCGACAAGCTGAGCAAGGCCTGGCGGTTCAAGCCGGTGCTGCGCGCCGCGGTGTGCGTACCGCACGGCAGCGAACCGCTCGCCCAGCGCGCCAGCATCGAGACGCTCGCCGGTCTCGGTGCCCGCCGGGTGGAGCTGATCGACGCGCTGGTCGCCGCCGCGGTCGGCTGTGGGCTGCCCGTGGAACTGCCCGAGGCGACGATGATCGTGATGTCCGGGGCGGCGACCACGCAGGTCGCGGTGCTGTCGCTGGGCTCGATCGTGGCGGCCGAGACGATCCCGGTGGGGCGCGACATCATGGACCGCGCCGTCATCCAGCACCTGCGCAACCACCACGCGCTGATGATCCCCGGTCAGGAGGTGCATCCGCTGCACCAGATGCTGGACGCCGACGGCACCGCCATCCGCAGCACCGAGGTACACGGCATGGACGCGGCCAGCGGGCTGGCCCGCTCGGTGCTGGTCGACTCCGAGAGCGTACGGATGGCGGTGCGCACCCCCATGAACGCGGTGCTCGACGGGCTGCGCTCGGTGCTGCGCCGCTGCCCGCCGGACCTCGTCGCCGATCTCGCCGACCGGGGCATCACGCTCGCCGGCAGCAGCGCGCCGATGCCGGGACTTGACACGATGCTGCGTACGACGACCGGGATGCCGGTGCAGATCGCGGAGAACCCGGACGACTGCGCGGTGCGTGGGCTGGGCGCGATGCTGGAGGGCCGGGTGCGGCCGGTGGCGTTCGACCCGATGCGCTGACGGCGCGGCCCCTAGGGGATCCCGGGTGGGAAATCCCGCCCCAGGACCGGTTGGCCGCCCCATGGTCCGGTGCCCGCGGAACAGAGATCCTGACCGGGACTTCGCACCACGACCAGGGGGATCTCCATGCACACGTCCACGACCCGCCGCGGTTCAGGCGTCCGGCGATGCGCCGGACTACTGCTCGGCGCCGCGCTCGCGGCCACCGCACTCGCGGCATCCCAGGCGACCGCCGCGTCGAACGGCCCGACGCTGCCCGCACCCACCGGCTCCCACCAGGTCGGCACGGTCTCCCTGCACCTGGTCGACCCGGCCCGGCGCGACCCGTGGGTCGCCGCCCGGCAGCACCGCGAGCTGATGGTGAGCGTCCGCTACCCGGCGCGCGACGCCGACCGGTATCCGCTGGCGCCGCAGATGCTGCCCGGGGAAGCGGCCGGGTTCGACGCGCTGAACAACTTCACCGGCGTCCCCAAGGGCAGGGTCGACTGGTCGGCCACCCGCTCCCACGCTCACGAAGGAGCGCCGGTGGACCGGCGGGGCGGCCCGCTGCCGGTGGTCCTCTACGAACCCGGGACGCTGGACCCGCGCTCGCTGGGCACCACCCTTGCCGATGACCTCGCTTCGCACGGCTTCGTCGTGGTCACCGTCGACCACACCTATGACGCCTCCGCCGTGCAGTTCCCCGGCGGCCGGGTCGAACGCTCGGTACTGCCAAAGGAGTGCGCCGCCACCAAGGGCGAACCAGCCGCGATCACCGCACTGTTGAAGAAGGTGATGGCGGTGAACGTCGCCGACACCCGCTTCGTACTGGACCAGGTGGACGCCCTGGCCGCCGGGCACGATCCGGACGCGGAGCACCGCCCGCTGCCGCAGGGCCTGGTGGGCGCCCTCGATCCGCACCGCGTCGGCATGTTCGGCCAGTCCTCCGGGGGCATGGCGGCGCTGGAGACGATGCACGAGGACCCGCGCATCACGGCGGGCGCGGACCTGGACGGCGTGCTCGCCTACGAACAGGGTGACCACACCCCGGGCAACCCCTTCCCGGTGGCCACGGCCGGGCTGAAGCGCCCCTTCCTGCTGATGGGCATGGACGGCGACAACCACCACACCGTGCCGTCCTGGGGTCAGTTGTGGAACAACAGTCGCGGCTGGCACCGGGATCTGACACTGCGCGGCGGCCAACACGCCTCGTTCACCGACGCCGAGTCGCTGCTTCCGCAGGTCGCCCGCCAGTTGGGGCTGCCCGCCAGTACGGTGCGGGAGAACGTGGGCTCCATCGACCCCGGCCAGGCCGTGGCCGCCGAAAGTGCCTACCTCACCGCCTTCTTCGACCAGTGGCTGCGCGGCGGCAGCGGCGATGGCCTGTTCGACGGCCCGTCCCCGCGCTTCCCCGTGATCGATTACGTACGCTGACGGCAAGACAGGAAACGGGCAGCGTAAGGGGAGCCGCATGGCACAGCGGGTACGTGGTGTGATCGCCCCGGGCAAGGGCGAACCGGTGCGGATCGAGACGGTCATCGTGCCGGATCCGGGCCCCGGCGAGGCGGTGGTACAGGTCCAGGCCTGCGGGGTCTGCCACACGGACCTGCACTACCGCGAGGGCGGTATCAACGACGAGTTCCCCTTCCTGCTCGGGCACGAGGCCGCGGGCGTGGTGGAGTCGGTGGGCGAGGGCGTCACCGACGTCGCGCCCGGCGACTTCGTGATCCTCAACTGGCGTGCGGTGTGCGGCCAGTGCCGCGCTTGTCGGCGCGGTCGGCCCTGGTACTGCTTCAACACCCACAACGCCCGGCAGAAGATGACCCTGGAGGACGGCACCGAGCTGTCCCCGGCGCTGGGCATCGGGGCGTTCGCCGACAAGACGCTGGTGGCGGCCGGGCAGTGCACAAAGGTCGATCCGGCCGCCTCCCCGGCCGCCGCCGGGCTGCTGGGCTGCGGGGTGATGGCCGGCCTTGGCGCGGCCATCAACACCGGCGGGGTCACCCGGGGCGACTCGGTGGCCGTCATCGGCTGCGGAGGCGTGGGCAACGCGGCCGTCATGGGCGCCCGGCTGGCTGGTGCGGCCAAGGTGATCGCCGTCGACATCGACGACACCAAGCTCACCGTCGCCCAACAACTGGGCGCCACGCACACCGTCAACTCGCGTTCCCAGGACCCTGTCGACGCCATCCGCGAGCTGACCGACGGCAACGGCGCCGACGTGGTGATCGAGGCGGTCGGCCGCCCGGAGACGTACAAACAGGCCTTCTACGCACGGGACTTGGCCGGCACGGTCGTCCTGGTCGGTGTACCAACTCCCGAGATGAAGCTGGAACTACCGCTGCTGGACGTGTTCGGGCGCGGTGGCGCGCTCAAGTCCTCCTGGTACGGCGACTGCCTGCCGTCCCGCGACTTCCCCATGCTGATCGACCTCTACCTCCAGGGACGACTGGATCTGGACGCGTTCGTCTCCGAGACGATCGCGCTGGACGGTGTCGAGGCGGCGTTCGACAAGATGACGAAGGGCGAGGTGCTGCGCTCGGTCGTACTGCTGTAGCCCCACCCATACCCGGGCTGCCGCTCGCCTTCAGCGCACTCGCGCCGCACACCGTGCGCTGGCGGCACGTGAGCCAGGGCGTCCCGCCCGGACAGCCCGGCGGCCTCGCCGCGTTCCCTGGGGAGCGCGGCGAGCACGCTGGACCGCCCCTGATCACCCGCGCGCCTTGACGCGCTCCTGACGCTACTTGCGTCAATACGCAAGTAGCTGCGTATACTGCCGATGGTTCCAACAGGAGGCACCTCGTTCGGTGAGGCGTCTTCACGGACACAGGCCACTGATCCCACCCGTCGAGAGACGCTCCGGATCAGGACAGGTCTCCCCGAGTTAAGGGGTGATCCCAAGTGGCTGCCCCCACGGGGGACTACGCCGTGAAGTGCCAAAGCTCTGACGAGTTGGGGTGAGCCGGTCGGTCATGCGGGCCGGTCCGCTCCTGCCGAGTCGATGATGACGCGCACCATGCGCGGCCCCGGCCGGAAGGAGGCGAAAGACATGGATCGCAGTAGCAGTACGTCGAGCAGCCCGAGTACTCCGGGCCATAGTCAGCCGCACACCCGGCCCGCTCCGCGCGCGTACTCGCCGTGTCCGGCGCCGCGTTCCGCGCGCTCTGCCGCCGACCGCTAGCGCCCCCTTTCCGTCGACCACCGCACCGACCCGCTCACGGCTCGCTGCGCACCACAGCACGTTGACCGATCTCCCCGCGTGCCGCGGGGGCACCGTCATGCCCTCGTGTCCCCCTCCCCGGAGGTGACCTCCATGACCGTACTGACCCTTCGCCGTACCCGCACCGTCCGCCTCGCGCTGTCCGACGGCGTGGAGCGCGACTACCTGCTTGACACTCCGACCTCGACCGCCAGCGCACTCGGCTGCCCCGTCTACGACCGGCTGGTGCACGCCGCGTACGTCCTGGCCCGCCAGGGCTACGACGCCCACTGGCTGACCCGGTTCGCCCAACTGCCGCCGACCGCCGCCCATCGCATCACCGAAGCGGCGGCGCACGCTTCCCACTGAACCCGCTCATCCCCCTTGCCTTCCTTCGATCTCCCCGAACTCCTCGGGAGGTGTCATCAGCATGACCGCGACCATCACCACCGTCCGCTTCCTACGCCCCTCGTCGACCACGCGCCTGCGGCGCTTCCTCGCCGACGCGCTCAACCGGATCGCCGACGCCCCACTGCACAGCCCGGTCGTCACCGCGCTCCGGCCGACCGCACGCGCCGCCACCCTGCCGCACGGCGCCTGCCAACGCTCGTCGGTGACCCTGCACTTGGCGTGCGACGTACGCCAGGAGGGACGGATCCGCGCGCTGTTGAGCGATGCCCTCGCCACCTCGGGCCTGCGGTACGAGGGGCTTCGAGCCCAACTCGCCGACAACACCGTCAAGTTCCAGGCCACGGTCACCGTGCACGGCGCACCCGCCCCGGCCGTGGAGCCCCTGGTCTCCCGGCTGTTCCTCCAGCCTGGCGTACACGACGTGCGCTGGACCGCGACGGACGTGCGGCCCCCGTCCCCGCCCGGGCCCCGCGCCGTAGCCGCCTGAACCGTCCCAACAGCCCCCAGGGCCTCAAGGAGCACCGATGCCCGTCCGCTACCCCCGAGCCCACCGCCGTCGCGCCGTCTTCATACCGCCCTTCCGGGACATCCCGGCGACCGACGCGCCCCGGGCCGCCGCCCCCTCGGCCGCCGCCATGGTGCGGACCATCCCTGTCCCGGAGGTGTCCTCAGCCCCAGGCCTGACCGTTGACACCGAACGCCGAGTGGCCTCGATCGACGGCCGGGTGCTCAAGCTGACGTATCTGGAATTCGAACTCCTCGCGCATCTGGTCGTCCACCCCCGACGGGTGCACAGCCGCGCCCAGTTGATCGCCGCCGTGTGGAACCAGCCCGCGGTCGGCGACACCCGTACCGTCGATGTGCATATCGCTCGCCTCCGCAGCAAACTCGGAGCGGGTCACCGCCAGTTGATCGCGACGGTCCGCCAGGTCGGTTACAGCTACAGCCCCCTCTCCGCTTCCCCCGGCGACGACGAACGGCCATGACCGCGCATGAAGGCCGTGCCTTGCCGGGCATCACCAAGGTGACGGGGTTTCGGGCCGGGATGGTGGTGGCCGGGATGACGCTCACGACACTGGTCCTCCTGCCGAGCCCGGAGGGACTTTCGACCGGCGCGGTGTTCGCCGTCGTCGCGGTGGCGGGCGCCGCCATGGTCTCGGTCGCCCTGTTCGGCGTCGCACGGCGGCGTCGGCGCGGCACGGTCCGGGTGTTCGATCCGGTGCTGCTCGTGACGGAGGAACCGTGGTTCCCGGCCACGACACTGACCGGCTTTCCCGCGGACGCCCTGGACGCCACGCTCTCCGGTCCCGACGCACCGAGCCTCAACCGCCTCCACGTCGCCTGGGTGTTCGCCACCCAGGGCTACGACGCACCGTGGATCGCCCGCCACTTCGATCTCCGGTTGTCGGTGGCACGGATGCTGGAGGACGCGGCGCGCGAGTACCGGTGAGGGGCACGCCCCTGGCACTGCCTGTTCGTCGCGGCCGTAATGCACCGCGACCCGCGTCCCGTCCCGCGCGAGCCGCTCCGCGATGGGCCGCCCGATGCCCTTGCTGCCGCCGGTGATCAGCGCCGTCCTGCCTGCGAGCGCGCTCATGGCGGCACCCCCCTTCGCTTTTCTAGTGGTCGCTACAGAAGTAGCGTAGGGCACTTCCCGAGCGAACGCTACGGAATTTGGTTTTGGAATCAGGTTTCCACGTGACCGACGCGAAGGCGGGTTGGCGGCGCGGGAGCGGCGGGAGTGGTCGGGGAAGGGTGCCGGGATGCGAGGGACGGGCGGGGACGGCGCGGCGGGCCGGGAGGGGCCAGCAGCCGCGGCGGCGAGGGGTCGCGGCGACGGCAGCCGGGTCAGCGGCGGGAACAGCGGCAGGCGGGGCGGTGGCAACGGCGGCCGGAGCGGTGGCAGCGGCGACCCGGGCGGATGAGGGCCGGACGGACCCGCCGAGGGCCCTACTGCGGGCGCGATGCGTCCAAGTGGGCGGCGAGCCGCTTCGGGGCGACCGCCCGGTAGCTGTCCTCGATCCAGTCGCAGAGCACCTCCAGCGGCGGGATGCCGTCGCTGAAGGGCACTGTCACCCAACCGGACTTGCCGAGTCCGTATCCCGCGGGCTCAGCGCCAGGAACGGCCAGGGCATCGGCGTGCACATCCTCATCCGTGAGCTTGAGCGTGAAGCGGAGCGGCCCCTCACCCTCGTCAGGACCGAGGAAGACGAAGATCTTCTTGTTCACCTTGGCGACCGAGCCATCCCACGGGAACTCCTCCCGCGCCTCCGGCAACGACAGCGCGTACTCGCGCACCGCCTCCCGGACCCTGCCCGCGTCGAACGCCGCGCCCATCCCGACCTCCCGCCGCCCGATCCATTCCCGGCCGATGCTAAGGCCTCCCCCCGGCGGCGCGCCCCCTTCCTAGCCGCAGGCCTGCAAGTCTCCGCCTGGACCGGTCCGCACGGTCTCCGTGACCGAGGTATCCCTCGCGCCGAAGAAGTCCGCCGCCCACGCGCCGCCTATGACAAGGCACTTGAGCAGGTGGGCCTGCTCCTCATGCCCACCACCCCGCGGAAGGCGGAGCCACTCCCACCCGCCGACGCGTCGGTCGCCCAGTGGCGCACCCGAGCAACGGAAATGTTCGCCGACACCTCGCCCTTCAACGCCACCCACCATCCGTCCCTGGCCCTCCCCTGCGGCACCTCGACGCCCTCCCCGTAGGCCTCACCCTGGTAACCCGCCCCTTCACCGAACCCACCCTCTACCGCGCCGCGCACGCGGATGAGCGGCGGGACGGGAGGTGCCCCAGGGGAGCCGCGACAAACACAAGGCCCGCGACCTACAAGGTCACGGGCCAAGGCGTCATTCCGCCAAGAGCCCCCTGTCGGGTTCGAACCGACGACCCCCGCTTTACAAGAGCGGTGCTCTGGCCAGCTGAGCTAAGGAGGCTTGGCCCTGCCGGATGGACGGCTGGGGCCACGAGAAGGGTACCAAGGGGCGGGCGGGTGGCCACACAGATCGGGCAGGAAAACGCGGGTTCCGGGCGCTGACAAGTGGGCGGGCGGGGGGTAGCGTCACGGGCAGTCCACGCTTCGTGGACTAGACCTTTACTCGGATCGTCCGGCACGTTCCTGCCGGTGAAGGGATCTGCACCATGGCCACTGTCACGTTCGAAAAGGCGACCCGTATCTATCCCGGCGCGGAGCGGGCGGCCGTCGACAAGCTGGACATCGAGATCGCGGACGGCGAGTTCCTGGTACTCGTCGGGCCGTCCGGATGCGGCAAGTCGACGTCGCTGCGGATGCTCGCGGGGCTTGAGGACGTCGACGACGGCGCGATCCGGATCGGGGACCGCGACGTCACGCATCTGCCGCCGAAGGACCGGGACATCGCCATGGTGTTCCAGAACTACGCGCTCTACCCGCACATGACCGTCGCCGACAACATGGGGTTCGCGCTCAAGATCGCCGGAGTGAACAAGGCGGAGATCAGGACCCGCGTCGAGGAGGCGGCGAAGATCCTCGACCTCACCGAGTTCCTGGGACGCAAGCCGAAGGCGCTCTCCGGCGGCCAGCGGCAGCGGGTCGCGATGGGGCGGGCGATCGTGCGGGAGCCGCAGGTGTTCCTGATGGACGAACCCCTGTCGAACCTCGACGCCAAGCTTCGGGTGCAGACCCGCACTCAGATCGCCGGGCTGCAGCGGCGGCTGGGGACCACCACGGTCTACGTCACGCACGACCAGGTCGAGGCCATGACGATGGGCGACCGGGTCGCCGTGCTCAAGGACGGGCTGCTGCAGCAGATCGACTCGCCGCGCAACATGTACGACCGTCCGGCGAACCTGTTCGTCGCGGGGTTCATCGGCTCCCCCGCCATGAACCTGGTCGAGGTGGCGATCACCGACGGCGGAGTGAAGTTCGGCAACAGCATCGTGCCGGTCAACCGCGAGGCCATCGCGGCGGCCGCCGAGAAGGGCGACCGCACGGTGACGGTCGGGGTACGGCCCGAGCACTTCGACATCGTCAGCGGCGAGGCGCAGTCCCTCGCCAAGGACGAACCGGCGGGCGTCGCCGTCACGGTGAACGTGGTCGAGGAACTCGGTGCCGACGGATACGTCTACGGAACCGCCGAGATCGGCGGGGAGCACAAGGACATCGTGGTCCGGGTCGGCGGCCGCCAGGTGCCGATGAAGGGCGACGTACTGCACGTCGTACCGCGCGCGGGCGAGACGCACGTGTTCTCGACGTCGTCCGGCGAGCGGCTGAGCGACTGAGCCGGGCGTGGGCCCGTAGGGTCGATCCGCCGTACGGGCCCACATCGGCGAGTGCCGGGGCGATCACCGGCTCTGTCGACAAATAGCCAGACGTGGCGGGGCTTTCCGAGGGGCACGCGTCAATCAACAACCCCCGATCCAGGGACTTGCATCACTCGTAAGGGTGACTAAATGTCGCCAAATCATCACCCCTCGCTACCATCACCGTCGTGAACCAGGCAGCTCGCCGTATCGGCAAGACTCTCGCACTCGTGCTCCCGGTCGTCCTCGTACTGTCCGGGACCCTCGCCGTCACCCGCGTTCCCTGGGCCGCCTCGCCCTCCGACGCGCAAGTGCTCACGGCCTCCTCCCACCGCGGCACCACGGAGTCCGGCACGGCCGCGCAGGATGTGCTGCGCCGTCGCCTCCTCGCCGAGCTCCAGGAGCGGAACCCCGGCGTCGCGCTGACCGACCTCCAGACGGAGATGGCCAGGAAGCCGTCGCTCGCCCGCTACTGCGCCGACCTCGCACGCGCCCTCGGCCAGGCCGCCGTCGCCAAGTACACCCGCCTGTACGGCGCTTCGTCGGCCGGTCGGCGGGCCCAGGCGTGGTCCCGGCCGGTGTGCGACACCTCCTTCGCCTCCGGCGTCGCCTCGATCCGCTGACCAACCCCGGGGTGACCAGGCGGCCTTGTCGTCAACCGGTGTTAACGCGAAGCCTGCCCAGCGTTATACCGAGCCCGTATCGTGCGCAGCATGACGACAGGTGCCATCTCCAACGCCCCGGTCACCCAGGCGGTCATCCTGGCCGGTGGCCAGGGTTCGCGACTGCGGCCGTACACCGACGACCGGCCCAAGCCGATGGTCGAGATTCCCGGGACCGGGACCCCGATCATCGGCCATCAGCTCGACTGGCTCGCCGCCGAGGGCGTCACCGACGTCGTCGTCTCCTGCGGGCACCTCGCCGAAGTGCTGCAGAAGTGGCTGGACTCGGCCGACCTGCCGCTGAAGGTGACCACGGTGGTGGAGCGGGAACCGCTGGGCCGCGGCGGTGGGTTGAAGTACGCGGCCGCCGCCCTGCCGCGCCCCGAGGAGCCGTGGTACGCCACCAACGGCGACATCTGGACGCGCTTCTCACTGCGCGCCATGGCCGACTTCCACGCCGAGCGGGCGGCCACCGCGACGCTCGCACTGGCCCGGCCGAACATCCCCTGGGGCGCCGTCGAGACCGACGAGTTCGGACACGTCCTGGACTTCATCGAGGCTCCGCCGTCCCCGTATCTGATCAACGCGGGGCTGTACGTGTTCGCTCCCGAGTTCGCGGAACTGCTGCCGGAGCGCGGCGACCACGAGCGGACCACCTTCCCGCAGCTCGCCCGCGAGCGGCGGCTCGCCGGCTTCCCGCTGCCGCAGGGCGCCTACTGGCGGGCCATCGACACCGCGAAGGACCTCACCGAGGCGGCGAAGGAACTCACCCAGTCGGGCACCACGTCGGCCTGACGCATTAAGTACCGAGGACGCGTCAAACCGCCAACACGTAGGCCGCGCAACCCGACTGGGTTGCGCGGCCTCGTGTTGACGCTCAGGCGATGCCGTTGTTCGACTGTGCCCTGCGCTCGCCCGGCATGCCCAGCAGCCAACCGGTCGGCGGCTTGCTGCCCAGCAGGCCGCCCAACGAGCCGCCGGTCGACGAACCGCCGCTGGACGGAGGCGGGTTGGCGGGCTCGGAGCGCGGCGCCGGAGCGGAGTCGTGCGGAGCCTGCACCGTCTGGTCCTGGGTGGGCACCCGGTGACGGCCAGCCGTACCACCCAGGTGCGACGTACCGGCCGTGGTCCCGGCCCCCGATGTCGCGGACGCCCCCGGGGTGCCCGCGGTGGCCGCGGACGAACTCGCGCCCGCGGAAGGTGACTTGGAGCGCCCTGCGCCGGGCAGCAGCGAGTGACGCGGCGACGGAACGCCGGTGTCCGGCGCCTGCGGCAGCGGCGAGCCGGGCAGGTCGTTGGTGGGCAGGTCGCTCGGGACCGTCGGGGGCACGAGGTGGGTGTGCGAGGCACGCACCGCGCTGCCCAGCACCGCGCCCAGCACCAGCGTGCCGCCCGCGGCGAAGGTCGCCAGCACGATGCCGCGCCGCAGCACGTACCGCCGCAGGTCCCACAGCGGGGCACGCGGACCGAGGCGCCGCCAGGCCTCGCCCGCCAGCTTGGCGTCCACCGAGTAGACGGGGGCGCCCGCGATGACCAGCGGGCTCCAGGCGGCCAGATAGATGATGTCCGGCGCGTCGTAGACCGGAACGGTCCGCCAGCTGACGGTCACCAGCAGCGCCACCGACAGCAGCGCGCCGAAGCTCGCCGCCACCCGCTGCCACAGCCCCATGATCGTCAGCACGCCGACGGTCACCTGGAGGAACGCCACCGTCAGCCCGGCGCCCACCGGGTGGGCGAGCGCCGTGGCGCGCAGCGGCTCGGCGACCGACCACGGGTGCAGCGCGTGCAGCCAGTGGACCATCGAGCCGCGCGCGCCACCGTCGAAGTACACCGGGTCGCAGAGCTTGCCGAGGCCGGCGTAGATGGAGATGAAGCCGAGGAAGATCCGCAGCGGGAGCAGGACCACGCCGAGGTTCATTCGGCGCCCTGGATACCAGGCGTGCCGAACCGGTTCCCCGCGCCTGCGGTCCCGGCGGTCGGCGCGGCCGAGGTACTCGTCCTGCTCGTCGTCGTACACCTCGTCGTACGAGGCGCCGTGCGGCGGCGTGCCGTACTCGTCGTGGCCGTCGCGCGGCGGCCGTACGCCGCCGGGAGCCTCACCCGGAGCGGGGCCGCCCACGACCGGTGACCGGGGCGCCACGACCGCGGGCCGCACCGGCGGCATGCCGTCGTCCAGGTCCTCGTCGTGCAGCCGCTCACCGACCCTGGGCAGCAACTGGGTGCCGCCCGCGCCGCGGACCGCCTGGAGGAGCTGGGTGGCCGCCGGATCGCCGTCGGTGTGCCCGGACCACACCACGGGCGCGGCACGGCGCCTGCGCGGCATGCGGGCTTCCGCCGCGGAGCGCACTGATGTCGGGATGACCGGGATCGGGGTGGTGTCGTCGGCGGGGTCGTACTTCGGCTCGGGCGCGCTCGCGCCGAGTTTCACCCGGAAACTGGCGTGGTTGACGATGACCTGGGCCGGATCGCTCGGGACCCGCACCGTGTTGAGCACGTCCTCTTCGAACCCGGGTGACCGTCCCCCCGTGGATGAGCGGGGTGTTCTGGTATCCACACTCATCTAACCGAGTGACGCCCGGTTAGGACACTGCCTGACGGCCGGTGCGGTGTCCGAGGCCCGTCAAAGTTCCAGTCAAAACGCGGATCTTGGCCGACCGGTCCGGCGGCCGTCGCATTAACCGACCGCGCCGCCGCCGGACCCGCGGGGCAAGAGCTACGCCTGTGCCCGGCGGCGAGCCGCCTCGTACAGCACGACGCCCGCCGCTACACCGGCGTTCAGCGATTCGGCCGCGCCGCCCGGCATCGGGATCCGCACCCGCAGGTCACAGGTCTCGCCGACCAGTCGGGACAGGCCCTTGCCCTCGCTGCCGACCACGATCACCACCGGGCCGTCCAGCGCCTCCAGCTCGGTCAGCTCGACGTCGCCGTCGGCGGCCAGGCCGACCACGATCATGCCCGCCTTCTGGTAGGCCTCAAGGGTGCGGGTCAGATTGGTGGCGCGGGCCACCGGGACGCGCGCCGCGGTGCCCGCCGAGGTCTTCCACGCTCCCGCGGTCATGCCCGCCGCGCGCCGCTCCGGCACCACCACGCCGTGCCCGCCGAAGGCGGCGACGGAGCGCACCACGGCGCCGAGGTTGCGCGGGTCGGTCACACCGTCGAGCGCGACGATCATCGCGTCCTCGCCTTGGTCGGCGGCGGCGGCCGTCAGGTCGTCGGGGTGGGCGTAGTCGTACGGCGGGATCTGCATCGCCAGACCCTGGTGGTTGATGCCGTTGGTCATCCGGTCCAGCTCCGGGCGCGGCGCCTCCATCAACGGGATGCCGCGCTCGGTGGCGAGCTTGAGCGCCTCGCGAACGCGTTCGTCGTTGTCGATGTACTGCTGGACGTAGAGCGCCGTCGCCGGGATGTCGGCGCGCAGCGCCTCGACCACCGGGTTGCGGCCGACGACCAGCTCGGACGCGGACTTGCCGCCCTTGCCGCCCGCCGCGCGCCGCTGGGCGGTGACGGCCCGCTTGGCCTTGGCCTGCGCGGCGCGCTGCTTGACGTGGCCCTTGCGCATCTCGGCGGGCGGGGTCGGGCCCTTGCCCTCCAGGCCGCGGCGCCGCTGACCGCCGCTGCCGACCTGGGCGCCCTTCTTGGACGCGGTGCGGCGGTTACGTCGCTGGCTGTTCCCGGCCATGGGGCACCTTCACTTCTTCTTCGAGCCAAAACTTGTGGGCGGGGTGGATCCCGGGGGCACTGCGGCCCCCGGGCCCCGCTGCGGAACCGTTGGCTCCGCGGGGCGGTGGGTGCGGTGATCGCTCACCGCGAGCCGATCGACCACCGGGGGCCGGACGGTGTGTCCTCGATCTCCAGACCCGACTGCTGGAGCTGGTCCCGGATGGCGTCGGCGGTGGCGTAGTCCTTGCGGGCGCGGGCGCTCTCGCGCTGCTCCAGCACGAGACGCACCAGCGAGTCGACGACCCCGTGCAGGTCGTCACCACGGTCGGTACCGGCCCACTGCGCGTCCAGGGGGTCCAGACCCAGCACTCCGAGCATCGCACGGACCTCGGCGAGCCGCGCCACCGCGGACTCCTTGTCGTCGGCCGTGAGCGCGGAGTTCCCCTGGCGGACGGTGGTGTGCACGATCGCGAGCGCCTGCGGAACCCCGAGGTCGTCGTCCATCGCCTCGGCGAAGGCGGGCGGCACCTCGGCGGCGGGAGGGATGACCTCCCCCGCCTTCTCGGTGACCCGCTGGACGAAGCCCTCGATCCGCGCGAACGCCGCCTCCGCCTCGCGCAGCGCGTCCTCGCTGTACTCGATCGTGGAGCGGTAGTGCGCGGACCCCAGGTAGTAGCGCAGCACGATGGGCCGCCACCGGGTGACCATCTCGGAGACCAGCACCGAGTTGCCCAGCGACTTGCTCATCTTCTCGCCGCTCATGGTGACCCAGGCGTTGTGCACCCAGTACCGCGCGAACTCGTCTCCACAGGCCACCGCCTGTGCGATCTCGTTCTCGTGGTGCGGGAAGATCAGGTCGATCCCGCCGCCGTGGATGTCGAACGCCGAGCCCAGGTACTTGTGGGCCATCGCCGAGCACTCCAGGTGCCAGCCGGGCCGTCCGGGGCCCCACGGTGTCTGCCAGCTCGGCTCGCCCGGGCGGGCCGCCTTCCACATGGCGAAGTCCCGCGGGTCGCGCTTGCCGGTCTCGCCCTCGCCCTCCGGCTGGCGCAGGTTGTCCAGCTCCTGGTTGGACAGGGACAGGTAGCCGGGGAAGGAGCGCACGTCGAAGTACACGTTGCCGTCGGCGGCGTAGGCATGTCCCCGCTCGATCAGCTCGCGCATCATCTCGATCATCTCGGGAACATGGCCGGTCGCCCGCGGCTCGTACGTCGGCGGCAGGCAGCCCAGCACGTCGTAACCCGCGGTGAAGGCGCGCTCGTTCTCGTAGCCGATCGCCCACCACGGGCGGCCCTGCTCGGCCGACTTGGCCAGGATCTTGTCGTCGATGTCGGTGACGTTGCGGACGAACGTCACGTCATAGCCGCGGTAGGCGAACCAGCGCCGCATGATGTCGAAGTTGAGCCCCGACCTGATGTGCCCGATGTGCGGGGCGGCCTGCACGGTGGCACCACACAGGTAGATCGAGACGCAGCCCGGCACGAGCGGGGTGAAGTCACGGACCTGGCGGGCGCTGGTGTCGTACAGGCGAATAGTCACGGCAACAAGGGTAGTGGGCGTGACGGGGTGCCCTGCGTCCAATAGGACCGCGGGGACACAAGAATGTGACGGCGGGCGCGTCAGCGCTCTCGTTCGAGGGTAGTGGCGAGCGATCCCGACCGTGTTTTCCGCCGTACCGAAATGTGTGAACGCGCCCGGCGGCTCAGATGCTTCCCACGACCTTGCGCGGCGTAATGCGGACCACGACCCGCTGGGCGTCATTCACGGACGCCGGGTTGAACTCGGCGTACGGCTTGCCGGTGTACTTGCGGGAGAGTTCCTCGATCAGTTCCGGTCCGCCCTCGGTGGTCAGCATGGCCTCGCCGCGGATCTCGGCGTACGTGTACGGCGCGTCGGAGGGCTGCACGAGGACGGTCACGCGGGGGTCGCGCCGCATGTTCTTCTCCTTGCGGCGGCCGATGGTCGTCGAGATCAGCACGTCGTCTCCGTCGCGCTTGCACCACACCGGGGAGAGCTGCGGGCTGCCGTCCGGCTGGATGGTGGCGAGGACGACGAAGACCGGGCTGTCGAGGAGCTTCTTCAGGTCGTCGGAGAGTGCGGCTGCCATGGCGGTCCCCTTCGGGCGTGGTACGTCGGGCCGTTGTGTACGTACCCCGGCATACCGGGACGAAGTGGTACGACACGTACGATCCACCGTGTTCCACACCCGTACGGACGCAACACTGACGGGGCGTCAGGCGCGGGGCAGCACCAGGGCGGTGGCGATGGCGGCCAGGCCCTCGGCGCGGCCGGTCAGGCCGAGGCCGTCGGTCGTGGTGCCGCTGACGGAGACCGGGGCGCCGATCGCCTCGGACAGCGTGCGCTGCGCCTCGTCACGCCGCTTGCCGATCTTCGGTCGGACGCCGATCACCTGGATGGCGACGTTGCCGATCTCGTAGCCCGCCGCGCGGACGATCCGCGCCGCCTCGGCCAGCAGCGCCACCCCGGAGGCACCGGCCCACTCCGGGCGGTCGGTGCCGAAGTGCGCGCCGAGGTCGCCGACCCCGGCAGCCGAGAACAGCGCGTCACAGGCGGCGTGTGCGGCCACGTCGGCGTCGGAGTGACCGGCCAGGCCGTAGGGCTCGCCGTCCCAGCGCAGCCCGCCGACCCACAGCTCGCGCCCCTCCTCGAAGGCGTGCACATCGGTGCCGACGCCGATGCGCGGGATCACCGGAACGTCAGAAGGCATCGCTGGCCCTCCGTCGGGCGAGCACCGCTTCGGCGAGCACCAGGTCAAGCGGCCTGGTGATCTTGAAGGCCTCCTCGTGGCCCGGCACGACCACGACCTCGACGCCGAGCCGCTCGACCATGCCGGCGTCGTCGGTTGCGCCGTCGCCGTTGGACGCGATCTTCTCGTGCGCCTCGGCGAGCACATCGCGACGGAACCCCTGCGGTGTCTGCACCGCGCGCAGCCGGGCCCGCTCGGGCGTGCCCACCACCGGTTCCGGGCCGCCGCCGGGCTCGGGGACGACCTCCTTGACGGTGTCGGCCAGCGGCAGCGCGGGCACCACGGCGGGGGCTCCGGCGCGCACCGCGGCGGCCACCGCGTCCACCGTCTCGACCGGCACCAGCGGGCGGGCGGCGTCGTGCACCAGGACGACGTCCACGTCGCCGGGAAGGGCGGCCAGTCCCAGGCGCACCGAGTCCTGGCGGGTGTCGCCACCCGCGACGACCTTTATCTCCTTGGACTCGGGCAGGCCGTGGGTGTCCAGCAGGCCGCGCACCTCGGCCACGCCGTCCGCCGGGGCGACCACCACGACCAGGGAGACCTCGCGGGCGCGGATGAGCGCCCGTACGGCGTGCACCAGGATCGGGATGCCGCCGAGGGTGCGCAGCGCCTTGGGCGCGCCGGGGCCGAGCCGGACGCCTCGTCCGGCGGCGGGGATGACGGCCGCGACCGCTCGCGGCGCGGGCGGGGTCGCGGGCAGCGGGGTGGGAGTCAGGTTTGCGTCCTTGGCCGAGTTGGGTATCGCCTCAACGTGCCGGGCACGGTGTCACCGCGGACCCCTTCCGTGAAGCCGCAGTGGCACACCCCCGCCGACGCGGGGCAGGCTGCCCGGGCCCGGCACGCACGGCGCGCGCAGCGGCGCGTCGTACGTACGCGCTCAGCATGCCAGATGTCGGTGTACGCCATACGCCCGGATCCCGGGCCGCGGCGGACCTGACAAACATGCCGCAGCGCCCGGCTACGAGACCGGGCACCGCGGCAGACTGGGTGTCCCAGGGGTTGCCCCCCGGACCCCCAGGCGTCAGGACGCGAGAACTTCGTCGAGGAGCGCTTCGGCCTTGTCCTCGTTGGTGTTCTCGGCCAGCGCGAGTTCGCTGACGAGGATCTGGCGGGCCTTGGCGAGCATGCGCTTCTCGCCGGCCGACAGCCCACGCTCCCGCTCACGACGCCACAGGTCGCGCACGACCTCAGCGACCTTGATGACATCGCCGGAGGCGAGCTTCTCCAGATTTGCCTTATAGCGACGGGACCAGTTGGTCGGCTCTTCGGTGTACGGCGCGCGCAGCACCTCGAAGACCCGATCCAGCCCGTCCTGACCGACCACGTCGCGTACGCCGACGAACTCCGCATTGTCCGCGGGCACACGTACCGTCAAGTCGCCCTGGGCGACCTTGAGCACCAAGTAGGTCTTGTCCACGCCTTTGATCTGGCGAGTTTCGATGGCCTCGATCAGCGCGGCCCCGTGATGGGGATAGACCACGGTGTCGCCAACCTTGAACGTCATGTGACAGGTACCCCTTCCGTGGCTATCCAGGGTAACACGGGAACGGCCTCATCTGAATGGCGTTTTCGCAGGTCAGGGCATATCTCAGGGCTTGACAAGTGCGACCGGATCGTGCTGGAGGGAACGGTTCTGGGCAGGTATCCGCAGGTCGGAGCGGCTGTACGGGCGAGTCGAAACGCGCACGTTACACGCCTGGAAGCTCCGATCGAGGGGCGTTTCGTCCCGCTTTGCCACCCACTCATGAGTGCACTTCCGCTACTCCGTTCGGAGATCGGACACCGAACCACGGACCGGTTCGGGCCGTTCCCGGCCCCCTTCACACCTTCCACACCACCCTCCCCGCACGAAATGGCGAATTAGCGCTCCCGGGGGTGATCCACATTTGGACAGATTCCGATAACCGGTCTAGTGGTACAGCCGACAGAATTGATCTTCGGATTGATCTTCAGCTGCCGGACAAGCGCTGGACATCCGCCGGACAAGCACCGCAATCACCCCTTGGGAATCAGCGAACGCAATCCGTTCACGGGCCGCTGGGGGACCGCCGCGCGGCTCCTCCCGGGGCGGTCCCACGGGCGGCCGTTCAACCGCCGCGTGGGTGAGGCGGGGCCGCGAAGGGGTGGCCGGGTGCGGCACCGCATCGGCGGCTCGGTAACCTAAGCGCGCTGGAAGATCCTTAGTGCGGCTTTACACGGCGCCACCGGGCACCGCGACGGCCGCCGAAGCCCGCCGCCGTAACTCGTCCAAGTCGTCCAAGGAGATGCCGCCGCCGTGAGCCGCAGCCTTCGACGCGGCGCTGTCGCCGCCGTTCTCGCTCTCTCCCTCGCCCCGTTCGCCGCCGCCTGCGGGGCCGGTAGCGACTCGCAGACCCTCGAGGTCAAGCCGGATTCCGTCGCCACGTCCGTGGGCAACATCAAGATCCAGAACGCCTACATCATCACCGAGCCGAACGGTACGGGACCTGCCACGGTCACCGCCCGCGTCTTCAACAACGGCAGCAGCCCGGAGCAGCTCACCGGGATCACCGTCGAGGGCGCCGCGCAGCAGGTGAAGCTGACCGGCACGGACGGCAAGACCGGTCCGATCAACATCCCGGCGAACGGCTCGGTCACGCTCGGCGGCAGCGGCAACCCGACCGCCATGCTGTCCAGCAGCCAGGGCATCACCCCCGGCAACTTCCAGAGCACCGTCTTCAACTTCAGCAGCACCGGCCAGGTGAGCCTCGCCCCGCAGGTCACCCCGGCCACGCACTACTTCCAGCCGTTCGGCCCGGGCGTCGAGGCGACCCCGTCGACCCCCGCCTCCGGCGCGCCCTCGGCCCACCCGTCCGGCTCGGCCTCGACGAAGCCGGGCGCCTCGGGCAAGCCGGGCACGCCGGGTGAGTCCGGCGCGCCGAGCGCTTCCGCGTCGGCCCTGCGCTGAACCCGCGCACAGATACGCGGAAGGGGCGCCCGGATCACTCCGGGCGCCCCTTCCGCGTATCGGCCGCCGTGGTCTACGGCTCGAACTTGTAGCCGAGGCCGCGGACCGTCACCAGGTAGCGCGGCGCGCCAGGGTCCGGCTCGATCTTGGCCCGCAGCCGCTTGACGTGCACATCCAGGGTCTTGGTGTCCCCGACATAGTCGGCGCCCCAGACCCGGTCGATGAGCTGCATCCGGGTCAGCACCCGGCCCGCGTTGCGCAGCAACATCTCCAGCAGGTCGAACTCCTTGAGCGGCAGGTCCACCTTGCCGCCGGAGACCGTGACGACGTGCCGGTCGACGTCCATCCTGACCGGCCCTGCCTCCAGGGCCGCCGGGGCGACCTCCTCCGGCTCGCCCTGGCGGCGCAGCACGGCGCGGATCCTGGCGACCAGCTCGCGCGAGGAGAACGGCTTGGTCACGTAGTCGTCGGCTCCTATCTCCAGCCCGACGACCTTGTCGATCTCGCTGTCCTTGGCGGTGACCATGATCACCGGGACGTTCGACCTGTTGCGCAGCTGGCGGCAGACCTCGGTGCCGGGCAGACCGGGCAGCATCAGGTCGAGCAGCACCAGGTCGGCGCCGTTGCGTTCGAACTCCTCAAGGCCGTCCGGCCCGGTGGCCGCGACCGCCACCTCGAAGCCTTCCTTGCGGAGCATGTACGACAGTGCGTCGCTGAACGATTCCTCGTCCTCGACAACGAGCACTCGGGTCACGGAAGGACCTCCGGAGCAGGATGGGGGGTTGCATGGGTCGGGGTTGGGGTGGTGGTCGCGTACGGCTCGCCAGGCGGTACGCGATGCCCGGCACCGTCGTCGGGCGCGTCGGCGTCCGATGTGCCCGCGGCGTCGTCGCGGCGGTCGGAGGGTCGGGCGCTCCCGGCCTCCGGCAGCCTGAGGGTGAACGTGGAGCCCTGTCCCTCGGCGCTCCACACGGTGACCTCCCCGCCGTGCGAGGCGGCCACGTGCTTGACGATCGACAGGCCGAGGCCGGTGCCTCCGGTGGCGCGCGAGCGCGCCGGGTCGACGCGGTAGAACCGCTCGAAGATCCGCTCCCGGTCGGCCTGAGAGATGCCCATGCCCTGGTCGGTCACGGAGATCTCGATCAGATCGCCGCCCGGTGCCGGGACCCGGCGTCCGGCGATGCCGACGCGGGTACGCGCCGGGCTGTAGTTGACCGCGTTCTCGACCAGGTTGCCGAGCGCGGCGGCGAGCTGGCCGCGGTGTCCCCACACGTACAGGTCGGGGGCGCCCACGGTGGCCATGGTGATCTGCTTGGTGTTGGCCGGGTGGCGGCAGCGGTCGATGGCCTCGGCGACCAGGTCGTCCACCGCGACCGGCTCGGCGTCCTCCAGCGGGTCGTCGTTCTGCACCCGCGACAGGTCGATGATCTCCTGGACCAGGCTGGTCAACCGGGTGGCCTCGACCTGCATCCGGCCCGCGAAGCGGTTGACCGCCTCCGGGTCGTCGGCCGCGTCCATCACGGCCTCGGAGAGCAGGGAGAGCGCGCCCACCGGGGTCTTCAGCTCATGGCTGACGTTGGCGACGAAGTCCCGTCGCACCGCCTCGATCCTGCGGGCCTCGGTCAGGTCCTCGACCAGCAGCAGCACCAGCCGGGAGCCGAGCGGCGCCACCCGGGCGGAGACCGCCAGGGGCTCGCCGCGCCCGCTGCGGCGCGGCAGGTCCAGCTCGACCTGCCGTATCTCGCCGTCCCGCCGGGTCTCCCTGGCCATCTGGAGCATCCGGTCGACGGCCAGCCGGCCGCCCCTGACCAGCCCCAGCGCGTACGCGGCCGAGCTGGCCTTGACGACCGTGTCGCCCTCGTCCAGCACCACCGCGGAGGAGCGGAGCACGGACAGCACGGTGTCCACACCGGGCGGCAGCACCGCCTCGGTGTGCAGCGAGGTACGGGTCGGACGCGCCTGCTCGCGCTCGCTCCAGCGGAAGGCCAGCACGGCGGCGGCACCGGTACACACACCGCCGATCGCACTGGCTGCGGCGATTGCCGCGTTCACGTCCATGTCGTCAAGACTAGGCGGGTGGAATGACTGGTCCACAGCCTTCCGGGGATGGACTCGAACACTCGTTGCCAAGAGTTCACCGTGGTGTCGGGATCGGTTCACTCTGGGTGCCCGGCCGGGACGCGTGTACGAAGCACCGTGGGTGGCCGAGACTCGTACCGCCATACGGGCGCGGCTGCAAGAGAGGAAAACTGATGCGGGACGCCTACCACGAGGAGCTGGACTCGATCGGCGACGGCCTGGTCGAGATGGCCCGGCTCGTCGGCTCTGCGATCGGGCGGGCCACCACCGCGCTGCTGGACGCGGACCTCAAGCTCGCCGAGAACGTGATCGCCTCCGACGAGCGGGTGGACGATCTCCAGCGCGAACTGGAGAACCGGGCCATCGACCTGCTCGCCCGGCAGCAGCCGGTCGCCACCGACCTGCGGATCGTCGTGACGTCCCTGCGGATGAGCGCCGACCTGGAGCGCTCCGGGGACCTCGCCCGGCACGTCGCCAAGCTGGCCCGGCTGCGCTACCCGCAGTCCGCGGTGCCGCGCGACCTGCACAGCACGGTGCTGGAGATGGGCCAGCTCGCGCAGCGGCTGATGGCGAAGGCGGCCGAGGTGATCGTCTCGAAGGACGTGGACGCCGCCCTGCAGCTGGAGGCGGACGACGACCGCATGGACGAGCTGCACCGCACCCTCTTCCAGCACCTGCTGGACGACCGCTGGCAGCACGGCATCGAGACGGCCGTCGACGTGACGCTGTGCGGTCGGTACTACGAGCGCTTCGCCGACCACGCGGTGTCGGTGGCGAACCGGGTCGTCTACCTGGTGACCGGTGAGCACGCGGACGAGCTGACCTCGTCGCAGTCCTCCGCCACGGACGGCTCCTGACCCGGCAGCGCGAGGGCGCGGACGGCGCGTCGGAAACTTGCGCCACGCGCCCTTGATGCGCCGGGGGGTGCGAGCGTTCACTGAGCGCCAGCACGTGTGTTTGGCACGTAGCTCGGGCTCCACACCAAGGAGGGTGTTGATGAGTGGATGCGCTTGCGGTCCCGGTTGCAGCTGCGGATGCCAGTCGGGCGGCCCGTGCCAGTGCGGAGGGTCCTGCGGCTGACGCAGGAAGAAGACGAACCCATTGACGGAGTCGGCCCCAGCCGGATGGCTGGGGCCGACTCCACTGCGGCCCAACTCACTTGGGCACGGGGCTACTTCTTCTTGCCCTGGTTCTTGACCGCCTCGATGGCGGCCTTGGCGGCCTCCGGGTCGAGGTAGGTGCCGCCGGGGGTGATCGGGCGGAAGTCGGCGTCCAGTTCGTAGGCGAGCGGGATGCCGGTGGGGATGTTCAGGCCCGCGATGTCGGCGTCGGAGATGCCGTCGAGGTGCTTGACCAGGGCGCGCAGCGAGTTGCCGTGCGCGGCGACCAGCACGGTGCGCCCGGCGATCAGGTCCGGCACGATGGCGTCGTACCAGTACGGCAGCATGCGGGCGACGACGTCCTTGAGGCACTCGGTGCGCGGGCGCAGCTCGCTCGGGATGGACGCGTAGCGCGGGTCGTCGCTCTGCGAGAACTCGGAGCCGTCCTCAAGCGGCGGCGGAGGGGTGTCGTAGGAGCGGCGCCAGAGCATGAACTGCTCCTCGCCGAACTCCGCCAGCGTCTGCGCCTTGTCCTTGCCCTGTAGGGCGCCGTAGTGGCGCTCGTTCAGACGCCAGGAGCGGTGCACCGGGATCCAGTGCCGGTCGCTGGCCTCCAGCGCGAGGTTCGCGGTGCGGATGGCGCGCTTCTGCACGGAGGTGTGTACGACGTCGGGGAGCAGGCCGGCGTCCTTCAGCAGCTCACCGCCGCGGACCGCCTCCTTCTCGCCCTTCTCGGTGAGGTTCACGTCCACCCAGCCGGTGAACAGGTTCTTCGCGTTCCACTCGCTCTCGCCGTGGCGGAGCAAGATCAGCTTGTACGGAGCAGCAGCCATGGATGTGAGCCTAATCGAAATCCGCTGGTGCCCTGCCCGCGCGGGGTGCGCCGGGCCGGCCCTACACGTCCCGCGTCAGATGGGTGAACGCCTCCAGGTTGCGGGTGGACTCACCGCGGGCGGTACGCCATGCGTACTCCCTGCGGATCGCTGACGCGAAGCCCAGCTCCAGCAGGGTGTTGAAGCTGCCGTCCGCGTTCTCCACCACCGCGCCCAGCAGTTGGTCGACCTGCTCCGCCGTCACCGCGGCCAGCGGCAGCCGGCCGACCAGGTAGACGTCGCCGAGCCGGTCGATCGCGTAACTCACCCCGTACATACGGGTGTTGCGCTCCAGAAGCCAGCGGTAGAACACCTCGTGGTTCTCGTCGGGACGGCGTACCACGAACGCGTTCACGGAGAGCGTGTGGCGGCCGACCACCAGCGAGCAGGTGGTCGACAGCTTGCGCGTGCCGGGCAGTTGCACGACGTACGTGCCCGAGGCGCCGTCCGGCGTGTCCCATTCGAGCCCGGCGTCCTTCAGCGCCTGCTCCAAGGTCGCGCGGGCTGCGTCGTGCTCGCTCATGTACTGATCGTAGGCGACCCGCCTACACCTTGCGGCGTCGGGCGGTCGCGCCCGCGTAGACGTCGGCGGTCGCCGCGGCGGAGGCGTCCCAGCCGAAGGCGCGGGCGTGGTGTGCGGCGGCGGCGCCCAGTTCGTCGGTGAGCCGCGGCTGGTCGACGAAGCGGCGCAGCAGCCGCGCGTAGTCGGCCGGATCGTGTCCGGAGACGAGGAAGCCGCTGCGCCCGTCGTGCACCGCCACCGGCAGGCCGCCGACCGCCGCCGCTATCACCGGCGTGCCGCACGCCTGGGCCTCGATCGCGACCAGTCCGAAGGACTCGCTGTACGAGGGCATGACCAGCACGTTCGCCGACCGGTACCAGTCGGCCAGCCGGTCCTGGTCGACCGGCGGCTGGAACCGTACGACATCGGCGACGCCGAGCCGGGCGGCCAGCTTGTGCAGCCGCTCCGGCTTGGCGAGGCCGCTGCCGCTGGGGCCGCCGACCACCGGGACCACCAGGCGCTCGCGCAGCGAGGGGTCCTCGTCCAGTAGTACGGCGACCGCGCGGACCAGCACGTCGGGGGCCTTGAGCGGCTGTATCCGCCCGGCGAACAGCGGAATCACCGCATCCGGCGGCAGGCCCAGCCGGGCGCGGGCGGCAGCCCGGCCGTCCGCCGGGCGGAAGCGGTCGAGGTTCACGCCCGGGTGGACGACGGCGACCTTCTCGCGGGCGGCGCCGTAGTGCCGGACGAGTTCCTCGGCTTCCTCTTCGGTGTTGGCGATCAGCCGGTCGGCCGCCGCCACTATCTGGGTCTCCCCGATCACCCGGGCCGCGGGCTCGGGGGTGTCGCCCTTGGCGAGCGCGGCGTTCTTCACCTTGGCCATGGTGTGCATGGCGTGCACCAGGGGTACGCCCCAGCGCTGGGCGGCGAGCCAGCCGACGTGGCCGGAGAGCCAGTAGTGCGAGTGGACCAGGTCGTAGTAGCCGGGCCGCTGTGAGGCCTCCGCCTGCATCACGCCGTGGGTGAAGGCGCACAGCTGGGCGGGCAGTTCCTCCTTGGCCAGCCCCTCGTACGGTCCGGCGTCGACGTGCCGTACCAGGACGCCGGGCGCCAGCTCGACGACCGGCGGCAGGCCGCCGGTCGTGGCGCGAGTGAAGACCTCGACCTCTATACCCAACTCGGCGAGGCGTCTGGCCAGCTCCACGATGTAGACGTTCATACCGCCCGCGTCGCCGGTGCCGGGCTGGTGGAGCGGGGAGGTGTGGACGCTGAGCATCGCTATCCGGCGCGGGGTTCCCGCACGGCGCAGCCGTCGTGGCATGTGCGCTCGGGCACGCAGACGTTGCGCGCCCAGCCGGGGCGCGTGGGCCACCTGGTGGTTCACCGTACGGTGCCTCCCTCGGTCCTCTTGCGTCTGTCGTGTAACGGCGGCGGCGGGGCGGGCATTTCCGCTTTGCCAAGTCGTTATCCGCACGGAGGGCGGCGTGGCTGAAGTGGCGTCGCCCGACGGCTGGCGGCGGCGGTGCGGGAGCGGCCAATTACCCTGAATCGTCAGCCCGCCACGCCCCCGTACCCGAAGGCCCCCATGAACCCCATCGGCACCGTCACCCGGGGGACCACCAACCCGAACCGCCTGCGCCGCATGGACCGCTGGATAGCCGCCACCTTCGGCGCGGCCCTGCGCCGGAGCGGGGATCCGGTGGTCGTCGACCTGGGCTACGGCGCCGCGCCCTGGACCGCCGTCGAACTGCTCACCAGGCTGCGTACGGTGCGTACGGACACCGAGGTCGTGGGTATCGAGATAGATCCGGCGCGGGTGACCGCCGCCGCGCCCTACGCCCGGGAGGGGCTGCGCTTCGTCCGGGGCGGCTTCGAGGTCCCGCTTCCCGCCGGGCGGCGTCCGACGCTGATACGGGCGGCGAACGTGCTGCGGCAGTACGGCGAGGCCGAGGTCGCCGCGGTCTGGGCGCGGCTGTGCGATCGGCTGGCGCCGGGCGGGCTGCTGGTCGAGGGGACGTGCGACGAGATAGGCCGCCGCCATGTGTGGGTGGCGCTCGGCCCGGAGGGGCCGCGCACGGTGACGTTCGCCACCCGGCTGGGTTCGCTGGAGTGGCCGTCCGATCTGGCCGAGCGGCTGCCGAAGGCGTTGATACACCGCAATGTGCCGGGCGAGCCGGTGCACGCGTTCCTCACCGAGTTCGACCGGGCCTGGGCGGCCGCCGCGCCCTTCGGCGCGCTGGGCGCCCGGCAGCGCTGGATCCGCTCCGTCCAGGCGCTGCGGACCGCGGGCTGGCCCCTCACCGACGGCCCGGCGCGCTGGCGGCAGGGCGAGGTGACCGTCCGCTGGGACGCGTTGGCCCCGGCGCGGCCCTTCGTTCCGGCCCAGCGCGGCTGACCTCCGCACGCATCTGTCGCATTGCGCCCCCCTGTGGCACCATCCGCACCGAGGTGACGGTTCGTCAGATTCGAGGTGGCCTCATGCGGTTGCGGGCGGCGGCGGTGGCGTCCACGGTACTGGCGTGCGCGGCGGGCCTGCTCGCCGTACCGGGCGACGCGCAGGCGGCGAAGCAGAAGTCAGTGGCCGAGGTGCGGGCCGAAGTCGACCGGCTGTACCGGCAGGCGGAGACCGCCACCCAGTCGTACGACGCGGTCACCGAGCAGATCGACCAACAGCAGCGGGACCTGGTCACACTGGCCCGCGCCGTCGTCGCCGCGCAGTCGAAGGAGGACCGGCTGACCCAGCGCCTGGGCGCGTTGGCCAGGGCCCAGTACCGCAGCGGCGGCGGCCTGCCGCTCGCCGCGCAGTTCCTGCTCTCCACCGATCCCGCGTCGTTCCTGAACGACGCGGGCCTCGCCGAGAAGGGCGCACAGGCCGCCACGACCGCGCTGAGCCAGCTGCGAACGACCAAGGACGCACTGGAGGGTTACGCGAGCGCCGCCACCAGGGGCTGGGAGAGCCTGACCGCCGAGCAGGCCAGGAAGGCCGCCGCGAAACAGCAGGTCGAGCGGAGACTGGCGCAGGCCCAGGCGCTGCTCGGCACTCTCGCGGCACAACAGCGGGCACGGCTGAGGCAGTTGGACGACGAGTCCGCCTACCGGTCGCAGGCCGACTGGCTGAAGAACGGCGTCGGCGCCAAGCTCGGCGGCGCCGCGGGCACGGCCAGCGCCCTCGGCGCACGGGCGGTGGCGTTCGCGTCCGCCCAGCTCGGCAAGGCGTACGAATGGGGTGCGCAGGGGCCGTCCACATACGACTGCTCGGGCCTGACGGAGATGGCCTGGGCGGCGGCGGGGGTGGCGATCCCGCGCACCTCGCAGGAACAGTGGGCCCGGCTGCCGCACATCCCGCTGGACCAGCTTCGCCCCGGCGACCTCGTCATCTACTACTCCGACGCCAGCCATGTGGCGATCTACGTAGGCGACGGCGCGATCATCCAGGCCCCGCGGCCCGGCCGAACGATAGACATCACGGGCGCGGGCTCCATGCCGATACTCGGCGCCGTAAGGCCAGGCTGACCCTGCCGACCCCGCTTGTACCGCTGACCCCACCCGTCCCAACCGACGCGCGCCCGGCCTCAGCCCAAAGCCTCAACCCACAGGTGAGCGCGCCCGCGTTGGCGCGTGATGTATCTCATGCCCAGATCCCCCCGCGCCCCCCGAAATCCGCTCCCCACCTCTGTATATGCCAACGGCGAATCCCTCACACGCCCTCCCGCCGGGCCTGCCCTGCCGCTATGGTCGCCTGGCAGTGCCCAGCATCCGGCCGCCCCACATGGTCCGGACCTGGGACGGCGGCGCCTCCCCACAGCGTCCGCCACACCCTCGGGGGAGGGAAGGAAGCAAGCCATGTCCGCCACCGGCCGGTCCACCGACCGGCAGCCCGACCAGCGCCCCGGCTGGACGCCCGACCAGCGTCCCGCGGGAACGGCCGCGATGCTCCCGCGCCAGCGGGTGACCGAGCCGGTACCCGTGGAGCGTCCGGGCGAGCCGGTGCGGTCGCAGCAGCCGTTCACCCTGCTCGTCGTCGGTGACGATCCCACCGGAAGCCTGGCCGCGGCCGATCTGCTGGACGCCGCGGGGCACCCGGTCCGCATCCGCCGCGCCCGCAACCTCACCGAGGCCGCGCGGCTGCTCACCGATGACGTGAGCTGCATCCTGCTCGACCTGGACATCGAACTGGTCCCCGACCACCCCAAGGCCGGTGGCCTCACCGCGCTGCGCGAGGTACTGCGGATGGCCCCCACCACCGCCGTGCTCGCGCTGGCGGCCGGCGAGGAGGACGCCGAGCTGGCCGCGGAGGCGGTACGCGTCGGCGCGCAGGACTACCTGTTCCGTGACGAGTTCGACGCGTCGCTGCTCAACCGCGCGATGCGCTACGCCGTCGAGCGCAAGCGCGCCGACCTCGCCCAGCGGCAGCTCACCGAGACCCGGCTGCTGGCGCAGGAGAACACCCGGCTGGAACGCGGTCTGCTGCCCACCCCCCTGCTGGACGGGGCCGACGACCTGCGGTTCGCCGCGCGCTACCGGCCGGGCCGCAGCCGTGCGTTGCTCGGCGGGGACTTCTACGACGTCGTCCGCACCCCCGACGGCACCGTGCACGCGATGATCGGCGACGTCTGCGGGCACGGCCCGGACGAGGCGGCCCTCGGTGTCGAGCTGCGCATCGCCTGGCGCGCGCTGACGCTGGCCGGGCTGAGCGGCGACGAGTTGCTGGGCACCCTCCAGGAAGTGCTGGAGTACGAGCGCCCGCACGACGAGATGTTCGCGACGCTGTGCACGATCGACATCGCGCCCGACGGCCAACGGGCCGGACTGTGCCTGGCCGGTCATCCTTCGCCCCTGCTGGTCCGCAGCGGGCGACCGGTCGAGCTGCTGCCCTACGAGCACGGCGGACCGGCGCTCGGTCTGCTGGAGCGGGCCGAGTGGAAACGCCTCACGGTGGAGTTGGGCGAGGCGTGGAGCCTGATGCTCTACACCGACGGGCTGATCGAGGGGCGGATCGGCGAGGGCACCGCCCGGCTCGGCACGGACGGGATGATCGAGCTGGTCGACCGCCACCGGCGCGCCGGACTGCGCGGTGAGGAACTGCTGGACTCGGCGATGGACGAGGCCAGGGAACTCAACGGCGGCGAACTGACGGACGACGTCGCGGTGGTGCTGCTCGACCGCGGTTGACGCGACGGCCGTGGTCGATGTGGCGGCCACGGTCGATGCGACGGCGTCCGGCGGTCATCGTGCGGACCACGCCCACGGGGAACGCGGCGGTTGGCGCGGGCCAGCCTGCGCTCAGCGGCGGAACGGTCCGTAGGGCCCGTCGCTGCTGCTTCCGCGACCGCCGCCGCCACGCCCCGACACCTCCTTGAGCGCCGGGCGTACGTCGACCATGTACACGATCGTGGCGACGAGCCCGATCAGCGGCAGGATCGACAGGATCGGGAAAAGTCCCATCACCACGGCCGCGATGCCGAGGATGATCAGCCAGAACGGCTTGGTGTGCTTGTCAGCAGCCCGGTACGCGTCCTCCCGGTGGATCGCCGCGTTGATGAACGCGACGACGGTGAACACCAGAAGGCCGGTCGAGACCCAGCTGAAGATCGTGTTGAACCCTTGGATCAGCATTCCGTCCACCGCCTTGTCGTCCCCCGACGGTCCCCTTCGCCGCCACGGTACCCGTACAACGGGCCGGGCACGGCGTACGTGCCCGGCCCGTTGTCACACCCTTGTCACCGCGGCGCGTCACTCACCCGGCTTGCCCTGCGCGGTCTTGCGCGGCGTGGTCTTCTTCGCGGCGGGCTTGCGGGACGCGGCGGCGGACCGCTCCTCGGCGTCGTGCTTGGGCTCCGGCTCCGGCTCGAGGGCCACGGCCAAGTCCTCGGTGCTCTCGGCGGCCTGGCCGCGCCAGGTCCTGACCGCGCCACGGCCGCGGTCGACCAGGCCGTTGTAGGTCTCCCCCGCCTTGACGGCGGCCTCGGCCGCCCAGCCGACCTGGCGCAGCGCGAAGTCCTGCGCGGAGTCGGAGAGCTTCTTCAGGTCCAGCTCGACGGTGCCGAGCCGCTCGCTGAGCTTCGCCTGGACCTCCTTGGCCTGGCGGGACACCCGCTCCTGGACGATCTTGGGGTCCGTGGCGCGCACCTTGTTGATCCGCTCCGGCGCCTCCTCGCGCAACTTGTCCAGAAGCGGCGGCACTTCGCCCAGCTTCTCGGCGGCGAGGTCGACGGCGCCGGCGACGGCGTAGAGAGGGGCCGGGTCGGTCAGTACCTTGCGGACGTTTTCGGTGGTCACCATGAGGGTCCTCCGTACGGGGTGGTGGCGTGTTCGTGGTCTTCGTTCGTGGGCGCCCGATCAGGCTCCGGCGGCGAGGTCGCCATCACCGCCGGGCTTGTCCTGATTGTGCTGCTTATCCTTCGCCGGTACGGACTTCAGCGCACGCGTCCGCGCGGCGACGGTCTCCGCGACGGCGTCGGCGACCCTGGTGGCCGCCTTCTTCGCGGCGGCCTTCTTGGCGGCGGTCCGTGCTGCCGCCGCCTTCTTGGCCTGGGCGGCCTTGGCGGCGTCGACCGCAGGACCGTCCGCGACACCGTTCTCCTTGCGGAACGACTCGTAGATCTGCAGCAGCACCTGCTTCTGCTTCTCGTTGATCGTCGGGTCGGTGAGGATCGCGGTGCGCACCTCGATACCGTTCTGGTCGCGCTCGTCGAGGATCCCGGCCTGCACGTACAGCGTCTCGGCAGAGATCTGCAGCGCCTTGGCGATCTGCTGAAGGATGTCGGCGCTCGGCTTGCGCAGCCCGCGCTCGATCTGACTGAGGTACGGGTTCGACACCCCGGCGGCCTCGGCCAGTTGACGCAACGACAACTGAGCACTGCGCCGCTGCTCGCGCAGATACTCACCGAGGTTCCCGACATTCAGTGACGCCATGACACGACCGTGCCACACCGCCGCTAACTTTTGCAAGCACTCCGCTTGCAAAAGTGTCGTTTCAGCCGTGTGACACGACGCGCCCTGAGCACGAAGGTGGTCGAGCGGACCACCGCAGCGCTCGCCGCGACCGCGACCGCGGCCACGGCCGCCCTGCAGGCGGAGTTCGGCACCTGTTCGGCCGCCGAGGCCGAGCGGTCCGTGTCAGTCCTCGAAGCCCTTGTCGCAGAGGATCCTGTTGATGCGGGCGCGGTGTGCCGCCTCCCAGGCGTCGAGGGATTCGGCGGCCTCCTTGGCCAGCCTGGCCTCGGCGGCGAGCCGTACCTCCTCCTGGCGGCCATGGGGAACGACCACGACACCCTCCTCGTCGGCCACCACGACGTCCCCGGCGTTCACGTCCACACCGCCGCAGCGCACCCGGACGTTGAGCGGCCGGGCCTCCGTCTTGGCGCCCGGGATGGGGATGACGCCCCTGGCGAAGACGGGAAAGCCCATCGCGCGCACCTCGGCGAGGTCACGGATCACCCCATCGGCCACGAACGCCGCGACACCCCGGCGCTGAGCGATGGCGCAAACGTTTCCCCCGGCGAGCGCGTAGTCCAGGTCGCCGGATTCGACGACGATCACCGAGCCGGGCTGTGCGCGGTGAACGGCCGCGTGCAGCATGAGGTTGTCACCGGGCGGGCACCGCACGGTGAACGCCGGACCGGCGACTCGCGGGGAGGGCCACAGCGGGCGGATGCCGCAGTCCATGACCTGCTCGCGACCCAGGATGTCGGCAAGGGTGGTCGGGGGAACGTTGTCGAATCCGGTGACGTCACTCATGTTCTTCCTTCGTCCGGGCGCCCCGCGGGACAGGGCTGCCAGCTTCTTCGACGGGCCGAGAACCCGGCGCGACATCACGGGGGCGGGCCGTCAGCGGCGAAGCGCCAACCAACTCACGCCTGATTTCTCCCTCGTGGCCGGGCCATGACGCGCTCGCGGCAAGCGTAGTGCGCGACGATCAACGGGGCCGGGGCAAACCGGGTCCGTCGCCCGGGCGTTGGCGTGCTCGCACCTCGTCACGGCAGCGCCCAGATGATCTGTCCCCAAGTCCAGCCTGTCGGCTGGACGTTATGCGCCGAACGACAGCGACAGCCCCACCCCTCACTTCACCGGCTTGCGGGCCAGCACGAAGGCCTGCGGGGTACGTTCCGGGAACTCGCCCTCCTCGTCGCGCTCGCGCCGCAGTCTGGCACGCAGGGTCAGCCCGGCCTGGCCCAGCAGTTCGGCGACGTGGTCCGGCTGGCGCCGGTGGAAGTCCAGCGAGACGGCGTTCCCGAACGCTTCCGCCAGGTGCAACGGCTCCTCGCCCACCTGGAAGGCGAGCAGTAGGTGACCGCCCGGCGCCAGCACCCGTCGGAACTCGGCGAACACCTCCGGCAGCCGTTCCTCCGGTATGTGGATGATGGAGTACCAGGCCATGAGCCCGCCCAGTGAGCCGTCCGGCAGGTCCAGGTCGAGCATCGATCCCACCTCGAACCGCAGGTCGGGATGTGTCCGCCGGGCCACCTCGACCATCCCCGGTGACAGGTCGACGCCGAAGACGGGCACCCCCAGGCCGCTGAGATGGGTCGTCACGCGGCCGGTGCCGCAGCCGATGTCGGCGACCGGTCCGAGATCGGCGACCCGGACGAGTTCGGCGAACCCGGCGAGCATCGCCCGCTCCACCGGCTTGGCCGCCAGTTCGTCGCCGAAGCGCTCGGCGTATCCGGCTGCCATGGTGTCGTAGGACGCGCGGGTGTCGCGCAGGAAGCCTGGCTCGGTCATGGCCGAGCACCCTACTGCGCGCGGAGACTGGCCGCTCGGGCTGGCCGTCTCACTCGGGCGGCGCCTGCCACTCACCCCCTTCGGGCCCCAGCTGCGATTCGAGCCTGTCCGCCAACTCCCTCAGACCGGCGACCACTTCGTGGCCGGTCGGGGCGTGCGCCGGATCGGTGAGCCACTGCATCATGACACCGGAGAGCAGGGCCATCTGGACCGAGCCCAGGGTGCGCGCGTCGGTCTCGTTGATCGCCGACTCGTCAACTCCCCTTATCCAGGCCGCCATCCCACGGCGGCCCTCCTGCTGACCGTGCGCCAGCCCGGCGCGCACCTCTGGGGCGTGCTCGGCCTGTAGCAGCGCCTCGATGCTGGCGAGCCACAACTGGCGCCGCTCGGCGAGCGAGTCGACCATCGCGGTCCACGTCGCCGTGTAGCGCTCCACAGGAGTGGCCGCGGGGTCGACGGATTCGGCCAGGGCTCCTCTGACCTCGGCGCCCCACTCGTCCATCCCCTCGATCAGCGCCGCGTTCAGCAGCGCTTCGCGGGAGCCGAAGTGGTAGCCGATGGCGGCCATGCTGACGCCACCGGCGGCGGCGGTGATGTCGCGGACGGTGGTGCGCGCATACCCCTTCTCCCACAGGCAGCGCTTGGCCCCGGCGAGCAGATCTTCACGGTTTCCCATGTCAGAAGCGTATCGAAGGGGTAGGACAGGTGCCCTACACGATCGTTTTATACAAACGTCTTGCACGCTTGCCCAACGCGGGCGTATGGTCGTTCCACAGCCCGTCAGACGGCAGGATCCGGCAACCGGCGGCTGAGGAACGACGGCTGAGGAACGACGGCGGTCAACGGCGGCCGCCGACCGACGACATGTGGACCTGGGGGGATTCCCATGAAGACCGTGCTGATCTCCGGCGGCAGCATCGCCGGACCCGCGCTCGCCCATCAGCTGGGCCGGTACGGATTCCGCACCACGCTGGTCGAAAAGGCACCGGCGCTACGCGAGGGCGGCCAGGCGGTGGACTTCCGCGGCACCGCGCATCTGACCGTGCTGGAACGCATGGGGATACTGGACGAGATCCGGCGGTTGCAGACGCAGATGGGCGCCGTGGCCGTCGTCAACGGGGACGGCAAGCAGGTCTCCAGCCTGCCGTCGGAAATCATGAGCGGAGACATGGAGATCGCCCGCGGCGATCTGAGCCGGGTGTTCTACGAGGCCACCAAGGACCGTACCGAGTACGTCTTCGGCGACTCGATCAGTTCGCTCAGCGAGCACGCCGACGGGGTGGACGTCACCTTCGAGCGCTCCGCACCCCGCACCTTCGACCTGGTCGTCGGCGCGGACGGCGCGCACTCGGGCGTGCGTCGGCTGGCCTTCGGGCCGGAGTCCGATTTCCGTCGCGACCTGGGCGTGTGCTCCGCGGTCTTCACCGTGCCGAACCAGTTCGGACTGGACCACCGCGCCCTGATGTACAGCACCCCGGGCAAGGGCGCCTACGTCTACAGCAAGCGGAACACCGCCGAGGCCACCGCCGCTCTCTTCTTCGCGTCACGGCGGCTGGAGTACGACCACCGGGACGCCGAGCAGCACAAGGACATCGTCACCGGCGTCTTCGCGAACGAGGGCTGGCAGGTGCCGTGGCTGTTGCGGGCCATGCGGGATGCACCGGACTTCTACTTCGACCGCGCCAGCCAGATCCACATCGACCGGTACTCCACCGGACGCGTGGTGCTGCTCGGCGACGCGGGCTACGCCGGTGGGCCGGGCGCCATGGGCACCGGACTCGCGGTGGTCGGCGCGTATGTCCTGGCGGGCGAGTTGGCGGCGGCGCCCGATGACCATCGAACCGCCTTCGCGCGGTACGAGGAGCAGATACGCCCGTACGCCGCGGTGTGCCAGAAGCAGGCCGAAGGCATGGACCGGTTCCTGGTGCCCGGAACACGGTCCCAGATATGGACGCGCAACCTGATGTGGAAGGCGCTGCCCTATCTGCCGTGGAAGGGGATCATCAACAAGCTCACCACGAAGGCCGCCAACGCGATCTCGCTCAAGGAGTACGTGAAGGAAGGGGAGTTGGGGCAGCGCCTCGTCTCCGTCAACGGCTGACAGGCCGTCATCGCCCGTCGTGCGGTATGGCTGGCGTGGCGCGCACACGGTAGCTTCGCAGGATGGAGCTGCGGCTGATCGACACCGGTGACGTCCGGTTGGCCTGCCGGGTGTCGGGGGATCCCGACGGGCCGCCCGTGGTGCTGCTGCACGCACTGGGCGAAACCAGCACGGACTGGGACGCGGTCGCGGAGGAGTTCGCGGCACGCTGGCGGGTCTACGTACCGGACCTGCGCGGACACGGACGCAGCGACTGGCCGGGCAGATACTCGTTCGACCTGATGCGCGACGACGTGTTGGCGCTGCTGAACGCGCTCCGGCTGGACCGGGTGACGCTGCTCGGGCACTCGATGGGCGGGGTCGTGGCCCATCTGTTCGCCCAGGCGCACCCGGAACGGGTGGAGCGGCTGGTGCTGGAGGAGGTTCCGGCACCGTACCCGCGGGACCACAAGGAAGCCGAACGACCGGACGGGGAGCTGGATTTCGACTGGGAGGTGGTGGCCGCGCTGCACGCGGAACTCGCCGCGCCACCGGAGCAGTGGCGCACCGGGCTCGCGGGGATCACCGCGCCGACGCTGGTGATCGCTGGCGGATCGCGCAGCCACATACCGCAGGACCAGCTCGCCCAGATGGCCCGGCTGATCCCCGGCGGCAGGCTGCTGACCATTCCGAGCGGGCACCTGGTGCACGCCGAGCGCCCGGAGGACTTCACGGCGGCGGTGCTCGGGTTCCTGCCGGGCGGCCGACGCTGAACCCACGCCCAGCGGTCGGCCGTCCAACCAGCCGTGCCGTCAGCGCAGTTCGGCGGCTACCAGCTCGGCGATCTGCACCGCGTTGAGCGCCGCGCCCTTGCGGAGGTTGTCACTGGAGCAGAACAGCGACAAGCCGTGGTCCACGGTCTCGTCGGTACGGATCCGGCCGACGAACGTGGGGTCCTGGCCCGCGGCCTGCTGCGGGGTGGGGATGTCGGACAGTGCCACACCCGGCGCGCCGCCCAGCAGTTCGCACGCACGGTGCGGGGTGATGGCGCGGGCGAACCGGGCGTTGATCTGTAGTGAGTGTCCGGTGAACACCGGGACACGGACGCAGGTACCGGAGACCTTCAGGTCGGGGATCTCCAGGATCTTGCGGCTCTCGTTGCGGAGCTTGCGCTCCTCGTCGGTCTCGCCCGAGCCGTCGTCCAGCAGGGACCCGGCGAATGGCAGCACATTGAAGGCGATGGGCCGGGCGTAGACCTCGGGCTCGGGGAACTTCACCGCGCCGCCGTCAAAGGTGAGTTCACGGGCCCGCTCCCCCGCCGCCGCTGCCTGGTCGGCGAGTTCGGCGACGCCACTGAGGCCGCTGCCGGACACCGCCTGGTAGGTGGCCACGACCAGGCTGACCAGCGTGGCCTCCTCGTGCAGCGGGCGCAGCACCGGCATCGCGGCCATGGTGGTGCAGTTGGGGTTGGCGATGATGCCCCTGGGGCGGTCGGTCACGGCATGCGGGTTGACCTCCGAGACCACCAGCGGGACCTGTGGATCGAGCCGCCAAGCCGAGGAGTTGTCGATCACCACCGCACCGGCCTCCGCGACGCGCGGCGCGAGCGTCAGCGAGGCGGTCTTCCCGGCGGAGAACAGCACGATGTCCAGTCCGCGGTAGTCAGCGGTGTCGGCGTCCTCCACGACCACGTCGGTGCCCTGCCAGGGCAGCGTACGGCCCGCGGAGCGCGCCGAGGCGAACAACCGCAGCTCGCTCACGGGCAGCCCGAGGCCCTCGGCGGCGCGTTGTGCCAGGACGTGGCGCATGACGCCGCCGACCTGGCCGGTCGCGCCGACGATTCCGACCTTCATCCGATTCACCTTTCGCCGGTGGGCGTGCTCGATGGTTTCGCTGGAGAGGTTTCCCCCAGGCCCGCGTCGGGGATCCCGGGGGGTTCCGTGGGCTGGTTCGCCTACTGGTCCGCGAGTGTCCCGAGCACCAGCATGGCAGCCTCCACCGCCTGGCGGCTCGCGGGCACCATGGGCAGCCGGACCGCCGGTGTGGGGATGCGGCCCTGTGCGTGCAGTACGCCCTTGAGCACGCCGGGGCTCGGCTCAGCGAACAGGGCCCGAGCCATGGTGGACAGGGCGCCGCCGAGGCGGCGCGCCCGTGCCAGGTCGCCGTCCCGCCAGGCAGCGGCCAGTTCCGCGTAGCGGGCGGTCGCGCAGTGCGCCGAGGCCAGGATGCCGCCGGAGCCGCCGAGTGCCAGCAGGCCGGAGAGGTAGATGTCGTCGCCCGCCAGCACCGCGAACCCGTCCGGCAGGTCGGCCAGCAGGTCGATGGTCTCGGCGTCGATGGCGCCCACCGCGTGCTTGACGCCGACCACTTGGGGCAGCGCGGCGAGCCGACGCAGGGTGTGGGCGCTGAGCGACTGCCCTGAGCGGTAAGGGACGTTGTAGACGACGAGCGGCAAGTGGCTCTCGGCGGCCAGGGCTTCGAAGTGCGCGAGGACGCCCTCCTCGGACGGGCGAGTGAAGTACGGGACGCTGACCAGTGCCGCGGTCGCCTCGGGCCAGCGCTTCAGCGCGTGCAGCGCGGCGGCGCTGGTGCGGGTGTCGTTCGTGCCCGCCCCGATGCTCAGCGGCACCGCGCGTTCGCCGCACACCCGGGCGATCACATCGATGACGGCGAGACGTTCGGCTTCGTCCAGCGTGGCGGGCTCGCCGGTGGTGCCCAGCGCGACGAGTCCGTCCGCGCCCTCATCGAGCACCTGATGGGCCAGCGCCTCCAGGGCCTGGTACGCGACCGAGCCGTCCGCCGTGAAGGGGGTGACCAGGGGGACATGGATGCCGGTGAGCGTACTGCTGTTCTCCATGCCGCGAGCCTGACCCACCCTGACACTTGAGGTCTAGTTAATTGCCCTACAGAGAACAACGAAGCAACACTTAACCATCGATTCGGACGGGTCTGCGGGCCGCACGCCACGCGCTCCGGCGTCGACCAGCAGCGACCGCGTTCCGTGAGCTCTTTACGCGTCCTTTTCATCCCGGTGCGACATGAATGGGCCGGTCCGGTTGTGAAGCCGCTGGTGGGCGGGGTGTCTGCGGTGCTGGTGGCGGGGCCACTACGAAATCCCCTCGACGCGGGGCCAGTTGGCCTGCCAGCCTCCCCAGCATGGAAGCCGTGTACGACATCTCCACCGATCCGGCTCGACTGGACATCTGCCGGGTGCACCGCTGGCTGAGCACCGACGCGTACTGGGCGATAGGCCGCAGTCGCGAGGCGCAGGAACGGGCCATCGCCGGATCGCTCAACTTCGGTGCGTACCGGGCGGATTCGGGAATCCAGGTGGCGTACGCCCGGGTGGTCACCGACCACGCCACCTTCGCTTGGCTCTGCGATGTCTACGTCGACCGCCCGGCCCGCGGCCACGGCCTGGGCACCGCCCTGGTGGAGGCGGTGCGCGACCATCTGGCGCCGTACGGACTGCGCCGCATCATGCTGGCGACCGACGACGCCCATGGCGTCTACGAGAAGGCCGGATTCCGGCCACTGGACGACCCGCGGCGCTGGATGGTCCTCACCAAGGGCTGACTCCCGCGGTCAGAAGATGTCCGGGCACCACGGACGGCGCGGGGTGCGCAGCAGGGCGTCCGCGCGGGCGGCGGCGCCCGGACGGCGCTCCTCGACACGACCGAGGGCGGCCAGCCGCACCGCCGACTCGTCGCCCAGGTACAGGGCGCCCAACTCCCCCACGTCCAAGGTGAGATCGGGCTCGGCGGTCGTGGCGAGGACCTGGGCGCCCTCGGGCGAGGCGGTCAGCCGCCAGCGGCCGTCTGCGTAACCGTCCGCGTCCCGGACCTCCAGCACCAACTCGCCCGTGCCCGCGTAGCCACGTGCCTCCAGCGCTGCCGGCACGTCGAGCATCCGCAGCCACATGAAGTCCGCGTGCGAGGTGATCCTGGCGGCCCGCGGGTCCCCCAGGAGCAGCGGCAGCAGGTCGTCGGGCGCACGGGAGCCGGAGTCGAGGCTGACCACCCAGTCGACGGACATCGCGTACCGCCACAGCGCGCCCTCCGCCTCCGGGCTGGTCGCGATCAACTTCCGCACGGTGACGGTGCACTGCGGCAGCTTGGCATCCCACACATCGGCGACGGAGTAGGTGAGCAGTCCGTCCACCTGGCCGGTGGCGTTCCGGTACACCGCGTGGAACGGCTCGGTCCAGGAGTTCCAGGGCAGCAGCGCCTCCCCGGTGTACTGCTTCCAGAAGCCGTCGGTGCGGTTGATCGCGCCGGGTGTCAACCGCCGCGTCCGCTCGTGGAGTTCCGGACCGACCTTGCGGATCTCGGCGCCGTCGACCAGGTCGACGCGGGCGCCGTCGGGCAGTTGGGGGAGGCCGAGGCGGGCGCGGGGGATCTCCACCGTCCAGTCGGTGACCCAGGTGGCCGGGCCGTAGCCGAAGCGGCCGTATATCGGGTACTCGGCGGCGATCAGGATGGAGACCGCGTCACCGCGCTCCTTCGCCGCCGCCAAGCCGTTGGCCATCATCGCGCTGAGGAGTCCGCGCCGCCGGTGGGTCGCGGTCACCGAGACATTGGTGACCGCGTCGGCCGGTACCGTGCCGCCGCCGGGCACGGTCAGCTCGCGCGGCATCGTACGGAAGGTCGCCACGCACCGTCCGTCGTCGAACGCGCCCTGGGTGCGCGCCGGTTCGATCTCCAGGATCGCCGGCGCCTCGGTGGCGTCCCGCTCCGTGCACAACGGCGGGCGCATGAAGCCCTTGCGCAGCGCCAGCATCCAGTCGGCGTAGTCGGACTCCTCGATGTACCGGACCTCGATCGCACGGCTCATTCCCGCAGGCTAAGCCGCCCCGGCGGCAGGGCGCACCCGATTTGGCCCCGGCCGCCCCGCGAAAGGACCCCGTGCCCGCGCCTCAGAAGGTCGCGCGGATCTCGCCGACCTTCTCCGGGCCGCCCATCAGCGGAGCGTCTCCGATGCGGTCCACCACCGGTGCGTCCACGCCCATCATCCGCAGGGCGCGGGCCAGTACCGGTCCGAGGGCCCGCCCGGCGCCATCGTCGATCTTGAAGGCGAGGGCCCGGCCGTCCGCCAGCGCCACGGCCTGCACCGCCTCGGCGCCCATCTTGGACAGTGTCCCCGGAACCTCGCGCATCAGCCAGGTGTCGGGGCGCCGGGTGCCCGCCACGTACTGCGGGTGGGCGCGCATCGCGTCGGCGACCTGGCGCCGGGCGGTACCCGGCTCGGCCAGTACACAGGAGCGGAAGGCGCGGGCCAGGCCGGTCAGGCTCAGCGCCATCAGCGGCGCACCGCAGCCGTCGATACCGATGTGGTCGACGCCCTCGCCGCTCGCGTCCCGGACCACCTCCAGGACGAGCTGCTGCAGCGGGTGGGAGAGGTCGAGGTAGCTCTCCAGCGGCCAGCCGTTGCGCACACAGACGGCGAGCATCGCGGCGTGCTTGCCGGAGCAGTTCATCAGCAGCGGGTCCCGGGTGCCGCCGCCGCGCAGCCAGTGCTCCGCCTCGGTCGGGTCGAGCGGCAGGTCGGGCGGGGTCTGCAGGGCGCCCTCGTCCAGGTTGGCGCTGGCCAGGATCTTCCGTACGCCATCGAGGTGGAACGTTTCTCCGGAGTGGCTGGCAGCGGCCAGCGCCAGCAGTTCCCCGTCCAGGTCCAGCCCGGCCCGCAGCAGCGCCTCCGCCTGCATCGGCTTGTTCGCCGATCGAGGGAAGACCGGCGCGGCCACCTCACCCAGCGCGACGTCCACCGCACCGTCGGCGTCCAGCAGCACCAGTGAGCCCCGATGATGCCCCTCGACGAAGCCGGAGCGTATGACCTCGGCGAGAACGGGCAGCTCAGTGGTGTTACGGGACGTCATCGTCGGCCTTCCGGGGGTGGGACGGCCCGCTCCCGCCAGCGGGCCGGTGGCGAGTTCTCCCGAACGCGGTCTAGCCGTCGGAGAGCAGGTCGTCTACTCGTGCTTCGCCCTCACGGTACCTGCGGGCGATCTCGGCGCTGCAACCGTCCACCGTCACCTGGAGCTGTCGGCGGCGGCGGGACACCTGCTGCTCCCGCCCGACGAGCTTGGCCATCGCGGCGTCCAGCTCCTGGTCCGTGCGGGCGGCGAGGTCGGACAGCTCGACGTCGGCGAGCATCTCCTCGGCCAGCCGCCGGTACTCCTCGCTGTGCGGGGTGCCCAGCGTCACGTGCCGGGCGGAGCGCCCCCGCGACGGGCCGTCGGCGAGGATCTCCGGCAGCCGGTCCAGCAGCGGCCGCACCAGGAGCGTGCGGCCCGGCTTGGGGTCCTTCGGGTCCCTGGCCTCCCCCGGCGCCGTGCGCCGCCCCAGTTCGGCCCGCAGGATGTCGATCCTGCCCTGGAGCAGCCGCCGCAGGTACGACAGGTCGGCCTCCTCCTGCTGGGCGTCTCGGCGCAGCGTCCGTAGTTCGGGGAGGCGGTAGGTGGCCAGGGGGGGCATGGCGGCCTCCGAGGTGTTCTCGGCAGCCTCCCGCGAGCGGGGTGTGTCCGGCCGCGGAGTGCGGGAATTGACGGCGTCGGCCTGCAACATGCGGGCTTCCTCGTTACGGGTGGTACCGGCGGTACGGGCAGGACTGGTGTGGGTGTGGCGATCGGTGTCGTGCGTGACTGCTGTGAGTGCGACGTCGGAAGTCTGTCCGGTATTGGTGATGGATATGCGCATATGCCCCCTTCATCGGGTACGTCCCTCCATTGGGCGGTGCGCACCGGCATCGCCTCGGATCAGATCGTGCCACCGCGCACCGACAACTCGCAGCGCCTGTGCACCCGAACGGCCCCGGCGCCCTTGGCAGACGCGCCTACTGGCAGGCGTACGCCCCGGGGCGTTGAGATGACGAATTCACCCCTGAGAGTGGCACTGCGCCCGACGCGCCACAATGGGGCCATGCGTGCCGTAGTCCAGCGAGTGACCGAAGCAGCCGTCTCCGTCGACGGCGAGACCGTCGGCAAGATCACCGGCCCCGGACTGTGCGTCCTGGTCGGGGTCACCCATGACGACACCCCGCAGCAGGCCGCCCAACTCGCCCGCAAACTGTGGACGCTACGCGTACTGCCCGAGGAGCGGTCCTGCTCGGACATCGGGGCGCCGCTACTGGTCGTCAGCCAGTTCACGCTCTACGGCGACGCCCGCAAGGGGCGCCGACCCACCTGGAACGCGGCGGCACCCGGTCCTGTGGCCGAGCCGCTGGTCGACGAGGTGGTGGCCCGGCTGCGGGAGTTGGGGGCGCATGTGGAGACGGGGCGCTTCGGGGCCGCCATGCAGGTCTCGCTGGTCAACGACGGCCCGTTCACGGTGCTGTTGGAGATTTGACGTACGGCCGGTCATGGGCGGGGACGGGCTTTCCTTCCCCACCCGCCCACCCCTTGGCAACTACGGCTCGACGACGACCTCTTGGTTGGCCGGAACCGTGTCCGCGAGCAGGACCGCGTCCACGGGGACGTTGCGCTTGACCAACGCCAGGGCGATGGGGCCGAGTTCGTGGTGCCGCGCGGAGGACGTGACGAAGCCCAGCTGGCGGCCGTCCGGGCCGTCGTCGGCCAGCCGCACCGGTGCGCCGTGCCCGGGCAGCTTGACCTCGCTGCCGTCCAGGTGCAGGAAGACCAGACGGCGCGGCGGACGGCCGAGGTTGTGCACCCGGGCCACCGTCTCCTGGCCGCGGTAGCAGCCCTTGTTCAGGTGGACGGCGGACTCCAGCCACCCCACCTCGTGCGGGATCGTACGGTGGTCGGTCTCAAGGCCGAGCCGCGGGCGGTGCGCCTCGATCCGCAGCGCCTCTAGCGCCAGCACGCCGATCGCCGGACCGGCCTGCTCGGCGAACGACTCCAACTCGCCGCGCGGCACGAAGACATCACGCCCGTACGCGGTCTCCCGTACCGCCCAGCCGTCCGGCACCTCGACGATGGAACCGGCGGGCAGATGGACGACGGCGTAGTCGTCCGTCAGATCCGCGGTCTCCACCTGGTAGAAGAACTTCATGCTCTCCAGGTAGGCGAGCAACTCGCCCTGGGTGCCCGGCTCGACATGGATCCAGGTCGTCGTGCCGTCGTCCACCAGGTACAGCGCGTGCTCGACGTGGCCGTGCGCGGAGAGGATCAGCGCCTCGACGGCCTGCTGCGGCGGCAGTTCGCTGACGTGCTGGGTGACCAGCAGGTGCAGCCAGCTCAGCCGGTCGGCACCGCTGACGGTGACGACACCGCGGTGCGAGAGGTCAACGAAACCGGTCCCGGCGGCGAGTGCGCGCTGCTCGCGGAACAGGTCTCCGTAGTGGGCGGCGACGCCCTCGTCCGGCGCCTCCGCGGGGACCGCGCCGGGCAGCGAGAGCAGGGGACTCTTCGTCATGCGCACCAGCCTACGACCCGCTGGGAAGCGCCTCGGGGGCAGCGGCGGCGCGGGAGCAGTTCGCACAGCGCCCGAAGATCGCGAAGTGCTTCATATCGGTGTCGAAGCCGAACGACCGGTGCAGCTCGGCGATGAGCGGCGCCGCCACCGAGACGTCCGCCTCGATGACCTCGTCGCAGTCCCGGCAGACCAGGTGCATGTGGTGGTGCCGGTCGGCGAGGTGGTACGTGGGCGAGCCGTGCCCCAGGTGGGCATGGCTGACCAGGCCCAGCTCCTCCAGCAGCTCCAGCGTCCGGTAGACGGTGGAGATGTTGACGCCGCTGGCGGTGCGCCGGACCTCCGAGAGGATGTCGTCCGGGGTGGCGTGTTCCAGGTGGTCGACAGCCTCCAGGACGAGCTGGCGCTGCGGCGTCAGCCGGTAACCGCGCTCGCGCAGGTCCTTCTTCCAGTCGGTGCTCACCACGCCACCGATTCTAGGGAAGAAGGCGGCGAAGGATTACTTGAAGAACGCGATGCCGTCGTCCGGCAGGTCCTTCAGGTCCTTGGCCCACTCGCGCGGGTCCACGACCTTCTTCAGATGCGCCGACATGTACGGGCGCAGCGGCACGTCGGGGGTCGACTTCTCGCCCACCCACATCAGGTCGCCCTTTACGTAGCCGTACAGCCGCTTGCCGCCGGAGTACGGGCTGGCCGAGGCCAGTCGGGCCACCGCGTCGGTCACCAGGTCGATCTGCGGCTTCTGGTCGGCCAGCTCGCCGTACCAGATCTCGACGACGCCCTCGTCGCGCGACATCACGGCCTCGACCTTGCGGTCGGCGTCGACCCGCCAGAAACCGCTCTCGCTCTCAAGCGGACGGACCTTGTTTCCTTCGGCGTCCAGCACCCAGGTGTGCGAGGTGTACTCCAGGAAGGGGCGGCCGTCGTGGGAGAACGTGACCTCCTGCCCGAAGTTGCACTTCTCGGCACCGGGGAAGTCGCAGACGCCCGCGCCCTGCCAGTTGCCGAGGAGGAAGGCGAGCGGGACGAGGTCCGGGTGGAGGTCGGACGGAATCTCGATCATGGCGTGTGGCTCAGGCGATCTGTGAGAGGTCGGTCAGGTACGCGGGGTCAGCGCTGGCCCTGGAACAGCTTCTTCACGGACAGGCCCGTGAAGGCGATGACGGCCACAACGACCAGGGCGAGAAGGGCTTCGAAAAAGACCTCAAGCACGGTTGGTGCTCCTCGGGCAGGCTGCTGACACTTACGGACCAGGCCGAGTCTAGTCGGGGCGGCGGACCGCTGGCGCGGCGGGCGTAGGGTGAGCTGCGTGACCAAGCGGTTGGTGATCAAGGTGACGGCGGGCGCCGACGCGCCCGAGCGGTGCTCGCAGGCGTTCACGGTGGCGGCGGTGGCCGCGGCCAGTGGCGTGGCGGTCTCGCTCTGGCTGACCGGGGAGTCCTCGTGGTTCGCGCTGCCGGGCCGGGCGGCCGAGTTCGAGCTGCCGCACGCCGCGCCGCTGCCGGACCTGATCGACGGCATCCTGGCGGGCGGGCGGATCACCCTGTGCACCCAGTGCGCCGCCCGCCGTGACATCACCGAGGCGGACGTCATCGACGGCGTGCGCATCGCCGGGGCCCAGGTCTTCGTCCAGGAGGCGATGGCGGACGGCGTTCAGGCGCTCGTCTACTAGCCGCCGGCTCTCCCCGTCCCACCGGCTGTCCGATGGCCCATACGGACGTACCGTTGAGGTATGTACGCGCGGCGTAGGCACTGGTACTTCGCCATGATGGGCACGTGTATCGGCCTGTTCGTCCTGGCCTGGGCGGTCGTGCGGCTGTGGTCGGTCCCGGCGGCGGTCGCCATGTGCGTGGTGGCGATGGTCATCCCGCCGGTCGCGGCGATGGTGGCGAACCGGCGCGGTCCCGACGACGGGTGGTGGGACGTGCCCGACGACACCTGGCTCCAGGACGATCCGAAGGACGACACCTGGCGCGAGAGCGAGAAGGCCGCCAAGGAGCGCCTCGACCGGCTGGACCGCGGCGACTCCGGCCAGTAGACCGCCGCACGACGGCCCTCACCACGGCCCGCCCCCCGACGAGCGCGACGGAGGGCCGCACCCCGCCAGGCGTCCAACCCTGGGGTGCGGCCCTCCGGCCGTGGTACCGCCCTTGAGAAGCCGCCTCAGAGGGCGATGGCGACCTCCGCCAGACCGCCCCGCTGGGCGACCACGGTACGGTCCGCCTGCCCGCCCGGCACCAGCGCGCGCACGGTCCAGGTGCCCTCCGCGGCGTAGAAGCGGAACTGCCCGGTCGCCGACGTCGGCACCTCGGCGGTGAACTCGCCGGTGCTGTCCAGCAGCCGGACGTATCCGGTGACGGGCTGGCCGCCGCGGGTCACCGAGCCCTGGATCGTGGTCTCACCGGCCTTGACGGTCGACGCGTCCGGGCCGCCTGCCTTGGCTCCACACATGTATGAACTTCCTTACCTAGGGGGTCAGTTGGCGCCGAGCTCGATCGGCACGCCCACCAGCGAGCCGTACTCGGTCCAGGAGCCGTCGTAGTTCTTGACGTTCTGCTGGCCCAGCAGCTCGTGCAGTACGAACCAGGTGTGCGCGGAGCGCTCGCCGATCCGGCAGTACGCGATGGTGTCCTTGCCCAGGTCCACGCCCGCGCCCTCGTACAGCTCCTTCAGCTCCTCGTCGGACTTGAAGGTGCCGTCGTCGTTGGCCGACTTCGACCACGGGATGTTGCGCGCGGTGGGGATGTGGCCGGGGCGCTGCGACTGCTCCTGCGGGAGGTGCGCCGGGGCGAGCAGCTTGCCGCTGAACTCGTCGGGGGAACGCACGTCGACCAGGTTGAGCTGACCGATCGCCTTGACGGCGTCGTCGCGGAAGGCGCGGATCGAAAGATCCTGCTCCTTGGCCTTGTACTCGGTCTGCGGCCGGGACGGCACGTCCACGACCAGGTCGCGGGAGTCCAGCTCCCACTTCTTGCGGCCGCCGTCCAGCAGCCGGACGTCCTGGTGGCCGTAGAGCTTGAAGTACCAGTAGGCGTACGCCGCGAACCAGTTGTTGTTGCCGCCGTAGAGCACGACGGTGTCGTCGTTGGCGATGCCCCGCTCCGACAGGAGCTTCTCGAAGCCCGCCTGGTCCACGAAGTCGCGGCGCACCGGGTCCTGGAGGTCTTTCTTCCAGTCGATCCGGATGGCGTTCTTGATGTGGTTCTTCTCGTACGCCGAGGTGTCCTCGTCAACTTCGACGATGACGACCTTGGGGTCGTCGAGGTGGCTCTCGACCCACTCGGCGTCGACGAGGACGTCGCTGCGGCTCATGCTGTTCTCCTCCGGGGCAGTTGCGGCGGGGCGTTTGCGGTGCGGGTGGCCCCCGTACGCGGGCGCTGCACGGCGCGCGAGGGCGCGGCGGGGTGCGGTGCGGGAAGAAGGGCGGATACGCCGGGCGGGGAGGCCTCGGGGCGGTGGGCCCTTCAGCGGACGCGACAGAGCATGGCGGCGACGCGGCACAGGTCGACTGCCCGCCGCTTCGTGAGATCCGCCTGTCGCTTCATGGCCCCGATCGTAGGGAAGCGTGCGGCGGGTGTCACCGGTGTGTCGACATTCGAGACGAGATCGTCCGAATGGCGGAACAAAACCGGCCTGGATGGGCCTGCGCGGCCGGTCGGGGGCAGCCGGGCGGCCGTCGGAGGACTGAGGGGCGGACGCCCTGTCTCAGCAATCGGACCGTACGGTCCCGGGTCAGCCCAGCTTGACGTTGGACCCGGACAGCGACACCTGGAGTCCGTCGGGAGTCGCCTCGGCGCTGTCCAGCTTTATGCCACTGGGCAGCCCGGACAGCTGACCGCCGAAGTCGGTCTGCTGGCGCACCAGTTGCTCCGCGCTGACCGGCAGCGAAATCCCCATGATCGAAGGCATGCCGTCGGCGTGCAACTGCACGGCGTCGCCGTTCTTGATGACCACATGGCTCATCACGCTGACCTGCTGGGTGCCCACCAGCGGCAGGTCGACGCTGCCGGTGACCTTCAGCCGCCCCTTGCCGTTGGCGTCCTGGCCGCCGTACGAGACGGTGATGCCGTTCGACGCGCTCCTGGAAAGGTCGGCGTACGAGATGAGCGCGGTGCCGGTGGCGGTGTCCGCGACCGCGCTGGTGACCTGGCCGCTCATCAGGTCGCCGCCGAGGTGCACGCCGTGCCCGTCGGCGGTCAGCTTGGCGACCCGCAGCGAACCGGAGTCGGAGGTGGCCTGCAGTCCGGTGAAGGTCACCGCGACCTCGTCCAGCTTCTTGTCCATGACCTGGGTCAGGAACGGGAAGCCCTTGATGGACACGTCGGGCTTGTCCGCCAGCCCCTGCGACCGCTGTATCTTCTCCGCCGCCTTGGACTGCGCGTACGAGAGCGCAACGCGGTCGGCGGCCACGAACAGGCCGCCGAGCACCACGACGAGTATCAGCAACATGCGTATCCCGCGCCCGCGCATCTCTCCTCTTCCCCCACTCCCCGGCGTCTCCAGGCGTGGTTACTCGGCGTCGCGACCATACCTGGCGGACCTGTCCGCCTCCCCGGGCTGGGCACCAGGGGCCGGCGGCCGGTGTCACAGATCACTACGTCCGGCGGGTGCGGGCGGTTCCCCGGGGGCCTCCCCGGCCGACGGACGCGGTCCGTGCGCTACGAGCCCAGCGCGCGCCCGAGGGCGTAGACGACCGGCGCGGCGACCGTCAGCGGCAGCGCCACACCCGCGGTGAAGTGCACGAAGCGGGACGGGAAGTCATAGCTGGCCACCCGCAGGCCGATCAGCGCGCAGACCCCGGCGGCCACCGCGATCAGCACCGCGGACGTGGTGCCCATGCCGGTCAGCCGGTCGGTGGCGACCCCGCTGCCCGCCGCCGCCAGCACGGCGACCGCCACCGAGACAACCGAAGGCAGCGGCAGCGCCCGCGCCACCGCCGCCACCGCGACCGCCACCGCGCCCACCACCACGGGATGGCCGCCCACCTTGCCGTCGACCGCCAGGTACCCGGCGGCCAGCACGGTCAGCGCGGTCGAGGCGGCGGTCGCGGTCAGGCTCGCCAGCCGCTCGTCGGCGCTGCCCCGGTGCCGCATCTGCTGCACGAGGATCAGCAGGACCCACACCCCGAGGGTGCCGAGGATGACGGCCGGGGCCTGGTCGGCCGGGGCGGCCAGCAGCCCGACGTCAGCGGCCAGGCCGGCCAGGAAGGCCAGCGCGATGCCCTGGCGGGCGGGCCACATGCCGTTCAGCCGGAACCATCCGGCGGCCGTCACGGCCTGCAGCAGCACGGCCGCCACCGCCAGCGCCGGACTGCCCAGAGCCGCGCCCGCGGCGGTGAGCGCGGCGAGCACGGCGGTCAGCAGCGCGGGCTGGATGCCGGGCGGGATGATCGGCGATCCGGTCCGGACGGCAGGGGGAGCGGGAGCGGGTTCCGGCTCCGCCACGGGCAGGGGTTCCGGCTCCGGCTGGTACGCGTCGTAGCCGTACGGCGGCGGGGACGGCGGCGAGTAGGCCGTCGCCGTCTGCTCCGGCATCTGCTCGTGCGCGTAGTAGTTGTACGCGGGGTCGTACTGGCCGCCGTAGCCGCCGTGACCGTTGTCGTTCCACTGTGGTGTCGTCATCGCGTCGCTCATCCTCCCGCGAACGGCGGGAGCACCTCGACGGTGCCGCCCTGGGCAAGCCGGATCGTGGCGTGGTCACGGGTGCCCACCGGCGCCCCGTCGACGAGGAACGAGGACCTGGCCAGGACACGGGCGAACTCGGGCTGGTGCGCGTGCCGGTCGCCCGCGGCGCGCAGCGCCTCGGCGAGGGTCACCGCTTCGTACGGCTCCTCCGGGGTGCCGGCGGCGGCCTTCGCGGCCGCCCAGTAGCGGATCGTGCCGGTCGCGGGCGCGGTTTCCGCGCCCGCGTGGTTCGGGGCGCCCATGGCGGCTCCTCGGCGGTACGTCGTGGGTTTTGGGGTTCAGGGTAATTGGCGGGGCCGCTCGCGCCGGCGTTCCGGGGCTCTCCCCGTTTCCCGTCAGCTCTTACGTGCCGCCGCGCTCCGCCGTCTTCGCGGGGACATCCGCGGCGCGGCGGACAGCGGACCGCCTCCCGTGCGCGACGGCGGGCGCAGGCCGACGGCAGACGGGTGGGCGGTTGCTAGGTCTCAACCACCGGGCACCGGTCCGACACCCACTCCCCGATCCGCCGCAGAAGCCCCGCGGACGCGGAGTTCTCCGCGTGGCCGAAGCCCGGCTCGATCCAGAGTTCCGCGGCACCGGCGGCAGCCGCCGCCAGCGACCGGGGATGGTCCAACGGAAAGTACGCGTCACGGTCCCCGTGCACGATCAGCAACGGCGTGGGCGCGATGAGCCCCACCGCCTCGACCGGGGAGACCGGAACGGGATCCCACCCCTCCGGGTGGATCCGGGTCTTCAGGCCGTACCGGGACACCGTGCGGCCGACCGGACGCGTCACCACCCAGTGCAACCGCCGCATCGGCGCCGTCCCCCGGTAGTACCAGCGCGCGGGCGCGCTCACCGACACCACCGCGTCGACCGGGGCCTCCCGCACCGCCGCCTGCCGCAGCACCACGGACCCGCCCATGGAGAAGCCGACGGTGGCGACCCGCCGGTACCCGAGCCGACGCGCCCAGCCCACCGCCGCGTCCACGTCCAGCACCTCCCGGTCGCCGACCGTGGAGCGTCCGCCGGACCCGCCGTGCCCCCGGAAGGAGAACGTGACCACCCCGCCGAATCCGCGGAACGCCTGCGCCGCGCGCCGCACCGCGGGCCGGTCGAGCGAGCCGGTGAAGCCGTGCGCCAGCACCACCGCGAGGTCGTCGGAACCGTCCAGCGCGCCCTGGTGCCCGGCCTCGATCCGCACTCCGTCCCGTGTCAACAAGATGTGACGAGAGGGTCTCTTTCGGGTGTATTGCCGACTACGTGAAGTGATCGAGGAAACACCGAACCGTGCCAACTCGTTCTCACCCGTGGCGTCCATGTCGGCTATTCTCCTGAGGCAAGAGGATCCGGGCAGCGCCGCCCCCGGGTCCTTTCGTGCTTTCGGGCACTCCAAAAGCCGCAGGGCGCCACGTCCTCGCAGGGACCGAGGAGGGTTCGCGAATGAGCAAACCGGGCAGTACACGTACTTCAGACGGTGCGTATACGACGCCGTATACAGCCGACGGCCCGGCCGGGCCACGCCGGCTGGGTGGGCACAGCGCGTCCGGCGTGCCGTGCCCCTGCCTTGACCGGACGACGGAGGGGAGCCTCCGGTGAGTTCACTGCTCCTGCTGACCAACGCCCTGCAGCCGTCCACCGAGGTGCTGCCCGCGCTCGGCCTGCTGCTGCACAGCGTGCGCGTCGCCCCCGCGGAGGGTCCCGCGCTCGTCGACACGCCCGGCGCCGACGTGATCCTCATCGACGGCCGCCGCGATCTGCCGCAGATCCGCAGCCTGTGCCAGCTGCTGCGGTCGACCGGTCCCGGCTGCCCGCTGATCCTGGTCGTCACCGAGGGCGGTCTGGCCGCGGTCACCGCCGACTGGGGCGTGGACGACGTACTGCTGGACACCGCGGGTCCGGCCGAGGTCGAGGCACGGCTACGGCTGGCCACCGGCCGCCAGCAGATCACCGCGGACGACAGCCCGCTGGAGATCCGCACCGGCGACCTGTCGGTGGACGAGGCCACGTACAGCGCCAAGCTCAAGGGCCGGGTCCTGGACCTGACGTTCAAGGAGTTCGAGCTGCTGAAGTACCTCGCCCAGCATCCGGGCCGGGTCTTCACCCGCGCCCAGCTCCTCCAGGAGGTCTGGGGGTACGACTACTTCGGCGGCACCCGCACGGTCGACGTCCACGTACGGCGGCTGCGCGCCAAGCTCGGCCCCGAGCACGAGGCGCTGATCGGCACCGTCCGCAACGTTGGCTACCGCTTCGTCGTACCGGAGAAGGTCGAGCGCGCCACCGAGGAGGCCAAGGCCGCCCAGGCCAAGCAGACCGGACGGGCCACGCCGGAACGGAACAACGCGGCGCGGGAGGAGGCCGCTGCGGGCGCCGGGTCGACCGCCCGCACGACCGGTGAAGACGGCCGGTAAAGTCGGCGGTTCACCCGCGTAGACTACGCCCGTGCCCAAGGTGACGCGCGACGACGTGGCCAGGCTTGCGGGGACCTCGACCGCAGTCGTCAGCTACGTCATCAACAACGGACCGAGGCCGGTCGCACCGGCCACCCGCGAACGCGTGCTCGCGGCGATCAAACAGCTCGGCTATCGCCCGGACCGGGTGGCCCAGGCGATGGCCAGCCGCCGCACCGACCTGATAGGGCTGATCGTCCCTGACGCCCGCCAGCCGTTCTTCGCGGAGATGGCGCACGCCGTGGAACGGGCCGCCGCCGAGCGCGGAAAGATGGTGCTGGCCGGGAACTCCGACTACCTCGACGAGCGCGAGGTGCACTATCTGCGCGCCTTCCTCGGCATGCGGGTGGCGGGCGTGATCCTGATCAGCCAGGGCCCGAGCGAGAACGCGGCCGCCGAGATCGAGGCCTGGGACGCCCGGGTGGTACTGCTGCACGAGCGGCCCGCGGCGATCGACGACGTCGCCGTGGTGACCGACGACATCGGCGGCGCGCAGCTGGCCACCCGGCACCTGCTGGAACACGGCCACGAGTACGTGGCCTGCCTCGGCGGCATAGAGGGCACCCCCACGGTGGGCGACCCGGTCACCGACCACGTCGAGGGTTGGAGACGCGCGATGCAGGAGGCCGGGCGGTCCACGCAGGGCCGCCTCATCAACGCCCCCTACAACCGCTACGACGCCTACCGGATCGGCCTTGACCTGCTGTCCCGCCCGGACCGGCCGACCGCCGTGTTCTGCTCGACCGACGACCAGGCGATCGGCCTGCTGCGGGCGGCCCGGGAGCTGCGCATCGACGTTCCGCGCGAGCTGGCCGTCGCGGGCTTCGACGACGTGAAGGAAGCGGCACTGACCGATCCCGGGCTGACCACGGTGGCCTCGGACCGCGAGGCGATGGCCCGCTCGGCCGTGGACCTGGTGCTGGACGACGGGCTGCGGTTCGCCGGATCGCGCAGGGAGCGGCTCAAGCAGTTCCCGTCGCGCCTGGTGATCCGCCGCTCCTGCGGCTGCGCGACGTAGGCAACAGGTAGGCCGCGGCCTTTATTTCGGGCATAACTACTTCTGTCGGGCTTCTCAGCTGGCGCTCAGACGGCTCTCATGATCAGCGCCGAAAGTCATTGCCATGACGGACAGCACCCACTTCAGCAGCGGCTCGCAGCACAGCGCCGAAAGCCTCTCCGGCGGCGCGTACCCTCCCCCGCCGCCCTACCACCCGTCGCAGCCGCTGCCCGAGGCCGGCGGCCCCACGCCCCGGCGCTCACGCCGGTCCGTCGCACTGGTCGCCGCGGTCGCCCTGGCCTCCGGTCTGATCGGCGGCGGCGCCGCGGTGCTGATAGGCAACGCGACCCGCACCGACACCGTCTCGTCGTCCGTCGTGGGGTCCCCGACCTCCGCCAAGTCCCTCGGCAGCGTGAGCGCCGTGGCCTCCGCGGTCAGCCCGAGCATCGTGGAGATCACCGCCAACACCGGCTCCGGCCAGTCGATCGGCTCCGGGGTGGTCCTCGGCTCCGACGGCACGATCCTCACCAACAACCACGTCATCGCGGGCGCGGACACCGTGAAGGTGAACTTCACCAACGGCAAGAGCGCCTCCGCCAAGGTCATCGCGACCGACGCCTCCAAGGACCTCGCGGTGATCAGGGCACAGGGCGTCAGCGGGCTGCCGACCGCCACGCTCGGCAACTCCGACTCGCTCGCCGTCGGTGACCAGGTGGTCGCCATCGGCTCCCCCGAGGGCCTGTCCAACACCGTCACCAGCGGTGTGGTCTCCGCGCTCAACCGCGATGTGACCGTACCCGTCGAAGGCGGCGACTCCAGCGGCGGCGACTCCGGCAACGGCAACGGTTTCGGCGGCTGGGGCCGCGGTGGCGGGCAGCAGTGGCCGTTCGAGTTCGGCGGCGGCCAGTACAACGGCCAGGTCGGCGGGAACACCACCACCTACAAGGCGATACAGACCGACGCCCCGCTCAACCCCGGCAACTCCGGTGGCGCGCTGATCAATCTGAGCGGCCAGGTCGTCGCCATCAACTCCGCGATGTACTCGCCGAGTTCCGGCAGCGGCAGCTCGTCCAGCGACGCGGGCAGCATCGGCCTGGGCTTCGCCATCCCGATCAACACCGTCAAGTCGTTCCTCAACAGCAACCACATCAGCTACAACAGCTGAGGAGCCGTTCATGGCCCGCCTCACCGTCGGCGCCTACCGCGCCCGCCACGCCCTGGCCGCCGCCGTAACCTGGTGCTCGGGCGGTGACCGCGCGACCGTCCCGGTCCACCGTGCCGTGCACCCCGGGCTCAGCGCGGGCCCGGCCGATCTCGACCTGGCGATCGCGCTGGCAGGCTCGGTACCCGCCACCCGCGCCGCGGAGATCGCCGCCACCGCGCCACGGCGCGGACGTACGACCAAGCACGCCACCGCGCGCCGACGCACCGCCCCCGCATCCGTGCGAGGCTGAAGCGAAAGCCGCGCAGGCCGTGAGCTGGACCCCACACCCGTTACGAGCGACAGCGAGGTACGCAGACGATGAGCCCCGCCGAGAGCGGCGAACAGCCGTCCCGGATCCTGGTCGTGGACGACGAGCCCGCGGTACGCGAGGCAATCCGTCGCAGCCTCGCGTTCGAGGGGTACGACACGGAACTGGCCGCCGACGGCTTCGCCGCGCTCGAACAGGTCGAGGCGTACCGCCCGGACGCCATCATCCTCGACGTGCTCATGCCGCGCATGGACGGTCTCACCACCGCCCGCCGACTGCGCCACAACGGCGTCACCACGCCCATCCTGATGCTCACCGCGCGGGACACCGTCGGCGACCGGGTCACCGGGCTCGACGCCGGTGCGGACGACTACCTGGTCAAGCCCTTCGAGCTGGACGAGCTGCTGGCCCGGCTGCGCGCCCTGCTGCGCCGCACCTCGTACGCGGCCGCGGCGGCCGCCAGCGCCGCCGACACCCCCCAGGACGCCGCGCTGGTCTTCGCCGACCTGCGGATGGACCCGGCCACCCGCGAGGTCACCCGCGCGGGCCGCCCGGTGGAACTGACCCGCACCGAGTACACGCTGCTCGAACTGTTCATGAGCCACCCGCGCCAGGTGCTCACCCGCGAACAGATCCTCAAGGCGGTCTGGGGCTTCGACTTCGAACCCAGCTCCAACTCCCTCGATGTGTACGTGATGTACCTGCGCCGCAAGACCGAGGCGGGTGGCCAGCCGCGACTGGTGCACACGGTGCGCGGTGTCGGCTACGTCCTGCGCTCCGCCGAGGCCAGGCCATGAGCCGTCTGCGCCTGCTCAGACGCTGGCGCTTCAAGGCCCTCCCGCTGCGCTCCCGGTTGGCACTGCTGGTCGCGGCGGCGGTGGGGTTCGCGGTCGCCGCCGTGGCGGTCGCGGCGTGGTTCACCGCGCAGCGGCAGTTGCTTAACCAGTTCGACAAGTCGCTGGCGAGCACCAACCCCCGGCTCACCACTGAGCGGTCGTTGTGCACCCCCAACTCCAAACCCGGCCCAGGACCGGTGGTGGGTCCCGAGACGTACGTACAGGTCGTGCAACCGGCCGGGCCGGCCTGCGTGGTGGAGGGCAAGGCCGTCGAAGTGACGCGGTGGGACCTGGCCGTCGCCAACACGGTCGCCCTCGGCACGTGGGAGGCCGGGTCGCGGCCCGTCTTCCACGACGCCAAGACCACCGACGGCAAAGAGGTCGTACGGGTCTACACCCGGGTGATGCCGGTGTTCCAGCCGGGTATCGGCAGGCAACCCGCCGCCGTCTCCGTGTCACGTCCACTGAAGGACATCACCAAACCCCTCGACCATCTCGCCGTCATCCTCGTCGTCGTCGCCGGAATAGGAGTCATCGGCGCCACCAGCGCCGGTCTGGGCATCGCCCGCGCGGGCCTGCGCCCGGTGGACCGACTCACCGACGCCGTCGAACACATCGCCCGCACCGAGGACTTGGCGGTCCGCATCCCCGTCGAGGGGGAGGACGAGATCGCCCGGTTGTCCACGGCGTTCAACTCGATGACCGCGCAACTGGCCTCCTCCCGTGAGCGCCAGCAGCAGCTGATCGCCGACGCGGGCCATGAACTGCGCACCCCGCTGACCTCGCTGCGCACCAACATCGAGCTGCTCGCCCGCAGCGAGGAGACCGGTCGGCCGCTGCCGCCCGAGGACCGCAAGGCGCTGCTCATCTCGGTCAAGGCGCAGATGAGTGAACTCGCCCTGCTCATCGGCGACCTACAGGAGCTGTCCCGTCCGGACGCGGTGCCCGGCAGCGCCCCGTTCCAGACCGTGGGCCTGCACGAGGTGGCCGAGCATGCCCTCGAACGCGCCCGGCTGCGCGGCCCCGACCTCACCATCAAGGCGCACCTCACGCCCTGGTACGTACGCGCCGAGCCGTCGTCCCTGGAGCGGGCGGTGGTCAACCTGCTCGACAACGCGGTGAAGTTCAGCCCGTCCGCCGGCACCATCGAAGTGATCCTGGTCAACGGCCAGTTGAGCGTACGGGACCAGGGACCTGGCATCCCCCCGGAGGACCTCCCGCACGTCTTCGAGCGCTTCTGGCGCTCCCCGTCCGCCCGCGCCCTGCCCGGATCGGGCCTGGGCCTGTCCATCGTCGCCCGCACCGTCCAACAGGCGGGCGGCGAGGTTGCGCTCCAATCCGCGCCCGGCGGCGGCACGGTGGCGGTCGTCCGCCTACCGGGCACGTCGGTGGCGCCGCCTGAGTGACCTGAGACGGTCGGCGCAACCGGGTTGACCGAGGGGGAACCGAACCGCTGGGATGGACGTGGTGATGGGAGAATGGAACTGGCCTGAAAGGCCGGGGCCGAAAAGCATCGGGGGCTGATGTGAAGTTCGACATGGGGAACACCACCCTGTCCACGTTGATCAAGCAGACCCAGGGATCGAGTGAGGATCTGGGGTCGTTGATCAAGCAGTTGATCGCCGCGGCGCAGCCGTTGGAGGGGAAGTTCAACGGTGCGGGGAAGGCGGCGTTTGACGCGTTCAAGGCACAGTCGGACCGGATCACGGCGGATCTGAACAGTTCTCTGGGTTCGATCCTGGGCGGTCAGTCGGGCATGAACAAGTCGTTCACCACGGGTGACACGCAGATGTCGGATGACGCGCGGTCGGCGATGGGTTCGGCGAACTTCGACGCGGCCCGGTTCTCCGGCCGCTGAGACACAGGGGGATTGGGCTCATGGGTAACGCTGACCGTCGTAGCTACGACACGGGTGCGTCCGCCGAGGCGCAGACGAATCTGGCGGGTGTGATCTCGCAGTTGGAGACGGTGATCAACGCGCGGGACCAGCAGGTGAAGGCGGCGATGGCCGACTTCCAGGCCGACGGTGTCTCGGACGAGTACCACGGCAAGGAACAGCGGTGGAACCGCGCGGCCAACGAGGTGCGGCAGATCATCCACCTGGTGCGCTCCACGCTGGAGAAGAACGACGGCACGGCGCAGCAGACTCTGTCGCACGCGAAGTCGGCAGTGGACGGTATCGGCTGACGGCCTGAGGCCTTGCGGCGCGTTGTAGCGCCGGTTGCGAGTTCACGGGGATTTCACGGGGAGGGGCGGCAGCGGTATGTCGCATCCAGCGGGTAGGTGGAACATCGATCCTGCCGGTGTGAGCACGGTGGTGGGTAAGACCGGTGACATCGCCAAGGGCCTTCAGGGCCAGGTCACCGCATACGGCACCCATCTGCAAAGTGCGGCCAAGGACGCGGGCACGATCAGCAAGGGCGGCTCAGGCGACTACGGCGGCAAGGACGGCATGGGCCTGGTCGCACTCGCGCTGTCCAACTTCGCCGAAGCCACCAAGGGCCAGTTGGAGTTCATGGCCGAGCGCAGCGGCAAGTCGCTGACCGGCGCGGTGGATGCCACCAAGGACTACCTCAACGGTGATCTGGAGATGGCCGCCCAGGCGCAGAGCAACGCGCTGAAGGACACCACACCGCCTCCCGTCGCCCTGCCGCCCGCTGGGGGCAAGAAGTGAGCGGCGAGCTGATAAAGCCCGAGGAGATACCCCAGTTCACCGGCAACGTCGACCAACTCGAATCCGACGTCACCGACCTGCGCAACGACGCGGGGGCGATCGCCGGGACGGGTTCGGATGTCCACTCCACCTTCCAGGGGCTGTCCGCGTTCTACGAAGCCCCCGAGGCCGAGCAGCTGTTCGCCACCACCAAACCGGTCGCGGACGCGGGCAAGACCTTCGGTGACGACCTGAAGACGGTCGCCGGGGCGCTGTCCACATACGCCAGCGAGGTCAAGCCGATCGCGGCCAAGCTCAAGCAACTGCGCTCGGACGCCGAGGCGTTCGTCGCGGACGCCAAGAAGGACCACGACTGGCAGTACGACAGCCACAAGGTCGACCGCAACAACGATCTGCGCAAGCAGGTCGACACCGCCGTCGCCGCGTTCTGGGACGCCGAGATCCGCTGCGCCAACGCGATCGACGCGATCTTCGGCGGCACGCGGTACGTGCACAACGACGGCAGCAACAAGTCGAACATGTACGGCTACACCGCCGACCAGCTCGACGGCGCCAAGGGCCTGCCGTGGGGTGACGCGGTCGATCTGAAGTACCACTGGTACCGCATCGACCACTGGGCCAAGTCCTTCGTGTGGGACGGCCTGATCGTCGACGGCATCTGGGGCACCCTCAAGGGCCTGGGCGGACTGGTCGGCCTGGAAGGCTGGGACACCTTCGTCAACTCCTGGAAGGGACTGGGCGAGTTGGCTGTCGGCCTGGCCAGCTACTCCGTCCCGTTCGGCTACCTCGTCCCCGACTCCGCACTGCCCGGCTGGGTACAGGAGAGCCGCAAGACCACCCGCGCGTTCGGCAAGAGCCTGGTCGCCTGGGACGAATGGGGCAAGGACCCCGCCCGCGCCGCGGGCGGCGTCGTCTTCAACGCCCTGACCCTGCTGGCGGGCGGCGAAGGCGTGGCCGCCAAGGCCGGGACGGTCGGCAAGGTCGTCGGCGTGCTGGGCAAGGCGGGCAAGTTCATCGACCCCATGACCTACGTCGCCAAGGGCGCAGGCGTCGCGTTGAAGGGCATCGGCGACCTCCCCAAGGTAGCCGCCGCCATGGACGCGTTGAAGGGCCTGAAGGACCAGGCCGTCTTCAACGTCAAGGGCCTGATCAACGTAGACGCACTCAAGGCCCGCTTCGGCTCCCTGCCAGACGGCACCGTCCCGTTGCCCGACGGCGGCCACATCGACGCCAACCTCAACTACCACGCACCGGACGGGACCGTCCACGAGCCGGTACACGAGCCGTCCGCGACGGACCGCGCCACGGCATCGGCGCCTGACGTCCATGTCGAGGCCCCCGCAGAACGCCAACTGGTCACGGTGGGTGGCGGCAACCACGACCTGGCCCCCACTCTCGGCCACGACGGCGGAAACGTTCCGTCCGACATGAGCCACGGCGGCGGCAACCACGAGCCACCCAACGCGATGGCCCACACGGACCACCAGGTACACAACAGCACTGGTGGGGGCCGTGAGCCACAGAATGGTTTCACCCAAACAAGTCACGACGCGCACAACTCGGCCGGCGGAGGTCACGGCACAACCACCACTGACCACGGCCCCGGTCACTCTGGCAGCAACGTTTCATCGGGTACCGAAGGGCACCACGTGCCCTCAGGGCCGACCCACGGCCCTGATGTCCCAGGCGACCACTCAGTGCCGGGCGAGCATGACCACGGTGGTTCCGGTGGCCACCACGGCCACCGCCCGTACGACCAACTCACACAAGACGAGCAGCGCGAAGTCGTTCGGCAGCAAGTCCAAAAGGCCAACCACGATCCCGAGTGGTTCAAGAAGCATTACAACGTCGACGGCCATCGGCACAGGATTGAGAACACTGACGAGAACGGCTACCCGCTGGCGAAGCTGAAGAAGGTCACACCCGACGCACAGCATCCCAAGGGGTGGATCGCAGCAGACGATGCCCCGCCGCCGATCCCGCCGAAGTACAAGCACGTCAATCCCATAGTCGGAGACAGGGCGACGGTGTCGCCTGAACATCTCGGCCAGCTCGATGAACAAGCCGCCCGACGAGACCACGCAGTCGCAGCAGATCAGGCCGCGGAGCACCACTTGGACGCGGCCAAACAGGCACACGAGGCCGCCAAACACACGCAAGACGCCAACGCCATAGAGGCAGCGCACAACCACCTGGAGCAGGCAAAGGAATCTCACAGCCCCCTGCATTCCGCGATGAACAAGGCGAGCGAGGAATTCGGGGACAACTCAGCCGAATACCACGCAATACCGCACCACTATCCGGATGCCGTCCGGGTCGACAACCGGGCGACGGGAAACAACCGCTTCGACCAGATATGGCAGCGGCACGACGGACACTACGTGGTCGTCGAGGCCAAGGGTTCACCTAAGGCCGAACTCGGACATCGCCAAGGCCTCACCGGCCGCAGCGTCAAGCAAGGGACGCGGGAATACTTCGAGACCATCCTTAAGGAAATGCGCAAGCGGGCCGCTACCGATCCGCAGGAAGCAGCACTTGAGCGGCAGCTACGCAAGGCCCTCAAACAGGGCAAGGTCGATTACGTACTGGTCAAGGCGGTGCCCAACGGAAGCGAGTATGCTGGTTACTTGATGAAGCACTTCGACATCGGCTAGAGGAGCAATACAAGTGGCTGTTATCGTGCCACGCCACGAATTCCCCACCGCCAATGCGGCACGGGGCGTAGAGGTGCTCAGCGAGGGCACGAAGGAAGAAATCGCCGACCTGGAAGAGTCGCCCGACTTCGACAGTGCACTGGACGCCGCCCTCACCGAGGCCCAGACGCGCTGTGTCCTCGACCCCACGGCGAACGAACTTGAGACGTGGGAAGCCTATGTCGCGGCCATGCAGATCGGTTCCGCGATGTTCGCGTCAGCGACCGCAACAGAGGACACGGTGCAGTGCCGGGTCGCGCACAAAACGAGGACGATCCCAGCCACCGGCGTCCAGTACTACACGGATGCCGGAAACTGGATCACCTCATTCTGGCTTGCCATCATCTGCCGCGAACAAGCTCGCATGACCCAGCTGTGCAACGTCCCTATCGCCGTACTGCGCGAATCCGGTGCGGTGTTCGACGAGTACATCTACTCATGGGTGGACACGCTCCAGGCGTACTGGCTCGAACGGCCCGAACTGGGCGACAAGCTGGTCGCTGCCATGGAGGGAACCGACCCCGAGGTGCTGCAGGTCGCCGACCGTGAACTGATCCTGAAGATCCTGTATCCGCCGATCAACCTCTTCTACCGCTTCCTGCGCCAGGACCACGAGCAGTTCAACTCCGAGCTGGCCAAGGCCCTGCAGTGGCACAAGGAGTACTGGACCAAGGACGAGGAGCGGGCAACCAGCAGCGAGGGCCTGGTCGCGCTCGGCCCGCTGGCCATTGCATGCCTCGCCTACGACGCCGGTGTGCCCATCGAGGTCGAGTCCGAATACCTGCCCAAGCATCTGCTACGGCGCAGTTGGCTGGGCGAGTTCGAAACCTGAGATCTCAACGTGGCGGAAAAGTAACTGCGGTTGGCGTCGAATCCGTCACCCAAGAGATCAACGCAAAGCGCTGAATCGTAGCGCTTAGACCGGGAATCGAAAGTGAGGGGCTGGATGGGTACGGGGCTTTCGGGCAGAGCCAGGAGCCGCCCCGGCCAGCTCGACGCTCGTGGACATCGACGACCCGGACGTGGACATGATGGCGGGTGGTTGGTGTGGTCGGGGGCCGAGCGGCTCGTCGCCTCGATTGATCGGCACCGGGGAACTGTGCGTATCGCTGCGCCAGTTGATCTGACCGGCAACGATGACCACCGCGCTGTCTGGCAGAGGGACTTCCTGCTGGTGACCAGTTCGCACGTTGCCGTGCTTGCTTTCAGCATCGACGACTGAGGCCCTGGCCCCCCTAGCCCCGCTGTCGGATGACCGCCGTCTGTACGGCCTTGTCGTGTAGGCACTGGTAGTACGGGCGGTCCCAGAGGAGCCACAGCGCGTTGAGTAGGCCCAGGAACGGGATGAACGTCATCACCAGGTGGAGGAGCCAGCGGCCCAAGGCCTGGCCGAAGCCGAGGCGTTCGGTCGGGCTGGTCAGCGGGACGGCGCGAGTTCCCGCGCAGCGCTTGCCCAGTGTGCGGCCCCACAGGACGGTCTGCACCGGGTCGTACAGGACGACCCACGCGAGCATCACCACGAGGTGGCACACCAGCAGCGCGCCGCTCTCCGGCGCGCTCCCCGGGCGGCCCGTCACCCGGCCGATGAGCAGGAACACGATGCCCACGAGCACGGCGCCCAGGAAGACGAACAGGAAGTCGAGGGCGTGACCGCCCAGCCGCTGGCCGGGGTTGGCCAGCACCGGCGGGTTACGCGGATCCTGCTGCACGGCGGGCCACGCCTCCGGCGGTAGGTAGCCCATGGGCGGTGGCGGATACGCCCCGTACGGGGTTCCGCCCATGGGCGGGTACGGAGCCTGGCCCGGGTAGGGCGGAGTTGGGTAGCGGGGCGGTTCGGCGTTGTATGGGCTGCTCATCGCACACCATTCAAACAGGCCTGCCCGCTGCGGCGGTCACGCCGCCATGTCGAACGCGTCGCGCCTCAGGATCTCGAACCACAGCAACTTGCCGTGCCTGCTGCCGAGTTCCTCGCCCATCTCGTATCCGCCGTAGTTGTCCGCCCAACGCCGTACGAGCATCAGACCGCGGCCCTGCTCGCTGTCCGGTTCCGGCACCGGAAGCGTGCCGTTCGCGAACGGTGGCGGGATGGTGGGATTGGTGTCCCATACGCCGACGCGCAGCCGGTTCGCCATGCTGCGGACGCGGAGCAGGGACGGGCCGCTGGAGTGGCGGTAGGCGTTGGTGACCAGTTCGCTGGTCAGCAGCTCTGTCGGGTCCAGGAGTTCGCCCAGGCCGTGAGTGGTCAGTACGGTACGGAGTGTGATGCGTGCGATACGTACTGCGCGTGCGTCGTGCGGGAGTTGGAGCGTGTACGTCCAGAGGTCCATGGGGGCTCCCGTGGAGGATGGAGTGGATTGCGTCACACCATATGGCGGCGACTGTAAGGTCTGACAGTTGCTGGATGTAATCCCTTACAACACCATCCGTGTGGGTGACGGGAGGAGATGAAGCTACGTTGCAGCCGACCACCGTTCCGACGATGCGCCAGCAGCGCCTTGGCTCCGAGCTGCGGAAGCTCCGCGAGCGTGCGGGACTCTCGTCAACAGAAGCTGCTGGCCTCCTCGGAGGTCCCCAATCGCAGATGAGCAACATCGAGGCGGGCCGATACGCCGTCAGCGCCGACCGCGTGCGGACCTTGGCGCGCAACTACACCTGCTCTGACGAGGCTCTGATCGAAGCCCTCGCCGGGATGACCGGCGGGCGGACGCGGGGCTGGTGGGAGGACTACCGCGAACTGCTCCCCAGCGGTCTCCTCGACTTGGCGGAGATGGAACACCACGCCCGAAAGCTGCGTGTCGCCTCCGTGATCCACGTTCCGGGACTCCTACAAACAACGGATCACGCTCGCGCGAGCTTCAACGAGACCGTACCGACGCTGACGCCGTTCGAGGTGGAACACCGGGTCTCATACCGGATCAAGCGCCAGGCGATCCTGCACGGGAACACGCCCGTCCCGTACACGGCCATCGTCCACGAAGCCGCCTTGCGCATGAGCCTTGGCGGCCCCGAAGTCGCGCGCAAGCAGCTTGAACACCTCATCGCGGTAAGCGATTCCGACAACATCACCGTGCTCGCGATCCCGTTTGGCGAGCCATCCTTCGTGTCCTCCGGCCAACCGATCACCTACGCGTACGGACCGGTGCCGCAGCTCGACACCGTCGAGCTGGATACGGCGCATGGTTGTGAGTTCCTGGACGCCGAGGCGCAATTGGCGAAGTACCGGTCGGTACTGGACCGCATGGAGGAATCGGCTCTCAAGCCGGGCAAGACGCGGGACTTGATCAGAAGCATCGCAAAGGGATTGTGAAGGAGTCATACGTGTCCAGGCTCACCTGGCAGAAGTCCTCCTACAGCGAGGAAGGCGCCAACTGCGTCAACGTCGCCATATCCTCCGGCAGAACACCGCGGATCCACCTCCGCGAAAGCGACCGCCCGGAGGCCATCGTCACCACCACCTCCGCCCACCTCGCCAGCCTGCTGCAAAAGATCAAGGCAGGCGAGCTCGACCAGCCGTAGTTGCCGCGCCCCGGGAGGGCTACCCTCGTCACCCCACACACCCAGCGGAGCGGAAAGCGATGGCACGCGACTTCGACAGTCAGCTTCTTGAGTCCGTGGCCGTGCGGCGGAGGCGGTTGCGGGACGCGTTGCTGCACGGGGCGATGCGGACTCGGCGGAGCACCGACGAGAACCTGCGCAAGGCGTTCGCCGGGGTGGCGTTGGCGGCGGTGATGTGTGCGGGGTGTGTGGGGTGGTCGTTCGTCTCGCATCGGCTGGCGCACCAGACGCAGCCCGGGCTGGTGCCGGTCACCTCGTCCCCGAGCCCCGCCAGCGGCTCACCGCGATGATAGGTTCGGCGAAATGGTGAGTACGGGGGCCAAGCGTGCTACGCGGTTGAGTCGGGTCACCCTGGTGGGTGAGCGGCGACGCGTGGATCTCGTGCTGCCCTCAGAGGAGCCGATCGGACGGCTGCTCCCCGAAGTCCTGGTGCTGTTGGACGACGCGGTGAGTTCGCCGCCGGTCCCCCGCCACCTGGTCACCGCGCACGGAACCGTGCTGCCGCAGGACAGTTCGCTGGCCTCCGCCGGAGTGGCGGACGGTGCGGTGCTGCGGCTGGTGCGCACCCAGTACGCGCCCGCGGCGCCCGTCGTGCACGACGTCACCGACGAGGTGGCGGACGACCTGGACCTGCGGGCCTGGCGATGGCGGCCCGCCGCCCGGCGGTGGACCGCCGGGGCGCTGGTCCTCGTACTGGGCCTGGTCGCCGCGCTGTTGGCCTGGGGTGATGTGGGCGCGACCGCCGTCGCCCCATGGCTGCTGGCGATCGGCGCCGCCGCGCTGGCGGGCGGCGCGGTAACCGCCAAGGTGGGCAACCGGGGTCTGGGCACCGCCCTGATGGTGACCGGCGGCGCGCTGGGCGGCTGCGGCACCTGGGCGCTGTCCGACGCACACGGCTGGCCGGTCGCCGCGCACTGGGGCGGGCTGGCCGGCGTACTGGTGCTCACCCTCGCGCTGCTCGGGCTGTTCTCCCCGGTCGGCCGCGGCGGTCTGGTCGGCGCGGGCGCGCTGACGCTGACCGGTGCGGCGTGGGAGGCGGTCGCCGCGCTGACCGGCGCCGCGCACGGCGCGGTGGACCAGGCGCGGCTCGGCGGAGTGCTCACCGTGGCCTCGGTCGTCGCGCTGGGCGTACTGCCGCGCTGTGCGCTGGTGGCGGCCGGGCTGACCCGGCTGGACGACCGGCGGGCGGGCGGCGCGTCGGTGAGCCGGTACGAGGTGAACACCGCGCTGGCCGCCGCGCACCGCGGGCTGTCGGTGGCGACGGTGACCGTCGCCACCTCCTGCGCGGCGGCGGGCTGGCTGCTGCTGGCCGCGCCGAACGCCTGGACCGTGCCGATGACCGTGCTGCTGGCCGTGGCGCTGCTCTCCCGTTCCCGGGCGTTCCCGCTGATCGCCGAGGTCGTGGCGTTGCAGGCGGCCACCGGGGTGCTGCTGACCCGGTTGGTCGCGGTGTGGCTGGCGCACTCGGCGCACGCCTGGCCGGTGCTGGTGATGTGTGCCGCCGCGCTGCTGCCGCTGGTGGTGCTGGCGGTCGAGCCGCCGGAGCACGTACGGGTACGGCTGCGCCGGGCGATGGACCTGGCCGAGACGCTCAGCGTGGTGGCGCTGTTCCCGCTGGTGCTCGGCGTGTTCGGGGTGTACGGGCAACTGCTCGGCGCCTTCGGGTAGGACGTTCACGTGAGTAGAGGGGAGGGACCGCGAGTGCCCGAGGACGACTGGCAGCGTGCCGTGCTCAACGATGTCGCCACGCCGGCCTCCGAGCCCACCCCGCCACCGGCGGCCCCGGCCCCCGTAACCCCGCCGCCGGAGGTGGCCGACGTACCGCCGCCCGCCCCTGAACCGCCCGCGCCCGCACCGACGTTGCCGCCGGAGGCTGCGGCGCTGCTCACGGGTAAGCCCAAGAAGGGCGACTCGGCGGCCCGCCGGATCAAGCGCGCGCTGGGCGGAGTGTTCTCCTCGGCGGCCCGCGAGACCGCCGAAGTCACCGGTGTGGCACGGCAGTTGCAGCAGCCGATCACCACCGGTCGGCAGATCGTGGTCACCAGCGTGCACGGCGGGGCGGGCAAGAGCACCGTCACCGCGCTGCTCGGCTCCGCGTACGCGCACTACCGGCCCGACCCGGTGCTGGTGATGGAGGCCAATCCGACGCTGGGCACGCTGCCGGTGCGGCTGGCCGCGCCGTCGCTGCGCTGGACGATGGGCGATGTGGCCAGGGTGGTGGCCCCGTCGATGCGGTTCGACCAGGTCATCGGGTACCTGGTCGGGCTGCCCGAGGGCGGCTGGCTGCTGCCGGGCAGCAAGGGGCAGATCGGCGCGCAGGTGAGCCTGGCGGAGTACCAGACGGTGGCCGTGGCGCTGCGCCGCTACTTCGCGATCACGGTGGTGGACTGCGAGACGCTGCCGGGCGAGTTGGCCCGTAGCGCGCTGGCCGGTGCGCAGGCCCGGGTGCTGGTGGCACCGGCGACGGTGGAGGGCGTGGCGGCGGCGCGCACCGTGCTGGAGTGGATGGGCAGTGTGCCGCGTCCGATGCTGCCCGGCACCGTGGTGGCGCTCAACTCCACCTCGCCGCACACCGCGATCGACCTCGAAGCCGCCATGCGGTACCTGCGGGTCGGCGACACACCGGTGGTGCACGTGCCGTACGACCGGCATCTGGCCGCGGGCGGGGCGGTACGGCTCTCGCTGCTCGGGCAGGAGACGCGGGACGCCACCGCGCGGCTCGGCGCCGAGCTGCTGGACCGGGCCGTGCGCAGGTGACGTACCAGAACCCCATATTCCGGAGGCGGTCATGACGATCCGGCTGGTGCACCGTCCGGCGCGGACCACACGCCATCTGGTCGGCAGCGAGCCGCGCACCGTGGAGGCGCCGCCGAACCTGCCGGAGGGCAAGACCGGTGGCGCCGCGCACACCCTGATGCCGATCGCCGGGGTGATGAGCTCGGTCGTGATGATGACGGTGCTGCGCAGCGGGCAGTACGCGGCCGTCGGCGCCATGGTGCTGGTGGTGACCGTGCTGGGCAGCATGGGGCTGCTGCTGTCGCAGCGCGGCAAGGCGCAGCGCACCCGGCGCTCCCAGCGCGAGCGGTACCTGGAGTACCTGGAGCAGCTGCGCGAGGAGTTGGCGGCCGACGAGCGGGCGCACCGCGAGGCGTCGCGGATACTCAACCCGCCGCCGGAGGCGCTCTACGACGTGGTGCGCGACCCGGCGCGGCTGTGGGAGCGGCGCCGCCTTGACCGGGACTTCCTCCAGGTGCGCATCGGCACCGGCGAGTTGGCGGTGCGCGAGTTGACGCTGGCCAAGCCGGGCAGCAGCGTGCTGACCCCGCCGGACCCGTTCATGCTCAACGAGGCCAACGCGCTGCTGCACCGCTACCGCACCGGAAGCGATCTGCCGCTGCCGGTGCCGCTGGACCGGGCGGGCAACGTCAGTGTCGTCGGCCCGCGCGAGGACGTGCTGCGTGCGGTGCGCACCCTGCTGGCGCACGCGTCGGTGTTCCACGCGCCCGACGACGTGGCGATCGCGCTGGCCTGCCCGGCCGAACGGCTCGCCGACTGGGAGTGGTTGAAGTGGCTGCCACACGCGGTCGACGCGGAGCAGTTGGACGGCCCGGTACCGGCCCGCCGGATCGCCCCCGATCTCGGCCAGCTCGGCGTGCTGCTCCGCGACGACCTGCGGCAGCGCGCCGCGTACGCCGCCGAGGTGCGGCGCGGGCTGTCCGACAAGAGCGCGCTGGCGCAGACGCCCCGGCTGCTGGTGATCAGCGACGGCTACGGCGCGGTCGCGGACGAACTGCCGCGCACCGACGAGGCGGTGCCGCTGGAGGCGATGGGTGTCACCGTGCTGCACCTGGTCGCCGAGCGGGTGGCCGAGCCGGGTCAGGTGGCGGTGCGGATCACCACCGCCGACGGCCAGGCCACGGTGGAGGACCTGCGCGGTGAACGGCCCGTGATCTCCCAGGGGTTGGTGGACGAGGTCGGCATCGCCGGGGTGGAGGGGCTGGCCCGGATGCTGTCCCCACTGCGGCTCTCGGCCGACTCGGTCACCGAGGACGGGCCGGTCAGCGGTCCGCTTGACTTCCCCGCTCTGCTGGGCATCGACGATCCGGCCGCGCTGGACCTGGAGCGGCTGTGGGCGCCGCGCGGGGAGCGGGGCTTCCTGCGGGTGCCGATCGGGGTCGCGGACGACCGGCAGCCGGTGCTGCTGGACCTGAAGGAGTCCGCCGAACTCGGTATGGGGCCGCACGGGTTGTGCGTCGGCGCCACCGGCTCCGGCAAGAGCGAGCTACTGCGCACGCTGGTGCTGGCGCTGGCCGTGACCCATCCGCCGGACGCGCTGTCGATGATGCTGGTCGACTACAAGGGCGGCGCGACCTTCGCACCGTTCGCCGAACTGCCGCACGTGGCCGGGCTGATCACCAACCTGGAGAACGACGCCGGGCTGATCGAGCGCGCGCACGCCAGCCTGGCGGGCGAGATCCAGCGCCGTCAGCAGGTACTCAAGGACGCGGGGAACGTCGCCGACATCTCGCAGTACGCGGCGGAGCGCGCGGTGCGCCCCGAACTTCCGCCGCTGCCGCATCTGCTGGTGGTCATCGACGAGTTCGGTGAACTGCTCACGGCCAAGCCGGACTTCATCGAGCTGTTCTTGTCCATCGGCCGGATCGGCCGCAGCATCGGCGTCCATCTGCTGCTGTCCAGCCAGCGCATCGAGGGCGGCAAGCTCAAGGGCCTGGACACCTATCTGTCGTACCGGCTGGGGCTGCGCACCTTCTCGCCCGAGGAGTCCCGCACGGTGCTGGACACCCCGGACGCCTTCCATCTGCCGCCACTGCCCGGCTTCGGCTACCTGAAGGTCGACACCAGCGCGTACGAGCGGTTCAAGGCGGGGTACGTCTCCGGCCCGTACCGCGGCCCGACCCGGCAGGAGGAGGTAGCCGAGGGGCCCAGCGCGCTGCCCTACCCCGCGTACAACACCCTCGCCGCCCCCGAGCCGGGCGCCGCCGACGCCGAGCCGGTGGTGCCGCGGCGCACCGTGGGCGCCACCGAACTGTCGGTCATGGTCGAGCAGTTGCGCCGCGCCGCCGAGCCGGTGCGGCGGATCTGGCTGCCGCCGCTGCCGGAAGCGCTCACCCTGGACTCGGTGGCCGGTCCGGTGGACCTCACCGCCCGCGGGCTGCACCTGACGCGGCGACCGGGACCGATGCGGGTGCCGCTGGGCCTGCTGGACGATCCGACCCGGCAGTGGCAGGGGCCCTGGCACCTGGACCTGACCAGGGCGGGCGGGCACGCGGCGATCATCGGCGGGCCGCAGTCCGGCAAGACCACGCTGCTGCGCTCCCTCGTACTGTCACTGGCCCTGACGCACACCCCGCAGGAGGTCGGGGTCTACGGGCTCGACCTGGTCGGCGGCGGACTCCAGGCGCTGTCCGGGCTGGCGCACGTGGGCGGTGTCGCGGGACGCTCGGACCGGGAGCGGGTGCGGCGCACCGCGGAGGAGGTGCGCGGGATGCTGGCCGCCCGCGAGGAGATCTTCCGCGAGCACGGTGTGGACTCCGTCGAGCAGTTGCGCGCGGCGCGGGCCGCCGGTCAGCTCGGCGAACTGCCGTCCACCGACATCGTCTTGGTGGTCGACGGCTTCGGCGCGCTGCGTGACGACTTCGACGACATCGACGGCCTTGTCACCGACCTGCTGCAACGCGGCGGCGGCTATGGCATCCACGTGGTCGCGGCGATGCTGCGCTGGAACGACGTGCGGATCGCCGCCCAGTCCACCTTCGGCACCCGGATGGAACTGCGGCTGAACGACCCCAGCGATTCCAGCATCGACCGCAAGCTGGCCGAGGCACTCTCCCCCGACCAGCCCGGGCGGGTGCTGACCGACGGCAAGCTGGTCGCACAGGCAGCGCTGCCCCGCATCGACGCACTGGCCACGGCGGACGGGCTGGGCGCGGTGGTGGAGCGGACCGCCCGTGCCATCGGTGACGCCTGGCCCGGCGAGCCCGCCCAGCCGGTCAAGGTGCTGCCCACCCGGCTGCCGGCCGGCGCGCTTCCGTCGGTGGGCCGGGAGCCGCGCAGGGTGCCGATCGGCGTGGACCAGACGGCGCTCGCCCCGGTGCTGCTCGATCTGTTCGACCGCGACCAGCACCTGCTGGTGCTCGGTGACGACGAGTGCGGCAAGACCAATCTGCTGCGGTTGATCGCCCGCGGGCTGCTGGAGCGCTACTCCGACGAGGAGTTGGTGTTCGCCGTGATGGATCCGCGGCGCGGCCTGCGCGAGGTGGTGCCCGAGCCGTACCGGGGCGGCTACGCGCACAACACCCGGGTCTGCGGCGGGCTGGCGACCGGCATCGCGGGAGAACTCGACAAGCGGATCCCGGAGGAGCTGACGGACGGCGCCACGTTCACCGGCCCGCGGATCGTGGTGCTCATCGACGACTACGACGTGCTGACCACCGCGGGCCAGCAGCCGCTGGCGCCGTTCCTGCCCTACGTGCCGTCCGCGCCCGACATCGGTCTGCACTTCGTGGTCACCCGCCGGGTCTCCGGCGCGGCGCGCGGGCTGTACGACCCGTTCCTGCTCGCGCTGCGGGAGAGCGGCACCACCGGGCTGCTGCTGTCCGGTGACCGGTCGGAGGGCCAGCTGTTCTCCAACCTGTACGCCACGGCCCAGCCCGCCGGACGCGGCACCCTGGTGCGTCGCGGCGAGGCCCCGCGCCTGATCCAGACCGCGCTCGTCCCGGAGGACCCCGCCACGTGACCAAGGACGCCATCGCCCTGACCCCGCGGATGCCGGACATCCGCACGATCGCCGGTGCGCTGCTCGCGGCGGGGCCCGAGCTGCGGCTCCAGTCGCTGGCGGACGGCGCGGTCGTCCAGCTGTGCGACGACGCGGGCCGCCCGCTGCTGTCCGTGGAGGCGCCGGTGCTGGTGGAGGTGCCGGGCGAGACCCGGCGGCTGCTCGGGCCGCAGGCGGACGCCCGCACCCCGCTGTGGTGGACCGAGGCGCGGGCCTCCACCGCGGTGACCGGGGGTGAGCGGCTCGCCGCCGCGTTCGCCGGGCATCTGGCCCGCCACCTCGACGGCACCACCTGGCCGCCGGACGCCGCCGACGTGCCGGACGCCCCGCTGGACGGCACCGCCACGGTGGCGCCCGCACCGGCCGCCGCGCAGCCCGCCGTCGACGTGCTCACCGACCGGGTGGCCGTGGTGATCCAGGAGCGCCCGGTCATCGCCATGACCACCTGGCTCTCCGATGTGCTGCGCGCCTGTGTCGGCAGCAACCGGGCTTTGCAGATCGTCTCCCCGGCGGGCTCCCGGCTGAGTCTGCCCACCCGGCTGGCGCTGTCCGGCCCGCCGCACCGCTGGGTCATCCGCGATGACGCGGGCGGCTACCACGACGGCCTGTCCGGTGCCCAACTGCACTGGCGGGACGGCGCGTTCCGGCCGGTCGAGGGAGCCGGGCCGACCGAGGCGTTCCTCGGTGCCGACGCCACCGACGAGCGGCAACTGCTGCTGTCGTTCCGCACCTGCCACCCCGCCGAGGAGCAACTGGTGCTCGGCGGCGCGCTGGAGAGCGCCTGGCGGGCGTTGACCGGTTCGCTCCCGGTGGGCTGGGGCACCGCCGAGCCGGTGGGTTCGCCCTGGTCCCGGCAGGAGATCACCGCGCTGGCCCGGGGTCGCGCGCCGGACGGCACCTGGCTGGTCGTGGTCGGCGGCCAGGACCGCCCGGCGCACGCCACGATGCGGGTGGCGCGCACGCGGGACGGGGTGGAGGAGGACATCAGCCTGGTGGTCGGCGGCACCGACGGCGACCTTCCGCCGGCCGACCGACTGCGGGCCCTGGCGGATGAGTTGACCTCGCGGTACGGGTTGCGGAACCTGCTGGTGCAGCGCCGGTCGGCGCGCGGTGACCTCACCGTGCCCGCCCGGCTGGAGGCGCTTCCGGTTCCGCTCGCGTTCGCGGTGGGGCCCGCGGAGGTCGACGAGATCGGCCTGGACCGGGCCCGCCGTCCACCGCTCGGCCCGGCGCCGCACACCCTGGGGGCGGCGGCGGCCCCGGGCTTCTACTACGAGCTGGGTGACGGGACTTCGGCCGCCGGTTGGGCACACCTGGAGCAGCTGATGCGGCATCTGCGGAACCCCGTGGGCGGCCCGCCTAAACTCTGAACCATGACGGACCCAGCGAAGCCTGCCGCAACGCGTCGGATCGAGACCCTGGACGAGGTGCCGCCGGACACCGCCCGCGAGGTGCTGGAACTCATCGAGCGTGCGGCGGCCCAGGACGGCCAGTCCGCGGTCTCCGAGCAGGGACGGCTGAACCTGCGCGGCGGACGGCGCCCGGGGATCCGGCATCTGCTGCTGTACGTCGGCGAACGGCTCACCGGGTACGCGCAGTTGGAGGAGAGCGACCCGGTCGAGGCGCCCGCCGCCGAGCTGGTCATCGACTCCGGTGCGCGCGGGCGCGGCCACGGGCGGGCGCTCGGGCACGCGCTGCTGGACCTGTCCGGCAAGCGGCTGCGGGTGTGGGCGCACGGCGGCCACGCCGCCGCCCGGCACCTCGCCGCGCAGCTCGGGTTGGCGCTGTTCCGGGAGCTGCGGCAGATGCGGCGTCCGCTGCCGGGTGGGGCGGCGCTGCCGGAGCCGGTGCTTCCGGAGGGCGTCAGGCTGCGGACGTTCCGGCCCGGGGAGGACGACGCGCAGTGGCTGGCGGTGAACGCGGCGGCGTTCGCGCACCACCCTGAGCAGGGTTCGCTCACCCAGCGTGACCTGGACGACCGCAAGGCCGAGACGTGGTTCGACCCCTCCGGGTTCCTCCTCGCGGTGCGTGGTGAGCGGATCGTGGGCTTCCACTGGACCAAGGTGCATGCCGACGAGAAGCTCGGCGAGGTCTACGTTCTGGGCGTCGCCCCCGAGGAGCAGGGCACGGGCCTCGGCAAGGCGCTGACCGCGGCGGGGTTGCGGCACCTCGCGTACGAGCGGAAGATGCCGACCGCGATGCTGTATGTCGACGCCGACAACGTTCCGGCCGTCACGGTGTACGAACGGCTTGGGTTCACCACCCACGAGGTGGACCTGATGTACCGGACGGAGACCTGATCCCGCACGGGTGCGCCCTCGTGGCGGGGCGGTTTTCGTCAGCGGACCCGCACGTCCGCGTGGCGGAAAATCTTTGGGATGCGCCCCGCTAAACAGGACGCCATGTTGCCGTTACCGGTGATTCAAACTGCCTTGCGAGCATCGGTGAATGCAGCCCGCTGTGCCGACCCCACGCGCGCATCGCGACGGACGCCCCCACAAGATGCGACTTCTTGGCCCCGACACGTCCGACCTGCCGGTTTCGCTCCCGAAGCGGGAGAATGGGGAACACCTACCGGAAGTGGAGGAGGCCGGCATTTTGATGCCCGCGCGAAACCCGTCCCCTACGGCCGACACACCTTCCCTGGGCTCCATCGGAGCCCGTCGCAGCCTGGGCGTACCCGACCTGGACGGCGACCCGGACGACGTTCCGGACCTCGGCCAGACAGGCGCTCCCGCCACCACCGCCGCGCCCCGTGCGGCGGAGGCAGAGCTTCCGCCAAGCCGCTTCCTGGACCGGGAGCGCAGTTGGCTGGCGTTCAACGAACGCGTTCTGGAGCTCGCGGAAGACCCCGCGACGCCGCTGCTGGAGCGCGCCAACTTCCTGGCGATCTTCGCCGGGAACCTCGACGAGTTCTTCATGGTGCGCGTCGCCGGTCTCAAGCGGCGCATCGCCACCGGTGTGGCCACCCGGTCCGCCTCCGGTCTGCAGCCGCGCGAGGTGCTGGAGCAGATCTGGAGCCGGTCACGCGAGCTCATGGCCCGGCACGCGGCCTGCTTCCAGACCGACATCGCGCCCGAACTGGCCGGGCACGGCATCCACGTCATCCGCTGGCACGAGCTGACCGAGAAGGAGCAGGCGCGGCTGTTCACCCTGTTCCGCCAGCAGATCTTCCCGGTGCTGACCCCGCTGGCGGTGGACCCGGCGCACCCGTTCCCGTACATCTCGGGCCTGTCGCTGAACCTGGCCGTGGTGGTGCGCAACCCCGTCAGCGGGCACCAGCACTTCGCGCGGGTGAAGGTGCCGCCGCTGCTGTCGCGCTTCCTGGAGGCCGGGCCGCAGCGGTACGTCCCGCTGGAGGACGTGATCGCGGCCCACCTGGAGGAGCTGTTCCCCGGCATGGAGGTGCTGGCGCACCACATGTTCCGGGTGACCCGCAACGAGGACCTGGAGGTCGAGGAGGACGACGCGGAGAACCTGCTCCAGGCGCTGGAGAAGGAACTGATGCGGCGTCGCTTCGGCCCACCGGTGCGCCTCGAGGTCGAGGAGTCCATCGACCCCTACGTACTCGACCTGCTGGTACGGGAGTTGAAGGTCTCCGACGCCGAGGTCTACCCGCTGCCCGGTCCGCTGGACCTGACCGGCCTGTTCGGCATCGCGGCGCTCGACCGGCCCGAGTTGAAGTACCCGAAGTTCGTGGCCGGCACCCACCGCGACCTGTCGGAGGTCGAGACGTCCTCGCCGCCGGACGTCTTCGCCGCGCTGCGCGAGCGCGACGTGCTGCTGCACCACCCGTACGACTCGTTCTCCACCTCCGTGCAGTCGTTCCTGGAGCAGGCCGCCGCCGACCCGGACGTTCTGGCGATCAAGCAGACGCTGTACCGCACCTCGGAGACCTCCCCGATCGTTGACGCGCTGATAGACGCCGCGGAGTCGGGCAAGCAGGTGCTGGTACTGGTGGAGATCAAGGCGCGCTTCGACGAGCAGGCCAACATCAAGTGGGCGCGCAAGCTGGAGGAGGCGGGCTGCCATGTGGTCTACGGCCTGGTGGGGCTGAAGACGCACTGCAAGCTGTCGCTGGTGGTCCGCCAGGAAGGCGACGTACTGCGCCGCTACAGCCATGTCGGCACCGGCAACTACCACCCCAAGACGGCCCGGTTGTACGAGGACCTCGGGCTGCTGACCGCCGACCCGCAGGTCGGCGCGGACCTGTCCGACCTGTTCAACCGGCTGTCCGGCTACTCGCGCCGCAACTCCTTCCGCCGGCTGCTGGTCGCCCCGCGCTCGCTGCGCGACGGGCTGATCTCGCGGATCGAGAAGGAGATCGAGCACCACCGCGCGGGACGCCCCGCGTTCGTCCGGATCAAGGTCAACTCCATGGTGGACGAGGCCGTGATCGACGCGCTGTACCGCGCTTCGCGGGCGGGCGTACCGGTCGACATATGGGTGCGCGGCATCTGCGCGCTGCGCCCGGGCGTGCCGGGCCTGTCGGAGAACATCCGGGTGCGCAGCATCCTGGGGCGCTTCCTTGAGCACTCCAGAGTGTTCGTCTTCGGCAACGGCGGCGAGCCCGAAGTGTGGCTGGGCAGCGCCGACATGATGCACCGCAACCTGGACCGCAGGATCGAGGCGCTGGTCAAGGTCTCCGACCCGGCGCACCGCGCCGCCCTCAACCGTCTTGTGGAGACGGGGGTTTCGGACGACACCGCGTCCTGGCACCTCGGCCCGGACGGCAACTGGACCCGGCACAGCACGGACGCCGAAGACCGTCCGCTACGACACGTACAGGAAATGCTCATCGATGCGCGGAGGCGCCGGCGTGGCCCAGCGACACCCTGACAGCGCTCCGGCCGTCATCGCCCCGGTGGCCGGCCGCACGGCTGGTGAGGTGCTGGCCGGTTACCTCGGCGAGCACGCGGCCGAGTTCCTGCGCGGACTGCGGCTGCGCACCGACGACGAGGCGGCGGGGGCACGCGCGCTGCGCCACGCGTCGCGCCGGATCAGCGCGGTGCTGCTGACCTACGAGCCGCTGGTCGACCCCGGCTGGGCGGAGTCGCTGCGGTCCGAACTGCGCTGGCTGTGCGGCACGTTGGCGCGCGAGCAGCGGTACGGCGCCGATCTGGCCCGGCTGCGCACGGCGTTGCACCGGCTGGTCTCCGGTGTGCCGGGCCCCGACAACGATGCCGGGTCGGTGACCGGTGAGGGTGCGCCGGACAGTCCCGGCGAGCCGGTGGCGGCCGGGGACGGGCCGGGGCGGCGCGGCACCGGTCGGTCGGGCGCCCGGCGCGGACCCGTACTCTCCGCGCCCGCGGCGCCGCAGGGGCCCGCCGGGCCGCCGGGGCGTGGGCCGCTGGCGATCGGGGCGGCACGCGCCGGGGCCTTGCTGGAGCGGCAGTTGACGCTGTCCAGGACCCGGGCGCACTCGGCCACCCTGCAGGCCTTCGGCTCCGCACGGTTCCACGCGGTGGCCGACGCCGTCGCGCTGCTCGCCTCGGATCCGCCGCTCACCTCGGCCGCCTCGGCGCCCGCCGACCAGTTGCTGCCGCCGCTCGCCGAGCACGCCTACCGGCGGCTGGCCGAGGCGGTCGAGGCGCTGCCGCTGGCGCTCGCCGGCTACCCGTACAACACCCACGCGCTGCGGGCGACGCTGGTCGACGCGCCCGTCGACGAGCAGCAGGACCTGCCCTGGCACCAGGCGCGCGGGCTGCTGCGGGTGTGCCGGTACGCGCTGGAGCCGCTGCCCGAGCCGCCGTCCGGGATCCCGGAACCGGGCCGGCTGTACGGTGCCGGGCGGGCGCTGGACCGGCACCGGGACGCCGCCGCTGCCGCCGCTGCCGCCGCGTCGGCCGCCCGTACGCCGCGGATCACCCCGACCACCGGGTACGCGCTCGGCGTGCTGCACGCCGACCAGCGGGCCGAGGTGGAGGCGGCGCGGTACGCGTTCAGCCGGATATGGCTGGGGATCTCCCCGATCGCGTAGCGGCCCGCAGCGTTTCGTCAGGTCAGTCAGCAGCCACGAGCGGCCGTGCAGGCCGCGCTCATCTGTGAAGGAAGGCCATGGGACAGCCCGTCACCCAGACGCCGATCCGTGCCGCGGGGGCGGTGCTGTGGCGTCGTACGCCCGCCAGCGGCCTCGGGCACCGCGAACCCCTCGGCCGGGTGGAGATCGCGCTGATCCACCGGCCGCGCTACGACGACTGGTCGCATCCGAAGGGCAAGCTCAAGAGCGGTGAGGCCGTCGCGCAGGCCGCGCTGCGGGAGGTGAAGGAGGAGACCGGCATGGACTGCCTGCTCGGTCCCCAGCTGCCCGCCTCGTACTACCTGGTGAACGGGCGGCCCAAGGAGGTCCGCTACTGGGCCGCCGAGGCGATCGGCGGCACCTTCCTGCCCAACCGTGAGGTGGATCTCCTGCTGTGGCTGCCGCCGGCCGCCGCCCGCAACCGGCTGACCCACGAGCGGGACAGGCCGTTGGTCGACGCGCTCGTTCGCACGTTGGGCAACATCACGTAACCGGGGCGTACCGGACTGGTGGCCGTATGCCACTCCGATGGGCGAGGTTCACCCTGCGTTCACCAACCCCCGTCGGCCGCTTCATCTGATCTGCTTACTTTCGGCCGTACCGGTGAACCTCCGTCACCGGGCTCCAGGGAAGGAACACTCGAAGGTGAAGCTCACTCGCAAGACCGGACTGCGCTCCTTGGCCGTCGGCGCGATCGCGGTCTCCAGCGCGTTGGTCCTGACGGCCTGCGGATCGGACAACAACAGCGGCTCCAGCAGCCCGTCGGGCGGCTCGTCGAACGCCGCCGCCTCCATCAAGTGCGGTAGCAAGGCGAACCTGCTCGCCTCTGGTTCGACCGCCCAGAAGAACGCGATGGACGTCTGGGTCAAGAACTACATGCAGGCGTGCTCCGGTACGCAGATCAACTACAAGCCCACCGGCTCGGGCGCGGGCGTCACCGAGTTCCTCCAGGGCAGCACCGCCTTCGCGGGTTCCGACTCGGCGCTGAAGGCGGACGAGGTCACCAAGTCGAAGGCGGTCTGCAAGGGCGGCCAGGGCATCGACCTTCCCATGGTCGGCGGCCCGATCGCGGTCGGCTACAACCTGCCGGGCGTGGACAACCTGGTACTGGACGCCCCCACGCTGGCGAAGATCTTCAACTCGCAGATCGTCAAGTGGGACGACCCGGCGATCAAGAAGCTCAACCCGAACGCCAAGCTGCCGTCCACCTCGATCCAGGCGTTCCACCGCTCCGACGAGTCCGGCACCACGGACAACTTCACCAAGTACCTCAAGGGCGCCGCGGCCAGCGACTGGCCGTACAGCGGCGGCAAGGCCTGGCAGGCCAAGAACGGCCAGTCCGCACCGCAGTCCTCCGGTGTGGCCGCGCAGGTCAAGCAGACCGCGGGCGCGATCGGCTACTTCGAGCTGTCCTACGCCACCGCCAGCAACATCCCGACGGTGAAGATCGACACCGGCGCGTCCGCCCCGGTCGCGGCCACCTCCGACGCCGCCTCCAAGATGATCGCGGACGCCAAGGTCGTCGGCACCGGCAACGACCTGGCGCTGAAGCTCAACTACGCGACCAAGGCCGACGGCGCCTACCCGATCACCCTGGTCACCTACGAGATCGCCTGCGACAAGGGCAACAAGCCCGACACCCTGGACGCCACCAAGGCGTTCCTGAACTACATCGCCAGCGACGACGGCCAGAAGGGCCTGAGCAGCCAGGGCTACGCCCCGCTGCCCGCCGAGATCGCCACCAAGGTCCGCTCCGAGATCTCGTCCCTGTCCTGACCGCCTGACCGCCCGGCCGGTCCCGTGCCCACCCACGGGACCGGCCCCATCCGGTGCACCGCCGCCAGGGGCCGACCGCCCCGCCAGACCGGAGCCAATCCCCATGGACATAGTGAACACATCCGGGGAACACCCCCCGCCCTCCCGGCAGCCCGCCGTGACCCGGCCCGGTGACCGGGTCTTCCTCGGCCTGTCGCGCGGATCAGGCATCCTGCTGCTGGTGATCATGGCCGCGATCGCGGTCTTCCTCACCGTGCGGGCGATCCACGCGATCTCGCTGGACCACTCCAACTTCTTCACCACGTTCGAGTGGAACGCCAGCCTCACCCCGCCGTCCTTCGGCATCGCCGTGCTCGCCTACGGCACGGTGGTCAGCTCGCTGATCGCGATGATCATCGCGGTGCCGGTCTCGGTCGGCATCGCGCTGTTCATCACGCACTACGCGCCGCGCAGGCTGGCCTCGCCGCTGGCGTACCTGGTCGACCTGCTCGCCGCCGTCCCCAGCATCGTCTACGGCCTGTGGGGCGGCCTGTACCTGGTACCGCACCTGCAGGGCCTGAACCTGTGGCTGAACGAGTACCTGAGCTGGACCGGGATCTTCCACAAGTCCGACCCGAGCAGCGCGGCCCGTTCGCTGTTCACCGTCGGCATCCTGCTGGCGATCATGATCGTCCCGATCATCACCAACGTCAGCCGTGAGGTCTTCCGGCAGGTGCCCAGGGCGCACGAGGAGGCGGCGCTGGCGCTGGGCGCGACCCGCTGGGAGGTGGTGCGGATGTCCGTGCTGCCGTTCGCCCGCTCCGGCATCATCTCCGCCTCGATGCTGGGCCTCGGCCGCGCGCTCGGCGAGACCATGGCGGTGGCCACCGTGCTGTCCGCGTCGCCGGTGCTCAGCCTGCGGCTGCTCGACCCGGTCGGCGGAACGTTCGCGCAGAACATCGCCGCGAAGTTCGCCGAGGCGGACAACTTCGGGCGGGACGCACTGATCGCCTCCGGTCTGGTGCTGTTCGTCATCACCCTGCTCGTCAACGGCGCGGCCCGGCTGATCATCGCCCGCCGCAAGGAGTACTCGGGGGCCAACGCATGAGCGACGTCGCCTACCAGGACGCGCCCGCCACCGCGCCGTCGCAGTCGCCGCTGGCGCACCGCCGGATACCGCGCTGGGCTCCGGCCGGATTCGCGGTCGCCGCCGTCGCCCTCGGCTGCGGCATCGGCGCGGGCGCCGGTCTCGCGAGCCGTCTGCAGTGGGGCCTGATCTCGCTGCTGCTGTTCATCGGTCTGACGTACGCGATCACCGCGGGCGTCGAGGGCCGCCGTCAGGCGAAGGACCGGGTGGCTACCAGCCTGGTCTGGGCCTGCTTCGTCGTCGCCGTGGTGCCGCTGTACTCGCTGTTGCAGACCACCATCAGCAAGGGCGTGAAGGTGCTGGACGGGAACTTCCTGTCCCACTCGATGGGCGGCGTGATCACCACCCAGCCGGGCGGCGGTGTCTACCACGCGATCATCGGCACCCTGGAGCAGGTCGGCCTGGCCTCGCTGATCGCGGTGCCGGTCGGCCTGCTGACCGCGATCTACCTCGTGGAGTACGGGCGCGGCAAGCTGGCGAAGGTCGTCACGTTCTTCGTGGACGTGATGACCGGTGTGCCGTCGATCGTGGCGGGTCTGTTCATCCTCGCCTTCTGGATCATCATCCTGGGCTTCGGCTACTCCGGCTTCGCCGGGGCGCTGGCGCTGGCGATCCTGATGATGCCGGTGGTGGTGCGCTCCACGGAGGAGATGCTCAAGCTCGTGCCCAACGAGCTGCGGGAGGCGTCGCTGGCGCTGGGCGTGCCGAAGTGGCGCACGATCCTCAAGGTCGTGCTGCCCACGTCGATCGGCGGCATCCTGACCGGTGTCATGCTGGCCGTCGCACGTATCGCCGGTGAGACCGCGCCGGTGCTGCTGTTGGTCTTCGGCAACCAGTTGATCAACAACAACCCGTTCAGCGGTGCCCAGTCCTCGCTGCCGTACTACGTGTACGAGCAGTACACCAACGGCAACGACGCGTCGTTCGACCGGGCGTGGGCGGCTGCGCTGGTGCTGATCGCCTTCGTCATGATCCTGAACCTGGTCGCCAGGGGCATCGCCCGCTGGAAGGCCCCCAAGACCGGCCGCTGAGCCTTACCGCAGAAGAGAAGTGATCCACATGGCCAAGCGCATCGACGTCAGCGGCCTTTCCGCCTACTACGGCACCCACCGCGCCATCGAGGACATCTCGATGACCGTGGAGCCGCGCTCCGTGACCGCCTTCATCGGGCCGTCCGGCTGCGGCAAGTCCACCTTCCTGCGCACCCTGAACCGGATGCACGAGGTCACCCCCGGTGGCCGCGTCGAGGGCAAGGTGATGCTGGACGACGAGAACCTGTACGGCGCCGGGGTGGACCCGGTGGCGGTGCGGCGCACCGTCGGCATGGTGTTCCAGCGGCCCAACCCGTTCCCCACCATGTCGATCTACGACAACGTGGCGGCGGGACTGCGGCTGAACGGGACGGCGCGCAAGAAGTCGGAGCTCGACGGGATCGTCGAGAAGTCGCTCAAGGGCGCCAACCTGTGGAACGAGGTCAAGGACCGGCTGAACAAGCCGGGCGCGGGGCTGTCCGGCGGTCAGCAGCAGCGGCTGTGCATCGCCCGGGCGATCGCCGTGGAGCCGCAGGTGCTGCTGATGGACGAGCCGTGCTCGGCGCTCGACCCGATCTCGACGCTGGCCATCGAGGATCTGATCGGGGAGCTGAAGGAGCGGTTCACGATCGTGATCGTGACGCACAACATGCAGCAGGCGGCCCGGGTCTCGGACCGCACCGCGTTCTTCAACCTGGCGGGCGTGGGCCAGCCGGGGCGGCTGATCGAGATCGACGAGACGCAGCGGATCTTCTCCAACCCGTCCGTCCAGGCCACCGAGGACTACATCTCCGGCCGCTTCGGCTGAGCCGCGCGGTCGCCTGACGCTCGGGCTTCGGATCTGCCTGCGGTGCTGCATGGCGGTGCCACCGCAGGCCAAGGGCCCGCCCCCGGAGGGGGCGGGCCCTGTTTTCCGTCTGGAGGGCCGGGGCGATCCCCGGCGAGGGCTCACTCAGGCGAAGAGGAGCTTGACCACCAGGTACGCCAGTGCGGCGACGCCCGCGGCGGCCGGCATGGTGATGAACCAGCCCAGGACGATGTTCTTGGCGACGCCCCAGCGCACCGCCTTGACCCGCTTCGTCGCGCCGACGCCCATGATCGAGGACGTGATGACGTGGGTGGTCGAGATCGGCGCCTTGAAGATGTACGACGTGATGTAGAGGATCACCGCCGATGTCGTCTCCGAGGCGAAGCCCTGCGGCGGGTCCAGTTCGATGATCTTGCGGCCGAGGGTCCGCATGATCCGCCAGCCGCCCGCGTACGTGCCCAGCGACAGCATCAGCGCGGTGACGATCTTGACCCAGATCGGGATGCCGCTGCCGGACTGGACGCCGGAGATGGTGAGCGCCATCACCACGACACCCATGGTCTTCTGCGCGTCCTGCAGGCCGTGGCCGAGTGCCATGCCCGCCGCCGAGACGGTCTGCGCGACCCGGAAGCCGCGCTTGGCCTTGTGCGGATTGGCGCGGCGGAAGAGCCACAGGATCAGCAGCATCACCAGGTAGCCGACGATCAGGCCGACGATCGGCGAGAGCACCATCGGGATGATGATCTTGTCGATCACGCCCGACCAGTGCACGGTGCTGGCCCCGGCCAGCGCGGCGCCGACCAGTCCACCGAACAGGGCGTGGCTGGAGGACGACGGCAGCCCGTAGTACCAGGTCGTGAGGTTCCAGACGATGGCTCCGGCCAGCGCGGCGAACAGGATCGCCATGCCGTGCCTGCCGCTCGGCGCCTCGATCAGCCCCTTGCTGACCGTCTGCGCGACCCCGCTGCCCAGGAAGGCACCCGCCAGGTTCATCACCGCGGCCATCGCCAGCGCCGCCTTGGGCGTCAGGGCCCGGGTGGAGATGGAGGTCGCGATCGCGTTCGCGGAGTCGTGGAAGCCGTTGGTGTACGTGAAGAAGAGCGCGACGCCGATGACGACGACCAGTGCGAAGGTGTCCACCGCGGTCAGGACTCCTTGACCGCGATGGTCTCCACCGTGTTCGCGACGTGCTCGAACGCGTCGGCGGCCTCTTCCAGCACGTCGACGATCTGCTTGAGCTTGAGTACGTCCATGGCCTCGTACTTGCCGTTGAACAGGTGCGCGAGCAGCTTGCGGTGGATCTGGTCCGCCTGGTTCTCCAGCCGGTTGACCTCGATCCAGTACTCGGTGAGGTTCTGCATCGTGCGCAGGTTCGGCATCGCCTCCGCGGTCAGCTCCGCGGCCCGCGCCAGCACCTCGATCTGCTGCTCGACGCCCTTGGGAAGCTCCTCGATCTGGTAGAGGACCACCAGGTCGACGGCCTCTTCCATGTAGTCCATGATGTCGTCCAGCGAACCGGCGAGGCTGTAGATGTCCTCGCGGTCGAACGGCGTGATGAACGACGAGTTCAGCTGGTGGAAGATGGCGTGCGTCGCGTCGTCGCCCGCGTGTTCCGCGGCGCGCATCCGGTCGGCGATCTCGGCGCGTGCGGAGGAGTCCGCCCCGAGCAGTTCCATCAGAAGCTTCGATCCTGTGACGATGTTGTCCGCTGACGCGGCGAACATGTCGTAGAAGCTCGTCTCCCTGGGGGTCAGACGAAGGCGCACTGGGGGTCCTCGGGGTGCTCTGGGGTCGGTCTCGTCGATGCTAGGTGCATCATCCGGCCACTGCGAAGCGGCGTCATCCAGTGTCGCCCATAGGACAGAGTGCTCCATACAGGTGGGTCCCAACCGGGACCGATTCGGTATCATATACCCGCAGGGGGTATAACGGGCACGCCAGGACCGGAGGACGAGGGCATGACGGTTGACGACACGGCGCGGCCCCCGGCGGACCCCGCCGCCGCGCACTCCTCGGCCAGCCCTCCGGGGCCGCACGGCTACTCCAAGCAGAAGGACCAGCACCTCAAGCGGCTGCGCAGGATCGAGGGCCAGATCCGCGGCCTCCAGCGCATGGTCGAGGAGGACGTCTACTGCGTCGACATCCTCACCCAGGTCTCGGCGGGCACCAAGGCGCTCCAGTCGTTCGCGCTGCAGCTGCTGGAGGAGCACCTACGGCACTGTGTGGCCGACGCGGCGATCAAGGGCGGCCCGGAAGCGGACGCCAAGGTGGCCGAGGCCACCGCCGCGATCGCCCGACTGCTCAGGACCTAGCAGACACCCAACAGACGAAGGATCTAACGGACATTGCGGACTTACCGCACTCCGAAGGTCCACGCGAAGCGGCCTCACCGCACCCGCTGGCCGTGCAACGGCACCCGCGCCGCACCACCACCGGTCCGGCGCACCTCAAGCACCTCGTCTATCCGCGCGGTGCTCAACCGTTCCTCGCTGACCGCCGATGCCGCGATCATCAACTCGCCGCACAGCTCGATCTCGGCGAGGGCCACGCGGTCCTGATGGTCCGTCGTCTGGGACCCGCACGACGACACCACGTGCGCCACCTCCTCGTCCAAGAACGCCGGGGTTCCGGATGTCCAGCCTAGGGAGCGGCGCGCAGGCGGCGCATGGCACGTAAGGACCATTTCGCCCCGCTCTCGAACGCCGGGTTCCGAGCCTCGACACGACCAGGTAGCGTTGTTGCGTGCTCAACCAGCATGAGGACCGGCACACCGAATCCCCCGCCCTGCTCCATCGGACGACGACGGTCGAACGAGGTGCGTTCGCCATGGGCCGCTGCAGTTGCGGCTGGACGGGTCCCGCACGACGGGCCCGGGACAGCGCACGGCGTGACGCGGCACGCCACATCGACACGCCCTGAGCACAGTTGGCGCCCGGCACTCCCTGACGCCGATTGACAGTACGGCGGAACCGTTGACCCGCCGGTCGCAGTCCCCATCCGTAAAACCCCTAGCCAAAGGATGCTGCGGATGGTCGACCGGCGATCACTGCTGCGCGGTAGCGCTGGCCTCGGCCTGGCCGCCGTCGCACTGCCCTCCTGCGCCACCACCGGAGCGGCCCACGCCGCCCCGGTCAACGCCCGCAACGCCAGCGCCAAGGGCGCCTCCGCGCCCGACTGGTCGGCGCTCGCCCGCGGGCTGCACGGCAAGTTGATACGGCCCGCAGACGCGGACTACGACATCGGCCGCAGGCTGTACAACACGCGCTTCGACGGGCAGCGCCCGGCCGCCCTGGCCTACATAGCCAACACCGCCGACATAGCGGAGTGCCTGGCCTTCGCGCGCCGCACCGGCGTCCCGGTCTCCATACGCAACGGCGGCCATTCCTATGCCGGTTGGTCCTCCGGCAACGGGCGACTGGTGATCGACGTCTCCAAGCTGTCGGCCATCTCCGTCTCCGGCGGCGCCGCGACCATCGGCGCGGGCGCCAAACTGATCGACGTCTACAACACCCTCGGCGGGCACGGCGTGACCATACCCGCCGGCTCCTGCCCGACGGTCGGCGTCTCCGGCCTCACCCTCGGCGGCGGCCACGGGGTCACCGCCCGCGCGTACGGGCTGACCTGCGACAACCTCACCGGCGCCACCCTGGTCACCGCCGACGGCAAGACCATCACCGCGGACGCCCGCACCAACGCGGACCTGTTCTGGGCACTGCGCGGCGCGGGCAACGGCAACTTCGGCGTCGTGACCGAACTGCGCTTCCGCACCCACCCCGCGCCCGCCTGCGTCACCGCCTACATGACCTGGCCCTGGTCGAAGGCGACCGCGGCGATCAGCGCCTGGCAGGAGTGGGGTCCGGACCAGCCGGACGAGATCTGGTCGTCGCTGCACCTGGACTGCGCGGCCGGCGGCTCGCCCACCCTGTCGGTCGCCGCCTTCTCCCTCGGCTCGTACTCCGACCTGCAGAACGCGGTGGACCGGCTGGCCCAGCGGATCGGCGGCCCGGCCAGGAGCGTTTCACTGCGCCGCCACACCTACCTCGACGCGATGAACTCCTACGCGGGCTGCACCGACCGCACTCCGAGCCAGTGCCATCTGCCGGGCCGCACTCCGGGGCGCACGCCCAGCGGTCAACTGGACCGGGAGACCTACACCGCGCGCTCCGACTTCTACGACCGTTCGCTGTCCGCGGCGGGCGCGGCCGCGCTGGTGGCCCAGTTGGAGCGGCTGCGGTCGGCCTCCGGCGGCGGTGCGGGCAGCGCCGCGCTGACCGCGCTGGGCGGTGCGGTGAACCGGGTGGCGCCGGGGGCGACCGCGTTCGTCCACCGCCGCTCGCGGTTCCTCGCGCAGTACATCGCCTCCGGCCCGCTGAGCGGGACCGGCTGGCTGGACGGCGCGCACCGGGCGATGCGCCCTTACGCCTCCGGCGCGGCCTACCAGAACTACATCGACCCGACGCTGACCGACTGGCGGCGCGCCTACTACGGCTCGGCCGCCGACCAGCTGGCCGCGGTCAAGCGCAAGTACGACCCGAACCGCCTCTTCGACTTCCCGCAGGCGATCTAGCGGTTCGCGGGGCCTCGCCGCCGACGCGTCAGGCGGCGAGGTCCTTGTCGCACGCCGTCGGCTCCGGGTACGGCTCCCCGCGTACCGGCGCCTTGCGCACCGGCTTGGCGGACCGGACCAGGGCACCCGCCCAGGTCCGGGCGAGCGCCGTCATGGCCGGCCCGAGCAGCAGCATCGCCAGCGGGGCGAGCAGCAGCGCGGTCGCCGTGCCCAGGGCGAAGCCGCCGATCACATCGGTCGGATAGTGCACCCCCACGAACACCCGGGTGAACCCCTCGGCCATCGCCAGGGCGATACCGGTCAGCCCGGCCCTGCGGTGGACCATGAACAGGCCGACGCCGACCGCCATGGTGAACGCCGAGCGGTCGCTGACGAACGAGAAGCCCGACGTGCCGTGCAGCAGCACATCGAGGTTCTGGTGGTCGGCGAACGGCCGGGGCCGCTGCACCAGGGAGCGCACCGGGACGTTCAGCAGTACCGCGATGAGGGCAGCGAGCCCGGCCCACACCACGCCAGCAACGGCCGACGGGGCGTCATCCCCCTGTCGCCGGGCGCCCCGCCACCAGCTGACCAGCAGCAGCACCGCCATCGCCGCGACCAGACCGTACTGGCCGGTGAACTCAACCGTGCGGTCCAGCCAGCCGGGGGCGTACCGGGCCAGGTCGTTGATGTTGTAGAGCAGACCGACGTCGGGGTTCTGACCGTCGAACGCCAGCTCGTTCATGGTGAGCCGCCCCTCCGCCTAGTAACCGATCGCCGGTCGCGCACCAACCCCCGTTGTCGGCACAGTTCGTTCGTCGTTCCATTGAACGGGCAACACGGCAGGAAGCGTTCCGCCCTTACCGGAAGATCACCAGGAAGTTATACAAGGGAGACCCCGGCGAGCCCACCAGCGGCCACGGCTTGACCGCCGGTGACCACCGCCCCGTCAGTGCGACGCCGACGGCGATGGCAGGGCCTGCGCCCCGGCCTGCGTCACCCGTGTCGCGCCGATGTAGTCCGGTACGTCGATCGGGTCGAACCGGATGCTCGCCCCTGTGTGCGGAGCATCGATCATATAGCCGCCGCCGACGTAGATCCCCACGTGATGGATGCTGCGCGGGTCCGTCAGATCGGTGGCGAAGAACACCAGATCGCCCGGCAGGAGTTCATCACGACCGGGATGTGGACCGGCGTTCCACTGGTCGTTGGCCACCCGCGGCAGCTCGATCCCCACCGAGTGGTAGGCAGCCTGCGTCAACCCCGAGCAGTCGAACCGCCCGCTGTCCGCGGCCGTCCCGGTACCGCCCCACAGGTACGGCGTGCCCAGCTTCGACTGGGCGAACTCGATCGCACCGGCCGCCTGCTGCGTGGGCGGGACCCGGCCGACCGGCGCCGAGAAGCTCTGCGCCAGGGTGCGGATCGACTTCACGTAGTCCCGGGTCTCGGCGTACGCCGGGATGCCCTGGGCCGCGATGACCGCATAGGCGCCCGCGTTGTAGGCGGCCAGCATGTTGTCGGTGTTGTCACCCGGCACGCCCTTGACGTCCTGGGCGAGTTGGCAGTCGTACGCGGCGGCCGACGGGATCGCGTCGGCCGGATCCCACACGTCGGGCTTGCCGTCGCCCTTGGCGTCGATGCCGTGGGTGGCCCAGGTGTCGGGCATGAACTGGGCGATACCCTCGGCCCCGACACCGCTGCGCGCGTTGGGGTTCCAGCCGCTTTCGGTGTACAACTGGGCGGCCAGCAAAGGCGGACTGATGGCGGGACACATCGTGCCGTACCGCTCCACCAGCGGCTGGTACGCCGCGGGCACCGCGCCCGGCGCGAGACCGACCGCGCCGCCACCGCCGAGCAGCGACGCGGCGGCCGAATAGGTACCGATGACCAGCAGCGCGAGGAACGAAAAGCACACCCCGACGGCGATGGTGACGATGAGCCAGGTCTTGCGCACTGTCCCGCCCAAGACGGCGTCCCTCCCTCGCCCCACATGCCGGTTCGTTGCTCTGAGCTACTTACCGTGATACACACAGTAATGACTACCGTAGGCTTCACAGTAGGCCCGGGGCCCCGTCGGACACCGGCCTGGGCCCCAGTGTGACCGTCAAGTCGCGAATCACACGGGGAATCCGCCGAGAAAGTCGCTCAGTCGACATCCACTGGCGACATTGTCGGCCAATATAGAGTCTGGATCCTTGCGCCTCCGCAAGGGTCCCAACTGATCATGCGGGGCGGTGAGTTATCCATGTTCCTGGCAGCCGGCAAAGGCGACATCAACACCATCATCGGCGGGATCGCACCAAACTGGGGTCCCTTCGGCAACCTCGGGAACGAGGCACGGGTGATGGTCGAGGTCGTGATGGCGGTGGCCATCCTGCTCTGCCTGGCGATCGCCATCTGGGGCGCGGCCAAACAACGCATCGGCGCCACGGCGCTACGCGATACGTTCAGCGCCGAGCAGGGTAAGGGTCTGATCATCGCCGGGCTGACCGGCGTGTTCATCATCGGCTCGCTCGGCACCCTGTTCACGATCGTGTACGGGATGGCGGTCTAGCCGCACCCGCGCCCCCAACGCCTACGTACGCCCCCGAAGGGCCCGTCCCCGGCCCCCAATCCCCCATCTAGGCTGCGTGCTGATGCCCACTCATCCGAGCCACCACGACCCTGACGACGCCACCACCACCCGGACCCGGCTGCCGGAGGGCGAGTCCGCCGCCCTGGCGGCGGGCCGCCGACCCGTCCGCACCTCACGGACAATGGTGACCGTCGTCGGCGTGGTCGTGCTCCTCATCGCGGCACTGGCGTTCGCCACGAGGGGGTCGTCGGGCGGCGGCACGGGCAACGGGAGCGACGGCGCCAAGGGCGGTGGCCAGGCCGCCCCCACCGCGCCCACCGGAGTACGGCCGGTGAGCGGCAACACGTCGGGCATCGCCACCGGCTTCCCGAAGACCCAACAGGGCGCCCAGTCCGCCGCCGCGAACTACGCGGTGGCGCTGGGAGGTGACGGGATGTTCAAGACGAACACCCGGCACGCCGTCGTCGACGCGGTGTACACCGCCGACGCCGCCGCCAAGCTGAAGCCGACTCAGGACCAGGCATACTCCAAGGACTTCCTCAGCAAGCTGGGGCTCGACGCCAACGGCAACCCGCCGTCCGGGATGACCTTCATCTCCCGCACCATTCCCGTGGGCACCAAGGTCGAGCAGTACGGCACGGACACCGCCACCGTCTCCGTCTGGTACACCGGCCTGATCGGCATGGCCGGAAACAGCTCCACCGACCCGGTCCACACCGACTGGATGACCTGGACCTTCAACCTGGTGTGGACGGGCTCCGACTGGAAGGTGGCCAGCGACTCGCAGAAGAACGGCCCGGCTCCCGTCCCCGGCGACGACACCGCGGCCACCGCGGCCGACATCGCCAAGGCGGTCTCGCAGTACGGAGGGTTCACCTATGCCAGGTAGGCCGCGTTACCGCATCGCCGGGCGGGTCGGAGCGTTGGCGGCCGTCCAGGCCGGGCTGGTACTGCTCGCGACGCGCGCGTGGGCTGCGCCGACGCCGAAGCCGTCCGGGTCCCCCTCGGTCTCGCCGAGCCCCAGCACCGGCTGCGTCAACGCCGGTCCCGTGAGCGCCTACTGCCAGGGCGGCACGGGGAACACCGGACCCAGCGCCCCCAGCCTCACCTCCACCCTCGACCCCCTCTCCTCGCTGGCCAAGGGCTGTGCCGACGCCGCCTCGTGGATCGTGGAGAAGCTCAGCCACCAGATCACCTCCACCTCCCAGGTGGACTTCACCAACCCCACCTTCCTGCGCCAGTACGCCGTCGTCTTCGCCGCCTCCACGATCCTCACGCTCGTGCTGTGGCTGCTCGCCGTCGCCAAGCGCGCGGTGCGCGGCGTACCGCTCACCGAGGCGCTGAGCGAGGCCGTCGGCTTCCTGTGGCTCACCGTGCTCGCCTCCGCCTTCACCCCGCTGGTCCTCTACACCGTCGTCTCCGCCGTGGACGCCGTCACACAGGTCATCGGCTCGGGTACCGGCGCCCACAGCGACGTGTTCTTCGGCGCGTTCTCGGACGCGCTCAAGAAGGGCAACAGCATCGGCGGCGGCCCAATCATGCTGATCGTCGTCTCCCTCGTCTCGGTGGTCGCCGCGGGCGTGCTGTGGATGGAACTCGTCATTCGCGCCGCCCTCCTCTATGTCGGCGCGCTGCTGGGCACCGCCGTCTACGCGGGCCTGGTCGACAAGAACATGTGGCACCACGTACGCCGCTGGGCCGGAGTCATGATCGCGGTGATCCTGGTGAAGCCGGTCATCGTGGTCGTCCTCGGCCTCGCCGGAGCGCTGTCCGGGTCCGGCGGCCCGACGTCGTTCTCCGCCGTGGTCTCCGGCCTCGCCATCATCTTCCTGGCCATCTTCGCCAGCGCGATGATCTACCGCTTCGTACCGGGCTTCGGCGACGACGTGGTCAAGCTGCGCGGCGACCACAAGGCCGCCGGCAACCCGGCCGCCGCCCTCATCTCCTCGCCCGCCGCCCTGGTCAAGCAGGGCATCAAGACCCACAGCACCCGCGGCGTCCCCCAGGAGCAGACCGCGTCCGGCGGCACCCAGCCAGCCGGCGCCGTCTCCGGCGGCATCGCCGCCCACAGCACCCGCGGCGGCAACACCCCGGCCACCCCTCCGGCCCCGGCGCCCGGCCGCGCCCCCTCGCCTCCCGCACCACGCACGTCAGACGTTAAGAACGGAGGGGACCGGTCGTGACGACCCAGCCGATCGCGCAGCGCCGCACCTACCTCATCGGCAAAGCGCGCCCGAACGCCATCGTCGGCAAGAACCGCGACACCGGCGAGATCACTCTGCTGGTCATCGGGGCGTTCATCGGCATGGTGTGGGGACTGGCCGTCACCATCCTGCCGCTGCGCATCGCCGGGCTGATCGGCTTCCCGCTCATGGCCTTCGCCGCGGTCTTCATGCCGTACCGGGGCCGCACCTTCTACCGCTGGTTCGAGATCAACCGCAGCTACCGCCGCACCCTGCGGCGCGGCGCCACCTACCGCTCGGCCGCCTCCGAGGCGGGCACCCGGCTGGACGGCCGGGAGGTGGAGGTCGGCCCGCCGCCCGGCATCGGCCAGGTCCACTGGCTCGCCGCGCCGTTCGGGCCGGACGAGATCGCGGTACTGCTCCACCTCGACCGGCGCACCGTCACCGCCGCCATCGAGATCGAGGGCCCCGGCGTCGGACTGCGCGACAGCGAGGACCAGGAGGCGCTGGTCGAGCGCTTCGGCACACTGCTCAAGCACGTCGCCAACGGCGACGGCTTCGTGACCCGGCTGCAGATGCTGGCCCGTACGCTGCCCGCCGACCCCGACGCGCACGCCAAGGACGTCGCCCAGCGCGGGGACGACAACTCCCCGGCCTGGCTGCGCGGTTCGTACGACCAGTTGCAGTCGATGGTCTCCACCTCGTCCGAGCAGCACCGCGCCTACCTGGTCGCCTGCATGCACTACACCCGGGACCTTGCCGCCGAGGCGCAGGCCATGGCCAAGGCCACCGGACACACCCGGGACGAGGGCCTGGCCATCGTCATGGCCCGCGAACTCAACGACATCTGCGCCCGCCTCACCGAGGCCGACATCCGGGTTCGCCAACCACTCGGCCAGGCCAGGCTCGCCTCGCTGCTGCACTCGATGTACGACCCGGACCACCCCATCGACCACATCCAGGCGATGACCCGCCGCAACGCCTGGCCCGCCGAACTCGACGCCACGCAGCCCACCTACCTTCAGGCCAAGACCCGCGAGTCGACCACGAGGGCGCCCTGGTGCCACGCCACCGCCTGGGTCAAGGAGTGGCCGCTGACCCCGGTCGGCGTCAACTTCCTCGCCCCGCTGCTGGTCCACACCCCGGACGTGATCCGTACCGTCGCCGTCACCATGGACCTGGAGCCCACCGACGTGGCGATCGAGCGGATGCTCACCGAGAAGACCAACGACGACGCGGAGGCCAGCCGCGCCGCCAAGATGAACCGGGTCGTCGACCCTCGCGACGTCGCACACCACACCCGGGTCGACCAACGCGGCGAGGACCTCGCCGCGGGCGCCGCCGGAGTGAACCTGGTCGGCTACATCACCGTCTCCGCCCGCTCTCCCGAGGAGTTGGCCCGCGACAAGCGCACCATCCGCGCCTCCGCCGGAAAGAGCTATCTCAAACTGGAGTGGTGCGACCGCGAGCACCACCGGGCCTTCGTCAACACCCTGCCGTTCGCGACCGGCATCCGCCGCTGAGGGGATGGCCACCATGCACAGCACCAGCCGTCCCACCGGCAGTCGGTAAGGAGAGCGCGTCATGGCCATGCTGGATCCGATCTCCGTCATCACCGACGCCTTCACCAGCTTCCTCTTCGGCAGGGTGGAGACCACCCGACTGCCGGTGCGTACCTCCACCGGCCAGGCCCAGGCCGTCTACCTGCCGACCGCCGCGCCCGGCCTCGGCGACTCCGGCGTGATCATCGGCCGCGAGGTGTACTCCGGCAAGGGTTACATCTACGACCCGTTCCAGCTCTACGGCCAGCAACTCCCCGCCCCGCACTGGCTGGTACTGGGCGAGTCGGGCAACGGCAAGTCGGCGCTGGAGAAGACCTACGTACTGCGTCAACTGCGGTTCCGCGACCGGCAGGTGGTCGTACTGGACGCGCAGGGCGAGGACGGGGTCGGCGAATGGAACCTCATCGCACAGCAGTTGGGGATAACACCCATCCGCCTCGACCCCATGTCCGCGCTCGACGGCGGCATCAAGCTCAACCCCCTGGACCCGTCGATCACCACGACCGGCCAGCTGGCGCTGCTGCGTACGATCATCGAGGTCGCGATGGGTCGCGGCCTGGACGAACGCTCCGGCTTCGCGCTGAAGGTCGCGCACGCCCACGCCGTGGAGTCGGTCACCGAACGCCAGCCCATCCTCACCGACATCGTGGAACGGCTGCGCCACCCCGCCGAGGTGTCGGCGGAGTCGATGAACGTCGACATAGACGACGTACGGGCCTGGGGCCTGGACGTGGCACTGGTGCTGGACCGGCTGGTCGACGGTGACCTGCGCGGCATGTTCGACGGTCCGACGACCGCGGGAATCGACCTTGACGCCCCGCTGATCGTCTTCGACCTGTCGCACATCGACCGCAACTCGATCGCCATGCCCATCCTGATGGCGATCGTCGGCGTCTGGCTGGAACACACCTGGATCAGGCCCGACCGGGTCAAGCGCATCTTCCTGGTGGAGGAGGCCTGGCACATCATCAACAGCCCGTTCGTCGCCCAGCTCTTCCAGCGGCTGCTGAAGTTCGGCCGCCGCCTCGGCCTGTCGTTCGTCGCCGTCGTCCACCACCTGTCCGACGTGGTGGACGGAGCGGCGGCCAGGGAGGCCGCGGCGATCCTCAAGATGGCGTCCACCCGCACCATCTACGCCCAGAAGGCCGACGAGGCCCGCGCCACCGGACGCGTACTGGGCCTGCCACGCTGGGCGGTGGAGATCATCCCCACGCTGACACCCGGCATCGCGGTGTGGGACGTCAACGGCAACGTACAGGTCGTCAAGCACCTCATCACCGAGGCCGAACGCCCCCTCGTCTACACCGACCGGGCGATGACGGAGGCATCCGCGGAACGCACCAAGGCCGAGGTCGACCTGGAGAAGCAACTCGCCGACGACGCGGTGGCCTGACCGGCGACCCTGGCACCAACCGCGGCACGGTGGCGTGACGAGTGACGGCACGAACGGGTGAGGGCATGACGCAGCAGCGCCGCGAGGGCGGCATTCCGGACGGCCTGCTGGTGGCCATCATCGGCTTCCTGCTGGCTGTGACCGTCCTGGTGTGGACCGGCACCGGACTGAGCGGGCTGATCGCCCACGGCCGCTGGCCGAACGACCTGCACTTCACCCGTACACCGGTGGCGATGCGCGAACTCATCAGCGAGCCGAAGGACATGTCCGCCGCCTGGCCCCAGGTCCCGACCGCCGACCTGCCCCGCCCCGGCCTCTTCTGGGGCGTGTTCATCGGCGAACTGCTGGTCCTGCTGGTGCTGACCGGCTTCGTCATCGGCACGCTGACCCGCTACCGCGCGGTACGGGCGGCGGCCAGGCAGACGAGGGCCGCACCGCCCGCCGCCCACCCCACCCCGCTGCCCCGGCAGAATCGCACGGAGACGGCACCACCCGAGCCCGCGGTCGAAGCCGTGCCGCACGACGGGGAGTTGCCGGTGCGCACGGCCGAAGTACCGTTGGCGGTACCGGCCGAACCCCCGGCCCCTGCCGTCCCTGTGGTGCCAACGGCGCCAGCAGCGCCCGTGGCGCATCACGCGGACCGGTTGCCGGGCGGCCAACTCGTCGGCAGCCATGTGCTGTTCGCCAGTCCGCGCGGCAGCGACAAGGGCAAGCGCGTCATCGAGCCCACCGTCCTGGACGCCGAGGGACCGGTGATCGTCACCTGTGCCGACGACCAGACCTGGCAGCAGACTGTCAGCGCCCGCGCGAAGCTCGGCCCGGTCCATCTCTTCGACCCCGAGCACCTGGTCGACGCCCCGGGCCGGTTGCGCTGGGCCCCGCACCACGGCTGCCAGGACCCGGCCATCGCCGCGTCCCGGGCCCGCGCGCTGCTGGCCCCGCTGCGCACCCACGACGTGACCGCCAACGACGCCGCCGTAACCCTGCTGCGCTGCTGGCTGCACGCGGCCGCCGTCGACGGCCAGCCGTTCCGGCAGCTGCACCGCTGGGCGTCCGGCTCCGGTGCGGCCGACCCGGTGCGCATCCTGCGCACCGCGCGGGACGCGGCGAGCGGCTGGAGCGGTGATCTGGAGGCTACCCTGCACGCCCATCCGGAGCGCCGGGACACCGCGCAGGGCCTCATCCAGCAGGCACTGTCCGGCCTCAACTCCATTCACATCAGGGACGCTTGCAACCCGGGACGAGCTGATGGGCTCGATCTGGAATCGTTTGTGAACGAGCGGGGAACGCTGTATGTAGTGGGTGAGCCGCGCGAGGACCCGCGAGCCCACCCGGGTGCGATGCCCCTGCTCACCGCACTCGTATCAAGCGTGGTCGAGCACGGCCGGCGCATGGCCGCAGGGTCATCCCCCGGTCGGCTCGACCCACCAATGACCTGCGTCCTCGATGACATCGCGACGCTCGCCCCGATCCCCGAACTCCCGGCCCTGATGGCCGAAGGGCCTGCGGCGGGGATCCCGGTGCTCGCGGTCCTCCGCTCCGAGGAGCAGGCCAGGCACCGCTGGCCCCGCCAGGAGGCCGAATCGATCTGGCGATCGGCCAACTCCCGGCTCAGCGAGGGGCGTTAGTCAAACGGTCAGTACGGACGCGCGAGCTCCATCTCGTACCCGGTGATGGACGGGTCCGGTGGATGCGGCGCGGATACGCCGGTCTTGCTGAACCCGAGCCGGGTGTAGAAGGCGAACGCCCGCGGATTCGCACCGGTCACCCACAACCGCACCCGCTCAACCTCACGCTGCCGCCATGACCACTCAACGGCCGCCCGCAGCAGGCGCTCCGCGGTACCGCTCCCCCGCACATCAGGCCGTACGTACATCCCGACGACATGGGTCTGCGGGGTCGGATACTCGGTGCCGGTCTCCATCAACACGGTCGCCGAACCGACCCAGAGGCCGCTGCCGTCCTCGGCCACGAATCCGGTGCTCTGCTGGGCACGGCGCTGCCACTCCTCGTCGGTCAGCGCCACCTCGCACTGGTAGGTCGAGGCGAACGCGAGACGCGCCACCGGGTCGCTCAGCGCCGCGAGGCGAAGTTCCTTGATCCGCCGCCACTCTTCGGGGGCCGCTGTCCGGATGCCGTATACCATCCGGGGATCATCGCACCGGGCGCCGTGGCGGGG
>NZ_JAPZVN010000002.1 GCF_027533845.1 Streptomyces sp. RPT161 | reverse complement strand
CGGCTTTCGCTTTCCGGCTTTTCCAACCGTACCAGATTCGATTTCCGTTTCCGGTCCTCGTTTCCGGGCCTGTTGGCGGCCACTACTTTACCGCAATTCTCGACAAGGGAATTACACCCTGTTCGGGGTCGCGATGAGTCGGTAGTGGCTGGCTGCCTTCTCAAGGGGCCCCGGCGGTCTGAGTGACCACGCCGTTCGGCTCTCCTTATCCAGCGGCTCGGGCTACGTTAGGCGTTGGGCGGGCCGGAGTCAAGTCTCCAGCCCGCCCAAACTCCAACTTTCGGCCGTCAGCCCCCGCTGACCTCGATCGCGGCCAGGTTCTTCTTGCCGCGACGCAGCACCAGCCACCGCCCGTGCAGCAGGTCGTCCGCCGACGGAACCGTGTCCTCCGCCTCAACCTTCACGTTGTTCACGTAGGCACCGCCCTCCTTGATGGTGCGCCGGGCCGCGGACTTGCTGGGGACGAGCCCCACCTCCGCCAGCAGGTCGACCACCGCAGCCAGGGCGGGCACCTTCGCGTACGGCAGCTCCGCCAGGGCGGCGGCCAGCGTCCGCTCGTCCAGGTCGACCAGTTCGCCCTGGCCGAAGAGGGCCTTGGACGCCGCGATGACGGCGGCCGTCTGCCGTTCGCCGTGTACCAGGGTGGTCAGTTCCTCGGCCAGCGCCCGCTGCGCGGCACGTGCCTGCGGGCGCTCCACGGTCAGGCGCTCCAGCTCCTCGATCTCCTCGCGCGACTTGAAGCTGAAGATGCGCAGGAACTGCGGGACGTCCCGGTCGTCGGCGTTGAGCCAGAACTGGTAGAAGGCGTACGGCGTGGTCATCTCGGGGTCGAGCCAGACCGTGCCGCTCTCCGTCTTGCCGAACTTGGTGCCGTCCGCCTTGGTGATCAGCGGGGTGGCGATGGCATGGACGTTGGCGCCCTCGACCCGGTGGATCAGGTCGATGCCGGAGGTGAGGTTGCCCCACTGGTCGCTGCCGCCGGTCTGGACGGTGCAGCCGTACCGCCGGTACAGCTCCAGGAAGTCCATGCCCTGGAGGATCTGGTAGCTGAACTCGGTGTAGCTGATGCCGGCGTCGGAGTTGAGCCGTCGGGCGACGGCCTCCTTGGCGATCATCTTGTTGACTCGGAAGTGCTTGCCCACGTCACGCAGGAACTCGATGGCCGACATCCCGGACGTCCAGTCCAGGTTGTTCACCATGATCGCGGCGTTCGGTCCCTCGAAGGAGAGGAACGGCTCGATCTGGGCGCGTAGCCGCTGTACCCAGCCCGCGACGACCTCGGGGTCGTTGAGCGTGCGCTCGGCCGTGGGCTTGGGGTCGCCGATCAGGCCCGTGGCTCCGCCGACCAGGCCCAGCGGGCGGTGGCCCGCCTGCTGGAGGCGCCGGATGGTGAGGATCTGCACCAGGTTGCCCAGGTGGAGGCTGGGAGCCGTCGGGTCGAAGCCGCAATAGACCGTGACCGGGCCGTCCGCGAACGCCTTGCGCAGTGCGTCCTCGTCGGTGGAAACGGCGATCAGCCCTCGCCACCGCAGCTCGTCGACGATGTCGGTCACGGTCGTGTGTCTCCCTGTGTCTGTTGCTTCGACGTGTGCCCGTCCGGCCACATGTCGTTCGTCTGTGCCGCTTCCGCAGCGTGAACGAGCCTACGCGGTTCCGGCAAGCGGTTATGAACGGCGCTTGCGCGGGGTGTGCGGCCGGTACGGGCTGACGGTGGGGTCCGCGTCGGTCCAGAAGCGCCAGGGGTGGGCCGCGCCGTCGCCGCCCACGCCGGTGCGCGGGCCGTTGCGGATGGTGTCCGGGGCGGGTGGGGTGCCGGTCAGTATCCGGAACGGGGAGCCGTCCGGGTCCTCGGAGCAGGCGTCGCTGCCGTCGAGCGCCCGGTCCACGTCAAGTGCGGTGGCCAGTCGTGCCGGCCCCTGGGCGAGGTCGGTGTCGCGGCGTGATGTGCGGCGGTGCTTGCGGGCGAGGTCGGCGCCGGCGGTGATCTGCCCGGCGCGTAGCAGTACGGCGCTGGCGGTGCCCTCCGGACCGCAGACCAGGTTCATGCAGTGCCACATGCCGTACGTGAAGTACACGTACACATGGCCGGGCGGGCCGAACATGACGGCGTTGCGGTCGGTGCGGCCCCGGTAGGCGTGCGAGCCGGGATCGGCGGGGCCCGCGTAGGCCTCGACCTCGGTGAGGCGCAGCTCGATCGGGCCGTCCGGGGTGTTCCGCACCAGTACTCGACCGAGTAGGTCCGGTGCGACGTCGAGTACCGGCCGGTCGAAGAACGAGCGGCCGAGCGGGGTCCGGTCGGTGGCGGCGATCATGTCGTACGAGCCTAGCGGTAGGCGAGCCCGGCACGGGCGGCCGTCGGCGAAGCCCTAGGGTGGCCGACGAAGGATCAGCTGCGATCAGGAGGTATCCAGGTGACCGAGCAGAAGAGGCGGCCACTCCCCCATGACTTCCACCCGGCGGTGCCGTCGTTCACGGTGGTGAGCGACGATGTGCGGCCTGGCGAGCGGCTCGGTGACGCGCAGGTCTACGCGAAGGGGAACACCTCGCCGCACCTGCGGTGGGAGGGCTTCCCGGCGGAGACCAGGAGTTTCGCCGTGACCTGCTACGACCCGGACGCGCCGACCGGCAGCGGCTTCTGGCACTGGGTGGTCTTCGACATTCCGGCGACGGTGACGGAACTGCCCGCCGGTGCGGGCTCCGGGAAGTTCGAGGGGCTGCCCGCCGGTGCGGTGCGGGTGCGGAACGACTACGGGACGCGGGACTTCGGGGGCGCGGCGCCGCCGCCCGGTGACGGTCCGCACCGGTATGTCTTCACGGTGTACGCGGTCGACACCGAGAAGCTCGGGCCGGACGCCGACGCCACCCCGGCGGTGGTCGGGTTCAATTTGCGCTTCCACACCATCGCCCGCGCGCAGTTGATCGGTGAGTACGAGGAGCCTGCGGCGGGCTGACCTTCGGCGCGCCGGAAATTCCGTTGCGCCGTGGCGAGTTGGGCCGCACAGTGGTGTGTGCCAGGTGATCTGGTCTTGGTCACCGGGCGGTTGGCACCGCAGTGGCGGGGGCGGCGGGTGTTTCGTCCGTCGTCTGCCGGAGCCGGGTCCGCATGGCGTGATCCGGTGCCCGCGCTGGCTGCCGTTGCTCCGGGCGCCCTTGTTTTCCACGGGGGGAGGGCGTCCGGAGCTTTTTACTTCCCGTGTCGTCGGCGCGACATTCCGTCGAATCCTTGGTGAACTGAGCAAATTACCTTGTTCGGCAGGGGATGATCCGGCCACAGTGGTGCCACCTCGCCATAGGGGCGGGGAAGGGCCCCGGAAGGTGGGCGGGATGCGCGAGACGCTGGTACTGAACGCGAGCTTCGAACCGCTGTCGACGGTGTCGCTGCGGCGTGCTGTGGTGCTGGTGATGCAGGGCAAGGCCGTGGTCGAGCAGGCGCATCCCGGGTTGCGGATCCGTGCGGCGGAGGTGGATGTTCCGGTGCCGCGGGTGATCAGGCTCTGCCGCTATGTGCGGGTTCCGTTTCGACAACGGGCGCCGTGGTCGCGGCGCGGGGTACTGGTACGGGACCGGCATCGGTGTGCGTACTGCGGACGCCGGGCGACCACGGTGGACCATGTCGTGCCGCGTTCGCACGGCGGGCGGGACACCTGGCTCAACACGGTGGCGGCCTGCGCGGCGGACAATCACCGCAAGGCGGACCGTACGCCGGAGCAGGCCGGGATGCGGCTGCTGGCCCAGCCGTTCGAGCCGACCCCGGCGGACGCGCTGCTGCTCGCGCTCGGGCTGCGGGGCGACACCGACCTGCCGGAGTGGCTCGCCGTTCCGGCCTGACGGCGCTCGCCACGTGGTCACTCCTTGTCGAGACGGGGGGTCTCCCGCCGGGGGCTCGCCGACCCGTTGTTGCCGCCCGGGTTGCCGCCGCCGGTGGGCGGGGCGAAGTTGCCGAGGGCGCCGCCGAGGCCCTTGAGGGCGTCGCCGATCTCGCTGGGCACGATCCAGAGCTTGTTGGCGTCGCCCTCGGCGATCTTCGGCAGCATCTGCAGGTACTGGTAGGCAAGCAGCTTCTGGTCGGGGTCGCCCGCGTGGATGGACTCGAAGACGGTGCGGATCGCCTGGGCCTCACCCTCGGCGCGCAGCGCGGCGGCACGGGCGTCACCTTCGGCGCGCAGCACGGCGGAGGCCTTCTCACCTTCGGCGGTGAGGATCTGGGACTGCCGGATGCCTTCCGCGGTGAGGATCGCGGCGCGCTTGTCACGGTCGGCGCGCATCTGCTTCTCCATCGAGTCCTGGATGGAGGTGGGCGGTTCGATGGCCTTGAGTTCGACGCGGTTGACGCGGATGCCCCACTTGCCCGTCGCCTCGTCGAGCACACCGCGCAGTGCCGCGTTGATCTCCTCGCGGGAGGTCAGGGTGCGTTCCAGGTCCATGCCGCCGATGATGTTCCGCAGCGTGGTGACGGTGAGTTGCTCGATCGCCTGGATGTAACTGGCGACCTCGTAGGTCGCGGCGCGGGCGTCGGTCACCTGGTAGTAGATGACGGTGTCGATGTTGACCACCAGGTTGTCCTGGGTGATCACGGGCTGCGGCGGGAACGGCACGACCTGTTCGCGAAGGTCGATTCGGTTGCGGATCGTGTCGATGAATGGCACAACGATGTTCAGACCGGCGCTGAGGGTGCGGGTGTACCGGCCGAAGCGCTCGACGATGGCGGCACTCGCCTGCGGGATGACCTGGACCGTCTTGATGAGTGCGATGAAGACGAGCACCACCAGGATGACCAGGACGATGATGATGGGGGTCACGACCACTCTCCGTACCACGCGCCGCTGTCCGATGGTTGTGATCAAGTCTGTCAGACCTCGGCCGCGGACGCTGCGGGACCGGCGAATTCCCGTAATTCCGCGGGCGGTCAGCCGTTCACAGGACGACCGCGGTCGCTCCGTCGATTTCGATGACGTCGACTTTCTGTCCGGCTTCGAAGACCTGCTCGGCGTCGTATGACCGAGCGGACCAGATTTCGCCACCCAGTTTGATCCGGCCGGTGTCGCCGTCGACTCTCTCCAGGACCACCGCCTGGCGGCCCTTCAGCGCCTCAACTCCGGTGCGCAGCGCGGGACCCGTGGTGCGGTGGCGGTTGGCGATGGGGCGTACCACCGAGACGAGCGCGACGGAGACGACGGCGAAGACCACGACCTGGAGCATGAGGGGGCTGCCGAGGGCAGCGGTGATCGCCGCGGCGACAGCACCGGCCGCGATCATGCCGAACTCCGGCAGCGCGGTGATCACCAACGGGATGCCCAACGCGGCCGCGGCGACCAGCCACCACACCCAAGTGTCCACACCGCCATGGTAGGCCGCGCGGTCAAGCCCGGAACAGGGAGCGCCCGCTGGGCGCCCGGGAGTTGAGGGTCAGGTCAGCGGCAGGCCGTGCGCGGTCCAGCGGTCGGCGCGGCGCTCCACGATCAGCGGCAGGCCGAAGCAGTGCGACAGATTGCGGGAGTTCAGCTCCAACTCGATCGGACCCGCGGCGACCACCCTGCCCTGACGGATCATCAGGACGTGGGTGAAGCCGGGGGCGATCTCCTCGACGTGGTGGGTGACCATGATCATCGAGGGCGCGATCGGATCGCGGGCGAGCCGCCCGAGACGGCGCACGAGGTCCTCACGGCCGCCGAGGTCGAGACCGGCGGCGGGCTCGTCCAGCAGGAGCAGTTCGGGGTCGGTCATGATCGCGCGGGAGATCAGCGTGCGCTTGCGCTCGCCCTCGGAGAGGGTGCCGAACTTGCGGTCGGCGTACTCGGCCATGCCGAGCCGGTCGAGGATCAGCCGGGCGCGGTCCTCGTCGGACCGGTCGTAGCTCTCCCGCCAGTGCGCGGTCATGCCGTACGCGGCGGTGAGCACGGTCTCCAGGACGGTCTGGCGGCGCGGCATCTTGTCGGCCATCGCGGCGCCCGCGACACCGATCCTGGGGCGCAGGTCGAACACGTCGACGCTGCCGAGCTTCTCGCCGAGGATCACGGCGTCGCCCTTGGTGGGGAACAGATAGCTGGAGGCGATATTGAGCAGGGTGGTCTTGCCCGCGCCGTTGGGGCCGAGGATCACCCAGCGCTCCCCTTCGGCGACCGACCAGGAGATCTGGTCCACCAGAGCCCGTCCGTCGCGGACCACGGATACGTCCACCAGCTCCAGTACATCGCTCATGAGCGCGTTGTCTCCCCTATTGCCTGTTGCGATCTCGTCGTCGAGGGTGCAGCCCCGAAGGAAAACCTACGCCACGTGTCGGGCGGTCCTGTCCCTAGGCTGGGTGGATGCTTCAGGAACCTCGCTCAGGACGTATGACGGCATGGGGAAATGCCCTAATTGGTGGTTTTGTCGCTCCGGATGACGCGGCGGAGGAGATCGTCGGCGGTGATTCCGTGCACCGGCTCCTCGATCTGCCCGGCGAGGACGGTCCGGTCGGGCTGACCCTCGGGCTCGGGCGGCTGCGTGCGCTTGGGGTGTCGGGCTTCCGGCTCGCGCTTCCGGTGCCGGGGCATCCGCTGGGGCTGAGCGGGCCGGCCGAGTTCAACGCCCGGGCCCTGGCGGCGGGCGAGGCGGTGATCGCCGTCGGCGCGGCGGCGCTCGGGCTGGTGCCCGAGGTCACAGAGGCGGGGCCGCGCGATGACCGGCATGTGGAGGTGCTCTGGCACTGTCTGGAGGTACGGGACGCGCCGCCCGCCGACGTGCCCTCGCTGGGCGAGGCGGAACGGGAGCTGGCGGAGGCGCTGCGGGACGCGACGGCGGCGCTGACCCAGCTGGACGTGGCGGGTGCGGGCCCGGCCGCGCAGGCGGCGCTGGACGCCTACCGCGCGCGGGTGGAACGGGGCAGGGAGGTGCTGGCGCCCGGATATCCGCCACGGGCGGCGCGGGTGCTCGAACTGGCCCAGCGGGTGGGGGCGTTGACGTCCATCGCGCAGAACGCCCAGGCCGGTCCCGAGCACGGCACGGCGGTGAGTGCCTCGCAGATGGCGGCTCGCGCGGAGTTGCTGCGGCCGGTGGAACGCACCGCCCGCAGGGCGCAGGTGGCTGCGTACAACGCGTATGTGGAGGAGGCGGAACGCCGCCGGGCGGAGTAGCCCCGGGCGCGGGACCGGTTCCCTGTACCGGCGCCGCGCGGGGGCGGGAGGCGGCCGGGGCGGGGCCTGGCCGGGGGACCGCCGGGCCACCCCGTCGCGGTTGCCCGCCGTCGCGGCGAGAGGAGTTCTCCGTCTCACGCTTCCGCGGGCCAAGCCGCAGCACGCGAGCGGGAGGGGCCAGACGGCCCCCGGCGCCGAGCGGAAACGCGGCCGGCCCCGCGCTGGCGCGGGGCCGGAGGGGGTGGGGTCAGCTGCAGACGCCGGTGTTCCCGAAGGCCGGGTTGAGGATGCCGATGACGTCCACCGTGTTGCCCACCAGGTTGATCGGGACGTTGATCGGGACCTGGATTCCGTTCCCCGAGATCAGGCCCGGCGACAGGACCGTCTTGGCCACCGCGACGCTGCTGCAGGAGGTGGCGTGCTGGTCGTGCGCGGACGCGGTCGTGGCGGACGCGCCCGCGGCGACACCGGCCGCCGCGATGACGAGGGCAGCCTTCTTGGCAGTGTGCATGGAAAATGCTCCTCTTGTCGTTCCGTGGCCGCTGCTGCGGAGCCACACCGGAGCAAACGCCTCTACAGCCCCGATGACACGCGTTCCACCTCTGATACCACCAGACGGCGCAAAGTGGACAGCGGTGCCGAACGCACGAAACGGCCCCGGAGGTGGATGCCCTCCGGGGCCGCTGACCAGGAACGGACTCGCGGACGCGGTCAGTACTTCCGTTCGATGGTTACTCGTTCACCGAGTGGTTGTCGAAGGCCGAGTTGCCGATGCCGACCACGTTGATGGTGTCACCGTTGACGTTCACCGGCACCTTCACCGGCACCTGGACCAGGTTGCCCGAGAGAACACCCGGCGACTTCACGGCCTCACCGTGGGCCTGGGGGCAGCAGGCGGAAGCGGCGCCAGCGCCGACGAGGGCGATACCACCGGCGAGGGCGGACACGGCCGCGGCCTTCTTCAGGTTAAACACTTCTACGTTCCTCCTAGCGTGGTGCGCCCGCGCGGTCGCGGCGGACACGCCATGGAGAACGGCCGACGAAACCATCGGTTGCGCCATCCGGGCGACATACACCCGACGGTATGAATCTCAGCCCGGTTGGCTGCGAACCCGTCAGGTTCCTATCCCGTGTCGCACCGCCCACAGCGCGGCCTGGGTGCGGTCGGCGAGGTCCAGCTTCATCAGGATGTTGGAAACGTGGGTCTTGACGGTCTTCTCGGAGAGCACCAGCGCCCGGGCGATCTCGCGGTTGGACCGTCCGTCGGCTATCAGGCCGAGCACCTCGCGTTCCCGGTCGGTGAGCGAACTCCCCCGCCCCTGGCCGCCGTTGGACCCCTCGCGGGCCAGCAGCGCGTCGGCCACCTCCGGTTGCAGCAGCACATGCCCGGCGTGCACCGAGCGGATCGCGTCGGCCAGCGCGTCGGGGGCGACGTCCTTGTACACGTACCCGGCGGCGCCGGCACGCAGCGCGGGCACCACCGTGCGCTGCTCGGTGAAGCTGGTGACCACCAACGCCCGTGCCCCGTTGTCCAGTTCACGGAGCTTGCGCAGCGCCGCGATGCCGTCGGTGCCGGGCATCCTGACGTCCATGAGGATCACGTCGGGCCGCAACTCCTGGGCGCGAAGGACCCCTTCGTCCCCGTCGGACGCCTCACCGACCACCTCGATGTCGTCCTGGACCTCAAGGAACGTCCGCAGGCCCCGGCGCACCACCTGGTGGTCGTCGACCAGCAGCACCCTGATGACGCCGCCCCCGGTCCGGGGCTCGCTCGGTTCAGCCACCGGGCACCTCCATCTCGACGACGGTCCCCCTGCCGGGAGCCGAGTCCACGGTCAGCCTGCCGCCCGCTCCCGCCGCGCGGTCCCGCATCGAGACCAGGCCCAGGTGGCGGCCGGCCCTGCGCACCGCGGTCGGCTCGAAGCCACGGCCGTCGTCGCGCACCCGCAGCACCGCGCCCCCGCCCCGGCCTTCGAGCAGCACGTCGACGGTGTGGGCGTCGGCGTGCCGCAGCGCGTTGTGCAGCGCCTCCTGGGCGACCCGTAGCAGCGCTTCCTCCTGGGCCGAGGGCAGGGCGCGTACGGAGTGGGCGGTGAAGGCGACCCGGGCGGTGTGCGCCCGGTCGAGCACCTGGACCTGGGTGCGCAGGGCGGCCACCAGGCCGTCCTCGTCGAGCGCGGCGGGGCGCAACTCGACCACGACGGCGCGCAGTTCGTCGGCGGCCTCGGCGGCGAGCCGGGCGACCTCCTTCAACTCGCCCTTGGCGCGGTCCGGATCGCGGTCCACCAGGGCGGCGGCGGCCTGGACGGTGAGCCGTAGCGAGAACAGCTTCTGGGAGACGGCGTCGTGCAGTTCGTGGGCGATCCTGGCCCGCTCCCCCGCGATGGTCAGCTCGCGGCTTCGCTCGTACAGCCGGGCGTTGGTGAGCGCGATGGCGGCGTGCGCGGCGAGGGTGCGCAGCAGTGCCTCGTCGTCGTCGGTGAAGGCGCAGCCCTTGTGCGGGTCGGGGCACTCCTCGTTGGCCAGGAACAGGGCGCCGAGAACTCCGTCCCCGTCCATGATCGGTACCCCGAGGAAGTCGGCCAGTTCGGGGTGGGCGCCGGGCCAGCCGCCGAAGCGGGGGTCGGTGCGTACGTCCGCGAGGCGCTGCGGGGCGGCCTCCTGGAGCATGGCGGCGAGGATGCCGTGCTGGCGGGGCAGCGGGCCGATCCGCTTCCACTGCTCGTCGCTGACGCCGTCGACCACGAACTGTGCGAAACCGCCGTGGTCGTCGGAGACGCCCAGCGCCGCGTACCTGGCGCCGACGAGTTCACGGGCGGACGTGACGATGGTCTGGAGGACGTCCCGCATCTCACGGTGGCGGCTGATCGCCAGCACCGCGGCGCTCACCGCGTCGATCTCGCCGCGTGCGGACCCCTTGGACATGTGTTCACCGTACCGGCGGCCACTGACAGCGGCATCGGACCGGCGGCGGGCGGGGGCTGGTCCCCGGGGCGTAGGCCGAAGTGCCCTGGTGGGGTGCGGCGGGCGGCCGAGGCGGCCGGTGTCCGCCGGTTCCTAGCGTGGCGACGTCGCCGGGCGTCGGGTCCGGCGCCGACCGGAGGGAGCCGGGCATGCCTGTCGCGATCATCACTGGTGCGTCGAAGGGGCTCGGGAGGGCGCTTGCGGCGGCGTTGGCCGGGCGGGGCTGGGACCTGGTGCTGGACGCGCGGTCGGCCGCCGGGTTGCGCGCGGCGGCCGGTCAACTGCGGGGGCCGGGGCGGGTGGTGGCGGTGCCCGGCGATGTGACGGATCCCGGCCACCGCCGCGAACTGGCCTCGACGGCAAGGGAGTTGGGCGGTCTCGACCTGCTGGTGAACAACGCCAGCGCACTGGGCGCGGAGCCGCTGGTCCGATTGGCCGACCTGCCGTTGACGGGCTTGGCCGAGGCTCTGGAGACGAACGTGGTGGCGCCGCTGGCCCTGACGCAGGTCCTGCTGCCGCTGCTGCGCGCCTTTGGGGGCGCGGTGCTCAACGTCAGCTCGGACGCCGCCGTGGAGGCGTATGGGACCTGGGGCGGTTACGGGGCGAGCAAGGCCGCGTTGGACCAGCTCTCGGCGGTGCTCGCGGTGGAGGAGCCGGGGCTTCGCGTGTGGTCGGTGGATCCGGGCGACATGCGCACCGACCTGTACGCCAGGGCGGTACCGGACGATCCGGACGAGGCGGACCGCCCCGCGCCGGAATCCGTGGTTCCGGCGTTGTTGCGGCTGCTGGACGAGCGGCCGGACAGCGGCCGCTACACGGCCGCGGCGCTGCTGGCGGTGCGACGGTGAGGGGGGTACGGGCGGTACGGGTGCCGCCCGAGCTGTCCGCCCGGGTACCGCCGCGGCGCCGGGACGGGGTGCGGATGGTCGTGGGCCGCGGGTCCTCGGGGGCGGTGGAGCACGCCGCGTTCCGCGATCTGCCGTCGCTGCTGCGGGCCGGGGACGTGCTGTTGGTCAACACCTCGCGGACGCTGCCCGCCGCCGTGGACGCCGTACACCGCGGGGAGCGGCTCGTGGTGCACTTCTCGACCCGGCTGGACGACGGCCGCTGGGCGGTGGAGCCGCGCACCCCGGACGGGCGGGGCACCACCGGGCCGCGGCTGGACGGGTCACCGGGCGCGGTGCTGGAACTGGCCGGGGGCGGACGGCTGGTGCTGGAGGAGCCGTTGGGACCGCGGCCCGCCCGGCTGTGGATCGCCTCGGTGTCGATGGCCGACCCGGTGGCGTACCTGTACCGGTTCGGGCGGCCGATCCGGTACGGGTACACCGAGCGGGACCAGCCGCTGTCCGCGTACCAGACGGTGTTCGGCGTGCCGTCGGCCGACGGTCTGGGCTCGGCGGAGATGCCGAGCGCCGCCCGGCCGTTCACGCCGTCCCTGGTGACCGCGCTGGTGAGCCGGGGCGTGCAGATCGCCCCGCTGCTGCTGCACACCGGGGTGGCCTCGGCCGAGGCGCACGAGCCGCCGTACCCCGAGCGGTTCGCCGTGCCGGAGGCCACGGCACGGCTGGTGAACGCGGCGAGAGCGGGCGGCGGCAGGGCGGTCGCGGTGGGCACCACGGCGGTGCGGGCGCTGGAGTCGGCCGGGGACGGGCGGGGCCGGGTGCGGGCGGCGGCCGGGTGGACGGATCTGGTGGTGACTCCGGAGCGCGGGGTGGGCGTCGTGGACGGCCTGCTGACCGGGCTGCACGAGCCGGAGGCCTCCCATCTGCTGATGCTGGAGGCGGTGGCCGGTGCCGAACTGCTGGACCGGGTCTACCAGGAGGCGGTGCGGCACCGTTATCGGTGGCACGAGTTCGGCGACGTCAACCTGCTGCTGCCGTAGGGCGCGGAAACGCGACGGCGGCGGCACCCCCCTCCGCGGGTGCCGCCGCCGTGCGTACCGGTCACTTCTCGCGCATGACCTCGGGCTCGTGGCGGCGCAGCAGCCGTGCGACCGCGAGGCCGCAGGCCACGCCGAGCAGCAGCAGGACCGCCATGTCGAGCGACCACGCGGCCGCGGTGTGCTTCCACAGCGCGTCCACGCTGCCCGCGTGGTCCGGCGGAACGGGCGGGTCCCACGGCATGAGGTTGTTCAGGTTGGCGGTGGCGGCCAGCCCCGCCAGCGCCCAGCGGGACGGCATCAGCCAGGCGACCTGCTCCACGCCGGGCTTGTTGAACAACTGGAACAGGATGCCGGTGAAGACCACCTGGACGATGGCGAACATCACCAGCAGGGGCATGGTCTTCTCGGCGGTCTTGACCAGCGAGGAGATGACCAGGCCGATCATCATCGAGGTGAAGCCAATGCCGATGACCATCAGGGTCATCTCGACCGCGGGCGCGTTGTGGAAGATCACGCCCTCGGTGGGCATGGCGCGCGGTGCGAAGCCGATCCCGCAGATGATCACGCCCTGGATGGCGGTGATCACGCCGAGCACGATGACCTTGGACATCAGGTAGGCGGAACGGGACAGGCCGACGGCCCGTTCGCGTTCGTAGATCACCCGTTCCTTGATCAGTTCTCGTACCGAGTTGGCCGCGCCGGAGAAGCACATGCCGACGGTGAGGATCATCAGGATCGTGCCCGCGTCCTTGTTCCAGGCGAAGCCGCCCTTCACCGGCCCGGGTCCCAGGCCGTACTTCGCGGGGATGACCACGCTCACCACGCCCAGCACCGCGGGCAGCACGACCATCAGGCCCATGAAGCCCCGGTCGGAGGCGATCACCGACACATAGCGCAGGATCAGGGTGCCCAGCTGCGAGCCCCAACTCTGCGGCTTCTGCGGCCTGCTCTGCTGCGGTGCGACGGGCGCGGCCTGCTGCGGAGCGGCGGCGTCGAGGTCGGCCGCGTACATCTGGTAGTGCTGCGAACCGCGCCAGCGGCCCGACCAGTCGTAGTCGCGGTAGTTCTCGAAGGCCTGGAAGACGTCCGCCCAGCTCTCGTAGCCGAAGAAGTTCAGCGCCTCGTCCGGCGGGCCGAAGTACGCCACCGAGCCACCCGGCGCCATCACCAACAGCCGGTCGCACAGCGCGAGTTCGGCCACCGAGTGGGTGACCACCAGCACCGTGCGCCCGTCGTCGGCGAGGCCGCGGAGCAGCTGCATCACATCGCGGTCCATGCCCGGGTCGAGGCCCGAGGTGGGCTCGTCGAGGAAGATCAGCGAGGGCTTGGTGAGCAGTTCGAGGGCGACCGAGACGCGCTTGCGCTGACCGCCGGAGAGCGAGGTGATGCGCTTGTCCGCGTGGATGTCCAGCTTGAGTTCGCGCAGCACCTCCTCGATCCGGGCGTTGCGCTCCTCGGCCGCGGTGTCACCGGGGAAGCGCAGCTTGGCGGCGTAGCGCAGCGCCCGGCGGACCGTCAGCTCCTTGTGCAGGATGTCGTCCTGCGGCACCAGGCCGATGCGCTGGCGCAGCTCGGCGAACTGCTTGTACAGGTTCCGGTTGTCGTAGAGCACCTCGCCCTGGTCCGCCGGACGGTAGCCGGTGAGGGCGCGCAGCAGCGTGGACTTGCCGGATCCGGACGGGCCGATGACGCCGACCAGCGACTTCTCCGGGACGCCGAAGGAGACGTCCTTCAGGATCGTCTTGGTGGTGCCGCCCTGCGGGACCTGGACCGTCAGCCGGCGCGCGGAGAACGAGACGGCGCCGGTGTCGACGAACTCCTCAAGCCGGTCGCCGACCAGGCGGAACGTGGAGTGGCCGACGCCGACGATGTCGTTCGGGCCGATCAGGTGCCGCTGCACCGGCTGGCCGTTGACGTACGTGCCGTTGTGGCTGCCGAGGTCGACGATCTCCATGCGCCCGTCGGGGTGGGCGCGGAACTCCGCGTGGTGGCGGGAGACCTGGAGGTCGGAGACGACCAACTCGTTGTCCAGGGCACGGCCGATCCGCATCACCCGGCCCACCGCGAGGTGGTGGAAGGTCGTCGGGCTGCGGTCGCCGTGCGGCTGCGCGGCGGGCCGCTGCTCCTGCTGCGGCGGTACGTGTGCCTGCGGGGGCTGCGCGTGCTGCGCCTGGGCGCCCCAGGCCGCCTGCTGCTGCGGGAACTGCCGCTGTGCGGACGGCTGGTCGGCCCAGCCGCCGGGCGCGTGCTGCTGCGGGGCGGGTGCCTGGTGCGCCACGGGCGCGGCCTGCGCGGGCGCCTGATGGGCGGCGGACGCGGCCTGCGCGGGGGCGGCCACCGGCTGTGCGGCGGTGAAGGCCAGCCGTGGGCCGTCGGTGGCGTTGCCCAGGTGGACCGTGGCGCCGGGGCCGATCTCCATCTGCTGGATGCGCTGCCCCCGCACATAGGTGCCGTTGGTGCTGCCGAGGTCCTCCACGACCCAACTGCGCCCGCCCCAGCGGATGGTGGCGTGCCGCCAGGAGACGCGGGCGTCGTCGAGCGCCACATCACCCTGTGGGTCACGACCCAATGTATATGACCTGGACGCGTCAAGCGTCCAGGTTTGTCCGTTCAGTTCCAGTACGAGTTCCGGCACTCCATGCCCCACAAGGTTGTCCCCCGAGTGATCCCCCACGCCGGGGAAGTCTAGGGATGTCGAACATCGGGAGGAACTATTTCAGGCTCTGCCACGTAACCGAAAGTCGCCCTCACCGAACCATCGCGACACCGCCGAATTGACTCCACCGATACGGCCTCGGAGAGTGGAAAGCGCCTACGGATCGCCACAGTCTGGACGATCCGGGCAACTCTCCGACCGGGGGTCGCGATGACCAGCGGCGACACTGACGGTTACCAGGCGAGAGACGGCCACGACACCGCCCCCGCCACCCAGCGCGCGGTGCCCTGGGGCAATGTGCTGCTCACCGCGTTCTCGGCGGTGGGGTGGTCGTATTCGGCCATGGCAGCGGTCGCGGCACTGGGCCTGCACCTGCTCGGCGCGGACGCCCAGGGGTCGCTGGGACCGATGACCGCTGCCGTGGTCACCATGGCGGTGGGCGGCAAGGTCAGCCCGTCCGGCGATGTGACGGTCTTCGGGATCAGCGGCGCGGCGGCGCGCGGCACCATCGACATCATTCCGCTCGGTGTCGGCCTGGTCGGGGCACTGCTGCTGGCGTGGGTGGTCCTACGGTCACTGCGGCAGGCCAGGGGGCCGGTCGGCGCACCGGAGGTGGCCGCTCGCACCGGCACGGTGGCGGCGCTGTTCTTCCTCGTACTGGGCGGGCTGGCCTGGGCCGGGCACTCCACGATCTCGATCAACGGCGCCGTGCTGGGCAACGGCAACGGCGGTACCGGGGGAATACTCGGCACGCTGCCCGGCATCGGAGACCTCGGCAACCTCGGCGGCGGCCTGCTGAACGGTCTCGGTCACCTGGTCAAGGACAAGACGTCGGTCGGCTTCCGGGCCGACATCGGCGCCTCGATGACCGGTGGGCTGATCTGGGTGCTGGCGGTGCTGGCCATCGCACTGCTGGCCTCCCGTGCCGTCCCGCTGCCGCCCGGCTGGGCGGCGGTACGGCCCGCCGTGTGGGCAGTGTGCGTGATGCTGCTGGCGGCGGTGGTCGCCGGGCTGGCCACCGCGGTGTACTCGGCCATCACCGACGGCCACCCCGGGCGGGTGGTCGGCAGCGCACTGCTCGGGGCGCCCAACGGGGTGTGGCTCGGAGCGACGCTGGGGCTGTTCGTGCCCTGGTACGGCAGCGCGTCCGGACCGCTGTCGGTACTGCTGCCGCATCCGCTGGAGGTGGTGCTGGGTACGGGGGGCGGCGAACGCTCGATCACGGTGGCCCGGCTGGCCCAGGTCGACGGGCGGATGTGGCTGCTGCCCGTGGCGGCGGCGGTCATGATGCTGGCCGCGGGGGTGCTGGCGGCGTCCCGCACTCCGTCGGTGGAGGGTCCCCGGTGGCGCTACGTCGGGGGGTGCGCGGGGCGGCTGGCGTTGGTGGGTGCGGGTGCGGTGCCGTTGGTGGCCTGGCTGACCGCCTTCAACGTCAACGCGGACCTTTCGGTCTTCGGCTTCGACGCGGTGGGCTCCGCGCTCACCCTGCATCCGTCCCTCGTGATCGCGGCCCTTCTGGGCGCGGCATGGGGTGCGGTGGCCGGCGCGGCAGGCGCGCTGGCGCTCCGATGGGTCCGGCGCTGAGCTTCGGGCTCCGCCGTTGTTCACCAGTGGGCGCGGTGGGTTTGCCCTACGGGGTTTCCCACCCCGCCCGATCGCCGTTCAGCCTTTGGGGTTGCCGTTGCGCGCTACGGGTGGTCTGCGTCCACCCACCCGCCTCTTCGCGAGGCACCGCAGGAGGGCTGGGCGGGGGTCCCCGCAGCGGCACCGCGAAGCAGCCGCAGCCGACAACGCGGGGGTGAGGAGACACCCTGGCGCGCCTCCGACCCACAACGAACCGCGTGCGACGGCAGCAAAGCCGCACGGCAACCGGGTGGGCGCGAATGCCCAGCCCACGCACACGCAGCGCGGCCGCGAACCGAGCCCCGCCCCGGCCGTGCGCGACGGCACCGCGAGGGCCGAGGGCGACAGGCGAGCGGGCATACCCCCGCCACCCGAAACGCACCGCCAACCCCAAACGCGAGCCCCCACGGCCCCGCCGGATACGGTGGTCACACCATGGATGACTCGCAGCCCAAACCTGCCCCCGCCGCTCCGGTCACCTCCGCCGCGAGCGCGGCGGCCGCGCACGAGACCGGTCCGACTCTCCTGGTCAAGATCTTCGGCAAGGACCGCCCCGGCATCACCGCTGGCCTCTTCGACACCCTCGCCGCCTTCGGCGTGGACGTCATCGACATCGAGCAGGTCGTCACCCGAGGCCGCATAGTGCTCTGCGCCCTGGTCACCGCGCCCACCGGCGGCCCCGCCACGGAGGGCGACCTCCGCGCCACCGTGCACAGTTGGGCCGAATCGATCAAGATGCAGGCCGAAATCATCTCGGGCACCGGCGACAACCGCCCCCGCGCGGCGGGCCGTTCCCATGTGACCGTGCTCGGCCATCCGCTCACCGCCGAGTCGGCGGCCGCCATAGCGGCCAGGATCACCGAGGTCGGCGGCAACATCGACCGTATCTTCCGGCTCGCCAAGTACCCGGTGACGGCAGTGGAGTTGATGGTCTCCGGCGCTCCCACAGAGGAACTGCGCACCGCGCTCGCCATCGAGGCGGCACACCGCGGTGTCGACGTGGCCGTGGTCGCCTCCGGCCTGCACCGCAGGGCGCAGCGGCTGGTCGTGATGGACGTGGACTCCACCGTCATCCAGGACGAGGTGATCGAACTCTTCGCCGCGCACGCGGGCTGCGAGGAGCAGGTCGCGGAGGTGACGACGGCCGCGATGCGCGGCGAGCTCGACTTCACCGAGTCACTGCACGCCCGGGTGGCGCTGCTCGAGGGCCTGGACGCCTCGGTGGTGGACAAGGTCCGGGCCGAGGTACGGCTGACCCCGGGCGCCCGTACCCTCATCCGTACCCTCAAGCTCCTCGGCTACCAGGTCGGCATCGTCTCCGGTGGCTTCACCCAGGTCACCGACGAACTCAAGGAGCGGCTCGGCCTGGACTTCGCCGCCGCCAACACGCTGGAGATCGTGGACGGGAAGCTCACCGGCCGCGTGACCGGCGAGGTGGTGGACCGGGCGGGCAAGGCCCGCCTGCTGCGCCGCTTCGCGACGGAGGCCGGGGTGCCGCTCGCCCAGACGGTGGCGGTCGGCGATGGCGCCAATGACCTGGACATGCTGAACGCGGCAGGTCTCGGGGTCGCCTTCAACGCCAAGCCGGTGGTCCGACAGGCCGCGGACACGGCGGTCAACGTGCCGTTCCTCGACACCGTGCTGTACCTGCTCGGCATCACCCGCGAGGAGATCGAGGCCGCCGAACTGCACATCGAGTCGTAACCCCGGCCCCGCGACCCCGCCTCCGCACCCGGGGACTCGTAACCCACCAGTGCCGAAGGGCGCACATCGCGTCCCGCCCGGGCTCGCCGAGCCCGGAACTCCCCGTCCCAGGCTCACGGAGCCTGGGACGACCGCTTTCTCAGGACCGCGGAGCCCAGAACTCCACCAGGCGTCCGACCCCGTGCTCCACGGACTTCCATGATCCGGTGAACGTCAGCACGGCGATCGCCGAGGTCGGGAAGCCGCTTCTGGCCATCCGTGTCAGCGCGTCGCCCTCCACCGTGCCCGCGAGGGCGTCGGCGAGCGCGTGCATCCCGGGGTTGTGGCCGACCAGCATCAGATCGGCGACCTCTTCGGGGGTTTCGTTGATCACCGCGATGAGTTCGCCGAGGCTGGCCTCGTAGAGCCGCTCCTCGTAGACGGTCTTGGGACGTTGCGGCAGTTCGTGCGCGACCAGCTTCCAGGTCTCGCGGGTACGGACCGCCGGTGAGCAGAGGGTGAGATCGGGCATGATGCGCGTTCCGGCAAGCCACACTCCGGCGGCGGGCGCCTCCTTGCGTCCGCGTTCGGCGAGCGGCCGGTCCCGGTCGGGCACGTCCGGCCAGTCGGCCTTGGCGTGCCGGAGGAGAATGATCCTTCGGGGCGTTGCGTCGCTCATGCCCTTCAGCTTCGCAGAAATCTCGGCGGCGGGCGCGGGAGTACGTACGGTCAGAGCAGGTGGGACAGCAGACGCGGCAGCAGCTCGGTGAGCCGGCCGAGCAGCTCGTCCAGGGGCTGTGCGGGCACTGGTGCGGCCGCGTGCGCCGGGTCGGCGACCAGGGCCAGCAGCCCGGCGAAGGCGATGGCGGGCAGCGCCACCGCCCACCAGGGCAGTCTGGTCGGCACCCGGCTGGCGCGCGGTCGCGCTGACCTCGGCTGGGTACGGATGGCCGCCATGGAAACCGCCTCCCGGATCGCGTGGCTTCGTCGGTCGCTGTACACCGCGCGCTCCGCTCGGTGTACTGACGACGCTACGCAGCCGCGGCAGGCCAACCCATCCGGCACTCCACCCAGTTGACCCTGACCCTGACCCCCTAGGGGAGGTGGGGACAACCCCACCCCCGACCCCTGGCCGGGCAGGCCGGGGCGTCGGTCAGCCGTAGTGGGCGGCGAAGGAGGCGATCACGGCGACTACGGCGGGGACACCGAGCATGAGGCCGAAGACCAGCAGGAGCTTCTTCTGCGGCTTCGGTGGGTTGGGTTCGAGCACTGGCATGCGGCCCAGTGTCGCACCACTTCCTGACGGTCCCGCACACGGGTCCCGGCAGGGGTGTCATCCCTCCGCCCGGGCCTCGTCCTCTATGTGACGGCTGCGCCCGGCGAACAGTCCCGCGATGATCTGCGGCACCATGAGCCCGGCCATCAGCGCGATCGGCAGGCCCCAACCGCCGGACCGCTGGTAGAGCGTGCCGACCAGGATGGGCCCGGGTATGGAGAGCAGATAGCCGGCGCTCTGCGCGAAGGCGGACAGCCGGACCACACCGGGGCCGCTGCGCGACCGCATGCCGATCATGGTGAGCGCGAGCGGGAACGCGCAGTTCGCCACGCCGAGCATCAGTGCCCACGCCAGCGGCGCCGCCCCCGGGGCGAGCCACAGTCCCGCGTACCCCGCGAGACCGAACGCGGCCAGGACCACCACCAGGCCCCCCTGGTGCCGCATCCGCCCGGCGACCGCGGGCAGCACGAAGGACAGCGGCACCCCCATGACCATGGTGACCGCCAGCAGCACGCCCGCGGTGCTCGCCGAGACCCCGGCGTCACGGAAGATCTGCGGCAGCCACCCCATGGTGATGTACGCGCCTGTGGCCTGCAGCCCGAAGTAGCAGGCGAGCGCCCAGGCGGTGGGGCTACGGGTGATGCGTATCCCCTGGTCCTCCGGCGCGGGCGCGGCGGAGGCCGACGCGCCGCTCGACCGGTCGCGTATCAGCCCGAGCCAGGGGAGGACGGCGATCGCGGCGAACGCCGCCCAAACGCCCAGGCCGAGCCGCCAACTGCCGCCCAGCGCGTGGGCGATGGGGACGGTGGCCGCCGCGGCTATCGCGGTGCCGAGGGCGAGCGCCATGGAGTACAGACCGGTCATCTGGCCGACGCGGTCCGGGAAGTACTGCTTGACGATGACCGGCATCAGCACATTGCTGACCGCTATGCCGGCCAGCCCGAGGGCACTGGCGGCGAGGAACACCGGCGTCCCTCCGGCGAGCGGCCGCAGCAGCAGCCCCGCGGCGATGGCGGCCATTCCGGCGCACACCACCGCGCCCGGCCCGAAGCGGCGAGCCAGCCGCGGCGCGGCGACGCCGAAGACCGCGAAGCACAGGGCGGGCACCGAGGTGAGCAGTCCGGCGACGGTGCCGCTCATGTGCAGGCCGTCGCGGACCTCCTCCAGCAGGGCGCCGAGGCTGGTGATCGCGGGTCGCAGGTTGAGCGCGGCGGCGATCATGCCGATGACCACGAGCCGACGCCTCCAGGCGGACAGGGGCCGGCTGGACGCCGCTCCCCTGGCGGTCGCCGCGGCTGCCTGGCGTTCTTGGATGAGGGTCTCGTCATCGCGCATGCCTCATCATAGAATCATAGGATGATTGCCTGTCCAGTTGTTTGCCAGACTCCGTGTTCGCGAGTCCCACGAGGAGAGTCATGCCGCTGACCGCGCCCCGGCGTTCCGCCCTGGTCGACCTGGTGATCGGCCAGCTGCGGACCCAGATCACCTCCGGCGAGTGGCCGGTCGGCTCCCGCATCCCCACCGAGCCCGAGCTGGTCGAGCAGCTCGGGGTCGCCCGCAACACCGTGCGCGAGGCGGTGCGCGCGCTGGCGCACAACGGGCTGCTGGACATCCGGCAGGGCTCGGGCACGTATGTGCTGGCCACCAGTGAACTGGCCGGGGTGATGCAGCGCCGGTTCGCCGACACCGACCGGGACCAGCTAGCCGAGGTCCGCGGTGTGCTGGAGGCGGCGGCGGCCCGGCTCGCCGCCGCGCGCCGTACCGAGCGCGACCTGTCGCAGTTGGACAAGGCGCTGGACCGCCGGGAGCGGGCGTGGGAGTCCGGCGACGCCGAGGCGTTCGTGGACGCGGACACCGCGCTGCACCTGGCGGTGGTGGCCTCGGCGCACAACGAGGTGCTCACCGAGATGTACGCCGACCTCGGTGAGGTGTTGCGCGACCTGATCAGGGCCGACGTCGGTGAGGAGCTGCGGCCGGAGAACTACGCGGAGCACGGCGCCCTCGTGGAGGCGATCCGCGCCGGGGACGGCGAGCGGGCGGCGGCCCAGGCGGGCGCCTACCCCCTGGGCTGCCGCCCGCAGGGACACGGCCACGGCGCCGGCTCCTGACCGGCGGCCCCCACCGCTCCCGGGCCGCGTAAGGCAGGGGCCCCGGTGCCGCCCGAGGGCGGAACCGGGGCCCCGGTGAAGCGTCGCCGTCAGGCGCCCATCATGTGCACACCGCCGTCGACGTGCACGATCTCGCCGGTGGTCCGGGGGAAGAAGTCCGACAGCAGACCGACGACGCCGCGGCCCGCGGGCTCCGGGTCGGCCAGGTCCCAGCCGATCGGGGCGCGGTGGTTCCACACGTCCGCCAGCTCCTCGAAGCCCGGGATGGACTTGGCGGCCATCGACTTGATCGGACCCGCCGAGATCAGGTTGCAGCGCACGTTCTTGGCGCCCAGGTCGCGGGCCAGGTAGCGGTTGGTGGACTCCAGCGCCGCCTTGGCCACGCCCATCCAGTCGTACTTCGGCCAGGCGATCTGCGCGTCGAAGGTCAGGCCGACGACCGAGCCGCCGCGCGGCATCAGCGGCAGGCAGGCCATGGTCAGCGACTTCAGGGAGTACGCCGAGACGTGCACGGCGGTGGAGACGTCCTCCCAGGTCGCCTCAAGGAAGTTGAAGGCGCCCTGCGGGCCGAAGGCGATGGAGTGCACGATGCCGTCCAGGCCGTCGACGTGCTCGCGCACCTTGTCGGCGAGGCCGTCGAGGTGCTCCTGGTTGGTCACGTCCAGCTCGATCACCGGCGCGGGCTTGGGCAGCCGCTTGGCGATCCGCTCCACCAGGGAGAGTCGGCCGAAGCCGGTGAGGATGACCTCGGCGCCCTCCTCCTGTGCCACCTTCGCCGCCTGGAAGGCGATCGAGGACTCGGTCAGGACACCCGTGACCAGGACGCGCTTGCCAGCGAGGATTCCACTCATAGCGATCAGTGACCCATGCCCAATCCGCCGTCGACAGGAACGACGGCTCCGGTGATGTAAGCGGCGTCCTCGGAGGACAGGAAGCGCACCGTGGAGGCGATCTCCTCCGGCTGTGCGTACCGGCCCAGCGGGACCCCACCGAGGATGGCCGCCCGCTGCTCGTCGGAGAGCGCGCGGGTCATGTCGGTGTCGACGAAGCCGGGGGCGACCACATTGACGGTGATGTTGCGGGAGCCCAGCTCACGGGCGAGCGAGCGGCCGAAGCCGACCAGCGCGGCCTTGGAGGCGGCGTAGTTGGCCTGGCCCGCGGAACCGAGCAGGCCGACCACCGAGGAGATCAGCACGATGCGGCCCTTGCGGGCGCGCAGCATCCCTCGCGCGGCGCGCTTGACGACCCGGAAGGTGCCGGTGAGGTTCGTGTCGACGACGGAGGTGAACTCCTCCTCGGACATCCGCAGCAGCAACTGGTCACGGGTCACCCCGGCGTTGGCCACCAGCACCTCGACCGCGCCGTGCTTGTCCTCGACCTCCTTGTAGGCCTGCTCGACCTGCTCGGGGTCGGTGATGTCGCACCGCACCGCGAGGACGCCCAGCTCGCTGAGGACGGCCGGTGGCTCGCCGGTCCGGTAGGTGATGGCGACCTTTTCTCCTGCCTCCGCGAAGGCACGGGCGATGGCGAGGCCGATGCCCCGATTGCCTCCGGTGACGAGAACCGAGCGGCTCAACGGCCCACCCTTTCGTTTAGTCGTCTGTGCGCTACGAAACTATCGGTCGCGGGCCGGACACGGAGAATCGGCCTCCCACAGGGGCTGACGGCAGTCACTGTCGGGTCCCTACAGAATCCCGCCGCCAGCGGACTGTCAGAGGGGCATGATTCACTGCGAGGACGATACGGGAAGGCCTCACGGGAAGGGGGAGCCGTCGTGACCCAGGAGATCGACGGGTCGTTCCAGGCGCTGCCGCTACGGGCGTTGGCCGACGCCGCGCTGGCGCGTGCCCGGGCGTTGGGCGCGGAGCATGCCGACTTCCGGTTCGAGCGGGTGCGCAACGCCTCGTGGCGGCTGCGGGACGCCAGGCTCGCCGGCTCCTCGGACACCACGGACACGGGGTACGCGGTACGGGTGGTGCACGGCGGTGCGTGGGGTTTCGCGTCGGGCGTGGAGTTGACGATGGACGCGGCGGCCCGGGTGGCGGGCCAGGCGGTGGCGATGGCGAAGCTGTCGGCGAAGGTCACCGCAGCCGCCGGTGCCGGCCCGCACGACAGGGTGGAGCTGGCCGCCGAGCCGGTGCACGCGGACCGCACATGGGTGTCCGCGTACCAGGTCAACCCGTTCCACGTACCGGACAAGGAGAAGGTGGAGCTGCTGGCCGAGTGGAGCGGCCGGCTGCTGGCCGCCGAGGGGGTGTCGCACGCGGACGCCTCGCTGCTGACCGTCCAGGAGAACAAGTTCTACGCGGACACCGCGGGCACCACGACCACCCAGCAGCGGGTGCGGTTGCACCCGGAGTTGACCGCGGTGGCGGTGGATCCGCGCTCCGGTGAGTTCGACTCGATGCGCTCCCTGGCGCCGCCGGCGGGCCGCGGCTGGGAGTACCTGACCGGCACCGGCTGGGACTGGGACGCCGAACTCGCCGAGATCCCCGCCCTGCTGGCCGAGAAGATGCGCGCGCCGAGCGTCGAGGCCGGGGCGTACGACCTGGTGATCGATCCGTCCAACCTGTGGCTGACGATCCACGAGTCGATCGGGCACGCCACCGAACTGGACCGCGCGCTGGGCTACGAGGCGGCGTACGCGGGCACCTCGTTCGCCACCTTCGACCAGTTGGGCAAGCTGAAGTACGGCTCCGAGGTCATGAACGTGACCGGGGACCGCACGGCGGAACACGGCCTGGCCACCATCGGTTACGACGACGAGGGCGTGGCCGCGCAGTCCTGGGACCTGGTCAGGGACGGCACACTGGTCGGCTACCAGCTGGACCGGCGGATCGCCAGGCAGTGCGGCTTCGAGCGCTCCAACGGCTGCGCGCACGCCGATTCGCCCTCCCATGTACCGGTGCAGCGGATGGCGAACGTCTCGCTGCGCCCGGCGGAGGGCGGTCCCTCGACGCGGGAGCTGATCGGCCGGGTGGAGCGCGGGCTGTACCTGGTGGGTGACCGGTCGTGGTCCATCGACCAGCAGCGCTACAACTTCCAGTTCACCGCGCAGCGGGCGTTCCGCATCGAGCACGGCCAACTGGCGGGCCAGGTACGGGACTTCGCCTATCAGGCGACCACCACGGACTTCTGGGGCGCGATGGAGGCGGTCGGCGGCCCGCAGACGTACGTCCTCGGCGGCGCGGTCAACTGCGGCAAGGCGCAGCCCGGCCAGGTGGCCGCGGTCAGCCACGGCTGCCCCTCGGCGCTGTTCCGCGGCATCACCATCCTCAACACCGCGCAGGAGGCAGGGCGATGAGCGTCCGGCAGACCGCTCCGCACGAGATCGTCGAGCGGGCCCTGGAGCTGTCCAGGGCCGACGGCTGTGTGGTCATCGCTGACGAGGAGTCAAGTACCAACCTGCGCTGGGCCCGTAACGCGCTCACCACCAACGGCGTGACCCGCGGACGCACCCTGACGGTGATCGCCACCGTGGACGGCGCGCAGGGCACGGCCTCCGCGGTGGTGTCTCGATCCGCGGTCACCGCCGGGGAGTTGGAGCCGCTGGTGCGCGCGGCGGAGGCGGCGGCCCGCGAGGCCGGCCCGGCGGAGGACGCCCAGCCGCTGGTCGGCGGCGGCGCGGTGGACGCCGACTTCACCGGCGCACCGGCCGAGACGTCCTCCGAGGTGTTCGCGGCGTTCGCCCCCGCGCTGGGCGAGTCGTTCGCCACGGCCCGCGCAGGCGGCCGTGAACTGTACGGCTTCGCGCACCACTCGATGGTCTCCAGCTATCTGGGCACCTCGACCGGGCTGCGGCTGCGCCATGACCAGCCGACCGGCACGCTGGAGCTGAACGCCAAGTCCCCGGACGGCACCCGCTCGGCCTGGGCCGGGGCGGCCACCCGTGACTTCACGGACGTCGATCCGCTGGCGCTGGACGCCGGGCTGGCGCGGCGGCTGGAGTGGGCGGCCCGCCGGGTGGAGCTGCCGGCCGGACGGTACGAGACGCTGCTGCCGCCGAGCGCGGTGGCCGACCTGTTCGTCTACCAGCTGTGGTCCTCGGGCGCCCGGGACGCCGCGGAGGGCCGTACGGTCTTCAGCAGGCCGGGCGGTGGTACGCGGGTCGGCGAAAAGCTCACCGAGCTGCCGGTCAGCCTGTACAGCGATCCGCGGGAGCCCGGCCTTGAATCCGCGCCGTTCGTCCTGGCGCACTCCTCGGGTGACGAGTCGTCGGTGTTCGACAACGGGCTGCCGCTGGAGCGCACCGAGTGGGTGCGCGACGGGGTGCTGGAACGGCTGATCGCCACCCGGCACGCGGCGCGGCTGACCGGGCTGCCGGTGGCTCCCGTGGTGGACAACCTGGTGCTGGACGCCGGTGGCGGCAAGTCGCTGGACGAGCTGGTGGCCGGGACGGAGCGGGGGCTGCTGCTGACCTGCCTGTGGTACATCCGCGAGGTGGATCCGGCGACGCTGCTGCTGACCGGGCTCACCAGGGACGGCGTCTATCTGGTGGAGAACGGCGAGGTCACCGCGGCGGTGAACAACTTCCGCTTCAACGAGTCGCCGGTGGACGTGCTGGGCCGGGCGACGGAGGCCGGGCGCACCGAGCGCACCCTGCCGCGGGAGTGGGGCGACTACTTCTCCCGCGCGGCGGCCCCGGCGCTGCGGGTCCCTGACTTCAACATGAGCTCGGTCAGCCCGGGGGTGTGACGCCGGTTGGACGGGCGGCCCGGGTCGGCTGGTCGCCCTGCCGGGGCCCGAGTCGTCCGTTCGGCGCAGATCGGACGCCACGAACGGGTCAGCCCCGGTCTCGTAGCGAGCGCAGCCGCGGCGTAACGTGTGAAGTGTCCGGACAGGGGAGATTCCGGCATATCCAACAGGTGGTGGAACGTGATGCGGAACCACAGCAGTGGCGGGGTCTTCCGGATCACGGGGGCTCGCGCCGGGCTGACCGAGGACGTGAAGGGGCGGCAGCGCCGCTACGTGATCTCGATGACGGTGCGCACGCTCTGCTTCCTGCTGGCGATCTCCCTGTGGCACGTGCAGACGGTGCTGGCGGCGATCGCGCTGGTCCTGGGCGGTGTGCTGCCGTATATCGCGGTGGTTATCGCCAATGCGGGACGGGAGAACGCGCCGTCGCTGCCGTCCGCGTTCGTGCCGCCTCCGCCGCGTCCGATGCTGGAGCGGGGCGCGGACCCGTCCCCGAAGGACCCTGAGAAGTCCGAGCCAGCGGCCGGGGCGGAACCCGGTGAGGAGTTCCGGCGCGAGCGGACGAGCTGACCTGCGCGCATGCCGGAAGCTCAAGAAAAGCTCAGATCAATCACGTCGTTCCGGTGCCGTGGCGGGGTGGGTGCGTGACATACTTCGTAGGCGCTCCGCATCCCCCGTCGGAGCGACGGACCGACGCCGGGCGGCTCCCCCCGTGGCTGCCCGGCGTCGTCTCTTTTCCGGTGAACATCCAGGTGTTCGCGGTGAGTTCACGAAGCGTTGAGAGTTCGGAAGACCATGGAGCACGTCGCGGCCGAGACGCCGATCTGTTCGGCCAAGGGCTGCCGGGCGGCGGCGGTGTGGGTCATCGCCTGGAACAACCCGAAGGTCCACACTCCCGAGCGGCGCAAGACCTGGCTGGCGTGTGAGGAGCACCGCGAGCACCTTTCGTCGTTCCTGGGGATGCGCGGCTTCCTCAAGGACGTGGTGAAGCTCCAGGAGTGGGACTTCTCCCAGGGGTCCTGACCACGGGGCGGACTAGCCGCCGATCGCGGACATCGGGCGCTGCGGCTGGAGGAAGGACGGGTCGTCCAGGCCGGAGCCCGCCTTCTTGCCCCACATCGCGGCGCGCCACAGTTCGGCGATGCGCTTGTCGGGCTCGCCGGAGCGCAGTGCGGTGCGCAGATCGGTCTCCTCGCGGGCGAACAGGCAGTTGCGGACCTGTCCGTCGGCGGTGAGCCGGGTGCGGTCGCAGGCGCGGCAGAACGGCCGGGTGACCGAGGCGATCACACCGACCCTGGCGGGGCCGCCGTTGACCAGCCAGCGTTCGGCGGGTGCCGAGCCGCGCACCGAGGACTCCTCCGGGGTCAGCGTGAAGTGCGCGGTCAGCTGCCGCAGGATCTCCTCGGCGGTCACCATGTCGGCGCGCTGCCAGCCGTGTTGGGGGTCGAGCGGCATCTGTTCTATGAAGCGCAGCTCGTAGTCGTGCCCAACGGCCCAGTCGAGCAGGGCGGGCGCCTCGTCGTCGTTGAGGCCGCGCATCAGCACGGTGTTGATCTTCACGGGGGTGAGGCCGACGTCGTGTGCGGCGCTCAGGCCCGCGATGACGTCCTCGTGCCGCTTGCGCCGGGTGAGCCGCTGGAAGACCTCGGGCCGCAGGGTGTCCAGTGAGACGTTGACCCGGTCGAGACCGGCGTCGCGCAGCGCCCGGGCGGTTCTGGCCAGGCCGATGCCGTTGGTGGTGAGGGACAGTCTGGGGCGCGGTTCGAGTGCGGCGCAGCGCTCCACGATGCCGACGATCCCGGGCCTGAGCAGCGGTTCGCCGCCGGTGAAACGGACCTCGGTGACGCCGAGTTCGGTGACCGCGAGCCGGACCAGCCGAACGATCTCGTCGTCGGTGAGCAGTTCGGGCTTGGCCAGCCACTGCAGGCCCTCTTCCGGCATGCAGTACGTGCAGCGCAGATTGCACCGGTCGGTGAGCGAGACCCGCAGGTCGGTGGCGATCCGGCCGTAGGTGTCGAGCAGCACGGTGGCGCCTCCCCTCATGGGCACGCGGTGCGCCCGTGGCTTCAAGCCTAGATCGTCGGTCAGGGTACGCGACGCCCGACAGATTGCAACAGTTTGTTGAATCCGCGCTGTGCCGAGGCACGCCGCCCAGCTCAGGAGCGCCGCGACAGCGCGGGTGACAGGCCGGTACCCGTACCGCTCCGGTTCGTTCTACAGGGCGTGAGCGCGTCGCCGAGCACCCCACCGCCAGGGCCGGACAAACGACCGTACGGAACCGTGCGGCTGGCCGCTCCCGTGCCCCCGGCCGCGCCCCGCAGACCCGTACCGCCGGTACCCGGCCGGTGGTACGGGCCGCGAGTGGCCATACCGCTGCTGAGCATCGAGACGCTGCGCGGTACGCGGTAGGGTCAGGGCCGGACCAGGACCTTGAGCGCGGTGCGCTCGTCCATCGCGCGGTAGCCGGACGGGACACCGTCCAGGTCGACGGTCAGGTCGAAGACCGGGGACGGGTCGATCGCGCCGCTCAGCACGTCGGGCAGCAGTTCCGGGATGTAGCTGCGCACCGGGGCGACGCCGCCGCGCAGGGCGATGTTGCGGCCGAACATCACGCCCAGGTCGAGCCCGGTGCCGCTGCCGTGCGGCACACCGACGTAGCCGATCGCGCCGCCGTCCCGCGCGATGCCGACGGCGGTGCGCATCGACTGCTCGGTGCCGACCGCCTCGATCACCGAGTGGACGCCCTGCCCACGGGTCAGCTCGCGCACCGCCTCGACGGCCGCCTCGCCGCGCTCGGCGACCACATCGGTGGCGCCGAACGTCCTGGCCAGGTCGGTACGGTCGGTGTGCCGGCCGAGCGCGATGATCCGCTCCGCGCCGAGCCGCTTCGCCGCCACCACACCGCACAGTCCGACGGCACCGTCACCGACCACCGCCACCGTGGCGCCGGGCCGCACGCCCGCGCCGACCGCCGCGTGGTGACCGGTACCGAGCACGTCGGAGAGGGTGAGCAGCGCGGCCAGCAGCCGGTCGTCGCCCGCCGCGTCCGAGGGCAGGGCGACGAGGGTGGCGTCCGCGAACGGCACCCGCACGTACTCGCCCTGGCCCCCGTCGGACCCCGGGGTGCCCCAGAAGCCGCCGGCCGGGCAGGAGGTGGTCAGGCCCTCGGCGCAGAAGTCACAGGCACCGTCGGACCAGACGAAGGGGGCGACGACCAGGTCGCCTGCCCGCAGCCCGGAGACCTGCGAGCCGGTCTCCTCCACAACTCCCAGGAACTCGTGGCCTATTCGCTGCCCGGGCTCCCGCGCGGACTCCCCCCGGTACGCCCACAGGTCGCTGCCGCAGACGCAGGCGCGCAGCACCCGGACCACGGCGTCGCCCGGCTCCTTGATGACGGGGTCGGGCACCTCCTCCACGCGGATGTCGTTCGGGGCATGGATGACGGTGGCGCGCATGGGGGTCCTCAACGGTTGAACGGGTGTTTCGGGTTGTCCAACACCGTCCCGTACCCGGGCATTCCCGTCCGCCCACCAGCCACGCCGGTAAGGGAACTGAGCGCCGTTCACTCCTGGCGGTGCACCCGTCGGTCACTGTCGGTGCCGCCCCCTATCCTCAATGACCATGCTGGAGAACCGAACGGACCGCGCGGACCCGCCCGAGCCCCCGTCCCCGTGGCCCACCGCCTACCCGGACGGGTACGCGGTGGTGGACGTGGAGACCACCGGTCTCGGCCGGGACGACCGGATAGTGTCGGCGGCCGTCTACCGGCTGGACGCGCACGGCGACGTGCAGGACCACTGGTACTCGCCGGTCAACCCCCAGCGCGACCCGGGCCCGGTGTGGATCCACGGGCTGACCAGCGAGGCGCTCGCCGACGCCCCGTTGTTCGCGGACGTCGCGGGCGAACTGGCCGAGCGGCTCTCCGGCCGGGTGCTGGTCGCCCACAACGCCGTCTTCGACTGGTCGATGCTGGCACGTGAGTACGCCCGCGCCGACCACCGGCCGCCGGTCGAGCAGCGGCTGTGCACCATCATGCTCTCCAAGCAGTTGCGACTGCCGCTGGCCAACCACAAGTTGGAGTCCCTGGCCGCGCACTACGGGGTGATCCAGCAGCGGGCGCACCACGCCCTCGACGACGCCCGGGTGCTGGCCGAGGCGTTCCGGCCGAGCCTGCACCTGGCGGCGGCCAACGGGCTGCCGCTACCGCTGCACGCCTGCCGTCCGCTCACCGAGTGGTCGCCGACCGGCGGGCCGCTGCGCTCGGCCGGTTATCCGCCGACCAGTTGGCGGCACTCGCGCAAGCGACCGCCGTGCCCGTACCCCAATCCGGGTCGTCTGCTGCCGGGTGGGCCGTTGGTACAGGGGATGCGGGTCGCCTTCTCGGGGGACACGGCCGTGGACCGCGAACTGCTGGAGGACCGGGCCACCGAGGCCGGGCTGCATGTGGCGTCCAGCGTCTCCCGGCTGACCAGCCTGCTGGTCACCAACGATCCCGGATCCCCCGCCGGAAAGGTGGTCAACGCCCGGCGCTTCGGCACCCCGGTGGTGGACGAGGCACGGTTCCGTGAACTGCTGGAGGACGTCGCCGCGGCCGAGGTATGAGCGGCAGGTAGGCCGTACGGGCGGAGTCGCCGCGACCCGCCAGCGGCAGCGTTGTCCGGGCGGCGCGGTGCCCCGCACTCTGACCGCATGGGACATTGCGAGGTCTGCGGTAACGACTACTCCATGACGTTCGAGGTGCACGCACAGGGTGGCGCGGTGCATGTCTTCGACTGCTTCGAGTGCGCCATCCACCGCATGGCGCCGATCTGCGAGCACTGCCGGGTGCAGGTCGTCGGCCACGGTGTCGAGGCCGACGGCCGCCAGTTCTGCAGCGCGCACTGCGCCAAGGCCGAGGGGGTCCAGGGCATCGTCGACCGGGTCGGCGCGCCCATGGCATGACCCCGCGGTGATCACCCCACGACGGAGTTGTACCGTCGTGGGGTGTACCGCTTCCTGCTGTCAAGGCAATGGGTGATCCTCACCCTCGTCTGCCTGGTCCTGATGCCCATCATGGTGGAGCTCGGCCTGTGGCAGATGCACCGGCACGAGAGCCAGGCCAGGCAGAACTCCGCGATCGCCCGCAGTCTGGCCGCGCCCTCGGTCCCCGTGGAGAAGCTCACCGCGCCGCGCGCCGAGGTGCCCTCGCAGGAGAACTTCCGCACCGTCACGGCAAGGGGCCACTACGACCCGGCGCACCAGGTCGTGGTCCGGCACCGCACCTCGTCCGACGGCTCCACCATCGGGTACTACCTGGTCACCCCGCTGGTCCTGGACGACGGCAAGGCCGTCCTGGTCAACCGGGGCTGGATCCCCGCCCCGCAGTACGGTGACGGCGTCTCGTTCCCGCCGGTCCCCGGCACCCCGTCCGGCGAGGTCACGATCACCGGCCGGATGCGGCCGGACGAGACCACCGCCAGCACCAGCATCCGCGACAAGTCCGGGCTGCCCCCACGGCAGATCATGCTGATCAACAGCTCGAAGCTGGCCGACTCCGTCTCCGAGCCGCTGCTCGGCGGCTACATCGAGCTGACCGGCACGTCCCCCAAGCCGTCCGCCGACCAGCCCGAGCTGGTCCCGGCCCCGACTCCCGGCGACAGCGGCGGCTGGTACAGCCCGCCGCACCTGGCCTACGCATGGCAGTGGTGGCTGTTCGTGGTGATGATCCCGGTGGGCTGGGTCATCCTGGTGCGGCGCGAGGTCAGGGACCAGCGCAGGACCCGGGAGAAGGCCGCGCAGTCAGCGGCCGAGCCCGCCGAGGCGCCCGCCCGGGCCTGACCCCCAACTCGGCGGCGTCCCAGCCCGCTTCGGCCACCCCTGCGTGGCCCGGTGCCGGGCCGTCGGGCACGATGGCGCCATGGATCTCGGGCTCAAGGACAGGGTGTACGTACTCACCGGGGCCACCCGCGGGCTGGGCTTCGCCGCCGCCCGCGAGCTGGTGGCCGACGGTGCCAGGGTCGTGGTCAGCGGGCGCAAGGAGGAGTCGGTCAGCGCCGCCGTCGAGGCGCTCGGCGGCCACCGGCAGGCGGTCGGCGTGGTCGCGGACAACGCCGACCCGGACGGCGCGCGGCGGCTGATCGCCGCCGCCCGGGAGCGTTTCGGCCGCTTCGACGGGGTGCTGATCAGCGTCGGCGGGCCGCCCGCGGGCGCGGCCACCGCGATCGAGGACGACCAGTGGCGCGAGTCGTTCGAGACGGTCTTCCTGGGCGCGGTACGCATCGCCCGGACCGCCGCGGCCGAGCTGGGCTCCGGCGGGGTCATCGGCTTTGTGCTGTCCGGGTCGGTGCACGAGCCGATCCCGGGCCTGGCGATCTCCAACGGTCTGCGGCCGGGGCTGGCGGGCGTGGCCAAGACCATGGCCGACGAGCTGGGGCCGCGGGGCATCCGGGTCCTCGGGCTGCTTCCGGCCCGGATCGACACCGACCGGGTACGTGAACTGGACGCGCTCGGCGGTGACGCGCAGGCCGCCCGCGACCGGCACATCGCGTCGATTCCGCTGCGCCGCTACGGCACCCCGGAGGAGTTCGGCAGGACAGCGGCGTTCCTGCTGTCGCCCGCCGCGTCCTATCTCACCGGGATCATGGTCCCGGTCGACGGCGGCCACCGGCGCGGGTACTGACGGTACGTCAATCAGCGTACGCGGCGGGCGCGGTGGCGCTCAGCCTGGAGCCTCACCTCGGCCGGAAGCCAGTCCACACCGGTCGAGGTACGGGCCTCGGCCAGCACCCGCCCATCGAGCTCGGACACCACCTCGGCCGGGCCGGCGAACCGGTCGAGCAGCATCCGCATCTCCACCCGGGGGCGGGTACAACCGAGCCCTGCTGTTGGCTCCGCGGCGTTATCTCGGGCATCGCGCGTCACCCCTTCCGGGCCGCATCGGTCGCTTTGCCGCCAGACTATGCGCGACCACCGGCCCGTGCCGCCGGGCGCGGTGGCCGCGCGGCCGTTCGCGCGATGGGCCCGGTGCTACTCGCCGATTCCCGCCAGGTCGCGCAGTCGGCGGCCCTGTGCGGCCCGTTCCGCGACGCGCTGCTCGTCGTACGTGCGTGAAGGGGCGTCCCGCAGCAGCGCCTTGGTCTCGACGACGGCGTCGCGCGGAGCGGCCAGCAGGGCCGCGGTGAGGTCCTGAACCGCCGCGTCGAGTTCGGCGGACGGCACCACCAGATTGGCCAGGCCGACGCGTTCGGCCTCCTCGGCGCGCACAAAGCGGCCGGTGGCGCAGATCTCCAACGCCCGTGCGTAGCCGACGAGTCCGGTCAGCGGTTTGGTGCCCGCGAGGTCGGGCACCAGGCCGAGGCTGGTCTCACGCATCGCGAACTGCACGTCGTCGGCGCAGACCCGCAGGTCGCAGGCGAGCGCGAGCTGGAAGCCGGCGCCGATGGCGTGACCCTGTACGGCCGCGATGCTGACCAGGTCGTTCCGCCGCCACCAGGTGAACGCCTCCTGGTACTCGGCGATGGTCGCGTCGAGTTCGGCTTCCGAGCCGCGCGCGAGGTCGATGAAGGACGGTTCGCCGTCGAACCCCTCTGGCGTGAACGCCTGCCGGTCCAGCCCCGCGGAGAAGGAGACGCCTTCGGCGCGCAGCACGACGACCCGGACGCTACCGGGCAGCAACCGTCCCGCCTCGACCAGCGCCCGCCACAGGGCGGGCGACTGCGCGTTGCGCTTGGCGGGGTTGCACAGAGTGACGCTGGCAACGGCACCGTCCACGGTGAGCCGTACCCCGTCACGTATGAGCAGTGGATCCGCCTGCGCAGCGGTGGTCGGAGCGGTGGGTTCGGACATGGGGCACCTCCGAGCGGGCCACGGACAGGATTACCGAACAGTAACCACTTGGCCGTGAGCAGTGGTGACCGGGTGGTCACCCACGGCTCAGTCCGTGGCCGCCTGGATGCCCGGTCGTCAGACCGAGGCCGCCTTCTTGCCCCTGGTCGCGCCTCCACGACCGCGGAGGATTACACCGGACTCGCTGAGCATCCGGTGCACGAATCCGTAGGACCGGCCGGTTTCCTCGGCCAACGCCCGGATACTCGCACCGGCGTCGTACTTCTTCTTCAGGTCTGCCGCGAGCTTTTCGCGCGCGGCGCCGGTAACCCGGCTGCCCTTCTTCAGAGTCTCGGCCACCCGTGCCTCCTCTAGGGAAGTGCGCTCTGGACTCTCATGATCACCCCTCCAGCGCTTCCTGGCCACCCATTCGACAAGGTCTGGGAGAACTACCTGAGCCGCCCCCGGAACTGACCGACCGGGCGATGCGGGGCCCGGGGAAAGGATTTCCCAGGGCCGCCTTTCCCGACCGTAACGAAGTCGATCGAGAAGCCGCTGGTCATCACCGTGCGTAAGGAGCGTTACCCGGCTACGCGGCTGATCATCGGCGAGCGGGGCACTGGTCCAGACCTGGCGCGGCGGGGTACGAACCGCACTCACGCAGATGATGGATCACCGGTAAGCCGAATGATCCAGATGAATGATCCAGAAGGCCGATCACGGCAACGGACGCGGCCGGACCGCCCTACCGGCCCGGCCGCCACGGGTACGGGATCAGGCGAGGGAGACCAGGTCCGCGTATTCGTCGCCCCACAGGTCCTCCACGCCGTCCGGCAGCAGGATGATCCGCTCCGGCTGGAGCGCGTCCACCGCGCCCTCGTCGTGGGTGACCAGCACGACCGCGCCGGTGAAGCCGCGCAGCGCGCCGAGGATCTCCTCCCGGCTGGCCGGGTCGAGGTTGTTGGTGGGCTCGTCGAGCAGCAGCACGTTGGCGCTGGAGACCACCAGGGTGGCGAGCGCCAGCCGGGTCTTCTCACCGCCGGACAGCACGCCCGCGGGCTTGTCCACGTCGTCCCCGGAGAACAGGAACGAGCCCAGGATCTTGCGGACCTCGACCAGGTCCATGTCCGGCGCGGCCGAGCGCATGTTCTCCAGCACCGTGCGGTCCGGGTCCAGCGTCTCGTGCTCCTGGGCGTAGTAGCCCAGCTTGAGGCCGTGGCCCGGCTCGACCTGGCCGGTGTCGGGCTGCTCGACCCCGGCCAGCAGCCGCAGCAGAGTGGTCTTGCCCGCGCCGTTGAGGCCCAGGATGACCACCCGGGATCCCTTGTCGATGGCCAGGTCGACGTCGGTGAAGATCTCCAGCGAGCCGTACGACTTGGACAGGCCGGAGGCCATCAGCGGGGTCTTGCCGCACGGCGCCGGGTCGGGGAAGCGCAGCTTGGCGACCTTGTCGGACATCCGCACGGCTTCGAGACCGGACAGCAGCTTCTCCGCGCGGCGGGCCATGTTCTGCGCGGCGACGGTCTTGGTGGCCTTGGCCCGCATCTTGTCGGCCTGCGAGTTGAGCGCGGCGGCCTTCTTCTCGGCGTTGGCGCGCTCGCGCTTGCGGCGCTTCTCGTCGGCCTCACGCTGGGCCTGGTACAGCTTCCAGCCCATGTTGTAGACGTCGATGACCGAGCGGTTGGCGTCCAGGTAGAAGACCTTGTTGACCACCGTCTCCATGAGGTTGACGTCGTGGGAGATGACCACGAAGCCGCCGCTGTAGGTCTTGAGGTAGTCGCGCAGCCAGACGATCGAGTCGGCGTCGAGGTGGTTGGTCGGCTCGTCGAGCAGCAGGGTGTCGGCGTCCGAGAACAGGATCCGGGCCAGCTCGACGCGGCGCCGCTGACCGCCGGAGAGGGTGTGCAGCGGCTGGCCGAGAACCCGGTCGGGCAGGCCGAGCGCGGCGGCGATGGTGGCGGCCTCGGCCTCGGCCGCGTAGCCGCCCTTGGTGAGGAACTCGGTCTCCAGGCGGGCGTACTTCTTCATCGCGTTGTCGCGGGTGGCGCCCTTGCCGTTGGCCATCCGCTCCTCGTTCTCCCGCATCTTGCGCAGCACGATGTCGAGTTCGCGAGCGGACAGGATGCGGTCGCGGGCAAGGGTGTCGAGGTCGCCGGTGCGCGGGTCCTGCGGCAGGTAGCCGATCTCGCCGGAGCGGGTCACCGTGCCCGCGGCGGGCTGGCCCTCACCGGCGAGGACCTTGGTGAGGGTGGTCTTGCCCGCGCCGTTGCGGCCGACCAGGCCGATGCGGTCGCCCTTGGCGATGCGGAAGGAGGCGGACTCGATGAGGACTCGGGCGCCGGCGCGCAGCTCAAGGCCGGAGGCAGTGATCACGGAAGGGGCTCCAGGACATGGTGGACGGCAGGACGGGCGGGGTCTGTCCGGCTGGGTAGCCCAGTCGCGGACTGCGGCTGCCGTCTAATGCGCGAGGAGAACTGCCATGCGAAGCAGTCTACCGGGGCCTGGCAAACGCTTTTCCCGGCCACCGGGCTCGGCTAACGCTTTTCCCGGCCACCGGGGCCTGGCAAACGCTTTTCCCGGCCACCGGGCTCGGCTACGGGCCGTTCACTCCGCACCGTGGTGGACCTCGAACGCGGCCCGCCGCACGGCCTTGGCCAGGGCGGGGTCGGGGTGCGCCGCGGCCAGCGCGATCAGCACCTGCACGGTGCGCGGATGACCTGTGGCGCGCACCTCGTCCAGCAGCGCGGGCAGCGACTCCTGGACCGCCGTCTCCAGATGGCCGACCAGCAGATGGGCCTCGCCGTGGTCGGCGACGGCCGCCGCGGTGTCCACCCACAGCCAGGTGGCCTCCTCCCGGGTGAGCAGGGCCGTCTGCTCCGGCTCGCCGCCCTGCTGCTCGGCGAGCCACAGCAGGGCGTACGGGCGCAGCCGCGGCTCGTCGACCACGGCGCGCACGGCGGCCTCCGCGGGGGCGCCGACGGTGCGCAGCGCCTCGAACGCCAGGCCGCGCAGCAGCGCGTCGTCGCCGCGTGCCGCGTCCAGCAGTTCGCTGACCGCCTGGGCGACCGGGCGGGCGGCCAGCCAGGCGCGGTACTCGACCCGGGCCGGGCCCGGCGAGTACTGCGCGCAGGCTCGCAGCAGGTCCTCCGCCGACTGCTCGATGTGTCCGGCGGGCGACTGCGCGGCCACGCAGATCTGCTCCAGCTTCACCCACACCGCCCAGTTCCCCAGCGCGGTGAGCGCCACGTCCTCGCCGTCGGTACGCGGCCGCAGCGCGCCGACCGAGACCAGCGCGTCCCAGGTCCAGTCCAGCAGCGCGGGCAGCGGGTCGGCGCCGCCGTCAGCCGGCGGCTCGTGGCGTTCGGTGCGCAGCTCCGCCACCCGCTGCCGCAGCAGATCGAGCAGGGCCGGGGCGGGCGCCGTGCCACTGGACAGGTGCAGCAGCGAGAGGAGTTGAGGTACGGCCTCGATGACCTCGGCGACCAGGGACGGGTCGGAGCCGGCCGGAGCGGTACGGCACAGCGACCAGGCGTCGAAGAGGGCGACCCAGCCGCGCAGCACGGCGGTGTCGTCGCGGTCCCAGGCGCGCAGCCGCCAGCCGGACCGGGCCGTGCCGTCGTGCAGTTCGACCAGTCCGGCCAGCCGGGCGTGGTTCCATGCCGCCCGCACCCGATGGTCCGTCAAACCGAGTGACTCGGCGGCGCGTCGCAACTCGGGGGCGGGCAGTATGCCGTTCGGCTCGGGTCGCGGCGGGCTGGTACGGCCGCCGCGGCGCCCCTCACCGTCGGCCCATCGGGCCAGCCGCACCGCGTCGGCCAGCACCAGCCGTGCCAGCGCGGCGAGTTCGGCGGGGGCCGGGGTGCCCTCCGGCGGCCGCGGCGGCCTGGAGCGACGGGCCTCTGTGGCCCTGCGTACGGCCGTGATGGGCTGCCTGGTCACGAGCCGGAGCCTGGTGTCACGCTGGGAACGGGACGTCACGGGAGCAGTCTTACGGGTGAGTCCCCGGATTCCCAAACGAGCACCCCTCAAGCGGCACCCCTTGGGCACGGGGTGCTCACATCAACGGGGTCAGGAAGCGCCGCAGCGCCTCCTCGTAACCCCGCGGATCGGCGTTCCACATCGCCTGGTGCTCGGCGTCCGCAACGGTGTGCAGGGTGACGAGTTCGCGCCGCCGCTCGGCGAAGTCGCGCGACGCCCGCCAAGGGGCGAGGGTGTCGCCCGGGCCGTGCACGATAAGGGTGGGCACGGACAGCAGTGCCGGGTCGGCGGAGCCGGCGAGCCGGTCCGCGTGCAGCCCGGTACGGCCCGCGGCCGCGCGCACCCCCAGCGGCACCAACGGAGCCGGCACCCCGCGCCCGCGGGCCAGCCCGCGCACCGCGGCCTGCCAGTCGAGCACCGGGGAGTCCAGCACCAGGCCGCTCACCCGGTCCCGCAGCGGCGAGTGGTCGGCCACCCGCAGCGCCATCGCCGCGCCGGTCGACCAGCCGTACAGCACCACCCGGCGGGCGCCCTCGCGCACCGCGTACCGCACCGCGGCGTCCACGTCGCGCCACTCGGTGTCGCCCAGATGCCCTATGCCGTCGGGCGACGCCGGGGCGCCGGGGTCGTTGCGGTAGCTGATCAGCAGCACCGGGAAGCGCAGCCGGTGCAGCAGCGGCAGCACGACCAGTGGATGGCGGCGGGTGGTGCCCAGGCCGTGCACGGTGATCACCCAGGTGTCGCGTGCCCCGGCCACGAACCAGGCGGGCATCGGCCCGAGTTCACCGTCGACGGCCACCTCCTGGTACGGCAGGCCGTGCGCGCCCATCGGCTCGCCGGTGTAGGCCTGCGGGGTCATGGTCACCTGGGCGCCGTCCACCAGCCTGCCGAACTGGACGCGTTCCAGGCGGCGGGTGACGGTGTCCGGGGTCGTCTCCAGGACCCGGCCGACGGTGGCGTGGCAGCCCGGGGCGCTCAGCCCGTAGACGCCGGGGCGCGCCGAGGCGAGGGACCGGGTCAGGGTGACCTGCCCCGCACCGACCGCGTGCACGGTCAGCTTGCCGTGGGCGGAGGCGGGGCTGGCCGCCGGGCCGTCGGGGCTCGGGTTGAGGGCGAGCCCCGACACCCACCGGCCGGTGGCCACGGCGACCGCGCCGACACCGAGGGAACCGGCGGCGGCCAGGGCGGCGGCAGTACGAAGGCGCATCCACTTCAGTGTCGATCGCGCCACGGCGGCGGGCCACTGGGTGCGGGCGGAGGGGTGAAGGCCCTCTCTCCTTCTGGGGGCAAGCCCCCAGTACCCCGTCACCCCTGTTGCCCGTAGCCGCGCAGGCGGTCCGCGACCCTGGCGATCTCCGTCTCCGGGAGCACCGACGGCGTGCCCGCCGCGCGGGCGGTCAGCCAGACGTGGCACATCCATTCGAGTTGGGCGGTGTGGTCGTAGGCCGTCTCCAGGGTGTCGGCGTACACCACCGTGCCGTGGTTGCGCAGCAGGCAGCCCGTGCGGTCGCGGAGCGCCGCCAGCATGTGGCGAGCCAGTTCCTCGGTGCCGTACGTCGCGTACCCGGCGACCCGCACCGCGCCCCCGAGGGCCGCGCACATGTAGTGGACGGCGGGGAGTTCGTCCACCAGCGTGGACACCGCGGTGGCGTGCACGGCATGGGTGTGCACGACGGCCCGGGCGTCGGTCGCCCGGTACACCGCGAGGTGCATGGGCAGTTCGCTGGTGGGCCGCAGCGAGCCGATCCGCTGACCACCGTCGAGCCCGACCGCGACCAGGTCCGCGTCACCGAGCCGGTCGTACCGCACTCCGCTGGGCGTCACCAGCACCAGATCGCCGACCCGGGCGGAGACGTTGCCCGAGGTGCCGACCACCAGTCCCTCGTCGGCCGTCCGCCGGGCCGTGGCCACCACCTCGCGCCACGCCGCCACCAGTTCGCTGTCCGCCGTCATTCACCGCACCTCCGGGTGGTGATCCTGACACGTTGTCCATTGCCGGTACGGAAAAAGGCGCAGTAACGTCCCGCCACCAGCAGCGATCACGACACGAGGGCACCCATGGCAACCGTCAACGGCGGCATCTCCTTCTGGTACGCGAACACCGGCGCTCCCGCCCCGCGCGAGCCGCTGCCCGGCGACGCCGCGGCCGACGTGTGCGTGGTGGGCGGCGGCTACACCGGACTGTGGACCGCGTACTACCTGAAGAAGGCGGCGCCGTTCCTCCGGATCGTGGTGCTGGAGAGCCGGTTCTGCGGGTACGGCGCCTCCGGCCGCAACGGCGGCTGGCTGTACAACGGGATCGCCGGGCGCGACCGGTACGCCAGGCTGCACGGCCATGACGCGGCGGTGCGGCTGCAGCGGGCCATGAACGACACCGTGGACGAGGTGATCCGGGTCGCCGAGGAGGAGGGCATCGACGCCGACATCCACAAGGGCGGGGTGCTCGAAGTCGCCCGCACCCCAGCCCAGTTGGCCCGGCTGAAGGCGTTCCACGAGGCCGAGACGGCGTTCGGCGAGAAGGACCGGCTGCTGCTGGGCGCCGCGGGGGCCGCCGAGCGGATCCGGGTGGCGGGCACCGTCGGCGGCACCTGGACGCCGCACGGCGCGCGGATCCACCCGGTGAAGCTGGTGCACGGGCTCGCGGCGGCGGCCGAGGCGCTGGGCGTGGTGATCCACGAGTCAACCCCGGTGACCGAGATCCGGCCGAAACACGCGATCACCCCGTACGGCACGGTGCGGGCGCCCTACGTGCTGCGCTGCACCGAGGGCTTCACGGCCGGGATCCGGGGGCAGCGGCGGTCCTGGCTGCCGATGAACTCCTCGATGATCGTCACCGAGCCGCTGCCGCGGCGCGTGTGGGACACCATCGGGTGGGAGGGCATGGAGACGCTGGGCGACATGGCGCACGCCTACATGTACGCGCAGCGCACCGCCGACGACCGCATAGCGCTGGGCGGGCGCGGCATCCCGTACCGCTTCGGTTCGCGTACGGACAACGACGGCCGGACCCAGGAGTCGACGGTGGCGGCGCTGCGGGAGATCCTGGTCCGCTTCTTCCCGGCGACCGCCGGGGTGGCGATCGACCACGCCTGGTCGGGCGTGCTGGGCGTGCCGCGGGACTGGTGCGCGAGCGTCGAGCTGGACCGGGCGACCGGCCTCGGATGGGCGGGCGGCTACGTGGGCAGCGGCGTCGCCACGGCGAACCTGGCGGCCCGTACGCTGCGCGACCTGGTCCAGTTGGACTCCGGCCAGGGCGCGGCGACCGAGCTGACCGGGCTGCCGTGGGTGGGCCACCGGGTGCGGCGCTGGGAACCGGAGCCGTTCCGCTGGCTCGGAGTGCACGGCCTGTACGCGGCGTACCGTGCCGCGGACGGCCGCGAGCGGGCCGCCCGCTCCACCCGCACCGACCGGCTGGCCCAGCTCGCCGACCGGATCTCGGGCCGCCACTGACCCGGCCCCCTCCGGTGCGCGCCGAAGTCCCGCGACCGCGTCCCCACGCGGCCCGAAGGTTCCGCGCCATTCCGATTTCCCGGGGAAACCTGGCGCGATCCGCGTCCCCCGCACCGGCAGGGCGTATGTCGTTAACCTTTCGTTCACACTCAGTCCGTACGGTCGCCGCGTCGCTGCCCGCCCGAACGATTGTCTGGGTGAATGGAACACCTCACGCTGCTCATCGGAGTCGTGATCGTCACCGCTCTCGTGTTCGATTTCACGAACGGTTTCCATGACACCGCCAACGCCATGGCCACCACCATTTCCACCGGGGCGCTAGCGCCGAAGGCGGCGGTGGCGATGTCGGCAGTCCTCAACCTCGTCGGCGCGTTCCTCTCGGTCCAGGTGGCCAAGACGATTTCCGGCGGAATCATCGACGAAAAAGCCGGGGTCAAACCCGAAGTGATCTTCGCGGCGCTGGTCGGCGCCATTGTCTGGAATCTGGTGACCTGGCTCGCCGGACTACCATCCAGTTCCTCGCACGCCCTGTTCGGCGGGCTGATCGGCGCGACGCTGGTGGCCGTCGGAGCGCACGGCATCCACGGCAACGCCATCGTGATGAAGATCCTCATCCCGGCGGTGGTCTCACCGTTCGTCGCCGGTTTGGCCGCGATGCTGGCGACCAGGGTGACCTACCGCGTCGGCCGGAACGCCGACCCCGAGGCCACCTCGAAGGGCTACCGCGCGGGCCAGATCGCCTCCGCCGCCCTGGTCTCACTCGCGCACGGCACCAGCGACGCCCAGAAGACCATGGGAGTCATCACCCTGGCGCTGGTCACCGGCGGCATGGTCGCCCCGCACTCCGACCCGCCGCTGTGGGTCATCCTGGCCGCCGCGAGCGCCATGGGCCTCGGTACCTACCTGGGCGGTTGGCGGATCATCCGCACCATGGGCAAGAAGCTCACCGACATCCAGCCGCCGCAGGGTTTCGCCGCCCAGACCGCCGCCGCCACCACCATCCTCGCCTCCTCCCACCTGGGCTTCGCACTGTCCACCACCCATGTGGTCTCCGGAGCGGTCACCGGCACCGGGCTCGGCCGGCAGGGCGCGGTGGTGCGCTGGGGCGTGGTGCGGCGCATGGTGCTGTCCTGGCTGATCACCCTGCCCGCCGCCGGACTGGTGGCCGGAGGCGCCACGTTCGTCGCCCTGCAGGGTGGTTGGGGCGTGCTGCTGGTCGGTCTGCTCGGTCTTGCCGTATGCGCCGGATCCTGGCTGGTCTCGATGCGCAAGCCGGTGGACCACACCAACGTCAACGACATCGACGAGCTGGTGCCGCCGCGGCAACCGGCCGCCGCCCCGGCGTTCGACGCCTTCGCCGCCGACCCGGCGCTCACCGCCACCATCCCGGCCCCGCAGCCGAACGCCACCCGGAAGGAAGCCGCACTGTGAACATCGACTGGAGCGCCCTGGCCTCGGTAGCGGGCGTGAGCCTGGTCGCGACCGTCGGCCTGGTGGGCCTGTTCACCCTCGGCATCGTCGGTCTGTCCAAGCAGCAGCAGTCGGCGCGCACCACCGGGTACGCGGCCTTCGCCGTGTGCGCGGCGGCCGTCGCCTACGGCCTCTATCTCATCGCGGGCTGAGCGCGGGGCGCGCACGCCGTGCGCGCCGCGTGTGGGGCTTCGCACACTCACCCCTGGTCGGTCAAAGCCCAGTTGACTGCCGTTCCCGCAGCGTGGTGGACTGCCCGGTGCCATACGGCACCAACAAGCCCAAACGGCGACAGGAGAGGAAGCCGGTGTGAATCCGGCGCGGTCCCGCCACTGTCACCGGGGAGTGCGTTCCCACCCGAGGGTCACGGCCGAGCGATCGGCTGGAAGGCCAGGGGGCGCGCCGATCCGGGAGCCAGGAGACTCTCATCGCCGGTCACGTCGAACCAGGGCGCGGACCCTGAGTGAGGACTCCTGCCATGCGCGGCACACCACCCTTCGCCCTGACGCCACACCCGCGCCGAGGAACGACGGCGGTCTGACCCATGCGTGCCGACCGTCTCTTCGGGTACGGCGCGGTCCTTGGCTTCGCGGGCGACCTGCTCACCGGTGACCCGCGCCGGGGGCATCCGGTCGCCGCGTTCGGCCGGGCCGCCGCCGCCTGTGAACGCGCCCTGTGGCGGGACGACCGCGCCCGCGGCACCGTCTTCACCGCGCTGTGCGCGGGCGGCGCGGTGGCCGCCGCCACCGCGGCCTCCCGGCTGGCCCGCCGCTCCCCCGCCGCCTCGGTGGCGCTGACCGGCGCGGCGACCTGGGCCGTGCTGGGCGGCACCTCGCTGGCCCGCGAAGCCCGTACCGTCGGCGCCGCGCTGGCCGCCGGGGACCTGCGGCTGGCCCGGGAGCGGCTGCCGCACCTGTGCGGCCGGGACCCGCAGGCGCTGGACGGGCAGCAGATCGCCCGCGCCGTGGTGGAGTCGGTCGCGGAGAACACCTCGGACGCGGTGGTCGGCGCCCTGGTGTGGGGCGCGCTCGGCGGCGTGCCGGGGCTGGTCGGGTTCCGGGCGGTCAACACCCTGGACGCGATGGTCGGTCACCGCTCGCCGCGCTACCGGCGGTTCGGCTGGGCGTCCGCCCGGCTGGACGACGTCGCGGGCTACCCCGGTTCGCGGTTGACCGCCGCCCTCACCGTGCTCGCCGCGCCCAACCGCCGTGCGGCCTGGCGCACTTGGCGGACGGACGGCCCCAAGCACCCGAGCCCCAACGCCGGTCCGGTGGAGGCGTCGTTCGCGGGCGCCCTGGGGGTACGGCTGGGCGGAACACTCTCCTACGGCGGCCGGATCGAGCGCCGCCCGGTGCTGGGGGACGGCAACCGGCCGGTGGAGGTGGCGGACATCGAGCGCGCGGTACGGCTTTCCCGCCGGGTGAGCGCGCTGGCGCTGGCCACCTGTGTCGCGGGCCGGTACGTACTGCGCGGAAGCGGAAGGGGGACGCGGTGAGCGGTGGGCTGTTGGTCGCGGGTACCACGTCGGACGCGGGCAAGAGCGTGGTGACGGCGGGCATCTGCCGCTGGCTGGCCCGCAGGGGTGTCAGCGTCGCCCCGTTCAAGGCGCAGAACATGTCGCTGAACTCCTTCGTCACCCGCGACGGCGCGGAGATCGGCCGCGCCCAGGCGATGCAGGCGCAGGCCGCCCGGGTCGAGCCGAGCGCGCTGATGAACCCGGTGCTGCTCAAGCCCGGCGGCGACAGCACCAGCCAGGTGGTGCTACTGGGCAAGCCGGTGGGCGAGTTGAGCGCCCGCGGCTACCACAGCGGCCGCCAGGAGAGACTGCTCGAAACCGTCACGGACTGCCTCCAGCGGTTGCGTGACACCCATGACGTGGTGATCTGCGAGGGCGCGGGCAGCCCCGCGGAGATCAACCTGCGCCGCACCGACATCGTCAACATGGGCCTGGCGCGCGCCGCCCGGCTTCCGGTGGTGGTGGTCGGTGACATCGACCGCGGCGGTGTCTTCGCCTCCTTCTTCGGCACCACCGCGCTGCTCGGCCGCGAGGACCAGGCACTGCTCGCCGGGTACCTTGTGAACAAGTTCCGCGGCGACGTCTCGCTGCTGGAGCCCGGGTTGGAGATGCTGCGCGGCCTCACCGGACGCGCCACGTTCGGTGTGCTGCCGTACGCGCACGGGTTGGGCATCGACGAGGAGGACGGCCTTCGGGTGTCGCTGCGCGGCACGGTCCGGGAGTCCAACTCGGCTCCGCCGTACGGCGAGGACGTGTTGCGGGTGGCGGTCGCCGCCGTACCGCTGATGTCCAACTTCACCGACGTGGACGCGCTGGCCGCGGAACCCGGTGTGGTGGTGCGCTTCGTGGACCGGCCGGAGGAACTGGCCGACGCCGATCTGGTGGTGCTGCCCGGCACCCGCGGCACCGTCAAGGCCCTGCGCTGGCTGCGGGAGCGGGGACTGGCCGACGCGGTACGGCGGCGAGCCGCCGAGGGCAGGCCGGTGCTGGGCATCTGCGGCGGCTTCCAGGCCCTCGGGCGGACCATCGAGGACGAGGTCGAGTCGCGCGCCGGAACCGTCGAGGGGCTCGGACTGCTGCCGGTGCGGGTCCGGTTCGCACCGCGCAAGACCCTCGCCCGCCCGTCCGGCAAGGCGCTGGGCGAGCCGGTCGAGGGCTACGAGATCCACCATGGCCTGGCCCGACTCGACGACGGCGGCGAGCCGTTCCTGGACGGGGTGCGGGTGGGCGCGGTCTGGGGCACGCACTGGCACGGCTCGCTGGAGAGCGACGGCTTCCGCCGGGCGTTCCTGCGCGAGGTGGCGCGGGCGGCCGGGCGCCGCTTCGTACCGGCGCCGGACACCAGCTTCGCCGCGCTGCGCGAGGAGCAGTTGGACCGCCTCGGCGACCTGATCGAGGAGCACGCCGACACCGCGGCTCTGCTGCGGCTCATCGAGGACGGCGTGCCCGCCGGTCTCCCGTTCCTGGCTCCGGGGGCACCGTGACATCCATCACTCGTAGGAGGAATCCCGGCGTGAGCACCCACTACCCCTTCACGGCGATCGTCGGGATGGACGACCTGCGGCTGGCGCTGCTGCTGAACGCCGTCTCCCCGGCGGTCGGCGGTGTGCTGGTGCGGGGTGAGAAGGGCACCGCCAAGTCGACCGCGGTACGGGCGCTTTCGGCGTTGATGCCGACGGTCGAGGTGGTGCCGGGGTGCCGCTTCTCCTGTGACCCGCAGGCACCGGACCCGGCCTGCCCGGACGGCCCGCACGACCCGGCGGACGGTGGAGCGCACCGTCCGGCGCGGATGGTGGAGCTGCCGGTGGGCGCCTCCGAGGACCGGCTGGTGGGCGCACTGGACATCGAACGGGCCCTGGCCGAGGGCGAGAAGGCCTTCGAGCCCGGTCTGCTGGCCGCCGCGCACCGCGGGGTGCTCTACGTCGACGAGGTCAACCTGCTCCACGACCACCTGGTCGACCTGCTGCTGGACGCCGCCGCGATGGGCGCCTCGCACGTCGAGCGCGAGGGCGTCTCGGTGCGGCACGCCGCGCGCTTCCTGCTCGTCGGCACGATGAACCCCGAAGAGGGCGAACTGCGCCCGCAGTTGCTCGACCGGTTCGGGCTCACCGTGGAGGTGTCGGCGTCCCGCGAGCCGGACCAGCGGGTCGAGGTGGTGCGCAGGCGGCTGGCGTACGACGAGGATCCGGCGGCGTTCGCCGCGCGCTGGGCGGCCGAGGAGGACGAGCTGCGCCAACGCATCGCCGCCGCACGCGGGTTGCTGCCGTCGGTGCGGCTCGGCGACGCCGCGCTGCGCCAGATCGCCGCGGTGTGCGCGGCTTTCGAGGTGGACGGGATGCGCGCGGACATCGTGACCGCCCGCACCGCCACCGCGCTGGCCGCCTGGGCGGGCCGTACCGAGGTGCTGGACGAGGACGTACGGCAGGCCGCGCTGCTGGCCCTGCCGCACCGGCGCCGCCGCAACCCGTTCGACGCACCGGGGCTGGACGAGCAGAAGCTGGACGAGACGCTGGAGGAGTCCCGCGGCGAGGACGACGACCCGGATCCGGACGGCCCCGGCGGCCCGGACGGCGGTGGGCAGCCCCCGCAGGACGGGCCGGCGGGCGACCCGGCCGTCCCCGACCAGCGCTCCGGTGAACGGCCCGACGAGCGGCAGCCCGACCCGAGCGGTGACGCGGCGGGTCCCGCGCCCGGCGGCGCCGAGCAGGCCGCGGTGGCCGCCACCGAGCCGTTCCGCACGAAGACCCTCACCGTCTCGGGACTTGGCGACGGCGTCGCCGGGCGGCGCTCCCGGGCGCGTACCGAGCACGGCCGCACCACCGGCGCCCGCCGCCCCCGGGGCGCGCTGACCAAGCTGCACCTGGCCGCCACCGTGACCGCCGCCGCCCCGCACCAGCGGGCGCGCGGGCGCAGCGGTCCCGGTCTCGTGCTGCGCAAGGACGACCTGCGGCAGGCGGTACGGGAGGGCCGGGAGGGCAATCTGGTGCTGTTCGTGGTCGACGCCTCCGGTTCGATGGCGGCCCGGCAGCGGATGGCCGCGGTGAAGGGCGCGGTGCTCTCGCTGCTGCTCGACGCCTACCAGCGGCGCGACAAGGTGGGGTTGGTGACCTTCCGCGGCACCGGCGCGGAACTGGCCCTGCCGCCGACCTCCTCGGTGGAGGCGGGCGCGACCCGGCTGGAGAAGCTGCCGACCGGTGGCCGTACTCCGCTGGCCGCCGGGCTGCTCAGGGCCCGCGAGGTGCTGCGGGTGGAGCGGCTGCGGGACGCGTCCCGGCGGCCGCTGCTGGTCGTGGTGACGGACGGCCGCGCTACCGGAGGGCCGGAGCCGGTGGCGCTGGCGGCGCGCGCGGCGCGGCTGCTGGCCGCCGAGGGAGTGGCGTCGGTGGTCGTGGACTGCGAGAGCGGACCGGTTCGGCTGGGGCTCGCGGGTGCGCTCGCCCGTGAACTGTCCGGTACCGCCGTCACTTTGGACGAGTTGCGCGCGGACGCGGTGTCCGCGCTGGTACGCGACGTCAGGAGGGCCGCGTAATGCCGCAGGGGAAGCCGAGTGTGGTGCCGGAGGACGGCCTGACGACGCGTCAGCGGCGGAACCGCCCGCTGACGATCGTGCACACCGGTACCGGCAAGGGCAAGTCGACGGCCGCCTTCGGCATGGCGCTGCGCGCCTGGAACCAGGGCTGGCCGGTCGGGGTGTTCCAGTTCGTCAAGTCCGCCAAGTGGCGGGTCGGTGAGGAGCGGGCGCTGCGGGTGCTCGGAGACTCCGGCGAGGGCGGCACGGTCGCCTGGCACAAGATGGGCGAGGGCTGGTCGTGGGTGCAGCGCGACCTGGAGTCCAGCGAGGAGGCGGCCCGGGAGGGCTGGGCGCAGGTCAGGCGCGACCTGGCCGCCGAGACCTACCGGCTCTACGTGCTGGACGAGTTCGCCTATCCGATGCACTGGGGCTGGGTGGACACCGATGAGGTGCTGGCGGCGCTACGGGACCGCCCCGGCACCCAGCACGTGGTCATCACCGGCCGCAACGCGCCGCAGAAGCTCATCGACGCCGCCGACCTGGTGACCGACATGACCAAGGTCAAGCACCCGATGGACAGCGGGCAGAAGGGCCAGCGGGGCATCGAGTGGTAGCCGTTCCACGTCTGGTGATCGCCGCTCCCTCCTCGGGCAGCGGCAAGACCACCGTAGCCACCGGTCTGATGGCCGCCTTCGCCCAGCGCGGCCTGGCTGTCTCACCGCACAAGGTCGGCCCGGACTACATCGACCCCGGGTACCACACGCTGGCCACCGGCCGCCCGGGCCGCAACCTGGACGCCTATCTGTGCGGCCCGCAGCGCGTCGCGCCGCTGTTCCTGCACGGTGCGCGCGCCGCCGACCTGGCCGTGGTCGAGGGCGTGATGGGGCTGTACGACGGTGCGGCGGGACAGGGCGAGTTGGCCTCCACCGCGCAGGTGGCGAAGCTGCTGCGGGCGCCTGTGGTGCTGGTGGTGGACGCCTCGTCGCAGTCCCGCTCGGTGGCCGCGCTGGTGCACGGCTTCGCGTCCTGGGACCCCGAGGTGCGAATCGGCGGCGTCATCCTCAACAAGGTCGGCTCCGATCGCCATGAAGCACTGCTGCGCGAGGCGCTGGAGGAGTCGGGCGTCCCGGTGCTGGGCGTACTGCGCCGCTCCGCCCGACTCGCCGTCCCGGCACGCCACTTGGGCCTGATCCCGGCGGCGGAACGCCGCACGGAGGCGGTGGGCGCGGTACGCGAGATGGCGGATCGCGTCCTGGCGGGCTGCGACATGGACGCGCTGCTGGCCCTGGCCAGGACGGCTCCCGTGCTGACCGACGAACCATGGGACCCGCTGGCTTGTGGGCGGCCCTTCCGCCGGGGCGGAACGGAGGGGCACAGCCCCACGGCGGCCCCGCGTCCGGTCGTGGCGATGGCCAGCGGCCCGGCCTTCACGTTCTCGTACCCGGAACACACGGAACTCCTCACCGCCGCGGGCGCGGAGGTCATCCCGTTCGACCCGCTGCGCGACGAACGGCTCCCCGACCGCACCGCCGGGCTGGTGATCGGCGGTGGCTTCCCGGAGGTCTACGCCCCGGAACTCTCCGCCAACGAACTCCTCCGCAAGGCGGTCGCCACCCTGGCGTCCGCAGGAGCCCCGGTGGCGGCTGAGTGCGCCGGACTGCTGTACCTGGCAAGGGAGTTGGACGGCGCGCCCATGTGCGGTGTGCTCGACGCCACCGCCCGGATGACCGACCGGCTGACGCTCGGCTACCGCGATGCCGTCGCGGTGGCCGACAGCGCGCTGGCCGAGGCCGGAACCCGGCTGCGCGGCCATGAGTTCCACCGCACCGCCATCGAACCGGGAGCCGGGCGGACCCCCGCGTGGGGCTGGTCGCAGCCGGCGCGCCGCCTCGAAGGGTTCGTCGCGGGACCAACGGGAGGCGTGCACGCCTCCTACCTGCACACGCACTGGGCGGCCGAACCCTCGCTGGCCCACAGGTTCGTCGCGCGGTGCGCCGGTTGACCGGGCACCGGGTCGTCGTCGGCGTGGGCGCCAGCTCGGGCGCGCCCGCCGACGAGGTGTACGAGGTGATCGAAAGCGTGCTGGCCGAGGCGGGTCTGGCAGCGGAGCGCGTCGCCGCGTTGGCGACCGTCGCCGCCAAGGCGGACGAGCCCGGGATCGTCGAGGCGGCCCGGCGGCTCGGCGGCGTGCCGGTGCTGGCGTACGACGCGGCGGTGCTCGCCGCGATCGCGGTCCCCAGCCCGTCTCCCGCGGCGCTCGCCACCGTCGGCACGCCGAGCGTCGCGGAGGCCGCCGCCCTCGCCGCGGCGCCCGGCGGTGAACTCCTGGTCCGCAAGCGGAAGTCCACCCCGCGCGCCGAACGTCCCCCGACGGCCACCGCCGCCCTGGCGTCCCGACCCCGCGGGTAATCCATGACGACCCCGCGACCAGCCGGTTCCCCCTCTGGGTAGGGCCGGTACGGTGTGCCGCACGCACAGAACCGGCACCACCCGCAGCAAGGAGACACCCCCGTGACCTCGCCGCCCGCCCTACTGCTGATCGGTCCTGGTCCGCGCGACGCCGAGGAGCCCGCTGCCCTCCACTCGCTTGTCAGAACGGTCGGTGAGCGCGCGCCGTGGCTACCGGTCGGCGGCGGATCCGTCGAGTCACTGGCCGACACGGTCGACGAGCTGGTGGCGCGGCACGGCGTACGGCACTTCGCGGCCGTGCCGTTGGCGCTGGCCACCGGCGGTGTGCGGGACGCGCTGCGCCGCGAAGCGCTGCGGCACCCGGACACCTCGTACCGGCACCTGCCGCTGGACGCGCGGCCGGAACTGCTGGAGGCGTTGGAGCGCCGCCTGGACGCGGCGCTGGGCGACGGCCGCCGCTCCCCCTCCGACCGCGCGGCGACCACGGTGCTGCTGGTCGGCCGGGGCACCACCGACCCCGACGGCAACGCCGAGGCGCACCGGGCGGCACGGCTGCTGTGGGAGGGGCGCGGTTACGCGGGCGTGGAGACCGCGTTCGGCTCGGTCGCCGCACCCGATGTGCCCTCGGGGCTCGACCGCTGTGTGCGGCTCGGCGCGCGCCGGGTGGTGGTGCTGCCGTACTTCCTGTTCGGCGGCCCGTTGGCGGGCAGGGTCCGGCAGCAGGCCGAGGGCTGGGCGGAGGCGCACCCGGGGATCGATGTGCGGTACGCCGAAGCGGTCGGCGGTACACCGGAGTTGGCAGAACTGGTACTGGCCCGGTACCACGAGGCGCTGCGCGAGGACTGCGAGGTGTGTGCGCCGTGACAGCCGTGCCAACCCATGCGGACGAACACGACCTGCGCCACCACGGCGACGCGGAGGTCCGTGACGACGGCGCGGACCTGGTGGACCTGGCCGTCAACGTCCGTACCGGAACGCCCCCTTCGTGGCTGTTGGCACGGATAACCGCCTCACTGGCCGGACTTGCCGCCTATCCGGACGGCCGGGCGGCCCGGCAGGCGGTCGCGCGGCGGCACGGCAGGCCGTCCGAGGAGGTGCTGTTGACCGCGGGCGCGGCGGAAGCGTTCGTACTGCTGGCCCGTGCTCTCGCGCCGCGCCGGGCGGTCGTGGTGCATCCGCAGTTCACCGAGCCCGAGGCGGCGTTGCGGGACGCGGGTCATCCGGTGCACCGGGTGCTGCTGCGGTACGAGTCCGGCTTCCGGCTGGACCCGGCGGACGTGCCGCAGGACGCCGACTTCGTGGTGATCGGCAATCCGACGAATCCCACGTCCGTGCTGCATCCGACGCGCACCCTCGCCGGACTGGCCCGCCCCGGCCGCACGGTGGTGGTCGACGAGGCGTTCATGGACGCGGTGCCGGGCGAGCGCGCGTCGCTGGCGGAGCGCCGCGATCTGCCCGGTGTGGTGGTGCTGCGCAGCCTCACCAAGACCTGGGGGCTGGCGGGGCTGCGCATCGGCTATGTGCTCGCCGCCCCGCCGACGATCGCCGCGCTGGAGCGCGCGCAACCGCTGTGGCCGGTCGCCACCCCGGCGCTGGCGGCGGCCGAGGCGTGCTGTGCCCCGCCCGCCGTGGCGGAGGCCGCGGAGGCGGCGCGGCGCATCGCACAGGAGCGGGAGCATCTGCTGTCCCGGCTGGCGGACCTCCCGGCCGTCGAGGTGGTGGGCCCGGCCGAGGCGCCGTTCCTGCTGCTGCGGTTGCCGCAGGCGGCGAAGGTCCGCGAGCGCCTGAGGGAGTTGGGCTTCGCGGTCCGCCGTGCCGACACGTTCCCCGGCCTGGGCCCCGACTGGCTGCGGGTGGCGGTACGGGACCGCGCCACGACCGACGCGTTCACCACCGCCCTGGCCCGCGCCGCCCTCCCGTAGCAACCCGTAGGATCCACAGGCATGTTCACCAACTTCGACCTACTGGAACGCCGGCTGGTCCGCGTGGAGAAGAAGCTCGACCTGATCATGGAACACCTGGGCATCCAGGTCGACCAGCCAGAACTGCGGGAGGTCCGCGAGTTCATCCAGGAAGGCAAGATGCTCAACGCCATCAAGGCCTACCGCGAGGCCACCGGCGTGGGCCTGAAGGAAGCCAAGGCCGCGGTGGACCAACTGGCTTCCCAGGCCTGAGCCGCCGGTTCACTCCCCGCCGAGCTCCTGCGGCGGGGTGTCGCGTCCTGGGACCTCGTTCGGCGCGAGGATGCGCTGGTCGCCGGGGTAGGGGCGGGTCCAGTCGGTGGCCTGGTACCAGTCGACGCGGTTCAGCTGGGCCGGGTTGACCTGGTCGAGCTGGGGCTTGGCGCCGCCGGTCCGCTGTATGGCGCTCCACGCCTGCCACTGCCGGGCGATGCCCTGGTAGCGCTGCGGCACGGCGTGGGCGGCGGTGGACCTGAGGCCGTAGTCCAACGGGATCTGGTTGGGCAGCGCGGTGTACGGGGTGAGGTCGGGGTGCCCGGTGAACAGGTCGTACATCGGCTCGGCGGCGCGGTCCACCTAGTTCATCGGCTGGGCGCCCAGGATCTGCTCGATCGTCCGGACCACGTTGACCTGCGAGTAGTACGTGGAGACCACGGTGTGGCGCTTCGCGTACGGGCTGATCACCCACAGCGGGGCGCGGTGGCCGTCCACATGGTCGACGCCGTTCTGCGAGTCGTCCTCCAGGACGAAGATGGCGCTGTCCTTCCAGAACCTGCTGTGCGAGATGGTGTCCACGATGCGGCCGACGGCGAGGTCGTTGTCCGCGGCCATCGCGGTCGGGTACGGGTCGGTGCCGCTGATCCCGTTGGTGTGGTCCTGCGGAAGCTGAATCATCGTCAGGTTCGCCAACCGGCCCGACCTCACCGAGTCGTTGAAGTGCCGCTGCCAGATGTCGACCCGGTACTGGTCGGGGATGTCGGTGTCGAAGGTCGGGTAGTCCGGGTGGTTGACGGCGTTCACCGACGGCACGTCGGACGTGGTCGGGTACCTGCCGATCGGGGTGTGCAGCGGGCCCGACGCCTTGCCCTCCAGGACCTGGGAGTCGTGGTACCACTGGGCCCAGGTCGGCGCGCCGGTCGAGGGCAGTGCGATGTTGCCCGCGTACTCGGCGAAGTCCTGCACCGTCTTGCCCGCGCGTTCCACCGTGTTCCACAGGAAGCCGCTGCGCTGGTAGGCCAGCGCGTCGTTGCCCAGAGCGGGGTAGCTGCGGTAGAAGGCGCCGAACTCCTTCTCGATGTAGTCGTTGTTGTCGGCCTGCACCAGCCAGTTGTGGCCGTCCGCGGACAGCGTGCCGATGTCGTAGAAGTTGTCCATCACCCCGTAACCGCTCGCCAGGGCGTGCAGGTTGGGGGTGACCCGGCTGCCGAACTGCGCCAGCGAGGGGTCGCTGTCGCCCTTGCCGATGTCGCCCAGCACCTGGTCGTAGGTGCGGTTCTCCTTGTCGATCAGGAAGACGTGCTTGATCTTCGAGGGGCTGCCGAGGTGTGCGGGGATGACCGCCTCCCGGTCGCCGGCCGAACCGTAGGACGATCCGGAGCGCAGCAGCTTCTCCCAGTCGTTGTCGACGAACACCTGGTGGGTGAGCTCGCCCAGCGCCGCCTGGGAGGGCTGGCGGAAGGTGGTGACCGATCCGGTGTCGTCGTAGGTGTTGTGGCCGGTGGCCGGGTTGGTTCCCGGGCCCTCGCTGATGGTGGAGGGGGCGCCCCGGGCGCCGATGCCCTTGTCGTTGGTGACCACGATCCGGCCGGTGGCGGCGCTGCGCTGCACGTTGACCGGGTACCAGTCGGTGGGGATCAGCCCCTCGTACCGCACTGGGGACCGCCCGCCGTCCCAGCGGTACCGCACCAGGGCGTTGTCCCGGCCCACGCTGACCAGCAGGGTGTGCGGGTCGGTGAAGGCCAGGGCGTTGGGGTAGCTGCCGACCGAGGAGCCGGGCAGCGGGTTGACGTTGAAGGTCTGGGTGACCCGGTGGGCGCGGGCGTCGATCACCGAGACGCTGTCGTCGTTGGAGTTGGCGACCAGGAGTGAACCTCCGTGCGCCACAAGGGCGGTGGGCTCAAGGCCGACCTTGATGGTGCCGGTCTGGCTCTGGCTGCGCAGGTCCACGACCGAGACGGTGCCGTTGGTGACGGCGCCGTTGGTCCGGTCGGCGACGACCGGTGTGCCGTCGCTCAGATTGGTGTTGTCGCCCGCGCCGGCCGGACGGCCGCCCTCGTTGGACACGTACGCCTGGTCGCCCAGGATCACCACCTGGCGCGGGGCGATGCCCACCGGGATCTCCTTGACCAGGGTGTTGCTGGCGGTGTCGATCACGCCGAGGGTGTTGCTGCCGTTCAACGCCGTGTACAGGGTGCGGCCGTCGGACGACAGCGCCATGCCGGACGGCAGGTCCGCCCCGGTCTTACCGGCCAGCCGGATGACCACCGGGGGCGCCGAGCTCACCTTGCCGTCGGCGTCGAGGCTGAACCGGACGAGGTCGGAGGCCTGCGGGAACCACAGGCTGCGGCCGTCCGGCGAGTACAGCGGACCGTCGGCGGCCACCTTGCCGTCGCCGATCCGCCTGTCCGTGCCGACACCGGTGCCGACCTGCTGGACGACGCGCCCGGTGCGCACGTCCATGATGGTCAGGAAGCCGGCGCCCTGGCGGTAGGTGAGGGCCGCGAGCCTGCTGCCGTCCGGGCTGAGGGTGCTGGACAGCAGCCGCCCGTTGTCCACGAGGTGCCGGGCGCCCAGCGGCGTGATGCGCTGGTTGGACGGCAGCAGGATGCCCTTGGCGGTCTGCTCCCCGTCGACCTTGTCGGTGCCGAAGCCACCGGAGATTCCCACGGCGGTGGCCGCCGCGGTGACACCCAGCACGGCCGTGACGGCGAGCGCGGCGGCGGCCGTCCCGCCAAGTCCCCTTGATCTGGCTCGGCTTCGGCGGAAGGTGCGGTGTGGCTTGCTCATCGATGTCCCCTGTCGAGTGCCGTGGCGTAGGAGCGGGCGCTCACGCCGTGTCGAAGCAGCCGTCGAACTCGTAGAGCGGGTTGGTGTGTTGATGCCCGTCGGCGCCCTGGATACGCTGCTGGCCGACCAGGCTGGCCGGGCCCTGCGCGGTGTAGCAGCCGGTTGGCCGCACGCTCACCTCGTACGCGATGGGCTGGGTGATACCGCTCGGCGCCGGCCAGTGCACCAGGCAGACCCAGTCGTCTCCGGGGCCGCTGCCGCCCGAGGCGCGACCTGCCTTGGCGCAGTTGGCCCAGGTGTCGGGTGACGGCGCGTTGTCGGTGCCGTGCAACTCGGTCTGCTGTAGAACGAACAGGTTCCGGAACGTTGGACCGAGGGCGCGTTCAAGCCGCCCGCTGGTGATGTCGGAGCCGCCGCATCCGGCGGTTCCGGCCAGCAGGACGAGCGCGGCGGCGGCCAGCGCCGCGCGTGCGACGGTTCTGTTCAACGGTCAGCCCTTCGTGAAGTCCCGGCGGCGCAGCAGCAGATACCCGGCCGCCAGGCAGACCACGGTGTAGGCGGCGCTCACCGCGCAGCCCTCGACCAGCGGCCGGTAGTACGGGGTGGCCGAGAGCAGCCCGTGCCAGGCGTCGAACGGCGTGGTCAGCAGCGCGTGCCGGACCACGTCCAGCGCGTCCACGTACGCGTACAGCTGCATCAGCAGGCCGACCAGCACCGGCCCCGTGATGCCGGCCGCGCTGTGCCGGGTGGCGATGGAGAACAGCACGCCCAGCGCGGTGAAGCCGAGCGCCGGAGGCAGTACGCACAGCCAGCTCAGCAGCGCCAACTCGGCCGCCCGGCCGGACGGTACGAGGCTGCCGTCCAGTGCCACCAGCGGTTGGTGTCCCACCAGCAGTACCCCCGCCGCGATGCTGCCCGCGCCCGCCAGCGCCACCACGACGACGCAGAAGGTGGCGGCGGCCAGCACCTTGCCGGTGAAGATCTGCGCCCGGGTACGGGACCGGGTCAGAATGGTCTGCCAGGTCCCGTGGTGGTCCTCCGAGGCGAAGATGTCCCCGGCGACCACACTGGTGAGCAGTGGGAACCCCCACTGCCCGGCGAAGCCCAGCACCACCAGCGGTACCGCGTAGCCGGTGTCGTGCACCCAGCGGCCGAACAGCGTGTCGGACGGCACGGTGTCCTGTGTCTTCAGCGCCAGCACGAACGCGAACGGCGCCAGCAGGCAGAGCGCGGCGACCGCCCGGACCCGCCACTGGGCGGTCAGCTTCTCCAACTCCCAGAGGTAGACGGTGCGCACCCCGCCACGCGGGCGGGCGGCCGGCTCGTCCAGCGCGAGGGCGGTCACCGCTCGGCTCCTTCGGTCAGCGTGAGGAACAGCGACTCCAGGGAGGTCGCCTCAAGCCGCAGCGCCCGCACCGCGATGCCACGGCGGCCGAGCGCCAGCACGTAGGCGTCGAGTTGCTCGGGCCTGGCATGTACGGTGAGCCCGCCTTCGGGGTGGTCGTGAACCCGCACCCCGGGCTGGTCGGCGGCCACGGCGATGGCCGACTCGTCGTCGCTGGTGGCGAGTTGGTGGGCCGGGTCGGGGGCGCGGGAGCGCAGTTCGGTGAGTGAGCCCGCGTAGGCCACCCGGCCGGTGCGCAGGATGGTCACCGTCTCGCACAGTTCCTCGACCTCGGCCATGTGGTGGCTGCTGAGCAGCACCGTCAGCCCGTCCGCGGCGAGCGAGCAGACCAGCTGTCGCATGTCGCGGATGCCCGCCGGGTCCAAGCCGTTGCCGGGTTCGTCCAGTACCAGCAGGTCGGGGGCGCGCAGCAGGGCGGCGGCGATACCGAGGCGCTGGCGCATGCCGTACGAGTAGCCGCCGACCTTTCGCCGAGCGCGGTCGGCCAGGCCGACCCGGGCCAGCACCTCGTCGACGCGGTCGGCCGCGTCACCGCCGTCGTAGGCGGCGAGCAGCGCCAGGTTGCGCTCCGCGCTGAGGTACGGATAGAAGCGCGGGCTGTCCACGAAGCCCGCCAATCGGTGCGGCTGGCCGGCGAACAGCCTTACGTCTCCGGCGTCCTGCCGCACCAGCCCGAGCAGAATGCGCAGCAGCGTGGTCTTGCCGGCGCCGTTGGGACCGAGCAGCCCGTGCACCCCACCGGCCGCCACGGTCAGGTCCACGCCGTCCAGGGCCGTCGTCCCGCCGAACCGTTTGGCCAAGCCGCGGGCTTCCACCGCCTGCCCCACCGCACCCCCTCCTCCCTGGCAACTGGCCCGAAGGTACGGCGTGTTGGCGTACGCGGGAAGAAGCGGGAACGAACACTGGGTGCGCCCCGGGGAGACGGTACGCGGCGTCTCCCCGGGGCCCTTTCCGGTTACTGCTGCCCGCGGGCCGCCTTGCGGCGCCGGGTCACGTAGATCACCGCACCGCCCGCGCCGACCAGCGCCACCGCGCCCGCAGCCAGGTACGGGGTGCTGGAGTCGGCACCGGTCTCGGCGAGGTTCTGCTTGGCGGCGGCCGAGTCGACCTTGGTCCCGTTGCCGGCCGTGCTGCCGCCGTTGGGTGAACCGGCGCTGTCCGTCCCGGCGTTGGTGGCCCCCTTGGTGGCGCCGCCGTCGTTGGCGCCACCGCCGCTGCTGCCCGCGCCACCGCTGTCGCCGCCGCTGCCGCCGCCCTTGGGCGTCTGGCAGGTGGCGCGGGCCAGGGTGACGTCGCCGGTCACCTGGGCGACGTTGAGCGCGGCGGGGTTGACCGAGACCTGGAGGTTGAGCGCGGTCGCGGCCGAACTGGCGGACGTGGTCTCGGTCTTCGACAGGTCGAGGCGGACCTCGCCGACACCGGGCACGTCGACCTTCGTCGTACCGCCGGCGGTGAGCCTGACCCCCTTGCCCAGCACCTCGACGTCACCGAGAAGGTTGGAGTAGGCGGTCGGCCTCTGACCCGTGTCGCAGGTCGCCTTGGAGGTGACCTGGCGCACCTGGAGCAGTGGCGTGTCGGGCAGTCCGGGCAGGTGCACCCGGGCGTTCAGGAGGTTCACGTACCCTTCGGCCCGCCGGGTCTCGGCGGTGGCCCGCGCGGTGGCCACGTCCGCGTTGAGCACGCTGAAGGGCCTGCCGCCGTCAACGCCGTCCAGGTGGGCGCTGAGCGCGGTCCGGTCGGCGTTGGCGGGCGCGTGCACGTCGTTGAGCGTGACGTTCAGCGGCAGGTCGACGGCCTTGTCGAGCAGGGAGACGTCAAGGCCGGTGTTGAGCACGGAGGCGGTCGAGTGGCCGCCTCCGCTACCACCGTCGCCGGAGCCGGTGGTGGCCTGCGCGACCGGGGCGAGGGCCAGGGCGCTCGTGGTGAGCGCGATGGACGCACCGACCGCCGCCGCGCAGCGGCGTGCGGGCAGGCTGAGGACAGAGCTGTACAACTGAGGAACCCCCACAGATGGCTTGGCGTCATCGGCGTTACTGAAAAGGGGACAGCGCACCCGCCGACGACATCGACCCGGCAATATTTACGCACCGGGCGTACAGGAACAGCTACCTGGAGCCACTTCACTCCAAAGGATGGTTTCCGGGCGTAAGTTCGAGAGAAGCACATCGTCAACTACTGGTTGACGGCCCAGGATGCGACAACCTACGGTTGACGCATGTCGAAGCAACCAGTACGGCTCGACGACCTCATCGAGCACGTCATCAGCCAGCACCCGGACGGCGACGCGCTGCAGCACCTCTCGGACGCCGTCGAGACCTCCACCCACCTCGGCGACGTCGCCGACCACCTGATAGGGCACTTCGTGGACCAGGCCCGCCGCACCGGCGCGTCCTGGACCGAGATCGGCCAGTACATGGGGGTGACCAAGCAGGCCGCGCAGAAGCGGTTCGTCCCCAAGGAGACCGAGGCCGACGAACTCGACCTGCCCACCTCGGGGTTGTTCTCCCGCTTCACCCAGCGCGCCCGCAACGTGGTGGAGGCCTCCGAGCAGGAGGCCAGGGAACTCGGGCACGCCCAGATCCACTCCCAGCACATCGCGCTGGCGCTGCTCAGCGAGCCGGACGGGCTCGCCGCCAAGGCCATCGTCGCGCTCGGGCCGCCCCCCGAGCAGCTGCGCGAGGCGGTGCTGGCCACGCTGGGCCCCTCCGTCGAGGAGGTGCCCAAGCGGCTGAAGTTCACCCGCGGCGCGAAGAAGACCCTCCAGCTCGCCCTGCGCGAGGCCCTGCACCTCGGCCACAACTACATCGGCACCGAACACATCCTGCTCGGCCTGCTGCGCAACGAGGACGAGATCGCCGCACAGGTGCTCATCGGTCTGGGCATCACACGCGAGGAGACCGAGCAGGCGACGCGCGAGGCCATCGAGGAGATCCAGCGGAAGCTCAAGGGCTGACCGCTCGACCCGTCACCCCACCACGCGGCCCCGCAGCACGACCTGCCGCGGGGCCGCCAACACCCTTACGTCGACGCGCGGATCGGCCTCGTACACCACCAGGTCGGCGGGCGCGCCCTCGTCCAACCGCGGCCGTCCGAGCCACTCCCTGGCCCGCCAGGTGGCCGCCGCCAGCGCGTCAACCGCCGGGATCCCGGCGGCGACCAGCTCGGCGACCTCGTCCGCCACCAGCCCGTGCGGCAGTGAACCGCCCGCGTCGGTACCGGTGAAGATCTGGATCCCGGCGTCATGGGCGGCGCGCACGGTGTCGTAGCGACGGGCGTGCAACCGCCGCATATGCGCTGCCCAGTTGGGGAACTTCGCCTCTCCCCCGGCCGCCAGGTTCGGGAACGTCGCGATGTTGACCAGGGTCGGAACGATCGCCACACCGCGCTCCGCGAACAGCGGGATGGTCTCCTCGGTCAGCCCGGTGGCGTGCTCGACGCAGTCGATGCCCGCCTCCACCAGATCGGTGAGCGAGTCCTCGGAGAAGCAGTGCGCGGTGACCCGGGCGCCCTCCTCGTGGGCCGCGGCGATCGCCTCGTCGATCGCCCAACGCGGCCAGCACGGCGTCAGATCGCCGACCTCGCGATCGATCCAGTCGCCCACCAGCTTCACCCAGCCGTCACCGCGCCGCGCCTCCCGCCGCACATAGGCGGCCAGGTCACCGGGCTCGATCTCATGGGCGTAGTTGCGGATGTAGCGGCGGGTGCGGGCGATGTGGCGGCCGGCCCGGATGATCTTCGGCAGGTCCTCCCTGTCGTCCACCCACCGGGTGTCGGCTGGGGAGCCCGCGTCCCGCAACAGCAGCGCTCCCGCGTCCCGGTCGGCCAGCGCCTGCTTCTCGCTGGCCGCCTCGTCCACCGCGCCGTGTGCGTCAAGGCCCACATGGCAGTGCGCGTCCACCAGTCCCGGCAGCACCCACCCACTGACGGTGGCCACATCACGGGCGTGCGCGGGGCGCTCGTACGTCACCCGCCCGTCGACCACCCACAGCTCGTCGCGAACCTCCTCGGGCCCGACCAGCACCCGCCCCTTGATGTGCAACACCGCGGCATCCGTCATGCACAGGACTCTACGGCGCGGGTACGGCGGCTCCACCGGGACGGTCACGCCACGCGTCTGCCCCGGCCCGGATCCGGTAAACCCGTCACTGGACGCTGAAACTTTTCTGCGGCATGCTTCCCTTAATTCCCCGGAGAATTTCCGGAACGGCATTCGCCCGTCTTCTTCTGCCCAGCCCTCCCAAGGCTAAACACCAAGATTTCGCTAACGCCGAATGACGTGAGTCGGGCAGACCCCAAGGGCGTTACTGAGTTGTGACCGACTCCACACCGCATCCGATTTGCCCGGATATATCCGGGCAAAAACCCACTCTGCGGGGTCGGTTCAGACGCCGGTTCGCGTGCGCGCGATAACACATTCCGACGCCGTAGGTAACCCCGCCCGCCGATGCATTTCGCTTTCCATCTCGGTAAGTTCAATTCGCATGACCGCCGCACAAGACGACCTTGTATGCGAAGCCGTGAACGCCTCGAATTCCCCGTATCGATTGGATCCGCCGACCGTCGACGACGGCGCCGCGATCTGGCGCATCGCCCGTGACTCCAAGGCGCTGGACCTCAACTCCTCGTACAGCTACCTGCTGTGGTGCCGGGACTTCGCCCGCACCTCGGTGGTGGCCAGGGACGGCAGCGGTGAGCCAGTGGGGTTCGTGACCGGCTACGTACGGCCCGAGCGGCCGAAGACCCTGGTCGTCTGGCAGGTCGCGGTCGACCACTCGTACCGCGGTCGGGGACTCGCCGCCACGATGCTCGACGGGCTGACCGAGCGGGTCACCGCCCTCGGCATCGACCGCGTCGAGACCACGATCACCCCGGACAACGAAGCGTCCAACCGGCTGTTCACCTCCTACGGCGAACGGCACGACGCCCCCATAGAGCGCGAAGTGCTTTTCCACGGCGGTCAGTTCCCCGACGGCCATGGCACGGAGGTGCTCTACCGGATCGGCCCCTTGGGGGCCTTCCGGTGAAGGCGTTCCTTCTGGGTCTGCCGCCCCCAGGCCCCCGCCCCATGCCGCGCGATGAGGACTTTCTTCTGGGGTAACGCCCCCAGGCCCCCACTAAGGAGCATGACGGTGACCATCACCCCGCCCGCACTCAGCGTCTTCGAGTCCCTTGAGTCCGAGGTGCGCAGCTACTGCCGCGGTTGGCCCGCGGTGTTCGACCGCGCGCAGGGCAGCCGGATCCACGACGAGGACGGGCACAGCTACCTGGACTTCTTCTCCGGTGCGGGCGCGCTCAACTACGGCCATAACAACCCGGTGTTGAAACGCGCGCTGCTGGACTACCTGGAACGCGACGGGATCACCCACGGCCTGGACATGAGCACCACGGCCAAACGCGCGTTCCTCACCACCTTCCAGGAGGTGGTGCTGCGCCCGCGGGGCCTCGACTACAAGGTGATGTTCCCCGGTCCCACCGGCACCAACGCCGTCGAGGCGGCGCTGAAGCTGGCCCGCAAGGCCAAGGGGCGGGAGGCGATCGTCTCGTTCACCAACGCCTTCCACGGCATGTCCCTGGGCTCACTCGCGGTGACCGGCAACGCCTTCAAGCGGGCGGGCGCCGGGATCCCGCTGGTGCACGGCACTCCGATGCCGTTCGACCACTACCTCGACGGCCGGGTCCCGGACTTCCTGTGGTTCGAGCGGCTGCTGGAGGACCAGGGCTCCGGCCTCAACCAGCCCGCCGCGGTGATCGTGGAGACCATCCAGGGCGAGGGCGGGATCAACGTGGCCCGCGCCGAGTGGCTGCGCGGCCTGGCCGAGCTGTGCAAGCGGCGCGACATGCTGCTGATCGTGGACGACATCCAGATGGGCTGCGGTCGCACCGGCCCGTTCTTCTCCTTCGAGGAGGCCGGGATCGTCCCGGACATCGTCACCCTGTCCAAGTCCATCAGCGGCTACGGCCTACCGATGTCACTGACGCTGTTCAAGCCCGAGTTGGACCTGTGGGAGCCCGGCGAGCACAACGGCACGTTCCGTGGCAACAACCCGGCGTTCGTCACCGCCACCGCCGCCCTGGACACCTACTGGGCGGACGGCCAGATGGAGAAGCAGACGCTGGCCCGCGGCGAGCAGATCGAGGCCGCGCTGCGCGACATCGTCCGCGAACACCCGCGCTCCGGCGTCGAGTTCAGGGGCCGCGGCCTGGTCTGGGGCCTGGAGTTCACCGACAAGCAGCGCGCCGCCGCGGTGTGCGCCCGCGCCTTCGAGCTCGGAATGCTGCTGGAGACCTCCGGCCCGGAGAGCGAGGTCGTCAAGCTGCTGCCCGCGCTGACCATCAGCCCCGACGAGTTGGAAGAGGGCCTGCGCACCCTCGCCCGCGCGGTCCGCGAGACCGCGTAACTCCCCCCCACAGCGCACCAGCACAGAAAGGCACCGCACCACCGTGATCGTCCGATCGTTCAAGGAACTCGAAGGCACCGACCGGCATGTGAAGGCAGCGTCGGGCACCTGGGAGAGCAAGCGGATCGTCCTGGCCGGGGAGCGTGTCGGCTTCTCCCTGCACGAGACCGTGATGTACGCAGGGACCGAGACGTCCATGTGGTACGCCAACCACATCGAGGCCGTGGTCTGCGTGGAGGGCGAAGCCGAGCTCACCGACGAGGAGACCGGCGAGAAGCACTGGATCACCCCGGGCACGATGTACCTGCTCAACGGCCATGAGAAGCACACGATGCGGCCCAAGACCGACTTCCGCTGCCTGTGCGTGTTCAACCCGCCGGTCACCGGCCGTGAGGAGCACGACGAGAACGGGGTGTACCCGCTGCTGACGGAGGAGGCCTGAACGATGACGACGATCACCGACCTGTACCCGACCCGCGGCACCGCCGAGGTCAGCACCCCGCGCCAGGACCCGGTGGTGTGGGCCACCCCCGGTACGTCGGGCCCGATCCAGCCGTCCGAACTGCACGGCTACGACCGCGACGGCTTCCTGACGGTGGACCGGCTGCTGGCACCGGAGGAAGTGGCCCGATATCGCGCCGAGTTGGACCGGCTGATCGCCGACCCGGCGGTACGGGCCGACGAACGCGCCATCGTAGAGCCGAAGTCCCAGGACATCCGGTCGGTCTTCGAGGTCCACAAGATCAGCGAGGTGTTCGCCGAACTGGTCCGCGACCCACGGGTGCTCGGCCGCGCCCGGCAGATCCTCGGCTCCGACGTCTACGTCCACCAGAGCCGGGTCAACGTCAAGCCGGGCTTCGGCGCGAGCGGCTTCTACTGGCACTCGGACTTCGAGACGTGGCACGCCGAGGACGGCCTGCCGCGGATGCGCACCGTGTCGGTGTCGATCGCGCTGACCGAGAACCACGACACCAACGGCGGCCTGATGATCATGCCGGGCTCGCACCGTACGTTCGTCGGCTGCGCGGGGGTGACGCCGAAGGACAACTACAAGCGGTCGCTGCGGATGCAGGAGGCCGGCACCCCGTCGAAGGAGGCGCTGACCGAACTGGCCGGGCGACACGGCATCAAGCTGTTCACCGGCCCGGCCGGCTCGGCGACCTGGTTCGACTGCAACTGCATGCACGGTTCCGGTGACAACATCACGCCGTTCCCGCGCAGCAACGTGTTCATCGTCTTCAACAGCGTGGAGAACACGGCGGTCGAACCGTTCGCGGCACCGGCGCCGCGCCCGGCGTTCGTCGGGGCGCGGGACTTCACTCCGGTTCGGTGAGCCCGTACCTGGGCTGACCAGGCAAGACTGAGCCGCGTGCCGGGTCCGTGATGTGTCGTGGGGACAACACTCACGGCCCGGCATGCAAGCGCCCGCGAAGCAGTCGGACCCGCACCCCTCGGAAGGGGTGCGGGTCCGACTGTGTACGGCTGGCACCGGCCCGTGGCGGCTGTCCACGGGCTGCGGCTGGCGCGTGACCTCACCGAGGCGATGGGCGGCACCGTTGAGCCCGCGAGGAGCGGCCCCGCGTTCTCGGTGGCGCTGGCCTTCCCTCAGCGCACCGCCCCCCGGTGAGCTGACGAGGTACGCGCCAGCGGAGAATGGCTACTCCTCCAGCGTCGGCCCGCGCCGCCCAGGGCCGATCCGGCCTGTTCGGCCAGAGTGACCGCGACCGGTCGGGCCTGTCGCCGCGGTTTCGCGCCCGGTGCCGGACACATCCTGAACCGGCCGAGGTAGCGGCCGTTGCCGGACATACGCAGCTCGATTTCGGATCTTGGCCGACAAAGGCTTCGCAAGGCGGGAGTTCGGGGCATTCCTTTACCGGTCGGCTCCGTGCACACTTGGCAAGATCACCCGGGTCCGGCAGTGGGCCGAGGCCGTCATCGACACCCTCAACGGCCAGTTCAGCATCGAACAACACGGTGCCAGACCTTGGCCGGAGTCCTTGCCCGCACTGGTCAACGCCTCCTGGCCCTGGCGGCTGCCATGTGGCGCAACCGGACCACCGGAGCCCCGGACAAGCGCTCGTTGATCGCGTAGGACCACTGAAGACAATCGAACTCAATCACCTAGCCCGCGGCGGACTCGGGCCCTGACTTGTGGTCGAGGATCGCCAGAAGGTCGTCGACGGTGCCGTCGTCGGCGGGATGGCGCAGGCGTGTGCCCAGGATGACCCGGTAGTGGTTCGTGCGGCCCCGTCGGGTGTGCGTGAGGTACCCGCCGTCCTCCAGGTCCGTGATGATCTTCTGCACGGCACGTTCGGTGAGCAGGCACGCCGCGGCGATGTCGCGGATCCGCGTGCCGGGGTCCCGGGCGATCTGAGCCAGCACGCGTGCGTGATTGGTCAGGAACGTCCAAGTTCCTTGTGAGCTGGGCCTCTCTTCCATGGCACCCCATGGTAGAGGCATGTCGCGTGGACGATAGGCGAACTGTAATTCGTGAATTTGTTGACAGGTTGTTCGCTGTCCCAGATCATGAAGCCGCAGCTGCTGAACCTGAACCCGTCGCCCCTCCTGGACCGCACCGCTCATCCCGTGGCGGTGCCCGCACTTCATGGGAAGCACTCGTGGAACGCCTCACCAGGGCTGGCCTCGACCAGTTGACTACCGTGCTCGCCGAGCGGATCGGTGATCCCCGGGCGCTGTCGCCCACCACTGGTGGCTACTCGCTTCGGCACAGCGTCGCCCACGCCATACGCGGTATCGAGGCGTACCTCGACATGGCCGTGGACCAGCCCGGACGCCTGGCATTGGCCTCCTCCCGTGCCCATGCGGAAGAGCTTTGGACCGTGCTTGAACGGGCCGCCGCGCTACTGGCCCATGCGTCTGCCTCGCCGGAGCTCGCCGCCACCCCCCAGCGCGATCCTCACGACGAGCGAAAGGACTGAGCAGTGGCGCCGACCGGCCCCTCACACACCGACGCCTCCTCCCTCGGCCCCAGGGCCATCCTCACCACCGCCCGCAACGGCCAGGTCCTCGTCCTGCGCTTGGCGGGCGAACTCGACATGGAAGGCGCCGGCGTTTTCGAGGAGGCGCCGACGGAGAACGCCTCCGCGCTCGTCCTCGACCTGTCGCGGCTCGACTTCTGCGACTCCACGGGCCTCAACGCCCTGCTGCGCCTGCGTCTCGACGCCCAGGGCCGCGGCGTTCCCGTCCACCTCGCCGCGTTGACGGACCGGGTGGCGCGCCTGCTGGAGATAACCGGGGCCGACCAGATCTTCCCGGTGCACCCCAGCGTCGAGACCGCCCTCGCGGCCCTGGAACGCGACTGATGGTCCCGCGAGCGTCTCCTCGCCGCATAGCCATAGTGCCGTGACCGGGAAATTTCACCGGGTCGAGGTGGTGCGGCTGGCCGCCTTCCGGCAAGATCGCCCGATGACTTGTCTCGGGCTGGTGACCGTTGTCGTGCGTGACTATGACGAGGCCATCGCTTTCTATCGGGACGTCCTCGGGTTCGAGCTCCTGGAAGACACCCCAATCGAGGAGGGAAAGCGGTGGGTGGTGGTCGCCCCCTCGGGTGCGCGGGAGGCAGCTGTGCTGCTGGCCAGGGCCGTGACCGGTGAGCAGGAGGCACGTGTCGGGGACCAGACCGGCGGGCGGGTCGGCTGGTTCCTGAACACTGACGCGTTCGAGCGCGACTACGAGCGTATGCGGGCCGCCGGGGTCTCGTTCGAAGAAGCGCCCCGACGCGAGCCCTATGGCACCGTTGCCGTCTTCCGTGATCTGTACGGGAACCGCTGGGACTTGATCCAGCCGAACCGGACCGACGGCCTATCGCCGTGACGTGCATGTCCGGGGAGCGCTCGGGGCTCCGCTCTGGCCATCGCGCGTTCGGGAGTGGCGTAGCCGCCCCGCTGGTGCCCCAGGCGAAGACGTGACACATTAACATGCAGGCTTGCCGGCCCCCGACGCCGATGACCAATCACTCGGCGGTCGAACCGTTCGCCGCACCGGCGCCGCGCCCCGAGTTCATCGGGGCGCGGGCCACGTTCGTTGTGGTGGAGAGCAGTACGCCGGCGCGGTGAACCTCATTCTCCGGCGGGCCAGTTGAAGCTGTTGGGGACCTTCACCTGCTCGCCCGCCGGACCGTAGACAAGGGCGATCTCGTCGTGTGCCCTGAGCACGATCGCGGCGGGATCGCCCTTGATCTGCTTTCCGTTGACGTAGGCGCGCAGCTGCTTGCCGCCGCCCGCCTTCAGTCCCCCGAGCTGGTCGGCGCCGAGCGCGACGTTCCATTCGGTCATGAACTGGCCGAGGGTGAAGTCGGCCTTCACCGGCGACTCGATATGGATCACGCCGTCCGGGGTGTGGGTGTGCAGCGGGCTGATCCGCTGCTGCTTCACGTCGATGCCGATGAACGCGGGAACGGTCACCGGCTGCCCGTTGACGAGGATGTCCAGGTGGGTGTGGATGTGCATCACCTGGCCCTCGGCGCCCAGCATCGGCAGCTGGGCGGCCTTGGCGCGGGCGCTGGCGTCACTGGGCGCGTCCCACGGCGGCAGCGTGGTGCGGCCCTGCGCGGTGGTGCGGGGGGTGGCCGGGACACCGGCCCGGTCGGTGCCCTTGGGCGCGGCGGCCGCGGCACTGGCGGCGGTCTTGCCGGAGGCGCTGCCGCCGGAGCCGCACGCGGCGAGCGTGAGACCCAGGGCGGCGGTGAGCGCGATGGTGGCGCCGCGGAGCGCGGTGCGGTGGTTCGTGCGGTTCGTGCGGTTCGTGCGGTGAGACACGGCAGGCGGTCTCTTTCTGTGCGGCTGTTTGCGGTACGAGCCCGAGCGGCGCCCAGGATGCCACAGCGCACAGCGGACTCATGGGTAGCGCTGACCGTCGACGCGTCGCGGCAGCCCCAGGGGATTGCCGTCCCGCAGCTCCGGCGGCAGCAGCGCGGGCGGGGTGTCCTGGTAGGCGACCGGGCGCAGCCAGCGCTCAACCGCCGTGCCGCCGACGGAGGTTGACTGCGAGGTGGTGGCCGGGTAGGGCCCGCCGTGGTGCTGCGCGGGCGCGACGGCGACCCCGGTCGGCCAGCCGTTGACCAGCACGCGTCCGGCGAGCCGGGTGAGCCCCGCGATCAGCTCGGCGGCCGTCCCTTGTTCTCCGGCGGCCTCCGCGGTGGACAGGTGGACGGTGGCGGTGAGGTTGCCGGGCAGCCGGGCCAGCACGGCCTCGGCCTCGGCGTCGTTCTCGTAGCGGGCGATCACGGTGACCGGCCCGAAGCACTCCTGTGTCAGCAGTTCGTGCGGGCCGTCCTGGGTGAGCCGGAACGCGGGTACGGTCAGGAAGCCCGGCCGTACCGCCGACTCGCCGTCCGCGCCGGGCTCCACCGGCACGGTGACATCAGGCAGCCGGGCGCGGTCCCGTACACCGGCGAGGAAGTGCCGGCGCATCCTTTCGTCCAGCAGTACGCCGGGCGGTGCCTCGGAGGCGGCCCGGGTGAGCGCGGCGACCAGGCGGTCACCGTCCGAACCGGCGGGGATGAGGACGAGTCCCGGCTTGGTGCAGAACTGGCCGACGCCCAGGGTGAAGGAGGCGGCGAGCCCGCCGCCGATCGCCTCGGCGCGCTCGGCGGCAGCGGCGGCGGTGACCAACACCGGGTTGAGGCTGCCGAGTTCGCCGTGGAACGGGATCGGCCGGGGCCGGGCGGCCGCCGCGTCGTACAGGGCGCGGCCGCCGGGGATGGAGCCGGTGAACCCGGCGGCGCTGACCAGCGGGTGCTCGATGAGGTCGACCCCGGCCTGGAAGCCGTGCAGCAGGCCGACGGTGTCCTCGGGCAGCCCGGTCTCGGCGGCGGCCCGGCGCAGGATCGCGGCACACAGTTCGGAGGTGGCCGGATGGCCGGGGTGCGCCTTGACCACGACCGGGCATCCGGCGGCCAGGGCGCTGGCGGTGTCCCCGCCGGGGACGGAGAAGGCCAGCGGGAAGTTGCTGGCCGCGTAGACGGCGACCACTCCGAGCGGCACCTTGTAGCGGCGCAGGTCCGGCCGGGGCGCCGGGAGGGCGTCGGGAGCCAGCGGGGTGCGCGCGGCGTTCGCTGGAGGAGCGGTGGCGGGCGACGGATGCGCGTGGTCGATGATCACGTCCAGGAAGGCGCCCTCGTCCACCACGTCCGCGAAGGCCCGCAACTGGTAGGCGGTACGGGCGAGTTCACCGCCCAGGCGGGCCGGTCCGAGCGCGGTCTCGGCGTCGGCGGTGGCGACCACCCGGTCCCGCTCGGCGGTCAGCAGATCGGCCGCGGCGCGCAGCAGGGCGGCGCGGGCCGGGCGGTGGGCGAGCGCGGGCACGGCGTCGGCCGCTGCCCGTACCGCCTTGTCTACCTGGTCGGCGGTGGCTTCCACGGTCACCTGTTCCCGCTGCTTCCCAGTGCGGGGGTCGACGCTCCAGACTGGTACGGCCACCGGTACTGCCACCGTGAACCTCCAGGGCTCCCTCAACCGGATCATCGTCTGTTCGGTATGCTGAACACTGTCTTCGTTTGTGAATCCTGTGGGGAGCGTACTGGCGGCGCCCCACTCGGACAAGAGGGGTTCGGATCATGACTACGGGCGAGGGCGGCGGGTCCCAGGTCAAGTCGGCGGTCCGCACGGTGGAGCTGCTGGAGTTCTTCGCGGGGCGCCCCGGTATGCACAGCCTCGCCGCCGTGCAGGAAGCCGTCGGGTACCCCAAGTCCAGCCTCTACATGCTGCTGCGCACCCTGGTGGACCTCGGCTGGATCGAGACGGACGCCACCGGCACCCGCTACGGCATCGGGGTGCGCGCGCTGCTGGTCGGCACCTCCTACATCGACGGCGACGAGGTGGTGGCCGCCGCCCGCCCCACCCTCGACCGACTCTCCGACGAGACCACCGAGACCATCCACCTCGCCCGGCTCGACGGCACCAACGTCGTGTACCTGGCGACCCGTCAGTCCCAGCACTATCTGCGGCCGTTCACCCGCGTCGGCCGCCGACTGCCCGCGCACAGCACGTCGTTGGGCAAGGCGCTGCTCGCCACGTACGCCGACGAGCAGGTGCGCAAGATGCTGCCGGAGACCCTGGACCCGCTGACCGAGCACACCATCACCGACCGCGAGCGGCTGATCGAGGAACTGCGCACGATCCGCGAGCAGGGCTACGCGGTGGACCGCGAGGAGAACACCCTGGGTCTGCGCTGCTTCGGCGTGGCGATCCCCTACCGCACACCCGCCCGCGACGCGATCAGCTGCTCGGTACCGGTGGCCCGGCTCACCCCGGCCCACGAGCAGATGATCAAGGACGCCCTGTTCGACGCCCGTGACCGCCTGACGCTGGCCACGCGACGGCTGTAACCGAGCGGACGGCACCGGCCGTCGATCCTAGAGTCGTGCCATGACTGAAGACGTTCACAACCAGAACCTGCGCGCCCGGCGGGCCAGTTCGTTCGGTGGGCACGCCGGCGCCTACGCGGAGCACCGGCCGGACTATCCGGTGGCCGCGGTGCGTTGGGCGGTCGAGCCGGTGGCCGACCCCTCGACTCCGAGGGTGCTCGATCTCGGCGCCGGTACCGGCAAGTTGACCGAGGTGCTGCTCCGCTGCGGCTTCCAGGTGACGGCGGTGGAGCCGGACGCCGGGATGCTCGCGGAGCTGCGGCGCCGGATGCCGCGGGTGGACGCGCGGGAGGGCTCGGCGGAGGCCATACCGGTGCCGGACGCTTCGTTCGACGCGGTACTGGTCGGACAGGCGTTCCACTGGTTCGACCACGACCGGGCGCTGCCGGAGATCGGCCGGGTGCTGCGCCCCGGCGGGGTGCTGGCCGCGCTCTGGAACCGCGACGACGACCGGGTGGAGTGGATCGAGGGGCTACAGGAGGTGGCTCGCGGTGAGGCGTCCAGCACCCGGCGGTACGACCAGCGGCGGCTGCCCGCGCATCCGGCGTTCGGCGCATGGGAACTGGCGGAGTTCCCGCACGCCCAGCGGCGCACCGCCGACTCCCTGACCGCCACCATCGGCACCCACTCGCACACCCTGGTCATCCCCGCCGACGAGCGCGAGGCCCTGCTCGGCCGGATCCGCGGCTATCTGGCATCCCGCCCGGAGACCGCCTCCGGCGAGTTCGACCTGCCGATGGTGACACTGACCGTCCGCTGCGTACGGCAGCCGTAGCGCGCTGGAGGCAAGCCCCAACGGGCTTGCCCCCAGCGGACGTTAGGTGTCCTCAGTCGCGTAGCGAGGCGATGTCGATCACGAACCGGTAGCGGACGTCGCTGGCCAACACCCGCTCGTACGCCTCGTTGATCTGGTCGGCGTCGATCAGCTCGATCTCCGCGCCCAGCCCGTGCTGCGCGCAGAAGTCCAGCATCTCCTGGGTCTGCCTGATGCCGCCGATCATCGAACCGGCGAGCGTGCGCCGCATGGCGAGCAGCGAGAAGACATTGAACGAGCTGGGGTTCTCCGGGGCACCGACGTTCACCATGGCGCCGTCCAGGTTCAGCAGCCCCAGGAAGGCGTCCACATCGAGGTTGGCCGAGACGGTGTTGACGATCAGGTCGAAGCTGCCGGCCAGCTCCAGGAAGGTGGCGGGGTCGCTGGTGGCGTGGAAGTGGTCGGCGCCCAGCTTCAGGCCGTCGTCCTTCTTGCGCAGCGACTGGCTGAGCACGGTGACCTCGGCGCCCATCGCGTGCGCGATCTTGACTGCCATGTGGCCGAGGCCGCCCATGCCGACGACGGCGACCTTCTTGCCGGGACCGGCGTTCCAGTGCCGCAGCGGCGAGTAGACGGTGATGCCCGCGCACAGCAGCGGGGCGGCAGCGTCCAGCTCGATGCCGTCGGGGATGCCGAGTACGTACGCCTCGTCGACCACGATGTGGGTGCTGTAGCCGCCGTAGGTCGGCTCGCCGTCCCGGCCGGTCGCGTTGTACGTGCCGACCATGCCGCCGCCGGTGCAGTACTGCTCCTCTCCGGCACGGCAGTTGTCGCACTCGCGGCACGAGTCGACCATGCAGCCGACGCCGACCCGGTCGCCCACGGCGTACTTGGTGACACCGGAGCCGACCTCGGCGACGATTCCGGCGATCTCATGGCCGGGCACCATCGGGAAGGCGGCACCGCCCCACTCGTCGCGGGCCTGGTGGATGTCGGAGTGGCAGATGCCGGCGTACTTGATCTCGATCAGGACGTCGTGCTCGCCCACCGCACGGCGCGGGATCGTGGTGCGCTCCAGCGGCGCCTTGGCGGCGGGGGCGGCGTAGGCGGTGACGGTGGTCGTCATCGGGAGGGTTCTCCTTGGGTGGCGGATGCCGTGGATGGTGTGGCCTGCGGTGTGTTGCCCGTCGTCCAGTTGGCGAGCAGCCGCAGGGCGGTTTCCGAGGAGGAGCCGGGTTCGACGGTGTACACGCACATCGTCTGGTCGGCGTCCCCGGGGAAGGTCACGGTCTCGTAGGCGACGGTGAGGTCGCCGACGACCGGATGGTGGTAGCGCTTGGTGCCGTGGGTGCGTTCCCGCACGTTGTGGTCTGCCCACCAGGTGCGGAAGTGCGAACTCTTGATGCTCAGTTCACCGACCAGGTCGGTCAGCCGGGGGTCGTCGGGGTGGCGTGCGGCGAGCAGCCGCAGGGCGCCCACGGTCTCGGCCGCGCAGATCTCCCAGTCGACGTACAGCTCGCGCGCGGACTCGTCGAGGAACATGTGCCGGGCCATGTTCCGCTGCCGCTGCGGCAGCGCGTCGAAGTCCGTGATCAGTGCGCGGGCCAGCCGGTTGGCTGCCAGTACGTCCATCTGGCGGCCGAGGACGAACGCCGGAGCATGCCCGTCCAGGGTCTCCAGCATCCGGTGCAGCCCGGGGCGTACCCGCTGCGGGCGGACCACCGGGCGACGGCGGGTGCGCTTGGGGCGGGCCAGCTCGAAGAGGTAGACCCGCTCGGTGTCGCTCAGCCGCAGCGCCCGGGCGACCGCGTCCAGCACCGCGTCGGAGCAGTTGGAGGTGCGCCCCTGCTCCAGCCGCGTGTAGTAGTCGGCGCTCACCCCGGCCAGCCGGGCCAGTTCCTCGCGCCGCAGCCCCGGCACGCGGCGCGGGCCGCCGTCGGTCGGCACCCCCGCCTCCTGCGGGGTGAGACGGGCGCGGCGGGAGCGCAGGAACTCGCTCAGCTCGGCGTGGTGATCCATGCGTTCCAGTATCAGTGGGAAAACGGCTGGTCGGAGGCGTGAGGGTAGGTCTGTTGGAACCAGGTCGAGCAGGAATAAGGCCCTGGAGCGCCCACCAACCGGGGTCGCGGCAGCGTCCCTGTCGCACAGGCGGCAGGGGCATGCCAGAGGCGGTCAGCCGGCGGAGAGTGCCTTCCGTACCGCGGCCAGATCCGCGTCGCAGGCCAGTCCGGCGTGGTAGAGCCGAAGCTCGGTGGCGCCCAGCTCCACCGCGTGCGCCGCGTCGGCGGCCAGGGTGTGGGGGCTGCCGCCCATTCCGGAGACGATGGTGAGGTTGGCGGCGATCACCGCGCGCCGCCCGCCGGGGGTGCGCCCGTCAACGTGCCGCCGCCCGCCGAAGGGTCCCAGCACCGCCTCCCGCTCCGCCGCTCCCCCGGTGCACGGCAGCACCACGCCGTCGGCGTGTGCCAGGACGTCCACCGGGTCGACCCCGACGTTCGCACCGCAGCGGTGCGGCGCCGGATCGGCGTGCAGCAGCACCTGGAAACCGGCGGCTCCGGCGGCCGCGCGCACCGCCGCCACCACCGCCCGCTGGAACCCGCTCGCCACCTCGCGGCGCCAGCTCAGCGTCAGGGCGGCGGCATCCGCCCCCAGCAGCCGCTCCACCTCGGCCCACTCCCCGGACCGGTCGTCCGGACCCGGGCCGCGCTCCCCCGCCCACCCCGGACCGAGACCCGCCCGCACCGCCCGCCGCAGCTCGTCGGGGTCCGCGCCGAGCCCCGCGTACCCCGCGCGGCACGTGCCGCAGAAGCACAGCGACATCAGATAGCCCGCCGCGCCCCCCAGCGGCACACCGGCGATCTTGTCATGGGCGTGCAGATGCGCCAGGCCGTACCAGCCGCAGGACTCCAGTTCGGTCCCGGCAGCGCCGGGCCGCGCCCCCGCCTCCGCCGCCAGCGCGACGGCGTACCGCAGCACCTCGGGCCGGGCCACGCACAGCGCCCACGGGTAGCCGTCGCCGTAGGCGTTGCGCACCTGGACGTCCGGATGCTCCTGGCCCAGCAGGGAGTTGTGCGCCAGCACCACCCAGCTGTGCACGTCGAGGCCCGCGGCGGACAGCGCCTCGGCCGCCTCGTGCCAGGGGTCGGCCGACGGTAACCACGCCTGCGGGCGCGGCCGCATCCGGTGCCCCGCCCAGTGCCCGGCGGACGGCGGGTAGAGCACCGCCGAGTGCCGGGCGGTGATGACGCGGTGCCGGGGATGGCGCGGGGTGAGGGCGCGGGTGGAGTGGTAGGCCGCGGCCAACGTGACCTGCTGGACGCCGAGTTCGGCGATCCGGTGCGGGGCGTCCGGGTCACCCAGCACGTCCCACGGGTAGAGGAACACCGACGTCCGGGGGCGGCTCACCGGTCGCCGCCGCCCACCAACTCCAGCCCCCGGCCCAGGAGTTGCCGCAACTCCTCGATGTGCGCCGCCGACGGCTCGGTCAACGGCGGCCGTACCGTGCCGACCTGCCCGCCGCGTAGCCGTACGCCCGCCTTGACCAGCGACACCGCGTATCCCTTGCCCTGGCCGCGTAGTTCCACCAGTGGCCGGTAGAAGCCGTCCAGCAGCCGGTTGACCGTGGTGTCGTCGCCCGTGGTGAGCGCGTGGTGGAAGGCGAGGGCGATCTCGGGGGCGAAGCAGAAGACGGCGGAGGAGTACAGCGTGATGCCGATGCCCCGGTAGGCGAGGCCGGTGAGTTCCGCGGTGGGCAGTCCGTTGAAGTACCGGAAGTCGCGGCCGGGAAGCTCGGTGCGCACCGAGCTGACGATGCGCTGCATGAGGTCGAGGTCGCCCAGGCCGTCCTTGAGGCCGACGATGTTGGGCACCTTGGCGAGTTCCACGACGGTGGCCGGGGTGAAGACCGCGTTGTCGCGCTGGTACACGATCAGGTCAAGGCCGCTACCGGCGGCCAGCGCGGTGTAGTGCCGCAACAGCCCCTGCTGGTCGGGTGCCACGAGGTACGGGGGCATGGCCAGCAGCCCGTCGGCGCCCGCGCGTTCGGCGAGCGCCGCGTACCGCAGGGCGAGCGCGGTGCCGTATCCGGTGCCCGCGACCACCGGTACCCGGCCCGCGGCCACCTCGACCGCGGCGGCCACGCAGTCGTGGAACTCCTCGGGGGTCAGCGCATGGAACTCTCCGGTGCCGCAACAGGCGAAGACCGCGCCGGCGCCCGCCTCGACACCGGCGCGCACATGATCGCGATAGGCGTCCAGGTTCAGCTCACCGGTGGGGCGGTAGGCGGTCACGGGGAAGAACAGCAGTCCGTCGAGACGCTCGGCCAGCGGTGCCGCGGTCATCGGAACACCCCCATCGTTCTGCATTCTGATTCGTGTACGCATGTGTGAACGACGCCACGCTAGGGTAGCCAGCCGAGGCAGGTCAATGCACACGCCATCCGTGGCCCACGGCAGAACCCGGCAGAAACCAGACCGAAGCGAGGAGATCCGCCGATGCCAACTCCCCGTACGCTCCTGCTCACCGGCGCCGCGGGCGGCATGGGCACCCTGATGCGCGGGCTGCTGCCGCGGTACGGCTATGCGCTGCGGCTGTTGGACCTGGTGCCGATCCCCGACGAACCGGACGCCATCACCGCCGACCTGGCCGACCGGGGCGCACTGCGCGAGGCGGTGCGCGGGGTGGACGCGGTGCTGCACCTCGCCGGGATCTCACTGGAGGCGCCGTTCGAGCAGATCCTGCGCGCCAACATCGAGGGCACGTACAACCTCTACGAGGCCGCGCGCGCCGAAGGCGTCCGCCGGATCGTCTTTGCCTCCAGCAACCACGCGGTCGGCTTCACCCCGCTGCCGGTCGGCGGCGACCCGCTGATCCCGGTCGACACCCCGCACCGCCCGGACACCTACTACGGGCTTTCCAAGGCGTTCGGCGAGGACCTGGCCTCCTTGTACTGGGACCGGCACGGCATCGAAACCGTCTCGGTGCGCATCGGCTCCTGCTTCCCGGAGCCGACCACGGTGCGCATGCTGTCCATCTGGCTGAGCCCGGCGGACGCCGCCCGGCTGTTCCACGCGGCGCTCACCGCCGAGCACGTGGGACACACCGTGGTCTACGGCAGCTCCGCCAACACCCGTCTGCGGTGGGACCTCTCACCCGCCCGAGCGCTCGGCTACGAGCCGCGGGACGACTCGGAGCCGTACGCGGCCCAACTCATCGCCGCGCGGGGTGAAACCGCACCGGACGATCCGGACCGAACCCTTCTGGGCGGCCGCTTCTGCACGGATCCGCCGATGTGGCCGCACTGAGGCCGACACGTCGCGGCGCTGGGGGACCTGGCCGGGGCGCTGGGGGCGTCGAGAGTCTCAGCTTTCCCCCAGCAGGACCGGCCGCGACGGCTCGCGACCCCCACGGCGGAGACCGGACCGTACCACCGGGGCCCGACCAGACCCCCGAGAAAGAGCGTCAGTGACCCGTGGAGCGCGCCTTGAAGGCCGCCTTGCGGGCCTCCTTCGCGGTCTTGCGGTCCGGGTGCAGGCGTCCCATCGCCTCCAGCACCTCGGCGGTCGCCGGATGGTCCACCCGCCAGGCGGCGTCGAAGAAGCCGTCGTGCCGTGCCACCAGGTCGGTCACCAGGTCGCGCAGCAGCTCGGGGTCGTCATCGACGTCGAGCTGCGCGGCGATGGTGTCGATGGTGAGCCAGAAGACCATCTCCTCGTCGGGTGACGGCACATCGTCGGCCGCCCGCTCCACCAGCCACACCCGGGCGAGGCCGCCCAGCTCCCGGTCGTCCAGCACCTCACGCAGCGCCGGTTCGGCCTCGACGCCCAACCGGCTGAGCGTCTGCTGGCAGACCAGCCGCCGGGCGGGCGCGCCCTGGTCGCGACCGCGCGCGGCGGCCAGCAGCTCCCGGGCCGCGTCCACCGGCGGGCGGGCCGCCAGCCACTGCTCGCCCTCCGCATTGGCCGCCGCCTCGGGGTAGCCCACCAGGGCGTCCAGCAGCACGGCCGCGTCCTGCCCGGCGAGGTCGCCCAGGGCGGGGGCGCGTACCCCGGCGTCGGCCAGCCGGTCGCGTACGCCCAGGACGCCGAGCGGGGTCAGCCGGACCATGCCGTACCGGGAGACCTCCTCCTCGCCCAGCTCCTTGGGCAACTCCTCTACCGTTTCCGGGCCTTCGGGCTCGTCCGAGATCAGCCGTTCGTCCACCGGCTGGTAGTCGACCACTCCGGTGGGGGCGAGCAGCCGGAAGTGGTCGTCAAGGCGCATCATCGCCTCCGACACCTCCTCCAGCACGGCGTCGGTCGGCACCTCCATGTCGTCCGGCACCACCATCGAGGCGGCCAGCACCGGCAGCGGCACCGGCCTGGCGGCGGAACCGTCGCCGTTCGAGGTGGCTTCGAACGCCTCCAAGGCGGACAGCAGATAGAGGTTGGCGAGCGCCCCGTCCAGGAACTCCGCCTCCTCCTCGGGGTCCCACGCCGGCTCCGGCGGGGCGCCCTCCCCGTCGAGGTCGTCGTACAGCTCGGGCAGGTCGGGCGCCGCGGACTCGGCGAGCACCGCGTCAAGGCCGGTCCGCCACAGCTCCAGCACGTCCCGCGGCCCGCCGCGGTTCAGCATCTCCAGTGCCTTGCCGGGCACCGCGGTACCGCCCTGCCCGGCCTGCGAGGAGGGGTCCGCGTCATCGGCCAGGTCCACCTCCACCAAGCCGGTGTCCACGGCGAACGCCCAGGCGTCGGCGGTCTCCGCGTCGCCCTCCGCCTCATCGCCGAGGCCCAACTCGGCCATGCCACGGGCCAGTTCCTCGGGGACCAGCTCCGCTGCCGCGTCGATGCGCACCTGTGGCGCGGCCCAGCGGGCGAGCCGCACCGCCCGTTGGAACAGCGGCGCGGCGAGCGCGAGCCGCGCGAGTTCTGCGTCGGGAAGCAGCCGCACCGGCGGCATGTCGCGGCTGTCAGCAGCCATGGGGGGTGTTCTCCTCGTACGAGATCAGGATCGGCACCGGGACCGGGATCGGGGAGGCGCGCGAGCGCTCGCCTCCAGCCTAGACGCACAGCGCGGGCCGCCGACCGATTCACTCCTTCCGGTCCCGTGTTACCCCGAACCGGAACGCACATTACGGTACGCGAGGCGGTTCTTACGGAATGCGTACACACAACGGGGACAGGAGTTGACCGCGGGAGGGGGCCCGATGCCGTCGGGAGGTGCCGCCCCCGGGGTGCGGGCGGTGTCGCGGGGACCGCCCGCACCCGGCCGAACCTCCGCCGAACGGGCGTCAGTTGTGGCTGTGCAGCACCGCGTTCAGGCCGCCCCACGAGCCGGTGCGCGGCAGCGCCTCGACCGTGCCGGTCATGGAGTTGCGGCGGAACAGCAGGTTGTCCGCGCCGGACAGTTCCAGCGCCTTGACCACCTCGCCGTCCGGCAGGGTGACCCGGGTGCCCGCGGTCACGTAGAGGCCCGCCTCGACCACGCAGTCGTCGCCGAGCGCGATACCCAGGCCCGCCTCGGCGCCGAGCAGGCAGCGCTTGCCGATCGAGACGATCTGCTTGCCGCCGCCGGAGAGGGTGCCCATGATCGAGGCGCCGCCGCCGATGTCTGAGCCGTCGCCGACCACCACGCCCTGGCTGATCCGGCCCTCGACCATCGAGGTGCCCAGGGTGCCCGCGTTGAAGTTGCAGAAGCCCTCGTGCATCACGGTGGTACCCGCCGCGAGGTGGGCGCCGAGCCGCACCCGGTCGGCGTCGGCGATCCGCACACCGGACGGCGCCACGTAGTCGGTCATCCGCGGGAACTTGTCGACCCCGTAGACCGACAGGTGCCGGCCCTCGGCGCGGGCGGCGAGCCGGGCGCGCTCGATGTTGTCCACCGGCACCGGGCCGAGGGAGGTCCAGGCGACGTTGGCCAGCAGACCGAAGATGCCGTCCAGGTTCTGCCCGTTGGGGCGGACCAGCCGGTGGCTCAGCAGGTGCAGTCGCAGGTAGACGTCGTGCGTGTCCAGCGGCTTGTCGTCCAGCGAGGCGATGACCGTACGGACCGCGACGACCTCGACGCCGCGCCGCGGGTCGGACCCGAGGGCATTGGGGGCGGTCTCGCCCAGCAGCTCGGCGGCGCGCTCGGCGGACAGCCGCTCGGTCCCGGCGGGACCGGGCTCCGCGACGAGTTCGGGGGCCGGGAACCAGGTGTCGAGGATGGTTCCGTCGGCGGCGATGGTGGCGAGCCCGGCCGCGGCGGCGCCGGTGGCGCGGGAGGGCGTCGTGGCAGTCGTTTCAGTCATGCACCGAACGCTAGTCGCTGGCCGTGGGCGATGCCCAACCGGCCCGGATGCCGGAAGATCCGTTCCGCGAAGCCGCGGTGGTGTGGGTCAGCCGAGGAGCCGGGCGATCATCGCCCGGGCCTGTTCCCGGTCGTAGGCGCGGCCGGTGAGCAGGATCTGGAGCGAGATCCCGTCGATCAGCGCGACCAGCGCCTGCGCGGTGGCCCGCCCGGTGCGGGGGGTGAGGACGTCGACCATGCCGTCCACGCTCTCCGCGGCGATCGGCCGGACCGGGGCGCGGCGCAGGGCGGTCAGATAGATGTCGTACTCAAGGACGCTGCGGTCCCGCTGGTCGGTCAGCAACTCGCCGACCAGATCGGCCAGTTCGACTGCCAGGTCCGCGTCCGGGGCGATCCGCTCCACCCGCCGCCCGAAGTCCTCGAACAGCGCGGTGTTGATCTGGCGCAGCGCCGCGACCAGCAGCTCGTCCAGGGTGGCGAAGTGGTACGTGGTCGACCCGAGCGGTACGTCGGCCGCCGCGGCCACCGCGCGGTGGCTGAGCCCCGCGATGCCGCGTTCACCCACCACCTGGATCGCCGCGTCAATGATCCGCTGCCGGCGCTCGGGGTCGTACCGCCGGGCCATCTCAGTGCGCCCCACCCAGATTGAGCACGACGACCCCCGCTATCACCAGTACGACCCCCACCAGCTTGGCGAGGTTCGCGCTCTCGCCGAGGAAGGCCATCCCGATGACGGCCACCGCGGCTGTCCCTACCCCGGCCCAGATCGCGTATGCCGTTCCGACCTGCATGGTCTTCAACGTCTGCGCCAGCAGTACGAAGGCGATCAGGTATCCGACCAGTGTGCCCAGCGAGGGCCACAGCCGGGTGAAGCCGTGGCTGAACTTCATCGACGTGGTCCCAAGCACCTCGGCGCAGATGGCGCCGGCCAACGTTGCGTATCCCATGCGTACGAGTGTACGAATCGTTGTGTACAAGCGTCCATAAACGGAGGGTGAACGCATGCGAAACGGCCCCCGCGCCATGCGCGAGGGCCGTTCCTGCGGCCTTAAGGCACTCAGACGTTGAAGCCGAGCGCCCGGAGCTGCTCCCGGCCTTCGTCGGTGATCTTGTCGGGGCCCCACGGCGGCATCCAGACCCAGTTGATCTTCAGGTCGTTGACGATGCCGTCGGTCGCCGACCGGGCCTGGTCCTCGATGACATCGGTCAGCGGACAGGCCGCCGAGGTCAGGGTCATGTCCAGGGTCGCGACGTTGGAGTCGTCGACGTGGATGCCGTAGACCAGGCCGAGGTTGACCACGTCGATGCCCAGCTCGGGGTCCACCACGTCGTAGAGCGCCTCGCGGATCTCCTCCTCGGTGGCGGGCTTGGTCGTGGTGGTCTCGTTCTCGCTCATGCCGTCTCCTTCGCACCGTCACCGGACAGTGCCTGTGCGGTCGCGTCCTTCCACGCCATCCAACCCAGCAGAGCACACTTCACACGTGCCGGGTACTTGGAGACGCCGGCGAACGCCACCGCGTCCTCCAGCACCTCCTCCATCGCGTCGTCCGGCTCGATCTGGCCCTTGGACTGCATCAGCTCCAGGAACAGCTCCTGGACCCTGCGCGCCTCGGACAGTTCCTTGCCTACCAGCAGTTCGTGCAGCACGGAGGCGCTGGCCTGACTGATCGAACAGCCCTGGCCCTCGTACGACACGTCCTCGATCCGCTCGCCATCGAGCTTCACGCGCAGCGTGATCTCGTCGCCGCAGGTCGGATTGACATGGTGAACCTCCGCGTCGCCGTCCCGCAGGCCCCGCCCTTGCGGGTGCTTGTAGTGGTCCAGGATCACGTCCTGGTACATCGAATCAAGCTTCACAGCGTCAGCACTCTCGTCAGCCGAAGAAGTTCCGGACCTGCTCCAACCCGTCGACCAGGGCATCGACCTCGGCCGGGGTGGAGTACAGATAGAACGACGCCCGCGTGGTCGCAGGAATTCCGTAGCGCAGGCAGACCGGCCGTGCGCAGTGGTGTCCGACGCGCACCGCGATGCCCTGCTCGTCCAGCACCTGGCCGACGTCGTGCGGGTGGATGTCACCGAGCGTGAACGAGATCGCCGCGCCGCGGTCCTCGGCCGTGGTGGGGCCGATGATGCGCAGGTCGGGCACCTCCAGCAGACGCCGCACCGCGTACTCGGTGATGGCGTGCTCATGGGCCTGGATGTTCTCCATGCCGATGCCGTTGAGGTAGTCCACCGCCGCGCCCAGACCGATCGCCTGGGCGATCGGCGGCGTACCGGCCTCGAACTTGTGCGGCGCCGGAGCGTAGGTGGACGAGTGCATCGAGACGGTCTCGATCATCTCGCCGCCGCCGAGGAAGGGCGGCAGGTCCTCCAGCAGCTCCTGGCGGCCCCACAGCACCCCGATGCCGGTCGGGCCGCACATCTTGTGGCCGGTGAAGGCCACGAAGTCGGCCTGCAGCGCCTGCACGTCCAGCGGCATGTGCGGCGCGGCCTGCGAGGCGTCTATCACCACCAGTGCGCCGACCTCCTGGGCCCGGCGGACGATCTCCTCCACCGGGTTGATGGTGCCCAGGATGTTGGAGACCAGCACGAACGAGACGACCTTGGTCTTCTCGGTGATGACCTGGTCGATGTTGGACAGGTCGAGGCGGCCGTCGTCGGTGAGGCCGAACCACTTCAGCTTCGCACCGGTGCGCTGCGACAGCAGCTGCCACGGAACGATGTTGGAGTGGTGCTCCATCTCCGTGATGACGATCTCCGTACCGCGGTCCACCCGGTACGGCTCGTCGGCCCAACCCAGCATGTTGGCAACGAGGTTGAGCGACTCCGAGGCGTTCTTGGTGAAGATCACCTCGTCCCGGCTGGGGGCGTTGACGAACCCGGCCACCTTGTCGCGGGCGCCCTCGTAGGCGGCCGTGGCCTCCTCGGCGAGTACGTGCACGCCGCGGTGGACATTGGAGTTCTGGCGCTCGTAGTACCCGTTCAAGACGTCCAGCACCTGGCGCGGCTTCTGCGAGGTCGCCGCGTTGTCCAGGTACACGATCTTCCTACCGTCGTGGACCGTGCGATCCAGGATGGGGAAGTCCTTGCGGATCGCCTCGGTGTCGAGGAGGCCCGGCAGTGAAATCACTCTGATGCGCCGCCCTTCACGTATGCCTCGTAGCCCTCGTTCTCCAGCTTGTCCGCGAGTTCGGCGCCGCCGGACTCGACGATCCGGCCCTTGGCGAAGACGTGAACATGGTCCGGCTTGATGTAGCGCAGGATGCGCGTGTAGTGGGTGATCAGCAGGGTGCCGACCTGGCCGGACTCACGCACCCGGTTGACGCCCTCGGAGACCACGCGCAGCGCGTCGACGTCCAGACCGGAGTCGGTCTCGTCCAGGATCGCGACCTTCGGCTTGAGCAGTTCGAGCTGGAGGATCTCGTGCCGCTTCTTCTCACCGCCGGAGAAGCCCTCGTTGACGTTGCGCTCGGCGAAGGACGGGTCGATCTGGAGCGCCTCCATGGCCTCCTTGACCTCCTTCACCCAGGTGCGCAGCTTCGGCGCCTCGCCGCGCACGGCGGTGGCCGAGGTGCGCAGGAAGTTGGAGACCGAGACACCCGGGACCTCGACCGGGTACTGCATGGCCAGGAAGACACCGGCCCGCGCCCGCTCGTCGACGGACATCGCCAGGACGTCCTCGCCGTCGAGGGTCACGGTGCCACCGGTGACCTGGTACTTGGGGTGCCCGGCCAGCGAGTACGCCAGGGTGGACTTGCCCGAGCCGTTGGGGCCCATGATGGCGTGCGTCTCGCCCTGCTTCACGGTCAGGTCGACACCGCGCAGGATCTCGCGGGGGCCGTTCTCGGCCTCGACGGAGACGTGCAGGTCGTGGATCTCAAGCGTTGCCATGGGTGCCTCAGGACTCCTGGGTGACGGAGACGAGCACGTCGTCCCCTTCGATCTTGACGGGGTATACGGGGACGGGCCGGGTTGCGGGCAGCCCGGACGGCTTTCCGGTGCGCAGGTCGAAGCTGGAGCCGTGCAGCCAGCACTCGATCTGGCAGTCCTCCACCTCGCCCTCGGACAGCGAGACGTTGGCGTGCGAGCAGACGTCGTTGATCGCGAACACCTCGCCCTCAGTACGCACGATGGAGACCGGGGTGTCGCCGACCTCGACACGCTTGGGCGTGTCGTCTTCGAGCTCGCTCAGCGCGCAGACGCGGACGAAGCCATTGGCGGCGGTCATGCGACGGACGCCTCCAGCTCCTGCTCGATCTTGGCCAGCAGCCGCTCCTCGATGTCGGGCAGGCCGATGTGCTGGACCAGCTCGGCGAAGAAGCCGCGGACCACCAGACGGCGCGCCTCGTCGTGCGGGATGCCGCGGGCCATCAGGTAGAACAGCTGCTCGTCGTCGAACCGGCCGGTCGCCGAGGCGTGCCCGGCGCCGACGATCTCGCCGGTCTCGATCTCCAGGTTGGGGACCGAGTCCACCCGGGCCCCGTCGGTGAGGACGAGGTTCCGGTTCAGCTCGTAGGTGTCGGTGCCCACCGCGACCGCGCGGATCAGCACGTCGCCGATCCACACCGCGTGCGCGTCCTTGCCCTGCAGCGCGCCCTTGTAGGCCACGTTGGAGCGGCAGTGCGGGGTGTCGTGGTCGATGAAGAGGCGGTGCTCCTGGTGCTGGCCGTTGTCGGTGAAGTACAGGCCGTACAGCTCGGCCTCACCGCCCGGGGCGCCGTAGACGACGCGCGGGTGCAGCCGTACCACGTCGCCGCCGAAGGTGACGATCACCGACTTGAAGCTGGCGTCCCGGCCGACCAGCGCGGTGTGCTGGGCGACGTGCACGGCCTGGCGGTCCCAGTCCTGCACCGAGACGACGGTGAGCTTGGCGCCGTCGCCGATGAGGTACTCGACGTTGGCGGCCAGCGTGGCGTCGCCGGTGTGGTCGATGACCACCACGGCCTCGGCGAACGCGCCGACCTCGACCACCTGGTGGCCGTAGGCGACACCGCCCTCGCCGTGCACCGAGATGCGGACCGGCTCGGTCAGCACGGCGTCCTTGGCGATCGAGACGACCGAGGCCTTCTCGAAGGAGCTGTACGCCTGGGCGGCCACCCGGTCGACCGGCTTGCCCGCCTTGCCGAGCCGCGGATCCGTGCGGTCCACGGTCTCGACGGTGACGCCCTCGGGGGCGGTCACCTCGACCCGCAGGCCACCGGTGGCCTCGGCGGTGCCGTCGTGCAGGCCGCGCAGCCGCTCCAGCGGGGTGAAGCGCCACTCCTCCTCGCGGCCGTGCGGCACGGGGAAGTCGGCCACGTCGTAGGACGGGGCGGCGCTGACCCGCGCGTCGGCGGGCTGGCCAACCTGGATCGCACCGTCGGTGGTGCTACCGGCCGGGATCGTTTCAGCCATGGCTGTCGTAGAACTTTCTCTTGGTAAGGGAGTCGTCGCTGCGGTCGGGCGGGGGTCAGCCGACCGCGCCCTCCATCTGCAGCTCGATCAGCCGGTTGAGCTCAAGCGCGTACTCCATCGGCAGCTCGCGCGCGATGGGCTCGACGAAGCCCCGGACGATCATCGCCATGGCCTCGGTCTCGCTCAGGCCGCGGCTCATCAGGTAGAACAGCTGGTCTTCGCTGACCTTGGAGACGGTCGCCTCGTGGCCCATCGACACGTCGTCCTCGCGGACGTCCACGTACGGGTAGGTGTCGGACCGCGAGATGGTGTCCACCAGCAGCGCGTCGCACAGCACGTTGGACTTGGCGCCGTTGGCGCCCTCGCCGATCTCGATCAGGCCACGGTACGAGGTACGGCCGCCGCCGCGCGCCACCGACTTGGAGACGATGTTGGACGACGTGTTCGGCGCCATGTGCACCATCTTGGCGCCCGCGTCCTGGTGCTGGCCGGCGCCCGCGAAGGCGATGGACAGCGTCTCGCCCTTGGCGTGCTCGCCCATCAGGTAGACGGCCGGGTACTTCATCGTCACCTTGGAGCCGATGTTGCCGTCCACCCACTCCATGGTCGCGCCCTCGTAGGCGACGGCGCGCTTGGTGACCAGGTTGTAGACGTTGTTCGACCAGTTCTGGATGGTCGTGTAGCGGCAGCGGGCGCCCTTCTTGACGATGATCTCCACGACCGCGCTGTGCAGCGAGTCGGACTTGTAGATCGGCGCGGTGCAGCCCTCGACGTAGTGGACGTAGGCGTCCTCGTCCACGATGATCAGCGTCCGCTCGAACTGGCCCATGTTCTCGGTGTTGATCCGGAAGTAAGCCTGCAGCGGGATCTCCACGTGCACGCCCTTCGGCACGTAGATGAACGAGCCGCCGGACCACACCGCGGTGTTCAGCGAGGCGAACTTGTTGTCACCGGCCGGGATGACGGTGCCGAAGTACTCCTTGAACAGCTCCGGGTGCTCCCTGAGGCCGGTGTCGGTGTCCAGGAAGATGACGCCCTGCTCCTCAAGGTCCTCACGGATCTTGTGGTAGACGACCTCGGACTCGTACTGGGCGGCGACACCCGCTACCAGCCGCTGCTTCTCCGCCTCCGGGATGCCCAGCTTGTCGTAGGTGTTCTTGATGTCCTCGGGCAGGTCCTCCCAGGACTCCGCCTGCGCCTCGGTGGAGCGCACGAAGTACTTGATGTTGTCGAAGTCGATGCCCGAGAGGTCCGAGCCCCAGGTGGGCATGGGCTTCTTCTCGAACAGCTTCAGACCCTTGAGCCGCAGCTTCAGCATCCATTCCGGCTCGTTCTTCTTCGCCGAGATGTCGCGGACGACCGCTTCGCTAAGGCCGCGCCGGGCGGAGGCGCCCGCCACGTCGGAGTCGGCCCAGCCGTACTCGTAGGTGCCCAGGCCTTCGAGCTCCGGGTGAGTGGTCTCCGTGGGAGCAGTCATGCGGGGTTCCTCCCGGACTTCCTGGCAGATGCGGATGCGGACGCAGGTGCGCTGTCGGACGTGTTGGTTTGTGGTGCTTTGGTTTGTGGTGCTTTCGGAATGAACGTCGTGCACACACCGTCGCCGTGGGCGATGGTGGCCAGACGCTGCACATGGGTTCCGAGCAGGCGGGAGAAGACCTCGGCCTCCGCCTCGCACAGCTGCGGGAACTTCTCGGCGGTGTGAGCCACCGGGCAGTGGTGCTGGCAGAGCTGCTCACCGGCGGAGGCGTGCGCACTGCGCGTGGTAGCAGCGTACCCGTCCTCGGTCAACGCCTTGGCGAGCGCCCTGGCCCGGTCCTCCGGGGCGGCGGCCTCCACCTCGGTGCGGTACCGCTCGGCCTGGCCCGCCGCGCGGGCCCTGGCGAACGCGGCCACCGCCGCCTCGCCGGCCTCCCCGTCGCCCGCGCTCTGCGCGATCCAGCGCATCGCGTCGGCGGCGAGCTGGTCGTACGCCTGGTAGAACGCGTCCCGGCCGCAGTCGGTGAGCGCGAACACCTTCGCCGGGCGACCGCGGGAGCGTGATCCGTAGACCCGCTGCTCCCGGGGCTCGACGATGCCTTCGGCCACCAGGGCGTCCAGGTGGCGGCGGACCGCCGCCGGGGTGAGCTCCAGCCGCTCGGCGAGGTCGGCCGCGGTGGACGGGCCGTGGTCGAGGATGGAGCGGGCCACCCGGTTACGGGTGCCGCGGTGGGCCTCGGCCTCACTGCCTTCGGGCGCGGGCGCGACGGAGGCGACGGCCGCGGCGGCGGTCGCCTTCTCGTGCGCTACCTTGCCCGTGTATTTCACAACGCCATTGTTGCGTAATTCCCCGCACAACGACAAGCGGCGGATGGATCACCGCGCCGGTTAGGTCCGTCACGTAAGGCGAACCTCACTCGCCGAACCCGCGCGGCGACTTTCCCGGACCCCGTGCCGACGCCGCCCGACGGCTCCCTAAACTCGGGCTCATGCAGAGCACCCCCGCGGTCGAGGTCGTCGGCCTGGTGAAGCGGTACGGGGCCAAGACCGCGGTGGACGGGCTCGAACTGTCCGTCCCCCGGGGGTCCCTCACCGCCGTACTGGGACCGAACGGCGCCGGAAAGACCACCACGATCGAGACCTGCGAGGGATACCGCCGCCCCGACGCCGGCACGGTGCGGGTCCTCGGACTCGACCCGGTCACCCAGTCGGCGCGGCTGCGTCCCCGCATCGGGGTGATGCTCCAGTCCGGCGGCGTCTATCCGGGCGCGCGCGCCGAGGAGATGCTGCGGCACACCGCCAGGCTGCACGCCAACCCGATCGATCCGGCGCTGCTCATCGAACGCCTCGGCCTCGGCTCCTGCGGCCGTACCCCGTACCGCCGGCTGTCCGGCGGGCAGCAGCAGCGGCTGGCGCTCGCCATGGCCGTGGTGGGCCGACCGGAACTGGTCTTCCTGGACGAGCCGACCGCGGGTCTGGACCCGCAGGCCCGCCGGGCCACCTGGGACCTGGTCCGCGAGCTGCGCGCCGACGGGGTGACCACCGTGCTGACCACGCACTTCATGGACGAGGCCGAGCAGCTCGCCGACGACGTGGCGATCGTGGACGGCGGCAGGGTGATCGCCCGTGGCACCCCGGAGGCGCTGTGCCGGGGCGGCGCCGAGGACACCCTGCGGTTCTCCGGGCGCCCCGGCCTCGACCTGCTCTCGCTGCTCAAGGCGCTCCCCTCGGACAGCGCGGCGGCCGAACTCACCCCCGGCAACTACCGGGTGGAGGGCAAGGTCGACCCGCAGATGCTGGCCACCGTCACCTCCTGGTGCGCCCAGCACGGCGTGATGCCGGACCGCATAGCGGTCGAGCGCCGCACGCTGGAGGACGTCTTCCTGGAACTCACCGGCAAGGAGTTGCGCTCGTGACCGGGTACGCACCAACCGGCCGGGGGCCCGGGGGGCGTCCCCCCGGAAAAGCACAGCCTGGAACTCACCGGCAAGGAGTTGCGCTCGTGACCGGGTACGCACCAACCGGCCGGGGGCCCGGGGGGCGTCCCCCGGAGAAGCACAGCCTGGAACTCACCGGCAAGGAGTTGCGCTCGTGACCGCCGCATCCCCGAGCACCTTCGCCCCGGACCCGGGCGCGGCGCCGCTGCCCCGCATGATCGGCGCGCAGACCGCGCTGGAGACGCGGATGCTGCTGCGCAACGGCGAGCAGCTGCTGCTGACCATCGTGATCCCGACCGTGCTCCTGGTGCTGTTCAGCGCGGTGCCGATCATCGACACCGGTGCCGGCAAGCGGGTGGACTTCCTCGCCCCCGGCCTGCTGGCGCTCGCCGTGATGTCCACCGCCTTCACCGGCCAGGCCATCGCGACCGGCTTCGAGCGACGGTACGGGGTGCTCAAGCGGCTCGGCGCCTCGCCGCTGCCGCGCTGGGCGCTGATGACCGCGAAGACCGGTTCCGTGCTGGTCACCGAGGTCCTCCAGGTCGTACTGCTGTCGGTGATCGCGCTGGCGCTCGGCTGGTCGCCGCACGGCAACCCGGTGGCGGTGGTGCTGCTGCTCGTGCTCGGCACGGCGGCGTTCTCCGGGCTCGGGCTGCTGATGGCCGGAACGCTCAGGGCGGAGGCGACACTGGCCGCCGCCAACCTGGTCTTCCTGCTGCTGCTGGTCGGCGGCGGCGTGATCGTGCCGCTTGACAAGTTCCCGGCCGGGGTGCGCTCGGCGCTCGATCTGCTGCCGATCTCCGCGCTGTCGGACGGACTGCGCGGGGTGCTCCAGCACGGGGCCGGAACGCCCTGGTCGGACCTGGCGGTCCTGGCCGTGTGGGCGGTGCTCGGGCTGGCCGCGGCGGCACGCTTCTTCCGCTGGGAGTAGTTGCAACCGACCCTCGTGAAGGAATGCACAAGCGCCCCGCCTACGATGGGCGGGTGCCGAAATCGCTCAATCCCTTCGCGCTGATCGCCGAGCGCTGGCAGCCCTCCGCCAAGTTCGTGGAGCGGGCCGCGCTCGCCACCGTGGTGATGGCCGTGGTCATCGTGGTCACCGGTGGCGCGGTGCGGCTGACGGACTCCGGTCTCGGCTGCTCGACGTGGCCGACCTGCACCCCGCAGAGTCTGACGCCTACGAAGGCGATGGGCCTGCACGGCATCATCGAGTTCAGCAACCGCATGCTGACCGACGTGCTGTGCGTGGTCGTCGGCGTGGCGATCATCGCCGCTCGCGCCCGTACCCCCTGGCGGCGCGGCCTGACCAAGCTGGCGTGGGCGCAGTTCTGGCTGGTGATGAGCAACGCGGTGCTCGGCGGCATCGTCGTGCTGACCGGTCTGAACCCGTACACCGTGGGCGCGCACTTCCTGTCGGCGACGGCGCTGCTGACCGTCGCCCTGCTGATGTGGCAACGCTCGCGGGAGGGCGACGGACCGGTGCGCGACCTGGTGGTGCGGCCGGTACGCCAGCTGTCGTGGCTGCTGGTCACCGCGGCCGGGCTGCTGATCGTGGTCGGCACGCTGGTCACCGGCGCGGGTCCGCACGCGGGCGATGCGCACACCGTGCACCGGATCCCGGTGGACTGGCGGGAGATCACCCAGCTGCACGTCGACTTCGTGTACGTCGTCATCGGCCTGACCGTCGCACTGTGGTTCGTGCTGCGCGCGGTGGGCGGCCCAACCGCCGCCCGGCGGCGGGTGGTCGAGCTGTTCGCGGTACTGATGTCGCAGGGCGTGGTGGGCTACGTCCAGTACTTCACGCACCTGCCGGAGCTGGTGGTGGGCATCCACATGCTCGGCTCGTGCCTGGTGTGGATCGCGGTGCTGCGGGTGGCGCTGTCGCTGCGCGAGCGCCCGTACCAGGCGGGCGCGGCGGAGATCCCGGCGCAGGACCCGGCCGTTCCGGCCGCCGTCTGAGGCTCCACGGTGTTCGGGGCGAGGCCCCTTCCGGTGCGCCGGGCCCGGCGACGGTCACGGCAGCCGGTACACCCGCCGGGCGTTGTCCGCCGCGATCATCACGGCGACGCGGGCCGCGTCCGACGCGGCCCAGGCGCCCTCCTCGACCCAGCCGGTGAGCAGCCGCTGGAGCGCCTCGGCGAACAGCCGGGCGCCGACCACGTACAGCTCCGGCAGCCCGTAGGCGTCGGTGGAGAACAGCACCTTGCCGAAGGGCGCCAGTTCCAGCGTCTCGGCGAGCACCGCCGCCGCCCGCGCCCCGGTGTGGGTGAGGGACAGCCCGACGTCGGCGTGGACATGCGGGAACACGTTCGCCAGATAGGCGGCCTGCCGGTGGTACGGATATCCGTGCAGCAGCACCAGATCCGTACCGAGTCCGTCCACGGCCCTGACGAAGTCGGTGAGCAGCGTCGGGTCGGCCTGGTCGAGTCGTAGGTCCGGATCGCCGAATCCGGTGTGCAGTTGCAGCGGCAGCCCGGTGGCGACCGCGGTCCACAGCAGGTGCCGCAGCAGTACCGGGTCGCTGACCCGGCCACCGGTGGAACGCGCGGCCAGCCACTCCTGCGCGGCGCGGCGCACCTCGGCGGGGCGCGGGGGGTCGGGGGCCAGCGCCAGGCCGTACCGGTAGGCGGCGATTGACTTGAAACCGACGGCGGCCTGCGCCGCGGTGTGCACCGCCTCGGCGAGGTTGGCGACGAACGCGGCGGCGGTGCCGGAGGTGTCGGCGACCTGTTCGGCCAGGGTCTCCAGACGCACGACCTCCCGGGCGGATCCGCCTGCCGCCGCGGCGAGTTCGGCCGGTTCCGTCAGGTCCCCGGGCAGGCCGGTGTCCACCAGGAACGTTCCGATGCCGGTGCCGCGCAGCAGCAGCCGGGTCGCCTCGTACGCGCCGAGTTCGCGGCGGCGGGCCAGGTAGTACGCGGGTGGGCAGTGCGGTTCCAGCCCGAGCAGCGGCGGGCACCAGCGGCGCACCGCGAACCCGGTCTGGGTGTCGAAGTAGGTGGTGCCGCGTGCGGCGGGCGCCTGCGCCTCGGTGAGGTACGGCTCGAACGAGCCGAGGCCGAGGTCGTGGCGTACCACCCCGTGGCAGTGGTGGTCGACCAGTGGTGGCAGCGACGGCGGTTCGGCCATCAGTAGCGCCAGCGGACGGCCGAGGCGATCCGCTCCGGGTCGGCGTCGGCGAACTGCCGCGCCTCCGCCCGGCGTACCGCGAGCACCGCGCCGTGCGCCGACTCGCCCAGTGCGCTGCGCAGCGGCTCGTACTGCGCGAAGCGGTCCGCCGCCTCGGTCAGCGAGCGCGGCAGCCGGGGGGTGTCGGGCGCGGTGGTGGCCGGGTCGCCCTGTACCGGGTCGGGGAGTTTCAGGCCCGCGTCGATGCCGTGCAGCCCGGCGGCGATGACCGCGCCCACCACCAGGTACGGATTGGCCGCGGCGTCAAAGCACTTGACCTCGGCGTTGGCGCTGCCGGCCTCGTCCGGCGGGCCGGGCACCAGCCGCAGCGCGGCCTCCCGGTTCTCCACCCCCCAGCACTGGAAGGCGCCGGCCCATTGCGAGGGCACCAGCCGCAGATAGCTGGCGGGTGAGGGGGCGCCGATCGCCATCAGTGCCGGGAGCGCGTCCAGCACCCCGGCGAGGAAGGCCTCGGCGGCGCCGGCCAGCCCGTGGCTGCCCGCGCCGCCGCGGAAGATGTCCTCGCCGTCGTGGCGCAGGCTCAGGTGCAGATGGCAGCCGTTGCCCACCTGTCCGGCGACGACGGTGGGCGCGAACGAGGCGCGCAGCCCGTGCTGCCGGGTCACGGCCCGTACCGTCTCGCGGGCCAGGATCAACTCGTCGGCGGCGCGCAGCGGATCGGCGCTGGCGGTGGAGATCTCGAACTGGCCCGGGGTGTACTCGGGGTGGATCTGGAGCAGTTCCAGGTGCTCGGCGGCGAGCGCCTGAACGATGTCGCGCACGTAGTCGGACAGTTCGACGATCCGGGTCATCCCGTAGGCGGGCGCCGAGGTGGACGGGGTGGGCGGCTCCCCGGGCCGCATGGCCATCCACTCCGTCTCGAACCCCATGCGCGCTTCCAGCCCCCGCTCCTTGGCCCGGGCCACCATGCGGCGGGCGAACAGCCGCGCGCACCCCGGGTGCGGGTCGCCCTGCTGGTCGTGGCGGTCGACCGGCGCCCAGGCCCAACCCGGCTGCGCGGCAAGGGTGGTGAGGCGGTCGAGGTCGGGGATGAGCCGCAGGTCGCCGTCGGGGCTGCCGAGGCCGAGTTCGGGCACCGCGGCGATCGCGTCGTCGGAGGTGTAGACGTCGAACACCGGTGACATGCCGACGCCGTGCCGCACGGCGTGCGCGAGACGGCTGGTGGGCACCGCCTTGACCCTGGTCACCCCGGCGTTGTCCACCCAGGTGAGGGCGACCGCGTGAATGCCCTCGGCACCGAGCCGTGCCGCCTCCTGGCGCGCGAGCCGGTGCCGTTGTTCCCGTACTTCCCGCGCGCCCATGCAACTCCCCTAGTCCAGGTCCGGTTCACGATCAACTTGGGTTTGATCGTGTCCATGGTGCTAACGGGACGGATGGGTGTCAGGTGTTGGCGGGTCCGCCCACTTGAATTCCGGCCATCCTCGTCCACTCGTAGGGCCCGGTACGGACCTTGGCCGCGAACTCGCCGTCGAAGTCCTCATGGACGGTGATTCCGGACAGTTCCACCGCGCGCTCGGCGACGTGGTACGAGGGGGCCACCAGGTCGCCCCAACCGCCGTCCTCGCCGACCAGGACGATGCGGGTACCGGCCTCGCCGATGTACGCGATCTGGCCTTCGGCGCTGCCGCCGTGGTCGCGCGCGAAGGCGCCGATCTGCTGGGCGAGTCTGTGCGCCCGGCGCTCCGCGCGGGCGTCGGGGGTGCGGTGCGGGGCCTCGGTCTCTGCCATGAACAGAATGCTACCCGCGAGTAATCACTGCTGGAAGGCCCAACGGAAAAGGTGTCCCAGCCCACGGAAGAGGGCGGGGACACCGTGGCGGGGCAGCGGTGATCAGCGCACGAAGGGGTCCACGGCGACGACCACGAACAGTAGCGTCGCGTAGGTGATCGACCAGTGGAACAGCCGCATTTCCTTCAGCTTGGGGCCGGTCACGCCGTTCTTCGCGCGGGAGTACAGCGCGTGCGCCTCCTTCAGCCAGAAGCCGCCGAGCAGCGTGGCGGCCACCGGGTACAGCCAGCCGGTGGCGCCCAGCGGCCACCACAGGGTGAGCGAGACCAGCACCATCACCCAGCTGTAGGCGAGGATCTGCTTGGCCACCACCAGGTTGCCCGCGACCACCGGCAGCATGGGCACGCCCACCCGCTCGTAGTCGTCCTTGACCTTCATCGACAGCGGCCAGTAGTGCGGCGGCGTCCAGAAGAACAGGACCAGGAAGAGGACGAACGGCGCCCAGGCGAGTTCGTCGCGCACCGCCGACCATCCGATGAACACCTGCAGGCAGCCCGCGATGCCGCCCCACACGATGTTCTGCGTGGTACGGCGTTTCAACCACAGCGTGTAGACGAAGACGTAGTACAGGATGGCCGTGAGCGACAGCGCGGCCGACAGCCAGTTGACCAGCAGGCCGAACCAGACCGTCGAGACCACCGACAGGGAGATGCCGAATACCAGGCACTCGCGCGGCGAGACCATGCCGGTGACCAGCGGGCGCTGCTCGGTGCGGTGCATCAGCGCGTCGATGTCGCGGTCGATGTACATGTTCAGGGCGTTAGCGCCACCCGCCGACATGTAGCCGCCGACGACCGTCGTCAGCACCAGCCACAGGTCAGGTACGCCGTGCGCGGCCAGGAACATCACCGGCACCGTGGTGATCAGCAGCAGCTCGATGATGCGCGGCTTGGTCAGCTCCACGAACGCCTTGACCCGCGCCCCGAAGGGCCGGTGCCCAGGGCTCGTCCCGACGACCCCGGGGGGTCGGGTTTCGACGGCCGTCACGAACACCTCTGAGAGGAAGAAAGACCAGCAAGGCCCTCCCAGTTGTGAAGACCGGGTAAGTCCCTGCGCGTACCACGCCACTCTAGACGTTGCTGTTACGGGACCTGTCGCGGGGGGCACCCGTGTTGGCGTAGAGCCTCGTGCGTGGCGGGGAGGCGGTGCGGCGGCGACACGCAAGGTGACATTCACGCGGCCGTTCCGCGCAGTCCACCGGGCGGAAGCAGCCCCCATGGACCACGCTGGAACCGACGGGAGAGACTATGTACCGGGAATGAACAAAGTCGGCCTGCCGTTGCCTGAGACGGGGCCGAACGCCCGCCCGTACGAGGGTAGGCTCGAAATCGCCGGTGGCCGCAAGGGCTGACGGCGTTGGAGAAAATGTGGAGAGGAGCCCTGACCCAGGGTGAGCACGCAGCCGACCACCGCAGACCTCGACTGGACCGATCTGGACAAGCGGGCCGTGGACACCGCCCGGGTACTGGCCATGGACTCCGTCCAGAAGGTCGGAAACGGCCATCCGGGCACGGCCATGAGCCTCGCACCCGCCGCCTACCTGCTGTTCCAGAAGCTGATGCGGCATGATCCGGCCAACCCCGACTGGACCGGGCGTGACCGCTTCGTCCTGTCGTGCGGCCACTCCAGCCTGACCCTCTACATCCAGCTCTACCTGTCGGGTTACGGCCTGGAACTCGACGACCTCAAGTCCTTCCGCACCTGGGGCTCGCGCACCCCCGGCCACCCCGAACACGGCCACACCGTGGGCGTGGAGACCACCACCGGTCCGCTCGGCCAGGGCATCGCCAACGCGGTCGGCATGGCCATGGCCGCCCGCTACGAGCGCGGCCTGTTCGACCCCGAGGCCCCGGCGGGCGAGTCCCCGTTCGACCACACGATCTGGACCATCGTCTCCGACGGTGACCTGGAAGAGGGCGTCTCGGCGGAGGCGTCCTCGCTTGCCGGGCACCAGAAGCTCGGCAACCTGGTCGCGCTCTACGACGACAACCACATCTCCATCGAGGGCGACACCGAGACCGCCTTCAGTGAGGACGTCGCCAAGCGCTACGAGGCGTACGGCTGGCACGTCCAGCACGTCACCCAGTCCGCCGAAGGCGACCTCGACGTGCACGCGCTGTACCAGGCGCTCAAGGCCGCCCAGGCGGAGACCGAGCGCCCCTCGATGATCATCGCGCGCACCATCATCGCGTGGCCCGCGCCGAGCGCCCAGAACACCGCCGCCGCGCACGGCTCCGCGCTGGGCGCCGACGAGGTCGCCGCCACCAAGCGGGTGCTGGGCTTCGACCCGGAGCAGCACTTCGAGGTCGCCCCCGAGGTCCTGGCGCACGCGCGCGCGGTGGCCGACCGGGGCCGTGAGGCGCACAGCACCTGGAACAAGCGGTTCGAGGAGTGGCGCACCGCCAACCCCGAGCGCGCCGCCGACTTCGACCGCATCAACGCCGGTGAGCTGCCCTCCGGTTGGGAGCAGGCCCTGCCGGCGTTCGCCCCCGGCAAGGCGATCGCCACCCGCAAGGCCTCCGGTGAGGTGCTCAAGGCGCTGGGCGCGGTGATCCCCGAACTGTGGGGCGGCTCGGCCGACTTGGCCGGGTCGAACAACACCACCATCGACGCCTCGTCGTCGTTCCTCCCGGAGGGCAACCCGCTGCCGGAGGCCAGCCCGTACGGCCGCACGGTGCACTTCGGCATCCGCGAGCACGCCATGGGCTCGACCATGAACGGCATCGCGCTGCACGGCAACACCCGTATCTACGGCGGCACTTTCCTGGTCTTCTCCGACTACATGCGTCCGGCGGTGCGCCTGGCCGCGCTGATGAAGCTGCCGGTCACCTACGTGTGGACGCACGACTCCATCGGCCTCGGCGAGGACGGCCCGACGCACCAGCCGGTGGAGCACATGGCCGCGCTGCGCGCCATCCCCGGCCTGAACATGGTCCGTCCGGCCGACGCCAACGAGACCGCCATCGCCTGGCGGGAGATCCTGCGCCGCCACTCCGCCAAGCCCGCCCCGCACGGTCTGGCGCTGACCCGGCAGAACGTGCCGACGTACGAGGCCAACGAGGATGCCGCCAAGGGCGGTTACGTCCTGCTGGACGCCGAGGGCGGCCAGGCCCAGGTCATCCTGATCGGCACCGGCTCCGAGGTCCAGCTGGCCGTGGAGGCCCGCGAGGCGCTCCAGGCCGAGGGCGTCCCGACCCGGGTGGTCTCGATGCCGTCGGTGGAGTGGTTCGAGGAGCAGGACCAGGCCTACCGCGACCACGTTCTGCCGCCCAACGTCAAGGCGCGGGTGGCAGTCGAGGCCGGAATCGGCCTCACCTGGCACAAGTTCGTCGGTGAGGACGGACGCATCGTCAGCCTTGAGCACTTCGGCGCCTCCGCCGACTACAAGGTGCTGTACCGCGAGTTCGGTCTCACCTCCGAGGCGGTCGTCGACGCCGCCCGCGACTCCATCGCCGCCGCGAACCGCTGACCTCTCAACGACCTTACGAGGAGATGCAAAACCCATGACAGACGCACTCAAGCGCCTCTCCGAAGAAGGCGTCGCGATCTGGCTGGACGACCTGTCCCGCAAGCGGATCACGTCCGGCAACCTCGCGGAGCTGATCGACGACAGCCATGTCGTCGGTGTCACCACCAACCCGTCCATCTTCCAGAAGGCCATCTCCGGCGGCGACGGCTACGAGCAGCAGGTCGCCGACCTCGCCGCCCGCAAGGTCACCGTCGAAGAGGCCATCCGGATGATCACCACGGCGGACGTCCGGGACGCCGCCGACGTCCTGCGCCCGGTCTTCGACGACACCGACGGCCAGGACGGCCGTGTGTCCATCGAGGTCGACCCGCGCCTGGCGCACAACACCAGGGCCACCATCGCCGAGGCCAAGCAGCTCGCCTGGCTGGTCGACCGGCCGAACACGCTCATCAAGATCCCGGCGACCGAGGCCGGCCTGCCCGCGATCACCGAGGTCATCGGCCTGGGCATCAGCGTCAACGTCACGCTGATCTTCTCCCTGGAGCGGTACCGCAAGGTCATGGACGCCTACCTGGCCGGTCTGGAGAAGGCCAAGGCGGCCGGACAGGACCTGTCCAAGATCCGTTCCGTCGCCTCGTTCTTCGTCTCCCGGGTGGACACCGAGATCGACAAGCGGCTGGACAAGATCGGCACCGACGAGGCCAAGGCCCTGCGCGGCAAGGCGGCTCTGGCCAACGCCCGGCTCGCCTACCAGGCGTACGAGGAGGTGTTCTCCTCGGAGCGCTGGCTCGCGCTGGAGAAGGCCGGTGCCAACAAGCAGCGTCCGCTGTGGGCCTCCACCGGCGTCAAGGACCCGGCGTACCCGGACACCCTGTACGTGACCGAGCTGGTCGCCCCCAACACGGTCAACACCATGCCGGAGGCCACCTTGCTGGCCACCGCCGACCACGGCGAGATCACCGGCAACACCATCCAGGGCACCTACGAGCAGGCCAAGGCCGACCTCGACGCGCTCGCGGCGGTCGGGATCTCCTACGACGACGTGGTCCAGTTGCTGGAGGAGGAGGGCGTGGAGAAGTTCGAGGCGTCCTGGAACGACCTGCTCAAGTCCACCGAGGCGGAGCTGAAGCGCCTCGCCCCTTCGGAGGCGTGAGAACAGTGACCACCAGCGGCAATCCGCTGCGTGACCCTCAGGATCGACGGCTCCCGCGCATCGCGGGGCCGTCGGGCCTGGTCATCTTCGGGGTCACAGGCGACCTGTCCCGTAAGAAGCTGATGCCCGCGGTGTACGACCTCGCCAACCGCGGACTGCTGCCGCCGGGCTTCTCGCTCGTCGGCTTCGCCCGCCGCGACTGGGAGGACGAGGACTTCGCCCAGGTCGTGCACGACGCGGTCAAGGAGCACGCGCGGACCCCGTTCCGCGAGGAGGTCTGGCAGCAGCTCGCCGAGGGCTTCCGGTTCGTACCCGGTGAGTTCGACGACGACGACGCCTTCGAGACGCTGCGGGCCACCATCGACGAGCTGGACAAGGCCCGCGGCACCGGCGGCAACTTCGCCTTCTACCTCTCCGTACCGCCGAAGTTCTTCCCCAAGGTGGTCCAGCAGCTCAAGAAGCACGGGCTGTCGCAGGGCTCCGGGGACTCCTGGCGGCGCGCGGTCATCGAGAAGCCGTTCGGCCACGACCTGGCCAGCGCCCAGGAGCTCAACCGGGTCGTGCACGAGGTGTTCGAGCCGGTGGACGTCTTCCGGATCGACCACTACCTGGGCAAGGAGACGGTCCAGAACATCCTGGCGCTGCGGTTCGCCAACACCATGTTCGAGCCGATCTGGAACCGGTCCTACGTCGACCACGTACAGATCACCATGGCCGAGGACATCGGCATCGGCGGCCGGGCCGGTTACTACGACGGCATCGGCGCGGCCCGTGACGTCATCCAGAACCACCTGCTCCAGCTGCTGGCGCTGACCGCGATGGAGGAGCCCGGCTCCTTCCACCCCAAGGCGCTGGTGACCGAGAAGCTCAAGGCGCTGAGCGCCGTCCAGCTGCCGGAGGACCTGGGCAAGCACACCGTGCGCGGCCAGTACGCGCACGCCTGGCAGGGTGGCGAGGAGGTGCTCGGCTACCTGGAGGAAGAGGGCATCGACCCCAAGTCCAAGACCGACACCTACGCCGCCATCAAGCTGACCATCAACAACCGCCGCTGGGCGGGCGTCCCGTTCTACCTGCGCACCGGCAAGCGGCTCGGCCGCCGGGTCACCGAGATCGCGGTGGTCTTCAAGCGCGCGCCGTACCTGCCGTTCGAGTCCGGCGCCACCGAGGAGCTCGGCCAGAACGCCCTGGTCATCCGGGTCCAGCCGGACGAGGGCATCACGGTGCGGTTCGGCTCCAAGGTGCCGGGCACCTCGATGGAGGTGCGGGACGTGACGATGGACTTCGCCTACGGCGAGTCCTTCACCGAGTCCAGCCCGGAGGCCTATGAGCGCCTGCTGCTGGACGTGCTGCTCGGCGACGCCAACCTCTTCCCGCGCCACCAGGAGGTCGAGCTCTCCTGGATGATCCTCGACCCGATCGAGGAGTACTGGGAGAAGCACGGCAAGCCCGCCCAGTACCCCGCCGGAACCTGGGGGCCGGTGGAGGCGGACGAGATGCTCGCACGAGACGGCAGGAGCTGGCGCCGGCCATGAAGATCGATCTCACCAACACCACCTCCTCGAAGATCAACTCGGGTCTGATCGAGGCCCGCAGGGCCATCGGCACCCCCGCGGTGGGCATGGTGCTCACGCTGGTCATCGTCACCGACGAGGGCAACGCCTACGACGCCCTCAAGGCGGCCGGTGACGCCTCTCGGGAGCACCCGTCGCGGATCCTGGTCGTCATCAGGCGGCCGGGCCGCACCCCGCGGGACCGCGCCAAGTCCCGGCTGGACGCCGAGGTCCGGGTCGGCTCCGACGCGGGCACCGGCGAGACGGTGCTGCTTCGGCTGCACGGTGAGCTGTCCGGCCACGCCGAGTCGGTGGTGCTGCCGCTGCTGCTGCCGGACGCGCCGGTCGTGGTGTGGTGGCCGGAGGACGCCCCGGACAAGCCCGCCGAGGACCCGCTGGGCAAGCTTGCCCAGCGCCGGATCACCGACGCCGCCTCGGCCGAGGACCCGGTCGCCGCGCTGGAGGTGCGCGCCGGTTCCTACTCCCCGGGCGACACCGACCTGGCCTGGACCCGGATCACCCCGTGGCGCAGCATGCTGGCCGCGGCGCTGGACCAGAAGCACTCGGCGATCAGCGCCGCGGTGGTCGAGGGCGAGCCGTACAACCCGAGCACCGAGCTGCTCGGCATGTGGCTCGCCGACCGGCTGAAGGTGCCGGTGGAGCGCCGGGTCTCGGACGGTCCGGGGCTGACCGCGGTACGGATGACCACCGCGGACGGCACGATCTGCCTGGACCGCGCCGACGGCGCGCTGGCGGAGCTGGCGATGCCGGGTCAGCCGGACCGCCGGGTGGCGCTCAAGCGGCGGGAGACCGCCGAGCTGATCGCCGAGGAACTGCGCAGGCTGGACCCGGACGAGATCTACCGCTCCTCCGTGCAGTTCGGCGTGGACCGGCTGAACGTCCAGTCGACGCAGGAGGGTTCGGCCGGGCGGCCGCCGTCCAACGGTGCGCACAAGCCGGAGAAGAAGGCCGCGGCGCCCGCGAAGAAGGCCGCTGAGGCGCCGGGGAAGCCCGCCGACTCCGGTACGGAGAAGGCGAAGTGACCCCGCCCCAGGTCGTGGTGCACCGCGACAAGGAGCTGATGGCGAAGGCCGCGGCGGCCCGGTTGATCACCAAGGTGGTCGACGCCCAGGCCGCCCGCGGCTCGGCCAGCGTGGTGCTCACCGGCGGGCGCAACGGCAACGCGCTGCTGGCGGCGCTCGCCGAGGCGCCGGCCCGGGACGCGGTGGACTGGTCGCGGCTTGACCTGTGGTGGGGCGACGAGCGGTTCCTGCCGGAGGGCGACCCGGACCGCAACTACACCCAGGCGCGGGCCGCGCTGCTGGACGCCGTGCCACTGGATCCGGCCAGGGTGCACCCGATGCCCGCCTCGGACAGCCCGTTCGGCAATGACGTGGACGCCGCCGCGGAGGCGTACGCCGAGGAGCTGGCCAAGGCCGCGGGGCCGCAGGACCACGGCCCGGTGCCGACGTTCGACGTGCTGATGCTGGGCGTCGGCCCGGACACCCATGTCGCCTCGCTGTTCCCGGAGCACCCGGGGGTACGGGAGACGGAGCGGATGGTCATCGGGGTGCGCGGAGCGCCCAAGCCGCCGCCGACCCGTATCTCGCTGACGCTTCCGGCGATCCGGGCGGCGCGTGAGGTGTGGCTGCTGGCGGCCGGCGAGGACAAGGCCAACGCCGTCGCCATCGCACTGTCGGGCGCGGGAGAGATACAGGCCCCGGCCGCCGGGGCGCACGGCCGTGGCAGGACGCTGTGGCTGCTGGACAAAGCCGCGGCGGCCCAACTGCCCAAGCAGCTGTATCCGTTGGCGTCCGCCTGACGGAACCGACGCGAAGAGGGTCCGGGGTTGCTGCCCCGGACCCTCTTCGCGTGTTCAGATCTCGCCGCGGAGCTTCGCGAGCGCCTCGGCGAGGATCGCCTCACCGTCCGCGTCGCTGCGCCGCTCCCGTACATAGGCCAGGTGGGTCTTGTACGGCTCGGTACGCGGCGGGTCCGGCGGGTTGTTCTCGTCCTGCCCGGCCGGGAAGCCGCAGCGGGGGCAGTCCCAGGTGTCCGGGATCTGCGCGTCGCTGGCGAAGCTCGGCTGGGTCTCGTGCCCGTTCGAGCACCAGAAGGAGATGCGAAGACGCGGCGCGGACTCACCGCGCTCTGCCTCCCCCATCGGCCCCGCTCCGACCCGACTACCACGGATCGCGTTGCCACTTGCCACGGTCGTAACTCCCTGCGTGATGGTGCTGCGAGGTCGTCCAGCTTACGGGGACCGGCTCACCCCCACCACAGTGGGGAACCGCACCTGGACCCGCGGACGTCGTTCCATGATAAGCCGCTGGGGCGACGAGGCGTCAGTTATGCCCGAACGAACGGGATTGGGGCGATCTGGGTACTGTGTCCGTGAACCACCGCCCGGTACTGGAGCGTGCGGCGCGGTACCGGGCTCTCAGTGCCGGAGCCGTCAGTGCTGGAGTTTGAGCACCAGGCCGAGCCCCACGATGCAGGCGAACCACAGCAGGCCGACGATGACGGTGATCCGGTCGAGGTTGCGCTCGGCCACCGAGGAACCGCCGACAGAGGACTGCATACCGCCACCGAACATGTCGGAGAGGCCGCCGCCCTTGCCCTTGTGCATCAGGACCAGCAGCATCAGCAGCAGGCTGAAGATGATGAGGGCGATGGAGAACCCGATGACCACGGCTGGACCAACTCTCTCGGGGACGTAGTTCGATGTAGAAGGGTTCGGGGACCGGGCGGCGAGCTGCCGACCCAGTCCCCGACAGGGTACTTCGTGGCGAGTGCGTCAGCCTACTGCCTGGTCACCGAAGCGGACGATCTTGACGAACTCCTCGGCGTCCAGCGAGGCACCGCCGACCAGCGCGCCGTCCACGTCGGGCTGCGCCATGATCGCGGCGATGTTGCCGGACTTCACCGAGCCGCCGTACTGGATGCGCACCTCGTCGGCCACCTCCTGGCCGTACAGCTCGGCCAGTCGGCCGCGGATCGCCCCGCAGACCTCCTGCGCGTCCTCGGGGGTGGCGACCTCGCCGGTACCGATCGCCCACACCGGCTCGTAGGCGATGACGATGCTGCGCGCCTGGTCGGCCGGGATGTCCTTCAGGGCGCCGTCGACCTGGGCGAGGGTGTGCGCGACCTGGTTGCCCGCCTTGCGGACTTCCAGGCCCTCGCCCACGCACAGGATCGGGGTCAGCTCGTGCCGGTAGGCGGCCTTCACCTTGGCGTTGACCAGCGCGTCGTCCTCGCGGTGGTACTGGCGGCGCTCGCTGTGGCCGATGACCACGAAGGTGCACTTGAGCTTGGCGAGCATGGAACCGGAGATCTCCCCGGTGTACGCGCCCGCATCGTGCGCGGACAGGTCCTGCGCACCGTACTTGATCTTCAGCTTGTCACCGTCGACCAGCGTCTGCACCGACCGCAGGTCGGTGAACGGCGGCAGGACCGCGACCTCGACGGCCTCGTAGTCCTTGTCGGTGAGGGCGAAGGCGAGCTTCTGGACGTGGGCGATGGCCTCGAGGTGGTTGAGGTTCATCTTCCAGTTGCCCGCCATCAGCGGCGTGCGGGTGCTCAAGGTCAGTCCTCCAGTGCGGCGAGGCCGGGCAGCGTCTTGCCTTCGAGGTATTCGAGGCTGGCGCCGCCACCGGTCGAGATGTGGCCGAAGGCGTTCTCGTCGAAGCCCAGGGTGCGCACGGCGGCGGCCGAGTCGCCACCGCCGATGACGGTGAAGCCGTCGCTGTCCGCCAGGGCCTGGGCGACGGCCCTCGTGCCCCCGGCGTAGTCGGGGTGCTCGAAGACACCCATCGGGCCGTTCCAGAACACCGTCGCGGCGTCCGCGATCTTCGAAGCGAACAGCTCGCGGGTCTTCGGGCCGATGTCCAGGCCCTCCTTGTCGGAGGGGATCTGGTCGGCGTCGACCGTGACGTACTCGGCCGGGGCCTTGGTCTTCAGGTCGGGGAAGTCGTCCGCGGCCAACACGTCGACCGGCAGCACCAGTTCGACGCCGTTCTTCTCGGCGCGCGCCAGGTACTCGTTGACGGCCGGGATCTGGTCCTCCTGCAGCAGGCTCTTGCCCACCTCGTAGCCCTTGGCCTTGAGGAAGGTGTACGCCATGCCGCCGCCGATCAGCAGCCGGTCCGCCTTGGCCAGCAACTGGTCGATGACAGCGAGCTTGTCGGAGACCTTGGCACCGCCGAGCACCACCACGTACGGGCGGCGCACGTCCTCGGTGAGCTTCTTCAGCACCCCGAGTTCGGTGGCGATCAGGTCGCCCGCGGCGTGCGGCAGGCGCTTCGGCAGGTCGTAGACCGAGGCGTGCTTGCGGTGCACGGCGCCGAAGCCGTCGCCGACGTAGAGGTCGGCGAGGGCCGCCAACTCGTCGGCGAACGCGCCGCGTTCGCTGTCGTCCTTGCTGGTCTCGCCCGCGTTGAAGCGCAGGTTCTCCAGCAGCGTGACCTCGCCGTCGGCCAGGGCGGCGACGGTGGCCTTCGCGCTGTCACCCACGGTGTCGGTCGCGAACGCGACCTGCCTGCCGAGGAGTTCACCGAGCCGCCTGGCGACCGGAGCGAGCGAGTACTGCGGGTCCGGCGCGCCCTTGGGGCGGCCGAGGTGGGAGGCGACGATCACCTTCGCGCCGCGCTCGGCGAGCTTGGTGATGGTCGGCACGGCGGCCCGGATGCGGCCGTCGTCGGTGATCTGGTCACCGTCCAGCGGGACGTTGAGGTCGGCGCGGACGAACACCCGCCGCCCGGCGACCTCAAGGTCGTCGATCGTCTTCATGGTGAAGGGCTCCTAGGTCGTGGGACGGGGCCCGTACGACATGCGCGTCGTCCGGGCCCCGTCCGTCACATCTGTGCGGGGGTCAGAGCTGGCCGCCGACGAAGGCGGTCAGGTCCACCAGACGGTTGGAGTAGCCCCACTCGTTGTCGTACCAGCCGACGACCTTGACGCTCTTGCCCTGGACCATGGTCAGGGAGGAGTCGAAGGTGCAGGAGGCGGGCCAGTTGACGATGTCCGAGGAGACGATCGGGTCCTCGGTGTAGTCCAGGATGCCCTTGAGCTGGCCCTGGGCGGCCTTCTGGAACGCGGCGTTGACCTCGTCCTTGGTGACCTCGCGCTCCAGCTCGATGACCAGGTCGGTGACGGAGCCGGTGGGGACCGGGACGCGCATGGCGATGCCGTCCAGCTTGCCCTTCAGCTCCGGGATGACCAGGGCGGTGGCCTTCGCGGCACCCGTGGTGGTCGGGATGATGTTCTCGGCGGCGGCCCGGGCGCGGCGCAGGTCCTTGTGCGGGAAGTCCAGGATGCGCTGGTCGTTGGTGTAGGCGTGGACCGTGGTCATCAGGCCCTTGACGATGCCGAAGTTCTCCAGCAGCACCTTGGCCATCGGCGCCACGCAGTTGGTGGTGCAGGAGGCGTTGGAGATGACGTGGTGGTTGGCGGCGTCGTACTTGTCGTTGTTGACGCCCATGACGATGGTGATGTCCTCGTCCTTGGCCGGGGCCGAGATGATGACCTTCTTGGCGCCGGCGGCGAGGTGCTTGGCGGCGTCCTCACGCTTGGTGAAGATGCCGGTGGACTCGATCACGATGTCCGCGCCCAGCTCGCCCCACGGCAGGTTCGCCGGGTCGCGCTCGGCCATCGTCTTGAAGGTCTGGCCGCCGACGGTGATGGTGTCGTCGGTGTGGCTGACGTCGTGCTTGAGGCGGCCCAGGATGGTGTCGTACTTGAGCAGGTGCACCAGGGTCGCATTGTCGGTCAGGTCGTTGACACCGACGATCTCGAAGTCCGCACCCTGCTCAAGAGCGGCGCGGAAGAAGTTACGACCGATGCGGCCAAAGCCGTTGATGCCTACGCGGATCGTCACGAACCGATCTCCTCGTTTATGTACCGGAATACAATCCGGCTGCGCCGAATGGATGTCCCCGACCACCCACGACCCTACCTCGCCCAGGTGTCCCGGGTGACATCGAGCACGCCCCGGTTTGTGGGCAGTCGTTCCGGGGGGCGACGCGGGTGGGCACAACCGGAGTCTGGGGCGAAGCGCCCATGAGCACAACCCGCCCCCGCCCGGCGGCGGTTAGCCGACCATCTCCTCGGTGAGGTTGGACTCGGTGCCGGGAATCCCCAGGTCCGCGGCGCGCTTGTCGGCCATCGCGAGCAGCCGCCGGATGCGTCCGGCGACCGCGTCCTTGGTCAGCGGCGGGTCGGCGAGCGAGCCCAGTTCCTCAAGCGACGCCTGCTTGTGGTCCATCCGCAGCCGCCCGGCGGCGGCCAGGTGCTCCGGTACCTCGTCACCGAGGATCTCCAGGGCGCGCTGCACCCGCGCCCCCGCGGCGACCGCGGCCCGCGCAGAGCGGCGCAGGTTGGCGTCGTCGAAGTTGGCGAGCCGGTTCGCGGTGGCCCGCACCTCGCGGCGCATCCGGCGCTCCTCCCACGCCAGCACCGACTCGTGCGCCCCGAGCCGGGTCAACAGCGCGCCGATCGCGTCACCGTCCCGGACCACCACGCGGTCCACGCCGCGCACCTCGCGGGCCTTGGACGGGATGCCGAGCCGCCGGGCCGCGCCGACCAGGGCCAGCGCCGCCTCGGGTCCGGGGCAGGTCACCTCGAGGGAGGACGAGCGGCCGGGCTCGGTCAACGACCCGTGTGCCAGGAACGCGCCACGCCAGGCGGCCTCCGCGTCGCAGGTGGCCCCGGACACCACCTGCGGCGGCAGCCCGCGGATCGGGCGGCCCCTGCCGTCCACCAGACCGGTCTGCCGGGCCAGCTGGTCACCCCCGGCGACCACCCGCACCACATAGCGGCTGCCCCTGCGCAGCCCGCCTGGTGCCATCACCACCAGGTCGGAGGGGTGACCGAAGATCTCCAGGATGTCCTTGCGCAGGCGCCGGGCCGCGATACCGGTGTCCAGCTCCGCCTCGATCACGATGCGACCGCTGACGAGATGGAGCCCGCCAGCGAACCGCAGGATCGACGACACCTCCGCCTTGCGGCAGCAGGTACGGGTGACGGGTAGCCGGGAGATCTCGTCCTTCACCGCTGCCGTCATCGCCATGGGCCGATCCTTCCATGCATCCGAAAAATCCGGTCATACGCGGCGGCCAGCTGCTCGGGGTCGTGCCGCGGCCCGTCCGGGGCGGCGACCGCGGCCAGCTCGACCGTGCCACCCAGGCGCGCGGCGGCCTGGTCAAGGCTTTCGCGGTCGGGAACGGCGGCCTCATCGGCCAGCACCACGTCGATGGTGAGTTTAGGGGCGTGTCGGGCCAAAACCTCCAAGTGACGCTGCGGAGAAAATCCTTCGGTCTCTCCGGGCTGCGGTGCCAGGTTGAGGGTCAGCACCCGGCGCGCCCTGGTCTGCATCAGGGCCTCGGCCAGCTCCGGCACCAGCAGGTGCGGTATGACCGAGGAGAACCACGAGCCGGGGCCGAGCACCACCCAGTCCGCGTCCAGCACGGCCTGCACGGCCTGCGGCACCGCGGGCGGGTCCTGCGGGACCACCCGTACCTCCTGCACCTCGCCCGGGGTGAGCGCGACCGTCGCCTGCCCGCGCACCGTGCTGGTGACATCGGGCTGGGCCGGATCGTGGCCGCGTACGGTGGCCTGGAGTTCCAGCGGCACCGCGGACATCGGCAGCACCCGGCCGTGCGCGCCCAGCAGACGGCCGACCCACTCCAGGGCGGCCACCGGATCGCCCAGCTGCTCCCACAGGGCGACGATCAGCAGGTTGCCGACCGCGTGCCCGTGCATCTCACCCTTACTGGTGAACCTGTGCTGGATCACCCGTGACCAGGTGCGCCCCCACTCGTCGTCCCCGCACAGCGCGGCCAGCGCCTTGCGCAGGTCTCCGGGGGGCAGTACGCCCAGTTCGTCGCGGAGCCGGCCGCTGGAGCCGCCGTCGTCGGCGACGGTGACCACGGCGGTCAGGTCCTGGGTGATGCGGCGCAGTGCGGCGAGTGAGGCGGACAGTCCGTGGCCGCCGCCGAGCGCCACCACCTTGGGGGTGGCGCCGAAGCGGTGGCTGGTGCGGCGCAGCCGCCTCGCGGCCCTGGACGTGATCACTCGCGCCCCATGTCGCGATGGACCACAACGGTCTCCACCCCGTCCGAGGACAGCCGCCGGGCCAGCCGCTCCGACATGGCGACGCTGCGGTGCTTGCCGCCCGTGCAGCCGACGGCGATGGTCACATAGCGCTTGCCCTCCCGCCGGTATCCGGCGGCGATGATGTGCAGCAGCTCCGCGTAGCGGTCCAGGAACTCCTTGGCGCCGGGCTGGTTGAACACATAGGTGGCGACCTCGTCGTTGAGGCCGGTGAACGGGCGCAGCTCCGGGACCCAGTGCGGGTTGGGCAGGAAACGGCAGTCGACCACCAGGTCGGCGTCGACCGGCAGCCCGTACTTGAAGCCGAACGACATCACGGTGGCCCGCAGCTCCGGCTCCTCCTCACCGGCGAACTGGGCGTCCATCTTGGCGCGCAGCTCGTGCACGTTGAGGCTGGAGGTGTCGATGACCAGGTCGGCCTCGCCGCGCAGTTCGCGCAGCAGGTCGCGCTCCTGCGCGATGCCGTCCACGATCCGGCCGTCGCCCTGCAGCGGGTGCGGGCGCCGGACCGACTCGAAGCGGCGCACCAGCGCGTCGTCGGACGCCTCAAGGAACAGCACCCGCCGCTTGACGCTCTTGGTGTCCAGGTCGGCGAGCGACTCCCGCAGGTTGTCGAAGAAGCGGCGACCGCGCACGTCCACGACCACGGCGATCCGCGCCACGTTGCCCTGGGACCGGGCGCCGAGGTCGACCATGGTGGGGATCAGCGCGGGCGGCAGGTTGTCGACCACGAACCAGCCGAGGTCCTCCAGGCACTTGGCCGCGGTGCTGCGGCCCGCCCCGGACATGCCCGAGATGATCACCAGTTCCGGGATGGCCTCGGCAGCTTCGCCCGCTCCGCCCGTCGTCACCTGTGCTCCGTACGTGTCGTGGTCATCGCTGTGATTGACCTGGTTCATCTTTCCTGCCCCCGTTCAGCCGGGGCGGTCCCCTGCGTGGCCGCCAGCTCGTCTTCCATGATCTCTCCAGTGGCGGTGTTGACAGCGGGAACAGCGGGTGAAGCCTGGGCGAGCGCCGCGACGACGGCCTCCGCCGTCTTGCGTCCTATGCCCGGTACCTCACAGATCTCGTCAACGGTGGCGGCGCGCAGCCGCTTGAGCGAACCGAAGTGCTTCAGCAGCGCCTGCTTACGGGCCTCCCCCAGCCCGGCGACGGCGTCCAGCGCACCGGCCTTCATCGCCTTGCCGCGCTTGCCGCGCTGGTACCGGATGGCGAAACGGTGCGCCTCGTCCCGTACCCGCTGCAACAGGTACAGGCCCTCGCTGGTGCGCGGCAGGATCACCGGGTCGTCCTCGCCGGGCAGCCACACCTCCTCCAGGCGCTTGGCGAGGCCGCAGACCGCGATGTCCTCGATGCCCAGTTCGTCCAGCGCCCGGCGGGCTGCGGCGACCTGCGGCTGTCCGCCGTCCACCACGAGCAACTGCGGCGGGTAGGCGAACTTGCGCGGCCGACCGGTGTCCGGGTCGATCGGGCCGCCCACCGGCCCCTCGGCGTCCTCACGGGCGTCGGCGGCGTCCTGCTCCTGCCACTCCCCCGCCTTCTGCATCTCCCGCAGATAGCGGCGGAACCGCCGGGAAACCACCTCGTGCATGGCCCGTACGTCGTCCTGGCCCTGGAACGTCTTGATCTGGAAGCGGCGGTACTCACTCTTACGGGCGAGCCCGTCCTCGAAGACGACCATGGACGCCACCACGTCCTCGCCGTGCAGGTGCGAGATGTCGAAGCACTCGATGCGCAGCGGCGCCGACTCCAGGTCCAGCGCCTCGGCGATCTCCTCCAGGGCGCGCGAGCGGGTGGTCAGGTCGGAGGCCCGCTTGGTCTTGTGCAGCGCCAGCGCCTGCTGGGCGTTGCGCTGCACGGTGGCCATCAGGTCCCTCTTGTCGCCGCGCTGCGGCACCCGCAGGCTGACGTTGGACCCGCGGCGCCCGGTCAGCCACTGCGCCAGCGGCTCGACGGGCTCCGGCAGCGCCGGGACCAGCACCTCCTTGGGCACCGCGTCGCCGCTCTCCTCGCCGTACAGCTGCTGGAGCGCGTGCTCGACCAGCCCGGCGGTGTCGACGGCCTCCACCTTGTCGGTGACCCAGCCGCGCTGACCGCGCACCCGCCCGGCGCGGACGTGGAAGATCTGGACGGCGGCTTCCAGGTCGTCCTCGGCGACCGCGATCACATCGGCGTCGGTGGCGTCGGCCAGCACCACCGCGTTCTTCTCCATCGCGCGCTTGAGCGCCTCGATGTCATCGCGCAGCCTGGCCGCCTTCTCGTACTCCATCTCGGCCGCCGCGTCCTGCATCCGCCGCTCCAGGCGGCGCAGATAGGTGCCGGTACGCCCGGCCATGAAGTCGCAGAACTCCTCGGCCAGTTCACGGTGCTCCTCGGCGGTCACCCGACCCACGCAGGGTGCGGAGCACTTGCCGATGTAACCGAGCAGACAGGGGCGGCCGATCTGCTGCGAGCGCCTGAACACCCCGGCGGAACAGGTGCGTACGGGGAAGACCCGCAGCAGCAGGTCGACGGTCTCCCGGATCGCCCACGCGTGCGCGTACGGCCCGAAGTACCGTACGCCCCTGCGCTTCGGACCGCGCATCACCTGAACGCGCGGGAATTCCTCGCCCATCGTGACGGCGAGCGACGGATAGCTCTTGTCGTCGCGGTACTTGACGTTGAACCGCGGGTCGAACTCCTTGATCCAGGAGTACTCCAGCTGCAGCGCCTCGACCTCGGTGGTGACCACGGTCCACTCCACCGAGGCGGCCGTGGTCACCATGGTGCGGGTGCGCGGGTGCAGACCAGCGAGGTCCTGGAAGTACGAGGAGAGCCGCTGCCGCAGGCTCTTGGCCTTGCCCACGTAGATCACACGACCGTGCTCGTCCCGGAACTTGTACACCCCGGGAGAGTCCGGGATCTGTCCCGGCTGCGGGCGGTAGCTGGAGGGGTCGGCCATGAGGTCAACCCTACTGGCGGCCACCGACAATCCCGGCCCCGGCGGCGCGTGGGGGCGCCTCCGGGGCCGGAACGCACGGTTCGGGCTTCGTGCGGTCAGACGGTGCGGCGGGAACGGCGCAGCCTGCGGACGGCGAGGGCCGCGGCCCCGGCCAGCAGGGCGCCCGCCGCGGCGGCGGTACCGGCCGTGGCGGCCGACGTGCCGGTGGCGGCGGCCCGTTCACGCACCGGCGCCGTCGGCGCGGCCCGGCCGCCATAGCCACCGGCCTTGCCCTCGCGGTCATAGGCGGAGCCCGGCAGTTTGTCGCCGTACTCGCGGTGCACCAGCCGCTGGTAGTCGGCGAGAGTGGCACCGCCCGCGCCCACCGCGTGCCGCGCCTCGGCGTCCAGCGGCAGCACCCGGCCCGCGCGCAGCACGTACCACGCGTCGATCTGCGGCTCACGGAACACCGTGCCGGCTCCGTGTGCCTTGGTGACGTAGTCGACCTCGTCACCGCCGGTGGCGATGTTGACCACCTTCCAGCCGGAGGCCGTGCGCACCGTCCACAGGGAGGCGACCTGGCCGTCGGCTGAGACAGCCTTGCTGGCGAGGAAGTCCGGGTCGGCCACCGGTGCGCCCGCGCGTCCGGCGACGAATCCGGGGTCGAGGGTGAACACGGTGACGGTCGGCCCCGCCAGGTGCGGTTCGGACGCCGCCGCCGGGTGCTTGCCGTCGCGGTCGAAGAACCGTGAGAGCGTGGCGAGGGAGGCCGGGGCGTCCGCCGCGGCGCGCGCCTGGGCGGTCTGCGCGGCGGTGAACGGGGCAGGGGCGGACGGGGGGTCGGCGTGCGCCACCGAGGCGGCACCAAGGGTCAGCGCGGTGGCCGCCAGCACGCCCGCGGCGCAGGTACGGATCGGGTTCACGGCGTCACGCTCCGATCCCGTAGAGCGAATGGGTCCACGTGAACGAGTCGTTGCCCACGTAGTAGTTGTAATCCGCCCAGTTGTAGCGGTAGTTGGACGGCCACGGGTCTCCCCAGTACACCCAGTTGTTGGAGGTGTCGTAGCCGTACAGCACGTGCATGTGCCCGCCACCGGAACTCCACTCGATACGGGTCTCGATCGGGCGGTTGGCGTTGATTTCGCTCTGCACGGTGCTGTAGCGCAGATAACCGGTCACATACGAACCGGAGTTGATGCCCATCCAGTTCAGGGCGTTCTGCACATCGTCCAGCGCCGCCTGCCAGTTGCCGCACTGGGTGCCCTGCGGCTCGTTGAAGGCCGCGTCACAGAACTGGTTCTGGGTGTAGTCGCGGCCGAACCAGGTGGCGATGGTGTTGCCGCTGGCCGCCCAGCACCAGTTGCTCTGCTGCTGCGCCTGCATGGTGATGTTCAGCTGCTTCGAACCGCTGGCCGCGCTGGCGCCGCTGGCTGTCGCGACGCTCGCGGTCAGCACCGCGGCCAGCGCCAGGGCCGCCGCCGCGAGGCGTCTGCGACCTTGGCCACGCGGCCTGGGGTGGGGGGTTTTGAACATGGCGTTCCTCGCTGTCAGGGGCTGATGGAGGAGCGCGTCCGGACGCTGGGACAGAGCATCAGGCAGTTGTCGGGTTCAGGTCAACGAAGTTATCCACAGGGGTGGCTGGGATGTGAACGCCAGCCGTACTTTGTGAACACCACCGCCGATAACAGCTGTTACCCGGGACGCGGATACCGGTTCCGCGCGTCCGCAAGTAAACGTTCACATCACGTCACATCGACCAGCGCGGCAATGGCCGCCTGTGACAACGGTTTTCACCAGACGCGGGGAAGACACCATGGCAGCACAGCAAGGCTTACAACAAGTGAATCCGAAGGGCAATGCGGCACAGCCCGGAGCGCGCCAAACCAGCCGCCTGGAAGCCGACTTGGCCGAGGCGCTGCGCACCGGGCCCTTCCCGGTCGCACTGCGCACCGCCCTCGCCGCCCGCGGGCTGGCCCTCAACCGGGTCCAGCACCGGCTCGCCCAACGCGGCATAAGGGTCGGAGTCACCAGCCTCAGCTACTGGCAGCGCGGCATCCGGCGACCCGACCGGCCCGAGTCGCTGCGTGCCGTCACCGCACTCGAAGAGGTACTGGAGCTACCCGCGCACGCCCTGACCAGACTGCTGGGGCCGCGCACCGCCGAACAGCCGGTCGCCCGCCCCTACCGCACCGTACTTGCACCGGCCTCGGCACTCGAAGCCCTGCTCGCGGGCCTGGAGGCCCCCGCGGACGGCGGGCTGCACACCGTCGTCCACTACGAGCGGGTACACATCGGCGCCCACCGCGAACTGCTGTTCCGCGACTCGCACCACGTGGTACGCGCCCACCGCGACGGCGTCGACCGCTACCTCACCATCCACCAGGGCGACCCGGGGTGCGACGTGGAGCGAATACGGGTCACCGCGGTCGACAACTGCCGTGTGGGCAGGGTCCGTCGGCACGCCGACTCGGGGGTGGTCGTCGCGGAACTCCTCTTCGACGCCCGGCTGCGCACCGGCGACACCGCGGTACTCGGCTACCGCTTCGAAGACGGCACCGGAGCACCGTCCGACGAGTACGTCCGGGGCTTCACCTACGGCGGCGGCGACTACGTCCTGCAGATCGCCTTCGCCCGCGAAGCACTGCCGGTCCGCTGCCGCCGCTTCACCCGCACATCTCCGGGTGCCGCCCGCACCGGGCTGGTCGAGCTGACGCTCAACGCACACAGGACGGTGCACCTGGTGGAACCCGAGGTCCGCGCAGGCGTGCTTGGCATCACATGGGACTGGGATTGAGGCGCGCACCCCCAGCCCCGGAAACCGCATGAGCGCCACTGCGCACGGTGGGGGTGGGGGGTGGGGGGCGAGGGGGGGACGGCCCCCAACCCATGCAGCCGCAGCCCACCGTGCGCAATGACTCAAACGGCGAAGGCCAAACGGCTGGGTGTGAGGGAAACCCCTACCCAGCGACGAGCTTGCCTCCCTGCACTCGCACCGCCACCTCCGGCAGCGGCGAGGCCGCTGGCCCCTGCTCGACCGCGCCCGTCAGGGCGTTGAAGCGGCTGCCATGGCAGGGGCAGGAGATGACCGTGCCCTCGACGTTGTCCACCACGCAGCCCGCGTGCGTACAGACCGCGCTGAACCCCTTGTACGTCCCCTTGGACGGCTGTGCGACGACAACCTTGTCGTCGCGAAACAGCTTGGCGCCGCCAACCGGGATCTGGTCGGCCGCCCCCAGCTCGGTGGGCGAGGTCGGCGCCGACGACGACGTACCGCCGCCGGAGCAGGCGGTAAGGCCGAGACCAGCCACTCCGGCGAGGGCTGCGCCCTGGAGCAGGGTGCGGCGGCAGGTGGGCTGTTCAGTCATGGTGAAGCTCTCCGCGCTCGTTACCAGGACGCGCGCGGCAGTGTGCGCACGTACTCGCTGACGGGCGGAACGCGCCGCGTCAGCGAGTCGTACCCTACGCCCCGCCGATATGAGCTACCGGTCAGCCCTTGCCGCCGGTGCGCTTGCGCGGCGCGGGCACCTTCTTGGTCGCGGTGGCCACGGCCCGCCCGGCAGCCGTCTTCTTGGCCGCGCTCGCGGTCTTCGCGGCTCCCGTGGTCTTGGCCGCGGTCGCGCTCTTGACCCGCTTGGCGTTCTTCGGGGTACTGGAACCCTCGCCCGCCGACGACGCGCGCCGCCTGGTACCGGACCCGGACTGCGGGGAGCTGTCGCTGACCCGGTCGCCCAGGATCTCCCGGAGGAACTTGCCGGTGTGGCTGGACGGCACGCTGGCGACCTGCTCGGGGGTGCCCTCGGCGACCACCAGGCCGCCGCCGCTGCCGCCTTCGGGGCCCATGTCGACCACCCAGTCAGCGGTCTTGATCACATCGAGGTTGTGCTCGATGACGATGACCGAGTTGCCCTTCTCGACCAGTCCGGACAGCACCTTGATCAGCTTGCTGATGTCCTCGAAGTGCAGACCGGTGGTGGGCTCGTCCAGTACGTATACCGTGCGCCCGGTGGAGCGCTTCTGCAGTTCGCTGGCGAGCTTGACCCGCTGCGCCTCACCGCCGGAGAGCGTGGGCGCGCTCTGCCCGAGCCGTACGTACCCCAGGCCCACGTCGTGCAGGGTGCGCAGGTGTCGGGCGATGGCGGGCACCGCCTCGAAGAACTCCAGTGCCTCCTCGATCGGCATGTCCAGCACCTCGGCGATGGACTTGCCCTTGTAGTGCACCTCCAGCGTCTCGCGGTTGTAGCGGGCGCCGTGGCAGACCTCGCACGGGACGTAGACGTCCGGGAGGAAGTTCATCTCGATCTTGATGGTGCCGTCGCCGGAGCAGTTCTCGCAGCGGCCGCCCTTGACGTTGAAGGAGAAGCGTCCCGGCAGGTAGCCGCGGACCTTGGCCTCCATCGTCTCCGCGAACAGCTTGCGGATGTGGTCGAAGACGCCGGTGTAGGTGGCGGGGTTGGAGCGCGGGGTCCGGCCGATGGGCGACTGGTCGACGTGGACCACCTTGTCGACCAGGTCGTCGCCGTCGACCCGGGTGTGGCGGCCCGGAACCGCGCGGGCACCGTTCAACTCCCGTGCCAGGTAGGTGTACAGGATGTCGTTGACCAGCGTGGACTTGCCGGATCCGGAGACGCCGGTCACGGCGGTGAACACACCGAGCGGGAACGACACCGAGATGTCGCGCAGGTTGTTCTCCCGCGCGCCATGTACGGTCAGCTTCCGCTTGGGGTCGACGGGTCGACGGACGTCCGGTGTGGCGATCTCCCGCTTGCCGGCGAGGTACTGGCCGGTCAGCGACTCCTTGTTGACGAGCAGCTTGTCCAGCGATCCGGAGTGCACGACCTTGCCGCCGTGCTCGCCCGCGCCGGGGCCGATGTCGACGACCCAGTCGGAGGTGCGGATGGTGTCCTCGTCGTGTTCGACCACGATGAGGGTGTTGCCCAGGTCGCGCAGCCGCACCAGGGTCTCGATCAGTCGGTGGTTGTCCCGCTGGTGCAGGCCGATGGATGGCTCGTCCAGTACGTACAGCACGCCCACCAGGCCGGAGCCGATCTGGGTGGCCAGCCGGATGCGCTGTGCCTCGCCGCCGGAGAGGGTGCCCGCCGCGCGGTTGAGCGAGAGGTAGTCCAGGCCGACGTCGACCAGGAACCGCAGCCGCTCGTTGACTTCCTTGAGCACCCGCTCGGCGATGGTCTTCTCTCGCGCGGTGAGCTTGAGTGAGCGCAGGAACTCGGCGCAGTCGCTGATCGACATGGCCGAGACCTCGGCGATGGAGCGGTCGGCGACGGTGACCGCCAGGACGATCGGCTTGAGTCGGGTGCCGTCGCAGGTGGGGCAGGGCACCTCGCGCATGTAGCCCTCGAAGCGCTCCCGGCTGGAGTCGGTCTCGGCTTCGGAGTGGCGCCGCCGGACGAACGGGATGACGCCTTCGAAGGCCGTGGTGTAGGAGCGCTCGCGTCCGTACCGGTTCCGGTAGCGCACCGCGATCTGGGTCTTGTGTCCGTGCAGCAGTGCCTTCTTGGCGCGCTGCGGCAGTCCGGCCCAGGGGATGTCGGTACGGAAGCCGAGCTCGTCGGCTAGTGCGCCGACGAGCCGGGCGAAGTAGTCCTTGGTGTGGCCGAGCGACCAGGGGGCGAGCGCTCCCTCGTCGAGGGACTTCTCCTCGTCGGGGACGATCAGCTCGGGGTCGACCTCCATGCGGGTGCCGATGCCGGTGCAGTCGGGGCAGGCGCCGAAGGGCGAGTTGAAGGAGAAGGAGCGGGGCTCCAGTTCCTCGAAGGACAGGTCGTCGTACGGGCAGTAGAGGTGCTCTGAGAACATCCGCTCACGCTGCGGGTCGCCCTCCGGCAGGTCCACGAAGTCGAGGATCACCATGCCGCCGGACAGGCCGAGCGCGGTCTCCACCGAGTCGGTCAGCCGCCGCTTGGCGCTCTCCTTGACGGTGAGGCGGTCCACCACCACCTCGATGGTGTGCTTCTCCTGCTTCTTGAGCTTGGGCGGATCGGTGAGCTGAATCGTCTTACCGTCCACCCGGGCCCTGCTGTAGCCCTTGCTCTGCAGGTCGGCGAAGAGGTCGACGTACTCGCCCTTGCGCTCCCGGACCAGCGGGGAGAGGACCTGGAAGCGGCTGCCCTCCTCCAGCTCCAGCACCCGGTCGACGATGGCCTGCGGGGACTGCCGGGAGATCGGGCGGCGGCACTCCGGGCAGTGCGGCCTGCCGATGCGGGCGAACAGCAGCCGCAGGTAGTCGTAGACCTCGGTGATGGTGCCCACGGTCGAGCGCGGGTTGCGCGAGGTGGACTTCTGGTCGATCGAGACGGCCGGCGAGAGGCCCTCGATGAAGTCGACGTCGGGCTTGTCCATCTGTCCGAGGAACTGCCGGGCGTAGGAGGAGAGCGACTCAACGTAGCGACGCTGGCCCTCGGCGAAGATCGTGTCGAACGCGAGGGACGACTTGCCGGAGCCGGAGAGCCCGGTGAAGACGATGAGCGAGTCCCGCGGGAGGTCCAGTGAGACGTTCTTGAGGTTGTGCTCGCGAGCGCCGCGGACAGTGAGTCGATCGGCCACGCCGGTCCGTACCTTTCGTAGAAACGGAGGGGCAGCACCCCCCGATCAGCGTAGCCGGGGCGCCTTCCGTTCTTCCTGTCGAATTCTTCGAGTCTGTCATCTACGTGCTTCCATCGAGCTTATAGCACGCGCATTCGAATTACGGCCGCCTCGTGCCACGTTCACTCGACCGAGTGAGCCGCGCTAGCGTCGTACCTGATCGGGATCGTTCCGCGCGGATCGGACGTTGAAGATCGGCAGAGGGCGACGAAGATCGCAGAGCCAGAGCCGACGAGCGGGAGGCCTCCTTGACCGTCCAACGACCTGATCCCGTCAGCGATGCGGCCGCCACGCGCGAAGCCACGCAGCAGCTCATCGAGGCGGTTTCGGCGCTCGACCCGTCAGCCGTCGCCGAGCCCTCGCTGCTCCCCGGCTGGTCCCGCGGCCATGTGCTGGCCCATCTCGCCCGCAACGCCGACGCCCTGGTCAATCTGCTGACCTGGGCGCGAACGGGCGAGGAGACACCGATGTACGCCAGCGAGGAGGCGCGGGACAAGGACATCGAGGAGGGCGCCAAGCGGCCGCTGCCCGAGCAGCTGGACGACCTGCGGCAGAGCGCCGAGCGGTTCGACCAGGCCGTGGCGGCGATGCCGCCGCAGGCGTGGGCGGCCCAGGTCCGCACCCGGCACGGCGGGGTCCTTCCGGCCGCCGAGATTCCGGCGAAACGTCTCGCCGAGATCCATCTGCACCATGTGGACCTCGGCATCGGCCGCTCCTGCGTCGACCTGCCAGACGACTTCGCCGCCCGTGAGGTCGCCTCGATCATCGACCGGCTCTCTGGTCGTGAGGGGATCGCCGCGGTCCGGCTACATGACACCGAGACCGGCGAGACCTGGGACATCGGCGCGGCCGAAAGCCCCGACCTCACCGTCAGCGGTACCACCCGCGCCCTGCTCGCCTGGGTCAGCGGTCGCGGCGGCGGAGAGGAGCTGAGCCGCGATCCCGACGTGCCCCTGCCCACACTCCCACCGCTAGGGTGACGCCATGTCATACACCGGAGCAGTAAAGGTCGGCGGTCCGCCCGACGTGCACGAGCTCACCGACCTCATAATCTCCAAGGTCGCCGTGGGTCCGATGGACAACAACGCCTATCTGTTGCGCTGCCGTGCGACCGATGAGCAGTTGCTGATCGACGCCGCCGCCGAGCCGCACACCCTGCTGTCCATGATCGGCGACGGCGGCATCGCGTCCGTGGTCACCACGCACCGGCACGGCGACCACTGGGGCGCGCTGCGTGAGGTCGTGGACGCGACCGGGGCGCGTACGTACGCCGGGCGCTATGACGCCGAAGGCATTCCGGTTCCGACCGATGTGCTGGTGGAGGACGGTGACACCGTGCGGGTGGGGCGGGTCGGGCTCACCGCGCGCCATCTGGTGGGCCACACGCCGGGCAGCATCGCGCTGGTCTACGACGACCCGCATGGCCACCCCCATGTCTTCACCGGTGACTGCCTGTTCCCAGGTGGCGTGGGCAACACCCACGACGATCCGCAGGCGTTCGCCAGGCTGATCGACGACGTCGAGGCGAAGCTGTTCGGCGAGCTTCCCGACGAGACCTGGGTCTATCCGGGCCACGGCGCCGACACCACCCTGGGCGCGGAGCGGCCGCACCTCGCGGAGTGGCGCGAGCGGGGTTGGTAGCGGGCTGCCAACCCCGCTGGAAGAGGGGCCGTCGGCAGGCGCGAGCCTACCGGCGGCCCGTGTTGCGGCGGACGCGTTCGGCCACCTCGCCGCCCTCGGTTTCCCACCAGGGGCGGACCATCTCGGGGGCGGCCGCAGGCGCAGGGGCGGCCGCGGGGGTGGCAGGTGTGGGGGCCACCGCGGCCGGGACGGTGACCAGTTCGCGGTCCAGGCGGGCGTCCAGCTCCGCGGTCTTCGCGCGTTCGGCGCGCCACCACTCGGCGAACACGGCGATCAGGAACGGCAGTCCGACCAGTTCGGCGATGGTGAGCATCAGCCCGCCGCCGATCTGCTGGTCCCGTTGCAGAGTGGGGCCCCAGTCGCGGGGGTGGGCGGCGTACCAGTGACCGGCCACCAGGGTGCCGCTCAGCATGACCACGATGCCGGGGATCGAGTCGAACAGCCCGTCAAGGAACACCAGCACCGCCCGCACCGGGTGGGTGCACCAGCGGGGCAGCATCTCCTGCCGGGTGAGCATCGGCAGTACGAACAGGCAGCCGGTGAGCAGCAGTTGCAGGTGCATCAGCTGGCGTACGCCGTCGTCGCGCAGCGCGGTCTGGAAGTACGGTGTGAAGTAGATGGACAGCTCGGAGGCGAGCACCAGGACCGTGCTGACGAACGGGAAGGTGAGCAGCCGCACCACCTTGCTGGCCATCACGGCGTCCAGTCGCCGTCGGGCCGGGTCGGACAGTGCCCGTCCGGCGAGTGCCAGCGGGTCGCCGAGGGCGAGGCCGAGCGGAGCGATCAGGTCGAGCACGATGTTCTGCACCGCGGCGGGCCAGAACAGCACCCTGCTGTACACCATGAGGGCGGACATCGTGGCGAAGACGATCATGCCGAGGCCCATGGCCGCGAAGGCGAGCGTACGGGCCGGTGGCCAGTGTTCGCCGCGGCCGCGCAGCCGTACCAGCGCGGCCGCGTACAGCGCGCCGAGCAGCACGACGAACGCGAGCGCCGCCGGGTCGAGTTCCCAGGTGCTCAGGAAGCGGGAGACCGTCAGTTCCGGCAGACTCTCCACCGCCAATGTGCTCACCGGCGCCCACCTGCCCTCTTCTGGGATGCCTGATTCGGCTCGATTGCCGCATCCACGTTAGACGCTGGGTGGCGCCGGGCCGTAGGCGACCCTACGGATGGGCGCTGGTGGCGTTCCTCTTCGAGGCCAGCAGGCTGGTGGCGGTGGTCAGGGCGAGGACGGCGACGATCACGCCGAGCGAGATCGGGATGGAGATCTCGGGTGCCGGTACACCGGACTCGTGCAGGGCGTGCAGCACCAGCTTGACGCCGATGAATCCGAGGATGACGGACAGCCCGTAGGACAGGTGCACCAGCCGCTTGAGCAGGCCGCCGATGAGGAAGTACAGCTGGCGCAGTCCCATCAGGGCGAAGGCGTTGGCGGTGAAGACGATGTACGGGTCCTGGGTGAGGCCGAAGATGGCGGGGATGGAGTCGAGGGCGAACAGGATGTCGGCGCTGCCGATCGCCAGGACGACGATGAGCATCGGTGTCATCAGCCGTCTGCCGTTCTGGACGACGAGGAGTCTGGTGCCGTGGTAGGTGTCGGTGGACGGCACCCGCTTCTCGACGGCCTTGAGGAGCTTGTTCTCCTCGTACTCCTCGTCGGGCTTGTCGGCCCTGGCTTCCTGGATCAGCTTCCACGCGGTCCAGATGAGGAAGGCGCCGAAGATGTAGAAGACCCAGGAGAAGCTCGCGATGACGGCGGCGCCCGCGGCGATGAACGCGGCGCGCAGCACCAGGGCGATCAGTACGCCGATGAGCAGTACGCGTTGCTGGTACCTGCTGGGCACGGCGAACTTCGCCATGATCAGGACGAAGACGAAGAGGTTGTCGACGCTGAGTGACTTCTCGGTGATGAAGCCCGCGAAGAACTCTCCGGCTGGCTGTCCGCCCCTGAAGACCAGCAGCCCGAGCCCGAAGAGGGCGGCGAGCACGATCCACACGACGGTCCAGATCGCGGCTTCCTTGATCGAGACGTCGTGGGGTTTGCGGCCGACGAAGAAGTCGACCGCGATCAGGGCGCACAGTCCGAGGATGGTCGCGGCCCACAGGGCGAGAGAGACGTCCATCCCCGGAACGGTACAGGAATCACCAAGTACAGGTAAAGCAAAGACCAAATGTGCAGGTCATGTGGCGTGTCGGGAGCCCGTCAGGCCACATGACCGGCGTATCGGGAGGCCGTCAGGCCACTCCGGCCTCCCTCATCTGCCGCAGCTCCTTCTTCAGCTCGCCGACCTCGTCACGGAGCCGGGCCGCCACCTCGAACTGCAGGTCGGCCGCGGCGGTGCGCATCTGCTCGGTCAGCTCGCCGATGAGATCGGCGAGTTCCTCGGCGGGCAGGGCCTTCTTCCCGGCGCGCTTCTCGCCCGCCTTCGCCGACAGCCCCGGCACCGGGGACTTGCCGCGGGACCGCTGCCGGCCGGAGCCCAGCAGTTCCTCGGTGTCCGCGTCCTCGCGGGCGAACGAGTCGAGGATGCCCGCGATCTTCTTGCGCAGCGGCTGCGGATCGATCCCCCTCTCCTTGTTGTACGCCATCTGCTTCTCGCGGCGCCGGTTTGTCTCCTCGATCGCCCGCTCCATACCCGGGGTGATCTTGTCCGCGTACATATGGACCTGACCGGAGACATTGCGCGCCGCGCGGCCGATGGTCTGGATCAGCGACGTGCCCGAACGCAGGAACCCCTCCTTGTCCGCGTCGAGGATCGCCACCAGGGAGACCTCGGGAAGGTCCAGGCCCTCACGGAGCAGGTTGATGCCGACCAGTACGTCGAACTCGCCCGCCCGCAGCTCGCGCAGCAGCTCGACGCGGCGCAGCGTGTCGATGTCGCTGTGCAGGTACCGCACCTGGATGCCGAGCTCCAGCATGTAGTCGGTGAGGTCCTCGGCCATCTTCTTGGTGAGGGTGGTGACCAGCACGCGCTCGTCCTTCTCCGCGCGCACCCGGATCTCGTGGACGAGGTCGTCGATCTGGCCCTCGGTGGGCTTGACGATGACCTCGGGGTCGACCAGGCCGGTGGGGCGGATGATCTGCTCCACGACGCCCTCGGAGCGGGAGAGCTCGTACGGCCCCGGGGTGGCGGACAGATAGACGGTCTGCCCGATCCGCTCCAGGAACTCCTCCCACTTCAGCGGCCGGTTGTCCAGCGCGGAAGGCAACCGGAACCCGTGCTCGATGAGGGTGCGCTTGCGGGACGCGTCGCCCTCGTACATCGCGCCGATCTGCGGCACGGTGACATGCGACTCGTCGATGACCAGCAGGAAGTCCTCGGGGAAGTAGTCGAGGAGGGTGTTGGGCGCGGAGCCGGGCTCACGGCCGTCGATGTGCCGCGAGTAGTTCTCGATGCCGGAGCAGGTGCCGATCTGCCGCATCATCTCGATGTCGTACGTGGTGCGCATCCGCAGCCGCTGGGCCTCCAGCAGCTTGCCCTGCTTCTCCATGGTGGCGAGGGTGCCTTCCAGCTCCTGCTCGATCCCGGCGATCGCCCGTTCCATGCGCTCCGGCCCCGCCACGTAGTGCGTGGCGGGGAAGACGTACAGCTCCTGGTCGTCGGTGATGACCTCGCCGGTCAGCGGGTGGAGGGTGGACAGCGCCTCGATCTCGTCGCCGAACATCTCGACGCGCACGGCGAGTTGCTCGTAGACCGGGAAGATCTCGATGGTGTCGCCGCGCACCCGGAAGGTGCCCCGGGTGAACGCCATGTCGTTGCGCGTGTACTGGATGTCCACGAAGCGGCGCAGCAGCTGGTCGCGGTCGATCTCCTCGCCGACCCGCAGCGGCACCATCCGGTCCACGTACTCCTGCGGGGTGCCCAGGCCGTAGATGCAGGAGACGGAGGCGACCACCACCACGTCGCGCCGGGTGAGCAGCGAGTTCGTGGTGGAGTGGCGCAGCCGCTCGACCTCCTCGTTGATCGAGGAGTCCTTCTCGATGTAGGTGTCCGTCTGCGGGACGTACGCCTCCGGCTGGTAGTAGTCGTAGTAGGAGACGAAGTACTCGACCGCGTTATTGGGCAGCAGCTCGCGGAACTCGTTGGCGAGCTGGGCGGCGAGCGTCTTGTTCGGCGCCATGACCAGGGTCGGCCGCTGGAGCTTCTCGATCATCCACGCGGTGGTCGCCGACTTGCCGGTGCCGGTGGCGCCGAGCAGCACGACATCCTTCTCACCCGCGCGGATCCGCCGGTCCAGCTCGGCGATGGCCGCTGGCTGGTCCCCGCTGGGCTGGTAGGGGCTGACGACCTCGAAGGGCGCCACCTTGCGTTCGATCTCAGAAACGGGCCGCATGGATTCACCGTACGACCCCCCACTGACAATGGGCCGCCCAAGCCACTCGTTCTGATGCCGGTGGGGCTGAAGTGACGGGAGTCAACGCGGGGTCCGGCTGTCAGTGCCCGGTCCTACGCTGGGCGCGTGACGGAATCGAACCGGACCGTGAGCTGGTCCGTACAGGACACACCGATCGGGCCGCTGCTGCTCGCCGCGACGCCGGACGGCCTGGTCAACGTCGTCTTCCGGGCCCGGGGAGCGCACGGCGCGGGACGCCGTGGCCCGGCTCGCCGCCCGTTTCGGCACCGAGCCGGTCCGCGACCGGTCCGGGCATCTGGGCCAGGCGATACGCGAGCTGGACAGCTACTTCTCGGGGGCGCTGCGGGAGTTCGCCGTGGCGCTGGACTGGTCGCTGTGCACCGGGTTCAACCGCCGGGTGCTGCACGAACTCGCCGAGGGCGTCCCGTACGGCACGGTGGTCGGCTACCAGACGCTGGCCGACCGGGTGGGCGAGCCGGGTGCCGCCCGGGCGGTCGGCATGGCGATGGGCGCCAATCCGCTTCCGGTGGTCGTGCCGTGCCACCGCGTGGTGGAGAGCGGCGGCGGGATCGGCGGCTTCGGCGGCGGCCTGGAGATCAAGCGGACGCTGCTGGCGCTGGAGGGCGTGCTGCCGGAACCGCTGTTCTGAACGGCCGCCGGGCGGGCCGGCGGGGCGGGAGCGGACTCGGGGGCGTAGCCTGCCCCCGAGCCCTGGGAATGCCGCCGTGTTGGACACGCCGAACCGGTTGAGGGCACGGATCAGTCTGATGTCGTCGTGTTCTGCCTTTGAACTACCACGCATCGTTGGCTGCGCGGGCCGGACTTGAACCGGCATCCGACGACCAGGTCCGGCCCGGTCGGTTCGGCGATCGGCGGCGAATGCTGAGTCTGGAGCGAGAGTCTGAGATTGATCGTGATCCGGTTGAGAGTCCGGGCCACGCCGTCACGACAAGCTTCAGCTTCAGCTTGCGCTCCTCGCGCACCCCAACCGCCATGGGCGGTCGGGGAGTTCACCACGGTATACGAGGTGCTACCCGAAGAGGTAGCCGAATACCGCGTCGCCGACGCGCTGGTCGGTGACCTCGGCGCCGTTCGCCTCCTCGCGGGCGAACTTCACGGCCTGCTGCAACTTCTCCAGCCGGGTCAGCAGTTCGTTGACCCGCCGCGCCGGAAGCGCACCGGAGAACTTCACGGTGGTCCAGTAGCCGACCGGCACGTCCTCGTAGTACACCTCGACCTGCGCGGGGTGCTTGTCCGTGGCCTCGGCCTTGACGTGGTTGCGCGGCACCTTCTTCGTCCGCACGGTGCGCACCGGCTCGGTGCGCCACCAGTCGGTGGAGGGGTCGAGCGACCAGGACTCGGCGCCGTCCAGCACCGGCAACTTCCTTACGAAGACGGCGAGTTCTGCCAGCTGCTTCTCCAGGAACAGCAGGTAGGACACCGGCACCTCGCGCAGCAGTACCTGGCCGTCGACCGTGATGTCGGCGCGCGCCGCGCAGTTGGCCCAGTCTTTGGTGGCGGTGATGTCGAACAGCCGGGTCAGCGTGGTCGCGGTGTCCCGCAGTACGTCCTCGGCCTTGACCTGCACCCGGGTGGACTCGGGCGGCAGTTGCTCGCCCTCTTCGTCCTTCGGCTGGTAGGTGCGGGATATCCCGGCGAGCAGTGCGGGCTTGGTCAGCCCGTGCTGAGCGGCCGCCAGGTCCTGGTGGGAGCCGGCCTTGACGCCCTTCTCCACTGCGATGATCTGATTGAGTTTCGCCACGGCATGGACGGTAGCAGGCATGGCCGAGCCGCTTCGAACGGTTAACCACCAGGCGCGGCCAGGCGCTTCACCCGTGGTCGGCGGCGTGGCGTGGGCGGCTGTCGCCGACGGGGCGAGGCACCGGACGGGCGCCGTCGTGCGGTGGCCGCCGCCCGCTCAGCCGTCCCCGTCGAATCCCGCCGCCTCCACGTACTCCGGCCTCGGGTCGAGGGCGGCGGCCAGGCGGAAGTGGCGTTTCGCCTGGTCGTGCCGGTTGGCGCGTTGCAGGGTGCGGGCCAGTGCGAAGTGGGCGTAGGCGTTGGTCGGCTCGCGTTCCAGGACCATCTGGAAGTCCGCTTCGGCGGAGCGCAGTTGGGCGGCCATGAAGTAGGCGCGGGCGCGTAGCAGCCGGGCGGAGATGCTCTCCGGGTGGGCGGCGATCACGGCGTCCAGCAACTTCACCGCGCCGCGCGGATCGCGGGCGGCGAGCAGTTGCTCCGCGGCGCGGAAGTCGATGACGTTGGTCTCCGGGGTGCGCTCGGGCACGTCCGCCTCCTTCCAGGGCGCGGCCGACTGCCGTCCACCGTCCCAGGACTACCCAACGTCGACTCGCACAACCGCATTCCCGGCCAGTGACCGGGTGCCCCGTCTGGAGCAACGCCCAGCATCGGTTCGCCGACCGGGGGCGGCCCGCTCGCGGCCGTGGCGCGAGCGCCGTCCGTGGCGCCCGTCCGCTGCAGGGAGCGGGCGTCCGTCGCACGGTGGGTCCCGTGGAACGGAAACAGGCGGGTCACCGACTGTGCGCACGGGCGTGCGCAGAGTGACGGGGTCGTATCGAGGAGTACGTCATGGGCAACGCGGACTGGGACCGTCGGCACTTCCTCGGCGCCGCGGCGAGCGTGGGCGTGGGCGCGCTGGCCGCCGGCTGCACCTCGGGCGGCGGCTCGGCGGGACGGACGACCACGGCGGACCCGGTGGCGGCCGAGAACGCGCTGCCCGGCGACCGCGACTGGGGGCTGACGCACCGGGGCCCCGACCGGGCGGTGGAGGGCTACGCGGACCAGGTCAGCGTGCTGCCCGGCGAGACGTTCCACCTCCATGTCTCCACCACCGCAGCCGGATTCCGCGCCGAGGCGTTCCGGATGGGCTGGTACGGGGGCGCGCAGGCGCGCAGGGTGTGGGCCTCGGAGCGCATACCCGGCGGCGCACGGCCGGTTCCGGCGGCGCACGGCGACACGCGCACCGTCTCGGCGGGTTGGCAGCCGTCCCTGGGGGTCAGTACCCGGGGCTGGCCGGAGGGGGCCTATCTGATCCGGCTGACCACGGACTCCGGGGAGCAGCGGTATGTGCCGATCACCGTCCGCTCCGCGTCCACCGCGGGCAAGCTGGTGCTGGTCAACGCGGTCGGCACCTGGCAGGCGTACAACACCTGGGGCGGCCGCAGCCTCTACCAGGGGCCGGGCGGCAAGTCCGACTACGACAACCGCTCGCTGGCGGTCAGTTGCGACCGGCCCTACGACCGGGACGGCGCGCCGCTGTTCACCACCTACGAGCAGCCCGCGATAGCGCTCGCGGAGAAGCTGGGGCTGCCGCTCGCCTATGTGACGAACATGGACATCGACCGTGACCCCCGACTGCTGTACGGGGCACGGGCGATCATCTCGCTCGGCCATGACGAGTACTGGACCCCGGCGATGCGCGAGCGGGTGACCGCGGCCAGGGACGCCGGGTGCAACCTCGCCTTCCTCGGTGCGAACGCCTGCTTCCGCCGGATCCGTCTTGAGCCGGCGCCGACGGGCCAGCGCCGTCTGGTCGTCTGCTACAAGACCGACTGGCCGCACGACCCGATGAACGGCAAGGACGACGCGGCGGTGACCACCGACTGGCGGGCGGCGCCGCACCCCCGGCCGGAGAGTTCGATGACGGGCACGTTGTACGAGTCGAATCCGACATCGGCGCCCTACGTGGTGGCCGATCCCGGACACTGGCTGTTCGAGGGGACCGGCGTCAGCCGTGGTACCAGCTTCGCCAATCTGGTCGGCACCGAGTACGACCGGGTCAACTCCGGCCAGGACACGCCCCGTCCGCTGGAGATAGTCGCCCACTCCAGGCTGGTGTGCCGTGGAGTACGTTCCTTCGGAGACTCCGCTTACTACACCACGGGGAGCGGCGCGGGCGTGTTCAACACCGGCACCATGCGCTGGGTGGAGTCGCTCACCGACGATCCGGGGCATGGGATTCCGCCGCATACCGCCGAGTTCACCTCGCGGGTCACGGCGAACATGTTCCGCGTCTTCGCCGCGGGACCGGCCGGGCGCACCCATCCGGCGAAGGACACCTTGGAGGAGTACCACCCGTACGACGGCGACCCGACCTGGGCCAAGCAGAACCTGTGGTGATACCTCCGAGGGAGCCCTGACCCACTCAGTGCCTCCTGCCCTCCCAAACCTGGGATCTTTCTGCCAACAACCCGTACTGCTCGGTCTATTGACACCCTTTGACGCCCTCCCAAAGATGACTCATCGGATGTATCCATCCGCTTGAGCCACTCCATGCGACAACGCACCCATCGGAGGGCACATGAACGACTCCCCCACCCACCCCGGGCGCGACGGCGCCACCGGACTTCCCAGACGCCAGGTGCTGGGTACCGCGCTGGGCGCCGCGGTCGCCGTCCCGTTCGTCGCCGGGACCGCACACGCGGCGGGCCAACCGCCGTCCGCCCCGGGGCCGTCCTGGGTCCCGGTTCCGGAGGCGGTTCCCGTTCCGCTCGACGGCTGCTTCGACAACGACGGCATCGACACCGCGAACGCCCGCGACGGTGACTTCGACGGTTCCGGTTACGCCTTCCCCGGTGAGCGGCTACCGCCCGCGGGACGCACGGTGGTCGACGGCGTACCGTTTCTGTTCCCCTCGTCGGCTGCCGGCGCCAAGAACAACGTGGTGGCGACGGGCCAGCGCATCGCTCTGCCGGCACCGGGCGCGTACCTGTCGGCCCAGCTGCTGGTGGCCGCCAGCTACGGTGACGCCTCCGGCACCGCCACCGTCACGTACCAGGACGGCAGCACCTCACAGGCCCAACTCGGCGGTACCGACTGGTACTCCGGCGGCGGCGTGCTGAGCACGCCGTTCCGCTACGGCCCCGGCGGCACCGACCAGCATCCGGTCTCCATCGGCATGGCGGAGCTGTGGCTGGACCCGGCCCGCCGCGCGGTGGCCATCACCCTGCCGGACATCGGCCCCGCCAAGGCCAACTCCCCTGCCCTGCACGTGTTCGCGCTGTCCCTGCAACCGGCCGCGCAGGGGCGGGCGTTGCAGCTGCGGACCGCCGCCTCCACCAACTCCCTGCTGGATCCGCGCACCCAGAGCGTCGAGGCGACCGTGGTCAACGCGGGCACGGTGTGGATCGGCGCCGCCGACGCGGTGCGGGTCGCCGTCGACGTCGACGGCGCCCGTACCGTGGCGCCCGCACCGGTGACCGCGCTGGCCCCGGGCGAGCAGGCCCGGGTACGGGTCGGCATCCGCAACTCGGCCGGGACGAGGGCCGGTACCGCCCGCACCGGTACGGTCGCGGTGGACGGCAGGGGCGGGCGCGCCGCCGCCCGACGCACCGGCCTGGTGCTCGGTACGCCCGACTACCAGCCGACAGACGCCTCACTGGGCACCCACCAGGCCCCTTACTGGTTCGACGACGCGAAGTTCGGGATCTTCATCCACTGGGGCGTCTACTCGGTGCCCGCCTGGGCGCCGGTGGGCGGCACCTATGCGGAGTGGTACTGGAACTCGATGCAGAGCCCGTCGAATCCGGTGTACTCCTACCACGCGGGCCGGTACGGCGAGGACTTCGCCTACGACGACTTCATCCCGATGTTCACCGCGCGGCGCTTCGACCCGCGCGCCTGGGTCGAGCTGTTCCAGGACGCGGGCGCCGAGTACTACGTACTGACCTCCAAGCACCATGAGGGCTTCGCGCTGTGGGACACCAAGGTCTCGGACCGCAACGCGGTACGCATGGGCCCGCACCGGGACCTGGTCAAGGAGCTGTTCACCGCGTCGCGTACGTACACCCCGCGGCTGCGCAACGGGCTGTACTTCTCCATGCCGGAGTGGTTCAACCCCGACAACCCGTGGATGGGCCACGCGCCGCGCAACCCGTACACCCTGGCACCGGTTCCGTACACCGGATACACCCCTGGCCGGGACTATGTGAAGGACTACCAGGCCCCGCAGATGCGGGAGTTGGTGCACGGTTACGACCCGGACGTCATCTGGTGCGACATCGGCGGCGTGAACGACAGCCATGACGTGCTGGCGGACTACTTCAACCACGCCAAGAACCGGCCGCGGCCCAAGGACGTGACCGTCAACAACCGCTCCGGGATCGCCCCGCACGACTTCACCACGCCCGAGTACACCACGTACAACAACACCGTGATCGCCAAATGGGAGGCGAGCCGCGGCCTGGATCCGCACTCCTACGGCTACAACCAGGCCACGCCCGACGACCAGTACATGACCGCGCAAGAGGTGGTGCACACCCTGGTCGACATCGTCAGCAAGAACGGCAACTTCCTGCTGGACATCGGGCCGCGCTCGGACGGCACCATTCCGGAGATCATGCAGACCCGGCTACGGCAGACCGGGCGCTGGCTGGCGGTCAACGGCGAGTCGGTGTACGGCACCACCTACTGGTCACGGCTGGCACAACTCGGCGACCTGCGGTTCTCCGTCCGGCAGAACCAGGCGTTCTACATCTCCTCGCTCACCGAGCCGGGCAGCAAACTGGTGGTGCGGGCCCCGGTGCCCATCCGCAAGGGCGACAAGGTGACCATGCTCGGCTACCACCGCGCCCTGGAGTGGGACTTCACCGGTGACACGCTCACCGTCCAGGTCCCGGCCGCCGCGCGGGCGGCCGGGGAGTACGCCTGGGTGTTCAAGGTCAGTTGGGGCGGCTGAGGTCGCGGGCGCGCTCCCGCAACGCCTCCCAGATCTCGCGCACCCGCGGTTCGAGGTCTGCCAGCGGTCCGTCGTTGTCGATCACGAGGTCGGCGATGGCGAGCCGCTGGTCCCGGCTGGCCTGTGCGGCCATCCGGGAGCGGGCCTCGTCCTCGGCCATTCCGCGCAGCCTGACCAGCCGGTCGAGTTGGGTGTGCGGGGCGGCGTCCACCACGACCACCAGGTCGAAGAGGGGGGCGAGGCCGTTCTCGGTCAGCAGCGGGACGTCATGGACGACGATCGCGTCGTCGGCCGCCGCGGCCTCCAGTTGCGCGGAGCGGTCGCGGACCAGGGGGTGCACGATGGCGTTGAGCGCCTTGAGGCGTTCCGGATCGGCGAAAACGATCCCACCGAGCTTCGGTCGGTCCAGGCTGCCGTCAGCGGCCAGCACCGACTTGCCGAACTCGGCCACCACGGCGGCCAGCCCGGGGGTCCCCGGCTCCACCACCTCCCGGGCGATACGGTCGGAGTCGATCACGACCGCGCCGTACGAGGCGAGCAGCCGCGACACCTCACTCTTGCCGGCGCCGATACCGCCGGTCAGTCCCACCTTCAACACGGCTCCAGGGTATGCCTTCGCCCGATCCGGGGCTCGGCGTGCCCGCCTCGAAAACCGCGCGGCGGCAGGCAACCGAAACGGCGCGTTCCGGCGGCGCCGAACCGGCCGCGCCGCCGGAGCCACACTCCGTCGGACACGGCGTCAGCCGCGCCCCTCAGCTGCCGTCCGCCTCGCGTTCGGCGAGGAAGCGCTCGAACTCCGCGCCGAGATCGTCGGCGGAAGGCAGATCCGCGGGCTCGGCGAGCAGGCTCTCCCGGCCGCCCGCGCCCGCCAGGGCGTCGTACTGGTTCTCCAGCCCGCGGACCACCGAAGTCAACTCCGCGTCGCCCTCGGCCAGCTGCCGCTCGATCTCCTCCTGGACCGTGTACGCCTGAGCGCGCAGCGCGTGCGCCGGACCGGGCAGCACCAGACCGGTGGCGGCGGTCACCGCCTCCAGCACCGCCAGCGAAGCGTCCGGGTACGGCGAGCGGGCCAGGTAGTGCGGCACATGGGCGGCCACGCCCAGCACATCGTGCCCCGCCTGGCCCAGCCGCAGTTCGATCAGCGAGTCCGCGCTGCCGGGCACCTGCGCCTCGTCGAACCAACTGCGGTGCCCCGGCGTCAGATCGGTCCGGTTGCCGTGCGGGGTCAGACCGACCGGGCGGGTGTGCGGCACACCCATCGGAATGCCGTGGAAGTTGATCGAGAGCCGCACGCCGAACCGCTCGACCAGCCCGCCCACCGCCTCGGCGAACCGCTCCCACTGGACGTCCGGCTCCGGTCCGGACAGCAGCAGGAACGGTGTGCCCGTGGTGTCCTTCATCAGGCGCAGCGCCAGCTCGGGCGCCTCATAGCCCGACCAGTGGTCGCGCTGGAACGTCATCAGCGGGCGGCGGGCGCGGTAGTCCAGCAGCTGGTCCACGTCGAACCGCGCCACGACCTGGTGGTCGAGGTTCTCCAGCAGCTCGTCGACGAGTTGCTCGCCGGTGTCGCCCGCGTCGATGAAGCCCTCCAGGTGGTAGAGCAGCACCAGGCCGCCGGCGTCCGCGGAATCGACCGCGTGGACGCCGTCCGGCTCGAACTCGTAAAGACTCTGCGGATCAAGCACCGTGACCGTCCCTTCCCACTCTCCCCTGCTACCAACGTAAGGCGCCCCACTGACATTCCCGAGCCACCAACCCGCAGACCGTCACCTTGAGTTGACGCGACCTTGACAGTGCAGATCAGCGGGGCCGAAGATCCACCGAGCAGCTGTGCGCAACCCCGGGACTGACAACGATGTCGCCAGGAAGGGACGCCGAGCCTTGAGCCATCGACCGACGCACCGCGGCACCATCGGACCGTTCGCCGCCCGACGCGGCAGAACCCCGCGCCGGGCGGGATCCCACCACAGAGTGAGATCACTCGGCCCGCGCCTGAAGTCACCTCTGGTCGCCGTCTTCGCGGCGGCCTTCTTCACAAGCGCACTGACGTCCACCGCACACGCCGCCCCCTCCCCGGGGGGCCAACTCACCGACCTGGTCAACCCGTTCATCGGAACGCAGAACGAGGGGAACACCTACCCGGGCGCCGCCGTGCCGTTCGGGATGGTGCAGCTCTCCCCCGACACCGGGCACGACACCGGCTACGACTACGACCAGACCACCATCCGCGGCTTCAGCGCGGTGCACCTGTCGGGGGTGGGCTGCGGCATCGGGGGCGACCTCCCCGTACTGCCCACCACCGGCGACATCTCCTCCACCGACTACGCGAAATACGCCGCTTCCTACTCGCACGCCCAGGAGCAGGCGTCCCCCGGCTACTACCGGGTGGGGCTGTCCTCGTACGGCGGCATCACCGCGGAGCTGACGGCCTCCACCCACACGGGATGGCAGCGCTACACCTTCCCCGCCACCACCAAGGCCAATGTGCTGCTCAACAGCGGGCAGGCGCTGCACAGCGTCAGCTCCAGCACGGTCACCGTGCTGGACAACCGCACGGTGGCCACGACCATCACCGGCCATGGCTTCTGTCAGGACACCAGGCCCTACACGGTATACACGGTCACCCGCTTCGACCGCCCGTTCACCGATCACGGCACCTGGAGCGGCGGTACGGTCACCGACGGGTCCGACTCCTCGTCCGGCGGTGGGCTGCGCGGCGCCTACCTGCGCTTCGACACCACGTCCCAGCGCACGGTGACCGCCACCACCGCGATCAGCTATGTGAGCGTCGACGGCGCCAGGCGCAACCTCGCCCAGGAGGGCCGCGGCACCTTCGACGGCACCGCCCGGGCGGCCCAGCAGTCCTGGGAGCACTGGCTGGAGCGGGTTCGGGTACAGGGCGGCAGCGATGAGCGGCGCCGGACCTTCTACTCCTCGCTCTACCGTGCCCTGCTGTCCCCCAACACGGGCAGCGACGTGGACGGCTCATACACCGGCTGGGATGGCCGCGTACATAAGGCCGATGGGTTCACGTACTACCAGAACTGGTCGCTGTGGGACGTCTACCGCACCCAGGCGCAGTTGCTGTCGCTGCTCGCTCCCGCCCAGATGCGGGACATGGCCCTATCGCTGCTGAAGGTGAACGACCAGGGCGGCTGGCTGCCCAAGTGGGCCTACGCCACGGTCGAGACCAACATCATGACCGGCGACCCGGTCACCCCGTTCCTGGTGAACGCCTACAACCAGGGGCTGTTGGCGGGCCATGAACAGGAGGCGTACCAGGCGCTGAAGAAGAACGCCGACTCGGTGCCGCCCGCCGGTTCCCCCTACGAGGGTCGCGGCGGCAACCCGCGCTACCTGGTGGACGGTTACGTACCGCTGGACCCCAACGCCCCGCACAAGCCAGGGGACTTCGACTACGACCACGGCCCGTCGGCCACCCTGGAGTACGCGCTGTCGGACGCGGCCCTGAGCACGATGGCGCACAGGCTCGGCCACGAGGCGGACGCCCGGCGCTACCTGGCGCGCGGCCAGAACTACCGCAACATCTTCGACCAGCGCACCGGATTCTTCCGGGCCCGTGACCCGCAAGGGGTTTTCACCGGGCCCGCCGACCCCAAGAAGAGCGTGGGATTCCACGAGGGCACGGCCTGGCAGTATCTGTGGCTCGTTCCGCAGGACATCCCCGGGCTGACGAAGCTGATTGGCGGCGCGGTCGCCACCAACAAGCGGCTGGACTCCTTCTTCGCCTATCCGCAGTTGCTCAAGGACCCGGCCGGAACCGCCCGCAACATCTGGGTGAACGGGCCGTACACCTATTACAACCAGGACAAGTACAACCCTGACAACGAGCCGGACATCCTCGCCCCCTACACCTATCTGTCCACCGGGCAGCCATGGAAGTCCACGGACGTGGTGCACGCGGCGCTGACGCTGTTCACCAACTCGCCCGACGGCCTCACCGGAAACGACGACCTGGGCACGATGTCCTCATGGCAGGTGCTCTCCGCGATCGGGATCTTCCCGGTGACCTCCGGAGTGGACACCTGGGCCCTGTCCACCCCAATCTTCGACCGGGTCGATCTGACCCTGGACCAGCACTACTACCCGCGCGGCCATCTCACCATCACCGCTCCGGGCACTTCGGACAGCAAGCGGTACATCCAGTCGGTGCGGGTGGGCGGCCGGGCGCGTTCGGCGACGTATGTCACGACCGGCGATCTGCGGGCAGGACGGGATATCGCCTTCACCGTCGGAAGTAAACCTTCCGCGTGGGGGACGAAGCCGACCGACGCTCCTCCGACGATCGAGGGCCGTCCGGTCGCCCAGCACCATCTGGCGCTTGGGCTGACCCCGCCGACCGCCACCACCTCGGCGGGCGGCACCGTGACCCTGACCGCCGACGCGGTGCTCACCGACCCCGGCACCGCGACCGGCACGCTGACCGTCACCCCCGGCGGCCCGCTGACCGCCGACCCGGCACAGCGGGGGTTGAGCCTGCGCTCCGACAACCTGCCCGCCACCGCCGAGGTGCCGGTCCGGGTGACCGTCCCCGCGGGCACGGCGCCCGGCACGTACCAGGTGGTGGTCCGGGTGAGGGACGGTCAAGGCGCCACCGTCGCCCGTACCGCGACCATCACCGTCACCTGAACAAGTGAATGACGAAGCCCCGCCTCCCGGAAGGGGAGGCGGGGCTTCGTCTCAGCTAGCCCTCAGCGGGAAGCGTTCAGCTCTGGCCACCGGCCAGCTTCTCGCGAAGCGCGGCCAGCGCCTCGTCCGAAGCCAGGGCGCCGGAGTTGTCGGCCGACTCCGAGGAGTACGAGCCGCCGGACGCCTGGCCGCCGCCCTGCGGAGCGGCCTGGCCGCCCTCGGCCGCCGCCTCGGCGTCGGCCTCGCGGGACTTGATGACCTGCTGCTGGTGCTGCTCGAAGCGGGTCTGCGCCTCGGCGTACTGGCGCTCCCACTCCTCGCGCTGCTTCTCGTAGCCCGGCAGCCAGTCGTTGGCCTCCGGGTCGAAGCCCTCGGGGTAGATGTAGTTGCCCTGGTCGTCGTAGGACGCGGCCATGCCGTAGAGGGTCGGGTCGAACTCGACCGAGGCCGGGTCGGCGCCGAAGGACTCGTTGGCCTGCTTCAGCGAGAGGCTGATGCGGCGGCGCTCCAGGTCGATGTCGATGACCTTGACGAAGATCTCGTCGTTGACCTGGACGACCTGCTCCGGGATCTCCACGTGGCGCTCGGCCAGCTCGGAGATGTGGACCAGACCCTCGATGCCCTCGTCCACGCGGACGAACGCACCGAACGGCACCAGCTTGGTGACCTTACCCGGAACGACCTGGCCGATCTGGTGGGTACGGGCGAACTGCTGCCACGGGTCTTCCTGGGTCGCCTTGAGCGACAGGGAGACGCGCTCGCGGTCCATGTCGACGTCCAGGACCTCGACCGTGACCTCCTGGCCGACCTCGACGACCTCGGACGGGTGGTCGATGTGCTTCCAGGACAGCTCGGAGACGTGGACCAGACCGTCGACGCCACCCAGGTCCACGAAGGCACCGAAGTTGACGATGGAGGAGACGACGCCGGAGCGCACCTGGCCCTTCTGCAGGGTGGTGAGGAAGGTCTGGCGGACCTCGCTCTGGGTCTGCTCCAGCCAGGCACGGCGGGACAGGACCACGTTGTTGCGGTTCTTGTCCAGCTCGATGATCTTGGCCTCGAGCTCCTTGCCGACGTACGGCTGCAGGTCGCGGACGCGGCGCATCTCGACCAGGGAGGCGGGGAGGAAGCCGCGGAGGCCGATGTCGAGGATGAGACCACCCTTGACGACCTCGATGACGGTACCGGTGACGATGCCGTCCTCTTCCTTGATCTTCTCGATGGTGCCCCAGGCGCGCTCGTACTGGGCGCGCTTCTTGGAGAGGATCAGGCGGCCTTCCTTGTCCTCCTTCTGGAGGACCAGGGCCTCGATCTCGTCACCCACGGCGACGACCTCGTTCGGGTCGACGTCGTGCTTGATCGAAAGCTCACGGGAGGGGATGACGCCCTCGGTCTTGTAACCGATGTCGAGCAGGACCTCGTCCCGGTCGACCTTCACGATGACGCCGTCGACGATGTCGCCGTCGTTGAAGTACTTGATCGTCTCGTCGATCGCGGCGAGGAAGGCTTCCTCGGAACCAATGTCGTTGACCGCCACCTGCGGGGTGGTGCGAGGGGCCTCGGTGCTGCTCGTCATTAGGGAAAGGACTCCGGTACGGACAGTAAGTCGTAGGTACTGCTACGCCGAGAGCCCGTATCGCCTCTGCCGATTCCGGACAGCCTCGAGGCGGTGGATCCGTGATCTGGAATCTACGGACATCGCCTCAACAACCGAGAGGTCTACAACAGATGCGAGCGCAGCCTGCTCCGTCCGAGGCGCGCAGGCCCGCAGCGCAACTTGTAGCATACGGGGGCAGCCGGGCACGGTCAATGCGCGAAGAGGCATACCAGGGACGCAACGTCACATACCCGGTACAAACCGCCCAGCCCCAGCTCCCCCGAGGTCCGTGACCCGCGGAACCCCGAATCCTCCGATGAGAGTACGACGACCGCCGCGATGATCCAAGACTCCCCGTCCGACACCGTCGACCAGCCCGAGCCGGAAGCGGTGCGGCGCACCGCGGACACCGCCGAGAGCAGCCGGGCGAGCCGGGGGTGGTGGGACCGCAACGCCGACGAGTACCAGGCCGAACACGGCACGTTCCTGGGCGACGACCGCTTCGTCTGGGGCCCCGAGGGCCTGGACGAGGCCGAGGCCGCGCTGCTCGGCCCGGCGCGGGAGCTGGCCGGACGGTCGGTGCTGGAGATCGGCTGCGGTGCGGCGCAGTGCTCGCGCTGGCTGGCGGGGCGGGGCGCCCGGCCGGTGGCGCTGGACCTGTCGTACCGGCAGTTGCGGCACTCCCGCCGGATCGGCGGCGGCTTCCCGCTGGTGCAGGCGGACGCGGGCGCGCTGCCGTTCGCGGACGGCTCGTTCGACCTGGCGTGCTCCGCGTACGGCGGGGTGCCGTTCGTGGCCGACTCGGCGCGGGTGATGCGCGAGGTGCACCGGGTGCTGCGGCCGGGCGGGCGCTGGGTCTTCTCGGTCACCCACCCGATCCGCTGGGCCTTCCCGGACGAGCCGGGCCCCGAGGGGCTGACCGCCACCGCGTCGTACTTCGACCGCACCCCTTATGTCGAGCAGGACGAGCACGGCACCGCCGTGTACGTGGAGCACCACCGCACCGTCGGGGACCGGGTGCGGGAGATAGCGGCGGCCGGTTTCCGGCTGGTCGACCTGGTGGAGCCGCGCTGGCCGGAGTGGAACACCCAGGAGTGGGGCGGCTGGTCCCCGCTGCGCGGGGCGCTGCTGCCGGGCACGGCGATCTTCGTGTGCGTACGGGACTGACCGCGTGATCCGGACCGCGGCACTCGACCTGCCGGTACGCGACGTGCTGCCCGCGCTGCTGGCCGCCCTTGACGAGCACGGTGGCGCGGTGCTGGCGGCGCCGCCGGGCACCGGCAAGACGACGCTGGTACCGCTGGTGCTGGCCGGGCTGCTGGACGGCGCACCGGTGCGGCGGGTTCTGGTGGCCGAGCCGCGGCGGATGGCGGTACGGGCGGCGGCCCGCCGGATGGCCTGGCTGCTGGGCGAGGAGGCCGGGGACCGGGTCGGGTTCACGATTCGTGGGGAGCGGAAGGTTTCACGGCGTACCGTCGTAGAGGTGGTGACGACGGGCGTGCTGCTCCAGCGGTTGCAGCGCGATCCCGAACTGCCCGGTGTGGACGTGGTGCTGCTCGACGAGTGCCATGAGCGGCATCTGGACGCGGACACCGTGATGGCGTTCGTGCTGGACGTGCGCGCCGCGCTGCGCCCGGAGCTGCGCGTGGTGGCGGCGTCGGCGACGACGGACACCGCGGCGTGGGCGCGGCTGATGGGCGATGTACCGGTGGTCGAGGCGCGGGACGTGCTGCATCCGGTCGATGTGGTGTGGGCGCCTCCGGCGCGTGCGGTACGGCCGCCGCACGGGATGCGGGTGGATCCGGCGCTGCTGGAGCACACGGCGTCGGTGGTGCGGCGTGCGCTGCGGGAGCGCGAGGGGGATGTGCTGTGCTTCCTGCCGGGCGTCGGGGAGATCGCGAGGGTCGCCGGGGCGCTGGGGCGCGTCGATGGCGTGGAGGTGTTGCAACTGCACGGGCGGGCGCCCGCCGCGGTGCAGGACGCTGCGCTCGCGCCGGGCGCCCGGCGGCGGGTGCTGCTGGCCACCTCGGTGGCCGAGTCCAGTCTTACGGTGCCGGGCGTGCGGGTGGTGGTCGACTGCGGTCTGGCCCGTGAGCCGCGCACCGACCACGCACGCGGCCTGGGCGCGCTGACGACCGTTCGGGTTTCCCACGCGGCGGCCCGTCAGCGCGCCGGCCGGGCCGGGCGCGAGGGGCCGGGCACGGTGTACCGCTGCTGGTCGCGGGCCGATGACGTCGGTCATCCGGCCCGGCCCGCACCGGAGATCGCGGTGGCGGACCTGGCGGCGTTCGCGCTGCAGGTCGCGTGCTGGGGTGATCCGGACGCGTCCGGTCTGGCGCTGCTGGACGCCCCCGCGGCGGGCGCGATGGCGGCTGCGCGAGAGACGCTGCGGGCGGTCGGGGCGCTCGGCCCGGACGACCGGGTGTCGGACCGCGGGCGGCGCATGGCCGGAATGGGACTGCATCCCCGGCTGGCGCGGGCGCTGCTGGACGGCGCGCGGCTGATCGGCGCGCGCCGGGCGGCCGAGGTGGTGGCGCTGCTCAGTGAGGAGCCACCCCGGGAGTACGGGGATGATCTGGCCGGGGCGTGGCGCTCGGCCCGGCGGGGCGGTGACGGTTACGGCGGACGCTGGCGAGCGGAGGCGAAGCGTCTGACGGCGGTTGCCGCTGAGGGCGGCGTGGCGGAGTCCCGTGCGGGCACGGCGTCGGACGGCGGGCTCGCCGACGACCTCGCGGCCGGGTTGGTGGCCGCACTGGCCTTCCCGGAGCGGGTGGCCAGGAGGCGTGCCGGCGGATATCTGATGGCCTCGGGCACGGCGGCCGAACTCGCCGACGGCACCCGGCTGTCGGGGGCGGACTGGCTGGCGGTGGCGGTGGCGGACCGTCCGGTTTCGGCCGCCTCGGCGCGGGCGCGGCTGGCCGCGGTGATCGACGAGGAGACGGCGCGCACGGCTGCGGCGCCGTTGCTGTCCTCCTACCAGGAGGTGGCGTGGGACGGGGACGTCGTGGCCCGCGAGGTGCGGCGGCTGGGGGCGATCGAGCTGTCGTCACGGGCGCTGCGCTCCCCCGACCCGGAGGCGGTGCGGGCGGCGCTGCTTGACGGGCTGCGCCGGGAGGGCACCGGTGTGCTGCGGTGGAGCCGGGAGGCGGAGGGGCTGCGGCAGCGACTGGCGTTCCTGCACGGGGAGTTGGGCGCGCCGTGGCCGGATGTGTCGGACGGGGCGCTACTGGACCGCGTCGAGGAGTGGCTGGGCCCGGAGCTGGGCGCGGCCCGGCGCCGGGCGGATCTGGAACGGGTGGACGCGGGCGCCGCGCTGTCCCGGCTGCTGCCGTGGGCCGGCGGGGAGGCGGCCCGGTTCGAGGAGTTGGCGCCGGAGCGGGTCGAGGTGCCCAGCGGCTCCCGGATCCGGGTGTCGTACGGCGAAGGGCAGCCGGTGCTGGCGGTGAAGCTCCAGGAGTTGTTCGGCTGGCAGGAGACGCCGCGGATCGCGGGCGGGCGGGTGCCGCTGCTGGTGCATCTGCTCTCCCCCGCCGGGCGTCCGGCGGCGGTCACCTCGGATCTGGCGTCGTTCTGGCGGGACGGGTACCGGGCGGTGCGCGCGGAGTTGCGCGGACGCTATCCCAAGCACCCTTGGCCCGAGGACCCTTCGACGGCGCGGGCGACACGGCGGACGAACGGACGGTCCTAGGCGGGCACCGGCCGCGGGGTCGGTTCCACGGTGTCCGTACTGGACGCGCCGCCGCGGCGGTCGCGGGCTTCCAGCACCAGGGCGGTGGCCAGCAGCGCGGCGCCCAGGCCCAGGAAGCCCCAGGGCAGATAGCTGGTGAGTGCGAGGACCAACTGCCGCTGCTCCTTGACGAGTTCGACGGTCGAGTCGACGTAGTCGGGCCGCATCTTCACATCGCCCGCGAAGGCGATCAGCGGTGTTTTCCGCGGGTCGCCGATATAGCGCATCTCCTCCTTGTGGATCTCCTCGCCGTTGACCGGTGCGCCGGTTACCGGGTCCACCCAGAACATCCGCTTGGTGGTGTACCAGCGTTCCATTCCGGCGGCGGTGACGACGGCGGGTGTCACGCCGAGCGGCATCTTCTTCGGCAGCGGCACCTTGGTCCATGGAATGGTCTGCTCGAAGTAGTAGACCTTCAGGCCGTGGAAGTTCCGCGTGCCCCGGTAGTGGATGGGGGCGGAGGTGCGGGTCTGGGCGTCGAAGTAGTAGTAGTCGCGTTTCTGGGTGAGGAACGGCCACTTGAACTCTATGCCCTGGCGCCGCACCGGGTCGCCGTCCACGCTCTCGCCGCCCGCGTGCACGGGTGCCTGGGAGTGGGCGTCGAAGACGTAGCGTTCGGGGATCTCGGAGACCATGGCGCCGTGCGGGTCGGCGATGTAGGACAGCGCGTCCCAGACGACGACATCGCGGCCGGTCTGCTTCTTGACCTGTTCCGCCGCCCGCACATTACCGCGCAGCGTCTGCACGATGTTCACTTCGGGAACGGTGACGTCCTTCATCCGGGTGTAGTCGAGCAGGGTCGGGTTCTTCGCCTGGAGGACGACGACCTGGTATTCGTTGGCCGGGATCTTCGCCAGCCGGGGAAAGGCGTACCAGCGCAGCAGTGGTGACAACGCGGCGCAGAACGCGGCGAATCCGAGCAGTACCAGGCTGGCTTTGCGGCGCATTCTCCCGGCCCCCTTCACGGATGCCGCGGGACGGTGGTCATGAGCGGCTTCGGTGAGGTGCTGCCCGCCGGCGCCCCGATCGCGGTGATCGTCATGACCAGGGCCAGCGCGGCGGCGAGTCCGACGGCCGCGGCGATCAGGGCGCGCATGGACAGCCTCCCGGTGTGGGCTGCGGGGCCCGACGCACGGTAGCAACCGGAACGCCAAATGAGAACAAGTTCGCTGACGCAACGTCAGGAGGGCCGGGTCGCGTCGACCCGGCCCTCCTTTGCGTTGCCGTGGGTTCAGTGCGCCGACTGGCTGGGCGCGGCGGACGGCGAGGGGCTGGCGTCGCCGCTCGGCTTCGGTGTCGGGCAGCGGCCACCGCTCGGGGACGGTGAGGGCGAGGGCGACCCGGAAGCGCTGCCGCTCGGCGAGGGCGACGGGCTCGGGGACGGCGAGGGGCTGGCGCTACCGGACGGCGAGGGCGACGGGCTGGGCGAGCCGGTGGGGCACCCCCCGGTGGGCGACGGGCTCGGGCTGCCGCTGCCGGACGGGTGCGGCGAGGGGCTGCCGCTGGGCCCGGGGCCGATACTGCCGCTGGCCGACACGGTGGGCAGCGGGCTGTGCGAGGGCGACGCGGACGGTCCACCGCCCGGCCTGCCTCCGGCGCCGGACGAGGCCGACGGCGACGGCTGCGCCGACGGTATCCGGTCGCCCCCGGCACCGGGCGCCGAGCCGCCACCGGAGCCGTCCGCGATCTGGTGCACACCGTTGAGGTAGTACTGGTACCAGTCCTTGACGGTGTTCAGGTAGTCCTGGGAGTGGTTGTAGCCCAGTATCGCGCGGTCCAGGCCCTTGGGGTCGGACAGGTCGCCACCGGCGGCGCACAGGTAGTCGGCGGCGGCGAGCGAGGCGTCGTAGATGTTGTTGGGGTCCTTGACGCCGTCACCGTTGCCGTCCGCGCCCCACTGCGCCCAGGTGGACGGGATGAACTGCATGGGGCCGACCGCGCGGGCGTAGGACAGGCCGCCGTCGTAGTAACTGGTGCTGCTGGAACCGATGTTGGCGTTGCCCCCGGTGCCGTCCAGCACCGGGCCGAGGATCGGCGTACGGGTGGTGCCGGAGGCGTCCACGTTGCCGCCGTCCGCCTGGCCGGACTCCACCTCGCCGATCGCCGCGAGCAGCTGCCAGCGCAGATGGCAGCCGGGCCGACTGCTCTGGAGCGCCGCCTCGGCCTTCTGGTACGCGGCGAGTACGGTCGCGGGGATGCCCGCGCCACCCGCCCCCACACCCGGCCCGCTACCGGGCTGCCCGCTGGGACTGCCGGGCTTCACCGGCGAGTTGAGCGGCGGCAGGTTGGTGATGTACGGCTTTCCACCGTCGATCGGCGGGCCGGGAGGCGGGGCCACGGTGCTGCCGTGTGCCACGCCCAGGGCCACGCCCGGGGCCTGTGAGGCGGTGAGCGCTGCCATCGCCAACGCCGCGATCGCGGTGCCCGCCGCACCCTTGCGTATCCGTCGGCCGAACGGCACAGACATACGCCTATTCCCTCCCGATGGTGTGTCGTATGCGCTCCCCAGCGCGACAACGAAACGGACACTACGGCAACTTGTGAACCGGAGCCACCGTCCGTGACAGAGATGGTGATGAACAGTGCGAATCACAGCTACGGGAGGCGTGGATGCCGTTCACCTTCAGCCATCCCGCGGCGGTACTGCCCCTGCTGCGGACCGATGCCTCAGGCACGGTACGGGGGCGCGGACCGTTGCTCGCGGCAGGGCTGATCGCCGGGTCGCTCGCCCCGGACGTGCCGTTCTTCCTCGACTCGCTGATCCCCGGAACCGGCCGATACGGCCGGGCCACCCACGGTTTGGCCGGTGCCGCCGTGCTCGATCCGCTGCTCGCGGCCGGGCTGACGGCTGGCTGGCTGGCGGTGCGCGGGCCGCTGACCGCCTTGCTGCCGCCGCCGATCGGCGGCCGCGCGGCGCCGCTGCTGGGCGTGGCGACGGGTGGGGCGACGGGTGGGGCGACGGCACCGACGGTGCGGGACACCGGATGGTTCTGGGTCTCGGCGGCGACCGGGGCGGCCACGCATCTCGGCTGGGACGCCTTCACCCACCAAGGACGCGGCGGTGTACGCCTGTTGCCGGTGCTGAGCCGCACCGTGTGCGGCGTACCGCTGTACCACTGGGCGCAGTACGCGAGTTCGGCCGCGGGACTGGCCGCCCTCGGGCTGTGGACGGCACGGGAGTCGCGGCGCGCCCCGCATGCGCCGCCGCCCGCGGTGCCCCGGCTGACGGCGCGGACCAGGCGGGCGGGCGGCTGGACGCTGGCGGCCTGCGCGGTGGCGGGGGCGGCGCTGCGCTGTCGGCGGGACCGGCCGGGCGACGTCTCGTCGTTGATCGCCTCCGCCACCTTCGGCGCGGGCGCGGGTCTGGTGCCGGCCGCGGCGGCGGTCGCCGCCGCGGTCCACGCCAGACGGGCGCGCTCGCGCGACCGGGGCGGTCAGTGCGCGGCGGACTCCCAGTCGGGGCCGTGACCGACGGAGACGTCGAGCGGGGCACGCAGCGGGTAGGCACCCGCCATCTCCCGCCGGACCAGTTCCTCGACCTGCTCGCGCTCGCCGGGCGCCACCTCCAGCACGATTTCGTCGTGCACCTGTAGCAGGGTGCGGGAACGCAGCTCCTCCTTGGTCAGCGCCTCGTCCACCCGCAGCATCGCGATCTTGACGATGTCGGCGGCCGAACCCTGGATCGGCGCGTTGAGCGCCATCCGCTCGGCCATCTCCCGGCGTTGCCGGTTGTCGCTGTTGAGGTCCGGCAGATAGCGGCGGCGGCCCAGCAGCGTCTCGGTGTAGCCGGTGACCCTGGCCTCCTCCACCACCCGGTGCAGATAGTCGCGCACCCCGCCGAACCGCTCGAAGTAGGTGTCCATCAACGCCCTTGCCTCCGCGGCGTCGATGCCCAACTGCTGGGAGAGGCCGAACGCGGACAGGCCGTAGGCCAGCCCGTACGACATCGCCTTGATCTTGCGCCGCATCTCGGCGTCCACGCTCGCCCTGGGGACGTCGAAGACGTACGAACCCACCGTGGTGTGCAGGTCCTCGCCGGAGGTGAAGGCGGCGATCAGGCCCTCGTCCTCGGACAGGTGGGCCATCACCCGCAGTTCGATCTGGCTGTAGTCGGCGGTCAGCAGCGACTCGTAACCCTCGCCGACCACGAAGCCCCGGCGGATCGCCCGGCCCTCGTCGGTGCGGACCGGGATGTTCTGCAGGTTGGGGTCGGTGGACGACAGCCGTCCGGTGGCGGCCACCGTCTGGTTGAAGGTGGTGTGGATCCGTCCGTCCGGCGCGATGGTCTTGATCAGGCCCTCAACGGTGGAGCGGAGCCTGGCCTGTTCACGGTGGCGCAGCATGATCACCGGAAGCTCGTGGTCGGTCTGCCCGGCGAGCCACGCCAGCGCGTCGGCGTCCGTGGTGTATCCGGTCTTGGTCTTCTTGGTCTTGGGCAGCCCCAGCTCGCCGAACAGCACCTCCTGGAGCTGCTTGGGCGAGCCCAGGTTGAACTCGTGCCCCACCGACCGGTGCGCCTCGGCGACCGCCTGCTGCACGGCGCCGGCGAACTGCTGCTCCATGCGCTCAAGCCACTCGCGGTCGGCGCTGATGCCGTGCCGCTCCATCCGGGCCAGCAGCACCGAGATCGGCAGCTCCACGTCCCGCAGCAGCTCCAGCGCGCCGTCCGCGGCCAGCCGGGCGCTGAACACCTCGCCCAGGTCAGCCACCGTACGGGCCTGGAGCATCAGCGCCTCCGCCTCGGCGCCGTCGTCCACACCGAACGCCAACTGCCCGCCGTCGCCCTCGGACGTGGTCAGCTCACGGCCCAGATACTCCACCGAGAGCGCGTCCAGGGCGAACGAGCGCCGCCCTGGCTTGATCAGGTACGCGGCCAGCGCGGTGTCCATCGCCACGCCGTCCACCGTCCAGCCGTGCTCGGCGAAGACCCGCATGGCGCCCTTGGCGTTGTGCAGCACCTTGGGCCGGTCACGGTCCGCGATCCAGCGTGCGAACGCCTTCTCGTCCCGCTCCACCAGATGCGCCGGATCGAACCAGGCCGCCGGTCCTCCCTCGGTGGCCAGCGCGATCTCGGTGACCGTCCCCGAGCCCAGCGCCCAGGAGTCGACCGTGGCCACCCCGACCGTGCCCCGGCCGTGCTCCTCCAGCCAGTCGGTCAGCTCACCGGCGGCCAGCACCCGCCCGTCGATCTCCACCCCGTCGCCGACCGCCTCGGCGGCCTCGCTGGTGCCGGGGTCGGCCGCGTACAGCCGCTCGCGGAAGTTGGCGTGCCGGAACTCCAGCGCCTCCAGCACCACATCGAGCGAAGCCCGGTCATACGGTTGACGCCCCAGCCCGTCGGGGCCGACCGGCAGTTCGACGTCCCGCACCATCTCGGTGAGCCGGCGGTTCAGCGTGACCGCCTCCAGATGGTCGCGGAAGCTCTGCCCGACCTTGCCCTTGACCTCGTCGGCCCGCTTCACCAACTCGTCGAACGAGCCGAACTGGATGATCCACTTGGCCGCGGTCTTCTCACCGACGCCGGGAATGCCCGGCAGGTTGTCCGACGGGTCGCCGCGCAGCGCCGCGAAGTCCGGGTACTGCCGGGGGCTGAGGCCGTACTTCTCCTCGACCTTCTGCGGGGTGAACCGGGTCAGCTCGGACACGCCCTTGGTCGGGTACAGCACCGTCACGTTCTCGCTGACCAGTTGGAACGAGTCCCGGTCACCGGTGACGATCAGCACCTCGTAGCCGGCCCGCTCGGCCTGGGTGGCCAGGGTGGCGATCACGTCGTCGGCCTCGAAGCCGTCCACCGCGAACCGCGGCACCCGCATCGCGTCCAGCAGCTCGCCGATCAGCTCCACCTGGCTGCGGAACTCGTCCGGAGTCTTGGAACGCGTCGCCTTGTACTCCGGATACTCCTCCATCCGCCAGGTCTTGCGGGACACGTCGAACGCCACCGCCAGATGCGTCGGCTGCTCGTCACGCAACGTGTTGGCCAGCATCGAGGTGAACCCGTAGATCGCGTTCGTCGGCTGGCCGGTGGCGGTGTTGAAGTTCTCCACCGGCAGCGCGAAGAACGCCCGGTACGCCAAGGAGTGCCCGTCCAGCAGGAGCAGGCGCGGGCGGCCTCCCTTCTGGCCTCCGGTCGCCCCGGTGGTCGTCGCGGTCTTCTTCGCCGTCGTCTTCGATGCCTTTGCTGCCACGTCTCCGATCCTCCCACGGACCACTGACATCCCCGCCCGCGGCGCCGCCACCCGCCCCCGCCGTCAGCGGCCCGTGGGAGGATCGAAACGACAGCATCGAACACGCGACGCCGGCCGGGGCGAACCCGTACCGGCACGTAGCGAAGGGGACGACGATGGCAGGCAAACCGCCCGCGGGGGACCCGGTCCAGGACGCGCCCGATGTCACCGCACCGCAGCACGCCGCCGCCGGGCTGCCCGCCATCGGGCACACGCTACGCATCGCGCAACAGCAGATGGGCGTGCGCCGCACCGCGCTGACCCTGCTCAAGGTCAACCAGAAGGACGGCTTCGACTGCCCCGGCTGCGCCTGGCCCGAGCCCGACAAGCGGCACCGCGCGGAGTTCTGCGAGAACGGCGCCAAGGCCGTCGCGGAAGAGGCGACGCTGCGCCGCGTCACCCCCGAGTTCTTCGCCCGCCACCCGGTCTCCGACCTCGCCGCCCGCAGCGGCTACTGGCTCGGCCAGCAGGGCAGGCTGACCCAGCCGATGTACCTGCCCGAAGGCGCCGACCACTACGAGCCGGTGCCGTGGGAGCGCGCCTTCGACATCATCGCCGAGGAACTGCGCCGGCTCGACTCGCCCGACGAGGCGGTGTTCTACACCTCGGGCCGCACCAGCAACGAGGCCGCTTTCCTCTACCAGTTGTTCGCCCGCGAACTGGGCACCAACAACCTGCCCGACTGCTCCAACATGTGCCACGAGTCATCGGGCTCCGCACTCACCGAGACCCTCGGCGTCGGCAAGGGCAGCGTGCTCCTCGAAGACCTCTATCGCGCCGACCTGATCATCGTCGCCGGACAGAACCCCGGCACCAACCACCCCCGGATGCTGTCCGCGCTGGAGAAGGCCAAGGCGAACGGCGCGAAGATCGTCACCGTCAACCCGCTGCCCGAGGCGGGACTTGAGCGGTTCAAGAACCCGCAGACCGCCCGCGGACTCGCCGGTTCCGGCACCCCGCTCACCGACCTGTTCCTCCAGATCCGGCTCGGCGGCGACCAGGCGCTGTTCCGCGCCCTGAACAGGCTCCTCCTGGAGACCGACGGAGCCGTCGACACCGAGTTCGTCGCCCAACACACCCACGGCTTCGAGGAGTTCGCCGAGACCGCCCGCGCCACCGACTGGGACGAGGTACTGCGCGCCACCGGACTGGACCGCCAACGGATCGAGCAACTGCACGACATGGTCCTGAGCGCCCGCAGCATCGTGGTGTGCTGGGCGATGGGCCTCACCCAGCACAAGCACGCCGTGCCCACCATCCGCGAGGTCGTCAACTTCCTGCTGCTCCGCGGCAACATCGGCCGCCCCGGGGCCGGAGTCTGCCCGGTGCGCGGCCACAGCAACGTCCAGGGCGACCGCACCATGGGCATCTTCGAACGGCCCGCGCCCGCCTTCCTCGACGCCCTGGAGAAGGAGTTCGGCTTCGCACCACCGCGCGAACACGGCCTGGACGTCGTACGGTCCATCCGCGCGCTTCGCGACGGCACGGCGAAGGTGTTCTTCGCCATGGGCGGCAACTTCGTCTCCGCCACCCCCGACACCGAGGTCACCGAGGCGGCGATGCGCCGCGCCCGGCTCACCGTCCATGTGTCGACCAAGCTCAACCGCTCCCATGTGATCACCGGCGCCCGCGCCCTGATCCTGCCCACTCTCGGCCGCACCGAGAAGGACGTCCAGGCCACCGGCGAACAGTTCGTCACCGTCGAGGACTCCATGGGCATGGTGCACGCCTCCCGCGGCGGACTCGCCCCCGCCAGCGCCCAGTTGCTCTCCGAACCCGCCATCATCTGCCGGCTCGCCCGCGCCGCGCTCGGCCCGGACAGCGTCGTCCCCTGGGCCGAGTTCGAAACCGACTACGACCTCGTACGGGACCGGATCTCCCGGGTCGTCCCCGGCTTCGAGGACTTCAACACCAAAGTCCGCCGCCCCGGCGGCTTCACGCTGCCGCACGCCCCGCGCGACAACCGCCGCTTCCCCACCGCCACCGGCAAGGCCAACTTCACCGCCGCTCCCGTCGAGTACCCCCAGGTACCCGAAGGCCGGCTGCTGCTGCAGACGCTGCGCTCGCACGACCAGTACAACACCACCATCTACGGCCTCGACGACCGCTACCGGGGCATCAGGGGCGGCCGCCGCGTCATCCTGCTCCACCCCGAGGACGCCCACGCCCACGGCTTGGCCGAGGGCGCCTACACCGACCTGGTCAGCGAGTGGTCCGACGGAGTGGAGCGGCGCGCGGAAGGGTTCCGCGTCGTCCACTACCCCACCACCCGCGGCTGCGCCGCCGCGTACTACCCGGAGACCAACGTACTGGTCCCGCTCGACCACACCGCCGACACCAGCAACACCCCGGCGTCGAAGTCCGTCGTCATACGCCTGGAGGCCACACGTGATCAAAACCACCTCCCGACGGCCGCCCCGGACGCGTGAACACCTGATAGGACGCTGCTGACACACTTCCCGGGGGCCGCGGCCGACGCCGCGGGCCCCGGGCCCAGGCGGTGCCGGCTCCGCGACGTCCGAAGCCCACCGCGACCGACCGAAGACGATCGGAGCCGACCGACATGGGCGAGCAGGCCGCCACCCAGGCCCCCACCAAGTTCCCGCCGGAGGTCCTCGAACAGTACGCAGGGCTCGGCATCGACCTGCCGTCCCTGTTCTCCGCCGGAACCCTGGGCACCCGCATGGGCATCCAGGTCACCGAGGCCTCCGCCGAGCGGGTCGTCGGCACCATGCCGGTCGAGGGCAACACCCAGCCGTACGGGCTGCTGCACGGCGGCGCCTCGGCCGTACTCGCCGAGACCCTCGGCTCGGTCGGCGCCATGATGCACGCCGGACCCCACAAGATCGCGGTCGGCGTCGACCTCAACGCCACCCACCACCGCGGCATCCGCACCGGCACCGTCACCGGCGTGGCCACCCCCGTGCACCGGGGCCGCTCCACCGCCACCTACGAGATCGTCATCACCGACGAACAGGAACGCCGCATCTGTTCGGCCCGACTGACCTGCGTACTTCGCCCCTCGGCCCCCAGCGGCAACCAGACCACCTGACCGCCGCCTACCGCCCGTGCGGGGCGATGGCCAGGATCGCCACGTCGTCGTGGAGCGCCCGGGCGTGCCGGGGCAGATCGGTGTCGAGGAAGTCGATCACATCCCTGGGCGTGGGCGCCGCCAGCCCGGCGAAACGCGTCCGCAGCTGGTCCAGCAGCGGGTAGAAGACCCCACCATGGTCCCGGGCCTCCATCAGGCCGTCGGTGCACAGCAGCAGCACATCCCCCGGAGCGAAGCGGTGCTCATAGGACACCGGACGCCCCGGGGCCAGCACGCCCAGGCCCAGCGGAAGGGCCGGCGGCCCGGCGAGCGTGTTCACCTCCCCACCGGAGATCAGCACCGGCTCGATATGGCCGTGGTTGATGATCGTCACGCGGTTCGCCCGCGAGTCGTACTCGACCAGGGCGGCGGTAACGAACAACTCGTCGTCCAGGATCGCCGCCGCCTCCCGGGTGATCCGGCGCTCCATGCTGACCGCCACCTGTAGCAGGTCGCCGGGATCGTAGGCGGCCTGCCGGAAACTGCCCAGCACATCGGCGACAGTACGCACGGCCTGCAGGCCCTTGCCCCGCACGTCGCCGATGATGGCCCGCTCACCCGCCGGGGTCGCGCAGATGTCGAACAGGTCGCCGCCCACCATGGTCCCCGCCTCGGCCGGGTGGTACAGGCTGGCCGCCAGCACATGGCCCACCTGGTGCGGAACCGGCCGCAGCAGGGTGTGCATCAGCGCCTCAGCCACCGAGTTGGCGTGCAGCAGATGCGCTTCCTGGCGCTTGCGGTGGGCGGACAGCACGGTGCCGATGAAGCCCACCAGGGCCGTGGAGATGTACGCGCCGACATAGTGCCTCTCCCACAGGTCGTGCGCGTTGCGGCCGGCACAGCACGGCGTCCCCGCCAGGACCGCCTCGAACGCGATCGCGAACACCGTCACCGCGGCGACGCCCACCGGGCCCTGCGTGTACGCGGCGATCACCGGCAGCGCGATGAGCAGGAAACTCACCGGCCACTGCACCGGAGTCACCGGCTCCAGCAACAGCACCGCCGCCACGTACGCGACCGGCAGCCAGCGCATCCAGGCCGGTGCGGCGGGCACCTGCAAGCCCGCGTCGCTCAACCTCGCCGCACGGCGGTGGTCGGCCTTGCCGACCTCGCCGCGGTGTTGCTGGTTCACCTGTCACTCCCAGCGGTGTGCAGCGGGTGTGCGGTGCCCAGGCAGACGGTTGAATGCGCGGCTTGGACGCCGGCGGCGCGGAAGGAACTCCTGGGCGGCGGCTTCTTCCTCCTGACGGCATACGACCGACCAGCGCCGTCACCATCATCTTCCCGAGCACCTCGCGGCGCACGGCCAGCGCCCGCCGCACGGCCGGGCCGCTGCGGCCAGACGGCGTAACGGCCCGAAGCGGCCGTCACGCCATCAGCGCCACGCCAGGTGACATGGGACTCAACGCGCCCGGTGCGCCGGGAGCAGCCGGACGGCGGACCTCAGCCGGCCGCGCCCTTGTCGTCCGTGCCGCCCGTGTCGTCCATGCCGCTCTTGCCGGCGGTGCCGCTGACCTCGTCGATGACGGCCTGTGCCACCTGCTGCATCGACATCCGGCGGTCCATCGACGTCTTCTGGATCCAGCGGAACGCGGCGGGCTCGCTCAGCCCGTACGCCGTCTGCAACGCGCTCTTGGCCCGGTCCACCAGCTTGCGGGTCTCCAACCGCTGGGCCAGGTCCGCGACCTCCGCCTCCAGCGCGCGCAGTTCGGTGAAGCGGGAGACGGCCATCTCGATGGCCGGAACCAGGTCGCTCTTGCTGAACGGCTTGACCAGGTACGCCATCGCGCCCGCCTCACGCGCCCGGTCGACCAGCTCCCGCTGCGAGAAAGCGGTCAGCATCAGCACCGGAGCGATGCGCTCCTTGGCGATGCGCTCGGCGGCGGAGATCCCGTCCAGGATCGGCATCTTCACGTCCAGGATCACCAGGTCGGGCCGGTGCTCCTCGGCGAGTTCCACCGCCCGCTGGCCGTCCCCGGCTTCTCCGACGACCAAGTACCCCTCTTCTTCGAGCATCTCCTTGAGGTCGAGGCGGATCAGCGCCTCGTCCTCGGCGATGACGACGCGCGTCGTGTGCGGCGGAACGTGCGACGGTTCGCCTTCGGCGTCGGCAGCCGGGGGCGTCATCTCATCGGGGGCGTCAGCGGCGGTCACTGGCTTCGGCTCCTCATTTCAGTGCGGGGGTGCATGCATGAGCCTACCTACGTCCTGTAGGTTTGAGTCATGGCGGGTATCCGCTATCCTTCATTTCGAAGGGGCCCCGGTAGCCCAACTGGCAGCAGGCAATGGATTCAAAACCCATACAGTGTCGGTTCGAATCCGACCCGGGGCACTCACCTTCTTTTCCAAGGTCATCACCTCATTAGCGATCTTCACCGCTTAGAGTGAACAACCCTTCGATTCGGCCAGAGGTCATTGACTTTCCGCCAGGATCGATCGCATGTACGACCTTGAGACGCGCAAGCGCGCACTCACCCTGCTCCGCCAAGGACGCAGCCTCAACTCGGCCAGCAGGCAGACGGGCATCTCCCGCGCCGCCATCCGCGGCTGGCAGGCCCGTATCGAGCCGCTGCGCCCAAGTGACTGCCGCCGGTGCCGAGATCGCCCCGATCTCCCCCATCCCCCGGACGCGTACGCGTACTTACTCGGCCTGTACCTCGGCGACGGCTGCGTCAGCCCGCATCCGCGCACCGGTTACTTCCTCCGCATCGCCTGCGCCAACGCCTGGCCTGGCCTCATCGACGCCTGCGCCGACGCGGTGCACGCCGTACATCCGACGGGCTCGGTCCACCGACTGCCACGCGAGGGCTGCGTGAGCGTGGTCAGCTACGGTCGGCACTGGCCCTGCCTCTTCCCCCAGCACGCACCCGGGAAGAAGCACGAGCGGCACATCCAACTCGCCACCTGGCAACGGGAATCGGTCAACGCCCACCCCTGGGAGTTCATCCGCGGACTCGTCCACTCCGACGGCTGCCGCACCACCAACTGGACCGAACGCACCGTCGCCGGGCAGCGCAAGCGCTACGAGTACCCCCGCTACTTCTTCACCAACAAGTCCGAGGACATCCGACGGCTCTACACCGACACCCTCGACCACCTCGGCATCGAGTGGAAACAGGCGAACACCTGGAACATCTCGGTGGCCCGCAAGGTCTCCGTGGCGATGATGGACCAGCACATAGGCCCCAAGTACTAGGAGCCGTGCGTTCAGGCCCCCGCTACTTCGGTGAGTCGTCCTCCCCGATGTGGTGGACCCGGACCATGTTCGTCGTACCGGGGACGCCCGGGGGTGAGCCCGCCGTGATGACGACCACGTCGCCGGGCTTGCAGCGGCCGATTCGCAGAAGGTGTTCGTCGACCTGCTCGACCATCTCGTCCGTCGTCTGGACCATCGGGCCGAGGAACGTCTCCACGCCCCAGGTCAGGCTCAGTTGTGAGCGTGTCGCCGGTTCCGGGGTGAAGGCCAGGACCGGGATCGGTGAGCGGTAGCGCGACAGACGCCGGGCGGTGTCGCCGCTCTGGGTGAACGCCACCAGGAACTGCGCGCCGAGGAAGTCGCCCATCTCGGCGGCGGCCCGCGCGACGGCGCCGCCCTGGGTGCGCGGCTTGCCGCGTTCGGACAGCGGGGGCAAGCCGGCCGCGAGCATGTCCTCCTCGGCTGCCGCGACGATCCGGCTCATGGTCTTGACGGTGGCCACCGGGTACTTGCCGACGCTCGTCTCGCCGGAGAGCATCACCGCGTCGGCCCCGTCCATCACCGCGTTGGCGACATCGGATGCCTCGGCGCGGGTCGGCCGGGACGCCTCGACCATGGAGTCCAGCATCTGGGTGGCGACGATGGCCGGTTTGGCGTTCCGCCTGGCGAGTTTGACCGCGCGCTTCTGCACCATCGGCACGGTCTCCAGCGGCATTTCGACACCGAGGTCACCGCGCGCGACCATGATCCCGTCGAACGCGTCGACGATCTCGTCCAGGTGCTCGACGGCCTGTGGTTTCTCGATCTTGGCGATGACCGGGATCCGCCGCCCCTCCTCCGCCATGACGCGCAGCACGTCCTCCGCGTCGCGGGCGTTGCGTACGAAGGACAGGGCGATGACGTCGGCGCCGATGCGCAGGGCCCAGCGCAGGTCCTCCAGGTCCTTCCGGGAGAGCGCGGGGACGCTGACGGCGACGCCCGGCAGGTTGAGGCCCTTGTGGTCGGAGACCAGCCCGCCCTCGATGACCATGGTGTGTACGCGGGGGCCTTCGACGTCGGTGACTTCGAGGGTGACGCGGCCGTCGTCGACGAGGATGCGTTCACCGCGGCTGACGTCGGCGGCCAGGCCGTTGTAGGTCGTGCCGCAGATCTGCCGGTCGCCTTCGATGTCCTCGACGGTGATGGTGAACTCGTCGCCGCGTTCAAGGAGTACGGGGCCTTCGGCGAACCGGCCGAGGCGGATCTTCGGGCCTTGAAGGTCGACCAGCACCCCGACGCTGCGCCCGGTCTCGTCGGCCGCCTTGCGCACCCGGCGGTACCGGTCCTCGTGTTCGGCGTAAGAGCCATGGCTGAGGTTGAACCGGGCGACGTCCATTCCTGCCTCGACCAGGGCCTTGATCTGGTCGTACGAGTCTGTGGCGGGGCCCAGAGTGCAGACGATCTTTGCTCGGCGCATACTGCCGAGCCTACGACCTACCTGCCGGTAGGGAACCGTCTCCCGGAGAAGGGGGAACGTCCGCTCCGTTAAAGGTTGTTGACGTGAATCGCAACGGTGTACGTACCCCACAAGGGCTTTCAGCGCGGCTCAGGGGCCCGCAGGTCGGGTCGGGTCATGGTGAAGTGCGCGGTGACCTGGGCGTGCACGGTCTGGCGTTCGGGTTCGAGGGTGATCGCCGGGACCGGCTGGGCCCCGGCCGCACCGCCGGGGGCGGCGGGTGCGAACGCCCGGGGGTGATATGGGGCGGTCGGCTCCGTGCCGGTGTCGGCGAGTTCGAGGAGCGCGGTGACCTCTCCGCCGAGCGCTTCGGCGTACTCCCGGGCGCGTCGTACGGCGTCCCGTACGGCCTGGGTTCTGGCTGTGCGGTAGGCGGGTGAGTCGGGGCGCAGGGACCACCATGGGCCGTCGACCCTGGTGAGGTCGAGTTCGGCGAGTCGGGTGATGAGTTCACCGAGGGCGGTGAAGTCGTTGAGGGTGACCTGGAGGTGGACGCGGCCGTGGTAGGAGCGAACGCGTTCGCCGCGTCCCTTGGCGAGTTCGGGGGTGATGACCAGGGCGCTGGTCTGGGTCTTCTCGACGGCTTCGGTGTGGGCCCTGATGAGTTCCAGGACGGTGGTGTTGCGGCGGGTGAGGTCGTCGAGGGCGCCGCGGCGGTCGGTGCCGCGGGCGTTGACGGTGATGGCGATGCGGGCGAGTTCGGGTTCGGCCTCGATGTGGGCCTCGCCGCGTACGCCGAGGCGTGGCGCGTCCTCGTGGGGGTGGTCCTGGGGTGCCGGTGTCGTGGTCATGTCTCCACTGTGGCAGGCGGGTTGGGCGCCGGAGGGTTGTCGGTGGGGCGCGTACGGGGGTGTTGTGCGCGCGGTCTGGCTGGGTGAAGGCGAACAGGGCGGTGGTCTCCGGCCGTGTTCGCCTCCGGTGGCTGGTGGCTCACCCGCGTGGGAGTGCCGCTGTTCTGATGGTGGGGGTGCTGGTACCGGTGCGGGGTACGGCGGTGCGGGGTGGGCGGTGGGCGGGGTGGGGGTCCAGGCCGAAGGTGGTGAAGGCGGTGCGCTGCGGCAGTTCGTAGGCGGTGTCGCCGGTGAGGGAGTTGAGGATGACGGCGGAGCGCCAGGCGCCGAGGCCGAGGTCGGGGGTGCCCACGCCGTGGGTGTGGGTTTCGGCGTTCTGTACGTGGATGGCGCCGCGGATGGAGGGGTCGAGGACGAGGCGGTGCCGTTCGTCGACGCGTGGGCGGCCGGCGGAGTCGCGGCGCAGGTACGGGTCGATGGGGGCGAGGAGGGGTTCCAGGGGCCGTTGCCGGTATCCGGTGGCGAGGACGACGGCGTCGGTGGTGACGCGGCTCTGGGTGCCCTGTTGGACGTGTTCGAGGTGGAGTTCGACGCGGTCGGCGCCCATGCGGCCGGCGGTGCGCACCGAGACGCCGGGGGTGAGGGTGACGTCGGGCCAGGAGGGCTGTCCGGACTCGGTTGTCAGTGTGCGCTGGTACAACTCTTCGTGGATGGCGCTGATGGTCTCGTGGTCGATGGCTTTGTGGAGTTGCCACTGGTGTGGGAGGAGTTGGTCGCGTACGGATTCGGGGAGGGCGTGGAAGTAGCGGGTGTAGTCGGGGGTGAAGTGTTCGAGGCCGAGTTTGCTGTATTCCATGGGGGCGAAGGCCTCGGTGCGGGCGAGCCAGGTGAGCCCTTCGCGGCCGTGCGGGCGGTGCCGTAGTAGGTCGAGGAAGATTTCGGCGCCGGACTGCCCGGATCCGACGACGGTGACATGGCCGGCGGCGAGCAGCCGGTCGCGGTGGGTGAGGTAGTCGGCGGAGTGGAGGACGGGGACGCTGGGGGATTCGGCGAGCGGGCGCAGCCGTTCGGGTACGTGGGGGGTGGTGCCGATGCCGATGACGAGGTTGCGGCTGTGGGTGCGGCCGACGGCGACGGCCTCGCCGTCGGCGTCGAGGCGGGTGAAGTCGACCTGGAACAGGTCGCGTTCGGGGTTCCAGCGGACGGCGTCGATCTGGTGGCCGAAGTGGCAGGTGGGCAGTGAGTCGGCGACCCAGCGGCAGTAGGCGTCGTACTCGGTGCGCGGGATGTGGAAGCGCTCGGCGAAGTAGAAGGGGAAGAGGCGGCCGCGGGCTTTGAGGTAGCACAGGAACGACCAGGGGCTGGCGGGTTCGACCAGGCTCACCAGGTCGGCCAGGAAGGGCACTTGGAGGGTGCTGCCCTGGATGAGCTGGCCCGGGTGCCAGCTGAACGCGGGGCGCCGGTCGTAGAAGGCGGTGCGTAGTTCGGGCAGTCCGTCGGCGAGGGCGGCGAGGGAGAGGTTGAACGGCCCGATGCCGATGCCGAGTAGGTCCAGGGGTTCGTCGGTGGAAGGGCTGTCGGCGGGGTCGACGGTGTTCATGGCGGTGTCCTTCCGTGGGTTACTGACCGTTCCGGGGTGCGTTGCCGCCCGGCGGGTCTTGGCCGGTGGAGGGTTCCTGGCCGTTCGACGGCGGTCGGCCGGTTCGGGTTTCCCGTGCGGTGCGGGCGACGAGGTCGAGGAGGGCGGTGAAGTCGGCTGGTTCGGTGGCGGGGTTGAGCAGGGTGGCCTTGAGCCACAGGCGCCCCGCGGCGTGGGCGCGGCCCAGTACGGCCGTGCCGGAGGTCACCAGGGCGCGGCGGATGGCGGCCAGTTCGGCGTCGGTGGCATGGCTGGGGCGGAAGAGGACGGTGGTGATGGTGGGGCGGGCGTAGAGGGTGAGACCGGGGTGGGCTTCGACGAGGTCGGCGAGGCGCTGGGCCTGTTGGCAGACCCTGTCGATGAGTTGGGCGAGCCCGTCGCGGCCCAGGGCCCGGAGGGTGACGGCGATCTTGAGGATGTCGGGGCGGCGGGTGGTGCGTAGTGAGCGGCCGAGCAGGTCGGGGAAGCCCGCTTCGATGTCGTCGTGGGCGTTGAGGTAGTCGGCGTTGGTTGCCAGTGGCCGCAGTGCGGTGGTGTCCGGTACGGCGAGCAGTCCGGCGGCGATGGGCTGCCAGCCGAGTTTGTGCAGGTCGATGCCGACGGAGGTGGCGGACTGCAGGCCGGACAGCTGGGCGCGGTGGTGCTTGCTGAACAGCAGCGGTCCGCCGTAGGAGGCGTCGATGTGGAGTTCGGCGCCGTGGGCGGTGGTGACTTCGGCGATGCCGGGGAGTGGGTCGATGGCGCCGGTGTCGGTGGTTCCGGCGGTGGCGATGACGAGGGCCGGGCCGCGCAGTTCGGCGAGGGCGCGGTCGACGGTGGCGGGGCGCAGGGTGCCGTCGTGGGTGGGCAGGGTGCGGGGTTCTGGCAGGCCGAGCAGCCAAGCGGCGCGGTGGACGCTGTGGTGGGCGTTGTCGCCGCAGACGATGTGTACCGCGGGCACGCCGGTGGCGCGGGCGCGTTCCCGGGCGAGCAGTAGGCCGAGTTGGTTGGACTCGCTGCCTCCGGTGGTGACCAGGCAGGCGGGTTGTGGCAGGTCGGGGTAGACCAGGGCGGCGAACGCGGCGGTGGTCTCGGCCTCCAGGGCGGTGGCGGCGGGGGCCTGGTCCCAGGAGTCCATGGAGGGGTTGAGCGCGGACGCGGCGAGGTCGGCGGCGACCGCGAGGGCGAGCGGCGGGCAGTGCAGGTGCGCGGAGCAGTACCGTTCCGCGGGGTCGGCGGAGCCCTCGGTGACGGCGCGTACCAGGGTGCGCAGCGCGTCCTGGGCGCCGGTGCCGTTGGCGGGCAGGACGGGGGTGGCCTGGGCGCGCAGCCGTTCGGCGACCGCCTGGGGGCCGCCCGCCGGGATGGGGCCGCCGCGGGCTGCGGCGCCCTGGCTGAGTGCGCCCAGCACGGTGTCGACCAGTGGCCGCAGTTGGCTGGGGCCCGTGGCGCCCCCGGCGAGGGCGGGCGGTTCCCCGGGGTCGTTCGGCGTCGGCATGGGTGCGGTGCCCTTCGGGATGGCGGCTTGAGGAGGCACAGACGTCCCCAAGTCTTGTGGCGTTCAGGTGCGTTCACCTGACGAGCACAACGATCTCGACCCGAAAGGGGTATTGCGGGGTTATGTATGTCCATATCCTGGGCGGGGTGGCGGCAGGATCGTGGCGGGTTCAGTCCGGTGCGATCGTCGGCGGGTGGTCCGGGTGGGGGACGCGGTCGCTCCAGCCGCCGGGGACGGTGTGGTGCTGCTGCGCGCGGAAACGTATCGGCGCGACCCCCACGCGGCGGGTGAACAGTCGGCTGAAGTAGGCCGGGTCGTGGTAGCCGACCCGGCGGGCCACGGCGGAGACCGGTAGGTCGGTGGCGGCGAGCAGTTCCTTGGCCCGGCCGAGGCGGATACCGAGCAGATAGTCCTTGGGGCTGCATCCGGCCGCCCGCCGGACGGCGGCGCGCAGTTCGGCGAGCGTCATGCCGTGGCGTGCGGCGTGTTCCGCGACGGCGAGCGGCAGGAAGGCGTCCCGCGCCAGCGCGTCCAGTACGGGCGAGCCGTCGCCTCCGGTGTCGGCGCGGGAGCGGCGCAGGGTCACCAGGAGTTCGTGGACGGCGGCGGACGTCTCGACTTCCAGCAGGGGGTTGCCGATCCGTGCCGCGCGGGCGACGCGGGTGATGATGCCGCGGGCGGCGGCGCTGTCCCGCAGTGGGGTCACCGGCCGGTCGGGGTCGATGTAGCCCAGTTCGGTGTACGCGGTGGTGGCGGCTCCGGTGAAGTCCACGAAGCCCTCGTCCCAGCCGTCGTCCGGGTCGGGCGCGTAGTGGTGTTCGACACCGGGGGTGATCCACAGCAGCGCCGGTGCGGTGACGGGGACGGGCGGCCCGGACCGGTGGCGGAACCAGCCGTGTCCGGTGCTGATGACGACCGCCACGTGGTGGTCGATGGCACGTGGCCCGACCGTCGGCAGCGCGCCGCGCTGGAGGCCGACGCCGAGGCACACCAGCCCGAGCCGGTGGTGGACCGGGCTCGGGGTGAAGTAGCGCATCCATGTCTGGTACATGCCGAGCACCGATCCTGCGGCATGGCGCGCCGTGACGCCATATGTCCTCAGGCGCTGCCGAGGTCGATGACGGTGAAGGAGTCCAGGGCGAACTCGGCGGTGCCGCTGTCGCCGGTCTTGGTCAGCCCGACCCAGGCCTCGCCGCCGGCCGGGGCGGTGAACTCGTAGCGGTGGTCGGCGGGGGCGTCGGCGGCGGGCAGTGGGGTGCTGGTGAGGACCTGGGGCGTGGGGGTGTCGACGGCGGTGGTCCAGGCGTACTGTCCGGCCGACTCGTTCTCGTACCGGAAGGTGATCCGGTAGCGGTGGCCGGGTTCGAAGCGCACGGTGTGCGGGACGGTGCGGTAGACGGTGCCGTTGTTCTCGCCGCGTGACTTCAGCGACTGCCCGCCGTCGATGACGTCGTCGATCACCTTGCCGTTCCAGCCGCGCTGGGTGTAGCGGGCGTGCCGTTGGGCGATGTGGGTGCGGGGGTCGGTGGCGCCGCCGGCGTCGCCCTTGACGAACGGCCCCCAGCCCTGCGGGACGTGTTCGAAGTCCTCGTGCACCAGGGCGCCTTGGGCATGCGTTCGTACCGCGGGGACCACCCGTACGTTGTCGAAGCGGACGCGTGCCTCGCCTGCCGCCGCGGTCAGTGCGAGGGTCACCGGGCCGCCGCCGGGCGGTACTTCGAAGTAGGTGAACATCCGCTGGAAGCGGGAGTCGTGCTTGCGGTCGGCGGCGACGTAGTTGACGGCGGTGGACGTCTCGGTCCAGTTCTCCGCCGTGACCCCGTCGCCGGTCCGCACCCGCAGCGCCGCCCGGCGCCGCTCCCCCGCGCTCTCCCCCACCTCGACCTGCACGGAGGCGGCATAGCCGCCCGGGGCGAGCCGGGCCAGCCGCTGGCTGACCGAGGCGGCCGAGCCCGCGCCGATGACCAGCTCGTAGTCGCCGAGAACGCTGCGCACCACCGAGGCCGGGCCGCTGACCTGCCAGCCGCGCAGCGAGCCGGAGTTGAAGCCGGGGTCGTACAGCGGTGTGCCCTGGCCCCAGCCGGGCGCGCTCTGCCGGGGTGCCCGCCGTCGGTAGAGGACGTACGGCTGGTCCGGGTCGGCCTCGATGGTGACCTCGCCGCCGCGCACCGGCAGGTCGCCGACGAGGACGCGCCCCTGGTCGGTGAGCCGGTACAGGGAGACCGAGGGCGCCGTGCGCCAGTCGCGCGGTAGGCGCCAACTGCTGGTGCCGCCAGCGGGGTTGTAGTGGTAGAGCCTGCCTGGCGCGTGGGCCTCGCGCGGTTCCCAGGGCAGCAGATAGGTGCCGCCGTCGTAGACCGGTTGTCCGTCGGTGGTGATGACCCGACGGCCGGTGCGGTCCGAGACGGATGTCCCGTAGGGACCGAAGAAGGTGATCTCGTGGTCGGTCCAGGTCCTGATCGGATATGCCTGGAGGTACTTGGCGGTTAGGTTGTCGGTCCACAACTGGTGGTAGAACGTGGTCCAGTCGGTCTTTCCCTGCCAGCCTTCGAAGGTGCCCAGCTTCGGGGTGCCCAGCAGGGGGAACTTGTCGGCGAACACGTCCTTCTGGTGCCCGCGCAGGAAGCGGATCAGGGTGGAGTTGATGCCGCGGGAGGTGTCGGGTCCGTAGTCGACCTCGTTGGCCCAGTGGGACCACAGGGAGGAGCGCTCCAGACCGCTCGACCATTCACTGCCGACCTTCCAGCCCTGCGCGCGCAGATGTCTTTGCAGACCGTCGGAGGGCCAGCCGCTCTCCCGGAAGACGTCGATGTACAGCGTGTCGAGTGCCGGATCCGTCTCGTCCCGCAGTTGCTGGAAGCGCCGCACGATGCCGTGGGTGTACAGGTCGCGCCGTGAGTCGATGCGGTAGCTCTGGTCGAGCCAGTCCCACTGCGGGTCGTGGACGTCGACCAGGGCGTCGCAGAAGGCGTGGGCCACGGGGTAGGACTCGGTGGCGTTGACGTGTACCGCGAAGTCGCTGTTCCAGTGACGTCCCTCGGCGACAAGGAGGTTGAGGTCGGCCAGGCCCCCGGCGCGGGTGTTGTAGTTGCCGCCGTAGTCCGGGTGGGCGGAGTCGTGTCCTTCGGACTGATATCCCTTGAGCAGGGTGAACTGCCGTAGTCCGTCAGTGGCCAGGGATATGCGTTTGATGTTGTCGAGGGTGGTCAGGAACGGATTGGTGGCCTGACTGGCGAAGTTGAACGGGATGTGCGGGACGACGCGCAGATACTGCTCGTCGGCGCCGAGCGGGGTCACCATGATGTCTCTGAGCGCTATGGCCGCGTCCTGCCAGTCGATGTGTCCGTCACCGTTGCGATCGCGGGTGAGGATGACGGTCACCCAGGGCAGCGGTTCGGTGTCGTCTACGGCGGCGCCCGCCGCGCGGTGGGTCCACTGGCCGCAGGAGATGCCGACCAGGGTGTGGCCGCCGGTGCTGACCGCCTGCCGCCACAGGCGGCCGTTCTCCCAGGCGGCCTCGGGGTGGGCGGTGACGTCGTCCCAGACGGTGTTGGTCTCGATGGCGGCGGCCAGGGTGTCATGGCTGGCGACCGCGTAGGCGCAGCCGATCGGCGCGGCGTCGGCCGGGGTGGCGTCGGTGACGTGCACGGTGGTGTCGCCGTTCTTCGCCTTGTCCAGGTCGATTCTGGCGGTCAGTACGCAAGCGCCGCTCTGGTCGCCGCGCACGCTCAGCCACGCCTGGCCCGGCAGTTGCAGGGTGCCGACGCGCAGGGCGGGGGTGTCGGCGACCCGGGTGATCCGGAAGGTCACCGTCCAGTCGTGGACCGCGATCTCCGCGTCGATCTCGGTGCCGCCTTCGAGGGTGAGGGCGTAGGCCACGCGGTCGGCGGCCGCCGCGCAGGTGACCTTCGGCGTGTGCGGAACGCCGTTGACGACAAGGGAGTTGACCGGGGTGGGCTGGGCGTGGAACACCGCGCCGCTGCCGCGGTCGGTGTACGAGATGACGCGCGGGAAGGCGGGGTCGACGCGCACTTCCAGGGCGGTGGAGCGCAGTACGGTCTCGCCCGCGGCCTGGGCGTCGTGGGGGGTGAGCGCGCCGCCGATCCCGGCGAGTGCCGTGCTGAGCAGTACGGACCTGCGGCTCGGCCCGGTCCGGTCGGCTGGTTGTGGATCGAGGGCGGGGCGGAACATCGCGCTCCTTCCGGCATGGCATCCGATCCGCACAGGGTGGATCACCGGGGCCGGTGCTGCCCATGGACAAAGGGGTGGCAGCGCTTGGACTCCCGCGTTCCGCGGCCGGGGTCAGTGCAGCGGAAGTACGGCGGTGACCAGCCAGCCGCCTTCGGGGGCGGGTCCGGCGGACAGCCGTCCGCCGAGCGCTTCGGCGCGTTCGGTGAGGCCGACCAGGCCGAAGCCGCCGCCGCGCGCGGACTCGGCGAGCTTGGCGGCCTTGCTGCCGTCGTCGGCGATCCGCACTTCCAGGCCGTCGGCGACGGTGCGAAGCGTGATGCGGACCGCCGTGGCGTCGGCCGCGTGCTTGACCACGTTGGTGAGCGCCTCTCGGACGATGCGGTGGACACCCGCCGCGACATCGGGTGGGACACGGTCGTCGAGGCCGCTTTCCACCTGGAGCAGCACGGGCGGGCCGGTGCGTGAGAACGCCTGCGTCAGCTCTCGTACCTGCTCGATACCGGCGAGCGGCGCGGTCTCCGCGGTGTCCTCGCGCAGTACGTGCACCAGGCGCCGCATGGCGCCCAGCGCCTCGCCCGCCGCGGTCTCGATCCGGCCGAAGCTCTCGGCGGCGTCGACCACGGCGCCTTGTTCACGCTCGGTGAACCGGGCGGCGCGGGCCTGCACCACGATGCCGGTGATGTGGTGGGCGACCACGTCGTGCAACTCCCTTGCCAGTTCCCTGCGTTCGGCGGAGCGCACGGCGGCCAGGTCGCGCAGCCGCTGGGTGGACTGGGCGCGCAGCACCAGTGAGAAGGCGGCGACCAGCGTGGTGGAGACGGCCATCACCAGGGTGAAGGCGCCCGGTTTGGTGTCGCGCAGCGGCGCGGCGACGGCGGCCAGGCCCAGCAGCGGCCCGAGGACTACGGCGGCCCGGTCCGGGGCGCGGTGCACCACCGCGGTCAACAGCACCAGCAGGGCGATCGCCTCACCGAGCCCCCAGACGCTGAGCGGGGGTTGGCCGACGAGCAGCACGATGGTGGTGGTCCAGGAGACCACCGCGGCCACCGCCGCCCGTACCACCAGTGGGACGCGGTTGTTCGGCACCGCGCACACGCACACGGCGACGCCCGCGGCCCAGACGATGGCGTGCGGACGGGTAGGCTGCCGGGCCAGCACGAGCGCCTCAAGGGCCACCAGGAACAGCAGCACGAAGGCCAGGGCGCACTTGCCGACGCCGACCGCTCGCGGATGGCGGGCCGCCCATCCCGCCAGCCCGGTCATCCGCCCGCGCCGCCGGAAGGGCCGGCGGTGCCCGAGCCGCTGGTGGCAAGTCCGCTCTCCCACGCCCACGCGGCGATCTCCACGCGGTTGCGGGCGTCGAGCTTGGACTGGATGTGGGCCAGGTGTGTCTTGACGGTGGACAGGGAGACGAACAGCTCGGAGGCGATCTCGGCGTTGGTCAGCCCGCGGGCCAGACAGCGGGCGACGTCGGCCTCACGGTCGGTGAGCGGCTCGGACGGCTGTCTGGCGGGATTGCCGGTGGCGGCCGTGGTGGCCATGGTGCGCAGCAGCCGTACGGTGATCGCCGGGGAGATCAGCGAGTCGCCGACGGCGGCTGCGCGGACCGCCTCGACCAGCATGGCCGGGCTGGAGTCCTTCAGCAGGAAGCCGCTGGCGCCGTGGTGCAGCGCGGTGTGCACATACTCGTCCAGGTCGAAGGTGGTGACGATGACGATCCGCGGCGGGGAGCCCTGCCAGTACGAGGCGGCCTCGGGGGCGAGCAGGCGGCGGGTGACCTCAAGGCCGTCCACCTTGGGCATCCGGATGTCGAGCAGGCAGACGTCCGGGCGCAGCCGGCGCACGGTGTCCAAGGCGGCCTCGCCGTCCACGACGTCGGCGACGACATCGATGTCCGGCTGGCTGTCGAGGATCATCCGGAAGCCGGTGCGGACCATCTCCTGGTCGTCCGCGATGACCACGCTGATCGCCATGGGTTCCTTTCGCGGGGCCCTTCACGGGGGCGGTTTGCGGGGTTTACGCGGCTTGTGTGTGTCTATGGGAACGGGATCGTCGGCACCCCGCAACCGGGGTGTGCGGCAGCGCCGGTCCGCGCCTTGGTGATCACTGGCCGCCGCGGTGGGAAGGCCCTTGCGGAAGCCCTGTCACGCGTTCTGGTCGGCGTGGACGACCACCGTCTCGTTCGCGGTGACCGGGGTGATCAGCTCCAGCTGGGCCGCGGTGGTGGCCTTGGGGCCGAGGACGGCGACGGGCTGGCGCGGTGTCTGGGCGGCGTCGTGTTCGACGTCGGTCACCGAGTAGCAGACGTGCGTGCCGTCGGCGCGGGATATCTCGATGGCGTCGTGCGGGCGCAGCCGGGGCAGCCCGTGGAAGACGGCGCGGTCACCGATGATGACGGAGCGCCCCGGGTCGCCTGGCGCCGCGCTGGCGGCGTACCAGCCCGCGCACTGCGGCGACAGGGCGGGCGAGGTCGCGCCGACCGGGACCGCCTTGGCGTGCACACCCGCACGCGGGATGTCGATCTGCACCGGCGCGCCGGTGGTGCTGGCTGCCGTCGCGGCGTAGGCACCGTGCACCCGGGTTCCGGAGCCGTCCGGGGTGTACAGCAGCGCCCAGGCGCAGAGGGCGGCCGAGATCAGGAGCAGCAGGACGGCGGCACCGTTGACACGGAGCTCGGAGGAACGGGCGGTGGTCCTGCGCATACCGTTGACGCTACGGGGCCGTGCGTGACGCCGCGTCCACCATGTGGCCATCGCCCCATCGTCCGAAAGGAGGATGGCGCCGTACTCTGACGGTATGCGTCAACTCGCGCACCGCTGGCTGGAGTCCGTCGCCCAGACCCCCGACGGGGACTTCGCCGCCTCTCCCGCGGGTCTGTGGCTGGCCCTGGCCACGGTCTCGGTGGGAGCGCGCGGCAAGACCGCCACGGCGTTCGAGGGCGTGCTGGAGACCGGCCCGGAGCCCGCCGCCGCGGTGGCCGCGGCGGTGCGTGCGCTGGAGAAGACCGACGCCCTGGCCCTGGCGACCGGGGTGTGGAGCCGCTCGCCGCTGCGCGAGGAGTTCCGTGCCGCGCTGCCGGATGTCGGCTTCGGGGAGCTGGACGACGCTTCCCCGGCCGTGATCGACGCCTGGGTGCGGGAGGCCACCGGTGGGCTGGTCGAGCGGCTGCCGGTGCGAATACCGGAGGAAACGCGTCTGCTGCTGGTCAACGCGCTGGCGCTGAAGGCCCGTTGGGCCGATCCGTTCGACACGGCGAACACCCGGGACCGTCCGTTCACCGACGCCGCCGGGGCCGTGCACCAGGTGCCCACGATGTGCAAGACGTTCTCGGCCCACTCCGCGTGGACCGTACCGGAGTCGTCCGGCGGTCTGACCCGGGTGGTCGAACTGCGGTGCGCGACCGAGGGGTTCACTCCGGCCGTCGTACGGTTCGTCATCGGTTCGCCGGGCCGCACCGCACCCGAGGTGCTGCCCGCGGCGTGGGCGCCCACGGGGCTGCGTGCCCGGCTCGACGCCGACCGGGTGCGGGTGCTGCTGCCGCGGCTCGCGTTGCGCACCACGATCGAGGTGACCGGGCATCTTCCGGCGCTCGGCCTGGACATCGCCACCAGTGACCACGCCGACTTCTCCGGGCTGTCGCCGCAGGCCCTCACGATCGACCAGGTGGTGCAGGAGGCGGTGGTCAAGGTGGCCGAGGAAGGCATCGAGGCGGCATCGGCCACGGCGGTCAGGATGATGTACGCGGGCATGGTCACCTCACGGCCACGGGTGGTGGAGATCGCGTTCGACCGGCCCTTCGGGCTGGTGGTCCTCGACTCGACCGGAGAACTGCCGCTGTTCACCGCCTGGCAGGCGACCGAGCCGCGCTTCCCCGAGGGCTAGTGCGGTTGGAGCGACACCGCGCGCAGTGCGTCGCCCGCGCCGTGCAGGATCGGTTCGCCGTGGCCGAAGCAGGCGGTCTGCACATCGAGTTCGGCGATTCCGCGGAAGGACGCCGCCGCCTGCTCGCGGTCGACGTTGAACACGCCGAGCATCAGCCGGTCCACGTTGGCGACCGTGTCACCGGTGAACACCACTTCGGCGTCCGGCAGATGGACGGCGACACTGCCCGCCGTGTGCCCGGGGGTGTGCAGGATCCGGGCCGGGACGCCCCAGTCGAGTTCGTCGCCGCCGGTCAGCTCCCGGTCGATGCGGCAGGGCGGCATGGGCGGGACGTTGGGGGCGATGCTGTCGTAGAGCGGGCGCTCCCAGCCCAGCAGCAACGGGGGCGGCTCGGGCACAGTGCCGCGGATCACCGGCGCGTCGGCGGCACCGGCGGCGACCGTGGCCCCGGTGGCGGCTACGAGCGCGGCGGCCGAGCCCGTGTGATCGTTGTGGGAGTGGGTCAGCACGATCTCCCTCAGGTCCTCCGGGCGGCCGCCGAGGCCGCGCAGGGCGGTGAGGATGTCCTGCTCGGCGCCCGCCGCGCCGCAGTCCACCAGGAAGAAGCCGTCGGCCGTGCGCACCGCGTACGCCTGGCCCACGGTGAAGCGCAACATCCAGATGTCGGTGGTGAGTTGTACCGTCTCCATGGACGCAGACGGTAGTTCGCGGGAGGGGGTGGCGCAGCGTGGTTGAGCCGAGGGCGAAAGGTGGCGGCGGCACGTAGGCTCGTAAGGGCGACAGCCCTGGGGAGGTGCCCGTGACGCGTCATGCCGAACCCGCGGACCGGTCTGGACCGGCCTCCGGGCCGATCGTGCACGGCTTTCCGCACCTAAAGACCATCCAGGCCTCCCTGACCGCGCTCTACAGGCGGCTGTCGTACGACACCATCAGCACGTTCGCGGTCAGCGTACTCCCGGACGAGGTGCGGGTACCGCCGGACGCCGACATCTACCTGGGCACCCAGCAGGTGGCGCGGACCATCGTGCAGCACCTGCGGTTGCCGGAGGCGCGGATGATCGTGGCGTTCCGGGACATGGTGCACGCGGGGAACGTGGAGCTGGAGGCCGGGCCGGAGTACTTCATCGAGCTGAACTCGCGGTTCAAGGAGGATCGTCGGGACATCGGGGCGTGCCTGGCGCATGAGGTGATGCATGTCTATCTGCACCGGCTGGGGCTGGAGTTCGCCGGTACGCGGGACAACGAGATCCTCACGGACACCGCGTCCGCCTATCTCGGTGCGGGGTGGCTGCTGCTGGACGCCTACCGGGAGGAGAGCAACGTACGCGGGGACCGGCTGGTGCGGTCGGCGTCCAAGCTCGGGTATCTGACCCCGGAGGAGTTCGGGTACGTGCTGGCCAAGCGGGCGCTGGCGTTCGGGGACGACATCGAGCCGTGGTTCTCCAGCGCGCAGGCGCGGGACGCGTACCGCGCGGGGATGGCGCGGGCCCAGGCGGATCTGCGGCAGCCGCCGCTGGCGCGGTGCGGGTGGGCCGGTCGACGGCGGTACGCGGCGGACCGCCGGATCGTGCAGCGGGGGGACGGGGTGTCGCCCGTGCGGGCGGGGGGCTACGCGTTCGAGGGCGGGTCGCCGCTGCGGGTGTCGTTCCCCTGCCCCACGTGCCATCAGCGGATCCGGGTTCCGGTGCGGGGGAGGTTCACGGCGCGGTGTGGGGTTTGTGGGTCGGAACTCCAGTGCGACACGTAGCCCACCCGCCCGCCCTTCTGGGGCGCAGCCCCAGCCCCCCTCGGGGCTCCGCCCCAAACCCCGGCGGAGCGCAGCCCCGGACCCCGCTCGGGGCTCCGCCCCGAACCCCACCTGGACAGCGCCCCCGCTGAGGCTGCGCCTCCCGCTAGGGCTGCGCCCTAAAGCCCGCTCAGGGCTGCGTCCCAAACCCCGCCTGGGCTGCGCCGAACCCGCTGGGGCTGCGCCCCAAACCCCGCTCGGCGCTGTGTCCCCGTCCCACGTGGGGTTGCGCCCCAAACCCCGCGCGGTTTGCCTCGGCGCGGCTCCGTCAACACCGGTCCCCTCCGGTTGCGTCCCGGACGCCGTTGGGGTGCGTCCCCCGTCCCCCCCTGGGCTGCGCCCCTGTCCCCGCTAGCAGCTACGTCCGGGAACCGTCCGGCGCGGTCTGCCTCGACGCGGACCCGCCGACACCGGTCCCCTCCGGTCGCGTCCCCAACGCCGTCGGGGCGCGCCCGGGAACCGGTCGGCTTGACCTCGGCGCGGCCCCGTCGATACCGGTCCGCTCGGGTTGGGTTCCGGACGCCGTTGGGGCGCCCCCGCGCTGGGGCTGCGATTCTGACCGCGTCTCGGGGCGCCGCCACCGCCCCTCTGGGGCGGTGGGGCTGCGACCCGGCTCCCGACAGGTCGGGAGCCGGGGCGCGGAGGCGGGGGGCTTTACAGGGAGTCCAAGAACTCCAGCAGCGCCGCGTTGACCTCCTGGGGGCGTTCCTGTTGGGTCCAGTGGCCGCAGCCCTCCAGGATGATGGGCTCGCGGAGGTTGGGGTGGAGGTTGGGCAGCGCGGGGAGTAGGTCTTCCATGCCGGGAAAGCCGTAGACCAGGTCTCGGTCGCCGGTGATGTACAGGGCGGGGGGCTGGACGGCGGCGCCCTGCCAGGCGGCCGTCAGTTCCCAGTTGCGGTCCAGGTTGCGGTACCAGTTCAGGCCGCCGGTGAAGCCCGCCTCGCCGTACTCCGCGACGAAGACGTCGATGTCCTCCTCGGTGATCCAGGAGGGCAGCTTCTCCGGGGCCTTGACGCGGTCGAGGAAGCCGCCGCCGGGCTGGATCAGGGGCTGGGCGGGCGGGTTGTTGTGCGGGTTGTCGCCGCAGGCGCCGTACAGCGTGCGGCGGAACGTGGTGCGCGGGTCGGCGGCGAGTTCGGCGTCGGCGACGCCGGGCGTCTCGAAGTAGTTCCAGTAGAACTGCCCGTCGAACCGCTCGCGCATCGCCCGCAACGGCGGTACCGGGCCGCGCGGCTGCGGCGGCACGCTCAGGCCCGCGACGGCGGACACCACGTCGGGGCGCAGCAGCGCGGTGTGCCAGGCGACCGGTGCGCCCCAGTCGTGGCCGACGACCACGGCGCTCTCCTCGCCGAGCGCGTGGATCAGGCCGATGACGTCACCGACCAGGTGCAGGATGGTGTAGGCCTCGATCTCCTCGGGCCGGTCGCTGCGCCCGTAGCCGCGCTGGTCGGGCGCGACGACCCGGTACCCGGCGGCGGCAAGCGGCGCGAACTGGTGGCGCCAGGAGTACCAGCACTCCGGAAATCCGTGCAGCAGCACGACGAGCGGCCCCTCGCCCTCCTCGGCGATGTGCAACCGGATGCCGTTCACGTTGACGCTGCGGTGCTCTACCACCTGATGCCTCCCCAACTACCGTTCGGTGAACCAGGGTCAGGCTACGCCTCGGTAGGGACACGACGCGGCGCCCGGCCCTCCGGTCGGGGAAGGGGGCGGGCGCCGCCTCAACAGCCGTACGGCGCTGTACGGCTCACTCGTGGCCGCCGTCAGACCGCCAGCGCGCGGTCGGTCGGGCGGATCGGCGCGTGCAGTGAACTGGCGCCGGTCAGGTAGCCGTCGACAGCACGGGCGGCCGAGCGGCCCTCGGCGATCGCCCATACGATCAACGACTGGCCGCGGCCCGCGTCACCGGCGACGAAGACACCGTCCACGTTGGTGGCGAAGTCCTTGTCGCGGGCGATGTTGCCGCGCTCGTCGAGTTCCAGGCCGAGTTGTTCGACCAGGCCGTTGCGCTGGTCGGTACCGGTGAACCCCATGGCGAGGGTGACGAGTTGGGCCGGGATCTTCCGCTCGGTGCCGGGCTTCGGCTCGAACTTGCCGTCCTTGAACTCGACCTCGACCAGGTGCAGGAACTGCACGTTCCCGTCCTCGTCGCCCTCGAACCGCGCCGTGTTGACCGAGTAGACCCGCTCGCCGCCCTCCTCGTGCGCGGAGGTGACCTTGTACGTCATCGGGTACGTGGGCCACGGCTGGTGGGCGGGGCGCTCGTCGGCGGGGCGCGGCATGATCTCCAACTGTGTGACGGAGGCCGCGCCCTGGCGGTGCGCCGTGCCGACGCAGTCCGCGCCGGTGTCGCCGCCGCCGATGACGACGACGTGCTTGCCCTCGGCGGAGATCGGGGAGGCGACGTAGTCGCCTTCCTGGACCTTGTTGGCCAGCGGCAGGTACTCCATCGCCTGGTGGATGCCGTTCAACTCGCGGCCCGGCACCGGCAGATCACGGGCGGTGGTGGCACCGGCCGCGATGACCACGGCGTCGTACCGCCGCTTCAGCGCGGCGGCGTCCACGTCGGTGCCGACCTGCACTCCGGTGCGGAACTTGGTGCCCTCCGCGCGCATCTGCTCGATACGGCGGTTGATGTGCCGCTTCTCCATCTTGAACTCGGGGATGCCGTAGCGCAGCAGGCCGCCGATACGGTCGGCGCGCTCGTACACCGCGACCGTGTGCCCGGCCCGGGTGAGCTGCTGGGCGGCGGCGAGTCCGGCCGGTCCCGAGCCGATCACCGCGACGGTCTTGCCGGAGAGCCGGTCCGGCGGCTGCGGGGTGACATGGCCGCCCTCCCACGCCTTGTCGACGATGGTGACCTCGACGTTCTTGATGGTGACCGGGGGCTGGTTGATGCCCAGCACACAGGCGGACTCGCACGGCGCGGGGCACAACCGCCCGGTGAACTCGGGGAAGTTGTTGGTGGCGTGCAGCCGCTCGTAGGCGGCCTTCCAGTCACCGCGGTACGCGTAGTCGTTCCACTCCGGGATGAGGTTCCCCAGCGGGCAGCCGTTGTGGCAGAACGGGATGCCGCAGTCCATGCAGCGGCCTGCCTGCTTGGAGATGATCGGCAGCAGTGAGCCGGGGACGTAGACCTCGTTCCAGTCCGTGACCCGCTCGCTGACCGGGCGGGAGGTGGCGACCTCGCGCCCGGTGGTCAGAAAGCCCTTCGGGTCAGCCATGAGCCGCCTCCATCATCTTCGCCGTGGTCTCGGACTCGCTGAGTCCCGCTTGCTCGGCGGCGTCCTTGGCGGCGAGCACTGCCTTGTAGTCCCTCGGCATGACCTTGCCGAACCGGGTGAGGGTGGTGCCCCAGTCGGCGAGCAGCGCCTCGGCGACGGTGGAGCCTGTCTCCTGCTGGTGGCGGCGCACCACGTCGTGCAGCCACGCGATGTCGTCGGCGTCCAGCTGCTCGACGCCGACCAACTGGTTGTTGACCCGGGAGGGGTCCAGGTCGAGGACGTAGGCGATGCCGCCGGACATTCCCGCGGCGAAGTTCCGCCCGGTCTCGCCCAGTACGACGGCGCGCCCGCCGGTCATGTACTCGCAGCCGTGGTCGCCGACGCCCTCGGCCACGACGGTGGCACCGGAGTTGCGGACGCAGAACCGTTCGCCGACCTGGCCGCGCAGGAACATCTCGCCGCCAGTGGCGCCGTAGCCGAGGGTGTTGCCCGCGATCGTGGAGTACTCGGCGAGGTGGTCGGCGCCCCGGTCCGGGCGCACGATGACCCGGCCGCCGGAAAGCCCCTTGCCGACGTAGTCGTTGGCGTCGCCCTCCAGGCGCAGCGTGACGCCCTTGGGCAGGAACGCGCCGAACGACTGCCCGGCGGAGCCGGTGAAGGTGACGTCGATGGTGTCGTCGGGCAGGCCGGCGCCGCCGTACCGCTTGGTGACCTCATGGCCGAGCATGGTGCCGACCGTGCGGTTGATGTTGCGGATCGGCAGCTGGGCGCGCACCGGCGAGCCGCTCTCCAGTGCGTCGGCGGCCAGCTTGATCAGCTGGTTGTCGAGTGCCTTCGCCAGGCCGTGGTCCTGGGTGACGACCTGGTGGCGCACCGCGCCGTCCGGCAGTTCGGGCACGTGCAGCAGCGGCGCGAGGTCGAGGCCCTGGGCCTTCCAGTGGTTGACGGCACGGGTGGTGTCGATCAACTCCGCGCGGCCGACGGCCTCCTCGATGGAGCGGAAGCCGAGTTCGGCGAGGAGTTCGCGGACCTCTTCGGCGATGAACTGGAAGAAGTTGACCACGAACTCGGCCTTGCCGTTGAACCGTTCGCGCAGCACCGGGTTCTGGGTGGCGATGCCGACCGGGCAGGTGTCCAGGTGGCACACCCGCATCATCACGCAGCCGGAGACGACCAGCGGCGCGGTGGCGAAGCCGAACTCCTCGGCACCGAGCAGCGCGGCGATGACCACGTCACGGCCGGTCTTGAGCTGGCCGTCGGTCTGCACCACGATCCGGTCGCGCAGCCCGTTGAGCAGCAGGGTCTGCTGTGTCTCGGCCAGGCCCAACTCCCAGGGGCCGCCCGCGTGCTTGAGGCTGGTGAGCGGCGAGGCACCGGTGCCGCCGTCGTGGCCGGAGATCAGCACGACGTCCGCGTGGGCCTTGGAGACGCCCGCCGCGACCGTGCCGACGCCGACCTCGGAGACCAGCTTCACATGGATGCGGGCGGCCGGGTTGGCGTTCTTCAGGTCGTGGATGAGCTGGGCGAGGTCCTCGATGGAGTAGATGTCGTGGTGCGGCGGCGGCGAGATCAGGCCGACGCCGGGGGTGGAGTGCCGCGTCTTGGCGACCCACGGGTAGACCTTGTGGCCGGGCAGCTGGCCGCCCTCGCCGGGCTTGGCGCCCTGGGCCATCTTGATCTGGATGTCGTCGGCGTTGACCAGGTACTCGGAGGTGACGCCGAAGCGGCCGGAGGCGACCTGCTTGATCGCCGAGCGCCGGGCCGGGTCGTAGAGCCGCTCCGGGTCCTCGCCGCCCTCGCCGGTGTTGGACTTGCCGCCGAGCTGGTTCATGGCGATGGCCAGGGTCTCGTGCGCCTCGCGGCTGATCGACCCGTACGACATGGCGCCGGTGGAGAAGCGCTTGACGATCTCGGAGACCGGCTCGACCTCCTCGATCGGCACCGGGGGCCGCTCGCCGGTCTTGAGGTTGAACAGGCCGCGCAGCGTCATCAGCCGCTCGGACTGCTCGTTCACCCGGTCCGTGTACTTCTTGAAGATGTCGTAGCGACGGGTGCGGGTGGCGTGCTGGAGCCGGAAGACGGTCTCCGGGTCGAACAGGTGGGGTTCGCCCTCGCGGCGCCACTGGTACTCGCCGCCGATCTCCAGGCGGCGGTGCGCGGCGGCGATGCCGGAGGCCGGGTACGCCTTGGCGTGCCGGGCGGCGACCTCCTTGGCGATGACGTCGATCCCGGCGCCGCCGATCTTGGTGGTGGTGCCGTGGAAGTAGGTGTCCACGAAGCCCTCGTCCAGGCCGACGGCCTCGAAGACCTGGGCGCCGCGGTAGGAGGCGACGGTGGAGATGCCCATCTTGGACATCACCTTCAGCACGCCCTTGCCCAGCGCCTTGATCAGGTTCTTGATCGCGGCCTCCGGCTCGGTACCCGGCAGGAAGGTCCCGGCGCGCACCAGGTCCTCGACCGACTCCATCGCCAGGTACGGGTTGACGGCCGCGGCGCCGTAGCCGACCAGCAGCGCGACGTGGTGCACCTCGCGCACGTCACCGGCCTCGACCAGCAGGCCGACCTGGGTGCGGGTCTTGGTGCGGATCAGGTGGTGGTGGACGGCCGAGGTGAGCAGCAGCGACGGGATCGGCGCGTGCTCCGCGTCGGAGTGGCGGTCGGAGAGCACGATCAGCCGGGCGCCGGCCGCTATGGCGGCGTCGGCCTCGGCGCAGATCTCGGCGAGCCGGGCGGCCAGCGCCTGGCCGCCGCCCGCGACCCGGTACAGGCCGGAAAGCGTGGCGGCCTTCAGTCCGGGCATGTCGCCGTCGGCGTTGATGTGGATGAGCTTGGCCAGCTCGTCGTTGTCGATCACCGGGAACGGCAGGGTGACGTTGCGGCAGGCCGCCGGGGTCGGCTCCAGCAGGTTGCCCTGCGGGCCGACCACGGAGATCAGCGAGGTGACCAGTTCCTCGCGGATGGCGTCCAGCGGCGGGTTGGTGACCTGCGCGAACAGCTGGGTGAAGTAGTCGAACAGCAGCCGGGGACGCTCGGAGAGCGCGGCGATCGGCGAGTCGGTGCCCATGGAGCCGATCGGCTCGGCGCCGGTCTTCGCCATCGGCGCGAGGATGACCCGCAGTTCCTCCTCGGTGTAGCCGAAGGTCTGCTGGCGGCGGGTGACCGAGGCGTGGGTGTGCACGATGTGCTCGCGCTCGGGCAGGTCCTTGAGGTGGATCAGACCGGCTTCCAGCCATTCGGCGTACGGCTGCTGGGCGGCCAGCTCCGCCTTGACCTCGTCGTCCTCGATGATGCGGTGGCCGGCGGTGTCGACCAGGAACATCCGGCCCGGCTGGAGGCGGCCCTTGCGGACCACCTTCTCCGGGGCGATGTCCAGCACGCCGACCTCGGAGGAGAGCACCACCAGGCCGTCGTCGGTGACCCAGTAGCGGCCCGGACGCAGGCCGTTGCGGTCCAGCACCGCGCCGACCAGGGTTCCGTCGGTGAAGGTGACGCAGGCCGGGCCGTCCCAGGGCTCCATCATCGTGGAGTGGTACTGGTAGAAGGCTCGGCGGGCCGGGTCCATGGAGTCGTGGTTCTCCCACGCCTCGGGGATCATCATCAGCACGCTGTGCGGCAGTGAGCGGCCGCCGAGGTGCAGCAGTTCCAGCACCTCGTCGAAGGTCGCGGAGTCCGAGGCGTCCGGGGTGCAGATGGGGAAGATCCGCTCCAGGTCGCCCTTGCCCGTTCCATGATCGGCGGAGCCGAAAGCGTCGCTGGCCAGCTGCGACTCGCGGGCCCGCATCCAGTTGCGGTTGCCCTTGACGGTGTTGATCTCGCCGTTGTGCGCCACGAACCGGTACGGGTGGGCCAGGGGCCAGCTGGGGAAGGTGTTGGTGGAGAAGCGGGAGTGGACCAGGGCGATCGCGGTGGCGAACCGGCGGTCGGACAGGTCGGGGAAGAACGGCTCCAGCTGGCCGGTGGTCAGCATGCCCTTGTAGACGATGGTCCGCGCGGACAGCGACGGGAAGTAGACGTTCACCTCGCGCTCGGCGCGCTTGCGCAGCACGAAGGCGAGCCGGTCCAGCTCCAGGCCCTGCCGTCCTCCGGTGGCGTCGGCGACGAACAGCTGTGAGAAGTACGGCATGGTGGCGCGGGCCGAGGCGCCCAGCAGTTCGGGGGCGACCGGCACCTCGCGCCAGCCCAGCAGTTCCAGGCCCTCCTCGGCGGCGATCCGCTCGATGGAGTCCACCGCCTTGGCCCTGGCCTCGTCCTCGACCGGCAGGAAGCCGATGCCGACCGCGTAGGCGCCGGCGGCGGGCAGCTCGAAGGAGACGGTCTCGCGCAGGAAGCTGTCCGGGATCTGGACAAGGATTCCGGCGCCGTCGCCGGAGTCGGGTTCCGAACCGGTGGCTCCGCGGTGCTCCAGATTGCGCAGCACCGTCAGCGCCTGCTCTACGAGCGCGTGGTCCGCCTCGCCGGTGAGGGTGGCCACGAATCCGACGCCGCAGGCGTCGTGCTCGTTGCGGGGGTCGTACATCCCCTGCGGGGCGGGACGCCCGTCCATACGAGCCCAGCGGGTGCCGGGCGCGGAGTGCGTGGACGCGGAACGCATCGGCTCTCCTGTCGTCGTGGCATTGCATTGCCGGAGTGATGTCACGGCGCAACAGGGACGACGCTGGCCCTCTGCGATTTCGTGCAGGTTACATGATGACCGGGATCCCGAACAGTGGATATGGGCTTCCCAGTATGTGGACTAACGCGGTGGATTCGGGGTCCCCGAGCAGGTCACCCGGCGCCTTGGCGGGCGGCACTGCCCGGCGCGCTTGTACCTCATGCCCCGCCGTAAGCCTGCCGAAACGATCGGGTAACACCATGGGCCATCCGGTGGCTTGTGGCCTACGTCACGGCCCGGCTGACCAGGCTAACCGACCGCGGTCCCGAACAGCGAGCCCAGGAGGAAGGTGACCCCGGCCGCCGCGCCGCCCAGCACCAGCTGCCGCAGCCCGCTGAACCACCACGACCTGGCCGTCACCCGGGCCACCACCGCGCCGCAGGCGAACAGCCCCAGCAGCGCCACCACGAGCGCGGGCCACAGCGCGGTGGCCCCCAGCAGGTACGGCAGCAGCGGCAGCAGCGCGCCGGCCGCGAACGATCCGAATGACGAGACGGCGGCGACCAGCGGCGAGGGCAGGTCGGACGGGTCGATGCCCAGTTCCTCGCGGGCGTGTATCTCCAGCGCCTGCTCGGGGTCGGCGGACAGCTGGCGCGCGACCTCCATCGCCAGCTTCGGTTCCACGCCGCGGGATTCGTAGAGCTTGGCCAGCTCGTACAGCTCGTCCTTGGGGTTGCGGCGCAACTCCAGCCGCTCCAGCTCCAGTTCGGCCTCCACCAGCTCACGCTGCGAGGCGACCGAGGTGTACTCGCCCGCCGCCATGGAGAAGGCTCCGGCCGCCAGGCCGACGAGACCGGCGATCACGATGGTCTTGTTGGAGACGTGCCCTCCGGCGACACCGGTCATCAACGCGAAGTTGGACACCAGTCCGTCCATCGCCCCGAAGACGGCCGGGCGCAGCCAGCCACCGTTGACGTCGCGGTGGCTGTGGTGCGGTACGTGGTAGTCGAAGCGCTCGGCCTCGTTCTCGACGACGGTGGACATCTGCTCGGTCTCCCTTCCGGGCCAGGTGCGGACCGCCCGGTCCCTCCCAAACGCATCGAAGATACGCACGAAGCGATGGCCTCTGCCAGCAAGGAAAGCCTGGCCAAAGCGGGTGCGGACCCCGCGGGGGCGGTTCCCGCGCCGCGGTCCCGCTACGCGGGAAGGCCGCCGGATCCGTCAGATCCGGCGGCCTTCTCGGGACCGTGTGGGAGGCGTCAGGCCTTCTTGGACGGCTCCGTGTCGGGGGCCTCGGCCGTCTTCTCGGCGGCGTGGGGCTTGGCCGCCTCGGCCGTCTTCTCGGCGGCGTGGGGCTTGGCCGCCTGGGTGTCGGGGGCGTTCGCCGGGTCGTCCGCGGCGGCTTCGTCGTGCGGTGCGGCGGCCTCCGCTGCGGCGTCGGGGGCGGGCCGCTCGCCGCCGGTCACCGCACCGGCGTCGGACTGCGGCTCGCCGTCGGTCTGCTCGGCGGCCGGTTCCACGACCGTCTCACGGCCCGGACGCAGCCGCGCCGAGACCACGATGTAGGTCACCGCCGCCAGGAAGACGATGATCGCTGTCCAGTCGTTGAGCCGCAGGCCCAGGATGTGGTGCGCGTAGTCCACCCGCATGTGCTCGATCCACCCGCGGCCCACGCAGTACGCGGCCACGTACAGGGCGAAGGCGCGGCCGTGCCCGAGTTTGAAGCGCTTGTCGGCCCAGAGCACCAGCATCGCGACGACCAGGATGTCCCACAGCGACTCGTACAGGAACGTCGGGTGGTACAGGCCGATGTCCGGGGTGGCCGCCGGGCGGTGCGCCGGGTCGATCTCCAGCGCCCACGGCAGCTTGGTCGGGCCGCCGTACAGCTCCTGGTTGAACCAGTTGCCCCAGCGGCCGATGCCCTGGGCGATGGCGATGCCGGGCGCCACCGCGTCCGCGTAAGCGGGCAGCGGGATGCCCCGGCGGCGGCAGCCGATCCAGGCGCCGAGGGCGCCCAGCGCGACCGCGCCCCAGATGCCGAGACCGCCGTCCCAGACCTTGAAGGCGCCGACCCAGTCCTTGCCCTTGCCGAAGTACAGCTCGTAGTCGGTGATGACGTGGTAAAGCCGCCCGCCGAGCAGTCCGAACGGCACCGCCCACACCGCGATGTCGGCGACGGTGGTCTTCACACCGCCGCGCGCCACCCACCGGCGGCTGCCCAGCCACACGGCGACGAAGACGCCGATGATGATGCAGAACGCGTAACCGCGCAGCGGAATGGGGCCGAGGTAGACGACGCCCCTCGACGGGCTGGGAATGTATGCGAGGTCCATGGCGTACCTGACGCTACCGTGCCGGGCGGGGGCGGGCGCAATCCACCCGGCAACGGGTGCGTAACGGGCCGGTCAGCTGCTGGGGACCGGCTTGCCCTTGTTCGCCGCGGTGACGTCGGCCTTGAGCTGCTCGGGCGTGAGGGGCTGGTTCTCGCCGAAGATGCTCTTGCCGTTGAGCAGGATGGTGGGGGTCGAGTTGTAGCCGGAGCTGTTGAAGTCGGCGTTGGACTTGTCCACCCACGCGTTGTACGTGCCGTTCTGGACGCAGGAGGTGAAGGCCGGCGTCTTCAGGCCCGGCACCTTGTCGGCGAGCTGGAGCAGGTAGTTCTTGTCGGCGAACTTGTCCACCCGCTCGTCGGGCTGGTTGTCGTAGAGCACGTCGTGGTAGTCGCGGAACTTGCCCTGGTTCTGTGCGCAGGCCGCGGCGTTGGCCGCGTTCAGCGAGCCGGTGCCGCCGCTGTTGCCGTCGATCAGCCGGACCAGGTGGTACTCGCCCTTGAGCTGGCCGCTGTCCATCAGGCTGTGCACGGTGTCGCGGAAGCCCTTCTCGAAGGCGTCGCAGGCCGGGCAGCGGAAGTCCTCGTACACCGTGAGCGTCGAGGGCGCACCGTTTCTGCCCACCGGGATGGCGAGATCGCCCTTGCCGACGGCACCCGTGGGCGCCGTCACCGGGCCGCTGCTGGAGCCGCTCTTGCTGTTGGCGACCATGATCCCGACGGCCGCGGCGATGGCCAGTACGGCGATGATCCCGCCCGACACCATGACGGCCCGCTTGCGCTTGGCCCTGGCCTTCTCGCGCTCGCGCTCCGCCTGCAGCCGCTCGCGGGCGCTGCGCCTTCCCTCGCTGTTCTTGTCGCTCACGCCCCTGCTTAACGCGCCGGGGACACGGCAGCGCGCGTCCCCGGCGGTCAATTCCCCCGAACGGATCACACCGGGCGGCTCAGCGCTTACGCACGCCGGTCGCCAGTTCCCCGGCCAGCTCGCGGGCCGCTGCGATGCCGGACGCGGTGTCGGGGGCGTCCAGCAGCCGCTTGACGAACGCGGAGCCGACGATGACGCCGTCGGCGAACCCGGCGACCTCGGCGGCCTGCCCGGCGTTGGAGACCCCGAGCCCCACGCAGACCGGCAGGTCGGTGCTGGCCCGGGTGCGGCGTACCAGGTCGGCGGCCTGGGCGCCGACGGACTCACGGGTGCCCGTGACGCCCATCAGCGAGGCCGCGTAGACGAAGCCGGAACCGGCGGCGGTGATCTTGGCCAGGCGTTCGTCGCGGCTGCTGGGCGCGACCACGAAGACGGTGGCGAGGCCGTGCCGCTCGGCCGCCGCGCGCCATCCGGCGGACTCCTCGACGGGCAGGTCGGGCAGGATGCAGCCGGCCCCACCGGCGGCGGCCAGCTCCTCGGCGAACCGCTCCGCGCCGTGGCGGTCGACGGGGTTCCAGTACGTCATGCAGAGCACCGGCGCACCGGTCGCCGCGTGCACCTCGCCGACCGTGCGGACCACGTCGACGATCTTGACGCCCCCGCGCAGCGCGATGTCGTCGGCGGTCTGGATCACCGGACCGTCCAGCACCGGATCGCTGTGCGGCAGTCCGATCTCGACGATGTCGCAGCCGCCCTCGATCATGGCGGTCGCGGCGGCGATGCCGTCGGCCACGGTCGGGAAGCCCGCGGGCAGGTACCCCACCAGGGCGGCGCGGTTCTCGGCCTTGGCGGTGGCCAGCACCTTGTTCAGCAGCTGGATGTTCCCGCTCACTGGGCGTCCCCCTCGGGTGAGTCGTACAGCCCGAAGTAACGGGCGGCCGTGTCCATGTCCTTGTCGCCGCGGCCGGAGAGGTTGACCAACAGCAGCCCGTTGGGCCCGAGCTCGCGGCCGATGCGCAGGGCGCCCACGAGCGCGTGCGCGCTCTCGATGGCCGGGATGATGCCCTCGGTACGGGACAGCAGCAGCAGCGCCTGCATCGCCTCGTCGTCGGTCACCGGGTAGTACTCGGCGCGGCCGATGTCCTTCAGGTACGAGTGCTCGGGGCCGATGCCCGGGTAGTCCAGCCCGGCCGAGATCGAGTACGGCTCGGTGATCTGGCCGTCCTCGTCCTGGAGCACGTAGGAGCGCGAGCCGTGCAGGATGCCCGGGTCGCCCGCGGTGAGGGTGGCCGCGTGCTCGCCGGACTCGACGCCGTGCCCGGCGGCCTCAAGGCCGACCAGGCGTACGTCCTCGTCGGGCAGGAAGGCGTGGAAGATGCCGATCGCGTTGGAGCCGCCGCCGACGCAGGCGCAGATCGCGTCGGGCAGCCGACCGGCCCGCGCCAGGATCTGGCGGCGCGCCTCCACCCCGATCACCCGGTGGAAGTCGCGCACCAGCGCCGGGAACGGGTGCGGTCCGGCGACGGTGCCGAACAGGTAGTGGGTGGAGTCGACGTTGGCGACCCAGTCGCGGAACGCCTCGTTGATGGCGTCCTTGAGGGTGCGGCTGCCGGACTTCACGGCGATGACCTCGGCGCCCAGCATCCGCATCCGGGCGACGTTGAGCGCCTGGCGCTCGGTGTCCACCTCGCCCATGTAGATGGTGCAGTCCAGGCCGAACAGCGCGCAGGCGGTGGCGGTGGCGACGCCGTGCTGACCGGCGCCGGTCTCCGCGATCACCCGGGTCTTGCCCATGCGCTTGGTGAGCAGGGCCTGGCCCAGCACGTTGTTGATCTTGTGCGAGCCGGTGTGGTTGAGGTCCTCGCGCTTGAGGAAGATCCGTGCGCCGCCCGCGTGTTCGGCGAACCGCGGGACCTCGGTGAGCGGGCTGGGGCGCCCGGTGTAGTGGACGAGCAGGTCGTTGAGCTCGGCGGCGAAGGTGGGGTCGCCCTTGGCCTTCTCGTACTCCGCGGCGACCTCGTCGACCGCGGCGACCAGCGCCTCGGGAATGAACTTCCCGCCGAAGGGGCCGAAGTAGCCGTCGGCGGTGGGGACTTGACCCTCGGGGTCCGGGATGAAGAAGTCGGTGGACATCCGGTGTCTCCTCGACGGGGCTGGCGCCCCGTACTCCGTGATCTGCGACGAATGCGGTGGTTTTCCCGGTGAATGCGACTTTAGCGGCTTGTGCCGGTATGGCTATGGCTCCTGTGCGCCCGGCGGCGTCCCCTGGGGGTAGCGGTGCGTTCCGGTGGTCCCGGTCAGTTCGCCACCGACGGACTCCGCCGTGGGGGTTGGCCGCCCTTGCGGCGGAAAGGAGGTTTCGGAACTGGAGCGGTGAGCGGACCGCGCCGTTGCGGTGCGAAGCCCCTGCGCCGTGTCGGCGGGCAACCGCAACGCTGTGGCCCGGCGGTGCCGAACTCACCCCAGCCCGCGAAACCGAGCCGGACGGAACCGGGGACGTGCCCCGAGCCCGTTCAAGCCGTCGCTGAGCGACGGCGCCATCGCATGCCGTTCACCTGGCCCGGCTCGCAGCCGATCACGTACCGCACGCGCCGCCCGAGCACCCGGCGCGCGGGCGCGCGGCAGCCGCGCGGGCGGCAACCGGGGGCGAGGCGGGCGGAGAGCTGCACGGGACGCGTCAGTCCCTTCCGTGCCGCAGCGCGGGGTGGGCCCCCGCCGCGACCAGGTCGGCGACGGCGGCCTTGGGGTCACGGCCGGTGACCAGGGACTCGCCGACGAGCACCGCGTCGGCGCCGTCGTTGGCGTAGGCGATCAGGTCGTGCGGACCGCGTACGCCCGACTCGGCGACCTTCACGATGTGGTCGGGGACCTCCGGCGCGACGCGCGCGAAGGTTCCCCGGTCCACCTGGAGGGTCTTCAGGTCGCGGGCGTTGATTCCGATGATCTTCGCCCCGGCGTCCACCGCGCGCTCGACCTCGTCCTCGTCGTGCGCCTCGACCAGCGGGGTGAGGCCGATGGACTCGGCGCGCTCGATGAGGGAGACCAGCGCCTCCTGTTCGAGCGCCGCGACGATCAGCAGCGCGAGGTCCGCGCCGTACGCCCGCGCCTCCCACAGCTGGTAGGCGGTGACGATGAAGTCCTTGCGCAGTACGGGTACGTCGACCCGGGCGCGTACCGCCTCCAGGTCGGCCAGGGAGCCGCCGAACCGGCGCTGCTCGGTGAGCACGCTGATGACGGCGGCGCCGCCCGCCTCGTAGTCGGCGGCCAGGCCGGCCGGGTCGGCGATCGCGGCGAGCGCGCCCTTGCTGGGGCTGGAGCGCTTGACCTCGCAAATCACCTTCACGCTGTCGCCGCGCAGCGCGGCCACGCCGTCCTTGGCCGGCCGCGCCTTGGCCGCCCGCTCCTTGAGCTCGTCGAGGGAGACACGCGCCTGCCGTTCGGCGAGGTCCGCGCGGACTCCGTCGATGATCTCGTCGAGCACACTCACGCGAGCGGCCCCCTTCCGGTGGCGGTTGTCGAAGTTCCGAAAACCTACTGGTGGATCTGTGGAGCTCAGGTAGTGCGATGGTATCCGTCACCGGGCCGAGAACCCGCATCCGGTCGCCACCAGTCCCACCACCTGGACGAACACCACCGCTCGCAGGGGCGCCTAGGGGGCCAGGAAGGACCCGAACGGCAGGTTCCGGACAACGCCGAAGACCAGTACGACCGCTCCCATCCCCCACCACACCGCCCGCGGCACCCGCGTTCCGACCGGGCGTCCGCGCGCCTCGCGGGAGAGCCAGAGCACCCACAGCACGGCGGCGGCTCCGTAGCCGACCACGGCGAGCGCGTTGTCACGCAGTGCGGCGCCGAAGTCGCCGTGCACCACGGCGTACGCGCTGCGCAGTCCGCCGCAGGCGGGGCAGTACCAGCCAGTCAGGTACAGGAAAGGGCAGACGGGGTAGTGCCCCGGATGGTTGGGGTCGACCGAGCCCACGTAGCCGAAAGCCCCCGCGACCGCTGCCAGCAGGCCGACGGGGACGCTGACCCGCCGCACCAGGGAGTGGGGGGCCGGTCGGTGTTGGGTGGACGCCACGTGGCCGATTCTCTACGGAATCACCGGCGGGCGCAGCACCAGGGGCGGTCTGAAAGGCCCCGGTGCCACGGTTCCGCCGGAAGGGGCCTCAGGAGCGGGACTTCTGCGGCAGCGGGGCGCCAAGGCCCGCCATGCGCATGCCCAGACCCACGATGCCGCCGAGGGCGACCACGACAAGGCCCGCCCAGAAACCGACCGGCTTGGCCGCCACCGTGAAGACGCCCGACACGCAGAAGCCGATGAAGGCGATGGTCACGCCGGTCCAGGCGGCAGGCGTGTGTCCGTGGTGGTTTCCCGCCATTGCTGCTCCCTTCCTGAAGGTGCTGTGGCGCCGAGGGGTGGCGCACTGCTGCTCCGGACCATTGTCCCCCGTCCGGAGTAGTGCTCCTGAGCGGGGTGTCCCTACCGCGATTCAGCCGGCCGTGGGGTCCTCGCCCCGGTCCAGGGCCTTCCACATCTCGCCGGGGTGCTCGGGGTCCGGTGCGCGGCGGGCGGCGCGCGGCGTACGGGGGCCGTCCGCGCGCTCGTAGCGGCTGGACATGGCGGGCCAGGCCGCGCCCCGGACCACGGCCAGCACTCCGGCGAGCAGCAGCAGCAGGCCGCCCGCGGCGGCGGCCCAGGGCCAGCCGGTGTGGCCGACGTGCTGGACGGCGGTACCGGTCAGGCCGCTGGCCCGGGCGGCGGCGGCGCCCAGCGCCCTGGTGTCGCCCGCGCCGCCGACGCTGGCCGCGACGGTCCCGGCGCCGCAGAGCGCGAGCAGCACGGAAACGATCAACCGGCCGACCCGGCGCACCGCGAAGACCGCGACCAGTGCGGCCAGCCCGACCAGCGCCAGCGCATCGGGCAGCCCGGTGACCGTCTTGCCGGTGACGCTGACCGGGACCGTGCTCCCAGCCGAGGGCGCGGTTCCGGTGGACCAGGTCTTGCCCACGGCGAGCAGCACCATGGCGGCGCCCAGCGCGCCGAGCAGCAGCGCCACGGCCAGACTGCGCCGTCCGGCGGCGCGGCGCGGCGGTTCGGCGGCGGGCCCCTCGGCGGGGCGGGGCTGGGGTACGGCGGCGGCACTCACGCCTACCACTATCTCGTCACCGCGCGGCGGCCGGGCACCCGGGGGCCGCGGACGGCGATTTGGGGTGTCTACCCCGACGGGGGTGGTTAATGCGCCGCCCTCGGCCACGGCCGCGCAATTTCTTGCCTACGGAATGACATCCACCGGCAAAGCGGCGGTACAGAGTCACGCAGCCGGTCTTGTTGACGTGTGCCGGTCACAATACGTTTTCCGGCAATCCCGCTCCGGATATCGGGGCACCCCGTTGCACCGTCGCGCAAGCGGGCCACGGCTCACCCCCTGTACGCCGTGGCCCGTCCCCCCTCATGACTCCGGGTCACCAGCCACAGGAGGCAGTACATTGCGCAGACCCACTCCCAAGGCGCTCCGCAGCGCCGGGCTCTCCCTGACCGCCGTCGCGAGCCTGGCGCTCACCGGCTTCGCCGCCGCCCCCGCCCACGCGGGGCAGCCCTCGGCCAACACCGTCCGCACCGTCCACTCCTGCGCCGTACCGAAGAAGGCCGGCTGGGCGGCGTGTGACGCGCTCAAGGTGGTCGCCGGCACCGTCGCCGCCAAGGCGTCCGGCACGTCTCCCGAGGCCGCCCCCTCCGGCTTCGGACCGGGCGACCTGCACAAGGCCTACTCCCTTCCGTCCAGCGGCGGTTCCGGCGCCACCGTGGCGATCGTGGACGCGCAGGACGACCCCAACGCCGAGAAGGACGTGGCCGCCTACCGCAAGCAGTTCGGCCTGCCCGCCTGCACCAGCGCGAACGGCTGCTTCAAGAAGGTCGGCCAGACCGGCAGCACCAGCAAACTCCCCTCCGCCGACGCCGGTTGGGCCGAGGAGGAGTCGCTGGACGTCGACATGGTCAGCGCGATCTGCCCCAGCTGCCACATCCTGCTGGTCGAGGCCAACTCGGCGTCCATGGGCGACCTCGGCGCGTCGGTCAACGAGGCGGTCAAGCTCGGCGCCCGGTACGTCTCCAACAGCTACGGCGGCGGCGAGTCCTCGTCCGACTCCGGTTACGACAGCCAGTACTTCAAGCACCCCGGCGTCGCCATCACCGCCAGCTCCGGCGACTCCGGCTACGGCGTGGGGTACCCGGCCGCCTCCCGCTATGTCACCGCCGTCGGCGGCACGCACCTCACCACGGCGTCCAGCAGCCGGGGTTGGACCGAGACCGCCTGGAGCGGTGCCGGTTCCGGCTGCTCGGCGGACGACGCCAAGCCGAGCTGGCAGAAGGACAGCGGCTGCGGCAAGCGCACGGTCGCCGATGTCTCGGCGGTCGCCGACCCTGCCACCGGGGTGGCGGTCTACGACACCTACGGCGGCGACCCGGGCTGGGAGGTGTTCGGCGGCACCAGTGTGTCCTCGCCGATCATCGCCAGCGTCTACGCCCTCGCCGGAACGCCCTCTTCCGGCTCCACGCCGGCGTCCTTCCCGTACGCCCACACCTCGGCGCTCAACGATGTGACGAGCGGCTCCAACGGCTCGTGCGGCGGCAGCTACCTGTGCACCGCCAAGCCCGGGTACGACGGCCCCACGGGCCTCGGCACCCCGAAGGGCGTCAGCGCCTTCAAGGGCTGACTCCCTCAAGCGGGTTGGGCCGCCCACTCCCGGGGGCGGCCCAACTCCCCCGCGTTCACAGCCGGTTGGCGGTGGCCACGGCGCGCAGCACCGCCGCCGCCTTGTTGCGGCACTCGGTGTCCTCGGCCACCGGATCGGAGTCCGCCACGATGCCGGCGCCCGCCTGAACATATGCCGTGCCGTCACGCAGCAGCGCGGTCCTGATGGCGATCGCGGTGTCGGAGTCACCGGCGAAGTCCAGATAGCCGACACAGCCGCCGTACAACCCCCGGCGGGTGGGCTCCAGTTCGTCGATGATCTGCATCGCGCGCGGCTTGGGCGCGCCCGAAAGGGTCCCGGCCGGGAAGCAGGCGGTCAGCACGTCGAAGGCGGTACGGCCCCCGGCGACCTTGCCGGTGACCGTCGAGACGATGTGCATGACGTGGCTGTACCGCTCGATGGACATGAAGTCGACCACCTCGACGCTGCCCGGCTCGCAGACCCGGCCCAGGTCGTTGCGGCCGAGGTCGACCAGCATCAGGTGCTCGGCGCGCTCCTTGGGGTCGGCCATCAGTTCCTCGGCGAGCGCCTGGTCCTCCTGCGGGGTGCCGCCGCGCGGCCGGGTTCCGGCGATGGGGTGCACCATCGCCTGCCCGTCCTCGACCTTCACCAGCGCCTCGGGCGAGGAGCCCACCACGTCGAAGCCGTCGAAGCGCAGCAGGTACATGTACGGACTGGGGTTGGTCGCCCGCAGTACCCGGTAGACGTCCAGCGCGCTGGCCGGGCACGGCGTCTCGAACCGTTGCGACGGCACGACCTGGAACGCCTCACCGGCGCGGATGCGCTCCTTGATGTCCTCCACCACGTCCTGGTACGCGGGGCCGCCCCACAGCGCGGTGAACTCCGGCAGTTCGGAGGGCGGCAGTTCGCAGGGGGAGCTGTCCGACGGGCGGGCCAGGTCGGCGGCCATGTTGTCGAGCCGCGCAACGGCGTCCGCGTAGGCCTCGTCGACGCCGGTCTCCAGGTCGTTGTGGTTGATGGCGTTGGCGATCAGCAGGACGGTGCCGTCCCAGTGGTCGAGCACGGCGAGGTCCGAGGTGAGCAGCATGGTCAGCTCGGGCAGCCGCAGGTCGTCCTTGGCGTGGTCGCCGATGTGCTTCTCCAGGCGGCGTACCACGTCGTAGCCGAGGTAGCCCACCATGCCGCCGGTGAACGGCGGGAGCGTACCGCTGGAGTGCAGGTCACGCGGGGTGTGCAGGGTCTCGATGGTGGCCCGCAGCGCGCCGAGCGGGTCACCGCCGGTGGGGACCCCGACCGGCGGCGTGCCGAGCCAGTGCGCCTGGCCGTCGCGCTCGGTCAAGGTGGCGTCGCTGCGTACGCCGACGAAGGAGTAGCGCGACCAGGAGCGGCCGTGTTCCGCGGACTCCAGCAGGAACGTCCCGGGGCGCTCGCCCGCCAGCTTCCGGTACAGGCCCACGGGCGTGTCGCCGTCGGCGAGCAGCCGCCGGGTCACCGGGATGACCCGGCGATCCCGGGCCAGCTCGCGGAACGTTTCGAGGTCGGGGGTGACGTAGCCCGTGGTCATGGCTCGCACCATACCCTTCCCGAGGGGGTGCGGATCCGGGCGGCGGCGCCTCTCCAGCGGGTTCGGGATCCGGGCCGCGGTGGGCTCCGCCGCGGTGGACGCCCGCCTTTCCGCCGCGATGCTCCCGCCTGTGGCAAGGCCGCTTCCGCAAGCCCCGCGCGGCGAGGTCCCGAGGGCCGACTAGCTCAGCGGCAGGGGGTCCGCGTCGAAGCACGTGCGGTCCCCGGTGTGGCAGGCCGCGCCCACCTGGTCGACCTTGACCAGCAGGGTGTCGCCGTCACAGTCGAGGGCGACCGACTTCACGTGCTGCACATGGCCGGAGGTGTCCCCCTTGACCCAGTACTCCTGGCGGCTGCGGCTCCAGTACGTGCAGCGGCCGGTGGTGAGGGTGCGGTGCAGCGCCTCGTCGTCCATCCAGCCCAGCATCAGCACCTCACCGGTGTCGTACTGCTGGGCGATGGCCGGGACCAGGCCGTCGGCGGACCGCTTGAGGCGGGCGGCGATGGCGGGATCGAGGCGGGAGACGGCTGGCATGCCCCCCATTGTGGATCAGCCGTGCCGGATACGGGAAACCGTCGGCGCCGCGATGCGCCGGAAGACCGCTGTGCCCGGTGCGACGGGACGCAACTGCCGCCGCTGAGCTGGGAGTCACGACTTGGCATCCCTGGCGAACGGCTGTCAGTCCCATGGGGCATGCTTCGGTCATGAGTTTCCCTCCACCGCCGAACGAGACCCCGCCCCCGGGCTCCGGCGGCGGCTTCGGCCCGCCGCAGGGCTTCGGCCCGCCGCCTCCGCCCGGCAATGGCGGATACGGTCCCCAGCCGCCCGGCCCCGGCGGGTTCGGCGGCTACGGTCCGGGAGCGCCCGGCGGCCCGGCGGGACCGGGTGGATACGGCCCCGGCGGCCCCGGCGGATACCCGCCGTATCCGCCGCCGCCCCCACCGGGGCCGGGCAAGGGCCCGAAGGTCGCGGGCATAGTCATCGGCGCCGTGGTGGTGCTGGCCATCGTCATCGGCGGCATCGTCTGGCTCGGCAGCAGCCACAGCGACAACAACAGCGCGCAGGCCGACGGCTCCCCGTCCGCGTCACCCGTACCGTCCGACTCCGGCGCGTCCGGCCTGCCGAGCCAGGACCCGTCGGACGGCTCCTCGCTGCCCGGGGTGCCCATGCCGTCGGCCAGCCAGCATCTGATCTACGTGAAGCTCTCGCCCGGCGACTGCTTCAACTCCCCCGGCCTGGACAGCCGTGTCCAGCAGATCACCAAGGTCTCCTGCACCTCGGTGCACGACGGCGAGGTCATAGCCAACGAGACCCTGTCCGGCACCGTGACCACCGAGGACGACCTCAAGAGCAAGGTGCTCGCACTGTGCGAGCCGGACGCCAAGAAGCGGCTGGAGTCCATACCCAGGGACGGGCGGACGTACTACAACTACGCGCTCTACCCGGACCTGGCGACCTACCAGTTCCAGGGCGAGGACACCGTCTCCTGCTCGCTGACGTTGAGCAATTCGATGGACGGCAAGCAGCTGACCGCCCCGTTGCCGTAGCCGCCCGTACGGGGGTGGACGTACGCTGCCGCCATGTCGACACATGCGCAGCGTGAACGTCTGCTGCTGGCAGACCTGTTGGAGAGCGCTGGCCCCGGGGCACCGACGCTGTGCGAGGGCTGGACCGCGCGTGATCTGGCCGCCCATGTGGTGGTCCGGGAGCGGCGTCCGGACGCGGCGGGCGGCATCCTGTTCAAGCCGCTGAAGGCCCGGCTCGACCGGGTCCAGCAGGAGTTCACCGCCAAGCCGTACGAGGAGCTGATCCAGCTCATCCGGACCGGCCCGCCGCGCTCCTCACCATTCGCCCTGAAGCAGATCGACGAGGCGGCGAACAGCGTCGAGTTCTTCGTGCACGCCGAGGACGTCCGCCGGGCCCAGCCGGAGTGGGCGGAGCGGGCCATCGACCCGGTCTTCGCGAACCTGCTGTGGAAGCGGTTGGAGCGGGCGGCCAGGGTGCTGGGCCGCAGGTCGCCGGTCGGCCTGGTGCTGCGCCGCCCCGACGGCCAGACGGCGGTGGCCCACCGGGGCGCACCGGTGGTCACCGTGACCGGGGAGCCGGACGAGCTGACCCTGTTCGCTTTCGGCCGCCAGTCCGCCGCCCATGTGGAACTGGACGGCGACAAGGACGCCGTGGAGAAGCTGCGCGCCGCCAAGCTGGGAATCGACGCCTAGCCCCACGCGGAGGCCGCCGCGACGATGCGAACCGGCGGCCCCGGCCACGCTGCGCCCCGGCCCGGGGCTAGCGGACCGGATGCCCCGCTTCCCGCAGCGTCCGCTTGACCTCGCTGATCCGCAGGTCGCCGAAGTGGAACACGGAGGCGGCCAGTACCGCGTCCGCGCCCGCCTCGATGGCGGGTGGGAAGTCGCCCAGCTTGCCGGCGCCGCCGCTGGCGATGACCGGGACGGTGACGTGCTTGCGCACCGCCTCGATCATCTCGGTGTCGTAGCCGTCCTTCGTGCCGTCCGCGTCCATCGAGTTCAGCAGGATCTCCCCGGCGCCCAACTCGACCGCTCGGTGCGCCCATTCGACGGCGTCGATGCCGGTGCCGCGGCGGCCGCCGTGCGTGGTGACCTCGTATCCGGAGGGCGTGACGGTGCCCTCGGGGCAGCGGCGGGCGTCCACCGACAGCACCAGGACCTGGCTGCCGAACCGCTCCGCGATCTCCCGGATCAGCTCCGGCCGGGCGATCGCCGCGGTGTTGACGCCGACCTTGTCCGCGCCGGACCGCAGCAGCTTGTTGACGTCCTCGGCGGTGCGCACCCCGCCGCCGACGGTCAGCGGGATGAAGACCTGCTCCGCGGTGCGGCGCACCACGTCGTAGGTGGTCTCCCGGTTGCCGGAGGAGGCGGTGATGTCGAGGAAGGTGAGTTCGTCCGCGCCTTCCGCGTCGTACACCTTCGCCATCTCGACGGGGTCGCCGGCGTCCCGCAGGTTCTGGAAGTTGACGCCCTTGACGACGCGACCGTCGGCCACGTCGAGGCAGGGAATGACCCGGACGGCCAGGCTCACGGCGTATCTCCACTCGGTTCCTCAGCGTGGCGTCCGTCAGGGCGGGCCACCGGACGCACTGCTTCGACTTCCACCTCGACCAGCACCCGCGAGTCGACGAAGCCGGAGACCACCACCAGGCTGGTGGCCGGGCGGATGTCGTCGAACAGCTCCTTGTGCGCGCGGCCCGCCGCGTCCACGTCGCGGGCGTGGGTGATGTACATACGGGTGCGGACCACGTCCGCGGCCCCGAGGCCCAACGGCTCCAGTGCCGCGAACGCGTTCGCGAACGCCGCCTTGGCCTGCAGGTACGGATCGCCTTCGCCCTGGAGAACCCCCTTGACCAGCGGCATCGTGCCGGACACCAGCACCCGGTCGCCGACCTCGACGGCTCGGGCGAAGCCCATGGTCTCCTCCCACGGACTATCGCTCTGCACTCGCCGCACAGCGGGGGTTCCGGTCATCGCGACACCGCCTTCAACGCTTCCTCAAGGGTGAATGCCTTGGCGTAGAGGGCTTTGCCCACGATGGCGCCTTCCACACCCTCGGGGACGAGGGCGGCGATGGCGCGCAGGTCATCGAGCGAGGAAACGCCGCCGGACGCCACCACGGGAGCGTCGGTCGCGGCGCAGACGTTGCGCAGCAGTTCCAGGTTGGGGCCCTGGAGCGTGCCGTCCTTGGCGATGTCGGTGACGACGTAGCGGGCGCACCCCTCGGAGTCGAGGCGGGCCAGCGTCTCGTACAGGTCGCCGCCGTCCCGGGTCCAGCCGCGGCCGCGCAGCGTGGTGCCGCGCACGTCCAGGCCGACCGCGATCCGGTCGCCGTGCTCGGCGATGGCCTTGGCCACCCACTGCGGGCTCTCCAGGGCGGCGGTGCCGAGGTTGACCCGGGTGCAGCCGGTGGCCAGCGCGGCGGCCAGCGAGGCGTCGTCGCGGATGCCGCCGGACAGTTCCACCTTGATGTCCATGGAGCGCACCACCTCGGCGATCTGGTCGCGGTTGTCGCCGGTGCCGAACGCCGCGTCCAGGTCGACCAGGTGCAGCCACTCGGCGCCCGCCTGCTGCCAGGCCAGGGCGGCGGCCAGCGGGTCGCCGTAGGAGGTCTCGGAACCGGACTCACCGTGCACCAGGCGGACGGCCTGGCCGTCGCGCACGTCGACGGCGGGCAGGAGTTCGAGCTTGGACATCGGGCGGCTCACAGGGTCTCGATCCAGTTGGTCAGCAGCTGGGCGCCGGCGTCGCCGGACTTCTCGGGATGGAACTGGGTGGCCCACAGCGGCCCGTTCTCGACCGCGGCGACGAACGGCTCGCCGTGCGTGGCCCAGGTGACCTTGGGGGCGCGGATGGCGTCGTTGGTGACTTCCAGTTCCCACTCGCGCACCCCGTAGGAGTGCACGAAGTAGTAGTGCTCGTCCTTGTCGAGCCCGGCGAACAGCTTGGAGTCCTCCGGCGCGTCGACGGTGTTCCAGCCCATGTGCGGCACGACCGGCGCGCGCAGCGGCTCGACGGTGCCGGGCCACTCGTCGCAGCCCGCGGTCTCCACGCCGTGCTCGACGCCGCGGGCGAAGAGGATCTGCATGCCGACGCAGATGCCCATGATCGGCCGCCCGCCCGCCAGTCGCCGACCGATGATCCAGTCGCCGCGGGCCGCCTTCAGCCCGGCCATGCAGGCGGCGAACGCGCCGACGCCGGGCACCAGCAGCCCGTCGGCGGCCATCGCGGCGTCGTAGTCGGCGGTGATCTCCACGTCGGCGCCGACCCGGGCCAGCGCCCGCTCGGCGGAACGGACGTTTCCGAAGCCGTAGTCGAAGACGACCACGCGCTTGCTCATCGCTTGTCCCTTTCCACGTGCGCGGCGCTAGAGCCGCAGCAGCCCGGCCGCGAGCGACATCACCGAACCGATTCCGAGCAGTACGACCACGCTCTTGGGCATCTTCTGCTTCCAGAAGGAGTAAACGCCTCCGGCGAGGAACAGCCCCAACAGGATGAACAGCATCGCGCCCTTGTTCACAGCGCGCCCTTCGTGGAGGGGATCCCCGTCTGCCGCGGGTCGATCTCCGCGGCGTACCGCAGGGCGCGGGCGAGTGCCTTGAACTGGCATTCCACGATGTGGTGCGCGTTGCGCCCGTAGGGGACGTGGACGTGCAGGGCGATCTGCGCCTGGGCGACGAACGACTCCAGTATGTGCCGGGTCATGGTGGTGTCGTAGGTGCCGATCATGGGCGCCATGCCGTCCGGCTCGCTGTGCACCAGAAACGGTCGCCCGGACAGGTCGACGGTCACCTGGGCCAGCGACTCGTCCAGCGGGACCGAGGCGTTGGCGAACCGGACGATGCCGCGCTTGTCACCGAGCGCCTGCTTGAACGCGGCACCGAGCGCCAGCGAGGTGTCCTCGATGGTGTGGTGGGTGTCGATGTGCAGGTCGCCGTCGGTCTTGACGGTGAGGTCGAACAGGCCGTGGCGGCCCAGTTGGTCAAGCATGTGGTCGAAGAAGCCGACGCCCGTCGACACATCGACCTGGCCGGTGCCGTCGAGATTGATCTCGACCAGCACCGATGTCTCCTTGGTGGTGCGTTCCACGCGGCCCACGCGGGTCATGTGCTCAGTTCTCCTTCTTCAGCTCGCGCACCGCGTCGAGGAACGCGTCGTTCTCGGCCGGGGTGCCCGCGGTGACGCGTAGCCAACCCGGTACCCCGTTGTCACGGACCAGTACGCCGCGGTCCAGCAAACCCTGCCAGGCGGCGTGGGCGTCCTCGAACCGGCCGAACTGCACGAAGTTCGCGTCCGACTCCGTCACCTCGCAGCCGATCGCCCGTAGCTCGGTGACCAATCGGTCGCGCTCGGCCTTCAGCTGCTCGACGTACCCCAGCAGAGTATCCGTGTGCTCCAGGGCGGCGAGCGCGGTGGCCTGGGTGACCGCCGACAGGTGGTACGGCAGCCGCACCAGCTGGACCGCGTCGACCACGGCCGGGTCGGCGGCCAGGTAGCCCAGGCGCAGTCCGGCGGCGCCGAACGCCTTGGACATGGTGCGGGACACCACGAGATTCGGTCGGCCCTCGATCAGCGGCAGCAGCGAGGGGCGGTGCGAGAACTCGCCGTACGCCTCGTCGACCACCACGAGCGCACCGGCGGTCCCGGCCTTGGCGGCCTGCGCCGCCTCGTACAGCGCCAGCACGGTGTCGGCTTCCACCGCGGTGCCGGTGGGGTTGTTCGGCGAGCAGACGAAGACCACGTCGGGGCGGAGCGCGGCGATCTGGGCCTTCGCCTCCTCGACGTCGATGGTGAAGTCCGCCTGGCGCGCCCCGGAGATCCAGCCGGTACCGGTGCTGCGCGAGATCAGCGCGTGCATCGAGTACGACGGCTCGAAGCCGATGGCGGTGCGGCCGGGACCGCCGAAGGTCTGCAGCAGTTGCTGGATGACCTCGTTGGAGCCGTTCGCCGCCCAGACCCCGGCCAGCCCGATCCGGTGGCCGGTGGTCCTGGTCAGGTAAGCGGCCAGCTGGGTGCGCAGCTCCACCGCGTCCCGGTCCGGGTAGCGGTTGAGCTCGCGGGCCGCCCCGCGGACCCGCTCGGCGATCCGCTCGACCAGCGGCTCGGGCAGCGGGTACGGGTTCTCGTTGGTGTTCAGGCGTACCGGTACGTCGAGTTGGGGGGCGCCGTACGGGGTCTTGCCGCGTAGTTCGTCCCGGATCGGGAGGTCGTCGATACGGGTCACTGGCCGGGCACCTTCCATCCGAACCTCGCCTTCAGGGCCGCGCCGTGCGCGGGCAGGTCCTCGGCCTGGGCCAGCGTCACCACGTGGTGGGCCACCTCGGCGAGGGCGTCCCGCGTGTAGTCCACGACGTGGATGCCGCGCAGGAAGGACTGCACCGACAGGCCCGAGGAGTGGCAGGCGCAGCCGCCGGTGGGCAGTACGTGGTTGGAGCCCGCGCAGTAGTCGCCCAGCGAGACCGGGGCGTACGCGCCGACGAAGACCGCGCCCGCGTTGCGCACCCGGGCGGCGACGTCGGCGGCGTCCTCGGTCTGGATCTCCAGGTGCTCGGCGGCGTACGCGTCCACCACCACCAGGCCCTGGTCGAGGGTGTCGACCAGGACGGTCGCGGACTGCCTGCCGGACAGCGCCTCGGTGATCCGCTCGGTGTGCTTGGTGGCGGCGACCTGGCGGTCCAGCTCCTTGTCGACCGCGTCTGCGAGGTCGGTGGAGGTGGTGACCAGTACGGCGGCGGCCAGGGTGTCGTGCTCGGCCTGGCTGATCAGGTCGGCGGCGACGTGCGCTGGGTCGGCGGTGTGGTCGGCGAGGATGGCGATCTCGGTGGGCCCGGCCTCGGCGTCGATGCCGATGCGGCCCTTGAGCAGCCGCTTGGCCGCGGCGACCCAGATGTTGCCGGGGCCGGTGACCAGGTTCACCGGGCGGCACTCGTCGGTGCCGTACGCGAACATGGCGACCGCCTGCGCGCCGCCGGCCGCGTACACCTCGTCCACGCCGAGCAGTGCGCAGGCCGCGAGGATGGTGGGGTGCGGCAGCCCGCCGAAGTCCGCCTGCGGCGGCGAGGCGACGGCCAGCGAAGCGACGCCCGCCTCCTGGGCGGGCACCACGTTCATCACCACGGAGGACGGATAGACGGCCCGCCCGCCGGGCACGTACAGCCCGACCCGCTCCACCGGGACCCACCGCTCGGTGACCGTGCCGCCGGGCACGACCTGGGTGGTGTGGTCGGTACGGCGCTGCTCGCCGTGCACCAGGCGCGCGCGCCGGATGGACTCCTCCAGCGCGGCGCGGACGGCCGGATCCAGTTCCTTCAGGGCGCGCCGCAGCGCCTCCTCGGGGACGCGTACATGGTCGATCCTGACGCCGTCGAACCGCTCCGCGTACTCGATCAGCGCAGCGGTGCCGCGATGCTTCACGTCGTCGCAGATCGGCCGCACCTTCTCCAGGGCGGCCTCCACGTCGAGTTCGGCACGGGGAAGCAGGTCACGGTCGATTCCGCCACTCACAGTGGCCTCGGAGAAGGCGGCGCCGCGCAGATCAATTCGGGAGATCACGGTGTCAAGTGTAGAGAGCGCCATTGCCAGCCGTGGTCGGCCTCCACTTCGTGAGACACGGCGCGTCCCCGTGAGGCTGTCATGTCCAGGGCGGATCGGTGGCTGGATTCGGCCATCGGGAGGTGGCGCGACGTCCGCCGCGCTATAGCGTGCGACCGGGCGATCGCCGCCGGGTGGTCACCCGCCGCCGACGGGAAGGGACCACACCGTGAGCCAGCCCGCCATGCCGGTAGACCTGACCACCGCGGAACGCCGCATGTGGGACGCCTACCGCCGGGGCGAGACCTGCGACCTGAGGCTCGGCCCGGCGGAGCGCGGCGAGCCGGACACCGCTGCGGAGCCGTCCGACGGCGCCGCGGGCGCGCTGCCGCAGCCCCGGGCGGGCGGCGGTGAGCCGGAAGCGCGCGGTGCGCGGCCGGCGGACGGTGACGCGGATCCCGGCCGTACCGTGCGGGCGGAGGTCGTGGCGCTGCTGCTGCTCGACGGGCCGCCCAGTGAGCCCGGGCGGGTCGCGGCGCTGAAGCTGACCGGGGCGCTGGTCACCGGGCTGCTCAACCTGTCGGGCGGCCACGTCCAGCCCTATGTGGAGCTGCGGGAGTGCCACTTCGACCACCAACTGCTGTTGCCCGCCTGCCATTTCACCACCGTACGGATGGTGCGCTGCGAGGTGCCGCGGATCGAGGCGGCCCGGCTGAACAGCGAGGGCGATCTGCATCTGCCGCAGTGCACGGTGCCGGGCGGGATCCGGCTGACCGACGCGCACATCGGCACCGATCTGGTGCTCAACCAGCTCACGGTGGGCCAGAGCCGCAGCGGCCACTCCATCGCGGCGGACGGGCTGACCGTCGCCCAGGACGTGGAGGCCGAACTGCTGGAGTCGACCGGTGAGATCAGCCTGCGCAGCGCCCGCATCGGCGGTCGGCTCAGCCTGCGCGGCAGCGCGCTGCACAACCCGTACGGCCGCTACGCGCTGAACGCCGCGCGGATCACCGTGGAGCACACCCTCTACCTCAGCTCCGGGTGGTTCAGCGGCTACCTGGGCGGCGGCACCCCGCCCGCGGGCGTGCACACCCAGCGGTTCACCTCCGAGGGCGGGATCCGGCTGGACGACGGGCGGTTCGGCAACGCGGTGATCGCGGACAAGGCGCACTTCCGGCTGACCGGTACCCAGCAGTTGTCGCTGCGCCGCGTCCAGACCCCCGAACTCCGCCTCGTCCTGGACGAACCGCCGTCCGGGCGGATCTCGCTGGCCGGCGCCCGGGTCGGCAACCTCACTGACCGGCCGTCGAGTTGGCCCGGCCGGGGCGGCATCGACCTGGCCGGGTTCAGCTACGAGTCGCTGTCCTCGCCCAGTCCGGTGCCGTTGGACCAGCGGATCGCCTGGCTGGCCGACGCGACGCCGGAGTACAACCCTGAGCCGTACGAGACCCTGGCCCAGGTGCTGCGGCACGGCGGCGAGGACTCGCAGGCCCGCGAGGTGCTGCTGGCCAAGCAGCGCAGACGCCGGGAGACGCTGCCGCTGGCCGGCATGATGTGGGGCTGGCTGCAGGACGTCACGGTCGGCTACGGGTACCGGCCGGGGCGGGCGGCGCTGTGGATGGCGGTGCTGTGGGCGGCGGGCACGCTGTACTTCGGGCTGGGTCACCCGCCGGAGCCAGTGGACGATCACGCCTGGCCGCACTGGAACCCGGCGCTGTTCGCGCTCGACCTGTTACTGCCGGTCGTCGATCTGGGGCAGAGCCATGCCTGGCGGCTGGGCGGGGCCGCGCAGTGGGTGGCGGCCGCGATGACCATGGTCGGCTGGGTCCTGGCCTCGACCGTGGTCACCGGCGCGTCACGGCTGCTGCGCCGCGGCTGACGATCCTGCGCGTGCCCTCGGCACCGCGTCTGTACGAAACCGGTATTGACGCACAGGGCCTGCGCTTAGGCTTACCTGTTGTGACCGCACGACTTCCGCTGTTCCCACTCGGCTCGGTGCTCTTTCCGGGCCTCGTGCTGCCGCTCCACATCTTCGAGGAGCGGTACCGCGCCCTCGCCCGCGATCTGCTGGCGCTGTCCGAGGACGCCCCTCGGCACTTCGGCGTGGTGGCGATCAGGGACGGCTACGAGGTCGCGCCGAGCGGTCCCGGCGCGCCGGACGGCGGTGCGACGGCGGGCTTCGGGCCCGACCTGGGCAAGGCGCTGTACCAGGTCGGGTGCATAGCGGACGCGGCCTCGCTGCGGGAGAAGGAGGGCGGCGGGTACGAGATGGTGGCCACCGGCACCGCCCGGTTCCGGCTGCGGTCGGTGGACGCCACGGGCCCGTATCTGGTCGGCGAGATCGAGGAGCTGCCCGAACTGCCGGGCGAGGGGGCGGGGCCGCTCACCGCGGAGGTGGAGCGGGCGTTCCGTACGTACCAGAAGCAACTCGCGGGGGCGCAGGAGCGGACGCTGTCCACGGCGCAGGAACTGCCCGGTCAGCCGTCGGTGCTGTCCTATCTGGTGGCCGCTGCCACGGTGGCCGAAGTCCCGGTCAAGCAGGAGCTGTTGGAGGCTCCGGACGCCGCGACCCGGCTGGCGGAGGAGCTGAAACTGCTGCGCAGGGAGACGGCGGTGATCGGTAGGCTCCCCTCACTGCCCGCGGTTGAACTGACCCGGCAGCCGACGAACCGCAACTGAGCTGAGGTCTGGGCGAGTTGGCCAAGAAGGCGAAATCCGGAGGGACTCCGGCGATGGTCGCGCTGGCCGCGGCGGGAGTGCCGTTCACCGTGCACTCCTACGAACACGATCCGGCCGCCGCGTCGTACGGCGAGGAGGCCTGGCGGGCGTTGGGCGTCACGCCGGAGCGGGTCTTCAAGACACTGGTCGCGGAGGTGGACGGGGCGCTCACGGTGGCGGTCGTACCGGTCGCGGGATCGCTGGACCTCAAGGCGCTGGCCGCGGCGGTGGGCGGCAAGCGTTCGGCGATGGCCGATCCGGCCGCCGCCGAGCGCACCACGGGGTACGTGCGCGGCGGGATCTCGCCGCTGGGCCAGCGCAAACGGCTGGTCACGGTCGTCGACGCCTCGGCGCTCGGGCATCCCACGGTCTTCGTCTCGGCGGGCCGCCGCGGGCTTGAGGTGGAGCTGGCTCCGGAGGACCTGGTGCGGGTCGCCAACGCCTCGACGGCTTCCATCGGCCGCGCCTGAGCGCGGGCCTGAGCGCGTTGCCTGGCCGTCGTCTCGACAGGCCCGCCCGATGGGCGCACGCTGGGCACAGTGCGGTCGCTCGGCCGCGCGGAGGGAGCGAGTGCCATGTCCAAGCGCACCCGTAAGCGGAAGTGGCGGCTCAAGAAGCGCCACGCCAACCACGGCCATCGGCCCGCATGACCCCTTCGTAGTCGCGGTTCGCTGAGGACCGCGGGGCTACGTCGTTGGGGTCGACCGCCATCGCGGCGAGGAGTTCCCGCTCCTCGCCGCCTTTTTTCGCCTGGGTGTAACTTGGATATTGTCCAAATAACTCAGGTGGGGAGAGCGCGGATGACGGACGTCGCCGAACGGCTGCGGGCGGCCGGGCTGCGGGCCACGCGGCCCCGGCTGGCGGTCACCGAGGCGCTGCGGGCGATGGGCGGCCACCACACCGCCGACGAGGTGCACGCGCACCTCGTCGAGCACGGCACGCCGCTGCCCAGGACCAGCGTGTACAACGCCCTGGTGACGCTGTCCGAACTCGGCGTGGTGCTGCGCGCCGACGTCGGGCCGGGCGCGGCCGTCTACGAGTTCGCCGAGACCTGGCACCACCACTTCGTCTGCCGGCGCTGTGGACGGGTCAGCGACGTCTCCTGCCTGGTCGGCGCGAAGCCCTGCCTGACCGCCGGCCAGGACGTGGGCCGCGTCGACGAGGCGCAGGTCATCTTCCGCGGCATCTGCCACGACTGCCTCCGAACCACCGGTACGACCCCTGGCGGGAGAACCACGCCATGAACGCCGAGACCCCTGAACCGCACGTCGCCGAACCTCCCACGCCCACCGACCGGCGGGCGGCCGCCCGGTACCGGGCCGCCCTGGAGTCCGAGCGCCGCAGCGCCGCCCTCTACCGGGGACTGGCCGCCGGTGCCACCGGCGAACGGCAGCAGATATTCCTGGAGCTCTCCGCGGTCGAGGAGCGGCACGCCAGGCACTGGGCGGACAAGCTCAGCGCCCTCGGCGAACACGTCCCCGCCCCCGGCCGCGCAGGGCTGCGCACCAGGCTGCTGTCCTGGCTGGCCCGCCGCTTCTCGGTGGACGCGGTGCTGCCGATGGTGGAACGTGCCGAGCACGCCGACGCGGGCCTGTACGCGAACGACCCGGACGCCGCGCCGGGCATGGCCGTCGACGAGCGTTCGCACGCCCGGGTGCTGACCTGGTTGCGCGAGCAGGGCTCGGCGGCCGGCGCCGAGGGCGGCCGGGAAATCGTCCGGCGGGAGCGGTGGCACCGCAGCGACCGCTCCGGGGCGCTGCGCGCGGCGGTGTTCGGCGTCAACGACGGCCTGGTGTCCAACACCGCGCTGGTCATGGGCTTCGCCGGATCCGGCGCCGCGGGCTCGACCATCCTGTTCGCCGGTGTCGCCGGGCTGCTGGCCGGGGCGTTCTCGATGGCCGCCGGTGAGTACGTCTCGATGCGCAGCCAGCGCGAGGCGTACGAACGGGAGATCGCGCTGGAGGCCGACGAGTTGCGCGACGACCCCGAGGCCGAGGCCGAGGAACTCGCCCTGATCTACCGGGCCAAGGGCCTGGACGCGGAAGAGGCCGAGCGCGTCGCGACCACGATCATGAAGGACGACGAGGCGGCCCTCAACACGATGGCCCGCGAGGAACTCGGGCTCGACCCGGACGAGCTGGGCTCACCGTTGTCAGCGGCACTCTCCAGCCTCGTCGCCTTCGCCCTGGGCGCCCTGGTGGTCGTGCTCCCCTATCTGTTCGGCTCCGGTCCGGCCGCGCTGGTCGCCGCGGTCGTGCTGGCCGTCGGCGCGCTGTTCACCGTCGGCGCGGTGCTCGGCCTGCTCAACGGGCGCGCCGCGGTGCGCTCGGGCGCCCGTCAGCTGCTGGTCGGCGCGGGCGCGGCGGCGGCCGTCTTCGGCATCGGGCACGCCATCGGCACCGGGTCGGTCTGATCCTGACCGGTCACTGGTCCGGGGTGCCGCCAGGCGGCTTGGGCGCGGACCAGCCGTCCCAGTGCTGCGGCGGCTGGGGGTCGCGCGGGCCGAAGGCGGAGGTGAGGGCGAGGAGGGTGGCCATCGCGGCCACCGGCCAGGCGAGCAGGGCGCCCTTGGCTCGCAGCTCCAGCGGGGCGTAGAAGACCTTGTTGGGGCCGACCGCCTTGGCGTGCGCCACCACGTTCTGCGTCGGGCCGAGCGCCACGCCCAGCCGCCAGGCGATCAGCGAGCCGAGCACCGCGCCCACGGCGAGCCCGATGACCACCGCGATGCCCCCGGCGCGCCGCCACCAGAAGACCGCCGCCGCGGTGAGCACGCCGAAGCCCAGGCCCATCAGCGCGAACCAGCCGTCGGCGCCGACCGCCTGCTCGCCCTCGGAGTTCTTCAGGTAGACGGCCGAGCCGTCAGAGATCAGCGGCACCTGCGGCGCCAGTTGCTCCCAGAGCAGTCCGAGTACCACCCCGCACACCGCGACCGCCACCGCGGCGATCGCCGCGTCCCGCAGCTCCCGGCCCAGCCGGGGCTGTTCGTCCGCGCCGCCGCCGTCCGCGTCCGGGACGGGCGGGTTCGGGGGCTGCTGGTCGTGCGGGCTCAACGGTGCGGTCACCCGCCTATCGTGCCAGGTCCGGCTGTGCGACCGCGGAACGCCCCGGCGGTCAGCGGTAGGCCGCCCTGCGGTACGCCCAGGTGGCCACCGCCAGCGACACCACGCCCACCGCGGCGCACACCGACAGATCACCGAGCACGGCGGCCCAGTCCGGCGACCCGCCGAAGGTCCGGGCGAAGGCCTCCACCCCGTACGTGGACGGCAGCGCGTCCCGAGCCAGGCCCACCGGCCCGGGCAGGTGCCCGGCCGGAAGCACCCCGAGCAGCAGGGCGGCGGACATGCCCAACTGGCCGAAAAGCGTGGCGAGTTCCTGGCGCGGAGCGAGCAGCCCCAGCGTCGCCCCCAGCCCGGACAGCGCGGCGCCCGCGAGCGGCACCACCGCGCCGAGCACCCACAGCCCGCCGAGCGGCAGATGGAACAGCACACAGCCGACGGCCGCGGTCACCACCGTCCCGGGCAGGGTGAACGACGCGTACGCCGCCGCCGCGCCCAGCACCACGGAGGCCGCGGGCACCGGCAGCGTGGCGTAGTGGTCCAGTCCGCCGGACGCGCGTAGCTGCCCGAAGTACTGGGCCAGCAGATTGAGCGCGACGAACGCCACCACCAGCACGCTGGAGCCGGAGACCACCGCGCGAGCCGCGTCGGAGCCGGTGGAGACCACCCCGCGCATCAGGACCATGATGCCGATGGACTGGAACGTCGCCACGAACAGCAGCGGAATCCGGGCGACCCTCGCCCGGGACAGCTGGGCCCGGTACACCGCGCACAGCGCGGGCCACAGCCGGGCGCGCGGCGCGAGCCCGGCGGCGTCTTCCACGGCGCCGCGCATCGTCGGCACCCTCGGAGCGGACACGGTGGTCACGCCTTGACCAGTCCTTTCTGGCTTCCGCCGAGCGCCAGGTACACGTCCTCCAGGCTCGGCGTGGCGAGCGTGAAGTCGTCGAGCGCGGCGAACGCCGGTCCCGCGGTGACCGAGGCGACCACGGCCCGCGCCCGGTCCTGGGGCAGCCGCAGCGTCCAGCGCCGCCCGGCGGCCTCCGCGCGCTCGCGCAGCGCGGCGATCTCGGGCAGGTCCAGCGGCGGCTGGTCCCGCCACACCAGGTCGAGTCGTACGTCCCCGTCGACCATCGCCTTCAGCCCGGCCGGGGTGTCGCAGGCGATGACCCGGCCGCGGTCGATGACGGCGACCCGGTCCAGCACGGTCTCGGCCTCGATGACGTTGTGGGTGACCAGCAGCACGGTGGTCCCGCGTTCGGCGCGGCGGCGGTCCACGGCGGCCCACACGGCGCGCCGCGCCACCGGGTCCATCCCGGTCGTCGGCTCGTCCAGGACCAGCACCGGGCGCTCCCCCACCAGCGCGGCGGCGAAGCAGGCCAGCCGCCGCTGCCCGCCGGACAGCCGCTTCAGCGGGCGCTGGGCGATGTCGGCCAGGCCGAGTTCCTCGAGTACGGCGTCCCGCTCGGCACGTGCGGCACGAAGGTCGAGGCCGCGCAGTCGGCCTGTGGTCTCGGCGGCCAGGGCGACGGTCAGCTCGTCGAGGGCGGTGGACTCCTGGCCGAGGTAGCCGATCAGCCGGGCGGCGCGTTCGGGGTGGGCCACCAGGTCGTGGCCGAGCAGGGTGATGTGGCCCGCGTCCGGTCGCAGCAGCCCGGTGAGCTGGCGGACCAGGGTGGACTTGCCCGCGCCGTTGGGTCCGAGCAGCCCGAAGATCTCGCCGCGCCGGATGTCGAGGTCGATGCCGTCGTTGGCACGTACCGCCGCCGCGGGCGCGCCGGCGGACCGGCGGCGCCATGGCGTCCGTCCGGCGGGGTAGCTCTTGACCAGCCCGCGGACGGTCCACATCACCGCCGATTTGGTGCCCGTACTCACGGGCACAGAGAGTACCGGGGCGTCCTGGGTTGCGGTCAGGCGGATGGCGCGGGGTCGCTGCGCGGCCCGGCGGATCGACTGTCGACCTCGCGCCAGAAGCCCGCCCGGATGGCGTAGCGGTCATGCTCGTCGATCTGGTCGTCCTTGTGCGCCAGCAGGCCGAAGCGGGCCGCGTAACGCAGCAGTTCGCCGTCGATGCGGTGCGGTACCCGGGGGTACTCGGCGGAGAGCGTCTGGAGCCCCGAGGAGTCGCCCAGCCGGTCGATCCAGCGGCGGGCGAAGACCTGGCCGACCTCGAACGGGTCGCCGCTGACCGCGGTGATGTCCTCTTCCCGGTCGGCCCAGCGCTGTTCGGCGCTGGTGAGCTGGGCGAGGGTGGGCAGCCCGGGGTCGGCGGCCTCGCTGCCGGGGCCGCGTTCGATCCAGCCCTTCTCCGACGACCAGCGCAGGGTGGCGGCGGCGGGCGGGTGCGGGGTGGGGTGGCCGCCCGCGGGGCCCCGGCCACCGCCGAGCCCGGCGAGGTCCTTCGGGGTGGGCACGCCGGTCTTCGCTGCGCCGGGCTCCGTGGTCGCCGGGGCGTGTCCGTTCTTGGCCGGTTCGGGTTGCTGCGTGGGGCGGGGTGGTTTGGCGGCGGGGCCGGGCATCGCGGACTCCGGCAGCGGCGCGGACAGGATCGCGGCGATCTCCGGGCGCGCCCCGGGCGGCGGGCACACCGCGCCGGTGTCGCGGGCCTGGACCGCCTGGGTGATCCACTCGCGGTCCAGCACCCGGCGCTCATCGGCCTCGGCGACCAGGTCCTCCGACTGGTTGTAGTCCCCGTCGGCCGCCTGTACGGCCCACAGGTGCACGGCGACGCCGTGCTCCTTCGCGGACATCATCCCGGGCAGCAGATCGCCGTCCCCGGTCACCAGGACCACGTCGGAGCAGGCACGGTTGCGGGCCAGCTCGGACAGCTCCGCGTGCATCGCGGCGTCCACGCCCTTCTGCGCCCAGCGCCCGTCGGTGCGGGTCAGCGCGCCGAGCCGTACGGTGACCCGGGGCATCACGCGCAGCCGCCGGTGCTCGGGTTGGGGCACCCGGTCGGGAGCGCCGTCGAACCAGTAGATCCGCAGCAGGGGCTGGCCCGTCTCGCGTTCCGCACGTTCTCGCAGGCCCTGCACGACGGCGGCGTGGTCCACGGTGATCCGGGACCGAGAGGGTTCCCCGGCCAGCAGGCTCGCGGCGGCGCCGAGCAGATAGCCGGCGTCCACGAGGACGACGCAGCGGTCCACGTTCCACCCTCTTTTCCACATCAGGTCGCCCCCGGCACGAGGTTGCCTTGAGTCTGCCCGACCTCGCCTGGGATATGAGCCGGAACTCGATCATCGGCGTGGCGGATACCGGATTGAGGCCTTCCTTCCCTCCGACAAACGCCCGAAATGCGACTTCCGTTCCCCCGTGCAAGTCTGTGTTCGCACCGGGAAGCCGTCCCGGGGGCCGTCTCGGGGCCGCCCACGCATCTCGGGCCGTCGTCCGGGATCCTCACAGGAGGCACGATCGTGGCCAAGAACAAGGACACCAAGAAGCCGGCCCGACAGCCGGAGAGCAGCCGCAGCGCGGCCGAGCGCAGCGCGGAAGACGCGAAGAACGTCTCCCTGGAAGCGCACCGGGATGACCTGACGGCCATGTCGATGGCGCGCAAGGGGCGGCAGAAGCGCTTCGGTCACAACTGAGCCGGTCAACCGGCCGGTGCCGCACACGCGTTGAGGGGCGCACCCGCACGGGGTGCGCCCCTCTTTCCGAGAGCGTCAGCCGGCTTGTGAGGCGCCCAGGCAGGCCGGGCCGAGCAGCGCCTTGAGGTCACCGAACAGGGCCGGGTCGGGGGCGACCCGGTGCCGGTCCAGGCGCAGCACGGTGGTCTTGCGGGCGCCTTGGAGCCGCACTCGCACCTCGGTGTTGCCCCGGTGGCTGTCCAGCACCTCGCCGAGGCGGGCGACCAGGGGCGGGGTGACCTTGACGGTGGGGATGGAGATGGTCACCGGGGCGTTGGCGGAGGCCTCCGACAGGTCGGGGACCTGGAGCTCCATCGCCACCAGCCGGGGCACGTCCTCGCGCTTGTCGAGGCGGCCCTTGACGAAGACCACCGCGTCCTCGACCAGCTGGGTGGACACCAGCTGGTAGGTGGCCGGGAAGAACATGCAGTCGATGGAACCGGCCAGGTCCTCGACGGTGGCGATCGCCCAGGCGTTGCCCTGCTTGGTCATCTTCCGCTGCAGGCCGGAGATGATGCCGCCGATGGTGACGATCGCGCCGTCGGCGTAGTCACCGCCGGTCAGCTGGGCGATGGCGGCGTCGGTCTTGTCGTTGAGGACGTGCTCGATGCCGAACAGCGGGTGGTCCGATACGTACAGGCCGAGCATCTCGCGCTCCTGGGCGAGCAGATACGCCTTGTCCCACTCGATGTCGGAGAAGGTGACGTCGAGCCCGAAACCGGGCTCGTCCTTGTCGTCGTCGCCCATGCCGCCGAAGAGGTCGAACTGGCCCTCGGCCTCCTTGCGCTTGACCTGCACCACGTTGTCGATCATCGCTTCGTAGTGCTCGGTCAGGCCGCGCCGGGTGTGCCCCATCTCGTCGAACGCGCCCGCCTTGATCAGCGATTCGACGGTCCGCTTGTTGCACACCACCGCCTCGACCTTGTCCAGGAAGTCGGGGAAAGTGGTGTACTTCCCCTTGGCCTTGCGGCAGCGGATGATCGAATCCACGACGTTCTGGCCCACGTTGCGCACCGCGGTGAGGCCGAACAGGATCGTGTCATCACCCTGGGCGGTGAAGTTCGCGTCCGACTCATTGACGTTCGGCGGGAGCACCTTGATACCCATGCGGCGGCACTCGTTGAGGTAGACCGCCGACTTGTCCTTGTCGTCGCGCACCGAGGTGAGCAGCGCGGACATGTACTCGGCCGGGTAGTTGGCCTTCAGATACGCGGTCCAGTAGGTGACCAGCCCGTACGCGGAGGAGTGCGCCTTGTTGAACGCGTATCCGGCGAACGGGACGAGTACGTCCCACACCGCCTGGATCGCCTCGTCGGAGAAGCCGCGTTCGCGCATGCCCGCCTGGAAGGGCACGAACTCCTTGTCCAGGACCTCCTGCTTCTTCTTGCCCATCGCCCGGCGCAGCAGGTCGGCTTGGCCCAGCGTGTAGCCGGCGAGCACCTGGGCGGCCTTCTGCACCTGCTCCTGGTACACGATCAGGCCGTAGGTGATGTCGAGGACCTCCTTGAGGGGCTCCTCCAACTCCGGGTGGATCGGAGTGATCTCCTGCTGGCCGTTCTTCCGCAGCGCGTAGTTGATGTGCGAGTTCATGCCCATCGGGCCCGGCCGGTACAGGGCCGAAACGGCGGAAATGTCCTCGAAGTTGTCCGGCTTCATCATCCGCAGCAGCGAACGCATCGGCCCGCCGTCGAACTGGAAGACGCCCAACGTGTCACCGCGGCACAGCAGTTCGTAGGTCTTGGGGTCGTCCAACGGCAGGGAGAGCAACTCGATGTCGATGCCCTTGTTGGCCTTGACCAGCTTGACCGCGTCATCCATGATCGTCAGGTTTCGCAGGCCCAGGAAGTCCATCTTCAGCAGGCCGAGCGACTCACAGGTGGGGTAGTCCCACTGCGTGATGGTGACGCCGTCAGAGGCGCGGACCCAGACCGGAACGTGTTCGGTGATGGTCTCGCTGGACATGATCACGCCCGCCGCGTGCACACCCATCTGCCGGACCAGGCCCTCGACGCCGCGGGCGGTGTCGATCACCTTCTTCACGTCCGGCTCGTTCTCGTACATTCCCCGGACCTCGCCCGCCTCGCCGTAGCGCGGGTGCTGCGGGTCGAGGATGCCGGACAGCGGGATGCCCTTGCCGAGCACGTCGGCGGGCATCGCCTTGGTGATCCGGTCGCCCATCGCGTACGGGTAGCCCAGCACCCGCGCGGAGTCCTTGATGGCGTTCTTCGCCTTGATGGTGCCGTAGGTGCCGATCATCGCCACCTTGTCCGCGCCGTACTTCTCGGTGACGTAGCGAATCACCTCGGCGCGCCGACGTTCGTCGAAGTCGATGTCGACATCGGGCATGGAGACGCGCTCGGGGTTGAGAAACCGCTCGAAGATCAGACCGTGGTCGATCGGGTCGAGGTCGGTGATGCCCATCGCGTAGGCCACGATCGAACCGGCCGCGGAACCACGGCCGGGGCCCACCGCGATGCCGTTGTTCTTGGCCCACATGATGAAGTCGGCGACGACCAGGAAGTACCCCGGGAACCCCATCTGGATGATGATGTCCATCTCGTACTCGGCCTGCTTCTGCCGGTCCTCGGGAACTCCGCCGGGGTAGCGGCGGGCCATGCCCCGCTTGACCTCCTCGCGGAACCAGGTGACCTCGGTGTACCCCTCGGGCACGTCGAACCGCGGCATCAGGTCGCGCTTCTCGAACCAGCCGGTCGTGTCCACCTGCTCGGCGACCAGCAGGGTGTTGGCGCAGCCCTCCTGCCAGGCGTCAGAGGAGTCGATGGCGTACATCTCGTCCGCCGTCTTCAGGTAGTAGCCGGTGCCGTCGAACTTGAAGCGGTCGGGGTCGGTGAGGTTCTTGCCGGTCTGGATGCACAGCAGCGCGTCGTGCGCGTCGGCCTCGTGCGCGTACGTGTAGTGCGAGTCGTTGGTGACGATCGGGCGGATGCCGAGCTTCTTGCCGATCTCCAGCAGCCCGTCGCGGACCCGGCGCTCGATCTCGATGCCGTGGTCCATCAACTCCAGGAAGTACCGCTCCTTGCCGAAGATCTCCTGGTATTCAGCGGCGGCCTTGAGCGCCTCGTCGAACTGCCCGAGCCGCAGCCGGGTCTGCACCTCGCCGGACGGGCAGCCGGTGGACGCGATCAGCCCCTCAGACCACTGGGCGATGGTCTCCTTGTCCATCCGCGGCCACTTCTGCAGCCAGCCCTCGGCGTACGCGTCCGAGGAGAGCCGGAACAGGTTGTGCAGACCGGTCTTGTTGGCCGCCCAGATCGTCTTGTGGGTGTAACCACCGGAACCGGAGACGTCATCGCGCTTCTGGTGCGGCTGGCCCCACTGGATCTTGCGCTTGTTGCGCCGCGACTCGGGCGCCACATACGCCTCGATGCCGATGATCGGGGTGATCCCGGCGCCCGTCGCCTGCTGGTAGAAGTCGTACGCACCGTGCAGGTTGCCGTGGTCGGTCATGGCGATGTGCGTCATGCCCATCTCCTGACACGCCTTGAACATGTCCTTCAGTCGCGCCGCACCGTCCAGCAGCGAGTACTGCGTGTGCACATGCAGGTGCGTGAAGGTCTTGGCCACGGTGCGGGACACCTCCGGTGGGAGCTTTCGGCGAGGTGGAAAGTCTAGTCCGCGGCAGTGACAGCCCGGGCCCGTCCAGATCGTTGCGGGACCTTTAGGCGCCGCATACGGAGTTCCATGGCACACTCTGCCTTCATGGAGAGAACCGCGCCCTTCAGGGCGGCACGCGCGGCGCTGTTCGCCGCGCTGTGCGTCACCCTCTCCACCACCTCGCACGTACTGCTCTCCCGCCAGCCGCTGCCGTTGGCCACGGTGGCGTTCGCCTTCCTGGGCATGTTCGCGCTGGCCTACGCGCTCGCCGGACGGGAGCGCGGCTTCTGGCCGATCGCCACGCTGCTGGTGCCGCTGGAACTGGCCGCCGACACGGTGTTCACCACCGGCCAGCACACCTGCTACGGACCGAACGGCGGCCCGGTCACCGGAGCGCTGCGGTCCTTCGGGGCCGATGTGATCTGCGACGGCGGCCGGGTGGGCACCCCGCTGGCCGGTGCCGTACCGGTCGCCGACCCGGCGGTGCCCTGGCTGCTACTGGCCGCCCACGTCACCGTGGGGCTGCTCGCCTCCTGGTGGCTGCGCCGCGGCGAGGCGGCGCTGCGCCAACTGCTGCGCGCCACCGCCTCGTTCGCGTTCCGCCCGCTGGCCCGCGCCGCCGCGGTGCTGTGCGCGTACGCCGCGGTACCGGACCGGCCGCGGGCGCGGCGGCCCGAGACGCGCTCGGCCGCGCCAACCTCCCCGCTACTGCTGCACTCCGTCGTACGGCGTGGTCCGCCGTGCCCGGTCGCGGCCTGACGCCTGCCGTCGAGCCGCCACACCGGGCCGCGTACCTACGCGCATCCACGTACATCCACCACCGTGACGGAGAAGCGGACCAATCATGAGCAGCAAGAACTCCTGGGAGAACAAGGCGTCGGCGCGTGAGCGGCTCAAGGCCGAGCGTGAGCGGCAGGCGAAGCGGGACAAGCTGCGCCGCCAGCTCATCGCGGGCGGCGCGATCGTCGCCGCCCTGGCGATAGCGGGCGGTGTCGCCGTGGCCGTGTCGCAGTCCGGCGGCTCCAGCAAGCCGCTGGTGCTGCCTGCCAACACCTCGGGGCCGAACGGCACCACGGTGGTCTACGGCAACAAGAACGCCGCGCACACCCTGAGCCTGTACGAGGACCCGCGCTGCCCGGTCTGCGCGATGTTCGAGCAGGCGGACGGCAAGGACGTGCTCCAGGGGGCGCAGGACAGCCGGTACAAGATCCAGTACACCTTCGGCACCTTCATCGACAAGAACGACGGCGGCAGCGGCTCCATGCACGCGCTCAGCGCCCTGGGCGCCGCGCTGAACGTGAGCCCGGACGCGTTCATCAAGTTCCACACCGCGCTGTACTCCCAGGCCAACCACCCTGACGAGACGCAGGACAAGTTCAGCGACAACAGCTACCTGTTCAAGATCTCCGACCAGGTACCGGAGCTGAAGGGCAACGCCGCCTTCCAGAAGGCGGTCAAGGACGGCACGTACGACGCGTGGGCGCAGAAGATGTCCGACTCGTTCAACAGCAGCGGCGTGCAGGCCACCCCGACCGCCAAGCTCGACGGCAAGGACCTGCCGGTGGCCGGTAGCAACTTCCCGCAGACCGGGGTCATCACCCCGGCCCAGTTGGCGGCGGCCTTCGACAAGGCGCTCGGCCCCAAGAAGTAGCGGCCGGCTACAGCTCGGCGAGGAAGGACAGGGCCGTGGACCAGGTGCGCTCCGCGGCCTCCTCGTCCCAGTCGGGAAGGTCGGGGTCGGTGTACAGGTGGCCCGCGCCGCGGTAGCGGTGCACCTCCACATCGGCTCCGGCCCGCCGCATCCGCAGGTACCAGGCGTTCAGCCAGTCGTCGGGCTCGAACGGGTCCGGCTCCGCGACGTGCAGCTGTACCGGGATGTCGGTCGCGGCGTCGTCCGCGATGTCCGAGGTCCCGTGCAGCAGCAGCAAGCCCCTGGCCTTCTCGTCGGCCAGCGCCAGGTTCTGCGCGATGGCTCCGCCGAGCGAGAGGCCCGCGTAGACGACGCCGCGCTGGGAGTGCGGCGCGGCGGCGGTGACGGCGCGCCTGAGCAGTTCCTCGTGACCGATCTCGTCCTTGATCGCCAGACCGTCGGTGACGTTGTCGGCGGTCCTGCCGTCGAACAGGTCGGGGACCACCACCTCGTGCCCGGCGGCGCGCAGCCGGTCGGCGGCCGTGTGGACGGCGGGCCGCAGCCCGTACGTGGAGTGGAACAGGACGATCGTCTCAGCGGCGGCCAACGCGGCCCTCTTTCTCGTGTCGTGCGGTCGGGGTTGGTGCCAGCACCCACCCCATCGTGCCAGGCGCCTGCCCGGCGGAGTGACTGTGGGCGGGAGCGCCCGCCGGGCGGTGCGCATCGTTGGCCGGGTGCCCGCCGTGCGGGGCCCGACTCGCGGGTCGGTTCACCCGGTACCGCCGGACCGCGAGGTACGGGTTGCTCACCGTCGCGGCGGAAAAAGATCATGACGGGTGGCTCGGTCGCCGTCCAGGGGGCGCCGTGGAGGTCGCTCGCCGCCGGACGCGTGTGTCCCGGGAGCGTCAGCGCAGGCTGCGGACGTCCAGGTGGCGCAGGACCCGGTCCACCACCTCGGGGTCGAAGCCGGGTTGGCTGCGGGCCGCGAGGACGGCGTGCCGGGCCGCGGACATCATCTCGTTCTGCACCCGGCGGATGTGCTGCTGCCGTTTGGCGCGCTCCCTGACCGCCTCGCGCTTCTCGGCGTCGACCATGTCCGGGCTGATCCGCGCCCCGATGTCATAGGCGCGCCGGGCCAGCGCCTCCGACATCTCCTCGGGCAGCTCCTCGACCTCCTCGATCTCCTTCAGCCGCCGCTTGGCCGCCTTGGCCGCCCGGATCGCCAACTCCCGTTCCAGATCGCGCTCCACGGCCACATCACCGCGTACCCCCAGCCGCTTGACCAGCCACGGCAGGGTCAGGCCCTGGACCACCAGGGTGGCCAGCACCACGGCGAACGCGACGAACAAGATGGCCTCCCGGCCGGGGAACGGTCCACCGTTGTCCACGGTCAGCGGAACGGCGAGCGCCAGGGCCACCGAGGCCACCCCGCGCATGCCCGACCACCACACCACGACGGTCTCCCGCCAGTTGATCGGGATGTCCTCGTCCACGTCGCGTCTTCGGTGCAGCCGACGGGTCATCCACGCGGCGGGCAGCAGCCACAGCAGCCGTACCCCCACGACCACGGCCACCACGGCGATCGCGCCGCCGACCAGCGACCCGGCGTGCACCGCCGCGGTGCCGAAGACGTTGTGCAGTTCGAGTCCGATGAGGCCGAAGGCGGCGCCGGTGACCAGGGTGTCCACCACCGTCCAGAACGTGTTCCCGGCCAGGCGGCCGGTGACGTCGTCGGGATCGCTCATGTACTCGGACAGGTACAGCGCGGTGGTGAGCACGGCCAGCACGCCGGAGCCGTGCAGTTCCTCGGCGAGCGCGTAGCTCGCGAACGGCACCAGCAGCGAGAGCCCCACCTGCAGCGTGGCCTCGTCGACCAGCGTCATCAGCTTGTTCGCCACCCAGCCGAGCACCAGCCCGACCGCCACCGCGACCACCGCGGACAGCACCAGCGTGAAGGCCGCCCGCGGCAGTGAGAACGTCCCGGTGACCACGGCGGCTACCGCCACGTGGTAGAGCACGATCGCGGTCACGTCGTTGAACAGCCCCTCGCCCTCAAGGATCGAGACCATCCGGCGCGGCAGCCCCAGGCTCCCCGCCACCGCGGTGGCCGCCACCGGGTCCGGCGGCGCCACCAGCGCCCCCAGCACCACCGCGGCGGCGACCGGCAGCCCCGGCACCAGCGCGTGGGCGACGGCGGCGACGGCGGCCGTGGTGACGAAGACCAGAGCCACCGCCAGCAGGAAGATCGGCCGCCTGTTGGAGGCGAACTGCCGCCAGGACGTGCGCTGTACGGCGGCGTAGATCAGCGGCGGCAGCACCAGCGGCAGGATCAGCCCGGGCCGGATGGCGACGTTGGGCACGAACGGCAGTGCCGCCAGCACGCCTCCGAACAGGGTCATCAGCACCGGGGACGGCAGCCCCAGCCGCTCCCCCACCGGGACCATCACGATGGCCCCGAGCAGCAGGACGAACAGCAGGGCGAGCTGGTCCACGGTCGGCACGCTCCCGGAGTCGAGTTCTCGCTTCAGTGCCTTTCAGCGTGCCATGTGCGACCGACAATCCGGATGTTGAGCCTGTCTCAGGGCGTCGAGATCACAACGTGCGGCGCATCGCCTGGTGCGGGATCCCGCTGCCCTCGTCGAACTCCGGCCCGTAGGCGCGGTAGCCGAGCCGCTCGTAGAAGCCGAGGGCGCGGGTCTGTGCCTCCAGGTAGACCTGGGTGAGCCCGAGTCGGCGCGCCTCGTCCTCCACCGCCCGTACCAGCGCGGCTCCGAGACCGGTGCCGCGGGCGGACCTGCCAACGGCCAGCCGCCCCAGAACCGCCGTCAGATCGTCGGCCACCGCCGTCGGGTACTTCCGGCGCGCCACGGCGCCGTGCAGGATGCGGGCGGTGCCCGCGGGCCGGCCGTCGGGCTGGCTGGTGGCGAGCAGATGCACCGCGTGCGCGTCGTAGGCGTCCATCTCCACGTCCTCCGGGACGCCCTGCTCGGTGACGAACACCTCGCGGCGCACCGCGTAGCAGCCCTCCAGCTCAGGCTCCGCGGCCACCGCGATCCGGTAGCGCTGAGGGGCCGTCATGCGCTGTCGGCCCGCACCGTGTCCAGCGCGTGCTGGAGGTCGGCCGGGTAGGGCGCCTCGAACTCCGCCCAGCGGCCGTCGGCCGGGTGCTCGAAGCCGAGGCGCACGGCGTGCAGCCACTGCCGGGTGAGCTTCAGCCGCTTGGCGAGCGTCGGGTCGGCGCCGTAGGTCAGGTCGCCGACGCACGGGTGGCGGTGCGCGGACATGTGGACCCGGATCTGGTGGGTGCGGCCGGTCTCCAGCTTGATGTCGAGCAGGCTGGCGGCGCGGAACGCCTCGATCAGGTCGTAGTGGGTGACGCTGGGCTTGCCCTCGGCGACGATCGCCCACTTGTAGTCGTGGTTGGGGTGGCGGCCGATCGGCGCATCGATGGTGCCGCTGAGCGGATCGGGGTGGCCCTGCACCAGGGCGTGGTAGCGCTTGTCGACGGTGCGTTCCCGGAACTGCTGCTTGAGCAGGGTGTACGCGCGCTCGGACTTGGCGACGACCATCAGCCCGGAGGTGCCGACATCGAGGCGGTGCACGATGCCCTGGCGCTCGGCCGCGCCCGAGGTGGAGATCCGGTACCCGGCCGCGGCGAGGCCGCCGATCACGGTGGGGCCGGTCCAGCCGGGGCTGGGGTGGGCCGCCACACCGACCGGCTTGATGATCACGACGACGTCCTCGTCGTCGTGGACGATCTCCATGCCCTCGACCGGCTCGGCGACGATCCGCACCGGCGCGGCGGGCGCGGGCATCTCGACCTCTAGCCAGGCCCCGCCGCGCACCCGGTCCGACTTCCCGGCCGCGGCGCCGTCCACCCGTACCTTGCCGTCGGCGGCCAGCTCGGCCGCCTTCGTACGGGAGAAGCCGAACATTCGGGCCAGCGCGGCGTCCACCCGCTCGCCCTCCAGGCCGTCGGGTACCGGAAGGGTGCGGGTTTCGGGAAGGGTGCTCACCCGATCGAGTATGCCGGACCACGGGCGCGGTCCGGTCCACCGGCCGTCAGTCCCGGTGCACGGTCCCGTCCGGGTCGAGGCCGCGGAAGGAGAGCCAGACGATCAGGATGCCGCCGCAGACGATCGCGGAGTCGGCCAGGTTGAACACCGCGAAGTGCGCCGGGGCGATGAAGTCCACCACGCCGCCCTCGAAGACCCCGGGCGAGCGGAAGATGCGGTCGGTGAGGTTGCCCAGCGCACCGCCGAGCAGCAGCCCGAGCGCGACCGCCCACGGCGTGCTGTAGAGCTTGCGGGCCAGTCGGGCGATCACCCCGATCACGATGACCGCGATCAGCGTGAAGACCACGGTCATGCCCTGGCCGATGCTGAAGGCGGCGCCGGAGTTCCGGATCGCCACCAGCTGCAGGTAGTGGCCGATCAGCTGGACCGACGGCTGGTTCTCCAGGTGCTGGACCACCAGCGTCTTGCTGATCAGGTCCAGGGCGTAGGCGAGCGCAGCCACCCCGAACAGCACGGGGATCCGCCGCTTGTGGCGCGAGGCGGACGCGTCCGCCTCGCCGCCCGGCGCCGCGTCCGGTTCCGGGGTACGGTCGGCGGCCGTGTCGTCCGCGGCCTTGCCGTCGCCCGGCTCGCCCGCCGCCTGTTCGAAACCTGGCGTACCGATGGTCCGCTCCGCCTTCGTCACGTGAGTCCTTCAGCGTTGAGTCCCGCGTCAGGCGCTGCCTGACGGAGTCGAGCGTACGGCATGGGGTTGACCGGGGTCAGCGGCGTTCCGTCCGCTGCTTGCACTCGACGCACAGGGTCGCCCTCGGGAAGGCCTGCATCCGGGCCTTGCCGATCGGCTTCCCGCAGGATTCGCACAAACCGTAGGTGCCGTTGTCCAGGCGTTCGAGCGCGTGCTCGGTCTGCACCAGCATCTCGCGGGCGTTCTCGGCCAGCGCGATCTCGTGCTCACGCGAGATGTTCTTGGTGCCCACGTCCGCCTGGTCGTCCCCGGCGCCGTCGCCGGAGTCGCGCATCAGGCCGGAGATCGCGTTCTCGGACGCGAGGATCTCGGTACGCAGCCGGGCGGCCTCGTCCATCAGCACGGTCCGCGCCTCGGTGACCTCGGCCTCCGACCAGGGCTCCTCACCCGGGCGTACCGCGAGCGTGCCGGGGTCGACCGGATCCGTCGCGGTACGCGCGGAGGGAAGCGGGGAGGATCCGCGGGACGCTGTCTTCTTCGCAACCACCGTCTTGGCTCCTGTCTGCTTGGCCGTCGCGCTCTTCTTCGCGGCCGGCGCCTTCTTGGTGGTGGTGCTCCTGGCCGCCGTCTTCTTGGCGGCGGCCTTCTTGGCGGGGGCCTTGCCGGCCCCGGCCGTTCGTCGCTGCGCGGCGTCGCTCGCCGCTTCCTTCTCGACCGTCTCCTTCTTGGCCGCCTTCTTCGCCGTCCCCTTCTTGGCGGGGGCTTTCTTGGCTGCGGCCTTCTTGGCGGGGGCCTTGTTGGCAGGGGCCTTGTTGGCCGGAGTCTTATTGACCGCCGCCTTCCTGGCCGACGTCTTGTGGGCCGCGGCCTTCTTGGCGGTGGGCGCCGCTCTCTTGGGCGCTGCGGTCTTCTTCACCACCATGGACGCGACCCCTTCACATAGTGTGATCTTGCTCGCGAATCGTGCCGGAACGATAAATCGACTCCACGCCCGCGGCAACGGGGCACGCCCACGGCAGGCAGGTCTGCATCCGTTGTGCCCAGCTCACCGGTGGGTAATCCGGTACGCCCCGGTAGCGACCCGTCCAGTGCGCCCAACCTCCCCTGTTCGGGTCAGTGGAGGAACAGCTCGGCCCAGCGGGGAATTCCGGAGGAGGACCCGCCCGGCGCGCCGTACACTGTGCGAAGCGAAAGGCGTTGAAGGGGACGAGTAGCGCCGTACGCAGCCATCAGCGACCCGGGGACGGTGCGAGCCCGGGGGTGTGCGCGACGTGAAGATCACCCCGGAGCCGCCGGAGGAAAGCCCAGCGGGCGAGTAGAACCGGTGTCGCGGCCCCAATGAGGGGGTCGGGAGGGCACTCCCGGCCAAGGAGGGTGGTACCGCGGGAGCACGCGCTCTCGTCCCTCCGACGGAGATCGACCGTATCCGCCGGAGGACATTCCGATGACGCAGTACCGCCAGGTCCCCGCCCAGGTGGACCTGCCCGCGCTGGAGCACGAGGTGCTCCGGTTCTGGCAGGAGAACAAGGTGTTCGCCCGCTCCCTCGAGCAGAGCGAGGGGCGGCCCGAGTGGGTCTTCTACGAGGGCCCGCCGACCGCCAACGGAATGCCCGGCGCACACCACATCGAGGCCCGCGTCTTCAAGGACGTCTTCCCGCGCTTCAAGACCATGCAGGGCCACCATGTGACCCGTAAGGCGGGCTGGGACTGCCACGGCCTGCCGGTGGAGCTGGCCGTCGAGAAGGAACTGGGCTTCTCCGGCAAGCAGGACATCGAGCGCTACGGCATCGCCGAGTTCAACGCCAAGTGCCGGGAGTCGGTCACCCGGCACACCGACGCCTTCGCCGCGCTGACCCGCCGCATGGGCTACTGGGTCGACCTGGACCAGGCGTACCGGACGATGGACCCGGAGTACGTGGAGTCCGTCTGGTGGTCGCTCAAGCAGATCTTCGGCAAGGGCCTGCTGGTGCAGGACCACCGGGTGGCGCCCTGGTGCCCGCGCTGCGGCACCGGCCTGTCCGACCACGAGCTGGCGCAGGGCTATGAGACGGTGGTCGACCCGTCGGTGTTCGTCCGCTTCCCGCTGACCTCGGGCCCGCTGGCGGGCCAGGCGTCGCTGCTGGTGTGGACCACCACCCCGTGGACCCTGGTCTCCAACACCGCGGTGGCCGCGCACCCCGAGGTCAGCTACGTGGTGGCCACCGACGGCAACGAGAAGCTGGTGGTGGCCGAGCCACTGCTGGACAAGGCGCTGGGCGAGGGCTGGACCGCGACCGGTGAGTCCTACCGCGGCACCGAGATGGAGCGCTGGACCTACCAGCGCCCGTTCGAGCTGGTAGACATCGAGGGCGCCCACTTCGTGGTCAACGCCGACTACGTGACCACCGAGGACGGCACCGGTCTGGTCCACCAGGCCCCCGCCTTCGGTGAGGACGACCTCAAGACCTGCCGGGCGTACGGCCTGCCGGTGGTCAACCCGGTCAACCCGGACGGCACCTTCGCCGAGGAGCTGGACCTGGTCGGCGGCCAGTTCTTCAAGAAGGCCGACGAGGCGCTGGTGACCGACCTGCAGTCGCGCGGCCTGCTGTTCCGGCACCTTCCGTACGAGCACAGCTACCCGCACTGCTGGCGCTGCCACACCGCGCTGCTGTACTACGCGCAGCCGTCCTGGTACATCCGCACCACGCAGATCAAGGACGCGCTGCTGCGCGAGAACGAGCGCACCAACTGGTTCCCGGAGGCGGTCAAGCACGGCCGCTTCGGCGACTGGCTGAACAACAACATCGACTGGGCGCTGTCCCGCAACCGCTACTGGGGCACCCCGCTGCCCATCTGGCGCTGCGCGGAGGACCACCTCACCTGCGTCGGCTCGCTCGCCGAGCTGAGCGAGCTGACCGGCACCGACCAGACCTCGCTGGACCCGCACCGCCCGTACATCGACGAGATCACCTTCGGCTGCACGGCGGACGGCTGCACTCTGGAAGCGGTCCGCGTCCCCGAGGTCATCGACGCCTGGTACGACTCGGGCTCCATGCCGTTCGCGCAGTGGGGCTACCCGTACCGCAACAAGGAGGTCTTCGAGAAGAGCTACCCGGCGCAGTTCATCTCCGAGGCGATCGACCAGACCCGTGGCTGGTTCTACACGCTGATGGCGGTCGGCACGCTGGTCTTCGACCGCAGCGCCTACGAGAACGTCGTCTGCCTCGGCCACATCCTGGCCGAGGACGGCCGCAAGATGTCCAAGCACCTGGGCAACATCCTCGAACCGATCCCGTTGATGGACCAGCACGGCGCGGACGCGGTGCGCTGGTTCATGGCCGCGGGCGGCTCGCCCTGGGCGGCCCGCCGGGTCGGCCACGGCACGATCCAGGAGGTGGTGCGCAAGACGCTGCTCACCTACTGGAACACGGTCGCCTTCCAGGCGCTGTACGCCCGCACCTCCAACTGGGCGCCCAGCACCGCCGATCCGGCCCCGGCCGACCGGCCGCTGCTGGACCGCTGGCTGCTCGGCGAGCTGAACGCGCTGACCCGGGACGTCACCGAGGCGCTGGAGTCCTACGACACCCAGCGGGCGGGCAAGCTGCTGTCGGCGTTCGTCGACGACCTGTCCAACTGGTACGTGCGCCGCTCGCGGCGCCGGTTCTGGCAGGGCGACAACGCGGCGCTGCGCACCCTGCACGACGCCGTCGAGACGGTCACCCGGCTGATGGCCCCGCTGGTGCCCTTCATAACCGAACGCGTCTGGCAGGACCTGGTGGTGCCGACCACGCCGGACGCCCCGGACTCGGTCCATCTGGCCACCTGGCCGACGGCCGACGAAAGCCTGATCAACCCCACGCTCTCCGTGCGAATGACCCTGGTTCGCCGACTCGTGGAGCTGGGCCGGGCGACCCGGGCGGAGTCCGGCGTCAAGACCCGCCAGCCGCTGTCCCGTGCGCTGGTCGCCGCGGCGGGCTTCGAGGAGTTGGACGCGGACCTGCGCGCCCAGATCGCGGAGGAGCTGAACGTCAGCTCCCTCGACTCGCTCTCCTCGGTGGGCGGTTCGCTGGTGGACACCACGGCGAAGGCCAACTTCCGTGCGCTGGGCAGGCGTTTCGGCAAGGGCACCCAGCCGGTCGCCAAGGCCGTCGCGGAGGCGGACGCCGCCGCGCTGTCGCTGGCGCTACGGGAGGGCACGGCGTCGGTCGAGGTGAACGGGGAGACCATCAGCCTCTCCCCGGAGGAGGTCATCATCACCGAAACCCCGCGCGAGGGATGGTCGGTGGCCTCCGACTCGGGGGCGACGGTCGCGCTTGACCTGGAGATCACACCGGAGCTGCGCCGGGCGGGCCTGGCCCGGGACGCCATCCGTCTCATCCAGGAGGCCCGTAAGAACAGCGGGTTGGACGTCGCGGACCGGATCGCGCTGCGTTGGTCGGCGTCCGACGCGGAGCTGGCGGAGGCGCTCCGGGAGCACTCGGGACTCGTCTCCGACGAGGTGCTCGCCGTCGACTTCGCTGAGGGCGAGGCGGATTCCTCCTACGGTGAGCCGTTCACGGACGAGGCGCTCGGGCTGACGTTCCGCCTGCGCAAGCACTAGTCCCCACCCACCCGTTCATCGGCCCTCGATCGCCGGGCGTGCTCATAGGAGCCCGCCCGGCGACAGCCGTTCCACGCGGGTTGCGGGCCACCGCCCCGTAGGACGAAACGGGTGGGCGCCACCCACGGCCCGCGCCCACTCATCGAACGCCAAAAGGGCCGGGCCCCAGGGGAACGTGTCCCCAGGGGCCCGGCCCTGTGCTTGCCTCGCGGCGAGCGTTCAGTTGTCGTCCTCGTCGATGAGGAAGCCCCTCATCGGCGTCGGCGCCTGCTGGAGCGGCTGCGGACCCTGCGGGCGGACCGGAGCCATCGGCTGGGTCATCGCCGGCGACATCTGCTGCTGACCGCCGTAGGTCTGCGGACCGCCGCCACCGCCGCCCATCTGCTGGCCGCCGTAGGTCTGGTTGCCACCGTTGGTGTGCCCCATCGCCCCGGCACCGGCCGCGGCCATGCCGCTGCCCATCGAGGCGCCGCCCATGGTGCCGCCACCGAGCGAACCGCCCATGGTGGACGACGAGGGCAGCGACGCGGTCGCGGGCGTGCGCGGCGGAGCCAGCGAGTCGTCGGCCTGGTTCTCCAACTGGCGCAGCTGGCTCTCCAGGTAGGACTTCAGCCGGGTGCGGTACTCGCGCTCGAAGCCGCGCAGGTCCTCGACCTTGCGCTCCAGCGTGGCGCGGGCCGACTCCAGCGAGCCCATCGCGACGCGGTGCTTCTCCTGCGCGTCCCGCTCAAGGGCGTCCGCCTTGGCGCGGGCGTCCCGCTCCAGGCCCTCGGCGCGGCTGCGCGCCTCGCCGACGATCTTGTTGGCCTCGGAACGGGCCTCCGCGATCGCCTGGTCCGCGGTCTGCTGCGCCAGCGACAGCACGCGCGCGGCGCTGTCCCCACCGGGACCGCCCTGCTGCATGGGGTGCCCCTGCTGCATGGGGTGACCCTGCTGCATCGGGTGGCCCTGACCCATCGGACCCTGGCCCATCGGGCCCTGACCCATCGGTCCCTGGCCCATCGGACCCTGACCCATGGGGCCGGGGCCCATCGAGCCCTGCTGCCCGCTCGGACCAGCCGGAAGCTGCGGAGCGCCAGGCAGTTGGGGCGGACCGCCCATCTGCTGCTGGCCCGGCGGCACCGGCTGCGGGCCGGATATGGCGGCGGGGACAGGAGCCCCCTGCCGGTCCTGCGGCTCGGGCTTGCGCTGTTGGTTCTGCGCGGCGGCCCGGGTGGCCGCGGCGAGTTTGGCGCGGAGATCCTCGTTCTCCCGCAGCAGCCTGGTGAGCTCCGCCTCGACCTCGTCGAGGAAGGCGTCGACCTCGTCCTCGTCATAGCCTTCGCGGAGGCGGACGGTCGTGAACTGCTTGTTACGAACGTCCTCGGGGGTCAGCGGCATCTCTTCACCTCAACGTGATCGTCGGCAATCGGCAAGACCGTATCGTTCACAGCCTGGCCACGACGGAGATCAGGATGTAGACGATGATCATCAGTACGAAGAAGGACAGGTCGAGCGCCACGCCCCCGAGACGCAGCGGCGGAATAAACCGCCGCAGAAGCTTGAGTGGCGGATCGGTGACAGTGTAGGTGGCTTCGAGAAGGACCACCATCACCTTGCCAGGACGCCACGATCGGGCGAACTGGAAGACGTAGTCCATCACTAGCCGGAAGATCAGCACGATCAGGAAGCACATCAATGCGATGTAGATGACCTGTTTTGCGACACCCATCGCGATCCCGCTCCCCTCTCCCCTGCTCTCCGCCGTCCCTGTCGGTCCGGTCCCACATGGTCGCTGTCTCAGCTCTGGTTGAAGAACCCGCCCTCGGCGATACGGGCTTTGTCCTCCGCCGTGACATCGACGTTAGCAGGAGACAGCAGGAACACCTTCTGCGTCACCCGTTCAATGCTCCCGTGCAGACCGAAGACCAAACCCGCGGCAAAGTCAACAAGACGCTTCGCATCTGTGTCATCCATCTCCGTCAAGTTCATGATCACCGGGGTGCTCTCGCGGAAGTGTTCCCCGATCGTACGGGCTTCGTTGTACGTCCGGGGGTGAAGCGTGGTGATTCGATACGGCTCTCGCTCCGACACAACCTTGGGCATGATCACCGGTGCGTTCTTCTCCAGAGTGCGGCGTTCGGGTGTGATGGATGCCACGGGGGCGATCCGCGGTTCTCGGGGAGCCGGAGCATGCACGATTCGCGCCGGTTCTTCCTGAGTTGGCTGGTGTTGTCGTCGCGCCCGGTCGGGTTCCGGCTCGGGCTCGAACTCGTCGTCGGGGTCGAACCCCGGGCCGTCGTACCCATCGTCCTCCACGAGGCCGAGGTAGACCGCCATCTTGCGCATCGCGCCGGCCATGCTCTGCGTCCTCCGCTCTGTGGTGGATCGGCACCGTCACCAGGTGAGGGGATCCACTCGGTCAGCTCCGTGTTTTGACGGAGCATGACCATATTTTCTGCTGTGGTCCGACTTCCTCGTGACGTTACCCGAGGGCGGGACGGACTCCGAGTACCGCCGTACCGACGCGTACATGTGTCGCACCGGCGGCGACGGCGTCCTCAAGGTCCGAACTCATCCCTGCGGACACCATGGTTGCAGCCGGATGCGCTTCGCGCAGCGCGGATGCGATTTCCATCAGCCGGTCGAAGGCGGCGCGCGGTTTTCCCGCGTAGGGCCCGGCGAGCGGCGCTACAGTCATCACCCCCGCGAGCCGGAGCCCGGGGGCGGCGGCGATCGCGTCCGCGACGGAGGCCGCATCGGCGGGCGCCGCACCGCCCCGGCTGCCAACGGACCCTGACGGGGCGTCGAGCGCCACCTGCACCAGGCAGCCCACTTCGCGCTCGGCCCGCACCGCGGCGGCCGACAGCGCGTCAACCAGTCGCAAACGGTCGACAGAGTGCACGAAGTCGGCATAACGCACCACAGACCGCGCCTTGTTGGTCTGCAGTTGCCCTACGAAGTGCCATTTCAGGTCGAGTTCAGCACATTCGGCGGCCTTGGGTGCCGCGTCCTGGTCGCGGTTCTCCGCGACCTCCCGCACCCCGAGTTCCGCGAGAAACCTCACATCGCTCGCCGGGTAGGTCTTGGTGACCACGATCAGGGTCACCTCCTCGCGCTCCCTCCCCGCGGCGGCGCACGCGTCCGCGATGCGCCGCTCGACCCGGGCCAGATTCGCGGCCAGTTGGGCCTTCCTGTCCGTCATCTCTCCGTCACTCGCTGCCGTCCAGCCACACATACCCGGCGAGCCGCCCAGTCGTGCGGTCGCGCCGGTAGGAGAAGTGGTCCGCCGACTCCAGGGTGCAGATATGGGATTTCTCTCTTCTTGCCACCCCAAGTCGGGCGAGTTGGGCATGCACTCCGGCGGCCACGTCGACCGCGGGCGTCCCCCAACTCGTCTGCGCCCACGCCTCGGGAACCGACTCGGCGACCGCCGCCCGCATCTCGCCCGGCACCTCGTAGCACCGGCCGCAGACCGAGGGCCCGGTGAAGGCCGTGATGCGTTCGGGCCGCGCGCCCAGACCGGTCATCGCCTCGACCGCCGCCGGAACCACTCCGGCGACCAGCCCCGGCCGCCCCGAATGCGCCGCGGCCACCACACCCGCCACCGGGTCGGCCAGCAGTACCGGCACGCAGTCCGCGGTGAGCACGGCGAGCGCGAGCCCCGGGCGGGCGGTGACCACGGCGTCCACCGCTGGAACCGGCGCGCCATCCCAGGGGGCGGTGACCACGGCGACGTCGTTGCCGTGCACCTGGTTCATCCATACCACCGCGCCGGGGTCAAGCCCCAGGGCCTTGGCGGCCAGTTCGCGGTTCTCCCGTACGGCCCGCGGCTCGTCGCCGACCGCTCCGCCGAGGTTGAGCTCCTCGTAAGGAGCGGCGCTCACCCCGCCCCACCGGTCGGTGAAGGCGAAGTGGGCGCCGCTCACTTCGTAACGCTGCTGAATTATCAACTGGGCCGGTTCACTTCAGAAAGTCGGGAACGTCCAGTTCCTCGGCCTGACTGTCCTGGTAGGGACGGGCCGGGGGCACCTGCGGCGGTGTGAGCGGAGCGGTCGGGGCCTCGGCGGCCACCGCGGGCTCCGGCTTCTCCTCGCGCACCGGCTCCGGTTCACGCGGAGTGACGCTGCCGAGGCCGCCGAACACCGGGCGCGGAGTCTCGGTCGGCTGGCTGCCGATGCGGGAGGCGGCGGACGGGGTGGACGACGCGTTCTCGTCGCGGCCGCCGTAGGAACCGAGCACCTTCTCGCGGTTCTTGGTGGGCGGCTGGCCGCCGTCGAACCCGGCGGCGATGACGGTGACCCGCACCTCGTCGCCGAGCGCGTCGTCGATGACCGCGCCGAAGATGATGTTGGCCTCGGGGTGCGCGGCCTCGCTGACCAGTTGGGCCGACTCGTTGATCTCGAACAGGCCGAGGTCCGAACCGCCCGAGATGGACAGCAGCACGCCGCGGGCGCCGTCGATGGACGCTTCGAGCAGCGGCGAGGAGATCGCCATCTCGGCGGCGGCCACCGCGCGGTCGTCGCCGCGCGCCGAGCCGATGCCCATCAGCGCCGAACCCGCCTCGGACATCACGGACTTGACGTCCGCGAAGTCCAGGTTGATCAGGCCAGGGGTGGTGATCAGGTCGGTGATGCCCTGGACACCGGAGAGCAGTACCTGGTCCGCCGACTTGAACGCGTCCAGCACGCTGACCTGGCGGTCGGAGATGGACAGCAGACGGTCGTTGGGGATGACGATCAGGGTGTCGACCTCGTCGCGCAGGTCCGCGATGCCGTCCTCGGCCTGGTTGGCGCGGCGGCGGCCCTCGAAGGTGAACGGGCGGGTGACCACGCCGATCGTCAACGCGCCCAGCGACCGGGCGATGTTGGCGACGACGGGTGCGCCACCGGTTCCGGTGCCGCCGCCCTCGCCCGCGGTGACGAAGACCATGTCGGCCCCCTTGAGGACCTCCTCGATCTCCTCGCGGTGGTCCTCGGCGGCCTTGCGGCCGACATCGGGGTTGGCGCCGGCGCCGAGGCCGCGGGTGAGCTCACGGCCGACATCGAGCTTGACGTCGGCGTCGCTCATCAGCAGGGCCTGCGCATCGGTGTTGATCGCGATGAACTCGACGCCCTTGAGACCGACCTCGATCATCCGGTTGATGGCGTTGACGCCTCCGCCGCCAATGCCGACGACCTTGATGACTGCGAGGTAGTTCTGCGGTGCTGCCACGTCGAAGGCCTCTCGCCTCGATTTACGTGTCGCCGCCTCGCGAAGTCGCGGTGCGCCGACGGATGCCGATGGGACGGTTCGGACGCCGACCCGAACCCTAACCCTGAGGTTTAGGGTTACCAGTATGTCTGTTCCTTGTGTCCGCCTGCACAGGACACTAAGTCGACAAGCGGTACTCGTTCAACGAACACGCCGAACCTCCCGCTTTTCTTTTGACCCTATGTGATCACGCTCGATGCGGGCCAACCAGGGTGGCCCCGGACAATCTGCGCCGTCAACTACCCGATGACGCGGGCGCGGTGGGGGCGCTCACGTCGTAGTGCGTGACACTCCCCTGCGCCTTCATCAGTGCAGTCAGCGCGGCGGCCTTCTGGGCACCGCGTTCCGCGCTGCCCCACAGGACCGAGCGACCACCGGTGAGTTCCAGCGAGATGGCGTCAAACGACCGCACTTGGATGGCTTGCGTCTGCTTCTGTACTGATTCAGGTAGATCCATAGCGACTTGCGCCGCCGCGTGGAGAAGTCGGTCTGTCCCGAAATAGCGGTTGCTGGGAGACCGGTTCTGGTCAGCCGACGCGGCGTCGCCCGCCAATTCGACGAACGGAACTCCGGAAGGCGGCGTCGAGTCCACAGCAAATCGGACACCGCCCGCGTCCAGTTCCTGGAACTTTCCGTCCTTTTTGAGAACTGCTTTTGGTGTTCGCTCGGTTACTTTCAGTGCGATCGAGTCCGGCCATGACCGTTCGACGTCAACCGAGGCGATCCGCAACAACCTCGAACGGAGCCGGTCCGCCACCGCGCGGGTGTCGACCGAGACCAACGGGGTCCCGATCCGCACCGCCGCCGCGGCCCTGACCTGGTCCGGGGTGAGCACCCGGGTGCCCGCCACCTCGACCTGGCGCACCCTCAGCCACGGTGATCCGTAGACCAGATACGTACCGCCCGCCAGCAGCAGGACGACCGCCCCCAGCAGTGCCAGCACGCCGCGCCGGGACAGCCGCAGCCGTGGCGGGCGGCCGGGAGAGGGGCGCGGCCGGACCGGGCGAGCGCGCTCACGGTTGGCGGTCGTCGATCCGGCCACTGCCCCTCCTCTAGCTGCGCACGTCGTTCCCTATCCTGCCCGGCCGGCGGCGATGGCCTCGCGCACCATGCCGACGAGGAGGTCGTCCGCGTCGCGGCGGCCGAACTCGGCGGCGGAGCGTGACATCTCGTACAACCGGTGCGGATCGGTCAGCACCGGCAGGACGTTGCCCAGCACCCACTCCGGGGTCAGCTCGGCGTCGTCGACCAGCAGGCCGCCGCCCGCCTTGACCACCGGCTGGGCGTTGAGGCGCTGCTCGCCGTTGCCGATCGGCAGCGGGACGTACGCGGCGGGCAGGCCCACCGCGGACAGCTCGGCGACGGTCATGGCACCGGCCCGGCAGAGCATCATGTCGGCCGCGGCGTACGCCAGATCCATCCGGTCGACATAGGGAACCGGGATGTACGGGGGCATGCCCGGCATGTTGTTCGGCTGCGGCAGCTCGTTCTTGGGGCCGACAGCGTGCAGGATCTGCACCCCGGACTGCTGGAGCCGCGGGGCGACCGCCTGGACGGTCTCGTTGAGCCTGCGGGCGCCCTGCGAGCCGCCGGAGACCAGCAGCGTGGGCAGGTTGGGGTCCAGGCCGAACGCGGCGCGCGCCTGCGGGCGCACGGCGGCCCGGTCGAGGGTCGCGATGGAGCGGCGCAGCGGGATGCCGATGTAGCGGGCGTCGCGCAGCTTGCTGTCGGGGGTGCTGACCGCGACGACCTTCGCGTAGCGGGACCCGATCTTGTTGGCCAGGCCGGGGCGGGCGTTGGCCTCGTGGACCACGATCGGCACCCCGAGCCGCTTGGCGGCCAGGTAGCCGGGCAGTGCCACGTAGCCGCCGAAGCCCACCACGCAGGAGGCCTTGGTGCGCTCCAGCACCTGCTCCGCGGCCTTGATGGTGCCGCGCAGTCGGCCGGGCACGGTGATGAGTTCCGCGGTGGGCCTGCGTGGCAGGGGCACGGCGGGGATCAACGCCAGTTCGTAGCCGCGTTCCGGAACCAGCCTGGTCTCCAGGCCCCGCTCCGTACCGAGCGCCGTGATACCCACGGTCGGGTCCTGCCTGCGCAGGGCATCCGCGAGCGCGAGCGCGGGCTCGATGTGGCCGGCGGTCCCACCGCCGGCGAGAACGACATGCACCGAAATTCACCGCTTCCTGGACGACCGTCGTCGGACGAGACGTCGCATGCTACGTGTCATTGCCCCTGTCACAGGACCCGCCCCCCGCGCGGCCAGCGCCGCCCTGGCTCCAGGCTCGCTCCTAGCGAAGGAGATCAGCAACCCGATCGCGAACATGGTCGGCAGCAACGCCGAACCCCCGTAGGAGAACAGCGGGAGCGGAACCCCGGCGATCGGCAGCAGACCGAGCACCGACCCGATGTTGACCACGGCCTGGGCCATGATCCACGTGGTCACGCTTCCCGCCGCGAACCTGACGAAGGGGTCCTCCGTGCGTCCGGCTACGCGGATACCCGCATAGCCTAGAGCCGCGAACAGACCGAGCACCGACAGCGTCCCCGCGAGCCCGAGTTCCTCTCCCGTCACCGCGAAGATGAAGTCGGTATGCGGTTCGGGGAGTTGACCCCATTTTTCCACACTCGCGCCAAGACCGGAACCAAACCATCCGCCCGAGGCGAGTGCATAGAGCCCGTGCACCGCCTGCCAGCACTGGTCGTTGGTACCCGGATCGGTGGCGCCGATGCACGCCAGTCGGGACATCCGGTGCGGGCTGGTCTTGATCAGCAGCAGCGCGAGCAGTCCCGCCACCCCCATGACGCCCGCGAACAGCCTGGTGGGCGCACCGGCCAGCCACAGCAGCCCGAACAGCATCGCGGTGAGCACGATCGCGGTGCCCATGTCGCCGCCGAGCAGGATCAGTCCGAGGATCAGCATCACCACCGGCACGAGTGGTACCAGCAGGTGCTTCCACTGGGTGAGCAGCCGCTTCTCGTACTTGCGGGCGAGCAGGTCGGCGCCCCAGAGCACCAGGGCGAGCTTGGCGAACTCACTGGGCTGCATCTGGAAAGGGCCGCCGACGGACAGCCAGTTCTGGTTGCCGTTGACCTTCTTCCCTATCCCCGGCACCTGTACCAGCACCATCAGGAAAATCGATCCGGCGAGCAGCGGATAGGCCAGCGCCCGATGGGTGCGCACCGGCAGCCGGGCGGCCACCACCAGCAGGACGCCGCCGATGGCCGCCGCGAGCAACTGCTTGCGGAAGAAGTACGTGCCCGGCAGGCCCATCTGCAACGCCTTGACCTGGGAAGCGGAGAAGACCATCACCAGGCCCAGCACGATGATCAGCGCACTGCCGCCGACGATCAGGTAGTACGCGGTCAGCGGCCGGTCCCAGGCCCTCCTGGCCCGCTCGTACGCGAGCTGCGCTCCTCGCAGTTGCTCTGCCGGGCGCGGTGTGCCGGTACGCGGTGCGGTGCCCCGGGCGGAGCCGCGCGGTGGGCCGCCCGGGGCGGCGGCCGGAGTGCGGCGGCCGGGCAGCGGCTGCGCTCCCGGCCCGGGGCGGCGGCCACGGGCGGTCGAGCGGTCGGCCGTCATGCGCGTCCCCTCCATCGGTGCGTCGCGCCGGGTCCTCGGCGACGCGTGGACGCCCGGCTATCGGTTGTTGTGCAGAGCGCGTACGGCTTCGGCGAAGGCATCGCCGCGCTTGCCGTAGTTGGCGAACATGTCCATCGAGGCACAGGCGGGGGCCAGCAGGACGGTGTCGCCGGGCTGGGCAAGCGCTTTGGCGGCGTCGACCACGGCCGTCATCGCTTCAGTGTCGGTCCGTTCCAGGTCCACGACCGGGACCTCGGGGGCGTGTCGCCGAAGCGCTTCGGCGATCAGCGCGCGGTCGGCGCCGATGAGCACCGCCCCGCGAAGTCGCTTTGCCGATTTGGCGACAAGTTCGTCGAACGTGGCGCCCTTGGCCAGGCCGCCCGCGATCCACACCACGTGCTCGTAGGCGGCCAAGGACGCCTCGGCGGCGTGGGTGTTGGTGGCCTTGGAGTCGTCGACGTAGTCCACACCGTCCACGGTCGCGACCCGCGCGATGCGGTGCGCGTCCGGGCGGAAGGCGCGCAGCCCGTCGCGTACCGCCTGCGGCTCGACGCCGTAGGCGCGGGCGAGCGCGGCGGCGGCCAGCGCGTTGGCGATGTTGTGCGGTGCGACGGTGCCCTGCTGGGCGATGTCGGAGACCTCGCACAGCTCCTGGGCGTTCTTGTGCCGGTTCGCCACGAAGGCCCTGTCGACCAGCAGGCCCTCCACCACGCCGAGTTGGGAGGGGGCGGGAGTGCCGAGGGTGAAGCCGATGGCCCGGCAGCCCTCCTCCACGTCGGCGCCGCGTACCAGTTCCTCGGTGGCCGGGTCGGCGGTGTTGTAGACGCAGGCGACCTTGTTGCCCTCGTAGGCACGGCCCTTGTCGGCGGCGTACGCCGCCATCGAGCCGTGCCAGTCGAGGTGGTCGGGGGCGATGTTGAGCACGGCGGCGGAGTGCGCGCGCACGCTCGGCGCCCAGTGCAGTTGGTAGCTGGACAGCTCCACGGCGAGCACGTCGTACGGCTCGTCGGAGAGCACGACGTCCAGGATCGGGGTGCCGATGTTGCCGACGGCCGCGGTACGCAGGCCCGCGGCCTTCAGGATCGAGGCGAGCATCTGGACCGTGGTGGTCTTGCCGTTGGTGCCGGTCACCACGAGCCAGTCGGCCGCGCCCGCCCGTCGCCCTCCGCCCTCAGCCGAGGCGCCGCGCGCCGCGGCCACATCCTGTCCCCTTAGCCGCCAGGCGAGTTCGACATCGCCCCACACCGGCACGTTCGCCGCCGCGGCGGCGGTGAACAGCGGGCTGGTCGGCTTCCAGCCGGGCGAGGTGACGATGAGGTCGGTGCCCTCCGGCAGCGTGTCGCCGTCGCCGAGGCGGACCGCGATGCCCTCGGCCTCCAGGGCGGTGGCGGTCCGGCGCTGCTTGTCGCCGTCACCGCCGTCCACCACGGTGACCCTCGCCCCGAGACCGGCGAGCACCCGGGCGGCGCTCAGTCCGGTGACGCCGAGCCCGGCGACGGTGACGTTCTTCCCCGACAGTTCCATGGCAGTCCTTACTTCGCCGCGACGAAGCCCGCGTAGAACAGGCCCAGGCCAACGGCCATGCACATGCCCTGGATGATCCAGAACCGGACCACGACCAGGACCTCGCTCCACCCCTTCAACTCGAAGTGGTGCTGGAGCGGAGCCATTCGGAAGACCCGTTTCCCGGTGAGCCGGAAGGAGCCGACCTGGATCACCACGGAGAGGGTGATCAGCACGAACAGGCCGCCGAGGATGGCCAGCAGCAACTCGGTGCGCGAGCAGATCGCCAGCCCGGCGAGCGCGCCGCCGAGCGCCAGCGAACCGGTGTCGCCCATGAAGATCTTGGCGGGTGAGGTGTTCCACCACAGGAAGCCGAAGCACGCGCCCATCAGCGCCGCCGCCACCACCGCGAGGTCCAGCGGATCGCGTACGTCGTAGCAACCCGGGCCCGCGGTCAGCGGGTTGGCGCAGGACTGTCCGTACTGCCACACACCGATGACGGTGTAGGCGGCGAAGACCATCACCGAGGCGCCGGTGGCCAGACCGTCCAGACCGTCGGTGAGGTTCACGCCGTTGGACATCGCCAGGATCATGAACAGCGCCCAGATGACGAAGATCACCGGGCCGATCGACCAGCCGAAGTCCTGGGTGAAGGACAGCCTGGTGGACGCGGGCGTGGTGCCGCGCCCGTCGGCGAAGTTGAGAGCCAGGATCGCGAAGGTGATACCGACGATGAACTGTCCGGCCATCTTGGCCTTGGCGCGCAGGCCCAGGCTGCGCTGCTTGACGATCTTGATGTAGTCGTCGAGGAAGCCGACCACACCGAGCCCGGCGAACAGGAAAAGCACCAACAGACCGGACATGGTGGGGCGTTCGGAGACGATGACCTTGGTCAACGCGTAGGCGATCAGCGTCGCCAGGATGAACGCGATGCCGCCCATCGTCGGGGTGCCGCGCTTGCTGTGGTGTTCCTTGGGCCCGTCGTCGCGGATGAACTGCCCGTAGCCCTTGCGGGCCAGCAACTTGATCAGCAGCGGAGTGCCGACCAGGGACAGGAACAGCGCGATGACACCGGAGATGAGGATCTGCTTCATCACCGCGCGCCCTCGCCCTCGGCACCTTCGAGCAGGGCCAGCGCGACCCGCTCAAGGCCGACCGACCTCGATGCCTTCACCAGCACGACATCCCCCGGGCGCACTTCGCTGCGCAGCAAATCGATCGCCGTCTCCGCGTCGGACACGTGCACCGACTCCTCACCCCACGAACCCTCGTTCTTGGCGCCCATGTCCAGCCAGGCGGCCGCCTGGCCGCCCACGGCCACGAGCTTGCTGACGTTGAGCCGGACGGCGAGCCGCCCGACCGCGTCGTGCTCGGCGAGGGACTCCCCACCGAGCTCGGCCATCTCGCCGAGCACCGCCCATGTCCGACCCCCCTTTGCCCGTGCGGCCTCGCCCATGGCGACCAGCGCCCGTAGCGCGGCACGCATGGAGTCCGGGTTCGCGTTGTAGGCGTCGTTGACGACCGTCACACCGTCCGGCCGCTCGACGACCTCCATCCGCCAGCGTGAGAGTGTGCCCGCCTCCGAGAGCGCGGACGCGATCCGCGAGACGGGCATGCCCAGTTCACCGGCGACGGCGGCGGCAGCCAGCGCGTTCGACACGTGGTGCTCACCGTACAGCCGCAAGGTCACTTGGGCGCACCCGGTGGGTGTGCGGAGTGTGAAGACCGGGCGTCCGCTTCCGTCCAGGCGCACGTCCTCGGCCCGCACGTCGGCGTCCTCGGACTCGCCGAACAGCACGGTACGGGCCTTGGTGCGGCTGGCCATCGCCCGTACCAGCGGGTCGTCGGCGTTGAGCACGGCGACGCCGCCGTCCGCCGCGGTGGGCAGCGCCTCGACCAACTCGCCCTTCGCCTGGGCGATCTGCTCGCGGCCGCCGAACTCGCCGATGTGCGCGGTGCCGACGTTGAGCACCACACCGATGCGCGGCGGGGTCAGTCCGGTCAGGTAGTTGATGTGGCCGATGCCGCGCGCGCCCATCTCCAGCACCAGGTGACGGGTGTCCTGGTCGGCGCGGAGCGCGGTGAGCGGCAGCCCGATCTCGTTGTTGAAGGAGCCGGGAGGCCAGACCGTGGGACCGATCTTCTCCAGCAGCTGGGCGATCAGGTCCTTGGTGCTGGTCTTGCCCGCGGAGCCGGTGAGCGCGACGACGCTGGCGCCGAGCCGTTCGATGACGGCCCGGGCGAGCGCGCCGAGCGCGGCCTGTACGTCGTCCACGACGATCGACGGACCGGCGACCGGCCGGGCGGCCAGCACGGCCACCGCACCGGCCGCCAGCGCGGACTCGGCGAAGTCGTGTCCGTCCACCCGTTCGCCGCGGAAGGCGGCGAACAGCGCGCCGGGGCGCACCTCACGGGAGTCGATCACCACGGGTCCGGTGACGGTGACACGCGGGTCGGGTATGTCGTGCATGCTCCCGCCGACCGCCTGCGCGACTTCGGCGAGGGTGAATGCGATCACTGCTGGTCCTGGTCCTTCGCTTGGCTGAGCGGAGTTTCGGCTTTCCGAAGCGCGGCGTTCCGGATCGCCGTACGCAGTACCTCACGGTCGTCGAAGGGGCGTACCACTCCGGCGATGTCCTGGCCCTGTTCGTGGCCCTTGCCCGCGACAAGGACGGTGTCCCCGGGTTCGGCGACCGTGACGGCGGCGGCGATGGCGGCCGCCCGGTCGGGCTCCACGGTGACGTGTCCGCGCTCGTGCGCGGGTACCTCGGCGGCTCCGGCCAGCATCGCGGCCAGGATCGCCAGCGGGTCCTCGGAGCGCGGGTTGTCCGAGGTGAGGATCGCGGTGTCGGCGAGCCGGGCGCAGGCGGCGCCCATCGGCCCGCGCTTTTGCTGGTCGCGGTCGCCGCCGCAGCCGAGCACGACGTGGATCCGGCCCTCGGTGACCTTGCGCAGGGAGCGCAGCACGGACTCGACGGCGTCGGTCTTGTGCGCGTAGTCGACCACCGCCAGATATGGCTGGCCCTCGTCCACCCGCTCCAGCCGCCCCGGCACGCCGGGCACGGCGGCCACGCCGTCGGCGGCGAGCTGCGGGTCGATCCCGGCGGCGACCAGGGCGGTGATGGCGGCCAGTGTGTTGGCCACGTTGAACGGGCCGGGCAGCGGGGCGGTCGCGCTGACCCGCTCGTCCTTGGGGCCGACGACGGTGAAGGTGCTGCCCCGCGGTCCCACGGTCACGTCCTCGGCGCGCCAGTCGGCGTCCGGGTGGCCCTCGGCGGAGTAGCTGACCACCGGCACGGTGGCCTCCTTCAGCAGCCTGCGGCCGTACTCGTCGTCGAGGTTGACCACCGCGGCGCGGCTGCGGGCCGGGGTGAACAGCGCCGCCTTGGCCTGGAAGTAGTCCTCCATGTCGGAGTGGAACTCCATGTGCTCCGGGCTGAGGTTGGTGAACACCGCGATGTCGAAGACCGCGCCGTCCACCCGGCCGAGCACCAGGGCGTGGCTGGAGACCTCCATGGCGACGGAGCGCACCCCGCGCTCCCGCATCACCGCGAACAGCGCCTGCAGATCGGTGGCCTCCGGCGTGGTCCGCTCGCTCTTGATCCGCTCGTCGCCGATCCGGGACTCGACGGTGCCGATCAGTCCGGTGTGCTCCTGGTAGGCGGCCCGCAGCCCGCCCTCGACCAGGTAGGCGGTGGTGGTCTTGCCGGAGGTCCCGGTGATGCCGATCTGCAGCAGGTGCCGGCCGGGCTCGTCGTAGATCGCGGCGGCCAGCGCGCCCATCCGGGCCCGCGGCTGGTCCACCACGAGGACCGGCAGTCCGGTAGCCGCGGCCCGCCGCTCGCCCTCGGGGTCGGTCAGGATCGCGACCGCGCCGCGCTCGGCGGCCTGGGCGGCGAAGTCGGCGCCGTGGAAGCGGGCGCCCGGCAGTGCCGCGTAGACATCGCCTGGACGGACCGCACGGGAGTCGTGGGTGATGCCGGTGGCGGGCTTCCCCGGGGTGGGCACCGCGGTGCCGAGCTGTTCGGCCAGCTCCGTGAGCGGCTTGGGGCGGACCTGGGACGGGCGCGGGGGGCCCGGGACGTGACCGGGGTCCTGCGCTTGGTGGGACTGATCAGCATGTGGCACGGCGGTGAGGTTACCGGGCGGGCCGGGGTCCGGGCGAAAAGGGGCCAGCTCCGGCGGCTCGGCGCCGGTTCCCTCCCCCGGCGGGTTTGTGATCGTTGTCACGGTGCCCTCACTGCTTGCCTGGCTGGAAGTCGACGGGGATCTGCGGTGCCGGAGCGCCGGTCGGCGGCACCTGGAGGGTCTTCAACGCGAACTCCATGACCTGCTTGAACACCGGCCCGCAGATCTGGCCGCCGAAGTAGCTGCCGACCGTCGGGTTCTGGATGACGCAGGAGACCGTCACCCGCGGCTGGTCGGCCGGGGCGAAGCCCATGAACGACGCCGTGTAGCCGTGGTAGCGGCCGGTCTTGGGGTCGACCCGGTTGGCGGTACCGGTCTTGCCCGCCACCCGGTAGCCGTCGATCTGCGCCTTGGTGCCGGTGCCCTGGTCGTCGCCGACCACCGACTCCAGCATCTCGGCGACCGTCTTGGCGGTCTTCTCGCTGACCACCCTGGTCTTCTTGGGCGCCGGCGCCGGGGTGAACTGGCCGTCGGGGCCGACGGTGCCCTTGACCAGGGTCGGCTGGATCCTTACCCCGCCGTTGGCGATGGTGGAGTAGATCGAGGTGGCCTGGACCGCGTTGACGGACAGGCCCTGCCCGAACGGGATGGTGTACTGCTGCGAGGTGCTCCAGTTCTGCGGCCTGGCCAGGATGCCGGGGGTCTCACCGGGGAAGTTCAGTCCGGTGGGGTCGCCGATGCCGAACTTCTTCAGGTACGAGTACAGCACCTGGTCGGCCTGGCTCTGGGTCCGCCCGAGCTGGCCGGTGGCCAGGATCGTGCCGATGTTGCTGGACTTGGCCAGCACCCCGTTGAGGGTGAGGTCCCAGGTGCCGTGGTCGACGTCGTCGTGGAAGACCCGGTCGCCGCGCTGCAGGGTGCCGGGGACCACGACGTGCGTCCACGGGGTCGCGACGCCCTGGTCGAGGACGGCGGACATGGACATCAGCTTGCTGACGCTGCCCGGCTCGTAGGCGTCCTGGACCGCGGCGTTGCCCAGCGCGGCGGGGTCGGCGCCGCTGATGTCGTTGGGGTCGAAGCTTGGGGCGTCGGCCATGGCCAGGATCTGGCCGTTGCGCGCGTCCTGGACCACGACGTAGCCGCGGTCGGCGTGTGACTGGCGCACCTGCTGGCTGATGGCGCTCTGGGCGGCCCACTGGATGTCCCGGTCGATGGTCAGCTCGACGTTGGTGCCGGGGACCGCGGCCTGCTCCTGGAAGCCCGCGCTGGGGATCATCTGGCTGCCGGACTGGGCGTAGGTCATTTTGCCCGGCTTGCCGGCGAGTTCGGTGTTCAGCCCGGCCTCCAGGCCGCCCGCGCCCTGCTGTTGGCCGTTGACGAAGCCGAGCACCCCGGCGGCCAGCTCGGTGTTGGGGTAGACGCGCCTGCTGGTGGGCTCGGACAGCACGCCGTTGAGCAGTCCGGGGGCGCCGCGCTTGGCCGCCTGGTCGGCCAGGGTGCTCTTGAGGGCCTTGATCCGGTTCCACACCTGCGGCAACTGGCGGCGGGCCAGCACCACGTAGCGGGACTTGGGCGTGGCCAGTTGCTGGGCGATGGTCTGCTCGTCGCCGCCGATGACGGGGGCGAGCAGCTTGGCGGCCTGCTGCGGGGCGTCGCCGATCTTCGCCTGCTGCGGGGTGAACAGGTACGGGTCGGCGGTGATGTCGTACGCGTCGACGCTGGTGGCCAGCGGTACGCCGAAGCGGTCGGTGATGTCGCCGCGCTTGGCGGCGACCTCCACCGGCTGGTAGCGGTTGAGGTCCGCCTTGGCCGCGTACGCGGAGGCGTCGACCACCTGAACCTGGAACAGGCGGACCGAGAACACCACGAGCACCACGGTGAGCAGTACGGTGACCAGCCGCAGCCGGGGCCTGGGCTGCATCAGCCGCAGCGCCGGGGTCACCGACGGCCGGGCCTGGCCGGAGGCCCGCGGCCGGGGCGTGGCCACGGGCCTGCGCGGGGCCTGGCGGGGCGGCTGGCCCCGGCGGGGCGGCTTGGGCTCGGTCACTCGCTCACCTTCCGGCGCTCGGGGCGGGGGCGTTCGGTGGCGCGCCGGCCTGGCTGGGTACGCCGTGCACCCTGCCGTCGGCGCCGAGGAACACCGGGGTGCCGCCGGGGACCATGCCGAGCCCCCGGGCCCGCTGCTCCAGCGTGCCGGGGGCGGAGTCGCGGTCGACCTCCTGCTGGAGCGCCTGCTCCTGGTCGGTGAGGTCGGTGGTCTCCTTCTTCAGCTTCGACAACTGGAAGGAGCCCTGGTTCACGGCCGTGTTGAGCAGCAGCAGCGAGATCAGCCCACTGGCCAGCAGCGCCACCACCAGCAGCACGAACGGCGCCCGGGCGGCCTTCGCCGACCGCCTGGTGCGGCCGGGCAGCAGCCTGCCCAGCCCCGCCCCGGCCGCCGGCCTGGGTTTGCCGCCGGTCACGGGGCGTCCCGCTGGTCGTGGGCGTCCTCGCGGACGCGTTCGGCGGCGCGCAGCCGGGCCGGGGCGGCCCGGCGGTTGACGGCGATCTCCGCCTCGGTGGGCAGTTCGGCGCCGCGGGTGAGCAGCCTCAGCCGTGGCTGGTACCGCTCCGGTACGACCGGCAGGCCGGGCGGTGCGGTGCTGCTGGCGCCCGCCGCGAAGACCTGCTTGACCAGCCGGTCCTCCAGCGAGTGGTACGAGAGCACGGCGATCCGGCCGCCCACCGCCAGTGCGCCCACACCCGCTGGGATAGCCCGTTCCAGCACCGACAGTTCACCGTTGACCTCGATCCGCAGCGCCTGGAAGGTGCGTTTGGCCGGGTTGCCGCCAGTGCGCTTGGCGGCCTGCGGCAGTGCGGCGCGGATGAGTTCGACCAGCCGGGCGCTGTTGCGGAACGGCTCACGCTCCCGTTCCCGCACGATCGCCTCGACGATCTTCCGGGCGAACTTCTCCTCGCCGTACGTGCGCAGGATGCGGACGAGTTCACCGGGCGGATAGGTGTTGAGGACCTCGGCGGCACTGATGCCGGTGTCCTGGTTCATCCGCATGTCCAGAGGCGCGTCCTGGGCGTACGCGAAACCCCGCTCGGCCTCGTCGAGTTGCATGGAGGAGACGCCGAGGTCGAACAGGATGCCCTGGACCTTGGGGATCGCCAAACGCCGCAGCACGTCGGGGAGTTCGTCGTACACGGCATGCACCAAGGTGGCCCGGTCGCCGTACGGTGCCAGCCGCTCCCCGGCCAGTTTGAGCGCGGCCGGGTCGCGGTCGATGGCGACCAGCCGGGCCTGCGGGAAGTTGGCCAGCAGCGCCTCGCTGTGGCCGCCGAGGCCGAGCGTGGCGTCGACCACCACCGCGCCGGGTTCGGTCAGCGCCGGGGACAGCAGGTCCAGGCAGCGCTGGAGCATGACCGGGACATGGCGTGGCTCCTCCACAGTCACCGCCCCGTTCCGGCGTCGCCGGGCCGCGACCGCGGCGAGAGGCAGGGGGTGCCCCCCATGCCCTCAGGGCATGGGGGCGTTTGACTGGTGGTGCTCATCTGGGCCCTCTTGTCGGACTGCGCCCTGGGAACGCTGGACGTACCGCCGGGTCCCCGCCCGCTCGGAAGGGGAAGCGGTCGGCTGGCGCCGGGGAAGTAGCACCAGCAGACCATGGAGCGGGAGGAGGCCTGGCGTCACGTACGCGGATGGCGCGGGCGTGGCTGCCGGGTGTTTCGGATGCGGACGGTTCGGACGGTTGGCGGCGCGGTCACAGTATTCCGGGAAGCGCCTCCTGCGACAGGGCCGAGAAGGACTCCTCCTGGGCGGCGAGGTAGTGCTCCCAGGCCGCGGCGTCCCACACCTCGACCCGGTTGTTGGCGCCGATCACCGCGCAGTCCCGGAGCAGGCCCGCGTAGTCGCGCAGCGGCTGCGGGATGGTGATACGGCCCTGCTTGTCAGGTGTCTCGTCGGTGGCCCCGGCGAACAGCACCCGCATGTAGTCGCGGGCGGCCTTCGAGGTCACCGGCGCCTGCCGCAGCTGCTCGGTGACGGCACGGAACTCCGTCACCGGCCAGACGCACAGGCAGCGTTCCTGGCCCTTGGTGATCACCAGTCCGTCGGCGAGCTGTTCGCGGAACTTGGCCGGGAGGACGAGCCGGCTCTTGTCGTCGAGCCGCGGCGCGTACGTTCCGAGGAACATCCGCACCTCCCGTACTCGACCCGCACCGACCGCCCGGACTGTCCGAAACACCTCAGCGGGAGCACATCGCCTCCCACTTCGCGCCACTTTACTCCACGATGCCCCACGGTCAACCGACGTCAGGGTCGTCCGGCCGGCACCGTGACACGCGAAGCCGCAGGCCAGAGCGGTTGCGGCGGCAGTATGCGCGGGCACCCCGGCGCGGCGGGCCCAGCATCGCGCGCCCCCCGCGCGCAATTCACCCGTTCAGGGGAACGGTCTCCCTGCCTGTGGGTTACCTCACAGGATGCGTAATTGACATGGTAATTACGCAGTTTCGGCCATGCCTTGGCGGGACAGCGGGCCCGTCGCCCGTTACGGTCTCGGCATGCCGATACCTGCACCATTGCCTGCCGACGCCGCCCAGGGATCCGTGATCGACCGTCTGGTGGAGGCCAACCGTCGGTACGCGGCCGACTTCCACGACCCCGGGATGGACGCCCGCCCGGTACTGAAGGTCGCCGTCGTCGCCTGCATGGACGCCCGCATCGACCTGCACGCCGCGCTCGGCCTCCAACTGGGCGACTGCCACACCATCCGCAACGCGGGCGGTGTGGTCACCGACGACACCATCCGCTCACTGACCATCAGCCAGCGCGCCCTGGGCACCCGCTCGGTCGTGCTGATCCACCACACCGGCTGCGGCCTGCAGTCGCTGACCGAGGACTTCCGCACCGACCTGGAGCGCGAGGTCGGCCAGCGCCCGACCTGGGCGGTCGAGGCGTTCTCCGACGTGGACCAGGACGTACGGCAGTCGATGGCCCGGGTGCGCACCTCGCCGTTCCTGCCGCACACCGACGATGTACGCGGCTTCGTCTTCGACGTGCACACCGGTCTGCTGCGCGAAATCGCCAGCGACTAGGGCCCTCTTGGCGCAGGCCCGTGACGTACGGCCAAGCCGAAGGGAAGAATGCACACGGCGGCACCGGCTTGCCCGGTGCCGCTTCAGCCGGGGAGGGCCGGTGCTCGGGTCGCTACCGGCCGCTCCCCCAGGACAAGGGCGCCAGCCCGCCGCACATGGGCCTAGGAGGGCCGGGTGACGACCTTTGACGCACGAGCGAGCCTCAGCGATCTGACCACCACCGCCGACCGGGTGCGGCGTTCGGTGGAGAACGTGATCGAGGGCAAGCCCGAGGTCGTACGGCTGGCGCTGACCGTGCTGCTCGCCGAGGGGCACCTGCTGATCGAGGACGTGCCGGGGGTGGGCAAGACGATGCTCGCCAAGGCGCTGGCGAGATCCATCGACTGCTCGGTGCGCCGCATCCAGTTCACCCCCGACCTGCTGCCCTCGGACATCACCGGGGTCAGCGTCTTCGACCAGCAGCGCAAGGACTTCGAGTTCAAGCCGGGCGCGATCTTCGCGCAGATCGTGGTGGGCGACGAGATCAACCGAGCCTCGCCCAAGACGCAGTCCGCGCTGCTGGAGTCGATGGAGGAGCGACAGGTCACCATCGACGGCAGCACGTACGAACTCCCCAGCCCCTTCATGGTGATCGCCACCCAGAACCCGGTGGAGATGGAGGGCACCTACCCGCTGCCCGAGGCCCAGCGGGACCGCTTCATGGCCCGCGTTTCCATCGGATACCCCAGCCCCGAGGCGGAGTTGCAGATGCTGGACGTGCACGGCGGCGTCAGTCCGCTGGACGACCTGCAACCCGTGGCGCACGCCCATGAGATCGCCAAGCTGGTGGAGGCGGTGCGCACGGTGCACGTCGCGCCCGGTGTGCGGCGGTACGCGGTGGACCTGGTGGGCGCCACCCGGCACCATCCGGAGCTGCGGCTGGGTGCCTCACCACGCGCCACGCTGCACCTGGTGAGGGCGGCGCGGGCCGCGGCGGCGCTGGACGGACGGGAGTTCGTGCTGCCGGACGACGTCCAGGTGCTGGCGCCGGCGGTACTGGCGCACCGGCTACTGCCCACCGCCCAGGCGCAGTTGAACCGGCGCACCCCGGAACACGTGGTCGCTGAGATCGTCCGCCGCACCCCGGTCCCCGACCCGTACGGCCCCGGACAGCGCGGCCGGTCCCTGTGAGGACGCGTACGGCTGGCGCCGTTTCCGCGAACCGCGGCCGGGGCGCGGCGGGTTGGGCGCCGCCGGAACGCGTCACCGCGGCCGCTCGCCGTCGCGGCGGGCAGTTCCTGCCGTCGCGAGCACCGTGCCGACCGCGGTCCGCGCCAACCCACCGGAAGCGGGGAGCCGTCTCATGACCGCCGAGCCCGAAAGGGCGGTACGGCAGGCCCTCGGAGGGCTGACCACCCGTGGCCGGTCGTTCCTGGCCGCGGGACTGGCCGCGGGCATCTGCTCGTACGTCCTCGGGCAGCCCGACCTGCTGCGGGTCGGGCTCCTGCTGGCCGGGCTGCCGCTGGTCTGCGTGCTCGCGCTGTACCGCACCCGGTACCGGGTGGCCAGCACCCGTCGGCTGAGCCCTTCGCGGGTGCCCGCGATGTCCGAGGCGCGGGTGCTGCTGCGCGTGGAGAACGTCTCCCGGCTGCCCACCGGTCTGCTGATGCTCCAGGACCGGGTGCCGTACGTGCTCGGCCCGCGTCCGCGGTTCGTACTGGACCGGGTGGAGCCGGGCGGCCACCGGGAGGTGGCCTACCGGGTCCGCTCCGACCTGCGCGGCCGCTATCCGCTCGGGCCGCTGCAGCTCCAGTTGGCGGACCCGTTCGGCATGTGCGAGCTGACCCGGTCGTTCACCACCGCCGACACACTGACCGTCGTGCCGCGCACCGAACCGCTTCCGGGGGTGCGGCTGGCCGGTGAGGCGTCGGGGTACGGGGACAGCGGCTATCGCGCCCTGGCGCTGGCCGGTGCCGACGACGTGATTCCGCGCGGCTACCGGTACGGCGACGACCTACGGCGGGTGCACTGGCGATCCACCGCCAAGTACGGGGAGTTGATGGTGCGTCGCGAGGAGCAGCCGCACCGGGCCCGCTGCACGGTACTGCTGGACACCCGGCGCTCCGCCTTCCACGGCGCCGGTCCCGACTCCTCCTTCGAGTGGGCGGTGACCGGCGCCGCGTCGGTCGCCGTGCACATGCTGGAGCGCGGCTACGCGGTCCGGTTGCTGACCGACACCGGCAGCTGTGTGCCGGGCCCCGACGGCGCCACCGCCTTCGGCGGCTCGGGCGCCGAGTCCTCGGAGACGGCCGGGCTGCTGCTGGACGCGCTCGCCGTGGTGGACCACTCCGAGGCCTCCGGGTTCTCCGCCGCGCACGAGGTGCTGCGCGGCGGGAACGAGGGGCTGGTGGTGGCCTTCCTCGGCGAGCTGGACGAGGAGCAGGCGGCGGCGGTGGCCCGGATGCGGCAGCGCACCGGAGGCGCGGTCGCCTTCGTGCTGGACGGACGGGAGGACGGCGCGTGGGCCACCGGCCCACTGCGGACACTGCGGGAGGCGGGCTGGACAGCGCTGCCGGTCCGGACCGGCGACCAGCTCGCCGGTCTGTGGCGGCAGGCGGACGGTTCCGCCTCGCCCGGCGGGACGGGGGCCGGGCGATGAGCGCGGGGGCACGGCTGACGTTCTGCGCGGCACTGGCCTCGCTGCTGACGGCGTGCTCGCTGCTGCCGCTGGCCACGCCGACGGTGTGGCTGGTGCAGGCCGCGGTGCTGGTGCTGGCGCAGTCGGCGGTGGGCGCGGTCGGGCGGCGGATTCCGCTGGCCAGGCCGCTGACGGTGGCGTTGCAGGCGGTCGTGTCGCTGGCACTGCTGGCCCTGGTGTTCGTCCGGGGCCAGGCGGTGCTCGGCGTGCTGCCGGGCCCGTCCGCGATCGACGGCCTGGGCCGACTGCTCGGGGACGGGGTGCGCGACGTCGGCCAGTACGCCACTCCGGCGCCGGTGACCGGCGGGATCCGGTTGCTGCTGGTGGGCGGGGTGCTGCTGATCGCGCTGGTGGTGGACGTGCTGGCGGTGACCTACCGCAGCGCCGCCCCCGCCGGGCTGCCGCTGCTGGCGCTGTTCTCGATCGCCTCCGGGCTCGACGAGGGGGGCGGGCACTGGCTGTGGTTCCTGCTCGCGGCGGGCGGCTACCTCCTGCTGCTGCTCGCCGAGGGCCGGGACCGGCTGTCCCGCTGGGGCCGGGTGTTCGGCGGCGCGGCGCGCCGTTCCGGGCCTCCGGCGGACGCCGCGGGTCACGGCGCGGTGGCGCCGGTGCGCACCGGTCGGCGGATCGGCGCGCTGGCCCTGGGACTGGCACTCGTGGTGCCGGCCCTGCTGCCCGCGATGGGCGGCGGGCTGCTGGACGCCGGCGACCCGGACGGGCCGCTCGGCCACGGCGGGGGCACCATCACCGCGGTCAATCCGCTGGTGTCGTTGCAGAACAACCTCAACCAGCCGGCCGACCGGGAGGTGCTGCGCTACCGCACCACCTCCCCCGACGCGCTCAGCATGTATCTGCGGGTCATCACCCTCGACCAGTTCGACGGCACCTCCTGGAAGGCGTCGACCCGCGGCGTCACGGACGTTCCCGGCACTCTGCCGTCGCCCGCCGGGCTCAGCCCGGGGGTGCAGGTGAGCCAGGTAGCCACCTCGATCGCCGCCGCCTCCTGGTACGCCCAGAGCTATCTGCCACTGCCCTATCCGGCGACGAGGGTGCGGATCGGCGGCAACTGGCGGTACGAGCCCGAGGGCCGCACCCTGGTCGGCGACCACGGGCAGACCACGGCGAACGCGCAGTACCAGGTCGCCAGCCTGCTGGTGGCGCCGACCGCGCGCCAGCTCGCCGACGCGCCCCCCGCCCCGGACCGGATCCGTCGCGAGTACACCCGGGTGCCCGGCTCGCTGCCGCCGGAGGTACGGCAGACCGCGCAGCAGGTGACGCGGGGCGCCACCAACGACTACGAGCGCGCGGTCAAGCTGCAGAACTGGTTCACCCTCACCGGCGGCTTCACCTACGACACCCGGGTCCAGGAGGGCAGCGGACCGGACGCGATCGTCCGCTTCCTGCACGACAGGCGGGGCTTTTGCGTCCACTTCGCCTTCACCATGGCGGCGATGGCGCGCACCCTGGGCATTCCGGCCCGGGTCGACGTGGGCTTCGTCCCCGGCACCCAGCAGCCGGACAACTCCTGGTCGGTCGGGCTGAAGGACGCGCACGCCTGGCCCGAGCTGTACTTCGAGGGCGTCGGCTGGACCCGCTTCGAGCCCACCCCGAGCCGGGGCAGCACCCCCGACTACACCCGGGACACCAGCACACTGCCCAGCGGCCATGACCCGGCCGGGCCGCAGCAGGGCGCCAGCGCGGCGCCGTCGGCCAATCCGTCCGCCGGGACGGCCTGCGCCCAGGGGGGCCACCGCGCCGATGACTGCGGAGCCGTCGGGCAGCCCGCGTTCGGCGCTCCGACCGGCGGCAACGGCCCGGGCGGCGGGGTGCTGGCGGGCCTGGTCGGTGTGGTGCTGCTGGGCGCGCTGTGCGCGCTGCCGATGGTGTGGCGGTCCCGGGTGCGCACCGCCCGGCTGGCCCGCGCGGAGGGCTCGCCGGGCGGCGGGGGGCTGACCGCGTGGCTGGAACGTGCTGACGGCTCGCCGGGCGCCCAGCCGGGACGCGATGACGGCGCGCCGGGTGACAGGGTGCTGGCCGGCTGGCGGGAGCTGGTGGACAGCGCCTGGGACTACGGCGTGCTGCCGAACGACGCGGAGACCCCGCGCCGGGCGGCCGACCGGCTGGTCCGGGTGGCCCGGCTGGACGACGAGGCGGCGGCAGCGGCGCGCCGGTTGGCGGTCGCGGTGGAGCAGGCGCTGTACGCACCGGCGCCGGGCCCGGTGGCGGAGGTCGCCGAGGACGTGCGGCGGGTGCGCCGGGCGCTGTACGCCGGGGCCGACCGGGTCACCCGGCTGCGGGCGGTGCTGGCGCCCCGGTCGGCGGCGCGGCTGGGGTGGCGGGTCGCCGATCGCTGGGGGCGGGTGGTACGCCGGGGGCGCGAGGTGGCGGAGCGCGCGGCAGCGGTGGTCAGGGTGCGTTGAGGGGCGCGGGTTCCGATGGAACCCGCGCCCCTCAACGGCACGCTCTGCTGAGGACTCTCAGGGACCCTGCTGCTCATCGCGGCGGCGCTGCCACCGCTCCTCGATCCGGTCCATCACCCGTCCCCTGCGCCGGGGATGACGGCCGTACGGCCCCGAGGACATGCCCATGCCCGGCTGCTGCTGGGCGGGTTTGGCGGAGCGCCGCCAACCGGTGATCGCGAGCGCGGCGCAGCCCAGCATGACGAGGAAGCCGACCACACTGATCCAGATCTGCTGGGCGACCATTCCGGCCATCAGCAGCCCGATGCCGACCAGGAAGCCCGCTACCGCCTGGTAGACACGTCGTCGAGTGAACGTGCGCAGCCCGCTTCCCTCAAGCGCCGACGCGAACTTGGGGTCTTCGGCATACAGCGCTCGCTCCATCTGCTCAAGCATGCGCTGCTCGTGCTCCGAGAGCGGCACGGAGTCCTCCTACTCGTCGGTCGCAGGGGCGCGACCGGTACGACCCTTTCAGGATAGGCAGGGATTCGTCCCCGTGAAACCCGCCCCTGAGCGCCAATCCAGCCGCCGATGCGCTTTTCGCGTACCCGCTTCGGTGACGAGCGCGGCGGGCCGAGGAGTGCATTCCCCACCCGCCGGTTCGTCATGCTGTCGTTGCTTTACCCAGATGATACGTTCCACATCCCTGGAACGGGCGGGCTGTGACGGACTGCTCGCCCGGCTCGTCAGCCGCGGTGCGCCAGCACGTGCAACTGCGTCGCGATCGAGTGGAACGCGGGCAGTTCGGCGGCGGCCAGTTCCAGCTTGAGCAACGCGTCCAGCGCGCCGGGCTCGGTGTCCACCAGCACTCCGGGCACCAGGTCGGCGAAGACCCGCACTCCGTGCACGGCGGCGACCGCCAGGCCCGCTTCGGCGACCAGCGCGGTCAGGTCGTCCGTGGTGAAGCGGCGGGGCAGCGGGTCGCCCTCGCCCCATCGGCCGTCGGGGTCGGTGAGCCCCTGCCGGGCCTCGGCGAAGTGCCCGGCGATGGCCCGGGCGAGCACCGCGCCGTTGCGGCTGGCGGCCAGCAGACTGAGGGTGCCGCAGGAGCGCAGCGCACGGACCGCGTTGCGCACGCCCTCGGCCGGGTCGTCCAGGTACTCCAGCACGCCGTGGCAGAGCACCACGTCGTACGAGGACGGCGAAACCACGTCGAGCAGGCCGTGCGCGTCGCCCTGCACCCCGCGGATGCGCTCGGTGACCCCGGACTCGGCCGCCCGCCGCTCCAGCCCGAACAGCGCGTCGGGGCTGGGGTCGACCACCGTCACCCGGTGGCCGAGCCGGGCGACCGGAACCGCGAAGTTCCCGGTGCCGCCGCCGGTGTCCAGTACGTCGAGCACCTCCACACCCGAGGCTTTGGCCTGCCGTTCCAGGGCGTCCTTGAGCACCTCCCAGACAACGGCGGTTCGCAGGGAGGCTCGGGGGCGCAGCGGATCTGACACGGCGGGGCGGCTCCTCGGCGCGGCGTGCCGGGCTCTGCCGCCCGGACACGGAACTTGACGTCGGCCTCCACCTTAGTGGCCACCGGCCGGGAACCCCCTCCCGCCGGGTGCTACCGCAAGGGCGGCTGGAGCCCCAGCATCCGTTCCACCAGGCGCAGGAACATGCCCGTGGCGCGCACCAGGTCATCCGCCTCGCGCCAGCTCGCGGCACCGGGTATGCCCGCTTCCGCGCGGGCCCTGCGGCTGGCGCCGGAGGCGAACAGGGCGCTCCACTCGGCCAGTTCGGGCGCCACCTCGGGCAACACCTCCCACGCGCTGCGGATGCGCTGCCTGCGGCGGCCGGTCGGCTGCGGGCGGGCCCGGACGGCGAGCACCGCGGCGGCGGTGCGCAGCGCGGCGAGGTGGGCGGTGGCGTAGCGCTCGTTGGCGGTCGGGAGGGCCGCGGCTTCGTCGAGGCCGGTATGGGCCTGGGCCAGCAGATCGAGGGCGGCGGGCGGTGCGGCCATCTTGCGCAGAACGGGGTGAACGTCGGTGGGCGGACCGGATACCGGGCCGGCGGCGGCATGACGGTGGCGTGCGCGTGCGTTGGCGGCGGTGGCAGCCATGGCGACCTCCTGTCTTCGGACTCCTGCCTTCCTTCGGACGACGGTGCGAGTCCGTCCACGCTCATAGTGGGGCAGACCACTGACAATCGGCTCTGACCTGCGTAAACACCGGTAACCACGGCCCAGTTGACGCTTCGGCCACCCCCGCCGGGAATACCGCGCCCCTCATGGGGCATACTTTTTTTGAACTGACCAGTCAGTTCAAGTAGGGACGAGTCAGAGGGAGGGCACGTGGGTCGGCACGCCGAAGCACAAACGGACACCGCCGCACCCGGCGGAGCGGCGGTCAGCGCGAACGGGTTCGGACTCAAGGGACCCCGCGGCTGGGTGTTCCGGAACGTCACGTTCGATGCGCCGTCCGGGAGTCTGGTCGCCATCGAGGGACCGTCCGGCACCGGCCGGACCTGCCTGCTGCTGGCGCTCACCGGCCGGATGCGCGGCACCGAGGGCCACGCCGAGGTCGCCGGGCACCGTCTGCCCAAGGCTCTGACCGCGGTCCGCCGGATCAGCGCGCTCGGCCCCGTGGACGGCGTGGCGGAACTCGACCCGGCGCTGACCGTGGGCGAGCACCTGCGGGAGCGGGCGCTGCTGCAGCGCCGGTTCGACGGCTCGCTGCGCGCCCTGCTGCGGCCCCGCCGTGAACGTGCCGCGCAGGACCGCGCCCGGGCGGAGCAGGCCCTCGCCGCCGCCGGGCTCGACCTGGAGACGCTGCCGAAGGGCCCGCGCACCTATGTGCGGGACCTGGAACGGCTGGAGGCGCTGCGGCTGGGCATCGCACTGGCCCTGATCGGCCGCCCGCGGGTGCTCGCGGTGGACGACGCCGACCACAAGCTGTCCGCCGGGGACCGCGCGGCCGCCTGGACCACCCTCGGGTCGATCGCCGACGCCGGCACCACCGTGCTCGCCGTGTGCACCGAGGCGCCCGAGGACGCGATCACCGTACGCCCGGCCGACGCGGGCACCACCACCAGCGACAAGACCACCGAGACCGAGGAGGAGGCGGCGGATGCGTACGCCGAGGCTGGCCGCGCTTGAGCTGCGCAAGTTCGGCAGGGGGCGGCTGCCGAGGGCCGCGATGGCGGCGCTCCTGCTGCTGCCGCTGCTCTACGGAGCGCTGTACCTGTGGTCGTTCTGGGATCCCTACGGGCGCCTGAACAAGATTCCGGTGGCGCTGGTCAACGCCGATCAGGGCGCGACCGTGGGCGGCAAGAAGCTCACCGCGGGCGATGACATCGTCGCCAAGATGCACGGCAACAGCAGCGGCTTCGACTGGCAGGAGACGGACGCCGCGCACGCCGCCAAGGGCGTCGAGAACGGCAAGTACTACCTGTCGCTGACCATTCCGGCCGACTTCAGCCGCCGCATCGCCTCCAGCGGGGGCAACGACCCGCAGACCGGCGCCCTACAGGTGCGCACCAACGACGCCAACAACTACATCGTCGGCACCATCTCCCGTTCGGTCTTCGCCCAGATCCGCTCGGCCGCCTCTGCCAACGCCTCGAAGGGCTTCTACGACAAGATCTTCGTCTCCTTCTCCGACATCCACGACAAGACGCAGCACGCGGCACAGGGCGCCGACAACCTGCATGGCGGCATCGACAAGGCCCAACAGGCCACCGGCAAGCTGGCCGACGGCCTCAACACCGCCAAGGACGCCAGCGCCCGGATCGGCAACGGCCTCGGCTCACTGCGGTCCGGCAGCAGCGACCTGGCCAGCGGCGCACACACCCTGGCGGACGGCACACAGCAGTTGGCCGACAAGGTCAACGGACTCACCGACAACTACGGCGCGTTCCTGAAGTCGAACAGCAAGCAGATCGGCCTCACCGCCCAACTGATCGCCGACGTCTCCCAGCAGATCCGCGACAACCTCGGTGACCTGCCGCAGAAGTCCTCCAGCATCGCCACCGCCGCGCAGACCGCCGCGGACCTGTCCCGCAAGTACTACGACGCACGTTGCGGCGCCGCGCCCCAACCCGGCGCGGACTGCGCCACGTTGAAGGACATCGCGGACATCAACGCCCAGCAGGCGAGCGACGCCAAGAGCCTCGACGCCTCGCTGAAGACGGACTCCTCCGCGCTGGACAAGCTGGACGGCAACCTCAGGACGCTGCACCAACTGGCGCAGCAGATAGCCGACAACGCACCGAACCTGTCCTCCGACCTGGACACCGCGGTCGCCAAGGTCAACGCGCTGAACAAGGGCGCGCACGACGTCGCCAACGGCGCCGACGGTGTGCGGGACGGCGCCGGCACCGCCAAGAGCGCGGTCGACACCCTGGACTCCGGCATCGGCGACCTCCAGTCCGGCGCGCAGACGCTCAACGGCGGCATGTACAAGCTGTCCGACGGTTCCAACACCCTCGCCACCGGCCTGAAGGACGGCGTCCAGCAGATCCCGGACTACGACGAGAAGGACCGCGACGCACGCAGCGCGGTGATGTCCGACCCCGTACAGCTGCTGTCCCAGGCGACGCACAAGGCGTCGACCTACGGCACGGGCTTCGCCCCGTACTTCATCCCGCTGTCGCTGTGGGTGGGCGCCATGGTGGCGTACATGCTGATGCAGCCGCTGAGCAAGCGCGCGCTGTCCGCGGGCGCCCCGGCGTGGCGGATCGCCTTCGCGGGCTGGCTGCCGGCCGCGGCGGTAGGCGTGCTCCAGGTCGGCGCACTGCTGGCGGTGCTGCACTGGGCGATCGGGTTGCAGATGGCACGGACGGCGGGCACCGTCGGGTTCCTGGTGCTGGTCACCGGATGCTTCGCGGCCATCGTCCAGTGGCTGAACGCCCGCTTCGGACCCGCGGGACGGGTGCTGGTGCTGGCCCTGCTGATGCTCCAGCTGACCTCGGCAGGCGGAACGTATCCGGTGCAGACCTCGCCCGCGTTCTTCAACGCGATCCACCCGTTCCTGCCGATGAGCTACATCGTCGACGGGCTGCGGCACCTGATCACCGGCGGTGAGCTGTGGCCGGTGTGGCGGGCGTGCCTGGTGCTGCTGGCGTTCACCGCAGGCTCCCTTACCCTCACGGCGTGGAGCGCGAGCCGCAAGCAGGTGTGGACGGTGGATCGGCTCCACCCCGAGATCAGCTTGTGACGGGGAGGAGAATCGGCGCATGAACAGCGCACGACGCCAGGCCACCCGGCAGCGGCTCTACGAGGCCGCGGTCACCCTCATCGCGGAGAAGGGGTTCTCGTCCACGACCGTGGACGAGATCGCCGAGCGCGCCGGGGTCGCGAAGGGCACCGTCTACTACAACTTCGCGAGCAAGAACGACCTCTTCGAGGAGTTGCTGCGGCACGGCGTGGGGTTGCTCACCGGCTCCCTGCGCGAGGCGTCGGAGAACGTGATCGCCGAGGGCGGCAGCCGGGTGGACGCGCTGGACGCGATGATCCGGGCGGGGCTGGTCTTCATCGGCCGCTCCCCGTCGTTCACCCAGCTGTACGTCGCCGAACTGTGGCGCACCAACCGGGCCTGGCAGTCCACCTTGATGATGGTCCGCCAGGAGGCGATCGCGGTGGTGGAGAAGGTGCTGCGGGAGGCGGTGGACCGCGGCGAGCTGAGCGACGAGATCGACGTGCCGCTCACCGCGTCCGCCCTGTTCGGCATGGTCCTGGTGGCCGCGCTCGACTGGCAGGCGTTCCAGCCGGACCGCGACATCGACGACGTCCACGCGGCGCTGTCCCGCCTGCTGCAGGGCCGCGTGGGCGGCGGCTGAGGCCGGGAGCCCCGCGGGCCGGTCCCGGCGGGGGTGACTGTCAGTGGTGCCCGATACAGTCCCTGACATGGCACGAATCGCGGTAATCGGCGCGGGTATGGGCTCGCTGGCGACCGCCGCCCGGCTCGCCACGGGCGGCCACCGGGTGGCGGTGTACGAGCGCGCGGAAACCTACGGCGGCGGCGTCGCCCGGTACGAGCGGGACGGGTTCGCGTTCGACACCGGCCCCGGACTGCTCCATCTGCCCGCCGTCTACCGCGACTTGTTCGTCAAGACCGGCAAGGAGACGCTGGAGCGCAGCGTCGAGCTGACCCAGGTTGATCCGTCGAGCGAACATCTGCTCCCGGACGGCACGCGCTTCGCGCTGCCCAACGCGTCCCGCGCGGGCGTGGTCGCGGCGCTCGACGAGGCGTTCGGCGGCGGGGCGGGCGAGCGCTGGGGCGAGGTCATGAACAGGGCGCGGGCGGTCTGGGAGGCCACCCGCCGCCCACTGCTGGAGGACACGCTGGCCGCCGACACCGCACCGCTCGGTCGCGACCCGTACCCGGCGCGGCGGCGCGGCCTGTTCGGCCGCAGCTCCGCCCCCACGATCGCCGAGGTGGGCCGCCGCGAGCTGAAGCACCCCGGTCTCGCCGCGCTGCTGGCGGCCTACGTGCTGGGGTACGGGTACGACCCGGCCACCGCGCCGGCCAGTGCGGCGGTGCTGCCGTACATGGAGCAGACCTTCGGTTCCTGGTACGTCGGCGGGGGCCTGCGGGCGCTCGCCGACGCGGTGTTCGAGCGCTGTACGGCGCGCGGGGTCGAGTTCCACTTCGGGGCCGAGGTGGCCGAGGTGGTCGAGAAGGACGGCCGGGCGGTGGGGGTGCGGCTCGCCGACGGCACGTTGGCGGAGGCCGACACGGTGGTCCGCGGCACCCCGCGCCAGCCGCTTGCGGTGGACCTGGCCCGCTTCACCGTGCTGCTGGCGCTTCGCGGCCCGCGCCCGGCCGGGACGGCGCACCGCACCCTGGTGCACGGTACGGACCGCCCGCACGACGGCCGTCCGGGCACCCCCGCGCCCACGGTGACGGTGCTGCGGCCCGATGACGCCCGGCTGCGGCCGGACGACGCGCACGAGTCCGTCACGCTGACGGTCACCGTGCCTGCGCAGGGGCCGGTGGACTGGACGGCGCCGGGCTACGCGGACGCGTTCGCCGACCGGGTGGTCGAGGCGGCCGAGGCCGCGGTCCCGGGGCTGCCCGAGCGGGTCCTGTGGCGCGAGGTGCGGACTCCGGTGGACACCGAGCGGCTCACCGGTGTGCCCGGGGGCGCGGTGCCGGGACCGGCGCTGGCCGGGGCGGCAGGTGCGTACCTGCGTACCGGCAACCGCGCCCGGCCCGAGGGCCTGTATCTCGTGGGCGGCTCGGCGCATCCCGGCGGCGGCCTGGCGCACGCCGGAATGTCCGGCGCGATCACCGCCGACCTCATCGCCGGCGGCCCGGGCGGCAGCAGGTAGGCCTCCGGCCAGGTTCCGCGCTTCAGCGGCGGGCGCTCGGACCGCCTGGCTCCGCCAGGGGGTTGCTCGCCGTCGCGGCGGTTCTGTTCCGGGGCGAGCCCACCACGGCCCGTGATCAGGCCCGGCCGCAGGCCCTAGTAGTGGTAGGGGTCGTACGGGTCCGTGGGTTGGGGCTGGTCATGTGCGGGGGGCGCCTGTTGGGGGATGTGGGGCTCGGGGTGGTACTCCGGGTTCCAGACCCCGCCGGGCGGTGTCTCGTAGCCGTACTGCGCGGCGGCGTAAGGATCCTGCGCCGGATAGGCGTACTCCCCGTACTGCGGATACTGCTGCTGGCCGTAGCCGTAGTCCGGCTGCGGCGTGTTGCCGAAGACATCCGGCTCGTACGCGTAGGACGGCTGCTGCTGCCACCCGTAGCCCTCGTAGCCGTCGCCCGGGTGCGGCTGGTAGGCGGCGTACTCCCCCGTCTCCTCCGGCATCGGCATCGGCGAGTACACCTGGGTGCTGTCCACACCCTGCGGGTACTCCTCGCTGCCGGTGCCGTACGGCTCGAACTCGGCCGTCTCCAAAGGCGGTTCGGGCTGGGCCGGGGGCTGCTCCGGCGCCGTCGGCACCTCACTCGCCGGGGCGCTCCCCGCTCCGCGGCCCCCTTTGCGGCGGCGGCTGGAACCTGGCCGTCCGCCGAGCGCCCAACCGGCGGCGAAACCGCGCCGGTACGACAGCGTGACGAAGGTCTGCCCGGCCGCGAACGCCGCCGCGCCCAGGCAGATCACGATCACCGACGGCAGGGCGACGCCCAGGACCACGCCGCAGAACCCGGAGAAGGCCAGCAGCCGCCAGCGCAGCCGCGCCTTGTACTGGAGCAGTACCTCGCCCAGCAGCCAGAGCGCCACGACACCGAACGCGATGTAGAGCACCGTGTAGCCCATGCGCGCACTTCCTTTTACCGTTCACCGCCGTCGTATCCCCCGGGGCGCGGATCCGCCCGCTACGACCTTCGGTGCAGACCGAGATTCTCGTAGATTTCCAGCGATGCCGTGGAGTGGTTCAGGGTAATGAAGTGCAGTCCCGGGATGTCCTCGTCCATCAGTCTGCGGCACATCTCGCTGGCGAACTCCACACCGATGGCCCGCACCGCCGCCGGGTCGTCCTGGACCGCGAGGATCCGTTCCGCCAGCGAGGGCGGGAACGGGGCGTTGCCGAGCTGCGAGAAGCGCTCGATCTGCCGGACGTTGGTGACCGGCATGATCTCCGGAATGATCGGCGTCTCGCATCCGGCCCTCGCCACCCGGTCCCGCAGCCGCAGGTAGTCCTCGGCGTTGAAGAACATCTGGGTGATGGCGAAGTCGGCGCCCGCCCGGCACTTGTCCACGAAGTACCGGGTGTCGGACTCCGGGTCGAGGGAGCGCGGATGCATCTCGGTGAAGGCCGCCACGCCCACGCAGAAGTCCCCGGACTCCTTGATCAGCGAGACGAGTTCCGCGGCGTAGCGCAGGCCCTGCGGGTGCGGGACCCACTCGCCCATCGGGTCACCGGGCGGGTCGCCACGGACCGCGAGCATGTTGCGGATTCCGGCGTCCGCGTACTGGCCGATGATGTTGCGCAGTTCGGCGACCGAGTGGTTGACCGCGGTCAGATGCGCGCACGGGGTCAGCGTGGTGTCGGAGACGATGCGGTCGGTGGCGCGGACCGTTCCCTCACGGGAGGAGCCGCCCGCACCGTATGTCACGGATACGAAGGTCGGCCGGACGGCCTCGATGCGGCGGATGGCGTCCCACAGGGTCCGCTCGCCCTTCTCGGTCTTCGGGGCAGCGAATTCGAAGGAGTACGAGCGCTCGCCGGACGAGAGCAGTTCACGAATGGTGACCGCGCGATCGGTCCTGGTGGAAGAGGTTCCAAGGGCCATGTCGTTCAGGCTAACGGCCAGTGTGGACGGTCCGTAACCCAGCTTCCGCGATATGAGCGGTTATGACGGAGTTCCGTCCGCGCCTCGGACGATCTTGGCAAAGCGTGCCGCCGCCTCGGCGGGGTCGTCCGCCTCGGTGATCGCCCGGACCACGACGATCCGCCGCGCGCCGGCGGCCAGCACCTGCTCCACGTTGGACAGGTCGATGCCGCCGATGGCGAACCAGGGGCGTTCGGTGGCCAGCCCCGCCGCGTACTCCACCAGCGGCAGGCCGGGGGCGTGCCGCCCGGGCTTGGTGGGCGTGGGCCACACCGGCCCGGTGCAGAAGTAGTCCGCACCGGGCTCGATGGCGGCCGCGGCCGCTTCGGATTCGGCATGGGTGGAGCGTCCGATGACCACCTCGTCGCCGAGGATGGCGCGGGCGGCGGGCACCGGCAGGTCGCCCTGCCCGAGGTGCAGCACGTCCGCGCCCACCGCGTGTGCGACGTCCGCCCGGTCGTTGACCGCGAGCAGCTTGCCGTGCCTGCGGCAGGCCTCCCGGAAGACCGCGAGGTGTTCCAGCTCCTCGGCGGCCTCCATGCCCTTGTCCCGCAGCTGCACGATGTCCACGCCGGAGCCGAGGACCGCGTCCAGGAACTGGGGCAGATCGCCCTGCCGCCTGCGGGCGTCGGTGCACAGGTAGACCCGGGCGTCGGCGAGCTGTGCGCGCAGCGCGCGCCCGCGGTTCTCGGCGGTGGTGGTCATACGGTGGCGCTCCCCCCGGATCGGGTCAGACGGCGAGCGCCTGGGCGCGGCGCTTCACCTCGGTTCCGCGATTCTCCCGCAGTGCCTGGACGGGGGTGCCGGGGAGGGTCGGGTCGGCGGTGAACAGCCACTCCAACGCCTCTTCGTCGGTGAAGCCGTCGTCCCTGAGCAGCGTCAGCGTTCCGGCGAGGCCCTTGACCACCTTGCCGGTGCCGATGAAGTCGGCGGGGACCATCAGAACCCGGTTTTCGCCCCGGCGAACCGCGATGAGCTGACCCTCCTTGATCAGCTGCCGAACGCGGGTCACTTCGACATCGAGCCGCTCGGCGGCGTCGGGCAGGGTGAGCCAGGAAGGAACGAGGGCGTCAATCTTGGGGTCAATCGACGAGTAACCAGTCACGGGGACAAGCGTGCCATCCCGCACCGACAACCGGTACCCGACTGGTTCCCCCGGGGGAGGCCCGTGGTGCGGCGCCCTTACGGACTGCGTCCATGAGGGCCGGGCCACCGATTCAACGTCACTCTTACGGCCGCCCGCCGCTGGGGGCCGGTGCGCGCGGCACCGCCGGGCCGCGCCGTGCTGGACGCCCGCCGTCGCGGCGGGCCCTTCGGAAGCGGCCCCCGGGGCGTCACGCCGCGCTGCGGACCGCCGACTTCAGCGGGACGGCGGGGTCCGCGGCCGCCGCGGGGTCCAGTCGGGCGCCGCGTTCGATCAGCTTGCGGCCCTGCGCCAGGTCGCGGGGGCGGCCCACGGCGAGCAGTGCGGCCAGCGCGCCGTCCCGCAGCCAGCACACCGACCACGCCGGACCGTCCGGATCGCCGCGCCGCAGCAGCTGGTCGGAGTCCGTGTGGTGGCCCGCGTACTGCACGAAGCGCCCGAACTGCTCGGACCAGAAGTACGGCACCGGGTCGTACGGCTCGTCCTCGCCCAGCAGGTTCGCCGCCGCCGTGCGCGGGCCCTGCACCGCGTTGTCCCAGTGGTGGATGAGCAGCCGCTCGCCGTAGCGGGCGGACGGGAACGACGCGCAGTCGCCGACCGCCAGGACGCCGGGGACCGAGGTGCGCAGCCGGTCGTCGGCGCGTACCGCCCGGTGCTCGTCCAGTTCGACGCCGGAACCGGCCAGCCAGCCGGTCGTCGGGCGCGCCCCGATCCCGATCACCACCGCGCCGGCGATCAGCCGGGTGCCGTCGGAGAGCAGTACGGCGCCCGGTTCCACCCCGGCGACCTGGACGCCGGTGAGCAGCCGTACCCCGGCCTCCTCGTACCAGCCGCGCATCGGCGCGGAGATCTCGGCGGGCAGCACCCCGGCCAACGGCCGCTCCGCGGCCTCGACCACGGTCACCTCGCAGCCGGACTCGCGGGCCGCGGTGGCGAACTCGGCGCCGATCCACCCGGCGCCGACCACGACCACCTGGCGTTTGGCGGCCAGCACCGGGCGCAGCGCGTTCGCGTCGTCCAGCGTGCGCAGCATGTGCACGCCGGGCACTCCGGCCGCGCCGGGCAGCGTCACGGGTTCCGCGCCGGTGGCGATCACCAGCCGGTCGTACGCGAGCGGGCCGCCGGCCGTCACGACCTGCCGCTCGTCCGGGCGCAGCGCGTCGGCGTGCTGGCCGAGCCGCAGTTCGATGCCGAGTCCGGCGAAGTCCACGTCGAAGGCGGAGCCGTCGGCCGCGCCCAGCAGTACGGACTTCGACAGCGGCGGGCGGTCGTAGGGGTGGTGCGGTTCCGCGCCGAGCAGTGTGATCGATCCGCCGAACCCGTGCTCGCGCAGCGACACCGCGGTCTGCACTCCGGCCATTCCGGCCCCGACCACCACGACTCGGCGCACGCTCTGCTCATCCCTCACGCGATCACGGTAGCGCCGTCCGGCGCGGTTTCCGCAGCATCGTGCGGAGAGATCCCTGACACATCGTCACGGCTTGCGGCCGGTTCGCGCCGCCGAACCGCGCCGTGGGGGTTGCTCGCCATCGCGGCGGATTTCTTTCCGGGGGCAAGCCCCGGACCCCCTGCGGCTGCGACAGCGCTCACCCCGGCAGAACCCCGTCGCAACGGCGTGGAGCCGGGACTCGCCCCCGGAAGACCCCGCCCGACGGGGCCATGGGCTCGTCCAGAGGAATCCGCCAGGCCAGGGGGTATGGGGGCCTGCCCCCGGAAAAGGATCCGCCGCAGCGGCGAGCAACCCCGCGAACCGGACCGGCGGTCCGCAACCACCGCCCCCCACACCCCGCGAAGGGCCGCCGGCACCACCCGGCCGGGGTCCCGGGGGGGGTCGCCCCCCGTACCTCACGCAGTAAGGTACGGGTACGCATACGCACTCGCGGGAGCCCGGACGTACCGGGCTGAGAGGGCGGCTGACCGGCCGCCGACCGTACGAACCTGATCCGGGTCATACCGGCGAAGGGAGGAGCGGAACCGTCATGCACGTTTCCGGTTGCCCGCCGCAAGGCGACGTGCTCGTCATCGGTGGCGGAATCATCGGCCTTGTCACAGCCTGGCGCGCGGCCCAGCGCGGGCTGCGAACGGCGGTGGTCGACCCGGCGCCGGGCGGTGGCGCCGCCCGTGTCGCCGCCGGGATGCTCGCCGCCGTCACGGAACTCCAGTACGGCGAGCAGACCCTGCTGGACCTCAACCTGGCGTCGGCGCGCCGCTATCCGTCGTTCGCCGCGGAGCTGACCGAGGCCACCGGCCTCGACCTCGGTTACCGCCCATGCGGGACGCTCGCGGTCGCGCTGGACGCCGACGACCGCGCGGCGCTGCGCGAACTGCACGCCTTCCAGCTCTCCCTGGGCCTGGAGTCCGAGTGGATCAGCGGCCGCGACTGCCGCCGCCTGGAGCCGATGCTGGCCCCCGGCGTGCGCGGCGGTCTGCGGGTGGACGGCGACCACCAGGTCGACCCCCGACGGCTGGCCAACGCCCTGCTGCTGGCCTGCGAGGGCGCCGGGGTGGCCTTCCACCGCGACCTCGTCGAGCGGATCGCCGTGGACGGCGACCGGGCCCGCGGCGCGGTACTGCGCGGCGGCACCTCGCTCACCGCCGAGCACACCGTGCTGGCGGCGGGCAGCCGCAGCGGCGTCGTCGCGGGCCTGCCCGAGCACGTACTGCCACCGGTGCGGCCGGTGAAGGGCCAGGTGCTGCGGCTGCGGATCCCGCGGGCGTACGCGCCGTTCCTGTCCAGGACGGTGCGCGGGGTGGTGCGCGGCGGCCATGTCTACCTGGTGCCGAGGGAGAACGGCGAGCTGGTGGTCGGCGCGACCAGCGAGGAGCTGGGCTGGGACACCGAGGTCACCGCGGGCGGCGTCTACGAACTGCTGCGGGACGCGCACGACCTGGTGCCCGGCATCACCGAACTACCGCTCGCCGAGACCCTGGCCGGGCTGCGTCCCGGCTCACCGGACAACGCGCCGCTACTCGGGCCGACCGCGCTGCCCGGGCTGCTGCTGGCCACCGGCCACCACCGCAACGGGGTGCTGCTCACCCCGATCACCGGCGATGTCATGGCCGAGGCGCTGACCACCGGCGAAGTCCCGCCGTACGCCCGCCCGTTCACCCCCGCACGATTCGCGAACGCACTCCAGGAGCAGGCCGTATGACCGTCTCGCTGAACGGTGAAGCCCGCGAAGTCCCCGAAGGCCTCACCCTTGACCGCCTCGTCGCCACCCTGACCACCGCGCACTCCGGGGTGGCCGCCGCCGTCAACGAAACCGTCGTTCCGCGCAGCCGCTGGACCAGCACCGCGCTCGGCGAGGGAGACCGCGTCGAGGTGCTCACCGCGGTCCAGGGAGGCTGATCACATGGCCGACGACCTGTTCAGGATCGCCGACGCCGCCTTCACCTCCCGCCTGATCATGGGCACCGGCGGAGCGCCCAGCCTTGAGGTGCTGGAGCAGGCGCTGCTCGCCTCCGGGACCGAGCTGACCACGGTCGCGATGCGCAGGCTGGACCCGACCGTGCGCGGCTCGGTGCTTTCGGTGCTGGAGAAGCACGGCATCCGGGTGCTGCCGAACACCGCGGGCTGCCACACCGCCGGGGAGGCGGTGCTGACCGCACGGCTGGCCCGGGAGGCACTGGGCACCGACTGGGTCAAGCTCGAAGTGGTCGCGGACGAGCGCACGTTGCTGCCCGACCCGGTCGAACTGCTCGACGCCGCCGAGACGTTGGTGGACGACGGCTTCGTGGTGCTGCCGTACACCAACGACGACCCGGTGCTGGCCGCCAAGCTGGAGGACGTGGGATGCGCCGCGGTGATGCCGCTGGGCTCGCCGATCGGTTCCGGGCTCGGTATCCGGAACCCCTACAACTTCCAGTTGATCACCGAGCGGGCGTCGGTTCCGGTGATCCTCGACGCGGGCGCGGGCACCGCCTCGGACGCGGCGCTCGCCATGGAGCTGGGGTGCGCGGGGGTGATGCTGGCGTCCGCCGTGACGCGGGCGCAGCAGCCGGTGCTGATGGCGGCCGCCATGCGGCACGCCGTGGAGGGCGGGCGGCTCGCCGCGCGGGCCGGACGGATCCCGCGGCGGCACCACGCGCTCGCGTCCTCACCCGACGAGGGCAGGGCCGCCCTGGACCCGGAACGTCCGGCGTGGGGCGCGGCCGGGACCTGACGGGCACCGGGGTTCCACAGTCCCACCTCGTAAACTCCCTTGCGTGAATACGACCCTGCAGGACCCGCTCGTCGGGCACGTGCTCGACGGCCGGTACCGGATCGAGGCGCGGATCGCCGTCGGCGGGATGGCCACGGTCTACCGGGCCGTGGACACCCGTCTCGACCGAGTGCTGGCGCTGAAGGTGATGCACCCGGCGCTGGCGGGCGACGATGCCTTCGTCGAGCGGTTCATCCGGGAGGCCAAGGCGGTGGCCCGCCTTGACCACCCCAACGTCGTGGGCGTGTTCGACCAGGGAACCGACGGCACGTACGTCTACCTGGCGATGGAGTACGTGGCCGGCTGCACCCTGCGCGATGTGCTGCGGGAGCGCGGCGCGCTGCCGCCGCGGGCCGCGCTGGACATCCTGGAGCCGATACTGGCCGCGCTGGGCGCCGCGCACCTGGCGGGCCTGGTGCACCGCGACATGAAGCCGGAGAACGTCCTGATGGGCGACGACGGCCGGGTCAAGGTCGCCGACTTCGGCCTGGTGCGCGCGGTGGGCACCGACACCACCTCCACCAGCGGTTCGGTGCTGGGCACCGTGTCGTACCTGGCGCCGGAGCAGATCGAGCACGGCACCGCCGACGAGCGCTCCGACGTCTACGCGTGCGGTGTACTGCTCTACGAGATGCTCACCGGCGCCAAGCCGCACAACGGCGGCACCCCGGCCACCGTGATCTACCAGCACCTGCACGAGGACGTCGGGCCGCCCTCGGCCGCCGTGCCGGGGCTCGCGCCGGAGCTGGACGAACTGGTGACCACCATGGCGTCCCGTACGCCGCAGCCGCGCCCGGCCGACGCGGTGGCGGCGCTGGGGCGGTTGCGCGCGGCGCGCGGCGCGCTCACCGACGAGCAGCTGGACGCGGTACCACCGCAGGCCCTGGCGGGCGCGGAGGACGACGACCGTACGACGGTCATCCGCCGCACCGGCGGCGAGCGCACCGAGGTGATCAACCGCACCAGCCGCTTCCAGCTGCCACCGGACCTGATCAAGCACGAGGAGCCCCCGGCGCCCGGCAGCCCGCGGCGGCTGCCGCGGCGCGGCCTGATAGCGATCGTCACCGTGCTCGCGGTGCTGTTCGGCACCGGCGCGGTCGTCTGGTACGTGGGTTCCGGGCAGTTCACCAGCGTGCCGCCGGTCCTGGCGCTGTCCAGGGCGCAGGCCGAGCAGAAGCTGCGGGGCGCCGGGCTCGGGGTGCGGGTCAGCGAGGACTTCAGCGAGACGGTCGCCAAGGACCACGTGATCTCCACCGATCCCGGCCCCGGCGCCCGGATCCGCGGCAACGGCACGGTGCGGGTGGTCGTCTCGCGCGGCCCGCAGCGCACCGACGTGCCGCAGGTGGTCGGCAAGCCGCTGGACCAGGCGCAGCGGCAGATCAAGGACGCCGGACTGACCCCGGGCACGGTCGCCAGGGAGTTCAACGACACGGTGCCGGCGGGCGCGGTGATCTCCACCGATCCCGCACCGGGCACCCCGCGCAAGAACGGCGACGCGGTGGCGATCACCGTCAGCCGGGGCAAGGCGGTGGCGGTCCCCGACGTGGTGGGTTCCACGGTCAGCGACGCCGAACAGAAGCTCCAGGCCGCCGGGTTGAAGGCGCAGGTCTCCGGCAGCCCGGTGTACTCGGACTCGGTGCCCAAGGACTCCGTCGCCCAGCAGAGCCCGGCCGACGGCCAGGCCGCGCAGGGCGACACGGTCACCCTCACCGTCTCCAAGGGCCGGCAGTTGTTCAAGGTGCCGGATGTGACCGGTCAGGACACCGACACCGCGAAGCAGACCCTTGAGGCGGCGGGCTTCAAGGTCACCGTGATCAACCTGTTCTTCACCGGCAAGGTCTTCAGCGAGTCGCCCGGCGGCGGTTCGATGCAGCCGAAGGGCACCACGATCACCCTGTGGGCGCGCTGATGGGTACGGCGGGCGGTGCGGTCCGCAACCCGGTCGGCGCCCATGTCCCGGTGGCCGGAGGACTGGCGGCCACCGGCCTGGGGTACGCGCGGGACATCGACGCGGAGACGGTCCAGGTCTTTGTCGCCAACCCGCGCGGCTGGGCGACGCCGGTGGGCAACCCGGCGCAGGACGAGGCGTTCCGCGAACAGTGCGCGGAGGCGGGCATACCGGCGTTTGTGCACGCCCCCTACCTGATCAACTTCGGCTCGCACACCGCGGCGACGGTCGACAACTCGGTGGCCTCGATGCGGCATTCGCTGCGGCGGGGCCGGGCGATCGGGGCGCGGGGCGTGGTGGTGCACACCGGTTCGGCGACCGGCGGGCGCACCCGCGCGGTGGCGCTCGCGCAGGTACGGGAGCGGATGCTGCCGCTGCTGGAGGAGCTGGAGCACGAGGACGACCCGTGGCTGCTGCTGGAGCCCACGGCCGGGCAGGGCGCCTCGTTGTGCTCGCTGATGGCGGACCTGGAGCCGTACTTCGAGGCGTTGGACCGGCATCCGAGGCTGGGCGTGTGCCTGGACACCTGCCATGTCTTCGCCGCGGGCCACGACCTGGCGGCCCCCGGGGGCATGAAGCAGACGCTGGACCTGCTGACGGAGACGGTCGGCGAGGGGCGGCTTCGGCTGATCCACGCCAATGACTCCAAGGACGTGGTCGGCGCGCACAAGGACCGGCACGAGAACATCGGCGCCGGTCACATCGGCGCGGAGCCCTTCCGGGAGCTGTTCCGCCATCCGGCGACCGAGGGCGTGCCGCTGGTGATCGAGACCCCGGGGCCGAAGGTGAACTACGCGGCCGACGTGGCACGCCTCAAGGCGCTGCGGGCTTAGCGCTTCGCGGGGCGCGGCCGCTTCGCACCGCCGGTCCACGCCGCGGTGGCTGCCGAGGCGGGTCGGCGGTCCGAGCCAACCGCGACCCGAGGGCGGGATCCGCCGGAAGGCTAGAGTTCTGGGCCGTCGCCCGGTTCCTCCTGGTAGGAGTAGCGCTGTTCGCGCCAGGGGTCGCCGAGGTTGTGGTAGCCGCGCTCCTCCCAGAAGCCGCGGCGGTCGGCGACCATGTACTCCACCCCGCGCACCCACTTGGGGCCCTTCCAGGCGTACAGGTGCGGCACTATCAGCCGCACCGGGAAGCCGTGCTCGGCGGTGAGCAGCTCGCCGCCCCGGTGCGTGGCGAATATCGATTTGTCGTCAGCGAAGTCGTCCAGCCGCAGGTTGGAGCTGAAGCCGTACTCGGCCCAGACCATGACATGGGTGACGTCGGGGGCGGGCGGCGCCAGCTTCAGTACCGTCGAGGTGGCCACCCCGCCCCACTCCACGCCGAGCATGGAGAACTTGGTGACGCAGTGGAAGTCGCCGATCACCGTGGCGTGCGGCAGCGCCGAGAACTCCTCGTGGTTCCAGCAGTGCTTCTCGCCGTCGGCCGTGGCGCCGAAAACCCGGAACTCCCAGCGGTCCGGCTTGAACCTGGGCACCGGCCCGTAGTGCAGAACCGGCCAGCCGCGCTGAAGCCGCTGCCCGGGAGGAAGCTCTCCTTCGCGGCGTTCCGACTGACCCATGACTCCATGGTGACAGACCGGGCGGCATGCTCTTGACCAGCGGTATGCCAGCCAGTGAGTAATCCGGACAAGCCGCCATGAGTGTGCACTTACTGGATCGCTCTGGGGCTCGGTGCGAGGATGCGCCCATCTGCCCCGCCCCCAGGGCACCAACGAAGGGACGGCGTTGCCATGCAGGGCGACCCCGAGGTGATCGAGTTCCTCAACGAGCAGCTGACCGGCGAACTGACCGCGATCAACCAGTACTTCCTGCACGCGAAGATGCAGGAGAACTTCGGCTGGTACAAGCTCGCGAAATACACCCGGGCCGAGTCGTTCGACGAGATGAAGCACGCGGAGGTGCTCACCGACCGGATCCTGTTCCTGGAGGGGCTGCCCAACTACCAGCGACTGTTCCACGTCAGGGTCGGCCAGACGGTGACCGAGATGTTCCAGGCGGACCGGCAGGTCGAGGTGGAGGCGATCGACCGGCTGCGGCGCGGCATCGAGGTGATGCGGTCCAAGGGCGACATCACGTCGGCCAACATCTTCGAGGACATCCTCGCCGACGAGGAACACCACATCGACTACCTCGACACCCAGCTTGAACTGGTGGAGAAGCTGGGCGAACCGCTCTACATCGCGCAGGTCATCGAGCAGCCGGACGCCTCGTGAACCGGGCTCAGGCCGCCTCGACCGCCGCCGGCACCGGCCGCGGCGCGGCCACGGGCCCGGCGGTGGACGGCATCGCGGAGGGCGCCGCCGGAGTCAGCCGGGCCTGGATCGCATCGCGTGAGGCCTCGCCACGTGACGCACACCCGCCGCTCCGGCCGAGCAGCGCCTGGATGCGGCGGACGCAGGACCCGCAGTCGGTCCCCGCCTTGCACGCGGAGGCCACGTCGCGCGGAGTGCAGGCTCCGGCCGCCCGGTGCGCATGCACCTGCGCCTCGGTCACACCGAAGCAGCTGCATACGTACACGTGGTTTCACTCCCTGCGGGTCCCTAGATCAGTGAGGCAAACCTAACCTTACCTGGCGCGGCTGCCCGGGAAAAGCACCGAGGGGCGCGGATCGGTGTGATTCGCGCCCCTCGGCCAGGTCATGGGACCTACTGCTGCCGGTACATCTCCGCCACCAGGAACGCCAGGTCCAGGGACTGGCTGCGGTTGAGCCGGGGGTCGCAGGCCGTCTCGTAGCGCTGGTGCAGGTCGTCCACGAAGATCTCGTCGCCGCCGCCCACGCACTCGGTGACGTCGTCACCGGTCAGCTCCACATGGATACCGCCCGGGTGGGTGCCCAGGCCCTTGTGGACCTCGAAGAAGCCCTTGACCTCGTCCAGCACGTCGTCGAAGCGCCGGGTCTTGTGCCCGGAGGCCGCCTCGAAGGTGTTGCCGTGCATGGGGTCGCACACCCACGCCACCCGGGCGCCGGACGCGGTGACCTTCTCCACCAGTTCGGGCAGCCGGTCGCGGATCTTGTCGGCGCCCATCCGGGTGATGAACGTCAGCCGACCGGGCTCGCGCTCCGGGTCGAGGCGGTCGATCAGGGTGAGCGCGTCCTCGGGGCTGGTCTTCGGGCCGAGCTTGACGCCGATCGGGTTGCGGATCCGGGAGGCGAACTCGATGTGCGCGCCGTCCAGCTGCCGGGTGCGCTCGCCGATCCACACCATGTGCCCGGAGACGTCGTACAGCTTGCCGGTGCGCGAGTCCACCCGGGTCAGCGCCGACTCGTAGTCCAGGATCAGCGCCTCGTGCGAGGAGTAGAACTCGACGGTCTTGAACTCCTCCGGGTCCGTCCCGCACGCCTTCATGAAGTTCATCGCGCTGTCGATCTCCCGGGCGAGCGCCTCGTAGCGCTGTCCGGACGGGGACGACCTCACGAAGTCCTGGTTCCAGGCGTGCACCTGCCGCAGGTCGGCGTAGCCACCGGTGGCGAAGGCGCGCACCAGGTTCAAGGTGGCGGCCGAGGCGTGGTACATCCGCTTCAGCCGCTCCGGGTCCGGAGTGCGGGCCTCGGCGGTGAACTCGAAGCCGTTGACGCTGTCACCGCGGTAAGTGGGCAGGGTGACGCCGTCGCGGGTCTCGGTCGGCTTGGAGCGGGGCTTGGAGTACTGCCCGGCGATCCGGCCGACCTTCACCACCGGCACCGACGCGGCGTAGGTGAGAACGGCGCCCATCTGGAGCAGCGTCTTGAGCTTGCTGCGGATGTGGTCGGCGGAGACCGCGTCGAACGCCTCGGCGCAGTCACCGCCCTGCAGCAGGAACGCCTCGCCACGGGCGACGGCTCCCATACGGCTGCGCAGCAGGTCGCACTCGCCCGCGAAGACGAGCGGCGGATACGACTGGAGGTCCGCGATCACATCGCGCAGAGCCTCGGGGTTGGGCCACTCGGGCTGCTGCGCCGCGGGAAGGTCGCGCCAGGTGTTGCCACCGGCAGTGGATTCAGCGTTCACGGTCACAAGGCCAACACTACGGGGTCCCGTCCAGATCTTTTCTCCGATGCCCGCAAGGTGAGACAACCGGTGTTCATCCGTGGACGTGCGCTAGGGTCGAGACCATGTACGCACGATCGATGCTCGCCTGCCGCACGGCATGGTGGTGGACCGCTGATCCGGCGGCCCACTGATCGCGCGTACCCAGGAGTTTCGCGAAGGCCGCCCGAGGGGCGGCCTTCGGTGTGTCCGGCCGCCCTCCGCATCCCGGAAGGATCCGCCATGGACGCCAGTACCAGCGCACTCGTGGAGCGCCTGCGCTCCCCCGACTGCCCGCCGTTCGCCCTGCTGCACCGCCGTACGCCCGGCCTGGCCACGGACACCGTCGAGCTGCTGCTCGGCCCGGTGACCCGGCACGAGCGGCTGGCCGGCATCCCGCTGCCGTCCGGTGTCCCGGACGGCGGCGCGGCGCTGGACGCGCTGGCGCTGGTGCCGTTCCGGCAGATCCGGGAGCGCGGCTTCGACGTGCGCGACGACGGCACACCGCTGCTGGTGCTGCGGCCTCGGCAGACGCACCGGCTGCCGGTGCCGGAACTGCTGGACGCGCTGCCACGGCACGCGGTCACGGTCGAGGGCGGGGCTTTCGACGTGGACGACGAGGCGTACGCGCGGATCGTGCGGCAGGTCGTCGAGGACGAGATCGGCCGGGGCGAGGGCGCGAACTTCGTGATCCGGCGGACGTTCCGCGGCGAGATCCCCGGCTTCACCGCCGCCGACGCGCTCGCCCTGTTCCGGCGGCTGCTGACCGGCGAGCGCGGCGCGTACTGGACGTACGTGGTGCACACCGGCGAGCGCACCCTGGTCGGCGCCAGCCCCGAGGTCCATGTCCGGATGTCCGGGGGCACCGTCGTGATGAACCCGATCAGCGGCACGTACCGCTATCCGGCGGCCGGTCCCAGCGCCGAGGGCGTGCTGGCGTTCCTGCGGGACGCGAAGGAGGTGGAGGAGCTGACCATGGTCGTCGACGAGGAACTGAAGATGATGTGCACCGTCGGTGACCTCGGCGGCCAGGTGGTCGGCCCCCGGCTGAAGGAGATGGCGCATCTCGCGCACACCGAGTACGAGCTGCGCGGCCGCAGTTCGATGGACGTACGGGAGGTGCTGCGCGAGACGATGTTCGCCGCGACGGTGACCGGCTCGCCGGTGCAGAACGCCTGCCGGGTCATCGAGCGCCACGAGCCGCACGGCCGCGGCTACTACGCGGGCGCTCTCGCGCTGATCGGCCGGGACGCGGGCGGCGCGCAGACCCTGGACTCCCCCATCCTCATCCGCACCGCCGACATCACCCCGGACGGACGGCTCGGTGTCTCCGTGGGCGCCACCCTGGTGCGCCACTCCGACCCGCACGGCGAGGTGGCCGAGACCCACGCCAAGGCCGCCGGGGTGCTGGCCGCACTCGGGATACGCCCGGCCGCCGCACCCGGCACCGGCGGTCCGCGGCCCCGGCTCGCGGACGACATCCGGGTGCGGGCCGCGCTCGACGCGCGCCGGGCGAACCTGGCGCCGTTCTGGCTGCGGATGCGGGAGCGGCGGCAGGCCGAGCCGATCGGCCAGGCGCTGGTGGTCGACGCCGAGGACACCTTCACCGCGATGCTGGCGCACGTACTGCGCTCCTCAGGCCTCTCAGTGACCGTGCGCCGCCACGACGAGCCCGGCCTGCGGGACGCCGCGCTGGCGCATCCCGGCCCGGTGGTCCTCGGCCCGGGGCCCGGCGACCCGTCGGACCGCACCGACCCCAGGATGCGCCAACTGCGCGCGCTGGCCGCCGAGTTGCTCGGCGGCCAGCGCGGCGGCCTGCTCGGGGTGTGCCTCGGGCACGAGCTGATCGCCGCCGAACTGGGCCTGGACATCGTCCGCAAGCGGGTGCCGTTCCAGGGCGCGCAGGAGCGGATCGACCTGTTCGGCCGCGCCGAGACGGTCGGGTTCTACAACACCTTCACCGCGCGGTGCGACGACGCCGCCGCGGACGAACTGGGCATGCACCGCGTCGAGTTGTCCCGCGACCCGGCCACCGGAGACATCCACGCGCTGCGCGGCCCGGGCTTCGCGGGCGTCCAGTTCCACCCGGAGTCGGTCCTGACCCTGAACGGCACGGGAATCGTCAAGGAGCTGTTGGCCACGGTGACGGTCTGAGGGTCCGCGGACGGGTGGGTGGGCGCGAGCCCACCCACCACCGGCGGTCAGCCGAAGAACACCCCGGCTTCCGCGTACAACGCGGGATCAACGGTCTTGAGTTTGGCCGTGGCCTCACCGAGCGCGACGCGGACGATGTCCGTCCCCCGGAGAGCGACCATCTTCCCGAAGTCGCCTTCCTGGACGGCGTCGATCGCATGCAGCCCGAACCGCGTGGCCAGCCACCGGTCGAACGCCGACGGGGTGCCGCCCCGCTGAATGTGCCCCAGGACCGTGGTCCTGGCCTCCTTGCCGGTGCGCTTCTCGATCTCCTTGGCCAGCCAGTCGCCGATCCCGGACAGCCGGACGTGCCCGAAGGAGTCCAACGTGCCGTCCTTGGTGACCAGTTCACCGTCCTTGGGCATGGCGCCCTCGGCGACCACGATGATCGGCGCGTAGCGCACCTTGAAGCGGCTCTCCACCCAGCCGCAGACCTCGTCGATGTCGAAGCGCTGCTCGGGGATGAGGATGACGTTGGCGCCGCCCGCGAGCCCGGCGTGCAGCGCGATCCAGCCCGCGTGGCGGCCCATGACCTCGATCACCAGCACCCGCATGTGCGACTCGGCGGTGGTGTGCAGCCGGTCGATGGCCTCGGTGGCGATGTTGACCGCGGTGTCGAAGCCGAAGGTGTAGTCGGTGGCGCTCAGGTCGTTGTCGATGGTCTTGGGCACGCCCACGCACGGCACGCCGTACTGGTCGGCGAGGGTGGCCGCCACGCCGAGGGTGTCCTCGCCGCCGATCGCCACCAGAGCGTCCACCTCGTGTTTGGCGAGGTTCTCCTTGACCTTGCGCACCCCGTCCTCGACCTTCAGCGGATTGGTGCGGGACGAGCCGAGGATGGTGCCGCCGCGCGGCAGGATGCCGCGTACCGCCGGGATGTCCAACTGCTTGGTGTGGCCTTCGAGCGGGCCGCGCCAGCCGTCCCGGAAACCCACGAACTCATGCCCGTACTGCTGTACGCCCTTGCGTACCAGGGCTCGGATGACCGCGTTCAGCCCGGGGCAGTCGCCTCCGCCGGTCAGCACTCCGACGCGCATGGATTCCTCCCTGTCTATGACGCTGGCAGCCAACACGGCACACGCTAGCCGTGGTCCAGGTCACAGGGGATCGCCCGTGGCGCGGATTCCCGGCTGTCACAAGGGAGTTGGGGCGCACGCATCACCCAAACGGGTGGCGCGGCCGGCGCGGCGCGAGCCGGTCAGGAGCCGGGCCTGTGCTGCTTGGCGGCCTTCTCGGCCTCCTCGGCCTGCTTCTTCGCCTCGGCGATCTGGCGCTTGGCGGCGGTGGCGTAGATGTCCACGTACTCCTGGCCGGACAGCTTCATGATCTCGTACATGACCTCGTCGGTCACCGAGCGCAGGATGAAGCGGTCGTTCTCCATGCCGTGGTAGCGGCTGAAGTCCAGCGGCTTGCCGATCCGGATGCCGGGGCTCATCAGCTTCGGCACGACCTTGCCCGGCGGCTGGATCTTCTCGGTGTCGATCATGGCGACCGGGATCACCGGTGCCCCCGAGGCGAGCGCGACCCGGGCCAGCCCGCCGGGCTTGCCGCGGTACAGGCGGCCGTCCGGCGAGCGGGTGCCCTCGGGGTAGATGCCGAACAGCTCACCGCGGGCCAGTACCTCAAGGCCGCTCTTGACCGCCGCCTCACCCGCGCCGCGCGCACCGGAGCGGTCCACCGGCAGCTGGCCCACGCCCTTGAAGAACGCCGCGGTCAGCTTCCCCTTGACCCCGGGTGAGGTGAAATATTCGGCTTTCGCGATGAAGGTGACCTTGCGGTCGAGGACCGCGGGCAGGAAGAACGAGTCGGAGAAGGACAGGTGATTGCTCGCCAGGATCGCCGGGCCTTCCTTGGGGATGTTCTCCAGCCCCTCCACCCAGGGCTTGAAGGCGAGCTTGAGCGACCCGCCGAGCGTCAGCTTCATCACGCCGTAGAACAACCGAGGACCTCCTGTAAGGCGACGGTAGACCTTAACCTGCCCGGGCGGGGGTCCTGCCGCCCGTACATACGAACGCCGCCGCGCGGCGCTTCCGGTGAGGGCGACGGTGGGCGGCGGGTGGGGAACGCCGACGGCGCGCGGCGCCCGCGTCCGACTGACCTACCGGGTGCCCACCCGGCCGCGTACTGTGAGGTACCTGTCCGTGCCGTGTGCCGTCAGCGCCGCTGAACCGGTACCGCCCCACCCAGGGATCGCGCCCATGAACAGGAGGCCCACGGTGCCGCTCATGCCCGGAGCCGAACCGTACCGCCATGACGGCGGACCGACCGGTGTGCTGCTGTGCCACGGCCTCACCGGCTCGCCGCAGTCCCTGCGCCCCTGGGCGGAGTACCTCGCCGAGCGCGGTCTGTCCGTGTCACTGCCGCTGCTTCCCGGGCACGGCACCCGCTGGCAGGACCTGGGGGTCACCGGATGGCAGGACTGGTACGCGGAGGTCGACCGGGAACTGCGCGCGCTGCGTGAGCGCTGTTCGCGGGTGTTCGTCTTCGGGCTGTCGATGGGCGGTGCGCTCACCATCCATCTGGCGGCCGAGCACGGCCCGGCGATCAGTGGCATCGTACTGGTCAACCCGTCGGTCAAGGCGGACGGCGGGCGGTTGCGGCTGGTGCCGGTGGCCCGGCACTTCGTCCCGTCGGTGAAGGGCATCGCCAGCGACATCGCCAGGGAGGACAGTGTGGAGCTGGGCTACGACCGCACCCCGCTGCACGCGGTGCACTCCCTGTCGAGGTTCTGGCGGATCGTCCAGGCCGATCTGCCGAAGGTGACCCAGCCCGTGCTGCTGTTCAACAGCCGGGTGGACCATGTGGTGCACCCGGCCAACGGCGACCTGGTGGAGCGGCGGCTGGGCTCCACCGACCTGACCCGCACCATCCTGGAGCGCAGCTACCACGTGGTACCGCTGGACCACGACGCCGAGCGGCTCTTCCGGTCCAGCTACGAGTTCGTACGGCGGTTGGCGCCCGCGCCGGACGGGGAGGTCGAGGTGGCCAGTGGCGGAGCGTGACGAGCCGCCGCAGGACGGCGCGGAGGGCGCGGAGCCGCGGGACCCGGCGGGTGGCGCGGGTGCGCCGCTGGACGAGGAGGCGGCCTGGGCGCAGATCGTCGCGGGGTACGGCGAGGAGCCGGAGCTGCCCGACGGCTGGCCGGAAGCCGCGCAGGAGCAGGAGCGGGCGACCAACAGCGGCGTTCCTGAGGTGCCGCGGGAGTTCGTCATACGGGCACCGCGGTCCGGGCCGCGGGACTACGAGGTCGCCGACGACGAGGACGAGGACGAGGGGCACTTCGTGCCGCCGGAGCCGCCGCCGCTGCCACCGAGCGACGTCACCACCAAGTTCGCCTGGATCGCGGTGCTCGGCGGACCGCTGCTGGTGCTCGGGTTCGTGCTGTTCCAGGAGCCGTTGACCTGGTGGGCGATGCTGCTGGGGGTCGGCGGCTTCCTGGGCGGCTTCACCACGCTGGTGGCGCGGATGAAGGGCCGTGAGGAGGACGACGACCCGCACGGCGGGGCCGTCGTCTAGGCGCTCAGCCCGCTGGGGACGCGCAGGGCCGCCAGGACCGGCAGGTGGTCGGTGGCCGCGATCAGGTCGTCCGTCCTGATGCCCGGCAGCTTGTCGGGTACGCCGCAGCCCAGGAACTCCACGCTCTTGGTGGCGAAGACCGCGTCGAGGCGCTGGTACGGGTCACCGGGGCGGGAGGTGAACTCGCCGCCCCACGGCCGTACCGCCCACCCGTCCTGCAGTTCGCTGGCGATGCGGGAGAACGACCGCCCGTCGGGGTGGTCGTTGAAGTCACCGCCGACCACCAGGTGCGGCTCCCCAGCCGCCGCGACCCGGTCGAGCAGCAGGCCGGACTGCGCGTAGCGCTCGTCGGCGTTGACGCTCAGATGGCAGCTGATCACCCCCAGCCGCGCGGCACCGAACCTCAGCACGGCGGTCGCGAAGCCGCGCTGGTGCAGCCCTGTGGTGCGGGGCAGCAGCAGGTCCTCGGTGTGCTCCACATGGGCCCGCAGATTGGCCAGGATCATCGGCCCGGCGGCGGTGGCCCCGCCGCTGACCGTGACCAGGCCGGACTCCCGGGCCAGCCACGCCGCGTGCTTGCGCCACCGGAAGAAGCGCGGGGCCTCCTGGACGCAGACCACGTCGGGAGCGCAGGCCCGGATCACCCGGGCCAGCGCCGCCCGGTCGTCCCGCATGGAACGCACGTTGTAGCTGAGCACACGGACGACCGCCGAACCGTCCGGTTCGGTACGCGAGTTCGGCAGCTGGTCCACTGTGCCCACGGCGGCTCCTGTTCGGTCAGCCCTGACGTGCCAGGTCGGCCGCGCCGACCAGTCCTGCCTCACCGCCGAGCTGGGCGGCGAGCACCTGGGCGTGCGGCCGCCACTGACCGCCCACCAGCCAGCGGCGGAAGGACTTGCGGATCGGTTCCAGCACCAGGTCGCCCTCGTCGGAGACCCCGCCACCGACGATGAACGCCGAGGGGTCGAAGAGGGAGGCCAGGTCGGCCAGTCCGGCTCCGGCCCAGCGGGCCAGCTCGCGGAACGAGTCGACGGCCACCGGGTCGCCCTTCCTGGCGGCCTCGCTGATGTGCTTGCCCTCGATGGCGTCGATGGTGCCGTCGCCCAGGCCGAGCAGGACCACCGCGTTCTCCGGCGTGGCCGCCGCGCGCTGCCGGGCGTAGCGGACCAGGGCGCGCCCGGAGGCGTACTGCTCCCAGCAGCCCTGGCTGCCGCATCCGCACAGCAGCCCGTCCGGCACCACCCGGATGTGGCCGAACTCGCCCGCGACGCCGAAGCGGCCTCGGTGCAGCTTGCCGCCGATGATGATGCCGCCGCCCAGGCCGGTGCCGAGGGTGATGCAGACCACGTCGTCATGGCCCTGGCCGGCGCCGAACCGGTACTCGCCCCAGGCCGCGGCGTTGGCGTCGTTCTCCACCACCACGGGCAGGCCGACCCGCTGTTCGACCTTGTCCTTGAGCGCCTCGTGGCGCCAGTTGATGTTCGGCGCGAACAGTACGGTGGCGCGCTTGTCGTCCACGTATCCCGCGGCGCCGATACCGACGGCGTCGATCCGGTGGGAGGCGCTGACCGTGCGCACCGCGTCCGCGATGGCATCGATGACGCCCTCGGGCGTCGACGGGGTCGGCACCTTGCAGGTTTCGAGGATCGTGCCCTCCTCGTCGACCACGCCGGCCGCGATCTTGGTGCCGCCGATGTCGACGCCGATGGTGAGTCCCATGTGTCCCTCAGATTTTGGTCGAACCCCGCTTAAGGCAACCGTACCCGAGGAGGGCTCAGTCGAGGTCGATGTGTTCACTTCCTGAACGCTGATCTTTGCTGCCGCCCTGGGTCCACCGGCTCTCCTGACCGGTCACCGCGGCCTGGTAGGCGGCCAGCAGCTCGGATCCGGCGGCGGCCAGGTGCTCGAAGACATCGGGGTTGCGCTCGCGGATCGGCCCGACCGCCGCGCGCACCTGGGAGATCACCGTCTGTGCGGCCAACTCGGCGGCCGGGGAACGCAGTTCGGCGACCTTGTCGGCGACGGCCTCGGCCAGCTTGCGCAGCTCGTCCGCCGCGCTGCCGGGGCGGTAACCGGCCTGCGCACGGCGGCGGGCACGCTCCTCGGCGAGGTCCTCGGCGCAGGCCGCGGCCCATGCGTCGGCGTCGGTTTGCGGACGGTCCTGGCCTTCGCTCATCGCGGACTCCTCAACGGCGTTCCGAGGCGGTGGGTTCACCAGTTGTACTCAATGGTGTGTTCTACACCACTGCGGCGTACCCGGGTGTGGTCATCGTGACCTATCCAACGTTAGCCCGGCGGATACGCCCCGTTCACTGGGGCCACAGCGCCGGATCAGGGGTGAAACGTACCTGCAGGGCGCCGTCGCGCAGCGCGGCCCCGGTCACGGTGCAGCGGCGCAGCGCGGACGGCAGCCGCATGATGCGCCGGAACCGCCCCGCGTCCACGACGACTTCGTCGCCCCGCCGGACCAGGTCGAGGGTGTCGCGGGTGGCGCCGGGCAGCGGTAGCCGCCACACCAGTTGTCCCTCCGCGGCCAACCGGTCCTCGACGCTCCACGGTTGGTCGGCCGGTGTGTCGGGCAGCGGATCGACGGCCAGCTCGGGCCCGCCGAGCACCGCGAGGTCGTCGGGACCGTACGGATCGCGGCCGAGGTGCGGCAGTTCGCGCACCGGCACGCCGTCGGCGCCGAACTCCTCGTACAGCGCTTTGAGATGCTTCTGCTGCTGTCCGGACAGCGCGGCCAGGAACGGGTCCGCGGAGCCGGTCGGCAGCAGCCGGTTGGCGGTCAGCGACTCCACCCGGTACCCGAACAGGGCGAGGCCGGTACGGGCGGCGCGTACGGCCGCCGCGGCGCGCGGTCCCGGCTCCACGACCAGGCGGACCGTGGTGGCGGCGGACTCGATCACCGTGTTGACCGCGGCGAGTTCGGCGTCCCAGCGGGCGGCCGTCTCGTAAAGCCACTCCGCGGGCATCGGCACCCCGGCGAGTTGGGCGAGCATCGGGCGCAGCGCACGGGCGGCCTGCCGCTCCGGCGGCAGCAACCGGCTGAGGTAGCGGCGCAGTTGCTCCGGCAGGGCCAGCAGCCGGACGGCGCTGTCCACCGGCGGCAGATCGGCCACCACCACGTCGTGGCCGTCCGTGCCACCGAGCGCGTGCAGCAGCGCGAACTCCCGGGAGCCGGGCAGTTCGGTGAACTCCTCGGGGTCGAGCGGGCTGGCGCCGAGCAGTTCGAAGACGGTGGACAGCCGCTGCTGGAGTTCCGCGGCCCGGTCCTGGAAGACACCGGCGCTGTCCAGCGTCCGCACGGTCAGTCCCGGCGTCTCGTCGGCGGTGAGTCCGGGCGGCGGGTCGGCGGTGACCAGCAGGGCGCGGGCACCGGCGCGCGCGGCGGCCAGCGCGGTGGCCGCGGCGACAGTGCTGGTCCCGGCGCCGCCGGGACCGGTGACCAGGACGGTACGCACGAGGGTCAGCCCTGCTCCACGCGCTTCTTCAGCCCGTCGAGCGCACGGTCGATGATGACCTTCTCCGCCTTGCGCTTGATCATGCCGAGCATCGGGATCTTCACGTCGACGGTGAGCTGGTAGGTGACCTCGGTGCGCGTGCCGTCCGCGAGTGGCACCAGGGTGTACGAGCCGTCGAGGGCACGCAGCATCTGCGACTTCACCAGCGACCAGCTGACCTTGTTCGGGCCGCCCCAGGTGTACTTCAGGGTGTGGTCGTCCTTGATCGCCCCGGCGTCGAGCACCAGCCGGACCCGCTCCGCGCGGCCCTCGTCGTCCTTGGCGAGGATCTCGGCCTCCTTGACCTCGCCGGTCCACTCCGGGTACCGCTCGAAGTCCGAGATCACCTTCATCACGTCGGCCGGGGCCGCCTCGATGGTGATGCTAGAGCTGGTGTGTTCCGCCATCGCCGTGGCCCCTCCGGGACTTCGCGTCGGTCCTGCCAGGCGCCCGGCACCGTCGGCGCCGCGCCTGGAGCTTTTCTGGTGCGTCAGGTTATCGCGGGTGGATCGGGCGGTGGGTAGCGCCTCGGTCGGCCTCGGTCACCACTCCAGGACGTACGGGGTGCGGGTGGCGTTGAAGTGGCCGACGTTGACGCACTCGGTGTTCCCTATCCGCATCCGCTGGGCCAGCGGCTGGTGGACATGGCCGAACAGCGCGTACCGGGGGCGCACCGTGTGGATGGCGTCGAGCAGCGCCTGGCTGCCGCGTTCGAAGCGGCGGGCCACGGTGTCGTAGCACAGCTCGGGCACGGCGGGCGGGATGTGCGAGCAGAGCACGTCGACCGGGCCGAGCGCGGCGACCTTGGCCGCGTAGGTCTCGTCGTCGATCTCGTAGGGGGTGCGCATCGGGGTGCGCAGTCCGCCGCCGACGAACCCGAAGACCCGGCCGCCGACCTCGACCGTCTTCCCGTCCAGCACGCGGGTGCCGGGGCGGGCGAACTCCGGCCACAGATCGGGCATGTCGACGTTGCCGTAGGTGGCGTACGTCGGTGTGGGAAGCACCGCGAACATCTCGGCGTACTGCTTGCGAACGGCGCGCTCCACGGCGGCGGCCCGGTCGATGCCGTCCCACAGCATCCGGGACAGGGCGCGGGCCTCCTCGAAGCGGCGGGCGGTGCGCAACTCCACGATGCGGTCGGCGTTCTCGGTGCCGAACAGTTCGGGGAAGATCCCGCGCGAGTGGTCGGCGTAGTCCAGGAAGAGGATCAGGTCGCCGAGGCAGACCAGGGCGTCCGCACCGTCCCCCGCCCTGGCGAGGGGCTCGACGGCGCCGTGGACATCGCTCACCACATGGACCCGCATGACGATCACCCTAACGGGCCGCGCAAGGGGTTCGGCCTGATGGACCGGCGGTTACCTGCGGGTCACCAGACCTCTGCAATAGGGTGCCCGGAGCACCGCTGCGGTCACGTCCGGGCGGCGGGGACGGACAGGGCGGTGGCGCGTGCCACGACGATCGAGGGTGGTGTGACACAGCGAACATCTGCCCCTGACCCCTATCCCGGAAGCTTTACCGATGGGTAACGTCCGGGCCGTCCCATACAGCTCTTGATCACGAGCGCAGCCGACAACGCCGCCGGCGCCGACGAGGAGCATCAGTCTTGCGCGAGTTCAGCCTTCCGGCTTTGTACGAGGTCCCTGCCGACGGCAATCTGACGGATCTCATCCGCCGCAACGCCGCGCAGCATCCCGACGTCCCGGTGCTGGCTCGCAAGCGTGACGGGGGCTGGCAGGACGTGACCGCCAGACAGTTCCTCGCCGAGGTGCACGCGGCCGCCAAGGGCCTGATCGCCTCCGGTGTCGAGCCCGGTGACCGCGTCGCCCTGATGTCCCGTACCCGGTACGAGTGGACGCTGCTGGACTTCGCCATCTGGAGCGCGGGCGGGGTCACCGTGCCCGTATACGAAACGTCCTCCGCCGAGCAGGTGGAGTGGATCCTCAGCGACTCCGGAGCGGTGGCCTGCGTGGTCGAGACCACCGTGCACGAGGACGTGGTGGAGTCGGTACGGGAGCGGCTTCCGCGGCTGAAGCACCTGTGGCGGATCGACGCGGGCGCGGTGGAGACCCTCGCGTCGTCCGGCAGTGACGTGTCCGACGCGGAGGTCGACGAGCGCAGCACCATCGCCGACGCCGACACCCCGGCCACGATCGTCTACACCTCGGGCACCACCGGCCGGCCCAAGGGCTGTGTGCTCACCCACCGCAGCTTCTTCGCCGAGTGCGGCAACGTGGTGGCCCGGCTGACGCCGCTGTTCCGTACCGGCGAGTCGTCGGTGCTGCTGTTCCTGCCGCTGGCGCATGTGCTCGGCCGGCTGGTCGAGGTGGCGTGCGTGATGGCGCCGATCAAGCTCGGCCATGTCAGCGACGTCAAGAACCTCACCGATGAACTGGCCTCGTTCCGGCCCTCGTTGGTGCTGAGCGTGCCCCGGGTTTTCGAGAAGGTCTACAACTCGGCGCGGGCGCAGGCGCGTTCGGGCGGCAAGGAGAAGATCTTCGACAAGGCGGCGGACACCGCCATCGAGTACAGCCGGGCGCTGGACACCCCGAACGGTCCCGGTTTCGCGCTGCGGCTGCGGCACAAGGTCTTCGACCGGCTGGTGTACGGCAAGCTGCGCGGCGTGCTGGGCGGCCGGGCCACCCACGCCATCTCCGGCGGGGCGCCGCTGGGCGAGCGGCTCGGCCACTTCTACCGCGGTATCGGCTTCACCGTGCTGGAGGGGTACGGGCTCACCGAGTCCTGCGCCGCGACGGCGTTCAACCCCTGGGACCGCACCAAGATCGGCACCGTCGGCCAGCCGCTGCCGGGCAGCGTGGTGCGGATCGCCGACGACGGCGAGGTGCTGCTGCACGGGGAGCACCTGTTCACCGGCTACTGGAACAACGAGCGGGCCACCGCCGAGGCGCTGGAGGACGGCTGGTTCCACACCGGGGACATCGGCACGCTGGACGAGGACGGCTATCTGACGATCACCGGGCGCAAGAAGGAGATCATCGTCACCGCGGGCGGCAAGAACGTCGCTCCAGCGGTGATCGAGGACCGTATCCGGGCGCACGCGCTGGTCGCCGAGTGCATGGTGGTCGGTGACGGCAGGCCGTTCGTCGGGGCGCTGGTCACGCTCGACGAGGAGTTCCTGCCGCGCTGGGCGGAGCAGCACGGAAAGCCCGCCGGCACGCCGGTGGCCGAACTCCGTACCGACCCGGACCTGTTGGCGGAGGTCCAGCGGGCGGTGGACGACGGCAACGCGGCGGTCTCCCACGCGGAGGCGGTCAAGAAGTTCCGCATCCTGCCGACGCAGTTCAGTGAGGAGTCGGGGCATCTGACACCGTCGCTGAAGCTGAAGCGGAACATCGTCCTGCGGGACTTCGCCGACGAGATCGAGGCGATTTACGCTTCGCGCTGAGCGGTTCCGGGCGAGATGGCTGCCGCCCGTCGCGCCCGCTGACGGTTCTCCGCCCGTCTCCCCCGGTGGGGAGGGTCTTCCCCCGCCCGTGGGCTTTCCCACCCAGTAGCCGCGCCTCTGCTCCGTACGTGAGGGGCCGGGCCTGCGGGGTGGGGGCCCTGGACGCTGACGTGTATTTGCGGGCCGAACTACCGGGCAACCGAAGCCGGACGTGGAGGGGCCCGTAAACATACGGTCCAGGGCCCCCACCCCGCAGGCCCCGGCCCGCCCCCCTACCCCAGAAGCCCCCGGAGCCGCTCCGCCAGCAGATCCCAGCGCCAGGCCTCCTCGACCCACTGGCGCCCGCGGTCGCCGAACCGCCGCCGCAGTTCGGGGTCTTCGAGAAGCACGGCGACGCGTTCGGCGGCCTCAACCGCCGAACCGCCCCGTACGACCCACCCCGTCTCACCGTCGAGGACGGCGTCCGGCGCGCCGCCGGAGTCTCCGGCCACCACCGGCAGCCCCGTGGCGGACGCCTCCAGGTAGACGATGCCGAGGCCCTCCACGTCCAGCCCGCCCCGCCGGGTCCTGCACGGCATAGCGAACACGTCCCCCGCGCCGTAGTGCGCGGGCAGTTCCTCCCAAGCCACCGGCCCGGTGAACCGCACGGACTCGGCCACCCCGATCTGTGCGGCGAGCCGCTCCAGTTGCGCCCGGTACGGCCCACCGCCGACGATCAGCAGTACCGCGTCCGGCACCCGTCGCAGGATCCGCGGCATGGCCTGGATCAGCGTGTCCTGCCCCTTGCGCGGCACCAGCCGCGAGACGCAGACGACCACCGGCCGGTCGGTCAGCCCCAGCCGGGCCCGTACCACCGCGCCCCCCGAGGCGGGGTGGAAGGTCTTCTCGTCGACCCCGGGCGGCAGTTGCACCATCCGCGCCGCGGCCCGCCCGCTGAGCGCGGGGGCGATCCGCGACCGGGTGTACTCGCCGAGGTAGGTGACGTTGTCCGTACCCTCGCCGATGCGCCGCAACAGCTGTCTGGCGGCGGGCAGTTGGGCCCAGCCAGCCTCGTGCCCGTGCGTCGTCGCCACGATCCTGCGGGCGCCCGCCGCGCGCAGCGCCGGGGCCATCAGCCCGAGCGGCGCGGCGGCGCCGAACCAGACCGAGGAGCAGCCGTGCTCCCGCAGCAGCCGCACCGCCCGCCGGGTGATCCGCGGCGTCGGCAGCAGCACGCTGGTGCGGTCGCGCACCACCGGGAACGGCTGCTCCGCGTCGAAGGCGGCGACCTCCTCGCCGTCCTTCCAGGTGGAGGCGTAGACAACGACCTGTCCAGGGTCGAGGCGCAACGCCATGCTGTGTACGAAGGCCTGGATGCCGCCCGGCCGCGGCGGGAAGTCGTTGGTGACGATCAGGGTCTTGTTCATCGCCCTCTGACCGTACCCGGTGCCCCGCGGCACGCGCCTGGACAGCACCGGAAGTGGGGGGCGGCGCGGATCGTGGCGTAGCCTCACGGTGACCCCGCCTGACCCGCGCGAAGGAGCCTCCGCTGCCGGACCTCACCGAGAACTCCCCTGTCGCGCCCGCGCACTCCGTGCCGCGCCCGGCGAGGAACGACAGCGACACCGCGCTTTCCGCAACCGTGTCGCGGACCGCCGGCCGGCTGCTGAGTGAGGCCGGTCCCGCGCTCGCCGTGTGGGCGGGCGCGGCGCTGCTGCAACTGCTGATGCTGTGGTGGCTGAGCACCCGTCCGGACTGGCTGCACGCCGCGCTGACGTCGTGGGACAACGAGTGGTACGTGTCGATCGCCGAGCAGGGCTATCCGCACTCGTTCAGCTACGACGCCAACGGCCAGCTGACCGGCAACACGCTGGCGTTCTTCCCGCTCTACCCGCTGCTGATCAAGGTGGTGGCGGCGGTCACCGGCCTCAGCGGGCAGAGCGCGTCCCTCGCTGTAGCCTGGCTGGCCTCGGCGGGCGCGGCGGTGGCCGTGTACCGGCTGGGGCTCCGGCTGTACGGGGAGCGCGTGGCGCTGTGCCTGGTGCTGCTGGTGTTCACCCAGCCGATGGCCATCATCTTGTGGATCGGCTACAGCGAGAGCCTGTTCCTGCTGCTGGCGGCGTGCTGTCTGCTCGCCGCGCACCGCAGGGCGTGGCTGACGGCGGGCGTGCTGGCGCTGCTGGCCGGGCTGGCCAGGTCGACCGGGGCCGCCGTGGCGCTGGCGCTGGCGGTCGCCGCGCTGCCGCCGATGTGGCGGCAGCGGCGGATCGACTGGCGGGCGGTGTCGGGGGTGGCCGTCGGCCTGCTGGGCGTACCGCTGTACCTGGCGTGGGTGGGGCTACGGCTCGGCAGACTGGACGCCTGGATGGTGATACAGCAGGCAGGCTGGCACACCGCCTGGGACTGGGGGTACGCCACCTGGCAGTTCCTCGCCGACACCCTGCAACGCGGCCACGACTGGGTTCCGGTGGTCACCGCGGTGCTGCTGGTGGCGCTGGCGGCGGCGAGCGTGACCGCGGTGCTGCGGCGGCCGTGGCCGCCGTTGGCGGTCTACGGGCTGCTGGTGTTCGCGCTCACCGTGGGGCAGACCAACTACTACCACTCCAAGCTGCGGCTGCTGGTGCCCGCGATGCTCGCCCTGGTGCCGCTGGCCCGGGCGTTCGCGAAGGCGGGGGTGCGCTCGGCGGCGCCCGCGGCGGCGGTGTTCGCGCTGTTCGGCACCTGGTTCGGCGCGTACATGCTGACCAACTGGATCTACGCGATCTGAGCCCGCTGGTAGTCCCGTGCGGCGGCGATGCGCTGCACCGCCGTCGGATGGGTGCCGAACAGCAGGTGCAGCGCCCTGGGCGGATCCGGGTCGGCCACGTTGGCGACCGTCAGCCGGCGCTGCATCGCGATGAACTCCTCCGGATCCCCGGTCAGTCGCAGGGCGTGCCGGTCCGCGCGCCGCTCCACCCGGCGGGTGAGCGCACAGCCGACCGGCCCGGCGAGCGCCGAGCCCAGCGCCGCCAACGCGGCCAGCAGCGCCATCGACCGCGGGTCGGCGAACCGGTGCACACCGGCCGCCGCCAGCAGCGGTGACCACTGCGCCAGTACGGCCAGCAGGCACACCCCGAGTGCCGCGCCCAGCGCGCCCAGCAGTGTGCCGCGCGGTACGTCCCGGTGCTTGACGTGGCCGAGTTCATGCGCCGCGACCAGTTCGACCTCCCGAGGCCGGGCGGTGGCCAGCAGCGTGTCGTAGACGACGATGCGACGCGTACGGCCGAAGCCGGACACATAGGCGTTGAGCGCGGTGGTACGCCGGGAGGCGTCGGCGACCAGCACCTCGCGCACGGCGATCCGGTCGCGGGCGGCCAGGGCCAGCAGCGCTTCGCGCAGCGGCCCGGGTTCCATCGGCGTGAACCGGTTGAACACCGGCTCCAGCAGCACCGGCGCCAGCCACGACAGCACCACCGCCGCAAGGCCCGCGGCCCCCGCGGCCCAGGCCCACCACCATCGGGTGGCCCCCGCCAGCGCGTAGACCCCGAACAGCGCGGCCAGGGCCAGCGGTGCGCCGATCAGCAGCCCGCGCGCCCGGTCGGCGACCCAGCCCGGCCAGCCCTGGGTCACCAGGCCGAACCGCTGGCGCACCACCCGTACCCGGGCGGCGAACGGCAGCTCCACCGCCTCCGAGGCGAGCAGCAGCGCGAGTCCGCCGAGCAGCACCCGGGCGCTCCAGGCGCCGCCGAACGGCCGTGCCACCGCCGTCACCAGGGCCGCGCCGACCGGCGTCAGCCCGAGCACCAGCAGCAACGCCAGCGACACCACTCGCCCGGCGAGCAGCGGTGGCCACTGCGCCCGGCGCAGCGCGCGACCGCGGGCGATCTCCTCGGCGGAGAAGTCCGGCTGCTCGCCGCTCATCCCAACTCCCTTGCCACATAGGTCTGCCAGCGGGCAGTGAACTGGTCCAGGCCCACACCCAGCGTGCCGCGCAGCGCGGCGTCGGCGGACTCGCGGCCCGCCGCCCGGTACAGCCGCACCAGTGCCCCGCTCCCCCACTGCTCAGCGACCATCCGGCAGGCCAGCCAGGCGCCCTCGTAGGCCTGCGGCAGGCCGCTGTTGGCACTGCCGAAGTCCGCGTTGGACGGCAGTTGTCGCGGCTGCCGTCCGGCCCGCACGTCGGCCCGCAGCTCGGCGGCCACCTGCTGTACGGGCTGGCCGGTACCGGTGTTGCCCACCCACTCGGCGAAGCCCTCGGTCAGCCACAGCGGGGTGTTCGGGGTGGTCGCGGTGCGGGTGGCCACATGGGTCAACTCGTGGGTGAGCACGACGCGTCGGCCCAGCGGGCTCAGTCCGGAGAAGGCCTGCGGGTTGACGATGACCCGGTCGGCGGGTGCGCTGCCGTTGCCGTGCAGTTCGGCGGTGGTCACCGCGGCGATCCCCTGGTACGCCGAGGGCTGGGCACCCAGCAGGGCGGCCATGTCGGCTTCGGTGGGCGGGACTTCGACGATCGCCCTGCCCGGCCACTCGCCCCGCCAGGCGTTCTGGACGACGGGCACGGCCGCGTCGGCGAGGTCCGCGTACCCGGTGAGCCGCTGTGCGTCGCCCTGGCCGAGTACCAGGCTGCGCCGCCCGGCGACCACGGTGAGGCTGCCCTGGTCCCAGGGCTGGACGGTGGTGTGCCGGCCCGCGGGTTCGCCGTCGGTCTGCGCGGCCACGTACCAGTGGCCGCCGCGTTCGGTCATCGTCAGATACGCCACCGAGGAGACCGGCGCGGTGTCGTAGCCGCGCAGCGTGTACTCCAGCTCCACCTGTGCGGCGACCCGCCGTTGGGCGTCCGACTCACTGGTGAGCGGGAAGGCGTCGGTGCGTTGGAGGCGGTACGACCAGGAGCCGACCGGCAGCTTGACCAGGTTGCCGAACACCTGGCGCTGCGAGTCCCGGAACCCGGTGGCCGTGGGGTCGACGCTCGCCAGGAACGCCGCCTCGTCGTGCCGCAGTACGGCGCGCGCCCGTGCGTCGAGCACCGCCCGTACGGCCCGGTCGACGTCCGTCGGGCTCCCCCCGGCGCCGCAACCGGCCAGCACTGCCAGGGCCACCAGGGCGGCAGCCAGCCGGAACCACATCCACCGCGACGGCACGCCTCGATCCTACGGTCGGCGCAACCGGAGCATCACGGGCCCGCACCGGCGCCCCTGGCCGCCGCCGACCCGGCGGGAGCGGCCCGTCAGGGTCGGACGACGGCCGCCACCGGCATCATGTTGACCGGGTCGTAGCGGACCCGCGCGCCCGGATAGGGGGCGTGGATGACCTTGCCGCCGCCCACGTACATGCCCACGTGGCTGGCGTCGCTGCGGTAGATGACCAGGTCGCCGGGGCGGGCCTGGGACAGCGGGACGTGGTGTCCCGCGGACAGCTGCTCCTGGGAGGTGCGCGGCAGGGTTATGCCCGCGTGCTGGTAGGCCCAGTACATCAGCCCCGAGCAGTCGAAGGCGCCCGGTCCGGTGCTGCCCCAGGCGTACGGCGAGCCGATGGCGGCCCTGGCCGCGGCGACCGCCTCGGACGCCCGGCCGTCCAGCGGCCCGAGGTCCGCAAGGGCCGCCACCCCGTCCGGAGCGGAACCGGAAGCGGAACCCGAAGTGGAATCCGGCCCCGGGCTGCCGGTGCGGTTGTCCGCGGCGGGTCCGAAGCCGATCGCGTCCCGCTGGGTGGCGGGCAGCGCGGCGAGCAGCCGTTGCGCCTCGGCCAGCTTGCCCTGCACGGTCTTCTTGTGCTCCTCCAGGGTGCGGCGCAGCCGGTCCAGTTCGGCGAGCTTGGTGGCGGCCTGGTCGTGCTCCTGGGCGAGGATCCGCTGGGCGTCCTGCAACGCGCGCAGTTGCTCGGCCCGGCGGCTGTCGATGCGGTCCAACGTGGCGGCCCGGTCGAGGTAGTCGCCGGGGTCGGAGGAGAGCAGCAGGGCCAGCGCCGGATCGACGCCGCCGTCCCGGTACTGGGCGCCCGCGACCTTGCCGAGCGCGTCCCGCATCCGGTTGACCGCGTCCTGGCCGCGGGCGAGTTCGCTGCGCAGGTTCTCCAACTCGCCGCGCAACCGGGCGGCCCGCTCCTGGGCGGCGTCGTACTTCTCGGTGGCCTGCTCCGCCTGCTGGTACAGCCCGTCCACCCGCGACTTCACCTCGTCGGGGCTGTCCTGCGGCGCGGCGCCCGCCGGAGCGGTGGCGGACACCGCCGCGGCCATGGCGGCCGCGGAGAGCACCGTGAACCGGGTGGCCCGCGCCAGACCCGGCCGCGTAGGACGGCGATGGATCGCCATGGGGGCCGCACCTCCTTCTGTGCCGGGCAGACAGTAGCGTCGCCGTCACAGTCGGTTCAAAACACCGGTGCCCACCGAAAATTGACGCCGCGTCGGATTCGCAGGTCACCGGCCCCGTAGGGGCTCGGCGCGACACTTCATGTCACCCGTCCGGCGCACTTTCGCCGCGCGGCCCGCGGCCACCCGTGGAGGTGATCCGGGTACGCGAAGGGCCCCGCTCGGATGAACGGGGCCCTTCGGTGTTGCCTTGGCGAGGTGACGGTCAGCCGCCGACCCGGACGCCGAACTGGAACGGCATGTCGTTGATCGACTCGAACCGCACGCTGGCACCGGTGTGCGGGGCGTGCAGCACCATGCCGTTGCCCGCGTACAGGCCGACGTGGTGCAGGTCGCCGTAGAACAGCACCAGGTCGCCGGGCTGGAGCTGGTCCATGCTGAGGTGCGGGCCGATGTTGGCCTGGTCCCAGGTGGTGCGGGGTATGGACACACCCGCCTGCGCGTACGCCCAGGAGGTCAGGCCGGAGCAGTCGAAGGAGCTGGGGCCGGTGGCGCCCCAGACGTACGGTGCGCCGATGACGCCCTCCGCGGCGGCCAACGCGGCGGCGGCGCGCTGCGAGGCGGCCGGGGAGTTGCCGAGGTTGGGGCGCTGGGTGTCACGGCTGGCCCGGTTGCTCTGGTCGATGCTGGCGCGCTGCTGCGCGGTGAGCGAGTTGAGCAGGTCCTGCGCCTTGGACAGCTTGTCCTGGACGTCCTTCTTCTTCTGCTCGAGCTGCGTCTGGGTGCTGTCCAGCTGGGCGAGCTTGGAGGCCGCCTCGGTGCGCTCCTGGTCCAGGACGCGCTTTTGCTCCTCGATCTGCTTGAGCTCGTCGGCCTGCTTGCCGCTCAACTGGTCGAGCGTGGAGGCCTTGTCGAGGAAGTCGCTGGGGTTGGAGGAGAGGAACAGCTGGACCGACGGGTCGATGCCGCCGTTGCGGTACTGGGAGGCGGCGAGCGTCCCGATGTTGTCCACCAGCTTGTTCAGCGTGGCCTGCTCGCGGGCCACCTTGTTCTGCAGGTCGTTGACCTGCTGCTGCAGCTGGTCGTGCTGCGCCTTGACCCCGTCGTACTGCTGGGTGGCCGTCTCCGCCTGCTGGTTCAGGTCGTCCACCTGGGACTTGACGTCCGAAGTACTCGGCTTGGGGTCGGCGTTGGCCGCCTGCGTGGAGAGGGCGACGGCTGCCGCGGCGGTCGCGGTGAGCACGGTCACGCGAGTGCGACTGGCGGGCTTGGGACGACGGTGGGACGCCACGGAGGCGAGCTCCTTCTTCCTGCGGCCGCCTACCGGGTGAGCTGTCGGGTTCGGGCCGGAAGTAGCCCTACGAGGTCTCACCGCGTCCTGGTCGACGCGACCTGACCCCGATTCACCCCGGGAACGGTGGTTCCCCGGCTCCGAGCGTCGGCATCCCCCGTCATACGTACCGGCGCGTCGAACTCGGCGGTAACCCCCACTGCCATCCGGGCTGGATGATCGACTGCGCGGAGGTTCGAGCCCTGACCCTAGTAACCAGGTTGTGATCCGTTCAAATCCTCACGGGAAAAAAGTTGGCCAGCAGACGAGTTCTTTACGGACACCGCACCGCCGGTGACCGCCAATTGACCCAACGTCTAGGGACATTGCACCGGAAACCGGCCGTACCGACTTTCTGTGATGTGCGCCACAAAAATGCGCCGGACCGTCGGCGCACCATCCAACCGGCCCACAGAAAAGCCGCCTTGAATAGCGCAAGCCCCAAAAACGGACTTCCCCGGCGCAATTGGCGAGTCCGGGAAATTCGCGCGGATCCGTCGTCCGGTCAGCCGCGGGCGAGTCTGCGCAGCAGCAGCGTGGAGGACACCGGCCGTGCTCCGGCCTTGGCCACCCCGTCGGCCACCTCACGGTCCGCGGAGACCACCACCACCGGGCGGCCCGGGGGCTCGGCCCGTACCAGCCGCCGGATCAACTCGTCGGCGGTCTCACCGGGTTTGCTGAACAGCACCCGCACCCCGCGCGGTGGCGCCAGCAGCACCGGCGCCGCCAGCTCGGCCCCGTCGAAGACACAGGTGACCTCGGCACCGGTCTGCGCGGCGAGCACGGCGAGGCCGCCCAGCAGCCGCAGCCGCTGCTTCTCCAACGGCAGCGTCGGGTAACCGGTCTTGGTGACGTTGTAGCCGTCCACCACCACATGTGCCTGGGGCAGCGCCAGCAACTGGTCGAGCAGGGCCGGATCGTCCTCGGACAGCGCGCGTCGGGCCACGTCCCTGGGGTTGATCGCACCGGGCGCCACCGCCTCCACGGTGTCCGCCGGCCGCCCGAAGACCGGCGGCAGCGCCAGTTCGCGGCGGATTCCCTGGGCGGCGTCCAGCACGGTGTCCAGCAGCAGGCGCAGCCGCATGTCCTCCACGCTGCGCCCCTCGCGCACCGCGCGCCGACTGGCCTCCAGCGCGGACTCGGCCTCGGTCAGCCGGGCCCGCAGCCTGCGGGTCTCGCCCTCGGCGGCGGCCAGCTCCGCGGCGGCCGCGGCGCGGGCCTGCGCGGCCTCGGTCTCGGCCTTGCGCAGAGCGGCCTGGCCGCGGCGCAGGTCGCTGGTGACGCTGCGCAGCTTGCGTTGCAGCGATTCGGCCTCCCTGCGGGCCGTCTCCAGCTCGGCGCGGGCGGCCTGCACCTCGGTCTGGGTGGCCCCGCGCAGCCGGGCCAGCTCCGCCTTGACCTGCTGTAGCTCGCGTGCGGTCTCCGCGCCGACCTGGTCGGCGTGGGCGCGCTGGGCTTCCTCACCCGCGGCGGCGACGAGTTTGGGCCAGCCCGCGGGACGCAGCAGATAGGCGGCCGCCGCGACGTCGATCGGATCGGCGGCGGGCGGCGGGGTGCCCGCCTCCAGCGCGGCGGCCAGTTCCGGCTGGCCCTCACGCAGCCGTCCGGCGATGCGCTGCCGGAACACCGGGTCGGTCTCCAGGGCGGCGGCCAGCGCGTTCCCGGCGAACTTGGCACGGCGGGAGGGAGTGAAGCGGGCGTACTGCCGCAGCTGGGCGGGGAGTTCCGCCGGGGTCAGCGAGCCGAAGGCCTCGGCCGCTATCGAGACCACCCGGTGGCGCACCCCTTCGGGCAGCGGCCGGTCGAGCGGCTCGTCAAACCCGGCGGCGCCCTCCGGTTCCGCCTGCGGATTGCCGCCCGTACGCTCCACCAGTCACTCCCGTCAGTATCCACCCCCGTCGTACGTCCTCATTGTCCCCGCCCGGGGCGGGTCAGACCTGCCCTGGCTCCGCGCCGGGGGCCGGGCGGTCCACCAGTTCGACCTGGTCGGCGGCGCTGCACCAACGACAGCGCACCGATTCCACCGTCTCGCTGAGCACCTCGCGCTCCTCCACCCTCGGTTCGCCGGCCAGGTCCAGGTGGACGTACTCGACGACCCGGCTGGAGCGGGTGACGTCGAACCGGGTGAGGTTGCCGCACAGCGTGCAGCGCCATCTGGTGCTGGCCGTCGGCAGTGGCACCGGCATCTGTCGTCCTCTTCTCAGCTCTTGGCCGGGCTCACGACGGGCACGGCCAGGTCGGCCTGGCTCAAAGAATGCGGTTGCGCTGCGGGCAACCCTACGGCCTAGCGGCTCGCCCGCGCTGCGGGTGTACGGCAGGCCGTCCGGCGAGGCGGCCTATGCCCGTTAGACCCGTTCCGCCATGATCGGCCTATGCCCGCGCTCCGCCCCGTCACACAGTTCCTGGGCCAGGCCACACACCGGCTGGGGCGTCCGCTGCCGGTGGTCACCTACACGGTCATCGGACTGTGCGTGGTGGTCTTCGTGATCGGCCCGATCTCCGGCCTGGACCCCGCGTACGGCTCCGGGCAGGCGCAGCTGTGCGCGCAGGCGCTGTACTTCGACCGCTGGGGGGTGATCCCCAGCGAGCTGTGGCACGGCCCGCTGCACACCGCCACCCTGGGGCTGCCGCCCGGCTGCCACGTACCACCGGGGCGGGTGAAGGTGCCGATACTGTCGGTGCTGACCGCGCTGTTCGTGCACGGCGGCTGGCCGCACCTGCTGGGCAACATGCTGTTCCTGGCGGTCTTCGGCGCCGGGGTGGAGCGGCGGATGGGGCGCTGGCGGTACGCCCTGTTCTATCTGGCGGCCGGGTACCTGGCCACGTTCGGCTACGCGCTCGGCCACGCCCGTTCCGCGCAGACGCTGGTGGGCGCCTCCGGGGCCATCGCGGGGGTGCTCGGCGGCTATCTCTACCTGTACCCGAAGGCTCGGGTGACCAGCCTCTTCCCGTTCCTGATGGGGCTGCCGCTGCGCTTTCCCGCCTGGCTGGTGCTGGGTTTCTGGTTCGCGCTCCAGTGGCTGTCGACCCGGATTCCGCAGCACGGTCCCGGGGTCGCCTACCTCGCCCACGTAATCGGGTTCGCGTTCGGGTTCCTGTGTACGTGGGTGTGGTTCCGGTTCCGGGGGTCGGGCGCCGGGGGCCACCGCCGCGTCCAGGATCCGCCGCACAGCCCCTAAGCTGACCGCACAGGCCGCGACCCGAGGAGACAGTCAGCCGTGATCACCGCGATCGTGCTCATCAAGACCGACGTCGACCGTATCCCCGAGATCGCCGAGTCGATCGCCGCGTTGGAGCACGTGAGCGAGGTCTACTCGGTGACCGGCACCTACGACCTGGTGGCGATGGTGCGGGTGGCCCGGCACGACGACCTCGCGGACGTCATCCCGGGCCGGATCAGCAAGATCCCCGGGGTCGCCGCCACCGACACCCACGTGGCGTTCCGCACCTACTCCCAGCACGACCTGGAGGCGGCGTTCGCCATCGGCCTGGAGGGCTGACCGGTCAGCCGCGGTCCGGCACGCAACGGCCGTCCTCGGTGCGGTAGTTCCACTTCGCACCGTCCCTGACCAGTTCCGCCACCGCGCCGAGGAAACGCTCCACGTGCTCGTCGGGGGTACCGGCGCCGAAGCTGACCCGGATGGCGTTGAGCGAGCGCTCGCCCGGCTCCGCCTCCGGCGCACCGCACTCCCCCACCGCGTCCGGCTCACCGCCGAGCAGCGTACGCACCAGGGGGTGCGCGCAGAACAGCCCGTCGCGGACTCCGATGCCGTACTCCGCGGAGAGTGCGGCGGCGAAGTGCGAGCTGTTCCAGCCCTCCACCACGAACGAGATCACGCCCACCCGCGGGGCCTGCTCGCCGAACAGCGAGAGCACCTTGACCTGCGGGATCTCCGCCAGCCCGGACAGCACCCGGGAGACCAGCGCCTGCTCGCGGGCGACCAGCGCACCGAACCCGGCCTCGGTCAGCGCCCGGCAGGCGGAGGCGATGGCGTACACCCCGATCACGTTCGGCGAACCGGCCTCGTGCCGGGCGGCCGTGCTGTGCCATTCGACGTCCACCGCGCCGTCGGCGCGCCGGGCGACCCTCCTGCTGGCACCGCCGCCCGCCAGGTACGGCTCGGCGGCCTGCAACCAGTCGGCGCGTCCGGCCAACACCCCGGCGCCGAACGGCGCGTAGAGCTTGTGCCCGGAGAACGCGACGTAGTCCACGTCCAACCCGGCGATGTCCACCGGGTGGTGGGGGGCGAGCTGTGCGGCGTCTAGCACGATACGGGCGCCGTGCGCGTGCGCGGCGGCGGCCAGTTCGCGTACCGGCCACAGTTCACCGGTGACGTTGGAGGCGCCGGTCACACAGACCAGGGCAGGGCCGTACGGGGCGCGGTCGGCGAGCGCCCGCTCCAGGGTGTCGACCGCCTCGCGCGGGGTGCGGGGGGCGTTGAGGTAAGTGACCTCGCCGTCGCGCCAGGGCAGCAGCGAGGCGTGGTGCTCGGTCTCGAAGACGAACACCCGGGTGCCGGGCGGCAGTACGGCCGCGAGCAGGTTGAGCGAGTCGGTGGTGGAGCGGGTGAAGACGAGTTGGTCGTCCGGGCGGCAGCCGAGGAACTCCGCGACGGTTGTCCGGCTTTGCTCAAAAAGGTCGGTGGACAACTGGGACAGATATCCCGCGCCCCGGTGCACGCTGCCGTAGTACGGCGCGTATCCGGCCACGTCGTCCCATACCCGCTGCAACGCGGGAGCGCTGGCCGCGTAATCCAGTGCGGCATAGGTGACCTCGCCCCCGGTCACCAGGGGAACGAGTACATCACGCCCGAGAACGGGCAGCGGGGCACAAATGGTCTGTTCGACGGCAGAGTTGAGCACGGACATGGCGAAATCTCCCTGGCGGGCAAGCGGCGGCACGAGGCAGAAGCCTCGGGGAAATGGGAAAAAGGGGCCGACAGGCCCTATCGCATTCGCTTGCTCACAAAAACTCCCACGATAACCAGGACCCCCTGGATTCGCGAGGGTCCGCGCTTGCCGTAGACCTCGCTGCCTACGGCCTGGTCATCACCCGGGGCACCCCGCCACGGACGGAGGGTTGCCGGACAGCAAGCCGGGGCATTTTCGCTGTCACTCGTGACCTTGGGCAGGAGTGTAGCAGCACGTGATCCCTGGGGGCTCCGCCCTCCCACAGGAGGCAGGGGGCGGAACCGCAGGAGGACCTCTAGCTGTTGCTGGCCGCCACCCAGCGGTCGAGGGCGGCCTGGGCGGCGCCCGAGTCGATGGACTGCGCGGCACGCCGCATGGCCGCGGCGATGCTGTCCGTCAAGGGACCCTCGCCCGGCGAGAGGGCGACGAGGGCCGCGGCGGAGTTGAGCAGTACCGCGTCCCTGACGGGACCCCGCTCACCCGCCAGCACACGCCGCGCGACCTCCGCGTTGTACGCGGGGTCCGCGCCCCGCAGTGCCTCGACCGGAACGAGGTCGAGGCCGACGTCCCGGGGGTCGAACGGGACCTGGTCGACCTTGCCGTCCCGTACCACCCACACCTGCGAGGTCGCGGTGGTGGTGAGCTCGTCGAGCCCGTCGTCGCCGCGGAAGACCAGCGCGGAGGAGCCCCGGTCGGCCAGTACGCCCGCCAGGATCGGCGCCATGCGCGCGTCGGCGACACCGGTCGCCTGGGCCCGTACCCGGGCCGGATTGGTCAGCGGACCGAGGAAGTTGAACGCGGTGGGGATGCCCAACTCCCGCCTGGCACGGGCCACATGGCGCAGCGCGGGATGGAACTTCACGGCGAAGCAGAACGTGATGCCCGCCTCCTGCGCGACCTCGGCCACCCGCTGCGGCGACAGCTCCAGATTGACGCCGAGCCGCTCCAGCACGTCGGAGGCCCCGCTGGCGGAGGAGGCGGAACGGTTGCCGTGCTTGACCACCTTCGCCCCCGTACCGGCCACCACGATCGCCGACATGGTCGAGATGTTGACCGTCTTGGCCCGGTCCCCGCCGGTGCCGACGATGTCCACCGAGGGGCCCGGCACCTCGATGAGCCTGGCGTGCTCGTACATCGTCCGAACGATCCCGGAGACCTCGTCGACCGTCTCGCCCTTGGCACGTAGTGCCACCGCGAACCCGGCGATCTGGGCGTCGCTCGCCTCGCCGCTCATGATCCGGTCCATCGCCCACGCGGTGTCGTCCGAGGACAGGTCCCGGCCGGCCAGCAGGTCGCTCAGCACGTCCGGCCAGCTGCGCGCCGCCACGGTCTCGCCTCCGGCTGGGGTCTGGGCGTTCATGGTCCACGCTCCTGGCGGTCGACGCTCTGGCTTCCGGTACGTTCCCGGCACCCCTGAGCCTATCGGCGTGCCGAGGCCGCACGGGCACCGCGCCCGCACTGCGGACACCCCGGGACGTGCCGGGAAACGCCAGGACCCCGGCCCGGTCCCTGTGGCGGGGACCGGACCGGGGTCCTGGTCTGTGGCGATCAGTGCCGGTTGACGGCGGGATCAGTGGTGGCCGTGGCCGCTGGTGATCTCGGCGTGCTCGGCCGCGGTCGGCTTGGGGATCTGCGCCCCCTCGCCGTACACCGCGCGCGAGAGCTTGGCGCGCAGCCTGGTCTTGCGGTCCAGCTTGCGCTCCACACCGTTCTCGTCGACCTCGGGGCCGATCTCCAGCGGCTTGGGCTGGTCGTGAGCGGTGAGGGTGTGCAACTGGTCCTGCGGCAGCGGCTCGTGCACCTCGATGAACTCACCGTGCGGCAGCCGCTTGATGATGCCGGTCTCGCGACCGTGCAGCACCTTGTCGCGGTCACGACGCTGCAGACCCAGGCAGATCCGCTTGGTGATCACGAACGTCAGCACCGGGACCAGGAAGAAGCCGATGCGGACGGTCCACGTGATGGCGTTGATCGACAGGTGGAAGTGGGTCGCCCACAGGTCGTTGCCACCACCCACCAGCAGGATCAGGTACCAGGAGATCCACGCCGCACCGAAGCCGGTGCGCACCGGGCGGTTGCGCGGCCGGTCCAGGATGTGGTGCTCGCGGTCGTCACCGGTGACCCAGGCCTCGATGAACGGCCAGACGGCGATCGTCACCAGCACCAGCGGGAAGATGATCAGCGGGATGAACACACCCAACTGGAGGGTGTGGCCCCACAGGTTGATCTCCCAGCCGGGCATGACACGGATCAGGCCCTCGGAGAAGCCCATGTACCAGTCAGGCTGCGCACCGGTGGACACCTGGTCCGGCCGGTACGGGCCGAACGCCCAGATCGGGTTGATCGTGGCGATCGCCGCGATGGCCGCGATGACGCCGAAGACCAGGAAGAAGAAGCCGCCCGCCTTCGCCATGTACACCGGCAGCAGCGGCATGCCGACCACGTTCTTGTTGGTACGGCCGGGGCCCGCCCACTGCGTGTGCTTGTGGTAGAAGACCAGGATCAGGTGGCCCACCAGCAGCGCGGCCATGATGCCCGGCAGCAGCAGGATGTGGATCGTGTAGAAGCGCGAGACGAAGTCGTGCCCGGGGAACTCGCCGCCGAACAGGAACATCTGCAGGTAGGTCCCGACGATCGGGACCGACAGGATCGCGCCCTCCATGAACCGGACACCGGTACCCGACAGCAGGTCGTCCGGCAGCGAGTAACCGGTGAAACCGGTGAACATGCCGAGGACCAGCAGCAGGAAGCCGAAGACCCAGTTGACCTCACGCGGCTTGCGGAACGCGCCGGTGAAGAACACCCGCATCATGTGCACGAGCATCGCGGCCACGAAGACCAGCGCCGCCCAGTGGTGGATCTGACGGATCAGCAGACCACCGCGCACCTCGAAGCTGATGTGCATGGTCGACTCGAAGGCCTCCGACATGCGGATGCCCTGGAGCGGTACGTAGGGGCCGTTGTAGACGACCTCCTGCATGCTCGGGTGGAAGAACAGCGTCAGGTACACACCCGTGAGGATGATGATGACGAAGCTGTAGAGCGAGACCTCACCGAGCATGAAGGACCAGTGGTCCGGGAAGATCTTGCGCATGTTGGCCTTGGCGAGGCCGTAGATACCCAGCCTGCCGTCCGCCCAGTCAGCCAACCGCTCACCGGCCGGGGCCTTGCCCCGCCGTGCGGAGGCGTTCGCCTCATGGCTTGCAGTGCTCATCCGCGCTCCCAGAAGCTCGGGCCGACGGGCTCCGCGAAGTCGCCGAGCGCTTCGAGGTAGCCCTGTGCGTTGACGCTGATCCGCAGCTGCGGCAGGGCGTGGCCCGCCGGGCCGAAGATCACCCGACCACCGTCGGAGAGGTCGAACGTCGACTGGTGGCAGGGGCACAGCACGTGATGCGTCTGCTGCTCGTAAAGGCTGATCGGGCAGCCGACGTGGGTGCAGATCTTGGAGTAGGCGACGATGCCCTGGTGCGACCACTCAAGCTCGCGCTTGTCCTTGATGTCCTCCGGGTTGAGCCGGACGATCATCAGCGCGGCCTTGGCGATGACGGTCTGGAAGTTCTCGTCGTCCTCGCTCAGGCCTTCCGGCTTGGCGAACGTCAGCGAGCCGACGCCGATGTCCTCGGGACGCAGCGGCTGATTGGTGTTCTCGTTGATCAGCTTCATGCCCTTGCGCCACGCCGTGGTCCGCAGCTTCTTCTCCGGCAGCGGGCCGAGGTCGCGCAGCAGGACGACGCCGGACAGCGGGACCAGGGACAGGGCGCCCATCATCGTGGTCCGGATCAGCTTGCGGCGGCCGTACTGGCTCTCCTTGACGCCCTGGCGGAAGTCGGCGAAGACCTTCTCGCGGACCTCGGGCGTCGCCTCGATGGCGTGCCGCTCGTCCGGGATCTCCTCGTCCGACATCAGCGTGCGGGCCCAGTGGACCGCTCCGGCGCCGATGGCGAACAGCGCGACACCGAGGGTCAGGCCCAGGGAGAAGTTCAGCGCGCTGACGTGCCCGAACGGGAAGATGTAGACGATCTTGCCGATCGGGAAGATCACGTAGGAGGCGATGAAGCCTACGGTCGCGATCATCGACAGGACGAACAGCAGCGCCACGGTGCGCTCGGAGCGCCTGGCGGTCTGTTCGTCGATGTCCTGACGGCGCGGCTCGTGGGGCGGCAGGCCCGGGTCGGCGAACGGGTCGCCGACCGGCTCGACCGCACCGTGGTGAGCGTGCTCCCGCTCACTCGGCAGGTTTGCTTCTGACATGTCCTCGTTGCTCATGACTTCCTGGCCTTTGCCGTGTGAGCGGCGACCCAAATGGCCACGGTGATCATTGCACCGAGACCGAAGACCCAGGCGAAGAGACCCTCACTGACCGGTCCGAGGCCGCCGAGCTCAAGACCACCGGGGCTCTCGCTCTTGGAGCTGTCGACCTGCCCGAGGTAGGCGACGATGTCCTTCTTGTCCTTCGACGGCAGGGTGCTGTCCGGGAAGTTGGGCATGTTCTGCGGCCCGGTCAGCATGGCCTCGTAGATGTGCTTGGGGTCGACACCGTCAAGCGTCGGTGCGAACTTGCCCTCGGACAGCGCACCACCCTTGCCGGTCGAGTTGTGGCACTGCGCGCAGTTGGTACGGAACAGCTGGCCGCCGTTGGCGATGTCGGCGCCGTCGGGGCTGTACTGCTGCTTCGACGGGATGGCCGGGCCGGGACCGAGCGAGGCGATGTACGCGGCGAGCTGGTCGATCTGGGCCTGGTCGTAGATGGCCTTCTTCCGCGGGACCTGCGCACCCGGCTGCTGGGCGGGCATACGGCCGGTGCCGACCTGGAAGTCCACCGCGGCGGCACCCACACCGACCAGGCTCGGACCGCTGTGGGTGCCCTGCCCGGAGGTGCCGTGGCAGGAGGCACAGCCCACGGAGTAGAGCTTCTTGCCCTCCTCGGTCGCTAGGGACTGCGCGGAGTCGGCCTGCGCCTTCTCAGCCGGCGCGAACGCGGCATACAGCCCCCCGGTGGCCGCAAGCGCGAAGAGTAGGACGACGAGCGCCGCCAGCGGGTGGCGCCGTCGTGCGGAGAGCTTTTTCACGGATTACCCCGGTGTCAGGATCTTCTGCGTCGATGCTTCTGGTGTGGTCCTCTGCGGACCGAATTACTTGATCAGGTAGATCGTGGCGAAGAGGCCGATCCAGACGACATCGACGAAGTGCCAGTAGTAGGACACGACGATGGCCGCCGTGGCCTGCTCGTGGGTGAACCTCTTGGCCGCGTACGTCCTGCCCAGGACCAGCAGGAAGGCGATCAGACCGCCCGTCACGTGCAACCCGTGGAAGCCGGTGGTCAGGTAGAACACCGAGCCGTAGGGGCTGGACTTCAGGGAGAGACCGTCGTGCTTCACCAGGTCGGTGTACTCGAAGATCTGCCCGCCGATGAAGATCGCGCCCATGATGAACGTGATCACGAACCAGAGGCGCAGCTTCTTCACGTCACCGCGCTCGGCGGCGAACACGCCGAGCTGGCAGGTGAGCGAGGAGAGCACCAGGACCGTGGTGTTCACTGACGAGAACGGCACGTTCAGCGCGTCGTTCTGGCTGTGCCAGAAGGCCGTGCCGGTCACCGATCGCAGGGTGAAGTACATCGCGAAGAGGGCCGCGAAGAACATCAGCTCGGAACTCAACCAGATGATGGTTCCCACGCTGACGAGGTTCGGCCGGTTGACCGACGGGTGCGCGTGCCCGGTTTCTACTGCTGTTGCTGTCGCCACGACCGACATTATGTCGGTCGCTTATCTCGCGCTCACTCCGGGGGGTGCGATTCGGTGTGTCAAGGGCTGTTCGGCGACTCGCGTGGCGTACCGCGCCCGTCCCTCGAAGGAGCGAAGCCGCGGCCGTCCTCGGCCCGTCCGCCCAGCCCACGCCCGCTGCTGACGGCACGTCGGGAGTTTCCCGTACCGTTCCGGGCGGGCCGTGGCGGGAGTAGCATCGCCGCGACCGCGCCGCGGTCACCGGCCGCGCGGCGAACCTCGACGAGGAGGCTGAAGCCCATGCAGCAGACCGCCACGGTGCTCGTCTACAGCGACGACAGGAATACCCGGGAGCAGGTCCGGCTGGCGGTCGGGCGCCAGCCCGCGGCGGACGTGCCGCGGGTGGAGTTCGTGGAGTGCGCCACGGTCCCGGCCGTGCTGTCCGAGTTGGACAAGGGCGGGATCGACGTCTGCGTGCTGGACGGCGAGGCGGTCCCGGCCGGCGGCATGGGGGTGTGCCGCCAGATCAAGGACGAGGTCTTCCGTTGCCCGCCGGTGCTGCTGCTGATGGGGCGCCCGCAGGATGCCTGGCTGGCCACCTGGAGCCGGGCGGACGCCGCCGTGTCCCACCCGATCGATCCGATGGCGCTGGCCGAGGCGCTGGCGGGCTTGCTGCGCGACCGGGACCGCTCGCCCGCCAACACCTGACGGTCACATCCGCGGGGTGAGCCGTGCCGGGCTGGTCGGCCGCGGCGCGGAGGGGTTCTGGCCGCCGGGCCGGTTGACGCCGCGGGCGCCCATCGCGCTGCCCTTCGTCCACTGGTCCCACGTCAGGTTCCAGTCGCCGAAGCCGTTGCCGAACGGTTCCATGCTGGCGCCCTGGCTGTTGACCACCTGGACGATGTCTCCGTTGCGCACCTGGTCGAAGAACCAGTGCGCGTTCTCGGTGCTCATGCCCGTGCAGCCGTGGCTGACGTTGTCCGAGCCCTGCGAGCCCACCGACCAGGGCGCGGCGTGCACGAACTCACCGCTCCAGGTGACCCGGGTGGCCCAGTGCACCGGCAGGTCGTAGGAGTCCGAACTGCCTTCGGCTATGCCTATCGTGCTGCTCTTCATGCGGACGAAGGACTCCTTGTCCAGCACCACCTTGATGCCGTTGCGGGTGGAGAAGCCCGGTTTGCCGGTGGTCACCGGGATGATGCGCTGGACCTTGCCGTTGCGGCTGAGGGTGAGGTGGTGCGCCGCGGCGTCGGTCACCGCGATGACCTGGTCGCCGGTGTGCAGCGTCACGGGTTTGGCCTCGCCGCCGTAGAGCTGACCCTGTATTCGGGCACCGAGCAGGGTGCTGGTGACGTTGATCCTGGCGTCGGTCGGCCAGAACTCGCGCGGCCGGTAGTGCAGGGTGCGGTCGTCCACCCAGTGCCAGGCGCCGGTGACCGCCGGGACGGAGCTGACGTGCAGGGCGCTCTCCACGACCACCCGGGCGGCCGGATCCTTGACCGGTTGGCTGAGTTCGGCGGTTATGGGCTGTCCGACACCGTAGTCGCCGGAGTCCGGGCCGAGTTTGACGCCGAGGGTGTCACGGGCGGGCCGGGTGTCGAAGGCGATGCTCTGGCGGCCCTGGGCGCCGTTGGCGTTCTCGGTGCTCACCCGGACCGTGTAGTGGGCGCCTGCGGCGAACGGAGAGGTGCTGTGCCATCTGGTGCGGTCGGCGCCGAGTTCGCCGCGCACGAAGTGTCCTGCGGCGTCGGTGGCTGTCACGTCGGTGATCCGGTTGCCGTCGCCCTTGATGGATATGTCCAGAGGCCTGTTCGGGTCGACCTGGCGACTGCCGTCCCCGGTGCTGTACGAGACCTGTCCCGCCGCGTCGTACGGCGCGGCGGCCAGCGGGTTCCCCGATCCCCCGCAGGCGGTTAGCTCGGCCGCCAGCGGCGCCAGCAGCGCCAGGTACGAAAGACGGCATATCACCCAGTGACCGCGAGATATCTGACTCATGGTCACAAGGTAAGAAATATCACCCGTCCCCGCGCGTCGCGTTCCGGCAATCGGGGAGCCGTACCGCCACGCGGGCGAGGTCACGCCCCCCGTACGGCGCAAGGGCCGGGGCCCGGACCCGCTGTGGAAGCGGTGTCCGGGCCCCGGCCCTGCGGTCTGTCCTACGGCTCAGTAGCGCTGGTCCGCGCCACGGTAGTACTCGAACACCCAGCCGAAGATGCCGACCAGGATGAACGGGGCGGAGAAGTACATCAGCCACCAGCCGAAGATGATGCCCAGGAAGGCCAGCGCACCACCGACGGCGAGGGCCAGCGGCTGCCAGCTGTGCGGGCTGAAGAAGCCCAGCTCACCGGCGTCGTCCGCGACATCGGCGTCCGGCCGGTCCTGCGCACCGGTGTCGGCGCGGCGCGCGGTGAAGGCCAGGTAGTAGCCGATCATCACGCTCAGGCCGAAGGCCAGGAAGAGGGCCGTGGTGCCCGCGGGCTCGTGGGACCACACGCCGTACACGATGGCCATCAGCAGGATGAACACCGCCAGCCACAGGAACATCTTGCCCTGGATCTTCACTTTCCGGCCTCCTTACCCTCGGCACCGGCCAGGGCCTTCTCGCCGTGGGCTTCGAGCTCCAGCGCGGCGATCTCCGGGTGGTGGAGGTCGAACGCCGGGGATTCGGAGCGGATGCGCGGCAGCGTGAGGAAGTTGTGCCGCGGCGGCGGGCAGGACGTCGCCCATTCGAGCGAACGGCCGTAGCCCCACGGGTCGTCGACCTCGACCTTCTTGCCGTACTTGGCGGTCTTCCACACGTTGTAGAAGAACGGCAGCATCGACAGGCCGAGCAGGAACGAGCTGATGGACGAGATGGTGTTCAGCGTGGTGAAGCCGTCCGCCGCCAGGTAGTCCGCGTAGCGGCGCGGCATGCCCTCGACGCCCAGCCAGTGCTGGACCAGGAACGTGCCGTGGAAGCCGATGAACAGCGTCCAGAAGGTGATCTTGCCGAGCCGCTCGTCGAGCATCTTGCCGGTCATCTTCGGCCACCAGAAGTGGAAGCCGGCGAACATCGCGAAGACCACGGTGCCGAAGACCACGTAGTGGAAGTGCGCCACCACGAAGTACGAGTCGGAGATGTGGAAGTCCAGCGGCGGCGCGGCCAGGATGACACCGGTCAGACCACCGAAGGTGAAGGTGATCAGGAAGCCGATCGCCCACAGCATCGGGGTCTCGAAACTCAGCGACCCCTTCCACATCGTGCCGATCCAGTTGAAGAACTTCACACCGGTCGGCACCGCGATCAGGAACGTCATGAAGGAGAAGAACGGCAGCAGCACACCACCGGTGACGTACATGTGGTGCGCCCACACGGTCACCGACAGACCGGCGATGGTGATGGTCGCGGCCACCAGGCCGATGTAGCCGAACATCGGCTTGCGGCTGAAGACCGGAATGACCTCACTGATGATGCCGAAGAACGGCAACGCGATGATGTACACCTCTGGATGGCCGAAGAACCAGAAGAGGTGTTGCCACAGCAGCGCACCGCCGTTGGCCGCGTCGAAGACATGCGCCCCGAACTTGCGGTCCGCCTCCAGGGCCAGCAGCGCGGCGGCCAGCACCGGGAAGGCGAGCAGCACCAGCACCGCGGTCAGCAGCACGTTCCAGCAGAAGATCGGCATCCGGAACATCGTCATGCCCGGAGCGCGCATGCAGATGATCGTGGTGATGAAGTTGACCGCACCGAGGATCGTGCCGAAGCCGGAGAGGGCCAGACCCATGATCCACATGTCCGAGCCGACACCCGGCGAGCGGACCGCGTCCGACAGCGGCGAGTAGGCGAACCAGCCGAAGTCAGCCGCACCCTGCGGGGTGAGGAAGCCACCGACCGCGATCAGCGAGCCGAACAGGTACAGCCAGTAGGCGAACATGTTCAGCCGCGGGAACGCCACGTCGGGCGCGCCGATCTGCAGCGGCATGATCCAGTTGGTGAAGCCCGCGAACAGCGGCGTCGCGAACATCAGCAGCATGATCGTGCCGTGCATCGTGAACGCCTGGTTGAACTGCTCGGTCGACATGATCTGCAGACCGGGGCGAGCCAGCTCGGCGCGCATCAGCAGCGCCATGATGCCGCCGATGATGAAGAAGCCGAACGACGTCACCAGGTACAGCGAGCCGATCGTCTTGTGGTCGGTGGTGGTCAGCCACTTCACGACCGCGTTGCCCGGCTGCTTTCGCCGTACCGGCGGCAGCTCGGTGGCTCCGCCGACGGCAGCACCCTGGGGTTCGTTGAGGATGCTCACTTGTCACTCTCCGACTGGCTGTTGCCCGGCGTGCCGGTACCCGTCTGGTTGACGGTCGTGCTGCCCGGCTGCCGGTTCGTCTTCGCGTCGCGCGTGTTACCCGTGGTCGGGATGCCCGCCGGGAGGTAGCCGGTCTGTCCCTTGCTCGCGAGGTCCTTCAGGTGCGCCTGGTACTGGGCCGGGGTGACGACCTTGACGTTGAACAGCATCCTGGAGTGGTCGACACCGCACAGCTCCGCGCACTTGCCCATGAAGGTGCCGAGCTTGTTCGGGGTGACCTGGAAGACGTTGGTGTGGCCGGGGATGACGTCCATCTTCATCAGGAACGGCACCACCCAGAAGGAGTGGATGACGTCCCGCGAGGTGAGGACGAACTTGACCGTCTGGCCCTCGGGAAGCCACAGCGTCGGGCCGGGGCTGGGGTTGCCCGGGTCCCACTCGGCCGGGGTGCCGGTCTCGTAGACACCGCCGGCGTTCGCGGGCATGCCCTGCAGGGCGGTCGGCGGGATGCTCGACAGCTCGGCCGGGACGGCGGTCGGGGACTTCGGGCTGCCCGGCACGTCCTCGATGTAGTTGAACGCCCAGCTCCACTGGAAGCCCACCACGTTGATGATGTGGTCGGGCTTCTTGGAGGTCTCCAGAAGCTTGGACTCGTCACGGGCGGTGAAGTAGAACAGCACCGCGATGATGACGAGGGGGACCACGGTGTACAGCGCCTCAAGCGGCATGTTGTACCGGGTCTGAGTGGGCACCTCGATCTTCGTCCGGCTGCGCCGGTGGAAGATCACGGACCAGATGATCAGGCCCCAGACGAGCACACCGGTCGCCAGTGCGGCGGCCCAGGAGCCCTGCCAGAGCGAAAGGATTCGCGGTGCCTCTTCTGTGGCGGGGCTGGGCATGCCGAGGCGGGGGAAGTCCTTGTAGGTGCAACCGGTAGCGGTCACCAGGACCAGGCCCGCGGCCAACGCCTGCGGCAACCGCCGCCGCATCGGGCGCCGCGACTTGCGGTCGGAGCCGTTGGGACTCACGTAGCGCCTTCCCGAGAGTCTCGCCCGCGCGCCCCGGATCCCGGCCGTTGCGTGCGGTCGGCGCCCTGGCGCGGGCAGGGTTTGGATGTTTATGCGGACCAAACCCTACTGGACGCTTATCGGGGCCACGCGGGGAGGGGTCCCAACGCGCCGGACCGGCCGGAGGATGGCCCCCGAAGGGGTGGAATCCCCCACTCCGAGGGCCAATTGACGGAGCGCTGGGCGGGTGGCGGTTTGCGTGGTTTGCCGGATGTCGCCTTCGGGGGCGCACGGGCCGGGCGACCGGCGTTCCGCCTGGTCGGCCGGGAGGGGTAGCGTCGGGAGCGTGCCTTACTTCGACGTGGCGTCCACCGCCCCGCTGCACCCCGTCGCCCGGCAGGCGCTGCTGGCGGCGCTGGACGAGGGGTGGGCCGACCCGGCCCGACTGTACCGGGAGGGGCGGCGGGCCCGGATGCTGCTGGACGCCGCGCGGCAGACGGCGGCGGAAGCGGTCGGCTGCCGCCCCGACGAGCTGAGCTTCACCTCTTCGGGCACCCGGGCGGTGCACACCGCCGTCGCCGGGGCGCTGGCGGGACGCCGCCGGACGGGCCGTCACCTCGTGGTGTCCGCCGTGGAGCACTCGTCGGTGCTGCACGCGGCCGAGGCGCACGAGGCGGACGGCGGCACGGCCACCGAGGTGGGCGTCGACCGCACGGGGCGGGCGGCGCCCGAGGCGTACCGGGCGGCGCTGCGTCCCGACACCGCGCTGGCCTGCCTGCAGTCGGCCAACCACGAGGTGGGCACGGTGCAGCCGGTGTCCGAGGTGGCGGCGGTCTGCCGGGAGGCGGGGGTACCGCTACTGGTGGACGCGGCACAGTCGTTGGGGTGGGAGCCGGTGCCGGGCGACTGGTCGCTGCTGACGGCCAGTGCCCACAAATGGGGTGGTCCGCCGGGAGTTGGGCTGCTGGCGGTGCGCAAGGGGGTGCGGTTCGCGGCGCCCGCGCCCGCGGACGAACGGGAGCGCGGACGGGCGCCCGGCTTCGAGAACCTTCCGGCGATCGTGGCCGCGGCGGCGTCGCTGCGCGCGGTACGGGACGAGGCCGCGGCCGAACGCGAGCGGCTGGCCGCCCTGGTGGACCGGATCCGCGCGCGGGTTCCGCAACTCGTCCCGGACGTCGACGTGGTGGGCGATCCGGTGCGGCGGCTGCCGCACCTGGTCACCTTCTCCTGTCTGTATGTCGACGGTGAGGCGCTGTTGGGCGAGCTGGACCGGTCCGGTTTCGCGGTCTCGTCCGGTTCGTCCTGTACCTCCAGCACGTTGACGCCGAGCCATGTGCTGCGGGCGATGGGCGTGCTGTCGGAGGGCAACGTACGGGTTTCGCTGCCGCGGGGCACGACCGGGGCGGACGTCGACCACTTCCTCGACGTGCTGCCCGCGGCGGTACGGCGGGTACGCGGGCACCTCGAGGAGACGGCCGGCGCTCCGGCCGAGGGCGGCGCCGACCTGGTCCTGGACACACTGGGCAAGCGGTGCCCGATCCCGGTGATCGAACTCGCCAAGGTGATCGGCGACGTTCCGATGGGGGGCACGGTGACGGTCCTGTCCGACGACGAGGCGGCGCGCCTCGACATCCCCGCCTGGTGCGACATGCGCGACCAGCAGTACGCCGGCGAACGCCCGGTCCCGGGCGGCACGGCCTACGTGGTCCGCCGCCGCACGTAACCCGCCCGCGGAGGGTGGCTGCCGTCCGCACGCCGTCGCCAGGAGCCCCACGGGGCGGCGCCCGTTACGCCAGGTGCACCCGCAGCTCCGCCGCCGCCTGCTCCCCGTACGCCTTGGTGAACCGCTCCAGGAAGTGCGCCCTGCGCAACTCGTACTCCTGGGTGCCCAGGGTCTCGATGACCAAGGTCGCCAGCATGCAGCCCACCTGCGCCGACCGCTCAAGGCCCAGCTGCCAGGCCAGGCCCGTCAGGAAGCCCGCGCGGAAGGCGTCGCCCACGCCGGTCGGGTCGACCTTGCGCTCCTCCTCCGCGCAGCCGACCTCGATCGGTGCCTCCCCGGCCCGTTCGATCCGTACGCCGTTCGCACCGAGCGTGGTCACCCGGGTGCCGACCTTCGCCAGCACCTCCTCCGGTGACCAGCCGGTCTTGCTCTGGATCAGCGCCGCCTCGTACTCGTTGGTGAAGAGGTAGTCCGCCCCCTCCACCAGCAGCCGGATCTCGTCACCGTCCAGCCGGGCGAGCTGCTGCGACGGGTCCGCGGCGAACGCGAGGCCGCGGGTCCGGCACTCCTGCGTGTGCCGCAGCATCGCCTGCGGGTCGTCCGCGCCGATCACCACCAGGTCGAGCCCGCCCACCCGCTCGGCGATCGGCTGGAGCTCGATCTGCCGGGCCTCGCTCATCGCACCGGTGTAGAAGGACGCGATCTGGTTGTGGTCGGCGTCCGTGGTGCACACGAAGCGCGCCGTGTGCAGCACCTCGGAGATCCGTACCGACTCGGTGTCCACGTTGTGCCGGTCGAGCCACGCCCGGTACTCGCTGAAGTCCGAGCCCGCGGCGCCGACCAGGATCGGCCGCAGCCCGAGCACGCCCATGCCGAAGCAGATGTTCGGCGCGACCCCGCCGCGCCGCACGTCCAGGGTGTCGACCAGGAAGGAGAGCGAGACCGTGTGCAACTGGTCGGCCACCAGCTGGTCGGCGAAGCGGCCGGGGAAGGTCATCAGGTGGTCGGTGGCGATGGAGCCGGTGACAGCGATACGCACGACGGGTGTGCTCCTGCGGTGGGGGCGATGGCGGGCTGGACTGCTGGTGGCGGGTGGGCCTACTGGACCAGCCAACGCTACCGGGTCGCCATGCGGCGCCGGTACCGAACCGTTCCGGCCAGGACCGGCTGGCCGAGGATCACGCCTCCGGGGGCTCTCCAGGAAATTACCGGAAAGTACTGCTTTCCACCCCAGTAAACGGTGCCTAAAGTCACCAGTGCGCACGATTCCCTCGCGCCCCTCAGAACCGGGAGCCACCATGTCCGAGCAGGCCGAACACCCCGAGCTCACCGAACTGCCTGGTGTGCCCGGCTTCCCGGGTACGGAGTCCGGCTCCCCCGCGGATCTGCTGGACGACTGCCGCCGCATCGCCTCCCGCTGGGCGACAGCCCACCTGGATGCGGCGCCTCCGGTTCCGCCATCGTCCATTCACGGTACGAAGGTCCCCGCCGCCTCCGCGCACGCCGTCGAGGAAATGTCCGAATACGGCAGCTGAACCCAGGCCGGAACACATCAGTCCGCCCGCCCCGCGGCAGTCCGCCGCACCCCTGAAGCAGCCCACCGCGCTCCGAAGCTGTACGCGGAACCGTACGGCACTCGGCTCCGTCCAAGTCACGTCCGCCACAGGGCGGATGGTGACATCCACACCGTCACGGAGCCGAAAGGAGCTGAACGGTGGGCATCGAGCGCACCCCGGAGAGCAGGCCCGGGAACGGGTCACCAGCCGGTACGTCCGGCGTGTCGGAGCGAACCGGTGAGCACCGCGGGCGCCGATCGCCGCTGGCCGTGGCACTGGTCGCGGGGGCGGTCCTGGTGGCGGGCGGCGGCAGCGCCTACTGGGCGGCGTCGGCCGCCAGCGGCGCCCCCGGCCCGGCGGCGCCCGGCGCCGGGTCCGGCCCGGCGCCACTGGCGCTGAGCGGCTGGGGCCAGAGCGACGCGGGCACCCCGGGGGTGCGGTACCAGCCGACCGGAACCCTGCCGTCCGGTCCCGGCTCGGCCCCCGTCTATCAGGCACGCGGCCAGGTCTCCCGGGACGACGTGGCCAAGCTCGCGACCGCGCTCGGCGTGTCCGGCCCGATCGTGCTGGACCACGGCCTGTGGCGGGCCGCCCCGAGCCACAACGCGCCGGGCCCGACGTTGCAGGTGACCCAACAGGCGCCCGGCAGTTGGGCGTTCGCGCGGAACGGGGCTGGCACCGGATGCCACCCGTCCACCGCGAGCGGCGGCGCGGGCGGTGCCGGGCAGGCTGTCTGCTACTCCCCCGAGGACGCCATGCGGTCGACGGCGCCCGCGGTCCCGTCCCCCGGCCCGGCCGTACCGCCCGACCAGGCGAAGCGTGCCGTCGCCCCGGTGTTGACGGCGCTCGGCCTGGGCGGGGCGCGGGTGGACGCCTCGCGGGCGGCGGGCGGTGTGCGCACCGTCGAGGTTGACCCGGTGGTGGGCGGTCTGCCGACGCACGGCTGGCAGACCATGCTCCAGGTGGGCCCGGACGGGCGGCTGCTGAGCGGTTCGGGGCGGCTGGCGGCGCTGGCCCGGGGCGCCGCGTATCCGGTGGTGAGCGCGCGGCGGGCGCTGGACGAGCTGAACGGCTCCGGTGCCACCCCGGGCACCGGTCCGTGCCGCACCATGCACCCGGGCGCCACGGGCCTGTCGGGCGCCGACCCCGGTGGCCCCGCCGATCCCGGAGACCTTCCGGTGCGCCCTTCCACGCGCTGCGTCACCGGCGCCCCGCTGACGTTCGACGTACGGGCGGCGCGGTTCGGGCTGTCCGCGCAGTTCGTGGGCGGGCAGTCGGAGCTGGTGCCGTCCTGGCTGTTCCAGGTGGCCCAGCCCGCGGCCCAGCAGCCCGTCGAGATCGCCCAGCCAGCGGTGGACCCGAAGTACGTCGCGCCCCCGCCCAGCGCGGCGCCGTCGCCGGGCACCGCCACGCACGTCGAGTCCTACGCGGCGGACAGCCGCACGCTCACTCTGCGCTTCTGGGGCGGGGTGTGTTCGACGTACTCGGCGAGCGTGGTCAGCCAGTCGGCCGACGCGGTGAAGGTCCGGATCACCAGTTCCGCCAAGGACCCCGCGCGGATCTGCGTGATGCTGGCGAAGTCGATCAGCGAGCGGGTGACGCTGGACGCTCCGCTCGGCACCCGTACGGTCTACGACGCCTCGGACGGCCGGGCGGTGCCGCAGCGCGGCTGAACGGCGCCGGATACGCGAGCGGCGGTGCCCCGGCCTGGGGGGCACCGCCGCATGGTCGCGTAGGACTCAGTGGAACGAGTCGCCGCAGGCGCAGGAGCCCGTGGCGTTCGGGTTGTCGATGGTGAAGCCCTGCTTCTCGATGGTGTCCACGAAGTCGATCGAGGCACCGCCGAGGTACGGGGCGCTCATCCGGTCGGTGACGACCTTGACGCCGCCGAAGTCCTTCACGACGTCGCCGTCGAGCGAGCGCTCGTCGAAGAACAGCTGGTAGCGCAGACCGGAGCAGCCTCCGGGCTGAACCGCGACACGCAGCGCGAGGTCTTCGCGGCCTTCCTGTTCGAGCAGGCTCTTGACCTTGGCCGCGGCGGCGTCGGACAGGATGATGCCCTCGCTTGCGGTGGTCTCGTCCTGAACCGTCATCTGTTCACTCCCGGGTTTCTACGCAACGTCGGTCTTTCTGCCGCCGACTGGAACCGCCGCCGCCCGGAAAAAATTCCGGGTCGGATCCGGCATCCCACTCACGCCTTCCATTCATGCTCGCACACCGCTCACGGCAAGGTCACCTCATGGCCCGGGCGGATCAACCCGTTGGCCAGAACGAGCCGGATACGTCACATCGACACGATGCCCATCGTCAATCTGACGCGAACCGGCTATGATAGATAGCGTCAGTTAGACGAAAAGGTGCATGTCGACAGCACGTGCCAAGAGAAAGGGCGCCCCGCCCGTGACCACCACCGAACCCCTGGCCCCCGGATCGCTGGACGTCCAGCCCACGCCGCTCGCCCTGCTGCTGCTCGGCCGCGAGGCGGACCCCAAGAGCGAGCGGGGAGTGGAGTGCCCCGGCGACCTGCCCGCGCCCTCCGACCCCGACCTCGTCGAGCGCGCCCGGGCGGCCAAGGCGAAGCTCGGCGAGCGGGTCTTCGTGCTCGGTCACCACTACCAGCGCGACGAGGTCATCGAGTTCGCGGACGTCACGGGTGACTCGTTCAAGCTGGCCAGGGACGCCGCGGCGCGCCCGCAGGCGGAGTACATCGTCTTCTGCGGTGTGCACTTCATGGCCGAAAGCGCGGACATCCTGACCACCGCCGACCAGCAGGTCATCCTGCCGGACCTGGCCGCGGGCTGCTCGATGGCCGACATGGCCAGCGCCGAGCAGGTCGCCGAGTGCTGGGACGTGCTGACCGAGGCCGGGGTCGCGGACGTCACCGTGCCGGTCTCGTACATGAACTCCTCGGCCGACATCAAGGCGTTCACCGGACGGCACGGCGGCACCATCTGCACCTCCTCCAACGCCAAGCGCGCGCTGGAATGGGCGTTCTCCCAGGGAGAGAAGGTGCTGTTCCTGCCGGACCAGCACCTCGGGCGCAACACCGCGGTCCGCGAGATGGGCTTCGCTCTCGACGACTGCGTGGTCTACAACCCGCACAAGCCGGGCGGCGGGGTCACCCCCGAACAGCTGCGGGCGGCCAAGATGATCCTGTGGCGCGGGCACTGCTCGGTGCACGGCCGGTTCTCGCTGGACTCGGTGGAGGACGTACGGTCCCGGATACCCGGGGTGAACGTGCTGGTGCACCCCGAGTGCAAGCACGAGGTCGTGGCCGCGGCCGACTACGTGGGCTCTACCGAGTACATCATCAAGGCGCTGGAAGCCGCCCCCGCCGGTTCCTCCTGGGCCATCGGCACCGAGCTCAACCTGGTGCGGCGGCTGGCGAAGGCGCACCCGGACAAGCGGATCGTCTTCCTCGACAAGACCGTCTGCTTCTGCTCGACCATGAACCGGATCGACCTGCCGCACCTGGTGTGGGCGCTGGAGTCGCTGGCCGAGGGCACCGTGGTCAACCGCATCGTGGTGGACGAGGAGACCGAGCACTACGCCAAGCTCGCCCTGGAGCAGATGCTGGCACTGCCGTAACGCGCCGCCCTCTACAGGAACGTATCCGACGGGATGTACGGGGTTGGCGGCCGCATGCCGCGTAGGCACACATAGCCGGAGTTGGCCAGTTCCAGCCCAGCCGTCAACCCCACGTCCAGCGCCCACTGCTGATCGCTCGTCAGATGCGGTACGCAGGCCGTGCCGCCCGGCGGTACGGACAGCAGTGCCGCGGTGAGCAGTCGGGTGGCGAGCCGTCGCGAGGTGGCGGCCAGCAGTTCGACGCGGCCGCGGTCGGCGTAGCAGTACCCGCTGCCCGCCAGGTCGTCCACCACGAACAGGCGGCAGCCGCCGAGGAGTTGCTCGTGATCGGGGCCGTGCGCACCGCCCCTGGTGCGCCGGTCGACCGAGTCCATCAGGTCCCGGTGCCGTGGTGTGCCCTCGTGCACGGCGCCGTCCAGCGGTTCGAGCCGCGCCGGGTCGACCACCCCCTTGAGCCGCATCGCCGGGTGCAGGGTGAATCCGGCGCGGCGGTAGGCGCGGGCCGCCACGGGGTGCCGGGTGCCGCACAGCAGACCGCGCAGACAGCCGCGTCCGTACCCCATCGCGCGGGCAAGCAGCGCCTTGCCGACTCCCTTGCCCTGTGCCGTCGGTACCACGGCGAGCAGTGAAAGCCCCCACAGGAACTCGCGCTTGAGGGCCAGTGCCACGCCCACCGGACCGGCCACCACGTCCTCGGCGATCCAGCAGCCGTCGGGGTCGGTCCTGGCGAAGTACCGCACCCGCGCGTGGAACCGGACCACCCGTTCCGGCGGCCAGTCGCCCCCCGGCAGCGCCCTGGCATCCCCGAACGACGCGGCGGTGATGGCCTGCACGGCCTCGGCATCTTCAGCGGTGTCCCGCACCGGACGCAGCAGCATCCCTCCATGCTGCCGTGATCGCGCACCGCGCGGGCCGGTCCGCGCGGAATGCACCCGACCGGTCAGCCCGTCGAAGGCCGGACCAGCCCGGTCTCGTAGGCGATGACGACCAGTTGGGCGCGGTCGCGGGCGGAGAGCTTGGCCATCGTGCGGTTGACGTGGGTCTTGACGGTGAGCGGGCTGACCCCGAGGCGTTCGGCGATCTCCTCGTTGGACAGCCCGGCCGCCACCTCGGCGAGCACCTCCCGCTCCCGCGCGGTCAGTACCGCCAGGCGCTCCTCGGCGGCCCTGGACGGACCCCCGGCGCCGAGGAACCGGGCGATCAGGCTCTTGGTCGCGGCCGGTGACAGCAGTGACTCCCCGGCGGCGACGGTACGGATGGCGGTCAGCAGTTCGTCGGGTTCCGCGCCCTTGCCCAGGAACCCCGCGGCACCGGCGCGCAGCGCCTCGATCACGTACTCGTCCGCCTCGAAGGTGGTCAGGATCAGCACGTGCACGCCGCCGAGGTCGTCGGCGGCGGTGATCTCCCGGGTCGCGGCGATCCCGTCCGTCCCCGGCATCCGGATGTCCATCAGCACCACATCGGCACCGGTCCGGCGGGCCACCGCCACCGCCTCGGCTCCGTCACCGGCCTCGCCGACCACCTCCATGTCCGGCTCGGACTCCACCAGCACCCGGAACGCGCCGCGCAACAGCGCCTGGTCGTCGGCGAGTACGACCCGGATCATCGTCGCCCCTCCCCCGTGGCCGCGGCCTCGCCCAGCGCGCCGGAAAGCCGCGCCGGGGCTGCCGACGGCAAGCGTACGAAGACCCGGAAGCCGCCCTCCGGCCAGGGCCCCGCCTCGAACCGGCCGCCCAGCGCCGTGGCCCGCTCGCGCATCCCGATCAGCCCGTGTCCGCCACCGCGCCCGGCGTCCGCCGCCGCGCCGCCGGTGCCGTCGTCCAGCACGGTGATCTCCACCCCGGTGCCGTCCCGGACGATCCGCACCCTCACCCGGGCGTCCGGCCCCGCGTGCTTGTGGGCGTTGGTCAGCGACTCCTGGATCACCCGGTACGCGGTCAGGTCGACGGTCGCGGGCAACGGCTCGGCGGCGTCCGCGAGTCCTTCGGTGACCACCTCGGCGCGCAGTCCGGTGCGGACGAAGCCGTCGACCAGCCGGTCCAGATCGGCCAGGCGCGGCGCCGGTTCCATGGGCGCCTCGGGGTCGCCCGCCTGCCGCAACAGGCCGACCGTGGCGCGCAGTTCGTCCAGCGCCGAGCGGCTCGCCTCGCGGACGTGCGCCAGCGCCTGCTTGGCCTGCGCGGGTCGGCTGTCCATGACGTGGGCGGCGACTCCGGCCTGCACGTTGACCAGCGCGATGTGGTGGGCGACCACGTCGTGCAGCTCCCGGGCGATGCGCATCCGTTCCTCGGCGACCCGGCGGCGCGCCTCCTCCTCGCGGGTGCGCTCGGCTCGTACCGCGCGCTCCTCGATCGCGGCGACGTAGGCGCGGCGGCTGCGCACCGCGTCACCGCCCGCGGCGGCCATCCCGGTCCAGGCGAAGACGGCGAGGTGTTCCTGGCTGTACCAGGGCGCGGGCCCGTAGCGCATGGACACCGCGGTCAGCGCCGCGCAGGTGGCGGCGCCCACCCGCCAGGTGGTGGGCCGGTCGGTGCGGGCGGCGACGGTGAACAGCGCCAGGAAGACGGTCACCACCACCGGCGCGGAGCGCGAGGTCCGGTCGGCGACGAAGCCGAGCGCGGCGGCGGCACTGGTGAAGGCCAGCGCCGAGCGCGGAAAGCGGCGCCGCACCACCAGTGCGGCACAGGCCAGCACCGCCAGGGTGACGTTGGCCGGATCCGCCCGGTACTGGTGCGCGGGCGGCCCGGCCACCGAGCTGACCAGGATCAGCCCGAGGACGACCGCCGCCAGAGCGCCGTCCACGGCGAGCGGATGTGCCCGCGCCCAGTGGCGCGATCGGGCGAGGAGGGTCACGCCACCACACGGTACGGGCATCGGCCGGGCCGCACAGCACGGGCGCCCTGGCCCCGTGACGGGTGGGACCAGGGCGCCCGGTGGTGCTGGGGGTGCCGGTTATCCAGGGATCAGCCCGTCGTCGGCGAGCATCTCCCGTACCTCCTCCAGGGAGGCGTCCGGGGCGGGCAGGATCAGCTCGGACGGCTCCAGTGCGTCATCCGCCAGCGGCTCACCGAGCCGCCGCACGGCGTCCAGCAGCGCGCCGAGGGTGCGCCGGAACTCCGTCTCGTCGCCACTCTCCATGGCGCCCAACAGCTCGTCGTCCAGCTTGTTCAGCTCGACGAAGTGGCTGTCGGCCAGCCTCACCTGGCCCTCCCCCATGATCCGTACGATCATGACGGTCTCCCTTCGAGGTGCGCGCGGACGCTCAGTTCTTGTCGAGGCGCGGCTGGTCCTGCGGCTGCTGGTGGTTGGCCTGGCCGGCCTTGTTGCCCTCGATGGCCTGCTGACCGCTGCTGCCGCCGGCCAGCTCGGCCTTCATCCGCTGCAGCTCCAGCTCGACGTCGGAACCGCCGGAGAGCCGGTCCAGCTCCGCCGAGATGTCGTCCTTGGCCAGCCCGCTCGGGTCGTCCAGCGCACCCGAGGCCAGCAGTTCGTCGATGGCACCGGCGCGCGCCTGCATCTGCGCGGTCTTGTCCTCGGCCCGCTGGATGGCCAGGCCGACGTCGCCCATCTCCTCGGAGATCCCGGAGAACGCCTCGCCGATCTTGGTCTGCGCCTGGGCGGCCGTGTAGGTGGCCTTGATGGTCTCCTTCTTGGTGCGGAAGGCGTCCACCTTGGCCTGCAGCCGCTGCGCCGCGAGAGTGAGCTTCTCCTCCTCACCCTGCAACGTCTGGTGCTGCGTCTCCAGGTCGGTGACCTGCTGCTGGAGCGCGGCACGCCGGGTCAGCGCCTCGCGCGCCAGGTCCTCACGGCCGAGCGCCAGCGCCTTGCGGCTCTGGTCCTCAAGCTTGGACGACTGCTGCTGCAAGCCGGTGAGCTGCAGCTCGAGCCGCTTACGCGACGTGGCCACGTCCGCGACGCCACGACGTACCTTCTGCAGCAGCTCAAGCTGCTTCTGGTACGAGTAGTCAAGCGTCTCGCGCGGGTCCTCGGCCCGGTCCAGGGCCTTGTTGGCCTTCGCGCGGAAGATCATCCCCATCCGCTTCATGACACCGCTCATGGGCCTGGCGCGCCCCCTTCTGCGACTTGCTCCGGCACCTCTGTTGACCCCTACAGTACGGGCCCCGCTTCCATTACCGCACCGTTCGGCGGCGGATGCGCTCATCCTGAGGGACGATCACGCACCGAGCGCATCCCGCCCAAGGAGTAGGTGGCGGTGCCGGGCTGGCACGTGGGGGTGGGGACCGGTCCCGGCAGCACGTACCCTTGGGCCTTGTGTTCCGACGTCGTTCCAAGGATGAGCAGGCCGCGACCCCGATGGTGACCGCAGAACCGGTCGACCAGCGCCGCGACCCGCAGGCCCCGAAGGGCCGCCCCACGCCCAAGCGCAACGAGGCGCAGACGCAGCGCCGCCAGCGCGTCACCGTGCCCGGCGACCGCAAGGCCGCCGCCAAGCAGGCCCGGGAGGCCCGCCGGGTCGAGATGGCGAAGCAGCGCGAGGCGCTGGCCAGCGGTGACGAGCGCTATCTGCCGGTGCGCGACAAGGGACCGGTGCGCAAGCTGTGCCGGAACTACGTGGACACCCGGTACCACGTCGCCGAGCTGTTCCTGCCGCTCGCGGTGGTCATCCTCGTGCTGAGCATGTTCCCCAGCATGAACGTCAAGGACATCTCGCTGCTGCTGTGGCTGCTGCTGATCGTGCTGATCGTGCTCCAGTCGGCGTTCACCGCCTTCCGGTTGAAGAAGGTACTGCGCCAGCGCTTCCCCAGTGAGAACCTGCGCGGCGCGGTCGCCTACGCGCTGATGCGCACGCTCCAGATGCGCCGGATGCGACTGCCCAAGCCGCAGGTCAAGCGCGGTGAGCAGATCTGAGCAGCGGGTTTTCCGGCGGGGCGGAAGCCTGGCTGGCGGGTCTCGGCGGCCTGCGCAACGCCGTGCGGCAGGAGTTGGTGGCGCGGCAGCTCGATGAGCAGATCACCGCGCGGTTCCCGGTGGGACGCCGGCTGCGGGTGCTCGACGTCGGGCTCGGCCAGGGCACCCAGGCACTGCGGCTGGCCCGTGGCGGCCACGAGGTGACCGGTGTGGAGTCGGATCCGGCGATGCTGGAGACGGCCCGCGCGGCGCTGTCGGTGGAGCCGGAGGGCATACGGGAGCGGGTCCGGCTGGTCGAGGGCGACGGCCGGGAGACCGGCCGGTACTTCGACGCGGGCAGCTTCGACGTGGTGCTCTGCCACGGGGTGTTGATGTACGTGGCGGATCCGGACGCGCTGCTGGCCGGTCTGGCCCGGGTGCTGGCGCCCGGCGGGTTGCTGTCGCTGCTGGTGCGCAACGGGGACGCGCTGGCGATGCGGCGCGGGCTGTCCGGCGACTGGGAGGGCGCGCTGGCGGCGTTCGACGCCACCGGGTACACCAACCGACTGGGACTGACCGCGCGGGCCGACCGACGGGAGACGCTCACCGCGACCCTGTCGGCGATCGGCGCGCCGCTGCACGCCTGGTACGGGGTGCGGGTGTTCACCGACACCGCGCCGGACGAGACCAAGGCCAGCGATGTTCCGGACCTGGACCGGCTGCTGGCCGTGGAGGTACGGGCCGGGCGAACCGACCCGTACCGCGCGGTGGCCGCGCTGCTGCACCTGTGCGGGGTACGGGATTGAGCGGGGTCCGACACGCGCGGCACGGGCGCGGAGATACTCGCTTGATAAACCGATAAAAGGGACACTCCGGGCATGAGTGGATCACGTATGCCCGGATTGGGGGGATCTGCCGGTCGGCGCTCGGCGGTCCGACCGCTGCTGGCGGCCGTGTGCGCGGTGGCGCTGCTCGCCGGCTGCTCCGGCGCGGCGAAGACCTCAACGGCGGCGTCCAGGTCGAACGGTCCGGGCGCGGGTCCCGCTCCCACGGTGAGCAACAGCCTTCAGGACGACTACGAACGGGTGGTCAAGAACGTCCTGCCGTCCGTCGTCCAGATCACCACCAGCGCGGGCCTCGGCTCGGGCGTGGTGTACGACACCAAGGGCGACATCGTCACCAACGCCCATGTCGTCGGCAACGCCAGGAACTTCCAGGTCACCCTCGCCACCGGCAAGAGCACGCTGAAGGCCGACCTGGTGGGCAGCTACCCGGCCGACGACCTGGCGGTCATCAAACTGGCCAACCCGCCCGGCGACCTCAGACCGGCCGCGTTCGGCGACGCCTCGAAGGTGGCCGTCGGCCAGATCACCCTGGCCATGGGCAATCCGCTGGGCCTGTCCAGCAGCGTGACCCAGGGCATCGTGTCGGCCGTCGGACGCACCGTCAACGAGGGCGGCAACGGCGGCACGGGCACCACCATCGTGAACATGGTGCAGACCTCGGCCGCGATCAACCCCGGCAACAGCGGCGGTGCGCTGGTCAACCTCTCCGGTCAGGTGATCGGCATCCCCACGCTGGCGGCCACCGAACCGGAGTTGGGCGGCGGTACGGCGCCCGGCATCGGGTTCGCCATCCCGGTCTCCACGGTGAACAACATCGCGCGCCAGCTCATCAGGAGCGGCAAGGTGACCGCCTCCGGCAAGGCCGCGCTCAACGTCTCCGTACGCACCGTGCTGAACAGCAACCTCGAACCCGTGGGCGTCGTAGTGGTCACCGTCACCCCCGGGGGCGCGGCGGACAAGGCAGGCCTGCGCCCAGGCGACATCATCACCAAGGTGGACGACGTCCCCATCACCACGGACGCGTCCCTCTCCGAGACCCTGGCCGTCTTCAAACCCGGCGACAAGACCAGCGTCACCTACGAACGCGACGGCCAGCCGCGCACGACCCAGGTGACCCTGGGCCAGCTCTGACGCCTACCGGCGACCTGGGTGCTGGGGGTCGCCCCCAGCACCCACGGCTCCGGCGGCGTTGGGGGCGGCCCCCAACCGGCCTCAACCGCCCAGGCGTTGTAGGCGTTCCCCCCAACCGACCTCAACCGCACAGGAGTTGGGGGCGAGCGCCCCTGACAACGCCGGTGCTGGGGTCTGAGGGCTTGCCCCCGAAAGATGCCGCCGAGCGCAGCCCCGCGGTGCCGAACCGACCGCGCCCCAGGGATTCAGGCAAGCCCGGCGCTAGCTGCCCGCATGCAGACTCATCGGCGCCGGGTACACCTCCGTACCGTCCTCGAAGAGCCGCACCTGGTCCACCCCGCCGTCCAGCAGCGTCTTCCACTCCTCGCCGATCCAGGACTCCGCGTCGCCCTGGGTGCTGAACTCCTCGGGTTCCACCGCCGGTACGGCCTCCGTGCCGTCCGTCTTCTCGAACCGCCACGTCCATGCCATGCCAAGCCCCTCTCCGTCCTGTCCGCGCAGGTTAACGGAGATCACCGCCGCCGGTCAGCCACACCGCCAGGCGGGGCGGTGCGCGACCGGCCAGGCGTCGTACGCGACGATGTCCGCATGGAGATCACGCTGCTGGGCACGGGTGGGCCCGAGGGCCTGCCGCAGTCCGGCTGCCCCTGCGCGGCCTGCGCCGCCGCGCTCGGCGCCGGCGCCCGCAACCCTGCCTCGCTGCTGGTCGACGGAGTACTGCTGCTCGACCTGACGCCCGGCCCGGCGCTGGCCGCCGCCCGCGCCGGACGCTCGCTCGGCGGCGTACGCCAGGTCCTGCTGACGCACCCCCAGGCCGGGCCGCCGGTCGACCTGCCGGCCGGCCTGCCCGCCCCCGGCCGGGTGCCGGACGGCGAGCAGCTGACGCTGCTTTCCGGCCACCGGGTCCGCGCGTTGCCGCTGGACGCGCCGGGCACCGGATACGAGGTGACCGGACCCGCCGGGCACCGCCTGCTGTATCTGCCCGCGGGCGCCGCTCCCGCCGGTCTCGGCAACGGACGCGACCGCCCGGTCCCGTACGACATGGTGCTGCTCGACGTGACCCGCCGCCCCGACGCCCTGGCCCGGCTGCGCGCCGCGGGCGCGGTGGGCCCCACCACCGATGTGATCGCCGTCCACGTCGGCCACGACGCCGCGCCGGAACCGGAACTGCACCGCAGGCTCAGCGCGGACGGCGCCCGGGCGGTGCCGGACGGCAGTGCGCTGGTGGTCGGCGCGTACGAGTCCGTACCGGACATCCCGCGCCGCACGCTGGTGCTGGGCGGCGCGCGGTCCGGCAAGTCGGCGGAGGCCGAGCGGCGGCTCTCCGCCTTCCCCGGCGTGGTCTACGTGGCCACCGGCGGCATCCGGGAGGACGACCCGGACTGGGCGGCCCGGGTCCATCTGCACCGGGAGCGGCGCCCGGCCAGCTGGCGCACCGAGGAGACCTGCGACCTGCTGCCGCTGCTGAACACGGACGGGCCGCCGCTGCTCATCGACTGCCTGGCGCTGTGGCTGACCGACGCGATGGACGCGGTCGGTGCGTGGGACGAGCGGCGATGGGCGTCCGGCGGCCGCCGCCAACTCGCCCTGCGAGTGGCCGAGTTGACCGCCGCCTGGCGGGAGACCCGCCGTACGGTGGTGGCGGTCAGCAACGAGGTCGGCTCCGGTGTGGTTCCCGCCACGGCGTCAGGCCGCCGGTTCCGCGACGAGTTGGGCCGGTTGAACGCGGCCGTCGCGGCCGAGTCGGAGCGCGTGCTACTGGTCGTGGCGGGCCTGGCGGTGACGCTGCGCTAGGCCGCCCGCGCTGACGTCGGCGCCCGTACATCACCGTCACGGCAACCTCACCGGTAAGGTGCGAGTCGTGAGCCCCCTGGACCTAGACGACTTCGCCGCGCTGATCGACCGCCCCGAACCGGCGCTCCGGCACGACTCCAAAGCGCTCCGCGCCCGTACGGCCACCGCCGGAAAGCTCGGAAAGCTGGAAGACCTGGGCGACTGGCTGGCCTCCGTACAGGGCCGCGCACCGGCGAGGCCGATCGAGCGGGCCCGCGTGATCCTGTTCGCCGGGGACCACGGCATCGCCGAGCGAAACGTCTCCGCACGCCCCCCGGGCACCGCCGGCACCCTGGTGCGCTCGGTTCTCGCGGACGAGGCCGCGGTGAACGTCCTGGCCCGCACGTACGGAGCCCAGGTACGCGTCGTCGACATGGCCGTGGACTGCGACCCCGGCGAACTGCCCGCCGAGGTGGTACGGCACCGGGTACGGCGCGGCTCCGGGCTCATCGACGTCGAGGACGCGCTGACCGAGGCGGAGGCCGAGCAGGCGTTCCGCGCCGGCATGGCGATCGCCGACGAGGAGGCGGACTCCGGCACCGACCTGCTGGTGCTGGGCGATCTGAGCGTCGGCGGCACCACACCCGCGGGGGTGCTGATCGCGGCGCTGTGCGGCACGGACGCGTCCGTGGTGACCGGTCGCGGTTCGGGGATCGACGACCTGGCCTGGATGCGCAAGTGCGGGGCGATCCGCGACGCGCTGCGCCGGGCCCGGCCGGTGCTCGGCGACCCGTTGAAGCTGCTGGCCACGGTGGGCGGCGCGGACCTCGCGGCGGCCACCGGGTTCCTGCTGCAGTGCGCGGTGCGCAAGCTGCCGGTGGTGCTCGACGGTGTGGTCTCGGCGGCGTGTGCGCTGGCCGCGCAGCGGGTGGCGTTCCGGGCGCCCGACTGGTGGCTGGCGGGCCAGTCGTCGGGCGAGCCCGGGCAGGCCAAGGCACTGGACCGGCTGTCCATAGAACCGCTGCTCGACCACGGCGTCCGGCTCGGCGAGGGCACCGGCGCACTCCTCGCGGTGCCGCTGCTCAAGGCCGCGGCGGCGCTGGCCGCCGAGCTGCCGGGCCAGCCGGAGCCCACCCCCGAGCCGTAGCACCCGGGGGCGTCGTGCCATGGGCATCGCAGCCCAGGTCGTCGCGGCAGAAAGCTAATTCCCGAGCAAACCCCGTCAATCGCGACATAAGATCGCTGTTCATGGGATCGCTCCGTATGGCGTACACCGAACCGTCCCGGGCGTTCCCGCCCCCGGGACGGTCAGGATCCCGGCGAACACGTTCGGCGTTCTTCACAACCGCGGACCGGGTGAATGTCGTCATCAACATCATGACTGCGATCACCCGCGATTCGGCCATCGCGCGGAGAGGGCCCCGCGGAGAGGCTCTGGCCTCCGGCGATCCGATCGGAGACCCTGAAACGTGGCCCGGCCCGACCATGCCGCGGCCCGAGCAGCCCTGCCCGCACGGCCGTACGCCCGCCGTGCCGGGTCCGGGCGAGAAGGGTGGAACGATCTACCCGCGAGGGGGGCACGAACGCGTTGAGGGCCGCCGGTTTCACCGTGGAGGGGCGGGCGATGCGCACCGTACGCCAGGCCTGCCGCCCGGCCCGTACCGGCGCGGGAACGCTGTGAGTACTGCCGAAGCGTGGCTGCGCCGCGCCGCGTACCGCGAGTGGGGCGCGCTCGTCGCCGACCTGCGCATCGCCTCGGTACGCAGGAGATGGCGGGCGATTCCGCTGACGATCGCCGCCGTGGTGCTGATCTCCGTACTGCAACTGGTGCAGCACACCGCCTGGGGCGACGACCTGGTGAACCGGTCCGGGGTGGTCAGCGCGACGCTGCTGTGGTGGAAGGCGCTGCTGCGCACCCCGCTGTCGCTGTTCGTGCCCGCCCTCGACCTGCCGGTGTGGGGAGCGCTCGCCCAGGTGCTGGTGGTGTTCGGCATCGCCGAGATCACCCTCGGCAAGGCCCGCACCGTCGGCATCGCGTACCTGTCCACGCTGGCCGGTACGACCTACGCGCGTTGGGGCGTCTCCCGAGGACCGCACGCGGTGCTCGGCCTGGCGCCGATCGACGCCTTCATCCGGGACACCGGCCCGTCCGCGGCGGTGGTGGCGCTCGCGGTCTGCGTCGCCTGGCGGTACCGGGCGTGGTGGACGGCGGGAGTGGTGGCCGGGTCGATGGTGGTGGAGGCGGCACTGTGGCCGAACCTCGCGGGCTGGGAGCACCTGGCCGCGATCCTGACGGCGGTCGGCTGGTGCCTGGTGGACGACGCGGTGCGCCGCCGCCGCAAACGCCGTACCGACCGCCCGGCCGAAGGACGCCCACCGGCCAGGCTGTAGCGTTCCTCCGACGTGGGCTGTATCGGTTTGGGGGACGTGTGGCGATCGACGACGGACCGCGGTTCGCCTTCGGCACGCTGACCGTACTGCCGGTACGGGTCAGGCGCTGGGACCGTACGGCCGGTCGGGCCGGAATGCTGTGCGCGCCGCTGGTCGGCCTGGCCCTCGGCCTCACCGCCGCCGCGCTCGGCGGCCCGTTGCTGCTGGGCGGTAACCCACTGCTGGCCGCCGTCGCCACGGTCGCCGTACCCGCCGCCCTCACCCGCGGGCTGCACCTGGACGGTCTGGCCGACACCGCGGACGGCCTGGGCAGCGGCAAACCGGCCGCCGACGCGCTGCGCATCATGAAGCAGTCGGACATCGGCCCGTTCGGTGTGCTCACCCTGGTCCTGGTGCTGCTCGCCCAGGTCGCGGCACTGGCCCGGCTCTACGCGTCAGGCTGGCCCGAGGCGGCCACCGCGATCGCCGTCGCCGCCCTGACCGGCCGCACCGCGATGACCCTCGCCTGCCGCGACGGCGTCCCCGCCGCCCGTGAGGACGGCCTGGGCCGCACCGTCGCGGGCACCGTCCCGCCCCGCACCGCCTGGCTGCTGGCCGCCCTGACCACCTTGGCGGCGGCGGCAGTTGGCGCCCTCTTCGGCCCGTACGCCGCCGCCCACTACGCCCTGGCGACGGCCCTCGCCCTGACCGCCTCCGAACTCCTCCTGCGCCGCTGCCGCTCCCGCCTCCACGGCGTCACCGGCGATGTCTTCGGCGCCCTGTGCGAGACGGCCGTCACGGCGGTGCTGGTGGTGCTGGGGGTGTGGTGACGCGGGCCGCCGGGGGTCAACTCCCGCTCTAGTAGGGTCGGATGGCTCACACCAGCGACCACCAGGGGGAACCGTGGGCGGCACTCCACCGGACCTGCACATATCGACGGCTGACCTGAAGTCGTCGGCGCCCACGTTCCACGACCAGAGCAGGGCCCTCGGCCAGGCCGCGGCGACGCTGAAGAAGAAGCTGGACGAGCTGGGTTCGCCGTGGGGCGACGACGACTCCGGTAAGCAGTTCCACGCCTCGTACGGTCCCAGCCGGACGTCGGTCGAAAAGGCGGTCGGCATCCTGGTGCAGGGGTTGGAGAGCATCTCCGAGGCGTTCAAGGACATGGCTGACGGCCACTCTGGCAACGACCACCAGGTGGCGGCCATGTTCAAGAAGGCGGCCGGGCTGGAGCACGGTGACGGTAAGGGCGGCAAGTGAGTTTCCTCGGCCTGCCGAGCATCGAGGACTGTGCGGGGTGGCTCGCCAAGCACATGGGGATGCCCTGGCCGAAGGGTGATCCCGGCAAGCTGCGTCAGGCGGCGGACGCCTGGCGTGGGTTCGGCAAGGCCGTGGGTCCGGTGTGCACCGCGACGAACGGCAGGTCGGCGGCGCTGGTCCACAACAACAAGGGCGAGGCGATCGACGCGTACGCCGAGTTCTGGCACCGCTACCACGGCCCGGGGGGCAAGGGCTGGTTGGACGACGTCGCCAAGGCGTCCACGCATATGGCCGAGATGCTGGAGAACTACGCGGACGGCATCGAGAAGGCCCGGAAGAAGATCGAGCACCGGATCGAGATCGACATCGCGGTCCTGGCCGCCGCGATCGGCGTGGCGATGGCGACTGGTGGCGCGCTGTCCGGCGCGGCGGCGGCCGCCGCCGATGCGGTGATCGAGGCCGCCGGAGCCATCGGGCTGGAGCTGTCGGCGGTCGCCGCCGATGTGCTGGGTACGGCGGTGGCGTCGGCGGCGTTCGGCGGTGTGGAGTCGGTGGCCGTCGACGCGGCCGTGGCGCAGCCGTTGCAGATGGCGTTCGGCCTGCAGGACCACTTCAGCCTGGACGAGCTGAACTCCGCCGCCAAGGACGGCATGGTCTCCGGCGCCCTCTTCGGCGCCGCGGGCGGCGCGACGAAGGCGGCGGTCGAAGCGGGGATGTTCCCCCGGCTGTTCGGCGGCGGACTGGACCCGTCGCTGCTGTCCGGTCTGCCGACCGACCTGGACGGACTGGGCGGGCTGCGCGAGCCGCCGAGTCTGGACATGGAGAAGCCACCGTCCGACCCGATCCGCCCCGACGACGCCGAACTGCCCGCGAACGCACGCCCCACCGACTCGGTCGAGGCGTGCAATGACCCGGTCGACATCGCGACCGGCACGATGTTCCTGCCGCAGACCGACGTCTCCCTGCCCGGTCAGCTTCCGCTGGTGATCGAGCGGACGCATCTGTCGTCGTACCGCGCGGGCGGATGGTTCGGCCGCTCATGGGCCTCGACGCTGGACGAACGGCTGCAACTCGACGCCCAGGGCGTGGTGTTCGCCGCCACCGACGGCAAGCGGCTGGTCTACCCCGTACCACGGCCGGGTCAGCCGGTACTGCCCGAGCGGGGTCCACGACTGGCGTTGACCTGGGACGGGCGACCGGATGGCGTGATGACCGTCACGGACCCGGCCACCGGCGTGGTGCGCACCTTCACCCACCCCACGTCGGTCGACCCGCACGAGGCCGTCGACCTGCCGCTGAAGTCCGTCGAGGACCGAAACGGCCACCGCATCGACATCGACCGCACCGCGTCCGGGATCCCCACCGGTATCCGCCATTCCGGCGGCTACGACATCGCCGTGGACACACACGGCGGGCGCGTCACCGCCCTACGGCTCCTGGACACGGTCCTGGTGCGTTACGGATACGACGACGCGGGCAACCTGACCGAGGTCACCAACTCCAGCGGCACACCGCTGCGTTTCACCTACGACCCGGACGGCCGGATCACCTCCTGGACCGACCGCAACGGAACCGCGTTCACGTATGTCTACGACGAACACGGCCGAGTGGTACGCACGCAGGGCTCGGACGGCTTCATGTCCGGCGCCTTCACGTACGACGACCGGACGCGGACGAACACGTACACCAACTCGCTTGGCGCGACCAGCACTTACCGCTACAACGAGGCGTGCCGGGTGGTGGCCGAGACCGACCCCCTCGGCCATACGACCACCACCGTGTGGGACCCAAACGGCCAACACCGCCTGTCGGTCACCGACCCCCTTGGCCGCACGACGCGTTACGCGTACGACGAGGCGGGCAACCTGGTGGGGATCACCCTGCCTGACGGTTCCACCGGACAGGCCGCGTACAACGCGCTGAACCTCCCGGTGGAGGTCACCGAGCCGGGCGGCGCGGTCTGGCGCCACACCTACGACCCCGACGGCAACCTGCTGGCGACGGTGGACCCGACGGGGGCGGAAACCGTTTACGCGTACGACGCGTCCGGCCACGTCACGTCCATCACCGACCCGCTCGGGCATGTCCAACGGGTTGAATGCGACGCGGCGGGCCTGCCGATATCCGTCACGGACCCGCTGGGCAATAGCACCACGGTCCAGCGGGACATATTCGGCCGCGTCACTCAGGTCACCGATCCCCTGGGGCACACCAGCCGCATGGGCTGGACCCCGGAAGGCAAGCCCGCGTGGCGCGAACAGCCGGACGGCGCGCGTGAGGAGTGGCAATGGGACGGTGAGGGCAACCTCGTCTCACACACCGATCCGGCAGGCAACACCACTCGCCACACCAGCACCCACTTCGACCTGCCGTCGTCCCGCAGGGACCCTGACGGCACGGTCTACGACTTCGCGTACGACACGGAGTTGCGCCTGACGGGCGTGACCAACCCGCAGGGCCTGACGTGGTCGTACGAGTACGACGCGGCGGGCCGCCTGGTGGCGGAGACCGACTTCAACGGCCGCAGGCTGGCGTACGCCCACGACGCGGCCGGACAACTGCTGGCCCGCACGAACGGCGCGGGCGAGACGTTGGCGTTCACTCGGGACACGCTCGGCCGCACTACGGCCACGCTGGCGGACGACGGCACGCGGACCACGTTCGCGTATGACGCGTCCGGCCACCTGCTGCGCGCCGTCAACCCCGACACGGAGGTGGTGTGGCAGCGCGACGCGCTGGGCCGCGTGCTGTCGGAAACCACCAACGGCCGTGCGATGCGGTACACGTACGATGCCGCGGGCCGCCGCACGGAGCGCACCACGCCGGGCGGTACGGTCTCCCACTGGACCTACGACGCGGCGGGCCGCCCAACCGAACTCCGCACGGACGCCGGGGAGTTGGCCTTCACGTACGACGCGGCGGGCCGCGAGGTCGAACGCCGCATCGGCGAAGGCGTCCACCTGACCCAGACGTGGGACAGCAACGACCGCCTGACCACCCAGACCCTCAAGGCAACCGCTGCGGACGTCCTCCTCCAACACCGCACCTACGCCTACCGCCCCGACGGCCTGCTGACCGAGATCCGCGAACTGACTTCCGGCACGCGGCACTTCACCCTCAACAAGACCGGCCGAGTCACGGCGGTCACGGCCCACGGCTGGTCCGAAACCTACGCCTACGACGAAGCAGGCAACCTAACCCACGCGGAGGCCCCAGCCCACCAGGCCGCGGGCGAGCGCGAGTTCACCGGAACACTGATCCGCCGCGCAGGCCGCACGACCTACGAACACGACGCCCAGGGCCGCCTGGTCCGCAAGTCCCGCAGACTCCTCAACGGCCAGAAGCGCACGTGGCTGTTCTCATGGAACGCCGAGGACCGCCTGACGGCCGCCGTCACGCCTGACGGCGAACGCTGGCACTACGTATACGACCCACTGGGCCGCCGCACAGCGAAGCGCCGCTTGACGGACGACGGCTCGGTTGCCGAGGAAACCACGTTCACGTGGGACGGCACCCGCGTAGCAGAACAAACCGCAGACGGTGGCCACACCGCAACGTGGGACTACGCGCCGGGCTCCCACCGCCCCCTATCCCAAACCGACCGCGAGAAGCCGACCGCCCCCGGTTCCCTGATCGCCCGCCTGGGCGAGCCGGCCACCTTCCACTCGGTGGTGACGGACCTGGCAGGCACCCCCACGGAACTGGTCACGCCTGACGGAGCAGTCACCTGGCAAATCCGCACGACCCTCTGGGGCACCCAACTCCCAGCCCCAACAACAGACGAGACCAATGTCGACTGCCCTCTGCGCTTCCCCGGCCAGTACCACGACCCCGAAACGGGCCTGAACTACAATTACTTCCGCTACTACGACTCCGAAACATCTCGATACCTCACACCTGACCCTCTCGGCCTCGAACCAGCCGACAACAACTACGCATACGTCAGCGACCCACATAACCTGATCGACCCCCTTGGCCTCCAATCGTGTCCAACCGGGATAGATCTCTCGAATGCCCGACAGGTGAGCGGGAGATTCCCCAAGAGCGCAGGGCCAGACGAAATCCTGGTGCGACGCAAAGAGGATGGCACTGTGACTGCTTACGCCGTCTACGACGACAACGGGGTTCCAGTCAAGCGTGTTGACGTGGACCCTGACTCCGCCCCACACGGCGGGATTCCAGCTCCCCATGTGCTCGAAATGCATCAGAACGTGAACCCGAAAACGGGACAGGTATTTTACACTTGGGACAAGATGCCAAGACCAGCTCGCCCCGACGAACTTCCCAGGTGAGACGCATGAAACCAGAAGATTATCCAGAAATTCGATCATGGGTGGAGGGAGTGCGCGGAGACGTAGACTCTATCGACTTCCTGACCCAGCACTCCAGCCTGGCCGTGTGGCTTGCTGCGGCGCAAGTCTTTTGGCCAGACTTCAAAGAGGTGGGGGGGTGCGTATTGTGGTCTCGCGTGTACAATGAAAATAATTTCGAGACCTGGCGCGAGCATCTTAATGGAGACCTTGGGCGTATCGAGGCAACGCTCAATCAGTTGAAGCTTTGGCAGGTCATTGACTGCGAGGACACGGCCGAAGACAACAGGGCTCTGCAGGGCGTGGCGGAAGCCCTATCCCGCTGCTGGTCGGCAGCTCTTATGAACTCATTCCCGGATAAGCGGTTCGACGTCCGGGTGGTCAACACGGACGACGGCCCTATTGTTACCTTCTCAACTCTGCGTTGAGCTCTCGAGCCCACTTCGACTCTTGACGAAACTCCGTACGCAGAAGCCAGTAGCGAAATGCACCGCCACACCCCGGGACACGGGCGGTTGGGAGGTCCGGATTGGCGTCACAAACGCTGACGCGTAGGGAGGGTGGCGCCAGTTCAAAGTCACTGTGTTGTCAGTTCTGACGTCAACGGGATGCCTTGTTGATGAGTTGCGGCAGGCCGTGGCGGGTCAGGAGGGATCGCAGGGGGCCCCTTTCGATCCCCGTCCCCGGTGCGCGGGGGTCGCGGGGGATTTGGACACCGGGCCGCTCGACACGGCATACGGTGCGTACTTCGCAGACTCCCCACCCCACTCGCCAACTACCGGTCGCCACTGGACCTGATGGAACGCTCCGCGCTGCCTCCCGACAAGTCCCGGGACCTCATCTGGTCCACCGCCCGCGACCGGTGAGAGGAACGGGCATGTCCGAGCCCGCTCGGCAGAAGTCGTCATCCTGTGGCGGTGGCGGCAACAACTGCATAGAACTGAGCGCCGACCACCACCACATGCGTATCCGGGACTTTCTCCGGGAGATCAAGTCCCGGCGGTACGACCAGTCGCCGCGAGCGGTTCGTGCTGGGCCGAAGCGGACTGGCGCCGTATCACGGGCGTAGGCTCACGAGAAGCCGTACGGGGCGGAACGCCCCGTCGGCACCTCACCGGCAACGACGCCGTTGAGGCAACGGACCTCGACGGAAGAGGAACTTCAACACCGTGACTGCACTGACTCTCAGCACATCCTCCGCCGCAGCGTTGCGTGCGGACGCCGTCGTGGTCGGCGTGGCCAAGGGGTCCAAGGGGCCCGTGGTCGCTCCCGGCGCAGAGGCGGTGGACGAGGCCTTCAACGGCAAGCTGGCCGCCACCCTGGAGACCCTGGGCGCCACCGGCGCCGAGGGCGAGGTGACGAAGCTGCCGGCGCCGACTGGTGTCAAGGCCCCGGTCGTGCTGGCGGTCGGCCTGGGCGACGCGCCCACCAAGGGAGACGGCTACGCCGCCGAGGCGCTGCGCCGGGCCGCGGGCGCCGCCGCCCGTGCGCTGGCGGGCTCGAAGAAGGCCGCGTTCGCGCTCCCGGCCGCCGAGGTCGCGGACGCCGAGGCGGTGGCCGAGGGCGCGCTGCTCGGCGCGTACGCGTACAACGCCTACCGGGGCAACGGCGACAAGAAGAACGGCAACGGCGTCAAGGAGCCGCTCGCCGAGGTCGCCCTGCTCGGCGGCAAGCCGCGGGACAAGGCGTTCAAGGCCGCCGCCGCCCGCGCCATCGCGCTGGCCGAAGAGGTCAACCGGGCGCGTGACCTGATCAACATGCCGTCGAACGACCTGTTCCCGAAGTCGTTCGCCGCCGCCGTCCAGCAGGCCGCCAAGGAGCACGGCCTCAAGGTCGAGGTGCTGGACGAGAAGGCGCTGGTCAAGGGCGGCTACGGCGGCATCATGGGCGTCGGCCAGGGGTCGGCCAACCCGCCGCGCCTGGTGAAGGTCGCGTACACCAACCCCAAGGCGAAGAAGCACGTCGCCTTCGTCGGCAAGGGCATCACGTACGACTCGGGCGGCATCTCGCTCAAGCCCGCCGGTCACAACGAGACCATGAAGTGCGACATGTCCGGCGCCGCCGCCGTCTTCGCCGCGGTGGTCGCCGCCGCGAAGCTCGGCGTCGAGACCAACGTCACCGGCTGGCTGGCGCTCGCCGAGAACATGCCGTCGGGCACCGCCACCCGGCCGGGTGACGTGCTGAGGATGTACTCGGGCAAGACCGTCGAGGTGCTCAACACCGACGCCGAGGGCCGCCTGGTACTCGCCGACGCCATCACCCGCGCCTCGGAGGAGAACCCGGACGCGATCGTCGACGTGGCCACGCTGACCGGCGCGATGGTGCTGGCACTCGGCCACCGGCACTTCGGGATCATGGCCAACGACGACGACTTCCGCACCGCCATCCACGGCATCGCCGAGGAGGCCGGCGAGCCGTCCTGGCCCATGCCGCTCCCCGCCGAGCTGCGCAAGGGCATGGACTCCCCGGTCGCCGACATCGCGAACATGGGCGACCGGATGGGCGGCGGCCTGGTGGCCGGACTGTTCCTGAAGGAGTTCGTCGGCGAGGGCATCACCTGGGCCCACCTGGACATCGCGGGTCCCGCGTTCCACGAGGGCGCGCCGTTCGGCTACACCCCCAAGGGCGGTACCGGCACCGGCGTGCGGACCCTGGTGCGGCTGGCCGAGCAGGCGGCCGAGGGAACGATCCTCTAACGGATCGGCCAACGCTCAGCCACGGCCCCGGGCTACGGCCCGGGGCCTTGCCGTTCGCCCTCAACGAAATCCGGTCGCCTACTCACCAGTAGCACATGGCCTGTGCACGTACAGCGCTCGTACACCCCGGCCCCGCGTCCCAGCAGCCGTCAACAAGTGCGAAGATGTTGTACCGGCACGACAGGGCCCATTTTGAACAAGCGTTTAAACAAGCGGCCGAACATAAAGCCGCCGCCCGGTCACGTAGGACCGGCTCCGGCGTACCCATGCATGGAGGACGTGACGTGGCGAACGACGCCAGCACCGTTTTCGACCTAGTGATCCTCGGCGGTGGAAGCGGCGGCTACGCCGCGGCGCTGCGCGCGGCTCAGCTGGGCCTGGACGTCGCCCTGATCGAGAAGGACAAGCTCGGCGGTACTTGTCTGCACCGCGGCTGCATCCCCACCAAGGCTCTGCTGCACGCCGGTGAGATCGCCGACCAGGCTCGGGAAAGTGCCCAGTTCGGTGTCAAGGCCTCCTTCGAGGGCATCGACATCGCCGGTGTGCACAAGTACAAGGACGACGTGATCTCCGGCCTGTACAAGGGCCTGCAGGGCCTGGTGGCCAGCCGCAAGGTCACGTATGTGACCGGCGAGGGCCGCCTGTCCTCCCCCACCTCCGTCGACGTGAACGGCCAGCGCTACACCGGCCGTCACGTCCTGCTGGCGACCGGCTCGGTGCCGAAGTCGCTGCCGGGTCTGAACATCGACGGCGAGCGCGTCATCTCCTCGGACCACGCGCTGGTCCTGGACCGGGTGCCGAAGTCCGCGATCATCCTGGGCGGCGGTGTCATCGGCGTCGAGTTCGCCTCCGCGTGGAAGTCGTTCGGCTCGGACGTCACCATCATCGAGGCCCTCCCCCACCTGGTCCCGGTTGAGGACGAGAACAGCTCCAAGCTGCTGGAGCGGGCCTTCCGCAAGCGCGGCATAAACTTCTCCCTCGGCTCCCGTTTCTCGGGCGTCGAGTACACCGCCGACGGTGTCAAGGTCTCGCTGGAGAACGGCAAGACCTTCGAGGCCGAGCTGCTGCTCGTCGCCGTCGGCCGCGGGCCGGTCTCGCAGGGCCTGGGCTACGAGGAGGCCGGGGTCGCGATGGACCGCGGCTATGTCCTGGTGGACGAGTACATGCGCACCAACGTGCCGACCATCTCCGCCGTCGGTGACCTCGTCCCGACCCTCCAGCTCGCGCACGTCGGCTTCGCCGAGGGCATGCTGGTGGCCGAGCGGCTGGCCGGTCTCAAGGTCGTGCCGATCGACTACGACGGCGTGCCGCGTGTCACGTACTGCCACCCCGAGGTCGCCTCGATGGGTCTGTCCGAGGCCAAGGCCAAGGAACTGTACGGGGCCGACAAGGTCGTCACCCTGAAGTACAACCTGGCGGGCAACGGCAAGAGCAAGATCCTCAAGACCGCGGGCGAGATCAAGCTCGTCCAGGTCCGGGACGGTGCCGTGGTCGGCGTCCACATGGTCGGTGACCGGATGGGCGAGCAGGTTGGCGAGGCTCAGCTGATCTACAACTGGGAGGCGCTGCCCTCCGAGGTCGCGCAGCTCATCCACGCGCACCCGACGCAGAACGAGGCGCTCGGTGAGGCCCACTTGGCGCTCGCGGGCAAGCCGCTGCACTCGCACGACTAACCCCTCGACACGCCCGCAATCCGCACAGATCGTTAGGAGCAACCGAAACCATGGCGGTTTCCGTAACCCTGCCGGCGCTCGGTGAGAGCGTGACCGAGGGCACCGTCACCCGCTGGCTGAAGGCCGAGGGTGAGCGTGTCGAGGCCGACGAGCCGCTGCTCGAGGTCTCGACCGACAAGGTCGACACCGAGATCCCGGCCCCCGCTGCCGGCATCCTCACCTCCATCAAGGTGGCCGAGGACGAGACGGTCGAGGTCGGCGCCGAGCTGGCCGTGATCGACGACGGCACCGGCGCGCCCGCCGCTGCCCCGGCCCCGGCCGCCCAGCCCGAGCCCGCCCCCGCCGCCGCCCCGGCTCCGGCCGCCGAGGCTCCGGCCGCTCCGGCTCCGGCCGCCGCTCCCGCGGGTGGTGCCGAGGGCACCGACGTCGTCCTGCCCGCGCTCGGTGAGTCGGTGACCGAGGGCACCGTCACCCGCTGGCTGAAGCAGGTCGGCGAGTCGGTCGAGGCCGACGAGCCGCTGCTCGAGGTCTCCACCGACAAGGTCGACACCGAGATCCCGGCGCCGGTCTCCGGCACCCTGCTGGAGATCGTGGTCGGCGAGGACGAGACCGCCGAGGTCGGCGCCAAGCTCGCCGTGATCGGTGCCGCGGGCGCCACTCAGGCCGCCGCCCCCGCCCCGGCCGCCCCGGCCCCGGCTCCGGCCCCGGCCCCGGCTCCGGCTCCGGCCCCGGCCCAGGAAGCCCCGGCCCCGGCCGCCGCCCCGGCTCCGGCCCCCGCTCCGGCTCCGGCCCCTGCCCCGGCCGCCGCTCCGGCCCCGGCTGCCCCGGCTCCGGCCCCCGCCGCCCCGGCTCCGGCCGCTCCGGCCCCCGCCGCCCCGGCTCCGGCCGCTCCGGCCCCCGCCGCCCCGGCGACCGCCGAGGCCGAGGGTGCCTACGTGACCCCGCTGGTCCGTAAGCTCGCCGCCGAGCACGGTGTGGACCTGTCCACGTTGAAGGGCACCGGCGTCGGTGGCCGGATCCGCAAGCAGGACGTGCTGTCCGCCGCCGAGACCGCCAAGGCCGCCGCTCAGGCCGCCCCGGCGGCTGCCCCGGCCGCCAAGACCGCCGCCGCGGCCGCGCCGTCCCCGCTGCGCGGCCAGACGGTCAAGATGTCGCGGATCCGCAAGGTCATCGCCGAGAACATGATGAAGGCGCTGCACAACCAGGCGCAGCTGTCCTCCGTCGTCGAGGTCGACGTCACCCGGATCATGAAGCTGCGGACGCGGGCCAAGGAGTCCTTCCTGGCTCGTGAGGGCGTCAAGCTCTCCCCGATGCCGTTCTTCGTCAAGGCCGCGGCCGAGGCGCTGAAGGCCCACCCGTCGATCAACGCCAAGATCAACGACGACGGCACCATCACCTACCACGACGTCGAGAACATCGGCATCGCGGTGGACTCGGAGAAGGGCCTGATGGTCCCGGTCATCAAGGGCGCCGGTGACCTGAACATCGCCGGTATCGCCAAGAAGACCGCCGAGCTGGCCGGCAAGGTGCGCACCGGTGGCCTGAGCCCGGACGACATGTCCGGCGGCACGTTCACGATCAGCAACACCGGTTCGCGCGGTGCGCTGTTCGACACGATCATCGTGAACTACCCGCAGGTGGCCGAGTTGGGCATCGGTGCCACCGTGCGCCGCCCGGTCGTGATCGACCACCCGGAGCTGGGCGAGACCATCGCCATCCGCGACATGGTCTACCTGACCCTGTCGTACGACCACCAGCTGGTCGACGGCGCGGACGCCGCCCGCTACCTGTCGGACGTCAAGGCCCGCCTGGAGGCCGGTGAGTTCGAGGGCGACCTGGGGCTGTAAGTCCCGGTAGTCGCACCGGTGTGCCCCCGATCCCGCTGCTGGGACCGGGGGCGCACCCTTTCCGGCGGGCGGTGGCCGGTACGCGGGTTCCGGTACGGGGAGGCATGGATGCGGGCGGCGCGGCTGATCCATCTGGTGCTGCTGTTGCAGTCGCGCGAGTCGATGACGGCGGCCGAGCTGGCGGCGGCGCTTGAGGTCTCGCAGCGGACGGTCGGACGCGATGTGCTCGCGCTGTCCGAGTCGGGCGTGCCGGTCTACGCCGACCGCGGCAGGACCGGCGGCTACCGCCTGGTGGGCGGCTACCGCACCCGGCTGACCGGGCTCGGCCGGGACGAGGCCGAGGCACTGTTCCTGTCCGGAGTGCCGGGTGCGCTGCGCGCGATGGGGCTGGCGGACGCCGCCTCGGCCGCCCGGCTGAAGGTGTCGGCGGCACTGCTGCCGGAGCTGCGGGACGCTTCGCGCTCGGCGGCCCAGCGCTTCCACCTCGACGCGCCCGCCTGGTACCAGGAGCCGCGCACCCCGGCGGAGTTGCCGCCTGTCGCGGAGGCGGTCTGGGACGACCGGCGCATCCGCGTCACGTACCGGCGCCAGAGCGCCGAGGTCGTACGGGAGTTGGAGCCGTACGGTCTGGTGCTCAAGGCGGGCGTGTGGTACTTGGTGGCGCGCTCGGCGGAACAGTTCCGGGTGTACCGGGTGGACCGCGTGGTCTCGGTCTCCCCCTGCGGTGAACGCTTCGAGCGGGACGCGGAGTTCGACCTGCCGGACTTCTGGGCCCGTCGGGCGGCGGAGTTCGCCCGCTCGATCCTGCGGGACGAGGTGGTGCTGCGGTTGTCGCCGGACGGCGCGCGCAGGCTTCCGTACGTGACCGACCGGGCGGCGGCCCGGTCGGCACTGGCGGCGGGCGGGGAGCCGGAGGGCGGATGGGTGACGGTGCGCCTGCCGGTGGAGAGCCTCGATGTGGCGTACGAGCAGCTGCTCGCCCTCGGGCCCGAGGCGGAGGTCACGGCGCCCGCGGAGCTACGACGACGGTTCGCCCGGGCGGCGGCGCGGGCGGCCGGCCTCTACCGGCACTGAGGCGATCGGCTCACCGCCGGGGCCGCCGCGGGCTGGACACCGCCGGGCTCCGCCCGTCGCACCGTCGCGGTGAAGGCCCGCCGTCTACCGGTAGTCGTCCGCCGACCCCGCCTTCCCCCCGAAGACCACATCCCGGAAATACCCGAACGCGTCCGGGCGGGAGCCGTCCACATCCGTGAAGCCGTACTCCCTGGCCAGCTGGCCGCTCGAAACCGAGTGCCCGGACCAGCGGCTCACGTCCGGGTCGGTGGCCAGGGCCGCGACCGCCCGTCCCACGTACACCGGAGACTCGGCAACGGCGAAGTGCGGGTCCACGGCGACCGCGTCGCGCCAGTTCCGCTCGCGCACGCCGAAGTGGTCCAGCATCTCCTCCGACCGCAGGAACCCTGGCGTGAGGGAGACGGCCGTACCGCCGTACTCCGCCAGTTCCTCGGCGAGGCCGAACGCAATCCGGTGCGGAGCGTTCTTGGCCAGGTCGAAGAAGAGGTTCTCCCGGTACCTGCGGTTGAAGTCGGCCGTCCCGTCGGTCACTTCGACCACCAGCCCACCGGACCGCCGGATCAGCAGCGGCAGCGCGAGGTGGCTGGTGACCAGATGCGCCTCCACGCCGAGCCGCAGCATCCGCAGCCCGTCCGCCAGCCGCAGCTCCCAGGCCTTCTTGCCGAACTCCAGTAGACGGTCACCGCCCCACACCCCGTTCACCAGTACGTCCAGTCGCCCGTGCGTCCGGTCCATCCGCTCCACCAGCGCCCGCACCTCCTGCGGCTGGAGGTGGTCCGTGGGCACGGCGATCCCCGTGCCGCCCGCCGCGGTCACCAGTTCGGCCGTCTCCTCGATGGTCTCCGGCCGGTTCACCTCGCTTCGCCGCTCCCGGGTCGTCCGGCCGGTGACGTACACCGTCGCCCCGCACCGGCCGAGTTCCACCGCCATCGCCCGGCTCGCCCCCCGGGTCGCTCCCGCCACCAGCGCGACCTTGCCGCTCAGCGGACCGTTGCCCATCTTCGACCTCCTGTGCTCCTCGCCGTGAACGCTCCACCGACCCTCGCAGCGATACCCGACACCTCCTGTCGGGTTTTCCTACGAGATCGGTGCCGCGTAACGACACGGACGCATCCGGGGTACTCCGCGTGCGTGCCGGGGCGACAGCCAGGATGCTGGAGCGGTGATGGACGAAACGGAGTTCTGGGAGATCATCGACGGCGCCCGCGCGGACGCCGGAGGCGACCCCGACGAGCAGGCGGACCTGGTGGTCGACCGGCTGACCCGGCTCGACCCCGAGGCCGTGCAGGACTTCGCCCGGCACTTCGAGACCCGCTTCCGCCGCGCCTACCGCTGGGACATGTGGGGCGCGGCCGACATCATGCTCGGCGGCGCCGACGAGGACGCGTTCTCCGCTTGGCGCTGCTGGCTGATCGGGCAGGGGCGGCGGGTCTTCGAGGGCGCGCTGCACAGCGACCCGGACGACCTCGCCACGCTGCTGGAGGACTTCGACGAGGAAGCGGACGGCTACGCCGAGGATCTGGGGTACGCCGCCGACGAGGCGTACGAGCAGCTGACCGGGGAACGGCTGCCGGACCTGGACCTGGAGCAGCCCATCAAGCCGGAGGGCGAGCAACTCGACTTCGACGACCCGGACCAGGTCTCGGCGCGCTTCCCCAAGTTGTGGCAGCGCTTCAACGGCTGACCCGCGCCCCAGGCGCTACCGCAGGTTCCGTGCCATCAGTACGTCGTCCACGTACCCGCCGTCGAGGAGGAACTCCTCCCGCAGCACACCTTCCACCACGAAGCCCGCCGTCTCGTACAACCGGCGGGCCGGGGTGTTGTGGCCGAGCACCCGCAGGGTGAGGCGGCGGGCGCCCTGGGCACGGGCGGTGTGACAGGCGGCCTGAAGCAGCGCCCTGGCGACGCCGCGACCGCGCGCCCAGTCGTCGACGGCCAGCCCCTGGATCTGCCGGACGTGGGCGTTGGACGCCAGCGGGGTCGGCGGGACCACCCGTACGTATCCGGCCACCCGGCCGTCGGTCTCCGCGACCAGGACCTGATCGGGGCGGTGCCGCTCGTCGAAGAAGTGGCCGCCCGGTTCCGGCCGGGGCGTCACCGCGTGCAGCGGCGACCAGATCCGCAGGTCGAGGCCGGACAGGGCGGAGTCGTCGTCGGCCGTCGCGGGTCGGATGCGCGTCTGGGACACGGGGGCACTGTGCCATCGCCGGACAGGGGTGTCACTGCGTTATTCCGCGCCGGGTCAGCGGGCAGGATGTCCCCATGCGTATCGCAGTCACCGGTGCTTCAGGGCTTATCGGTTCCGCGCTTGTCCGCTCCCTGCTCGCCGACGGGCACCAGGTGCTCCGTCTGGTGCGCCGCGAGCCCACCGCCCCGCGTGAGGTCCGCTGGGATCCCAAGCGGCGGTACGTGGACCTCGGTGGGCTGGCCGGGTGCGAGGCGGTGGTCCACCTCGCGGGCGCCGGAGTGGGCGACCACCGTTGGACGGAGGCGTACAAGCAGGAGATCCGGGACAGCCGGGTGCTCGGCACCGAGGCGGTAGCCGATGCCGTGGCCAAGCTGGATCCGCGGCCGAAGGTGCTGGTCAGCGGATCGGCGATCGGGATCTACGGGGACACCGGCGACCGTGTGGTGGACGAGTCGACGCCGCCGGGCACCGGGTTCCTGGCCGAGGTGTGCCAGGAGTGGGAGCAGGCCACCGCGGCGGCCGGCGCGGCCGGCGTGCGGACCGCCATCGCCCGTACCGGCCTGGTGGTGGCGCGCGGCGGTGGGGCCTGGGGCAGGCTGTTCCCGCTGTTCAAGGCCGGGCTCGGCGGGCGGCTGGGCAGCGGACGGCAGTACTGGAGCTTCATCGCGCTGCATGACCACATCGCGGCGCTGCGGTACCTCATCGACACCCCGGGACTGTCCGGGCCGGTGAACCTGACGGCTCCGGAGCCGGTCACCAACCGGGAGGTGACGGCGGCGATGGGCCGGGTGCTGCACCGCCCGACGCTGGCGGCGGTGCCCGCGCCGGCGCTGCGGATCGCCCTGGGCGAGTTCGCCCAGGACGTACTGAGCAGTCAACGCGTCGTCCCCCGACGCCTGTTGGAATCCGGCTTCGCGTTCGCGCTCCCGGAGATCGACCAGTCGATCCGCGCGGCGCTCGCCGATGAGCGGTGACCGTTGGCCCGGACATCTCCGGGCACCGGCGTGGCCCGGCGGTGTCCGGTGGGCTGCATTCAACTAACCACATTCTGAACGGAGTTGGCCGCTTTGCGACACCTTCTGGCGTCGAATGTCGTCAACTCCAGGAGAAACTGCCGGTATTGGACCGGGCGGATACGGGCATGACCCATCCAGCGCGGCGCGCGGCACCCGCCGCCGCGTCAGCGGGGAGCCTAATCCGACCCCGGGGAGGGGCACCGTGCCGTTCCACGCATCCCACACGGACGTTGTCATCATCGGCGCAGGCCTGGCCGGCCTGTCCGCCGCACACCATCTGATCAGCGCGGGGGTCACCGTCACCGTGCTGGAAGCCACCCCCCGCGTGGGCGGGCGGATGGCCACCGAGACCGTCGGCGGCTTCCGCCTGGACCGCGGGAGCCAGCTGCTGAACACCTCCTATCCCGAACTGCGCCGCACCCCCGGTCTGAGCGCGCTGCGGCTGCTGCCGGTCTCGCCGACCGTGGGCCCACCGGGCACCTGGCCCCCGGCGGGCCGCGGCCATCGCACCGTCCATCCGCGCGGCGCCCTGGACAAGGCGCGGCTGAACGCCGCCCTCAGCAGGCTCGCCCTGGCCTCCACCGACCGGCTGCTGGCCCGGCCGGAGACCACCACGGCCACCGCGCTGGCCGCCCGCGGCCTGCCGCCCCGGGTGGTGCACGGCTTCCTGCGACCGCTGCTGACCGCGCTGCTGCACGACCCGCGGCTGGTCACCTCCAGCCACTGTGCGGATCTGGTGCTGCGCGGTTACGCACGCGGACGGCTCGGGCTGCCGGCAGGGGGCGCGGCTGCGGTTCCGGAACTGCTCGCGGCGGCGCTGCCGTCCGGCACCGTACGGCTCGGGGTGCGCGCCACCGCCGTCGCGGCGAACGCCGTGAGCACCGCCGACGACGGTGAACTCCCGTGCCGCGCGGCCGTGGTGGCCACCGGCGCGCGGGACGCGGCGGCGTTGCTGCCGGGCCTGCGGCTGCCCGGGTTCCACCCGGTGACGGTGGTGCACCACGCCGCCGACCGGGCGCCCGCGCGCGAGCCGCTGCTGGTGCTGGACACCGAGCGGCGCGGTCCGGTGGCGCACACCATGGTCGCCAGCGCCGTCGACCCCTCCCGGGCGCCCACCGGGCGCACCCTGATCACCTCGACCGTGCTCGGCCCGCCCCCGTCCGACGTGGACGCCGCCGTCCGCCCGCACCTGGCCGAGCTGTACGGCACGGACACCCGGCGCTGGGAACTGCTCGCCGTCCACCATGACCCGGACGCGGTTCCCGCGATGCCGCCGCCGCATGACGTACGGCGCCCGGTGCGGGTGCTGTGCGGGCTGTACGTGTGCGGCGACCACCGTGACACCAGCACGGTGCAGGGCGCGCTGTTCTCCGGCCGACGCGCCGCGCACCACGTGATGCGGGACTTCGGAATCCGCCCGGGGTACGGCGACACCGCCCGCGACCTGCCGGCGGTGGCCTGACCGCGCGGGGCGGGCCGTACGTCGTATACGGCCCGCCCCGCAGGTCAGCCCATCGGGACGCCGAGCGACGCGGCGCGCTCGTGGAACGCCCGCACCGGTGGCGCGTCCCGGTACGGCTCGACGCGGCGGCCGAAGTCCCGTACGTACTCCAGCGCCCGTACCGACCGCATCTCGGAGGCCTGTTGCAGCGCCTCCGAGGCGAGGGTGCAGGCCTGCTCCAACTCGCCGAGGCCCAGCCGGGCGGTGGCCAGCACGGTGCGGCAGAACACCCGGCTGCGCGCGTAGGCCATCCCGCGCAGTTGCAGCGAGCGCTCGGCGTGCTGGGCGGCCGCCCGGTACTGCTGAAGGTCGCGGTGGCAGTGGGCGAACTCGTCGGCGAGCTGGGCCTCGTCGAAGAACCGCGCCCAGTACGGCGCCTCGTCGCCCGCGCGTGCCGCCTCCAGGGCCCGCTCGGCTCGGGCCAGCGAGGCGGCGCACGCCCGTGCGTCGCCGAGCAGCCCGTGTCCGCGCGCCTCCGCAGCGTGCAGCAGCGCCTGGACGACCGGGGGCGCGCCGGTTCCCACGCCCTGCTGGGCGACCCGGGCGAGCTGGATGGCCTCCCGGCCGTGGCCCAGGTAGACCGCCTGGCGGCTCATGGTGACCAGCACGTATCCGCCGTAGACCCGGTCGGCGGCGGCCTGGGCGAGCCGAAGCGACTGCACGAAGTACCGCTGGGCCAGCCCGTGCGCGCCGATGTCGTAGGACGTCCAGCCGGCCAGCCGGGTCAGGTCGGCGGCGGCGGCGAACAGCCGTCGGCCGAGCGCCTCCCCGTAGCTGCCGCGCAGCATCGGCTCCGCCTCGTGCTCCAGGTACCGCACCAGGGCCTGCCGGGCGTGGCCGCCGCCGTACGCGTGGTCCAGCGAGCGGAACAGCTCGCCCACCGAGCGCAGCGCGTGGACGTCCCCCGCGCTCACCCTGCGCCCCGGCTCACGGGCCGGTCCGCCGCGCCCGCCCGCTCCCTGGCGGCCACGGGTCTGTGCCGGGACCCTGGCCGACAGCTGCGGACCGTCGGGCGTGGTGTCGTGGCCACTGCCCGGGCCCCGGGCGACCCGGTCGTCGGGACGGCCGATCAGCCAGTCCCTGCTGGGCACGACCAGTCCGGCCGGGGTGAAGGCGATCCTGCGGAGTTCGGCCTGGCTGCCGGTGTCCTTGCGCCACAGCCCGCTGACGATGTCCACCGCCTCCTCCGGTGTGGCCGCGAACTCAAGCCCGGCGTACACCGGGGCGCAGGCGTCCAGGCCGAGGTCCTGGGCGGACAGCCGCCGGCCCAGGCGGCGGGTGAAGACCTCGGCGATCAGCGCCGGGGTGGTGCCGCGTGGCTGTTGGCCGCGTAGCCAGCGGGTCACCGAGGTCTTGTCGTAGCGCAGGTCCAGGCCGTGCTCGACGCCGAGCTGGTCGACCCGGCGGGCCAGGCCCGCGTTGGAGAATCCCGCCTCGGCGATGAGTTGGGCCAGCTGGCGGTTGGGTGGGCGCTGCGTGGTTCGATCCGTCATGTGCTGTGCGGTCCCCTCCTCGGAGGGATGGCGGTACGCGGTGGGCGGGCGGTCTGGGTGGTGCGTGGTGGACGGTGGTGCGGAGCTGGTGTCGTGCGGTGCTCAGGCGGTGCTTGAGCCCGGCGCTCGCTACGTCGCCTAGCGCCGGGAACGGCGCGAATGTAACTGTCCGCACCGCCCTCTTCGCCGTACCTGCCCCACATTCGCCGAAATGGGTGAACCACTCCGGTGCACCACCCCGGAATCCATCCCTCCGCCCGGGTTGGCGTGGTAAAAGCGGCAGCCGCTTCTCAGCCATCGGCACCCCAGCCGTACAGTTGCTTACGGCGCCATGAGCCAAAACCTGAGGAGCCGCTGTGAGTGACCTGCGCTTCGTCCACCTGGGATTCGGGCCGGACGCAGTCGAGTACCAGGAGGCCTGGCAGGAGCAGCGCCGGGTGCACGCCGCCCGCTTCGCGGACGAGGTCCCGGACACCTGCCTGCTGCTGGAGCATCCACCGGTCTACACGGCGGGACGCCGCACGGCCGAGAACGAGCGCCCGCTGGACGGCACCCCGGTGGTGGACGTGGACCGCGGCGGCAAGATCACCTGGCACGGACCCGGCCAGCTGGTCGGCTACCCGATCCTGAAGCTGCCGCGCCCGGTCGACGTGGTCGCCCACGTACGGCGGCTGGAGGAGGCGCTGATCCGGGCCTGCGCCGAGTTCGGCCTGGAGACCACCCGCGTCGAGGGCCGCAGCGGGGTGTGGGTGCTCGGCGACCCGGTGGAGGAGCGCCCGGCGGTGCCGGGGCTGACCCTGGACTTCGACCCCCGGCTGCACGACGAGGAGTTCGACCCCCGGCTCAACGGCCCCGAGTACGCACCGTCCAACGCGGGCCAGCGCCGGGAGGACCGCAAGCTGGCCGCCATCGGCATCCGGGTCGCCAAAGGCGTGACGATGCACGGCTTCGCGATCAACTGCAATCCGGACAACACCTGGTTCGACCGGATCGTGCCTTGCGGCATCCGGGACGCCGGTGTCACCTCGCTCTCCAACGAGCTGGGCCGCGAGGTCGCGGTGACCGAACTGCTGCCCGTGGTGGAGAAGCACCTGCATGAGGTGCTGACCTCGGCGGCACCGCTGCCGCGCGCGGTATGAGCCCTTCTGTTCAGGGGAATGCGCCCGCGAGGTCGCGGGTTCCCTAGGGCGGAAGGCGTGTAAACAACGGGCGTACCCTGGTGTACGCCGAAGAATCGAAGTCACAGGGAGCCCGCCGTGTCCGCAGTCGCACCCGACGGACGCAAGCTGCTGCGCCTGGAGGTCCGCAACAGCCAGACCCCCATCGAGCGCAAGCCCGAGTGGATCAAGACCCGGGCGAAGATGGGCCCCGAGTACACCGAGCTGCACAGCCTGGTGAAGCGGGAGGGCCTGCACACCGTCTGCCAGGAAGCGGGCTGCCCGAACATCTACGAGTGCTGGGAGGACCGCGAGGCGACCTTCCTCATCGGCGGCGACCAGTGCACCCGGCGCTGCGACTTCTGCCAGATCGACACCGGCAAGCCGCAGGCGCTGGACCGCGACGAGCCGCGCCGGGTCGGCGAGTCGGTGGTCACCATGGACCTCAACTACGCCACCATCACCGGCGTCGCCCGTGACGACCTGGAGGACGGCGGGGCCTGGCTGTACGCCGAGACGGTGCGTCAGATCCACGCGATGACCGCGGACCGCGAGGCCGGCCGCACCAAGGTCGAGCTGCTGATCCCGGACTTCAACGCGGTTCCGGAACAGCTCGCCGAGGTCTTCTCGTCCCGTCCCGAGGTGCTGGCACACAACGTGGAGACGGTGCCGCGGATCTTCAAGCGGATCCGGCCCGGCTTCCGCTACGAGCGCTCCCTTGAGGTGATCACCAAGGCGCGCGAGGCGGGCCTGGTCACCAAGTCCAACCTGATCCTGGGCATGGGCGAGACCCGCGAGGAGATCAGCGAGGCGCTGCAGGACCTGTACGACGCCGGGTGCGAGCTGATCACCATCACGCAGTACCTGCGGCCGAGCCTGCGGCACCACCCGGTGGAGCGCTGGGTGAAGCCCGCCGAGTTCATCGAGCTCAAGGAAGAGGCCGAGGAGATCGGCTACGCGGGCGTCATGTCCGGTCCGCTGGTGCGCTCCTCGTACCGCGCGGGTCGGCTGTACCAGCAGGCGATCGAGGCCCGCGAGGCGGCGCTCTCGGCCACGGCGACGCAGGCCGTCTGACGCCGTCGCGGCGCGTGCGTCAGGGCCGGGGTCGGCAGGCGTAAAGGCCGTGCCAGGGTTTCACGACCGTTTGACCCGTCCGTCACCGACTGGTAACACAATGTGGTGATCCTGGGTTCGAGCCTCCGAACCCAGTCAGATACGCGCCCCACAGGCACGAGCACCCAGCAGTACGAGCACAGTCCTGCGTTCCTTCCGGCCCGAGGGAGACCGACCATGCAGGCGCACCCCGCGCATGCACATGCGAGCTCTACCGCCGCTACCACCACATCCGTCACCGGCGCCCTGCGCGCCGTGGAGGCGTTCTTGTTGCGCGGCGGCCAGCAGACCGCCCGGCGCAACGCCTGGACGGCGGTACTGGAGGACCGCAGGCGCGCCAAGGACCGGCGCGAGGCTCAGCACGTACTGGAGACCCTCACCACATCGGGACGGGACGGGGCCGACGGCTGAGTTGCTCAGGCGCCACCATCCGGTGGCGCCTCAGCCGTTCGAGCCACGTATCCTGTGCGGCATGGCGAGGGAGAAATCTGAGAACCCCGGGCGGCTGAAGCAGATCGGCCTGACCTACAAGATGACCCGGCGGGTCGACCCCAAGGTCGGTCTTGTCGTGGCGGGTGTGGGCATCGTGACCTTCGGTGTGCTCCTCGCCGTCGGCTTCTTGATCGGTCACCCCGTCTACGCGGGCATCCTGGGCTTCCTGCTGGCCTTCCTCGCGATGGCGATCGTCTTCGGCCGCCGAGCCGAGCGGGCCGCCTTCGGCCAGATGGAGAACCAGCCGGGCGCCGCGGCGGCGGTGCTGGAGAACATCGGACGCGGCTGGACGGTGACGCCCGCGGTGGCGATGAACCGCAACCAGGACCTGGTGCACCGCGCGGTCGGCCGGGCCGGGATCGTGCTGGTCGGCGAGGGCAACCCGAACCGGGTCAAGGCCCTGCTGGCCGCGGAGAAGAAGAGGATGGCGCGGGTCGCCGTGGAGGCCCCGGTCACCGACATCATCGTCGGCAGCGGCGAGGGCGAGGTCTCGCTGAAGAAGATCCGCACCACACTGCTCAAGCTGCCGCGGGTGCTGCCCGGCCAGAAGGTCACCGAGATCAACGACCGGCTCAAGGCGCTGGGCGACCTGATGAGCAACATGCCGATCCCGAAGGGGCCGATGCCGAAGAACGCGCGGATGCCCAGGAACGGCAAGATGCGCTGACACCGCGGACGCCGAAGCGGACGTCAAAGGGGTTCGGGGCGAATGCCCCGAACCCCTTTCGCCTATGCGCCCGTTTCGGCCGCGGCGCGCTAGATCCGCACCTGTACGGCGCGCGCCGCCTTGTCGTGCAGTCCTCGGCTGTCCCGGTCCCAGATCGCCGCCGGAACGACCAGGAGCAGCAGCACGGTGCGCAGCACCACCGCTCCGACGCCCAGCCGCCCGCCGTCCTCACGGACCACCCGCAGGCCCAGCAGGCGCTTGCCCGGGGTGCAGCCGACCGTTGCCAGGGTGAGCAGGCTGAGCACCCCGAACAGGGCGAAGGTCCAGTTGCTGGCCGCCTGCGTGCTGCCGTGGGCCAGCAGCCCGTACGCGATCAGCAGGCACAGCGCCCAGTCGACGCACAGCGCCGCGATCCGCCGGCCCACCGGCGCGATGGAGCCGGGCCCCTCCTGGGGCAGCCCCAGGCGCTTGCCCCGGTAGCCGAAGTCGGCGCCCATCTGCTCGGCCGCCGCACGCGGGCCGGAGATCCACGATCCCAAAGCTTCCCGTTTGTCCACCCGTCCAAGGTACTGCCCCCGGCCATGCGCCCAACGCTGGCCCCACGGGCACCGCAGGCGTCGGTTAACGTCTGCGAAACAAATGGGTCATCCTTGAGAAATGCCGGATCCATATCGTCGGGACCAGCGTGCGCCACCGCACTGGTCGCACGGACCAGCAAGCCCCGAGCCACGCCAGGCCGGGCCGAGGAGGAGTTGGATGTTCCAGAACGCCGACGAGGCCAAGAAGTTCCTGCGGGACGAGGACGTCAAGTTCGTCGATGTCCGGTTCTGCGACCTGCCCGGCATCATGCAGCACTTCACGGTGCCGGTGGAGGCGTTCGACCCCGCCGAGGACCTGATGTTCGACGGCTCCTCGATCCGCGGCTTCCAGGCCATCCACGAGTCCGACATGGCGCTGCGCGCCGACCTGTCCACGGCCCGGGTCGACCCGTTCCGCCGGGACAAGACCCTCAACATCAACTTCTTCATCCACGACCCGATCACCGGCGAGCAGTACAGCCGTGACCCGCGGAACGTGGCGAAGAAGGCCGAGGCATACCTGGCCTCCACCGGTATCGCGGACACCGCGTACTTCGGCCCGGAGGCGGAGTTCTACGTCTTCGACAGCGTGCGCTTCGAGACCAAGTCGAACGAGTCCTTCTACCACATCGACTCCGAGGCGGGCGCCTGGAACACCGGTGCGCTGGAGGACAACCGCGGCTACAAGGTCCGCTACAAGGGCGGCTACTTCCCGGCCCCGCCGGTGGACCACTTCGCCGACCTGCGCGCCGAGATCTCGCTGGAGCTGAACAAGGCGGGCCTGAAGGTCGAGCGCCAGCACCACGAGGTGGGCACCGCGGGCCAGGCGGAGATCAACTACAAGTTCAACACGCTGCTGGCCGCCGCCGACGACCTGATGCTGTTCAAGTACATCGTCAAGAACGTGGCCTGGCGCAACGGCAAGACCGCGACCTTCATGCCGAAGCCGATCTTCGGCGACAACGGCTCGGGCATGCACTGCCACCAGTCGCTGTGGAACGCGGGCGAGCCCCTGTTCTACGACGAGCAGGGCTACGCGGGCCTGTCGGACACCGCCCGCTACTACATCGGTGGCATCCTCAAGCACGCCCCGTCGCTGCTGGCCTTCACCAACCCGACGGTGAACTCCTACCACCGCCTGGTCCCGGGCTTCGAGGCCCCGGTCAACCTGGTCTACTCGCAGCGCAACCGCTCCGCCGCCATCCGCATCCCGATCACCGGTGCCAACCCCAAGGCGAAGCGCATCGAGTTCCGCGCCCCCGACCCGTCCAGCAACCCGTACCTGGCCTTCTCGGCCCTGCTGCTGGCCGGTCTCGACGGCATCAAGAACAAGATCGAGCCCGCCGAGCCGGTCGACAAGGACCTCTACGAGCTGGCCCCCGAGGAGCACGCCAACGTCCCCCAGGTCCCGACCTCCCTCCCGGCCGTCCTGGACGCCCTGGAGGCCGACCACGAATACCTGCTCCAGGGCGGCGTGTTCACCTCGGACCTGATCGAAACCTGGATCGACTACAAGCGCACCAACGAAATCGCCCCGATGCAACTGCGCCCGCACCCGCACGAGTTCGAGCTGTACTTCGACATCTAAGATCGCCGCAGGTCAGAGCGGGTTTTCGCTCCCCTGGGCCGTCTGTGGGCCGTCGGCCGTGTCCTTCCACTACCGGAAGGGCACGGCCGACGGCCCTTTCTGCGGCTGGAGTCAGGCGGCGGCCATCGCCTCGCCGCCATCGCCGTCGTCTCCCACCGCTACGCCGAACGCGGCGTCGATAGCCTTGCGGGCGCGGTCCTGGCTGTTGGGCATCAGGTGCGTGTACGTGCGCAGCGTGAAGCCGGGATCCGAGTGACCGAGGTACTCGGCCAGGGCCTTGATGTTCTCCCCCGCGTCCAGCAGCACCGACGCGTAGTAGTGCCGCAGCGCGTGCATGCCGTGCTCGCGCGATTGCTTGAACCGCTCCCCCGGCTGACGCTGCGGGATGACGCCTGCGGAGACCAATGCGGGCTTCCACAGATACATATTGAAGTAGTTCCGGTTCAGCGCCTTACGCTCGCGCGAGTAGAAAATCAGCGTGGCGGTGACCGGCGGCCCGTCCGGCGTCTTCCACGGCAGCGTGACATCGATGGGCGGACGCTTGGTGATGTGTGCGGCAAGCGCGTACGACACCACGTCGGGCAGCGGCACGTCACGCAGCTTCCCGCCCTTGGGCGGGGCGAACACCAAGTGCGAGCCAACCATCTTGACCTGCCGGACGACGTGGACGACGCCCGCGAGGAAGTCGACTTCATCCACGGCGAGTCCGAAGATCTCGCCTTGGCGAAGTCCGCAACCGGCGCCCACGTCCACAGTCGTGGCGTATTGCTCCGGCAGCCCGTCTTGGACAGCAAGCACCCGCTCACGGGTCCATGGCTTGAGCTTCCGGGCGTCCAGCTTCGGAGCTCTTACTGAGCCAGCCCGGCACGGGTTTCGGGCAATGATGCCGTCATCCATAGCCGCCCCGAACACGGCGGAGACGTTCGCGAAGATGACGCGCTGGTACGAGGACGCCATGCCGGAGTCCTTCAGCACCCGGGCCCAGGTGCGGATGTGACCAGGCTGGAAAGCGCTCAGTGAACGCGACCCGATGTGCGGGAAGGCGTGCAGCCTAAGCCGGAGCTCCATGGCCACGATGGTGGCGGGGTCCGTCGTCTGCGACGCGAGCCACTGTGTGGCGAATTGCTGGAACGTCACCTTCCCCGCAGACGGGTCAACGTATTGGCCGCGGGTCATGTCGGCGGCAATCTGCGTCAGCCAGGCTTCGGCGAGGCGCTTTTGCTTGTCAGGGAATGAGCGGCTGCGTTCACTCCCGTCCGGCGCCACGTACCGGGCGCGGTAGCGCATGCCGGTGCCGTATCGGTCAGTCTTGACCCGCCGGGTCTTGCCATCGGGTCCGGTCTCGGTCTTGAACCAACGGTCTTGGATGTGGCCTGCCACAGCAGTTCCTCTCAGGGGCAGTGTGAGCACGAAAAGGGCCAGGTGCAGCGACTTGGCTGCACCTGGCCCTTGATGACGGCAGGTGCTAGACGGCGGCGTCCTCGGCCATACGTTTGGTGGTCCAGTTACTTACGGCGACGGGGTCGTAGCGGATGTGCTTGCCGATGCGGAATCCGGGCGGACCGGTGCGCTTCTTACGCCACTGGTAGACGGTCTCTTTGGGCACGTCGAATAGTTCGGCTATGTCGTCAGGGGTGAGGTACCGGTCCGGGAGTCCACCGCGGAGGGTGGCTCTGGGATTGGTCTCCTCCGGGACACGGGGCGGCTTCACTGCGTCCTCCAGAGTTGGAGCCACATTGCTCTGAGAAGCGACTCATCGCGACTCAGAGCGGGTCGGCAGGGCATTGAGTCGCGCTGAGTCACGGCTCAGACAAATGTGGTTCGGACTGGTTGAGGGTGATCCCGTTGTAGGTGGGCACCTGCCGGCCGTACTGGTCTCGGGGCCGTGTCCGGCGGAGCTGGGGGACGACGGATTGCAGGTTGCGGCCGAGCATCTGCTTCGTGCCGACGGCGCGCACGCCGTTGTCCTCGGCCCACTCCCGCCAGATGGCCCACAGCGTGTCCACGGGCACGCTGCATGTGGGGCCGGTGGTGCAGCGTTCGCGGACGAACGCGCTGGTCGGGGAGGCGGTGTCTTGCATGGTGATGACCGCTTCCCGGCTGGAGGGTGGTTCGGTGATCCGGCCGGTGTGCTCCAGCCGGGCCAGGCCGTCCAGTGCCCAGTTGAGGATGCCGGGCATCTGCGCTGCCAACTTGTCGGTCAAGCCGGTGTCTTCCTTGCCGAGCCAGGAGACGGTCATGTTGAGCACGACGAACCGGCGGGCTATCACCCCGGAGGAGTCGCCGAAGTTCGGCAGCTCGTTGGTGAGGATCATCAGCCGGGTGGGCAGCTTGCCTGTCCACGGGTCGCGGTACTTGCGGTCGATGTCGATGGTGTCTTCACCGGAGATGGTCAGTAGCCGTTCCACGACCTGTCCGCCGTCGTTGCCGGACAGGCGCGCGTCGGAGATGACCGCGAGCGGCTTGCCCAGCAGGGACGACAAGCCGAAGTTGCTGCCGAGTCCGGCCAGGGTGGGTCCGGCGAGGTTCTCGCGTCCGACCAGTTCTTTCAGGACGCGGGCGATGGTGCCCTTCCCGGACCGTGACGGACCTTTGATGAGCAGGATCTTTTGCTGGTCGGTGCGGCCGGATAGGACGTAGCCGAACCACTCCTGCAACGCGTCGATGGCGGGCTGGTCGTCGGGCCAGATCTGCCGCAGGAAGCGTTCCCAGGTGGGGGCGGTGGCTTGTGGGTCGTAGGCGTAGGGCACGGAGACGAGGTTGAAGAATCCTGGGCCGTGCGGGAGCAGGGCCCGGTCCCGGATGCGCAGCAGCCCGTTACGGCAGGCCACGATCGGGCTGTGGTCATGCTCGTCTGCCTGCTGGTCGATCCAGGCCGGGGCGTCAACGTCTGTGGGTAGCAGGGTGATGGCGCCCAGCGCGTCTAGCAGGTTGCTGATCTTCTGCTTCGTGGGGGCCCAGTCTCGGATGTCCGGCTGTCCGTCCTTGTCGGTGCCTGCGGTGTAGGTGGCGTGCTCCAGCCGCTTGTAGAGCGAGGCTCGCATCTGCTGGTCGTCCAGCTCGCGCCAGCAGGTACCGGTCCAGCGCATCCATGAGCCGCGCCAGCGTCGGCACAGCAGGTTCCCATCGGGGGTCTGCCAGTCGGGGAGGAGTCGTCGCGCGACGGCCATGGGGTTGGACGGGGCGGGTAGTTCTTCCGGCTCGGTCATGCGGCGTTCCTCCTCTCGGTGGGGTTGCGGAGTGGGCAGTGCTCGCGGTGGGCGGTGTGGGCTTCGACCAGCCGGAGCACGTTGGTGCGGCCGGTGGCGGTGCGGTACCGGCCGCACTGGCACCACGAGGTGGCCGACGGGATCGCTTGCCGGTCGGACGGTGCGGTGACGTGGAGCCAGGCGACCGGGGTGCGTCCGTCCCCGCGGGGCGGGGTGGCCGGGTGCGGGTCAGGACGCAGAGCAGATCGGACGCCCTGACGGGCGGCGTTCTTCAGCGCGCTATGGCCGGGGGTACCGCCGGTCGGTTCGGCGGTGCTGGGCCGGTCGCAGGTGGGGATGCTTTTCAGGGCGGGGCGGGAAGGGCTGGTGGTCATGCCGTCTCCCGGGGCCGGGCGGTGCGGATGGACCAGTCCAGGGCGCTGCGGATCGTGGCGCGGCACTCGGACGCTGGCAGTCCCGCCGTCTCGCCCGCGGCCTGAAAAGCCGCTTCTACGGTGGCGCGGTCGAGGTCGTGCCAGGCCACGAACCGGCCCACCGCCCGTACGGCGCGCAGTAGTTCGGCGTTACGGCCGCCCTCGGCTGTAGCGGCGACCGCGGCTGCCTCGCGGTCAAGGACGACGGCGGCGTACCGGCTGCGACTGCGGGTGGGCATCGGCAAGACCGGGGCCGCCGCTGGCCTCTGTGGGGCCGTCAGGGCGTGTTGGAGCCATTCGGGTAGGTCTGCAACGGGCGAGTCGTCCAGGACCGTGTACGGGCCGTATGGCGTGGTGCTGCCGGGTGCGACGACTTGCCCGCCCCACGCTCGGGTGTCGATCTTCGGGGCGAGGGTCCCCGCGGTGTTGTGCAGTCTGACGCCGGGCGGGGCGGTGAAGTACAGGTGCTGTCCACCGCTGGGAGTCCGGATGCGGCGGGTGGTGGGGAGGGGCTGTCCGGCGCGCTCGCAGAGCGCCAAGAAGCTCGTCACGCCGTCAGGCGTGCCCTTTGTGTCCTTGGGCTTGAGTGTGTCGAGGTCGATGACCAGCAGCCCGGCGGGGCCGGTGGCGATGCCGACGTTGAACGGGCCAGTCGCCCAGCAGCGTTCGATGCGCTCGGGGGCGAGGGTGGCTCGCTGCTCGAACGTGCGGTGCCCGTCGGTGCACTCGCCGGTTCCGGGGCAGTGGCGCTCACCGTGGAGGGCGGGGGCTTTCCCGCCGGGGCGTAGCGGGATGACAGGCCACCCTTGGTCGGCAGCGTCCAGCGCCGCGCGGAGCAGCGCGGAACGGGGAGCATGGGTCATGCTGGAGACCTCCAGTTCTGTGATGAGTTCTGGGGAGCCGGGACGGCCGCGGTTCTTTGGCGAGACGTGGCGGCCGTCCCGGGCGTAGTCAGGCGTCGGGGTGGTCAGCGCAGTTGCACTGGTGCTGAGGCCAGGCGCAGTTGGGGCACTGGCCTGCTGCGAGCCGGGCCGCGCGGTGCTGGTCACGGCCTTCCCTCGCCCACCACTGGGCGTATTCCTGACGGACGTAGCCGCGGGGGTTGGCCTCGGCCACGGGGTGTTCGGGCCAGTACCCCCGGCCGTGGTACCGGCCGCCCGCGCTCTTGTCGGTGTCGAGCAGAACCAAGGCCGTGGCTTCGGCTGCCTCGGTGGCGTCGCCGGGTTCGTCGGGCTCGTCCAGGAGCGCGATGCGGTCCAGCAGTGCGGCCTTGCGCAGGTAGAACTCGCGGTCCAACTCCGTGAAGCACTCGGTCTCGGCGAGGGTGCGGGCGGTCCAGCCGATCTCCTGGACGATGCTCGGCGCGTTCGCGTATGCCTGCTCCGGCGTCGGCCACGATCCCGGCTCGGGGCGGTGGTCAGCGGTGACGTACAGGCGGTGCCGCTTGCCGTCGCGGGTGGGGCAGACAGTCGCCACCGTGCCGGTCGCGAACGTGCTGTCCAGCGCGGCGACGATACGGTCGGTGTCGATCGGGTCGCAGATGACGCGGATCTCGAACATGGCTTCCTTTCAGCCGTGGAAGTGGTTGCGCTTGATGACGGCTTTGCGGATGTGAACCGTCGTCCCGCTGCCGCCGGGGTGGTGGCCGAAGACCTGGACGGCGACCCAGCCGCCGAAGATGACGGCGGTGAGGATGATGAGCGCGTGGATGAAGGCGGTGAGGGCGGCGAGGAACGCAGTCAGCAAGAACAGCCCGCCGCAGATGGCGCCGAACCCGATGCCGCCGAGGGCGACGTTCACCGCCGCGCGGGAGACCATGGGCTTGACCGCGACGGGTTCGGGCTTGGCGGGTTCGATGGCGTAGCCGGTGACGACTCGTCCGTCCGGCAGGACGACGCTCGCCACGGCCGGGATGTTGGCGGGCTGGACGGACGCGAGCAGCGCGGGGTGCGCGGGCGTGATCGGGGCGGGGCGGTGGACCTGTAAGGCCGTTGTGTCGGGCCCGGTAGGGCGGCGGTGGGCGGTGGGTTCGTTCACGGTGAGCCTCCTGGTTAGGCGCGCAGGTGGGCGAGGAAGTGGGCGAAGGACTGGCACATGCCGTTGATGGCTCCGGCGGCGCTGCTGTGGGCGGCGAAGAAGCCGAAGAGGAACAGCACGACGGCGGCCCCGGCCTTGGCGGAGCGCATCTTCAGGGCGAGGAACGCCGCGATGCCCAGCAGGACCACGGCGGAGAAGGTGACTGTCATTGGCGGGGTGCTCCGATCGGTGGCGGGAGCAGGGGGTTCAGCGGGTGCCGTCGTGGTGGATGCGGGCGGCGCGGTTGAACAGCCAGCGGCCTATGCGGATGCGCTTGCCGGTGGCGTCGCAGCGGCGGCACGGCTTGCCGCGCTTGAGGCGGCCTTTGCGGTCGGTGGTGGTCGCGAAGCCGAAGCCGCGGCACTTGCGGCAGTTGCCGAACGGCGAGGCAGCACACACAGCTGCGTAACAGAGTGTTATGCCGATGAGCAGTGTGATAGCGAGCAGGGCAGGGGTCATGACGGGCCCTCCCAGGCAGGTTTCAAGGGGTTTGCACAGGTGGGCCGCTATCCGCTAGCGGCCTGATCAGAGCGGGTTTGGGGCGCTAGCGGGGCCGCTAACGTTAGCGGGGTGTGCCGCTAGCGCTAGCGGCCCCGGACGGTCAGCCCGCGTCCCGCTTTCCGTCACGCTCCGCAACCGCAGCAGTGATGTGGGAGCGGTCGACACCGCGCCGGTTGACGACCTTGCCGTTCACCCGGCGACCGACCTGGATGGTGGAGATCAGGTGTGGCTTGAGCGCCGTGGCGAGCGCTTCGGGGTCCCATCCGTCGTAGACCTCCGGCCGCAGATCGGCCAGCCGGGCAACGACGGTCTCGGACCACACCTTCGGCTCGTCGGCGGGGATGACGGCAAGGATGTCGGCGAGCAGGTCGTACGCCACGGCCGTGACCTCCGGCGCTTCGCCAAGCGCATGCCCGGACAGGGTTCCAGCGGTCTCGCGCATCTTGCGGGCGCGGGCGCCGATGGCTTCGGCGTCGCGGCCGTCGACGTAGATGGAGCGCACGATCCGGGCGTCGGAGCCTTCACCGACGAAGTAGTGAATGCCCTTGTCGGCCCAGGCGAACATGGTCGCCCGCACCCCGCGCTTGTACGCGGAGGTGCCCAGCACCATGTCGTTTTCCAACTGACCCATGACCTTCAGGCACCAGCGGGCCGACGCGTTCGCGGAAATGCCCGTGGGCAGCGCCTTGGCATCGGGGCGCTGCGTGGCCAGCAGGACCACGATGCCGGTCGCAGGTCCCCGCTTGACCAGGTCGGTGATGATCTCCTCGAACTCCTTGCCGTGCTCGGCGTGCTCGAAGAGCACTTGGCACTCATCCACCGCGAACACGATCGGGTGCAGCCCCAGCGAACGCTTGTCTGCAAGGGCGCTGGTCACCTTCGACTCCGGGCAGATGTCCCGCGGCAGCGAGCGAATCACCTTCGTGCGCCGCCGCAACTCCTCGCGCAGCGCCCGGCAGTCGTTCAGGCAGTACACGATCGACTCGTCATCGTCCCCTGCGGCATGCCGGTGGGAGACGGCGTTGCCGACCGGGTCCAGATCGCCGGTGCCCTTCATGTCGTAGGTGTGCAGCTCCGCCCGCGGGTCCAGCGCCGCGATCAGCAGCAGCAGGCGGAGCAGGAACGTCTTGCCCATGCGCGGGATCGCGCCGATGACGCCCGCGATGTACATCAGCGTCGCTTCGACCCAGCGCCCGCGCTGGTCGGTGCCGTAAGCGACCGGCTTGAACAGGTCCACGCTGCCGGACTTCAGCAGCGGCCACGCCGGTTGCTTGGCGCGGGACATGTCCTGATCCCCCACCCACAGCACCAGGTGCCCGGTGTGCTCATCCGGAACCGCCTCTGGCCACACACAGCCCAGCGGGCGCCGCAGACCGGACGCGAGACGTTCGCGCCGTTCGATGATGTCGGTGACGGTCACGCCGTACGGGAGGTTGCCCTCCGCCCGCCAACCGGGACCGTCGCGGGTGATGGGGGCGGTGAACTCGAACCCGTCCCGCCCTTTGGCCTGCGCGGAGTTGATGGCCGGGATGCCCAGCGCACCGAGCGCGCGCAGCACGATGTCAGAGGTGAGCTTGGTCGCCTTGGGCAGCTCCACCGCCCGGTGGATGACCGGGTCATCGGCCTTACGGCCCGCGTAGCCCAGCGCCATGACCACCGCGCTCACCGAGAGGGCCTGAAGCCAGCCGGGGGCGAGTACGTAGATGGCCAGCGCCGCCCCGACTCCGACGAACAGGGCCAGCACCGCGACCAGGGTCCGCAGTCGGACCCGACCATCCCGCTGCCGCGACAGCTTCAGGTACTCGGCCGCGTCCTCACGGCGAACGGCGGCGGCGCGGACCGGGTCGCCCTCACGGTCGGCCATCCACCGCATCATGCCGCCGATGAACTTGGCGGCGCCGGAGGGTGCTTGCAGGGTGAGGCGGGCGGCGTAGACCGGGGCACGCAGCCCGTGATACCCGGCCACGTGCGCGTAGTGGCGCGCCACCCAGCCGGTAGCGGTCTTCAACTCCGCCGTGGACTTCAGCCACTCCGGGACGACCGCACGGCGCTTCGCGCTGAGCAGCCGACCCAGATAGCCCGGACCGGCCGGGGCGGTCGGCTGGTCGACCAGCACGCGATCGGCCGGGGCATCCGACTCGCCACCCGACCGACCCGGCTCGGAGTCGGCTGTCGAGTCGGTGATGGAGTCGGGCGACTCGGTCCGGGCCGACCGTGCCTTGTCCAGGTCGACTACCTCAGCGCCCGGCTCGGTGGCCAGGTCGGCTTCGAGTCGCTTGAACAGTTCGTTCTCATCCTCGTGGTTCACTGAGCTTCCTTCCACAGATGTTTGGAGGGAGCGGGGCCCGGCCGCTGCTTTGGTCGGTTGAGACCGGGCCCCGCGCTGAGATCAGCCCTGGACGGGCCGAATGACGAAACTGCCGGGGAAGTGCCCAAGCCCCAGCTGAGCCATGGCGTCGCAGGCGTCGCGGTAGGCGTCATCGACGCTGTAGCCCTCCGGCCCGCTGGACGTGCCGGTGGCCCACATCGGCTCACCGCTGATAGTCAGTTCGGCGCTCCACTCGTACGTCACGGCGTGGTTGTTGCTGGGCATGACAGAACTCCTTGGCGTGGGTGGGGTGTTCAGGCGGCGCGCTGTTCTTCGGGGTCGGCGCAGGACACGCACATCCCGATCGAGGTGGGAATGACGTATCCGGCATCACGGCGGCACCGCGGGCAGGTACGGCGGGCGGCGTTGGCTTTGGCCAGCGCCGCCCACTTCGCGTCTGTCATGGGCCGCACCGGTTTGGCCTGGTCGATGCGGTAGAGGTAGGCGACCAGCGGCCCGCGACCGCGGCGCGGACGCTGCAACTCGGCCGCCACGTCCTGACCTCCGGGGCGCAGATCACGCACCCGCAGTTGTCGGCGCGTGGCGTATCCATCCGGGGCCAGGCGCCACCGGAATACCGGCAGCGCCCCCATCACACCGCCACGCGCTTCCACGCAGCCCGAAGACGGACCTCAGAGGCGGAGTGACCGGCCGCGCGGAACCGCGTGGCCATCTCCCGGTAGGACAAGGCGGGCGACTCGCTGTGACGGATCTCGTCAACCAGCGCGTCCAGCGCCTCGTCGGTGAGCGTTGGCCCGGTCCCCAGGGTCAGCGGCGCAACCGGCTGCGTGGGGCCCCAGACCGGCAGTTCCCAACGGTGTGCGACACCGGGCGTGACGCGGGCCGTCACGCTGGTCAGCGCCCTGGCGGTCTCCTCGCCCGCCCGTGCCGTCTCCAGCGTCGACCACGCCTTCGAAAGCGTTTGAGCGGTCTTGGCCTGGACGCGTGCGACGCGGGCACCGGCCCCCGTCACGGCCGCAAGCCGGGTCTCCTCGGTGGCCGCCTCCGCCCGGAGTCGGGCGCGGGCCACGGCCGCTTCGTCCCGGGCCTCCTGCTGGATACCCCGGATGACGCCCAGCGCCGCCGGGGTGAGCGCGGTGCGCTCCCACAGCCCGTGCACCAGCCACAGGGCCTTAGCCGCGATCGGCATCCACGCGACGGCCAGCCACGCGCCGCCGGAGTGCCCGGCGGTGAGCGCGTGCGCGACCAAGACACCGGCCGCGACCAGGCCGAAGCACCAGCCGACACCGGTTACGGCACGGTTGTGGTCACCCTGCGCGGCCAGACGGCGCTCGTAAGCGAGAGTGGCCAGCCACCCGCCATCGATCCCCAGACCGACGACCAGGGCGACCGGCCACGGCACTGCCGCGCCCAGCCACATCACGACCATGGCCAGGGTGAGCACCATGGACACGCCCGTCATCGCCACGGCGGGGAGCACGGTCTTGGCGTTCATGCCGCACCGCCCATCGGCTGAACGTCCAACGACGCCAGCAGCTCCACACGGTCCATGACGCCGCTGGGAATCTCCTGCCACTCCCACACGGCGTCGTCCGCGGCGCAGTAGCCGAGCAGGGCCAGTGCATCCGTCCGTTCCTGCAAGGTGGGCACTGGTGCGGTCCGCTCAAAGGAGTGCTCGGGCCAGTCCAGGCTCGTACCGTCGGTGACGACGTACAGCTCCCACTCGCCGATGAAGCTGTTGGTCAGACGTGCGCTGCACTTCACGCCGCACCTCCCGGCAGGCTCGCGCCGCCCGTACGGTTGGCCAGGTCTCGCCGGGCGGCCAGCACCCGGTTACGCGCCCGGCGGATACGCCGCGCATCCACCTCGGTCGGCGTGCGGTCCAAGGTGGTGATCTGCGCGTCGAGCAGATCGACTTCCGCCAGGATGACGGGCATCTCACGCTCGATCGTGTCCAGCTCCGCGGCCGACGGCTCGCGGCCGAACTCATCGGCGGTAACAACCGCCTGAAGTGCACCGATGTCCCTCACGGGTCGTGCTCCCTTCACCAGGAACGGCCCCAAACAGCGGCCCCGGTGGTGCAACACCGGGGCCGCGCGCCGTTGAAGTCGGTACATCCGGCTCCCCACAACTCCGCCCGTACGGCCCCCGCGCAGTGCACGGAACCGGACGGGCGGAGGAGGCAACCGGCAGCAGCCCTAGCCGCTGCGATGTCAGGAGGCGCCGCCATGTGGTTGACCACGGCGGCGCCCATCAATGTCGTTGGAGCACCAGAAGCGCCCTTCTGCTGTCGATTCACTGGGAGTTGCACTGCAAGGGGGACCGAGTCCCCACTCTCCGGCCGTTGCTCGCGGTCACCGGGCCACCTCGCCAGTACGGGCCGAAGCCCTGTTCCACCTGGCCTTTAGCGGGATTGCAGCGTCCCCGCCCCGTGCATGGGAGCAGCCGTAAAGACCGCTCTGACGTGCAGCGTTTCTCTGGTGACTGCCCTGGCTAGCCAGGTCGGCCACGAGAAGAATGTAGGACGACGTGACTAGCCATGTCAACGCCTGACTGAGGTGACTGTCCTGATTGGGGGTTCGCCGCGTAGCATCGAAGCCATGACCTTCCTGCCTGAGCCACTGGACCCCGACGACGACCGGCCGCCGTACGAGCAGGTGGCAAGCAGCCTCAGTGCGGCGATCCGCACCCGGAAGCTGGCGCCCGGAGACAAGCTGCCATCGCAGAAGGAGCTCACCCAGCTGTATGGATTTGCCAGGGCCACCATTCAGCGGGCGCTACGTGACCTTGAAGACGAAGGGCTCGTCGTGTCCCGCAAGGGCAGCGGCGTGTTCGTGCGTAACCGGACAGAGCGGCCTGCCGGTCTCAGGCCCTACGTGGAGCAGGCGTTCTCTGAGGAGCACGTGTCCATCGACTTTGCTGGCTTTTCCAGCGAAACCCTTCGTGGTGCGCTGCAGGAGCCACTCGACAAGATCCGAGTAGGGCGGCTCACTCCCGCGAGCGTCAACGTTCGGATTCTCGTCCCTGACATGTCTGTTCCGCAGGCAGTCCCGGTACTCCGGGCGGACTGCGAAGATGACCCTCGCCTACGAACTCGGGCCCGCGAAATCACGGCAAGCTCAATTCGCGGAGTTATGAATTCCGTAAATGAGCTTGGCCACCTCGGCCTGGTTAAGGAAACGCAAGTTCAGGCCCGAGTTCACAGCGGGAGTCAGTTCTTCAAGCTATACGTCATCAACAAGCAAGACGCGTTCTTCGGGTACTATCCGGTGCGCCCCAACAAGGCCAGCATTCAGGGCGAAACCGTAGATTTCTTCGACCTGCTTGGAGTAGACGCAACCCTGTTTCACTACTCGGTAAACGACCAGGATCCATCAAGCGGTGCACAACAAGTCGAACAGGCTCAGATGTGGTTCGACAGCGTATGGAACTCCATCGGAAGGGATTACGACCCTGATGGGCACTGATACGGGCACTAACAGCCTGGCGTCGGCACTTACCTCGTCGTCAGGGGTACTGTTCGACTTCGACGGACCCATCTGCCACGTGTTCCGTGGCCTACCGGCAACGTTGGTCGCCCGTGAGTTGAGCCAGACCGTGGCCGAGTATGACCCGACGCTCGGTGCGAAGGCCGAGGGAATCGAGGACCCTCTGGAGATTCTCAGGCTGTCACAGCAAGGCGGCAGGGGGCTGGTGCTGGCTACCGAACGCACACTTCAGGAGAGGGAGATAGAGGCCGTAGCGGTAGCTGGGGATCCGACCAGCGGAGCCAGCAGCGCGATTCAGACGGCTTATGCTTCCGGCCGTGGCGTAGCCATCGTGAGCAACAACTCGGAGCAATGCGCGCGGGCATTTCTCGACCGACATGGGTTGCTTTCTCATATCCACGTGATCGTGGGGCGCCCCGAGCATCAGCCGGAACGCATGAAGCCCCACCCTTATTCGGTGCGCCGGGCGGTTCAAGCGCTCGGCGTGCGTGCCGAAGATTGTGCGCTGCTCGGTGATTCTGTGACGGACATCGAGGCTGCCCACGCCGCCCGCACGAAGGCCATCGGCTTCGCTAACAAACCCCACAAGCACGAGGCACTCCGCGCCGCTGGCGCGGACGCGATCACGTCAAGCATGAGCGAAGTAGCCGACGCTTTGGCGTGACCAGAACACTCGCGGCAGGCCCCTGGCAGCGCCGGGGCCTGTCGCCCAAAAAACCAGCGTGTGACGTTTCTGCGGCTCTTATCGCCGCGCTTCGATTACTTCCCGCAACTGCTTCGGCGTCGGCCACGGCGCCTGTCGATGGATCATGCGGTGGCAGTTCGCGCAGATGAGGGCAAGGTCCGCGAGCTTCGTCCGACCCTCACCCGCTTCATGGAGCGGCACTACGTGGTGGCATTCGATGTAGCCCGCACCGCGCTCCCCGTACTGCCGCTCAAAGTCGAACCCGCATGCTTCACAGGCGAGGGTCCCCCCTTGCTTGAGGACTGCGTCAATTTTCCGTTTACGGAGCCCTCTGTTTCGCTCGCGAGCAACGTGCTTCCGCAGGAGAAGCCGCCCCTCCGGCGCACTGTAGTCGTCCATCTCATCGTCGCTCACGGGCGCAGTGGCCGTCAGTTCACCAGAGGCGATGCCCTCACGGAGGAGGCGGGCGGAGTTCTCCATCTCCGCGGGACGGTCGAGGAAGTCTTGCAGGACTACCCGGTCCAACGCGCCCCCGTTGGTGGGCCTGCCGCGGTAGTCGGGATGCCGAGTGGCGATGTCGAACGTCTTGCGCGCAACGCCATTGGGGTTGCGGAAGGTCTCGTTGCGCTCCGCCTGAGCGTGGACGGGCATGAGCTGTAGAAGCCGGGACAGCTCCACCACCCTGAGGTCGCCCGCGTCGAGTCCTCGCCAGTCGTTCTTGGCGACCAGGGCGCAAGCGAGGATCAACTCGTCACGGGCCCAGTCGGGGTTACGTACGGACTTCACCTGGAAGCCCAAATCCCTGAGCCACCTGGCTGCGTGGTCTCGGCCTCCGCTGAACTCGTCCGGCTTGAGCGCTCTGCCGTGTACGTGTCGGTGCGCCACGCCCGCCACGGCCTTGGAGTCGTATTCCTTGCCCTCGTGGACGAGCAGGTAGGACCGAGCCTCTCCGTAGCCGTATGCAGCCAGGAACGCCTCGCGCCCCATCCGGTCGTACTCGTCCAGCGTCTTGAGCACCGCTTCGCGGTCGATGGCCCCCTTATGCATAGCTGCACCTTAGGAGCAGCCACTGACAACGGGCACGGAGTTTCGGCCGGGCCGTCCCTGGGCCGTCCGACGGCACCCAAAGATGACCAATGACGACAACCAACGACGGCATCCGCGCTGCTCACGGCGGCAGCTCGAACGAACACCTGAGGTGGCCGCTCCACCACATCAGTTCTTCGACATCTAAGCCCCTCGGTCGCGGCGCGACGACACGACGGCGAGGGCCGCCGCCCGTACAGGGTGGCGGCCCTCGCCGCGTTTCAGGGGACCGCGTGGCGCGCGTGGCGGAGGAACCGGCCGTCAGGCCCCCGTCATTCCCACCGACGCGCAGGGAAGGCGCCACCCGGCCCAACCGCGCTTCCCCCGCAGTCACTTTGAGCCCGGAAGGGCCGCCCCCGCGGGCGGGGGCGGCCATTGGCTCAGCGTGCAGCCGTAACAGGCTCCTTGCCCCGCATCACCGTCCCTGCGGCTACCAGGCCCAACAGGCAGATGACCGCGCCGACGACGACGTTGCTCCAGATCACTCCGGCGTTGGGCGCGCGGGTGACCACCCAGGGCGAGATGATCAGCCAGATCCCCATCGCGGCCGCGGCCCAGGTAAGGCCCTGCATCCGGGCCGGTGCCATGGTGAGGCCGAGGCCGATCACGGCGACGGCGAGGCCGATGATGAGGTTGTTGATCATGAGGTCAGGACGGGTCGTGTTGAAGTGGACCGTCCATGCCGAGATGGCGCACCACAGACCCGCCAGGAGGACCAGCCCGTCAACGGCCACCTCCTTCCGCCCGGCTTCCACGCGGGCGTAGCGCTCCCGCATCTCGTGCACATCGGGGTGCTGCGAAAGATCACCTGCGTGGTGGCGTGAGACGTCGGCCATACGACTCATCTCCTTCACTGCGCACACAACTGGACCGCGCCTCGCGGCGCGGGGCCGCATGTCCATTGTGCGCTTTTTACCCCGTTACCGGAACCTCGGATTCCTCGGGTACGGCCCAGGCCGGGGGCTGGGGGTGCCCCGCGAAGGAGCGAGCCGTTGATCGGCGAACCGCAAGTTGCGTGGTACCGGACTGTCCGACGTGACGTAACTCGTCCGCGTCCACCAGCAGTTGCTCGGCGGCGAGGCGAACCGTCCCGACCCGCGCTGGGCCGGGGGCGGTGACTGGGCCACCCCACCCACCCCCTCCGGCGCGGTGCCCGCCTTCCAGCGGGCCGCCGACCGGCGACCGCCGCGCGGGGCCGATCCGGAGCAACCCCAGCAGTTCCACCATGACATCGGTGTCACGGACCTCGACGCGGCCGCGCGCGAGGCACTCGGGCTCGGCGACACCTTCCGCGACGCCGGGGACGGGGTGCGCGGTCGGCGGATCTACGTCCGGCCCCGCGGGCCACCCGGTTCTGCCTGGTCCGGGAGGCGGCGGCGTGGCCTGGCCCGGTTCATGCCGGTCACCCGGCGCAAGGGCGTGCGCCGGAGCTTACTGGCCTATTTGGTGTGCCAGCCGCAAAAAGGACCGCGCGCCCGGGCGACGGCGGCGCCGGATGGCCGTAACGTCCTGATGAGGGGGTGTTTGCCGACCGCGCTGGCCGACCCCGGGTGAATCAGCGAGAAGGGGACCTCGATGATCGTCGAGTACATCCGCTACCGCATCGCGGACCACGAGCGCCGCATCGCCTTCGAGAAGGCGTACACGGCCGCGGCCGAACAACTCGATCTGGCCCCGCAGTGCCTGGGCTACGAGCTGATGCAGGGTGTGGAGGAGCCCGAACGCTATGTGCTGCGCATCGAGTGGGCCTCGGTGGAGGAGCACGAGCGGGGGTTCCGCGGCGGACCCTACTTCCGCGGGTTCCTCGCGGAGATCCGCCCGTACATCGGCGACATCGAGGAGATGCAGCACTACCAGCGGACCTCCGTGGTCTCCCGGGGCCTTCGCTCGCCGTCCCCCCGGTAGCGGGTCGACAAAGCGGGTCAACGCACCGCGCCCTTCAGGCTGTTCAGCTCGCCGACCCGCAGCACCCGGGCGATGAACAGGAACAGCGCCGCCATCACCGCACCGCCCACGGCCAGTTCGAGCACCGGGGAAGTGGCGGACGCGGTGTGCCCGGCCGCCCACCCCGCGGCGGCCGCGGCCAGCGCGGCGGCGCCGAGCTTGCCGTAGGTGCGCAGCAGCCGCTTCCCGTCCAGCCGCCCCTCCAGGCGGCGGCGCAGCAGCGCGGCGGTGACCAGCAGCCCGACGCCGTACGAGAGGGCGTACCCGGCCGCCATCCCGGTCACCGCCCAGCGCACCGGCAGCAGCCAGTGGCAGACGGTGGCCAGCGCGATGTTCACCGCGGAGATCAGCACCGCGGTCCAGAAGGGGGTGCGGGTGTCCTCGAAGGCGTAGAAGCCGCGCAGCAGCAGGTACTGGGCGGAGAACGGGACCAGGCCGAGGCCCAGCGCCTGGAGCATGTGGCCGCAGGGCAGGGTCTCGGCGGCGGTGGCGTTGCCGTGCGCGAAGGCCAGCTCGGCCAGTTGCGGGCCGAACGCCACGAAGAAGAACGCGGCGGGCACGATGACCACCCCGGTGACCCGCAGCGCGTGGGACAGCCCGAGGCGTACGTCGTCCAGCCGCCGTTCGGCGACCGCGCGGCTCATGTGCGGCAGCAGCGCGGTGACGACGGAGACGGTGACGATGGACTGCGGCATCGTCCACAGGCTCTGCGCATAGGTGTAGGCGGTGTTGCCCACGCCCGCCTTCGGCAGCCGGGTGTCGGCGGCGATGGCGTAGTTGCTGACCACGGTCATCGCCACCTGGTTGGCCAGCAGGAACAGCAGCGTCCAGCGGGCCGCCGCCACGCTCTTGCGCAGCCCGGCCCCCCGCCAGTCGAAGCGCGGCCGGAACCGGAATCCGGACTCGCGGACGTACGGGATGAGGGCGACCGCCTGTAGGACGATGCCGATGGTGGTGCCGACGCCGAGCAGCCGCACGTCGGCGGGGGTGACGTCGCTGGGGTCCTCCGGAACCGCCACCATGCTCAGGTAGAGGCCGAACATGGTGATCAGCACGACGTTGTTCAGAACCGGGGTCCAGGTCATCGCCCCGAATCTGCCGCGGGCGTTGAGGACCTGGCCGAGCATGAAGAACAGCCCGTAGAAGAAGACCTGCGGCAGCAGGAACCGGGCGAGGACCACGGTGAGTTGGAAGGCCTCGTGGTGGTGCGGGGTGTCCCGCATATAGACGCTGACGATCTGCGGCGCCGCCCACACGGCGAGCGCGGTGCCGGCGGACAGCACGCACAGCACCAGGGTGACCATCCGCTGCTCGAACGCCCGCCCGCCGTCGGGGTGTTCGGTGCGGGCCCGGACCAGTTGCGGCACCAGCACGGAGTTCAGGGCGCCACCGATCAGCAGGAAGTAGATGCTGGTCGGCACCGAGTTGGCGGCGCCGTAGGTGGTCGCCAGCAGCCCGGTGCCCAAAGCCGCGCCCTGCAGCATGATGCGGATCAGACCGGTGGCCCGGGACACCAGCGTGCCCAGCATCATCATCGTTGCGGTGCTCGGCCGCGAGCGCCGGGGTCTGCGGGTCTCCACGGTCATTCGGCGTCCTCCTGCGGCGACTTGGGGTTCCGTTCCCGACAACTGGAGAGTGCGATCGGGGCGGAAACGGTTCCGCGAAGATCACCGATGATGGACCGATGAGGTCATCACGCTCCCGTCTGCCCTGGGTCACGGCGACGTACGCGGGCGCGCTGGGGATCGGCGCGTACGGGGTGGGCCGCATGGCCCCCGCGCGACGCGAGCGGTTGCTGCGCGCCCATTCCACCAACGTCGACAACCTCCGCGCCGGTCGCTGGCACACCCTGGTGACCAGCGCCTTCCTCACCGAGCAGACGCCGGGCCCGGCGTTCGCCGCGCTGCTGGTCGGGGCACTGGGCCGGGCGGAGACCGCCTGGGGCGCGCGCCGCACGGCGGGGGTCTTCGCGCTGGGGCACATCGGCGCGAGCCTGCTGGTGTACGGCGGCCTGCGGTCCGTCGGCGCGTCGCCGCGAACGGCCGGGGCGGTCGACGTGGGACCCAGCTACGGCCTGGGCGCCGTAGTGGCCCGGCACGCCGCGAGCATCCGGCGTCCCGCGCTGCGCGCGGCCGCCGTGACGGGCCTGTTGGCCCTCGGCGTACGGCCGTTGCTGCGGCGGGCGCCCGGGTTCGTGGACGTGGGACACCTCGCCGCGCTGGTCATCGGACTCGCGGGCGGGCATCCGCCGGCCCCCGCCGGAATCCGCGGCGAGTCAGCCGGACCGGCACTGGCCGGAACGCGAGCCCCCCGGTAAACGATCACGGTGACCAACGTCTGGACGGCTCGTTTGACGGGACGTGGATACGCAGCAGGCAACCGTGGCCGACGCCGTAGAAGCCGAGCCGGTCGAGGTGGACGACGCCGAGGCGGCGCTGGTCGAGCACTATCCGCGGCTGGTGCGGATCGCGTACGTCACGCTGCCCGCCGCCCTCGGGCGGCACCGACGGGTGCTGCTCGCGCACCGGCTGGCGCAGCGGGCGCTGCCGCGTACCCGGCGGCCGGTGACCGGGGCCGCCGAGGGCGAGGACCCGGCGTACGCCCTGGTGCGAGGCGAGGTGCTGCGCGGCGCGCTGGCCTACGGCAAACGGCAGGCGGGATGGCGGCGTTGGGGGCGCAACGCCCTGGTGGCCGCTCCGCTGCCGCCGCAGGTGATCGGGCTGCGGCTGTTCCCGCGCACCGGCGACCTGGACGACCTCGATCTGGACCGCGCCCTGTCCGAGCTGGACGCCCCGGCCCGGGCCGCGTACGCGCTGCGCGCCGTCGAGGGCCTGGACGAGGAGCGGACCGCGGCGCTGCTGGCGGCGGCCGGGGTGGCCGGGCCGCGCAGGGCCGTGCACGACGCGTCCACGGCCGCCCGGACGGTGGACTTCCGCACGCTGGCCGACAGCGAGTTCGACCCCTGTGTGGTGCACGCCCGGCCGACCGACCTGATGCGCAGGCGGCAGCACGCCCGGGCCGGTGCGGCGGTCGCCGCGGCGGCGACCGTCGCCGCCGCGCTGCTCGGCGTGCCGGGAGACGGCGGCGGCAGCGGTTTCGGGGCGGCCGGGCCGCTGGGGCCGCAACAGGCCGCGCTCAACCGGATGTTGAACCCGGCGTCGGTGGTGCGGGCGGACGCCGGCGCCTGGACCCGCACCTCCCGGCTGGACTTCGCGTCCTGGCCCGCCCGCGGCGACCGTACCGACGACCGGGGACTGCTGCAGCGCGCGCTCGACGTCTGGGCGCGGCCGGGTTCCGCGGTACACGTGTCCGCCACCCCGGGCACCGCGCAGACTCCGCCGGTCACCGCACCGCAGCTGCTGTTCGCGGGGGACGTGGACGGCGCGGGCGTGGTGCTGCTCTACGACGGGCTGCGGCTGGTGCGGTACGCCGAGCCCGCGGACGGCGGCGGTGCGCCGGTGCTGGACTTCGCCCGGGTCGACGGGGCGTCCGCGGCGAACGCGTCAGCGGTGGTGGTCGCCAGGTCCACGGACGGCAACGCCCGCTATCTGACCGCCCCGTGGATCGACCGCACGCAGTTGCGGAACCTGCTCAAACCGGATGCGGCGCCACGGCCGCTGAAGCGCTCGTCGGACGGTGTCACCGACCCGGTGCCGGTGCCCGCCGCCGACGGGTCGTGCGGCACCGCCGACTCGTCGTGGACCGCGATGCAGTTCACCCCCAGCGCGAACGCCCCCGACCAGCAGCCGTTCCTGCTGACCGACCTGGCGGAGCTGATCCCCGTCCATCTCACCCATGCCGCCGGGCCCGGCGCCAGGCAGGGCGAGGCCGACGACGCGCAGGCGCTGGGCGACTGGGCACACGCCGCCTGCCGACTCGCCGCGGACCGCGGTCAGGGCGTACGTACCGTGGGGAACTGGCAGTTCGCCGACCAACGGCTGCCGGACGACGCCGGTACCGCGAACTGGCTGTGCACGCGAGCAGACTCCTGGTCCGGCGCCGACCACGTCTCGGTGCAGTTCGTGCCGCCCGGCACCGCGCCGGGCACCCCGGCCACCATCGCCGCGCACGGGCGGTCCACCGCGGCCTGCGGCCCGATGGCGCCGGGTGTGCTGTCGGGCGTGCTGTGGAAGTCCCCCACCGGCCACTGGTACCTGGTGGCGGCGGGCAGCCCGGAGGTCGGCTCGATCACCGCGGCTGGTCTGGGCGGCGCCTCGGACGGCCACACCCTGGTGCTGCCCGCCAGGCCCACCAGCCACCCGGAGTTGAGCGGCAGGCTGCCGGACGGCAGTACCCTCGCCGCACTGACGTAGCCCCTGGCCGCGCCACCCGGAGGTCCAGCCGAATCCATGACCAGCCAGCATCTCGCCGACGCCGTCTGCCCGTCACCCCGCCGCTCCGACCGCGCGCAACGCTCCGACTGGTGGCGTGACGCGGTCATCTACCAGGTGTATCCGCGTAGTTTCGCCGACTCGGACGGTGACGGCACGGGCGATCTGCCCGGTGTCCGGTCCCGGTTGCCGTATCTGAAGGCGCTGGGCGTCGACGCGGTGTGGCTGTCGCCGTTCTACGCCTCGCCACAGGCCGACGGCGGGTACGACGTGGCGGACTACCGCGCCGTTGACCCGGCGTTCGGCACCCTCGCCGACGCCGACGACCTGGTGCGGGAGGCGCACGCGTTGGGGCTGCGGGTGATCGTGGACGTGGTGCCCAACCACTGTTCCGACCAGCACGAGTGGTTCCGCCGGGCGCTGCGCGAGGGGCCCGGCTCGGCGACCCGGCAGCGGTTCCACTTCCGTCCCGGCAAGGGCGCGGACGGCCAACTGCCGCCGAACGACTGGGAGTCCATCTTCGGCGGGCCCGCCTGGACCCGGGTGACGGAGCCGGACGGCTCGCCCGGCGAGTGGTACCTGCATCTGTTCGCCCCGCAGCAGCCCGACTTCAACTGGGAACACCCCGCGGTGCGCGAGGAGTTCCGGTCGATCCTGCGGTTCTGGCTGGACCTCGGGGTGGACGGCTTCCGGGTCGACGTGGCGCACGGGCTGGTGAAGGCGCCCGGTCTGCCGGACATCGGGCACACCGAGCAGGTGAAGCTGCTGGGCAACCAGGTGCTGCCGTTCTTCGACCAGGACGGGGTGCACGAGATCTACCGCGACTGGCGCCGGATCCTGGACGGTTACCCGGGAGAGCGGATCGCGGTGGCCGAGGCGTGGACGCCGACGGTGCGGCGCAGCGCGCTGTACCTGCGCCCGGACGAGCTGCACCAGGCGTTCAACTTCACGTACCTGACCGCGGGTTGGGACGCGGAGGAGCTGCGCCGGGTGATCGAGGACTCGCTCGCCGCGATGGGCGCGGTCGGCGCACCCGCCACCTGGGTGCTGTCCAACCACGACGTGGTGCGGCACACCACGCGGCTGGCGATGGGCGATCCGGCGCGGGGACTGTGCCGGGCGCGGGCGGCGACCCTGCTGATGCTGGCGCTGCCCGGCTCCGCGTACCTGTACCAGGGTGAGGAGTTGGGACTGCCGGAGGTGACCGAGCTGCCGGACGAGGTACGGCAGGATCCGGCCTTTTTCCGCGGCAGCGGTCAGGACGGTACCCGGGACGGCTGCCGGGTGCCGATCCCATGGTCGGGCAGCGCGCCGCCGTACGGCTTCGGGCCGCTGCCGGGCGGCCCGAGTTGGCTGCCGCAGCCGGAGTCCTGGGCGAAGCTGAGCGTCGAGGCGCAGACCGGCGACCCGGGGTCGACGCTGGAGTTCTACCGCTCGGCGCTGGCGGTGCGCGCCCGGCATCCGGCGCTGGGCGCGGGAGACGGGGTGAGCTGGCTGGACGCCCCCGGGGGCGTGCTGGCGTTCCGTCGGGACAGCGATCAGGGCGGCCTCGTGTGCACCGTCAACCTGACCGGGCGTCCTGTGTCCATGCCGGTGCCGGGGCAGCTGCTGCTGGCCAGCGCGGACGTACGGGCGGCGGGCGGACGCGTGGCGCTGCCTGACGACACGGCGGCGTGGTGGGGTGTGTGAGCCACGCCCGCGGCACCCGTTTTTTCACCCGTTCGGCGGTATGGGAACATGATCAAATCGGCCTCGTAGGTTCCCACGACCGCGCGCGCTTTCCGATTTGTCGCCTCCGGGCCGTACGGGTCCGAACCGTACCGGCAGTCGGACCTGAGGCGTACTGGGGATGTCGAAGACCCGACCAGGGGATGATCTGTGACTCCAGAGCATCTGGCAGACTGTCCGCCTATGGGGGAACCGACAGCGAAGATCCTGGAAGGCCGTACGGCCGTCCCTCCGCGCTCCACCGGTTCCATCGACGTCGATGGAACAGCGCGGGAGGACCGCCGCACGGAGGTGCGGCACACGCTGATCTCCCGGTTCCGCAAACCCCGTAGACCGCGGCTGTGGTTCGAGATCGCGCTGATCGGCGTCAGCTACTGGGTGTACTCGCTGGTACGCAACGCGGTGCCGGAGCAGGAGAAGTCCGCGATGCATCACGCGCTCCAGGTCTGGCACTTGGAGCAGAGCCTCGGCGTCGCCGTGGAACAGCACATCAACCACGCCATCAACTCGGTGACGTGGCTGATCGTGGGGATGAACTACTACTACGCGACGCTGCACTTCATCATGACGATCGGGGTGCTCGTCTGGCTGTTCCGCAGACATCCGGGGCGGTACGCGTCGGCCCGGCTCACCATCTTCGCGACCACCGGGATCGCGCTGGTGGGCTTCTACTTCTTCCCGTTGGCGCCGCCACGGCTGATGCGCGGCGGCCCCGGTTTCATCGACACCGTCGCGGTGCACCACACCTGGGGTTCGATGGCGTCGGGTGATCTGGCGCATGTGTCCAACCAGTTCGCGGCGATGCCGTCGATGCACATCGGCTGGTCGCTGTGGTGCGGCATCACCATCGCGACGCTGGCCCGCCCAGTGTGGGTACGGGTGCTGGGGGTGCTCTACCCGGTGGCGACGCTCGTGGTGATCATCTCCACCGCCAACCACTTCTGGCTGGACGCGCTCGGCGGAGTCGTCTGCCTCGGCATAGGGTTCACCGTCTCCTTCGCGGTGTACGGACGGCTGACCTACCGGCTGCCGCGGTATGTGTCAGCGGCGCCGGTGAAGGCCGTCGGATAACCGGGGCCTCACCCCTCGTACTCGTAGAACAGCCGCTCCACGACCGCCCGCGCCCTCCTGGTGATCCGGCGGTAGTCGTCCAGCATGGCGCCCACCTGGCCGGGGCCGTACCCGAGGTAGCGGCCGACGGCGGCCAGTTCCCGGCCGTCGCTGGGGAAGGTGTCTCCGGGGCGGCCGCGGACCAGCATGACCGCGTTGCGCACCCGGGTCGCCAGTACCCACGCCTCGTCCAGCACGGCGGCGTCCTCGGCGTCGACCAGACCGGCCGCGCACGCGGCGGCCAGCGCCTCGCGGGTACGGGTGGTGCGCAGGCCGGGCTCGACCCAGCCGTGCCGCAGCTGGAACAGCTGGACCGTCCATTCCACGTCGGACAGCCCGCCGCGGCCGAGCTTGGTGTGTGTGGTGGGGTCGGCGCCGCGCGGCAGCCGCTCGGCCTCCATACGGGCCTTCAGCCGCCGGATGTCGCGCACCGCCTCCTCCCCCAGCCCCTCGGCGGGGTAGCGCAGCGGGTCGATCAGCTCGATGAACCGAGCGCCCAGTTCGGCGTCCCCGGCCACCGGTGCGGCGCGCAGCAGCGCGTGGCTCTCCCACACCAGCGACCAGCGCCGGTAGTACGCGGCGTACGAGGCCAGCGAACGCACCAGCGGGCCGCTCTTGCCCTCGGGACGCAGGTCGGCGTCCACCACCAGCGGCGGGTCGGTGGTGGGGATCTGCAGCAGCCTGCGCAGCTCGTTGGCGACCTTCAGCGCGGCCTTGGCGGCCTCGTGCTCCTCGGCGCCCGGCTGCGGGTCGTGGACGAAGAGCACGTCCGCGTCGGATCCGTAGCCCAGCTCGCGCCCGCCGAAGCGGCCCATGCCGATCACCGCGATCCGGGTCGGCAGCGGCTCCCCCGCGCCCACGGCGTCCACGGCGGCCCGCAGGGCGCCGGCGAGGGTGGCGGTGGTCAGGTCGGAGATGGCGGTACCGACCGCGTCCACGGCGGCGCCCGGATCGACCTCCGGGTGGAAGCCGCCGGTCAGGTCGGCGGCGGCGGTACGGAACAACTCGCGGCGGCGCACCCCGCGCACCACGGTGACCGCGGCCTCAGCGGTGTCGGCGCGCTTGGCGGCGGCCAGCACCTCCTGCTCCAGGGCGGGCAGGGCGCGTGGCCGCAGCCCCTCGGGGTCGCCGAGCAGGGCGACCGCCTCGGGGGCGCGCAGCAGCAGGTCGGGGGCGAGCCGACCGGCGGAAAGCACCCGGGCCAGGTTCTCGGCGGCGGCGCCCTCGTCGCGCAGCAGCCGCAGGTACCACGGGGTGCGGCCCAGGGCGTCGGAGACCTTGCGGAAGTTCAGCAGACCGGCGTCCGGGTCGGCGGAGTCGGCGAACCAGCCGAGCAGCACCGGCAGCAGGGTGCGCTGGATCGCCGCCTTGCGGCTGACGCCGGAGGCCAGCGCCTCCAGGTGGCGCAGCGCGGAGGCCGGATCCGCGTATCCGAGCGCCTCCAGGCGCTGCCGGGCGGCGTCCGGGCTGAGCCGGGCGGCACCGGGTTCGAGCTGCGCGAAGGCGTCCAGCAGCGGGCGGTAGAACAGCTTCTCGTGCAGCCGTCGCACCTCGACGGAGTGCCGCCGCCACTCCCGCTGCAGTTCGGCCACCGGGTCGGAGCGGAAGCCCAGCGATCTGCCGAGCCGACGCAGATCGGCCTCGTCCTCCGGCACCAGATGGGTGCGGCGCAGCTTGTGGAGCTGTATGCGGTGTTCCATCGAGCGCAGGAACCGGTACGCGGCGTCCAGCGCGGCGGCGTCGGCGCGGCCCACGTAACCGCCCTCGGCGAGCTGGCTCAGCGCGGTCAGCGTGGTGCCGCTGCGCAGCGCGGGGTCGGTGCGGCCGTGCACCAACTGCAGTAGCTGCACGGCGAATTCGACGTCGCGCAGGCCGCCCGGGCCGAGTTTGAGTTCGCGGTCGAGGTGCGCCGCGGGGATGTTGTCCACCACGCGGCGGCGCATCTGCTGAACGTCGGTGACGAAGTGCTCGCGCTCGGCGGCCTGCCAGACCATCGGTGCCACCGCGTCGACGTAGTCCTGGCCCAGGGCCTCGTCGCCCGCGACCGGGCGGGCCTTGAGCAGTGCCTGGAACTCCCAGGTCTTGGCCCACCGCCGGTAGTACGCGAGATGGCTGCTGAGGGTGCGCACCAGCGGGCCGTTCTTGCCCTCGGGGCGCAGGTTGGCGTCGACCTCCCAGATGGTGCCCTCGGCGGTGGTCGCCGAGCAGACCCGCATCATGCGGGCGGCGAGCCGGGTGGCCGCCTGGAGCGCCTTGCCCTCGTCGCCGCCTTCCGGGGTCTCGGCGACGAAGATCACGTCGACGTCGGACTCGTAGTTCAGCTCCCGGCCGCCCGCCTTGCCCATGGCGATCACCGCGAGCCGGCAGGCGGCGGCGTCGGCGGGCTGCTCGCTCTCGGCGATGGCGAGGGCGGCACGCAGGGTGGCGGTGGCCAGGTCGGCGAGTTCGGCGGCGGTCTCGGCGAGGTCGCTGGTGCCGCAGACGTCGCGGGCGGCGATCGCCAGCAGGCAGCGGCGGTACGCGGCGCGCAGCGCGTCCTCTGATGTGGCGGGGGCGACGTCCGCCATGCCCTTGCGCAGCCCGGCTTCGAACTCCTCGACGCCCGGGTGCAGATCGGTCGACTCGTAGGTCACCAGCGCGTGCCAGTCGTGCGGGTGCCGGGCCAGGTGGTCGCCGAGCGCCTCGGAGGCGCCGAGCACCCCGAGCAGCCGGTCGCGCAGCGGTTTGGATCCGGTCAGCGTGTCCAGCAGCGCGTGCCGTTCGGTGGGCTCCTGCGCCTCGGCCAGCCGCACCAGACCGCGCAGCGCCAGATCGGGGTCGGCCGTCGCACCCAGCGCGTCGAGCAGCACCGAATCGTCGCGCACCGACGACAACTCCGGGCCTTCGAGCAGCCGCTCGGCCGCGTCCGGGTCGGTGAACCCGTGCCGCAGCAGCTTGCTGAACGTGCTGCTGCGCCGCCCTTCCAGCATGGGCTTCTCCTCCTGGTGGCTCCGGGACGCGGGTGCCGTCGTCGCGCGCTTTGATCGTTCGCCGTGTCCGCCGCGAGCGTATCCGTCGCGGGCTGCGGCTGGTACGTAACCGTCGTCCTTCGGCCGCCTCGGCCGTATCCATAGCGTTCCCCAGATCCTCACCGTCCGAGCACGGACCGGACGGCGCTCCGCTCCCAGTCTGACGGAGCCCCGCACGCACAGCCCCGGTACTTCCCCACAGACACGGGGCCCGAACTTCCCAGCCCCGATCTTCGTACGTCTCGCCGTGCCCTCACCGCCCTCACGTCCGCCGTGTCACTGCCCGCGGCACGGGCGGCCACCGACACGCCGACCACGTCATCGTGGTGGTGCTGGAGAACAACGGGTACGGCCAGGTCATCGGCAACTCCTCCGCCCCGTACATCAACTCGCTGGTGGGCGGCGGCGCGAACCTGACCGGCATGCACGCGGAACGCGGCGGCTGCGGGTGGAGGCCGTGACGGACAGCGCCTCGGTGATCACGGCGGCGAACGCGAGGGTCACGATCGAGGGCATGCCGCGACGCGGCACGGACAGCACAGCCACCACCACCCCGGGCAGCGCGAGGCCGATGTCCACCGCTGACGGCGGCATGCGGGCAGTCGCTGCCGTCAACTCCCCGCACGCAAGCGGACGTTCAGGCCGTACGGACCGTCACGTCGCCGGTCTCGGCCTTCGCCGTGATGGTGTGCGAGTTGTTGTCGGCCCGTGGGACGCCGATGTGGACCTTTCCGGTCTGCGAGCTGGCCTGGACCGCGTACGGTGTGCCGCGCGGGACGGTGACCTCGACGCTGCCGGTCTGGGAGGTGGCGTAGACGGTGGCCGGGGCGTGGGTGAACGTCGCCCGCACATCGCTGGTCTCGGACGTCAGGTGCGCCTGGCTGGTGGCGAGTTGGTCGCCGGTGACCGTTCCGGTGTCGGTGCTCGCCGTCACCGGGCCGCCTATCGAGGTGATCGACACATCGCCCGTGTTCGCGGTGACGGCGACCGTCGTACCGGTCGGAACCCGCACGTCGTAGTCGACCCCGCAGTCATGGCAGTCGTAGCCGAGGGTCAGCGTGCCGTCGGTGGTGGTGTGCGTGGTGTGCGGCGGGGCGCTCTTGTAGTTCTGTCTCTCGGTCACGCTGACCGTGGAGCCGCCACCCGTCACCCGTACCTCCCCGGTGTGGCCCTCGATGACCAGCCTGTGCACCGGGGCGCTCACCGCGTAGCTGACCTCGCGGTGCTGGTCCGGCGCCAGCCCGGAGCAGGCGGACAGCAGCGCGGCGGCGCCCGCGGCGGCGGCACTGAGCAGGCGGATTCCTGGACGGTGGATCATCACGTTCCCCTTCGACGGTCTTCTCGACGGTCACAGAGTCCCATCCACCAGCCGCGTGAAGATCCCCCGCACGAGCGGTTTGCCGGTATCCCTCACAAGAGCGGTGCGCGCCGAACGCCGAGCGGCCGTCCCCGAAGGGGACGGCCCCTCAACTCGACCCGGTTGCCGCGGTAGCAGGACGGCCCCCGTACCGGCCCGGACTGCTGTCTCCGGTAGCCGCTACAGCCGAAAAAGCCGACTGTGACCTGCCCTACAGCACCGGCAGCAGGTTCCGCAGTTCGAACGGCGTGACCTCCGACCGGTACTCCTCCCACTCCTGCTTCTTGTTGCGGAGGAAGAAGTCGAAGACATGCTCCCCGAGTGTCTCGGCGACGAGTTCGCTGCGTTCCATCAGGGTGATGGCCTCGCCGAGGTTCTGCGGGAGGGGTTCGATGCCCAGGGCGCGGCGTTCGGCGTCGGAGAGGGCCCAGACGTCGTCGTCGGCGCCCGCCGGGAGTTCGTAGCCCTCCTCAACTCCCTTGAGGCCGGCGGCCAGCAGCACCGCGTAGGTCAGGTAGGGGTTGGCGCCGGAGTCGATGGAGCGGACCTCGACGCGGGTGGAGACGGTCTTGCCGGGCTTGTACATCGGGACCCGAATGAGGGCGGAGCGGTTGTTGTGGCCCCAGCAGATGTACGAGGGCGCCTCGCCGCCCGCGCCCGCGGTGCGCTGGGAACCGCCCCAGATGCGCTTGTAGGAGTTGACCCACTGGTTGGTGACCGCGGAGATCTCACCGGCGTGGTGCAGCAGTCCGGCGATGAACGAGCGGCCCACCTTGGACAGTTGGTACTCGGCGCCGGACTCGTGGAACGCGTTGCGGTCGCCCTCGAAGAGGGACAGGTGGGTGTGCATCCCGGAACCGGGGTACTCGGAGAACGGCTTGGGCATGAAGGTGGCCTGCACCCCCTGCTCCAGCGCGACCTGCTTCATCACCAGCCGGAACGTCATGATGTTGTCGGCCGTGGACAGCGCGTCCGCGTACCGCAGGTCGATCTCCTGCTGGCCGGGCGCACCCTCGTGGTGGGAGAACTCCACCGAGATGCCCATGGACTCCAGCATGGTGATGGCCTGTCGCCGGAAGTCCTGGCCGACGTGCTGCGGGGTGTGGTCGAAGTAGCCCGAGGAGTCGGCGGGGGTCGGTGGGGTGCCGTCCGACGGCTTGTCCTTCAGCAGGAAGAACTCGATCTCCGGGTGGGTGTAGAAGGTGAACCCGAGGTCGGAGGTCTTGGACAGGGTCCGCTTGAGCACGTAGCGCGGGTCCGCGTACGACGGGGAGCCGTCCGGCATGAGGATGTCGCAGAACATCCGGGCCGTGCCGGGGGACTCGGCGCGCCACGGCAGGATCTGGAAGGTCCCCGGATCGGGCTTGGCCAGCATGTCGGACTCGTAGACCCGGGCGAAGCCCTCGATCGCGGATCCATCGAAGCCGATGCCCTCGTCGAACGCCTGCTCAAGCTCGGCGGGCGCCACCGCGACGGACTTCAGGAAGCCCAGCACATCGGTGAACCACAGCCGGACGAACCGGATGTCGCGCTCCTCCAGCGTGCGGAGCACGAATTCCTGCTGCTTATCCATGGGCTCTATCCTCGCAGGTCGGACGGGCAGGTCAGACGGCTTGCTCGCCGGGATCGGCGCACTGTAGCGGAGCGCTGCCCAGGGCACACCAGTATCACCGAGGAGGGTTTCCGACGCGTTACACGCAGCGTCACGCCCTCACGGCCATTGTGGAACACGCACCGGCACTTCAGGTACGCACCCTCCCCAGGGGAATTCCCGGGTCGAGCAGTGCGGAGGCCACCGCCCGCGGCCGGTCGATCATGATCAGGTGCCCCGACGGAGTGACGATCTTGAACCGGGCGCCGAGCACGTTGGCCAGCAACAGCTGCCGTCGCAGCCAGTGCAGCGCCCGGCGCGAGCCACTGCCGTCGTACGCGGCCAGCACGGTCACCGGTACCGCGGGCAGTGGCCGGCGGGCGCGCAGCTCGCGGATCTCGTCGGCCATGTCCGGATAGCGGGTGTTCTCCAGCAGGGCGGCGCGCAGCATCCGGCCGGTGCGGTAGGTACGCCGCACCAGTGGCGTGGGGGCCGGGTCGCGGCCGTCCAGCGTGGTGGCACTCCACAGCAGTCGGCGTCCGGTCGGCCCGAGTGCGTACGGTACGGCGGCGGCGGTCAGCGCGGTGGCCAGTGCCCGGGCGGCGGCGGTGCGCAGCCCGCTGGCCGTGGGCGTGCGGGGTGCCTCCTCGACACTGGCGTCCACCAGCAGCAGGGCGGCGGTGCGCTCGGGGTAGAGCCGGGCGAAGGCCTCGGCGTGGAAGCCCGCCAGCGAGTGCCCGGCGACGGTGCACGGTCCGTGCAACCCGAGCGCGTCCAGCACCCGCCGGATCCGTTCCGCCTCGGTGGCGGCGGTGGGTGCCGCGACCGGCGGGGCGCTGAGCCCGTAGCCGGGGCGGTCGAACCGCACCACCGTGCGGTGCGGGGTGAGCAGTGGGATCACCGCGTCCCAGTCGAACCAGCTCAGCCCCAGCCCACCGCTGAGCACGCAGACCGGTCCCGCGCCCTCGCGCAGTACGTGCAGCGGCACGCCGCCGACGCGCAGGATCCAGCCGGGCGGCGCGGCGCCCGGCACGGGGTGGGCGCGGGCGGTCATGGCGGCGGGGGTGTCGGTTGGCGGGACACGGAGACGGCCAGCGCGCCGATCCAGACGGCGACCAGCAGCGTCTGGAGCCGCTGCCCCGCCCCCAGCGACCAGGTGCCGCGCCCGGTCTGGAAAGCGGCCGTGGCGCCCAACGCCCATGCGGTGGCGGCCAGTTCGGCGCATACCAGCGGTGGCCCGAGAGTGCGCAGCGGGGGCGGCCAGCCGTACCGCCGGGCCGCATGGGTGAGCGTCACCAGCGCGGTGAGGGCGGCGAGCACGGCGGTCGTGCTGCTCACCGCATGCGCGGTGTGCGTGGCGGGGACCAGCCCCGCCGTCTCGCGGGCGGCGCAGCTCTCGTCCCGGGTCGGGGCGCAGCTCAGCGGCAGCCGAGAGTCCACCGCGGTGGCGGCGCCGAACACCGCCAGTGCGGCCCAGCCCGTGGTGGCCCAGCGGCGGCGCGGCAGCAACAGGAGCCCGCAGCACGATCCGATGAGCACGGCGAGGCCCGCCAGCAGGTCGGTGGCACGGAACAGGCCACCGAGCGGTTGGTCCACGGCGGCCAGTTCGCTGAGATACGCCTGGAGCGGGTCGAGCCCGGTGGCGAGGACGACTTCCAGCACCCAGGCGGTGTAGGCGGCGGCTCCGAGCAGCAACGGCACGGACGTGACCAGGACCGGGGCAGGGCAGTCGCGGCCCGGCCGTCGGCGGCGGTGCGGGGATGGCGCCATGGATGTCCGTTCGTCGCGCTCTGGCTCCATCGTCGGGCGGTGGCGCGAGGGACGCATTCCGGGACTGAGCCGTTGTCAGTGGCGGTGTGTAGGGTTCTTTGTCGAAGGTGCTGCCCGCGTGGCAGGAGTTACCCAGGAGACACCAGGGGGGTGTGCGATGGTCCGCCGACTGCTGCTGTTCGCCGCCCTGCTGTTCGGGATCTTCACCATGCACACCATCGGGCACCCAGCGATGCCCGCAATGCCGGGGATGTCCGCGGCGGCGGAGTCGGTCCCGGCGGCGGCGTCGGTCCCGGCGGGTGAGACGGTCCAGGCGGCTGAGTCGGGCCCGACGGCGCCGGTCGCGGCACCCGGGCGCCCCGCGCCGCCGTCCGCCGCGGCCCCGGCCGCGCAGGCTCCCTCCCCCGGTCACGATCGGCACCCTCAACCCGCCCATTCCATGGACCCGTTGTCGGTCTGCCTCGCCGTGCTCGGCGCGTGGGGCAGCGCGCTGCTCGCCGTCCTCGGGCTGGCGCTGGGGTTGGCCGAGACGGGTGCGGGCGTCGCACTGGCCGCGTTGCGCACACGTCTCACGGGGGCGCGGCCCGTGCCGCCGCCGCTCATATCGCTGTCCCTCGCCCGTCTGTCGGTGTCGCGCATATAGGTCCCGTCATCGGCCGCTTCCGCGCGGCCGCATGCCACCACCCGTATGCACATCCATCGACACCACGAGGTGCACTCCCCATGCGCACTTACACCCGCCGCGCCATGCTCGGCGCGGGTCTCGGCCTGGCCGGAACCGGGCTGCTCGCCGCCTGCTCGTCCTCCGGCCCGGGGCGGCACGGCCCGTCGGCCGACGGATTCGTCTCCCCCGACGGCCCGCAGGTCGCCGCCGCCGAGCGGCGGCGCGGCAGCGGTCCGCTGCGCCAAGTACGGCTCACCGCAACCGAGTCGACGCTGGACCTGGGCGGCCCGAAGGTCCGCAGCTGGAGCTACGGCGGTCAACTCCCCGGCCGGGAGATCCGCGTCACCGCGGGCGACACCCTTGAGGCCCTGCTGGTCAACCACCTTCCCGAGCCCACCACGGCACACTGGCACGGCCTGACGCTACGCAACGACATGGACGGCGTCCCCGACGTCACCCAGCGGGCGGTCGCCCCCGGCGCCCGGTTCGCCTACCGCTTCACGGTGCCGCACCCGGGCACGTACTGGCTGCACCCGCACACCGGCGTGCAGCAGGACCGCGGCCTGTACGCGCCGCTGATCGTCGAGGACCCGAAGGAACCGCTCCGGTACGACAGGGAGTGGGTGGTCGTGCTGGACGACTGGGTCGACGGCGTGGACGGTTCCACGCCGGACGCCGTGCTCGGCGGGATGTCGTCGGGGACGCACGGCGGCCACGGCACCGGCGGGCATGGCGGCCCCGGCAACGGCGGCCACGGCACCGGCGGGCATGGCGGCCCCGGCAACGGCGGCCACGGCACCGGCGGGCATGGCGGCTCCGGCGGCCACGGCACCGGCGGCGACGACCGCGACGGCATGTCCGACATGCCAGGTATGGGCGCCATGGGCTTCTCCGCTCCCGGCCCGAGCCGCATGCTGATGGGTGCGACCAGCGGCCTGCTCGGCGGCGACGCGGGCGATGTCGCGTACCCGTACTACCTGGTCAACGGCCGTATCGCGGATGACCCGCAGACCTTCACCGCCAAACCGGGCGAGCGGCTGCGCATCCGGCTCATCAACGCGGGCGGCGACACCGCCTTCCGCGTCGCCCTCGGCGGTCACCGCATGACCGTCACCCACGCCGACGGCCTGCCGGTCGCCCACACCACGGCGGACTCGCTGCTGCTGGGTATGGGCGAGCGCTACGACGTCCTGCTCACCGCGGGCGACGGGGTGTTCCCGCTGGTCGCGCTGGCGGAGGGAAAGAACGCGGTAGCGCGGGCCGTGCTGCGCACCGCCACCGGCGAGGCGCCCGGGAAGGACGCACGCCCGGCGGAACTGGACCGGGCACCGCTGACCGCGGGGAGGTTGCGCGCCGCGCCCTGCGTGGCGCTGCCCGCCAAACGGCCGGACACCACCGTCGCCCTGCGGCTGACCGGCGGTATGGCGAAGTACGACTGGGGCTTCAACGGGGAGAGGTATGACCCCGCGCGACGGATTCCGGTGCGCTCCGGCGACCGCGTGCGGCTGTCGTTCCGCAACGACACCGCCATGTGGCATCCGGTCCATCTGCACGGGCACGCCTTCGCCCTGCCCAACGGCGGACCGCGCAAGGACACCGCGATAGTGCTGCCCCGGCAGACCCTGGACGTCGAGTTCGACGCGGACAATCCGGGGTTGTGGATGATCCACTGCCACAACGTCTACCACGCGGAGAGCGGCATGATGGCGCTACTGGGCTACCGGCGGTAGCCGCCCTGGGCCCGCAGGGTGTGAGCCAGCCGACGCGCCCCGCGGGCCCCATAGCGTCGAACAGACGATTACGCTGGGGCCGTGCCTCAACTTCGTCTCGCCCTCAATCAGATCGACTCCTGCGTCGGTGACATCTCCGGCAACTCGGACGCGATAGTGCGCTGGACACGGCACGCGGCCGACCAGGGGGCGAATCTGGTCGCCTTCCCCGAGATGGCGCTGACCGGTTATCCGGTCGAGGACCTCGCGCTGCGCGCGTCGTTCGTGGAGGCGTCTCGCTCCGCGCTGACCGCGCTGGCGACGCGGCTCGCCGCCGAGGGGCTCGGCGAGGTCCCGGTGGTGGTGGGCTACCTGGACCGCAGCGAGAAGGCCGAGCCGCGGTACGGCCAGCCGGCGGGCGCGCCGCAGAACGCGGCGGCGGTGCTGCACCGCGGCGGCGTGGTGCTGTCGTTCGCCAAACACCACCTGCCCAACTACGGCGTGTTCGACGAGTTCCGCTACTTCGTGCCCGGCGACACGCTGCCGGTGATCCGGGTGCGCGGCATCGACGTGGCGCTGGCGATCTGCGAGGACCTGTGGCAGGACGGCGGGCGGGTGCCCGCCACCCGTACCGCCGGGGCCGGGCTGCTGCTGTCCGTCAACGCCTCCCCGTACGAGGTCGCCAAGGACGACACCCGGCTCGACCTGGTGCGCAAGCGCGCGCAGGAGGCGGGCTGCACGCTCGCGTACCTCGCGATGACCGGCGGGCAGGACGAGTTGGTCTTCGACGGCGACTCGATCGTGGTGTCGGCTGAGGGTGAAGTGATCACCCGTGCGCCGCAGTTCGAGGAGGGCTGCGTACTGGTCGACCTGGAACTGCCCGCCGCCGGCGCGGTCCCCTCGGGCACGGTGGACGACGGTCTGGTCATCGAGCACCGGACGATCTCGGCGGAGCCGCTTGCTCCGTACGAGCCGCAGGTGCCCGGGGAGCAGGCGCCACGGCTGGGTGACGACGAGGAGATCTACACGGCACTGGTCGTGGGGCTGCGCGCCTATCTCACGAAGAACGGTTTCCGCAGCGTTCTGGTCGGGCTCTCCGGCGGTATCGACTCGGCGCTGGTGGCGGCCATCGCGTGTGACGCGATCGGCGCGCAGCACGTGTACGGCGTGTCGATGCCGTCCCGCTACTCCTCCGATCACTCCAAGGGCGACGCGGCGGAGTTGGCGCGGCGCACCGGGCTGAACTTCCGGACCGTGCCGATCGGCCCGATGTTCGACGCCTTCATGGCCTCACTGCACCTGTCGGGGCTGGCCGAGGAGAACCTCCAGGCGCGGCTGCGCGGTACGACGCTGATGGGGATCTCCAACCAGGAGGGTCACCTGGTGCTGGCGCCGGGCAACAAGTCCGAGCTGGCGTGCGGCTATTCGACGCTCTACGGGGACGCGGTGGGCGGCTTCGCGCCGATCAAGGACGTCTTCAAGACCAAGGTGTGGGAGCTGGCGAAGTGGCGTAACGCGGCCGCCGCCGAGCGCGGTCAGGTTCCGCCGATCCCGGAGAACTCCATCGTCAAGCCGCCGAGCGCGGAGCTGCGGCCGGGCCAGGTCGACACCGACTCGCTGCCGGACTACGACGTACTGGACGTGATCCTGGACCGGTACGTGGAGCAGGACCAGGGCCGCGCGCAGATCGTGGCCGCGGGCTTCGACGAGGAGCTGGTGGAACGGATCGTCCGACTGGTCGACACGGCCGAGTACAAGCGGCGGCAGTACCCGCCGGGCACGAAGATCACCGCCAAGGGCTTCGGCAAGGACCGCCGCCTCCCGATCACCAACCGCTGGCGGGAACGGGGCTGACGCCCCCTCGGGGCACGTAGTTGCCTTTCCGGGGGCGGCGGCCCCCCGGCCCCTTCCGCGGCGGGCCAGGGCTGACGGCACACGGGCTAGCAGGAGGAGAGACCCCCGCTAGCCCACCCGCAGGGTCGCCGCCACCGGCAGGTGATCGCTGCCAGTGGCCGGCAGCACCCAGGAGCGGGCAGGCGCAATCCCCCGCACCATGATCTGGTCGATCCGCGCCATGGGAAACGACGCGGGCCAGGTGAAGCCGAACCCGTCTCCCGCCGCGCCCTGCGCGGAGCGCATCTGCGCGGTGATCGGCGACAGACTCCGGTCGTTCATCGTCCCGTTGAGGTCCCCGAGCAGAATCACCCTCCGCTGCGGCTCCCGAGCTATCGCGTCCCCCAGGGCCGCCGCACTGCGGTCCCGCTGCCCGGCGGTGAACCCGCTGTCCAGCCGCACCCGGACCGACGGCATGTGCGCCACGTAGACCGCCACCGGGCCCTGAGGCGTGGCCACCGTGGTGCGCAGCGCCCGGACCCAGCCGAGCTGGATGTCCACCGGCCGGGTGTCGCTGAGCGGGTACTTGCTCCACACCGCGACCGTGCCCTCCACCTCGTGGTAGCGGTAGGTGTCCGCCAGGCCCCGCTCGTAGACGGGGAGCGCGTTGCCTGCCAGTTCCTCCAGCGCGACGATGTCGGCGCCCGAGCCCGCGATGTCCTTGGCGGTGGCGGCCGGGTCCGGGTTGCCGGCGTTCACGTTGTGGCTGACGACGGTGAGGTTGCCACCGCCGGACGACTTGCCGGTCAGCAATCCGCCGAACAGGTTCACCCACACCACCGCGGGCACCAGTAGCGCGGCCAGCGCCACCGCCGAGCGCCGTACCAGGGCGAAGGCGAGCAGCACCGGCACCACGAGCCCCGTCCAGGGCAGGAACGTCTCGAACAGGCTGCCCAGGTTGCCGACGCTGTTGGGAACGCTGGAGTGGAAGAACATCAGCAGCCCGACGACCAGCGCGATCGCGGCGATCACCCAGCCGCGCCGCCAGGTGCCCGCGTCCCGCCAGTGGATCGCGGGTCGGCTCGGGCGTGTCTCGTGCTCGTCGCGCTCACCGTGCGCCGTGTCCGCCTGGGCCATGGGTCCTCACCTGTCCGCGTGCCTGTGTGTACGCGCCGAACCGCGGTCGCCCCCGAGGGGCGAGGGTCCGTGCTTCCGACCCTAGGGGCGGACGGGGTACGGCGCTCATCTGAGGGACGGACCGGATGACACGGTGGTTTCCGTCCACGGCGCTGCTTCGGCTCCTGTGACACGATGCGCATATTCGGCAGCCGAACCAGCACATTCCCGATACGTTCCGGGCACCGCACCGCGCTCAGGACCGCGCGAACGGCCCAGGTCAGTCCTGGTGAACGGGGCGTACCCCGTCGAGTACGGCGTCCACGATCCGCTCCGCCAGCCCGTCCTCCATCGGCGCCCGCTCGTACAGCAGCGCACGGGCCAGCATCGGCCCGGCGATCAGGTCCACGAGCAGCCGTACGTCGAGGTCGTCGCGGATCTCCCCGGTGCGCACCCCGCGCCGCAGCACCGCGTACATCGCCTCGCGGCGGGTGCGTACCACCGTGTCGTGGTACTGCCGCCACAGCTCGGGGCTGTGCTGGAGGTGGCCGATGACGTTGCGCAGCACCGCCGAGGAGCGTTTGGCCAGCGCGCCCTGGCGCATCGCCTCCAGCAGCGCCACCAGGTCGTCGCGCACCGACGCCCCGGCCAGCGGCGGCAGCGGTTCGTCAACCGCCCGCACGACGTCCACCAGCAGGGCGTCCTTGTTGGCCCACCGGCGGTAGACGGTGGCCTTGCCGACTCCGGCCGAGCGGGCGATGCGCTCCATGGACAGCTCGCCGAGCGTCACGCCCTCCTCCAGCAGCCGCAGCACCGTCTCCACGATCGAGCTGTCCGCCGCCGCGCTGCGCGGACGGCCCCGCCCGGTGGCCATGGTGCGCGTCCTCATCCCCCGCTCCGCGCCGCCGACCTCTCCGGTTCGGCGGACGGTGGCCGCACGGCGTCGCCGTGCGGCAGGAACAGCCAGGCCACCGCGGCGCCCAGGAAGGCGACGGCCGCCGATCCGACGGCCGTGGCGTGCATGGCGTGGATGAACGCGTTGTCGGCCGGGCCGACCAGCGCCTGGCCCACCGGCCCCAACTGCTGCGCCACCCCCAAGGTGGCCTCGACGGACTCGCCCGCCGTGTGCTGTACGTGCGCCGGCAGTCCGGGCACCGCGGCGAGCTCGCCGCGGATGCTGTGGCGGTAGACGGTGGACAGCACCGAGCCCAGCACGGCGACTCCGACCGCGCCGCCCACCTGCCGGAAGGTGTTGTTCACCGCGGACCCGGAACCGGCCTTCTCACGCGGCAGCGACGACATGATCATGACGGTGGCGGGCGGCATGACGTGCGCCATCGCCGTACCCATCACGAAGAACACGACTTCCAGTACCCACACCGGAGTCGACCGCCCCAGCAGCAGGAAGCCCAGGAACGCCACCGAGGTCAGCAGCATGCCCCCGGTGCACACCGCGCGGGCGCCGAACCGGTTGACCACCAGCCGGGCCCGCGGCGCGAAGATGATCTGCGCGGCGGCCAGCGGAAGCAGCAGCAGCCCCGACTGCAACGGGCTGAACCCGCGCACGCTCTGGGTGTAGAAGACGAAGAAGAACGTCACGCCCATCAACGCGAAGAACACCAGGCCGATGGTGACCACCGAGGCGGAGAACCGCCGGTCGCGGAAGTACCCGACGTCGAAGGCGGGATGGCTGCTGCGCCGCTCGTACAGCACGAAGAGGGTGAGCACGGCGAGCCCGCCCAGTATGGCCGCCCACGACCTGGGCGCGCCGAAGTCGGCCAACTGGCCGCCCTTGATGATCCCGTAGACCAGCAGCACCAGGCCGATGACGGACAGCAGCACGCCCAGCGGGTCCAGCCGCCCGGGGTGCGGGTCCCTGGAGTCGGGGACCAGGAACGACATCGCGATCAGTGCGGCCAGCACGATCGGCACGTTGACGAAGAAGACCGAGCCCCACCAGAAGTGCTGGAGCAGCAGCCCACCGGCGATCGGGCCGAGCGCGATGGCGAAGCCCACCGAGCCGGTCCAGATGCCGATGGCCTTGGGCTGCTCCTCGCGTTCGAAGACGTTCATGATGATGGCGAGCGTGGACGGCATGACGAACGCCGCGCCGAGCCCCATCACCGCGCGGAATCCGATGAGTTGGACCGCTGAGCTCGCCTCCGCCGAGAGCACGGAACCGGTGCCGAACACCAGCATGCCGAACAGCAGCACCTTCTTGCGGCCCAGCCGGTCACCCAGCAGCCCGGCGGTGAACAGCAGCCCGGCGAAGACCAGCGTGTAGGCGTTGATCGCCCACTCCAACTGGCTCTGGGTGGCGCCCAGGCCGGTGGGCTCGGGCTGGGCGATGGTCTTCATCGCCACGTTGAGGATCGAGTTGTCGAGCACGACGACGAGCAGGCTGAGCAGCAGCACGGCCAGAATGGCCCAGCGGCGGCGGTGCACCGCTTCGGGGATCCGCGGGGTGGACGATGTCACAGCAGCGTCATCTGCGGGCATGGGTTCCACGCTAGACGCGCTTACGATACGAATCCGTCTCGTATCGTAAATGGCGGGCAAAGCCGGGCGGTGGAAGAACGGGGCACCGGCCTTTCGGCCACCGCCGCGGCATGTCAGCATGGAGGCGATCCGGAGACGCCGTCAGGGCGCTTCGAGACATGAACAGGAGCCTTTCCATGACGCACGTTGAGGCTGCCCAAAAGCAATCCGACAGCAGCAAGGCGCTGTACGGAGGAACGGGCACCCGCCGCATCACCGTGAGGGACATCGCCGCGGCCAAGCAGCGCGGCGAGAAGTGGCCGATGCTCACCGCGTACGACGCCATGACCGCCTCTGTCTTCGACGAGGCGGGCATTCCGGTGCTGCTGGTCGGCGACTCCATGGGCAACTGTCACCTCGGCTACGACAGCACGGTCCCGGTCACCATGGACGAGATCACCATGCTGTCCGCCGCCGTGGTACGCGGCACCAGCCGCGCGCTGATCGTCGGCGACCTGCCGTTCGGCTCCTACCAGGAGGGCCCGACGCAGGCGCTGCGCAACGCCACCCGGCTGGTCAAGGAGGCCGGGGTGGGCGCGGTGAAGCTGGAGGGCGGCGAGCGCTCGGCGCACCAGATCGAGCTGCTGGTCTCCTCCGGCATCCCGGTGATGGCGCACATCGGCCTGACCCCGCAGTCGGTGAACGCGTTCGGCGGCTACCCGGTGCAGGGCCGGGGCGAGGAGGCCGCCCAGCAGTTGCTGCGGGACGCCAAGGCGGTGCAGGACGCGGGCGCCTTCGCGGTGGTGCTGGAGCTGGTACCGGCCGAGCTGGCCGCGGAGGTCACCACGATGCTGCACGTGCCCACCGTCGGCATCGGTGCGGGCCCGGACTGTGACGCGCAGGTGCTGGTGTGGACCGACATGGCGGGGATGACCGGCGGGCGGCTGCCGCGCTTCGTCAAGCAGTACGCACGGCTGCGTGAGGTGCTCGGCGACGCGGCCAGGTCGTTCGCCGACGAGGTGGTCGACGGGGCGTACCCGGCGGCGGAGCACAGCTTCCACTAGCCGTTGAGCAAAGCCGGGCCACCTCCCGTATGTCCTGATGAACCCACGGTGACATACAGGAGGTGGCCCCACTCGTGCTTCAGGTCGACCGCGGGCCGGGCCTGCGCGAGGATGCCAGCGTGGAACGCCACCGCTTCCCGGGCCACGGCTCGGAGGAGGAACTGATGCGGGCGCTCTACCGCGATCACGCGGGTCCGCTGATGGCCTATGTGCTGCGCCTGGTCGCCGGAGACCGCTACCTCGCCGAGGACGTGGTGCAGGAGACCCTGCTGCGGGCCTGGCGCAGCGCCTCGCACCTGGACCCGAGCGGACGCGGCCTGCGGCCGTGGCTGGTGACCGTCGCCCGCCGGGTGGTCATCGACGCGCACCGCGGCCGGCTCGCCCGCCCGGTCGAGGAGGGCGGCGCCGACCTGGAGCAGGTGCCCGCCGACGACGAACTCGACCGCGCGCTACGGCTGATGACCATCTCCGACGCGATGGGCGACCTGACGCCCGCCCATCGCCAGGTGCTGGTGGAGACGTACTTCAGGGGCCGGGACACCAACGAGACCGCCAAGGTGCTCGGGGTGCCGCCGGGCACCGTACGGTCCCGGATCTACTACGCGCTGCGCAGTCTGCGGAACGCACTGGAGGAGAGAGGAGTGACCTCGTGACCGAGTACGCACGGCCCGACCCGCACATCGACGTCGGCGCGTATCTGCTCGGCGTGCTGGACGACGCCGAGATGGACCGGTTCGAGCGGCACCTCGCCGAGTGCGACGTCTGCGCCACGCGGTTGGACGAACTCGGCGGCCTGGTCCCGGTGTTGGCGGAACTCGGGAGCGCGGGCGCACCCGAGCCGCCGAGCGAGGCGATGCTGGACCGGCTGCTGGGCGAGGTGGCGGCGCAGCGCAGGACCAGGGTGCGCCGCCGGTGGCTGGCGGCGGTGGCCGCCGCGGTACTGATCGTCGCCGGTCCGACCGCGGCCGTGCTGGCCAGCCAGGGGCAGCCCGCGGTGACCGGTGTGCAGGCCGCGGCGTTCCAGCGCGCCGCGACCGACCCCGTGAGCGGGGCGTCGGCCATCGTCGGGCTGACCGGCAAGCCCTGGGGCACCCAGATCGACCTGCGGCTGTCCTACGTCTACGGGCCGCGCACCTGCCATCTGGTGGTGGTCGGCAAGGACGGCCGCCAGGACACCATCGCCAGTTGGACGGTCTCCGGCCAGGGCTACGGCACCGACGAGCATCCGCAGCCGCTCGACCTCAAGGGCTCCACCTCGATGTCCCCGTCCGACATCTCCCGGTTCGACGTCATCACCTCCCAGGGCCAACGGCTGATCTCGGTGAAGGCTTAGCCGGGAGCGTGGGGGCCGCGCCCACCGCCGTCCCTTTGACCCGCTTGGCCCGCGGCAGGCGAGCCTGTCAGCGGCCTGTCAGCGCCCTGTCGGTGGCGTCGGCGACCGTGGTCGCATGAAACCGCTCAAGACGACGACCAGTGGCGGCGGCAAAGCCGTGGAAGTACGGGGCCTGGCCAAGCGCTTCGGCGAGACGAAAGCCCTCGACGGAGTGGATCTTGAGGTGTCCCAGGGCACCGTACTGGGCGTGCTCGGCCCGAACGGTGCCGGGAAGACCACCCTGGTACGGATCCTGTCCACTCTGATCAGGCCGGACGCCGGGACCGCCCGGGTCGCGGGGCACGACGTGCTGACCCAGCCCCGGCAGCTGCGCCGGGTGATCGGGCTGACCGGCCAGTACGCGTCGGTGGACGAGAAGCTGTCCGGCCGGGAGAACCTGTACATGATCGGGCGGTTGCTCGACCTGTCCCGGAAGGACGCCAGGTCCCGCGCGGACGAGCTGCTGGAGCGCTTCTCGCTGACCGACGCGGCCCGGCGTCCGGCGATGAACTACTCGGGCGGTATGCGCCGACGGCTCGACCTCGCCGCCAGCATGATCGGCCGCCCCGCGGTGCTCTACCTGGACGAGCCCACCACCGGGCTCGATCCGCGCACCCGCAACGAGGTGTGGGAGGAGGTCCAGCGGATGGTGGCCGACGGCGCCACCGTGCTGCTGACCACGCAGTACATGGAGGAGGCCGAGCAGCTCGCCGACGAGTTGACGGTGATCGACCGCGGCCGGGTGATCGCCGAGGGCCGGATCGACGAGCTGAAGGCGAAGGTCGGCGGCCGCACCCTGCGGATCACCCCCGGCGACCGCGCCGAACTGCCGCGGATGCTGGCCGCGTTGGCCCAGGCCGGGCTGGACGGCATCACGGGGGCGACCGCCGACGAGGCCGACGGCACGGTGCACGTACCCGTCATCAGCGACGAGCAACTGACCGCCATCGTTGCGCTGTTGGGGGCGCGCGGCTTCTCCATCGCCGGTATCGGCACCCATCTGCCCAGTCTGGACGAGGTGTTCCTGGCCCTCACCGGCCAGAAGGCCGCGCGGTCCAGCGAGTTCGAGGAAGTCGGAGCATGACAGCGAAGCGAAGTGTCCCGGTTGAGGTCGGCGACGGGCGACCGGTGGGCGTGAGCACTGTGACCGCCGCACACGATGGCCGCATCGGGCTGCGGGCCAACCTGCGGCACATCGGGGCGCTGGCGCGCCGCAACCTGATGCGGATCAAGCAGGACCCGGAGTCGATGTTCGACGTCCTGCTGATGCCCGTGATCTTCACCCTGCTGTTCGTCTACGTCTTCGGCGGCGCGGTCGCCGGAAACCAGCACGCCTACGTCAACTACGTGATCCCGGGGCTGATGGCGATGATGGGCATGAACATCGCCATGGCGGTCGGCTCGGGCATCAACGACGACTTCAAGACCGGGGTGATGGACCGGTTCCGGACCATGCCGATAGCGCGCTCCTCGGTGCTGATCGCGAAGATCGTGGTGGAGATCGGCCGGATGCTGGTCGCCACCACGCTCCTGCTGGTGATGGGCTTCGTTCTGGGGCTGACCATCGAGACCTCGGTGCTGCACCTGCTCGCCGCGGTCGGCCTGGGGCTGGTCTTCGGCGCCTCGCTGATGTGGATCTTCATCCTGCTGGGGCTGACCGTGAAGACGGCGCAGGCGGTGCAGGGGCTGGGCATGCTGGTGCTGATGCCGCTGCAGTTCGGCAGCTCGATCTTCGCCAAGCCGACCACCATGCCTGGCTGGCTGCAGGCCTTCACCAAGGTCAATCCGCTGTCGGCGCTCGCCGACGCCAACCGGAGCCTGGTCAACGGCGGGCCGGTCGCCCATTCGGCGCTGCTCACCCTGGCCTGGGCGGCGGGCATCACCCTGGTCACCGCCCCGCTGGCGGTGGCGAAGTTCCGCGACCGCACCTGACGCCTGTCCGGCGGCGGCCACGCGTCCGGTCATGGAACCGAACCCCATGACCGGACGTTTCCGAGGTGCCGGACACAACACGCGGCCGGATCGGCCTGTACGGTCGGGAACCGATCACGTCCCGGACCCGATGGAGCTTCGCGCATGGCCACCGCAACCACCCGTCACGACCGACAGGTCTCACCCGTGTTCCTCGGGCTGGTCGCGATCATGCTCGTCGCCGGGTGGGCGGTGTGGCACGGGTTCGCGGCCAACACCGGCTTCGCGGTCTTCCTGTTCGTGGTCTCCGGCTGGATCGTCTCGCTGTGCCTGCACGAGTACGCACACGCCCGTTCCGCACTGCACGGCGGCGACATCACGGTGGGCGCCAAGGGCTATCTGACCCTGAACCCGCTGCGGTACACCCATGCGGCGCTGAGCATCGTGCTGCCGGTGGTCTTCGTCATCCTGGGCGGCATCGGGCTGCCTGGCGGCGCGGTGTTCATCGAGCGCGGCCGGATCAGCGGCCGCTGGAGGCACAGCCTGATCTCGGCGGCGGGACCGCTGACCAACGCCGCCTTCGCGCTCGCCCTGATGCTGCCGTTCACCCTCGGCGGGCTGGACTGGGCGCCGACGCCGTTCCTGGCCGCGTTCGCGTTCCTGGCGATGCTCCAGCTGACCGCGGCGATCCTCAACTTCCTGCCGGTGCCGGGGCTGGACGGCTACGGCGTCATCGAGCCGTGGCTGTCGTACAAGGTGCGCCGCCAGGTCGAGCCGTACGCCCCGTTCGGGCTGATCGCGGTCTTCGGCTGCCTGTGGATCCCCGAGATCAACACCGTGTTCTGGGACGTCATCGACGCGATCATGCGCGCCTTCCACATCCCGGACGTGTACTCGGCGTACGGCTACCGCCTCTTCCAGTTCTGGAAGGGCTCCCCTACTGGCTGACCGGCTCCGCGGCGGCCCGGGCGGCCTTCGCCCTGCGCAGGTAGAACCACGCCATGTTGCTGGAGACGCCCGCCATCAGCACCCAGACGACGCCCAGGAAGCTGCCCTGCACGAAGGAGACGACGGCGGCGGCTACGGCGAGCACGCAGACGGCGATGGCGAACAGCGCGAGGCGGGGCATGGGCGGGGCTCCTCGGGTCAACGGCCGGTGACGACTCACCCCATTCTGACCCATGCCCCCCGCGCCGCGACGTCGGCTAGACGTCGGTGACGCGCAGTCCCGCGTGCGCCTTGTACCGGCGGTTCACCGAGATCAGGTTGGCCACCAGGGACTCCACCTGGTGGGCGTTGCGCAACCGCCCGGCGAACACCCCGCGCATGCCCGGGATCCGCGCCGCAAGCGCCTGCACGACGTCGGTGTCCGCGCGGCTGTCGCCCAGCACCATCACGTCGGTGTCGATCCGCTCCACGGCCGGGTCCTGGAGCAGCACCGCGGACAGGTGGTGGAAGGCGGCGGTGACCCGCGAGTCGGGCAGCAGCGCGGCGGCCTGCTCGGCGGCGCTGCCCTCCTCCGGCTTCAGCGCGTACGCGCCCTTCTTGTCGAAGCCCAGCGGGTTGACGCAGTCGACGACCAGCTTGCCCGCCAACTCCTCGCGCAGCGCCTCCAGCGTCTTGGCGTGCCCTTCCCACGGCACCGCGATGATCACGACGTCACTGGCCCGCGCGCACTCCGCGTTGTCCAGACCGCGTACGCCCAGGCCCAGCTCCTCGGCGGCGGTGCGCGCCCGCTCGGTGCTGCGGGAACCGACGATCACCTGCTGCCCGGCCTTCGCCAGCCGGTACGCGAGACCGCGCCCCTGGTCGCCGGTGCCGCCCAGCACGCCCACGACCAGACCGGAGACGTCCGGCAGGTCCCAGGGGTCCTTGGCCGCGGGCTTCGCCGCGGCGGCGCCGCTGTCAGGGGTGTTCGCATCAGTAGTCATACCGGCGATCCTGCCAGCCGACCCGGCACCGCGGCGGTACGGGGGCCGGGTCGCGCGCGGCGGCGTGGCTCAGCTGCCGGTGCCGCGGGGTGCGGAGCCGCCCTGGTCGTTCCAGCGCGGGTCCTGCTCCCACTCCTCGTTGCGCTCCTCCGCGATGTCGATGGCCCGCGCGGCCTCGGCCGCGGTCGGGTACGGGCCGAGCCGTTCCAGCGCGGGACATTCCGGCCCCTCCTCGACCTTGTGGTCCCTGAGGCAGTAGTACCACTCGCCCGGTTTGCCGGTCGCCTTCTTGCGTCTGAACAGAGCCATGCCGCACTCCTACCGCGTTCTGCCGGGGCCAACCCCCGGGCCCCTGGTGTTTCCCTGTCCGCCAATCGTTCCCCCCGGCCGCCCATCGCCACCCCTCGGCGGAGATACCGTGCGGCCGCAGCTTCGATTGTGCGGCGCCGATACACTCACTGGCATGTCTGGCCAGTCGCTTCTCGTTCCCGGCACGCTTTCGCCGACCCGCCGAGTGCCCGCGTCGATCCCGCGCCCGGAGTACGTGGGCAAGCCCGCGCCCACGCCGTACACCGGACCGGAGGTGCAGGACACCGAGACGATCGAGAAGATGCGGGTCGCCTCCCGCATCGCCGCCCAGGCGATGGCGGAGGCCGCCAAGGCGATCAAGCCCGGGACCACCACCGACGAACTCGACCGGATCGCGCACGAGTACATGTGCGACCACCAGGCCTATCCGTCGGACCTGGGCTACCGCGGCTTCCCCAAGTCCATCTGCACCTCGCTCAACGAGGTCATCTGCCACGGCATCCCGGACTCCACGGAACTGCGCGACGGCGACATCGTCAACCTCGACGTGACCGCCTACATCCACGGGGTGCACGGTGACACCAACGCCACCTACCTGTGCGGCGAGGTCGACGAGGAGTCACGGCTGCTGGTGGAGCGCACCCGGGAGTCGCTGAACCGGGCGATCAAGGCGGTCAGGCCGGGCCGCCAGATCAACATCATCGGCCGGGTCATCGAGTCGTACGCCAAGCGCTTCGGCTACGGCGTGGTGCGGGACTTCACCGGTCACGGGATCAACTCCTCGTTCCACTCCGGGCTGATCATCCCGCACTACGACGACCCGCGGGCGACCACCGTGATCCAGCCCGGCATGACCTTCACGATCGAGCCGATGCTCACCCTGGGCACGTACGACTACGACATCTGGGAGGACGGCTGGACGGTGGTCACCAAGGACCGCAAGCGCACCGCCCAGTTCGAGCACACGCTGGTGGTGACCGACACCGGCGCCGAGGTGTTGACGCTGCCGTAGCCGCGGCAGCAGGGTGTGGGCGCCGTACCGCCTCCGACGGCCGGGGCGCGGGGCGGTCCCGGTAGTGTTTGCGGCCGATCGCGAACACACTAAGGAGCCGTCCGCCATGACCGCGCGTGCCCCGCTGCCCATACGGCCGCGCCGCAGGCTGTCCAGCCTGGCGGCGCTGGCCCTACTGGCGTGCACGGCGACGGGCTGCGTCACCGTGCACGGCGCGGACGCGGTCGTCCCGGCGGTCGGCAAGGCCGACGCCCCGGCCGCCCTCGACCACTTCGCCCAGGTGGTCAACGACGCCGACAGCAAGCTGGACCCGTCGCTGAACGCCCAGGTGGAGACGGGCGCGTTGGGCGCCATCGACGGTGCCGGGATCAAGGCCCGGCACGTCAACAGCCCCTCGGGGAACCCCGGTTACCAGCCGCTGCGGTTCAGTGACACCCGCTTCCTGATCCCACGGGAGCGCGGCTGGCCGAAGTGGTTCGTCGCGGACACCGCCAACAGCCGGGACCGCGACCGCTGGTTGCTGGTCTTCACCCGGGACAGCGTGAAGGACGCCTGGCGGGCGTCGTACCTGTCGGTGCTGGCGCCCGGCCAGTTGCCGGACTTCGCCACCGACGGCCAGGGCTACGCGGTGCCGGTGCCGGTCGGCGGAACCGACCTGCTGGTCCAGCCGGGCGAGTTGGGCGCCCGGTACACCGCGTACCTCCAGCAGGGCGACAAGGGCTCCACGGCGTTCGCCCAGGGCAGCCAGACCTCCGGGCTGCGCGCCCAGCGCCGCACCCAGTACGCGCCGACCTCTCAGGTGGTGACACAGTTCGCGGACGAGCCCGCGGACCCGGTGCAGTACGCCCCGGTGGCCCTGCGGCTGCGGGACGGCGGAGCACTGGTGTTCTTCACCACGCGTCACGAGATGAAGCAGACGGTGGCCAAGGGGCCGGTGGTGATCAAGGATCCGAACGTTAACGCGCTGCTGACCGGCACCCCGAACAGGTCGGTGACGCTGTACAAGGTGGCGGAGCAGGTCGTGAAGGTGCCCGCGCGGTCGGATGCGGGCGCGAAGGTGGTCTTCCTCAACCGCATCGAGGGGCTGGTTTCGGCCAGCGGCGCCTAGGACGCCGCCTCGGCGGGGCGCACGGACGGCGCCTACCGGCCGCCCGAGAGCCAGCCGCCGGCCGCCTCCGGCCGCGCCTCGGTGGCGACCTGGGCGCACGCGTCGGTCAGCACCGCGAGCAGCGGCAGCGGGTCCGGCAGCGGCAGGTCCGGCGGGCGGACCCAGTCCACCACCGAGCCGTCCGGCAGCCGGGACGGCGGCAGCAGCACATAGCTGCCGCGGCAGTGCCAGCGCAGCCCGGGGTGCTCGTCGAGGGTCTCCGGATGGCAGTCGAGCTCGCACGGCCACCACTCGTCCTCGTCCGCCGGGGCCCGGGTGGCGGTGAAGAACAGCATCCGGTCGGCGCCGTAGCGCGCCACCGGGCCGGCCGGCACACCCTCCGCGTCCAGTCGGCGCAGCGCGATCCCGCCCGCGGCGGCGGGTACGTCCAGTACGTCGTGGTTGGCGCCGGTGGCGGTGATGAAGTTGGCCAGCGGCTGGGCGGCCAGCCAGCGGGTGATCTGCTCGGGGTCGGTGGTGGCCTGGGTCTGCCAGGCGAACGAGACCGGGTGCATGCCCGGCGTGGGACAGCCGATCCGGTCGCAGGAACAGCTGAAGCCGGACGGGTGGGCGGCCGGTGCCACCGGGAACGACGCCGCTGCGGCACCGAGGAGGAGCGCGTCCCGGTCCGGGGTGGCGGCGCGGGCGGAGGCACGGGGCCTGTCGCCCGTGGAGCGTGGGCGGCGGCGCAGCCACTCGGACATCCTGCCCCTGCGTTCCATAGAACCCCTCTCGTCGGTGGGTGTTTCGCCGGATGCACTGTCCATCCTGCTCCCTGCGCGTCGGCCGCGTGAACGCGGGGTGGCGTCAGCGGGGGCGATGTGCGTGGTGTGACGGACGTGCGGTCGCGGCGCGGTAAATGGCCGAATCCTCTCAGGTCCCCCGGATGAGCGATTCCGAATGGATCACGGGCGGGTATAGCCTTTCCCGACAGCATGTCGGCAAGTCGTGCGGTGGGCGCCGTCCTCGCGGCGCCGCCAGCGCGCCGCAGCCGCGCCGTAGCCGATGGAGGCCCGTGTGACCGCCACCCAGTTCGCCCGCTTCTCCGATCTCATCCGCTCCGCGACACACGCCCAGCACACCGAGGCCGAGGAGTCCGCGTTCATGGCCGACCTGCTCGGCGGGCGGCTGGGCGTGGAGGCGTACGTCCGCTACACCGAGCAACTGTGGTTCGTCTACCGCGCGTTGGAGCAGACGGCCGACCGGCTGGCCGCCGACCCGGTCGCCGGCCCGTTCATACGCCCCGAGTTGCTGCGGGTGGCCGAACTCGAACGGGACCTGGAGCATCTGCGCGGAGCCGACTGGCGCACCGCGGCCTCGCCGCTGCCCGCCACGGCCGCGTACTGCGACCGCGTCGCCGAGGTCGCCGCGGCCTGGCCCGCGGGCTACGTCGCCCACCACTACACCCGCTACCTCGGCGACCTGTCCGGCGGCCAGGTCATCCGGGGCATCGCGGAACGCACCTGGGGCTTCCAACGCAAGGGCGACGGCGTGCGGTTCTACGTCTTCGAGGGCATCGGCAACCCCGCCGCCTTCAAGCGGGAGTACCGCGAACTACTCGACGCGCTGCCGGTGGACGAGCCGGAGCGGCACCGGGTGGTCGACGAGTGCAGACACGCGTTCACCCTGAACAGCGCGGTCTTCGCGGACCTCGCCTTGACCTTCGCCGGGTAACCCGGCGCGCGGGTAAGGCAATTGCGCACGGGGGCGCGAAAAGAACCACCCGAACGGATCGGTGTTTTTCGCGCCCTCCGGGTGGACCATTTGTGCGCGGCTGCGTTTCCCGGGGGCCGCCCCGGGGCCCAGCCGAGCGCCCATCGGAGCCTCAACGGCGAGGAGCCCGCCTTGCGCCCAGAACGTGTCGCCACGCCCCGGCGTTATCTGATGTGCCCACCGAACCACTACCGGGTCAGCTACTCCATCAATCCATGGATGGATCCGGACAAGCCGGTGGACCCCGCGATCGCCCTCTTCCAGTGGGAGGACCTGCGGGACCGCTATCTGTCACTGGGCCACCGGGTCGAGGTGCTCGAACCGGTGCCCGGCCTGCCGGACATGGTGTTCGCCGCCAACGGTGCCACGGTCATCGACGGTCGGGTGTTCGGCGCCAAGTTCGCCAACGCCGAACGAAGAGGCGAAGCGCCCGCACACCTCGCCTGGTTCCGGGATCAGGGCTTCACCGAGATCCACGAACCCGAGCACATCAACGAGGGCGAGGGCGACTTCACCGCCACCGCGTCATGGATCCTGGCGGGCGCCGGATTCCGCAGCAGCCCGCAGGTCAGGGCCGAGGTGCAGGAGTTCTTCGGCCGCCCGGTGATCGGCCTGGAACTGGTGGACCCGCGCTACTACCACCTGGACACCGCGCTGGGCGTGCTGGACGGCGACGAGATCATGTACTACCCGGAGGCGTTCTCCCCCGGCAGCCAGGCGGTGCTGGCCCGGCTGTTCCCGGACGCGCTGATCGCCACCGAGGAGGACGCGGCGGCGCTGGGCCTCAACGCGGTCAGCGACGGACGCCATGTGCTGCTGCCGCTCGCCGCCACCGGCCTGTTCCAACCGCTGCGCGACCGCGGCTTCGAGCCCATCGGCGTCGATGTGTCCGAACTGCACAAGGCGGGCGGCAGCGTGAAGTGCGCGACCATGGAACTGCGCTGCTGAGCGGAGGTACGTTCGGGTCGAGAGGCTGAACGGTCGAGACCCGAACAAGGGAGCCGCGCGGATGAGCGGAGTGCCGGACCACCCCTGCTACGACGCGGTCATCGTCGGCGGCGGCCACAACGGGCTGACCGCCGCCGCGTACCTGGCGCGCGCCGGGCGCTCGGTGCTGGTGCTGGAGCGACTGCCGGTGACCGGCGGGGCGGCCGTGTCCGCCCGGGCCTATCCGGGCGTGGAGGCACGGCTGTCCCGCTACTCCTACCTGGTCAGCCTGCTGCCCCAGAAGATCGTCAGGGATCTGGGGCTGCGGTTCACGGTACGGCGGCGGCGGATCTCCTCGTACACCCCGGACCGGCGCGGTGGCGGACTGCTGGTGGACGGCGGCGATCCGGCGGCCACCCGGGAGGGCTTCGTCCAACTCACCGGATCCGACCGCGACTTCGCGGCGTGGCAGCGGTTCTACGGAATGACGAGCCGGGTCGCCGAGCGTGTCTTCCCGACGCTCACCGAACCGCTGCCGTCGCGCGCCGAGTTGGCCCGGGCGGTGGACGAACCGGACGCATGGCAGGCGCTGTTCGAGCGCCCGCTGGGCGAGACCGTGGAGTCGGCCTTCACCGACGACCTGGTACGCGGTGTCGTCCTCACCGACGCCCTGATCGGCACGTACAGCCACGCCCACGATCCGTCGCTGGTGCAGAACCGCTGTTTCCTGTACCACGTGATCGGCGGCGGCACCGGGGACTGGAACGTTCCGGTGGGCGGCATGGGCGCGTTGACCGACGCGCTCGCCGACGCGGCCCGCGCGGCCGGGGCCGAGATCGTCACCGGCTGTACGGCGACCGGCATCACCACCGACGGCACCCGGGCCGAAGTCCGCTTCGCCACAGGGCAGGTGGAGACCCGGCACGTACTGGCCGCGGTCTCCCCACACGCGCTCGCCGAACTGCTGGACGAGCCGGCTCCGGCGAAGCCGGAGGGGTCGCAGCTCAAGGTCAACATGCTGCTGCGGCGACTACCGCGGTTGCGGGACACGGCGGTTGACCCCCGTGCGGCGTTCTCCGGCACGTTCCACATCGCCGAGGGCTACCGCAACCTGGCGGACGCGTACCGGCAGACGGCCGGTGGCGCGCTGCCCACCGCGCCGCCCTCGGAGATCTACTGCCACTCGCTGACCGACCCGTCCATCCTCTCCCCCGAACTGGCCGCCCGCGGCTGGCACACGCTCACCCTGTTCGGACTGCTGGCCCCCGGGCGGCTGTTCGCCTCCGACCCCACCGGAACCAAGGAGGCGCTACTCAAGGCCACGCTGGCGCAGTTGGACGCGGTGCTCGCCGAGCCGATCGAGGAGTGCCTGGCGCTGGACGCCGAGGGACAACCGTGCATCGAGGCCAAGTCACCGCTCGACCTGGAACGGGAGGTCGCGCTTCCGGGCGGGCACATCTTCCACCGCGACCTGTCCTGGCCGTACGCCACACCGGAGACAGGCCGTTGGGGTGTGGAGACCGCGCACCGCAACGTCCTGCTGTGCGGCGCGGGCGCGGTGCGCGGCGGGGGCGTGAGCGGGATACCCGGTCACAACGCGGCGATGTCAGTCCTCGGCCGCTAGCGGCGGCCAGGCGTCGCCCCACTCCGCGTCCCGGGCGGCGCGGTAGAGGTCGCCGTGCCGCTTGGAGACCGTGGTACGGCGCAGCCCCTCGTCGCGGGTGCACAGGTCCAGCAGGACCTGGCCCTTGCGGATCTGCGGATGGCGCACCACCCGGCTGGCCGCCGGGAGCACGGGGTCGCGCATCGCGGCGACGTAGCTGAACTTCTCGTCCTCGTACGGCAGGGAGCCGCCCTTGACCTGGCGGTGCAGCGAGGAGCGGTTGACCCGGGCGGCGAAGTGGCACCAGTCGGGGTCCTGCACCGGGCACTCTCCGTTGTGCGGGCAGGGTGCGACGACGCCCAGCCCCTCGTCGACGAGTTGCTGGCGGGCGCGGAGGATCCGGCGGTAGCCGTCGGGGGTGCCGGGTTCCACCACGAGCACGGCGCGGGCGGCGCGGGCGGCCGTGGCGACCACCGACTCCCGGTCGGACTCGGTGAGTTCGCCGAGCACGTAGCTGATGGTGACCAGGTCGCTGGGCGGGAGCGTGAGGGCGCCGCCGATCGGCTGGCGGTGCCACTGCGCCTGGCACAGGGACGGGTGCGGGGCCTCGGCGGCCAGGGCGCGCCCGAGGTCCAGGGCTGGCTGGGCCCAGTCCAGGACGGTCGTGGAGTGCCCGGCCGCCGGCCAGGCGTCGGCCACGGCCCAGGTGGCGGCGCCGGTGCCGCCGCCGATGTCGACATGGGTCTTCGGCGACCACTCGCCCGCCCGTGCGCGGAAGGCGGCGAGCGCCGACCGCACCGCCTCGAACGTGGCGGGCATCCGGTACGCGGCGTACGCGGCGACGTCGGCCCGGTCCCGCAGTACCGGGCTGTCGGTGGGCGTACGGCCACGGTAGTGGGCGATCAGCCGCTCGACGGCCGCGGCGGTCTGGCGCGGGGCGTCGCTGGGCACCGCGTGCAGGCGGTCACGCAGGGCGGCGCGCAGGTCGTTCTCGGTCGCAGCGGGTACGGGGACGGGGGCGTTCACGCCCCCACCCTATGTTCCGGTTGGCCCGGTCGGGCACGGGCGGTGCCCCGCCCACCCGCCCGATCGCCGTCGGCCTTTGCGTGCCGTTGCGCACGGCGGGCTTGGGGTGCGGTGCGTGGCTGCGCTGCGGGTCTTTTCTACCCACCCGCCCACCCGATTGCCCTCGGCCTTTGACTGCCGTTGCGCACGGTTGGTCGTGGGTCGGGGGCGCGCCGGTAGCTGCGAGAAGGGCGGGTGGGGTGGGTACAAAAACACCCGCAGCGCAGCGGAGAGCGCACCGCGCACCGCCCGTGCGCAACGGCAAGCGAAGGCCGACGGCAAACGGGTGGGCGGGCGGGCGAACCCCAAACAGCAGCGCCGTCTCAGCCCACCGGCAGCGCGCGGGTCGGTCGGGGCAGCCGTACGAACGTCAGCCCGTAGACCAGCGCCCCGGCGGCGATGACGCCGAAGCTGGGCGGGACGTTGGGTACCGCGTACCCGACCGCGAGCCCCGCCCACATCTCCGCCACCGCCAGCGCGGCGGAAAGTCCCAGCGCCCGGTACGGCGAGTCCGTGAGCCGCTGCGCGGCCCCCGCCGGAGCCGCCAGCAGCCCGAGCAGCAGCAGCGAGCCCACCGCCTGCGTGGCCTCCGCCGCACACGCCCCGACAAGGGCGAGGAAGACCAGCGAAAGCGCCCGCACCGGCACCCCGCGCGCGGCGGCCACCGACTCGTCGACCGAGGCGAACAGCAACGGCCGTGCGACGGCCAGCAACGCCACGCACAGCACCGCGGCCACCCCCACCGCCGTCCACGCGGACGACGCGGACAACCCGAAGATCGACCCGAACAGCACGCTCACCCCGGCCCCGCCGTTGGCCGTCGACCGGGTCGTGGTGTAGAGCGTCAGGAAGAAGACCCCGAGCCCGAGGATCCACGAGAAGACACCGCCGATGGCCACGTCGTCCGACCGTCCCCGGCGCCCGAGGAACCCAAGCAGCACCGCCACCCCGATGGTGGTGGCGAACAGTCCGATCCGCAGGTCCCAGCCGATCGCCAGTGCCGCCAGCGCACCGGTGAACGCCGTGTGGCTGAGCGCGTCCCCGGTGAACACCTGGGCCCGCAGTACCAGGAAGTACCCGGCGAGACCGGCCGCGGCGGCGATCGCCGTACCGGCCAGCAGGGCGTGCAGGAAGAAGGGGTGCGCGAAGGCGCTCATGCGGCACTCCTCAACAGCGGGCCGCGCCGCACCAGCGACGCCTGCCGGGCGACGGCCACCAGCCGGGCCAGTACGTAACCGCCGAAGGCGAAGGTCGTGACGTAGAAGCCGACCGGGTACGGCGAGAAGTACGCCACGGCCAGCCCGAGCCAGGTCACCGCCAGACCGATGAACATGGCCAGCACCAGGCTCAACCCGGGGCGGGGCGTGAGCACCTGGGCGGTCGCGGCGGGCAGCACCAGCAGCGCGAAGACCAGCAGCGAGCCGGTGATCTGGCTGGCCTCGGCGGTGGCCGCGCCGAGCAGCACCAGGAAGACGGTGGACAGCGCACGTACCGGCAGTCCGCGCGCCGCGGCCACCGACTCGTCCACGGAGGCGAACAGCAACGGCCGCCCGATGACGGCCAGTACGCACAGCACGACCGCCGCGACCGCGGTGAGCAGCAGCACCTGGCTGCTGGTGATGCCCAGGAAGCTGCCGAACAGCAGCGAGTTCACCCCGTTGAGGAATCCCTTGTACAGGGCGACGAAGAGGAATCCGCAGGCGAGAAGGAACGCCTGGATGGTCCCGGTGAGCGCCGACTCCTCGCCCCGGCCCTTCCCCGAGCCGGGCAGCATCGCGATGAGGACGGCGGCGCCCACGCAGAACGCGAAGTAGCCGTATCCGGCGGCGACTCCGACCAGTACCGCCCCGGACGCACCCGGGAAGCCGACCACCGAGAGGGTGTGCGCGGCGAAGGTCTGCCTGCGCAGCACCACGAACCAGCCGACGGCGGCGGCGAGCACGGCGATGACGGCCCCGGCCCGGAAGGCGTTGACCATGAACGGGTAGGACCACATCACCTGGAAGTCGGTGAGCAGGTTCCATGACCAGGAAGTGGTCACCGCGTCAGCCAGCGGCACGGCCCGACCCCTCCCCCGTCGACTCCGCAGGGGCCGTCGGCTCATGCCGGTCGCTGTGGCGCGCGGGTGCCTCGGGCTGGCCGACCACCACCAGCCGTCCGTCGGAGGTGCGCAGCACCTCGACCGGCGTGCCGTACAGCCGGGTCAGCGTCTCGGAGGTGATGACCTCCTGCGGGGTGCCGGTGGCAGCGCCGCCCTCGGCGAGGTAGACGACCCGGTCGAGGTAGCTCAGGATCGGGTTGACGTCATGCGCCACCATGATCACCGAGACGCCCTCCACGCTGCAGATCCGGCCGATCAGGGCCGCCACGGCCGCCTGGTTGGGCAGGTCGAGACTGTCCAGCGGCTCGTCCAGCAGCAGGATCTCCGGCCTGCGGCACAGCGCCTGGGCGATCAGCAGCCGCTGCTGTTCACCACCGGAGCACTGGCCGATGGGCCGGTGCGCGTACTTCGTGGCTCCGACGAGCTCGATGACCTCTTCGATCCGGGCGCGGGCAGCGCGCCGCCGCGGGCTGAATCGTTCCGGCACCGGCAGCGGCACGCCCCAGCGGTCGCCGTCCAGTCCCAGGCCCACGATGTCGGTGCCCCGGATGCGCAGTGAGGCGTCGAAGTTGCGACGCTGCGGCAGGTAGCCGACCCGGCGTCCGGCCTGGCCGGGCGCCTGGCCGAGCACCCGTATCTCGCCCTCGGCGAGCGGCTGCAGGCCGAGCACGGCCTTGATCAGGGTGGACTTGCCGACCCCGTTGGGGCCGAGGACGGCGGTGAACTCACCTGCTCCGATGGACAGTTGGACACCTGACCACAGGGTCCGTCCGCCGACCCGCACGCCCGCGTCACGCAACTGCAGCACGGGCCCCGTGGTGGGCTCGGCACGGGTCTGCGCGGGTATGCCGGAGGTCACCGCCGTCATCTCACTCACCCTCACTTACCGGTTGCCTTGGCCAGCGCCTGCTCGATGCCCTTCAACTCCCCGACCTGCCACTGCTGGAAGGTGTCACCCGCGGGGTCGAGCGTCTCTGTGACGGTGGTGACCGGTATCCCGGCCGCCTTGGCCGCGTTGACCTGGGCCTGGATGTCAGGCGTGGAGTTCTGGCTGTTGTAGACGTAGACCTTGATCTGCTTGTTCTTGATCTGCTGGTCGATGGTGGCCTTGTCCTGCGCGGTGGGGTCGGTGCCCTCGCTGATCGCGTCGAGGAAGGACTCGGGGGTGAGCATCTTCAGCCCGAGGCCCTCGGCGAGCGGGGTGACGATGGACTCGGAGGCGCCGATCGGGGTGCCCGCGTACTTGGACTTGATCTGCGAGATCAACTGGCTGTACTCGCCCAGGGACTTGTTCTCGAAGTCGTTCTTCTGCTGGTCGAAGTAGGCGGCGTTGGCCGGGTCGATCTTCTTGTAGTCGGCGGTGATCTTCTCGATGACCTGGTGGACGTTGTCCGGCGAGTACCAGCGGTGCGGGTTGCCGCCGGGCTTGATGCCGACCAGGTCGCCGACCTTGAGTTCGGTGCGGCCGGTGCCGGGGTTGGAGGCGAGCAGCTTGTCGGCCCAGGAGTCGTAGCCGATGCCGTTGACGATCGCGTACTGGGCGCCGCTGACGGTACGGGCGTCGGCGGCGGTCGGCTCGTAGTCGTGCGGGTCGGTGGCCGGGTTGGTGATGATGCTGGTCACCTTGACGTGGCTGCCGCCGAGCTGGGTGGCGATGCTGCCCCAGAAGTTCTCCGCCGCCACGACGTTGATCACCTTGCCGCCCGACGCGTTGCCGCTGGCGCCGCCGCCGCTGGACTTCGGTGAGGAAGTGGCGCAGGCACTGGTCGCGGCGAGGGCCGCGACCACTAGACCGCCGGCGGCGATACGGGCGAGTCGGGCGGGACGGGATATCGCAGGGGTCATGACGCGGAACGCTCCTCAACACTGGGCTGGCCCCCAGATTACTGGAAACGATTTTCACCACCAAGCCCTTGAGTGACATTATGACAATCGTTGCCAACTCTTGACCGGGGTGAGCCGTGTCCATATCGGGCCAGCCACGTCGCGGCATCAGCCCGTGGCGCGTTGCCCTGGCGCCAGGTCCTGACCGGGTGGACGGCGTTGGCGAGCAGCACCACATAGCGGCCCGAGTCGAAGTCGACCACCAGGCTGGTACCGGTGAACCCGGTGTGCCCCGCGGTACGCGGCCCGGCCAACTCCCCCATGAACCACGGCTGTCCCAGCTCGAACCCCAGCCCCTGCGATCGCCCTGGGATCCCCGCGTCCGTCAGCATCAGCCGCACCGACGCCGGGGCGAGGACGCCCGCGCCGCCGTCCAGCAGCGCACGGCACAGCGCGCCGAGGTCGGCGGCGGTGGAGAACAGTCCGGCGTGACCGGCGACCCCGCCCATCGCGTACGCGTTCTCGTCGTGCACCACACCGTGCACCAGCCCGCGATCCAGCCTCCCCCACGGGCGGCGCTGGTCCTCGGTGGCGGCGATCCGTGGCCGCCAGGACGGCGGCGGGCAGTAGCGGGTCGAGGTCATGCCCAGCGGCCGGGTGATCCCGTCCCGTACCAGCCGCGCCAGCGAGCGGCCGGTGGTGCGCTCCAGCACGTGTTGCAGCAGCAGCGGGTTGAGGTCGGAGTAGCGGTACGTGCTGCCCGGCTCGGTGAGCGGCTCCTCCTCGGCCAGCCGCGCCAACCGCCGCTCGGGGCCGCGGTACTCGTACAGCGGCAGTTCGGCACGGAGTCCCGAGGTGTGGGTGAGCAGCTGCCGTACGGTGATCCGGTGGTCCGCGGCGGCGGTCAACCGCGGCACGTAGGCGCCCAGTTGCCCGTCCAGCGCGATGGTGCCGCGCTCGATCGCCTGGAGCGCCGCGATCGCGGTGAACGGCTTGGTGAGCGACGCCAGATCGAAGACGGTGTCCCGGCGCATCGGGATCCACCGCTCGCGCGGCAGTTCCACGCCCCGGTCGGCCTGTGCGTCGTACCCGGAGTAGCGCAGCGCCCAGCCGACCGCCTCGTGGAGCACGACGTCCCGGCCGCACCCCGCGAGCACCACGGCGCCCGCGCACCAGGGGTGCACCGGCGCCGGCTCGGTGGCCGCCCGCAGCTGTCGTAGCAGCCCGGCGGACGCGTCGTCTTCGGTCACTCCGCGACAGTAGCCGCGGCCCCGCGCCAGGGGCGGCACAGCGCCAGGAAGCAGCCGATCGCCAGCACCGCGCAACTCACCTGGACCAGCGCCATGGGCACCGCCGTGTGCCCGCCCGCGATCCCGACCAGCGGCGAGGCGACCGCGCCGATGAGGAACTGGCCGGTACCCAGCAGCGCGGACGCCGAGCCCGCGGCGTTCGGGGTGCGCATCAGTGCCTGGGCGTTGGTGTTCGGCATCGCCAGCCCCATCGCGGACATCAGCACGAACAGCGCGACCGCCACCGGCACCAGCCCCACCGGGCCGAAGACCCCGCAGGTCATCAGCAGCAGCCCCACCGCCGCCACGACGATCACCGCGAGCCCCACGCCCAGCGCCCGGTCCAGCGGCACCCGGCCGACCAGTACCTTGCCGTTGAACTGGCCGACCCCCACCAGGCCGACGGAGTTCAGCCCGAACAGCAGGCTGAACGTCTGCGGCGAGGCGCCGTAGATGTCCTGGATGACGAACGACGAAGCGGAGATGTACGCGAACAGCGCGGCGAAGGCGAAGCTGCCCGCCAGCAGGTAGCCGGTGAACACCCGGTCACCGAGCAGCCCGCGCATGGTGCGCAGCGCCTGCCCCAGCCCGCCGTCGTGCCGCCGCTCGGCGGGCAGCGTCTCGGGAAGCTGGCGCAGCACCAGCACGGTGAGCAGCGTGCCGACGGCGGTGAGCACGACGAAGACCCCGCGCCAGTCGGTGAAGCGCAGGATCTGGCCGCCGATCAAGGGGGCGATGATCGGGGCGACGCCGGAGACCAGCATCAGGGTGGAGAAGAACCGCGCCATCGCCACGCCGTCGTACAGGTCGCGCACCACGGCGCGGGCGATGACGATGCCCGCGGCGCCGGCGAGCCCCTGCAACAGCCTGAAGCCCACGAGGAGTTCAACGTTCGGCGCGAAGGCGCAGACCGCGGTGGCGAGCACGTACACCACCATGCCGATGAGCAGCGGGCGCCGCCGCCCCCACTTGTCGCTCATCGGTCCGACGGCCAGCTGGCCCAGAGCCATGCCGAGCAGGCACGCGGTGAGCGTGAGCTGGACCGTCGCCGCCGGACTGCGCAACGCGGTGGTGACCGCGGGCAGCGACGGCAGGTACATGTCCATCGACAGCGGGGGCAGCGCGGTGAGGCCGCCGAGGACGAGGGTGACGAGGAGGCCGGTGCGGCGCTGGGCCCGGGGGGACGCGGAGTGTCCGGGCGATGCCTCGGCATTGCCGGTCAGGACCTCAGCACGCCCGGGCGAGGCGAAATGCCCGGCATTTCGCGGTATTCGAGAGTCGGGCGGGGTGTCACGCTCCATGTCCCCGGCCGCGCCGGGCTCCGTCATCCTGGGGTCCATGGGTGGTTGCAACACCGGTCGGCCGCCCGGGATTCCGGTTCAACCCGTGACGTTGGTTACTCCGGTCACTCCGCCCCGTGCTCCGGCGCGATCCGGGCGATGCGGCGGGCCAGTTCGAAGTCCTTTGCGGTGATCCGTCCACCCGCCTCATGAGTGGCGATCGACACCGCGAGCGTGTTGTAGCCCAGTGTCAGATCCGAGTGGTGGTTCAACTCCTCCTGGATACGGGCGATGTGCACGGCGAAGATCGCGGCGGGCAGATGCGCGAGATGGTACGTCCGCGTGATCCGGGAGTCGTCCGGCGCCGCCTCCCAACCGGGCAGTTCCGCGAGCTGGTCCTCGATCTCCTTGTGCGACAGCGGGTCGGCGGTCGGCATTCGGCCTGCTCCCTCCGTTTGGGATGTGTGACGGGCAGGGGTGCGTGGTCGATCGTCCCACCCCCTACCCTGCGGGGGCATGAGCGAAATCCAGAAGGTTGCCGTGGTGACCGGCGCCGGGTCCGGCATCGGCCGTGCGGTGGCGCTGGCGCTGGCCGGGGCGGGCTGGTCGGTGGCGCTGGCGGGACGCCGCGAGGAGGCACTGCGGGAGACGGCGCGACTGGCGGACGAGGGCGCGCCGCTGGCGGTGCTCCCGACGGACGTGACGGTCCCCGAGCAGGTGGACGCGCTGTTCGAGGCCGTACGGGAGCGGTTCGGCCCGCTGGGCCTGCTGTTCAACAACGCCGGGAGCGGCACCCCGCCGATCCCGGTGGACGAGCTGCCGTACGAGCGGTGGCGCGAGGTGGTCGACGTCAACCTCAACGGCGCGTTCCTGTGCGCCCAGGCCGCCTTCCGCACGATGCGCCACCAGCGGCCGCAGGGCGGACGGATCATCAACAACGGCTCGATCTCGGCCCACGTACCCCGCCCCAAGAGCATCGCGTACACCGCCACCAAGCACGCCATCACGGGCCTGACCCGGTCGCTGTCCCTGGACGGCCGCCCCTACCGGATCGCCTGCGGGCAGATCGACATCGGCAACGCGGCCACCGAGATGACCGCCCGGATGGCCACCGGCATCGAGCAGGCCAACGGCAGCGTGCTGGCCGAGCCGGTGATGGACGCGGCCGACGTCGCGCGCACCGTGCTGCACATGGCCTCCCTGCCCCTGGCGGCGAACGTGCAGTTCGCGACGGTGATGGCCACCACCATGCCGTACATCGGGCGGGGGTGACGCCCGCCGGGATCCCCCGTTCGGAGCACTCAAACGAGCGCCGGATGGTGGGGCGGTGCATGTTTGGAGCGGCCTTCCGCTTCACGCCCATGGAGGAACGACAGGATGCGCACCGGGGACAAAGCCCGAATACCGGGAACCGAAGCCAAGACCTTCGACCAGCTGATGGCCGAGGCCGATCGCACCCCGCCCCCGTGGGCGGCCCGGGAGGAGCGCGGCGCCGGCCCGGCGGAGGGCGAACAGGAACTGCGGGAACAGCACGGATAGCGTGCGGTCCGCCCACGTGAGGCGAGACGGCCGTCGGGATCAGCGGTGCCGCCCCGGCCGTCTTCGCCGCGCTCGAAGCCCGGCTACGGAGCGGACCGGTGGAACAGGAACGCATTCGGGTCCTGAGCGGTCATCAGCCGCACCGGGACTGGGTGATGAGCGGCCCCATCGGCACGGCGAGGCCGAACTCAACGGCCACTGGTGTTCAGCCTCCCGACCAGCCCGACGAGGAGCGGCAGACGAGCCGAGCTGTACGCCGGGTTCTGTGCCCGGGGGCCTCGCGGCCCGCCGGGTGGCGGTCATCCATCTAGGGTCAGCGTTGCCGCTGACCTCGTGCGGTCTACCCGCGGACTCGGGCGGGCCGCCCTCGAACATCCGCGCAGGGCCGTCTCGCGACGGCCCCTTCTTGACCTTGCTCCAGGTGGGGTTTACCTAGCCGTCCAGGTCACCCTGGACGCTGGTGGTCTCTTACACCACCGTTTCACCCTTACCGGGTGCCTTTCGGCGCCCGGCGGTCTGTTTTCTGTGGCACTGTCCCGCGGGTCACCCCGGGTGGGCGTTACCCACCACCTTGCCCTGTGGAGCCCGGACGTTCCTCGGCGGAACCAGGGGTTCCGACGCGACCGCCCGCTCGGCTCGTCTGCCGTACCTACATCGTAGTGGAGGCCGGACGAGGTGCCGACCAGAGCCGCCTATGCTGCTCCAGGGTGTGACGTCGTGACGTACGAGGGAGATGTGCCGTGCTCGTCCTGCTGCCGCCGTCCGAGGGGAAGTCCCAGCAGGGCTCCGGGGCCGCGCTGGAGCTGGGGTCGCTGTCGCTGCCGGGGCTGACCGAGGCCCGGCGCACGGTGCTGGACGAGCTGGTCGGGCTCTGCTCCGGGGACCCGGAGAAGGCGCTGGACGTGCTGGGCCTCGGCGCGAAACTGCGCGGCGAGGTGGCCAAGAACGCCGGGCTGCGGTCCGCGCCGACGATGCCCGCCGGGGAGTTGTACACCGGGGTGCTCTACGACGCGCTGGGGCTGTCCACCCTGGACGCGGGCGCCGCCCGCCGGGCGCGCGACACGCTGCTGGTCTTCTCCGGGCTGTGGGGCGCGCTGCGCATCGACGACCCGGTCCCTTCGTACCGCTGTTCCATGGGGGTCAAGCTGCCTGGGCTCGGCGCGCTGGGCGGCTACTGGCGTGCGCCCATGGCCGAGGCGCTGCCGCAGGTGGCGGGCGACGGGCTGGTGCTGGACCTGCGCTCCGCCGCGTACGCCACCGCGTGGAAGCCGAAGGGCGAGCTGGCCAGGCGGACGGCGACGGTCCGGGTGCTCCAGGTGCGCACCGTGGACGGGGTGGAGAAGCGCAGTGTGGTGAGCCACTTCAACAAGGCCACCAAGGGGCGGCTGGTACGGGCGCTGCTGACCGACGGCGCGACGCCCCGCGACCCGGCCGAACTCGCCGTGGCGCTGAGGGACTTGGGGTTCACCGTGGAGACCCCGGCGCCGGACAGGCTGGACGTGCTGGTCACCGAGGTGTGAGTTCGTCGATCAGGTCCCGCAGCCAGGCCAGCTCCGCGGCCCGCATGGTCCGCAGGTAGTCGTACTCGACCACGTTGATGCGGTCCAGCCCGCCGGGCAGTGCCGCGATCCCCGCCTCGACCTCGGCGTCCTCGCGCTCGATGGTCCGCCGCAGCGTCTCGGCGCGCTCCCGCAACGCCTCCAGCGCGGTCTGCCGGGGCAGCGCGCCGAGGAACGCCAGGGCCGCGGGGAAGGCGGGGTACTCGTCCACGGGTTCGGCCAGCAGGTCCAGCAGCCAGCGCCGGGCGACCGCGTCGCCCTCCTCGGTGGTGCGGTAGAGGGTCTTGTCCGGGCGGTTGTCCTGCTGGGCGGTCTCCACCGCGGTGATCAGTCCGGCGCGCTCCAGCCGGTCGACGGTCTGGTAGACGGAGTTGCGCTGGCTGACGTTGACCACCCGGTCCTTGTCCCACTCGTGGATGCGCTGCCGCAGCCCGTACGGGTGCAGCGGCTCGATGCCGAGCAGCAGCAGTACGGCCATGGCCAGCGGTGAGCGGCGGGGTTCGGAGGGCATCGGGGGGCTTCTCTCGTCGTGCACGGCGGTGGCGGGCGGCGCCTGGTGCGCATCGTATGCGGCAACGGGCGCGCCCGCCGTAGCGGCCTCACTCCTCGCGGCCGCTCCCCCGGGTGCCCGCCATCTGTGCCGTGAACTTCCGCTTCAGCGGCGGTGTGTGGTTCACCGTGCGCAGCATGGTCCGCTGCAGCCCGAGCGCCGCACGGCCGATGTACGGCTTGTGGATGAGGGCTTCGGCGTTCATCCGTTCCCGGGAGGCGAGCACCGCCCGGTACCCGTAGTCGCGCATCCGCGTCTCGTACTCGCCGACGGCCTCCAGCAGCGGCAGTTGACCGTCGCGGTGGGCGGTGAGCTTGCGGCACAGCAGTACGGCGTCGCGCAGCGCGGTGTTGGCACCGACGCCCTGGCCGGGGGTCATGGTGTGGATGGCGTCACCGAGCAGCGTGACCGGGCTGGGCCGCCAGGGGGCGACGGGGACCGAGGTGCGGATGTTGATGGCGAACGCGGAGGAGTCGTCGGAAAGGTCCATCAGCCGCCGCAGGTTGGGGTGCCAGCCGGGGGTGAGCCGTAGCGCGAGGTCGGCCACGTCCCGGCCGCGCCGGGTCAGCACGTCCGCGGGGAACTTGCCCTTGGCCGCCCAGATGGCCCAGTTGATGTAGTCGCGGGTGTTGTCGTAGAGCAGGCCGGGCCAGCGGGAGATCAACTCGGCGTCGTTGCCGCCGACGTCGTGTTTGAGGGTGCCGTCGCGGTCCCACTTGAACTCCATGGTGTGCAGGATTCCGCCGAAGCCCCTGGGCGCCATGACCAGGCCGACGCCCATCCGGACGTGCTCCGGGAGGAGGTCGCGCGTCGCGTCGGTGAGCGGCACCTTGGCGGTCAGGCCGATGATGCCGGAGTCCAGCACCTGGGCGTGCGGCAGATACTGCCTGCGCACACGGGAGTTGGCGCCGTCGGCGGCCACCAGCAGGTCGCCCGTCGCCGAACCGCCGTCCGCGAAGTGGGCGGTGACCGTGCCGTCGTCGTGCTGCTGGTAGTGGGTGAAGGCCTTGTCGAAGTGCACGGTGTCCTCAAGTCCGGTCAGCAGTACCTGACGCAGGGTCATGCGGCTTACTGAGTGCTCGCTTTCGGCCGGATCGCTGCCGGGGTCGAACGGGATGTCCAGGGTGGTGCGCAGCTTCTCGCTGACCATCGTGAGGCGGCGCGGCGGACGGGCGCAGGTGGCGGCGAAGGTGTCGAACAGGTCGGGCGGCAGGCTGGCCTTGAGCGCGCGGGCGCCGTCGGGGTCGATGCCGACGCGGTAGCCGTGCAGGCCGTCGGCGCGGGTGCGGTCGCGCTCGTAGACGTCCACGGCGATTCCGGCCCGCTTCAGGCCGTGCGCGAGGCACAGCCCGCCGAATCCGGCTCCGATGACGATGACGCGCGGGGGCGAGGTGGGCATGGCGGGTCCTTCGGGGTCGCGGCATGGGAGACGCGCTGTATTCACAGTCGCACTATTCATATTATGGCTATCGCGACAGACGTCAAGCGCTATATCGCGTTTCAGTGGAGCGAAGTGCCGGGAGCCCGTCCCCGCGCGAACCTGTTGCATTCTCCGCAACGATCGTTGCGCTCTGCGTAGTCAGCCCGCACGATGACGGCCATGGAATCCGTGCTTGACCTGGCCCCCGTCATCCCGGTCGTGGTCCTGGAGGACGGTGACGACGCGGTACCGCTGGCCCGCGCGCTGGTGGCGGGCGGGCTGTCGGCGATCGAGATCACGCTGCGCACGCCCGCCGCGCTGGGGGCCATCCGGCGCATCGCCGCCGAGGTGCCGCGGGCCACGGTCGGCGCGGGGACGCTGCTCACCCCGGGGCACGTCGGGGCCGCGGTGGCGGCCGGGGCACGCTTCCTGGTCAGCCCGGGCTGGACCGACCGGCTGCTGACCGCGATGCGCGACTCCGGGGTGCCGTACCTGCCGGGGGTGTCCACCACGTCGGAGGTGGTGGCGCTGCTGGAGCGCGGGGTGACGGAGATGAAGTTCTTCCCCGCGGAGGCGGCCGGGGGCACGGCCTATCTGAGGTCACTGGCATCGCCGTTCCCCGGGGCACGCTTCTGCCCGACGGGAGGCATCGACGCCGAGCGCGCCCCCCGCTATCTGGCACTGCCCAATGTGGGCTGTGTGGGCGGGAGTTGGATGCTGCCGCAGGATGCCCTTCGCGCGAAGGACTGGGGCCGCGTCGAACGGCTGGCCCGGCAGGCCGCGGGCTTCGGCCCCCGACTCCCCGGTGGCGTCGGGGGCTTGCTCGCCTAACCGCGCAGATGCCCCGTGTCGTTGAGCAGGCGCAGTGAGGCGTTGCCGTCCGAGTAGTACGCCACCGCTGACAGCGAGGCCGCCGAGATCTCCATCCGGAACAGCGACTCGGGCGGGGCGCCCAGCGCCAGCCGCACCAGGGACTTGACCGGCGTGACATGCGTGACCAGCAGCACCGTACGGCCCGCGTAGCGGGCGATCAGCCGGTCGCGGGTGACCGCCACCCTGCGGGCCACCGTCGCGAAACTCTCGCCGCCACCGGTCGGTTGGGCCTTCGCGGACGCCAACCAGGCGTTGAGGTCGTCCGGGTAGCGCTCCTGGACCTCGGCGAAGGTCAGTCCCTCCCACGCCCCGAAGTCCGCTTCGCGCAGGCCCTCTTCGACCCGTACGTCGAGTCCGAGCCGGGCCGCCACCGTCTCGGCGGTCTGCCTGCAGCGGGTCAGCGGTGAGCTGACGACGGCCTGGACGCTGCCTCGTGCCGCCAGCACCTCGGCGCAGCGCCGCGCCTGCCAGTGGCCCTTCTCCGACAGCTCGGGGTCCGCGCCGCCACTGCCGGAGAACCGCTTCTCGGGCGTGAGCGGCGTCTCCCCGTGCCGTAGCAGGACGAACGTGGTGGGCGAGCCGAGGTCCGCGGCCCAGCCGACCGGCGGCGGGACCGCGGCGGCGGCCTCGGCGGTCCGCTCGCCGTCCAACGGGGGCGTGCCCACGGCCGAGGGCTTGGGCTCCCACTGCCTGCCCGCCTTGCCCGCGTCCATCGCCTCGTTGGCGAGCCGGTCCGCCTGCTTGTTGCGGGAACGGGGGATCCACTCGTACGTCACCCGGCCGGGCGGGAAGATCGTCTGCGCCTCCGCGGCGAGCGGCCGCATGTCGGGGTGCTTGACCTTCCAGCGGCCCGTCATCTGCTCGACGACGAGCTTGGAGTCCATCCGCACATGAACCGTCGCCTCCGGGTCCAACTCCCGTGCGGCGCGCAGCCCGGCGATCAGGCCCTTGTACTCGGCGACGTTGTTGGTGGCGGTGCCCAGGTACTCGGCACGCTCGGCGAGCGTCTCGCCGGTGGCCGCGTCGATGACGACCGCGCCGTAGCCCGCGGGCCCCGGGTTGCCCCGGGACCCGCCGTCCGCCTCTACGACGAACTTCGCCATCTCGACCGTCACAGACCGGAGTCGGGGGTACGGACCAGGATCCGGCGGCAGTTCTCGCACCGTACGACCTCGTCGGCGGGGGCGGCGCGCACCTCGTTCAACTCGGTGATGTTCAGCTCTAGTCGGCAGCCCTCGCAGCGCTTCTGGTAGAGCTTGGCCGCGCCCACGCCGCCGAACTGGCCGCGCAGCTTGTCGTAGAGCTTGAGCAGCTCGTCGGGGACCGAACCGGCGATCACCTCGCGCTCCTTGGCGGCGGTGAAGCCCTCGGCGTCGAGCTCCTCCAGGGTGCTGTTGCGGCGCGCCTCCGCCTCGGTGACCTTGGACTGCACGGCGGCCAGCCGCTGCTCCAGCTCGGCGGCGCGGGCCTGGGCGGCCTCGCGGCGCTCCATGACCTCGAGCACCACGTCCTCCAGGTCCCCCTGGCGCTTGGCGAGCGAGGCGATCTCGCGCTGGAGGTTCTCCAGATCCTTGGGCGAGGCGACCGCACCGGAGTCCAGGCGCTGCTGGTCGCGGGCGGCGCGCTGGCGCACCTGGTCCACGTCCTGCTCGGCCTTGGTCTGCTCGCGAGCGGTGTCGCTCTCCTCGGTCCTGGCGGCCACCAGCAGGTCGCGCACCTGCGCGGCGTCGGCGCTCAGCCGCTCGATCTCGGCGTGCTCCGGGAGGTTCTTGCGCTTGTGGTCCAGCTGCCCGAGACGCGAGTCGAGGGCCTGGACTTCGAGAAGTCGGATCTGGTCGGCGGGCGCGGCTTTCAAGCGGAAGCTCCTGGGCTAGTGATGGGGGACGGTTGGTCTGTGCTCGGCGCGTGGAGCGTCCACGGGTCGGTGACCTGGCGCGACACATGCGTACGCAGCGCCCAGCCGTGCCGGTCGGAGATCTCGTCCAGCTCCGCGGCGGCCTGCTCGCACCAGGGCCACTCGGTGGCCCAGTGCGCGGCGTCCAACAGCGCGGGCCCGCCGTGCTGTTGGGCCTCGGAGGCGGGGTGGTGGCGCAGGTCGGCGGTGAGGTAGGCGTCGACTCCGGCGCGCCGCACCTCTTCGAAGAGGCTGTCACCGGAGCCGCCGCACACCGCGACGGTACGGATCTGCCGTTCCGGGTCACCGGCCACCCGCAGCCCGGTGGCGGTGGCAGGGAGCGCACGGGCGGCCCGGGCGGCGAACTCGGCCAGCGGCAGCGGCGCCGGCAGCTCGCCGATCCGGCCGAGGCCGCGGCGGCCCGCGGGGTCCTCCGGGTCGGGCACCAGCGGCCCGCTGATGCGCAGCCCGACGGCCGCGGCGAGCGCGTCCGAGACGCCGGGGTCGGCCCGGTCGGCGTTGGTGTGCGCGACGTGCAGGGCGATATCGTTCTTGATCAGACCGTGCACCACCCGGCCCTTGAACCCGCTGGCGGCGACCGTCGTGGTGCCGCGCAGATAGAGCGGATGGTGGGTGACCAGCAGGTCGGCTCCCATGCGTACCGCCTCGTCGGCGACCTCCTGGACCGGGTCGACGGCGAACAGCACCCGGCGCACCTCGGCGTCCGGATCCCCGCAGACCAGGCCCACGGCGTCCCACTGCTCAGCCCGTTGCGGGGGCCAGAGGGTTTCGAGGGCGTCGATCACATCGGACAGTTTGGGCACGGGTGGAAGGTTACCTCCCGCCCGTGCTCCCCGGATCCCCCGAGGGGTCCGTTCATCTGCTGCTTCGCCGGGCCGAGCGGCGAGCCCGCCGGACCGCGCGGCGGGCAGGTAAGGGGAACCTTACCTGGACTCGGTCACGGGGCACAGCACACGACGGTTTCCGATCCACGGCGAACCGGGAGACAGCCACCCTTATGTGTGAAGCATTTCAACTCGCGTTGTTCGGCTGGAAGTACGAAAACTAGCTTCTGAGCCGGAGGTGACGCGGAACATGACGGCCTGCGCCACAGAGACCTCAGCGGCGTCCGCTACCACACGGCGCTCGGGATTCAACATCGCGGCGGACGGCTCTTACGCCGCCTGCCTCGCCCAGGGCGGGGACCCGGACGGCACCGGCTGGTTTCCGGAACGCTGGACGCTGAGCGGCCCCGAGCCGTACACGGTGCCACTGCCCGGGCAGCGGCCGGAGGCGGCGGACTCCCAGGTGCTGCCGCTGCCCGACGGCCGGGTGCTGATCCGCCGCCGCGGCGCCGACCGGCACGATCTGGCACTGATCTACCCCACCGGCCCGGGCACCGGTGAGCTGCCGGTGGGCTTCCTGCACGGCGAGTCGGTACGGCTGCTGCCCGCGCTGCCCTGCGGCACCGTCTACGCGCTGGTGCACGCGGACGGCAGGTCCACCGTGTGGCTGGTGCACGGCGGGCCGGGTCTGGAGCAGCGCGCGGAGATCGACGGCCGGTGCACCGGCGGGGTCTGGCTGGACCGCACCGGCCGGATGCTCGCCCTGGACCGCACCCACCAGGGGCGCACCAAGACCATCGCGGTCGACCTGGACACCGGGACGGTCAGTCCGCTGCTGCAGATCACCGAGGAGAGCGACGACCGGCTGCTGCTCGCCGATCCGGACAGCAAACTACTGCTGGTCCGCAGCAACGCGCCGGGCACCGACCGGTTGGGCTGGGGCGTGCTGGACAGCAGACGGCCGGTGCGGTTCCCCGACTGCCTGCGGGAGCCGGACCGCACCGCGGCCATCGAGCCGCTCGCCATCCAGCCGGGGCAGTTGCTGATGCCCGAGGCGTGTGCGGTGGTGCTGCGGATCCTCAACCGCGCCGTGCTGTGGCGGCCGTCGGCTCGGACTCTGTGGCCGCTGCCCACACCGCCGGGCTGGCTGGTCGGGTGCGCGTGGTGGTCGGCGAACGGCACGCTGCGGCTGCCGTTCGCGCGCCCGGATCAGCCCTACGGGGTGCGGGACATCATCTCCGAGGCACTGGTGAGCCCGTTGCCGCGGCCGCCGCGGCCGGAGCCGAGCGAGCCACCACCCACGGCTCCGGTCAGCCGGGTACTTCCGCTGCAGCAGGCGCCGCTCGCCGCGGTACGGTAGGGGGCTTGGCCGATGGATCTTGTCCGCCGTTAGACTTGATCAGGGGCCGTACGGCCGTGTCGACCCGGCCACCGGTGGGTAGCGCGAGGTTAACGGGCGGCCGTGATAAGCGTGTTGTGTACGCTTCCGCCCCAATTCGCCATCTCCTTAAGCGATCCCGACGGAGAAAGTTCTGATGCCCGAAGCCCGTACCGAAAGCACCGACGACCGCGCCCAACAGGCGGCCGCCCTGGGGGCCGAGGGGGGACGGCACCGCGGCTCCGCCGCCCCCGTGGAAGAGGACTCCGTCCCGGCTCATGGCAAGCACCGACGCCCGGACCACGACGCGTGACGCTTGGGGCGGGCCCTCAGCCCCTTGAGGGTCGGGGGGCTCGCCCCAAAAGCGCCTAGCCCCGCACCGAGTGCTTGAGGCCCAAGATCTCGGGGGCCGCGAACGTCTCCTCCGGATCCCTCCCGGCAAAGTACGGCGTGAGCAGATCCTCCAGTTCCTCGTAGGAGAAGACCTCCTTGCCCGTGTCGAACCGCGCGGCGACGCGCGGTCGGTCCAGTACGGCGACCATGCCGCCGTGCACCACCAGCACCTGCCCGTTGACCCGCTGCGCGGCGGGCCCGGCCAGATAGCCGACCAGCGGAGCGACATGCTCGGGCGCCAGCGGATCCACCCCTTCCGCTGGAGCCGCGAACCCCTCGAACACGTCCCGCGTCATCCGCGTGCGGGCCCGCGGGCAGATCGCGTTGACCGTCACCCCGTACTTGCGCAGCGCCAGCGCGCTCGACGTCGTCAGCCCGATGATCCCGCCCTTCGCGGCGGCGTAGTTGGGCTGCCCCGCCGACCCGGCGACGAACGCCTCGGACGAGGTGTTGACGATTCGCCCGTACACCGCGCCACCGGAGGCCTTGGCGCGTTCCCGCCAGTGCGCCGCCACGAAGCGGACCATGTTGAAGTGGCCCTTGAGATGGACCCGGATCACCGAGTCCCACTCGTCCTCGGACATCGAGAAGACCATCCGGTCGCGCAGGATGCCCGCGTTGTTGACCAGGATGTCCAGCGATCCGTAGGTGTCCAGGGCTATTTGGACCAGCTCCCGGGCCTGCTCGAAGTCCGCCACGTCGCCGTGGTGGGCCACCGCCTCGCCGCCCGCCGCGACGATCTCGGCCACGACCTGGTCGGCGGGGGCGGCCGACGCCTCCCCCGTGCCGTCCCGGCCGGGCTGTCCGAAGTCGTTGACCACGACCCTCGCGCCCAGTCTGGCCAGTTCCAGTGCCTCGGCGCGGCCGAGACCGCGTCCCGCGCCGGTGACGATCGCGGTCCTGCCGTTCAACACGGCCATACCTCCACCTCCGATGTGCGCGGGACGAACAGGGCGGGCGGCTCACACAGTGATGGATGTCCTGAGCGCCTCACCGCTGCGCATCTGCCGCACCGCCTCATTGACCTCTTCCAACCGCACCCGGTGGGTGATCAACCCGGCCAGATCGATCCGCCCGGCGCGCCACAGCCTGATCACCCGCTGGTAGGAGCGCAGCACATCGCCGCCTCCGTAGAGCGACGGCAGGATGCGCTTCTCGTCGAAGAACAGCTCAAACATGTTGATCTTGAGGAAGTCGTCCATCGCGCCCGCCCCCACGACGCAGAGCGTGCCGCCGCGCCGGGTGGTCTCGTACGCGGTACGGGCGGTGTCGGAGCGGCCGACGACCTCGAAGACGTAGTCGAAGCCCTCACCACTGGTGAGCCGGTTCCTGGCGTCGGCCAACTCCTCCGGGCCGACCGCCTCGGTGGCCCCGAACCGCACCGCGCCCTCGCGGCGCGCCGCGACCGGGTCGACGGCGACGATCTCGGCGGCACCGGCGGCCCGCGCACCCTGGATGACGGAGATGCCGACGCCACCGCAGCCGAGCACGGCGACCGACGAACCGGCCCGCACCTTCGCGGTGTTGAGCGCGGCGCCGATTCCGGTGGTGACCCCGCAGCCGATGAGCGCGGCGATCTCGTAGGGCACATCGTCCGGGATCGGTACCGCGCACGCGGCGTCCACCACAAGTTCCTCGGCGAACGTGCCGGTTCCGGCGAAGCCGAACACATCCCCGGAGGCGCAGCGGTAGTTGGGAGTGGCCGCGTTGAGGAACCCGGTGAGGCACAGATGGGTCTGGCCGCGCTGGCACGACGGGCACTGGCCGCAGGCGGGCAGCCAGCAGACAAGCACCCGGTCTCCCGCCTTGAGTCGGTCGACGCCCTCGCCGACCTCCACGATCTCGCCCGCGCCCTCGTGCCCCGGGATGAACGGGGCGGGCTGCGGCAGCACGCCGTTCATCGCCGACAGGTCGGAGTGACACAGTCCGGTGGCCTTGATCCGCAGACGTACCTTGCCGGGGCCGAATCCCACCGCCTCGGCGTCGTCCACGACTTCGAGCTTGTCCTGTCCGATCTCCCGTTGTACGGCCGCACGCATGACGCGTCCCTTCGCTACGAGTGCTGGATGACGGTGTCGGTGAGCACCGGGGCGTCCTCCCGTTCCACGGCGGTGGCCGACACCTGGACGCGCCCCTCCTCAGCCCACATCCGGATGCGCAGCGTCTCGCCGGGGAAGAAGATCCCGGCGAACCGGGTGGCGTAGGAGGTCACCCGGGCGACCTCTCCGCCGAGCACGGTGTCCACCACGGCCTTGAGCACGATGCCGTAGGAGCACAGCCCGTGCAGGATCGGCCGGTCGAATCCCGCCAGCTTGGCGAACTCCGGGTCGGCGTGCAGCGGGTTCCAGTCGCCGGAGAGCCGGTAGAGCAGCGCCTGGTCCGGCCTGGTGGTGCGCTCCACGATCCGGTCGGGTTCACGTCGCGGCGGGTCGAGGCGGACGGATGGGCCGCGCTCGCCGCCGAAGCCGCCCTCGCCTCGGACGTAGATCTGGGTGTCGCAGGTCCACAACGGTCCGTCCGCGTCCGCCGCGTCGGAGCGCAGCACGATGACGGCGGCCTTCCCCTTGTCGTACACCGCGGCGACCCTGGACTGCTGAACCGCCCTGCCGCTGACCGGGATCGGCCGGTGCAGTTCGACGCTCTGCCCGCCGTGCAGCACGGCGGCCAGGTCGACGTCGATGCCGGGTGCGGCCATGCCGCCGGCGACGGCCATACCGCCGCCCGCGACGGTGGCGAAGCTGGGCAGTACGTGCAGTCTGCTCTCCAGCGTGTACCGCAGTTCGTCGGCGTCCGTGGCGGGGACGCCCGCGCCGATGCCCAGGTGGTAGAGCTGGACGTCCTTGTGTCCCCAGGTGAGTTCGGTGCTGCGGGCCTCGGCGGCGGTGGCCCGGGCGACGTCGATCGGCATCTGCGCGGCTCCTCACGGCGGTCCGGGGCGGCGGCCCCGGAGAAACGGACGGTCGGTCGGGACCCCGGCGCGACCGTCCGCACCGTCGGCCGCGCCGGGGTCGTTCAGGGCCATCGCCTGGCAACACGTAGAACGCGTTCTAGTCGATGGGGTCTGTATAACGCATCACGGTTTCACAGGGAATACTTGACGCACAGTCAGCCGATGGGCGGATCTTCGGCGCCCCGGAGGATGAGGCGCCAATCAGCCTTCCGGCGCCGATCGGCAACCGATCCCCCGATGACGCGCGGCCCGGCGCACCTCCATCATGGAATTCGACCAGCACGACCAGAACGGACGAAGGACGATGACGGGGACACGGGGGAATGAGTGGACATGGGCCGGCGAAGGGTTTCGGGCCGCCCGGGAGCGATGGCGTTGCCGCAGGGAGCACCGCCAACAGGGACTGCTCGACGCGCATGAGATGCGGCACCTGCGGGGCGCCGAACTGGACAGGTACATAGAGAAGCTCAAGGCGCCCACCGCCGCCGCTATGGTCCCCTGGCTGACGATGCTGATCGCACCGGGCGCCGATGTGGCGCACGGCCGGGTCGGACCGGCTTGGCTGGCCTACCCCGCGCTCGCCCTGTTCGCCGTGGTCTATGTGATGGCGGTCAGGGCGGCGTTCGACGAGAGCCTCAAGGACGGGCGGCGATCGCGCTGTCTGCTGCTGGTGCTCGCCGCGCTCACCTATGCGACCGCCATCCCGTTCGGGCACAGCTGGCTTCTGCTGTTCATCATGCTCTCGCTGGCCTGCGGGGCGGCGCTGGGCGGCAGACAACTGGGCATGGCGCTGGTCGCTCTGTCCGCCTCCGACGGGGTGATATCCGGGTTCCACAGTGGCGACTTCTGGGACTCCGCCGGCACCGCGTACGGAACCCTCCTGTCCGGACTGGTGACCGCCGCGGTCCTCTCACTCCACCAGGTCATCGCCCAACTGCGCACCACCAGGCAGGAGTTGGCCCGGACCGCGGTCAGCCAGGAGCGGCTGCGCTTCTCCCGGGACCTGCACGATCTGCTCGGTCACACCATGTCGGTGGTGGCGGTGAAGGCGGAGGCGGTGCGCCGTCTGGCGCCGCGCGACCTGGACGCCGCGCTCAGCCACGCGTCCGACATCGAGTCGGTGAGCCGCCAGGCGCTCACCGAGATACGGGAGGCGGTATCCGGCTACCGCGACGGCAGCCTGGCGACCGAACTCGACCGCGCCCGCTCCGCGTTGGACGCCTCCGGCATACAGGCCACCGTCCATGAGTCGGGCCCACCGCTGCCTCCGCAGACCGAGGCGCTGATGGGCTGGGTGGTGCGGGAAGGCGTGACGAACGTCGTACGGCACAGCCGGGCGTCGTCCTGCCGGATAGAGCTGGACACCGGCGGCGACCGCGCGGTCCTGCGCATCAGCGACGACGGCGACGGCAGCGGCGAGGCCGCCGGCGCCTCGACCGGGGGCAACGGCCTGAAGGGCCTGACCGAGCGCCTCACCATGGCGGGTGGCTCCCTGAGCGCGGGCCCGGCGCCCCGCCGCGGCTTCCAGCTGACAGCCGAACTGCCCGTGGAGGAGGACCACTTCGCGAGGCCATGAGCACCGCCGCCATACGATCTGCCCATGACCGAGCAGCATCCCGCGAAGTCCATCAAGGTCCTCCTGGCCGAGGACCAGCGCATGATGCGTGGCGCGCTGGCGCTGCTGCTGGGGCTTGAGGACGACATCGAGGTCGTCGCGCAGGTCTCGGACGGGGACGCCATCGTGCCCACCGCCAGGGAGGTGCGCCCCGACGTGGCACTGCTCGACATCGAGTTGCCGGGCCGCAGCGGTCTGGACGCGGCGGCGGACCTGCGGCTGGCGCTGCCGCGGTGCCAGGTGCTGATCCTCACCACGTTCGGCCGCCCCGGGTATCTGCGGCGCGCGATGGAGGCCGGGGCGAGCGGCTTCCTGGTCAAGGACGGCCCTGTCGAGGAACTGGCGGCCGCGATCCGGCGGGTGCTCGCCGGAGAACGGGTGGTCGACCCCACCCTGGCCGCCGTCGCGCTCAGCGCGGGCCCCAACCCGCTCACCACCCGTGAGCGCGACGCCCTGAACGCGGCAGCGGACGGCGCGACGGTCACCGACATCGCGGCCAGGCTCCATCTGTCGACGTCCACCGTCCGCAACTACCTGTCGTCGGCGATCGGGAAGACCTCGACGCGCAACCGCATGGAAGCGGTACGCGCCGCGCGCACCAACGGTTGGCTGTAACCGGAAGGGACGGGAGACGACAGCGCTGCAGGCCGGCGGCGCCACCCACCCGAAGTGCGCCGCTGGCGATGGTGCACGATGGCCCTCATGACCGCCACCCAGCCGCAGGCGCCCTCGCAGCCCGGCCCCGACACGATCGCCGCCTTCCAGGCGGCCAAGGGCTTCATGCCTCTCGACGAGGGCCTGGCCCTGTACGCGGCCGCGACCGAGGCGGCGCCGCTCGGCCTGCCGCTTCTGGAGATCGGCACATACTGCGGCCGTTCCACGATCCTGCTCGCCGCCGCGGCCCGGGACGCCGGGCTCACCGCGGTGACCGTCGACCACCACCGCGGCAGCGAGGAGCAGCAGCCCGGCTGGGAGTACCACGACCCGGAGCTGGTCGACCCGGAGGTCGGGGCGATGGACACGCTGCCGACGTTCCGCCGTACGCTGCGCGCGGCGGGCCTTGAGGAGCATGTGGTCGCAGTGGTCGGCCGGTCACCGCGCGTCGCCGCGCTGTGGCAGACCCCGCTCGGCCTGGTCTTCATCGACGGTGGCCACACCGACGAGCACGCCACCGCGGACTACGAGGGCTGGGCCCCGCACGTCGCCCAGGGCGGCCTGCTGGTCATCCACGATGTGTTCCCCGACCCGGCCGACGGCGGCCAGGCTCCGTACCGCGTCTACCAACGCGCCCTGGATTCGGGGGCGTTCACGGAGGTCTCGGTGACCGGTTCGCTGCGCGTGCTGCGCCGCACCGGCGCGGGCGGCTAGGGTCCGCCAACCGTCCCCGCTGACCAGCGGGCCGCCACACCCGTACCATGGGTGCCCCCCGCACTCCGCCTTGCCGAGCGGAGCGCGCTGCGCGTACCGGCGACAGCGACGACACCGAACTGACAAAGGACCACTACGTGAACATCCGCTCCCTCACCCGAGGCGACGGCGCGGTGATCGGTGCAGCGGCGCTGCTGCTCATCGCGTCATTCCTGGACTTCTTCTCGGTAAGCGACTGCGGCAACCTGTGTGGCCAGGTCACGATGCCGAACGCGTGGAAGTCGTCGCTGTTCCCCGTGCTTCCGTCGATCTTCCTGGCCGGGATAATCGCCGCGGCCCTGATCGTCGGCGCCCGCTTCCTGCCCGAGGGCCGCAAGCCCGCGGGGCTCACCCTGGACCAGTGGGGCACCGCACTGGCGGTGTTCGCCGCGTGGAGCGCGCTGTGGGCCCTGATGGGCGGCGGCCAGGGCGTGAGCCCGGGCATCGGCGCCATCCTCGGCTTCGTGGCCACCGCGGCGATGGCCGCCGTCGCCATCGTCACGCCGCGCGTCCCGGCGCTGAAGGCCGCCCTGGTCAGCGCCCCCAAGCCGGCCCCGGCCCAGCCCTACGGCGGCCAGCCCTTCGGTGGCCAGCCTTACGGTACGGAGCAGTCCCACGGTTACGGCTACCCCGCTGGGCAGCAGCCGTACGCCGACCAGTCGCAGCAGCCGGGTGCCCCGCTCGGCGGCGGTCAGCCCGCGGCGGCCGCTCAGGCACCGTCCGGCGGCGGCGTGGAGTTCGCACCGTTCTGGTTCGCGGTGCCGGTGCCGCGGCCGATCTACCCGGAGGACGGTTCGCCGACCCCGGTCGCCGAACTGACGCCGGGCACCTGGTACCTCGCGGTGGACCAGCGCGGTGCCGCGCTGGTCGCGCAGACCCAGGACGGACGGCGCGGGGTGCTCCAGGACACCACGGGCATCCAGCGCGGCTGAAACGCTTCCGCCGAACAGCGCAGAGCGGCCCCTGTCGAACTTCCGGTTCGGCGGGGGCCGTTGCGTCGCGCGGGCACCGACCGTACCGTTTCTGACGGGGCGTCAGAAGTGGTGAGGGGGAAGGCGATGCGGCTAGGCCTGGCACTCGGCTACTGGGGGCGCGGCCCCGACCCCCGGCATCTCGACCTCGCCGTCGAGGCCGAACGGCTGGGCTACCACTCGGTGTGGACCGCCGAGTCCTGGGGCTCGGACGCCTTCACGCCGCTGACCTGGATCGCCGCCCACACCTCCCGCATCCGACTGGGCACGGCGGTGGCGCAGATGGCCGCCCGCTCCCCCACCGCGACCGCGATGCACGCGCTCACCCTGGACCACCTCTCCGGCGGCCGGATGATGCTGGGCCTCGGACTGTCCGGGCCGCAGGTCGTCGAGGGCTGGTACGGCCGCCCGTTCCCGCGCAGTCCGCTGACCGCCACCCGCGAGTACGTCGACGTCGTCCGCCAAGCGCTGCGCCGCACCGCGCCCGTGCGGCTGCGCGGCGACTACCACGGCCTGCCGTACCAGGGCCCGGACGGTACGGGACTCGGCAGGGCGCTGAAGTCGGTCACCCATCCGCTCCGCGCCGATCTGCCGGTGCTGCTCGGCGCGGAGGGGCCGAAGAACATCGCACAGACCACGCGGATCGCGGACGGTTGGCTTCCGTTGTACTGGTCGCCGCTGCGCACCGACGTCTACCAGCCCTCGCTGGCGAAGGCGCCCGAGGGGTTCATGGTGGCGCCGATGGTACGGGCCCAGGTCTGCGACGATCCGGCGGAGGCGCTGGCCGCGGTGAAGCTGACGCTCGGCTTCTACATCGGCGGCATGGGCGCCAGGTCCCGCAACTTCCACGCCGATCTGATGGCCCGTATGGGGTTCGAGGAGCAGGCCCGGCGGATCCAGGAGCTGTTCCTCGCCGGGCGGCGCGAAGAGGCGGTGGCCGCCGTGCCGGACACGTTCGCCGACGAGATCTCGCTCGTCGGGCCACGGCAACGGATCGCCGAGCGCCTGGAGTTGTGGCGCCGCGGTCCGGTCACCGACCTCCTGGTGACGGCGCCTGATCCGACGACGCTGAGGGTGCTCGCGGAACTGAACTCCTAGACCCTCCCAGTCCCGCGAGCACCTGACGGCGTCACAGGGCGGTGAGTTGCAACCAGTGCTCCAACAGCGCCTGGTCGCCCAGTACTTCGAGACGTTCGTCGTCCAGCGGCAGCCGCCGGTAGAAGGCCAGCAGCACCTCGGTGAGCGGGCCGCGCAGTGCCACGTCGCCCTTGCCGTGCTCGCGCCGCCAGGCGACGCCGTCCGGCTGCCGCTCGATCAGCCACTCGGCGGCCAACTCGGCCGGGGTGTCGGTGGCGTGCAGATGGATCGTCTCCCCGGCGCCACGCAGTTCGGCCAGCTTCGGCCGGAACGCCAGGGCTTGCGGCCAGGTGAGGAGCTGGAGCAACTCGTCGACGGCGTCGGCCGCCAGCTCGCCGTCCGCCTGGTACGGGCGGCCGACGGTGAGGAAGGCGTCCGCGCGGTGGATCAGCGTCTCCAGCGCCATCCGCCGGGCGTAGAAGGAGGTCCGCTGGACGGGACTCCAGCTCCACACCTCGACGTCCGGGCCCGCCGCGCGCAGCGCCTTCGCCAGTGCCTCGGCGCCCTCGCCGAGCCAGCGGTCCAGCTCGGCCGGGTCCTCCGGTGCCTGCTCCCGGCGGGCGATCGCCTCCTTGATGTCGTACTCAAGTGCCCGGGTGCGCACCACCTCCTCCGCGAGCCGGTGCGCACCGCTGAGGTGCGTGGCCAGCTCGCGCAGGTCCCACTCCGGGCAGGTGGGCACCGTGGTGCTCAGGTCGGCGCCGCGCAGCGCCTCCCGCAGCCGGTCGGTCTCGTCGACGATGTGCGAACAGTAGGTGTCGTGGTCCAGTTCGGCCATGCCGCTACCCCGTTCTCGAAGGCCCTCGGAAGGCGAGTACGCGGCCAGCCTACCGACCCGTCAACAGCAGCCGTCCGAGGGCTCGGTGAAGCCGAGCGGCAGCCGTTCGCCGTCGAAGACGGCGGTGGTGGCCTCGTCCCCGCCGAGCGCGGCGACAGCCAGCAGCAGCGCCCCCGCGGTCCAGGCGGTCTTCTCCTCGGGCCAGACCGCCGAGTCCTCGAAGACGTAGCCGGTCCAGTACATGCCGTCCTCGGCCCGCAGGTGCTGGATGGACCTGAGGATCTCCACCGCCCGGTCGGACTCCCCCATCGCCCACAGCGCCAAAGCGAGTTCGGCGCTCTCGCCGCCGGTCACCCAGGGGTTGGGCAGTACGCAGCGCACCCCGAGACCGGGGACCACGAACTCGTCCCAGCGGGCCTCTATCCGCTCCTTGGCCGCCGGACCGCGCAACGCGCCGCCCAGCACCGGGTAGTACCAGTCCATCGAGTAGTGGCTCTTGTCCAAGAACCGCTCGGGATGGTGCCGGATCGCGTGCGCCAGCCGCCCGGTCGCCAACTCCCAGTCGGGCTGCGGATCTTCGCGTAGCTCGGCCACCGCCAGGGCGCAGCGCAGCGCCTGGTAGACGGACGAGCAGCCGGTGAGCAGCGCCTCGCCGGGGTGGCCGCCGTCCTCGTCGCGCCGCCACGCTATCTGGCCGCCGGGCAGTTGCAGCGCCAGCACGAACTCGACGGCCGCGAACAGGTGCGGCCACATCTGGTCGACGAACGCCTCGTCGCCGGTGGTCAGATAGTGGTGCCAGACGCCCACCGCGATGTAGGCGCAGAAGTTGGTCTCCCGGCCGCGGTCCGTCGGTACGCCGTCCACATAGGCGGCGTACCAGGAGCCGTCCGGGTTCTGGTTGTCGGCCAGCCAGCGGTACGCGGCGGCGGCGCTGGCGTGTTCCCCGGCCGCGTCCAGGGCCATGGCGGCCTCGACGTGGTCCCAGGGGTCCAGGTGCCCGCCGGTGAACCAGGGTATGGCGCCGTCCGGCCTTTGCACCGCCAGGATCCCGGCCACCGTCTGCGCCGCCTGCTCGGCCGAGAGCACGCCTGGCAGGACCAGGTGCTCGGTGCGCCCGGGACTCGTCACGCGCGCGCCTTTGCGTCCGCTTCTCCGCCCGCGCGGCGAAGGTTCCCGTCGTCCTCCGACTGCCGACCGGCAGCCGCGCGCGCGTCGCGGACAGTCGCCCCGCCGGGCTCGTGCGGCTTGGTCGCGTACGCCACGAAGCTCTTGCCGATCAGCGGGTTGAGCGCCTGCTCGGCGACCCGGGTGGCCAGCGGTTTCTTCATGATGTCCCAGACAAGCAGCTTGTGGTACGCCTTGACCGGCAGTGCCTGGTCGTTGTCCACGCCGAACGCGCACTTGAGCCACCAGTACGGGCTGTGCAGTCCGTGCGCGTGGTGGGTGCCGTACGGTTTCAGTCCCGCCTCGCGCATCTTGGCCAGCAGTTCGTCGCCGCGGTAGATGCGGATGTGACCGCCCTCCACCTCGTGGTAGGCGTCCGACAGCGCCCAGCAGATCTTCTCCGGCAGCCAGCGCGGCACGGTGACGGCTATCCGGCCGCCGGGCCGCAGCACCCGTACCATCTCGGCGAGTACGCCCTTGTCGTCCGGGATGTGCTCCATGACCTCGGAGATGATGACGACATCGAAACTGTCGTCGGGGAAAGGCAGTTGGAGCGCGTCGCCCTCCATGGCGACGGCCGAGGCGCCCGCCGGTGCCTCCCCGGCCTCCTTCATGGCCGCGAACCACTTGGCGACCTCGCGGATCTCCTCACCGTTGCGGTCGAGGGCCACGACGTTGGCGCCGCGCCGGTAGCACTCGAAGGCGTGGCGCCCCGCGCCGCATCCGAGGTCGAGGACCCGGTCGCCGGGGGCGAGCGGGAAGCGGGAGAAGTCGACGGTCAGCACGAGGACTCTGCTTTCACTTGGGCGTACGGGGACTTGCCCCGGAAGAACTCCTGCTCTGGGAGATCGCCGCGCGGTAGCGCTCCACGGTTCCGCGCGCCGCCTGTTCCCAGGTGAACCGGGCCAGTACCCGGTCCCGCCCCGCGGCGCCGAGCCGGACGCGCAGCCGCGCGTCGCCCAGCAGTCTGGCCAGCGCACCGGCCAGCGCCTCCGGGTCGCCGGGCGGTACGGCGAGGCAGGTCTCTCCGTCCGGACCGGCCACCTCGGGGATGGCACCGCCGGTGGTGGCGACCAGCGGGGTGCCGGTGGCCATCGCCTCGGCGGCGGGCAGTGAGAAGCCCTCGTAGAGCGAGGGCACGCAGGAGATCTGCGCCCCGCGCACCAGATCCACCAGTTCGGCGTCGCTGATGCCCTTGACGAACTCCACGGCGCCGCCCAGCCGGTGCCGTTCGATGGCGGTGGCGACCGGACCCTTCTCCGGGCGCTTGCCGACCACGACGAGGTGGGCGTGCGGGTGCTCTCGGCGGACCACGGCCAGTGCCTCGATCAGATGGACCAGGCCCTTGAGCGGCACGTCGGCGCTTGAGGTGGTGACGATCCGGCCGGGGATCTCCGGTACCGACGGATCCGGGGAGAACAGGCGGGTGTCGGCGCCGATGGGGACCACGTGGATGCGGTCCGCGTGGACCCCGAGGTCCTCGATGATCTCGTGGCGGGATGAGCCGGAGACGGTCAGCACCGACGGCAGCCGCCTGGCGACACGTTTCTGCATCTGGGTGAACCCGTACCAGCGCCGGACCGAAAGCCGCCGCTTCCAGTTCGGCGCGGCGTCCAGTTCCAGTCGGCGGTCGACGGTGATCGGGTGGTGGATGGTGGTCACCAGCGGCAGGCCGATCCGCTCCATGCCCAACAGGCCGTAGCCCAGCGTCTGGTTGTCGTGTACGACGTCGAACTCACCGCAACGCCCGGCCAGATGGCGGCGTACGCGCAGCGAGAAGGTCAGCGGCTCGGGGAATCCGCCGGTCCACATGGTGCCGACCTCAAGGGCGTCGATCCAGTCCCGGATCTCGTCGCGCCTGGGGGTGCGGAACGGGTCGGGCTGCCGGTAGAGGTCCAGGCTGGGCAGTTCGGTGAGGGTCAGCCGACCCGGTTCCGGTGCCTGGTCGAGCACCGGGTACGGCTGGGCGCCGATGACTTCGACGGTGTGGCCGAGGCGGGCCAGCTCACGGGAGAGATGGCGCACGTAGACGCCCTGGCCGCCGCAGAAGGGGTTGCCCTTGTAGGTCAGCAGCGCGATGCGCAGCGGCCTTTCGCCAGCGTCCCGCGCGGGGGGTGCGAGCGATGCAGGCCCGACCACCGGAGCGGCCTCAGTCGTCACTCACGGCCCCCTTCTCACTGCAGTTCAGCCGGAGCGTAACCGGTCGCGCTAATCTAGAACAAGTTTCAGACTCGCTCGTCCAACGAACCCCGAATCTACCGGCAGCCAGTGCGACCGCCAGGGGCGCATCAGGTGATTCGCGCCACGGCTCGGCATCCTGCCATCATGCGCACACCGCCCCAGTGCGCCGCGCCTCGCGAACGGACTCCACGGAATGGGACAAATGGCCACAGAACAGAAACCGGCCTCTCCGCCCCTGACCGAACGTCAGGAAGCCCGCCGTCGCCGCATCCTGCACGCCAGTGCCCAACTCGCCAGCCGTGGCGGCTTCGACGCCGTGCAGATGCGGGAGGTCGCCGAGAACTCCCAGGTCGCCCTGGGCACGCTGTACCGCTACTTCCCGTCCAAGGTGCACCTGCTGGTCGCCACCATGCAGGACCAGTTGCAGCAGATGCACGAGACGCTGCGCAAGCGCCCACCCGCCGCGCAGGCCCCGTCCGCACGGGTGGCCGAGACGTTGATGCGGGCGTTCCGCGCGTTGCAGCGCGAGCCGCAGTTGGCCGACGCCATGCTCAGGGCGCTGACCTTCGCCGATCGCTCGGTCAGCCCCGAGGTGGACACCGTCTCCCGACTCACCACGGCGATCATCCTGGACGCGATGCGGCTGCCCGGTCCGCCGACCGCCGAACAGCTCTCCGCCGTGCGGGTCATCGAGCACACCTGGCACTCGGCGCTGGTCACCTGGTTGTCCGGGCGGGCGTCCATCGCTCAGGTGAAGATCGACATCGAGACGGTGTGCCGGCTGATCGACCTGACCGCCAGCGAGTGACGGAACACCTTTCCGGCCGCGCGGTGGACCCCAGGGGGGGAGCTTACGGTGCGGTAACGGCGCGCGCCGGTGGCGCTTCGCCTTGACCGAATCCCATACCCAAGGTCTCAGCCGACACCCACCTGTTGCGGTCGGCGCTGGCCGCCCTGCTCGCCCGGGACGGCGACCTAGACGTATCCACGACCAGCTGGCGGGACTTCAGAGCCGCGGCCCGCTCGTCGTCGCCACATGTGTGCGTGGTCGACGTGGAGTGTCCCGGCTCCACGGCGCTCACCACGACCAGCGGTACCACCCGCTCGTGTACCCTGCCCGGCCTGCCGGACCTGTCCGCGTTAGTGGTGCTCGCCACCGCCAGCAGACCGGGCCTGCTGCGCCGGGCATCACCGGCCCGCGCCCTGGGGTTCGTCAACAAGGGCGGCTCCCGAGAGCCTGTTGCGGGCGATCCGGCAGGTTGCCCAGGGGGAACGATTCGTCGACAGCGCACTCGCCCTCGACCTGCTCCACGCCGCCGACACCCCGTTGACCAAACGGGAGTTGAGCGTGCTGTCACTCGCCGCCGAGGGCGCCTCGGTGTCCGAGATCGCCCGCAGGCTGCACCTGTGCCACGGCACGGTGCGGAACTACATGGCCGCCATCAACCGCAAGACCGGTGCCCGCAACCGCGTTGACGCCATCCGGATATCCCAGGGCGCGGGGTGGCTGTGACCGCGCGCCCGCGGCGTCCCAGTGCCCCACCAGGTCGCGGTAGAGCCCCGAGCGGTCCAGCAGTTCCCGGTGGCTGCCGCACATCGCCCGCGCACCGTCCATCACCAGCACCAGGTCCGCACGGCGGGCCGAACTGATGCGGTGTGCGATCACGATCAGTGTGCCGCCGGGCCGTGCCGCGAAGGCCCGCTCGGCGCGCGCCTCGGCCGCCGCGTCCAGGTGTGGCAGGTCGCTCGTCCAACAGGATCAGGCGCGCCGGGGACGCGTACGCGCGGGCCAGCGCCAGCAGTTGCCGCTCACCGGCGGACAGCGCGGTCGGCGGTGCGTCCAAACCGCCGAGTTGGCTCATGAGTTGGGCGGCACCGACCGCCTCGGCCGCCTGCGGCAGCGTGTCGTCGGGCACCGGATCCGGGCAGAGATAGCGGAGGTTGTCGCGCACGGTGCCGGAGAAGACGTACGCCTCCTGCGGGATGAGGACGCGCGACTCCTTCGCTCCAGCGGCCTCACCGTTCACCAGCACCTCACCGGTGCACGGCTCCAGCAGGCCCGAGATCAGGCCGGCCAGCGTCGACCTGCCGATGCCGCTCGGGCCGACGACGGCCAGTGTGGGATCCCGCCGGAAGGACGAGGTCGAGGTCGTCGAGGACGAGACGAGCCGTCCCGCCGGGCGCGCCGTACCCGAAGCTGACCCCCCTCAACTCCACGGCCGCACCCGGGGCCTCGCCGCTGGCAGCGGCGGGGCGGGCCTCCGGCACCGGCCCGTCACCGCCCCGGAGCAACGCCCGCAGCACCACCGTCACCCGGGCCCCCCGCGCCGCCAAAGCCCTGTACCAGGCTCTGCAGCGCGGGCAGCAGTGACTGCGTCACATAGGTCATAGCGCCGACCAGCGCGCCCGCGGTCACCCCGTGGCCGAGCAGCCACGGCGCCGCCACCAGCAACAGCAGGACCGGCAGCCGCCCGCCCACGCCGAGTGCCGCGACCCGCACCATGCCCCATCGGGCCAGTACCCGGGCCGCCGCGTACTCGGCGTCGACGCGGGACCGGATCCGTTGTTCCGCGTGGTCCTCGGCTCCGCAGGCGACCACGTCCCGCAGTCCTGCCGCGGTCTCCCCCACCGCGTCCGCGAGGGCCTCGTCGGCGGTGAGGAACGCCCGCTGCCCGCGTGCCATCGGGCGCAACGACAGCGCGAACACCGCCAGCCCCAGCACCAGCGGCGGGGCCACCACGAGCAGCAGCGCGCCGGAGAGGGAGAGCAGTCCGATCAGCGCGCCAAGTGCCGTGAAGAAGAAGGACCGCGCGACCATCACCAGTCCCGCGAAGCTGTCCCTGGCGATCTCCACCTGCTGGGTGAGCCGGGAGACCACCGAGGTGTCCGCCCGGTGCGGTTGGGCCGCCGCGTCCCGGAGGCTGCCCCTCACCACCCGGGTCACCAGGGCGTCCCGCAGCGGCTCGGCGAGTCCGGCGACGCCCAGGAAGGACCGCCCGGTGCCGATCGCGCCGAAGGCGATACCCACCGCGGCGGCGGCCAGCCAGTACAGCCCGACCGCCGTGCGGTGGGCGAGGAACCCGTCGTCCAGGGCCCGGGCGAGGGCGTAGCCGCCGAGGAACGTCTGGCCCGCCTCCAGCAGCGACCATCCGGCGAGCGCCAGCAGTACCCGCCAGCGCGCGCGGAGGAAGCGCAGGCCGTGCAGGGCCAGTTCATCCGTCGGCATCGGCCGTCCCCTCCGCCGGTGAGCCGTCGAACACGGCCCGGTACTCGGCCAGTTGCCACAGCTCGCGGTGTGGCGCCAGTGCCCGCAGCCTGCCGCCTTCCAGCCAGGCGACGAGGTCCGCGCGGGCCGCGGTGGAGGCGCGGTGGGCGATCAGCATCCGGGTGCGGGCGGGCACGTCGTGTGCCAGCGCCTGGCTGATCTGGAGTTCGGTGACCGAGTCCAGGCTTGAGGTGCTCGAAGCGGGCGGCGGTCCGGGCGCCGGAGGTGGCAGGGCGGGCGGTGGTCTCGTAGAAGTGTCTGTCAGCCAGAACAGAAGACCTCGTACCGCTTGTCCATCGCTCCCCCTTGGTCCGCGTGGGGTTGAGATTTCCATGCGAACCAAGGGCCGGAACAGTCACGTCTGTCACGAAGCGGCCGTGAGGAATGCACGGTGTGGGGCCTGCCCACACAGGGTTACTCGTCCGGCGGGAAGACCGGCTCCCCCGTCCCGGCGCGGGTGACGGTGATCGCCTCCACCGGGCAGCCCTCGGCCGCCGCCAGCAGCGAGTCGCCGGCGTCGGTCTCGGTCGCCGTCGGATGGGACTGCCGGGCCGAGTCAAGGGTGAACGCGGTGGGCGCCGTGCCCGCGCACAGGCCGGAGCCGATGCACACCGAGCGGTCCACCGCCACGTGCCAGCGCTCGCCCATCGGCGCTCACCCCTCCCATCCGGCCGGAAGGTGGATCGTCTTGTGCTCCAGGTACTCCGAGTACCCCTCCGGTCCGAACTCCCGCCCGACTCCCGAGTTCTTGTAGCCGCCGAACGGACCCAGCATGTCGAGGCTGAACGTGTTCACCGAGTACGTACCGGTGCGCACCCGGCGGGCGATGTCGATGCCGTGTGCCACGTCGGAGGTCCAGACGCTGCCGGACAGGCCGTAGTCGGAGTCGTTGGCGATCCGTACCGCCTCTTCCTCGTCCGTGTACGGCAGCAGGCAGACGACCGGCCCGAAGATCTCCTCGCGGGCGATCCGCATGCCGTTGCCGACCTCGCCGAACAGCGTCGGCTCGACGTACCAGCCGTGCTGCTGGGACGCCGGACGGCCGCCGCCGGTCAGCACCTTGGCGCCTTCCCGCTGGCCGAGGGCGATGTATTCGAAGGAGCGCTGCTGCTGGCGGCGGGCGACGAGCGGGCCGACCTGGGTGGCCGGGTCGAGCGGATCGCCGACGACGAGCGCACCGGCCGCCGCCGCGAGCCGCTCGGCGATCTCGTCGTAGTGCTCTCGGGGCGCCAGGATCCGGGTCTGCGCCACGCACGCCTGGCCGTTGTTCATCCAGGCGTTGGGCACGATCCCGGCGACGGCCGCCTCCAGGTCCGCGTCGGGCAGGATGACGGCGGCGGACTTGCCGCCCAACTCCAGGGTGACGCGGGTGAGATGGCGTGCGGCGACCTCCATCACCCGCTTGCCCGCGGCGACGGATCCGGTGAAGGAGACCTTGTCGACGCCGGGGTGCCCGACGAGGTACTCGCTGACCTCGCGGTCGGCCGGAAGTACGGACAACACCCCCTCGGGCAGTCCCGCCTCGGCGGCGATCTCCGCCAGCAGGTAGGCGTCCAGCGGGGACTCGGGGGACGGCTTGAGGATCGCCGTACAGCCGCTGAGCAGCGCGGGGCCGAGCTTGGCGGCGGCCACGAACTGCGGCACGTTCCACGGTACGACGGCGGCGACCACGCCGACGGGTTCCCGCCGCACCAGCAGCGGGCCGAGGACGCCCGCCCGGCGCTCCTCGTAACGGAAGTCACGGGCGACGGTGATCGCCGCGTCCCACACCATCACCGCACCGAGCGCCTGCGCCAGGACGCTCCATGAGTACGGTGAGCCGTTCTGCGCGCTGATGAGCCGGGCGAACTCCTCGTGCCGCGCGGTGATCGCGTCCTTGATCCGGGTCACCACCGCGATCCGCTCCGCCAACGGCGTACGCGGCCACTCCCCCTCGTCGAACGCCCGCCGCGCCACGCCCACCGCGCGATCCACATCTCCCCGCGAGGCATGCGGCACCCGCCCGATGATCCGCTCGCTGTGCGGCGAGACCACTTCGATGACCCCCGCGCCCAACGGCTCGACCAACTCGCCACCGACGAACAGCTGCCCGTGCTCGATCAGCTCGGTCATGACCGGAAGCCTCCGCGTTTTCTGACGGCCTTTCAGGTACTGGTACCAGCTGCGGGCGGAGGAGTCCACGGCGAGCGCGGTCGGGAGGTCCCCCCTGCAACTTCCCGGGGAATGGGGGAGCTTGAAGAGGAACCCTGAAACCCGTTCTAGTTATAGTGGGCCATGCGGACGACCTCGGGGGGACCCATGGTGACCGACCACGGCGGTGGGGTGTGGAGCGTCCAGGTGCCCATACCGGACAATCCGCTGGGGTACACCCTCGTTCACCTTCTTGACACCGATCGCGGGCCGGTGCTCGTGGACACCGGGTGGGATGACCCGGATTCCTGGGACGCGTTGGTGAACGGGCTCGCGGAGTGCGGGACTTCGGTCGGCGAGGTGTACGGCGTGCTGCTCACCCATCATCATCCCGATCACCACGGGCTGTCCGGGCGGGTGCGGGAGGCGTCGGGGGCGTGGCTGGCGATGCATCCGGCGGACACCGCCGTCGTACGGCGGACCCGCGAGGCCCCGGCGCGACTGTGGCTGGACTACCTGCTCGACAAGCTCGCCGCGGCGGGCGCACCCGACGAGCACCTCGTACCGCTGCGCACCGCGCGCGCCGCCGGGCGGGGGCGAGTACCGCCCGGGGAGCGTCCCGCGCTTCCGGACCGGCAGATCGTGCCCGGTGAGCTGGTGGACGCGCCCGGGCGGCGGCTGCGGGCGATCTGGACGCCGGGGCACACGCCCGGCCACGTCTGCCTGCATCTGGAGGAGGGGCGGCGGCTGTTCTCCGGCGACCATCTGCTGCCCGGCATCACCCCGCACATCGGACTGTACGAGGACCCCGAGGACGGGACGGCCAGCGATCCCCTGGGGGACTACCTGGACTCGCTGGAGCGGATCGCACGGCTTGACCCGGCCGAGGTGCTCCCGGCACACCAGCACGCCTTCGCCGGTGCGCCGGACCGGGTACGGGAGTTGCTGGCGCACCACGCGGAGCGGCTGGCCGATCTGCGGGCGCTGCTCGCGGTTCGGCCGTCGACCCCGTGGCAGCTCGCGGAGAGCATGCGCTGGAACCGCGCCTGGGACGAGCTTCCGCACCGCTCGCGCAACATCGCGGTGGCCGAGGCCGAAGCCCACCTGCGGCGGCTGGTCAAGTTGGGCTTGGCGGAGCCGGTGGCCGGTTCCCACCCGGTGAGGTACGCGGCGGCGTAGCGAGCCCACGGCCAGGCGAGGAGCCCCTCTCGGGTCCGCGTAAAGTAGGCGGGACAATTTCATCCGCGTACGAACGGGGAAAGCCGGTGCAATTCCGGCGCTGACCCGCAACCGTGACGCGGACGCTCACGGAGTGTCCGCTCAGCCGGAGTGCCCGTGCGTACGCGAGCGGCTCCCGGTGGTGGCGCGGCTGCGCGCGACCCCCGGCACCGTCGAGGTATACGGAGCCGGAGCCCGGCGCCGCCCGCGCGGCGCCGGGCTCCGGCTGCGCTCCGCTCATCGAAAGGCAACCGACTCATGGCCCCCTCACGCAGGCCGCGTCCGGCCGCGCTCGCGCGGTGCGCCGCCGCACTGGCCGCCGTCGCGCTCCTCGGCGCGGCGGCGCCGTCCCCGTCGACGTCCAGCCTGCCCGTCGGCCTGTACGGCGGCGCGGACCCCACGTACAACGGGGTGTGGCGGCAGTCCACCGCGCTGCTGGCGCTGAGCACGGTGAAGGTCACCCCGGCCAAGGAGGCCGTGGACTGGCTGGTCGGGCAGCAGTGCGCCGACGGCGGCTTCGCCACCTACCGGGCCAACCCGGACACGTCGTGCGCCCCGAAGACCGAGGACACCAACTCGACCGCGGTCGCCGTCCAGGCGCTGGCGGCGGTCGGCGGGCACGGGACCACCGTGAGCAAGGCCGTGCACTGGCTGAAGTCGATGCAGAACAGCGACGGCGGCTGGGGCTACCAGCCGGGCACGCCCAGCGACGCCAACTCCACGGCCGTGGTGATCGGTGCGCTGACCGCCCCCGGCGAGGACGTGGCGAGCGTGACCAGGGGCGGCAAGTCGCCCTACGACGCGCTGTTGTCGTTCCAGATCGGCTGCGGCACCAAGGGCGCGCAGGACGCGCAGCGCGGAGCGTTCGCCTACCAGCCGGACAAGTCCGGCACGCTCGCCCCCAACGACAAGGCGACCGCGGACGCGGCCTTCGCGGCGCTCGGCAAGGGGTATGTGATCGGCGCGCCCGCGAAGAACACCGACCCGAAGGGGTTCGACTGCTCTGCGGCGCAGAAGGCGAACGATCCGGCCACCGCCGCCGACGCCGCCTCCGCGTACCTCGCCACCACGCTCTCCGCGAACGGCGACCACCTGACCACCGCCCAGCCGGGCTCCACCCAGAAGACCCCGGACTACGGCACCACGGCCGACGCGGTACTGGCGCTGGCCTCGGGCAACCACCTGGAAGCGGCGAAGAAGCCGTACACCTGGCTGACGAAGAACGCCGCCGGGTGGGCCAAGGGCGACCCGGCCGCTCTGGGCTCGCTGATCCTGGCGTCCGCCGCGACCGGCGCCAGCCCGCACGACTTCGCGGGCAACGACCTCGTGCAGCAGCTGGTCAACACCGGCCCGCGGCCCGAGGAGTCCACGTCGCCCTCGGCTTCCGAGGACCACAAGGACAGCGGTGGCGGCGGCGCGTCGGCGTGGTGGATCGTGGGCGCCGGTCTGGTCGCGGGCATCGGCATCGGCTGGGCGTTCAGCATGCGCAACAAGAAGCAGGTCTGATGCGAAGAGTGCTGGCCGTGCCGCTGCTGGCGGCGACGGTGCTGTTCGCCGCGCCCCCGGCGCAGGCCGAGGGCTACCGTTACTGGTCGTTCTGGGAGCGTGACGGCGGCTCCTGGTCGTACGCGCGGACCGGGCCCGCTATGGCCAGGCCGTCCGACGGCGACGTCGAGGGCTGGCGGTTCGCGGTCAGCGCGGACTCGGCGAGCGCGGCGAAGCCGCGGGGCGGTGCGGAGTTCGGCACGATCTGCGCCCACACCGAGACCAGGCCCGGCATGAAGCGGGTCGCGCTGGTACTGGACTTCGGCACTGCGGCCGACGCCCCGAACGGCGCCACCCCACCGCCCGCGCACACCGCGTGCGCCCAGGTGCCGCAGGACGCCAGTGCCGCCGACGCGTTGGCGGCGGTGGCCAAGCCGCTGCGCTACAGCTCGGCGGGGCTGGTGTGCGCGATCGCCGGTTATCCGCAGTCGGGTTGCGGGGAGCAGGTCGGCTCCAGTCCGCGGCGCGGTCCGGAGCCGTCCGCCGCCGCGCGGCCCAAGGCGTCGGGCGGCGGCCCCTCACTCGGCCTGTTCGCGGGCGTCGCCGTGGTCGTCGCGCTGGGCGCGGGCGCCGTCTGGCAGTCCCGTAGGCGGCGGTCCGGGTGACGGGGCCGCGCGGCTGGTTGCGGCAGCCCGCGGCGACCCGCTCCAACGCGCTGCACGCGGGCGCCTGGTGGCTGTGGGCGCTGGGCCTGGCGACGGCCGCGTCGCGCACCAGCAATCCACTGCTGCTCCTGCTTCTGGTCGCGGTGGCGGGCTATGTGGTGGCGGTCCGCCGGACCGACGCGCCGTGGGCCCGCTCGTACGGTGCGTTCCTCAAGCTCGGGCTGCTGGTGCTGACGTTGCGGGTCGTTTTCGCGGTCCTGCTGGGCTCGCCGATCCCGGGCACCCATGTGCTGTTCCGGCTGCCGGAGGTCCCGTTGCCGCACTGGGCGCAAGGGGTGCGGCTCGGCGGTCCGGTGCGGGCCGAGCAGGTGGTGTTCGCACTGTGCGACGGGTTGAAGCTGGCCACCCTGCTGGTGTGCGTGGGCGCGGCGAACGCGCTGGCCAATCCGGCGCGGCTGCTCAAGTCGCTGCCCGCGGCGCTGTACGAGGCGGGGGTCGCGGTGGTGGTGGCGATGACGTTCGCCCCGAACCTGGTGGCCGATGTGCAACGGCTGCGCGCCGCACGGCGGATGCGTGGTCGCGCCGACCGGGGCTTCAAGGCGCTGCTCCAGGTGGGACTGCCGGTGCTGGAGGGGGCGTTGGAGCGCTCGGTGGCGCTGGCGGCGGCGATGGACGCTCGCGGCTACGGTCGTACCGCCGAAGTCCCGCCCCGGGTAAGGCGGTTGACCGCCGCGCTGACGCTGGGCGGACTGCTCGGGGTGTGCGCGGGAACGTACGGGCTGCTGGCGGCGCAGGGCGCGGGCTTCGGCCTGCCGGTGCTGGTGCTGGGCCTCGCGGCGGCGCTGGCCGGGCTGTGGCTGGGCGGCCGGCGCAGCGTACGCACCCGGTACCGGCCGGACCACTGGGGCGCCCGGGCCTGGCTGGTCACCGCCTCCGGGGTGGCCGTCGCCGCACTGCTGATCCACGCCGCGGCCAGTGAACCGGCCGCGCTGAACCCGCCGGTGGTACCGCTGAGTGCGCCGACGTTGCCGTTGTGGCCCGCGGCGGCGGTGTTGCTCGGGCTGCTGCCCGCGGTCGTGGCACCGGCGCCGCGCCGCGACCCGCGGCCCGACTCGAAGGGAGCCGAGCGGTGATCCGCTTCGACAACGTCTCCGTCAGCTATCCGGGCGCGCCGCGGCCCGCGCTGCGGGACGTCGAGCTGACCGTCCCGGAGGGCGAGCTGTGCCTGCTGGTCGGCCCGTCCGGGGTGGGCAAGTCCACGTTGCTGGGCGCGGTCAGCGGCCTGGTGCCGCACTTCACCGGCGGGACACTGCACGGCCGGGTCACCGTGGCGGACCGGGACACCCGCACCCATCGGCCGCGTGAACTCGCCGACGTGGTGGGCACGGTGGGCCAGGACCCGGTGGCGCACTTCGTCACCGACACCGTGGAGTACGAACTCGCCTACGGGATGGAGTCGTTGGGGCTGCCGTCCGACGTGATGCGGCGGCGGGTGGAGGAGACGCTGGACCTGCTGGGCCTGGCGGAGCTGCGGGACCGGCCGATCGCCACGCTCTCCGGCGGACAGCGGCAGCGGGTGGCGATCGGATCGGTGCTCACCGTGCATCCGAAGGTGCTGGTGCTGGACGAGCCCACGTCGGCCCTTGACCCGGCGGCGGCCGAGGAGGTGCTGGCCGTGCTCCAGCGGCTGGTGCACGACCTGGGCACCACGGTGCTGCTCGCCGAGCACCGGCTGGAGCGGGTGGTGCAGTACGCGGACCAGGTGGTGCTGCTGGCCGAGCCGGGCATGCCCCCGGTGATCGGGGATCCGGCCGAGATCATGGCGGCGTCTCCGGTGTTCCCGCCGGTCGTCGGCTTGGGCAGGCTGGCGGGCTGGTCACCGCTGCCGCTGTCGGTACGGGACGCCCGGCGGGCGGCGCGTCCGCTGCGCGAGCGGTTGGCGGACCGCGGGCCGACGCCGGTGGTTCCGCCGCAGAAGACGGCACCGGTCGCCGAGGTGTCCGGGCTTTCGGTGCGGCGCGGCCGGGCCGAGGCGCTGCGCGGGATCGACCTGACGGTTCGGCCGGGTGAGACGGTGGCGCTGATGGGCCGCAACGGCGCTGGGAAGTCCACCCTGTTGGGTACGCTCACCGGTCTGCACGAGCCCGCCTCCGGCGGGGTACGGGTCGGCGGGGTGGTCCCGCACCGCACGGCGCCGCGTGAACTGGTGCGGCGGGTCGGGCTGGTGCCGCAGGAGCCGCGCGATCTGCTGTACGCGGACACGGTCGCGGCCGAGTGCTCGGCCGCCGACGAGGACGCGGGCGCCGCGCCGGGCACCTGCCGGGCGCTGGTGACGGAGTTGCTTCCGGGCGTACCGGACGAGACGCATCCGCGTGACCTGTCCGAGGGCCAGCGGCTGGCGCTGGCGCTGGCCGTCGTGCTGGCCGCCCGGCCACCGCTGCTGCTGCTCGACGAGCCGACCCGGGGCCTCGACTACGCGGCCAAGTCCCGGCTGGTGACCCGGCTGCGGGCGCTGGCGGCGGACGGCCACGCGATCGTACTGGCCACGCATGACGTGGAGTTGGCGGCGGAGCTGGCGCACCGGGTGGTGATCCTCGCCGACGGTGAGGTCGTCGCCGACGGCCGTACCGAGCAGGTGGTGGTCTCCTCGCCCGCCTTCGCCCCGCAGGTGGCGAAGATCCTCCAGCCGGGACCGTGGCTGACGGTTCCGCAGGTCGCGGCGGCGCTGGCGGACGAGGCGCGGGCATGAGGCGCGCGGAGCACATCAGGCCGGTTCGGCTCGGGCCGCGGTCGGCGGTGGCGCTCGCACTGCTGTCGCTGGTCGGTCTCGCGGCGTTCGGCTGGCCGCTGTTGGCCGACCCCGGCTCCGGGCTGGCGCACAGCGCTGACGCGCCGTGGCTGTTCGCCGGGCTGCTGCCGCTGCTGCTGGCGGTGGTGGTGGCGTCGATCGCCGACACCGGGCTGGACGCCAAGGCGATCGCGATGCTCGGGGTGCTCGCGGCGGCGGGCGCGGCGCTGCGCCCGCTGGGCGCGGGGACGGCGGGCATAGAGCCGATGTTCTTCCTGATCGTGCTGGCGGGCCGGGTTCTCGGTCCGGGCTTCGGCTTCGTGCTGGGCGCGGTGTCGATGTTCGCCTCCGCGCTGCTGACCGGCGGTGTGGGACCGTGGATGCCGTTCCAGATGCTCAGCATGGGCTGGGTGGGCATGGGTTCCGGACTGCTGTGGCAACGTCCGCGCGGGAGAGCCGAGTTGGTGATGCTGGCGGGGTACGGGGTGGTGTCCTCGCTGCTCTACGGCACGGTGATGAACCTCCAGGGCTGGCCGTACATCGGCGGCCTGTCCTCGGGGGTCGGCTATCTGCCGGGCGCGCCGCTGGCGGAGAACCTCGCGCACTTCGTCGCCTACTGCCTTGCGACGTCCATGGGTTGGGACCTGCCACGGGCGGCGGTGACCGCCGTACTCACCCTCGCCCTGGGCGCGCCCGTACTGAAGGCGCTGCGGCGTGCTACTCGCCGGGCGGCGTTCGAGGCTCCGGTGGCGTTCAGCGATGCTGGGCGGGCGGGGCGGTGATCGCTCCCCTTGGGGTTCAGCGTTTTTCCCACCCGCCCACCCGATTGCCCTCGGCCTTTGCTTGCCGTTGCGCACGGTTTGCGTGGGGTCGGGGGCGCGCCGGGGTGACTCCTCGGGTGGCTCCCTGCACCCGTAACGCGGCTTTCAGGGAAGTTCGATCGCCACCCTGCGGGGACACCCCGGCACACCCCCTCCTGTGGTGCCCTGCGAAAGGGGCGGGTGGGTGGGGAAAACCCCTCAGCGGGCGGGCCGGAAGTCCCCCGCCTTGAGCCCCGCCACGAACGCCGACCATGCGTCGAGGCCGAATATCAGGGCCGGACCGCCCGGATCCTTACTGTCCCGCACGGGGACGACGCCGGGGATACCGGGGGCTATTTCTATGCAGTTGCCGCCGTTGTCGCCGCTGTAGCTGGACTTGCGCCAAGTCGCCGCGGTCAGGTCGTAGTTGGTCATCCCTGCCATACCCTTCCATCACTTCGCTGATCATGGCGGCGGAGTCACGGGCCGACAGTGCGTCGGCCCGCAGTAGATCGTAAGTGCGGGCGTGCTTGGCGATCACAGCTGGATCATCACTGAAGTGCCCACGGTCCAACGACTCGGAGTACACCCACTCATGGCCGTCCGGCAGCGTGATCAGGGACATGGAAGTGTTGGGTGGGCGCAGGTGTAAGAGGCCGAACGGCGCCACCTGGATCCGAATGTTCGACCGCTTGCCGACTGCCAGCAGGTGTTCGCACTGCTCTCGCATCACTGCTGGCCCCCCGACCTCCCGCCGGATGGAGCTTTCGTCGAGCACCGCCACGAAAAGCGGTCCGTCATCGCTGAGGAAGCGCTGCTGTCGACTCAGGCGGGCGGTAACCCGTTCCTGTACGACTTCTTCGTCAGGCTCGACGCGCGCGAAGAGGGCTCGCGCGTAGGCATCGGTCTGCAACAAGCCAGGCATGACCTGGGTCTGGTACTCCCGCAGCGCCACCGCCACCGCGTCCATCGACGCGCGACGCTTGAACCAGTCGGGGTGTTCCACCGTTGGATACCAGTCGATGCGGCGCCACAGCCGAAGTAACAGACCCTCGGTGCCCAGCAGTTCGTCACACGTCTTGGCGAAATCCTCCTGCGGTACGCGTGTGCCCGCCTCCACGCGCGTGATCAGCGAACGGTCGCACGGGATCTTCGCGGCCAGATCGCCCTGGCTCCAACCCGCCCGTTCGCGGGCGTCCCGCAGCACTTCCCCGAAGAGGGCGCCGGACGTGGCAGCTGGTCCGCCCGCACCGTTACGACGGCCCATGGGCAACTCCCTTTGGTGACAGCTGATCTGTGGCACCAGCTAACCCCTGTTCAGCGTACGCGCACAGGGAAACGCTGTGGAAGCATCCGATCACGGAACGCACATCAGCCGCGAAGACCCCGGCGACCGCCGTCACGGTCCCGGGGCGTGGGCAACGCCGCATAGGAGCGTCAACATGCTTGAGCCTATCCCCGGTTGGTTCGCCGGTGTCCGGGCGCGCGGTGCGGAGGTCGCACGATGACCACTCCGGCCCTGCCGTACCAGGAGACGTGCGAGGAGTGCACGCGGCTGAAGACCGCGGAGCGGACAGCGCGATCGGACCGGAACCCGAGCAAGGAGGTGGACTACCGGGTCCTGGCCCGCCGCCACCTACGCGAGGTGCACGGCGTGCTGTCGATCGTTGGGGCGGCAGTGGGGCGCCAATGACGTCACCCGGCCAAGTCACCGCCAAATAATCGGAGGCCGGGGCGCGGCGTGATCGTTACGATCCGGATCATGAGTACTCACCGTGCCGGTCCTACGTTTGTGCTGGTCCACGGGTCTGGCTCCAGTTCGTTCATGTGGGCTCCGGTCCAGCGGGAGCTCACGTTGCTCGGCCACCGCAGCTTCGCCGTCGATCTGCCGGGCCATGGCTTCGACGCGCAGTACCCGGTGGCCTACCAGGCCCCGCAGGATCTCGACGCGTGGGCGGCCGAGCCTTCGACGTTGGCCAAGGTCACCCTGCGGGACAACGTCGACATGGTGGTTGATGTCGTCCGCCGAGTCGCCCAGCACGGGCCCGTGGTGTTGGTCGGCGCCAGTCTTGGCGGGACCACCATCACGGGAGTGGGCAACACGGTGCCCGAGTTGGTGGACAGGCTTGTGTACATATCCGCGTGGTCGTGCGTACAGCGGTCCAGTCCCGTCGAGTACATGCAGGAACCCGAGTTCGCCGACAACCTGTTGGCGCCGCTCTACGCGTTGAACGTGGGCGACCCGGCCGGACTCGGCGTCGGGCGGGCCAACTACCGCACGGCTGACCCCGATCTGCTCGCCGCTCTCAAGGCAGCCGTTATGGCGGACGGCACCGACGAGCAGTTCCGCGCCTTCCTCAACATCCTGCAGCCCGATGAGTCCCTTGCCGTGATGATGGCGGACGCCCGGGGGCACGCTGACACCTGGGGAAGGGTCGCCCGCACGTACATCCGGCTCACCGGCGACCGTTCACTTCCGGTGGCGATGCAGGACCGTTTGATCGCCGAGGCCGACGCGATGACGCCTGACAACCCGTATGACGTGCACACCATGGACACCAGCCATGCCGGGTTTCTCCTGCGACCGGCCGAGGTGGCGGGAATCCTCGACCAGTTGATCGCCTAAGCGGGCACGGTGCCCGGGGGCACCCCAGGGAGAACAGCATGACGGCGCACCCTACCGAGCCTGATGGGCCGCTCATCCCCAGACCCGAGAAGACGTTCCCGGCCCTCCGAGCCGCCCTCGCCCAGGTGGCGCCTTCCCGGCTGCCAGAGATGACGGCCGAACGTGACACGGTCTTCACGATGGCCACGCAGCACAACAGCTTCGGCCCCATCGACATGTTCCAGCTCAAATGGGCGACCGTGATCGAAATCGAACGCTTCCCGGGCGTCCCAGCGGCTCCATGCGGCGGAGCAGGCCGCTCAGGGCGCGGAGGACCGCGAGGCGCTCGATCGCGCCGTGCGTGAGATCCGGGAGATCACGGACCACGCTCGGACACAGGTCGCCGGTGAGTGACCCGGCCTGGGCGTGCTTCCCAGGCCGGGCAGCCCCGCCGACGCGGGGCGCGAACATGCGATGGCTCCGCCCCGGTCACCGTGAGCGGACAGCCGGTGGCCGGGGCGGGCAGATGCCGCGAGGGGCTTGTTTGGGGCGAGCCCCGAATCCCTACAACCGCTGGATGATCGTCCCCGCCGCCAGCGCGCCGCCCGCGCACATGGTGATCAGGGCGAACTCCCGGTCCGTGCGCTCCAGTTCATGGAGTGCGGTCGTGATCAACCGCGCTCCCGTGGCGCCCACCGGGTGGCCCAGGGCGATCGCGCCGCCGTTGACGTTGACCTTGTCCATGTCGGCGTCGAAGACCTGGGCCCAGGACAGCACCACCGACGCGAAGGCCTCGTTGATCTCGACCAGGTCGATGTCCCGCAGCGTCATGCCCGCCTTGCCCAGCACCGCCCGGGTGGCGTCGATCGGCCCGTCGAGGTGGAAGTGCGGATCGGCGCCGACCAGGGCCTGAGCCACGATCCTGGCCCGGGGCCTGAGCCGTAGCGCCCGGGCCATCCGCTTGCTGGCCCACATCACCGCCGCCGCGCCGTCGGAGATCTGCGAGGAGTTGCCCGCGGTGTGCACCGCGGTCGGCATGACCGGCTTCAGGCCCGCCAGCGCCTCCGCGCTGGTGTCGCGCAGGCCCTCGTCCCGGTCGACCAGCCGCCACATGCCGCCGCCCGCGAGCTGTTCCTCCTCGGTCGTCGGCACCTGGACCGGATAGGTCTCACGCTTGAAGCGCTCCTCCGCCCAGGCCGTGGCCGCCCGCCGCTGGGACAGCAGGCCCAGCGCGTCCACCCGCTCCCGGCTCAACCCGCGCCTCTTCGCGATGCGTTCGGCGGCCTGGAACTGGTTGGGCAGGTCGACGTTCCACTCGTCGGGGAACGGCCTGCCGGGCCCGTGCTTGGAGGCGCTGCCCAGCGGGACCCGGGACATCGCCTCCACCCCGCAGCCGATGCCGACGTCGATCACACCGCTGGCGACCATGTTGGCGACGATGTGGTTGGCCTGCTGGGACGAGCCGCACTGGCAGTCCACGGTGGTGGCCGCCGTCTCGTACGGCAGCCCCATCGCCAGCCAGGCGTTGCGGGCCGGGTTCATCGACTGCTCCCCGGCGTGGGTGACGGTTCCGCCGACGATCTGCTCGACGCAGTCGGGCTGGATACCGGTGCGGGCGAGGAGTTCGCGGTAGGTCTCGCCCAGCAGGTAGGCGGGGTGGAGGTTGCTCAGCGCGCCGCCGCGCTTGCCTATGGGGGTGCGTACTGCCTCGACGATGACGGGTTCAGCGGCCATGAATCTCGTCCTCTCCTCGGCTCCGGGCGTCCCGGCGCCCGGAACCCACGGCGGAACTAGTACGCGTTCTAGTTCTCCTCGCAGTTGTATTACCCGCGGTACGGGTGCGCAAGGGGCGACGCAGGCCAACGAGCGCTCATGGCGGGTAACGGATGCCGCGCGATCCCTTGCCAGTTGACGCGGCCGGCACTAGCTTCTACAGCCCATCTGACGAGCCGTCAGTTACGGAGTCGCCGATGCCCTGTCCCGCGCTGCCCGATGGCTTTGACTTCACCGACCCCGACCTCTACCACCAGCGGGTTCCACTGCCGGAACTCGCCGCACTGCGCGGCACCGCACCGGTGTGGTGGAACGCCCAGCGGCACAACATCGCGGGCTTCGACGACGACGGCTACTGGGTCGTCACCCGGCACCAGGACGTCAAGGAGGTCTCCACCAGGCCCGAGACCTTCTCCTCCAACCTCAACACCGCGATCATCCGGTTCAACGAGTCGATGACCCGCGACCAGATAGACGTCCAGAAACTGATCATGCTGAACATGGACCCGCCGGAGCACACCCGGGTCCGCCAGATCGTCCAGCGCGGCTTCACCCCCCGCGCGATACGCGCCCTGGAGGACGCGCTGCGCGAGCGGGCCCGCCGGATCGTCGCCCGGGCCACTCGGGCGGGCAGCGGCGACTTCGTCACCGACATCGCCGTGGAGCTGCCGCTCCAGGCCATCGCCGAACTCATCGGCGTACCGCAGGAGGACCGGGCCAGGATCTTCGACTGGTCGAACAAGATGATCGGCTACGACGATCCGGAGCTGGCCATCACCGAGGAGATCGGCCGCGACTCGGCACTGGAGCTGATCTCCTACTCGATGAACCTGGCCGCCGCCCGCAAGGAGTGCCCGGCCAAGGACATCGTCAGCGCACTGGTCGCCGCCGAGGACGAGGGCAACCTGGGCACCGACGAGTTCGGCTTCTTCGTACTGCTGCTGGCGGTGGCCGGAAACGAGACCACCCGCAACGCCATCACCCACGGCATGCACGCCCTGCTGGCCCACCCCGAGCAGTGGGAGCTGTACAAGAGCGAGAGGCCGAAGACCGCCGCCGACGAGATCGTGCGCTGGGCCACGCCCGTGGTGTCGTTCCAGCGCACCGCGACCCACGACACCGTGCTCGGCGGTCAGGAGGTGAAACGCGGCCAGCGCGTGGGCATCTTCTACTCGTCCGCCAACAACGACCCCGAGGTGTTCGACACCCCCGAGCGGTTCGACATCACCCGCGACCCCAATCCACACCTCGGCTTCGGCGGCGGGGGGCCGCACTTCTGCCTGGGCGCCAACCTCGCCCGGCTGGAGATCGACCTGATCTTCAACGCCATCGCCGACAGCTCCCCCGGCATCCGGCTCGTCGGCGAACCGCGACGGCTGCGCTCCGCCTGGCTCAACGGGGTGAAGGAGCTACGTGTCACGTACACGTAACTGGCTGCTACCCAGGTCCGTCATATCCGACATAAAGAGGTGACAAAGCTCACCGAAAGATCACCAGTCAGTCGTCCGCCGACTCTGTGTTTCCGCAGTTCGGAGCGGGGTTTCCGTAAACATCACCGTGTCCGCGGGCTCGCCCACCGTCCTGTCAGCACTGTCTAAGGTCGAAGTCCGGCCATTTCCGAGACACGCGGTCCCACCCGGCCTCGGAACCCCGAGACAGGAAGCAGGCAGTCAGCGTGACCACGGCCACCCGATATACCGGCACGGAAGCGGCCACACGCCCCCGCAGCGCTCCGGACGTCACCGTCGTCGACCAGCGGATGGTCAAGCGCGCGGTCAGCGCCGCGGCGCTGGGCAACGCCATGGAGTGGTTCGACTTCGGTGTCTACAGCTACATCGCGGTCACCCTCGGTGAGGTCTTCTTCCCCTCCAGCAGTCCCACGGCGCAGTTGCTGTCCACCTTCGGCGCGTTCGCCGCGGCCTTCCTCGTCCGCCCCGTCGGCGGCATGGTGTTCGGCCCGCTCGGCGACCGGATCGGTCGGCAGAAGGTGCTGGCCATCACCATGATCATGATGGCCGCGGGCACCTTCGCCATCGGCCTGATCCCGTCCTACGCCACCATCGGCGTCGGCGCGCCGCTGCTGCTGCTCGCCGCCCGGCTGGTGCAGGGCTTCTCCACCGGCGGTGAGTACGGTGGCGCGTCCACCTTCATCGCCGAGTACTCGCCGGACAAGCGGCGCGGGTTCCTGGGCAGCTGGCTTGAGTTCGGCACGCTGGTCGGCTACGTGGCGGGCGCGGGCATGGTGGCCGTGCTGACCGGGCTGCTCAGCCATGGCCAACTGCTCTCCTGGGGCTGGCGGATTCCGTTCCTGATCGCCGGTCCGCTGGGACTGATCGGCCTCTACCTGCGGCTGAGGCTCGAAGAGACGCCCGCGTTCGCGCAGTTGGAGCAGCAGGCCCGCGCCAAGCAGGTCGAGCAGTCAGCCAAGCGCAAGGGCACGTTGCGCGAGATCCTGGTGGGCCAGTGGCGCGCGATGCTGCTGTGCGTGGCGCTGGTGCTGGTGTTCAACGTCACCGACTACATGCTGCTGTCGTACATGCCCAGCTACCTCTCCGGGCAGCTGCACTACGACGCCAGCCACGGGCTTGTGGTGGTGCTGGTCGTGATGGTGCTGATGATGGCGGTCCAGCCGTTCGCCGGAAGGCTCTCCGACCGCTTCGGGCGGCGGCCGGTCATTGGACTGGGCTGCCTGGGCTTCCTCGTACTGTCCATCCCGGCGCTGCTGTTGATCCGGCAGGGCAGCCTGGCGGGGGTGTACGTCGGCATGGCCGCGCTCGGCCTGCTGCTGGTGTGCTTCACCGGTGCGATGCCGTCGGCGCTGCCCGCGTTGTTCCCCACCCGGATCCGGTACGGGGCGCTGTCGATCGGCTTCAACATCTCCGTGTCGCTGTTCGGCGGTACGACGCCGCTGGTGGTCACGGCGCTGATCAGTGCGACCGGCAACCCGATGATGCCCGCGTACTACATGATGGCCGCCGCCGTCATCGGCGGTATCGCGGTGGCCTGCATGCCGGAGACTGCCCGCAAGCCCCTTCCGGGCTCGCCGCCGGCGGTCGCCACTCAGGCGGAGGCGGAGGCGCTCGCCCGGCGGTAAGGCGGTTCTGACCGCGGTGGGTCCGGCACCGTCGCTCTCCACCGTCAGGGTTGCTCACCGCCGCGGTCTGAACTCTTCGGATCACGACGCCCGTTCCTGCGACCACGACCGGCCGCCCGAAGGCCGGTCGCGGTCGTCGCCACACAGCTGCCCGCTCAACTTACTGAGCAGATCGTGCAGATCACCCGTGGTGTGCTTGGGATCCCACCAGTCGCCGAGGAGTTCGGCCAGTACCTTCGTGCGGGCCTCCACCAGCCGTTCCGTGGCGCGGCGACCCTCGGAGGTGAGCACCAGCACCAGGCCCTCGCGACGGGTGAACCGCCGCAACTCCGTCTCGGCGGCGGCCTGGTAGACGATGTGCGGCGGAACGCTCGCCCGCTCCGCCAGCAGTTGCGGCGCGGCCGACCCGTAGCGGTTGATCCGCAACAGCAGCCAGCTGGAGGCGGGATGCAGATCGAGTCCGGCCAGGTCGGTGATCTTCTGGTAGAGGTCGCGGCGGCCCTCCTTGGTGCCCAGCGCGGACAGGGCACGGGCCACCTCTTCGCGGGAGGTCCGCTCGACCGGGTTGGAGGCGTAGGTCTCGCTGGCGTCGGGAGCCCGTACCGAGCCGCGCAGCGGCTGCTCCTTCAGGAACCACGCCAGTACGAAGGCCAGCGCCGCCACCGGTACCGCGTACAGGAACACATCGGTGATCGCCCCGGAGTACGCGTGCAGCACCGCCGCCCTGGTGCTCGGCGGCAGCGCGGCGATGCTGTGCGGGTCGGACTGGAGCAGCTTGGGGTCGAAGCCGGGTGGCACCGGTTTTCCGACCAGCGCCGAACCCAGCTTGCTGGCAAGCTCGTTGGCGAAGATGGTGCCGAAGATCGCCACGCCGAACGACGCGCCGATGGACCGGAAGAAGGTCGCCCCGGAGGTGGCCACGCCCAGGTCCTCGTAGCCGACGGCGTTCTGCACCACCAGCACCAGTACCTGCATCACCAGGCCGAGGCCGAAGCCGAAGACGAAGAAGTCCACGCTCATCGTCAGGGTGCCGCTGAACTCGGTGAGCCGGTGCAGCAGGAGCAGGCCGACGACGATCACGGCGGTGCCCGCGATCGGGAACACCTTGTACCGGCCGGTACGGCTGACGATCTGGCCGGAGGCGGTGGACGCGATCAGCAGCCCGAGGACCATCGGCAGCATGTGCACACCGGAGAGCGTGGGACTGACCCCGTGCACGACCTGGAGGAACGTCGGCAGGAAGGTCATGGCGCCGAACATCGCGAAGCCGATGACGAAACCGATGACCGAGCACAACGAGAACGTGCCGCTGCGGAACAGCCGCAATGGAAGTACGGGTTCCGCCGCCTTGCGCTCGATGGCGATGAAGACCGCCAGCAGTACGGCACCCAGCACCGCGAGCCCGATGATCTGCGGCGAACTCCAGGCCCAGGTGGTGCCGCCGAGTGAGGCGACCAGTACCAGGCAGGTCGCCACCGCGGCGATGACGGCGGTGCCCGCGTAGTCGATGACGTGCTTGGCGCGGTGCCGTGGGATGTGCAGCACGGCGGCGATGACGGCGAGCGCGACGACGCCGACCGGCAGGTTGATGTAGAAGACCCAGCGCCAGGTGAGGTGGTCCACGAACAGGCCGCCGAGCAGCGGTCCGAGCACGCTGCTGGCACCGAACACCGCGCCGAACAGCCCCTGGTAGCGACCGCGGTCGCGGGGCGGCACGATGTCGCCGACGATCGCCATGGACAGCACTATCAGTCCGCCGCCGCCCAGGCCCTGTAGGGCCCGGAAACTGATCAACTGGCCCATGTTCTGGGCGAGTCCGCACAGCGCGGACCCTGCCAGGAAGATGACGATCGCGGTCTGGAACAGCTTCTTGCGCCCGTACTGGTCGCCGAGCTTGCCCCACAGCGGGGTGGCGGCGGTGGAGGCGAGCAGGTACGCGGTGACCACCCAGGACAGGTGCCGCATTCCGCCCAGGTCGCTGACGATGGTGGGCAGCGCGGTGGAGACGATGGTCTGGTCGAGCGCGGCGAGCAGCAGGCCCATGAGCAGCGCGCTCATCGCCACCAGGATGGTCCGCCGCGACTGGCCCTCGCCCGGCCCCTCGGCCGGGCGAGCAGCGGATTCGTGGAAGGTTGCCGCGTCGTCCTGCGCCATGGACGCCTCCTCGCACATCGCTACGGGCGCTTTGCCCATCCTCACGCTCTTGGCCCCACCCCGCCTGTTGGGCGCCGCTCCGGGGCGTGGCGGCCACCGGCACCCTGGTGGTTTGGAGGCTCGCCCCGAAGAGAAGCCCGCCGCGGCGCCCCCACGCCGCAGCCCGGCGGCGCGAAGCCGCCGCGATCCGGGCGGCGCCCCCGGCTGGGCGTGGCAGCGGCCCCGGGCGAGGTCCCGGGGCGTGGGAGGGTGGGCGGGTGGGAATCCCAGGCTTCGGCCCCGACCAGTTCCAACTCGTTCTGCTGCGGCGCATGGCGGACCACCAGCCCGGCCTGGTGGAAGACGCGCTGCGCACCCTCGGCGCGACCCGGGCCGACCTGCGTGAGGCGCACCGCCGCTGGCAGGCGATGGTCCGCTCGCGTACCTTCCCGCACGGCGAGCGCCGCTACCTGGCCGTCCTCGGAGCCCCCGAGGCGGCCGAGGAGCGGCGGATCGGGGATCTGAGCTGCCGCGCGCTGCTGTGGCCGCTGCCGCTGTGGCCGGACCTGCGGTACGAGGTGATGGTGGCCCCGGGCGGCCGGGTGTGGAACGAGTGGCTGGTGCGGGCGCCCGGCGCCCCGGCACCCGTACCGCGCACCGCGGCCGACCTCACGCCGTGGTGCTGCACGGTCGACGAGGTGGCGCGCGCCTTCCCGCCCGCCCAGCCGCTGGAGGGCGACGCGCCCACACGCTGGCGGCTCGCCTTCACCGACCCGGCGACCGGCGTCCGCCACGTCGCGCACTTTACGTACGGGCTGTTGCAGTACCTGGCCGAGTCGGCCTCGTAACCCTTTCGCTCGTGCCGGTCCAGGGCACACCGTGGGCGTATGACCCGAACCAGAAGGCCGTGGCTGCTGCTCTTCCTGCCGGTGCTCCCGCTGCTCGTGCTGGCCCGGCTGCTGGCCCGCCGCCGGGCGCGGCCCGGACTGCGCGGCGGACCGGGCGGACCACCGCCCGCGGGCGTGCGGGAGCCGCGCCGCCCCAGGCCGTCACCGCCCGCGGCGGTGATCGCGCTTTCCGAACCCGGCCGCAACGGCAGCGGACCACGCTGACCGGGGCCGTTGGCGGGACGCGGAACTCTTTTGTATCTTTGAGAAACAAAGTGGCTCCACCCGTTTCCCCTGACCGGCGGGTGGGGCCACTGTCGTTTTCGCCGAGGGCGCCACCGAGCTGCGGAAAATCGCTCGAAGCAGGCAGAGGCAGTCCCTATCGTGGCCGGGCCGACGGCCGATGAGGGCCTGTGCGCCCCGCGCGAGGAAGAGGATGTCAGGTGGATCACAACGGGTGGGTCGACGAGGGCTTCGGAGCCGTCGCGGAGGAGTTCCACCGCAACTTCGCCGAAGGGCGTGAACTCGGCGCAGCCGTCACGGTGTTCGTGGGCGGGCGCAAGGTGGTGGACCTGTGGGGCGGCACCGCCGACCACCGCACCGGCCGCCCCTGGGAGCGGGACACCGTGGTTCCGGTCTTCTCCTGCGCCAAGGGTGTGGTGAGCGTCTGCGCCCATCTGCTCGCCCAGCAGGGGAAGTTGGACCTCGACGCGCCGGTGGCCCGCTACTGGCCGGAGTTCGCCCAGGGGGGCAAGGAGCGGATCACATCGCGCATGGTGCTCACACACCGCGCCGGAATCCCGCTGTTCGACCGGAAGTTGACATTCCAGGAACTCACCGAGTGGACCCCGGCGATCCGCGCCCTTGAGGAGCAGGAACCGCTGTGGGAGCCCGGCACCGCCCACGAGTACCACGCGCACGCCTTCGGCTGGATCATCGGCGAGGTGATCCGCCGGATCACCGGCCGCACCCCCGGCACGTACTTCCGTGAGGCCGTCGGCGACAAGCTGGGTCTGCGCACCTGGATCGGGCTGCCAGAGGGAGAGTTGCACCGGCTGGCCCGACTCGTCGAGGCGCAGGGGCGGCCTCCGATGCCGGACGCCGAGTCGCTGATCGTCCGGTCGGTCACGGTGAACGGCGCGCTGGTCTTCCCCGGGCTCGACCATCCGCACGGCTGGAACTCCCGCGCGCTGCTGACCGCCGAGTTCCCCGGGGCGGGCGCGGTCTCCTCGGCCGGCGGCCTGGCCGGGCTGTACGCGGCGGCGGCCACCGGGCTCGACGGGGCGGCGCCGCTGCTCACCCGGGACACCCTCAGCGACGCCCTCGCGGAGCGGACCGGCGGGGTGTCGTGGTCGGGGTTCCCGGACCTCGGGGTGCGCTGGGGCACCGGGTTCATGCTGGACTCCGCACGCTTCCGCCCGCTGCTCGGCCCGCGCAGCTTCGGCAACGACGGGGCCGGCGGCCAGTTCGGCTTCGGTGACGACGAGTTCGGCGTCGGCTTCGGCTACGTCGCCAACCGGATGATCGGCCATGGTGACGCCCGGGCCAACGGGCTGATCGCGGCGCTGCGCAAGTGTGTGGGGGGCTGACGTCCGGGCGCCTCGGGGGTCGCGCCCAGCAGACGGATTCCGCCGTTGCTGCGGGATGGGCGTTGCGCCGTTTGGCGGTGCGGACCTGGTTTTGTATCGTAGGAAAACAAAGTGGCCCCGCCCGCAACCCCTGACCTTCGGGCGGGGCCGCTTGTCCCGTCCCGTCCGACCCCAGGAGTGCGGCATGTCCACGACGATCGGTGTGTTCAAGGCCGCGCTGCTCGACATGGACGGCACGCTGGTCAACTCCGATGCGGTGGTGGAGCGTTGCTGGCGGAGCTGGGCGGACGAACACGGGCTTGACCCGGCCGAGGTGATGAAGGTCGTGCACGGCCGCCAGGGCTACGCGACGATGGCCGTGCTGCTGCCGGACCGGCCGATGGCCGAGAACCACGCGGACAACGCCCGGATGCTGGCCCAGGAGACCGCCGACACGGAGGGCGTGGTGCCGATCGCAGGCGCGCCCGCGTTCCTGGCCGCGCTCCGCGACCTGCCGCACGCCCTGGTGACCTCCGCCGACGCGGCCCTGGCCCGGGCCCGGATGACGGCCGCGGGGCTGCCGATGCCCCGGGTGCGGATCACCGCGGAGTGCGTGAGCGCCAGCAAGCCCGACCCCGAGGGCTTCCTCAAGGGCGCGGCCGAACTGGGATTCGCCCCCGCGGACTGCGTGGTCTTCGAGGACTCGGAAGCGGGCGTCACCGCGGGCCTGGCCGCCGGTATGCGGGTGGTCGGCGTGGGGCCGCGGGCCGCCGCGCTGGACGTGACCGCACACATCGACACCCTGGACCAGATACGGGTGGAGGCCGCCGAGGACGGCGGCTTCGCCCTCTGGATCGGCTGAGCGGCGCATCTCGGCCGAACGGCGGCGGCACACCCGTCCGTGTGCCGCCGCCCCCGTACGTCAGCCGGCGATCGCCTCGTAGAGGCTGAACCCGGCCATCACCACCATCACCGCCGCCGCGACCTTGGTGATCAGCGGCAGCGGCACCCGCCGCATCAGCGCCCGGCCGCCGACGATGCCGATCCCGGCGACCGCCCACAGCGCCAGTACCGCGCCCACGCCGACGGAGAGCGGACTGCCGTAGCGGGCGGCCAGGTTGGCGGTCATGATCTGGGTCAGATCGCCGAACTCGGCGACCAGGATGAGCATGAAGCCGCTGCCCGCGACCCGCCAGAAGCCCTGTTCCCTGGGCGCGTTGACGCTCTCGTCGTCGTCCTCGTCCTTGTGCCAGAGGATCATGGCCGCGCCCGCCAGGAAGAGCAGGCCCACCACGCCCTGCACCCAGCGGTGCGGCAGCAGCGTCAGCAGGCTGCCGGCGGCGATGGCGATCACCACATGGACCGCGAAGGCGGCGGCGATGCCGCAGAAGACGTGGCTCGCCCGGAAGCGGGTGCCGAGCATCAGGCTGGCGAGCGCGGTCTTGTCGGGCAACTCGGCCACGAAGATAACGCCGAAGACGATCGCGGCGACGGTGAGGCTGAACACGGGGTGGAGGCTCCTGGGGCACTCAGGCGCCGCGCCGGGCTTCCTCGGGGAGAGGGGTCGCTTCGGCACGGCAGCGTCGGACACTGCGGCCGAAGGTCTCGCTGGCGCGGTACGTACCTGACGTACCCGCCTCCGGGCGCCGGCCGAAACCTCGCGGTTCGGCAGTATGTCGACGGTCCGGCGTTGAGCTACTCCCCTTCTGCTGGGGACCAGCCTAACCGGTCACCTGCCGGTCCCGTCCCGGGTGAGCAGACCGCGGGCCACCAGTTCCAGTACCACCGTCACCGCCACCGCCTGCACGGCGAGCAGCGCGATCAGCACGAACAGCTGGACCACGCCCGCCTTCAGGGGTGACGCGCCGCCGATGAGCATGCCGACGAAGGCGCCGGGCAGCGTGACCAAGCCCACGGTCCTGGTCTGGTCCAGTCCGGGGACGAGCGCGGTGGCGGCGGCCGGCCTGGCGATCTCCAGCCGCGCCTCCCGGTCCAGCAGTCCGATCGCCAACCCGGCCTCCACCTCCCCGTGCCGGGTGCGCAGCTCGTCCAGCGCGCGCTGCCCGGCCAGCACGGTGGCGGTCAGGGCGCCGCCGATGAGGATTCCGGCGACGGGGATGAGCGCCACGCCCTTGAGCGGCACCAGGCCGACCACGACCAGCAGGGCGACCACCGGCAGCGCGCCCGCGGCCACCGGGGCGGCCGCCCACCACCAGGTGCGGTCGCGGGTGATGCGGCGCCCCGCGGTGCGGGCCGCGACCGCGTACATCACGAGGACGAAGCCGAGCAGCGCGGGCAGATAGCGGACCACCCAGCCGATCACCAGGGCGACGGCGGCGAGTTGGACCACCGCGCGCAGCCCGGCGAGGGCGATGGCGCGCGCATAGTTCTCCCGGTCATCCCTGAAACGGGCGTAGAACGCCACCGTGGTGGCCGCGACGAGCAGTGCGGCCAAGACGACGCCCAGTGTGTTGTTCACGGGGAGCAGGGTGGCGGAGGAGGCGGCGGCGAACACCGCCCCACCGTATGGCGGATCACCCCTTGGCAACATACTTGAAACTTGCAGTATTTAGTTAGTAGCGCCTAATCTCGAACCCTGTTCGGTTCCGTCCCCCCACCGACCGCAGGAGAACCCATGCCCTTCACCGAGACCGCCAAGCCCCATGTCCTAGCACTGTTCCGGGTCGTGGTCGGCGTGATATTCGCCAGCCACGGCGCCGCCTCCCTGTTCGGCATACTCGGCGGCGCCGCGGGCACCCACGGCGGCACGGTGGCCACCGGCGTCTGGCCGTACTGGTACGCCGCGGTCATCCAGCTGGTCGGCGGCGCGCTGGTGGCGCTGGGCCTGGGCACCCGGGTGGCGGCGCTGATCAGCTCCGGCTCGATGGCGTACGCGTACTTCACCGTGCACGCCAAGGTGGCGCTGTGGCCGCTGCAGAACGGCGGCGAGCCCGCCGCGCTGTACTCCTGGGCGTTCCTGCTGATCGTCTTCACCGGGCCGGGCGCCTGGGCGCTGGAGTCGCTGTTCACCGCCCGGCGGACGCGTACCGCCGGGGTCGCCGCCGCCTGATCGGGCGAACCGCGTGGGACTCACGGCGACCCGGCGGTCGCTGTGAGTCCCTTATGAGAACAACGTCACGCCGCCCCGCGCGATCAACCGCGGAGCCCCGCGCGTACGCTGTACGGCTGTGGCGCGCAGACCGCCCGCCCCGGCAGTCCGTGCGGACCAGGAGAAACGACGGTGCTCGATCGAGTGGGTTCACTTGTCGACTCGCCATGGGCGCTCCTGCTGGTCGGGCTCTCCGTGCTGCTCGATGTCTTCCTTCCGGTGCTGCCCAGCGGCGTGCTGCTGATATCCGCCGCCACCGCGGGCACGGCCGGCTCCAACGGGGCCAAGGACTTCCAGGACGTCGTCGAACTGCTGCTGTGCGCGTCCGCCGCGTCCTGCCTGGGCGACCTCGCGGCGTACCGGCTCGCGTACCGCGGCGGTGACTGGCTGGACCGGCGCCTTGAGCGGTCCCGGCGGCTGTCCTCAGCGCAGGAGCGGCTGGGCCAGGTACTGCTGCGCGGCGGCGGTGCACTGGTGGTGCTGGCCCGGTTCGCGCCCGCCGGGCGCTCCGTGGTGAGCCTGGGCGCGGGCGCGGCCCACCGCCGCCCTGCCGAGTTCCTCCCCTGGTCCGCGCTGGCCGGTCTGGCCTGGGCCGCCTACGGCGTGGGACTCGGCTACGTGGGCGGCAAGTGGTTTGGCGCCACCTGGCTGGCCACCGTGGTCTCACTGATCGCCCTGTTCGGGGCGGGCGCCGTCGCGGCGTACGTCTTCCGCCGGGAGCGCGAGCAGGACCCGGTCTCCATCGAGGCCTAGCTCACCACGGCCCCGGATCCGCGGGCCTGCCCCCGGGATCGGGGAAGTCGTCCTGCGCGTACTCATGGCGCGCCTCGGCGAAACCCGCACCGCCGTACGGGCCCTCGCGGCGCACGTCGAAGTGGACCTCCGCGATCAACCACCCCTGGCCGAAGTCGAATTCGGGGAAGACGGAGTCGGCGAACCGCTCCCGCAGCCGCTGCTCCACCGCCGCCTGGCTGGTGAACAACTCGCGCACCACCGCGTCGGCGTCGCCGGTGTCGTCCTCGACCTCCCACAGCGTCGCGCTGCCGCCGTCCGGCAGCAGGAAGACGTGCTTGACGGTGCGGTGGCCGCGGGTGCGGGTCGGCCCCTTGGAGAAGCGCATCGAGTGCAGGTCCACGCAGTGCATCAGCGCGCCGCGCAGCCGCCGCAGCAGCGCCGGGTCCAACTCGGCCACGTTGTGCGCCCGGGCCAGCAGCCGGTCGAGATGACTGTCCGGATCGTCGTCGTGCGGCCCCGCGGCGTCGCCGCCCGATCGCGTGTTGTCCATGTGGCCCTCCCGCGCCTCGCTCCGCCATTCCCCGCCGAGCGCTTCGTACACTTTTCGCACACACACCGTAGCGGGTCAACTGCCGTGCGTGTCCGATGTTCGGTCCAAGTGCTTCAGGACGGCTTGATCAGCCGGGTCTCGTAGGCGAAGACCACCGCCTGCACCCGGTCGCGCAGTTCGAGCTTGACCAGGACCCGGCTGAGGTGGGTCTTCACGGTGGCCTCCGCCAGGTGGAGCTCCGCGGCGATCTCCGCGTTGGACTTGCCCCTGGCCACCTCGGTGAGGATCTCCAGCTCGCGGGCGGTCAGTCGGTCGAGACGGGAGTCCACCGGGCCGTCCGGCGTGGGCAGTTGGTGCGCGCAGGTCTCCAGCAGCCGACGGGTCACCCGGGGCGAGACCACCGCGTCACCGGCGGCGACGGTGCGGATCGCCGCCAGCAGTTCCTCCGGCAGCGCGTTCTTGATCAGGAAGCCGGAGGCGCCCGCGCGCAGCCCGGCGAAGGCGTACTCGTCGAGGTCGAAGGTGGTCAGGATCAGCACCCGGGTGTCCGGGCAGGCAGCGATGATCTCCTCGGTCGCCTCGATGCCGTCCTTGCCGGGCATCCGTACGTCCATCAGCACCACGTCCGGCCGCAGTTGCCGGGCCAGCCGCACCGCCTCCGTACCGTCGCCCGCCTCGCCCAGCACCGCCAGATCGGGCTGTGACTCCAGCACCAGGTTGAACGCGACCCGCATCAACGGCTGGTCGTCGACGAGCAGCACTCCGATCGTCACGACTCCCCTTCCACGTCCGCCGGTTCCGGATCCTCCAGCTTCAGGCAGGCGGCCACCCGCCAGCCCCCGCCGGGCAGCGGCCCGGCCTCGACCTGTCCGCCGTAGGCGGCGACCCGGTCCCGCATCCCGTCGATCCCGTGCCCGCCCTCCCCGGAAGACGGCACGGGGTGGCCGTCGTCGCGGACCTCGACCTCCACCCGGTCGCCGGGGCAGCTTACGCGGACCGAGGCGCGGGCACCGGCGGCGGCGTGCTTGAGGGTGTTGGTCAGCGCCTCCTGAACCAGCCGGTACACGGTCAACTGGGCCGCCGCCGGTACCGACGCCACATCGCCTTCGACCCGCAGCCGCACCGGCAGCCCCACCGCGCGGACCTGGGCGGCCAGCCCGTCCAACTGGCCGATACCGGGCTGCGGATGGCGCAGCGCGTCGGGTTCGTCGGCGCGCAGCACGCCGAGGAAGCGGCGCATGTCGGTGAGCGCCTGCCGTCCGGTGCCGGAGACCTGCTCCATGGCCGCGGCGGACTTCTCCGGTGCGCGGGTGGCGGCGAAGGCGGCCCCGTCGGCGAGCGCCACCATGACCGACAGGCTGTGGGTGACGATGTCGTGCATCTCACGGGCGATCCGGGCCCGTTCGCCCGCCACCGCGAGTTGGGCGCGCTGGTCGCGCTCGCGCTCCAGCCGCGCCGCGCGGTCCTCCAGCGCGGCCAGGTACGCGCGGCGGTTGCGCATGTTGGCGCCGATCATCCCGGCGGCCAGGGCCAGCGCGCACAGCCCGACGAACGTCTTGGCGCCGCGTTCCGGGCTCGACCAGCGCACCACCGCCAGCAGGTTGCCCAGCGCGATCACCCCGGAGGCGGCCAGGGTGCGGCGCCGGGGGCAGTGCGCGGCCACCGTGTAGAGGGCGACCAGCAGCGCCACGTCGCCGGGCAGTACGCGCCCCGCGTACAGCCACTGCACGAGGGCGACGGCGGAGATCACGGCGAAGACCACGAGTGGCGCGCGGCGCCGCCAGGCCAGCGGCAGCAGCAGCGCCAGTTGGTAGCACAGCAGCTCCGGATGGCGGCCGAACATGAGGTGCATGGGCGCCGAGGCCACCAGCGCCAGCAGCGCCGTCAGCAGGGCGTCGCCCACCACCGGGTGACGCCCGGCGAACGTGCGCAGGGCGGAGCCCCAGGGCGGCAACTCCGCCCCGGGGCCCTGGACTTGGTCGTACCGCGTCACGCATCCCGCCGCTTGAGCAGCACCGCCGCGATCACCACGGTCACGGCCACGTAACCGGCGAACAGTCCGGCACCGGTCCATGGCGCGAGCTGGTGGGGTTCGGCGTGCAGCACGGTCAGCGCCTGCCCGGCGTTGCTCGGCAGGTACGGGCCGATGTTGTCGACCCAGGAGGACGGCAGCGCGTGCAGGATCAGCGGCAGCACGAACAGCATGCCGAAGACGCTGGCGATGCCGCCCGGCGTGGACCGGGTCACCGCGCCCATGGCGACGCCGAACAGCCCGACCAGGGTGAGGTAGATCGCCGTGCCGAAGACCACCCGGGGCACACCGGGCGCCGACAGCGTGGTCTGGATGTGCTGGGAGGCGAGCATCGACTGTCCGACGAAGAAGGACAGCAGCGAGGCGATGGATGCCAGCACCAGGGTCACCCCGCCGAACACCGCCATCTTCGCCCACAGCACCGGAAGCCGCTTGGGCACCGCGGACAGGGTGGCGCGGATCATGCCGGTCGAGTACTCCCCGGTGATCACCAGTACCCCGAGCACGCCGATGGCGAGCTGTGCGAAGACGTAGCCGTCGATGCTGCGGCCCGCGGCGTCGAAGGCGGCCCGCTCGGCCATGGGCAGGTGGTTCCAGCGGTTGGCGGCGGCCCAGCAGGCGAGCAGGGCGATGCCGATCATGGCGGCGACCGCGATCAGCAGGGTGAGGTAAGTGGAGCGCAGCGAACGGAACTTGATCCACTCCGAGTTCAGGACCCGGCCCAGAGTCACCTTCCCCGTGCGCGCGGGGGCGGAGTCAGCGCCGAGGCCCGAAGGGCCACCGTTGAGGGTGGTGGTGGGCGACGGGTGGGCGGTGCTCATGCTGCGGTTCCTTCGGTCACGTTGGCGCGGGTGGCGGAGGGGACCGCCTGGTACTCCACCGCGTCCCGGGTCAGTTCCATGAAGGCCTCTTCCAGCGAGGCCTGCTGGGTGGCCAGTTCGTACAGCACCACCTGGTGCTCGGCGGCGGTGATGCCGATCTGCTCGCTGCTCAGCCCGGAGACCGTCAGCACACCGGCCTCCTCGCTGGTGATCGTCACGTCGGGCCCGGCCAGCCGCTCGCGCAGCCGCTCGGCGTCGGGGGTACGGACCCGTACGGTGTTGGTGGACGCCTGCTGGGTGAACTCCTCGACCGAGGTGTCGGCGATCAGCCGACCGCGGCCGACGATGATCAGGTGCTCGGCGGTGAGCGCCATCTCGCTCATCAGGTGGGAGGAGACGAACACCGTCCGCCCCTCGGCCGCGAGACTCTTCAGCAGGTTGCGGATCCAGAGAATACCCTCGGGGTCGAGTCCGTTGACCGGCTCGTCCAGGATCACCGTCGCCGGGTCGCCGAGCAGGGCGCTGGCGATGCCGAGTCGCTGGCCCATGCCGAGCGAGAAGCCGCCCGCCCGCTTGCGCGCCACGTCGGCGAGGCCGACGAGTTCGATCACCTCGTCCACCCGCGAGCGCGGAATGCCGGTCGTGGCGGCGAGGGCCAGCAGGTGGTTGAAGGCGGTGCGCCCGGTGTGGATCGCGCGGGCCTCCAGCATGGCGCCGACCTCGTGCAGCGGCGCCGCGTGGTCGGCGTAGCTCCTGCCGTTGACCAGCGCGCTGCCGGAGGTGGGGGTGTCGAGGCCGAGCAGCATTCGCATGGTGGTGGACTTCCCGGCGCCGTTCGGACCGAGGAAGCCGGTGACCACGCCGGGCTTGACCTGGAAGCTGAGGTCCTCGACCGCGGTCTTGGGTCCGTAGCGTTTGGTGAGTGCGGTGGCTTCGATCATGCTGCTTCCTCGTCGGCGTGCGCCTCCCCCAGACGGGTCCGGCTGCGCCACCACGCTAGGCGGCCGCGCCAAGCGGCACGATCCCCGCCGGACGGAACCTCAGGCCGCCGGGCGTGCGCCCGGGGGCTGACGTGTGTACTCCGGTGGGTGTACGCAGGCCGCGGCGATGCGTCGGTACGCCGCTCAGGCGTGCGCAGGGGCTCCGCCGAGTTGGTGGTCGGCGAAGTTCAGCGCCTCGGTGACCAGTCGCCGCAAGTGCCCGTCAGGCATCCCGTAGATCACCCGGCGGCCTTCCTTGCGGGTGGTGACCAGGCCGGACAGCCGCAGTCTGGCCAGGTGCTGGCTCACCGCGGGACGGGCGGCGCCGCAGCGTGCGGTGAGTGTGCTGACGTCCGCCTCGCCCTGCGACAGGCAGTGCAGCAGCGCCAGCCGGGTGCGGTCGGCCAGCAGCCCGAGCACGGTGGCGGCGTGGGTGAGTTGCTCGGCGCTCGGGTTGCGCGGATGCGAACCATGCGCAGCTGATAGTTGCATGCGTGCACTCATACGCACACAATGGCGCATGGGACCGCTCCGCGTCCACCACCGTGCCCCGGGAGATGCCCATGAGCGAGCATGAGCACCGCCACCATCACCACCACACCTCCGGCATACGGCACCGCGTGGGCCATGTCCTGCGACCGCACTCGCACGCGACGACCGACAAGGTCGACCAGGCGATGGAGGCCTCCGCCGAGGGGATGCGCACCCTGTGGATCTCCCTGGCGGTACTGGCGCTGACCGCCGCGCTCCAGGCCGCGGTGGTGGCCCTCTCCGGCTCGGTGGCGCTGCTCGGGGACACCGTGCACAACGCCGCCGACACCCTGACCGCCGTACCGCTCGGCATCGCCTTCGTCCTCGGGCGGCGGGCGGCGAACCGCCGCTACCCGTACGGCTACGGGCGCGCCGAGGACCTGGCAGGCGTCGCCATCGTGCTGACCATCGCCGCGTCCTCGCTGTTCGCCGGGTACCAGGCGGTGGACCGGCTGATCCATCCGTGGGCGATGTCTCATCCGGGCGCGGTCGCGGCGGCGGCGCTGATCGGCTTCGCGGGCAACGAGCTGGTGGCCCGCTACCGGATGCGCACCGGGCGCAGGATCGGTTCCGCCGCCCTGGTCGCCGACGGGCTGCACGCCCGCACCGACGGCTTCACCTCGCTCGCGGTGCTGCTCGGCGCGGGCGGTGCGGCGCTGGGCTGGCCGGTGGCCGACCCGGTGGTGGGCCTGCTGATCACGGCGGCGATCGCGCTGGTGCTGCGGGACGCGGCGCGGGAGGTCTACCGGCGACTGATGGACTCGGTCGACCCGGCGCTGATCGACCTGGCCGAGACCGCACTGGCCCGGGCCGAGGGGGTACGGGCGGTGGGCGCCGTCCGGATGCGGTGGATCGGGCACGCCCTGCGCGCCGAGGCCGACATCGTGGTCGCCCCCGAACTCAGCGTGGTCGCCGCCCACGCGGTCGCGGTACGGGCCGAGCACGCCATGATCCACGCGGTGCCCAGGCTCACGGGCGCCACCGTGCACGTCGACCACGCGCCCGTGGGCGCCGGTGCACACGATCCGCACGATGAGCTGGCCCACCACGCCGCGTGAAGCCCAGGGTTGGCCGGTTAACCTCTTTGCATGGACGCGCAAGCTTCGTCACGGGAATCGGATGGCCGGAGTTCGGACGGACCGCATGGCGACGGGGTCGAGGAAGCGGTCGCGGTGCTGAAGGCGGTGGCCGACCCGACGCGCTTCCGCCTGCTGTGGGCGCTCAGCCAACAGGAACTGCCGGTGGGCAGGTTGGCGGAGCTGGTCGGCGCCCACGTCGCCGCGGTCTCGCAGCACCTGGCGAAGCTGCGCACGGCGGGCCTGGTGGCCTCCCGCCGGGACGGCACCCGGATCTTCTACCGCGTCTCCGGCGAACACGTCCGGGGGCTGCTGGAGGAGGTCGTGGTGGTCGCGGGCTCCAGCGGTGACTCCGGCACCGGGCCGGGCGACTCCGGCCCCGACTCGGCCGCCGAACCGGCCCCCGCCCCGCGCGCCCTGCGCTGGCCGAGGACGGTGGGCCTGCGCCCGGTGCGCAGGCCGACGTAGGCCCGGATCACCCGTCGACGCGGGCGAACTGGCGCGGCCCGGCGTCGTACTCGTACAGCTCCGCGTACCGGCCCCAGTCGGTGGCGGTCTCCAGTTGCTGGGCCACCTGCTCGCTCGTGTAGTGATGGGCGAGCAGGTCCCGGACGAACCCGTCCCGCAGCAGGCCGCCGGCGGACTTGCGCACACTGGTGGCGATCAACCGCACCAGCGGCACATCCCACACCGCCTCCGCGAAGATCTTCTTCGACTGCCGGACATCGGCGCCCGCGAACCCCACCCCGCGCGGCGTCAGCAGCAGGTCGTTGTCCTCGACGAACGCCATGCCCAGCGCCTCCAACGCGTCGACCAGCGGCAGCAGATCGTCCACCGCCAGTCCCAGGTCGTCGGCGAGGTCCGCCAGATCGCAGCGCCCGTCGTGCTGGGCGAGGATCTCGGCCAGCCCGGACAGCCCGTCCACGCTGGCCCGCGGCAGCGGCGCGGTGGCGATGGTGCGCCGCCCGCCCCCCGTCTCCGCGGGCACCGGGCCCCTCGGCCGCAGCGTGTCCGTCGGCCGCCCGGTCATGGTCTGGTACAGCGTGTCGACCATCTCCTGGAAGGCCGCCGAGTGCCGGTCGCGGGGCCGCTCAAGCGGCACCGGGAACGCGGCCCGCAGGGTGCCGGGATGGGTGCCGAGGACGACGACCCGGTCCGCCATCAGCACCGCCTCCTCGATGTTGTGGGTCACCAGCACGATGGCCCGGGTCGGGAACTGCCCCGACTCCCACAGCTCCATCAACTCACCGCGCAGGTTCTCCGCGGTGAGCACGTCGAGGGCGGAGAACGGCTCGTCCATCATCAGCACGTCCGGCTCGACCACCAGCGCCCGGGCGAACCCCACCCGTTGCCGCATGCCGCCGGACAGCTCCTTGGGGAACGCCGACTCGAAGCCGTCCAGGCCGATCAGGTCGATCGCCTTGACCGCGGCCTCGGCCCGCTCCCGGGGCGGGACCCCGCGGGCCTCAAGGCCGACCTCCACGTTCTGCCGGACGGTCAGCCAGGGCAGCAGCGCGAACGTCTGGAACACCAGCGCGGTACCGGGGTTGGTGCCGGTCAGAGGCCTGCCACGGTAGGAGACGGTGCCGGAGCTCACCGGGATGAGCCCGGCCAGGCAGCGCAGCAGCGTGGACTTGCCGGAACCCGACTTGCCCAGCAGCGCCACCACCTCGCCGTCCCGTACGTCCAGGTCGACACCGGCCAGCACCGGCAGCTCACCGTCGGCGCCCGCATAGGACTTGGTCACCCCGCGGGCGGACAGCAGGATCTCGCCACAGGCACTCGGCGCGGCCATCGCGGCCTCCTTACGTACGGTGTCGCTCCCCTCCATCGTCACCGATCACCCCATGCTGTACCGGGTCTCCGCCAGCCGGTACAGCCGCCGCCACACAAGCCGGTTGAGGGCGACGACGTACAGGCTCATCACCGCGACCCCGGCCAGCAGATGCGGGTAGTCGCCGGCCGCGGTGGCGTGCGCGATGTACGCGCCGAGCCCGGTCGCGGTCAGCGTGCTGCCGCCGAAGCTGACCACCTCCGAGACGATGGAGGCGTTCCAGGCGCCGCCCGAGGCGGTGACGCCACCGGTGACGTACGCCGGGAAGATGCCGGGGATGACCAGCCGCCGCCAGCGCTGCCAGCCGCGCACCCCGAGGTCGTCCATCGCCTCGCGCAGATCGGTGGGGATGGCCATGGCACCGGCGATGGTGTTGAACAGGATGTACCACTGGGCGCCCAGCGCCATCAGCAGGATGCCGCCGACGTTCAGGCTCAACCCGGTCCGCAGGAAGAACCAAGTGGCCAGCGGGAAGAGGAAGTTGGCCGGGAAGCTGGCGAGGATCTGCACCAACGGCTGGGCGATCCGGGCCAGTCGGGGAGAGAAGCCGATCTTCACGCCGACCGGTACCCACACCACCGTGGCCACCACCAGCAGCACCAGCACCCGTCCCAGGGTGGCCAGCCCGAGCAGCAGCGGCGTGCCGAACACCCCCAGCCCGGTGTGCTGCCGGAGGTAGCGGCCGAGGTCGAACAGGCCCCAGCCGATCACCACGGTGGCGGCGGCCCCGAAGGCCAGGTCGCCCGCCCTGCGGCGTACCGGGCGTACCAGCAGCGGGCGGTCGTCCACCCCGAACACCCGACCCGCCCGGCCCGCCGCCCGGGCGGCGGGCGCCAGCGCGCGGCCGAGCAGCCGGGGCCAGTGCGAGCGGCGCAGCAGGTCGAGCACCACCGACCGCTGTACCTCGGTGGCCTCCGCCTGCTCGTTCTTGAACCGCTCCGCCCACGCGGTCAGCGGCCGCCAGAAGAAGAAGTTGACGCCGACCACCATCACGGTCATGGTCAGCACCGCCCAGCCGACCTTCCCCAAGTCGCCCTCGGCGATCGCCGCCCCGGCGTACGAACCCACGCCCGGCAGCGCGTAGCTGTGGTGGGAGACGCTGATCGCCTCGGAGGCGACCAGGAAGAACCAGCCGCCGCCGAAGCTCATCATGCCGTTCCACACCAGCCCGATGGCACCGGACGGCAGCTCGATGCGCCAGAACCGCATCCAGCGGGTGAAGCCCAACGACCGTGACACCTCGTCGAGTTCACGCGGCAGGGTGATCAGCGACTGGTAGAAGCCGAACGTCATGTTCCATGCCTGCGAGGTGAAGATCGCGAAGATCGCGGCGCACTCCAGACCCAGCAGCGAACCCGGGAACAGGGCGGTGAAGCCGGTGACGGCGATGGTCAGGAAGCCGAGCACGGGTACCGACTGCAGGATGTCCAGCGCCGGGATCAGGATCCGGTGCAGTCGCCTGCCGCGGGCCGCGGTGTGGGCGTACAGCAGCGAGAAGACGGTGGACACCAGCAGCGCGGCGAACATCCGCAGCAGACTGCGCGCAGCGTAGTAGGGCAGGTTGGCCGGGTCGGTGCTGACCGCCGCCGTCCGGCTGGGGGTGAACGACACCGCCGTACCCCGGCCCACCCGCAGCACCACGTACAGGCCGACCAGTACCGCCCCGGCCACCAGCAGGTCCACCCAGCTCAGCCTGGTCAGCCGGCTGACCGCCCGGACCGGCGCCGAACGCGGCATCACACGCCCACCCGCGCCGCGGCGGCGAGCAGACCCCGCCGCGACGGCGAGCGACCACGACGCCGTGCACCGGCGGTCGCGCCACCGCCACAACCCATCACAGCCACTACGCCGACGGCGCCTGGATGTAGTCCTCCAGGCGGGCGACAGCGAAGCCTTGTTCCTGGATCCGCTTGAGGAGGTTGCCGAACATCTCGGTCATGGTGGTGCCCTTGAGCTCACCGGGCCCGCGGAAGTGGGCCAGGATGATGTCGCCGGGGCGCAGCTTGTGGTCCCCGGCCTGGTACTGCATGTCGTTTATCTGCATCGACTCGCGCCACCACACGATCGCCCGGGGCCCGCACTCGCCCACCGCGGCCCTGGTGTTCGCGTTGTACGCGCCGTACGGCGGCCGGAACAACAGCGGCGCGGTGCCGTACTGGTGGGTGAGGATCTTCTGGTCCCCGCACACCTCCTCCTTCTGGCGGGCCAGCGGGACGGTGTTCATCACCGGGTGGTGCAGGGTGTGGTTCTGGATGTGGTTACCCATTTCCTGCAGCGGTTTGAAGTACCCGTAGCCGTCCTTGATGGCGTCGTTCATCAGGAACATCGTGATCGGCACCTTCAGGTCCCGCATCATCTCGATGAACTTCGGGTCCTTCTCCGCTCCGTCGTCGAGGGTGACGAAGACGACCTTCTGCGTGGTGGGGATGTGCGCGAACACCGGAACGGTGCCGGTGGCCGAGAGCTTGACGGGCTTGTCGGCGGGCGGTTCCGGGGCGGCGGGCAGCGGTGGCAGACCCCACTTGCGCCATGCCGTCGTGTCCACGGCCGGTGCGCTGCCGGACGCGCTCGTGCCGACGGCGGCCGAGGGCGGTGCCGCGTCGGACGAGGAGTGCGCCGCGCCGCAGCCGCCGGCGGTCACGGCCAGGGTGACCGCGCCCGCCAGCGCCCCGTAGAACCTGCTCCGCCCGTGGTGCCGCTTCACCGCGCTGTGCTCCCGAATGTGCTGGTCGTTTGCTGTTTCGCCACTCGGGAACGTTACCGGTACTCAGGGGCGGGGAATGTTGCGCAGGTTGGAGCGGGCCATCTCCAGCATCGTGCCGACCCCGCCCTCCAGTACGGTGCGGCCCGCGGAGAGCGCGAAGCCCCTGACCTGGTCCGCGGTGATCCGGGACGGGATGGACAGCGCGTTGGGGTCGGTGATCAGCTCGACCAGCGCCGGGCCCGGCCGGTCCAGTGTCTCGCTGAGCGCGTCGCGGACGGCGTCCGGCCGCTCCACGCGCACCGCCGGGATGCCGACGCCACGGGCGATGCTGGTGTAGTCGACCGGCGGATGGTCGGTCTGGTAGCTCGGCAGCCCGTCCACCATCATCTCCAACTTCACCATGCCCAGCGAGGAGTTGTTGAAGACCACGGTCTTGATGTTCAGATCGTGCTGTCGCACGGTGATCAACTCACCGAGCAGCATGCTCAGCCCGCCGTCTCCGGAGAGCGAGACGATCTGCCGTCCGGGATCGGCGAAGGCCGCGCCGATGGCGTGCGGCAGCGCGTTGGCCATCGTGCCGTGGCTGAACGAACCGATCACCCGGCGGCGGCCGTTGGGGCTCAGATAACGCGCCGCCCACACGTTGTTCATCCCGGTGTCCACGGTGAACACCGCGTCGTCGGCGGCGAGTTGGTCCAGCAGACTGGCCGGGTACTCGGGATGGATGGGCAGATGGCTTTCCACGTTGCGGGTGTAGGCGCCGACCACCTTGGTCAGCGCCCGTTCGTGCTTGCGCAGCATGTCGTCGAGGAAGCGCCGGTCCCGCTTGGCGTCCAGCAACGGCAGCACCGCCCGCAGCGTGACCCCGACATCCCCGTGCACGGCGAGTTCCAGCGGGGTGCGCTTGCCCAGCTTCCGGGCGTCCCGGTCGACCTGGATGGTGTGCGCCTGCGGCAGGAACGCGTCGTACGGGAAGTCGGTGCCCAGCATCAGCGTCAGATCGGCCTCGTGCAGCGCCTCATGGCAGGCGCCGTAGCCCAGCAGCCCGATCATGCCGACGTCGTACGGGTTGTCGTACTGGATCCACTCCTTGCCGCGCAGCGTGTGGCCTACCGGCGCCTTGACCGCCTCGGCGAGCCGCATCACCTCGGTGTGCGAGTCGCGCACCCCGGCCCCGCAGAACAGGGCCACCTTGTCGGCCTCGTTGAGTGCCTCGGCCAGCGTGCGGACGGCGGTCTCGTCGGGGTGGACGACACCGGGCGCCGCCGGCGGTGAGGGCCGCCCGGTGGGATGGGCGGCGGGGCGGTCGGCGATGTCACCGGGGAGCACGAGCACGGAGACGCCCGGGGTGGCGATCGCGTGCTGGACGGCGATCCGCAGGATGCGCGGCATCTGCTCCGGCTGGGAGACCAACTCGCAGTAGTCGGCGGCGTCGGCGAACAGCTTCTCGGGGTGGGTCTCCTGGAAGTAGCCGGTACCGATCTGCCCGGCCGGGATGTGCGAGGCGATGGCCAGCACCGGGGCGGCACTGCGCTGGGCGTCGTACAGCCCCTGCACCAGGTGGGTGTTGCCGGGCCCGCAGGATCCCGCGCACACCGCGAGCCGCCCGGTGATCTGCGCCTCGGCCGCCGCGGCGAACGCGCCCGCCTCCTCGTTGCGTACGTGCACCCAGTCGATGCCGTCGGTGCGGCGGACCGCGTCGACCAGCGGGTTGAGGCTGTCCCCCACCACGCCGTAGATCCGCTCGACTCCCTCTTGCCGCAGCACGGAGATGAACTGGTCCGCGATCTTGGGGGTGGCCAAGGTGACGCCTCCTCGCGAGATGACCGGGGCAGGATCGTGACCGACCCTACGCCGGGTGGCGCACGGGAGCCGTGCTTACGCGGCTAAGCGAGTGGCGGTCCCACCGGGCCCGGTCGCGGCGGGCATCCCCCCGGGCGCGGTCAGTCGGAATGGCCGTGCGGAGCGGTGCGGGCCATGTGGCGCTGCGGAAACTCACCGCCGGTCAGCGCGAGCAGCGGTGCGGCCTTGACCGCGGTCTCCTCGAACTCCTGCTCGGGATCGGACAGCGCGACGATGGCACCTCCGGTGCCGTAACGGATCCGGCCGGGAGTGAGCACGGCGGTACGGATCACGATGCTCAGGTCGGCGGCGCCGGTGAGCGAGAAGTAGCCGATCGCGCCGGAGTAGACGCCGCGCGGGCCTTCCTCGAGCCGGTCGATGATCCGCATGGTCCGGATCTTGGGCGCACCGGTCATCGACCCGCCGGGGAACGCCGCACGCACGCAGTCGACGGCGGTGCGGTCGGCGCGCAGCCGCGCCCTTACCGTGCTGACCAGTTGGTGCACGGTGTCGTACGTCTCCACCTCGAACAGATCGCGCGCCTCCACCGAACCGGTCTCGGCACAGCGGCCCAGGTCGTTGCGGACCAGGTCGACGATCATCAGGTTCTCGGAGTGGTCCTTCTCGTCAGTGGCCAACTCCCGGCGCAGCGCGGCATCCCGCTCGGGGGTCGCACCGCGCGGCCGGGTGCCCTTGATCGGACGGGACTCGGCGCGCCCGTCGGCGGTCACGCTGAGGAACCGTTCCGGCGAAGTACTCAGCACCGAGACCCCGTCGAACTGCAACAGCGCGCCGAACGGCGCCGGTGACGCCTGCCGCAGCAGCCGGTACGACTGCCAGGCGTCGGCGACCGCCTCCACCTCGACCATGTTGGTCAGGCACACCTCGTACGTCTCACCGGCCGCGATCTCCTCCTGCGCGATGCCGATCAACTCCAGGTAGCGGTCCCGGTCATGGCGCAGCCGGACGGCGTCCGGCGCGGCGGGCCGCGGTACGGGCACGGCGGTACGGCCGGTCAGCCCGCCGAGCAGCGCGGCGGTCTCGTCCAGCCAGGCCCGGGCGGGGCCGGGCGTGCCGGGCCGGGCGAGGGCCAGCAGATGGGTGGTGCCGGTGGCGTGGTCCACGACCACGCCACGGTCGGCGAAGACCATCACGGCGTCGGGCTCGGACGAGCGGTGCGCCTTGCGGCCGCCGCACTGCGCCTTCAGCTCGTAGCCGAGGTAGCCGACCCAGCCCAGCGCGAAGCCGCACGGCGGCAGGCTGTCGGGGGTGGCCAGATCCGTGGCCCGCAGGTCCTGGTCGAGCCAGTCCAGGAAGTCACCGGTGACCAGGTGCTCGCCGTCCTTGGAGTGCACGGTCAGGGTGCCGGTCCACACATCGGCGGTGGCGACCCGGGCGAGCGGCCCGGAGGCGTCGCCCATGATCGAGAAGCGTCCGGCTCCGGCGTCGGGACGGCTGCTGTCCAGCCAGAACGCGTACGGCCGATCACGAAAGACCACGTCGTAGGCGGCCTCGTCGTCCCAGCGGGTGGGTATGGACTCCACCAGGAGTTCGTAAGTGGTGGTCCCAGCCGGTGCGGTCGGGGCGGCCGCCGGTCGGGGCGCGGGCACCGGGAGCGCTCGGGGTGCGTGGTGCCGCCGTACGAGTTCCGCGAAGTTGCGCAGCAGGCGGTCGCCGTACTGGGTGCAGATCGACTCGGGGTGGAACTGCAGGCCCCACATCGGCCGGTGCCGATGCCGGATGCCCATCAGCACCCCGTCCGGGGTGTGGGCGACGGCCTCCAGCTCGTCCGGGAGCGCGGTAACGGTGAGCGAGTGGTACCGGACCACCTCGAACGGGGAGGGGATGCCCTCGAAGATGCCGGTTCCGGTGTGCAGCACCGGCGAGGTACGGCCATGGCGCGGTTCCGGGGCGCGCTCGACGGTGCCCCCGAAGCCGGCGGCGAGGCCCTGGTGGCCCAGGCAGATGCCGAGCAGCGGCAGCTCGCACCGCTCGATGACCTCACGGCAGATGCCGAAGTCCGCCGCGCGCTCCGGGGTGCCGGGGCCTGGGGAGATCACCACGCAGTCGAACTCCGCCAACCGTTCGATCCGCCATTGCGGATCGTCGTTGCGGATGACAACGGGTTCCCGGCCGGTAGCGGCGGCGATTCCGTGCACCAGGTTGTAGGTGAAGGAGTCGTAGTTGTCGATCAGAAGCGTGCGCATCGTGCCGGGATCACCTCAAGACCCCATTTTCCCACGTCCCAGGGGGTCCGGAAGCGGCGGGGGCGACGGAGGGCTGCCGGCCCCCGCGAAACCTCCCGACCGCGGGGGCGAGCGTCCCGCGGCGCGGCCCGGCGATCACCAGGCCCGCCTCAGCCCACGCGACCCCGAGCGCACCCGAGCGCGCCCACCCCGCCGCACCCGCGAATCTCTCTCCCCGCCGCAATGGCGAGCGCCCCCACAGCGCTGGCCCCGCGGCGCCGAGCCCACCCCAGCCCAACGACCCACATCCCGGCGCAAGCCGAAAGGCCAACCGCACCCTCTCCCAACCCCCAAATCCACCGGAAAGGCAATAGACTTGGGCGACATGATCGAAGCCGTCGTCTTCGACATCGGCGAGACCCTGGTCCACGACGACCGCTACTGGGCCGCCTGGGCGGACTGGCTGGGCGTCCCCCGCCACACCCTCTCCGCGCTGATCGGCGCGGTCGTCGCACAGGGCCGCGACAACGCCGACGCACTCCGTCTGCTGCGCCCTGGCATCGACCCGCCCGCCGAGTACGCGGCCCGCGAAGCCGCCGGACGCGGCGAACACCTCGCAGAGACCGACCTCTACCCGGACGTCCGTCCCACCCTCTCCGCCCTGCGAGCGCGGCGGATCGGCGTGTTCGTGGCGGGCAACCAGTCCGCCAGGGCAGCCGAGTTGCTCCGCGCCCTCGATCTGCCCGCCGACGCGATCGCCACCTCCGGCGAATGGGGCGTGTCCAAACCGCACAGGAAGTTCTTCGACCACGTCATGGCCCTCACCGGCCGCGCCCCACACCGCACCGTCTACGTCGGCGACTACCCCGCCGTCGACATCACCCCCGCCCGGGCCGCGGGCCTACGCACCGCCCACATCCGGCGCGGCCCCTGGGGCCACTTGTGGGCCGACACCCCCGAAGCGGCAGCCGCCGACTGGCGCATCGACTCCCTGACCGAGCTGACCGCGATCACCGAGATCACCGCGCCCTGACACCAGCCCGGCCACCAGCGATACCCGCTGAGGCCCACTGACGACGACCGCTCTGACCGGTCGGTCAGGCGTCTGGCCGCCCGGTCGGAGCGCCTCGCGGCATGGGAGAATGCAGCGCATCCAGAGCCACGGGAAACGGAACTCGCCTTGACCCAGCAGCACGTAGCACGGCCCACCGACCTACAGGCCGACTGCGCGAACTGCTTCGCCCTGTGCTGCGTGGCCCTGCCCTTCGCCAGGTCGGCCGACTTCGCGGTCGACAAGGACGCCGGTCAGCCGTGCACGAACCTCCAGGCCGACTTCCGCTGCGGCATCCACACCCGCCTACGCGACAAGGGCTTCTCCGGCTGTACGGTCTTCGACTGCTTCGGCGCCGGCCAGAAGGTCTCCCGGGTCACGTTCGGCGGCCAGGACTGGCGCCAGGCCCCGCACACCGCGCGGCAGATGTTCGACGTGTTCCCGGTGATGCGCCAACTCCATGAACTGCTCTGGTACTTGACCGAGGCACTGACGCTGCCGCAGACCCGGCCCATCCACGCCGACCTGCGCCGCGCGCTGGACAACACCGACCGCCTCACCCGGAACAGCGCCGAACAACTCGCGGACCTGGACATCGCGGCACACCGCGCCGACATCAACGCCCTGCTGCTACGCACCAGCGAACTGGTACGGGCGGACGTCCCCGGCCGCAAGAGGAACCACCGCGGCGCGGACCTGATCGGCGCCCAGCTGAAGGGCGCCGACCTACGCGGCGCGAACCTGCGGGGTGCCTACCTGATAGCCGCCGACCTGACCGGCGCCGATCTGAGAACCGCCGACCTCATCGGCGCTGACCTCCGAGACGCCAACCTCCACGGCGCCGACCTCAACGGCGTCATCTTCCTCACCCAGCCCCAACTCAACGCCGCCAGGGGCGACGCCACCACGAACCTTCCCCCCACGCTCGCCCGCCCAGCCCACTGGCGCTAAGCCACCCCCACCGGGCACGGCCCGCCAACACAACGGGCACTCCCCACCTATGATCAACACCCTTCAGCGGTATCCGGGGGGATGGTCATGCACGTCAGCCCAGTCATCAGGATCGCGATCCCATCAGTGCTCCTGGTAGGAGCACTGACTGCATGCTCCTCTGGTACGGCCCAGCCCTCCGAAGCGGGCCATCCCTCTGGCGCGGGGACGGCATCCAGCGCTCCGTCCACCGCCCCAGCCACTACCCGCACTAGCCCATCCCCCACGGGTTCCTCAGCAGCACCGGTAGTACCAGTCGCAGAGGTCCGCGATGCCTTCGCCGTACTCCAGGCCACCTACAGCGACCCCGGCTGCGCCGCCTCCGAGGGAAACTGCGAGTACTTCCTGAAGCGAATACTGGACAACCTCAACGCCCTCGACGCCTCCATGAAGGCCAGTCCCGAGGGCCCCGCCCACTTCAAACAACCCCTCGCATGGGTCAACCAGATGCGGACGACCCTGGCTGGCGATTCCTCCTTCCCCAATCTCAGGAAGCACCAGGCACTGTTGACCGGCACCCGCGACAGGATCAACACCTGGATGCAGTCCCACCCGGAGGACTACCGCTGACGCCCCGGCGAACGGCGAAGCGCCACCGCCACGTTCATCCGCTGCTGGCCCTGCGCACCGCGTGTGCCAGCTCCCGATGGGCGATGCCCGGGGCATCGGCCGCCAAGTAGAGGCGCCGCGCAGTCAGTCGGGAGCCGTTCGCCAACCGCAAGTCCATCGGCTCGATGAGATCCACCGCGATCTCGGCGGAACCGGCGACGGTGCACATCACGTCCCCGTCCCGGTCTGGTACCTGCCGCACCCCACGCCCCTTGGCCGAAAGCATCTCCCGCCGAACGGCACGAATGGTGTTGAGCGGCACGGCGATCTCGTCGTACAGCCCGGCCCGGATGTGCAGCGCGCCCGAGGTGAGCCGATGCGGGTTGCGCTTGGTCAGCGCGGCGAAGAGGGTGGACAGATCGATCATCAGGGCCATCCACAGGTAGTGGAACGGCCGCAAGGCGGGCGGGATCACCGACATGTCCATCATGCCTTCGACCAGCACCTCGGCACCGACCAAGAGGAACACAGTGGTCCGCAGTGCGGAGGAGTGCCCGATCATGACGTCCCCAGGCCGGGCGACAGGCCGCCAAGCCAGCCAGGCGATCAGATCCTTCACCGTCCGGCCGACCCAGTCCCCCTGCCGGTCCACCTCAATCGCCGCGCCCATGCACCTCTCCCCCGACCTCACCCTTGATCGACAAAAACACGCGAACAAGCTTGTTGCCAGAGGGATTTGGGGCACTGCACCCAACGATGTAGCCGCGGACCCCACTCGGGGGTGGATGGGCGTCGACAGAAGACGGCCGTAAACCCCATCCAAGATCTCGACAAGTGGGTGACTACATTCCGGCACGTAAGTACCTTGCGGGATATGAGAACGCCCCCATCGGGCTGGTCATCACCCAGCAGCAGCGCGCAGGGAATGACCTGCTGAGGAAGCTCGGCGCAGCCGACTACGCGGAGCGGCGCGACTCCGGCACACCAGAGGCCACTCAGAGCGCCCTCAGCGCCTTGGAGGCCCACATCAGCTCTCACGGAGATGGCTTCCTCCGAGCCTGACCCGATGCCGTCAGCCCCGCGGATCGTGCATGGGGCTTTCGCATGTCACGGGCTCCGGTTCTTTCACGCGGTCAGGGCACTGACTTCCGCGACATACTCCCGGCGTGTGCGGCGCTCTCGACGCCCGTGTGTGAACAGCCCAACGGACCCCGCGAAGAGTGCGGTTCCGCTGGGGATCCAAACGGGGACGACGCCTCCTGGGGTGGGCAGAACGTAGGACGGGTCGCTCGGGGTGTACCACACCCGCACCCGGTCGCCGGTAGGCCGGTCCGTGATCCGGTTGTCGTAGGTGCTGTGGGTACGGCCGTCGATGGTCCAGTGGTAGGAGCAGGTGGCCCCCTTCCCGGAACCGTCGCACGAGTCGATCACCGCGACTGTTCGCGAGCGCATGACGAGGATGTCCCGTACTTGACCCCCGGCTCCGGCGAGTCCGCCGATCGCGATCAGGGCAAACAAGAAAGTCAGCGAGAACCAAGCCCCGGCGCGTGCGGCCACTCCTGAGTTCTCCGCCAGTTCAGAGGCGGCGAGGTTGTTGCGCACCACCAGGTAGCCGCCGACCATCAGCATGAGCATCCCGGCGGCTATAAAGCTGACGATCAGATACCGCAGTCCGAGCAGTACTTCCGCGGCCAATGCCACGGTTACGACGGCCAGGTAGGCCGTACCCACGTTGATGGTCTGGCGGTTGAGTCGCAGAACGCGCTGAGCCGCTTCCTTCCCCCCATTGATCATTTTCCGGACAGTAACAGACATCACGGAAGTGGAAGCAAGGGAGCGCCCCCTGGTGGTTCTGATGGAGGCCATAGATCGGGATCTGACTAGCGGCGCCCGGACACCTGACCACAGTGGCGCTTCCGCGCTGCGTCGGCACGACGACCTCAAGACCTGGCCCGCACTCCGAGGTGCCGGCCACAGCCCAGGACGGACGTGCTTGTCATCAACGCGGGGACGTGAGGTCCGAGTGACTGCCCGCACCCCCGAACAATGGCGCTCCCTCGACGCCCCGGTCAGGCAGGCCGGTTGGCAGCCGATCCCCCACCAGTGCTCCCGCTGCGGCGCCGCGGCGTGGCTTGGCGAGACCCGCTCGTGGCACGACGGGCCGCCCTGCCCGTCACGCGGGCGCCCGGCGGGGTTCACTCCTAAGGAAACACAGAACCATCACCAGTCCGTCACGCTGACGCCATGACTTAGCCAAGTCCCGGGCATGTAGCCGACACCTCATCAGAATCGGTGGTTCAAGCCTGAACCACCAAGGGGGACCCATGAGCCGTCGCCTCGCCGCCAGCACCATCACCATCGCAGCACTCGCCACAGCACTCACAGCCTGCGGATCCACCGGCACCACCATCACCAGCACCCCCTACAGCGGCGCCGCCACAAACAGCAGCCCCGCTAAGCCCAGCACCCCCGCCAAGACCGCCACCGTCGGCGACGCCCTCACCCTCACCGGGCAAAACCCCGGCGAAAAGCTCACCATCACCCTCACGAAGTGGTCCACCAACGTCGCCAGCAGCGACGGCATGGAGAGCCCCGACCCAGGCAAGACCTGGGTCGCCGCACAGATCCAGATCGTCAACAGCGGCAGCAACACCTACTCAGACAGCCCCGACAACTGCGTCCAAGCCGCCGACTCGTCCGGACAGCGATTCCCCGCGACGATCGTCAACAGCATCACCAACGGCCCGATGATGACCTCCGACCTGAAACTGGCACCCGGCGACAAGGGCCTCGGTTGGGTCGTGTTCCAGGTTCCGTCCGGGTCGAAGGTCGCCAGCGTGCAGTACACGCCGGACTCTGGGATGTCCAACTCCACCGGCCAGTGGGCCATCAAGTAGCCGCATAGCTCCACCCCTAGGCCCCGAACCGCTGGACGGTCGGGGCCTTCGGCATGCCCAAATGCACGATTGTTGGCCGGAGGCCACCATGCGCCGAACCGTCCGCCGCAGCCTGGCCCTCGCCTCCAGCGCCATCGTCGGCTTCCTCATCGTCACCGCAGCACGCCACCCCGAACCGCTACTGCCGCTATGGCCCCTTGCCCCCGGTTCACACCTCGGCTCGCCCTGCCCACACTGCGGACACTGCGCAGCCCTCCACACGGAACGCGACCGTACCCCGCGCCAGGCCCAGCAGAGTCGCCTCCTCGCCAGTCAACGCGTGAGGGCACACCTCACACCGCACACCCACGTAGTCGTGTTGCCGCACGCCCCGCTGCCAGGTGGTCACCACCATCGCGGGACGGCCACCCGGATCCAACAGCTCGCGCCTCTCCCAAGTGAGACGCGCGCCGCTCCGGAACCTGGAGCCGGCCCGCAAGCATCTGCGCTGGCCCGGCAGGTGCCCGACTGGCCGTCGCCGCGGCCGTGCGGCCAGTCAGCGTCCGGGTCCGTCAGGGTGCGCACGGCCGGAGGGTAACGAGTCCCTCCGAACGGAGCTGCTCGAACGCGAGGCGGATCGCGCCTTGACCAACGGTGTAGCGGCCTGCAGTTCGCGCCAAGACGGCAGCAGTCGACCAACTGGCCATTCGCCGAAACGGATGCGGCGCCGCAGGTGGTCTGCGATCCGCTGGTGGGGCGGATGATCCATTCACGCGTCGGCGATCTCGGTCACGGAAACGCAAGGCTACGAACGGTGGCGGTGGCTTCTACGTAGCAAAATCCGGACGCTGCCCCGCAGCGTCCCTCCCAGATGTGTCTGGCTTGGAATTGGTTGGCCCCGGCTTCGGCCCGACGAGTCGGAGGGGGGCGCACGTTTGTGTGCCGTGACCTGCGTCTACTTCATGATCACCTGGGAGAGATTCGGGAGACGGGGTGGGTCACGGAGGGTTCGCGAGAGGGTAGTCAGAGGTTGGGGAGAAGGTAGGCCTAACAGTGGGGCCCAGGTCAACTACTGCTCTGACCTGGGCCGTTGGGCTTACTTACCTGCTGCTTCTCGGTGGGCACAGACGGATTCGAACCGCCGACATCTGCTTTGTAAGCCTGGTGGTCTGTGGTGGGACGTCTTCGCCGGTCACCATGCGCACACTGCCATCTGGCCGACGACGCGGTGTCCGCACCCCGGACACCCTCATTGACCGTGGCTGACCGCCTGTTCTGGCACGGATCTGGCACGCAGCCGTGAGCCGCCGGTGTCGGGTGGTCGTCGGCGGCTGTTGTCGTGTAGTGGTGAGCTGCCTCGGACGGCCCGTAGGCCGGCCGGCGCTCCGCGTCGGCTGAGCCGGTCCTGATGTCAGTGCGGGCGGCTATGGTGCGACCGCTATCGAACGTGGTGCTTCGGGGAGGGACATTGGGAGCCAAGACGGGACTGCTCGCGTATGCCAACGGCCACGTGCCGGCACTACTGCGTCAGGTGGCTACGGCGGACCTGGCGCGGACGTCCGCGATGATGCAGCGTCTCTACCCGGGCTGGCAGATCGAGGAGAGTGCGGGCTCGAATCTTTCAGATGGCGTGTACCCCCCGGATGGGATGGTCTACGCAGCCAGCTGGCCGGGCGTGGAGATCGTCTGCGATCGGCGGGTAGTGAACGACCTCCCGTCGCGGCTTCCGGAGCATCTCGTTGCGGCAAGTGTCGGCCGAAGCCTCGTCTTGCATGCCATGCACAGCGTGGTCGATTGCCTCGCGTTCGCCGTGTGGGAAGACGGGCGCCTCGTTCGCTCCCTAAGCCTGTCGCCGGACAGCGGGATCATCGAGAACATCGGCGAACCGCTCCCCTTCGAACTGCCCTACTGGAATGGTGACCGTCCTGCGGACGTCATTCCCTGGCCTGGTGAGCAGCAAGCGCCGTACGCGCTGCCATTCCACCCACTGAGCCTCGGTGAAGACGCGCTGCGCGCGCTTTGCGGGTTCATCCAGGAGGGCCGCCCGGAGCCCGACGACGTCGACGCTGACCGCATTGAACTCCACGGATTTCGCGTGCGTGACCCGAACGGGCCTGATCCCGCCGAGAAGCAAGCAGAGCTGCGAAGGGCCATGGAGGCCATGGGTCCGCCGCGCTTCTACACAATGGGGCCTGATGGCTCGCTGATCGAGCGCGACAGCCTGTAGCTGAACTCAACACCCCGGCTCACGACCTGCCATGCCCAACATTTCCAACCGTGTTGGTGGGGTGTGGGGGTGCGTGCAGGGGCGTTCACCTGGGTTCATGGGTGGCTGGCTGAAGGCACGTGGACGGCTTCGGGTCTCGCCTGAACGACCGTGAACGGGACTGAATAAGACGGAAACTGAGACGGACTGCCATCACGAGTTACCTGGTCACCGTGCTCGCCACGGTTCCACGTGACGACACCTTTGCCGCTGGGTGTAGCCGCCGGGCACGCCGACGCTGACGGAACTCCAGAAGGGCTCGGCCTCGCGGAAATGGCCGCCGCCCGTGTGCCATTGGACTTCTGGGTACCGACGGCGCAGGGACCGGAGAGCGGCTGACGCGAGGCCATAGCGCTTATACCCCTCGTACGAGTGAGGGGATTCAACCCAGCCGATCTTACATAGATCACAGACTACGTTCTCGACCTCGAAAGCGAGGTCGGATCGGACGTAGGCCGCTCGGATGCGCCAACCTGTTCGCTCGTAGTAGCCGGCGGGCCGGTCCACCCAAGGTTCCGGTGGGATCGCGGTCCCGTCGAAGTGGTAGGACGCGGGGTTCACCCATCGGCGGAGCCGATCCCGCCAGGTCGGCTCGTCGGGCCACTCCCGCACCCAGTACACGCAGTCAGAGCGGCGCGACACAGCGCGGACTGCCGCCTCCATGTCAGCCATGCGGTCTCCTGCCCGAGTTCTGGTGCTGACCTCGGCCATCGTCCGGTGCGCGGGAGGCTGCTGTACAGCACACTGTGCGGCTGCACTACGGCGCCCTCAGCTTGGGAAGCTTGGGTGATGCAGAGGCGGGGACCTTGCTGACCTGCGGCGGAAAGGCGTCGACGCCCGTTGACCGCCGATCGCGTTCCCGGCGCTCCCCGTAGTTCCCCGCACGATCTGGCACGGGTCTGGGACGATCTCTGACGCTTGCTCACGTTGATGGGGACAGCTCCGCCTGAGCCTGCCGGTCCCATGGTCGCCGTGGACCAGGTCGACACGGATGCCCGCGCACCCCAGCCTTAATACGGAAGTCGGCAGACATGAGTCCCTGAGCTGGCGCATAATGCTTCGATGCGGATGGGGGGAGGGCTGCATGTGGGTAGGTATTACGCGCCGCTTTCGGGGCTGATTCCACATGACCTCGCTGAGCCCGTCTGGGCTGGCGACTATGCGTTTATAGCACGGAAGTGGGACGTCAGCATTTTCGATTGGGCGGAGCTGCAGAGCAAGCATAAGTTGCATATCTCATACACGGCGGGAGATCTGCTTCTCAAGAGCTGCAATATGGAACTTGCGGTCTCTGCATCTTCTGTCGATGATGTACGGGATAAGATCCTTGCTTTCCATGTGGTGATGTACGCCCGCGGCTTCCATCCGTTCTCAGTGCAACTCGTATCCAGCTATTCCATCAATGACTATGCAGGGATTTGCTCGCGGAAGTCTAGCCATGGACTTGAGCTCCTACCTGAGGGGATGCGCACTGGGATCACTAGTGCTACGGACTGCGTAGAAGTGTGGCCGGCTCCATACGCTTCGGGGGCCGCATTCCGCAAGGAAGCACTCGCTCGCACAGTCACGCCTGACTTGCTCGCCCAGGTCGTTGATGATGTTGGCCGTTGGAACAATCTCCGGAGCAGATATCCAGTCTGCCGCTTTATTGAGCGGGTTCTGATGTCCAGCCCGGTTGTTGCTGATACCGGGCAGTCGCTTTTGCATGTCTGGACTGGGCTCGAATCAATATTCCCTAAGGTGCAATCCGAGGTAAGCTTTCGCCTGGCTTTGTATCTTGCCCAACTTCAGTCCTCTTTGGGAGACCGTCAGGATTTCTTCCAAAGAGCTAAGCGGTCTTACGGAGATCGCTCCAAGGTGGCTCATGGGGGTGAGCTGAAATCCAGAGAGGGTGCCGATCCATGGTTGGAAGCCTGGAGCATTTTGACGCACACCGTGCGGGCGCTGCTTAATCGGCAGTGCATCCTCACGGAAGAAGAGCTGATCCAAGAGCTTCTTGTGGCAGCCGATGCGAGTGAATAAATAAGCTCCGGGCTTGGGCACGGTGGTACCAGTGTCGCAGATCGACTTGGGTGACCTTAGGCAGTTCCGATGGCATGTAAAGCAGATCAAGCTGGGGGTGACGTCTAGTGATTCGCACAGTTGCCGACCTTCTTTCAGGCATTCTCCGAGATGAGTTGCCTAAACTCGATAATGCTCCCGTAAAGCATGCTCCGACCATTGGAGACATGTATGAGGGATTGTCTTCCGAGATATTGAATCGCGCCCTTCCAGATGGCTTGGGGCTGCGGGTGGTATCCGGATTTGCTCGCGATGGCCGAGGATGCCTATCCGGTCAACTTGACTGCATGGTGGTGCGGGGAGAGGGGGAGAAACTGCCATACACCGACTCGTACGTATGGCATGTTAAAGATATCATTGCCGTCATCGAAGTCAAGAAAAACCTCCACTCGGCTGAGCTTCGCGATGCGTTCGCGCAGCTCAAGACGGTAAGCGCGATCGAGCACTCTTATTACCAAAGTGAAGACGAGGAACTGGACGACCCTGATCGCAACATGGCCCCGTCCGCTAGAACGTTTTCCGAGATGACGGGGAGAATCGTTCGGGATGTGGAAGGGCCCACTGCTCTCCCGTACGAAGAGGAGGCTATATTTCACGCGCTTCTCCTAGAGCAAGTGTCTGCGATTCGAGTCATACTTGGAATGCACGGATTCAAGAGTGAGCGGGCGTTCCGATCGTCAATGGTCGACTATCTTGAGCAGAACATTGGGAAGAAGGGGTTCGGCCCGACGGGTTTTCCTCAATTGATCATATCGGGTAGCTATTCCCTCGTGAAGACCAATGGGCGGCCATTCATGGCACCTCTGGTCGATGGATGGTGGCCATTTTACTTCTCGACATCAGCAAATCCACTGAGGCTGCTACTGGAGTTCGTTTGGACGCGGCTGGATGAAATGTATGGATTTGGTCGTGAATTGTGGGGAGAAGATCTTGAGGTGGAGGTCGGAAGGACCCTATTGAGCTTTCGTGCTGCACGTGTCGATGGAAGAAGGGGCTGGCAAGTACGATCGCATGAGTTTGGCGATGGAGCGCTAAGCGAGATTCCGGTGACGGAGCAGTGGTGTCCGGAGTTTATCGGAAAGGAGGAATTTGTTTTGCTCATGCGGTTGTGTGAAGGGAAAGAAGTCCGTTATGATGACACTGAAATACTGTCATGGCTAGAGTCTCGCGGCATGGAATTTAACGACGTGTGCAACCGCTTGTTGCAAACCCGCCTTGTCGCTTTCTCCGGGCAAAGCCTAAAGCTCATCACGCAGAAATGCCAGTTGGCAATTCTTCCGACGGGTGAATATGTCGCCGCGGAAAATAGCACTGGTCGGTTGGATCGTTGGATTTCTCGTCGAATTGAGGGCTTGCGCGAATGCGATTCGGGTGAGGGATTGGCGTGAATAATTCCAAAATGCCCAGATCTACCGGACCCTCCCTGCAACTGTCAGGCAGATGACCTGATATCACCCACTCAAGTTCAGTGGTGCAGCGGTGGTGAGCTGGCGCATTCAATCGTGCTATTTGGCGGCAGGTCGGGTGGTTGACGCACTAGGTCGGCGTAGCGATTTTGGGCTGGAGCTGCTTTGGCGCGAGTGATCACGGCCCCGTAAGCTTGCGGCGCGTCGGGCAGGTAGTGGACCTGCCCGGTAAAGCACGACGTTGGGGCCGTGATCTTCGAGGCTCGCGCCAAAGTGGCTGCCTAAAATCGCGGAGCCGACCGCCCCAGCCACGACGTACCCCTTCTCTGGCGGCAAGCGGCTGATCGCTGTGCGCGCGGCACGGGCGCCGGCCGGGCTGGAGCGGGGCGGAGACAGGAGCGCAGGCCCGGCCGGGGGCCGGGCCGCGCGCGGGGAGCGGAGCGAGCCGCCTTGAACCCGTAGAGAAGGTTGTTACTCGCCATGCGCCTGGGGCTGGCGAACCAGTGCTAGGCGAGCTTCACGCCGTCATGCGCACGCACGGCGGGTGAGGATGCCGCGTCGAGTGCGTCCAGGACGCGGATCGCGTATGCCTCGTCGGCGAGTTGGCGTACCTCTTCGCGGGTGGCCCAGCGCAGTGCCCGGGTCTCCGCTCCGGTCGTGAGACTGCCGCCCATCGCCTTGCATCGGAAGACCAGGGCGACCACCAGGCCGGTCATGTTCTTGTAGACGCCTGTGAGCGTTGCCGGGAGTTCGATCGTGATCCCGGTCTCCTCTAGCACCTCGCGCCGGAGGGCTTCCGTGATCGTCTCCCCTGCCTCCAGGACTCCGCCGGGTGGTTCCCAGTGGCCGTTGTCCCGACGCTGTATGAGCAGAGCCCGGCCCTGGTGGTCGACTACGACTCCGGCGACGCTTACAGAGTGCGGGCGTTGGGCGCTCACGATCCTCGGTTCCCCTCGGCTGGCTGGTCGTTTCACCGTACGCGAGCCGAGTGCGGCATCACCTGACGTGGCCACAGAACTGTTCTGCGCAGGTTGGGAGTTGTCCAACCTGGCGGTGGGCCAGTGCCACAAAGAGCACTGGGCGGGCGGTCCACTCGATGCGGGTGCTGCCGTGGCTGACGGCGACGGCGCATGGCTGGGCGCGCTCCAGGTCGCCGATGGCAGCCACGTAGCCGCTGGTCATCCAGGCCCAGGCTCGATCGGCTGCGTCTGGTTCAAGGGCCGACACAATAGTCTGTAGGACCCCCCTGATCCATCGCACAGCTTGTGTGGCGGTGACCGCTTCGAACGAAGCAAAGAGACCAGGAGCACTGCCAGTTGTGGGGCTTGTGGTCCAGCACTCGCACCAGTAGCCGCGGCGAACGTTGAGGTCGGGGTTCTTCATCGTGCGGTCCCTATAGGGCGGACTGACAGGACGTATCGGGTGGTGTCGTCGGCGAGGATGAAGGCGTACGTCTCACCTGCGGCTAGTGCGGATAAGGCGCGTTCGTGCTCGACCTGGTCGTCGAGCCAGTGACTGGCCGGTCGAGCGGGCGCCGAGTCGAGTTGGTCGGCGACATCCCGTACGCGACCGCGGAGCCAACGCAGCGCCAGGCGTGGCGTGCTGGCCGGTTGCGTGCTCAGCAGGTGGGCGCTTCCGCTCTCCCCTACGTGGGCGACGGCTTCGCACCAGTAGTTGAAGAGAGTCAGCACGCGATCACCGGCTCAGCTGGCACTGGCATCAAGTAGGCGGTGATCGTGCGGCCGTGCTCGTCGCCGTCGATGTCGACGTGCTGAGCCAGAGCAACGACCAGCCCGAGCCCGCGGCCGTGGGGGTCCTCTTCGGCGGGGTCCTGGACGCTCGGCTCGTTCTTCGCGGCTCCGAGGTCGGCAACCGAGACCGTGATGCCTCCGCCAGACGTGGCTAGCGAGACACGGAAGGTGCCGGGCTCGTCGCCGCTCGCGGTGTGGAGAAGGGCGTTGGAACCGAGCTCGGTCACAACCAGGGCGGCGTCCTCGACACGCGGACTGCCGCTCAGGATGTGTCGCGTCCACTGGCGGACATTGCGGAGCTCCTCCGGCCGCCCGGGAAAGGTGCGTCGGTACGTGGGCATGGACCGCCTCCATCTCGGTGACCTGCGGATTTCTGCGCCAACTACCTCGTCCTGCTGACGCGGATCGCAGTGAGCCGTACAATTAGTACTAGCACCGTACCGAGTGTGCGGGTACTCCGAGTGCGGGATCGCACTTTTCGTGCGGGTCGCCTGGCGCATAGCGTTCACGCCGAGGTGTGGTGCTGAGCTGAGACGTCGATCGAGAGGGGAACCGCATGTTCGGGCTGATGGTGCGCTTCACGTGCAAGGACGAGTCGGCGGCTGCCGAGTTCGATTCCTTGGTGGCGCGGACCGGCGAACAGATCCGCGCGAACGAGCCCGGGACGGTGATCTACACGGTGCACCGGGTTGACGGTCGCCCGCTGGAACGCATCTTCTACGAGCTCTACCGGGACAAGGACGCCTTCGAAGCTCACGAGTCGAAGGACTACGTGAAGGCCTTCCTCTCCGCGCGCGAGCAGTACCTTGCCTCAACCGAGGTCGATCGCTTGGACTTCGTGTCCGGCAAGGGTGTGGACGTTGAGCACTGACTATGAGAAGGCGCTTGGTCGCAAGATCGCCTTCAACCGCAAGCGCCGTGGGCTCTCACAGAAAGAGTTCGCTCGCCTGCTGGACCGTTCCGAAGCCTGGGTGTCCCAGGTAGAGCGGGGTGTACGCCGCATCGACCGTATGACGGTGTTGGAAAAGGTCGCTGAAGTCCTCGAGCTGCCTTTGGCGGAACTGGCGGCGGAAGCGCCGATTGTGGCATCGGTGGCCGAAGGTGAGCCCCCGGGGGCCAGCCGCCTGCGCCTAGTGCTGAGCGCCGCCCATTCTCTGAAGGCGATCCTCGGGCACCACGAGCCGCCGGACGTGCCTGCGCTTCGGTCTGAGGTCGACCGCGCATGGGAACTGACGCACCAGGCCAAGTACGCGGATTTGGCAGACCTGTTGGAACGGCTGGTCCCCAGGCTGGAAGGAGCCGCGCGATCGACTCCGGAGAAACAACGGCCTGAGCTCTTCCGGCTGCTGGCCGCGATGTACCACACGTGCAGTGCCGCCCTGGCAAACATGGGAGAGCCCGAGGCAGCCTGGATCGCCGTTGACCGCTCGGTGGTCGCCGCCGAACGGGCCAACGATCCGTTGTTGATGGCAGCCGGCGAGTTCCGACTGTCCATCGTCTTCCTCGGTGCGCGCCACTTCGACCAGGCCGCCCAAGCCTCGGGGACTGCCGCGGACGCACTTCGCCCCCTGGCGGAGTCCGGGCAGGTCGAAGCTGTTGCCCTGCGCGGGGCACTGACCTTGCAGCGGGCAGTAGCCGCAGCCAAGGCGAATGACGCCGAGGCCGCGTACGCGTACCTGCGGGACGCCCGGGGCATGGCTGACCAGGTTGGCTCCGGGCGCAACGACTACAACACCGAGTTCGGTCCCACCAACGTCGGGCTTCATGAGGTCTCGGTCGCCGTCGATCTCGGTGACGCCGGAGTGGCTCTCAGGGCCGCGGAGAGCATCGACGCGTCGGTGCTCTCCTCCGAGCGACAGACACGGTTCCAGATCGACATCGCGCGTGCGCATGCCCAACGTCGGCAGGTCGACAGCGCTGTCTCCGCGCTACTGAAGGCCCGCCAGCTCTCGCCTGAGATGGTCCGCGCCATGCCGAGTGTGAAGCAGCTCGTGGCGGACCTGCTGACCATGAGTCAGCCGCCGTCGGATCAGTTGCGGTCGCTTGCAAGCGAGTTGGGCGTACAGGAAGTGCGGACTAGTACATGAAGTACTAGACAGTACTTGGAGTACGGCTTACTGTGGTGAGTGTCGGCAGACTCCTCCGCATCCGGCGGAGTGGGTGATGCGGGCATGCGAACGCGCCGGAGCAGGAAGGCAGACCTGCACCGGGGCGCGAGCGATAAGGGCCACAGACATGAATGTGGCCTGAGCGGGAGGCAGCCCACTCAGGCCGGGTGCGTCGTTGGCACAACGCTCCTAGAGCGTATCGCGCCCAGTCCGTATGCGGTCAACCTCCCGTTGCGTAGGCATTCGTCAGCAATTGCGCTCCTCACGACGAGGGGCGCGCGCAAGGGAGTAGTTCTGTGCGTTCCATCCGTGTGGAGACCTCGGCGGCGACGATCCTGTTGACCGAGGCTCCGGAGAAGAAGGTCAAGGACCGGCAGTCGGGCGAGATCGCCACCGACGCGGTCACCGGCGAGACGCTGATGACGCTCGGCGTGGTCTACATCGAGGGCGGCGAGTCCTCGCTGATCAAGGTCACCGTTCCCGAGCGGGGCATCACCGAGGGTCTGGCGGTCGGGGCTCCGGTCTCGCTCGTGGGCCTGGTGGCGCGGCCGTGGGAGTCGACGTTCAACGGTCAGCAGCGGCACGGGATCGCCTACCGGGCCGAGGTGGTGGCTCCGGCTTCCTTCCCGGCTGAGGTGGGGGCCTGATCGTGTCCGATCTGATGACGTTGGTGGAGGTGGGTGGTCCGGTCGCCGCGTTCGGTGGCGGGGCTGCCTACCTCCGGGCCCGGCACCCGGCCGCCTACTGGTGCACGCTCGGCCTGCCGGTCTCGACGGCGAAGCTGCTGGGCTCGTACGGCTCGACCATGGACGCGTGCGGGCTGACCGTCCAGCCGTCCAGGCTCCGGGCTCTGCTGGTTCAGGCGACCACCCGGCGGGAGGTGCGGCCCGTCCCGCCACGGCGCGGGATGATCCGGCCGACCTCGACCGGGATGCGGCTGAGGTTGCGGCTCGCTCCGGGGCAGGAACCGGCGGACGTGGCGGCCTCGGCCGAACGGCTGCGGCACGCCTGGGGCGTTCACGCCGTGTACGTCACCGTGGTCAAGCCGGGCGTGGTCGAGCTGCGGCTGGTCGGGTTCGATGTGCTGCGGAAAGTGCGCATGCCGCGCAAGACCGGCGGCGGCTTCCTGAAGGTGCCGGTGGCGCTGCGGGAGGACGCGACGGCGTTCGTGCGGGACTACCGCGCGATACCCCACCAACTCACCCTCGGTGCCACGCTGTCGGGCAAGTCGATGTTCCTGCGGCACGTGGTCGCCGGGCTCGCTCCCCAACCGGTGGCGCTGGTGGGGATCGACTGCAAGCGGGGCGTGGAGTTGGCGCCGTTCGCTCCTCGGCTCTCGGCGCTGACGACCGATCCGGAGCAGGCGGCTGAACTGCTGCCGGTGCTGGTCGAGTTGATGGAGGACCGGTACGACCTGATCAAGGCGCGGCAGGGCATCGCGCCGGGTACGCCGGATGAGGAGATCACCTCGGACATCTGGGGCCTGCCCGAGGCCGAACGCCCCGTACCGGTCGTGCTGGTGGTGGACGAGGTGGCCGAGCTGTTCCTGGTCGCCACGAAGAAGGACGAGGAACGGCGGGACGAGATGGTCACCCAGCTCATCCGGCTCGCCCAACTCGGCCGTGCCGCAGGCATCTACCTGGAGGTGTGCGGTCAGCGGTTCGGTGCCGAGTTGGGCAAGGGTGCCACGATGCTCCGCGCCCAGCTCACCGGTCGGGTCTGCCACCGGGTGAACGACGAAGCCTCGGCCAAGATGGCGCTCGGCGACATCGCACCCGAAGCGGTCGGCGCGGCCTGCGCCATCGCGCCCGAGTCGCCTGGCCTGGCGGTCGCTGGGGATACCTCCGGCGGCTGGTCCCGCATCCGCACCCCGTATCTGTCGCTCGGCGACGCTGCGGCGGTGTGTGCCGAGACGGCTCACCTCGTGCCGGACATTCCCGCGCTTGATCCGTTCCGGCCCGCCGTGCCTGTCAAGCCTGTTGACCGCCCGGTGTCGCTGGTCAAGCCGCTACCGGTGACCGACTAACCCCCTCCCCCTCCAACGGTCGGCGTGACCGCCTCACGCCACGTCCCTACCCCCGCCATGCCTGAACCAGGAAGGAGGCCGCGCCATGCGCGCTCACCTGGCCCGCGTTGACGCGGTGCTCGTCCAGGCGGTCATCGCCGCCGCGTTGTCCTTCGCGCACCTGCACGACATCGCCTCGGCGGCCGGACAGAACGGCTGGAAAGCCTGGGCCTACCCGGTCTCGGTCGACCTGCTACTCGTCGCGGCCTGGCGGCGGCTGCGAACTGGCTCGTCCAAGGCGGCCGGGTGGTGCTGGTTCGTGATCGCGCTTGCCGCCTCGCTCGGGGCGAACGTGGCCACCGCCGGACTTCTCGACTTGGGCGCCGTCCCGGCCTGGCTGCGCATCCTCGTCGCCGGATGGCCCGCGGTCGCCTTCCTCGGCGGAACACTCCTCGCGCACACCGCCACGACACCTCGACACATCCAACCGCCCGCCTTGACAGCCCAGTTGGACCTGACCGACGAGGAAGAAACGGCTCCTCGCGCCGAGGCGGACGGCGGCACTCCCGCTCCGGCACCGCCGGAACCGGCCGACCAACCGACCACGCCCGCGGTACCCGCCGCCCTGGTCGAACACGCCCGCAAGCTCGCCACCGCCCACCAGGAACGCACCGGGCGGTCCATCGACACCCCGACCCTGCGCGCCCAGCTCGGCGTCCCCGCGCCGCTCGCCGAAGCCATCGCCGCCCAGCTCTGAAAGGAGTCCTCCCGTGTCCGCCAACCGCCGCTTCCGCAACGTCGTCTGCATCGGCCCGGTCCAGGTCGGCACCGCCTACGACAGCCGAGGCCGCGAGAAGCACACCGCTGCCTGCACCGCGCCGCGCTGCGGCTTCTCCTGCGACTACGACTCCCGCGCCGCCGCCGAGTTGGCGGCCCGTACCCACCGCTGCCCCGTCCGCTGAAAGGCCCCCAGTGACCGTCAGCCTGCCCCTGGTCGTCGTGCTCGGCGTCGTCGCCTGGGCCGCGATCAAGTTCATGAACATCCGCCTGTGGGTCGCCGTCGTGATCGCCCTGTTCGGCTTCTACCTCGCCCACACCTTCCTTGCCCCCGCCATCGACAGCGGCACCCGCACGGGCGTCGGCGTCGTCAACGGCACCCACCGCTGAAAGGACCAGCGCCATGCTGCTCCGACCCACCTACCCCGCACTTCCCGAGCCGCGCACCCACACGACAACCGCCGTGGTGCACGGTCATGAGTCGGCCTGCCCCTGCGCCCACATCCCGGCGCCTCCGACCCGCGGGATCGCCTCCGTTGTCGGGCTCGGCGTCGGTGCGGTCGCCGCCGTCGTCCTGGTCGGCATCGTGCTGACCGCCCTGGTGACCGCTGTCGCCATCGGGGCCGTGTCCGTGGCGGTCGCCGCCGTGGTCCTGCGCTCCCTGCTCGGCACCCCGCGCCACCGCTGATCAACAACTGCCGGGGCGGCCCGATACCGCCAAGCATCGCCGCCCCGGCAGCCCACCCCTCCACGACCTGAGCCGCAAAGGAGATCACCATCATCACCCGGGCCACCCCGCCCCCGCTGCCGGAACTCGGCATGCTGGCCTCGCTCGGCACCATGCCCGCGCTGGTACGCCAGCTCTCCGGCCTGGGCGGCTGCACCAACCCGATCCGCCTCGACGGCCACCGCTCCGAGTACGCGCTGGACACCGCCACCGGCGAGATCGGCCCACTCCTCCACCACATCGCCTCTGACCAGCTTCCCGCCGGTCACCTCCTGGTCCGCTGCAACAACCGCCGCGTGACCCGCTGCCCGGCCTGCGCCGAGGTCTACCGCCGCGACACCTACCAGCTCATCACCGCCGGACTGCGCGGAGGCAAGGGCACCCCTGAGCAAGTCGCCACACACCCCCGCGTCTTCGCCACCTTCACCGCGCCCAGCTTCGGCCCAGTCCACAACCGCCCGGACTCCGGCCGCTGCCGCTGCGGAGCCGCCCACCCTGCCGACGCGCCGGAGTTGGGTACGCCGCTCGACCCGGAGTCGTACGACTACGAAGCCGCGGTTCTCTGGAACGCCCACGCCGGTGCGCTGTGGCGGCGCTTCTCCATCTACCTGCGCCGTGAGGTCGCCAAGCGGGCAGGGCTGACCCAACGCGCCTTCCGCCGGTACGCCCGGGTCAGCTTCGCGAAGGTCGCCGAGTACCAGCGGCGCGGCCTGGTCCACTTCCACGCCGTCATCCGCCTCGACGGCCCCGACGGCGGCACCACCCCGCCCCCGGCCTGGGCCACCGCCGAGCTGCTGACCGACGCCATCCGCGCCGCCGCTACCACCGCACGCATCACCGGCCCAGTCCTTGACGGGCGGCAACACGTCTTCGCCTTCGGCCGCCAACTCGACGTACGCACCATCCGCAGCGCCGAGTTCAACGGCCAAGCCGAGCTGACCGATCGCGCGGTCGCCGCCTACATCGCCAAGTACGCCACCAAGGGCGCCGAGTCGGCGACCGGCACCCTGGATCGGCCGATCAAGTTCCTCGCCGAGCTGGCCCGCCTCGCCATCAGCGACCACGCCCGACGCATGATCCGCACCGCCTGGGCGCTCGGCGGGCGGCGGGAGTTGGAGGATCTCCGGCTCCGCGCCTGGGCGCACATGCTCGGCTTCCGCGGCCACTTCTCCACCAAGACCCGCCGCTACTCCACCACCCTCGGCGCCCTCCGCACCGCCCGCGCCGAATGGCGACGCGCCCAAGCCATCACGGCCCGCTGCGACACCGACAACCGGCCAACGGACGCCGAAACCGGCGAGACGACGCTGGTCCTCGCCCACTGGACCTTCGCCGGAACCGGCCTCACCCCCGGCGAAGAATGGCTCGCCGCTTCGATCGCGCCCTCCCCAGGAACGGAAGGAGAACCCACCCATGGCTGACCGGTACCTGTCCGTCGCCCAGGTCGCCGAACTGCTCGGCACCTCCGAGCGGTTCCCGCGTCGCCTGATCGCCGAGCGGCGCATCACCTTCGTCAAGGTCGGTCGGCACGTCCGCATCCCTGAGGCTGCACTGCGGGCCTTTATCGAAGCGAACACCGTCCAGCCCGTGTCGATCAGCCGGGCACGCTTCGGGGCGGTGGCCTGATGCCCAACGCACGTGGCAAGCGCCGTCGCTTCGGCTCAGTACGACGGCTTCCGTCCGGGCGCTTCCAGGCTCGCTATCCGGGCCCGGACGGTCAGCTCCGTAACGCAGACAAGACCTTCCCGACGCAACGGGACGCCGAGGTCTGGCTTGTGCGCAAAGAGGCCGAGATCGTGGAGGGGCGCTGGCAGGACCCACATGAGGAGATCGCCTTCGGCGAATACGCCACGGCGTGGCTCAAAGAGCGTGGCTACGCCGCAACGACCCGCGAGCGCAACGAGAGTGCCCTGCGGCTCCACATCCTCCCGGCCTTCGACCGCTCCCCCATCTCGAAGATCACCACGCCGCACGTCAGGCAGTGGCGTGCCGCACTGCTCGACAAAGGGATCGGCGAGACGACCGTGGTGAAGGCTTATCAGATTCTCCGCGCCATCATGAACACTGCCGTGGACGACGGGCTGATCCAGCGCAACCCGTGCCGGGTGAAGGGTGCCGGTGCGGCCAAGACAGCCGAGCGGCCATACCTCACCGTGCCGGAGGTCTACCGCCTAGCCGACAAGGTGCCCGCATGCTTCCGCGTCCTGGTGCTCCTCGCCGCGTTCACGGGCCTGCGATTCGGCGAACTGGCGGCGTTGCAGCGTCACGATGTGGATCTGGAGCGCCGTACGATCTCTGTGCGACGGGCTCAAGCGGAGACAAGGGCAGAGGGCTTGGTCATCAAGACGCCGAAAAGCAACGCCGGTATTCGGTCCGTGGCTTTTCCTGCCTCGCTGGTCGAAGAGTTGACGACTCACCTCGACCTGTACGCCGAACCGGGCCGGAACGGGCTGGTCTTCGTCGGCCAACGCGGCGGACGGCTGCGTCGGAACAACTTCCGCCGGGTGTGGCTTCCTGCGCTGCGCGCCGCTGGTCTGTCGGACGTTCACTTCCACGACCTCCGGCACACCGGCAACACCCTCGCCGCGACCGGTGGCGCCACGACCCGTGAACTCATGCACCGCATGGGGCATTCGTCGGTGCGTGCCGCGCTGATCTACCAGCACCTGGTCAACGGCCGTGACCACGCCATCGCCGACCACGTAGACGAGCAGATCCGCCAGGCAAAGCGGGGGCGCGGCAAGCTATCTGGCACGTAAGTGGCACGGCCCGGCCCCCGCCGGTCCCGCGAGGGGAAACGATCAAGGCCCAGGCTTCCGGATACATGCCGGTTGACCTGGGCCTTCATCGTGTAAGTGAGTCGGTGGGCACAGACGGATTCGAACCGCCGACATCTGCTTTGTAAGAGCAGCGCTCTACCGCTGAGCTATGCGCCCTCGCGTCCTACCGGCGCGGGATGGACAGATTACCCTGTCCTGGCCCCTGGTCGACAAATCACGGGGCGGGGAAAGCCCAGCCAAGGGTTGGGGGCGGGCCAGCCGATGTTGGGGGCTCGGGTTCATCGGTGCGAGGGGGCGGTCGTCCCGCGAGCCATGGAGAGCAGCCCGTGTCCACCCGAAGCCGTAGCGTCGCGCTGGCCGTGGCGTCCGTTGGGGCGCTGGTGATGGTGGGGGCGGGCTGGCGCTCGCCGGGCATCCCGAGGGCGCGAAGGCCCGGTGCTGGGGGCTGCGTGACGCGGTGGTTCGACGCGACCGCCATCCTCGGCGTACACCGCGGGCCACCTGCGCACATCGACCTACCGCAGGACCCGGCCTGCGGCCACGTGGTCGCCGCGCACAGCGGCAACGGCTGCGGCGCGGGGCGCGGGGCGGGCTGGGCTGCCCCGGCAGCTGTGTCCGCCGGTCCCGGGTGGGAGGATGTCCGCGGTACCCGGCCGGACCAGCGGGAGAGGGATGTGACGACGGCACGTTCGTGGTGGCGGCGCGGGGAGGACAACCATCGCGCCGAGGCGCAGGCGGCCAAGGAGGCCGCCGCCGAGGCGTTCTACGAGTTGGACACCGCCCAGCGCGAACTGCGCATCGCCATCGAGACGATCACCGCGGTCGACCGCAGCCCGGCCGGGCGCAAGGCCGTCGGCGACTTCGAGTCCCTGGGCCGACGGATCGACCAGGTCAGCAGCGGGTACATAGCGGCGGTGGACGCGCATGACCTGGACGCCGTCGACCTCGACCTGGCCACCGCGACCCGGGCGCGCAACGCGTTCACGCTGGCCAGGGACGACATCCTGAGGACCCGGGCGGAGCTGGACCGGTTCGCGCAGGGTCTGAGCGGTGTGCTTGCCCGGGCGGAGAACGAGCTGGCCCGGTTGGCGCCCGCCGTGGAGCGGGCCCGCCAGTCACTGCTGGCGGCGGCCAACGCACTGGACGCGGTACGCGCCTCGGGTCTGGCCGCGGATGACCTGGCCGCCCGACTGGCCGCGCTGGGGCCGGAGTTGACCAAGCTCAACCAGGGCGCGGCGGCGCACGGCGTGCAGGGGACGATCCGGCGGGCCGATGACACCCGCCGGGCCGCCGAGGAGATCCGCGCCGAGGCGGAGCGTTTGCCGCAGCGCGCGGCGGAGGTCGACAAGCGGCTGGTCTCGCTGCGTACCAGGGCGCAGGCGCTGGCCACCCGGGCCGCCCAGGTCGGGCCCACGCTGAGCGAGCTGCGCCGCAGGTTCAGCGTCGCCTGCTGGCAGGACCTCCAGCAGGTGCCGGACGAGGCGGCGGCCGCGGTGGCCGCCGCCGAGCGGAAGCTGGCCGAGGCGCAGGCCGCGCGGGACGAGCAGCGGTGGCCGGACGCGACCGCCGCGCTGAGCGCGGTGCGGGAGCTGCTGGGCGACTCCGACGCGGCGGTCGCGGCGGCCGGTGACCGGCTGCGGCGGCTCAACGAGGTCAGCCGGGATCCGCGGGCGGAGATCGACAGGACGCGGTTCGTGCTGCGGGACGCGCAGCGGCTGGTGATGCAGGGGCGTACGACGCCCGAACCCAGGCACGCCCGGCCGCTGGACGAGGCGGTGGAGCGGCTGGACCGCGCCGTCGAGGGGCTCACCGGGCGGCATCCGGACTACTGGGCGTTCCTCACCGAGATGGACGCCGTGCGGCGGGTGGCGGAGCGGGTCGTCGCGAACATCCGTGAGGAGCGGGCCCGCGCCCGTTGAGCGGGGTTCGCTTCCCGCCCACCCGTTTGCCCTCGGCCTCGTATGCGCCCGCTGAACGGCGGTTCTCCCCGTCCGCCCACCCGTTTATCCTGCGGGCATGCCTCGTTATGAGTACCGTTGCCGCGCCTGTGGCACCACGTTCGAGTTGAACCGGCCGATGGCCGAGTCCTCCGCACCCGCGAGCTGCCCGGACGGGCATGAGGACACAGTCAAGCTGCTCTCCACCGTCGCGGTGACCGGTGCCGCCGCGGCCACGCCGCCCAGTAGCGGGGGTGGCGGCTGCTGCGGAGGCGGCTGCTGCGGCTGAGCTGGCCGCACCGGCCGGATGGGCGGATGCTGGAAGTCAGCACCAGCGTGAGCGGCGCGGAAGAGGCGCGTGAGCGCGGGCTGGCAACCGCATCCTCCCAAGGAGCCGGGCATGAAACTGGACGATCATCTGCCGGTGGATCACCGGCTCAGCCAGGTGTACCGGATCGGTGCGGGGCTGATGGGCCTCGTGCTGGTGGCCTTCGGGATCCTGGGCCTGCTCAACCACGTCGGGTTCTTCTCGCTGCACGGCCAGCGGGTCGCGGGGCTGAGCTCGAACGGCGCGCTCAGCGTGCTGTCCATAGTGATCGGCGCGCTGCTGTTCGTGGGGATGGTCATCGGCCGCAACTTCGCGTCCACCCTCAACATGGTGCTGGGCGTGCTGTTCGTGCTCAGCGGCTTCGTGAACCTCGCGGTGCTGGACACCAAGGTCAACTTCCTGGCGTTCCGCATGCCGAACGTGCTGTTCAGCTTTGTGTTCGGGCTGGTGCTGATGACGTTCGGGATGTACGGGCGGGTGCACAGCCATCTGCCGCACGACAACCCGTACTGGCGGCTGCGCAACCCGGAGCGCGCTGCCCGTGAGGAGGCGGCGCGCGAGGCGGCCGCCTCCGGGCGCCAGCAGGTCAGGCCCCGGTCCTCCGGGCCAACGTCACTCCGTCCGCAACAGTGAGCAGTACCGCCTCGACGCGTTCGTCGGTCAGCACGAGTTCGTTGAAGGCCCGCATGGCGGCGGCCCGGCCGTCGCTGCTGGTGTCGGTCACCACCGAGCCGTGCAGCAGGGTGTTGTCCGCCACCAGCAGACCGCCGGGCCGGGTGCGGCGCACCAACTCCTCCCAGTACAGCGGGTAGTTCTCCTTGTCGGCGTCGAGGAACGACAGGTCGATCCACGGCTCGTCGTCCGGCAGCGCGCGCAGGGTGTCAAGCGCGGGGGCGATCCGCAGGTCGATGCGGTCCGCGACGCCCGCCTTCGCCCAGGCCTCGCGGCCCACCGCGGTCCACTCCTCGGAGATGTCGCAGGCGATGATCCGGCCGTCCTCCGGCAGCGCCAGGGCCATGGACAGCGTGGAGAAGCCGGTGAAGGTGCCGACCTCGACGATCCGCCTGGCGCCGACCAGCCGTACCAGGAAGCTCAGCAGCGGTCCCTGCTCCTGCGCGGTCTGCAGGCCGGCGTCGTCCGCGAACCGGGTGTGGGTGAAGTCGACCAGCTCGCGCTGGACCGGGTCGAGCGGCGGGTTGTGCTCCAGCACGTATGCGTAGAGTTCCGGCGTTAGCGGCGGGTTCTTGCTCTCGGTCACCAGACGCTCCTCAGTGGTTCACGCTCGTGATTACCGTTGCGTAGGGTTACGCCATGTCGACCGTTTCTGACAGCTTGATCGATGCGGCGGTGGCCCTGGTGCCCAGCATGGCAGGCCGCAGGGCGCTGTTGGGGCTGGCGGGTGCGCCCGCGGCGGGCAAGTCGACGCTGGCCCAGCGGCTGGTGCGCGGTGCGACCCAGCGGCTTGGCGTGGATTCGGTGGGATATGTCCCGATGGATGGATTTCACTTGTCCACCGCGCAGTTGGACCGGCTGGGACGGCGCGGGCGCAAGGGCGCTCCGGACACCTTTGATGTCCACGGCTATGTACACCTGCTGCGGCGACTACGGAACGTACCGCAACACCCGGTCTACGTACCGGACTTCGACCGTCGGCTGGAGGAGCCGGTCGCGGCCGGTCTGGTCGTGCCGCCGACCGCCCGGCTGGTGATCACCGAGGGCAACTACCTCGCCGACGACGGCGAGGGCTGGTGTGAGGTGCGCGAACTGCTGGACGCGCTGTGGTACGTGGACACTCCGCCCAGGGTGCGCGAGGAGCGGTTGCTGCGCAGGCATCTGCGCGGTGGCCGCACGCGGGAGCAGGCGCGGGAGTTCATCGCGGCCAGCGAGCGGTCCAACGCCGAACGCGTGGAGCGGTCCAGGGCCAACTGCACCCGCGTGGTGTACCCGGTGCCATAGGTCCCGGGTACACCACGTGGTGCTATAACCCCGTGCCCTCCACCCACGCCGCCATCCGCCGGAGGATCCCCTCCCCCGCCGCGGCGCCGACCGCGTCGAGGGCGGTGACGTGCGCGGCCTGCCAACCGGCGTCGGCGAGTTCGCCGTGCCCGGGGCGCCAGCCCTTGTCGGCGGCGAGCAGCAGGTCGGTGTCGAGCAGCGAGTCCCCGGCGGCCAGTACCCGGGCCGCGCCGGTGCGCCGTACCACCTCGGCCAGGGCGGCGGACTTGGTCAGCGGCTTGGGCACCGCGTAGACCTTGCGCCCCTGGAGCGAGACGGTCCAGCCGCGGGCCTCCGCCCAGCCGGACAGCTCCTTCAACCAGCCCTCCGGCAGCCGCTGCCGGTCCACCACCAGGTAGGCGAACAGGTCCTCGGCCACCCGTACGTTGTGCAGCCAGTCGCGGTCGGCGGCCCGCGTCAGCTGGTCGAGCACCTCGCCGAGCGAGGCGCACACCGACTCCAGTGAGCGCCGCACCTGGTGGTGCCAGTCCCGATCGGTGCGGCCGTCGACCAGGATGTGCCCGCCGTTGGCGCAGATCGCGAACCGCGGTTCGGTGCCCGGCAGATGCACCCTGCGGTACTGCTGCCGGGTGCGGGTGGTGACGGGGACGAACTCGGTGACGGCGGCCAGCTCCGCCAGCAGCGCCGCGGCGCGCTCGGTGAGGTAGCTGAGCGGCCTGCCGTGGCACACCTCCACGCACAGCAGCCGCGGCGCCTGGTCGTCGGGCATGGCGAGGGCGAGCGCCTGTGCCGAGTAGATGAGGGTGCGGTCGAGGTCGGCCGCGATCAACGTACCGCCGGGGGTGAACGTCATCCGCGCACCACCGCCCTGCCGTCCGCGCCGACCGCCCCCGCGGTGTACCTCGGGTGCACAAGGCCCACGCAGCGGTACGGGCCGATCGCGTCGTCCACCTCCTCGACCGGCACCCCGCGCTGGTCGGCCAGCAGCCGTATGTGGTCCAACTCCGGCCCGGCGTCGCGCTGTACCAGGATCCGCCAGGGCACCCGGCGCAGCAGCACCCGGGTGGCCTCGCCGACTCCGGGCTTGACCAGGTTGGCCTCGCCGATCCCGTACTCCGCGCTGATCCGCTGGACCGCGGCCCAGCCCGCCCAGGTGGGGGTGCGGTCCCGCTCGCCCGCCTCCTTGACCTCGGTGACGACGGTGTCCACCACATCGCCGAAACGCTTCGTCACGGTGTCCAGGAACAGCCCGGAGGCGTCCACGTCCGCCAACTCCCGGTAGAACTTGGCACCGTGGAACTGGCCGGGCCCGATCAGGTCCGGCCGCAGCACGGTACGTGAGACCAGCCCCGTCACCGTTGAGTTCAGACAGGCCGAGGGGATCAGGAAGTCCTCGCGGGTGCCGAAGGTGTCCACACAGCGGCCGGGGTCGGCGAGCACCGCGAGCCGCGGATCGAACTCCTCGTGCCAACCGGAGCGCCGCAACCCGGCGAGCGCGGCGCCGAGTTCACGGCAGATGGCGCCCTTGCCGGTCCAGCCGTCGACGAAGACCACGTCCGTCGGATCATGCCGCTCCGCGATCCAGCGCAGCGCGGTGGTGTCGATGCCCCGGCCGCGCACGATCGACACGGCGTAGTGCGGCAGCTCCAGAGCGTGTGCCTGCTGCGCCCAGCGGCGCATCAGTACGCCGACCGGCGTTCCGGCGCGGGCCAGTGAGACCAGTACCGGGGCCGGTGAGCGCTCGCTGAGCACCGTCTCGGTGACGACGCCGACGGCCCGGGCGATCCGCTCCGCGGACCGGGCGAGCGCGGTGCGGAACAACCGCTGGTACTCGGCGCTCGGCTGGTACTCGACGGGCAGCGACTCGGCGTAGTGCGCGCCGTTCTGCACCGCCTCCTCGCGCTCCTCGATCGGCCGTTCGAGCGCCACGTCGGAGAGGTCCTTGAGCAGCCAGCCGACCTCGTCGGGGGCGTAGCTGGAGAACGCCGGGCCGCGCAGGGGTTCACAGGGCATGGTTCCGGTCCTGCCGTTGGGGGGTGTGCTTCCGTGGGAAGGTGGAGTGCCGGTGGGAGTGGTTCTGCCGTTCGGGTACGTACGAGGGGATGGCGGCGAGCAGCAGCCGGTCGGTGTGGGCTGCGAGCCGGGACAGCAGTCCGTCGGGCGCCGTCAGGCGAGGGGTGTCGCCAGCGGAGTCCACGACGACGGCGATCGCGTCGAAGCGTCGCACACCGTGGGCGCTCGGCGCCACGTTGTAGGCATAACGTTCACCCGCACCGTCCAACGGGTTGTCGTGCGTGGGGAAGGCGATACGGGTGTGCAGTGGGTAGCCGGGGTCGTCAACGGCGAGTGCCGGGGAGCGTGTGGTGGACGAGAAGTACACCTCCACGCCGTCGACGTCGGCGTCAAGCGCCGCCGCCAGCTGTAGCGGGGTGTACATCAACTCCTCGCAGCCGAGCACCAGTACGCGGCGCGCACCGCGCGGCAGTGCGCTTCCGAGACGTTTCGCCATGCCTGGTAGCGACGCTTCGAGCAGGGCCCGGTGCCGGGGCGTGAAGCCGTGCCGCCCGCCGTCGGGCAGCCCGGGCGGCCAGCCGAGGTCGACGCGCGCCACGGTGCCCGGCGGCCAGGCGGCCGTGCTCTGCGGCGCCGTGCCGTAGCGGCGCACCAGGTGCGCGGCACGGGTCAACACATCGGCGGGTAGCCGAACTTCGCCGGTGGCGAGTGCCAGCACGTCGAGGCGGACGCCGAGTTCGGCGGCGTGGCCCTCCAGCCGGGCGCGGTCCAGCGGGCCGCGCAGGTCGGCCAGCGCGGCCACCACGTAGCGTTCGCGCGGATAGCGGGCGTGCAGTGCCCGCACCGTGTTGAGCAGGGTCCTCCCGGTGGTCAGTTCGTCGTCCACGAGTACCAACGGGCCGCCTCCGGCAAGCAGTTCCGGATCTGCGGGCAGCAGCAGATGGCGTACGGCGTGGCTGTGCTCCTCCTCGAACCGCCCCACGAGCGGGACCGAGGGAACCGGCCGACGCGTCGAGTGCAGATACGGTGCGCACCCGAGGCCGTCCGCCACGCACTGGCCGAGCCCGGCCGCGGCCTCCGCGTAGCCGAGGACCACTGCACGCGACGCGCTCTGCTCGCCGAGCAGCACCAGCACCCGGCGGCCGAGGGCCAGCCCGGTCTCGTAGACGATGTCCGGGCGCTGCGGTACGTACTTGCCCAGGACGTTGGAGACCAGCAGGTGGGCGCGCTTGTCGTTCACCCGTACCGCGAGACCGAGCAGCCTGGGCAGTTCCGGTGAGCCGGTGAGCGTGACACCGAGGTGGTCGGCGGTCCACCGGCCGGTCCAGACGGCGGTGGCGGTGCTCATGCGGGCTCGTCACCGGAGATGTTGCGGAACGCGGAGTTCCGCGCGGGTGGCGCGGCGGGTCCAAGGTGGCGCATACAGCTCCCGGGTAGTTGGTGTGCGGTGGTTGGCGGATCGTCGCCCTGCCGCGCGTGGATGATCATCGCACGCAGGCTCTTGGCAAAGTCTTGACCATCGGGTGTCAGATTCGCATCAACAGGTGACCGGCTCCGCATCAATCGCTGACCGGCCACCGGAACCACGTTCGGCACGCACCCGCGTTGTCCGGCCGTGGGGCGGGAGGGCAGGATTACCGGTATGACGCACGCGATGGTGAAGGGGTCCAACGTCCCGCTTCAGGCGTCCGCGGTCCGGGCGGTGCTGCGGTGGAACACGGGCGCGGGTGTGCCCGACGTGGACGCCTCGGCGCTGCTGCTGGGCGGCGACGGACGGGTGCGCTCGGACGCGGACTTCGTCTTCTACAACCAGCCGCGGCATCCGTCCGGTCTGGTGAGGCACCGCCCCAAGCGGCGCGACGGGCGCGGTCTGACGGACAGCGTCGATGTCGAACTCGCCGGGCTCGAACCCTCGGTGGACCGGGTGGTGCTGGCCGCCTCCGCGGACGGCGGGACGTTCGGCAGCGTTCCCGGGCTGCGGCTGCTGCTCCTCGACCTCGCGGCGGAAGAGGACGCGGAGCCCATAGCGGCCTTCGACATCGCGCCGGACACCGGCGGCGAGACCGCGATGATCTGCGGTGAGCTGTACCGGCGCGGTACGGGCTGGAAGTTCCGCGCGCTGGGGCAGGGGTACGCCACCGGGCTGGTGGGGCTGGCAACGGAGTTCGGCATCGCGGTGGACGACGCGGAGGCTCAGGCGCCCGCGGCACCCGAGCCGACGGGCGCGTCGCCCTCCGCCGCACCGCCCCCGGCGGAGGCTTCCGCTGCGACAACGGGTACGGGGACCGCCCCGGCGTCCGCGGAGCCCAGCGTTCCGCTGCCGCCCCTGGTGCCGCCCATGCCCAACTCCCAGCCCGCCTACGGCTATCCGCAGCAACCGGCGGCCCAGGCAGGCGGCTACGGGTATCCGCAGACGCCTTACGGCTATCCGCAACAGCCCGGCGGCTATGGCTTCCCACCACCCGCTGAGCCTGCCGCCACCGCGCAGCAGAGCGGTTACGGCTATCCGCCGCATCCGGCGTACGGATATCCGCAGCAGGCCACCGTCGCCCAGCAGGCGGCGGCGCCGACCGTTCCGGCGGTCACGTTGCCGCCGCAGGGGCCGCAGTTCCAGAACGGACGGTAGACCTCGGCCCGTTGGGCGCCGCCAGGCTCAGATCTTGGACTTGTAGCCGCGGCCCCACTGCAGGCCCCAGCCGTAGAGCCGGTCCAGTTCGGACTGGAAGCCGTAGACGTACTTCACCTCGCGCCGCACGGTCAGTTCGCCCTTGTTGTTCTCGATCAGCACCACCGCGCAGGAACGTGCTTCCGGGGCACGCTCGGTGAGGGCGATCTCGATACTCGGGCCCGCGCTGGGGTAGAGCGTGACGACCGCGTGCGTGCGGTCGAAGGCCGGGGTGCCGTCGTAGATGTAGACGAACACCAGCAGCCTGCGCAACTGGTCCTTGTGGTCGAGGTTGATGTATATCGTCTCGCCGGAGCCCGACCCGAACCGGTCGTCGCCGCTGAGCTGTATGTACGGCGCCTCGTTGAAAGACCCCAGGAAGTTGCCCAGCGGCTGGACGACCCCCTTCTTGCCGTCCGCCAGCTCGTACATACAGGCAAGGTCGAGGTCGACGTTGACCATCGCGGGCCCCTGCGCCTGCACCAACTCCGGCCTGAACAGACCGAACGGCTTGCGGAACAGACCGCCTCGTTCGCGGTTCATGTCGTTGAAGTCCGAAGTCCGCATCGACCAGGTGAGGTTGACCCGCAGGTTGCCGTGGGCCGAACCCTGGTGGTTGAGCGAGACGACCTGGTTCCGCTTGGTCAGCGTGACCGTGTGCGCGATCCCCATGTCGAACTGGGGTGACTTGTCCCCGCCCCGCAGGAACTGCCATACGCCAGCCATGTAGCCCTCCCCTGCCGTGGCCAACGTCCAGGCTCAGACCCCCGAGGGGATCTCCGCCTGTTCCTCCAACTGTTCGGAGCCTTCCCCGAGTCGACGGTTGCGTACCACGGACGACAGGAACGAGGCGAGGATCAGTACGACGCCCACCAGACCCGTGACGACCTCGTTGACCTCGTGCTCGATGGTGACGAGCAGGATGACCGCGAGCGCGCCGATCGCGTAGTGCGCGCCGTGTTCCAGGTACACGTAGTCGTCCAACGTGCCCTTGCGCACCAGGAAGACGGTGAGCGAGCGGATGTACATCGCACCGATGCCGAGGCCGAGCGCCATCATGAAGATGTCGTTGGTGATGGCGAACGCCCCGATGACACCGTCGAAGGAGAACGAGGCGTCGATGACCTCCAGGTAGAGGAACATGAAGAGCGCGGCCTTACCGGCCAGGCCGATCGCCGAGGCTCCCTTCCGCGCGGGGGCGGCCGACGGCTCGCCGTCCTCCGCGTCAGCCTCGGCGCCTTCGGCGTCCTCCTCCAGGCGCCCCTCGAAGTAGCCGGAGACGCCGCCCACCACGAGGTATGTCACCAGTCCGGCGACCCCGGCCAGCAGCACCGTCGCCGACTTGTCGGCCGTACCGCCGCCCTGCAGCGGGACCGAGGTGGCCACCGTTGTCGCGGCGACCAGCAGTGCCACCAGGGCGACGATCACCGGGAGGGTCTCCAGCTTGCCGACCCTGGCGAGCGGCCGCTCCAGCCAGGCCATCCAGTGGATGTCCCGGTCCTCGAAGAGGAAGTCCAGGAAGATCATCAGCAGGAACACCCCGCCGAACGCGGCGATCGCCGGATGGGCGCTGGTGACCAGGTGCTCGTAGCGGTTCGGATCGTTCACCGCCACCCTGACCGCCTCGATCGGCCCGATCCTGGCGGTGATGGCGACGACGACGACCGGGAAGACCAGCCGCATGCCGAAGACGGCGATCAGCACGCCGACGGTGAGGAAGATCTTCTGCCAGAAGGCGTTCATCTTCCGCAGGATTCCCGCGTTGATCACCGCGTTGTCGAAGGAGAGCGAGATCTCCAGGATCGACAGAATCGCGACGACCGCGAGCCCCTGCCAGCCCCAAAGGATCCCCGCGAACGCCAGCCCGGCGACGGTTATGGCAAATGACCAGCCGAACGTTCTGACGAGCACTGGCAATCCAATCCTTGGCGGTCCCGGTGCAGGCGGCTGCACGCATTTTTACGAAACGTTGACCCCAAAGTCTAGGGCGATGCCCCGCAGGCCCGATGCGTACCCCTGGCCCACCGCACGGAACTTCCACTCACCGCCGTACCGGTAGAGCTCACCGAAGATCATCGCGGTCTCCGTGGAGGCGTCCTCGGTCAGGTCGTAGCGCGCCAACTCTCGGTCGTCGGCCTGGTTGACGACCCGGATGTAGGCGTTGCGCACCTGCCCGAAGGCCTGCGAGCGGACCTCGGCGTCGTAGATCGAGACGGGGAAGACCACCTTGTCGACGCGGTCCGGAACCTTGGTGAGGTCCACGACTATCGTCTCGTCGTCGCCACCGCTGCCCCCGACCAGTTCGTCGCCGGTGTGCTCGACCGAACCCTCGGGACTCTTGAGGTTGTTGTAGAAGACGAAGTACTCGTCGCCCAGCACCCGGCCGCCCGAGCACAGCAGGGCGCTGGCGTCCAGGTCGAAGTCCGCGCCGGTGGTCGACCTGGCCTCCCAGCCGAGGCCGATCATGACGCGTGTGAGGTTCGGCGCTTCCTTGCTGAGGGAGACATTGCCCCCCTTGGCGAGCGTGACACCCATGTGGTTCGTTCCTCCCCGATGCTTCTGGTTCCCCCACGGGTCCGGCGCCGCGGTGGCACGGTGCGCGGCGCCGGACGAGGTGGCGTCAGACGTTGACGCCGAAGTCCTGGGCGATTCCGCGCAGGCCGGACGCGTAACCCTGGCCGATGGCACGGAACTTCCACTCGCCGTTGTTGCGGTACAGCTCACCGAAGACCATGGCGGTCTCGGTGGAGGCGTCCTCGGTCAGGTCGTAGCGCGCCAACTCGCGGTTGTCGGCCTGGTTGACGACCCGTATGTAGGCGTTGCGCACCTGGCCGAAGCTCTGCTGGCGGTTCTCCGCGTCGTAGATCGAGACCGGGAAGACGACCCGGTCCACGTCCTGCGGCACCAGCGCCAGGTTGACGTTGATGACCTCGTCGTCGCCCTCACCCTCACCGGTGAGGTTGTCCCCGGTGTGCTCGACCGAACCGTCCGGGCTCTTGAGGTTGTTGTAGAAGACGAAGTGCTGGTCGGTGAGGACCCTTCCGGACGCGTTCGTCAGCAGCGCGCTGGCGTCCAGGTCGAAGTCCGCGCCGGTGGTCGTCCGGGCGTCCCAGCCGAGTCCGACCTGCACCGCCGTGAGGTTCGGCGCCTCCTTGGTCAGCGAGACGTTGCCGCCCTTGCTGAGGCTGACTCCCACGAGTCCTCCCAATGGTCCGAGGGGACGTCGAGCGCGCTGCCCCCGTTGGTGCGTATACGTACAACCGGATCAACGCCCTGATCCTAGTGACCGGTTCCCCGGCTGGGGAGCGCTCACGCGGCGCGCCACGAAGCACGCCGCGTGAACACGTCACAGCTCGGCGAGCGCCTTGGTGTACTCGTTCAGGTCACGGGCGTCCGGCAGCGCGTTGACGACGGTCCAGCGGACCACGCCCTCCTTGTCGATGATGAAGGTGCCGCGCACGGCGCAGCCCTTCTCCTCGTCGAAGACGCCGTACGCCCGGCTGGCGGCGCCGTGCGGCCAGAAGTCGGACAGCAGCGGGTACTCCAGGCCCTCCTGCTCGGCGAAGACCCGCAGGCTGAACGGGGAGTCGTTGGAGACCGCGAGCAGCTGGACGTCGTCGTTGACGAACTTGGGCAGCTCGTCGCGCAGGGCGCACAGCTCGCCGGTGCACACGCCGGTGAAGGCGAACGGGTAGAACAGCAGGACGACGTTCTTGTCGCCCTTGTAGTCGGAGAGCCTGACCAGCTCGCCGTGCTGGTTCTTCAGCTCGAAGTCGGGGGCCTTGGAGCCGACCTCAATGGCCATGGATGCTTCCCTTCCGATCTCGCTTGCGCGTCTCACCGGTGCCGTTGCGCCGTTCGTGGCGCGGCGGCACGGACAGTCTCGCACTGCCGGTGATCGGGGCCGGCGGCGCCTTGGCCCAGGGCGGCGGGTGACGGGCGGGCCTGGCGCCGCCCTGGGCGAGGGCGGCGGGCGGTGGGACGCGTCGCGCCCCCGGCAGCGGTGGGCTGGCGGGGGCGCGCGGGATGCGTCGGGGTGGGTGGTGCGGTGGCGGGGCGCTCAGCGCTTGGGGGCCACCAGTCGGCTGCCGGTCCAGTCCTTGGCGGCGCTGATGCTCTTGCCCTGGGACAGGCCGGCGGTCTTCGCCGCCTCGCTGATGTCACTGGGCTCGACGTGGCCGTCACGGCCGGTCTTGGGGGTCATCAGCCACACCACACCGCCGTCGTCGTCCATCAGACCGATGGTGTCCACCAGGGCGTCCGTAAGGTCGCCGTCCTCGTCACGGAACCACAGCAGGACGGCGTCGGCCACGTCGTCGTAGTCCTCGTCGACAAGATCCTGTCCGATGATGGCCTCGATGCCCTCACGGAGCTCGTGATCGACGTCGTCGTCGTAGCCGATCTCCAGGACCACCTGTCCGGGCTCGAAACCCAACCGGCTCACCGGGTTGGTCCGCTCCTCCGCGTGGCCCGCGGTCGCGCTCACGGATTGCCTCCTGACTTGGGGATGTCTGTCGGCCCCGCGCGTGTACGGGGCGATGGCCGTAGTCCACACGCAGCGGGCGGATCGCGCAAGTACCCAGCTACCGATCCCGCCCAAACGTTGACGTGTCGCCTCACATCGCACCGCCGTCTGTGACCCCTGTCACGGCGTTTTGCCGGGGTTGCGACGTTAGGACGTCGCATCGGGGCCGGGCGGTCCGAACGGAAGCCCGCTTCCGGGACGGGTGTCCGACCGCGCCCCGACTGGGCGTAGAGTTGCGATTTGGCCCGCCCGTCGCCCTCCCCCATGGCCTCAACGGCATGGGAGGTACCCCCTCCCAGCCTCGTACCGGAGGCGCTCGCGCGCCACTGCGCCAACCGTCGCGGGTCTCGACCCGTCTCACCAAGTGGTAGTTACCACTCAGTAGAGATGACGGATCTCCAGCCGCGGTACACGATGGAGGCGGCGCGACACAGCAGAGCACTACCTAGTAGCGAAGGAACAGCGTGGCTTCCGGATCCGATCGCAACCCGATCATCATTGGCGGCCTTCCCAGCCAGGTCCCGGACTTTGATCCCGAGGAGACGGCGGAATGGCTCGACTCGCTCGACGCGGCTATTGACGAACGCGGCCGTGAGCGTGCCCGCTACCTGATGCTGCGGCTCATCGAGCGCGCTCGCGAGAAGCGTGTCGCCGTGCCGGAGATGCGGAGCACGGACTACATCAACACCATCGCGACCAAGGACGAGCCGTTCTTCCCCGGTAACGAGGAGATCGAGCGCAAGATCCTGAACGCGACCCGGTGGAACGCGGCCGTCATGGTGTCACGCGCCCAGCGCCCCGGTATCGGCGTCGGCGGTCACATCGCGACCTTCGCCTCCTCCGCCTCGCTGTACGACGTGGGCTTCAACCACTTCTTCCGGGGCAAGGACGACGGCAAGGGCGGCGACCAGATCTTCTTCCAGGGGCACGCCTCCCCCGGTATCTACGCGCGCGCCTACATGCTGGACCGGCTCTCCGAGCAGCAGCTGGACGCCTTCCGGCAGGAGAAGTCCAAGGCCCCGTACGGCCTGTCCAGCTACCCGCACCCGCGGCTGATGCCGGACTTCTGGGAGTTCCCGACCGTCTCGATGGGCCTCGGCCCGCTCGGCGCGATCTACCAGGCCCGGATGAACCGCTACATGGAGGCGCGCGGCATCGCGGACACCGCCGACTCGCACGTGTGGGCGTTCCTCGGCGACGGCGAGATGGACGAGCCGGAGTCGCTCGGCCAGCTGTCCCTGGCCGCCCGTGAGGGCCTGGACAACCTGACCTTCGTCGTCAACTGCAACCTGCAGCGGCTCGACGGCCCGGTGCGCGGCAACGGCAAGATCATCCAGGAGCTTGAGTCGGTCTTCCGCGGCGCGGGCTGGAACGTCATCAAGCTGATCTGGGACCGCAGTTGGGACCCGCTGCTGGCGCAGGACCGGGACGGCGTGCTGGTCAACAAGCTCAACTCGACGCCGGACGGCCAGTTCCAGACGTACGCCACCGAGACCGGCGCGTACATCCGCGAGCACTTCTTCGGCGGCGACCACCGGCTGCGCAACATGGTCGAGAACATGACCGACGACCAGATCCTGCACCTGGGCCGTGGCGGTCACGACCACCGCAAGATCTACGCGGCGTACAAGGCGGCCAAGGAGCACAAGGGCCAGCCGACCGTCATCCTGGCGCAGACCGTCAAGGGCTGGACCCTCGGCCCGAACTTCGAGGGCCGCAACGCGACCCACCAGATGAAGAAGCTGACCGTCGAGGACCTCAAGCGGTTCCGTGACCGGCTGCACCTGCCGATCTCCGACAAGGAGCTGGAGTCCGGCCTGCCGCCGTACTACCACCCGGGCCGGAACTCGGAAGAGATCCAGTACATGCACGACCGCCGCAAGGAGAACGGCGGCTACGTGCCCACCCGCGTGGTCCGCGCCAAGCCGCTGAACCTGCCGGACGACAAGGCGTACGCGGCCGTCAAGAAGGGTTCCGGCCAGCAGTCGATCGCCACCACCATGGCGTTCGTCCGACTGCTCAAGGACCTGATGCGGGACAAGGAGATCGGCAAGCGCTTCGTGCCGATCGCGCCGGACGAGTACCGCACCTTCGGCATGGACTCGCTGTTCCCGTCCGCCAAGATCTACAACCCGCTGGGCCAGACCTACGAGTCGGTCGACCGCGAGCTGCTGCTGGCGTACAAGGAGTCGCCGACCGGGCAGATGCTGCACGACGGCATCTCCGAGGCTGGCTGCACCGCCTCGCTGATCGCCGCGGGCTCGGCGTACGCCACGCACGGCGAGCACATGATCCCGGTCTACGTCTTCTACTCGATGTTCGGGTTCCAGCGCACCGGTGACCAGTTCTGGCAGATGGGCGACCAGCTCGCTCGCGGTTTCGTGCTGGGTGCGACCGCCGGTCGCACCACGCTGACCGGTGAGGGTCTGCAGCACGCCGACGGCCACTCGCAGCTGCTGGCCTCGACCAACCCGGCGTGTGTCGCGTACGACCCGGCCTTCGGCTTCGAGATCGCGCACATCGTCAAGGACGGTCTGCGCCGGATGTACGGCCCGGACAGCGAGGACGTCTTCTACTACCTCACCGTCTACAACGAGCCGATCCAGCAGCCCGCCGAGCCGGAGAACGTGGACGCCGAGGGCATCCTCAAGGGCCTGTACCGGTACAAGGCCGCCGAGGGCGGTTCGATCCCGGCGCAGATCATGGCGTCCGGTGTGGCGGTGCCGTGGGCGGTCGAGGCGCAGCGGATCCTCGCCGAGGAGTGGAACGTCAAGGCCGACGTGTGGTCCGCCACCTCCTGGAACGAGCTGCGCCGCGACGCGGTCGCCGCCGAGGAGCACAACCTGCTCCACCCGGAGGAGGAGCAGCGCGTTCCGTACGTGACGAGCAAGCTGTCCGGCGCCGAGGGTCCGTTCGTGGCCGTGTCCGACTGGATGCGGTCGGTTCCGGACCAGATCGCGCGCTGGGTGCCGGGTACGTACCAGTCGCTGGGTGCGGACGGCTTCGGCTTCGCCGACACCCGCGGCGCGGCGCGGCGGTTCTTCCACATCGACGCGCAGTCGGTGGTACTCGCCGTGCTGACCGAGCTGGCCAAGGAGGGCAAGATCGACCGCTCCGCGCTGAAGCAGGCGATCGACCGCTACCAGCTGCTCGACGTCGCCGCGGCCGACCCCGGCGCCGCCGGCGGTGACGCGTAACCGTCACCCGTAAGCGAGAGCCCCGGCCAGCCGCCCTTCAACGGGCGGCTGGCCGGGGCTCTTTGGGCTTCGGCGGTCAGATGTGCACCCCGCCGCCGGCGGCGTCCGCGTTGGAGCCCCGCTTGGTGAACACGGCCACCACCGCGGCAACCGCCGCGACGACCGCGGCCACCGTGAAGGACAGGCCCATCCCGGAGACGAAGGTGTCGTGTGCGACGCGGCTGATGGTGCCGGCCAGCGGGGCGGGCGCGTGCGGCGGTACCGGCGCCACGCCGACGGCCACCGCGTCGGCGGCCTGCTTCGCCTGCGCGGGCGGCAGCGCGGGCAGCCCGGCGGCGGCCCAGTGGCCCGGCAGCTGGTTGTCCACCCTGGCCGCCATCACCGCGCCGAGCACGGCGGTGCCCAGCGAGCCGCCGACCTGCATCGCGGCCTGCTGAAGGCCGCCGGCCACCCCGGACAGCTCCAACGGGGCGTTGCCGACGATGACTTCGGTGGCGCCCACCATGACCGGCGCGAGTCCGAGACCGAGCAGCGCGAACCACAGCGAGGTGGTGCCGGTGCCGCTGTCCGCGGTCAGCCGGGACATGCCGATCATGGCGGCGGTGGTGAACAGCATGCCGCCGACCAGCGGGATGCGCGGCCCGAACCGGGTGATCAGCGCACCGGCCACCGGTGAGGCGACGATCATCATCGCGGTGAGCGGCAGCAGGTGGACGCCGCTGGACACCGGGCTCATGCCGTGCACGTTCTGCAGGTAGAAGGTGACGAAGAACAGGCCGCCCATGAAGGCGAACGCCATCAGCACCATCAGGACGGTGCCCGCTGACAACGGCACCGAGCGGAACAGTCCCAGCGGGATGAGCGGTTCGCGGGACCTGGTCTCCCACACCGCGAAGACCGCGAACAGCACAACGGCCCCGCCGATGAACGCCCAGGTGCTCAACGAGCTCCAGTGCCAGGCGGGAGCCTTGATCAGACCCCAGATCAGGCAGAACATGCCGGCCGACAGCAGCAGGATGCCGGGAATGTCAAAGGACTTGGGCGCCTTCTCCGCGCGGATGTCCTTGAGGATCAGCAGGCCGAGCGCCAACGCGATCGCGCCGACCGGCACGTTGATGAAGAACACGGACTGCCAGTTGACGTGCTCCACCAGCAGGCCGCCGATGATCGGCCCGGCGGCGGTGGAGGCGCCGATGACCGCACCCCAGATTCCGATGGCGGTGTTCAGCTTCTCCGCCGGGAAGGTGGCTCGCAGCAGTCCGAGCGCGGCGGGCTGGAGCAACGCGCCGAACAGGCCCTGGAAGACGCGTAGCGCGATCACCATGGCGACGCTGCTGGACAGGCCGATCAGGCCCGAGGTGAGGGCGAATCCGGTGATGCCGATCAGGAACGTCTGGCGGTGGCCGAACCGGTCGCCGAGCTTGCCCGCGGTGATCAGTGCGACGGCCAGCGCGAGCAGATAGCCGTTGGTGATCCACTGCACGTCGGCGAGCGAGGCCCCGAGGTGCTGCTGGATGGCCGGGTTGGCGACCGCGACGATCGTGGCGTCCAGCGCCACCATCATCACGCCGATGGCGACCGAGAACAGGGTCAGCCAGGGATGGCCGCGCAGCGACCTTCTGGGCGGCGGTATCTGGTCCGCCAGCTGGTCAGTGACAAGGGGTGCTTGGCTCATGGGCGCGAGATTATGTCAGCAGCTGACATTTGACAAACGAGTTCACCTGCCGGTAACTGACAGATACGGCGCAGGTATGGTGACCTGCCACAACACGAACAGGAGGTGGCCGCGGATGACAGGAATCACGGCGACGGCGCAGCCCGCTCCGGGCGCCTCCGGCCTACGGGAGCGCAAGAAGCAGCGCACCCGCGACGCCCTCACCCGGGCGGCGATGGAACTGTTCACCACCCGCGGGTTCGAGGGCACCACGGTGGACGAGATCGCCGAGTCGGTGGAGGTCTCGCAGCGCACCTTCTTCCGCTACTTCCAGAGCAAGGAGCACGCGGCGCTCGCCGTCGAGGAACTGATCGAGGGCCACTTCATGGCCGCGCTGCGCGAACGCCCGGCCGCGGAGCCGCCGTTGGAAGCGCTGCGCAACGCGGTGCTGAGCACCTGGGACGACGTCAGCACCGCGATCCACGAGGTGGTGCCGCTCGACCTGTACATGCGGATGTGCCAGGTGGTCGAGACCACCCCCGCGCTGCTGGCCGCACGGATGCGCGGACAGGCGGAGATGGAGCAGCGGCTCGTCGCCGAGATCGCCCGGCGAGAGGGCCTGGACCCGGTGCTGGACCTGCGCCCACGGGTGCTGGTGGCGGCGTTCGGCGGGGTGATCCGGGCGGCGTCCGGGCACTGGGGGAAGTGCGCCGACGACAGCGTCGAACAGATGCGGCGCAGTGTCGAAGAACACATCAACACGATCGGCCCGGCACTCACCGGCGGGTGGCGTGCGCCGGGTGCTTAGCATCACACTCGCGCTGAGTCCCTGTCACCCCTGTGCCACTAACGGCCGCTTGTGGCCGATATAAACGTGATCTGAGTCACCGTATTCACGGTCGGGCCCGTCTTTCTCCTATCGTGGCCCCCGGTGAATCTCTTCGACGAGCGCGCCGGCGCTCCCTCCTCCCCTCGATCCCTCGGCTGGTACTGGCTGCGCGTCATCGCGCAGGACCTGACCTCGCCGGGGAGAGCGGCGTTGGCCGTGATGGTCGTCTTCGTGCTGCTGGCGACGAGTGGCTGGACCGCCATGCGCCACCAGAAGCCACCGCAGGATCCGCGGGCCGCCGCGGTGTCCGCGTGGCTGCACGGCTCGGTGGCCGGACGCCGGCTGCCGAACCCGGACACCGCCAGCACGGCGACCATCTCCCGGTTCTTCGCCTCGTTGAGCAACGCGCAGGCGCGGCAACTCGCCGACCGCTATCCGCTGGTCGTCGGCAACCTCAACGGCGCCCCCGTCGAACTGCGCTACCGGGCCAACCAGCAGGCGCTGGGCGAGGCCGAGCAGTGGCAGCTGAAGCGCTCGAAGGCCACCGACCTGACCGCCGAGGGCCGCCAGTCCGCGCTCCAGCTCGCGCACCGCTTCGGCTCGCTACACGACCCCGGACGGCAGATCCTCGCGTTCGACCCGAGCGGACGCGGCCGGGTGGCCGAGGTCTTCGGCGACCTGGAGACGGCACAGCGCACCGCCGTTGTGGTGCCCGGTGTCGACACCGACATCCTCTCGTTCGAGAAGTCCGTCAAGCCGTACTCCACCCCCGACGGGATGGCCGAGGCGCTCTACAACTCCGAGCGGGCCACCGACCCGTCGGTCCGGACCGCGGTCATCGCCTGGGCGGACTACACGACGCCGGAGGGCGTCGGCCTGGACGCCTCCACCGGCACCATGGCCGAGGCGGGCGCGGTCCGGCTCAACGGCATGGTCCGGGCACTGCCGCAGAACACCAGCGTCCAGCTGTTCTGCCACTCCTACGGTTCGGTGACCTGCGGGGTGGCCGCCTCCCGGCTGCCGCAGCAGAAGGTGACGGACATCACCGTCTACGGCAGCCCCGGCATGCGCGCGGAGAATGTCGCCGGGCTGCACACCCGGGCCCGCGTGTGGGCGACGCGGGACGACACCGACTGGATCCAGGACGTTCCGTATCTGGAGGTCGCCGGCATCGGCCATGGCACCGACCCGGTCTCCAGTTCGTTCGGCGCCCGGGTGATCTCCGCGGCGGGCGCCCAGCAGCACACCGGGTACTTCGCCTCCGGTACGGAGAGCCTGAAGAACTTCACCCGCATAGCGTTGGGCGAGTACGAGTCGGTGAGCTGCGCCACAAGCGACACCTCGTGCCGGGCGGGCGCCGCGGCGGCCTGACCGGCACGCAGAAGCGGAAGGGTGTCGGGGTTTCCCCGACACCCTTCCGCCTTCCGCTGGTTGGCTACTCGCGCGCCGCGGAGGTGGAGGACATGTCCGGGTAGCGGTCACCCGCGACCTTGCCCGCGATCGGCTCCAGCAGCGCCAGTTCCTCGTCACTGAGCGTGATCCGGGTGGCGGCGGTGTTCTCCAGCACCCTGGACCGCTTGCGGGTGCCCGGGATCGGTACCACCGCCAGGTCCCGCACCCGAGCCTGCTGCTGCACCCAGGCCAGCGCGATCTGGCCGAGCGTGGCGCCGTGGGCGGCGGCCACCCGGCGCACCGGCTCCAGCAGCTCGGCGTTGGCCTTGGCGTTGTCGCCGGTGAAGCGCGGCTGGAACTTCCGGAAGTCGTCGCTGGACAGCTCCTTCGAGGCGTCCGCGAACGCGCCGGCGAGGAAGCCCCGGCCGAGCGGCGAGTACGGTACCAACGCCACACCCAGCTCGGCGGCGGCGGGCACCGCGGACTTCTCCACGTCACGGCTGAACAGCGACCACTCCGACTGGAGCGCGGCGATCGGGTGCACCGCGTGCGCCTCACGCAGTTCGGCGCCGGTCACCTCGGACAGACCCAGGTACCTGACCTTGCCCTCGGCCACCAACTCGGCCATGGCGCCCACGGATTCGGCCAACGGCACCTGCGGATCCCGGCGGTGCATGTAGTACAGGTCGATCACGTCGACGCCCAGACGGCGCAGGCTGCCCTCGACGGCCTCGCGGACGTACGCCCGGTCGTTGCGGATGCCGCGGTAGTGCGGATCGTCCGCCTTGCGGACGATGGCGAACTTGGTGGCCAGGGTGATCTCGTCCCGGTGTGCCTTGACGAACGGGGCGATGAACTCCTCGTTCGCGCCGGACCCGTATACGTCGGCGGTGTCGAACAGCGTGACACCCGCCTCCAGCGCCGCGTCCAGGGCGTCCCGCGCCGCGGCCTCGTCGGTGTCCCCGTAGAACTCGCTCATGCCCATGCAGCCGAGGCCCTGGACACCGACCTGCGGGCCGTTGGTGCCGAGCGCCACCGTGCTGATCTTCTCGATGCTCATGAAACCTCAGTGCCTCTCCGGCGCCGGCGTGGCGCCCGCATACAAGTCGATCTTGTAGTCGAGAACGTCGAGGGTGTCGCGCAGCTCCGTGATCCGGCGGCGTACGTCCTCTCGGTGCGCCACCAGCAGCTCCAGGCGCTCGGGGTAGGTGTGGTCGCCCTCGCGCACCAGCTCGGCGTAGCGGACCATGTCCGCCACCGGCATTCCGGTCAGCCGCAGCTTGCCGACGAAATCCAGCCAGTCCAGGTCACGGTCCGTGTAGCGGCGCTGCCCGGTGTGTGAGCGGTCGACGTGCGGCATCAGGCCGATCCGCTCGTACCAGCGCAGGGTGTGGGCGCTCATCCCGGTGTAGGCGACGACCTCGCTGATCGTGTAGCGGTCGTGGCCCTGCGGGCGGGTTCTGGCCATCACCTCAAAGCAGCTGGTCAGCGCGTTCCGTTCGGTTTCCACGACCGTCATGCCGTACACCCCTCCGGCTGCCGTCCTCTCGATCTCCCGACGTTGTCCACGCTAGAGACTTTGAGTGCACTCTAGGCAAGCCCGGCCGCTCGGGGCCCTGGGATGGGCGTTGGCCTGGGCAAGTACGCTCGCCGTCATGGAGAGTCTGCGGTTGATGGAGAACTGGCCGGTACCCACCGCGGCGGCGGCCGTGGTCCGGGCGGACGGCCGGGTGGCCGGGTCGTACGGACCGACGGGGCACCGCTTCCGGCTCGCCTCGGTCACCAAGCCGCTCACCGCGTACGCGGCACTGGTCGCGATCGAGGAGGGCGCGGTCGAGCTGGACGAGCCCGCGGGCCCGCAGGGTTCGTCGGTACGGCATCTGCTGGCGCACGCCTCGGGGCTGGCTTTCAACGAGCACCAGGTGCTGGCCGCGCCGGGCACCCGCAGGCTGTACTCCAACGCGGGCTTCGAGGTGCTGGCCGACCACATCGCCAAGGCCACCGACATCGCGTTCGCGGACTATCTACGCGAGGCGGTGCTGGAGCCGCTGGGCATGGCAGCGACCGAGCTGACCGCCTCCCCGGCGTGGGGCGCGGTCTCCACGGTGGACGACCTGGTCCGGTTCGCCGCCGAGTTGCTCACCCCGCGGCTGATCGCGCCGCAGACGCACGCGGCGGCGACGGCGGGCGCCTTCCCCGGGCTGAAGGGTGTACTGCCCGGGTACGGGCACCAGAACCCCAACGACTGGGGCCTCGGCTTCGAGATCCGGAACCACAAGTCCCCGCACTGGACGGGCGGTTCGTCCTCGCCACGCACGTTCGGCCACTTCGGGCAGTCCGGGACGTTTCTGTGGGTGGACCCGGTCGCGGGCGCGGCGTGCGTCTGCCTCACTGACCGGGACTTCGGCGAGTGGGCGCACCCGCTGTGGCCCGCGCTGACGGACGCGGTGCTTGCGGAGCTGGGCTAGCCGTAGCGCGGCACACCGTGCATCGCCCAGACCAGGTACTCGGCCGGGCCGTCGCAGTACGCGGTGAGCCCGGCCGCGTCGCTGATCCGCGCCGAGTCCCCGGGCCCCAACGTCTCACCGTCCAGCCGGAGTTGACCGCGCACGACGTGCACGTACACGAACGGGGCTTCCGGTAGCCGGGCGGTCCCGGCGCGCACGCCGAGCAGCGCGCCGGGCTGGCGCAGCGGGCTGACGTCCTGGCCGCGGGTGATCTCGTACGCGGGCGGGGCGCCGAACTCCGCGGGGTGCAGCCACATCTGGAGGAACCTGAGCGGTCTGTCCGGGGAGGCGTTGCGTTCGCTGTGCAGGACGCCCGTGCCGGCGCTCAGGCGTTGGATCTCGCCCTCGCGGACGAGGGCGCGGTGCCCCGCGTCGTCCTCGTGGCGCAGCTCACCCTCGATGACCCAGGTGACGATCTCCACGTCGCGGTGCGGGTGTTGGGGGAAGCCGGCGTTGGGGGCGAGGTACTCCTCGTTGCAGGCGAGCAGCAGCCCGAAGGACACGTTCTCCGGGTCGTAGTGCCCCCCGAAGGAGAACGCGTGCCGCGTCTCGATCCCCTGGGCGGCATCCCCGCCGGGATACCGGTCCCCCGCCCGCCAAACCACTCCCATCCCACCCACGCTACGCCCCTCCCGCCCCCTCTCCTGCGGCGGGCTTCTTCGCCTGCGGCGAGCTGTTCCCACCCGCTCGCCCTTTCCCGCCTCCGGTGACTCTCCGTCGCTGCCCAGGAGGCCGAAGGAGCGGCGGGCGGCGCTCCCCAGCCCCCGCGCCGCCGTAACACACCCACGCGCCCGGCCCCCAGCCACCTCCGCCGCAGGCGAAAGGGGCGAGCGGGTAGGAACACCCCGCCGCAGGCGCAACGGCGCCGCACCCCACAACGCACCGCGACCCGCGCGCAAGTGCACCCCGCGCGCATGAGCACCCGCACGTAAGCGCACCCGCACCGCGAGCGCACCCGCACCGCCGTAACGCATCCACGCGCCCGGACCCCCGCCACCTCCGCCGCAGGCGAAAAGGGGTGGGCGGGTGGGAACAGCCCGCCGCAGGCGCAACGGCGCCGCACCCCACAACGCACCGCAATCGCACCCCGAGCACCCCCGCGCGCAAGTGCACCCGCACAGCAAGCAGCTCCGCGCGCAAGCGCACCCCACCGCGAGCCGTCGCCCCCCGCGGCGCAAGCCGCATCACCCCCGCCCGCCCCGGGCGCAAGCCGCCACCCCCGCGCCCCGACCGCAAGCCGTCGCTCCCCGCGCCCCCGGGCGCAAGCCGCCACCCCCCGCGCCCCCGGGCGCAAGCCCCCGCGGCCGGCCCCCATGGCCGGCCGCGTACCGCTTTCCGCTCGCCGGAGGCGATAAGGCAGGCTTGTCCCGTGCCCGAGTCCACGCATTCCCCGCAACCCCCGAAGTCCCAGCGGAGCGAACACCCGCACAGCGCCACCCTGCGCCGCCTGGAGCAGTCCTCCGGCAGACTGTCGGCCGCGGCGATCGCGCGCATGGACGAGCAGTTGCCGTGGTACCGCGCGATGCCGCCGGAGAACCGTTCCTGGATCGGGCTGGTCGCCCAGGCCGGTATCGCCGCCTTCACCGAGTGGTTCCGGCACCCCGAAGCACCGCAGGCCATCAGCACGGATGTGTTCGGTACCGCGCCGCGCGAGCTGACCCGGGCGATCTCGCTGCGGCAGACCGTGGAGATGGTGCGCACCACCATCGAGGTGATGGAAGCGGCGATCGACGAGGTCGCCGCCCCCGGCGACGAGGCCGTGCTGCGCGAGGCGCTGCTGGTCTACGCGCGGGAGATCGCGTTCGCCACCGCGCAGGTCTACGCCCAGGCCGCCGAGGCGCGCGGCGCCTGGGACGCCCGGCTGGAGTCGCTGGTCGTCAACGCCGTGCTGTCCGGTGAGGCGGACGAGGGAGTGCTGTCCCGGGCCGCCGCGCTCGGCTGGAACTCACCCGACCGGGTGGTCGTGGTCCTCGGCACCGCACCCGACGGGGACAGCGAGTTGACGGTGGAGGCGATCCGCCGGGCCGCCCGGCACGCCAAGCTGCAGGTGCTGACCGGGGTGCTGGGGCACCGCCTGGTGGTCGTCGCGGGCGGCTCGGACGACCCGATCCGCACCGCCAAGGACCTCATCGGCCCGTTCGCCGCGGGCCCGGTGGTGGCCGGTCCCGTGGTGGGCGACCTGCTGGCCGCCACCCGTTCCGCGCAGGCCGCCGCCGCCGGGCTCAAGGCGTGCGCGGCCTGGCCCGACGCCCCCCGGCCGGTGCTCGCGGACGACCTGCTGCCGGAGCGGGCGATGGCGGGCGATCCCGCGGCCCGTGAACAACTGGTGGAGGAGATCTACAGACCACTGGAGGAAGCGGGCTCGGCGCTGCTGGAGACGCTCAGCGTCTACCTGGAACAGGCGTCATCGCTGGAAGGCGCGGCCCGGATGTTGTTCGTTCATCCCAACACCGTCCGCTACCGGCTACGACGTGTGACGGATGTCACGGGATGGTCACCTTCCGATGTACGCTCCGCGTTCACCCTACGGATCGCCCTCATCCTCGGCCGACTCTCAAGCGTGAATCACCAGGATTGAGTTTTTGTGGGACACCCACAAATCGCCTGACCGTTCTTGGTCCCTGTCCTCACCGGCGGTGACCACCCGACGCGAGAGAGAGTGTGAAGGTGCTCGTACTCGTAGCTCCCGGCCAGGGCGCCCAGACGCCCGGCTTCCTCAGTCCCTGGCTCGAACTCCCGGGCGTGGCCGACCGGTTGAACTGGTGGTCCGCTGTCGCCGGACTCGACCTCGTGCACTACGGCACCAAGGGCACCGCGGACGAGATCCGCGACACCGCCGTGGCGCAGCCGCTGCTGGTGGCCGCCGGACTGGTGTCCGCCCTCTCGGTCTTCCCGCACCCGGTCGACGGACGCCGCCTGGTCGGCGCGGTCGCCGGGCACAGCGTGGGCGAGATCACCGCCGCCGCCGGTGCCGGCGTGATCACCGCCGAGTCCGCCATGGTGCTGGTACGGCAGCGCGGCCTGGCCATGGCGCAGGCCGCCTCGGTCACCGAGACCGGCATGTCCGCGGTGCTGGGCGGCGACCCGCAGGACGTGGTCGCCAAGCTGGAGTCGCACGGACTCACCCCCGCCAACATGAACGGCGCCGGCCAGATCGTCGCCGCCGGAACCATGGAGCAGCTCGCGGCGCTCGCCGAGGACAAGCCCGAGGGCTCCCGGGTGCGCCCGCTCCAGGTGGCGGGCGCGTTCCACACCCACCACATGGCGCCCGCGGTCGCCACGCTGGAGGCCCTGGTGCCGGGTGTGTCGGTGCGCGACCCGCGGACCAGGTACGTCTCCAACGCCGACGGCCAGGTGGTGCACAGCGGCGCGGAGATCATCCGCCGAATGGTCAAGCAGGTCGCCGGTCCGGTCCGCTGGGACCTGTGCATGGAGACCTTCAAGGCGCTCGGCGTCACCGCGCTGATCGAGGTGTCCCCCGCCGGCACCCTCACCGGGCTGGCCAAGCGGGCGCTGCCGGGCGTCAGGACGCTGGCGCTGAAGACCCCGGACGACATCGACGCGGCCCGCGAGATCATCGCCGAACACGGTGACCCGGCGGGCAACCCGCTGGAGCACGGCCCGACCTGGCGGCTCGCGGTGGCCCCGTTCAAGGGCACCGTGGACACCGGGACGGTCAAGGCCGGTGACGTACTTGAGCCGGGCGCTACGGTGGCGCACGTCGCCAACAACCGCGACCGGCAGGCGGTCACCGCCGAGCACGGCGGCACCGTCGTGGAATGGCTGGTCGAGGACGGCGACCCGGTCGCCCCCGGGCAGCCGCTGCTGCGCATCCACCCCGCGGCCGAATGAACCTGACGAGCCGACAGGACATCGGCCAACCGATGAGGAGCCCCACAGCATGACCGCGAAGATCAAGCCGAGCAAGGGCGCGCCGTACGCCCGTATCCTCGGCGTCGGCGGCTACCGCCCGACCCGCGTGGTGCCGAACGAGGAGATCCTCAAGTACATCGACTCCTCCGACGAGTGGATCCGCACCCGCTCCGGCATCTCCACCCGGCACTGGGCGAACCCGCAGGAGACCGTCGCCGAGATGTCGATCGAGGCCGCGGGCAAGGCCATAGCGGACGCCGGTCTGACCGCCGAGGACGTCGACGCGGTGCTGGTCGCCACGGTGTCGCACTTCAAGCAGACCCCGGCCATCGCCACCGAGATCGCGCACCGGCTCGGCGCGGGCAAGCCCCCGGCGTTCGACATCTCCGCGGGCTGCGCGGGCTTCACCTACGGGCTGACGCTGGCCAAGGGCATGGTGACCGAGGGCTCGGCGAAGTACGTGCTGGTCATCGGCGTCGAGCGGCTCAGTGACCTCACCGACAAGGAGGACCGGGCCACCGCCTTCCTGTTCGGCGACGGCGCGGGCGCGGTCGTGGTGGGCCCGTCCGAGGTGCCCGCGATCGGCCCGACGGTCTGGGGCTCGGAGGGCGACAAGGCCGAGACCATCAAGCAGACCCTGCCGTGGGACGTCTACCGGGCCGCCAGCCCGGAGGACATCCGCTTCCCGGCGATCACCCAGGAGGGCCAGGCGGTCTTCCGCTGGGCGGTCTACGAGATGGCCAAGGTCGCCCAGGAGGCGCTGGACGCCGCCGGTATCACCGCGGATGAGCTGGACGCGTTCATCCCGCACCAGGCCAACATGCGGATCATCGACTCGATGATCAAGGCACTCAAGCTGCCGGAGCACGTCGCGGTCGCCCGCGACATCGAGACCACCGGCAACACCTCGTCGGCCTCCATCCCGCTCGCCATGGAGCGGCTGTTGGCGACCGGCCAGGCCAAGAGCGGCGACACCGCACTCGTCATCGGGTTCGGGGCGGGTCTCGTGTACGCAGCCGCTGTCGTTACCCTCCCCTAGGCAAGATCCCCGCGGTCTCGCACTCCGCGAGCCCGTGTCATCACCACCGTAGAAAATCGAAGGAGCGCCGCAGATGGCCGCCACTCAGGAAGAGATCGTCGAAGGTCTCGCCGAGATCGTCAACGAGATCGCCGGTATCCCGGTCGAGGACGTGCAGCTGGACAAGTCCTTCACCGACGACCTGGACGTCGACTCGCTGTCCATGGTCGAGGTCGTCGTCGCGGCCGAGGAGCGCTTCGACGTCAAGATCCCGGACGACGACGTGAAGAACCTCAAGACGGTCGGCGACGCCGCCAAGTACATCCTGGACCACCAGGCCTGATTGACCGCAGGTTGACGCGTCTGTCGCCACCCCGGAGTGGCGCCCGCGTTGCCTTCACCCTCGATACGTGGAGACAAGAATTCCAGTGAACCCGACCAATCGCACCGTGGTCGTCACCGGTATCGGCGCAACCACACCCTTGGGTGGCGACAGCGCATCGACCTGGGAGGCGCTGCTCGCCGGACGCTCCGGCGTGGCGCCCCTGAAGCAGGAGTGGGCCGCTGACCTTCCGGTCCGCATCGCGGCGGAGATCGCCGTGGAGCCCGCTGAGATCCTGCCCCGGCCGCTCGCCCGCAGGCTGGACCGTTCCGCGCAGTTCGCACTGATCGCGGCGCGTGAGGCATGGGCGGACGCCGGCTTCACCGGCAAGGCCGGTGACGACTCCGCCGTCGACCCGGACCGCCTGGGCACCGTGGTGGCCTCCGGCATCGGCGGCGTCACGACCCTGCTCGGCCAGTACGACATCCTGCGTGAGCAGGGCTTCCGCAAGGTGTCCCCGCACACCGTGCCGATGCTGATGCCGAACAGCCCGTCGGCCAACGTCAGCATCGAGCTGAACGCCCGTGCCGGTACCCACACCCCGGTCAGCGCCTGTGCCTCGGGCGCCGAGGCGATCGGCTACGCCATCGAGATGATCCGCACCGGCCGCGCCGACGTGGTCGTGGCGGGCGGCACGGAGGCGGCGGTTCACCCGCTGCCGATCGCCGCGTTCGCCAACATGATGGCGATGTCGAAGAACAACGACGACCCGCAGGGCGCCTCCCGCCCCTACGACGTGGCCCGCGACGGCTTCGTGCTGGGCGAGGGCTCGGGCATCGTCGTCCTGGAGTCCGCCGAGCACGCCGCCAGGCGCGGTGCCCGGGTGTACTGCGAGGCGATCGGCCAGGGCATCTCGGCCGACGCCCACCACATCGCGCAGCCGGAGCCCACCGGCCGCGGCATCGCCGACGCGTTCGGCAACCTGCTGGACAACTCCGACCTGAAGCCCGCGGAGATCGTGCACGTCAACGCGCACGCCACCTCGACGCCGCTGGGTGACGTCGGCGAGCTTCGGGCGCTGCGTTCCGTCTTCGGCGACGACGTCGACCACATGGCGGTCTCCGCCACCAAGTCGATGACCGGCCATCTGCTCGGTGGTGCGGGCGGTGTGGAGACGGTGGCCACCGTTCTCGCGTTGCACAACCGTCTGGCTCCGCCGACGATCAATGTGGACAACCTCGACCCCGAGGTCGACGCGGACATCGTGCGCGCTGAGCCGCGGGCCCTGCCGGAGGGCAGCATCGCCGCGCTCAATGACTCGTTCGGCTTCGGCGGTCTCAACGTCGTCCTGGCGTTCCGCAAGAGCTGATCGGCAGGGCCGGGCGGCCCCGGCGGCGACGCCAGGTCCGCCCGCGCCCTGACCCGAGGAGGCCAACGGATGGCCAGCGAGGCCCGCGACAGTGATCCGCGTAATCCGCGGCTGCGTCTGCGGGCCCTGCTGGATCCGGAGGGCTACCAGGAGGTCTCGGCCTACGACGAGTCGGGCATGCTCACCGCGATCGGCACGATCAACGGGATGAAGGCGGTGGCGTTCGCCTCCGACCCGACCGTGCAGGGCGGTGCCATGGGCGCCGAGGGCTGTGACCATGTGGTTCGCGCCTATGACCGGGCGGTGGCCGAGAACTGCCCGATCATCGGGATCTACCACTCGGGCGGCGCCCGGCTCCAGGAGGGCGTCGGCTCGCTGGACGCGGTCGGGCGGGTCTTCCACGCGATGATCCTGGCCTCCGGTCGGGTTCCGCAGATCTCGGTGGTACTGGGCCCGGCGGCCGGCGGCGCGGCGTACGGACCCGCGCTGACCGATGTGGTGGTCCTGGGGCCGGACGGCCGGATCTTCGTCACCGGCCCCGAGGTGGTGCGTACGGTCACCGGGGAGAGCGTCGACATGGCGCGGCTCGGCGGCCCGGAGCCGCACGGCCGCCGCTCCGGCGTGGTGCATGTGCTCGCCGACTCCGAGCGGGACGCGCTGGACAGGGCCCGCTGGCTGGCCGAACTCCTGGGCAGCCCGAGCGAGTTGCGGCTCGACCAGGTCGAGGACCGGGAGCTGGGCGGGCTGCTGCCGGAGTCCGCGCGGCGCGCCTATGACGTACGGCCGCTGGTGGACGGGGTGTTGGACTCCCCCGGAACCGAACTGCACCCGAAGTGGGCGCCGAACATCGTCACCTCACTGGGCCGGCTGGGCGGCAAGGCGGTCGGTGTGGTCGCCAACAACCCGCTGCGGCTCGGCGGTTGCCTGGACTCGCTGTCCGCGGAGAAGGCGGCGCGCTTCGTGCGGATGTGTGACGCGTTCGGGGTGCCGCTGGTGGTGCTGGTGGACGTGCCCGGCTATCTGCCGGGCGTCGGCCAGGAGTGGGACGGCGTGGTGCGCCGTGGTGCGAAGCTGCTGCACGCGTTCGGGGAGAGCGTGGTGCCGCGGGTCACCCTGGTCACCCGCAAGGCGTACGGGGGCGCGTACATCGCGATGAACGCCCGTGCCCTCGGCGCGACCAGGGTGCTGGCCTGGCCGCAGGCCCAGGTCGCGGTGATGGGCGCGCTGGCGGCGGTGCGGATCCTGCACCGGCGACGGCTCGCCCAGGTCCCCGACGAGCTGAAGGAACAGATCGAGCTCGAACTGGCCGCGGAGCACGAGATCGTGGCGGGCGGCCTTCCCAAGGCGATGGAACTCGGCGTCGTGGACGAGGTGGTCTCCCCCGACACCACCCGCTCCGCGATCGCGCGGGCCATCCACGAGGCACCGGCCCGCCGGGGAGCGCACGGCAACATCCCGCTCTAGCGCTGCCGCCGGGCTCTCAGGCGACGTCGACGCCTCCAAGCCACGGCTCCCGCCACCAGCTGAGGCGCCTTCGGCGCCGCCGCTCTCCGCTGTGGCGGTTATCGCCGTCGCGGCGGCTGGCACGAAGACGCCGCCGCGTCGGCGAGCCAACGACCACGGCCGGTAGCAGAGTCCGGCGCGGACGGCGGGCGGCCACAACGGCGTGGTCCGGCGGTGCCGAACCGGCCGTACCCCGAACGGCCAACGCCGAAAGGCGTCAAGGGCACATGACGACCTGGGCCGTCCAGGACAGCCCGCCGCCGAAGGCGAGCAGGAGGACGGGGCCACCCGAGGTGATCTCCCCGCGCTCTACGAGCTTCGAGAGCGCCAACGGCACGGACGCCGCTGAGGTGTTGCCGGACTCCACCACGTCGCGGGCGACGACCGCCTCGTCCCGCAAGCCCAGTTGCCGTACCACGGCCTCGATGATGCGCAGGTTGGCCTGGTGGGTGACCACGCCCACCAGGTCCGCCGGGCTGAAGCCAGCCCGGCGACACGCCTCCTGGGCGAGTGGCGCCAGCTCGGTGGTGGCCCAGCGGAAGACGGTCTGGCCCTGCTGCCGGAACCGCGGCTGCCACTCGCCGTCCAGGCGGACCGCGTCCCGACGGCTCGGGTCGGATCCCCAGACGACCGGTCCGATGCCGTCGCGGTCGGCACGACTGACCACCGCTGCCCCGGCGCCGTCGCCGAGCAGCACGCAGGTGCCGCGATCCGTCCAGTCCGTGACGTCGGACATCTTCTCGGCCCCGATCACCAGGGCGTGCCGGGCCGCGCCCGCCCGTACCGAGTGGTCGGCGGTGGCCAGCGCCGTGCCGAAGCCAGCGCAGCCGTTGTTGAGGTCGAACGCCACCGCACCCGGCACTTCGAGGCGGCCCGCGACCTGGGCGGCGATGCTCGGGCAGCGGTCGATCGCGCTACAGGTGGCGACGGTGACCAGGCCGATCTCGTCGGGCCGCAGCCCTGCCGCGGCCAGGGCCTTGCCTCCGGCCGCCGTTGCGAGGTCGGTGACCGACTCCTCATCCGCGATGTGCCGCGTCACGATGCCGGTGCGCTGGCGGATCCACTCGTCGCTGGTGTCGACCATCTTCGCCAGGTCGTGGTTGGTGAGGACGCGGGAGGGCTGGTAGTGGCCCAGTGCGGCGATACGGGTTCCGGTCACGTTGTCTACCCCCTGCTTCGGTGATCGTTTGCGCAGACTATAGCGACCGATCGATCGGAAGTTAAATGCCGCGGTGGATACCATGAGGGGCATGAGCCCGCGCAATTCCTTCGCCGAAGCCCGTAGAACGCGGGACCGGATCGTGGAGCGCAGCGTCGCGCTCGCCTCGTTGGAGGGGCTGGAAGGGCTGACCATCGGGCGGCTCGCCGCTGACCTCGGCATCAGCAAGTCCGGGCTGCTCGGTCACTTCGGCAGCAAGGAGGCGCTGCAACTGGCCGCGCTGGAAAGGGCGTCGGCGATCTTCACCGCCTCGGTGTGGGAACCGGCCGCCGACGCCAGGCCGGGGCTGACCCGGCTGCGCGCGGTGTGCGAGCGGTGGATCACCTATCTGGAGCGGGAGCGGGCGGTGTTCCCCGGCGGCTGTCTGTTCACCACGGTGGCGGTGGAGTTCGACGGCCGCGAGGGGCCGGTACGGGAGGCGATCGCCCGGCTGTTCAGCATGTGGCGGCGGCGCCTGGTGGTGGACCTACGGATCGCGGTACGAGCGGGCGAGTTGCCACGGGACACCGACCCGCGGCAGCTCGCCTTCGAACTCATCGGGCTCTACATGGGTTTGAACCAAGCCATCCAACTCTTCGGCGATCGGCGCGCCCCCGCCCGTACGAGGCGCGCTCTCGACCGCCTGCTGGCGTAGGGAGAGATTTCTCCTCCAGTGCCCTCAGCCCCGGCTAGCCCTCGAAGCTCGCCAGGTATGACGCCGCGCCGTCCTTGCCGCCGTGTCCCTGCGCCTCCGCGCGGCGCAGGCGCTCGACTCCGGCGGGCGCCAAGTCCAGCCGTACACCGGCCTGTTCGGCGGCCTCCGTGATCAGCCGGGCGTCCTTTATGGCCGCCGAGACGGTGAAGCTGGGCGTGTAGTCCTCGTTCAGGATGGCCTTGGCCTTCATCCGGAGGTAGCCCGAGTCCAGCAGGGTGCCCTCCAGTGCGTCCAGGAAGCGCTGGGGGTCGACTCCAAGGCCCTTGGCGAGCGCCAGCGTCTCCGCGGTGCCGTTGATCACGGTGAGCACCCAGTTGTTGAAGACCAGCTTGAGCTTGCTGGCCGCCCCCTCGGCGCCGTCCTCGCCGAGCCAGAGCGTACGGCTGCCGATCGCGTCGAAGACCTGGTCGGCGACGGGCCTGGCCGCCTGCGGCCCGGCCGCCAGCACCTGCAACTGGCCCTGCTCGGCAGGGGCCTTGGTGCCCAGTACCGGGGAGTCCACGAAGTACACCCCGTGCTCCGCCGCCAGTTCGGCCAGCGGCGCCAGCGCCGCGGGCCCCACGGTGCTCGACTGCAACCAGACCGCGCCGCGCCGAAGCTCGGGCGCGGCCTCCCGCATCGCGGCGAGGACGCTGGGGCCGTCCAGCAGGATGGTCAGGACGGCGTCCACCCCCCGCACCGCGTCGGCCGGATCGTCGGCCACATAGGCGCCGTCCGCGGCGAGCGGCTCCGCGCGCGAGCGGGTGCGGTTCCACACCCGTACGGTGTGACCGGCCCTGAGCAGGTTGCGCGCCATCGGCGCGCCCATCGTGCCGGTACCCAGTACCGCTACTGAAATCGTGTCAGCCATGCTGAGCACGCTACGGCTTGGAGCCGGTGCGTGGTCAACGGCATAGCCCGGTGGTTAGACCACCTGGTGCAACCAGCGCACCGGCGCGCCCTCGCCCGCGTACCGGAACGGCTCCAACTCGTCGTCCCACGGCTTGCCGAGCAGCCTGGCGACCTCGCCCTCCAGGTCCGCCTCGCCCCGCATCGACCTGGCCAGTGCGGCGCGCAGCCGGTCCTCCGGGATGAGGATGTCGCCGTGCATTCCGGTCACGGCGTGGAAGATGCCGAGCTCCGGCGTGCTGCTGTACCGCTCGCCCTCGGCGGTGGCACAGGGTTCCGCGGTCACCTCGAAGCGCAGCAGATGCCAACCCCGCAGCGCCGAGGCGAGCTTCGACGCCGTACCGGGGTCGCCATGCCAGGAGAACTCGGCGCGCCAGGTGCCGGGCGCGGCGGGCTGACGGATCCAGTCAAGGCTGACGCGCACACCGAGCACGCCCGCGACAGCCCATTCAACGTGCGGGCACAGCGCGCGGGGTGCGGAGTGCACGTAAAGAACTCCACGTGTCGTCACCGGGACCTCCAGTGTGGGACGAGGTTCGCCTTCCCCAGCGGCCTCACGCCCGATCCAGTGGCTCCGCAATAGCGACAGCACCAGACATTCTGCACCATTTTTAGCAAACGGGACAAGAACTGATCGTTCGCACCCAAACCTCTGTCGACCACCTCTTCGCCACCGAGCCGACTTCGGCCCGGTAGAACCGTCAGGGAAAAGCTACCGTGCACTGTCCTTTCGAGGGTGACGTACCGTCGGGCTCAGACAGATATCACCCGGTCATCCGAGAGGACAACGATGCGAGAGGCCCAAGGTCGCGGCAGGACACGCGGACGGTGGGCCGGACGCGGTGTCACGGCCGTCCTCGCCGCCGCTGTCCTGCTGCTCACCGGCTGCGCAACGGGCAGCTCGGGACCGCCGCACGCGCCCGGCAGTCCGCCAGGGCACCCGCCCCCCGCGTGGAACCCGCACCCCGAGTCGGTGGCCGCACTCGGCGACTCCATCACCCGTGGCTTCGACGCCTGTTCCCTGCTGGCCGACTGCCCCGAGGTGTCCTGGGTGACCGGCACCCGCTCCGATGTGGACAGCCTGGCCGGAAGGCTGCGGGGCTCCCGCGTGGGCGGTTCCTGGAACTTCGCGCGGACCGGTGCGCGAATGGCCGAGCTGCGCGACCAGATGGCCCAGGCGGCGCGGCAGCGGCCCCAGTTGGTGACGGTGCTGATGGGTGCCAACGACGCCTGCGCCCGCTCGATGGACGGGATGACGCCGGTCGCCGAATTCCGGGACCAGTTCACCGCGGCGATGGAGGCGCTGCGCCGCACCTCGCCGAAGACCGAGGTCTACGTCTCCAGCGTTCCCGACCTGCTCCGGCTGTGGTCCGTCGAGCGGCAGAACCCGGTGGGCAGGGAGATATGGAAGCTGGGCATCTGCCCGTCGATGCTGGCCGACGCCGTCAACACCGGTCCCGACGCCACGGCCCGACGCGCGGCGGTACGGGACAGGGTGGTGGCGTACAACAGCGCGCTGGGCGAGGTGTGCGGACGGTACCCGCTGTGCCGGTACGACGGCGGCGCGGTCTTCCAATACGCCTTCGGCACGGGCGAGTTGAGTACCTGGGACTGGTTCCACCCCAGCGCACAGGGGCAGGCGCGACTGGCCCGGCTCGGCTACGCCGGGGTGACCAGGAGCTGATCCGGCGTGCCGGGGCCGGGTAGCCTCACGGCATGCGACTGCCCGAGGACGAGGCGTGGCGCCGGTTCGCCGCCGCCAGGGTGCTGCGGCTGGCCACGGTCGACGAGCGGGGCCGCCCGCATCTGGTCCCGGCGGTCTTCGCCGCGGTCGACCGTACGGTGTTCATGGCGGTCGACCACAAGCCCAAGCGCCACCAGGACCTGCGGCGGCTGCACAACATCCGCGCCACGCCCCAGGTCTCGCTGCTGGTGGACCACTACGAGGAGGAGTGGCGCCGCCTGTGGTGGGTACGGGCCGACGGCACCGCGCGCGTCCTGGCCGAGGGCGAGGACCGCACCGAACCGGTCCAGCGGCTGGCCGCCAAGTACCCGCAGTACGAAGGCCGGTTGCCGCAGGGACCGGTCGTCGTCGTCGCCGTCGACCGGTGGACCGGCTGGGCGTTCAGCGAGTAGCGGTGTACGGGCGCCACTCGGCCAGCAGGTCCTTGGCGGCCTGCGGCGCCTTGTCGGGTGCTCCCGCGTCGAACGGCGGCTGCGGGTCGTACTCGATGAGCAGCTGCAACGCCTCGGCGTGGGTGCGGTCCGCGATGCGCTCCACCAGGGCGAGGGCCATGTCGATGCCGGAGGAGACCCCGGCGGCGGTGACGATCCGGCCCTGGAAGACGGTGCGCCGCGGGGTGTACGTGGCGCCGTAGGACTCCAGGACGGCCGCCGCGCTCCAGTGGGTGGTGGCCTCCAGGCCCCTGAGCAGCCCGGCGGCGGCCAGCAGCAGCGAGCCGGTGCACACCGAGGTGGTCCACTGCGCCAGCTCGTGCAGCCGGCGGATCTGCTCCAGCAGCGGTTCGTCGTCGAGTCGGCGGCGGGCGCCGGGACCGCCGGGGACCAGCAGGACGTCGCAGGAGTCCAGGTCAGCCAGCGCGGCCTCCGCGAGCAGCGCGGGGGTGCCCCCGTCGGGGCGTACCGGCCCCGGCCGCTCGGCGGCGAAGACCACCTGCGCGTCCGGCAGTCCGTGCAGCACCTCGTACGGGCCGATCGCGTCGAGTGCGGTGAAACCGTCGAAGACCGGGATGACGATGCGCATGGGCGCTCCTTGTGCGGTGGTTCAGCGGACGGTGGAGAAGTGCTGCCGGTACTGGCTCGGGGTGACGCCGAGGGTGTGCTTGAAGCGTCGGTGCAGCGTTTCGGCGGCGCCGAAGCCGCAGGCCCTGGCGATCGCGTCGACGGTGATGTCCGTGGTCTCCAGCAGCGCGCGGGCCGCCTCGACCCGCACGGTCTCCACGTAGGCGGCCGGAGTGCGGCCGGTCTCGGCGCGGAAGACCCGGGTGAAGTTGCGTTCGCTCATACCGGCCCTTTCGGCCAGCACGCGGATCGTCAGGTCGTCGGCGAGATGGTCGGCGACCCAGGCCTGAAGCTCGCGCAGCGGCTCGCGGGTCGGCCGCTGCGCGGCGAGCTGGGTGCTGAACTGCGCCTGACCGCCCGGGCGTTGGACGAACATCACCAGTCGCCGGGCGATGGTCCGGGAGACCTCGGACCCGTGGTCCTCCTCGACCATGGCGAGCGCCATGTCCATGCCGGCGGTCACTCCGGCGGAGGTCCATACGTCACCGTCGCGCACGAAGATGTGGTCCGGGGCGACCGTCACTTCCGGGTACTCGCGGGCCAGCGGTTCGCAGTACGCCCAGTGGGTGACGGCGCGCCGTCCGTCCAGCAGCCCGGCCCGGGCGAGCGGGAACGCGCCGGTACACACGGAGGCGACGCGGCGGGCCCGGCCTGCGGCGTGCCGCAGCCAGCCGATGAGCACCGCGTCGTCAGCGGCCTCCCGGTACCCGGGGCCGCCGACGACCACCAAGGTGTCCAGCGGTCCCCCGCACCGCTGGACAGTCCCTGTGGGCACGACCTCGACCCCGTGGCTGGCCCGCACCGCCCCCTCCCCGGAGGCGACGACCTCGACCGCATAGCCCCCCGCCTGCCCGAAGACCTCATGCGGCCCCGTCAGGTCCAACACCTGGAACCCCGGATAGACGAGGAAGACGATGCGGCGCTGTGTCACCCGTCCATGCTCACGGCCGTCCGGCAATGGCCGCAAGGCCACGGATATGACGATCCCGGCCACAGCCGCAGCCGCGGAGCCCGGGCGGGGGGCCGCAGGGGTGTGGAGGCGAACCCTGTAACCGGCCGGCGTGGTGCGCACGGTTGAACAGGTAAGGGGCGTGCTCCATGGAGCACGCCCCTTACCTGCGCGATGAGTTGACCGTCAGTCGACGGACAGGGTCACCTCGATGTTGCCGCGCGTAGCGTTGGAGTACGGGCACACCTGGTGCGCCTTCTCCACCAGCGACCTGGCGGTCTCGGCGTCGACGTTCGGAATGGACGCCGAGATGTCGACCCGGAGGCCGAAGCCGCCCGCCGAGGTCTTGCCGATGCCGACCTTGGCGGTCACCGTCGAGCCGGAGATGTCCGCCTTCTCCTGGCGGGCGACCACGCCGAGCGCGCCCTGGAAGCAGGCGCTGTACCCGGCGGCGAACAACTGCTCCGGGTTGGTCCCGGCGCCGCTGCCGCCCATCTCCTTGGGCGGGTTGACCACGACATCAAGCTTGCCGTCGTCGCTGGAGACCCGGCCGTCCCGGCCGTTCTCCGCGGTCGCCACGGCGGTGTAGAGCACGTCGATGGACTGGATGGACATGCGCAATATCCTCCTGGTGGTGCGCCGCGACTCGCGCCCACGGTCGCGACGGTCTGGTGCTGAGCCTAGGCGAGCGCGGCAGGCGCCGCGCGACACCCCCCCGGCCGTCCGGGTCAGTCGGCGAGCTTGACGACCATCTTTCCGGTGTTGTCGCCGCGCAGCAGGCCGAGGAACGCCTCCACGGCACTGTCGATGCCGTTGACCACGGTTTCCCGGGAGTGCACCTTGCCCTCCCGGAGCCAGCCGCCGACCTCCTGGATGAACTGCTCCTTCAGGTCGCCGTGGTCGGCGACCAGCAGCCCTTCGAGGCGCAGTCGCTTGCCGATGACCAGCGCCAGGTTGCGCGGGGCGGCGGGCGGCTCGGTCGCGTTGTACTGCGCGATCATGCCGCAGATCGCGGCGCGGCCGTGCACGTTGAGCGAGCTGATCGCGGCCTCCAGGTGCTCGCCGCCGACGTTGTCGAAGTACACGTCGATGCCGTCCGGAGCGGCCTGCTTGAGCTGCTCGGCGACCGGGCCGCTCTTGTAGTTGAACGCCGCGTCGAAGCCGTGCTCCTCGACCAGCGACTTGACCTTCTCGTCCGACCCGGCCGAGCCGATGACCCGGGAGGCGCCCTTGAGCTTGGCGATCTGGCCGACCAGGCTGCCCACCGCACCGGCGGCGCCGGAGACGAAGACCGCGTCGCCCTCCTTGAAGGCGGCGACCCGCAGCAGTCCGGCGTAGGCGGTCAGCCCGGGCATGCCCAGGACGCCGAGGTACTTGGACAGCGGCGCGGCGTCCGGGTCGACGGTGGTGGTGTGCTTGGCGTCCAGCACCGCGTACTCACGCCAACCGAGCCCGTGCAGCACGTGGTCGCCGACCTTGAGGCCCTCGGCCTCGGAGGCGATCACGACACCGACGGCTCCGCCGTCCATCGGTTGGTCGAGCTGGAACGGCGGCGTGTAGGACTTGACGTCGTTCATCCGGCCGCGCATGTACGGGTCGACCGACATGTAGAGGTTGCGGACCAGCACCTGACCGGGGGCGAGCGCGGGGATCGCGCTCTCACGCAGAGCGAAGTCGGTGGGCTTCGGCCAGCCCTGCGGGCGGGCGGTCAGGTGCCATTCGCGGCTGGTCGTGGGCAGTGCGGACATGGAGGGTGCTCTCCTTCCGCCACGGCGTGGCCGCCATGGCAAAGGTTCAGGTTCTGAATAAACCATGCTCCTGGATATTTCATGTTGTCAAGTAAATGGGTACCCTGGTGCCATGGCAGCACGTATCGATCCCCTGACCCGGGAGGTCGTCGACCTCATCGGCACCGTCGTCTCCCGCTACCACTCGGAGTACGACGCGGCGGCGAGCAAGCACCAGCTCACCGGCGCGCAGGCCCGGGTGCTGGGGCTGCTCGCCCTCGAACCGCTGCCGATGCGGCGGATAGCGGAACAGCTCAAGTGCGAGCCGTCGAACATCACCGGGATCGTGGACCGCCTGGAGGCCCGCGGCCTGGTCGAACGCCGCCCGGATCCGGCCGACCGGCGGGTCAAGCTGGCCGCGGCGACGGCGGAAGGCAGGCAGACGTACGAGCGGCTGCGCTCCTCGCTGGAGTTCGCCCGGGAGCCACTGGCCCAGCTGTCCGCCGCGGAGCGGACGGCCCTGCGGGACATCCTGCGGCACATGCTGGGCCTGGAGGCCTGAGCGGCCCCGGGCTGGGCCGCTGTGGGTCCGGCGCCGCCGGGCCACGCCATGAGGGTCGCCCGCCACCGCGGCGTTCGTTTGTTGGGGGCAGGCCCCCGAACCCCGTAGGGCTCGTGCGGCTAGCGCCGTGCGCGGGAGTTGCCGAAGAGGACTCGGTAGATGATCAGCAGGATCAGCGAGCCCGCGATGGCGGCCGCCCAGGTCTTGAGGTCGAAGAACTGGTGCGGAATGGGCCGGTGCAGGAACTTGGCGGACAGCCACCCGCCGAGGAACGCACCGGCGATACCGGTGAGCGTGGTACCCACGAGGCCGCCCGGATCGCGTCCGGGCAGCAGGATCTTGGCTATCGCCCCGGCGAGCAGTCCCAGTACGATCCAGCCGACGATACCCATGTTGCTGCCCTGCCTTCTTCTCTTCGTTGCGCGCGGCCACGGAAATACGGCCACACCCCCACAGACGCGACGGCCAGTGGCCGCGGTTGCCATGACCGTCTGCCCGTAATCCGCCTGTTCATGCGCCATGGCGAACTCGGCACGCGGGGCGATCAGTTGGCGTGGCGCCGCCGAACCCGGCCCTATGCCCGGGGCGTTCGGGCGTCGTAGCGGGCGAAGCCCGGCCAGCGCAGGGCCAGTAGGCCGAGCACCAGCACGCAGGCGAGGCCGCCACCGACCACCGCCACGGTGGGTGAGGCCAGGTTGGCGACGGAACCGGCGAGGAAGTCGCCGAGCCGTGGCCCGCCCGCGACCACCACGACGAAGACGCCCTGCAGCCGGCCGCGCATCTCGTCCGGCGTCGCCGCCTGCAACATCGTGCTGCGGAACACCATGGAGACGGTGTCCGAGCAGCCCGCCACCGCCAGGAACACCATCCCCAGCCACAGTTGCCGGGTGAGCCCGAAGACGGCCACCGCCGCGCCCCAGGACGCCACCGCGCACAGGATCGCCAGACCGTGCCGACGGACCCGGCCGAGCCAGCCGGAGAACAACCCGCCGAGCACCGCGCCGATGGCGGGCGCCGCCACCAGCAGGCCGACGGTCCGGGCACCGCCGCCGAACCACAGCGCCGCCACGGCCGGGAACAGCGCCCGGGGCTGAGCCAGCACCATGGCCGCCAGATCGGAGAAGAACGTCATCCGCACATTGGGCCGGGTGGCCAGGAAGCGCAGCCCGTCACGCACCGAGGCGCGCCGTCCCCCGCCGTCGGGGCGGATGGCGGGCAGCCGCCACATGGCGTAGAGCGAGGCGGTGAAGGCCGCCGCGTCGATCAGGTACGCGGCCTGGTAACCCCACAGGCCGACGATCAGGCCGCCCAGCGACGGCCCGGCCATCAGGCCGAGATTGCTGGTCAGCGACTGCAACGCGTTGGCCGCGGGCAGTGCCCTGGCGGGCAGCAGCCGGGGGACCATCGAACTGCGGGCGGTGGAGTTCACGGCGAAGCAGATCGCCTGCGCCGCCACGATCGCGTACAGGAACCACACATGGTGGAAGCCCACCAGCGCCGCCACCGCCAGCGCGACGGACAGCGCGGTGGCCCCGCCGGCGCTCGCCAGGCCCAGCTTGCGGCGGTCGACGGTGTCCGCGACCGCGCCGCCGTAGAGCCCGAAGGCCACCAGCGGCACCAGCGAGCACAGGCCCACCAGGCCGACGCAGAAGGTGGACCGGGTGACCGCGTAGACCTGGAGCGAGACCGCCAGCGCGGTCATCTGCTGGCCCATCCAGGAGATCGTGTTGCCGAACCACAGACGGCGGTACGCGGTCGATGTCCGCAACGGCGTCAGATCGGCGAACAGCCGGGGCCGCACGGTACCCGCGTCCGGCGCGTCGTCGGCCGACGGGCCGTCAGAGGGGCCGTGGGCCCGGTCGCGTATCGAAGTCACAGGTCACGCTAGCAATCCGGGTCCGGCGTGCTCCGTACGGGTTCCACGTATGTCCGCCGCGCACCGTTCGGCAGATTGTGTGATCCTCTGTCAGATAACGGGTCAGATGCCGGATTCCCGCACCGGACCCTGGAACATTCCGACAAGGCAGCCATTCACGGAGGTCGCCATGGAACGCTCCCAGGACTTCGAGCCCGCAGGACCCGCCGAGCCCGCCGGCCGGCAGCCGCGTCGCGCCCCTTCGAAACCGGCCGTCGCCGCGGCGCTGCTGGCGCTGCTGGCGGGCGCGTGGCTGATGCACGACGGATCGCAGTCGAGCCAGCCGCCCGCTCCCAAGGCGTCCGACGGCCTGCCACCGGGGCGGCACGGCGCCGTCTCCTCCACGCCGACCGTCCCGCCGATGCCGAACTCCGCGCCGCGGCGGGTCCGCATCCCGGCCATCCACGTGGACGCGCCGCTGATGAACCTCGGCATCGGCGCCGACCACGAACTTCAGGTGCCGCCGGACAGCGACCGCAACCTGGCGGGCTGGTACACCGGCAGCGCCCAACCCGGCGCCCTGGGCGCCGCGGTGCTGGCCGGGCATGTCGACACCATGGCGGGCCCCGCGGTGTTCTACAACCTCGGCTCGCTGCACAAGGGCAACACCGTCGAGGTGGCCCGCGCCGACCACCGCACCGCGGTGTTCACCATCTACGGCATCGAGGTGTACGCGAAGGAGGGCTTCCCCACCGAGAAGGTGTACGCCGGCACCCCGGCCCCCGAGATCCGGCTGATCACCTGCGGCGGCGGATTCTCCAGGAAGACCCACAGCTACACCGGCAACGTGGTGGTGTACGCCCGACTCACCGGCACGAGATAGTCCCGACCGGACGGGTTGGACGCGCCGGAGGGCCCCGGCGTACGGTGCCTGCTCGCGCCGCGCGGGCAGGACGGGAGATGGTACGGAACCATGTGGCAGTGGTTGGTGCACGCCTACACCTCCCGGATCGTACGGACCGGGCGGCAGCCGCTGTTCCTGCTGCTGACCGGTCTCGTCGGCTCGTTCGTGTTCATCCGGTTCAGCGTGCGGATGATCCGGCGAGGGGTGCGCTGGTGGCCGGGGAACGTCGCGCCGGGCGGACTCCACATCCACCATGTGGTGTTCGGCCAGGCGATGATGCTGCTCGGCGGCGTCGGGGCGTTCACCATCCGCCCGGACTCGTCGCTGGCCCGCAACGTGCTGGCGGTCGTCTTCGGTGTCGGCTGCGGCCTGGTGCTGGACGAGTTCGCGCTGGTGCTGCATCTGGAGGACGTGTACTGGAGCGAGGAGGGCCGCAAGTCGGTTGACGCGGTGATCCTCACCGTCGCGATGATCGTCATGCTGCTGCTCGGCTGGGTGCCGTTCACCGGGTTCACCGGCCCACAGGCCGTCAGCAACCTCAGCACCGTCGCGGTGTTGCTGGTGTTCGTGGTGATCTGCCTGCTCAAGGGCAAGGTGTGGACCGGGCTGCTGGGCGTGCCGCTGCCGCCGCTGGCGGTGATCGGCGCCATCCGGCTGGCCCGGCCGACCAGTCCGTGGGCGCGTTGGCGCTACTACTCCCGGCCGCGCCGACTGGCCCGCGCGGAACGGCGGGACGCCCGGTTGCACCGGCGGCTGGACGCGGTGCGCACCCGACTGTACGACGCGCTGGCCGGTGCGCCGCATCTGGAGCGCCCGCAGGTCAGGGCCGCCGAGATGGTGCGCAAGGCACTTCCCACCCGGCCGTCCACCGCGGATCTGGGGCCGTCCAGGCTGGAACGCTGGGTGCGCCCGCTGAGTTCGCCGTGTGCCACGGCGGTGGTCTGGTACCTGCGGCTGGCGGCCACCTTCGACGTGGTGGCGGGCCTGATCGCCCCCTTCCGCAACCGGGTGCACCGGGCCAACAGCGGGGACTTCTTCACTCCGTTCCTGGTGACCGCGGGCTTCACGGCGGCGGCACTGGCCGCGCTGCTCGCGGTGATGCTGCGGCGCCGCAAGCGGGCCGCGTGGATCGTGGCGCTGGTGCTGTCGACCGGCAACGCGGCTTTGTACTGGCTGGCGTTGGGGGTGGTGCCGGAGGTCCGGGCGCATCCGTTCAACTGGGCCTCGGCCGGGCTGACCACCGCGGTGCCGCTCGCCCTGCTGATCGCCGAGCCGGTCTGCCGGGTGCGCGGGGAGCGCGGCAACATCGCGCGCGGGCTGGCCTATCTGGTGCTCGGCGGGGTGGTGGCGGCGGGGCTCGGCACGGTGCTGGTGCACCAGACCGACCATCCGCCGACGGCGGACTGGGCGGCCTGCTTCCGCTACGCGGTACTGCGGATCTTCACCGTCTCCATGCTGGTCGACCTGCCGGAGATCAGCGTTCCCGGCTGGACCGACCTGCTGATCAACGTCATCAGCGTGGCGTTCTTCCTCCAGGTGCTGCGGGCCTTCTTCCGCTCGCCGCGCGGCCGGGCCCGCCTGCTGCCGGAGGACGAACTGCGGCTGCGCACGCTGCTGGACGAGTTCGGGGACCTCGACTCGCTCGGCTACTTCGCACTGCGGCACGACAAGTCGGCGTGCTGGTCGGCGGCTTACGACGCGGCCGTGCTCTACCGGGTGGCCAACGGGGTGGCGATGGCCTACGGGGATCCGGTCGGCGATCCGCGCGGCTGGCCGCAGGCGATCGAGGCCTGGCTGAAGGTGGCCCGTACCCACGCCTGGGTTCCGGCGGTGACCGGGGCGAGCGAGGCCGCCGCGGCGGCGTACGAGCGGTACGGGCTGAAGGTGCTGGCGTTCGGCGACGAAGCGGTGGTCGGCGCTGCCGGGTTCAGTCTGGACGGCGACGCGATACGGCCGCTGCGGCGGGCGCACGAGGTGATCCGGGCCGCCGGTTACACGGTTGTGGTGCGGCGGCACCGGGACATCCCGGGGCCCGAGATGGCGCATCTGGTGCATCTGGCGGACGCCTGGCGGCACGGCACGTCGGACCGGCTGTTCACCATGGCGCTTGGGCGGTTGGGCGCCGCGGCGGACGGTGACTGCGTGCTCGTCGAGTGCCGTGACCCCAATGACCGCACCTGCGCGCTGCTGAGTCTTGTGCCCTGGGGGCGGACGGGGCTGACGCTCGACCTGATGCGGCGCGACCGCGAGTCGTCCGGGGAACTGGTGCCCTACATGATCGCGGAACTGCTGCTACGGGCCCGGTCGGAGACCGAGCCGGTGGCCGGGCTTGAGCGGGTGTCGCTGAACTTCACGGTGTTCCACACCGCTGCGGAGCATGGGGGGCCGGGGACCGGGTGGGTCTTCCGGGTACACCGGGGCATCGTTCAACTGCTGGCGCGAAAGCGGCGGTTGGAGTCTGTGCAGCGGGTGAACGCGGCGTTCCATCCGCGGTGGCAGCCGCGGTACCTGCTGTACGAGCGGGCGACCGAGCTGCCGAGGATCGCTGTCGCGAACGCGGCGACGGAGGGCTTCCTGACCACACCGCGCCTGGGCCGCGGCACGCTCCCCGGGTAGGTCCGCCACCCGAGGGGCCTGCCGGGGCGTCCCCGCAGCCGACAACGCGGGCGGAGCCAGCAGCCACACCGGCGCGCCCCCGGCCCACAACCGGCAGAGCGCAACGGCAGGCGAAGGCCGACGTCAAGCGGGTGGGCAGGCGGGGGCCCGCAACGCCAGCGCAGGCGAACCGGCGAACGGGCGGGCAGACACCTAACGATCCGTCTCGTCCAACTGCTCCGCAAGCCGGAACAACGCCGGAAGCGCCGCCCGCACAACCTCCCGCTCCTCCTCGTCCAGCGCCCCCAACGCGGCGTCCAACCGCCGCTCGTGCGCCTCGGCCCATGCCGCCAGCTGGGCCCGCCCCGCGTCGGTGAGGGACACCGCGGAGGCCCGCCGATCGGCGGGGTCCACCGCGCGGGCCACCAGACCCGCATTGATCATCTGGCCTATCAGGCCGGAGACCGTACTGGTGGCGAGCCGCTGCCGCGTCGCCAGATCCCCGATCCTCGCGGGCGAGTGCTCGGCCAGCACCTGCAGCAACTCCACCTGAGCCATGGGCAGTTGCTCCCATGGGTAGTCGGTACGTATCGACGCCCGCAGCGCCCGCCGCAGCCGGGTGACGGCCTCGGTGAGCAGTCGGGCGTCCTGACCGGGCGCTGGCGTCACGGCCTGGGGCTCAGGGGATCGGGGCTGGGGCGGCATGACTAGACCCTAGTTGCTGCGGCCTGCGGCTCGGCGCGGGCTGAACCACGCCGCCACCACCGCCAGCGCCGCGGCGCCGAGCAGCAGTACGACGGCCAGCCGCGCCCCGTACTGCGCGGAAAGGTGCAGCGCGAGGGTCACCAGCGCCACCCCGAGCGCGGTGCCGAGCCCACGCGCCATGTTGACCAGGCCACCCCCGGTACCGGACGAACTGCTGGGTACCGCCCCCATGATCAGCGTGTTGTTGGCGGGCGTGAACACCCCCAGCCCCACCCCCAGCACCGCCAGCAGCGGCGTCAGCCACACCTCGTCCAACGGCACGGCGAGCAGCGCCGCCAGCGTCCCGGCGCACAGCGCGGCGCCGAGCAGGCACCGCCCGCGGTCGCTCATACCGCGCGGCAGCAGCCGGTCCGCACCGGTGGCCGCCACCGCGAACCCGGCGGGTAGCGCGGTCAGCACCAGCCCGGCCGCCAGTTCGGAGGAGCCCTCGCCGGTCAGTACCACCGGCACCAGGACGAGCGGCCCGAACAGCACCAGATAGCCGCACAGTGCCCCGACCAGCCCGGCCGCCACCGCCCGCAGCCGGAGCAGCGCCAGATCGAGCAGCGGTGCGGCGGCCCGCCCCTGCCGTACGGCGAAGCCCCGGCCCGCGACCAGCGCGACGGCGAACAGCACGGCCGCGCCCCAGCCGGGCACGGCGAGTCCCGAGGCGGCGGAGACGCCGAGCAGCCCGGCGGTGGTGGCCAGCGCCAGCAGCGCGAGCCCCGGCCAGTCGAAGCTGCGCACCCGGTTGCGGCCGCGCGTCCTGGGCAGCAGGTAGTGGCCCGCGACCAGCGCCACCAGGCCTATCGGCACGTTGATGCCGAACACCCAGCGCCAGCCGAGGGTGGAGACCAGGGCGCCGCCCACGGTGGGGCCCAGCGCCAGACCGAGCGCCTGTGCGGCGGCCTGCACGCCCAACGCGGTCCGTATCCGGTCGCGCGGCGCGCTGGTGGCCACCAGCGCCACGCTGTTGGCCTGCATCATGGCCGCGCCGACCGCCTGCACCACGCGGAAGCCGATGAGGGCGCCGAGCGTGGGCGCCAGTCCGCAGGCCGCGGAGGCGGCGGTGAACACCACGAACCCGTAGAGGTAGAGCAGCTTGCGCCCGTGCGCGTCGGCGAGTCGGCCCACCGGGACCAACAGGGCGACCAGCGCGAGCAGATAGGCCAGCGAGACCCATTCGACCGCGGCCAGCGGGGCGTGGAACTCGGTGCGCAGACTGCCGTAGGTCAGGGTGACGATGCTGGCGTCGAGTTGCCCCATGAAGGCGCCGAAGCACACGGTGGCGACGGCCAGCCACCACGCGCCGGGCCGGTTGCGTATTCGGTCCGGCCGGGGGCGTTCATGCAGCAGGAACGCGGGCCAGGGACGGCGGCGCGGCGGCGCCGGGGTCAGCGGACCGCCCATGGCTCCTCCTCTCCTCGCGGCGTGGCGTCCGACACCTCCAGGTTACATCGGTCTCCGAAATATTCTGCCGCCGATATATGACGGACACAGGAAGTCGCGAGTCAGTCGCGGACCGCGACCTCGCACGCACCCCTAGCCCACCCCTGGCAACCCCTACATCACCCCGAATACCGCAAGTGATAAGGCAGTTGACCATTCGCTTCTCGCTCAGACGTGCGGTGGCCTTGGGTAAGATCCGCCGCACAGGCCGTGATCCCCCCGCCCCCGTCCCGAGGATCTGATGACACGACACATACCGGAGGCGGTGTTCTGGTGCCTCCTGGCCGGTGCACTGGCCGTCGTGGTCCTGCTGATACGCCAACGGCAGATCAGTGCCCGGTTGCGCCGAACCGTCGCCTCGCTGGAAGACAGCGTGCGCTCCCGCGACGAGGAAGTCCGCCATCTGGCCACCGTCAGACTCCCCGCCCTCGTGGAGGCCGGACCGCACCAACCCGCCGGAGCGCCCGGACTGCTGCACGGACACCTCGCCGGGTCCGACTACGCGAACAGCCTGAAGACGGTCTCCGACCTGTTCAGCCGGGCCGCGCAGAACGCGCAGGCGCGCGCCGACCAGTCGGCGAAGGCCGCGCTGATGGCCTCCATGCGCGCCCTGCAAGGCCTGGCCAACGAACAGCAGTTGGCCATCTCCGAGATGCAGGAGCGGCACGACAACCCCGACGTGCTGCAGGACCTGTTGGCGATCGACCACACCAACTCCCAGTTCGGCCGCCGCGCGCAGGCCATCTCCGTACTGTGCGGCTCCTGGCCGGGCCGCCAGCGCGCCGCCTCCTCGCTGGAGGACGTGGTGCGCGGCGCCACCTCCCGGATCCGCGACTACCGCCGGGTCGAGGTGCACGCCCAGGTCGACGTCGCCGTGGTCAGCCGGGCCGTCGAGCCGGTCGTGCTCACCGTCGCGGAGCTGCTGGACAACGCCGCCCGCCACTCGCAGCCCAACACCACGGTGCAGGTCAACCTGCAACCCGCCCACAACGGCACGGCCATCGTCATCGACGACGCCGGCGTCGGCCTGATCGAGCAGGAGATCCGGCGCGCCACCGAGTTGTTGACCGGTGCCGGGCAGAGCGTGGACATCACCCGGCTCGGCGACCCGCCGCAGTTCGGCTTCGCCGCCATCGGGGTGCTCGCCGCGCGCTACGGGTTCAGCGTCTCCGTCGACACCCGCTCCCCGTACGGCGGGGTGCGGGCGGTGGTCTTCCTGCCCAGCGCGCTGCTCACCCAGTCGCCCGACGACAGCGCCGACTCGGTGCGCACCCGTCCGCCGTCCACGGCCAGGCACGCGGCGCCGAAGCGCCCGACCAGCCCGGTGACGGTCCCAGAACGCGTTCCGGAATACGACGGCCCCCACCCGTCGGGCGCCGAGCCGACCACCGTGTACGCCTCGACCGCGGGCGGCCTGCCCAAACGCCGCCGCAGGCAGCCGCTGGCCGAACCGGCCACGGCGGCCGAGCAGCCGACGCCCGAGGCCCCGCAGGGCCGCTCGGCGCAGGACGCCGCCGCGATCATCGGGGCGTTCGCCCGCGGCACCCGGTCCGGCCGTGCCTCCTCATCGGACCACGAAGGGAATCCCCACACATGAACGGACTGCACGAGACCTCCAACGACCGGCTCGGCTGGATGCTGGACGACGCACTGGCCGTCCCCGGCGCCCGGCACGCGATCCTGCTCTCCGCCGACGGAATGCTGCGGGCGCACTCCCAGGGCATCAGCCGGGACGAGTCGGAGCGGCAGGCCGCCGCGCTGGCCGGGCTCCAGTCGATCAGCCGCTCCACCGCCGAGTTCTGCGACGACCCGGACACCGGCTGGCGGCAGACGCTGATCGAGTTCGTGGACGGGTTCGTCTTCCTGGTGGCGGCCGGTCCCGGCGCGTACCTCGCGGTGTCCGCCGCCGCCGACGTGGACATGGAGGCGGTCACGTTCCGCATGCACAAGCTGGTCGACCGGTTGGGCAAGGAGTTGACCAGCCCGCCGCGGCAGGACGTCGGCAGGACCGCATGACCTCGCCGGGCAAGAGGCGGGGGCTGGTGCGGCCGTACGTCATCACCGACGGGCGCGCCCACCCGACCCGCAACACCCTCGACCTGGTCACCCTGGTGATCGCCGCCGGCGGTGCGACCGGCGGCTTAAGCCCGGAGAAACGCCGCGTCATGGAGCTGTGCCGGGGTGGCTCGCTGTCCGTCGCCGAGGTGGCGGGGCATCTGCGGATCCCGGTGAGCGTCACCAAGGTGCTGCTCAGCGACCTGGTGGACAGCGGCCACATCATCACCCGTTCTCCCATACCGTCCGCCGAACTCCCCGAACCCGAGATCCTCCAGGAGGTCCTCGATGGGCTCCGTGCTCGCCTCTGACGGCGTCTATCTGCCCGAGACGGTGCGGACCGCCGTCAAGCTGCTCGTCGTCGGGCACTTCGCCGTGGGCAAGACCACGTTCGTGGGCACCCTGTCGGAGATCCGGCCGCTGCGCACCGAGGAGACGATGACCCAGGCCGGTGCGCTCACCGACGACCTGGCGGGCGTCCCCGACAAGACCACCACCACGGTCGCCATGGACTTCGGCCGACTCACCCTCAACGACCACCTGGTGCTGTACCTGTTCGGCGCTCCGGGCCAGCGGCGCTTCACCCAGCTGTGGCGGGACATGACCTACGGCGCGCTGGGCGCCCTGGTGCTCGCCGACACCCGGCGCCTTGAGCACTCCTTCGACGTGATGGGCCTGCTGGAGGAGCACGGCCTGCCGTACGCGGTCGCCGTCAACCACTTCGACGGCGCGCCGGCGTACGCCGAGGAGGAGTTGCGCGAGGCACTCGACCTGCTGCCCGAGACCCCACTGGTGACCTGCGACGCCCGCGACCGCAGGTCGTCCACCGAGGCACTGATCTCGCTCGTCCAGTACCTGTACTCCCGCAACCGCCAGGAGAGCGCGTGACCATCCGTCCCCCGGACGACGCCCTTCCGCCCCCCGGCTGCCCGGCGCACCAGCCCCGGCAGTCCGCCTATCCCACGTACCCCACCGGGTCCGGCGCCACCCCGCTGTACGGCGCCGACTTCGCCCGCGACCCCGGCCGGGTCTACGACGGGCTGCGCCGCCAAGGCCCGCTGGCACCAGTGGAGTTGGCGCCCGGCGTCGACGCCACCCTCGTCCTCGGCTATCACGCCGCGCTGCATGTGCTGCGCAGCACCGAGACGTTCGGCAAGGACGCCCGGCGCTGGCGGGCGCTGGCCGAAGGGCGGGTGTCACCGGACAACCCGGTGGTGCCGATGATGACCTGGCGGCCCAACGCCCTCTATGCGGAGGGCGATCGGCACCAGCGGCTGCGCGGTGCCATCGACGACGCCCTGGCGAAGGTCGACCCGCATGCGCTGCGGGGCTATGTGGAACGCAGCGCCGACGCCGTCATCGACCGGTTCGGCCCGACCGGGCAGGCGGACCTGCTCGCCGACTACGCCCGGGTGCTGCCCCAGTTGGTGATGAACCAGATCTTCGGCTGCCCGCCGGAGCTGGGCGAGCGGATGATGGAAGGCCACCAGGGGATCTTCGACGGGGTGGACGCGGAGAAGGCGGACGCGCTGCTCACCGAGACCCTGATCACCCTGGTCGCGCAGAAGCGGAAGCAGCCGGGAGCGGATCTGATCTCCTGGCTGATGGCCCATGAGGCGCGGCTGACCGACGAGGAGATGATCCACCAGCTCGTCGTGCTGATGGGCGCGGGCAACGAGCCGATGCACAACCTGATCGCCAACGGCCTGCGGCTGCTGCTGGCCGACGACCGGTTCGCCGGAAGCCTGGGCGGCGGCGGTCTGCCGGTGGAGGACGCGCTCGACGAAGTGCTCTGGACCGACCCGCCGATGGCCAACTACGGCGTGCACTACCCGTTCTACGACACCGAGGTGGCCGGGTACCCGCTGCGTGAGGGCGAGCCGGTGGTCATCAGCTTCGCCGCCGCGACCACCGACCCAACCCTGGCCACCGACCACCGCTCAGGCAACCGCGCCCACCTCGCGTGGAGCGCGGGACCGCACTCCTGCCCGGCCCGGCGTGAGGCGCGGATCATCGCCTCGGTCGCCATGGAGCGGCTGCTCGACCGGCTGCCGGACATCGAACTGGCCGTTGCGGCCGAGGAGTTGCAGTGGCGGCCGGGCCCCTTCCAGCGGGCGCTCACCGCGCTGCCGGTGCGATTCCCGCCGGTGGCCGCACCGCTGCCACCGGCAGTACCGGCGACGCGCTCGACGCCTTCCGCCCCCGGGCCGATCCCGGCGGCCGTACCCGTTTCGCCGTCCGCCCTGCCTGACGAGACCCCTGGAGACAGACGTTGGACAGCCAGCCCCATGTCATCGACCCCGCAGGCCGCGACGTCGCCGGAGAAGCGGCCAGGATCGCCCAGCACGGGCCGGCGACGCGGGTGGAGCTTCCTGGCCAGGTGGTGGCGTGGTCAGTAGGCCGCATCGACCTGCTCAAGCGGCTGCTGACCGATCCGCGGGTGTCCAAGGACTCCCACCAGCACTGGCCCGCCTTCGTCAGCGGTGAGATCCCGCCGGACTGGCAGTTGTTCACCTGGGTCGCGGTGACGAACATGTTCACCGCGTACGGCGACGACCACCGCCGGCTGCGCAAGCTGGTCGCCCCGGCGTTCACCGCGCGGCGTACCGCGGCGCTGCGGCCGCGGATCGAGGAGATCACCGCGGGGCTGTTGGACCGGCTTGCCGCCGTGCCGGACGGCGAACCGGCCGATCTGCGCGAGGAGTACGCGTACCCGATCCCGATCCAGGTGATCTGCGACCTGTTCGGCGTCCCGGACCACCAGCGCGATCCGCTGCGCAGGGCGGTGGACGGGGTGTTCGCCACCACCAACACACCCGAGCAGGCGCTGGCCAACCACAACCTGATCTACCAGATCCTGCGGGAGCTGGTGGAGATCAAGCGGGCCGAGCCGGGCGACGACATGGCCAGTGTGCTGATCGCCGCCCGCAACGAGGACGACGGCACCCGGCTGAGCGAGGACGAACTGGTCGACACCCTGCTGCTGGTCATCAGCGCCGGGCACGAGACCACCGTCAACCTCATCGACAACGCGATCCACGCGCTGCTGACCCACCCGGAGCAGTTGGCACTGGTCCGCTCCGGCCGGGCCTCCTGGGAAGACGTGATCGAGGAGGCGCTGCGGTACCGCGCCCCGGTGGCACACCTCCCGCTGCGGTACGCGGTGGAGGACGTGGAGCTGGAAGGGGTGCGGATCGCCAAGGGCGAGCCGATCCTGGCCAACTACCAGGCGGCGGGCCACCACGGCGAGCGGGCCGACGCGTTCGACGTCACCCGCGCCGACAAGGAGCATCTGGCGTTCGGGCATGGTGTGCACTTCTGCCTGGGCGCACCGCTGGCCCGGCTGGAGGCGGCCATCGCGCTTCCGGCGCTGTTCGACCGGTTCCCCGATGCCCGACTGGCGGTACCGGCCGAGGAGTTGGAGACCGTGCAGTCGTTCATCTCCAACGGGCATCGCGCGCTGCCGGTCCTACTGGGCGGTTGAGAGCGACCGGGGCGGCTCGGGCACGGGGTGCCCGGGCCGCCCCGGCGGCCCGACTCCTCCAGGCCAACGCCACCGGAATGCTCCGGCCGACTGTCAGACGTACGTAGGCGCGCGGTCCCCGGCCGCAGGTGGCGGCGTCCACTCTGGGAGGCCGATTACGCCAAGTGGGGACCGTGCCACCCAGCTCCAACTGCCACTGATCCCGTAGGCCCGTAGAGGCCGCCCTAAAGGCCCGGCCTGGACGACGACCGGCCCGGCGCGGAACTCCTGGGCGACCCGAAGACCGCGCTCGACCTGGGGCCGCCGGAGGATGAGAACGCGGCCTTCCTGGCCCGCGCCGGCGTCGAGGTGACCGCCGTGGGCTTCTCGCCCGTGCAGGTCGACCGGTCCCGCGAACCGTGACCTGACGACATAGAACGGCCCCGTCCGCGTGCGTTCCCCCGTCGCGCGGGCGGGGCCTTCTGCCGCGTGGGCTCGTAGCGCCGAGGCGACCGTTCGAGGAGGTTGACGCGGTTACGCCGTCGGGAGACTGGACGGTGATCGTTTGCACTCCGGCGGAGCATCGGCGGAGCTAACGATCTTCGAGTGCCCCCCGGAGCCATCCGGGGGACCTCTCGGCGTGGCTCCATCGCAGGTGAAAACGGTTCTGCACGATGGAACCCTGGTGGGGCGTGTGGGACTCGAACCCACGACCGACGGATTATGAGTCCGCTGCTCTAACCGGCTGAGCTAACGCCCCGTACGGCGTGCCGTGCTTTGCCGTGCACACCGTCTGCCGCAGCATAGCCGCTCATACGATCTGTCGCCCTCACGGGTCACACACGCACGCCTGGGAGGACTTCACCCGCCGGGGATCGGTTCCCAACCATACGAAAAGGACCCCTAACGGGGTCCTTGAGTGATGCTCCCCCGACTGGACTCGAACCAGTAACCTGCCGGTTAACAGCCGGCTGCTCTGCCAATTGAGCTACAGGGGACCGAGCTCCCCCGACTGGACTCGAACCAGTAACCCTTCGGTTAACAGCCGAATGCTCTGCCAATTGAGCTACGGAGGAATGCTCTGTGTGCCTCGAACGCACCCACATCCGGGCCTCCCCGGCGGCGTGCGCTCGCTGCGACACATACATTAGCGCAAGCAGGGGGGTGCTCCGCCAACCGGTGTCGCCGGGGTTGTCGCATGGCTACAGCGGGTAGGCGCCGAGCGCCGAACCGTTGCATGCTGGCGAAGCGCACCAGGTACGCCAGAACGAGGGAAGGGTGGAGCCATGCGCTATCGGCTGACGTTCATCGCCGGAGCCGCCGTGGGCTATGTGCTCGGCGCGCGCGCCGGGCGGGAGCGGTACGAACAGCTGCGCAAGACCGCCCGGCGCATCGCGCAGAACCCCGCGGTGCGGAACACCGTGGAGTCAGCGGGCCAGCAGGGCATGGAGCTGGTGGGGAAGGCCGCCCACAAGGTCTCCCACCGGATCGACGGACGGCTGCCCGCGTCGGTGACCGAACGGTTGCGCTCGCTGCGCGAGCAGCGGACGCCGGGCGAGGACGACTGGGGCACCAGCAACACCTGATCCCTGGATACGGCATGATCTGGCGCTATGGGGATAGTCGCCGGTTTGGACAGCTCGACCGCGGGAACCACGGTCGTCGTATGTGACACCGACACGGGTGCCGTACTGCGGCAGGGGTATGCCCCGCACCCCACCGAGGGAGACGGCAAGCAGACCGAGATCGACCCGCAGGCCTGGCTGCTCTCGCTGGGGGAGGCGGCCAAGGACGGGCTGCTTGAGGGGGTCCAGGCGATCGGCGTCTCGGGCCAGCAGCACGGGCTGGTCGCCCTGGACGCGGGCGGGGTGCTGGTCCGTCCGGTACTGCTGCGCAACGACCGGCGGGCCCAGGTCGCGGCGGCCGACCTCACCGAGGCGCTGGGCGGACCCGGGGGCTGGGCGGAGGCGGTCGGCTCGGTTCCCGAGGCCGCCTATCCGATCTCCAAGCTGCGCTGGCTCGCCCAGCACGAGCCCGCCTCGGCGCAACGCACGGCGGAAGTACTGCTTCCGCACGACTGGCTGGTGTGGCAGCTGCTGGGCCGTCCCGCGCGCCGCATCACCGACCGGGGTGATGCCTCCAGCACCGGCTACTGGTCGGCGGCCACCGGCGGCTACCGCACCGACCTGGTGGAGCTGGCGCTCGGCCACCGGGTTCGGCTGCCCGAGGTACTGGCCCCCGCGGAGCCCGCCGGGCACACGCCCGAAGGGCTGCTGATCTCCGCCGGGACCGGGGAGAACATGGCGGCCGCGCTCGGCCTGGGCCTCGGTCCGGGCGACGCGGTGGTGGCGCTGGGCGCCTCCGGGACCGTGTTCGCGGTGCACCACGAGGCGCTGACCGACCCGTCGGGCCTGATCACCTCGCTCGCGGACGCGACCGGCCACCACCTGCCCGTGGTGCAGACCCGCAACGCGGTACGGGTACTGCGCGGCGCGGCCGATCTGCTGGGCACCGATCTGTCCGGCCTGTCGGAGCTGGCGCTGCGCTCCACTCCGGGGTCGTACGGGCTGGTGCTGCTGCCGTACCTGGAGGGCGAGCGCACCCCGCAACTTCCGCACACGGCCGGCCTGTTGGCGGGGCTGCGACGCGAGAGCATGAAGCCAGAACACCTCGCGAGGGCCGCGTTCGAGGGAATGCTGTGCGGGCTCGCTGACGCGTTGGACGTGCTGCGCGGGCGCGGGGTCGCGGTGCGCCGGGTCTTCCTGCTCGGCCCCGCCGGTGAGCTGCCCGCCGTACAGGCGATGGCGCCCGGCCTGTTCGGGGTGCCGGTGGTGGTGCCACCGCCCGCCGACTACGCGGCGCTGGGCGCGGCCCGGCAGGCGGCCTGGGCGCTGGGCGCCCAGCGGGGTTCGCTGTCGCCGCAGGAGCCGCCGCACTGGGCGTCCGCGGTGCTCTCGGGGAGCCGGGTGGCCGAGCCCGGTGCGGACGACCTGGCGGTCGGCTCCTCCGTGAGGCAGCAGTACCGGGCGGTACGGGACCAGACGCATCCGGGGGCGTTCGCGGCTCTCTAGCGCCTTGCGGCCTCGGCCGGTTCGGACACCGCCAGCCCGCGGCCTCGCGGTCGCTCGCCGTCACGGGGGTCGGGGGGCAGGACCCCAGGCCCCCAGCGCATCAGTCCAGATATCCCCGCAACTGGTCGGCGAACGCGTGGTCGCGGAGCTTGTTGAGGGTCTTGGACTCGATCTGGCGTATCCGCTCACGGGTCACGCCGAAGATCCTGCCGATCTCCTCCAGGGTGCGTGGGCGGCCGTCGACCAGCCCGTAGCGCAACTGCACGACCTTGCGCTCGCGTTCGCCGAGCGTGGACAGCACGGCCTCCAGATGCTCGCGCAGCAGCAGGAAGGCGGCGGACTCGACGGGGGACGCCGCGTCGCCGTCCTCTATGAGGTCGCCGAGCGCCACATCGTCCTCCTCGCCGACCGGCGCGTGCAGCGAGACCGGCTCCTGGGCGAGCCGCAGCACCTCGGTGACCCGCTCCTCGGTGAGGTCGAGTTGGGCGGCGACGTCGGCGGTCGCCGGTTCGAAGCCGCGTTCCTGCAGCAGGCGGCGCTGGACCCGCACCACCCGGTTGATCAGCTCGACCACGTGGACGGGGACCCGTATGGTGCGCGCCTGGTCCGCCAGGGCGCGGCTCATGGCCTGCCGGATCCACCAGGTCGCATAGGTGGAGAACTTGTAGCCACGCGCGTAGTCGAACTTCTCAACCGCCCTGATCAGGCCGAGGTTTCCCTCCTGGACGAGATCGAGCATGGTCAGCCCGCGCCCCACATAGCGCTTGGCGACCGAGACGACCAGTCGCAGATTCGCCTCGATCAGGCGGCGCTTGGCCATCCGGCCCTGCACCACCAGTTGGTCGAGATCGCTGGCGAGCCGCGAGTCCAGGTCGGTGGCGCCGCTCAACTTCTCCTCGGCGAACAGTCCGGCCTCGACCCTGCGGGCCAACTCCACCTCCTCCGCGGCGGTCAGCAGCGGAATGCGGCCGATCTCCCGGAGGTACTGGCGGAACAGATCGGCCGACGGCCCGGAGACCTCGGCCGGATGAGCACGTTCCGGCTCCGGTTCGTCGCTCTCGTCGCTCTCGTCGATCAGCGGCTCGGTCTCGGGGTGCGCTGCCGCATGGCTCTGCGCGGGCACCCGCTCCAGTGCGGGCTCCACCTCGGGTTCCACGGGGACGAGTTCGACGGCACTGTCGGCTTGGGGGGCGAGGATCTGCGTCTGCACAGGAACGGCCTCCACACTGAGCGCGGTCACGGACTCGGAGGCGTGCGGCAGTGGAACGGTCGCGGCCCCGCCGCTGTCCGTCCGGGAGTGCACCGTGAGCGGATGGCCGGGGGGTTCTGGCGTTCCGCGCTCCGAGGACTCAGGCACCGGACCCAGTGTGCGGTACGAGACGCCTCGACTACGAGGGGTGTGCGGTCAGTTTCTTCGGTTCTCGTTACCCGCAGCGCTCGCGCGACTACGATTCACAGGCCCGCGGCACCCTGGTCGCGCAGCCGGTTGCCGTACTGCTGCAGCGCCCACAGCTCGTTCTGCACGGCGCCGATCTGGGCGGCGTCGGCCCGCGGGCCGAGCCGGGCGAGGTTGGCGCGCAGCTCGCTCTCCCGCCGCTTGACCGCGGCCAGCCGCACGCTGACCAGCACCTCTCCCGCGTAGATGTCGGGCGCCTTGTGCATCACCGGCTCGACGGCCAGCTCGGTGACCATCGCCCGCACCGAGTCGTCCGGCACCGCGTCCCTGACCCGGGTGAGGTAGTCGCCGTCGGCCGCCGCCACTCCCCCGGCCTCGGCGACGGCCCGGCGCACCGCGGCGTAGGGCGCCGCGGTGAACTCGTCCTCGCCGTAGGCGTCGAAGGCCGGGGCGACCAACTGGGGGTGCTGTAGCGCCAGTTTGAGCAGCTCGCGCTCGACGCGGTGGTGCGGGCTGCGCAGATCGAGCCGGGGGCCGGTGGGCCGGGGCGCGGGCTGCGGCCCGGCGGGCGCGGAACGGGCGGCGGGGCGCTGCCGGTCCGGCTGACGGCCGCGCTCGCGCTGCCAGCGGGCGAGTTGGCTGACCCGGCGGACCACGAAGTCCACCTCCAGGATGCCCAGCATTCCGGCGAGTTGGACACCGTACTCGTGCTGGATGGCGGCGTCCTTGATCCCGGCGACGATGGGCGCGGCCTCTTCCAGCGCCGCCGCGCGGCCCTCGGCGGTGTCCAGGTTGTGCCGGGCGACGGTGGACCGGATGGCGAAGTCGAACAGCGGCAGCGCCTGGTCGACCAGGTTGCGCACCGCCCCGTCGCCCTCGGCCAGCCGCAGCTCGCACGGGTCCATGCCGCCGGGGCTGACCGCGATGGAGGTACGGGCGGCGAACTTCTGGTCGTCCTCGAAGGCACGCAGCGCGGCGCGCTGACCGGCGGCGTCCCCGTCGAAGGTGAAGACCACCTGTGAGCCGGAGTTGTCCATCAGCACCCGGCGAAGGATCTTGATGTGGTCCTCGCCGAAGGCGGTGCCGCAGGTGGCGATGGCCGTGGTGACGCCCGCGAGGTGGCAGGCCATGACGTCGGTGTAGCCCTCGACCACCACCGCGCGGCCGGTCTTGCCGATGTCCTTCTTCGCCAGGTCGATCCCGTAGAGGACGTGGGACTTCTTGTACAGCGGGGTCTCGGGGGTGTTGAGGTACTTCGGCCCGTTGTCGTCCTCGCGCAGCTTGCGGGCGCCGAAGCCGATCACCTCTCCGGTGATGTCGCGGATCGGCCAGATCAGCCGGCCGCGGAACCGGTCGATGGGACCGCGGCGGCCGTCGCTGGCCAGTCCGGAGAGCAGCAGCTCCTTGTCGGAGAAGCCCTTGCCGCGCAGGAAGCGGACCAGGTGGTCCCAGCCCGCCGGGGCGTAGCCGACGCCGAAGTAGGCGGCCGCCGCCTGGTCGAAGCCGCGCTCGGCGAGGAACTTGCGGCCGATCTCGGCCTCGGCGCCGCCCAGCTGGTCGACGTAGAACTGGGCGGCGACCTTGTGCGCCTCCACCAGCCGGGTGCGCTCGCCCTGCTGGCGGCCGGGGGTGTAGCCGCCCTCCTCGTAGCGCAGGGTGATGCCGGCCTGGGCGGCCAGCCGCTCGACCGTCTCGGCGAAGGAGAGGTGGTCGAGCTTCATGACGAAGTCGAGGGTGTCACCGCCCTCTTGGCAACCGAAGCAGTAGAAAAGCCCCTTGCTTGGACTTACCTGAAAGGAAGGGGACTTTTCATCGTGAAAGGGACATAGTCCCTTGAGGTTGCCGCCACCCGCCGGACGGAGTTGAAGGTACTCGGACACCACGGCGTCGATCGGGACCGCGTCCCGAACCGCCTTCACATCCTCATCCCGGATCCTGCCCGCCACGACTGAATTCTACGGTCGGGATACGACAGCGGCGTCCCGCGCCTCCCTCCTGGAGCGGAGCCGTTGATCACTCCAGGAACTCGGGCAGCGGGACACCCGGGTCCGCGAGGCGGTCGGGGTCGACGGTACGGCCGGAGCGGATCAGCTCCTGCAAGGTGTCCGTCACATCCCAGACGTTCACGTTCATCGCGGCCTGGACCCGGAACCCCTCGCCGCCCTGCCCCAGCCAGAAGGCGATGAACTCCCGCTTGCCGACATCCCCACGGCACACCACCTGGTCGTAACTGCCCGGCGCCACGTGCCCGGAGAACTCCATGCCCAGGTCGTACTGGTCGGAGAAGAAGTACGGCACCCGGTCGTACGACACGTCCTGCCCCAGCATCGAGCGCGCCGCCGCGGGGCCGCCGTTCAGCGCGTTCGCCCAGTGCTCCACGCGCAGCCGCAGCCCCAGCGTGGGGTGTTGGGCGGCGGCGCAGTCACCCGCCGCGTAGATGTCCGGGTCCGAGGTGCGCAGCGCGGCGTCCACCGCGACGCCGCCGCCGTCCGCCCGGGCGGCGAGGGTGAGCCCGGCCGCCTCGGCGAGCGCGGTGCGCGGCGCGGCACCGATCGCGGCGAGCACGTCGTGCGCCGGGTGCTCCTCGCCGTCGTCGGTACGGGCGGCGAGCACCATGCCGTCCTGGCCGACGATCTCGGTCAGCTTCGCGCCGAAGTGGAACCGGACGCCGTGCTCGCGGTGCAGATCGGCGAAGACCGCGCCGAGTTCGGGGCCGAGGGCGGCGTACAGCGGGGTCGACTCGGGCTCGATGATGGTCACCTCGGCGCCGTACTCGCGGGCGGCGGCGGCCACCTCAAGGCCGATCCAGCCCGCGCCCGCGATCACCAGGTGGCCGTTGTCCCGGCCGAGCGAGGTGAGGACGCCGCGCAGCCGCTCGGCGTGCGCCAGGCGGCGCAGGTGGTGGACGCCCGCGAGATCGGTGCCGGGGATGTGCAGCCGCCGTGGCTCGGCGCCTGTGGTGAGCAGCAGCTTGTCGTACGTCAGCGCGGTGCCGTCGCCGAGGGTGACGGTCCTGGCGACCCGGTCGAGGTGGACCACCGGCTGGCCGAGGTGGAGCTCGATGTCCGCGCTGGCGTACCAGGCGGGTTCGTGGACGAAGACCGAGTCGCGGTCGTCCTTGCCCAGCAGATAGCCCTTGGACAGCGGGGGGCGTTCATAGGGGTGGTCGCGTTCGTCGCCGATGAGGATCACCCGGCCGGTGAAGCCCTCGGCCCGGAGGGTCTCGGCTGCCTTCGCCCCGGCCAGTCCGGCTCCGACGATGACGAACGTCTGATGTGCGTCGACCACTGTGCGCCTCCTCGCGCGGAATCCCCCGGCGAATCCGTCCTCAGGGAGCGTCCCGCACCGTACGGCCCACGTGAAGGGCGCCGCACCGTGGGGGTGCTTGGCCTGTGATCTCCATGGTGCAGGGCCGGGGGGCGATGGGTCACCCCCCGGCCGCGGTTCGCTTCTCCCCGGCACCGCGCCCCGGGGGCTTCGGGGGGGCCGGTGGTTTCGGGCTGCGCCGCCCGCGACACGGCCGGGACGGCGCGCGGTCGTTGCCGCTGGCGGGAGGGGTTGCCGCCCGGGGGCCCTGTGCGGTGCGGGTGGTTGTGGCCCCGAAGTCCCTACACGGCCAGGCGGTGGTGGAGGGTCAGGGCCGCGGCGTCCGTCAGGGACGCGATCTGGTCGATCACCACCCTGAGGCGGGCCCGGTCGTCGGGAGCCACCTCGTACATGCCGCGGAACTGCGGGTCGAGGCCCTCGGGGGCCCTGGCCACCAGCGCTTCGGCCAACTCCGCGATGACGACGCGCTGTTCGGCCCGGCGCCTGGCCTGGTCGGCGCGTTGCATCACATAGCGGTCGGCCACCGCCTTCAGCACGGCGCACTCCAGCCGTACGCTCCGGGGCACCACGAGCTGCGCCACGTACCGGCTGAGGCGGCCGGGGCCGTAGGCGTCCCGGGTGGCCCGCTCGGCCGCCAGGCAGAAGCGGCCGATGAGCTGCGAGGTGGCGTCCTTCAACCGGGCCTGCGCGAGGGCGGAGCCGTCGTAACCGTGCGGCCACCACTCCTGGTCCAGCAGCCGGTCCAGCGCCTCCGCCAGTTCGTCAGGCGCCGCGTCCCGCGCGTAGCGGCCCATGGCGACCGTGTAGATCTCCTGCCGCTCGGGCTCGGCGAGCAGCAGGTTCGGGTCGAGGTGCCCGGCCATCAGGCCGTCCTCAACGTCGTGCACGGAGTACGCGACGTCGTCCGACCAGTCCATGACCTGCGCCTCGAAGCACTGGCGGCCGGACGGGGCGGACGCCCGCAGCCAGTTGAAGACCGGCTCGTCGTCCTCGTACACCCCGAACTTGCGGGAGGCCGGGTCCGTGGGGTGATCGCCCTGACGCCAGGGGTACTTGGTGGCGGCGTCCAGCGCGGCCCGGGTGAGGTTGAGGCCGACGCTGGAGACGCGGCCCGCGCCATCGGTGGTGAACCGCTTGGGCTCTATCCGGGTCAGCAGCCGCAGCGACTGCGCGTTGCCCTCGAACCCCCCGCAATCCTTGGCGACTTCGGCGAGCACCTGCTCGCCGTTGTGTCCGAACGGCGGATGGCCGAGATCGTGCGCCAGGCAGGCGGTCTCCACCAGGTCGGCGTCGCAGCCGAGCGCCGCCCCCAACTCCCGGCCGACCTGGGCGCATTCGAGGGAGTGCGTCAGCCGGGTGCGCGGACTGGTGTTGACCTCGGGCGTCGCGGTGGCCGGGTCGACCACCTGGGTCTTGCCCGCCAGCCGCCGCAGCGCGGCGGAGTGCAGCACCCGGGCGCGGTCGCGCTGGAACGCCGTGCGGCCCGGCCGCTTGTCCGGCTCGGGCACCCAGCGCTCGGTGGCCGCTTCGTCGTACGGGGCGCCGGTGGCGGCCGCCACCGGGTGGTTCCAGTCCATACTGCGACGGTAACCGCAGCCACTGACAGCCGCGCCCGCGCGTCGCCGCGCCGGACCGGTTCCGGCCTCGTCAGGCGGCCGACCGGGCCCGCGCGGTCTCGTCGGTGCGCCGACCGGGCGGGGCTATCCGGGTCAGCTGCGCGCTGAGCTGCCGGGAGACCAGGGACATGAGCTGCGCCGTACTGTCGAACACACCGTCGAAATCGAAGTCGGAACCGGACTCGGGCTCGGGCGTCACATCCGTCATGGCTCAAGTCTGCCGACGGCGAGTTGCGTCGGCGTTGCGCCGACGTGTCCTCCGTGAAGCGCCTTTTCCGGTAAGGAGGTTGGGCCGGCGGGAGGGGCGCCGCTACCCCGGAGCGCCGGGAAGGCGCCGCCGGCGCCAGTCCCCGCCCCGGACGGGGACGCCGTCGGCCCGCAGGGCGCGGGCCGTCGCGGTGCCGGCCAGGTAGACCCAGGCCGGGCGGACGTGCCCGGCCGCCACGCGGACCTCGCGGGCAAGGCGATCGTAGAGGTTGCCGGGCGCACCCGGCACGTACTCCTCAAGGCGGTCCAGATCCGCCAGCACCGCCTCGTACACCTCGGGCAGCGGATCGATCAGCTCACCGCGGATCTCGCCGCCGCCCGGATCGTCCACGGCGTACGGATAGCCGGGCCCCTCGTACAGCAGCGCACCGGGGAGTACGGCGGGCGTCGCGGCGGCGGTGCGGCCGAGCAGCAGCCCATGGTTGGCCTCGCCGGGACGCAGCGTGCCGTACACGAATACGGGCAGGCGGCCAGCGTCCATGGTCCGTCATCATGCCACCACCGGAACCGGCCCGCGCCGCAGCGGCGTCGGTGATCCCCGGTGAACGACGACAACGGGGGTCATGGGGATGCGCGAACGCATACGTGCGCTGCTGCCGAGGACGCGCAAGGGGGGCGGAGCACCGCCCAACTGACCGCGGCCGCTTGTAGGTTGGCACTGCTGCCCGCCACCTGGATGTACACGGCGACCCGCGCGTGCGCGACGTCGGCGAGGTCCCGGCGGCGCTAGCGGAGCAGCAGGAAGAGGAAGACGACCACCGCCAGGGCCACCGGAACGCCGATGACGAACATCGGCCCGACCCACGGCCGGTCCAGCGGATCCGGCGGCGGCGGCGCGTACGGCGCGATGGTGACCAGCGGCTCCTCGGGTTCCTCTGCCTCAGACGCCACCCGGGAATCCTACGCCCAGCACCGCCGGCCGTCCCGGGTCGCGCCCCAGGCCGCCGCGGGCGCCTCCCGGGAGGCGTGGCGGAATGCGTACGGAGCACGAACACAGCAGCGGATTCCCTTACACGAATTGCACACTCCGGTGGCGCATGAAATTGCGCCGGGAGGGTGAACGATAGGAACTTCTCCTTGCGCCGGGAGTTGTGCAGTCTGCTCCGGTAGTGGGGCGCTCCAGGATCGGAAGGAAAAACTCGCGTGATCAAGAAGATTCTCGCTACAGCTGCGGTGGTCACTTCCATCGTTGGTGTCTCTGCCGCGCCGGCGATGGCCATCGGCGACGACCACGGCCCCAACTCCGCCAACGGCAACGGCTCGGAGCAGAGGTACGGGAACACGACCACGGGCGGCTACATGAGCCCGCAGATCGGCCTGGTCCAGGGCACGCTCAACAAGCCGTGCATCGCAATCCCGATCAGGAACGTCCAGGCCAACGTTCCCATCGTCAACCTCGTGCCCATCAACGTCCAGCTGCAGGACATCATCAACCAGAACGGCAGCCAGATGTGCACGGAGAACTCCAGCTTCAGCCAGGGCGATGCCCCGCTGTCGCACATCCTGGACAACATCCCCGTTCTGTCCGGGAACGGCGCGGCCAACCACTGACCGTCTCATCCTGGGAGCTCCCTGGCCGTCGGCTTTCCGTCGGCGGCTGGGGGTCCCCGGTTTTTGTGACGCGTACCGCATAAGCAATCACGCAATAAGCGGACTAACCGCGCCTGACAGCCTGAGGGCCTGTCCGCGAATTAGTTGCGGACAGGCCCTCGGGCTGTCTGGAAGAACCGTCGCCGCTAGTCGCCGCTACGGCTGCTGGGCGCGGGCCGAAAGCTGCTTGTCCAGCCAGAGGATGACCTCGGGGTACTCGGCGCGCCAGGTCTTGAAGTTGTGGCCGCCCTCGTCGCGGATCAGCGTGTCGATCCTGGTGGGCGCCTTGGCCTTCGACACGAACTTCATGGTGGGACCGTAGTTGTCCTCGCCCTTCTTGCTGCTGGTCAGCAGAAGCGAGACCGGCGGGGCGGGCAGGTGCTCCATGCGCCAGATCAGGTCGTTCTCCCGCTTTACCTGGGCGCTGCCCGCGTAGAGGTCACCGGTGTCGTGGTCCTGCCGGGCGAAGTAGTCACCGGACAGGCTGGCGCCCGCGCCGTACCGGGTGGGGTTGGTCATGGGGAACTTCAGCGCGCAGTAGCCGCCGGTGGAGTCGCCGACGGCGCCCCAGGTGCCGGGGGTGTCGCTGGTGCGGTACTGGCTGGCGATCGCCATCGGCAGGTCCTGGTTGAAGAAGGTCAGCGCCTGCGGGCCGCCGGGGACGTCGGTGCAGTTGGTGTCCCGGCCCGGCACGATGGCGGGCCGCACCATCACGTAGATGGTCGGCTTGATCTTCTTGGCCACGATGTCATCTGAGACGGTGCGCGGGATCTTCAGCCCGGTGATCAGGTTCTTCGCCACGCCCGGGTAGCCGGTGAGTGCGACGACGACCGGGAACTTGTCCTTCTCGTGGCCCTTCTGGAAGTACTGCGGCGGCAGGTAGACGAAGCCGTCGGTGGTCAGCCCGGAGGACGGGCCGCGGAAGGTGACCGCCTCGACCTCACCGGCCTTGGTCTTGCCGCCCTTGAGCCCGGCGTCGGTCTTGCCCTGGACGACCAGGCTGACCGGCCGCCCGTCGGTGGTGTGGCCCGCGTCCACGAGCTGCTGGCCCTCGGGGTTGCCGAGCAGGTCGTTCCAGGAGGAGTAGAACCCGAAGTTGTTGTTGGCGGCGACGAGGATGACGCCCAGGATGGCGACCTGCGTCGCGGCGATCAGCCCGAGCCGACCGAGCCACGGCACCGGACCCTGCTTGGCGGCGCGCGGCCACAGCCATAGCGCGGCGGCGACCACCGCTACCGCGATGATCACCAGCACTATGAAGAACACTTTGGACGTGAGTCCCACGGTCGTCGCTCTCTCTTCAGGCTTCGGGCAGTCCTTCTCAAGAGAAGAGACGGAAATCCGTTCGGATTGGTTTACTCCACTTTGCAGCGAGCTTTCCCCACCTTTACGGTCCGCCCCACCCGCACCCGGCCTTTCACCTCATTCCAGACATACCCGGTCGAACGCCTACCCGCGCGAGCCATTGGAGTTGGCTGACTGACCGATTGTCAGCCTCCGGGGATAGGCTCGACCACACATTCTCGGTTGGGAGGTGACCGATGCGGACGATCGCGCTGCCGCTGTGGGATCCGGCCGCCGGGCAGGGCCTGCGGCAGTTGGCCGAGCTGGGGCTCGCGCTGGTGCTCTCCACACTGATCGGCCTGGAGCGGGCGATCCGGCAGAAGAGTGCCGGGCTGCGGACCCACACCCTGGTCGGGGTCGGCAGCGCGTTGTTCATGGAGGTCTCCCAGCACGGCTTCAACGGCGTGCTGGCCCTGCAACACGTCTCCTTCGACCCCTCGCGGGTGGCCGCGCAGATCATCTCCGGCATCGGCTTCATCGGCGGCGGGATCATCTTCGTCCACCGACACACGGTGCGCGGTCTGACCACCGCCGCCACCATCTGGCTGACCTGTGGCGTGGGCATGGCCTGCGGCGGCGGGCTGCCCCTGCTGGCGGTCGCCGCGACGTTCGGGCACTTCCTGGTGATCCGCGGCTATCCGCTGATAACCCGCCGCTTCCCGAGCGTCTCCGCGGCCGAGCACGCCCAGCTGCTGCTCGCCTACCGTTCGGGCGGCGGTGTGCTGCCGCGCGTCCTGGAGCGGTGCACCGGAGAGGGCTTCCGGGTGGTGGACGTACGGGTGGAGCACGCCCCCTGGCTGGAGGACGAGGAGGAGCACGAGCGGCCCGCGGGCACCTCCGAGGTGCGGCTGTCCATCGAGGGCCGGGGCGAGGTGCACCATCTGGTCTCGGAGTTGTCCGAGCTCCCCGGCGTCATCAGTATCTGGTCCCCCGCGAGCGACGCCACGGACTGACGCCGCCCACCCGAGCGCGCCGCCCTTACCGTGTAACGGCGTGATCGTTGACGGCCGGGCACGCGTCCCGGCCCCCGCCACCCGAACGGAAAGCCGCGATGCGACAGAGCCAGCCCGCGCGGGCCGCCGTCCGTACCGTGCTCGGTGACATCCCCGCCGCCGAGCTGGGCGTCTGCGACGCCCATGACCACCTGTTCTTCCGCAGCCCGCAACTGCCCGGCCAGGAGCTGGACGACCCGGAGGCGGCCACCCAGGAGCTGTGCGCCTTCCGGGAGTTGGGCGGGCAGGCGGTCGTGCAGTGGTCGCCGTTCGGCACCGCCCGCCGCACCGACGCGCTCCCCCAGGTCTCCCGCGACGCGGGCGTACACATCGTCGCTGCCACCGGCCTGCACCAGGCCGCCCACTGCGCGCCCGGCGTGCTGGAGCGCGTGACGCACCGGCTCGCCGAACTCTTCGTGGCCGAACTCACCGAGGGCGTACGCCGGGACGAGGACCCGGACGGTCCGGCCGAACCGGTGAGGGCCGGCCTGATCAAGGTCGCCGGTGTTCCACGGGCTGGACGCGCACGCCCGGCAGGTGATGACGGCCGCCGCCGAGGCACACCACGCGACCGGCGCGCCGATCGCCGTTCACCATGAGCTGGGCACCGCGCCGCTGGACGTACTCGACCTGCTGTGCGGGCGGTTGGCGGTGCCGCCGGCCTCGGTGGTCCTCGGCCACCTCAACCGCTCCCCCGATCTGCGGGTGCAGCGGGAGGCGGCGGAATCCGGTGCGTTCCTGGCGTTCGACGGGCCGTCACGGGCCAACCACGCGACGGACTGGCGGCTGTTCGACTCGCTGGTGACGCTGGCCGCGTCGGGCCGCGCGGACCAGGTTCTGATCGGCGCGGACACCACGACCGCCGCGGCGCGGGCCTCCTCCGGTGGCGGCCCCGGCATGCCGTTCCTGCTGCGGGTACTCCGGCCGCGCATCGTCGGTGAGTTGGGCGAGGAGGTGGCGAACGCGTTCTTCGTCGCCAACCCGGCCCGCGCCTTCGCGGTGGAATGGCGCTGACCAATTCACGTGTTCGCAATGCGTGTCACACGCAACCGGGCGATACTTCTAGACCATGTCGGAGCCGCAGCACAGCACGCTTCCCGCGCTCTCCCGCCGCCGACTGCTCGGACTCGGCGGCGGCCTGGCACTCACCGGCGCGCTCGCCGCCGCCTGCGGGTCGAACACCGGTCGCGGCGGCGGTGGTTCGGGCAGTGGTCCCGCGCTGTCGCAGTGGTACCACCAGTACGGCGAGCCGGGCACCGAGCAGGCCGTACGCCGGTACGCGGCCGCGTACCGGCCGGCCGGGGTCACCGTCCAGTGGCGGCCCGGTGACTACGACCAGCAGACCGCCGCCGCGCTGCTCACCGATGCCGGTCCCGATGTGTTCGAGGACAGCGGACCGTCCATCGACCAGATCCAGGGCGGCCAGGTGGTGGACCTCACCGACCTGGTCAAGGACGTCCGCGCCGACTTCAACCCGGCGGTGCTGGAGCCGAAGACGTACCAGGGCAGGGTCTACGGCGTTCCGCAGGCCATCGACATGCAGATGCTGTACTACCGCAGGAGCCTGCTGGCCAGGGCGGGCGTCCAACCCCCGCGGACGCTGGACGAGTTGGTGGCCGCCGCCCACGCGCTGACCGGCAAGGACACCAAGGGCCTGTTCCTCGGCAACGACGGTGGCGCCGGTGTGCTCGGCCAGGGCGGCATCCCGCTGGTCGCCGCCGGGCTGCGGCTGGTCACCGACGACGGGAAGGCCGGATTCGACGACCCGGCCGCCGCGCGGACCCTGGGCAAGCTGCACACCCTGTACGCCAGCGGATCACTGCTGCTCGGCGCACCCGCGGACTGGTCCGACCCGTCGGCGTTCACCCAGGGGCTGACCGCCATGCAGTGGACGGGACTGTGGGCGCTGCCGCAGATCGGCAAGGCGCTCGGCGATGACTTCGGTGTGCTGCCGTTCCCCCAGGACGGCACCGCCGGAAGCCCGGCCGTGCCGGTGGGCGCCTACGCCTCGGCGGTCAGCGCGCGCGGCAGGCACATCGACGCGGCCAAGGCGTACGTGAAGTGGCTGTGGGTGGATCGCACCGACTACCAGGAGGACTTCGCGCTCTCCTACGGATTCCACATCCCGGCCCGGCTCTCCCTGGCGAGGAAGGCGGCGAAGCTGCGCTCGGGCGCGGCGGCCGACGCCGTACGGTTCAGCACCGACCACGGGCACGCGCTTCCGCTGCTGTGGACGCCCAGGTCGCAGGTGGCGCTGGCGGACGCGGTCAGTCGGATCATCAAGGACGGCGCCGACCCGGCGGCGCAGGTGAGATCGGCGGTGGCCACGGTCAACGCCGAACTCCAGCGCGTGCGCCGCAAGTCGGGCTGAGCGGATGCTGACCCGACTGCTCGGGCCGCAGCGGCGCTACCTGTGGTTCTGGGTGTTCACCGGCCCGTTCGTGATCGGGCTGACCGTCTTCGGCTACGTACCGCTGCTGTGGAGCATCACGCTCAGCTTCTTCGACGCCCACAACACGGTGACGCCCACCCGTTTCGTCGGGTTCGCCAACTACACCGCGATACTGTCGGATTCGGCCTTCACCTCCAGCCTGGCCACCTTCGCGGTGTTCTCGCTGTTCATCGTCCCGGCGACGTACGCGCTCTCGCTCGGCCTGGCGCTGATGGTCAACCGGCTGCGGTTCGCCCGTGCGTTCTTCCGCTCGGTGTTCTTCCTGCCGACCGCCTGCTCGTACGTCGTCGCCTCGATGGTCTGGAAGCTGTCGATCTTCAACGGGGTGCGGTTCGGGCTGGCGAACACCGTTCTCGGCTGGTTCGGCGCGGATCAGGTCGCCTGGCTGTCGACCACCCGTCCGCCCTGGTACTGGGTGGTGATCGTGACCGTACGACTGTGGTTGCAGGCCGGCTTCTACCTGGTGCTGTTCCTGGCCGGTCTGCAGCGCATCCCGAGCACGCTGTACGAGGCGGCGGCGGTGGACGGCGCCCGGCCCGGCTGGCAGGTCTTCCGGTACATCACCTTCCCGCAGCTGCGGGCCACCTCGGTGGCGGTGGTGCTGCTGCTGGTGATCAACGCGTTCCAGGCGTTCGACGAGTTCTACAACCTGCTGTCCAGCGCCCGCGGCTATCCACCGTACGCCCGGCCGCCGCTGGTCTACCTGTACTACGTGGCGCTCGGGCAGGGCCAGGACCTCGGGCTGGGCAGCGCGGGCGCGGTGGTGCTCGCGCTGATCATCGCGGTGGTCACGGTGGCGCAGGCACGCTGGTTCGGCCTCGGCCGCAAGGAGGCGTGATGGGCGACGGCTTGCGCGGGTTCGCGCGGGCGCTGCGGCTGGTCATCCTGGTCGCACTCGCCGTGCTGTTCCTGATCCCGTTCTACCTGCTGGTACGGAACGGACTGGCCGGCGAGTCCGACATCACCGGGGCCCACTGGACCTTCTTCCCCACACACGTGCGGTGGGGCAACGTCCGCGAACTGTTCGACGATCCTTCGGTGCCGATGCTGCACGCGCTGTGGAACTCCACCCGGATCGCGGCAGCGACCACCGCCGGAACGCTGCTGCTGGCCTCGCTGGCCGGATACGGGCTGGCCCGCATCCCGTACCCCTGGGCCAACCAGGTCTTCTACGGGATCCTCGGCACCCTGATGATCCCGTCGGCGGTCACCTTCGTCCCCAGCTTCGTGCTGGTCTCCACTCTCGGCTGGATCTCGACGCTGCGCGGGCTGATCGTGCCCACGCTGTTCAGCGCGTTCGCGGCGTTCCTGTTCCGGCAGTACTTCCTGGGCTTTCCACGGGAGTTGGAGGACGCGGCGCGGGTGGACGGGCTCGGCTACTGGCGTACGTACTGGCGGGTCGTGGTGCCCAACTCGGCGCCGGTCTTCGCCGCGGTCGGCACCATCGTCTTCATCGGCTCGTGGAACGCCTTCCTGTGGCCGCTGGTGATCGGCCAGGACCAGCAGTCCTGGACGGTGCAGGTGGCGCTGGCCACGTTCAACACCGGGCAGACGGTCAACCTGCACGAGATGTTCATCGCGGCGGCCGTGTCGATCCTGCCGCTGCTGGTGGTGTTCGTCGTGCTACAGCGCTTCATCGTCGCCGGAGTGGAACGTTCCGGAATCGACGAGTGAACGGCCCGGACCTAGGCTGATCACCGCGAGGCCGGGTAGGTGCCCGCCAAAGCCGAGCGACGAACGGGCTGGTGCGATGGGCTGGACCGCGAACGACATACCCGATCAGACCGGCCGTACCGCGGTGGTCACCGGTGCCAACAGCGGCATCGGTTACTGCGTGGCGCGGGAGCTGGCCCGGCACGGCGCACACGTCGTGCTCGCCTGCCGCAGCGAGCGGCGCGGACAGGCGGCGGTCGAGCGGTTGGTCCGCGAGGTACCGTCGGCCCGGGCCGCCTACCGCCATCTGGACCTCGCGGATCTCGCGACGGTGCGGGCGTTCGCCGGGGACTTTCCCGGCGAACGCCTTGACCTGCTGGTCAACAACGCGGGCGTGATGGCGGTGCCCTACGCCAGGACGGTGGACGGCTTCGAGACGCAGTTCGGTGTCAACCACCTCGGGCACTTCGCGCTGACCGGGCTGCTGCTGCCGCTGCTTCTGGCTACGCCGGGCGCCCGGGTGGTGAGCGTCTCCAGCGGGTTGCACGCCATCGCCAACATCGATCCCGGTGATCTCAACAGTGAGCGCAGGTACGGGCGTTGGATGGCCTACGGGCGGTCGAAGACCGCCAACCTGCTGTTCGTCCATGAACTGGCCGGCAGGTTGCGGGCGGCCGGATCCGATGTGATCGCCGCCGCGGCGCATCCCGGTTACGCGGACACCAATCTTCAGAAGGGCTTCGTTCGGCTCGGCAACCTCGTCGCGCAGTCGCCGCGGGCGGGGGCGCTGCCGACGCTCTACGCCGCCACGGCGGCGGGGGTGCGGGGCGACGCGTTCCTCGGGCCCCGGTTCCTGGCGTTTGGGGGCGCGCCGGGGCTCTCCTGGCGTGCGCCGTGGACCCGTAACGATGTCGCCGCGGAGCGGCTTTGGGCGGCGTCCGAGCAACTGACCGGCGTCCGGTACGAGGCACTGGACTAGCCCAGCCTGTTTGGCGGCGCGCCCGCCGCCGGGCTTGGGGTCACGGCGGGGTGGGCGGGGGCAAGCCGCCGCGGCGCACCGCCAACCGCACACTGAACGGTACCGGGTGGGCGGTGGGCGAGCCGCGTAAAGATCCCGTCAGGGAAGAGGTGGTGCGTGCAAAGACGGCGCTAGGGAACCGGGGTGCGCCCCCGCGCGCGGGAATTCTGAGATCTCCCGTACGGAGGTACCACGCCGCATGACCACCACAGCGTCGCAGTCCACAGATCCCGCCACGACCCGCGAGCAGCCCCCTGATACCGGCGACCGCCACAAGCTGACCGCCCTGGGCGGCCTGGCCGCCCTCTCGCTGGACGCGATGGCCTCCGTGGCCTACGGCCCGGAGTCGATCGTGCTGGTGCTGGCCGCGGCCGGGGCGCACGGCCTGGGCTACACGCTTCCGGTGACCCTGGCGATCGCCGCCCTGCTGGCGGTGCTCGTCGCCTCCTACCGCCAAGTCATCGCCGCGTTCCCGAACGGCGGCGGGTCGTACGCGGTGGCCAGGACACACCTGGGCCGCCGCACCAGTCTGGTGGCGGCGGCCTCGCTGATCCTGGACTACGTGCTCAATGTGGCGGTCTCGGTCACCGCCGGTGTCGCCGCGCTCACCTCCGCCTTCCCCGCGCTCTACGGCGACCGGCTGTGGCTGTGCCTCGCGGTGCTCGTCGTGGTCACCGCGGTCAACCTGCGCGGCATCGCCGAGTCGGCGCGGGTGTTCATGGTCCCGACCATCGTCTTCGTCGGCTCGATCCTGGCCCTCATAGTGGTGGGCCTGTTCCGCGACCATCCGGCGAGCACGGTGACCGCCGCCGGGCACAGCTCCGTGGTGGCCGCCAACGCCACCACCGTGGGCGCGCTGCTGCTGCTCAAGGCGTTCTCCGCCGGATGCTCCGCGCTGACCGGTGTGGAGGCGATCGCCAACGCCGTACCGACCTTCCGCACCCCGCGCGTCAAGCGGGCGCAGCGTACCGAGGTCGCGCTGGGCGCGCTGCTGGGCATCATGCTGATCGGCCTTTCGGTGCTGATCGGCCGGTTCCATCTACAGCCGGTCGAAGGGGTCACCGTCCTGGCCCAGCTGGCGGACGCCTCGCTCGGCCACAACTGGGCCTTCTACGTGGTGCAGTTCGCCACCATGATCCTGCTGGCGCTGGCCGCCAACACCTCGTTCGGCGGACTGCCGGTGCTGATGGCGCTGCTGGCCCGGGACAACCACCTGCCGCATGTCTTCGCGCTCAAGGCCGACCGCCAGGTGCACCGGCACGGTGTGCTGGCGCTGGCGGCGGTGTCGGCGGCGCTGCTGGTGTTCTCCGGCGGTGACACGAACACGATCGTGCCGCTGTTCGCCATCGGTGTCTTCGTCGGCTTCACCATCTGCCAGGTGGGCATGGTGATCCACTGGCGTGCGGAGCGGTCCTCCGGCTGGGCGGCCAAGGCCGGGCTGAACGCCTTCGGCGCGGTACTGACCGGTGTCGCGGCGGTCATCGTGACGGCCACGAAGTTCACCGAGGGCGCCTGGATCATCGTGGTCGCGCTGCCGCTGCTGGTGCTGCTTTTCGAGCGGATCCACCGGGCGTACACCCGGATCGGCGAGACACTGGGGCTGGGCCGCGTCCCCGAACCGCCGCGCCGCGACCGGTCGCTGGTCATCGTGCCGGTCTCCACGCTCTCCCGGCTGACCAGCGAGGCGCTGACCGCGGCGTCCTCGCTCGGCGACGAGGTGATGGCGGTGACGGTCACCGCGCCCGACCCGGAGGACCAGGCGCACACGGAGTCGCTGCGCCGCGACTGGGACCTGTGGAACCCGGGCGTGCCGCTGGTCGAACTGCCCTGCCCCCGGCGGGCGTTGGGCCGTCCGGTGACCCAGCTGATCCGCGACCTGACGGCCGAGCGCCCCGGTACCCGGATCACCGTGATGATCCCGGAGGTCGAGCCCGCGCACCTGTGGCAGCGGCTGCTGCAGAACCAGCGCGGCGCGGTACTGGCCCACGCGGTCCGCAGGGACACCGACGCGGTCATCTGCCGGTTGCGTTTCCGCCTCGGCTGACGTCTTCGGCGGCGGTACAGGGGTTGGGGGGCCGGCCCCGGCTTCCCCGAACCCGTCTCATGGCCCGTGGAAGTACACGGCTCCCGGCCGCAGGCCGCCGGAGTGGGCGAAGAGTTGGGGGATCGTGACGAGGGTGTAGCCGCGGGCGCGGAGCGCGTCGATGAGGTGCGGGGTCGCCGCTACCGTGGCGGCGTAGCGGTCGTGCAGTTCCACTATGCCGCCGGGCCGGGCCTGCTCCAGCACCTGGCGTTCGATGACGGGTGCGTCCCGTACCTGCCAGTCGCGTGGATCGTCGTTCCACATCACCACGGACAGCCCGGCCGCCCGGGCCAGCGCCCGTATCCGCGCGTCCTGTGCGCCGTAGGGCGGCCGGAGCATGGTCGGGGTGAGGCCGTCGGCCGCCGCGATCTGCCGTGCCGCGGTGGTGATCTGGTACCTGACCCGGGCGGAGGAGAGGCGGGTGAGGTCGGGGTGGCTGACCGTGTGGTCACCGATGGCGTCGCCGTCCCGGTACTGGCGCCGTACGTCCTGCCGGTAGCCGCGCACCTGCCGCCCGATCAGGAAGAACGTCGCGGTGGCGTGCCGCCCCTCCAGCACTCGTAGCAGCGGCGCGGTGTACGGGGAGGGGCCGTCGTCGTAGCTCAGCGCCAGGCACCTGGCCCGCAGACAGTCGACGCCCGCCACCTGACCGGGCGTGGTCCGCCCCCCGGAGACGTGCGGCCCGCCGCCGCAGGCGGTGAGCACCGCGGTGAGGGCAGCCACCGCCAGCCCCGCCAGCCCCCGGGCCGCCAGGACCGGCATGGCACTCACCCCGCCTCCCATCAGCACCGCCGCCCACCGCATATACACCAAAACACGCACGCACCGGTCACGCACGCCCGTGGAGGAACGCACCGGCCAGCCCCGTTTCCGGCGAGGTGCGCGAGCCGCGCTCCGCGCCCGACGGGGAACGCACAGAGAAATGAAAGGCGGCGCCCTCCGCACAGGGCGCCGCCTTCCAGTGAGGGTTTTCCGGAAATGGCCTAGCGGTTGTCGCTTCCCTCGCTACGCGACGCGGCGCGGCCCGCCTCCAGGCGCGCGACCGGGATGCGGAACGGTGAGCAGGAGACGTAGTCCAGCCCCACCTCGTGGAAGAAGTGGACGGACTCCGGGTCGCCGCCGTGCTCGCCGCACACGCCCAGCTTGAGGTCCGGCCGGGTGGCCCGGCCCGCCTCGACCGCGTGCCTGACCAGGGAGCCCACGCCGTCCCGGTCGATGGTCTCGAAGGGGCTGACGCCGAAGATGCCCTTCTCCAGGTACGCGGTGAAGAAGCTTGCCTCCACGTCGTCACGGGAGAAGCCCCACACGGTCTGGGTGAGGTCGTTGGTGCCGAAGGAGAAGAACTCGGCGGCCTCCGCGATCTGCCCGGCGGTCAGCGCGGCGCGCGGCAGCTCGATCATCGTGCCCAGCTTCAGGCCGAGGTCGACGCCGCTGCGGGCCTCGATCTCCGCGATGACCTTCTCGGCCTCCTCGCGGACCAGCTCCAGCTCCTGCACCGTGCCCACCAGCGGGATCATGATCTCCGCACGCGGGTCGCCGCCCGACTCGCGCCGCTCGGCGGCGGCCTCGGCGATGGCCCGTACCTGCATGGTGAACAGGCCGGGAATGACCAGGCCGAGCCGTACGCCGCGCAGTCCGAGCATTGGGTTCTGCTCGTGCAGCCGGTGCACGGCCTGGAGCAGCCGCAGGTCGTTCTCGTGCGCCTCCTTGCGCGACTCGGCGAGCGCCACCCGTACCGAAAGATCGGTGATGTCCGGCAGGAACTCGTGCAGCGGCGGGTCCAACAGCCGTACGGTGACCGGCAGTCCGTCCATCGCCTCGAAGAGGTCGATGAAGTCCTGGCGCTGCAGCGGCAGCAGGGCGTCGAGGGCACTGGCCCGCTCGTCGTCGTGGTCGGCGAGGATCAGCCGCTCGACCAACTCGCGGCGGTCGCCGAGGAACATGTGCTCGGTGCGGCACAGTCCGATGCCCTGGGCGCCGAACCGCCGCGCCCGGGCGGCGTCTTCGGCGTTGTCGGCGTTGGCGCGTACCCGAAGGCGGCGCACCCGGTCGGCGTAGGCCATGACCCGGTGCACGGCCTGGACCAGTTCGTCGGCGTCGTCGGCGCCCGCGTGCATCCGGCCCTCGAAGTACTCCACGACCGGGGACGGGACGACCGGCACCTCGCCGAGGTAGACCTTGCCGGTGGAGCCGTCGATGGAGACCAGGTCGCCCTCCTCTACCACCACCCCGCCGGGCGCGGTCAACCGCCGCCGCTTGGTGTCGACTTCGAGTTCCTCGGCGCCGCACACACAGGTCTTGCCCATACCGCGGGCGACCACGGCCGCGTGCGAGGTCTTGCCGCCGCGCGAGGTCAGGATTCCCTCGGCGGCGATCATGCCGTTGAGGTCGTCGGGGTTGGTCTCGCGGCGGATCAGGATGACCTTCTCCCCGGAACGCGACCACTTGACGGCGGTGTACGAGTCGAAGACCGCCTTGCCGACGGCCGCGCCGGGCGATGCCGCGATGCCCCGGCCGAGCAGTTCGGCGGTGGCTCCCTCGTCGAAGCGCGGGAACATCAGCTGGGCGAGCTGCGCCCCGTTGACCCGCTGGAGCGCCTCGGCCTCGTCGATCAGCCCCTGGTCGACGAGCTGGGTGGCGATCCGGAACGCCGCGGCGGCGGTGCGCTTGCCGACCCGCGTCTGGAGCATCCACAGCCTGCCGCGCTCGATGGTGAACTCGATGTCGCACAGGTCCTTGTAGTGCGTCTCCAGCGTCTCCATGATCTGCATCAGCTCGTCGTAGGACGGCTTGTCGATGCGCTCCAGATCGGCGAGCGGCACGGTGTTGCGGATGCCCGCGACGACGTCCTCGCCCTGTGCGTTCTGCAGGTAGTCGCCGTAGACGCCCTGCTGGCCGCTGGCCGGGTCGCGGGTGAAGGCCACACCGGTGCCGGAGTCGGGGCCGAGGTTGCCGAAAACCATCGAGCAGACGTTGACGGCGGTGCCGAGGTCGTGCGGGATGCGCTCCTGGCGGCGGTAGAGCTTGGCGCGCTCACCGTTCCAGGAGTCGAACACCGCCCTTATGGCGAGGTCCATCTGCTCGCGCGGGTCCTGCGGGAACTCGCGGCCCGCCTCCTTCAGCACGATCTGCTTGAAGTCCTCGACCAGTTGCCGCAGGTCGGCCGCGTCCAGCCCGAGGTCGCTGCTGGCTCCCTTGGCCTGCTTGGCCTCGTCCAGTGCCTCCTCGAACAGGTCGCCGTCCACGCCCAGCACCGTCTTGCCGAACATCTGGACAAGGCGGCGGTAGGAGTCCCAGGCGAACCGCTCGTCGCCCGCCTGGGCGGCGAGACCGGCCACCGAGGCGTCGGACAGGCCGATGTTGAGGACGGTGTCCATCATTCCGGGCATGGAGAACTTCGCGCCGGAGCGCACCGACACCAGCAGCGGGTTGTCGCTCTGGCCGAGGCGCTTGCCCATGCGCTGTTCCAGGTCGGCGAGGTGGGCGCTCACCTCGTCGCGCAGCTCCGCGGGTTCGCTGCCGGAGTCCAGGTAGACCTTGCAGGCTTCGGTGGTGATGGTGAAGCCGGGAGGTACCGGCAGACCGAGGTTGGTCATCTCGGCGAGGTTCGCGCCCTTGCCACCGAGCAGGTCCCTCAGGTCCTTGTTGCCCTCAGTGAAGTCGTAGACGAACTTCCGCGGTGTTTGCTGTTCCGACACTGGACCGACTCCTCGCCCACGGGGGTGTGCCCTGACGGCGGGGAGCGTACCCATCTCCAAGGCAGCGCAGTGCGTCTACGGCCATGTCATATGGGCGTAACCACTCGTCTGCCAGCAGATCGAAAGCGGAATGGCTCATCCGGCCTGCGATCCACACTTGCCGACTGAGCGCTCATCCGCGTTTAGAACCTGAACACATGAGCGCGGAAGCCGCGGGTTTGAACTCCAGACGGCCACCCAGCGTGACGGTTGCGTACAGCCGCTGAAGTTAACACCCGTGACACCCCGTGCCATGAATTGGAGACATGACGGCACTCGATGCCACACGATCACGGTGCTCAAATGAGCAGGTGACTAATCATGCGTGGCGAGAATCACGCGCACACCCCCCGCTCTCGTCTCACATGTTGGACAGGGGGAGCGTGCCCGAAACACTCAGCCGCCGGAGGTGTCCAACTCCGCGTCGGCGCTCACCATCGCGCAGTCGTAGGGGTCCTTCAGCCAACCGTCCGGCAGCACAACCCGCTTGGTACCGGCGGTACGCCCGCGCGGCCCCTCGGCGCCCTCCGGCCACGGCTGGTCCAGGTCCAACGCGCTCAGATGCTCGTCCAGTTCGGCCAGCGAGGACGACATGGCCAGCCGCTGGCGCATCTGCGAGCCGACCGAGAACCCCTTGGTGTACCAGGCGACATGCTTGCGGAAGTCGATGACGCCGCGCTCCTCGTCGCCCAGCCACTCGGCGAGCAGTTCGGCGTGCCGCCGCATCACCTCGGCGACCTCCCGGAACGTCGGCCGGGCGCTGCCGCCCTCGCCCTCGAAGACGCCCACCAGGTCGCCGAACAGCCATGGCCGCCCAAGGCAGCCGCGGCCCACCACCACACCGTCACAGCCGGTCTCGCGCATCATCCGCACCGCGTCCTCGGCGCACCAGATGTCGCCGTTGCCCAGCACCGGGATCTCCGGGACGGCCTCCTTCAGCCGGGCGATGGCCGACCAGTCGGCGGTGCCGCCGTAGTGCTGGGCCGCGGTGCGGCCGTGCAGCGCGACCGCGGTGACGCCTTCCTCAACGGCGATGCGCCCGGCGTCGAGGTAGGTGAGGTGGTCGTCGTCGATGCCCTTGCGCATCTTGATCGTCACCGGCAGCGCTCCGGCGTTGCCCACCGCCTCCCGCAGGATCGCGCGGAGCAGGTGCCGCTTGAACGGCAGCGCGGAACCACCGCCCTTGCGCGTCACCTTGGGCACCGGGCAGCCGAAGTTGAGGTCGATGTGGTCGGCGAGGTCCTCGTCCACGATCATGCGGACCGCCTTGCCGACGGTCACCGGGTCGACGCCGTACAGCTGGATCGAGCGCGGGCGCTCGGTCTCGTCGAAGTGGATCAGCTGCATGGTCTTCTCGTTGCGCTCGACCAGCGCCCGGGTGGTGATCATCTCGGAGACGAACAGCCCCTTGCTCCCGGAGCCGCGATCTCCCGGGAGTCGCCGCGTTCCACCGCGGCTTCGCCGCGAGCCGGCCCCCCAGCCGGCGCCCTCAGCGAACTCCCGGCACAGCGTGCGGAACGGCGCGTTGGTGATCCCGGCCATCGGTGCGAGCACCACGGGCGGCGACACGGTGTGCGGACCGATCTGCAGGTTCGTCATCGCGGCGGGCTTTCCTTCGGACGGCGGACGGTACGGGCGATCTCCCATTGTCCCCCACCGCCGCGCCGGCACCGCTCAGACCGTCACCGGCACCCGTTCCCGCAGCTCCCCCTCCGTGACCGCCAGCTCGCGCAGCCGCTCAAGCCGGATACGGGTCTCCTCGTCCAGTGGGGTGTAGACCACCATGCGGGTGCCGCTGCGCGGGCGCAGCCACATGCTGGTGTGCTCCATGTTGAGCAGCCCGACCCGGCTGTTGAGGAAGCGCTTGGGCCGGTTGGACGGCGGGGCGACCTCGTGCTCCCGCCAGATCTCCCGGAACTCCTCCGACGCCCGCTCCAGCCGCTTGACCAGATGGGTCCACACCGGCTCGGCCAGGTACTCGCCCATCCCGGCGCGGAACTGGGCGGTGCAGCGGCGCATCACCTCGTCCCGGTCGACCACCGCCTCGCGCCAGGCGGGATCGGTGAACACCAGCCACATCACGTTGCGGTCCTCCGGCGGCAGGGCGTCCAGGTCGGCCACCAGCCGCCCGTAGACGCGGTTGTACGCGAGGATGTCGTACCGCCCGTTCATGACGCAGGCGGGCAGCGGCTCCAGCTGTTCCATGGCGGCCCGCACCGAGGGAGTCACCGTGGGGCAGTCCTTGCTCGGCACCGGGTCGGAGACCCCGGCCAGCACGAACAGATGGGCGCGCTCACCGGGGTCGAGCATGAGCGTACGGGCCACCGCGTCCAGCACCTGTGCCGAGACCTGGATGTCGCGGGCCTGCTCAAGCCACGTGTACCAGGTGACGCCGACCGCGGACAGCTGCGCCACCTCCTCGCGCCGCAGACCCGGGGTGCGGCGGCGCGAACCCGTGGGCAGGCCCACCTGGTCGGGAGTGATGCGCTCGCGACGGCTGCGCAGGAAGTCGGCCAGTTCGCGTCGGCGTACATCGGTGCTCACGCTCATGCAACCAGGGTGCCGTACCCCTGAGACGGTTGCCAGGTGCTTCCAATACCTGGATAACCACACTCTGGTACCCCTTTAAGCAGGCCAGCATCGTGGTGGCCGTGAAGACACAGATCGAACAGACCGAACTCCAGCCCTCCCGGGCCACGGTCCGGCCAACCGTCCGGCGCCTCGGCAGCCCGGACTCCGCCGCGTCACCGGTGCTCAGCCCGCTGGGCCTGCTCACCCTGCTGCTCGGCGCGGCGCTCCCTATGATCGACTTCTTTATCGTCAACGTCGCACTGCCCACCATCGAGCGCGATCTGCACACCGGCCCGGCGCTGCTGGAAATGGTCGCGGCGGGCTACGGCGTGGCGTACGCGGTGCTGCTGGTGCTGGGCGGACGGCTCGGCGACATGATCGGCCGCCGCCGCCTCTTCCTCATCGGCACCGCGCTCTTCGCGCTCACCTCGCTGGCCTGCGGTCTGGCGCCGGACGCCTGGACGCTGGTGGGCGCCCGGGTCGCCCAGGGCGCGGCGTCCGCGATGATGCTGCCGCAGGTGCTGGCCACCATCCAGTCCACCACCACCGGTGCGCGGCGTGGCCGGGCGCTGGGCCTGTACGGCGCGACCGGCGGCATAGCGGCGGTGGCCGGCCAGATGCTGGGCGGCTGGCTGGTCGCCGCGGACCTCGTGGGCACCGGCTGGCGCTCCATCTTCCTGGTGAACGTCCCCGTGGCGGCCGCGGCGATGCTGCTGGCGCTGCGTACGGTCCCGGAGACCCGGTCGGCGAAGCCCGCGCGGATCGACGGCAGGGGCACGGTGCTGCTGGCCGCGACACTGCTGGCACTGCTGGTGCCGCTGATGGAGGGCAAGGCGGTCGGCTGGCCGCTGTGGTGCTGGCTGCTGCTGGCCGCGGCGCCGTTCGTGGCGGCCGGGTTCTGGCTGGTGGAGCGGCGCGCCGAGGCCTCCGGCGCGGACCCGCTGGTTCCGCCGTCGCTGCTGGCCAACCACGGGATGCGCAGCGGTCTGCTGGTGGCGCTGCCGTTCTTCACCGGATTCGGCGGCTTCATGTTCGTGATGGCGGTCGGGCTCCAGCAGGGGCTGCGGCTGGGCCCGGTGGGGGCGGGCAGCGCGCTGGCGCCGATGGCGGTGGCGTTCTTCACCGCCTCCCTGCTCGCGCCGCGGCTGGTGGTGCGGCACGGGCGCCGGGTGGTGACCACGGGACTGGCCGTCCAGGGCATCGGGCTGCTGGTCGTGGTGGCGGCGGCGCTGTCGTCGTGGCCGCACATGGGTCCGCTGGACTTCGCGCCCGGCATGGCGGTGCTCGGCTTCGGCCAGGGGCTGGCGATGAGCACGGTGTTCCGGATCGTGCTGTCGGAGGTTCCGGCGGACCGCGCCGGGGTGGGCAGCGGCGTGATGGTGACCACCCAGCAGTCCTCGCTGGCGCTCGGGGTGGCGACCCTGGGCACCTTGTTCCTGTCGCTGGCGTCCTCGGTCGGCATGCGGGACGCGCTGGTGACGGCGATCCTGGTGCAGGTGGCGGGCGGCGCGGCGGCGGTCGCGCTGAGCCTGCGGCTACCGCGTCAGGTGCGGTGACGACGGGGTACGGGCCCGCGGACAACGGCGGTACGGGGGTGATCGCCGTGATCCGCGGGCTCGTTGTCATACTGCCCTGCCACGATCTACCGCATGAGTGAAACGCAGCGGATCAGTCACGTCTCCGAGGTGCGGGACCGGGAGGCGCTGGCCGCCCTGGTGGCCGGCGGGGCGGTGCCCAAGTACCTGATGTTCTGGGGCCATCGGCCCACGCGGGACGGAAGCGTCGGGCCGTCGTGCCTGAGCCAGTGGTGGCCCGCGGAGTTCGCTGTGGACGGCGTCCGGTATCCGACGGCCGAGCACTGGATGATGGCGGGCAAGGCCCGGCTGTTCGGGGACGAGCGGACCGCGGCGGAGGTGCTGGCCGCAGGGCACCCCAACGAGGCGAAGGCGCTCGGCCGCCAAGTACGCGGTTTCGAGGAGGAGTTGTGGGCGCGGCACCGCTGGGATCTGGTGGTCGAGGGGAACGTCGCCAAGTTCGGCCAGCACCCGGCCCTGCGCGACTTCCTGCTGGGCACCCGGTCGCGGGTGCTGGTGGAGGCCAGCCCGCTGGACCGGGTCTGGGGCATCGGCCTGGCGGCGGACGACGAGCGCGCCGCGGATCCGGCGCGGTGGCGGGGGTCGAACCTGCTGGGCTTCGCCCTCATGGAGACCAGGTCACGACTGGGCTGAGGCGCATCGATGCTGCGCGATGACAAATATTGAAATCTGTCATCGCGCATGCCATTCTTGTCGTGCACCCCATCGAAGGAGCACCACATGCAGACCCGCACCCTCGGCGCCACCGGCCCCACCACCTCGGCCCTCGGTCTCGGCTGCATGGGCATGTCCGCGATGTACGGCCAGGCCGACCGCGGGGAGTCCATCGCCACCATCCACGCCGCCCTCGACACCGGGATCACCCTGCTGGACACCGGCGACTTCTACGCCATGGGCCACAACGAACTGCTGATCCGGGAGGCCCTGGAGAGCAGCAGGCAGGGCCGGGAGAACGCACTGCTCAGCGTGAAGTTCGGCGCCCTGCGCGACCCGGGCGGCGGCTGGTCCGGCTACGACGGCCGCCCCGAGGCGGTGAGGAACTTCCTGGCCTACTCGCTCCAGCGGCTCGGCACCGACCACATCGACGTCTACCGGATCGCCCGGCTCGACCCGGCGGTGCCGATCGAGGAGACCGTCGGCGCCATCGCCGAGGCGGTGCAGGCCGGATACGTACGGCACATCGGCCTGTCCGAGGTCGGCGCGGAGACCATCCGCCGGGCCGCCTCGGTGGCCCCGATCAGCGACCTGCAGATCGAGTACTCGCTGTTCTCCCGGGACATCGAACGGGAGATCCTGCCGACCTGCCGCGAGCTGGGCATCGGCGTGACCGCGTACGGCGTGCTCTCCCGCGGTCTGCTCAGCGGCCACTGGTCCCGCGACCGCAAAACGACGGCGGGCGACTTCCGCAGCATGAGCCCGCGGTTCAGCGGCGAGAACCTGGACCGCAACCTCGACCTGGTCGAGGCGCTGGGCCGGACGGCCGACAGCAAGGGTGCTACCGTCGCTCAGATCGCCATCGCCTGGGTGCTCTCCCGCGGCGAGGACATCGTGCCGCTGGTCGGCGCACGGACCCGCGACCGCCTCACCGAGGCGCTGGGCGCACTGGACGTCACCCTGGACGCGGCGGACCTGGCGGCGATCGAGAAGGCCGTCCCAGCCGGCGCCGCCGCGGGCGACCGCTACCCGGCCGCACACATGCACGACCTCGACAGCAAGAAGTAGTAGCCCACCAGAAAGGCTGGCCCTTCCATGCCGCCGGAGACGCTGACCCCCGACCGCATCCTCGAAGCCACCGAGGACGTGCTGCGCCGCTTCGGTCCCGCCAAGGCGACCGTGGTCGATGTGGCCCGGGCCCTGGGGGTCAGCCACGGCAGCGTGTACCGGCACTTCCCCAGCAAGGCCGCGCTGCGCGAGGCGGTGACCGAGCGCTGGCTGGACCAGTCGCACGAGACGCTGTCCCTGCTGGCGCGGGCGGAACGCCCCGCGCCGGAGCGGCTGCGCGGCTGGCTCGCGGCGCTGTTCGCGGCCAAGCGGGCCAAGGCGGGCGACGATCCGGAGCTGTTCGCCACGTACATGGTGCTCGCCGGCGAGAACAGCCAGGTGGTCGCCCGCCATATCGACACGCTGGTACGGCAGTTGGCGCAGATCATCCAAGAGGGCGTGGCGAAGGGCGAGTTGGGCCTGCCCGCCGGCACCGATCCGCTGGCCGCGGCGCGCGCCGCATGGGACGCCACCGGCAGGTTCCACGACCCGGCCTACGCGGCCGACTGGGGCGAGGAGGGCATCCACCCGGCGTTCGAGGCCGTCTGCGCCCTGGTCCTGCGCGGGCTCGCGGTGTAGGCCGGCGCACAGCGAGCCTCTTTGGCCACTGCGGACACTAGTTGTACGATAGAAATAATTACATATGTACAACTAACATTCCGGAGTGGCCGTGCCAGAGCTGAGCCGCAGACGACGCTTCCTCGTACTGGGCATCTGCTGCATGTCCCTGCTGATGGTCAGCCTCGACAACACCGTGCTGAACGTCGCGCTGCCGTCGATGCAGCGGGAGCTGCACACCACCGTCTCCGGTCTGCAGTGGACGATCGACGCCTACACGCTGGTGCTCGCCAGCTTCCTGATGCTCTCCGGCTCGACCGCCGACCGGATCGGCCGCCGCCGCACCTTCCAGGTGGGGCTGGCCATCTTCACCCTCGCCTCCCTGCTGTGCAGCCTGGCGCCGGGTCTGCCCTGGCTGGTGGGGTTCCGGATGCTCCAGGCGGTGGGCGGCTCGATGCTCAACCCCGTCGCGATGTCGATCATCACCAACGTCTTCACCGAACCGAAGGAACGCGCCCGCGCCATCGGTGTGTGGGGCGGCGTGGTCGGCATAAGCATGTCGGCGGGGCCGGTGATCGGCGGGCTGCTGGTGGAGACCACCGGCTGGCGGGCGATCTTCTGGCTCAACGTACCCATAGGCCTGCTGGCGCTCACCCTGACCAGGCTGTTCGTCCCGGAGTCGCGCGCCCCCAAGCCGCGCCGGGCCGATCCGATCGGCCAGTTGCTGATGATCCTGCTGCTCGCCGGGGTGACCTACGCGATCATCGAGACGCCCGGCAAGGGCATCGGCAACCCGCTGATCATCAGCTGCCTGCTGATCGCCGTCGCCTCCCTCGCCGGTCTGCTCTGGTACGAACCTCGGCGCGCCGAACCCCTGCTGGACCTGCGGTTCTTCCGGAGCGCGCCGTTCTCCGGCGCGACCGTGATAGCGATCTGCGGGTTCGCCGCGCTGGGCGGGTTCCTTTTCCTCAACACCCTCTACCTACAGGACCTGCGCCATCTCGACGCCCTGCACGCGGGTCTGATGATGCTGCCGATGGCCACCATGTCGCTGTTCTTCGCCCCGCTCTCCGGCCGGATCGTCGGCTCCCGGGGGCCACGGCTGCCGCTGCTGGTGGCCGGGACGGCGATGTGCGGCAGTGGAGTGGGGATGGCCCTGCTGTTCTCCGTGAACGTCTCGCTGGGCCTGGTGATCGGCGCGTACATCGCCTTCGGCATCGGCTTCGGGCTGGTCAACGCGCCGATCACCAACACCGCCGTGTCCGGAATGCCGCGCTCGCAGGCGGGCGTGGCGGCGGCCGTCGCCTCCACCAGCCGCCAGGTCGGCGCCTCCCTCGGGGTCGCCGTCATCGGCTCGGTGATGGCCTCGGGCGCGGCGGGCGGCTACGCGGCGGGCTTCGTGACGGCCGGCAGGACCGCCTGGTGGATCATCGCCGGGTGTGGAGCGGCCGTTTTCCTGATCGGTAGCATCACCTCCGGCCGCTGGGCACGCGGCACGGCGGACCGTGCGGCGGACCGCCTGAAGGCCGAGGAGATCAGGATGCCGGTGAACGCGTGATGGACGACAGAACGCAGACCGCCACACGGGTCTGGCACGACCTGAGAGTGCTGCTGCTGGAGCAGCACGACCGCCGCAAGGAGGTCGCCGAGGCACTGGGCATGAGCTTCAACCGGGTCAAGGCGCTACGGCGGATCGCCGCCCAGCCGCACACCCTGCGGTCGCTGGCCGAGTACATGGTGATCGACGCCCCCTACGCCACCCTGATCGTGGACGACCTGGCCAAGCGCGGTCTGGTGGAGCGCACCGCCAACCCGGCGGACCGCCGCTCCAAGCTGGTGCACATCACCCCGCGGGGCAAGGCCGCGGCCGACGAGGCCGACCGCATACTCGACACCCCGCCCGAGGCGCTGCTCGCCCTGCCGCCCGGGGACCTGGCGGCGCTGGACCGGATCGTCGACCAGTTGCTGGCCTGACGCACAGACGGCGAAGGGGCCGGAGGCTGTGATCCACAGCCTCCGGCCCCTTCGCCGTACGCGTCAGCAGCCGAGCAGACGGCCGCCCAGGTAGGCCTGTACCTGGTCCAGCGAGACCCGCTCCTGCTTCATGGTGTCGCGCTCGCGCACCGTCACCGCGTTGTCGTCCAGGGTGTCGAAGTCGATCGTGACGCAGAACGGCGTGCCGATCTCGTCCTGGCGGCGGTAGCGGCGGCCGATGGCGCCCGCGTCATCGAACTCGATGTTCCAGTTCTTCCGCAGGTCGGCGGCGAGGCCCTTGGCCTTCGGAGACAGCTGCGGGTTGCGGGACAGCGGCAGCACGGCGACCTTGACCGGGGCGAGGCGCGGGTCGAGGCGCATCACGGTGCGCTTCTCCATCTGGCCCTTGGCGTTCGGCGCCTCGTCCTCGTTGTACGCGTCGAGCATGAAGGCGAGCATGGCGCGGTTGACACCGGCCGCGGGCTCGATGACGTACGGGGTCCAGCGCTCGCCCGCCTCCTGGTCGAAGTACGACAGGTCCTGGCCGGAGGCCTTGGAGTGCGCGTTCAGGTCGTAGTCGGTGCGGTTGGCCACGCCTTCGAGCTCGGAGAACTCGGTACCGCCGAAGTTGAAGCGGTACTCGATGTCAGCGGTGCGCTTCGAGTAGTGGGAGAGCTTCTCCTTCGGGTGCTCGTACCAGCGGATGTTCTCCTCGCGGAGGCCCAGGTCGCGGTACCAGTTCCAGCGCTGGTCCATCCAGTACTCGTGCCACTTCTCGTCCTCGCCCGGCTTGACGAAGAACTCCATCTCCATCTGCTCGAACTCGCGGGTGCGGAAGATGAAGTTGCCCGGAGTGATCTCGTTGCGGAAGGACTTGCCGACCTGGGCGATGCCGAACGGCGGCTTCTTGCGCGAGGTCTGCTGCACGGCCGCGAAGTTGGTGAAGATGCCCTGCGCCGTCTCCGGCCGCAGGTAGGCCACCGAGCCGGAGTCCTGAGTCGGGCCGAGGTGGGTGGAGAGCAGGCCGGAGAACTGCTTGGGCTCGGTGAAGCCGCCCTTGTTGCCGCAGTTGGGGCAGTTGATGTCGGCCAGCCCGTTGGCGGGCATCCGGCCGTGCTTGGCCTCGTACGCCTCCTCCAGGTGGTCGGCGCGGAAGCGCTTGTGGCAGGAGGTGCACTCGGTCAACGGGTCGGTGAAGGTGGCGACGTGCCCGGACGCCTCCCAGACCTCGCGGGCGAGGATCACCGACGAGTCGATACCGACCACGTCGTCGCGCGAGGTGACCATGGAGCGCCACCACTGACGCTTGATGTTCTCCTTGAGCTCCACGCCCAAAGGTCCGTAGTCCCAGGCGGCGCGCTGACCACCGTAGATCTCGGAGCAGGGGTAGACGAAGCCACGGCGCTTGCTCAGGCTGACGATGGTGTCGATCTTGTCGGCGGCCACGGTGCTCTCTTCAGTACGACGAAGCTGTCAATGTGGGATCCGCTGCGGCCCAGCGAATAACTCAGGTTACCGGCGCCCGAGGGCTCCTGACCAAATCGGATTCGCTTTACGATCATCAACCACTGGCACAATGGGAGCGAGCCGGAACGAGGAGGACGAGACCGTGGCCACCGCCAACCCCCCCGTCCAGGGACGCGCCACCCGCCAGCGCGCTGCCGTGTCGGCCGCCCTCGCGGAGGTCGACGAGTTCCGCAGCGCCCAGGAACTGCATGATCTGCTGCGGCACCGCGGCGACTCGGTGGGCCTGACCACCGTCTACCGGACCCTGCAGTCGCTCGCCGACGCCGGTGAGGTGGACGTGCTGCGCACCAGCGACGGCGAGGCCGTCTACCGCCGGTGCAGCAGCGGCCACCATCACCACCTGGTCTGCCGCGGCTGCGGCAAGGCCGTCGAGGTCGAGGGGCCCGCGGTCGAGAAGTGGGCCGACGCGATCGCCACCGAGCACGGCTACGTGGACGTGGACCACACCATCGAGATCTTCGGCACCTGCGCGGAGTGCGCGCGGAAGTAGTCGAGGTGGTTCCGGGGGCGAGGCCCCCGGCTCCCCCGTCGCGAAGCCGCGCCCCGGACCACTTCCGGGGCTAGGCCCCCGAAGCCCCGAGTCCGTCCGGGTTCGGCACCGCTCCGCCGAAGCGCCGGTCACGGGAGGCGTACTCCAGACACGCCCGCCACAGGTCGCGGCGGTCGAAATCCGGCCAGAGAACGTCCTGGAACACCATCTCCGCGTAAGCGCTCTGCCAGATCAGGTAGTTGGACGTGCGCTGCTCACCGGACGGGCGGACGAACAGGTCGACGTCCGGCATGTCCGGGTAGTACATGTACTTGGCCAGAGTCTTCTCGTTGACCTTGGACGGGTCGAGCCGGCCCGCCTTGACGTCCGCCGCCAGCTTCGCCGCCGCGTCCGCGATCTCCGCCCGGCCGCCGTAGTTGACGCAGAAGTACAACGTCATGACGTCGTTGTCCTTGGTCTGCTCCTGGGCGACCTGGAGCTCCTGGACCACGGACTTCCACAGCTTCGGCATCCGTCCGGTCCACCGGATCCGGATGCCCATCGCGTCCATCTCGTCGCGGCGACGCCGGATCACATCGCGGTTGAAGTTCATCAGGAAGCGGACCTCCTCCGGCGACCGCTTCCAGTTCTCCGTGGAAAAGGCGTACAGCGAGAGGTTCTTGACGCCCATCTCGATGCAGCCCCTGAGCACGTCGAGCACAACGCCCTCGCCGACCTTGTGGCCCTCGGTGCGCGGCAGGCCGCGCTGCTTCGCCCAGCGGCCGTTCCCGTCCATGACGATCGCGACATGGTTGGGCACCAGCTCGCCGGGGATCTTCGGCGGCCGCGCGCCCGACGGGTGCGGCTCCGGCGTCTGGTACTCGCGTCGGCCCCGGCCGAGGATCCCACGACGTGCCATGTGCGTTGTTCCCTACTTTCCTGTTTCTAGAAGGTCTGCGGGCTTCGCCCCAGGCCCGCGGCGTTCTCCACGAACCGCAGCGAACGCAGCCCGCGCTCCAGATGCCACTGCAGGTACGCGGCCACGATCCCGCTGCCCTCCCGGGAGTGGCGGTCCTCGCAGGCGTCCGCGGTCTCCCAGTCCCCGGTGAGCAGCGCGCCCAGCAGTTCCAGCGACTCCGGAGAGGGTACGACGCTGCCGGGTACCCGGCACTGGCCGCACACCACTCCGCCCGATGCGACCGAGAAGAAACGGTTCGGGCCGGGCAGTCCGCATTTGGCGCAGGCCTCGAAGCTGGGCGCGTAGCCGTTGACCGCGAGCGAACGCAGCAGGAAGGCGTCCAGCACCAGCCGCGGATCGTGCGCCCCGCCGGCCAGCGTACGCAGCCCGCCGACCAACAGCAGGTACTGCTGCACGGCGGGTTCACCCTCGTGATCGGTGAACCGCTCGGCGGTCTCCAGCATCGCCGTACCCGCGGTGTAGCGGGCGTAGTCGGTGACGATCTCGCTGCCGTAGGCGGCGATCGACTCGACCTGGGTGCACAGCGGCAGCCCGCGGCCCACCAGTTCCCCGCCACGGGCGAAGAACTGCACGTCGACATGGGAGAACGGCTCCAGCCGGGCGCCGAACTTCGACTTGGTGCGCCGCACTCCCCTGGCCACCGCGCGCACTCGGCCCTGGCGCCGGGTGAGGATGGTGACGATCCGGTCGGCCTCCCCCAGCTTCTGGGTGCGCAGGACCACGCCGTCGTCGCGGAACAGGCTCATCGCCCGCCGCCACGGAGGCTCGGCCGGGGGTGCGGGGGCGGTCCCCCGGAAGAACGCAGCATGGAGCCATTGTCGCCTACGACGGGGTGCGGGCGGCGGCCTCCAGGAGTCGGTCGGTGTCCTCCGCGGGCAGCCGCAACGAGCGGCCGACGGCGGCCAGCGCCTCGCGTTCGGCGGGCAGGTACGGACCGTCGGCGAGCGCGATGCGGGCGCCCTGGAGCAGCACCCGCTCCCGGCCCTGCGGGGCGAGGTGCCTGGTGAGCGGTTCCAGGGCCTCGTGCAGCTCGATCGACAGCCAGGTCCCGCAACCGTCCAGGGCGCCGGCCAGCGAGTCGTACGAGCCGGGCAGCCGCCCCTCGTCCGCGGCGAGCGCGGCCAGCAGACCGATCAGCTGGTCCTCGGTGCAGTCGCTGAACCCGGCCTCGCGCACCGCCTCCAGCGCGGTCTGCCGGGCCTGCCGGGATCCGGCGCCGCCCGCGGTGAGCACCGCGAGGGCGATGGTGTGCACCGCGTCCCGCAGCATCGCGGAGAAGCGGCTGCTGGTCGGCGCGTCCAGTACGTCGAGCCCGTAGCGGCGGTGGCAGACGCCGCACTCGGCGATGGTGCCCGCCGAGCCGCGGGACAGCAGCGGGATGCCCAGCACGGTGAACCGCCGCACACCGGTGCGGCGGCAGTAGTTGCGGTCGCCGCCGCAGTTGGGGCAGTAGAACTCACCGTCGCCCTCGGTTTGCCAGACGGTGCGCACCCCCCAGCCGAATCGGCCCCGACAGCGCGGTTCCAGCGATGGCAGGCCCACGATGCACCCTCCGGCGGCTCGTCCTGGCACGTGCGAACTTCCGCGATGTCCGATCGCGTTCCACGGCACGGGCGCCGGAGGCAGCGCAGCGCGGCTCAGCGCGGAAGTAACGCTCCGGCAACGGCGCCGTGTTGGAGTGATGTTAGCCACACAGATGACGTGCGGTCAGTACCGCGTACTCATCCGGTCACGAAAACGCGGTCCCGGCCGCCGCGTTGGCGGCCGGGACCGCGCGGGTCGTCCGTCGGGTCAGTCGCGGTACGCGCGGTTGACCGCCGAGACCACGGCCTTGATCGAGGCCCGCACGATGTTGGCGTCGATGCCGACGCCCCACAGCACCTTGCCGTCGATCGCGCACTCCACGTAGGAGGCGGCCTGGGCCGCCGCGCCCTCGGTCTGCGCGTGCTCGGCGTAGTCCAGGACCCGTACGTCCACCCCGGTGGCGGCCAGCGCGTCGACGAAGGCGGCCAGCGGGCCGTTGCCGGTACCGGTCAGCACGGTCTCGGTGCCGTCCACCACCGCCTCGACGGTGAGCGCGTCGCCGCCGTCGTTGGTGGTCGAGGTCTGCGCGGAACGCAGCGCGATCCGGCCCCAGGCGTTGTCCGGCATCGGCAGGTACTCGTCCTGGAAGACCGCCCAGATCTCGGCCGGGGTGACCTCGCCGCCCTCGGCGTCGGTCTTGTTCTGGATGATCTTCGAGAACTCGATCTGCATCCGGCGCGGCAGGTCCAGCTTGTGGTCGTTCTTCAGTACGTAGGCGATACCGCCCTTGCCGGACTGGGAGTTGACCCGGATCACGGCCTCGTAGGAACGGCCCACGTCCTTGGGGTCGATGGGCAGGTAGGGCACCGCCCACTCGATCTCGTCAACGCCCTTGCCCTGCGCCGCCGCGTCCGATTCCAGCGCCTCGAAGCCCTTCTTGATGGCGTCCTGGTGGGAGCCGGAGAAGGCGGTGTAGACCAGGTCGCCCGCGTAGGGGTGGCGCGGGTGGACCTCCATCTGGTTGCAGTACTCGGCGGTGCGGCGGATGTCGTCGATCCGCGAGAAGTCGATCTGCGGGTCGACTCCCTGGGAGAACAGGTTCATTCCCAGGGTGACCAGGTCGACGTTGCCGGTGCGCTCGCCCTGGCCGAACAGGCAGCCCTCGATGCGGTCGGCCCCGGCCATGATGGCCAGTTCGGCGGCGGCGACCGCGGTGCCGCGGTCGTTGTGCGGGTGCACGGACAGGCAGACGTGCTCGCGGCGGGAGAGGTTCCGCGACATCCACTCGAACCGGTCGGCGTGCGTGCTCGGGGTCGAACGCTCCACTGTGGCGGGCAGGTTGAGGATGATCTCGCGGCCGTCCTCCGGCTGCCAGACGTCCATCACCGACTCGCAGACCTCCAGCGCGAAGTCCAGTTCGGTGTCGGTGAAGATCTCCGGGCTGTACTGGTAGCCGAAGACCGTCTGGTCGCCGAGGATCTTGTCGGCGTACTCCATCACCAGCCGGGTGCCGTCCACCGCGATCTGCTTGGTCTCCTCGCGGCCGCCGCGGAAGACCACCCGGCGGAACAGCGGGGCGGTCGCGTTGTACAGGTGCACGGTGGCGCGCGGCGCGCCGCGCAGCGACTCCACGGTGCGCTCGATCAGCTCCTCGCGGGCCTGGGTCAGGACGGAGATCGTCACGTCCTCCGGGATCGCGCCCTCTTCGATGATGGAGCGCACGAACGCGAAGTCGGTCTCACCGGACGAGGGGAAGCCGACCTCGATCTCCTTGTAGCCCATGCTGACCAGCAGGTCGAACATCGCCCGCTTGCGGGCCGGGGACATCGGGTCGATCAGCGCCTGGTTGCCGTCCCGCAGGTCGGTGGAGAGCCACCGCGGCGCCTTGGTGATCCGCTTCTCCGGCCAGGTGCGGTCGGGGATCCGCACCGACTCGTACGGGCGGTAGCGGTGGATCGGCATCCCGGACGGGCGCTGGCGGACCGTGGCGGCGGTGATGGGCGTGGGCCTGCCGACGCTGTTGGGGGTGCTGCTCATGCTGTGAGGCTCCAGAGTCCTGTTGGCTCGGACGGCCGACGGGGGCGGGATTCGCGCATCACCGAACTCCGCGGGGAGGGGGTCGGCCTCGACTACAGGCCCTCGCCGCGGCAGCTAAGAAGAAGCAGCCCGAAACGCATGGTGTGGGAAGCCTAGCCCGGCAGGCCCCACCGCGCACAGGAGAAGCCCGGTTCCTCTCAGTATGCAAGACGGCGGGCCAACAGGGGGTAAACCCGAATCTTCCACTCGTTCTCGTCAATTACGGGCACGTACCGTGACAACGCTGCTACGCGATGCCAGATTGCGGGGCATGACCAACGTGCCTGCCCACCGTCCCGTCTTCTGCCCCATCGTCCCGCCGCACCTGCTGGAGTCGCTCGCCCGGCACGAGGATCCCGAAGTACACGTTCCGGCGCGGTACACGCTGGAGCTGGACGCCGTGCACCGCACCCGGCGTCGGATCGGCGCCCCGGTGGCCGTCGAGTCCGCCGTCGCCGAAGCGGTGGCCGACCGGCCGAACCGCACCATCTACGACGCCGGGCACGAGCAGACGCTGCCCGGTGCCGAGGTGCGCGCGGAGGGCGCGGGTCCGGTCAAGGACCAGCCGGTCAACCACGCCTACGACGGGCTCGGCGCCACCTTCGAGTTCTATCTGAAGGCGTACCGACGGCACTCCGTCGACGGCCGGGGCCTTCCCCTGAACGCCAGCGTCCACTACGGGCAGGGCTACAACAACGCCTTCTGGGACGGCAGGCAGATGGTCTTCGGCGACGGCGACGGGCGGATCTTCCAGGACTTCACCGGGTCCGTCGACGTGATCGGGCACGAGCTGACGCACGGCGTCACCCAGTACTCGGCGAACCTCCAGTACTTCGGGCAGTCCGGGGCGCTCAACGAGTCGGTCTCCGACGTGTTCGGCTCGATCATCAAGCAGTACGCGCTCGGGCAGACCGCCGACCAGGCCGACTGGCTGATCGGCGCGGACGTTCTGGCACCCGGGATCCACGGGGTCGCGCTGCGCTCGATGAAGGCGCCGGGGACCGCCTACGACGACCCGGCGCTCGGCAAGGACCCGCAGCCCGCCACCATGGACGGCTATGTCAGCACCTCGCAGGACAACGGCGGCGTGCACATCAACTCCGGCATCCCGAACCACGCCTTCTACCTGGTCGCCGCCACGCTCGGCGGGCACAGCTGGGAGCGCGCCGGGCAGATCTGGTACGACACCCTCACCGGCGGCCGGCTCGCGTCGGACGCCGACTTCGCCGACTTCGCCAGGGCCACCGCGGCGGCGGCGCACGCCCGGTACGGGGACGGAGAGGAGCACCAGGCGGTGCTCAAGGCCTGGTCCCAGGTCGGCGTGGCGGCCAGCGCCGCACTCCCCCGCCAGGCGGCCCCCGAGGGTGCGCCGTCCTCGTCGCAGGGGTAGGCGTAGAGCATGCGGATAGCGGTGACGAGAACCGGCGGATTCGCCGGGATCACCCGTCGGGCGGAGCTGGACACCACCGGCCGCCACGACGAGGCGCGGCTGCGGTCCCTGGCCGTGGCCGCCCTGTCGGACGGCCGACCGGACCGGCCGGCCGGGGTGCCGGACGGTTTCGACTACGAACTCGAGGTGGACGGCATCAAGGCGTACTGCGCGGACCCCCACCTGTCCGCACCCCAACGGGAGCTGATCTCAAGGGTGTTGGGCGAGCGGGCGTGAGGCCGTCACGCCCGCCTCGTTGAGCCTGGCGGCCGGAGTCGATGCCGCCCGCCGCCGGTCGGCTCAAAAACCCAGCTTCCGCAACTGCTTGGGGTCGCGCTGCCAGTCCTTGGCGACCTTCACATGCAGGTCCAGGAAGACCGGTGTGCCGAGGAGCGCCTCGATGTGCTTGCGGGCCTTGGTGCCGACCTCCTTCAGGCGGGCGCCCTTGGGGCCGATGATGATGCCCTTCTGGCTGGGGCGTTCGATGTAGATGTTGGCGTGCACGTCGACCAGCGGCTTGTTCTCCGGGCGGCCCTCGCGCGGCAGCATCTCCTCGACGACGACCGCGATCGAGTGCGGCAGCTCGTCCCGTACGCCCTCCAGGGCCGCCTCGCGGATCAGCTCGGCCACCATGACCTGCTCCGGCTCGTCGGTGAGGTCGCCCTGGGGGTAGAGCGCGGGCCCCTCCGGGAGCAGCGGAACCAGCAGGTCGGCGAGGAGCGAGATCTGCTTGTCGCCCACCGCGGACACCGGAACGATCTCCGCCCACTCGATGCCGAGTTCCCTGCCGAGCTGATCGATGGCGATCAGCTGGGCGGCGAGCTGCTCGGAGTCGACCAGGTCGGTCTTGGTGACGATGGCGACCTTCGGGGTCTTCTTGATCTCCGCCAGTTCCTTGGCGATGAACCGGTCACCGGGGCCGAGCTTCTGGTCGGCGGGCAGGCAGAAGCCGATCACGTCGACCTCGGACCAGGTGGTCCGCACGACGTCGTTGAGCCGCTCGCCGAGCAGCGTGCGCGGCTTGTGCAGTCCGGGGGTGTCCACCAGGACGAGCTGGGCGTCCGGGCGGTGCACGATGCCGCGCACGGTGTGCCGGGTGGTCTGCGGACGGTTGGAGGTGATCGCCACCTTCTGGCCGACCAGAGCGTTCGTGAGGGTGGACTTGCCCGCGTTGGGCCGACCGACGAAGCAGGCGAAACCGGCTCGGTGGGAGTTCTGCGGGGAATCTGTGCGAACGCTCATGCCGCCCATTGTCCCTGATGGGCGGCGATGGTCCGGCCGCGTCATGCCTCCAGACGGGTGCGCAGGTTACCCTCCGCCGCCGCCAGGAAGACGGGCGTGCCGGAACCGCCCAGGTCGCGGACGATCGCCTGGTCCTCGGCCGGGACGGCCTCCGCGTCGCTGACCACGGCCGCCGCCTCCAGGGACTTCGCGCCGCTGGCCACCGCCATCGCCACGGCGGTGGCCAGCGCGCTCAGCTTCAGCGAGGCCAGGTCCACCGTCCCGGCGACATACGTACGGCCCGTCTCGTCCCGTACGGCCGCGCCCTCGGGCACGCCGTTGCGGGCGCGCACCGAGCGGGCCAGCGTGATGATCTTGCGGTCCTCGGGGTCGATGGCTGCTGCGTCGCTCATGGAGCGAGCATACGGCGGACGTTGAGCCGACCGGCGGGCGGAGGGTTTCCCGACGCCCCTCCGGCGAGGACGGCCGCTGGAACTTCTCTCGAAACGCGGCGAACCGACCGGATGCGGGATCCCCTTCACCATCCGCCCACTGGGCCGCACGTCACCGCGCGCCCGCGGCTCCGCGAACTCCTCGCTGGCGACGGGCAGTTCGTGCGCCGCGGCGCCGGTGAGTCGGCTACTCCCCCGAACCCCTCGAAACCTCGACGGGCTCCACCAACACCGTGCCGATCCGGTTCCTGCGGCCCGACGGGGACTCCGCCGTAAGGCGCAGTGCCCCCGGTGCGTGGGGCGAGTACCCGGCCTCCTCGGGCAGTTCCACCACCGCGCTGGCGCCCGGAATCGGCACCCGGCCAAGGGCCTTGGCGAGCAGACCGCCGACCGTCTCCACGTCCTCGTCGTCCAGCTTCACCCCGTACAGCTCGCCGAGGTCGCCGATGTCCAGCCGGGAGGTGACGCGGAAGCTGCCGTCGCCGAGGTCCTCGACCGGCGGCAGTTCGCGGTCGTACTCGTCGGTGATCTCGCCGACGATCTCCTCGAGGATGTCCTCGATGGTGACGATCCCGGCGGTACCGCCGTACTCGTCGATGACGACCGCGACGTGGTTGCGGTCCCGCTGCATCTCCCGCAGCAGGTCGCCCGCGTTCTTGGTGTCGGGAACGAACGTGGCGGGCCGCATCACCGTGGTGACGGGGTCGTTCTCCGACTCGCGGTTGATGTGCACGCGCCGCGCCAGGTCCTTGAGATAGACCATGCCGACCACGTCGTCCTCGTTCTCACCGGTGACCGGGATGCGCGAGAAGCCGCTGCGCAGCGCGAGGGTGAGCGCCTGACGGAGCGTCTTCGTCCGCTCGATCATGATCAGGTCGGTGCGCGGCACCATCACCTCGCGCACGATCGTGTCACCGAGTTCGAAGACCGAGTGCACCATGCGGCGCTCCTCGTCCTCGATCAGCGAGTCCTGCTCGGCGAGGTCGACCAGGGCGCGCAGCTCCGCCTCGGAGGCGAACGGCCCCTGCCGAAAGCCCCTGCCGGGGGTGAGCGCGTTACCGATCAGGATGAGCAGCTTGGGCACCGGCCCCATGATGCGGGCCAGCGGCAGCAGCACGTACGCGGCGGCCGTGGCGGTGTTCAGCGGGTGCTGGCGGCCGATGGTGCGCGGTGAGACGCCCACCGCGACATAGCTGACCAGCACCATCACAGCGATGGTGACCGTCAGCGCCTGCCAGGTCCGGTCGAAGGAACGCAGGCAGACCGCGGTGATGAAGACCGCGGCGGCCATCTCGCAGCCGACCCGCACCAGCAGCGCCACATTGAGGTAGCGGGTGGGGTCGGAGGCGACCGCCAGCAGCTTGGCGCTGCCGCGCCGCCCGGCCCTGGCCGCCTCCTCCGCGCGGAACCGCGAGGTGCGGGCCAGGCCCGCCTCGGCACAGGCGGCGAGCCAGGCGATGACGACGAGAAGGACGCTTGCGATGATCACGGCGGTCAGTGGATGGTGGGGGCCGGGGAGGGCCCTTCGACGCCGCGCTCCGCGCGCCAGTCGTCCAGGATCGCCTTCTGCAGGCCGAACATCTCGGCCTTCTCGCCCGGCTCCTCGTGGTCGTAGCCGAGCAGGTGCAGCACGCCGTGGACGGTGAGCAGTTGCAGCTCCTCGTCCATCGAGTGCTGGGTGGCAGCCTGCTCGCCCTGCTTCTTGGCCACCTCCGGGCACAGCACGATGTCGCCGAGCAGGCCCTGCGGCGGCTCCTCGTCGTCCTTGCCCGGCGGACGCAGCTCGTCCATCGGGAAGGACATCACATCGGTGGGACCTGGCAGGTCCATCCACTGGATGTGCAGCTGTTCCATGGCGTCGGCGTCCACGACGATGATCGAGAGCTCTGACATGGGGTGGATGCGCATGCGCTGGAGTGCGTAACGGGCGACTTCGAGCACCGACTGCTCGTCGATCTCCCAGCCGGACTCGTTGTTGACGTCGATCGCCATGGTGCGGTGTCTTTTACTTTCCCTTGCTGGCCCGGCCGCCGCGGGTATGGCTGCCGTTGCGGTTGTCATAGGCCTCGTAGGCGTCCACGATCCGTCCGACCAGCTTGTGGCGGACCACGTCGGTGCTGGTGAGCCGGGCGAAGTGGACGTCCTGGACGCCGTCCAGGATCTCCACGACCTGCCGCAGCCCGCTCTTGGTGCCGCCGGGCAGGTCGACCTGGGTGATGTCGCCGGTGATGACGATCTTGGAGTCGAAGCCCAGGCGGGTCAGGAACATCTTCATCTGCTCGGCGGAGGTGTTCTGGGCCTCGTCGAGGATGATGAAGGCGTCGTTGAGGGTACGGCCGCGCATGTAGGCGAGCGGGGCGACCTCGATGGTGCCGTTCGCCATCAGCCGGGGGATCGAGTCGGGGTCGATCATGTCGTGCAGCGCGTCGTACAGCGGGCGCAGGTACGGGTCGATCTTCTCGTAGAGCGTGCCGGGCAGGAAGCCGAGCCGCTCGCCCGCCTCCACGGCGGGCCGGGTGAGGATGATCCGGTTGACCTGCTTGGACTGGAGCGCCTGGACGGCCTTGGCCATCGCCAGATAGGTCTTGCCGGTACCGGCCGGGCCGATGCCGAAGACGATGGTGTGCTTGTCGATCGCGTCGACGTACCGCTTCTGGTTGAGCGTCTTGGGGCGGATGGTGCGGCCGCGGCTGGAGAGGATGTTCTGGGTGAGGACCTGGGCGGGGGTCTCCTCCAGCCCGTCCGGTCCGCTGTCCTGCCGGAGCATGGCGATCGACCGCTCCACTGCGTCCTCCGTCATCGGCGCGCCGGTGCGCAGCACCAGCATCATCTCGTCGAAAAGGCGCTGCACCAGGGCGACTTCCGCCGAGTTCCCGGCAGCGCTGATCTCATTGCCACGTACATGGATGTCCACGGTGGGGAACGCCCGCTCGATCACGCGCAGCAGCGAATCACCCGATCCCAGGACGGTGACCATGGGGTGCTTGGCCGGTACGACGAAGTGTGCGCGCGCCTGCGGTTGCTGCTGCGTGGGTGTCTGTGTCATGGGCGAGGCTCTGCGGCCTTCTGGTCCCGCTTCCGTACTCGACATGCCTGTTAGGGCCTGGGGTTCAAGGGTACGACGCGCCGCGGTCAGGCCCGAGAGGTTTTCCACCCCCGTTCCCAAGGACCGCTCGGACCGCCCGTCCGCGCAGCGCGAGCGCGGTGCGACGCAGGTCGGCCTTTTCCGGCCGGATGACCGGATCGACCCGGATCGACGCGGACGGGACGCGCGGGATCCAGCCCGCGTCGATCCGGACGATCACCGCTCGCCCTCCGGTACCACTGGACGGGGTCACTACTGCTGCCGGAAGCCGATGGTCGGCACCGCGCGGCGCAGCGGCCAGGGGCGGGCGGCGGTGGGCAGCAGGTCGTCGAGGAAGGCGTAGCGGCGCAGCGCGGTGCGGTCCTGGTCGTCGTAGTGCTTGGCGTGCTGCCACCAGGCGGCGATCTCGATCCAGCCGGGGGCGGCGAGCGAGCCGCCGAACTCCTGGACGGACAGCGCCGCGGTCAGACTGGCGAAGGCGAGCCGGTTGACGAGCGGCCAGTTGGCGAGCGTGCCGGCGATGAACCCGGCCACGAACACGTCACCGGCGCCGGTCGGATCGAGGGCGTCCACGGTGAGCGCGGGCACCTCCGCGGCCTCACCACTCGCCGAGTCAACCGCGTAAGCGCCCTGTTCGCCCAAAGTGACGACCGCCAGCGGCACCAGTTCGGCGAGCTTGCGGGCGGCCCGGCGCGGGCACTCGGTGCGGGTGTAGCGCATCGCCTCGGCCGCGTTCGGCAGGAACGCCTCGCAGTGCCGCAGGTCGGACAGGTCTCCGGGGTCCCAGCGCCCCGAGTCGTCCCAGCCGACGTCGGCGAAGATCCGGCTGCCGTGCCGGGCGGCGTGCCCGATCCACTCCTCCCGGCGCCCGGGGCTCAGGGAGGCCACGCAGGCCCGGGCGGGCGGCGGGCACACCGGCGCGGGCTCCTCCGGGGGCGGCGCCTCGTGGCCGTGGCTGACCATGGTCCGTTCGCCCTCGTACGCCATGGAGACGGTGACCGGAGAGTGCCAGCCGGGCACCCGCCGGGACAGCGACAGGTCGATGCCCTCGTCCTGCTCCAGGCTCTCCCAGCAGTAGTCGCCGTACATGTCGTCGCCGAACGCCGCCGCGAGCGAGGTGCGCAGGCCCAACCGGGCGAGCGCGGTGGCCATGTTGGCCACGCCACCGGGGCTGGAGCCCATTCCCCGGGCCCAGGACTCGGTACCGCGCACCGGGGCGCTGTCCAGGCCGGTGAAGATGATGTCCAGGAACACGGTTCCGGTCAGATACACATCCGTCGCCGGATCGGCCGGGGTGCGGACCGCGGCGAGCGGGTCGAGGACGGGTTGGTCTGCCACCAGTGGCTCCTTCCGGCGTGCGCGTGATCGCGTGCTGCACACTGTGCCCCAGAAGAACGGGGTACGCGGTGAAGGCAGCATTACAGGACGCACGACCAGGCTGCCGCCGGAAGGAGTCGAAGAGGGAACCGGTGGGCATCGCTCCCCGCCGCCACCGGCCCGCGGACGGCGTACTCGTTCCGCGCCCCCGCCGCGGGGGCGCGGAAGCGAACCGAAGAAGGAGGCAGTATGCGGCTGACGATTCTCGGCGGTGGCGGTTTCCGCGTCCCGCTGGTGTACCGGTCCCTGTTCGCGGAGCCGGGATCGCCGGGTGCTGTCAAGGAGTTGGTGCTGTACGACACCGACCACCAGCGGCTGTCGGTGATCGCCTGCGTACTGGCCGCACAGGCGCACAGCGCTCCCGGCGCGCCCATCGTGCGGATCGCCCAGAGCCTGGACGACGCGCTGCGCGGCGCGGACTTCGTCTTCTCCGCGATCCGGATGGGCGGTATGGCGGGGCGGGTGCGCGACGAGCGGATCCCGCTGACCGAGGGCGTCCTCGGCCAGGAGACGGTGGGCGCGGGCGGGGTGCTGTACGGGCTGCGGATACTGCCGGAGGCGGTCAACATCGCCGAGCGCGTGCGGGTGGTGGCGCCGGACGCCTGGGTGATCAACTTCACCAATCCGGCGGGAATGGTGACGGAGGCGATGCACCGTGTGCTGGGACAGCGGGTGATCGGCATCTGCGACTCGCCGGTGGGCCTGGTACGGCGGGCGGCACGGGCCGCGGGAGCCGATCCGGACACGGTGGGTTACGACTACGTGGGCCTCAACCACCTCGGCTGGCTGCGCCGGTTGGAGTCCGGCGGGCGGGACCTGCTGCCCCAACTGCTGGACGACGAGGCGGCGTTGGCCTCGTTCGAGGAGGGCAGGCTGTTCGGCCCGCAGTGGCTGCGCACCCTGGGCTCGATTCCCAACGAGTACCTGCACTACTACTACTTCACCCGTGAGGCGATCGAGGCGGTCCGGTCCGCCGAGACCACCCGCGGTGAGTTCCTGGAACGCCAGCAGGCCGAGTTCTTCAGGCGCGCGGCGGCGGAGCCCGCCAACGCCCCCGAGCTGTGGGAGCGCACCCGCCTGGAGCGCGAGGTGACCTACGGCGCCGCGAGCCGTGCGGCGTCCGGCGGTTGGGAGCGGGACGCCGAGGACCTGGAGGGCGGCGGCTACGACCGGGTGGCGCTCGCCCTGATGCGGGCGATTGCCCACGACGAACGCGCCACGCTGATCCTCAACGTGCCCAACGCCGGGACGGTCGGGGTGCTGGACGCCGACGCCGTGGTCGAGGTGCCCTGTGCGGTCGACGCGGACGGCGTACGGCCGCTGCCGGTCGCCGCCCCGGACGCCCACCAGGCGGGGCTGATGCTGTCGGTGAAGGCGGTCGAGCGGGCCACGATCGAGGCGGCGCAGACCGGTTCACGTACCGCCGCGCTGCGTGCGATGGCCACGCACCCGCTGGTGGACTCGGTGGCGGTGGCCGCCCGCATCCTGGACCGGGCGGGCATCAAGTGACTCCGTCCGCCGGTCCGGGTCCTGGCCCTGGATCGCGGCGATGATCCGTGCCGCCCACTGCGCGGGGTGTTCGCGCCCCAGGAGCCGGGCGAGACGGGCCAGCCGGGCGCGGCGTTCCGCGGGGGCGAGGGTGACGGCCCGGTGCAGGGTGTCGACGAGGTCCTCGGGGGAGCCCGGGTCGGTGAGAAGTGCCGCGCCGCCCAGCCGCGCGGCGGCACCGGTGTGCCGGGAGAGCACCAGCACCCCGCTCAGCCCGCAGGCGGCCTGGGCGGCGATGAACTCCTTGGCGGTGAGGTTCATGCCGTCCTGTAAGGAGGTCACCCAGAACACGTCGGCGGCGAGGTAGTGGTCGACCACCTCGGCGAACGGCAGGTTGTGCGGCAGGTACTCGACGGGCCGCCAACCGCCGGTCGCCCAGGCGCTGTTGACCTCGGTGACACGGCGTTCGAGGGCGGCCCGGGTCATGTCGTAGGCGGTGATGCCGGGTTCCGGGGGCGGGCACACCAGCCGGAAGCGCAGTCGGCCGCGCAGTCGCGGGCAGCGGGCCAGCAGCGCCGCCACCGCCTCGACCTTCTGCACCGGCGCCTTGGCGTAGTCCAGCCGCTCGACGGAGAGCACCAGCGGCCCGTCCTGCGCCCCGCGTCGCGGCATACGGTCGCGGGCCAGTGCCTCGATGGCGTCGCGGTCGATGCCCAGCGGATGCACGCCGAGTCGCGGCGGCCGGGGTACGCCCGCGAGGGTCCGCCGGAAGTGCTCGGCGAAGTCGGCGGTGTGGAACCCGGCCCAGTCCAGGCGGCCGAGGGAGGCACGGACCTCGGCGGCGGTGGGGAGTTGGTCGAAGACATCCGGCGGCGGGAACGCGGTGTGGTGGAACAGTCCGAGCCGCAGATCGGGCCGCGCGGTGTGCAGCAGTCCGGGCACCAGCCACAGGTTGTAGTCGTGCAGCCAGACCGTCGCGCCAACGGCGGCGTGGTCGCTGATGTGCTCGGCGAACCGCGCGTTGACCCGGCGGTAGGACGTCCAGGCGTCCGGGTCGAAGCGCAGCCGCTCGGGCTGGGACATCAGCAGCGGCCACAGCGTCTCCTTGCAGGCACGGTGGAAGTACCCGGCCCACTCCTCGGGGTCCAACCGCAGGAATGCCAGCGGCAGCCCGCTGCCGTGCCCGTCGAGGACGGGCGCGTCGTCGCCGTCGAGGACCGCGGCCGTCGCCCACACCGCCCGCGGGTCGCCGGTGAGCGCACTGCGCAGGGTGGGCAGGATGCCGTTCGGGCTTGACGGCTGCCGCCATCCGTCGGGCGTCCAGTGCACCGGAGGCCGGTGGTAGCCGACGACCAGCGGATACCGGCCCTCCACCCAGCCGCGTTCCTCCAGTCCCGCCAGCACACCGGCCGCTCCGGGCCGGTCGGAACACAGCACGGTGCCGTCCGCCGGAACCGCCGCGAGCAAGTCGGGCTCGGCGTTGCCGACCACCACACCGTGCGCGCCGAGCCGGAACAGCGACAGGTCGTTGAGCGAGTCCCCCGCGACCAGCACCGAGGTCATCGGCCAGTGCTGTTCGCCGGCCAGCGCCGCGAGCGCGGCGCCCTTGTCCACGCCCGGCGGCAGCACGTCGAAGTAGCGTTCCGCCGAGTACAGCCAGTCGCAGCCCAACTCCCGTACCGCGTCGGTGATCTCAGGCGTCAGCCGCTCGGGGGCAAGGTAGTACGAGCAGCGGGCGTCCTGCGCCACCCCGTCCTGGTAGACCAGTTCCGGGAAGCGGCGCAGCGCGGCGCGCACCCGTTCGGCGCCGGGCCAGCCGACCCGCAGCCGCCGCTGCAGCGCGGTGACCGGGGTCAGGTCGGCGCCGTCGATGACGCTCGCTCCGACGTCGGCGATGATCCAGCGCGGCCGGGGCAGCAGCGGGTCGCGCAGCGCCGCGCGGACCGAGGGCAGTCCTCGGCCGGTGGCGAAGACCACCGTGACGTCCGGGTGGTGGTCCAGCGCGGCGCGAAGCGCGCGCCGGTCCTCCGTACTGCCGCCGAGGAGTGTGCCGTCCAGGTCGGCGACCAGGATCTTCATACGGCGCCCGCATCGCGAATGAACACGAGCGGAACGCTATCTGAAGTGCGCGGTGAGTGACGGCCGTTCGGGTGCCCCAAGGGCCGCGGTCACCGCACGAACGTGTGGGCGGCCACCTCCGCCAGGTAGTTGTGCCTGGCCCGGTCGTCCAGGAACGCCGCATGGAAGGAGTTGGCGGCCAGCGTCCGCAGCGTCTCGTCGTCGAGGCGCAGCGCCTCGCGGATCGCGGTGAAGTTGTCGTCCACGTAGCCGCCGAAGTACGACGGGTCGTCGGAGTTGACGGTGACCAGCAACCCGGCGGCCAGCATCGCGGGCAGCGGATGGTCGGCCAGCCGATCGACGCAGCGCAGCCGCACGTTGGACAGCGGGCACACGGTGAGCGGCACCCGGTCCCGGGCCAGCCGCTCGACCAGCGCCGGGTCCTCAAGGCAGCGCAGCCCGTGGTCGATCCGCTCCACGCCGAGGACGTCCAGCGCCTCGGTGATGTAATCGGCCGGCCCCTCCTCGCCCGCGTGCGCCACCCGGTGCAGTCCGGCGTCCGCCGCGCGCTGGAAGACCTCCCGGAACTTCGACGGCGGGTTGCCGACCTCGGCGGAGTCCAGCCCGACCCCGCAGATGCGGTGCAGATGCGGCCTGGCGGCCTCGAAGGTCTCCAGGGCGGACTGCCCGGACTCGTCGCGCAGGAAGCACATGATCAACCGGGTGCTGATGCCGTACCGCGTCTCGCTGCCGTCCAGCGCGCGCGCGAGCCCCTCGATGACCGTGCCGATCGGCACCCCGCGCGCGGTGTGCGCCTGCGGGTCGAAGAAGATCTCGGCGTGCCGCACACCCTGCGCGGCGGCGCGGGCCAGATAGGCGTCGACCAGCTCCGCGAAGTCATCCTCGGTTCGCAGCACGGCCATCAACGCGTAGTACAGATCCAGAAAGGACTGAAGGTCCTTGAAGGAGTACGCGCGGCGCAGTTCCTCGGTGGTGGCGTAGGGCAGGGTGACACCGTTGCGCTCGGCGAGGGCGAATGCCAGCTCGGGTTCGAGGGTGCCTTCGATGTGCAGGTGAAGTTCGGCCTTGGGCAGGGGCTTCGCAGGCATTCCGCCATCGTAATGTGCCGTCGATATATTCGCGTGAGCACGCAAAGAGCTGTTCCGAGCGGGCCGGATCCGTCCCGCCCCCGTCTTCGAGGAGGTGCGCCCATGCACGCCCTGTCCACCGCGGACTTCGTCGTCCGGCTCATCACCGGCCTGGGTTGCGGCGCACTGATCGGCGTCGAGCGGCAGTGGCGCGCCCGGATGGCCGGGCTGCGGACGAACGCCCTGGTCGCGACGGGCGCGACGCTGTTCGTGCTCTACAGCGTGGCGGCCGGGGACACCGGCAGCCCGACCCGGGTGGCCTCCTATGTGGTCTCCGGCATCGGCTTCCTCGGCGGTGGGGTGATCCTGCGCGAGGGCGCGAGCGTACGGGGGCTGAACACGGCGGCCACTCTGTGGTGTTCGGCGGCGGTCGGTGTGCTGGCCGCCTCCGGCCGGCTGTCGCTGGCCGTGCTGGGGACGCTGGCGGTCATCGGCGTCCATCTGCTGCTGCGGCCCGCCGGGCGGCTGATCGACCGGGTGCCGCAGGACGACCCGGACACCGGTCCGGCGCACGCCACCGTGCATCTGGTCTGCGACCGGCGTGACGAGACGCACATCCGCGCACTGCTGCTTCAGGCACTCGGCGCGGTGGGGCTCGCCCCGACCGCGCTGCGGGCCCGCCGCGACCAGTCGGAGAGCACCCGCCTCCAGGCGGTGGTGAGCGTCACCGGCGACCCGGCCCGGGGCCTGGAGCAACTCGTCTCCAGGCTGTCCCTGGAGCCGGGGATCCGCGATCTCCACTGGCATCTGGCGGACTCGTCCGACGAGGACTCGGCAGCGGACGCGTAGGCCCTGGGGCTTCACCCCTGTTTCGGGGGGCGTTGGGGGTCTGCCCCCGGCACCCCCTTCCACCACGACGGCGCGAACCCCGACGGACCGGACCGGCGGTCACGGCGCGCCGCGGCCTAGACCCGCTTGGGCACCGGGATACGGTCCAGGTCCCGGGCGATGGTCAACTCGCCGGTGAAACCGGCGGCCCGCGCCTGCTGGGCGAAGACCGCGGGATCCGGGTACCGCTGCGAGAAGTGCGTGAGCACCAGATGCCGCACCCCGCAGAACGCGGCGACCCGGGCGGCCTGCCCCACCGTCAGGTGGCCGTGCTCGGTGGCCAACGGCTCGTCCTCGTCGAGGAACGTCGACTCGATGACCAGCAGGTCGCAGTCCTCGGCGAGGGCGAAGACCGCGTTGCACAGCCGTGTGTCCATCACGAACGCGAACCGCTGCCCACGCCGCGGCTCGCTGACGTCCTCCAGCAGCACCCCGCGCAACTCGCCCTCGCGCTGCAACCGCCCGATGTCCGGCCCCTGGATCCCCAGCTCGGCGAGCCGCTCAGGCAGCATCCGCCGGCTGTCCGGCTCCACCAGGCGGTACCCGAAGGACTCCACCGGGTGGTCCAGTCTGCGGGCGTACAACGTGAAGCCCTGGGTGGTGGTCAACGCGCCGCCCTGCGCGATGGGTTGCTCACGCAGCCGCACGGTCTCCCGGTACGCGGTGGCGTACCGCAGGCGTTCGAAGAACCGCTGTCCGCTGGCCGGGTAGTAGGCGGTGACCGGGTGCGGAACCCGGTCGAGGTTGATGCGCTGGATGACCCCGGCGAGCCCCAGGCAGTGGTCACCGTGGAAGTGGGTGACGCAGATCCGGGTGAGGTCGTGCGCGGCGACCCCGGCGTGCAGCATCTGCCGCTGAGTGCCTTCGCCGGGGTCGAACAGGATGCCTTCACCGTCCCAACGCAGCACGTAGCCGTTGTGGTTGCGGTGCCGGGTGGGCACCTGGCTGGCGGTGCCCAGAACGATGAGTTCTCGTTGTGACAAGGGACTGTCCCGCGGCGCGAAGCGCCCGTTGAGGGTGGTGGGCGACGGGTGGGCCTATCCGGGCGGCCAGTTGAAGCCGCGGCCGCCGAGTACGTGGGCGTGGGCGTGCCAGACCGTCTGGCCCGCGCCGGAACCGGTGTTGAAGACGATGCGGTAGCCGGTACCGTCCACCTTGTCGTCGGCGGCGACCGCGCCCGCCTCACGCAGTATGTCCGCGCACAGTTCCGGCGCACCGGCCGCGAGGCTGGCCGCGTCCTGGTAGTGGGCCTTGGGGATGACGAGAACGTGCGTGGGGGCCTGCGGGTTGATGTCGCGGAACGCGACCGTCGTGTCGGTCTCCCGGACGATGGTCGCGGGCACGTCCCCGCTCACGATCTTGCAGAACAGGCAGTCGGCCTGCGGTTCTCCCGGCACGGATGTGTCTCCCTCGGGTGTGTGACCTACGGGGCGCATGCTACCGGGCGCGCCCCGTAGGGATGGTGGCGCGCCGGGCCTACGGGACCGTGGGCGGCGTCTTCGCGGGGGTGGCGGCCAGCGCCTCCAGCGCGAGGGCGATGGCGGTGTCCAGTTGTGGATCGCGGCCCGCCACCCAGTCCTGCGGGGTCGGCACCACCTCGACATCGGGGTCCACGCCGTGGTTCTCCACGTCCCAGCCGTACCCCTCAAGCCAGATCGCGTACTTGGGCTGGGTGACGCCGGTACCGTCCACCAACTCGTAGCGCGAGTCGATGCCGACCACACCGCCCCAGGTGCGGGTGCCGACCACCGGGCCGATGCCCAGGGCCTTGATGGCGGCGTTGACGATGTCGCCGTCGGAGCCGGAGTGCTCGTTGGCGATCGCCACCACCGGGCCGCGCGGCGCGTCCAGCGGATAGCTGGACGGCCGTACACCGCGCGGTACGTCCCAACCGACGATCCGGCGGGCCAGCTTCTCCACCACGAGCTGCGAGGTGTGGCCGCCGCGGTTCTCCCGCAGGTCGACCACCAGCCCCTCGCGGGTCACCTCGACCCGCAGGTCGCGGTGGAGCTGCGCCCAACCGGAGCCGACCATGTCGGGTACGTGCAGATAGCCGAGTCGGCCACCGGTCTGCCGGTGGACGTGGGCGCGGCGGTCCGCCACCCAGTCGTGGTAGCGCAACGGCTCCTCGTCGGCGATCGGCACCACGACGGCCGAACGGGTCTCCGCGGTACCGGAGTTGGCCGGGGCGATGGTCAGCTCGACCGGTTTGCCGGCGGTGCCGATCAGCAGCGGCCCCGGACCGGTCAGCGGGTCCACCGGGTGGCCGTTGACCGCGAGCACCCCGTCCCCGGCGCGCACCGCGACGCCGGGCGCCGCGAGCGGTGAGCGGGCCGCCGGGTCCGAGGTCTCGGAGGGCAGCACCCGGTCGATCCGCCACACGCCGTGCTGGTCCCGGGAGATGTCCGCGCCGAGCAGGCCCTGGCGGCTGAGCGCGTCACCGTGTCCGCCGGGCGGCGAGACGTAGGCGTGCGAGGTGCCCAGTTCGCCCTGCACCTCCCAGAGCAGGTCGACCAGGTCGTCATGGGTGGCGATCCGGTCCAGGACCGGACGGTAGCGGTCCAGCGCGCCGTCCCAGTCCACCCCCGACATGTCCGGCCGCCAGAAGTGGTCGCGCATCAGGCGGCCGGTCTCCTCGTACATCTGGCGCCACTCGGCCGCCGGATCGACGGTGACCCGTACCCGCGAGAGGTCGACGGTGACGCTGCTGTCACCGTCCTCGTCGTCGGAGGCCTTGCTGTCGGCCGGGACCAGCCGCAGCTTGCCGCCGCAGACCAGCAGCAGCCGCTCGCCGTCCCCGGTGACCGTGAAGTCGTCGACGTCCTCGGCGAGTTCCTCGGAGCGCAGCCGGTGGAGGTCGTAGCGCTCCAGCGTGGTGGCGGGCGGCTGGGCCTGCGGGGTGGCCAGCGCCGAGCCGAGCACACCGGAGAGCGGGTGCCGCAGCCACAGCACGCCGTCCTTGGCGGTGCGCAGCCCGGAGTAGCGGGCGGCCTCCACCGGGAACGGCACGATCCGGTCGGCGAGACCTTCCAGGTCGACCCGGGTGACCGGCGCCCGCAGCTCCTCGCCGCCCGCGTTGTCGCCCTCGTGCCTGTCGCCCTCCGGCTTCTCCTCAGAGGGGGCGCCGAGCGGGCGTCCGTGGCGCTGCGGGCCGAACGGGGACGGGGTGTCGGCGGCGAGCGTGATCAGGTGCGGACGGCAGGCGTTGGGGAACGACAGGTCGAAGACATGCGCGTCATAGACCGGGTCGAAGGCCCGCTCGGACAGGAACGCCAGGTGCTTGCCGTCCGAGGTGAACGCGGGCGCGAAGTCGTTGAAGCGCAGCGGTGTCGCGTCGGCGGCGGCGAGCGTGGTGGTGTTGGCGATCCTGAGCTGCCGCAGCGGGTCGGGCCCCGGCTGCGACCAGGCGAGCCAGCCGGAGTCGGGCGAGAACGCCAAGCCGCTGGCGTCGCCGTACTCGCTGGTCGACACCTCCCGCACCTCGCCGGTCTCCCGCTCCACCAGCAGCACCCGCCCGTCGTGCGAGGCGACCGCGATCCGCCGGCCGTCCGGGGAGACGACGAGTTCCAGCACCCGGCCGAGGCGCCCCGCGGCCAGTCGGCGCGCGGTGCCGCCGGGCGGCAGACCGGTGGCGGGCGCGAACTCCAGGGCGTCCTCGCCCTCGGCGTCGGTCACCCAGACCACCTGCGGCGCGCCCTCGCCGCCCACCCGGAAGGTACGGGGCAGCCGGGCGCGCACCCCGGGCTCGGCGGCGAGCGCCCGGGCCGGTCCCTCGCGGTGGGTCAGCCAGTGGATCGTGCCGCGCACCTCCACGGCGCTGCCGCGGCCGGTGTGGTCGGGCGACGCGTCGGCGAGGTGGTGGGCGGCGCGGACCAGGTGCGGGCGCAGATCGGTGCGCTGTCCGCCGAGCCGGATGGTCAGCGGGCGCGGCTCGGTACCACTCGACAGGTCGTCCAACAGGTGGAGCCGACCGGCGCTGGTGTAGGCGACGCGGGTGCCGTCGGTGGCCGCCTGACGGGCGTAGTAACCGTCCAACGGGGTGTGGCGCCGCAGGTCGGAGCCGTCGGGCAGGCTGGAGTACAGGGCTCCGGTGCCTTCGTGGTCGGACAGGAACGCGATCCGGTCCCGCACCCACATCGGGCATTCGAGGTTGCCGTCCAACTCCGCGTGGATCCGCCGGAACTCGCCGTCGCCGTCGGTGTCCAGCCACAACTTGCCGGCCGTACCGCCTCGGTAGCGCTTCCAGGCGGCGGCGTCCCGGCCCATGGTCACCGACTGCAGCAGCACCGCGGCTCCCGGCCCGAAGGCGAGGGCGCCGACCGGGCCGTACGGGAGGCGGCGGGCGGGGCCGCCGTCGACCGGGACCGCCCAGGCCCAGGTGCGGCGCAGCGACGCCTGCCCGTAGGAACTGGTGGCGACGATCTCGCCGTCCGGTGTCCAACCGCACACCGCGGTCCTCGAACTCCCCCAGTACGTCAGCCGGTTGACCGGCCCGCCGTCCACCGGCGCCACGCACACCTCGGGCGCACCGTCGCGCGTGGAGGTGAACGCGATGTACTCGCCGTTCGGCGAGATACACGAATGACGTACGGGCATGTTGTCCGCGCTGACCCGCCAGGCCCGACCACCGTCGAGCGGCGCCGCCCAGACGTCGTCCTCGGCTGTGAAGGTGATCAGATCGCCGTGCGGATGCGGATACCTGAGGTACGAAGGCTGCGTCACACCGGCCACACTAATACTGGGCTTTTACCAGCGGGTCAGCCCCTGGAAAACCGCTTCCGCATCGCCCTCAGGCCCAGCGGCCGGTGCGGCCCAGCAGCAGTGCAGTGGCGGCCACACCCGCCGTCGAGGTGCGCAGCACCGTCGGACCCAGCCGGTACGGCTTGGCGCCCGCCGCCGTGAAGGCGTCCAGTTCCTCGGGCGCGACGCCGCCTTCCGGGCCGACGACCAGCACGATGTCGCCCTCGGTGGGCAGCGGTGCGGTGGCCAGCGGAGTGCTGCCCTCCTCGTGCAGCACGGCGGCGAAGGCGGCGTTGGAGAGCAGTTCCACAACCTGACGGGTCGTCATGAGATCGTCCACACAGGGCATCCGCAGCCTCCTGGCCTGCTTGCCCGCCTCGCGTGCGGTGGCCCGCCACTTCGCCAGCGACTTGGCGCCGCGCTCGCCCTTCCACTGCGTGACGCAGCGGGAAGCGGCCCACGGCACCACCGCGTCGACCCCGGTCTCGGTCATCGTCTCCACGGCCAACTCGCCCCGGTCGCCCTTCGGTAGCGCCTGGACGACAGTGATCCTGGGATTGGGCGCGGGTTCGGCGCGGGTTCGGGTGACGGCGACCTCCAGCCGGTCCTTGCCCTCGACGGCGGCCACCGTGCCGAAGGCACCGGTGCCCTCGCCGTCGGTCAGCACGATCTCCTCGCCGACCCGCAGCCGCCGCACCGAGACCGCGTGACGGCCCTCGGGGCCGGTCAGCGTGAGTCGGTCGCCGGTCAACTCGCCCGGTTCCACCAGGAAGACGGGAGCGGTCATGGGCGGCCCTTCGCCAACTGCTCACGGGCCGCGTCGAGTTCGGCGCCGAGTACGTCCACCAGCCGGGCGGCGGGCAGTTCACGGACCAGCCGGTGGCCCTGCCCGGCCCACAGCGCCATCGCCTGCGGGTCGCCGGCCGCGGCGGCGGCCTTGCGCAGGCCCGCGGTGAGGTAGTGCACCTGCGGGTAGGCAGCCGGGGCGTACGGGCCGTGCTCCCGCATGAAGCGGTTGACCAGGCCACGGGCCGGGCGGCCGGAGAACGCCCGGGTCAACTCGGTGTGGGTGAACAGCGGATCGGTCAGCGCGCGCTTGTGCAGCACGTTGGCACCCGATTCCGGGCAGACCAGGAAGGCGGTGCCGAGCTGGGCCGCGCTGGCACCGGCCGCCAGCACCGCGGCGATCTGGCCGCCGCGCATGATGCCGCCCGCGGCGATGACCGGAAGCTGGACCGCCTCGCGTACGGCGGGGATCAGCGACAGCAACCCGGCACCGGCGCCGTCCAGCTGCGGGTCGTCGCGGTGCGTGCCCTGGTGGCCGCCCGCCTCGACGCCCTGCACGCACACCGCGTCCGCGCCCGCCCACTGGGCCGCCTGCGCCTCCGCGACCGAGGTGACGGTGACCACGGTGTACGTACCGACCCGGGCGAACCGGTCGACCACCGCGCGGCTGGGGCAGCCGAAGGTGAAGCTGACCACCGGGACGGGGTCGTTCGTGAGCACCGCCACCTTCGCGTCGAAGGCGTCGTCGGTGCCCGCGTCGGGATCGCCGAGCGCGGTGTCGTACCAGCTTGTCTCACCGGCGAGTTGCTCCCGGTACACCTCAACGGCCGCCGGATCGGCGGTGTTCGGCTGCGGCATGAAGAGGTTGACGCCGAACGGCCGCGAGGTCAGCGTGCGTAGCTGCTTGATCTCCTGGTACATCGCCTCCGGCGTCTTGTACCCGGCCGCGAGGAACCCCAGCCCCCCGGCCTCACTCACCGCCGCGGCGAGCTGCGGACATGACGTCCCACCCGCCATCGGCGCCTGGATGACGGGCAGTAGCGAAAGGTCGGTCAACGCGGCCATGGGTACATCCTGTCACGGCGGTACGACAACGCCTCGGGAGGGGCGGGGGACGAAGCCCCGGCCCCACCCACATGACCGGACAGCGTCAGCGGCCGTTGAACGCGTCCTTCAGACGCGAGAAAAGCCCCTGCTGACCAGGCTGGAAGTGGCCGGCGGGCCGCTCCTCCCCGCGCAGCGCGGCGAGCCGCCGCAGCAGCTCCTCCTGCTCGGGGTCCAGCTTGCTCGGCGTCTGCACCTCCACGTGCACCACCAGGTCACCTCGGCCGCCGCCGCGCAGATGCGTGATGCCCCGCTGGTGCAGCGGAATCGACTGCCCGGACTGCGTACCGGGCCGGATGTCGACCTCCTCCAGCCCGTCCAGCGTCTCCAACGGCACCTTGGTGCCGAGCGCCGCCGCCGTCATCGGGATGGTCACCGTGCAGTGCAGGTCGTCGCCGCGCCGCTGGAACACCGAGTGCGGCAGTTCACGGATCTCGACGTACAGGTCACCGGCCGGGCCCCCGCCCGGGCCGACCTCGCCCTCTCCCGCGAGCTGGATGCGGGTGCCGTTGTCGACACCCGCCGGGATCTTGACCGTGAGCGTTCTACGGGAGCGGACCCGCCCGTCTCCCGCGCACTCCGGGCACGGCGTCGGCACGACCGTGCCGAACCCCTGGCACTGCGGGCACGGCCGGGACGTCATGACCTGGCCCAGGAAGGACCGGGTGACCTGGGAGACCTCACCGCGGCCACGGCACATGTCACAGGTCTGCGCCGAGGTGCCGGGCGCCGCGCCCTCACCACTGCACGTGGTGCAGGTGACGGCGGTGTCCACCTGGATCTCCTTGGTGGTGCCGAACGCGGCCTCATCCAGCTCGATCTCGAGCCGGATCATCGCGTCCTGACCACGCCGGGTCCGCGACCGCGGGCCGCGCTGCGACGCCTGGCCGAAGAAGGCGTCCATGATGTCGCTGAAGTTGCCGAAGCCCGCGCCGAAGCCACCCGCTCCGCCCGCACCGGCGCCGGACGCCGACAGCGGGTCCCCGCCCAGGTCGTAGACCTGCTTCTTCTGCGGGTCGGAGAGGACCTCGTAAGCGGCGTTGATCTCCTTGAACCGCTCCTGGGTCTTCGGGTCGGGGTTGACGTCCGGGTGCAGCTCGCGAGCGAGACGGCGGAACGCCTTCTTGATCTCGTCCTGGCTGGCGTCGCGTCGTACGCCCAGGACCGCGTAATAGTCCGTGGCCACTTACGACTCCGCCAGGATCTGTCCGACGTACCTCGCCACTGCGCGTACCGCTCCCATCGTTCCGGGGTAGTCCATGCGGGTCGGGCCGACCACGCCTAGCCTGGCGACCGCCTCGTCGCCGGAACCGTAGCCCATCGCGACGACAGACGTGGAACTCAGGCCCTCATGGGCGTTCTCATGGCCGATGCGCACCGTCACGCCGGAGTCCTTTACCTCGCCGAGCAGCTTGAGCAACACCACCTGCTCCTCCAGTGCCTCCAGGACCGGGCGGATCGTCAGGGGGAAGTCATGGTTGAAGCGCGTCAGGTTCGCGGTGCCGCCGAGCATGATCCGCTCCTCGGTCTCCTCGACCAGCGTCTCCAACAGCGTGGCGAGCACGGTGGAGACCGTGGGGCGGTCGTCGTGCTCGAAGGACTCGGCCAGATCCTGCACCAGCGACGGCACGTCCGAGAAGCGGTGGCTCACCACCCGGCTGTTCAGCCGGGCCCGCAGGTCCGCCAGCACGGTCTCGCCGACCGGCGCCGGGCAGTCCACCAGCCGCTGCTCCACCCGCCCGGTGTCCGTGATCAGCACCAGCATCACCCGCGCCGGAGCGAGCGAGAGCAGCTCCACATGGCGCACGGTGGACCGGGTCAGCGACGGGTACTGGACCACCGCGACCTGCCGGGTGAGCTGCGCCAGCAGGCGCACCGTCCGCGCCACCACGTCGTCGAGGTCCACCGCACCGTCCAGGAAGTTCTGGATCGCCCGGCGCTCGGCGGCGGTCAGCGGCTTGACCCCCGCCAGCTTGTCCACGAAGAGTCGGTAGCCCTTGTCGGTGGGGATCCGGCCCGCGCTGGTGTACGGCTGGTGGATGAAGCCCTCCTCCTCCAGCACCGCCATGTCGTTGCGCACCGTGGCGGGCGAGACGCCCAGCCTATGACGCTCGGTGAGCGCCTTCGAGCCGACCGGCTCCTCCGTGCCCACGTAGTCCTGGACGATGGCGCGCAGCACTTCGAGTCTGCGTTCGCTGAGCATTGCGCACACCTCCAAGCAGTGGTCCCGTTGCGGGCCGTTCGGTCCCTCAGGTACTTCCCCCTGGCACTCATCAGCCACGAGTGCCAGAAATCCCGCAGCCAGTGTACGGCCGAGTAGTCAGGGCGCGGCAAGGGTGTGCCCCCACGCCGCCGCGACCAGCCGTTACAACCCGCCAGTACAGCCCGTCAGCCACGGTACCGCGCGCGTCGTCGGGCGCCCGCCGATAGCGTCGTCCCTGTGGATAACGCGGAGGGCAACGCGTCGCACGCGGCCGCGGGCGGCGAGGTCTGGGAACGGCTCGCTCCGGGGGTCGCCCGGCGACGGCTGCCGTTCCTCGATGTGACGATCGGCGTGGTGGTGGGCACGGACGACGTGCTGGTGATCGACACCGGGTCCACGGTGCGCACCGGCGCCGAGCTGAACCGGCAGGTGAACGAGTTGACCGGGCGCCCGGTGAGCCATGTCGTACTCACTCACGGCCACTTCGACCACGTCTTCGGCACCGCCGCCTTCTCCGGTGCCCAGGTGTACGGGGACATGGCGCTGGACGGCTATCTGGAACGCGAGCGCGAGGCGCTGCGGGCGGACGCGGTACGGCACGGCACGGACCCCGGGGAGGCCGCCGAGGCGAGCGCGGCGCTGGTGCGCCCTGGCCATCTGGTCGACAACTGGTACGAGATCGATCTGGGCGACCGCGAGGTGCTGCTCGTCCACCCCGGGCGCGGGCACACCGACCATGACCTGGCGGTGGTCATCCCGGGCACCCCGAGCGTGGTCTTCTGCGGCGACCTGGTGGAGGAGTCCGGCGAGCCGCAGGCCGGGCCGGACGCCGTACCGGGTGAGTGGCCGCGGACCCTGGACCGGCTGCTGGAGGTGGGCGGTGAGACGGCGCTGTACGTTCCCGGGCACGGCGCGACGGTGGACGCACGGTTCGTCCGCCGCCAACGCGACGCGCTCGCCCGGCGTTTCGGGGAGTCGTGACCGCGCGCGGATACCATCTGGCCCATGCGCAGCAGGAGTTATGGCCCGGATCTGACCCCGCCCTGGAAGCGGAGCAAGCCCGCGCCCGAGGTGGCGGCCGAGCCCGACCTGGTGGTGGAGGAGGCCGCCACCGGCTTCTGCGGTGCGGTGGTGCGCTGTGAGAAGACCGCTCAGGGCCACACGGTGACCCTGGAGGACCGCTTCGGCAAGCGCCGGGTCTTCCCCATGGAACCGCGCGGCTTCCTGCTGGACGGCAAGGTGGTGACGCTGGTCCGCCCGGCGGGTCCGGCGGCGCCGCGCGGGCCGCGGCTCACCGCCTCCGGTTCGATAGCGGTGCCAGGCGCCCGGGCACGGGTCGCCCGGGCGGGGCGCATCTATGTGGAGGGCCGCCACGACGCCGAGTTGGTGGAGCGAGTGTGGGGCGATGACCTGCGCATCGAGGGCGTGGTGGTGGAGTACCTGGAGGGGATCGACGACCTCCCGTCCATCGTCGGGGAGTTCGCGCCCGGCCCCGACGCCCGGTTGGGCGTCCTGGTGGACCACCTGGTGCCCGGCTCCAAGGAGTCCCACATCGCGGAGCAGGTGAGCGGCGCCGACGTCCTGGTGGTCGGTCACCCGTACATCGACGTGTGGGAGGCGGTGAAGCCGTCCTCCGTCGGCATCGCCGACTGGCCGAGGGTCCCGCACGGCCAGGACTGGAAGACGGGCGTCTGCCGTGCGCTGGGCTGGCCGCAGAACACGGGCGCCGCGTGGCAGCGCATCCTCGGCTGCGTCCGGTCCTACAGGGACCTCCAGCCCGAACTGCTGGGCAGGGTGGAGGAGTTGATCGACTTCGTCACGGCGGTCAGCTGAGGGCCCGGGACGCTTCCCTCGATGAGGGCGGGTCGGCCCTCGGACGATCAGTCCACCAGGTCGCGCACGACCGCGTCCGCGAGCAGCCGGCCCCGCAGGGTGAGCACTGCCCGGCCGGCCTCGTACGGTCCGGCCTCCAGCAGGCCGTCGGAGACGTGGCGGGCCGCCGCACGAGCCCCGGCGGGCGCGAGCAGGGCCAGCGGGCAGCCGTCGACGAGGCGCAGTTCCAGGAGGATGCGTTCGACTCGGCGGTCCTCCGCCGCGAGGATCTCCCGTCCCGCCCCCGGCGAGCGCCCCTCGGCCAGCGCCTGGGCGTAGGCGCCCGGGTGCTTGACGTTCCACCACCGCACTCCGCCCACGTGGCTGTGGGCTCCGGGGCCGGCGCCCCACCAGTCGGCGCCGCGCCAGTACAGCTCGTTGTGGCGGCAGCGGCCGGGCTCCGAGGCCGCCCAGTTCGACACCTCGTACCAGCCGAACCCGGCCCGCGACAGCGCCTCCTCGGCCATCAGGTAGCGGTCCGCGTGGACGTCGTCGTCGGTCATCGGGATCTCGCCGCGCCGGATCCGCCGGGCCAGCTGGGTGCCCTCCTCGACGATCAGCGCGTACGCGGAGACATGGTCAGGACCGGCCGCGATCGCCGCGTCCAGTGACGCCTGCCAGTCCTCGTCACTCTCACCGGGGGTGCCGTAGATCAGGTCGAGGTTGATGTGCTCGAAACCGGCCGCCCGGGCCTCACCGGCACAGGCCTCGGGCCGTCCCGGGGTGTGGGTGCGGTCCAGGATCTTCAGCACGTGCTGCCGGGCGCTCTGCATGCCGAACGAGACCCGGTTGAAGCCACCCGCCCGCAGCTCCGCCAGATACGCCGGATCCACGGATTCCGGATTGGCCTCCGTGGTGATCTCGGCGCCGTCCGCCAGCCCGAACTCCTCCCGGATCGCGGCCAGCATCCGCCCGAGGTCGGCGGCTGGCAGCAGGGTCGGCGTGCCACCGCCGACGAACACCGTCTCCACCTGACGCGGATCGTCGCCCAGCACCTTGCGCGCCAGCCTGACCTCTTCGACGAGCGTCTGGGCGTAGTTGTCCCGTGAGGCGAGCGCACCGCCGGAACCGCGCAGCTCGCTCGCCGTGTAGGTGTTGAAGTCGCAGTACCCGCAGCGGGTCGCGCAGTAGGGCACGTGCAGGTAGAAGCCCAGCGGCCGGTCGGCCGCGCCCACCAGGGCGTCGGCGGGCAGCGAGCCGTCGTGCGGTACGGGCTCGCCGTCGGGCAGTACGGATGGCATACGGTCATTGTCCCGTATGCCGCCCCGGTCCGGCCCGCGCGGAGGGCCGGACCGATCAGGCCTCGCGGGAGCCCTCGTACATCTCGTCGATGAGGTCCTTGAACTCCCGCTCCACCACAGGGCGCTTGAGCTTCAGGCTCGGGGTCAGCTCGCCGTGCTCGACGGTCAGGTCGCGCGGCAGCAGCCGGAACTTCTTGATCGTCTGCCAGCGTTGCAGGCCCTCGTTGATCCGGGTGACATAGCCCTCGACCAGTTCCCTGGTCTGCGGGGCGGCGACCACCTCCGCGTAGCCGCGGCCCGCCAGGTCGTGGTCCGCGGCCCAGCCCATGATGGTGGGCTCGTCCAGCGCGATCAGCGCGGTGCAGAAGTTGCGGTTGGCGCCGATCACCAACACGTTGCTCACGAACGGACAGGCGGCCTTGAACTGGCCCTCGACCTCGGCGGGCGAGATGTACTTGCCGCCGGAGGTCTTGATCAGGTCCTTCTTGCGGTCGGTGATCCGCAGGAAGCCGTCGTCGGACAGCTCACCGATGTCACCGGTGTGGAACCAGCCGTCCGGTTCCAGCACCTCCTCGGTCTTCTCGGGCAGACCGTGGTAGCCCTGCATGATGCCGGGGCCGCGCAGCAGGATCTCGCCGTCCTCCGCGATCCGCACCTCGGTTCCGGGCAGCGGCTTGCCGACGGTGCCGGTGCGGTAGTTCTCGCCCGGGTTGACGAAGCTGGCGGCGCTGGACTCGGTGAGGCCGTAGCCCTCCAGGATGTGGATGCCCGCGCCGGAGAAGAAGTAGCCGATCTCCGGGGCGAGCGCGGCCGAGCCGGAGACGCAGGCCCGAAGGCGCCCGCCGAAGGCCTCCCGGATCTTGGCGTAGACCAGTTTGTCGGCGACCGCGTGCTTGGCGGCCAGGCCGAACGGCACCGAGGGGTTGCCGCTCGCCCGGCGGTTCTCCTGCGAGGTCTTGGCGTACTCGCGGGCGACCCCGGCCGCCCACTGGAAGATCCGGTACTTGGCGCCGCCGCCCGCACGGGCCTTGGCCGCCACGCCGTTGTAGACCTTCTCGAAGATCCGCGGCACGGCCGCCATGTAGGTCGGCTGGACCACCGGCAGATTGTCGATGATCTTGTCCACCCGGCCGTCCACCGCGATCACATGCCCCAGCTCGATGTGGCCCGCGGTGAGCACCTTGCCGAAGACGTGCGCCAGCGGCAGCCACAGGTACTGCACGTCCTCCGGCCCGAGCAGGCCGGTGGAGGCGATGGCCTTGGCCATGTACGACCACGCGTCCTGCGGCAGGCGCACACCTTTGGGGCGACCCGTGGTGCCCGAGGTGTAGATGAGGGTGGCGAGCTGCTCGGAGGTGATCCCGTCGACTGCCTTCCTGACGGCCTCCGGGTGCTTCTCCAGGTAGGCGGCGCCGCGCTGCTCCAGTTCCTCCAGGGTGAGCACCCAGTCGCCGTCGCCGTCCGGCACGCCCGCGGGGTTGATCACCACGACATGGCTCAACTCGGGTAGTTCCGAGCGGCGTTCACGCGCCTTGGCCAGTTGGGCGGCGTCCTCCGCGATCAGCACCCGGCTGCCGGAGTCGGCCAGGATGAAGCAGGACTCGTCGGCGTTGGTGCTGGGGTAGATCGTGGTGGTGGCGGCGCCCGCGCACAGCACCCCGAGGTCGGCCAGTATCCAGTCGATCCGGGTGTTGGAGGCGATCGCGACCCGCTCCTCGGGGCGCACCCCGAGGTCGATCAGCCCGGCCGCGATCGCATACACCCGCTGCGCGGCCTGCGCCCAGCTCAGCGAGCGCCACCGCTCCTGGCCGCCGTCCGGGCCGGGCACCGGGTAGCGGTACGCCTCGGTATCCGGGGTGGCCTCGACCCGCTGGAGGAAGAGATGAGCCACGGACGGCGGCCGACTCTCAATCGATGCCTGTGTTTCGGTCACGACAACCTCCGGGGCCCGCGTCATTGCCAGGTCATTGCTTGTGACTCATCGGTAACCTTCGAGCAGGGATCAGGTTAGACGCCAGGCACCCGGCACGTAAGGGTCTACGGGCGCTTCGTTCAATCCGTGACCAGCGGGATAGGTGCTAGATGCACGAAAAATGGGGCCGGTGGCATTAAGTCGCGCCAACCCGTTGAAACGGGCAAGCGCGGAAAAGGGCCCGCCGAAGCGCCCGGACCGGGACGTGTGAAAGGGCCCGGCGCGCCGACGCCGGGCCCTTGGGTGGAGATCAGTGGCGGCTGATGGACAGCCCCCCGGCGGGCAGCCCGCCGAGCAGCCGCTTGGACGCGCGCTGGGCGACGCCCTGCGGAAGGTGCTGGCGCAGGCCCTTTGTCCGGTGCTGGGCGAGGGCGAACAGTCCCTGCGGCTGGTGGTTGGGACCCGGCGCCTGGCCCGGCGGCGGGGAGTCGACCGCGTGGCACAACTCGTTCACCGCGTCACTGCCACGGGTGACCCTGGCGTCGTTGAACGCCTTCGGGATCCTGCCGGTGGACAGCAGCGTCCAGCCGACCTGGGTGACGTCCTGGGTGGCACAGGAGGCGCCGTTGTTCAGGTTCAGATGGCCGCCGTCGAAGCGGTTGGCGTCGTCGGCGAACGCCACCGGCGATGCCGCCCCGACTGCCAGCGCTGAGGCCGCCACTACGAAGATCGCCCGCTTGGCAACCGAGGAGTCAGTCACAGTTGCAGTCCCTTCTCTCGCGCCGCGCCGTTGCGCCGCTGCCACCGTGCGTAACGGCCGGGCGGCCCGGCCGTTACGGTACGAATACGGCGTACGAGTGGGACGAGGACCCGTCGGGTGCGCGGGCGCTGCCGAACGGGCCCTGGCGGAGGGGCTACTTCTTGGCCTTGGTGTCGCCCTCGTCGGTGGACAGCGCCGCGATGAAGGCCTCCTGCGGCACCTCGACGGCACCGACCATCTTCATCCGCTTCTTGCCTTCCTTCTGCTTCTCCAGCAGCTTCCGCTTACGCGAGATGTCACCGCCGTAGCACTTGGCGAGCACGTCCTTGCGGATCGCGCGCACCGTCTCACGGGCGATGACCCGGCTGCCGATGGCGGCCTGGATCGGCACCTCGAACTGCTGCCGCGGGATCAGCTCGCGCAGCTTGCCCGCCATCCGCACGCCGTACGCGTACGCCTTGTCCTTGTGCAGGATCGCGGAGAAGGCGTCCACCTTGTCGCCGTGCAGGAGGATGTCCACCTTGACCAGTTCGGACGTCTGCTCGCCGGTGGGCTCGTAGTCCAGCGAGGCGTAGCCGCGGGTCTTGGACTTCAGCTGGTCGAAGAAGTCGAAGACGATCTCGGCGAGCGGCAGTGTGTAACGCAGCTCCACCCGGTCCTCGGAGAGGTAGTCCATGCCGAGCAGGCTGCCGCGCCGGGTCTGGCACAACTCCATGATCGCGCCGACGAACTCGCTGGGCGCCAGCACGGTGGCGCGCACCACCGGCTCGTAGACCTCGGCGATCTTGCCGGTCGGGAACTCGCTCGGGTTGGTCACCGTGTGCTCGATGCCGTCCTCCATGATCACCCGGTAGACCACGTTGGGTGCGGTGGCGATCAGGTCCAGACCGAACTCGCGCTCAAGGCGCTCCCGGATCACGTCCAGGTGCAGCAGCCCGAGGAAGCCGACGCGGAAGCCGAAGCCGAGCGCGGCCGAGGTCTCCGGTTCGTAGACCAGAGCGGCGTCGTTGAGCTGGAGCTTGTCCAGCGCGTCGCGCAGCTCCGGGTAGTCCGAGCCGTCCAGCGGGTACAGGCCCGAGAAGACCATCGGCTTGGGGTCCTTGTAGCCGCCCAGAGGCTCGGTGGCCCCCTTGTTCAGCCGGGTGACGGTGTCACCGACCTTGGACTGGCGGACATCCTTGACGCCGGTGATCAGATATCCCACCTCGCCGACGCTCAGGCCGTCGGCGGCCGTCATCTCGGGCGAGGAGACACCGATCTCCAGCAGCTCGTGGGCGGCGCCGGTGGACATCATCTGGATGCGCTCCCGCTTGGAGAGCTTGCCGTCGACCACCTTCACATAGGTCACGACACCGCGGTACGAGTCGTACACCGAGTCGAAGATCATCGCGCGGGCCGGGGCGTTCGCGTTGCCGACCGGGGCCGGAACCTCGGCGACCACCTTGTCCAGCAACTCGGCCACGCCCTCACCGGTCTTGGCGCTGACCTTGAGCACGTCGGAGGGGTCGCAGCCGATGATGTGCGCCAGCTCGGCGGCGTACTTCTCCGGCTGGGCGGCGGGCAGGTCGATCTTGTTGAGCACCGGGATGATCGTGAGGTCGTTCTCCAGCGCCAGGTAGAGGTTGGCGAGGGTCTGCGCCTCGATGCCCTGGGCGGCGTCCACCAACAGGATGGTGCCCTCGCACGCGGCGAGCGAGCGGGAGACCTCGTAGGTGAAGTCGACGTGGCCGGGCGTGTCGATCATGTTGAGGACGTGCGTGGTCCCCGTGGCGTCACCGGTGGTCGGGGCCCACGGCAGTCGGACCGCCTGGGACTTGATCGTGATGCCGCGCTCACGCTCGATGTCCATCCGGTCCAGGTACTGGGCGCGCATCTGCCGCTGCTCGACGACGCCGGTGAGCTGGAGCATCCGGTCGGCGAGCGTCGACTTGCCGTGGTCGATGTGCGCGATGATGCAGAAGTTGCGGATCAGCGCCGGGTCGGTACGGCTCGGCTCCGGCACGTGGGTTGGGGTCGCGGGCACGCAGGGTCCTGATTCTCGACTCGTCGTCGACGTCTGTGGGCGGATCGATACGTTGCCCTCCATAGTCCCATGCACGACGGGTGGACAGCGGTTTGGGAGCCGTATGGACCTGCTGGTAACCTGGACCACTGCGCCTCGTGCCCTCTGACCCGAGGCGCTCAGTCGATTCACTCAGTCAAACCTGAAAAGGCTCATTCGTGGCGAACATCAAGTCCCAGTTGAAGCGGATCAAGACGAACGAGAAGGCTCGTCAGCGGAACAAGGCTGTCAAGTCCTCGCTGAAGACCGCGATCCGCAAGGCTCGTGAGGCCGTGGCCGCCGGTGACCTGGAGAAGGCCACCGTCGCCGCCCGCGAGGCGTCCAAGAAGCTCGACAAGGCCGTCAGCAAGGGCGTTATCCACAAGAACGCCGCCGCCAACAAGAAGTCGGCGCTGGCCACCAAGGTCGCCGCTCTCAAGGGCTGAGCCTCCGCCTCACTCCGTCGGTAAGGACCCAGCGGACCCTCTCAACCGCTCCACACCGACCCCCTCCGCTTCACAGCGGTACGCGCCGCACGCGGCCTGCGTTCGCCACGCGGGTGCGGCGCACCAGTAGTAACGACCGAAGGCCCCGTTGCCGTCATTCCCCGACGGCGACGGGGCCTTCGCGTTGTCCGGGGACCGCGCCGGCTAGCGCCGGGAGCGGGCGGCGCGGGCGATGGTGACGACCGCCTTCTCCAGCGCGTACGCCGGGTCGGCGCTCGCGCCCTTGACGGCCGCGTCGGCCTCGGCGACCGCCCGCAGGGCGGCCGCCACCCCGTCGCCCGACCAGCCGCGCATCTGCTGCCTCACCCGGTCGATCTTCCACGGCGGCATGCCCAGCTCGCGGGCCAGATCACCGGGGCGGGCACCGCGCGGGGCGGTGGCCAGCTTGCCGATCGCCCGTACCCCGGAGGCGAGCGCGAAGGTGATGCCCGGCAGCGGCTGGCCCACGGCCAGCGCCCACCGCAGCCGCTCCAGCGCTTCGGCCGTACGACCGGTGACGGCGAGGTCGGCGACCTCGAAGCCGGTGGCCTCGGCGCGGCCGGTGTAGTAGCGGGCCACCACCGCCTCGTCGATCGTGCCGTCCACATCGGCGGCCAGTTGCGCGCAGGTGGAGGCCAGTTCGCGCAGGTCGCTGCCGATGGCGTCGACCAGCGACTGGCACGCTTCCGGCGTCGCCGACCGCCCCGCGGTACGGAACTCAGTCCGCACGAAGGCCAACCGGTCGGCGGGCTTGGTCATCTTCGGGCAGGCGACCTCACGCGCCCCGACCTTGCGGGCCGCGTCCAGCAGGCCCTTGCCCTTGGCGCCGCCCGCGTGCACCAGGACCAGCGTGATCTCCTCGGCGGGCGCGTCGAGATACGCCTTGACGTCCTTGACCGTGTCCGCCGACAGGTCCTGCGCCGCGCGCACCACCACGACCTTGCGCTCCGCGAACAGCGACGGACTGACCAACTCCGCCAGCGTGCCGGGCTGGAGCGCGTCCGGGGCCAGCTCCCGTACGTCGGTGTCGGGATCGGCGGCTCGGGCGGCCGCCACGACCTGTGCCACGGCACGGTCGATCAGCAGGTCCTCCTGTCCCACGGCGAGGGTCACAGGGGCGAGCGGGTCATCGGTCGACGTCTTCTTTGCCATCGCGGTCCAGCATCCCACGGGCCACTGACAGCCCACCCCACACCTGCCGGAAGCCCCACCGCGGCCGTACCCGACAATGTGGCCGTGAGCATTGTTCGACATGTGTTGGTACTCCCCGACCGCGACGTGGCGGAGGAGGTGGCCGAAGAGGCGGCGGAGCGCTTCGGCCTTGAGCAGGAGCCGCAACTGGTAAGGGAAGCCCTGGCGGGCGAGGACGACGCTGAGGACGCCCAGTGGCTGGTCGTCATCGAGGACACCGAAGGGGAACTCGACCTCGCTGCCCTCGACACCCTCGCCGAGGAGTACGACGGCTGGCGCGAGGAGGAATAGCACCCGCCACCCCGGCGACCTCACACCGAGACGCGAACGGCCGCCGGGGGTTCCGTCGCACCGTCCAGCCCACTGCCCATACATCGCACGGGGCTCACCCCCATGTCGACTCCTTTACAACCCCCAAGTCGGCTCCTTTACAAGGCTCGCACCCAGCCCCGCTCCGTTGCCGCCGGTGATGGCGATCGGGCCGTCGGTGTCGGTGCGGAGGACCGTTGTGCCTTCCGTGTGGAGGGTGTTCAGGGTGCGGGGGGACGGGTGGCCGTACTTGTTGCCCGTGCCGCAGGAGATCAGGGCCAGGCGGGGGTGGAGGCGGGCCAGCAGGGCGGGGTCCTGGCGGGAGGAGCCGTGGTGGGCGACCTTGAGGACGTCGACCGGGGGGAGGTCGGGGTGCCGGGCCAGCAGTTCGCGCTGGGCCGGGGGCTCCAGGTCGCCCAGGAGTATCAGGGTGAGGCCCGCGGTTCTCACCAGCAGGGCGACGCTGGAGTCGTTCGGGTCGGCGTCCGGGAGGGCCGCTTCCGGTTCCGGCGGCCAGAGGATCTGCCAGTCCAGTTGACCTAGTTGGCGCCGCTCCCCCTCCGTCGCCCGCAGCACCGGGATGTGTGCCGCCGCGGCGCGGCGGCGTACCGAGGCGGCCTCGCCGGGCGGCGCGTCCACGGTCGTGGTCTCGATCGCGCCCACGCTGCGCCCGGCCAGGACGCCGGGGAGCCCGGCGACGTGGTCGGCGTGGAAGTGGGTGAGGATCAGCAGCGGAATCGTGGTCACGCCCAGCGACTTCAGGCACCGGTCGGCCAGCATCGGCTCAGGGCCGGTGTCGACGACCACCGCGGAGCCGTCACCGTCACCGGAGTTGAGCACCAACGCGTCCCCCTGCCCGACGTCGCACGCCGCCATCCGCCACCCCGCGGGCGGCCAGCCGGTGGCCAGCCGGGTGAGCGGGGCGGGCGCCAGCACCGCGACCAGCAGCAGCGCGGCCAGCGCCGCGCAGAACCAGGGATGGCGGGCGATGCGCCGGGCCAGCGACAGCAGCACGGCGGTGACGACGGCGAGCAGCAGTCCGCCCGTCCAGCCGCCGGGCCAGTCCAGCGCCGCACCCGGTAGTGCGGCGCCCTCGCGGGCGACCATCGCCACCCAGACCACCGGCCAACCCGCCAGCCAGGCGAGGCACTTGGCGGCGAGCATCGACACCGGCGCCGCCGCCAGGGCGGCGAAGCCCAGCACGGTCGCCGGGGGCACCGCCAGTTCGGCCAGCAGGTTGCACGGGATGGCGACCAGGCTGATGTGCGCGGCGAGCACCGCGACCAGCGGTGCGCACAGCACCTGCGCGGCCGCGGCGGCCGCCAGGGCCTCCGCCAGGTGGGCCGGAACACCGCGCCGCCGCAGCGCGGCGCTCCACCCCGGGGCGAGGGTCAGCAGCCCGGCCGTGGCCAGCACCGACAGCGCGAAGCCATAGGAGCGGGCCAACCACGGGTCGTAGAGGACCAGGGCGATGACGGCGGCGGCGAGCGCGGGCAGCAGGGTGCGGCGACGCCCGGTACCGATGGCCAGGAGAGTGATCAGACCGCAGACGGCGGCCCGCAGCACACTCGGGTCCGGTCGGCACAGCACCACGAAGCCGATGGTCAGTACCCCACCGAGCACCGCGGTGAGCCGCAGCGGCAGGCCGAGCCGGGCGGCGATGCCCCGGCGTTCCGCGCGTACAGCCAGGGACGAGGGGCCGATCAACAGGGTGAGGATCACCGTCAGGTTGGAACCGCTGACCGCCAGCAGATGGGTCAAATCGGTTTCGGCGAAAGCCTCCTGGAGATCGGGCGCCACCCGGGAGGTGTCTCCCACCACGAAGCCCGGGAGCAACGCGCGGGCGTCCGGCGGAAGTTCGTCGGTCGCGTCCCGCAGCCCGGCGCGCAGCGCTCCGGCCAGGCGTTGCACCGCCGACGGCGGCCGGGTGACGGTCGGCGGGCCGTGCACCTGGAAGACGGCGGCGCTGCGGTCGGCCTGCCGGGTGGTGGGGGCCAACTGGCCGTCCAGGGTGAGGCCGGTGGACGGCAGCAGCCGCAGCCACGCCTGGGCGCCGTCCCCGGGCTGGACGATCAGCAGCACGGGGGTGTGCACGGCCGTGGTGGTGCCCCGGGAGGTGACGCGTAATGCGTCGGCCTCCGCGATGACGGAGGGCGGGGCCGGGGTCGAACCACGCACCCGGGGCCGCACCGCACGAGGGTCACCCGTGAGCGTCAACTCAGCGGTGACACGGGCATGTTGGGCGGCGAGCGCCGGGACCGGTCCCCGGTGCAGTCCGGCCACGCTCAGTCCGGCGACACTCGCGGCGGCGCAGGCGCACAGCAGTGCCGCGGCCGCCACGGTGGCTGTCCCGACGCCCCGCCGGGCGGGAGCGCCGGTCATCGCGCCGGTGGCCCTGCGGTGCGCGACGCACAGGGCGAGGGCCGCCACGAGACAGACCCCGGCGCCGACGGCGACCCAGCGGCCCGGTGCGTTCAGCGCGATGACGGCGGCCAGCCAGGTCGCCAGCGCGGGCGGCACCAGGCGCAGGTCGGCCGGACCGTCCTGCCGTGGCGGGGACGTACCGAGCCCGCCAGCGGACGCGGGCGGTCCGGCCGCCCGCACCGTTCGGCCCGGAGCCGCGGACGACGCGGAGGATCGTGGCGTGTTCATGGCCGCACCAGGGCCTGGAGCTCCTGGAAACGACGCTCCCCCACCCCGGTGACCTGGCGGAGTTGGCTGACGGAGGTGAATCCGCCGTGCTCCGTGCGGTACTCGACGATGCGGCGGGCGAGCACCGGTCCGACGCCGGGGAGGGCGTCAAGCTGCTCGGCCGTGGCGGTGTTGAGGCTGAGCTGAGCACCGGGCCCGCCGTCCGTGCCCGCCGCCTGCGCCGCGCCGCCCCCTCGGGCGCCCGCGGCCTCGGCGGGCGGGCCGGGCTGGCCGACCACGACCTGTTCCCCGTCCGTGAGTGGGCGGGCCAGGTTGAGACCGCTGGTGTCGGCGCCCGGCAGAGGGCCGCCCGCCGCCTTCAGCGCGTCGGTGACCCGTGACCCGGCCGGAAGCCGACGCACCCCCGGCTCGCGTACCTTCCCCGCGATGTCGACCACCACCTCCGCGGCGGAGGGCCGGGCCGTCGGCATCGCCGAGCCACCGGCCACCTGTCCCACCGGGGTGGTGACCGCCCGCGCGACGGGTGGCGGCTGCACGGTGCGCGGCCTGCCTGTCCAGAAGTGGTGCACCGCGAAGACGGCGGCCAGCATCAGCACCCCGGCGAGGGCGGCGACGGTGCGCAGCTCCATCCCGCATCTCAACTGCACCCACACCGGCAGCCGTTCGAAGACGGCGGTCCGCCACGACGCGCGGCGCGACGGGTGGTCCGCCAGCGCGGGAGCCGGTTCCGGGGAGGGATCGGCGACCGCCGGATCCCGTACCGGCGGCGGCCGGTCGAACAGCGCGTCCGCACGCGCTCGGGCGACGGTGCCGATGTCGCTGCGGCGATTGGCAGTTGCGGTGTGCGTTCCCATGCCGCCTGACGGTAGGCACGCCGCCCGGATCCCGCTGAGACCGGTTGAATCCCGTGGATTACCGGCCAGTTGTGGATAACTCCGCCACCCGAGCGGGTGAGGCCACCTCCGGGCGGCGCGAGTTCACCTCACACCGCGGCACCGCCACCCCGAAGACCCGCCCCGCCGAAGCCGGACATCCGCCTCCAACGGCCCCGCCCCGGCATCCTCACCGTGGCGAGACGACCGCCCCCAACAGTCCCGGCCCGGTGTGCGCGCCGATGACCGCCCCGACCTCGCTCACATGCAGCTCCGCCACCCCCGGCACCCGCGCCCGGAGCCGCTCCGCCAGGGCCTCGGCGCGCTCGGCGGCGGCCAGGTGGTGGACGGCGATGTCAACCGTCGCCTGGCCCGCCCGCTCGGCAACGACCTCCTCCAGCCGGGCGATGGCCCGCGACGCCGTGCGCACCTTCTCCAGCAACTGGATCCGGCCCTCCGCGAGTTGCAGCAGTGGCTTGACCGCCAGCGCCGAGCCCAGCAGGGCCTGCGCAGCGCCGATCCGGCCGCCGCGCCGCAGATAGTCCAGGGTGTCCACGTAGAAGTAGGCGGACGTGCCCGCGGCGCGCTTCTCCGCCGCCGCGACGGCGTCGTCCACCGTGCCTCCGGACTCCGCCGCCTCGGCCGCCGCGAGCACCGGGAAGCCCAGTGCCATGGCCACCATGCCGGTGTCCACCACCCGTACCGGAACCGGCGCGGTCTCCGCGGCGACGCGCGCCGCGTCGTACGTGCCGGAGAACTCGGCCGACAGATGGAGGGAGACCACGGCTCCGGCGCCCGCGTCGGCCGCCGCGCGGTACGCCGCGACGAACCGCTCGGGGCCCGGCCGTGAGGTGGTCACCGGTCGGCGGCGCCGCAACGCGGTGGCGACCGTGAAGGCCAAGCCCTCGGTGCCCTCCTCCAGTGCCTCGTCACCCAGGATCACGGTGAGCGGAACGACCGTGATGTGATGGCGGGTCAGCGCCTCCTGCGGCAGGTAGGCCGTGGAATCGGTGACGATGGCGACATGGGCTGGCATGAGCGGGACCCTACCCGTCAACCCTGTGGTAACAACACCGTTGCCCGGCCCGCGGCAGCCGTCACCGCCGGCTCAGCGGCGGCCGCCCGGCCAGTCCTGACCCAGCTCCGACCGTGCCGGAGCCTCCACCTCGGTCGGCGCCCAGTGCCGCAGCGCGCCGGCCTCCACCTCGATCTCCCGCCCGAGCGCTGCGAGTTCGTCGTCGCCGAACTGCCGGGCCCGGTCCTGCGCCGCCCAGCGCAGTGAGTCGGCGGAGTGGGTGACGCGTTCCGTGCGCTGGCGCAGTTCCGGCAGGCGGGCGGTGATCCGGCCCTTGTCGGGCTCACGCTCCAGCAGCCGCAGTTCGTCGTCCAGGGCGTGCGCGTGCTCCCGCAGCCTGCCCAGCAGGGACAGCGCCTCGCGTAGCGCCGGGTCGTCCGTGACGCCCGCCTCCAGCGCCTGGCGGGTGCCGATCATGGACTCGCGCAGTTCCAGCCGCAGCGACGCCAACTCGCCGAGGGCGCCCGGCTGACCGTACTTCTTCGCCTTGAGGGTGGTCTCCTCGACGACCCGCCGGGCCTGGGCGCTGGTGCGCTCCACACCGCGCCGCACGGCCCGTGCCGTCTTGACCGTCGCGACCACGCCGAGCACCACGGCCGCCAGCAGGACCAGCGCGAGTACCCCGAAAACGGCAACCATGGACGCTCCCTCTCACACCACGCCGAAACACCACACCGAGCCGGTTGTCTCCACGGTAGACGGCCGGGGCCGGTCGCGGGCTCCAGTGGAACCCGCAACCGGCCCCGAATCGGCCCCTAGGGGGCGTGATGTCACGCGGGCACGATGTTCACCAGCTTCGGCGCCCGGACGATGACCTTGCGGATGCCCGCGCCGCCCAGCGCCGCCTGTACCGCCTCGTCGGCCAGCGCCAGCTCCTCCAGCTCCGCCTCGCCGATGGCGGGCGGCACCTCAAGGCGCGCCCTGACCTTGCCCTTGACCTGGACGACGCAGGTGACCGTCTCGTCCTGAACATAGGCCGGGTCGGCGACCGGGTAGTCGGCGTGGGCCAGCGACTCGGTGCGCCCCAGCTTGCGCCACAGTTCCTCGGCGATGTGCGGGGCCAGCGGGGCGACCAGCAGCACCATCTGCTCGGCCACGGTGCGCGGCACCCTGGACAGCTTGGTCAGGTGGTTGTTCAGCTCGGTGGCCTTGGCGATGGCGGTGTTGAAGCGCAGGCCCGCCATGTCGCCGCGGATGCCGTCGATCGCCTTGTGCAGCGCGCGCAGGGTCTCCTCGTCCGGCTCGTCGTCCACGACGGTGACCTCGCCGGTGGCCTCGTCCACCACGTTGCGCCACAGCCGCTGCAGGAAGCGGTAGGAGCCGACGACCGCCCGGGTGTCCCACGGGCGGGACACGTCCAGCGGGCCCATCGCCATCTCGTACAGGCGCAGCGTGTCGGCACCGTACTCGGCGCAGATCTCGTCCGGAGTGACCGCGTTCTTCAGGGACTTGCCCATCTTGCCCAGCTCGCGCTTGACCTGCTCGCCGCCGTGGAAGTACTTGCCGTCCCGCTCCTCGACCTCGGCCGCCGGGACCGGGAAGCCGCGGCTGTCCCGATAGACGTAGGCCTGGATCATGCCCTGGTTGTACAGCTTGTGGAACGGCTCGTACGAGGAGATGTGCCCCAGGTCGTACAGCACCTTGTGCCAGAAGCGCGCGTAGAGCAGGTGCAGTACTGCGTGCTCCTGGCCACCGATGTACAGGTCGACGCCACCCGCGGGCTGGCCCTCGCGCGGGCCCATCCAGTACTCCTCGGCCGCCGGGTCGACCAGCCGGTCGCCGTTGTGCGGGTCCAGGTAGCGCAGCTCGTACCAGCACGAACCCGCCCAGTTCGGCATGGTGTTGGTCTCGCGGCGGTAGGTCTTCGGCCCGTCGCCGAGGTCCAGCTCCACGTTGACCCAGTCCTCGTTGCGGGACAGCGGGGTCTCGGGCTCGGTGTCGGCGTCGTCCGGGTCGAAGGTGCGCGGCGCGTAGTCGTCGATCTCGGGCAGCTCGACCGGGAGCATCGACTCGGGCAGCGGGTGCGCCACACCGTCCTCGTCGTAGACGATCGGGAACGGCTCGCCCCAGTAGCGCTGACGGCTGAACAGCCAGTCGCGCAACCGGAAGTTGACGGTACCCTCGCCGATGCCGCGGGCGGCCAGCCACTCGGTGATCTTCGACTTGGCCTCGGGAACCAGCAGGCCGTCCAGCGAGACGTCGGCGTTGGCGGAGTTGATGATCCGCGCGTCATAGGAGTCGAAGGCGTCCTCCCATGTCGACGGGTCCGTGCCGCGGTCGTCCGAGGGCTGCACCACGCAGCGCATCGGCAGCTCGAAGGCGCGGGCGAACGCGAAGTCACGGGTGTCGTGCGCCGGTACGGCCATGATGGCGCCGGTGCCGTAGCCCATCAGCACGTAGTCGGCGATGAAGACCGGAACGTGTTCGCCGCTGACCGGGTTCACCGCGTACGCGCCGGTGAAGACGCCGGTCTTCTCTTTGGCCTCGGCCTGCCGCTCCAGGTCGGACTTGGCGGCGGCCTGCTTGCGGTACTCGGCGACCGCCTCGGCCGGGGTGCTGTGCCCACCGGTCCACGCCGCGGGGGTGCCCTCGGGCCAGCTGGCCGGGACGATCTTCTCCACCAGCTCGTGCTCGGGGGCCAGCACCATGTAGGTGGCGCCGAACAGGGTGTCGGGGCGGGTGGTGAAGACGGTGATCCTGGCGTCGCCGTCGAAGCTGACCGGGAAGTCCACCCGGGCGCCCTCGGAGCGTCCGATCCAGTTGCGCTGCTGGAGCTTGATGGCCTCGGGCCAGTCCAGCGCGTCCAGGTCCTCCAGCAGGCGGTCGCCGTACGCGGTGATGCGCATCATCCACTGGCGCAGCTTGGCCTTGAAGACCGGGAAGTTGCCGCGCTCGGAGCGGCCGTCCGCGGTGACCTCCTCGTTGGCCAGTACGGTGCCCAGGCCCGGGCACCAGTTGACCGGCGAGTCGGAGGCGTAGGCCAGCCGGTAGCCGCTGAGGACGTCGGCGCGCTCGACGCCGGACAGCTCGCTCCAGGCGCGGCCGTCGGGGGTCGGCCGGGCGCCGGAGGCGAACTGCTCGACCAGCTCGTCGATGGGCCGGGCCCTGCGCGCCTCGGGGTCGTACCACGAGTTGAAGATCTGCAGGAAGATCCACTGAGTCCACTTGTAGTACTCGGGATCGATGGTGGCGAAGGAGCGGCGCTTGTCGTGGCCCAGGCCCAGGCGGCGCAGCTGGGCCTTCATGGTGGCCATGTTGGCCTCGGTGGTCACCCGGGGATGGGTGCCGGTCTGTACCGCGTACTGCTCGGCGGGCAGGCCGAAGGCGTCGAAGCCCAGCGTGTGCAGCACGTTGTGGCCGGTCATGCGGTGGAAGCGGGCGAAGACATCGGTGGCGATGTAGCCCAGCGGGTGGCCCACGTGCAGTCCCGCGCCGGACGGGTACGGGAACATGTCCATGATGAACTTCTTGGGCCGACCGGTGACCTCCGCCGGACCGCCGAGCTCGCCGCCACCCGGGTTGGGGGCGTTGAAGGTGCCCTCGCGCTCCCAGAAGTCCTGCCAGCGTGCCTCGATGTCGGCGGCCAGCTGGGCGGTGTAGCGGTGCGGCGCGGCCGCCTCGGCGGCGGGGGTGGTCTCGCTCATGTCCCTCGAAGCTCCATCGATGTCATGACAGGCGTACGCCCGGTCTGCCTTCGGATCGTTTCGCCCGGACCGCGTACCGGCCTGGTCCGGAAACGAAAAAACCCCTCGCACAGGAGGGGACGCCGCACTGACTGGTTCCTTGTCAGCGCGGCTGGCTAAGCAGAAGGCGTACGGCACGCATGGGCTCAGGGTACCCCAGCGCGGGAAGGGCCCGCACCGGGATATCGGTGCGGGCCCCTACGCCTTGTGCCTGTCCGCTGTCGCTCAGTGGCGCGGGCGGTACGAGAGCACGTAGTCCGCGCCGGGGCTGCCGACGCCGGTGACGTTGTCGAATCCGATCGTCGCGTTCAGCGAGCTGTCGTGGCCGAGGGTGCGCAGCGAGGTGTTGTAACCGCCCTTGGCGTCGAAGCCGTTCTTGAAGTCGACGCGCACGTCGGCGAGGGACTGGCCCTGGCCGAGCGGGTGGTCGGTCACGTCGTGGTACGCCGAGGTGCCGAACCGGTCGTAGATGGCCGGGTTGGCGAAGCCGATCGGCACACCGCCGCGGGCCTGCTGGGCGAGCGCCTGGATCGCGGAGATCACCGGCGCGGCGAGCGAGGTGCCGCCGATGCGGTACTCGCTGTACTTCACGGAGTGGTCCGGGAAGGTCTGCGACTGGCCGACCAGGAAGCCGGTGGACGGGTCGGCCACCGCCGCGATGTCCGGGACCACGCGCTGCGGGGTGGCACCGTTCTGCTTGCTCAGCGTGTCCGGGACGACGCCGCGCTGGTAGTACGGCTGCGGGGTGAGCTTGCTGGTACCGCCGCCGGCGCCGTAGAGGTAGTCACCGGGCAGCGAGGACCAGTTCTTGCCGTCCGCGGAGAGCGTGGCCTTGGTGGTGCCCCAGCCGGTCTCCCACTGGTACTTGTCGCCCTTGCCGACGGCCAGCGAGGTGCCGCCGACCGAGGTGACCCAGGCGGAGTTGGCCGGGGTGTCGATCTGCTTGGTGCCGGTGTTGGCGAGTTCGTCGCCGTTGTCACCGGAGGAGAAGTAGAAGCCGATGCCCTCGACCGCGCCCTGCTGGAAGATCTGGTCGTAGGCGGCGGCCACGTCCGGGGTCTCGTTGGCCTCCACATCGCTCCAGGAGTTGGAGACGATGTCGGCGAGGCGGTTGTCGACCACCTTGTTCAGGCTGTCCATCAGGTCGGGGTCGTTGCACGAGGCAGCGCCCACGTAGACGATGTTGGCGCCCGGGGCGACCGCGTGCACCGCCTCGACGTCCAGCGTCTCCTCGCCGTACCAGCCGGCGGCCTTGCAGGAGTCGATGTTGTTGTAGGCACTCGGCAGGACCTGGGTGAACTGGCCGCTCTTGTAGGCCGCGTCACCGTTGCGCTTGGCGTACTCGGCCGCGTCCTTGGCGATGTACGGCGAGGCGAACGCGTCGGTGATGGCGACGGTCACGCCCTTGCCGGTGTAGCCCTTGGCACCGTAGGCGGCACGCAGCTGCTTGCCGGTGTAGCCCTTGACGACGTAGGGCGCCGAACCGCCGTAGGCCTTGGGCAGGTTCTTGGCCACGTTGGAGCCGTAGTACGTGGAGAACGGACCGGCCTGCCGGGCGACGGCCTCCGGCGGGGGCAGTTCGTCGTGCCTGGACTGCTTGGGGGCGTTGTCCAGGCCGGTGATGGTGAGCACCGCGCCGTGCAGCGAGGCCGGTACCGAGGCGGCCTGGGCGGGGGCGTGGTAGAGGTGGCCGTCCTTGGAGTAGTTGCGCAGCTCCGTGTTGAAGGCCTTCTCCACCGCGGCCTTGTCGCCGCTCACCGCGACGTAGTGCTGGTTGGAGCCGGTCACCGTCAGGCCGGAGTTCCTCAGCCAGGCGGTGACCTCGGCTATCTGCTGCCTGGTCGTGCCGAAACGGTCCTGCACCTGCTTCGGCGTCAGGTACTTGCCGTAGTTGGGCGACGAGGGGTCGGACACCCCCTGCGCGTAGGAGGCCAGGCCCTGCGCGTCCTTGCCGGCCAGGTAGACACGGGCGTTGACGGTGGTCGACCCGGCGGCGGTGCCGTGGTCGGCACGCGCCGTCGCCCACAGCGGCTTGGTGTTGGTCAGCACCTGCCGGTTGTTGGAGTCGGCCTGGGCGGTGGGGACGCCCATGGCCAGAGCGCCGGCCACCAGCGGCAGCGTGGCTGCCACCGCCAGACCGGCGCGCGCTCTGTGACGGACAAGCTTCATGAAACCCCCAAAGAGACACGGATGGTCGCGGCATGCTCGCGTGACCCGGATCGCGTTCACCGAATAGCGGTGATCCGCATGCCGTAGGGCCAAACTCTGTCGCTGATCTGTTCACATCAGGGGAATGATTGCGTCAAGAAATGGTCAAGTGGGCGTAATGGCCGGGAAGTTGTAATGCGCCGTTGACATGCGATGGAGGCAGCGGACCGGAAGGCGTAATTCCGTACGGCAGTTGACAGGGTGACCGGTTCGAGGGTCGCCCGCAAGACCACCGCCCGACGCTAGCAGCGCGGCCCGGCGGCCGACCGCGTTTACCGCAAGTCCCCATGCTGCGGGGCGAGTTCGCCTAGACATTCACCATGCCCACGCATCGACACCGTCAACGGCCGCCCCTGGCCCGCGTCGCGACCGGACCGAGCGGCCTACCCAGGCGTTACGCGCTCGCAGGGTGCGTTGTCCCGGCGGCGGCCCTGCCGCTCGTAATCCCCGGCGCACGCCACTGGCTGGACGCCTACGCGGGAGTCGGCGCGCTGCTGTCCCTGACCGCGACCGTGGTGTGGGGGCTGGTCAGTACCGACAGCCGCTTCCTCGGCCCGCGTCAGCGGCTGTTGGCGCAGGGCGCGCACCGGGCGGCCACGGTGGCGTGTCTGGGCCTCCTCGGGCTGCACATCGCCGTCAAGGTCACCGAGCGGCACGCCACGGCCGCCGAGGCGCTGGTCCCGGCCGGGCCGGGCGGCCGGGCGCTGCTGGTCGGCCTGGGTACGGTCGCCGGGTACCCGCTGCTGTTGGCGGCGGCCACCGGAGTGCTGCGCGGGGCGTTCGCGGCGCGCGGTCGACCGGCGCACTGGCGGGTGCTGCACGGGTGCGGGTATCCGGCATGGTTCGCCGCCGTGGTGCACGGCCTGAAGTCGGGGCGCGCGGCGCCGGGTTGGACGGTGGCGTGCTACGCGGTGTGCCTGGTGGCCGTGAGCGCGGCACTGGCGGTGCGTGCGACCCGGCGCGGCAGACCTGCCGGGCGCCGCCCCCGCGGGCCGCGGAAGGCGGCTCCGCGCCCGCGTGTGACGCCCGTCACCTCCTCCAACCCCGGCGCGCCCGAAGGGGGGTGCGGAGGCTTCGCCACCGCGCGGCGAGGCCCTGCGGAAACGACGAAGGCGATCCGGCCCGCGCTTCTCGCGGACCCGGATCGCCTTCGTACTCGTGGAGCTAAGGGGAATTGAACCCCTGACCTCTTGCATGCCATGCAAGCGCTCTACCAACTGAGCTATAGCCCCAGGTCTTGCTCTCCGCCGGGAACCCCCGGCGACTCCGTAAACATTACACGGTGCGGGGGGCGTTTCGCCAAATCGATCGAGCGGCGCCCCGGCGCCCCCAGGGCCGGGGGGAATACCGCGCCCTGCTGCGCGAACCCGACAGAAGGTACTGTCGGGCTTCCGCGCCGCCCGAACGACGACCCGGACCACCGGACCGGGCCGAGCCAAGCCCCCGGACCCAGGAGCCAACCACCGTGACCGCGACGCAGCCGATCAGCGACCCGCGTACCGGCGCGGTCCGGGACCTCATAGCGCGGCGGCCGACCATGCTCGCCGCACTGGCCTGCCTGGTGTCGTTCACCGGTTTCTGGATCGCACAGCGCGCCGCGCACGTCTCCATGATCGACCTCATGGTGTACCGGGCCGAGGGCTGGACCATGCGGACCGGCCGCGACCTGTACGCGATGGTGGCCACCGAGGCCAACCTGCCGAACACCTACCCGCCGTTCGCGGCGATCATCTTCGCGCCGCTGACCTGGCTGGGCGTCCCGGCGATGCGGACCGCGGCCACGGCGGCCAACCTGGGGCTGCTGGTAGCCGTGGTCCACCTGTCGCTGCGCCTGGTCGGACGGCCGCAGCGGGTGCCGCGCGCCGCCGCGACGCTGGCGATCAGCGCCGTGGCGGTGTGGTGCGAACCGGTGTGGACGACGCTGCGGTACGGGCAGATCAACCTGCTGCTGGCGGTCCTGGTGCTGTGGGACCTGACCCGGCGGGCCGGCCACCGCTGGGCCGGGACCGGCATCGGGATCGCGGCCGGGATCAAGCTGACCCCGGCGCTGTTCGCCGTCTTCCTGGCGCTGGTGGGCGCCGCCCAGGGCTGGCGGCGGCTGCGAAGCGGCGGCACGGTGTGGAACCCGGCGCTGCGCCGGGCCGCGGTGGCGTCGGGCGCCTTCGCGGCGACGGTGACGGTGGCGGCGGTGGCGCTGCCCCGGGACTCGCGCGACTTCTGGACCCGGATGGTCTTCGCCGCCAACCGGGTCGGCCATGCCGAGGAGACCGCCAACCAGTCGGTACGCGGTGTGCTCGCCCGCCTGCTGCACACCCCGGACCCGGGCGGGTCCTGGCTGGTCGCCGCGGCGCTGGTCGGCGCGCTGGGGCTGGCGGTCGCGGTGGCCGCGGCGCTGGCCGGGGACCGGCTGCCGTCCGGGACGGCCTGGGCGGCCTGCGCCTGCGCGGTGACGGCGCTGCTGGTCAGTCCGGTGTCCTGGTCGCACCACTGGGTGTGGTGCGTGCCGATGGTGCTGCTGCTCGGCTCGGAGGCGCTGCGGCGGCGTGAACCACGGTGGCGGGTGGGGGCGGCGCTGACCGCGGTGCTGTTCTGCTCCTTCGTGCCGTGGGCGGTGCCGCACACCCCTGGGCGGCGCTTCGAACTGCACCAGAACCCCGGGGAGATGCTGCTGTCCGCGGTCTATCCGCTGATCGGCCTGGCGTTCCTGGCCGTCGCCGGGACCCAGGCGGTACGGGCGCTGCGGATCCGGCGCGAGGCCCTTCGCGCGGTCATCCCGGCGCAGTCCCGTGGGACGCGGCAGGACCAGGCGTACGCCGACCACTGAGCGGTGCCCCGGCGAACACGCCCGGCGGCGCGGTCCCGGCCAGTGCGACCGTTGTCAGCCACGGCGCGTGCGCGGAGGCTGCGGCCGTGCCGGGGGCGGAACGGGCGCAGTACGAGAGGCGGTTGAGGCACAGCGTGCCGAGGGTGGCCACGTCCACCAGCTGACCGGGCTGGAGGACGGTCACCAGCAGCCCGCCGGTGTCGGCCGCGTCCACCGGCGCGCAGCGCTCCAGCGCCCGGTCGAGGTTCGGTCCGTACGCCGATCCCGCGCCCGCCACCGCCATGGCCGGGCAGAGCCACTCACCGCCGCTGCCGCCCACCGCGTAGCGGCAGCCCGCACAGCACGCGGGCCGCACCGGCGGTGACGAGGCCGAGCGGCACCAGTGCGCCGTGCCAACGCCGCGAGGCCCGCCGCCAGTTGAGGCTCACCCACCCGGTGGCCGGTTTTCGCGTACGCGGCGCCCGCTCCGCGAACTCCCGGCGGAACGAGAGAGGACAGCCCAAGGGCGCTGATGCACCGGGGAGTTCGGGACGGGCTGGGGCGCGGCCCCGAGTGTGCGCGCAAAAAGAACGGACCACCCGAAGGTGGTCCGTTTCGCTGTGGAGCTAAGGAGAATTGAACTCCTGACCTCTTGCATGCCATGCAAGCGCTCTACCAACTGAGCTATAGCCCCGATTTTCTCGGCTCGTCTCCTTGCCGGAACGTGTAGAAGCTTAGCGTGTGACCTGCTGATTCGCGAAATCGGCGATCACACGTCGTCGCCGAGCACGGGCTGCGGCAGGGTGCCCGCGTTGTGCTCCAGCAACCGCCAGCCGCGGGCGCCGTGTCCGAGCACCGACCAGCAGCAGTTGGACAGTCCGCCGAGCGACTCCCAGTGCCTCGGCTCCAGTCCCAGCAGGCGGCCGATGGTGACCCGGATCGCGCCACCGTGGCTGACCACCAGCAGCGTGCCGTCCTCCGGCAGCTTCTCCACCTCGCGCAGCACCACCGGCGCGGCCCGGTCGGCGACCTCGGTCTCCAGCTCGCCGCCGCCGCGCCGCACCGGCTCCCCGCGCTTCCAGGCCAGGTACTGCTCGCCGTAGCGCTCCATGATCTCGTCGCTGGTCAGGCCCTGCCAGGCGCCCGCGTAGGTCTCCCGCAGCTCCTCGTAGAACGTGGGCTGCAGGCCGGTGACAGCGCTCAGCTCGGTCGCGGTGGCCGCGGCCCGCCGCAGGTCGGAGGAGATCACCGCGTCCGGCTTGAGCGCGGCGAGCAGCCTCGCCGCCCGGCGCGCCTGGGCGACGCCGGTCTCGGTCAACGGGATGTCCGTGGAGCCCTGGAAGCGGCGCTCCAGGTTCCAGGAGGTCTGGCCGTGCCGCCACAGCACGACGCGACGGCCACGGCCGTTCTTACGGCCGGGCTCCCGCTCGGCCGTCTCCTGCTGCGCCGCGCCGTTCACCGGCGGCTGGGGCTGCGTGCTCAGCTCAGCTCTCCGTCCGCCTCGGCGCCGTGCTGTTTGGCGTACTCAGCGGCCTTGCCCCGGGTCGCCACCGCGTCCTTGGGCAGCTCGATCTCCGGGCAGTCCTTCCAGAGCCGCTCCAGCGCGTAGAACACCCGCTCCTCGGCGTGCTGGACGTGCACCACGATGTCGACGTAGTCGAGCAGCACCCAGCGGCCCTCGCGCTCGCCCTCGCGGCGCACCGGCTTCGCGCCCAGCTCCTTCTGCAACCGTTCCTCGACCTCGTCCACGATCGCTTTGACCTGCCGGTCATTGGGCGCGGAGGCGAGCAGGAACGCGTCCGTGATGGCGAGCACGTCGCTGACGTCGTAGGCGATGATGTCGTGCGCGAGCTTGTCGGCTGCCGCCTGGGCGGCGGCGGTGATCAGCTCGATGGAGCGGTCCGTGGCGGTCACAAGCCATGCTTTCCGGTCGGGAACGGGTACGCCTCCAGGGTCTCATGTCACAGCGCCCTCCCTCCCGTCGCCCACCACCACCCTCAACGGAGACCCTCACGGGCCGCAGCGCCGCCCACCCGTCGCCCACCACCACCCTCAACGGAGACCCTCACGGGCCGCAGCGCCGCCCACCCGTCGCCCACCACCACCCTCAACGGAGACCCTCACGGGCCGCAGCGCCGCCCACCCGTCGCCCACCACCCTCAACGGAGACCCTCCGGGCCACACCGCACTCCGGGGTCACCCCTTGTAGTCGCCGCCCAGTACGACCGTGATGTCCGCGTTGTTGGCTGCCTGCCCCTTGCTGACCGCGCTGTCCGGCAGCCCGAGGGTCTTGGCCAGTTCCTTGGCGGTCTGCGCCTGGCTGTCGGCGCCGTAGACCACCTGCGACCTGGCCTGCGGGGAGGCGGTGCCGCCGTCCACGTAGGTGTAGCCGGAGTTGACCACAGCGACCTGGGCCGAGGACGCCGCCTTCTTGCTGCCGGTGGCGTCGCGCACCGCGACCCGCGGGATGCCACTGGTGTCGGTGTTCTTCACGGTGCCGCCGAGCACGTCCTTCACCACGGTGTCGGTGGCCTGCTGGCTGAGGGTGCCGTCCGCCTGCACGGGCAGCGTGGTGGTGCTGTAGTGGCCGGCCTTCTCCTGGTCGGCGAGGTGCGCCAGGGTGGCGCCGAGTTGCGCGTCGCTGAGCGAGGGGTCGGGGATGGCGCCCAGACTGTCGATGATCTTGGTGGCGGTGGCGGCGTCGCTCGGCAGCTTCATCAGCACCGCCTGCATGACCTGCCCGAACCGGTTCAGCTGCTTGTCCTGCGACTCGCCGGGGCCGCGGTAGCTGGCGTAGGCGACCGCCGCCTGGCCGTTCAGGTCCTGCTGCTGGCCCGCGTTCACCACGGTCTTGCCGCCCGAGGTGATCGTGGTGTCGGTGTCCACGGTGATGTCGCCGACCGCGTCGACCAGGATCTCCAGATACGGCGTGTCAAGCCGCCAACTGCCCTGGATGTTGGCGCCCAGCAGGGCGTTGAGCGCGTCCCTGGTGGGCCCCGCGCCCTGGTCCACCACCGACTTGCCGAGCGTGGTGCTGCCGTTGCCGTCGGGGTTGACGGAAAGGGAGTTGGGCAGCAGGACGGTGGTGCCCTTGCCCGTGGTCTCGTTGCCCACCAGCAGCGCGGTGGAACTGGCGTTGCTGTCGACCTGCCGCAGGTGCACCACGATCACGTCGCGCTTCTGGGCGCCGGCGGCCTGCGCGGCGGCGCTGGCCTTGCCCAGGCCGGGCAGCTTTCCGGCCTGCCACAGGTAGCCGACGCCGCCGAGCAGTGCCAGCACCAGCAGCACGACCAGCACGACCACCCGGGTACGGCCGCGCCGCTTGCGCTCGTCGCGGCGTTCGGTGCGGGACTCGGAGAACTTCAGCCAGTCGATGACGTCTTCGGCCTGCTCGTCCTCGTCCTCGACGAACGCGAACTGCTCGGTGTGGAACTCCCGGGGCGCCTCCTCGTCACGGATCGGCGGCTGCTGGGGTTCGGGTTCCGGAACGCGCGGCGGTTCCTCCTGGCGCGGCTGCGGGACCTGGTAGCGCTGCTCTTCGTAGGACGGCTGGGGGTACGCCGCAGGGTCCTGGTAGCCGGGCTGCTGGTACGTCTGGTAGCCGTCGTGGCCCGGGTAGCCCTGCTGCGGGTACTCCTGGGGGTACGGCTGCTGGACGTACCCCTGCTGCGGGTACTGCTGCTGGTCCGGGTACGGGGCGTAGGGCTGCTGGCCCTGGTGGTACGCCTGGTCGTAGCCCTGCTGTGCAGGGGCGTACGGGTCGTATCCCTGCTGGCCCTGCTGGTAGCCGCCCGCGTAGGGGTCCTGGCCGTAGTGCTCCTGGTCGCCGCTCACGGGTGCCCCTCCAGATCAGAAAACGAGTACCGCGAGCGATCGCTACCCGGCGTCCCGGTACAGATTCCGCTTGTTGATGTAGCGCACCACGCCGTCGGGCACCAGGTACCAGACCGGTTCGCCCTGCGCCACACGGTCCCTGATCTCGGTGGACGAGATCGCCAGCGCGGGCACCTCGACCAGGGACACACCGCCGTTGGGAATGCCGGGGTCGGACAGGGTGTGCCCCGGTCTGGTCACCCCGATGAAGTGCGCCATGGAGAAGAGTTCCTGGGCGTCCCGCCAGGAGAAGATCTGCGCCAGCGCGTCGGCGCCGGTGATGAAGAAGAGGTCCACGTCGCCGTACTCGGCGCGCAGGTCCCGCAGGGTGTCGAGGGTGTAGGTACGGCCGCCGCGGTCGATGTCGATCCGGCTCACCGAGAACTGCGGGTTGGACGCGGTGGCGATGACCGTCATCAGATAGCGGTCCTCCGCCGGGGACACCAGCTTGTGTTCCTTCTGCCACGGCTGGCCGGTCGGTACGAAGACGACCTCGTCGAGGTGGAAGAGACTGGCGACCTCGCTCGCCGCCACCAGGTGGCCGTGGTGGATGGGGTCGAACGTCCCGCCCATCACACCGAGTCGTTTCTTCACTGGCCCGGCCCCTCCGTCAGCGGTCGCGGAGGGGCGCGTGGGCACTGCCTGCTCTCCCATGCGAGCACACCCTACTTGGCCGCTCGGGAAGCCTTGACCCGGCTCAGCGGTCCCGGTTGAAGCGCGTGGTGATCCACAGCAGGAGCAGCAGGATGAACAGCGCGCCGCCCCCGGTGAGGTACGGGCTCAGGCTCTGGTGGTTGCCGCCTTCGGCGAGCTGCGTCAGAGCTGCTGGGATGTTTGCGGTCATGGTCGGCAGGACCCCTTGCGGTCGAGGATGCGGTCGAGTCGCGGTGAGCCACCGGGCGGCGGACCGGGCCGGAAACTCGTGCCACATCGTACGTGCGGGGCGCCAGGAACCCCAGGCAGCCCCCGCGCGTCCTGACTGTGTAGGCGATCTACCCGTCCGCAGCCGTATCCGGCCGCGGAACCGAGTAACCGACCGTCAGTCCTTGTCCCCGTAACCGCGCAGCAGGAACCACGCGAGGAAGACCACGCCGACTACCGCGACGACGATGACGACGGGCAGGAGCTCGCTGGAGATCGGTGCCCCGTCGGCGAGGTGGTTCAACACGGCGTTCTGCATGCTTCTCAGCGTAGTCCTGTCGGCGCCGGGCCCTATCGTGGGGTGTGTCAGGGGGACGAGCACGAGACGGCTAGCAGGGGATTGAGGCCCAATGACCGTGCCGAACGAATCGAACGACCAGGTGCCGAGCCGTAACCGCACCCGTTTCCCAGGGATATCGTCACGCGCCTACGAGCATCCGGCGGACCGCTCGGCGCTGGTGGCGCTGCGCAAGCTGAGCGGTTTCGACACCGTGTTCAAGGCGCTCAGCGGGCTGCTGCCGGAGCGGTCGTTGCGGCTGCTGTTCCTGTCGGACTCGGTACGGGTCAGCGAGCAGCAGTTCCCGCATCTGAACACGATGCTGCGGGACGCCTGCTACATCCTGGACCTGGAGAAGGTCCCCCCGATGTACGTCAACCAGGACCCGCAGCCCAACGCCATGTGCATCGGCCTGGACGAGCCGATCATCGTGGTCACCACCGGTCTGGTGGAGCTGCTGGACGAGGAGGAGATGCGCGCGGTCGTCGGGCACGAGGTGGGCCACGCGCTGTCCGGCCACGCGGTGTACCGCACGATCCTGCTGTTCCTGACCAATCTGGCGCTGCGGGTGGCGTGGATCCCGCTGGGCAACATGGCGGTCATGGCGATCGTCACCGCGCTGCGCGAGTGGTTCCGCAAGTCCGAGCTGTCCGCGGACCGGGCGGGGCTGCTGGTCGGCCAGGACCTGCAGGCGTCGATGCGCGGGCTGATGAAGCTGGCGGGCGGCAACCACCTGCACGAGATGAACGTGGACGAGTTCCTCAAGCAGGCGGAGGAGTACGAGTCCGGCGGCGACCTGCGCGACTCCGTGCTGAAGATCCTCAACGTGCTGCCGCGCAGCCACCCGTTCACCACGGTGCGGGCGGCCGAGCTGAAGAAGTGGGCGGGCAGCCGCGACCACCAGCGGATCATGGACGGGCACTACCCGCGCCGCGAGGACGACAAGGACACCTCGGTCTACGAGTCCTTCAAGGAGTCCGCGAACCACTACGCGGACCACGTGAAGTCCAGCAAGGACCCGCTGATGGGCCTGATCAACGACATCGCCGCGGGCGCCGGGGACATCGGCGGGAAGCTGCGGGACAAGTTCACCGGATCGGGCTCGGGCTCGGAACGGTCCTGAGCAGTCCGCACACCGAGGTGACCGGCCTGCCGTGGTCATAGGGGTCCACCCCGGCCCCGGCGGGCACGCTCTGTCCGGCCAGTAGCGGACGGAAGTACCCGGCCGGGTTTCCTGTGCAGGCGAGCGGCCCGGCCTCGACCGCCGCCTGCTCCACCTCCACCTGGCGGTTGCGCAGGTCGGCGCGGTCGAAGAACAGCTTCAGCTGCCGCCGTACGGTGAACAGCGAGGCCTGGTCGGGTCCGGCGCCGACCGCCCGCACCGCGTAGACCATGGTGTGGTCGGTGTCGACCAGCAGGCCGCCGGGGCCGTCCTCGTTCACCGTCATGCTGCCGCGCACCCGCACCCCGGGGTCGGCCAGCGCGATCCGGGCCGGGTCGAAGCGGACCAGCCATCCGATCGCGGCGTACTGTCCGTCATCGACCGGGTGCGCCAAACTCCGGTCGAACTGGTCGAGTTGACCGGGATTGAGCAGTTCGCGCACCGCGCGTACATCACCGCCGGTGAGCGCGCTGCGGTCGAGCGAGGAGGCGGCCAGATACTCCTTGGCGATGGTCACCGCCTGGAGCACCTGGCTCTGCGAGAAGTGGTCGGTGCCGTTGATCTGCGGCAGGACGATGCCCTTGGCGCCCACCCGGTAGTGAGCCGCGTCCTCGGCGGCGAACATCCGGTCGGCGGCGGCGACCGGCACCGGCACCTGCGGGGCCAACGGCACCAGGGTGATCCGCGCCGGGTCGACGTCCGCAGGCGTGGCCGGCCGATACGGGTGCCGTATGCCCAGGTACAGGGCGACGCCGAAGGCCATCGCGATCAGCAGCACCAGGACCAGTGCCTGCCGCCCGGCACCCATCCATCCGAGCGGCCGCCGGGTGCGCACCGCACTGGCCGTTCCGCCCAGACGTTCCTGCGCCGAGAACTCCTGTATGCGGGCAGCCCGGACGAACGACTCGTCGAACACGACGGATCGGTACTCGTCGTCACCGCCCCCCGGGACGCCCTCGGGTGTCCCCTCCGGAGGGTCTGCACGCCCGGCCATACAACAAGAGTAGGTCGGTCGTGCCGCAGGTGAACGCCCCGGTACGAGACAAGTTTTGAGCGGCCGTCACCGGCCCGTCCCGGGCGCTCCTCGCGCCGCCCCGGCTCGCTCAGGGCGGCCCGGCGGGCGACGCCGCCCGGACCTGTGGCGGCGCGGTGTCCACCCGGCCGGTGGCGGGCACGGGGGCGGGCTGCCGACCGCCGCCACCGGCGCCCCGGTAGACGGCCACGAAGGTCAGGGCGATCACCCCGATGCCCATCACCAGGGCCAGCACCCAGGCGACGGTGCGCTGCCAGCGGGTGTGGCCGCGGTAGGCGTGCCGGTGCGGGTGGCCGTAGCGGTCGAGGGCGTCGTCGGTGTCGTCCGCGAAGCTGCGGTAGCGGTAGGCGCCGTAGCGCGGCGTCTCGTCGTCGAGGACGTCGTCCTCCACCCCGCCGATCCTGGCGCGTGCGGCGTCCGCCTCCGTCCAGGCCTGGGCGGCGGCCAACAGCCGCTCGTGCGCGGTGGGTTCATGGAGCGTCGCCGCCCGTACGAAGGCCTCGTCGAACACCACGGATGCGAACTCGTCGTCCGCGCCGCCGTGGTCCTCACCGTCCGGGAACGGCTTGCCGCCCACATCCTCAGACACCCGTCCAGAGTAATCCCGGAAAGGCCGGGTTGGGCAGTCGGAAGCCGAATTCGACCGTGGCGGCCGCCACTTCGCGCCAGCGGGCGGGCGGTCAGCGGATGTGGCCGTCGCCGGTCACCACGTACTTGGTGGAGGTCAGCTCGGGCAGGCCCATCGGTCCGCGGGCGTGCAACTTCTGGGTGGAGATGCCGATTTCGGCGCCGAAGCCGAACTGGCCGCCGTCGGTGAACCTGGTCGAGGCGTTGACCATCACGGCGGTGGAGTCCACCAGCGCCACGAAGCGGCGGGCGGCGGACTGGTCGCGGGTGACGATGGCCTCGGTGTGTCCCGAGGACCACCGGCGGATGTGCGCCACGGCGGCGTCCAGGTCGGGCACCACGGCGGCGGCGATGTCGTACGACAGGTACTCGGTCGCCCAGTCCTCCTCGGTGGCCGCCAGCACGGCACCGGAGGCCCGCTGCCAGCGCTCGTCGCCGTGTACGGTCACCCCGGCCTCGGAGAGTGCGGCCAGCGCCCGGGGCAGGAAGGCGTCGGCGACGGCGGCGTGCACCAGCACCGTCTCCGCGGCGTTGCACACGCTCGGCCGCGACGCCTTGGCGTTGACCAGGATCTTCACGGCCATGTCGAGATCGGCGTGCTCGTCCACGTACACATGGCAGTTGCCGACCCCGGTCTCGATCACCGGAACCGTGGACTCCTCCACGACCGTCCTGATCAGCGAGGCGCCACCGCGCGGGATGAGCACGTCCACCAGACCGCGGGCGCGCATCAGCTCCTTGACCGAGTCACGGCTCTCGCCGGGCACCAACTGCACCGCGTCCGCGGGCAGTCCGGCCGCCTGCACCGCGTCCCTCAGCACCGCGACCAGCGCGGTGTTGGAGGCGTACGCGGACGAGGACCCGCGCAGCAGTACCGCGTTGCCGGACTTCAGGCAGAGCACGGCGGCGTCCACGGTGACGTTCGGCCGGGCCTCGTAGATGATGCCGACCACACCGAGCGGAACCCGGACCTGGCGCAGCTCAAGGCCGTTGGGCAGCGTGGAGCCGCGCAGCACCTCACCGACCGGGTCGGGCAGCGCCACCACCTTGGTCACGTCCGCGGCGATGGCCTCGATCCGCTCCGGGGTGAGGGTGAGCCGGTCGATGAGCGCCTCGCTGCTGCCGCCCGCCCGTCGCCCACCACCGGCCGCCGCCATTTCGCGGCGGGCCCTGTCGATGTCCTCCGCGTTGGCCGCGACGATCTCCCCGGTACGGGCGCGCAGCGCGTCGGCGATCGCGAGCAGCGCGCCGTCGCGTACGGACCGCGGCAGCGGTGCGAGCACGGCGGCGGCCGCCTTCGCACGGCGGGCGGTGTCAAGTACGGGCGAGGTCGCGCTACTGGTCATGGGGGAAGCCTACTGACCTGCGGCGGCATGCCGGACCGTGATTCCACATGCCGGACCGGATCAGTACGGGTGCACCCCGACCGGGGTGGCGGGCGGCGGCCCATAGCCTTCGGCCACGCGCTGGTGGTACGTCTCGCGGTCGATGACCTCAAGACCGACGATCTCCCAGGGCGGCAACTTGGCGGTGGCGCGGTGCTCGCCCCACAGCCGCAGCGCGATGGCCGCCGCGTCATGCAGGTCGCGCGCCTCCTCCCAGTAGCGGATCTCCGCGTGGGTGGTGGCGTAGCGGCTGGTCAGCAGGAAGGGGTGATCGTGGGCGAGTTGCTCCAGCGCCCGTCTGACCTCCGTGAGTGGCGCCTCGTCCCCCGAGACGCTGAGCGTGACATGCCACAGACGGGAGGCGTCGCGCTCCCGGCTGTGCGATTCCGGCGCCGGATCCTGTCCTGGACGGTCCGTCTGTATGCCGTCGACGCTGGTCAGGGTCCGTTCCGCCGTTCCTCGGGGCAGCGCCCCCGGGCGCCCTCGTCTCACCGGCGGCCTCCTGTATGCGTTCTCCGCCTTGGGGTCAGCGGATTGTGGTGCGGGGTCTGGCGATCCTGCCTGGCTTGCTCTACTGGGCTTGCGTGTGATTCGGACGTTCTTGTTTGGAGTTTCCTGTGTGGAAACGGTCCCCCGCATCAAAGTTGACCAGTCCCGGGCCGACCGCGGGGCGTTTTTCCCCAAGAAGCCCTCGGATCGTCGACCCGCCTGCCAGCCTTCACACGGCCTTCACCGCAGCACGACCAGGTCGTCGCGGTGCACCACCTCGCGCTCATAGGCCGGACCGAGTTCCGCGGCCAGCTCCCGGGTGGACCGGCCGAGCAGCCTCGGCAGCTCCTTGGCGTCGAAGTTGACCAGACCGCGGGCGACCGCCCGACCGGTCTCGTCGACCAGGTCCACCGGGTCACCCGCGGAGAAGTGGCCCTCGACCCCGGTCAGCCCGGCGGGCAGCAGCGATGTCCGCCGCTCCACCACCGCCTTGACCGCTCCGGCGTCCAGCCGCAACGCGCCGCGCGGGGCGGAGGCGTGCGCCAGCCACAGCAGCCGGTCCGCGGAGCGCTTGCCGGTGCGGTGGAACAGGGTGCCGGTCGGCCGCCCGGCCAGCGCGTCCGCGGCGTGCGTCGCCGAGGTGAGCACCACCGGCACACCCGCCGCCGCGGCGATACCGGCCGCCTCCACCTTGGTCACCATGCCGCCGGTGCCCACACCGGCCTTGCCCGCGCTGCCGATCGACACCCCGTCGAGGTCCCGCGGACCGGCCACCTCCGCGATCCGCTGGGCGCCCGGAGTGCGCGGATCGCCGTCGTACAGCCCGTCCACGTCGGAGAGCAGCACCAGCAGGTCGGCGCGGACCAGGTGGGCGACGAGCGCGGCCAGCCGGTCGTTGTCGCCGAACCTGATCTCGTCGGTGGCCACCGTGTCGTTCTCGTTGACGATCGGCAGGGCGCCCATGGCGAGCAGCTTGTCCAGCGTGCGGTAGGCGTTGCGGTAGTGCGCCCGTCGGCTGACGTCATCGGCGGTCAGCAGCACCTGCCCGACCCGGATCCCGTACCGCGCGAACGACGCGGTGTAGCGGGCGACCAGCAGTCCCTGGCCCACGCTGGCGGCGGCCTGCTGACGGGCCAGGTCGCGAGGGCGCCTGGCCAGGCCCAGCGGGGCGAGCCCGGCGGCGATCGCGCCCGAGGAGACCAGCACGATCTCCCTGCTGTCCCGGCACTTCGCCAGCACGTCCACCAACGCGTCCACCCGGTCGGCGTCCAGGCCGCCCGCGGCGGTGGTCAGCGAGGACGAGCCGACCTTGACGACGACCCTACGGGCCGCCGTCACATCGCCTCTCAGACCTGCGTCCTGCTGCCGTACCACCGCGTGTACCCCACAACTTCCTGCTGGTCCCGTTTCGCCGAGCGCAATGTACGGGACTCGGCGGACCGTTCGCCTCCGAGTATCGAACCGCGGAACGACGTCAGAACGGATTGAACTCGTCGTACTCGCGCTCCGCCTCGTCGCGTTCCGCGTCGCGGTCCTTGCGCCGCTGGGCGGCCGGGCGCGGGGCGTCGAAGCGGTGGTCCTCGCCGCGGCGGCCCAGCATCTCGGCACCGGCGGCCAGCGAGGGCTCCCAGTCGAAGACGACCGCGTCCTCCTCCGGGCCGATCACCACCTGGTCGCCCGCGCGGGCGCCGACCTTCACCAACTCCTCTTCCACACCGAGGCGGTTGAGCCGGTCGGCGAGGTAGCCGACGGCCTCGTCGTTGTTGAAGTCGGTCTGCCGGACCCAGCGTTCCGGCTTCTCGCCGCGCACCCGGTAGAAGCCGTCCTCGGCGGTGACGGTGAAGCCCGCGTCGTCCACGGCCTGCGGGCGGATGACGATCCGGGTCGCCTCCTGCACCGGCCTGGCGGCCCGCGCCCTGGCGACGATGTCCGCCAGCGCGAAGGACAGTTCCCGCAGGCCGTGCCGGGAGACCGCCGACACCTCGAAGACCTGGTAACCGCGGGCCTCCAGGTCGGGACGGATCAGATCGGCGAGGTCCTGGCCGTCCGGGATGTCCACCTTGTTGAGCACCACGATCCGCGGCCGGTCCCCGAGACCGCCGTACTCCGCCAGTTCGGCTTCGATCGCATCGAGGTCCGTGACCGGGTCGCGGTGCGATTCGAGCGTCGCGGTGTCCAGTACGTGCACCAGCACCGAACAGCGCTCGACATGGCGCAGGAACTCCAGACCGAGGCCCTTGCCCTGGCTGGCACCCGGGATCAGCCCGGGCACGTCGGCGATGGTGTAGACCGTCGAACCGGCCGTCACCACACCGAGGTTGGGCACCAGCGTGGTGAACGGATAGTCGGCGATCTTCGGCTTGGCCGCGGAGAGCACCGAGATCAGCGACGACTTGCCCGCGCTCGGGTAGCCGACCAGCGCCACGTCCGCGACCGTCTTCAGTTCGAGCACGATGTCGTGCGCCTGGCCGGGCTCGCCGAGCAGCGCGAAACCGGGGGCCTTGCGGCGCGCGGAGGCCAGCGCGGCGTTGCCCAGGCCGCCGCGACCGCCCTGGGCGGCGATGAACGAGGTGCCCTGGCCCACCAGGTCGGCCAGTACGTTGCCCTTGGCGTCCAGTACGACCGTGCCGTCCGGGACCGGCAGGACCAGGTCCTGGCCGTCCGCGCCGGAGCGGTTGCCGCCTTCGCCGGGCTTGCCGTTGGTGGCCTTGCGGTGCGGGGAGTGGTGGTAGTCGATCAGCGTGGTGATGCCGGTGTCGACCACCAGGATCACATCGCCGCCGCGACCGCCGTTGCCGCCGTCCGGGCCGCCCAGCGGCTTGAACTTCTCCCGGTGCACGGAGGCGCAGCCGTGGCCTCCGTTACCCGCGGCGACATGCAGTTCGACGCGGTCCACGAAGGTGGTCATGGTCTGGGCCTCCTAGGGATTTCTATCGGTTTGCCAAACACATCGAGGGCGGACCTGCCTCCCGGTGCGGGAAGCGAGGTCCGCCCTCGGTGTGTCGCGTTACGGCAGCTGGTTGTTTCAGCTGGCCGGAACGATGTTCACAACCTTGCGACCACGGCTGGTGCCGAACTCGACCGCACCGGCGGTGAGGGCGAACAGCGTGTCGTCGCCACCGCGGCCAACGCCGTTGCCCGGGTGGAAGTGGGTGCCGCGCTGGCGGACCAGGATCTCACCGGCGTTGACGACCTGACCGCCGAAGCGCTTCACGCCGAGCCGCTGAGCGTTGGAGTCGCGACCGTTCCGGGTGGACGATGCGCCCTTCTTGTGTGCCATCTCTCCTCAGTCCCTTACTTCGCAGCCGTGGGGATGCCGGTGATCTTCACTGCCGTGTACTGCTGGCGGTGGCCCTGGCGCCGACGGTAACCGGTCTTGTTCTTGTACCGCAGGATGTCGATCTTGGCACCCTTGTGGTGGTCCACGACCTCGGCCTGGACCTTCACGCCCGCCAGCACCCACGGGTCGCTGGTGACGGAGTCGCCATCGACAACGAGCAGGGTCGAGAGCTCGACCGTGTCGCCAACCTTGGCGGTGGAAATCTTGTCAACCTCGACGATGTCACCGACAGCAACCTTGTGCTGGCGGCCACCGCTACGCACGACTGCGTACAACGCGGATCTCACTCTCTCGCTCGAAATGGCACTCCCGATGCCAGCCCGCACGAGGTTCGCTGTGTGAGCCTCTCCCGACAGGAGCGGGAGGGATTTGCTCAGGAGTGGGCGCAGAAACGCCGAAGGTCAAGGTTACGGGGCGCCTTCGGCGGGGTCAAACCGGGGGTTCCCGCCACCCGGCCCCTACGTCACCGCCCCCGTCCGGGCGGACCCGGCGGGGGCGGTGACGGCGAAAAGGTGGGCGGGCGGGAAGACCCACCAGCCCGACCGCGGGCTTACGACTCGTCCGCCGGGGCGGCGGCCGCCTTCTTGGCCACGGCCTTCTTGGTCGTGGTCTTCTTGGCGGCGGCCTTCTTGGTCGTCGTCTTCTTCGCGGCAGCGGTCTTCTTGGCCGCCGCCTTCTTCGCGGGAGCCTTCTTGACCGCCGTCTTGCGAGCCGCCCGCTTCTTGGGCGCGGGCTCGGGCTCCTCGGCGGCCTCCACGGCCTCCACCGGTGCCGCCGGTACGACCACCACGGCCGCCTCCGCCGCCGCGGGCGGCGGGCCGGCCGGAGCCGACGCCTTACGGGCGCGCCGACGCGGACGTACCGCCTCGGGCTCGGCCACCTCGGCGGCCGGTGCCGTCTCGACGGGGGCCGCCTCGGGCGCGGCCTCGGTCGGTGCCGCCGGGACGACGATGACCTCCGCGGCGGCTGCCTCCTCGGCGGCCTTGGGCGAGCCCGCGGGCGCGGTCGCCTTGCGGGAGCGGCGGCGCGGACGTACCGGCTCCGGCTCCGGCGCCGCCTCGGGCTCCGGCTCGGGCTCAGCCGCGACCGGGGCCGCCGGTACGACGACCTCCGCCTCGGCCTGCTTCGGCGCGCCCGCCGGAGCGCTCGCGGCCCTGGTCGCCCGCCGGCGGCCGCGCGGAGCGGCGGCCTTCGCCGCGGCCTCCGCCTCGGCCGGGCTGCCGAACCACTCCTCGTCGCCGCCGATGGCGGGCACCAGCTCGCGCTCGGTGACCTCGACGGGTTCGACCACCTCAGCGGCCTCCAGCGCCTCCGCGGCTTCGGCCACCGTGGCCGCCTCCACCGCCTCGGGCTGCGCTGCCGCACGGCCCTTCTTCTTGCGCTTGCCGCCGCCACCGGGCGTGGTGGCCTGCTCCATGTGGACGATGACACCGCGGCCGTTGCAGTGCACACAGGTCTCGGAGAAGGACTCCAGCAGACCCTGGCCCACCCGCTTGCGGGTCATCTGGATCAGTCCCAGCGAGGTGACCTCGGCGACCTGGTGCTTGGTGCGGTCCCGCCCCAGGCACTCCAGCAGCCGCCGCATGACCAGGTCGCGGTTGGACTCCAGCACCATGTCGATGAAGTCGATCACGATGATGCCGCCGAGGTCGCGCAGCCGCAGCTGGCGCACGATCTCCTCGGCCGCCTCCAGGTTGTTCCTGGTGACCGTCTCCTCCAGGTTGCCGCCCTGGCCGGTGAACTTGCCGGTGTTGACGTCGATGACGACCATCGCCTCCGTCCGGTCGATCACCAGCGAACCACCGGACGGCAGCCAGACCTTGCGGTCCAGCGCCTTCAGCAGCTGCTCGTCGATCCGGTAGGTGGCGAAGGCGTCGACCTCGGAGGTCCACTTCTGCAGCCGGTCCACCAGGTCGGGCGCGACGTGCGAGACATATCCGTGGATGGTCTCCCATGCGTTGTCGCCGCTGATGATGACCTTGGAGAAGTCCTCGTTGAAGATGTCGCGCACGACCCGGACGGTCATGTCCGGCTCGCCGTACAGCAGCGTCGGGGCGTTGCCGTTCTTCGCCTTCTTCTGGATCTCCTCCCACTGCGCCTGCAGCCGCTCGACGTCGCGGCGCAGTTCCTCCTCGCTCGCGCCCTCGGCGGCGGTGCGCACGATGACGCCCGCGTCCTCGGGGACGATCTTCTTGAGGATCTGCTTCAGCCGCGCCCGCTCGGTGTCCGGGAGCTTGCGGCTGATGCCGGTCATCGAGCCCTCGGGCACGTAGACCAGGTAGCGGCCGGGCAGCGAGACCTGGCTGGTCAGCCGGGCGCCCTTGTGGCCGATCGGGTCCTTGGTGACCTGGACCAGCACGGACTGGCCGGACTTCAGCGCGGACTCGATGCGGCGCGGACCGCCCGCCAGGCCCAGCGCCTCGAAGTTGACCTCGCCCGCGTACAGCACGGCGTTGCGGCCCTTGCCGATGTCGACGAACGCGGCCTCCATCGACGGCAGCACGTTCTGGACCTTGCCCAGGTAGACGTTGCCGACGTAGGAGGTGGCCTGCTCCTTGTTGACGAAGTGCTCGACCAGCACGCCGTCCTCAAGGACGCCGATCTGGGTGCGCTCGCCGCTCTCACGGACCACCATCACCCGCTCGACCGCCTCGCGGCGGGCCAGGAACTCGGCCTCGGTGATGATCGGCACCCGGCGACGGCCCTGCTCACGGCCCTCGCGACGGCGCTGCTTCTTCGCCTCCAGACGGGTCGAGCCCTTGATGGACTGGACCTCGTCGGACGGCTCCTCCTTCTTCTTGCGCGGCTCGCGGATCTTGACGACGGTACGCACACCGTCCTCGTCGGCCGGGGCCTCCGCCTCACCGGCCGCCTCACCGCTGCGGCGGCGCCGACGGCGGCGGCGACGGCTGGTGCTGCTGCCGTACTCGGCCTCCTCGTCCTCGGCCTCCTCCGGCTCCTGCTCGGCCTGCGGCTGGGCGGCCTCGGTCTCGGCCTCCTCCTCGCCGTCCGCCTCGGCCTCGGCCGCGTCGCCACGACGGCGGCGACGGCCGCCACGGCGGCGGCGACGGGACGGGCGCTCGCCGGTCTCGTCCTCGTGCTCGGCCTCCGGCTCCGCCTCCTCGGCGGCCTCCTCAGCGGCGGTCGGCTCCTCGGCGGGAGCGGTCACCGGCGCCTCCTCGGCGGCGACCCGGCGACGGCGGCGACGGCGCGAACCGCCCTCCTCCTCGTCCTCGGCGGCCGCACTGGCGGCCTCGGCCGCGGTGAAGACCGGCGGCTGGAAGACGGCCGTGGGCGGCCGGACGGCGCGGCGACGGCCGCGTACCGGCTCCTCGGACACGTCCTCCTCGGGCGCCATGGACGCCACCGGCTCGGTCGTGTCGCTGTCCGCGGCGGCGAACGAGGGCGGACCGGCCTCCGCGGTGGCCTTACGGGTGCGACGGCGGGTGCGCTGCGGGGCCACGTCGGGCTCCGCGGCGGCCTCGATGGGCGCCGGCTCCGGCTCGGCCTCCTCCTTGGGGGCGAGGGAGCCGGGCTTCAGCCGACGGGAGTCGTCGCCGGGCTCCGCGGCGGCGCGCTTGCGGGTGCGGCGGGCGCGCTGCGGGGCCTCCTCGGCCGCGGCTTCCTCGGTGGCGGCGGGCGCCTCCGGGGCGGCGGCCTTACGGGTGGCGCGACGCCGCGGGGTGCGGGCGGGCGCCTCCTCGGCCTCGGCGGCGGGCGCCTCGGGAGCTTCCTCGGCGGCCTTCGGCGGGCCCGCGGGCGCGGTGGCCTTACGGGTGGCGCGGCGCCGGGTGGTGGTCGTACGCGCCGGTGGGGCCTCTGCCGACTCGGTGGCGGCTGGCGCCTCCGGGGCGGCGGGCTTCTCGGAAATGGTCTGGGTGTCCTCGGCGGACGCGGCAGCCGGCGGACCGGCCGGGCGCGAAGCGGCCCTACGCCGGCGGCGGGGCGCCGCCGGGGTCTGGGATTCGGCGCTCACGCCGGAATCACTGCCGTTCGGCGCCTCGGGCGCCGCGTTGCCGGGCTCGGGGGTATCGAGCATGCGGGCGTTTCTCCCGTCACGCTCCCGGGCGCCGCGCTCTGGTTCCGGCCGCGGCCGCTGTTTCACGGCTGCGCGGCCCGGGGCACGGGCGCCACACGGGAGCTGTTGTCTCACTCGCCGGGCCCGTCCTGATGGCCGAGACCGGCGAAAGTCTCCTGGTCAGCGCGTCACCGGACGCTAAGAACGGCCCCTGCCCGCCCGGTGACGGGCGGCGAGGCGACTCCCTGGCGCATCGGCGATGCGTCAACGACGGTCCTACGCGGGACCGCCCGGCACTGTCGCAACGGACTGCCCGGCGGCCGTGTTGAGTACGGCCGAGGCGGCGTCGCGGTCTGGCGCGAACGGATCGGTCACCGTGCCGGTCTTCTCGTCAAGCGGCCCCTGCGCCAGCCTGGTCACCGCTGCGGGGACCGGCGGCGCGAGGTCGGCCGTCGAACGGAGGCCGGACAGGACGTCGTCGGGTCGTACGGCAGGTGTCAGATGCCGAACAACCAGCCGCAGTATCGCACAGCTACCACGTCCCGGCCTATCGGCACTCTGTTCTACGGATGTCAGCGCGTCCGCCGTGTCCTGCGGCGACGCGTCCGGCGGTACCACCGTCAGCTCGGTCACCGCGGCGCGCGCGTCGAAGGTCCGCACACCGTTCTTCGTGGTACGCCGGACCTCGACCGCCTCCGCGGCGAGGAACGCGTCCACCGCGCGCTGCGCCTCGGAGGGCTCGACGCCCTCCAGCCGCAGCTGCCACACCGAGGCCTCCAGCCGGTCGGCGAGGCCGGAGGTGTGCGCCTCCACCGCGTCGATCACATCAAGGCCGGGCGGCAGCGACTCGTCGAGCAGCACCCGCAGCTTCTCCGGGTCACGCGGTGCGGTGAGAGCGATCTCCAGGTACTCGGCTTCGCTGGCCACACCGGTGGGTGCGGCGTTGGCGTAGCTGACCTTGGGGTGCGGGGTGAACCCCGCCGAGTACGCCATGGGCACCTCGGCGCGGCGCAGCGCCCGCTCGAACGCGCGCTGGAAGTCGCGGTGGCTGGTGAACCGAAGGCGGCCCCGCTTGGTGTAGCGCAGTCGGATGCGCTGCACCGCGGGTGCGGGCGGAGGGCCTTCGGGCTGTCGCTTGCCCAGTGTCGTTCATTCCTTCATGAGAGCGGTCATACCTCTCCCAAGGTTACGCGGCCGGGGTGGCCGGGCGGGACTCAGCCCAGGGACCCGGGCTCGGCGAGCCAGCGGGTCTTCAGCTCGGTGTGCTGGGCGATGGTCTCGAAGCCCCGGTCGTAGTGCAGCAGCGTGAGGCGGTGGTCGAGCGCGGTGACCGCGACCAGCAGCCCGGCCACCCCAGCGGAGCGGTGGCAGCCCGCCCGAACCAGGTTCCGCTGCAGCGCCCTGGCGCGCGTCCACGCCTCCTCCGTCACCCCGTACCGGCCGTACAACGACGCGAACCCGTCGGCGAGCCGGTCGTACTCGTCCGCTGAGCGGGCCGAACGCAGCAGCTGGACCCGCGTCGCCTCGCACATGCCGACGCGGCCCTGCCTGAGCACCGGCGCCCACTTCTCCAGTGCCGCCGCCCGGTGGATCCGGGCAGCCGCCGACGCGTCGATCAGGAAGCGATCGGCTCCGTCTGCGAGCACCGCACCTCCCCCAGGGCCTTGTCGAACACGCCGTCCTCCGCCATCTCGACCAGGTCCCGCAGCGCCTCTTCGCGCCGGACCCGCGCCGCCACCTCATGGAGCGCCGCGTTGACCGTGTCCTTCTTGGTCTTCGTGCCGAGCGCCCGGGCCGCGAGAGCCAATGCCTCTTCGTCGATGTCGATCACGGTCTTGGCCACCCGCACCACCACCTCCCTCTCGACACCCAGGGTATCGATCCCGTCACAGTGCAGAATCATTTCCGCTGATCGGACAAGCACAAAAGGCCCCACCGCACCGGCGCTGGATGCCTTCGTGGAAACGGCTCGGCCAACGACGACAGTCGGTCCGAGACGCTCCACGGCCGCGCGTCCCTCTTCCCCACGACCAGACGCGGGCGCCTTGGTGGCGAACCGCCGAAGTGTGCCCCTTCGTCGCCCGAAGGTGCCCCGGCGCACCTGTACTCGCAGCGGACGGCCCGGGTAGGACGGACAGATCCACTTCCTTGAGGAGGAGAACTTGGCTTCCGCCATGGACAGGGAAACCGGCCACGCAGCGGAACGCGGGGCCGCTTCCATGCGCCGCCCAGACGCTCCCGCGCGCACCTCCGCCCGAGGCTTGCTCGGGCTGCAGGGTGCCGCGGGGAACGCCGCGGTCGTTCAGATGCTCCGGCGAAGCGGACACGCGTGGGCCCAGGACGGACACGGACACAGTGCCGACCGCGGTGGCGGAACGGGACAGCTCGCGGTGCAGCGCTCCGCTGTCCATGCCGTCCTGCGCAGCCCGGGGAAACCGCTGGAACCCGCGGTCCGTGCCGAGATGGAAGCACGGCTCGGCGCCGACTTCTCCAACGTCCGCATCCATGCGGACACCGCCGCACAGCGGTCCGCGGCGGAGCTGGGCGCCCGCGCCTACACCTCGGGCAGCCATGTGGTCATCGGGCAGGGCGGTGGAGACAAGCACACCCTCGCCCACGAGCTGACGCACGTCATCCAGCAGCGGCAGGGCCAGGTCGCCGGAGCGGACAACGGCAACGGACTGCGGGTGAGCGATCCGTCCGACCGCTTCGAGCGTGAGGCCGAAGCCAATGCGCACCGGGTGATGGGCGGCCCGGTTCCCACCGAGAGCCAGGAGGCCGGTGTGGCCGCCGCCGGCGAACTCGTCCCAACGGTTTCCAGGGCGATTCAGCGCGTGTACGGGGGCCGTCACCAGGTGCAGTACGGCAACACGGCCAACGGAGTGGGCACCTACATGAAGGCCGAGCTGCATCCCGGCTCCCTGGGAAAGGGCAGCTCACCGCGTGTCAAGCCCACGTGGTGGCCGGCGTCGAACAGCGGTGCCACCGGAGCCTGGTTCGCGCGGAACATGGTGCAGGGGCACCTGCTGAACGACAACCTGGGCGGCCCCGGAAACACCTTGACGAACCTGACACCGCTCACCAAGACCGGGAACTCCAACCACCTGCACTACACAGAAGCGAACGTGAAGAAGGAGATCAAGAACGGCAACGTGGTGGAGTACGAGGTGGTGGCCCACTTCGACGGGGTGACGGGGGCAGAGCTGGGAGCGACCGGATCGGTGGCTGCCGACATCGACAAGCACTTCCGGTACTCCATTCCCTCGCACCTCGAATGCAACGTCCAGGTGTACGACACGCAGGGGAAGTGGCTGTACGGCGAGGACTGGTACGTGCGGAACACCAAGTGACACACGGCGCCGCCGTGCCGTGACCGAGTCCGGCGGCCCCGATCCGCCACCCCTCAACCCCACTCGACCTCACTGCGGAGGCCAGGGCACGCCCGAGGGGCCTGCAGAGGCGTCCCGGGGGCCGCCACGCGCTTCGACTCCCGTGCGCGCCGCACCCCCCGGGTCCGCCAGGACGGCGGTCAGGGCCGCCTCATCCTCCGATACGCTCCCCGACCGCTTCTGTGACGCGTTTCACAGCCCCGTTCAGAAAGCGGCGTTACCGCTGGTCGCGCCGTTCTTCACGGTCAGCGGCAGCAGCTTCCTGCCCGTGGGGCCGATCTGGATGTGGGTGTCCATCTGCGGGCACACACCGCAGTCGAAGCACGGGGTCCAGCGGCAGTCCTCGACCTCGGTCTCGTCGAGGGCGTCCTGCCAGTCCTCCCACAGCCAGTCCTTGTCCAGGCCGGAGTCGAGGTGGTCCCAGGGCAGGACCTCCTCGTAGCCGCGCTCACGGGTGGTGTACCAGTCGACGTCCACGCCGTACTCCGGCAGCGCCTTCTCGGCGCACTCCATCCAGCGGTCGTAGCTGAAGTACTCGCGCCAGCCGTCGAACCGGCCGCCGTCCTCGTACACCGCGCGGATGACCGCGCCGATCCGGCGGTCGCCGCGGGAGAGCAGGCCCTCCACGATGCCGGGCTTGCCGTCGTGGTAGCGGAAGCCGATCGAGCGACCGTACTTCTTGTCGCCGCGGATCTTGTCGCGCAGCTTCTCCAGCCGGGCGTCGGTCTCCTCGGCGGACAGCTGGGGCGCCCACTGGAAGGGGGTGTGCGGCTTGGGCACGAAGCCGCCGATGGACACCGTGCAGCGGATGTCGTTGGACCTGGACACCTCACGGCCCTTGGCGATCACCTTGGTCGCCATGTCCGCGATCTGCAGCACGTCCTCGTCGGTCTCGGTCGGCAGGCCGCACATGAAGTACAGCTTCACCTGCCGCCAGCCGTTGCCGTACGCGGTGGCGACGGTACGGATCAGGTCCTCTTCGGAGACCATCTTGTTGATGACCTTGCGGATCCGCTCCGAGCCGCCCTCGGGAGCGAAGGTCAGACCGGACCGGCGGCCGTTCCTGGTCAGCTCGTTGGCCAGGTCGATGTTGAAGGCGTCCACCCGGGTGGACGGCAGCGACAGGCCGATCTTGTCGTCCTCGTACCGGTCGGCGAGGCCCTTGGCCACCTCGCCGATCTCGCTGTGGTCGGCGGAGGACAGCGACAGCAGGCCGACCTCCTCGAAGCCGGTGGCCTTCAGGCCCTTGTCGACCATCTCGCCGATGCCGGTGATGCTGCGCTCGCGCACCGGACGGGTGATCATGCCGGCCTGGCAGAACCGGCAGCCGCGGGTGCAGCCGCGGAAGATCTCCACCGACATCCGCTCGTGCACCGTCTCGGCCAGCGGGACCAGCGGCTGCTTGGGGTACGGCCACTCGTCGAGGTCCATCACAGTGTGCTTGGAGACCCGCCACGGCACGCCGGAGGCATTCGGCACGACACGGGCGATCCGGCCGTCCGGCAGGTACTCCACGTCGTAGAACTTCGGTACGTACACCCCGCCGGTCTTGGCCAGCCGCAGCAGCAGCTCATCGCGCCCGCCCGGGCGGCCCTCCGCCTTCCAGGCGCGGATGACGTCGGTCATCTCCAGCACGGCCTGCTCGCCGTCGCCGATGACGGCGGCGTCGATGAAGTCGGCGATCGGCTCGGGGTTGAAGGCCGCGTGGCCGCCCGCGAGCACGATCGGGTCGTCCAGGGTGCGGTCCTTGGCCTCCAGCGGGATGCCGGACAGGTCGAGCGCCGTGAGCAGGTTGGTGTAGCCCAGCTCGGTGGAGAAGGACACCCCGAGCACGTCGAAGGCCCGCACCGGGCGGTGCGCGTCCACGGTGAACTGCGGAACGCCGTGCTCGCGCATCAGAGCCTCAAGGTCCGGCCAGACGCTGTAGGTGCGCTCGGCCAGCACGCCCTCGCGCTCGTTGAGCACCTCGTAGAGGATCATGACGCCCTGGTTGGGCAGCCCCACCTCATACGCGTCTGGGTACATCAGTGACCAGCGCACATCACAGGCGTCCCAGTCCTTGACGGTGGAGTTGAGCTCTCCGCCGACGTACTGGATGGGCTTCTGGACATGTGGGAGAAGCGCTTCCAGGCGCGGGAAGACCGACTCGACAGGCATCTTGGGGTCTCTCGACTGTCTCTCGTGAGCTGGCAGGGGTGACCATCCAGCGTAACCGAGTCCTGCCCACGGCTCAGCCCGCGAGCGGGCCCCGGTCCGTTTCGCCCCATGCCTTCGGCAGGGCGGCCTCCACCGCACCGGCGCGTTCCCGCTCCATCTGGTGCAGCGCCCCGTACGGGAAGGTGTCCTCGTCGGCGCGGCGGGCGGTGTCGGCGAGCCGCCGGATCGCCGCCCGGCACATCACGCTGTCCTGGTGCTCGCCGAGCAGCTTCTGCAGTGCGGCGAGCCGGGCACGGTGCCGCTCGGCTGGCTTGCCGAGAACGGGTCGGGCGGACTCGGCCGCGTATCTGGCGCGCTTGGCCGCCTTGCGGGCGTCGTGCAGGGCGAGGTCGCGGCCGGTGCCGGGGGGCAGCGCCAGCGACTCGGCCACCCGGCGAGCGAGGCGACGGTGGTCGCGGCGCACCGCCCGGCGCACCGCCTCCTCGGCTGGGCGCTGGGCGGGGTCGCGCAGTGGTGGGGCGGCCAGCAGCGCGTCGAGGCGGTCGAGCAGGTCGAAGTAGCGCTCCTCGCACAGTTGCCGCAGCAGTTGGCGGCGGGCGCTGCTCCGGGCGTCGGCCCGCGGGCCGCGGATCCGGTCGCACAGCTGCTCGGTGCGCAGGTCGGGGTCCAGCTCCGCGCCGCGTTCGGCCAGCCGCTCGGCGAGCACCTCGCGGTCCCGTTCCAAGCCGAGGACTTCGGCCAGCCACTTCAGCTCGTCGCCGATGGGGTCGGTGACGGCGCGGTCGAGCTCCCGGCCGTAGGTCTTGAAGGCGCTGCGCAGACGGCGGGTGGCGACCCGCATCTGGTGCACGGCGTCGGGCTCGTCGCGGCGCACCGCCGGGTCGTACGCCGCGATCGCCCGTACCTGCTCGTGGAGGTAGGTCAGGGCGGCGTCGCCCGCGGTGGAGATGGTGTCGGGCGGGGCCGGTGGGTCGGGTGGGACGCGGTCGCCGAGGGCGTGCAGCAGTTTCGAGGGGTGGGCGGAGCGGCGGTAGCCCGCGGCGGTCAGCCGTTCCTCCACGGCGTCGAGCAACTTCGGCTTCCCGCCGAGGAGTTCCACCTCGGTCTCCGTCCAGGACAGCGGGTCGCGCTCGTCGGGGTACTCGGCGGTGACGTGGTCATGGGCGATCTCGGCGAGCGGGGTGCCGTCGGCGTCCAGCAGTTGGCAGCGTTCGCGGTGGTTGCGCAGCCGTACGACGGGGACGAGCGGGCGGCCCCGGGTGTACACGAGGACCTCGGCGAGCAGGGCCGGGGGCACGGTGCGGCGGCCCCGGCCGAGCGGGGCGTGCACCTCGGTACGGGTGTCGGCCTGGGCGGTGGGGAGCTTGAGGTGCCATCCGGCGTCGTCGCCGCCGGTTCTACGGCGTAGGGTGATGCGGCGGGCGGCGAGCGCCAGGTCGGGGGTGTCGAAGTAGACGGCGTCGAACTCGGCCGGGTTCAGCAGGCGCACCGAGGCGACGGCGGGCAACCCCGACAGGTCGGGCTCGGCGGCCCCGTCCCCGGCCTCGTACGTGCGCTCGGTCTCCCGCAGACGCTTCCCCATGCCTGGACGGTAGTTGCCCTCGCCGTCCCCGGCAATGGCGTCGGGAACGGCTCGGGCCGGTTCGCGCGGTGGTGGCGGCGTGTTCGGCACCGCCGGACCGCGCCGCGGGGGCTCCCCGCCACCGCGGCGGGAAGGATGTCTCCGCTAAGCCGAGACGGGGCGCTGCATCCGTACCGACTGGAGCAGGCCGACGCCGATCCACACCGCGAACATCGATGATCCGCCGTATGAGACGAACGGCAGGGGGATTCCCGCCACGGGCATGATGCCCAGCGTCATCCCGATGTTCTCGAACGACTGGAAGGCGAACCAGGCCACTATCCCGGCCGCGATGATCGTGCCGTACAGGTCCGTGGCCTGCCGGGAGATCCGGCAGGCCCGCCACAGGATGATGCCGACCAGCAGGATGATCAGTCCCGCGCCGACGAAGCCCAACTCCTCCCCCGCCACGGTGAACACGAAGTCGGTCTGCTGCTCGGGGACGAACTGACCGGTGGTCTGCGTGCCGTGGAAGAGACCCTTGCCCAGCAGTCCGCCGGAGCCGATCGCGATGCGCGCCTGCGCGGTGTTGTAGCCGACGCCCGACGGGTCCAGGGCCGGGTTGGCGAAGGCCGCGAAGCGGTCGATCTGGTACTTGCTGAGCAGATGGAGCTGCCAGACCGCCACCGCTCCCGCCGCGCCGACGGTCAGCAGCCCGAACACCCAGCGGTTGGACGCGCCGGAGGCGAGCAGCACGCCCAGTACCGTCACCACGATGACCATGGTCGAGCCGAGGTCCGGCATCAGCAGGATGACGCACATCGGCACGACGGCCAGGCCGAGGGCCTGGAGCACCGTGCGGCTGTCGGGGTGCAGCTGGTCGCCCGCGTCCACCCGTGCGGACAGGATCATCGCCATGCCCAGCACGATGGTGATCTTGGCGAACTCCGAGGGCTGCAAGGAGAATCCGCCGCCGATGACGATCCACGAGTGCGCGCCGTTGACCGTGGAGCCGAGCGGTGACAGCACCGCGAGCAGCAGCAGGATCGACACGGCGTAGAAGATCGGGATGATCCCGCGCACCCTGCGGTGGCCGACCACGACGGTGCCGATCGCGAGCGCGATCCCTATGGCCAGGTTCATCAGATGGCGGATCAGGAAGTACTGCGGATCGCCGTGGTTGATGGAGGTACGGCCGCGGGTCGCCGACCAGACGAGCAGCGAGCCGACCGCGGACAGCGCTATGGCGGCTGCGACCAGTATCCAGTCCATCCGCCGCACCACCGAGTCCCGGGCCAACAGCTTGCCCAGCGTGGAGCGTTCCGGGGTGAACCGGCGGATCGAGTAGCCGCTGAAGCTGCTGCTCGTCATGCGAGGTACCTCCGCCCGAGCAGCAGCTTCTCGTTGCGCTCCGGGGCCAGCGCGTCCAGCGTGGCCGGCTGGCCGGGGACGCTGGAGTCGTTGCCCGGGTAGGCGAACTGGGTCGGGTCGGGAGTGGTCAGGGCGGCCTGCTGGACCAGTCCGTCCGGGCCGAACTTCGGCAGGCTCTGCTGCGGGGTGGGCAGCAGACCCTTCTTGGGGTCGATCGACCCGTCCGGCTGGACGCCGTACAGCGCCGAGTAGATGTTGCGCACCGCCTGACCGGAACCACCGGAACCGGTACCACCCTGGGAGATGGTCATCACGATCGCGTAGTCCTTGCTGTACGTCGCGAACCACGAGGTGGTCTGCTTGCCGTAGACCTCCGCGGTACCGGTCTTGGCGTGCAAGGTGATCTTGTCCTGCGGCCAGCCGCCGAACTTCCAGGCGGCGGTACCGCTGGTGATCACCCCGGCCAGCGCGTCGTCGATGTAGTGGATGGTCTGCGGGGAGTCGGGCAGCTTGCCGACCGACTTCGGGTCGATCTGCTGGATGTGCTTGCCGTCCGGGCTGACGACGGCCTTGCCGATGGTCGGCTGGTAGAGGGTGCCGCCGTTGGCGATGGCGGAGTAGATCTTGGCCATCTGGATCGGGGTGACGAGCGTGTCGCCCTGGCCGATCGCGTAGTTGACGGAGTCACCGGCGCGCATCCGGTTGCCGTCGACGCAGTCCTCGCGGGCGATGTCGGTGGCGTAGTCGTGCTTGCCGGACGCGGCCTGGGCGCACCAGGACTTCTTCATCGCGTCGTACTCCGCCTGCTTCCACTGGCGGTCCGGAACGCGACCGGGGACCTCGCCCGGCAGGTCGATGCCGGTCTTGGCGCCGAGCCCGAACTGGTGGGCCGTCTTGTAGAACCAGTCCTTCGGGTTCTTGGGGTTGTTGCCGCCGTCCTTGAGCCACTGGTCGTAGGAGAGCCCGTAGAAGACGGTGTCGCAGGAGATCTCCAGGGCGTGGGCCAGGCTGATGTCGCCCGCCTGCTCGCCCTCGAAGTTCTTGAACAGCTGGCCGCCGATGGACATGCTCGACGGGCAGGAGTAGTGACCGTTGATGTCGTACCCGGCGTTGACCGCCGCCGAGGTGGAGATGACCTTGAAGGTCGAACCGGGCGCCGACTGTCCCTGTGTGGCCCTGTTGAGCAGCGGGTAGTCGGAGTCCTTGCCGGTGAGCGCGGCGTAGTCCTTGGCGGAGATGCCGCCCACCCACTCGTTGGGGTCGTACGTGGGCGCGCTGGCCATCGCGATGACCTGGCCGGTGTGTACGTCCATCACCACGGCGGCGCCGGAGTCGGCCTTGTAGTTCTCGTGGGTGACGGTGTCGTAGGTGTTGCGGGCGTCCTGCATCGCGGCGGCGAGCTGCTTCTCGGTGATCGCCTGGACCCGGGAGTCGATGCTGGTCACTATCGAGTCGCCGGGCTGCGGCGGGGTGTCGCCCGCGTTGCCGATGACCCGGCCGCGGTTGTCCACCTCGTACCGGGTGACACCGGCCTTGCCGCGCAGTTCGCTGTCGTAGGTGTGCTCGAGCCCGGAGCGGCCCACCTGGTCGGAGCGCTGCAGGGTGGGCTGCCCGTTCTTCATCGACGCCTGGATCTCGTCGTCGGTGACCGGCGAGAGGTAGCCCAGCACCTGGGCGGTGTTGGAGCCGTCCGGGCCCGGGTAGCGGCGTACCGCGGTGGGCTGCGCGGCGATGCCGGGGAAGTCCTCGCGGCGCTCCATGATCTGCAGCGCCTGCTGGGTGGTGGCCGTGTCGGTGATCGGGATCGGCTGGTAGGGCGAGCCGTTCCAGCACGGCCGCGGGGTCTTGGCGTCGCAGAGCCGGACCTTGTCGGCGACGTCCTGGTACTTCATGCCGAGCACGCCCGCGAGCCGGGTGAGCACGGCCTTGCCGCCGTCCTTCATCTTCATGATGTCGGTACGGCTGACGGTGACGACCAGTCGGGTCTGGTTGTCGGCCAGCGGGACGCCGCGCGCGTCGAGGATCTGGCCGCGTACCGCCGGGTCGACGACTTCCTGGATGTGGTTGCTGTCGGCTTCCTGGGTGTACTGCTGGCCGTTGCGGATCTGGAGGTACCACAGCCGTCCGCCGAGGGTGAGCAGCAGTGAGACGACCAGGATCTGCAGGATGATCAGCCGGATGGTGACGCGCTGGGTGCGGCCGGTCTCGGGGATATTGCTCATCGGCGCGCGGCGCCTCCTTCGAGGACGATGGCGGGCGGCGGGAAAACAGCGCAGCGGCCCGCGGGGCCTCGGTTGGCGGTGGTGGCGGGCGGCGGGAAAACAGCGCAGCGGCCCGCAGGGCCCCGGTTGAGGGTGGTGGCGGGCGGCGGGAGGGAAGTCACAGCTTCCGGCCTCCCTTCAGCAGGCCGCCGCGCTGGCCGCCGAGGCCCGGGCGGGACAGTCGGCCGCCCCGGCCCGGGCGGAAGTTCCGCGGGGTTCCGGGTGTCAGCCAGCGGTACGGGCCGATGCCGGGGCCGCCGGAAGTGTCCCCGGCGATCGGATCGTTCTCCACCCGCCGGGCCAGGGCCATGATCCAGGGCACGGTGAACGGCGCGAGCAGCAGGTCGTAGACCGTGGCGGTGAACAGCAACTTGACCATGCCGACATGGCGGGCCGCGGTGTCGCCGACCAGCGCGCCCACCCCGGCGTTCAGCAGTGTGGAGCCGATGGCCGCGGCGCCGACCACCACCATCGGCATGACCGCGGACCGCAGTTGGCCGCTGTCGGGCTTGGCGAGCCCGGCGAGGTAGCCGATGACGCACAGCACCAGGGCGTACCGCCCGGCGGCGTGGTCGGCGGGCGGGGCCAGGTCGGAGAGCAGTCCCGCGCCGAAGCCGACGAGACAGCCGCCGACATGGCCGTAGGTGAGGGCCAGGCCGAGGACGACGAGCAGCATCAGGTCGGGTACGGCGCCCGGCAGATGGAGCCGGGCGAGCACGCTGACCTGGAAGACGAGGGTGACCACCACCAGGACGGCGGTGAGCAGGATCCGGTTGATGCGCATCGGTCAGCTCGCAGACGGGGACGGGGACGGTGACCCGGCGGAAGACGGTGAACCGGAGGACGAGGGCGACGCGGATCCGGAGGCGCTCGGGGACACGGTGACGGTGACCGTCGGGGTGGGCACCGCCTTCGGGGCGGGCGGCAGCACGGTGTCGCGCGGGTCCCGACGCGGCGGCACCACCACGACGCCCACGATGTCCAGCCTGCTGAAGGCGACGAACGGCTGGACCTCGACGGCCCTGGTCAGTCCGCCCGCGCCCGGGTCGAGCGCGACGACCTGGCCGAGCGGCACGCCCGGCACGAACGGCTTGTCGCCCTGCGAGCCGAAGGTGACCATGCGGTCGCCCGGCTTCACATTGGCCTTGCCGTCGAGCAGTTGGACGCGCATCGGGCGGTCGCCCTGGCCGGTGCTGAAGCCGAGTTCCATCGACTTCTCCATCCGGGCGCCGACGGTGAAGTCGGGGTCGATGGCGAGCAGCACGGTGGAGGTGGACGGAGCCACTGTGGTGACCCGGCCAACCAGGCCGTCGCCGTTGATGACGGTCTGGTCGCGCTGGATGCCGTCGTTGCTTCCAGCGTCGATGGTGACCGTCCAGGAGAAGCCCTGGGTGGCTCCTATGGCGACGACCTGGGCGGCCTTGATGCCGTACTGGCCCGCTCCGGCGGTCTTGAGCAGCTTGTCGAGTTCGGCGGCGCGGTTGCGGGTGATGTCGCTGCTGCCGAGCTTCTGCTTCAGCTCCTCGTTCTCCTGCTGGAGTTGGGCGATCCTGTCGTGCCGGGCGCCGGAGTCCCGTACCGCCTCTATGGCGTTGCCGACCGGATTGACGGCGGAGGCGACCCCGTTCTCCACCGGTCCGAAGACAGAGGCGGCGGCGGACCGCACACCATCCAGCGGAGACTGGTCGCCGCCGCGGATGTCCACGGTGATCAGCGCGAACGCGATGGCGACCAGTAGGACCAAGAGCAACCTGCTCTCTCGTGTGTCCCTCACGTGCGGCGGCCGTGCCTTCCTCGTGGGACCGGTCGGCTAGGGGCTTCGACCGGTCAGCGATGTGGTACCTGGCGAACCTGGGGTCTGTCCTTGTCGTGCTGCCGAACGGTCCGTGCCGCGGAACCGTCGGTTGGGAAACGATCCGCCGCCGGGCCGGGCAGTCACCCGTACGGCGGATCGCCCCCGCGCTAGCGGCGGGGCTGGGCGTCCAGCACCTGCTGGAGCGCCTCGAACTCCTCGACGCACTTGCCGGAACCGAGGGCGACCGAGTCCAGCGGGTCCTCGGCGATGTGGATGGGCATTCCGGTCTCGCGCCGCAGCCGCTCGTCCAGGCCGCGCAGCATGGCGCCGCCGCCGGTGAGGACGATGCCGCGGTCCATGATGTCGCCGGACAGCTCCGGCGGGCACTTGTCGAGGGTGGTCTTGACCGCGTCCACGATCGCGTTCACGGGCTCCTCGATCGCCTTGCGGACCTCCGCGGCGGAGATGACCACGGTCTTGGGCAGTCCGCTGACCAGGTCGCGGCCACGGATCTCGGTGTGCTCGTCCTTGTCGAAGTCATAGGCCGAGCCGATGGTGATCTTGATCTGCTCGGCCGTGCGCTCGCCGAGCAGCAGGCTGTACTCCTTCTTGATGTGCTGGATGATCGCGTTGTCCAGCTCGTCGCCCGCCACCCGGATCGACTGCGCGGTGACGATGCCGCCCAGCGAGATCACGGCGACCTCGGTGGTACCGCCGCCGATGTCGACCACCATGTTGCCGGTGGCCTCGTGCACCGGCAGTCCCGCGCCGATCGCCGCCGCCATCGGCTCCTCGATGATGTGCACCTGGCGGGCACCAGCCTGGCTGGACGCCTCGATCACGGCGCGCCGCTCAACTCCGGTGATGCCGGAGGGCACACAGACCACCACGCGTGGGCGGGCCAGATAACGCCGCTTGTGGATCTTGAGGATGAAATAACGGAGCATCCGCTCCGTGATCTCGAAGTCCGCGATCACGCCGTCCTTGAGCGGGCGGACCGCAACGATGTTGCCAGGAGTGCGGCCGATCATCTTCTTGGCTTCGGCGCCGACCGCCAGGATGCCGCCGGTGTTGGTGTTGATGGCGACGACAGACGGTTCATTGAGGACGATCCCGCGACCCCTGACGTACACCAGCGTGTTGGCGGTGCCGAGGTCGACAGCCATGTCACGGCCGATGAACGACATGTTGTTCGCCATGAGGATACGTCTGGCCTTCCCGAGCTGGAGCGATGGGGACTTGAGGGCGCGGAGGTGCGATGTGCTGCGGGGTCCGTAGCGGCGGGTCCATCTTAAGTGCGCCCGTGGGACCGGGCGCGAGGACGCCTCGGCCATTGTCAGCAGAACACGCGGCCGTCCCCTGTAATGGTGACGACGTGTCGGGGCTATTGGTTCCCGTAAATCCTCGGCATATGCCCTACGGCGACCGGAATCCGCCGGTCGCCGTATGACGGATTGTCAGTCAGGGTCAGCCGAGTTCCGGGAAGAAAATCTTGATCTCCCGCTCCGCGGACTCCACGGAATCCGACGCGTGGATCAGGTTTTCGCGCACAATGGTGCCGAAATCTCCACGAATGCTCCCCGGCGCGGCGGCGATCGGGTCGGTCGGACCGGCCAGCGCGCGCAGCCCCTCGATCACCCGCTCCCCCTCCACGACCATGGCGACGGACGGGCCGGACGACATGAACTCCACCAGCGGCTCGTAGAACGGCTTGCCGACGTGCTCGGCGTAGTGCTGCTCCAGCGTCGCGCGCTCCAGCGTGCGCAGTTCCAACGCGCCGATGGTCCAACCGGCCTTGCGCTCGATCCGGCCGATGATCTCGCCGACCAGGCCGCGCCGTACGGCGTCCGGCTTGAGGAGGACGAGGGTGCGCTGGCTCATGCTGCGGCTCCTTGCATAACACGATGCTTCACGGGTGCACTGACCCTATCGGGCCAACCGGCACCCGTGACCAGCGGCTACGCGGTCGACGCGACCTTCGCTTTGAATTCGTCGATCTTTCTTCCGTAGTGCACCGCGGCCCACCACAGACCGGCGAACGCCGCGCCCAGGAAGAACATCATGGACACCACGAAGCCCGAGGCCACCAGCCCGACCTGGAGCAGCCAGCCGACCGCCACCGCGCCCGGCCTGGTGACCACGCCGCACAGCAGCACGCAGACCGCCATCGCGACACCGCACACCGTCCACACGGTGGCCGTCGAATAGCCGGAGAGGTTCATCGCGACCAGCCCCGCGAGGCCGATGACGAAGGCCTCACCGATCAGGGTGCTCGCACACAGCGTTCTCATCGGCTCTCACTTCCGGCCCAGCAGCAGCCGGGCCTCTCCAACGGTGATCACGGAACCGGCCACCAGCACGCCCGCGCCCGCGTACTCGCCCTCTTCCTCGGCCAGCGTGATGGCCGCCTCAAGCGCGTCGTCCAACCGCGGCTCGACCTGCACCCGTTCGGAGCCGAAGACCTCGACCGCGATCGCCGCCAGCTCGTCCACGTCCATCGAACGGTGACTGGAGTTCCGGGTCACCACCACCTCGGCGAAGATCGGCTCGAAGGCCTCCAGCAGCCCGCGTACGTCCTTGTCCCCGCTCGGGCCGATCACCCCGACCAGATGGGTGAAGCCGAAGGCCTCCCGGACCGCCTCGGCCGCCGCCTGGGCGCCGGCCGGGTTGTGCGCGGCGTCCAGCACCACCGTGGGGCTACGGCGCACGACCTCCAGGCGGCCCGGCGAGGTGACCGAGGCGAACGCGCCGCGCACCGTGTCGATGTCCAGCGGGCGGGCGGCCCTGCTGGAGCCGACCCCGAAGAACGCCTCGACCGCGGCGAGCGCGACCGCCGCGTTGTGTGCCTGGTGTGCGCCGTGCAGCGGCAGGAAGATCTGCTCGTACTCACCGCCGAGCCCGCGCAGCGTCAGCATCTGCCCGCCGACCGCGACCTCGCGGGACGCCACTCCGAACTCCATGCCCTCCCTGGCCACCGTGGCGTCCACCTCCACGGCGCGCCGCAGCAGCACCTGCGCGGCGTCGACCGGCTGCTGGGCCAGCACCACCGTGGCGCCCTGCTTGATCACCCCGGACTTCTCCACCGCGATCTCGCCGGGCGTCCCGCCCAGCCGGTCGGTGTGGTCCAGCGCTATCGGGGTGACCACGGCGACCCCGCCGTCCACCACGTTCGTGGCGTCCCAGCTGCCGCCCATGCCGACCTCGACGACGGCCACGTCGACCGGCGCGTCGGCGAAGGCCGCGTACGCCATGCCCGTGAGCACCTCGAAGAACGACATCCGGTGCGGCTGGGAGCCGTCCACCATCTCGACGTACGGCTTGATGTCCTGGAACGTGCTGACGAACCGGTCCACGGAGATCGGCGCGCCGTCCAGGCTGATCCGCTCGGTCACCGACTGGACGTGCGGGCTGGTGTAGCGGCCGGTCCGCAGCTCGAAGGCGCGCAGCAGCGTCTCGATCATGCGGGCGGTGCTGGTCTTGCCGTTGGTGCCGGTGATGTGGATCGACGGGTAGGAGTGCTGGGGCTCGCCGAGGATGTCCATCAGCGCGGCCATTCGGTCCAGCGACGGGTCCAGCTTCGTCTCCGGCCAGCGACCCGCCAGTTCGGCCTCCACCTCGCGCAGCGCCTGCGCCTCCTCGGGCGTCCTGGGCCCGGCGGGCGCGTCGTCCTGCGGGGTGGGCGGGACCTGTGCGCGCAGCGTCCGGCTTCCGGCCTCGATCACGGCAAGGTCGGGGTCCCGGTCGGTCTCGTTCGCCATGATCTCGTCGAACTCGTCCGGGTCGGGGGCATCGTTTCGGGGGCGCTCGCTCACGGTGACCAGTCTACGGAGGGGGACTGACAGAAACGGTCAAGGCCCCCGAGCGGAGGCTCGGGGGCCTTGACCGTCAGCGGACCGGGGGCGCTCATGCCTCCGGCAGGTTCGCCAACTGGGCGCCGATACGGGCGATGTCGGCCTCGGCGGCCTCCCGCCGGGCGCGGATCTTGTCCACCACGTGGTCGGGCGCCTTGGCCAGGAACGCCTCGTTGCCCAGCTTCGCGTTGGCCTGCGCCAGTTCCTTCTCGGCGGCGGCCAGGTCCTTGGTCAGCCGCTTGCGCTCCGCCGCGAAGTCGATCGCGCCGGACAGGTCGAGCGCCACCGTGGCGCCCGCGACCGGCAGCGAGGCGGTGGCGTGGAAGCCCTCGCCCGCGGGCTGCAGGCGCAGCAGCGACCGGATGGCCTCCTCGTGCGGCGCCAGCGGCGTGCCGTCCAGGTCAAGCCGGGCGGGAACCCGCTGGCCGGGCTGCAGGCCCTGGTCGGAGCGGAACCGGCGGACCTCGGTGATCACCTGCTGGAGGGTGGCGATCTCCTGCTCGGCGGCCCGGTCGCGGAAGCCGCTGTCGCTCGGCCAGTCGGCGATGACCAGCGACTCGCCACCGGTCAGCGAGGTCCACAGCGTCTCGGTGACGAACGGCACCACCGGGTGCAGCAGCCGCAGCGTGACGTCCAGGACCTCGCCCAGCACGCGGCGCGAGACGTCGGCTGCCTCGCCGCCCGCCGCGAACGTGGTCTTGACCAGCTCCACGTACCAGTCGAAGACCTCGTCCCAGGCGAAGTGGAACAGGGTGTCGGAGAGCTTGGCGAACTGGTAGTCGTCGTAGTACGCGTCCACCTCGGCGACGACCGAGTTCAGCCGGGACAGGATCCACCGGTCGGTCGCCGACTGCCGCTCGGCGGGCGGCAGTTCGCCCTCGACCGTGGCGCCGTTCATCAGCGCGAAGCGGGTGGCGTTCCAGATCTTGTTGGCGAAGTTGCGGGAGCCCTGCACCCAGTCCTCGCCGATCGGCACGTCCACACCGGGGTTGGCGCCCCGGGCCAGGGTGAAGCGGACGGCGTCGGAGCCGTAGGCGTCCATCCAGTCCAGCGGGTTGACCGCGTTGCCGAAGGACTTCGACATCTTCTTGCCGAACTGGTCGCGGACCATGCCGTGCAGCACGATGGTGTGGAACGGAGGCGTGCCGTCCATCGCGTACAGGCCGAACATCATCATCCGGGCGACCCAGAAGAACAGGATGTCGTAGCCGGTGACCAGCGCGGAGTTCGGATAGAACTTCGCCAGGCTGTCGGTCCGCTCCGGCCAGCCGAGCGTGGAGAACGGCCACAGCCCGGAGGAGAACCAGGTGTCCAGCACATCGGTGTCCTGGTGCCAGCCGTCACCGGTCGGCGGCTCCTCGTTCGGGCCGACGCAGACGACCTCGCCGTTCGGCCCGTACCAGACCGGAATGCGGTGGCCCCACCACAACTGCCGTGAGATGCACCAGTCGTGGAGGTTGTCGACCCAGCCGAAGTAGCGCGACTCCATCTCCTTCGGGTGGATCTTCACCCGGCCGTCGCGCACCGCGTCACCGGCGGCCTGAGCCAGCGGGCCGACCTTGACCCACCACTGGAGCGACAGCCGCGGCTCGATGGTGGTCTTGCAGCGCGAGCAGTGCCCGACGGAGTGGGTGTACGGGCGCTTCTCGGCGACGATCCGGCCCTCGGCGCGCAGCGCGCCGACGATCGTGGAGCGGGCCTCGAAGCGGTCCAGGCCCTGGAAGGGGCCGTGCGCGGTGATGATGCCGTGCTCGTCCAGCACGTTGAGCGACGGCAGATTGTGCCGCTGGCCGATCTCGAAGTCGTTGGGGTCGTGGGCCGGGGTGACCTTGACCGCGCCGGTGCCGAACTCGGGGTCCACATGGGCGTCGGCGACGACGGGGATCCGGCGGCCGGTCAGCGGCAGCTCGATCTCACGGCCGACCAGGTGCTTGTACCGCTCGTCGTCGGGGTGGACGGCGACGGCGGTGTCGCCGAGCATCGTCTCGGCCCGGGTGGTGGCCACGACGATGGCGTCGTCCCCGTCGCCGTACTTGATCGAGACCAGCTCGCCGTCGTCGTCCTGGTACTCCACCTCGATGTCCGAGATGGCGGTCAGACAGCGCGGGCACCAGTTGATGATGCGCTCGGCGCGGTAGATCAGCCCGTCGTCGTAGAGCTTCTTGAAGATCGTCTGGACGGCCCGGGAGAGGCCCTCGTCCATGGTGAACCGCTCACGGGACCAGTCCACGCCGTCGCCGAGGCGGCGCATCTGGCCGGAGATCTGCCCGCCGGACTCGGCCTTCCACTGCCAGACCCGCTCGACGAACGCCTCCCGGCCCAGGTCGTGCCGGGACTTGCCCTCCTTGGCCAGCTCGCGCTCGACCACGTTCTGGGTGGCGATACCGGCGTGGTCCATGCCCGGCTGCCACAGCGTCTCGTAGCCCTGCATCCGCTTGCGGCGGGTCAGGGCGTCGATCAGCGTGTGCTCGAAGGCGTGGCCCAGGTGCAGGCTGCCGGTGACGTTCGGCGGCGGGATGACGACGGCGTACGGCTGCTTGTCGCTCTTGGCGTCGGCCTCGAAGTAACCGCGCTCTACCCAGCGCTCGTACAGCTTCCCCTCTACCTCGGCCGGAACGTACTGGGTCGGCAGGTTGTCAGGGCTGCTGCTGGCCCCGTCCAGGGGGCGCGGGTTCATGTCGGTCACGCGGCAATTCTAGGGGCGGCACGGCCCGGTCTCCGAACGGCTTTGGTCCGCTGACCGGACGAGGACCCGGCTTTTGACGTGCCCATGGAATGAGGAAGGATGTGGCGCTCGCAAGACAGTCAACGGGAGGACGCAAGACCCATGAGCTTCAACCAGCCACCGCCCAACCCATACGGCCAGCAGCCCGGCCCGCAGCCCGGCTACGGCTATCCCCAGCAGGGCGGCGTCCCCCCGCAGCCGAACCCTTACGGCCAGCCCGGCCAACCGCCCACCAACCCTTACGGCCAGGCCCCGGCCAACGCCCCCTACGGCATGCCGCCCCAGGGCCAGAACCCCTATGTCCAGCAGCCCGGTTGGGGCGCTCAGGTCCCACCGCCCCCGCCGGTCAAGAAGAGCAACGCGGGCAAGGTCATCGGCATCCTCGCCGCCGTCGTGGTCGTGGCGGGCGCGGGCATCGCCTTCGCCGTCGTGGGCAGCGGCGGCGGCCTCACAGGCGGCGGCGACTACAAGCTGACGACACCGGACACGGTGCTGGACGGCAAGTACAGCAAGGACACGGCAAAGTCGTCGCAGATGACGAACCAGATGGACTCGTCGGTCAACGACTCGGGCATCTCGGATGGTAAGACCGCGGCCGCTGTCTGGACCGGCGGCAGCGACGGGGTGGTCCTCAGCGGCGCGTACGGCAACGTCTCCGACCCGAGTGGCGCCGTCGACAAGGTGATCTCAGAGGGGCTCAAGGGCGCCACCACCACGAAGCAGACTCCGTCCGGCTTCGACGGCACGATCATGAAGTGCGGTCAGCAGAACGAAGGCGTCGCGTCGATGCCCTTCTGTGTCTGGGGCGACAGCAGCACGGTCGCCATAGCCATGTGGATGCCCAACATCGATCCGTCCAATCCCACTGCCAGCCTTCCCACCGCCCCGTCCATCTCCGACTGGGCCCAGACCACGGCCAAGCTGCGCAGCGAGGTGCGGGTCAAGAAGTAGCGTCACCGCCACCTGTAAGGGCGCTCGCCAGACGCGAGCGCCCTTACAGGTGAGGCCGACGCTCGTCGGGCAGCACCCGCGACCGATACGCGAATCCGCGCGGCCGACTCAGTCGTACTGCTTGAGCACGGAGATCAGTTCTCGCCCTTCCTTGGCGCCGTGCCTCAACAACACCGCAGCGGTCGTGTGGAGTTCGTTCCACGAGTGCGGACGGCCGACCGATGCGGCATCCGGCAGGCAGCCGATCGCGATCGCCAAGGCTTCAGATGCTTCCCCCACCCCGGCGAAGGCATGCGCCAGACAGGAGCGGTACCAGGTCTTGTCGCGCCGGTGGTGGTCGGGAAGCGCGGCCAGCCCTGTCGTCAGTTGGTCGATCGCGGCACGCCACCCGCCCAAGTGCAGTTCGGCCATGCCGCGTTGGAGGGTGAACCACGTCTCGTCGTAGAAGTACATCCACGGTGGTTCGTCCTCGGAACGCTCGGCGGCGCGGCCGATCAGCTCCTGGGCCTCGTCGAGCAGATGTCGGGCATCGTCGCCTTCCCCGTTCAGCGCGTGACCGCGGGCCGCCATCTGCGCCGCCATGCCCTGGACTCCCCGCGAGGTCCCGGGCGCCGACCAGCGCGCGGCTTCCGCGAGCCGTACGCACCGCGTGCCGCGCCCTCCGGACCATGCCATGTGAGCCTTCATGCTCAGCGTCGTGGCCGCCATGTTGGCGTCTCCGGCCTCCAACGCCCATTCGTGGGACCGGTCATACCAGGCCAGCGCCGCAGCGCTCGCGCCTTGGTCCTGCGCCATCCACGCAAGAAACTGGGCGTGTTCGGCGGCCAGTCGGACCACTCGGTCGGACAACGCCCCCGCAGCACAGCCGTGGAGGCCCACAACGGTCCGCAACTGCTGGCGCATCACGTCAACAAGTGGCCGCGATCCGATGAGGTCCTCTGCCCTCCTGTGCTCGGCCAGCAGGCGATCGAACCAGTCCAGGGTCGCGCTGTCCGGGCGCGTCGAACCGTTCACAGCGCTCGTGACCCGGGCCAACAGGTCTTCGTCCGGCGCCAGACCCGGCAGCGCCAGGCTGGCCACTGGCCCTGGATCGGGCCGGGCGGCACCGTACAGCAGCCTGTCGGGAATGCCGAGCCCCTCAACGATCCGTTGCCGGACTTCCACGGACGTCACACGCCGCCGACCGCGTTCGATGTCGGAAACGTCCGACTGCGACAAACCCACCCGCTCGCCAAGTCTGGTCTGACTCACACCGCCCGCGAGTTGGCGGTAGGTACGAAGGACGGCGGCCCAGTCCTCGCTGGCGATCGCAGAAACGAGCCGAGGGTGAGCCCACAGATCCACAGAGTGATCCCCCATAGCTCGACTATAGGGCCGTCCTATAGGGCCCTGGGCTGGGTACCGGCGGCACCATCCGTCACGGTCAAGGCATGACAGCACACACCCACGTCAGCGAACTGCCGTACGCGCCAAGCTGCCCCGAGTGCACCCGGTTCAAGGCCGATGAGGAAAAGGCCCGATACGACCGCGACCCGAGCAAGGAGGTCGACTACCGGGTCCTGGCCCGGCGGCACCTGCGGAACGTGCACGGCGTGGCGGTGGCCGGATGACCGCCAGGGCCGTCTACCGCTGGGTCCCGCACACCATCCGCCACGTCCCCGAAGGCGGCATCGTCTGCGAGGCGTTCTGCGTCGCACATGGCTGCGACGCGGGGTCCGGCCCCCAGGGCGATCCCGACGCCGTACTCGACTGGTGCCTACGGCACACCGGCCGCACCGGACACGACCTGTTCCGGCGGGCCTTCAGCGACCACGCCAGGGTCACGCGCGGCGGCTGATCGTGGAAAGGGATCCTGCCGCCTTCACGGTGCGCAGTACTGGCGCCGTCTCCAGGGTGTGGATTGCCTCCAGGGCGCCCAAGCGGTGGACGAGGTAGTCGTGAAGCACGGCCGGGGTGGGGCACAGGGCGTGGGCCAGGAGGTTGGTGGGGCCTGTTGTGGCGGCTACGTAGGCCAGTTCGGGGTGTTGGGACAAAGCGGTGGCGACGTGGTCCAGGTGGGCGGGGGCCACCGCCACCCACAGCAGCGCTTGAGTGGTCGCGCCCAGGAGCGCGTCGTTGAACTCGACGTCGAAGAAGATCGCGCCGCTCGATTGGAGGTCGGCCAGACGGCGGGCGACGGTCGCCGGTGACCAGCCGGTGGCCGTGGCGAGTTCGGCATGGCTGGTGCGGCCGTCGCGTTGCAGGGCGGCCAGCAAGGGGCCGTCGGAGTCGGCCAGGGGCTTGCCAGGGCGGGACAACGGACCTGTCGGAGGCCGGAGTTGGCGCTGTTGGCCGTCGTCCAGGGTGCCCAGGTGACCGCGCCAGGCCGTGGGGCCGCCGAGGTAGGTGTGCAGCACGTAGTGGGCGCTCACCCCGGTGATGCCCGCGGTGCGCGGGATGTCCGCGAGCAGCAGCGGATGGCCGGCGCCGGTCGGGGTGCGCACGATCGCCAGAATCTCCGTACCGCCCGAGGCGAGCTTCACCCAGGAGGTGTCGCGTCGGCGGGCCAGGGCGTGTGCCAGGTCCTGGGCGGTGCGCGGGCTGGCGGTCAGCCGCACGATCCACTGCGCCTGGTCCGCGCGGTCCGGGTCGGCGAGCGCGACCACCCGCAGCGACGCGTCGGCGCTCAGCCGCCGGTAGCGGCGGGCAACGGTCTGCGTCGACACCCCGAGCACCTCGGCGATACGGGCGAACGACGCCCGCCCGTCGATGTGCAGGGCGTGGATCAGACCCCGGTCCACCCCGTCGAGCATCAGCGCTTTCCCTCAAAAATCGACTTCCGGTGGAATCAATCCACCAAGCAGGCACGCAGCATGGAACCTACCGCGTCCGTCGTTCCACGCTGGCCCATGACCTCAGTGGCCGCTCTGGAACCCCGGAAGGACCTCTCCGACGATGCCGAACCCCACGACTCCCGCCCTGCCGCGAAGCCACCGCACCGTGCGCCTGCTCACCCGCCCCGACGGTCTGCCCCGCCCCGAACACTTCACCGTCACCGAAGCCCCGCTACCGCAACCAGCGCCGGGCGAGGCGCTGATACGCAACCGCTTCTTCCGCGTCTCCGCCTCACTACGGATGATGATCAGTGGCGGCGCGGAGAACGTGGACGGCGTGCCGTTCCCCGTGGTGCGCCCGGGTGAGACGCCGTTCGAGGAGACGATCGGCGAGGTGGTGTCCGCCCCCGAGGGCAGCGGCCTGCACCCCGGCGACCTGGTCTCGCACTGGCAGGGCTGGCGCGAGTACGCGGCCGTGCCCGCCGCCCAGTGCACCCCGCTGGACGGTGCGCTGCCCGACCCGGTCGCCCATCTCTCGCACGCCTGGACCGCGTACGCCGCGCTGCGCTGGGGCGCCGAAGTCCGGCCTGGCGACACGGTGTTCGTCTCCGGCGCGGCCGGGGGGATCGGCTCGATGGCCGGGCAGATCGCCCGCCTGATGGGCGCGGGCCGTGTCATCGGCAGCACCGGCTCCCAGCGGAAGGCCGACCGCCTGGTGGCCGAGCTGGGTTATGACGCGGCCGTGCTGCGTGGTGCCCGGCCGATGGCCGAGCAGCTGACCGAGGCCGCCCCCGGGGGCATCGACGTCCTCTTCGACAACGTCGGCGGCGACCAGCTGCGGGCGGCCGTCTCGGCCGCCCGCAGCGGTGCACGCTTCGTACTGGTCGGCGCGCTGTCCGGGCAGTTGGCGCGGCACGGTAGGGGCACGGCGGCCCCGGTCGAGCTGGACTCGTTCCAACTGCTGCTGAAGCGGATCGCGATGCGCGGCTTCAGTGCGGACGACCTCCCCGCCCCGGAACGCGGCCGGTGGCCAGAGAAGTTCGCGGACTGGCTGCGCTCCGGCGACCTCCGCTTCCCGCACACCCGCGTTACCGGCATCGAACACGCCCCGCGAGCCCTGTGCGAGGTGATCGAGGGGCGGCACCTGGGTGCTGTCGTCGTGGCGCTCTAGGGCAAGAGGTAAGGGGCGCCCGCCAATGGCGAGCGCCCCTTACAGGCTGAGGGCCGCCCCGGGGGGCGGCCCCACACGTCAAGCCCAGCGGCGGGCGTCACGCACTCTTCTCGTGCCGCTCCCCCGCGTCACCGCGCGTGCTGCGCGGTACCAGGGTGGGGTTCACGTTCGAGTGAACGACCTCCTCGGTGATGACGACTCGGGCCACGTCCTTGCGGGACGGCACCTCGTACATCACCGACTGCAGCACCTCTTCCATGATGGCGCGCAAGCCCCGCGCCCCGGTGCCGCGCAGGATCGCCTGGTCGGCGATGGCCTCCAGGGCCGGGCGGTCGAACTCCAGCTCCACACCGTCGAGTTCGAAAAGTCGTTGGTACTGCTTCACCAGGGCGTTACGCGGCTCGACCAGGATCTTCAGCAGCGCCTCGCGGTCGAGGTTGTGCACGCTGGTGATCACCGGCAGACGGCCGATGAACTCCGGGATCATCCCGAACTTCACCAGGTCCTCCGGCATGATGTCGGCGAACTGGTCGGCCTGGTCGAGCTCCCGCTTGGAGCGGATGGTCGCGCCGAAGCCGATGCCCTTGGCGCCCGCACGGGCCTCGATGATCTTCTCCAGACCGGCGAACGCGCCGCCGACGATGAACAGCACGTTCGTGGTGTCGATCTGGATGAACTCCTGGTGCGGGTGCTTGCGCCCGCCCTGCGGCGGCACCGAGGCGGTGGTCCCCTCCAGGATCTTCAGCAGCGCCTGCTGGACACCCTCACCCGACACATCACGAGTAATGGACGGGTTCTCGCTCTTGCGCGCGACCTTGTCGATCTCGTCGATGTAGATGATCCCGGTCTCGGCCTTCTTGACGTCGTAGTCGGCCGCCTGGATCAGCTTCAGCAGGATGTTCTCGACGTCCTCGCCCACGTAGCCGGCCTCGGTGAGCGCCGTGGCGTCGGCGATGGCGAACGGGACGTTCAGCATCCTGGCGAGGGTCTGGGCCAGCAGCGTCTTGCCGGAGCCGGTGGGGCCGAGCAGCAGGATGTTGGACTTGGCCAGTTCGATGCCGTCGTCGTGGCCTCTACCGCCACCGTTCTCGCCCGCCTGCACCCGCTTGTAGTGGTTGTAGACGGCGACCGACAGTGCCTTCTTCGCGGGCTCCTGGCCGACGACGTAGCCCTCAAGGAACTCGTAGATCTCGCGCGGCTTGGGCAGGTCCTCCCACCGCACCTCGGAGGACTCGGCCAGCTCCTCCTCGATGATCTCGTTGCACAGGTCGATGCACTCGTCGCAGATGTACACACCAGGCCCTGCGATGAGCTTCTTCACCTGCTTCTGACTCTTACCGCAAAACGAGCACTTGAGCAGATCGCCGCCATCACCGATGCGTGCCACGAGGTGCTTCCCCTTCGCCTGGGATCCGCCTTGTTCAACGGAGCCTGGTGCCTAATCTCCGACGGTACCTTGCCGGACCCCTCGTGTGGGCCCCCCTTGGGCCGACTCGTCCTGGCGACCCAAGGGGTTAACGGTGCCGTCGGGCCTGTCTCAGGCCGAGACCGCGGCCTTACGGGACGATGTGATCTGGTCCACGAAACCGAAGGACAGCGCGTCCTCGGCGGTCAGGATCTTGTCACGCTCGATGTCCTCGCGGATCTGCTCCTCGGACCGGCTGGAGTGCTTGGCCAGCATCTCCTCCATCTGGGTGCGCATCCGCGTGATCTCGTTGGCCTGGATCTCCAGGTCCGAGATCTGTGCCCGGCCGGTCTCGGTGTACGGCTGGTGGATCAGCACCCGGGCGTTGGGCAGCGCCATCCGCTTGCCGGGCGTACCGGCGGCGAGCAGCACGGCCGCGGCGGAGGCCGCCTGGCCGAGGCAGACCGTCTGGATGTCCGGCTTAACGAACTGCATGGTGTCGTAGATCGCCGTCATCGCGGTGAACGAGCCGCCGGGCGAGTTGATGTAGATCGAGATGTCGCGGTCCGGGTCCATCGACTCCAGGCACAGCAGCTGCGCCATCACGTCGTTGGCGGAGGCGTCGTCGATCTGCACACCGAGGAAGATCACCCGCTCCTCGAAAAGCTTGGCGTACGGGTCGTACTCGCGCACGCCCTGCGAGGTGCGCTCAACGAAGCGCGGCACGATGTAACGGGACTCGGCGCCGAGCGATCGGCGGGCGTCCACGCCCTCCTGGAGGGCGAGCGGGTTCGGGGTGTTCATGATGGGTTCACCGTCCTGAGGGGTGAGCGGGGAGGGGAAGCGTAACCGGGTGGCCGCTGGTCGAGCGGAGCGGCCTCACGCGCCGGTACCGCCGCCACCGGGGACGTCCGCGGCGGTGCTCATGACCTCGTCGATCAGCCCGTACTCCTTGGCCTCCTCCGCGGTGAACCAGCGGTCACGGTCGGCGTCGCGGTTGATCGTCTCAACCGTCTGGCCGGTGTGCGCCGCGGTCAGCTGCTCCATGCGCTTCTTGGTGCGCAGCAGCTGCTCGGCCTGGATCTTGATGTCGGAGGCGGAGCCGCCCAGACCGGCCGAGCCCTGGTGCATCAGGATGTCGGCGTTGGGCAGGGCGAAGCGCTTGCCGGGGGTGCCCGCGGTGAGCAGGAACTGGCCCATGGAGGCGGCCAGGCCCATCGCGATCGTCACCACGTCGTTCTTGATGTACTGCATGGTGTCGTAGATCGCGAAACCGGCGGTCACGGAGCCGCCCGGCGAGTTGATGTAGAGGTAGATGTCCTTGGTCGGGTCCGCGGCGAGCAGCAGCATCTGCGCGCAGATCCGGTTGGCGATGTCGTCGTCTACGGCCTGGCCGAGGAAGATGATGCGTTCGTCGAGCAGCCGGCTGTAGACCGCGTCACCCAGGCCCGGCCCGCCGGTCGGCGTGCTGGCGGTGGGCATCAGAAGTCCAGGCGTCTGAATCTGCGGAGTCGTCACGTATCCACCTGCTCGTTGTCGGACGGCGACGCGCCGTCTTCGCGTCTTCTCGTAGGGCGCGGGGGTGCGTTGGCGAGCTGACTCCAGCGCCGTCAAGGGACTCCCCTGCCCTCGTTACTACGGACCCTAACGCGCAGGTCGGGCCCAGCAATCCCCCACGCGAAACTGTTCGCTGTGAGCGCAGGCAACCCCGAAAGTGATCGCGTTCGAGGCGGAAAACGAACGCACCCGGACACTCCATGGCGTCCGGGTGCGTTGTCATGCTCCTGCTGCTAGCGCCTGGATCAGCCCTCGGACTTCTCCTCGGCGGCGTCCTCGGTGGACTCCTCGGCGGCGGCCTCGACGGTCTCGCCTTCCTCGTCCTCGTCGTCCAGGTCGACGGTCTCACCGTTGCTGTCGACGACCTTGGCGGCCTCGACCACCAGGGCCAGCGCCTTGCCGCGGGCGACCTCGCCGACCAGCATCGGCACCTGGCCACCCTCGACCACGGCCTGGGCGAACTGGTCGGGGCTCATGCCGGAGGTGGCGGCACGACGCATGAGGTGCTCGGTGAGCTCCTCCTGGTTGACCGAGAGCTGCTCCTTGGAGACCAGCTCGTCCAGCACGAACTGGGTCTTGATGCCCTTGGTCGCCTGCTTCTCCAGCTCGGCGTCGTACTCCTCGGCGGTCTTGCCCTCGCGCTCCAGGAAGCTGTCCCAGTTCAGCCCCATCATCGGGAACTGGTGCTGCTCCAGGTTGTGCTTGCGGGTCTCGACCTCGTCCTTGAGGAGCTTCTCCGGGATCGGCACCTCGATCAGGTCCAGCAGGGCGTCCAGCACCTTCTCCTGGGCCTGGGTGGCCTGGTCGTACTTCTTCATCCGCTCAAGGCGCTTGCGGCTGTCGGCGCGCAGCTCCTCAAGGGTGTCGAACTCGCTCGCCAGCTGGGCGAACTCGTCGTCCAGCGCGGGCAGCTCACGGGCCTGCACGGCGGTGACGTCGACCTTGACCTCGGCGGTCTTGCCGGCCGCGGAGCCGCCCTTGAGCTCGGAGGAGAAGGTGGCGGAGCCGCCGGCCTCCAAGCCGATGACGGCCTCGTCGATGCCGTCCAGCAGCTGGCCGGAACCGATGGTGTAGGTGACGCCCTTGGCGACGCCGTCCTCCAGCACGTTGCCGTCGACCTTGGCCTCCAGGTCGATGGTGACCACGTCACCGTCGGCGGCGGCGCGCTCGACCGGGGTGGTGGAGGCGAAGCGCTCGCGCAGCTGCTCGACCGACTTGTCGACGTCCTCGTCGGAAACCTCGACGGCGTCGACGGTGACCTCGATGCCGGAGAAGTCCGGGATCTCGATGGCCGGGCGGATGTCCACCTCGGCGGTGAACTTCAGCTGCTCGTTGTCGTTGAACTCGGTGATGTCGATCTCGGGCTGGCCGAGGACGTTCAGCTCACCCTCGTTGACCGCCTCCGTGTAGAACTTCGGCAGCGCGTCGTTGATGGCCTCTTCGAGCACCGCGCCCCGGCCGAACCGCTGGTCGATGACGCGCGCGGGGATCTTGCCCTTGCGGAATCCCGGCACCGTGACCTGCTGGTTGATCTTCTTGTACGCCGCGTCGAGGCTGGGCTTGAGCTCCTCGAAGGGCACCTCGACGGTGAGTCGAACCCGGGTCGGGTTCAGAGTCTCCACGGCGCTCTTCACGGTTGGGTCTCCTTGGGCTGACAGTCAGGGGCTTTACGTGGCCGACGAGACGTACTTCCCGGGGTCCTCGCCCCTACGTCGCCCCGTATACAGGGCCAACTCGCATAGTACCGGTACGAGCGGCACGACTGTCCCACGCCCGGGACCTTTCGAACAAATGGTCGGGGTGGCGGGATTTGAACCCACGGCCTTCCGCTCCCAAAGCGGACGCGCTACCAAGCTGCGCCACACCCCGTTTCAGTGCGACACGTAGCGTACATGGCTCCGCACGTTCCGGCCGCCAATTAATCCGGTGGGCGACAGGGGCCGAGTCGACCAGCTACGATGCGGTGTGCCAGAATGACTGGCCGTTGCGGGCGTAGCTCAATGGTAGAGCCCCAGTCTTCCAAACTGGCTACGCGGGTTCGATTCCCGTCGCCCGCTCTGTACGAGTCCGGCCCGGTCGGAGGGAACGTTCCCTCCGACCGGGCCGGACCGCTTTTCACGCCACAGTGTTACGCCGTCGTGTGCGCCCCGGTTCGCGTGGCTGCGTCCTTCGTCACGTTCAGAGCTTTATCTGGTTGATGGTGTTGGCCAACGAGTCCAGGAACCGGTGGATGTCCGGTGCCAGCCCGGTCGACGCGAGGAAGAAGCCGAACAGTATGGCCACGATGGCCGGTCCTCCCTTGAGCGTCCCCCCTCGCAACATCACGAACAGGACGATCGCCAACACCACGACAACGGAAAGGGAGATGGCCACAACGGATCACTTCCTCGCTCACTACGGCCTACGCCACGCCGGTACGGGGTTGCGCCGCCGCCACTTCTCCCCGCGCCGTCCATCGTGCCACCAACCAGCCCTTCCGTGGACCCGCCACGAGGGCGCGTGTCCCCGGCCGGTCGTCAACGCGGCGATCAGTCACGGCAGATGATGAGCAGCGCCCGGTCGTCGTTGACGTCCTTGGCGACCGCCTCTATCAACCGCCAGGCGGAGCCCCGGAATCCGTGCGCCACCAGGCGTTCGGCCTCGCCGATCAACCGGTCGATGCCCTCGGCCAGATCACGCCCGGACGCCTCCACCAGTCCGTCGGTGAACAGCATCAGCACGTCACCGGAGTTCAACGTGCCCTTCACACCGTCGAATTCGGCGCCCTCGAAGACCCCGAGCATCATGCCGTCGGCGGCCTTCTCCTCCCACCGCCCCGTGCCCGCGCACAGTTGCATACCGGGCAGGTGTCCGGCGGACAGCAGCTCGTAGTCGCCGCTCTCCAGGTCGAGTACGAGGTGGACGGAGGTGGCGAACCCCTCGTCCCAGTCCTGGCGCAGCAGATAGCCGTTGGCGGCGGCGAGGAACTGGTGCGGCGGCAGCGAGCCGAGCAGCCCGCCGAACGCCCCGGACAGCAGCAGCGCGCGGGAACCGGCGTCCATGCCCTTGCCGGACACGTCGGTCAGCACCGCCTCCAGCACCTGGCCGCCGCCGGTGCGGGTGGCGACCACGAAGTCCCCGGAGAACGACTGGCCGCCGGCCGGGCGCAGCGCCATCTCGGCGTGCCAGCCGTCCGGCAGCTGCGGCAACTGGCTCTGCACGCGGATGCGTTCGCGCAGGTCGAACAGCATGGTGCCGCCGCGCCGCCAGGGCACTCCGACCCGGCTGCGGAACTGGGCGATCATCAGCCCGGCGAACGCGACCGCGCTGACCACCAGCACGGTGCCCGGTGTGACGGTCCGCGACGCGCCGGAGTGGTACGGGCCGAGCACCGCGTCCTCGACCACCAGTGCGCTGGCCGCGGCGGCGTAGAGCAGCAGCAGGCTCGCCGGGCGCAGCAGCAGTCCGCCCAGCAGGACCGGGAAGACCAGCGCGGTCGGCGGGCACCAGTCGGGCAGGGCGGTGGTGGCCCAGGCCAGGGCGGGAACGGTGAGCAACAGGCCGACCAGCGGCAGCCAGTCGGAGCCGTCGCCGCGGAAGTAGTCGACGGCGGATTTGCGCAGCAGGGTGCGGCCCCGGTGCAGCGTCCTGCGCGCCTTGGCCACCACTCCGTCACCGGTGCGCCCGCGCCGGGGGCGCGGGGTGGGGGTGCCCACCGGCCGCGCGCTCGGTACGGGGCGCTCCGCGTCCCTGGTCTCGATCCCGTCTCCCTCCCGCCCGCGCCTGGCCCGCGGCACGGGAGACGCCTCGACGTCCGGACGCGCGGGGCTCTGCTCCGCGCTCCTGGTCTCGATACCGTCGCCCACGGCCACCCGGCTTCCGTGGCGCCGTACGCGCCGTTACTCGTCCTCCATTCCCGGCGACCCTATCCACCCATTCGGCGGCGCGTCGATTCGCGACTCGCCGTATATCGGTCGGGCACGGTGCGTCGGCCGATCGTTTCCGGCCTGGCTCGGACGGGCGGTCGGTTCCGCCGGTAATTCGTTCGCCCGTACCGCCGCGCCGCTGCTAGGCAGGGGACATGACGGTTGAACTGCGGGTGCTCGAACCCGGGCGGTGGGACCGCTGGTACGGGGAGTTGGAGCGGGCGTTCGGCGGGGCGCAGGAGTCCCCGGAGGAACGCTCCCTGTGGCACGATCTGACCGAATGCGAGCGCTCCCTGGCGGCCTGGGACGGCGACGAGTTGGTGGGCACAACCGGAGCGTTCTCGTTCCGGTTGTCGGTGCCGGGTGGTTCGCTGGTTCCAACGGCCGGGGTGACCTGTGTCGGTGTGCGCTCGACGCACCGGCGGCGCGGCGTGCTCACCGCGATGATGCGGCGGCAGCTGGACGATGTGCGGCGGTGGGGAGAGCCGCTGGCGGTGCTGACGGCCTCGGAGCCGCCGATCTACGGGCGGTTCGGGTACGGGCTGGCGACCGAGCGGTTGCGGATGGAGATCGACAGCGCCCGGGTGCGGCTGACGGCCCCCACGGGGACGGACGAGATACGGCTGCGCCTGGTCCCACCACGTGCGGCCATCGCGGCCTGCGAGGCGGTGTACGCGCGCCGGGTGGCCGGACGTCCGGGCATGCTGGCGCGGCAACCCGGCTGGGAGCGGCTGCCGTTGCTCGATCCGCCGTCGGAGCGGCGCGGGGCCGGCGAGGTGGGGTGCGTGCTGGCCGAACGGAACGGGGAGGTGGTGGGGTTCGCCCGCTTCGCGGTGAAGTCGGACTGGGACGAGGCCGGACCGAAGGGCTCGGTACTGGTACGGGACGTCGAGGCGCTGGACCCGGCGGGCTACGCGGCGTTGTGGCGTCATCTGTTCGAGGTGGACCTGACCTCGACGGTCATCGCCTCCAACCGGCCGGTGGACGACCCGCTGCTGCACCTGGTCTCCGACGTACGACGGTGCCGGTTGCGCGTGCGCGACGGGATGTTCGTACGGCTGGTGGACGTCGGCGCGGCGCTCGCCGCCCGTACGTACGCGGCGCCGGTGGACGTGGTGTTGGAGGTCGAGGACACTTTCTGCCCGTGGAACGAGGGCCGTTGGCGGCTCAGCGGCGACCAGAAGGGCGCCACGTGCGAGCGAACGACGGATTCGGCCGATCTAGTCCTGTCGGCGCGGGAGTTGGCCGGCGGGTATCTGGGCGGCTTCGGCCTGACGGCGCTCGCGGGCGCCGGACGGATACGTGAGCTGCGCCCCGGCGCGCTGGCCGAAGCCGCGACGGCCTTCGGCCACCCGGTCGCGCCTTGGCTGCCGCACGGCTTCTAGACGATTGATTCCGCGTGCCCGGCGCCCGACCGGGACTCGCCGGGCACGCGTCTGCATCAGTTCGAGAAGGTCTCGGCGGCACTCCATTGCGAGGTCCTGGGCGTCGACCTGTTCGGCCAGGATCGCGGCGGCCAGGTCGAGCCCCACCGTGCCCACAGAAGACCCACGACGTCCTCGTCCACAAGAGCACCGGCCCCGAATCGATCAGTTCGAGCAGGTGGTCGCTGGGCTACCGCGTCTGGCAGCCGGGGCACCAGAACAGGTTGCGGTTGGCCAGTTCCGCGGTGCGCACCCGCGCTCCGCAGACGAGGCAGGGCAGTTGGTGCCGGCGGTAGACGTAGACCTCACCGCCGTGGTCGTCCACGCGCGGTGGGCGGGCCATCGCCTCGGGGGTGTGTTCCGGGCGGACGGTGTCAATCCGGTTGTTCCGCACCCCCTCTCTCATCAGTGTGACCAAATCGGCCCAGATCGCGTCCCATTCGGCTCGGCTCAGATCGCGCCCGGCCCGGTACGGATCGATGCCGTGCCGGAACAGCACCTCGGCCCGGTAGACGTTGCCGACGCCCGCGACCACCTTCTGGTCCATCAGCAGCGCGGCCACCGATGTGCGGCTGCGGGATATCCGCCGCCACGCGGGCTCGTGGTCGGTGCCGGGGCGCAGCGGGTCGGGGCCCAGGCGGTCGTGTATCGCCTGCTTCTCGCCGTCGGCGATGAGCTCGCAGGCGGTGGGACCGCGCAGGTCGGCGTAGCCGTCGGAGTTGGCAAGCCGCAGCCGTACGGTGTCGGTCGCCGCGGGCGCGGGCCCGGTACCGAAGGCGTACTTGCCGAACAGCCCCAGGTGGACATGGACCCACTGCTCCGGGCCGAACCGCAGGAAGAGGTGCTTGCCGTGCGCCTCGGCCCGCTCCAGGACCTGTCCGTCGACCAGCGCCGCGCCGTCCGCGAACTTGCCCTGCGGACTGCTGGCCGAGACGGCCCGGCCGCCGAACCTCGCTTGGTGGTCGGCGGCCAGTCGGTGAATGGTGTGCCCTTCGGGCATTCCCGCGCTCAGTCCTGCCGCGGGTGGTCGGCCGGGATCTCCGGCAGCTTCCCGGTGAGTTCGTAGGCGCTGAGCATGTCGATCCGGCGGATGTGCCGTTCGCCCTCGGAGAAGGGGGTGTTGAGGAAGACCTCCACGAAGCGGGTGGCCTCCTCCTCGGAGTGCATCCGCGCCCCGATGCTGACCACGTTGGCGTTGTTGTGCTCGCGGCCGAGGCTGGCGGTCTCCTCGCTCCAGGCGAGTGCGGCACGTACGCCCTTGACCTTGTTGGCGGCGATCGCCTCGCCGTTGCCCGAGCCGCCGATGACGATGCCGAGGCTGTCGGAGTCCTGGGCGGTGCGCTCCGCGGCGCGCAGGCAGAACGGGGGGTAGTCGTCCTGGGCGTCGTAGATGTGCGGACCGCAGTCCACCGGATCGTGGCCGTTGGCCTTGAGCCACTCGACGAGGTGGTTCTTCAGTTCGTAACCGGCATGATCGGAGCCGAGGTACACGCGCATGCGGAGAGTGTGCCATGCGTGTACCCGCACCTCTGTTTCCGGGGCCGCGCGCCTGTGTTTTCGGGGGCCGCTCCCGCGCCGAGCCTGCGTTTGGGGTGGCCGATTTCACACTGGGCCGCTGAACCCGGTGATGCAACGATTCGGACACAGGTGTTCCGTTTCGGCCGATGTCTGGGGTTGCATTCGGGAACTCGCGAACCGAGAGACGAGGGACACGTCAATGAGTGCGCAACCGCCCTTCACGACGGAGGACGCCAGGCCCGGCAACTCCGGCCCGGCCTCGGCCGCCGCCACCGCGTACGGCCATGAGGCAGCCGGTCATGGCCTGCAAGCAGGGCTGAAGAACCGACATCTGTCGATGATCGCCATCGGTGGTGTCATCGGCGCCGGCCTGTTCGTCGGCTCCGGCGCGGGCATCGCCGCCGCCGGTCCCGCCATCCTGCTGTCGTACGCGCTGGTGGGCGCGCTCGTCGTCATGGTGATGCGAATGCTCGGCGAGATGGCGGCGGCCAACCCGGTCTCCGGCTCCTTCTCCGCGTACGCGGACCGGGCGCTGGGCCGCTGGGCGGGCTTCACCATCGGCTGGCTGTACTGGTTCTTCTGGGTCGTCGTGCTCGCGGTCGAGGCGATGGCCGGTGCGGGCATCCTCAACAGCTGGATGCCGGCCGTGCCGACCTGGGGCTGGGCGCTGATCGTGATGGTCGTGCTCACCGCCACCAACCTGTTCTCGGTCGGCTCCTACGGTGAGTTCGAGTTCTGGTTCGCCGGCATCAAGGTCGTCGCGATCGCCGCGTTCATCGTGGTCGGCGGACTGGCGGTCTTCGGTGTGCTGCCGGGCACCCACGACCACGCGGTGGGCCTGGCGAACCTCACCGGTCAGGGCGGCTTCCTGCCGAAGGGGCCGGGCGCCATCCTCACCGGTGTGCTGATGGTGGTCTTCTCCTTCATGGGCAGCGAGATCGTCACGCTGGCCGCCGGTGAGTCCGAGGACCCGCGCAAGGCCGTGGTCAAGGCCACCAACAGCGTGATCTGGCGGATCGGCGTCTTCTACCTGGGCTCGATCCTGCTCGTCGTCACGCTGCTGCCGTGGAACTCCCCCGAGGTCGCCAAGAGCCCGTATGTCGCGGTGCTGAACCACGTCGGCATCCCGCACGCCGGTGAGCTGATGAACGTGATCGTGCTGACCGCCGTGCTCTCCTGCCTCAACTCGGGCCTGTACACGGCCTCCCGGATGGCGTTCTCGCTCAGCGAGCGAGGCGACGCCCCGCGCGCCTTCAGCCGCACCACCTCGCGCGGTGTGCCCGCGACGGCGATCCTCGCCTCGGTCGTCTTCGGCTTCGTGGCCGTCTACTTCGACTACCAGTACCCGAAGACCATCTTCCAGTTCCTGCTCAACTCCTCTGGTGCGGTGGCCCTGTTCGTCTGGCTGGTGATCTGCTTCTCGCAGCTGCGGATGCGCAAGATCATCGAACGGGAGTCGCCGGAGCGGCTGTCGGTGAAGATGTGGGCCTACCCGTATCTGACCTGGGTGACCATCGGAATGATCGTGTTCGTCATCGGCTACATGCTGACCGACAAGAGCGGGCGCGACCAGGTGCTGATGTCCTTCCTGGCAGCGGGCCTCGTACTGGCCGTCGCGTTCATCCGCGGCCGCCGGCGCTCGGCGCTCGACCAGCGCTGACCGGATACGGCGATGGCCCGCACCCTCGGGGGGTGCGGGCCATCGCCGTATCCGGGGTCAGCCCTTGCGGCCGACCAGCTTCCACGCGGCCGGCAGCAGGCCCATCGCCAGCGCCGCCTTGAGGGCGTCACCGATCAGGTACGGCGTGAAGCCCAGGGCGAGCGCCTGGCCGAAGGACATGTGCGCGGCGAAGGCGAGGTAGGGGACGCCCACGGCGTAGATGACCGCCTCACCGACCAGCATCGCGCCCGCCGTCCGCCACACGCCGCGGTCCGCGCCGCGCCGGGCCAGGGCGCCGACCGCCGCCGAGGCGAGCACCATGCCCAGCACATAGCCGAAGGTCACCAGCCCCGCGCCGTGCGCGCCGCCCGCGAACCACGGCACCCCGGCCAGGCCCGCGACCGCGTACAGCGCCAGGGAGAGCACGCCGCGGCGGGCCCCCAGCGCGGTGCCCACCAGCAGTGCGGCGAAGGTCTGCCCGGTGACCGGCACCGGCGAGCCGGGCACCGGTATCGCGATCTGGGCGGCCAGGCCGGTGAGCGCGGCGCCGCCGAGGACCAGGGCCGCGTCGCGCAGCCGGGCGCGGGTGGCGGTGGAGGCGGGCAGCAGGTCGGCCAGGACCTGCTGCGGACGGACGGGTGCGGCTGCGAGGCTCATCGGGTCTCCCGCGTGATGGAGGGCGGTTCAGGACAACGTGACCGTAACCCAGCGCCGTGACCGGCAACACGGTGAGCGGATGACAAAGGCTCGTTCCCACCCGTAGTCGGTTCCGCACAAAGAGCGAGAGCGGGGCAGGGGTCACCGTGATGCTGGTCACTGGGGAGACCGTCGAAGATGAACCACTTTGCGGCCCGACACGCGATGCGGAGACACTGTGGAGTCTCCCCAACTGATCCTGAGAGTTAGCAGCGCCATGCACGATGCTTCGCCCGCCGCCGCGCGCGAGCTTGCCGACGGCGGGAGAGAACCGCTGTCGGCCGGGCTCAAGCAGCGCCATCTGACCATGCTGGGCCTGGGCGGGGTGATCGGCGCGGGCCTGTTCGTGGGCTCGGGCGCCGGGATCGCCGTGGCGGGACCGGGCATCGTGGTCTCGTATCTGATCGCGGGCCTGCTGGCGATGCTGATCATGCGGATGCTGGGCGAGATGTCGGCGGCGATGCCCGCCTCCGGCGCGTTCTCGGTGCACGCGGAGCGGGCGTTCGGGCGCTGGGCCGGGTTCACGGTCGGCTGGCTGTACTGGTTCATGCTGGTCGTGGTGCTGGCGGTGGAGGCCACCGGCGCGGCGACCATCGCGTCCGGCTGGCTGCCGGTGGTGCCGCAGTGGGCGTGGGTGCTGCTGTTCATGGTGGTGTTCACCACCGCGAACCTGACGGCGGTGAAGAACTTCGGCGAGTTCGAGTTCTGGTTCGCCGCGCTGAAGGTCGGCGCGATCGTGCTGTTCCTGGCGCTCGGGCTGCTGGCGGTCCTCGGGCTGCTGCCGGACACCCATGCGGTGGGCCTGGCCAACCTCACCGGCCGGGGCGGCTTCCTGCCGAACGGCTGGAGCGGAGTGGTCTCCGGAGTGCTGGCGGTGGTCTTCGCCTTCGGCGGGCTGGAGGTCGTCACCATCGCCGCGGCAGAGTCCGACGACCCGGCCCGCGCGGTCGGACGGGCGGTGCGCAGCGCGGTGCTGCGGATCGCGGTCTTCTACATCGGCTCGATGCTGGTCGTGGTCACCCTGCTGCCGTGGACCTCGATCAAACCGGGAGCCAGCCCGTATGTGGCGGTGCTCGACCGGATCGGGGTGCCCGCCGCCGCGCAGATCATGAACGTGGTGGTGTTCGTCGCGCTGCTGTCCGCGCTCAACGCCAACCTGTACGGGGCCTCGCGGATGGTCTTCTCACTGGCGGAGCGCGGTGAGGCGCCGCGCGGGCTGCTGAAGGTGACCGGCGGCGGGGTGCCGCGCCGGGCGGTGCTGGCCTCTGTGGCCTTCGGCTTCGTCTCGGTACTGCTCAACCTGATCTGGCCGCACTCGGTCTTCCTCTACCTGCTCAACGCGGTGGGCGCGGTGCTGCTGGTGGTCTGGGGCCTGATCTGCGGCTCCCAGCTGAGGCTGCGCCGCCGGATCGAGCGGGAGGCACCTCACACCCTGTCCCTGCGGATGTGGGCTTTTCCCTATCTGAGCTGGGCGGCGCTGCTGGGAATGCTCGCGGTCCTGGCCCTGATGCTCGGCGACCCGGGCTCCCGTCCCCAGGTGCTCTGGTCCGCCGTCGCCACCGGCGTGGTGCTGCTGGCGGCAGGGGTACGCGAGTGGCGCGCCCGGCGCGGCTAAAGCCACAAAAGAGACGCACAGCACAATCAGCGCATAACTGACGATTAATCAGTCACATTGCGTTAACAAAGTGTCCGGATGGCGAACGCGTCGTTGTTGTGGGCGGTGCTCCCCCGCACACTGTGGCGATCCGTACCGCTCTCACCCCACTGGACGGTCACGCCAATGAATCGGACACCCTCCCCGATAACCGATACGGCACCCGCCGCGACCGCCTCGGAACAGCGTCTCGGCCACGGACTCAAGCAGCGCCATCTGTCGATGATCGCCCTCGGCGGGGTCATCGGCGCCGGACTGTTCGTCGGTTCGGGGGCGGGCATCGCCGCCGCCGGGCCGTCCATCGTGCTGGCGTACGCGCTGTCCGGCGTGCTTGTCATGCTGGTGATGCGGATGCTGGGCGAGATGTCCGCGGCCAACCCGGCCTCCGGTTCCTTCTCGGTGCACGCCGACCGGTCCATCGGTCCGTGGGCGGGCTTCGCCGCGGGGTGGACCTTCTGGACCCTGCTGTGCGTGGGCGTGGCGGCCGAGGCGATCGGCGCGGCCGGGATCATGGCCAACTGGTTTCCCGGCACGCCCTCGTGGATGTGGGTGGCCGTCTTCATGGCGGTCTTCTGCGGTACGAACCTGGCGGCGGTGAAGAACTTCGGCGAGTTCGAGTTCTGGTTCGCCGCGCTGAAGGTCGGTGCCATCTCCCTCTTCCTCATCCTGGGCGTGCTGGCGATCTTCGGGGTGCTGCCGGGCACGCACGCGGTGGGCGCCGCGAACCTGACCGGTGCGGGGGGCTTCCTGCCCAAGGGCGCCAACGGCCTGGTGGTCGGCCTGCTCGCCTCGGTGTTCGCGTACGGCGGGCTGGAGACGGTGACCATCGCGGCGGCCGAGTCGGAGAACCCGGTCAAGAGCGTGGGCCAGGCGGTGCGCACCGCGATGTGGCGCATCGCGCTGTTCTACGTCGGCTCGATGCTGGTCATCGTCACCCTGATCCCCTGGAACGACGGCTCGTTGACCAAGCACGGCCCGTACGTCGCGGTGCTCGACCACATCGGGGTGCCGGGCGCGGGCCAGTTGATGAACGTGGTCATCCTGGTCGCCCTGCTCTCCGCGATGAACGCCAACATCTACGGCTCGTCGCGGATGGCGTACTCGCTGGTGGCGCGGGGCCAGGGGCCGCGGCTGCTGGGCCGGTTGAACGGTGGCGTGCCGCGGCTGGCGGTGCTGGCCTCCTCCGGGTTCGGCTTCCTCGCCGTGCTGTTCAGCTACTGGTGGCCGACCACGGTGTTCGCCTGGCTGCTGAACATCGTGGGGGCGGCAGTTCTGGTGGTGTGGGCGTTCATCGCGGTGGCGCAGTTGCGGATGCGGCGTCGGCTGGAGCGTGAGGCGCCGGAGAAGCTGGTGGTGCGGATGTGGGCCTTCCCCTATCTGACCTGGGTGGCGCTGCTGGGCATCGGCGCGGTGCTGGTGCTGATGGCACGGCAGCCCGACACCCGGGTGCAGCTGTACTTCACCGGTGGCGCGACCGTCGTACTGGCGGCCGTCGGCTACGCGCGCCAGCTCGCGGCGAAGCGCCGCTGACGTCCCTGACGGCAACTCGACTGGAGGGCCGGACCCGGTGGTCCGGCCCTCCAGTGCGTTCGGAGTTGCTGCTGGTAGCCTGCAATTGCGAAAGCGTTGCAATAAGCCGCAGCCGGAGGACCCAGCATGTCCACGTACACCCTTCCTGAACTCCCTTATGACTACGCCGCGTTGGAGCCGGTCATCAGCGGAGAGATCATCGAGCTGCACCACGACAAGCACCACGCCGCGTATGTGAAGGGCGCCAACGACACCCTGGACCAGCTCGCCGAGGCGCGGGAGAAGGACGCCTGGGGGGCGATCAACGGCCTGGAGAAGAACCTGGCGTTCCACCTGTCCGGCCACATCCTGCACAGCATCTACTGGCAGAACATGACCGGTGACGGCGGCGGTGAGCCGCTGGAGAAGGACGGCACCGGTGAGCTGGCCGACGCCATCGCCGAGCACTTCGGCGGGTTCGCCCGGTTCAAGGCCCAGTTGTCGAAGGCCGCGGCGACCACGCAGGGCTCCGGCTGGGGCGTGCTCGCCTACGAGCCGGTCAGCGGCCGGCTGATCGTCGAGCAGGTCTACGACCACCAGGGCAACGTGGGCCAGGGCAGCGTTCCGCTGCTGGTCTTCGACGCCTGGGAGCACGCCTTCTACCTGCAGTACCGCAACCAGAAGGTGGACTTCGTGGAGGCTATGTGGCGGGTGGTCAACTGGCAGGACGTGAACGCGCGTTACCTCAAGGCCAAGCAGCTGCCTTCCGGCCTGCTGGTTCCGTGACGATCGCGGCCCCACGGACGGAAGGCCCCCGCGCGGTGGTGTCGCGCGGGGGCCTTCCCCTTACCCGAGGGGCCGTCCCGCCAGGGACAGCCCGGGGGCCGGATCATAGCGGGCCGGTTCAGTCGAAGATCGGCCCGACCGTGCGGGTGCGCTTGATCTCGTAGAAGCCGGGCGTGGACGCCACCAGCAGCGTGCCGTCCCACAGCTTGGCCGCCGCCTCGCCCTTGGGCGCCGGGGTCACCACCGGGCCGAAGAACGCCACCTGCTCGCCGTCGGCGCCCGGGACCGCGATCACCGGCGTGCCGACGTCCTCGCCGACCAGGCCGATACCCGCCTGGTGCGAGGCGCGCAGCTCGGTGTCGTAGGCGTCGGTGTCCGCGGCGTCCGCCAACTCCGCGGGCAGGCCGGCCTCCTCCAGCGCGGCGACGATCGTCTCGCGGGTCCTGGGCAGTTCCTGGTTGTGGAACCGGGTGCCCAGCGCGGTGTAGAGCGGGCCGAGCACCTCGCCGCCGTACTTCTGCTCGGCGGCGATGCAGACCCGTACCGGTCCCCAGGCGGTGGCCAGCAGCTCGCGGTACCTCTCGGGCAGGTCTTCCTTGTTCTCGTTGAGCACGGCAAGGCTCATCACATGCCAGCGCACGCTCACCGGGCGCACCTTCTCGACCTCAAGCATCCAGCGCGAGGTCATCCACGCCCAGGGGCACAGCGGGTCGAACCAGAAATCCGCCGGGATCTTGTCGGTCTCGGTCGTCGTCACAGCCTCTCCCAAGGTCGTTCGATATGAAACGACACACTCCGGGGGCTGAAACACGGGCGATCGTGCGGGCATTCCCGGCCGAAGGGACGCGTGTCACCTCCGCCGCCACATGCGATGATGCGACTTCGGCCGCACCGGCGACGGGGTCGGTGGACGCGGCGGACGAGCCACGAGACGAAGGAGTCACCGTGCCCGGCGAGAACCTGACCCGAGACGAGGCCCGCGAGCGGGCCGCACTGATCGCGGTGGACGGGTACGAGGTGTCGCTCGACCTACGGTCCGCCGTACAGCCGCGGGAGAACACCTTCCGCTCAGTGACCACGGTCCGGTTCCGCTGTGCCCGACCGGGCGCGGCGACCTTTGTGGACCTGGTCGCCCCCTCGGTCAGCTCGGTGCGGCTCAACGGGCGCGAGCTGGATCCCTCGGCGGTCTTCGACGGCACCCGGATCGCGCTGGACGGCCTCGCCGAGAGCAACGAACTGGTGGTGGACGCGGCCTGCGCGTACAGCCGGACCGGCGAGGGGCTGCACCGCTTCATCGATCCCGAGGACGGCGAGATCTACCTCTACACCCAGTACGAACCGGCCGACGCCCGGCGGGTCTTCGCCAACTTCGAGCAGCCGGACCTGAAGGCGCGGTTCCGCTTCGCGGTGACGGCCCCCGAGGGCTGGACGGTGTGGAGCAACGGCGCGGAGGAGTCCCGGGACGGCGGTGTGTGGCGGTTCGCGCGGACCGCGCCCATCTCGACGTACATCACCTGCGTGGTCGCGGGCCCGTACCACTACGTGACGGACACCTACCGGCGCGGCGACCTGGAGGTCCCGCTGGGCGCGATGTGCCGCAGGTCGCTCGCCCAGCACTTCGACGCGGACGACATCTTCCAGATCACCAAGCAGGGCCTGGACTTCTTCCACGACCACTTCGACTACCCGTATCCGTTCGGGAAGTACGACCAGGCGTTCGTGCCGGAGTACAACATCGGCGCGATGGAGAACCCCGGACTGGTCACCTTCCGTGAGGAGTTCGTCTTCCGGGGCAAGGTGACCCAGGCTTCCTACGAGGGCCGGGCCACCGTCGTGCTGCACGAGATGGCGCACATGTGGTTCGGCGACCTGGTCACCATGGAGTGGTGGGACGACCTGTGGCTCAAGGAGTCGTTCGCGGACTTCATGGGCTCGTTCTCGCTGGTGGAGGCGACCCGGTTCACCAACGGCTGGGTCTCCTTCGCCAACCGGCGCAAGGCGTGGGCGTACCGGGCCGACCAGTTGCCGTCCACCCATCCGATCACCGCGGACATCCACGACCTTGAGGACGCCAAGCTCAACTTCGACGGCATCACCTACTCCAAGGGCGCGAGCGTGCTGAAGCAGCTCGTCGCGTACGTCGGCCAGGAGGCCTTCCTGGAGGGCGCCCGGCGCTACTTCAAGCGGCACGCGTTCGGCAACACCCGGCTGGCGGACCTGCTGTCCGTGCTGGAGGAGACCTCCGGTCGGGACATGGCCGAGTGGTCCCGGGTGTGGTTGCAGACCGCGGGCCTCAACTCCCTCACCCCGCAGGTCATATGCGGTGCGGACGGTCGCGTGGCGGAGCTCGCGGTGCTCCAGGAGGGCACGCCGCCGCGCCCGCACCGGGTGGCGGTCGGGCTGTACCGGTGCGACGCGGACGGTGCGCTGGAACGGTACGCGCGGGTGGAGGCGGACGTCGCCGGTGAGCGAACGGTCATCGGCGAGCTGGCCGGGGCCGAGCGGCCGGAACTGGTGCTGGTGAACGACGAGGACCTCACGTACTGCAAGGCCCGCTTCGACGAGCGGTCGTTGGACACGCTGCGGAGCCACCTGGGCGACCTGACCGATCCGATGGCCCGGGCGCTGTCCTGGTCGGCGGTGTGGAACCTGACCCGGGACGGGCTGCTGCCCGCGCAGGACTACGTGCGGCTGCTGCTGGACTTCGCCGGGCGGGAGACCGACATCGGCGTGCTGCAGATGCTGCACACCTGGGCGCAGACCGCGCTCGACCACTACGTCGCGCCCGAGTGGCGCGCGGAGGGCGGCCGGGCGCTGGCCGAGGGCGCGCTACGGGAGCTGCGGGCGGCCGAGCCGGGCAGCGGGCACCAGTTGACGTGGGCGCGGTTCTTCGCCGCGACGGCCTCGTCCCAGGACGAACTGCGGCTGCTGCGCGGCCTGCTGGACGGAGCCGAGAAGGTCGAGGGGCTGGAGGTGGACCAGGAGCTGCGCTGGACGTTCCTGCTGCCGCTGGCCGCGCACGGTGCGGCGGACGAGGCGGACATCGCGGCCGAGCTGGCCCGCGACAACACCGCTTCCGGCAAGCGGCACCAGGTGCGGTGCCTGGCCGCGCGGCCGTCGGCCGAGGTGAAGGCGGAGGCCTGGCGGCAGGTGGTGGAGTCCGACGAGCTGTCCAACGCCCTTGTGGAGGCGGTGATTTCGGGTTTCACCCAGGGCAACCAGCGGGAGCTGCTGGCGCCGTACGCGGCGAAGTACTTCGCCGCGCTGGAGCGGGTGTGGGCCGAGCGCTCGATCGAGATCGGCATGGCCATCGTCCGCGGCCTCTACCCCATGCTCCAGGCCACCCGGCAGACGGCCGACACCACGGCCGCCTGGCTGACCACCCACCCGAACGCGGCCCCCGCCCTACGCCGTCTGATCCAGGAGTCCCACTCCGACCTGACCCGTTCCCTGCGCGCCCAGGAGGCCTCCAGCCGGGGGTGATCGGGGGCCTGGCCAGGGCCAGTTGAAAACCGCCGGCCTCCGCCGCGAGGGTTGCGCGCCGTCGCGGTGGAAAGAATTCGGGCACCGGCGCGCAGCCCAAGGGGATCCAGGGGGCGCCCCCATGTGGGGTGGAGGGGCAGGGGGAACAACCGGACGGGGGTCGAACATGGGTACTTTAGCCCCATGGTGTCCCGATTTGTCGACGGCCCTGTAACAGGGGTTAAGTGCCGTGCCACACGCGGGAATTCGGTGGACATGAGTCATGACACCACCCCCCTCGGCCCCCGCCACCTCGTCCACCTCGAGCGCACCCAGCGCCGTGTGATGACCGCACGCGAACTGCGCGCCCATGGTGTACCGGCGAGTGTGCTCGCCGACCGGTGCCGGCCGGGCGGCCCCTGGCAGCAACTGCTGCCAGGGGTCTTCCTGCTGCACTCCGGCCCCGCCACCGGCGAGGAGCGCCTGCACGCCGCCCTGCTGTACGCCGGACAACCGTCCTCCGGACTGGACAGCCGGGCCACCCATGCGATGGTCACCGGCCTCGCCGCGCTCGCCCTGCACGGCTTCCGTACCGTCCCCCCGCTGTGCGCCCTGGACCGCGTCGACGTCCTCGTTCCCCGCCAACGCCGACTGCGCGCCGTCGGCGATGTCCGCATCCGCCGGGCCAACTCCCTGCCGCGGCCGGTGTCGGTCCTCGGGCTGCCGTGCGCCCCGGTACCCAGGGCGGTCGCCGACGCCGTCGCCGGGCTCGGCGACCCCGAGGCGGTCCGCGCCCTGCTCACCGAGTCGGTACGCACCGGAGACTGCGAAGCCGCCTCCGTGGTACGGGAGTTGAACAACGCCCGACTGCTCTCCCGCCCGCACGTGGAGCGCGCCGTCGACGCCCTGCTCGCCGAGGGCCGGGCCATCGCGGAGGGCCGTCTGTACGAGATGGTCCGCCAGTACGGCCTGCCCGACCCGGTGTGGAACGTCGACCTGCGACTGCCCGGGGGCCCGCACCTGGGCAGCGTGGACGCGTACTGGCCGGACCACGCCGTCGCCCTGGAACTGGACGCCAGGGCGCCCCGACACGACGACGACGCGCTGTGGCAGCAGCACGCCCGTGCCCGTGAGCACCTGGAGCAACTGGGCATCGACGTGATCATCACGACCCCCAGGAAGCTGCGCGAGTCGCTGGAGCAGCAGGCGGCCGTCGTCAGGACCGCGCTGCTGGGCGCCGACGACCGCGGCCCGCACGCCTACGTGGCGGTGCTCCCCCGCTGATCACGCCACGCTGTACGCGTTACACGCCCGTGGCAGGATGGCGTCAAGTCTTACCAGGCCGCACATCGCACCCCAGAAGGAGCTCCCGTGCCGGGCACCAACCTCACCCGCGAAGAGGCGCAGCAGCGGGCGCGTCTGATCACTGTCGACTCCTACGAGATCGACTTGGACCTCAGCGGGGCCCAGGAGGGAGGCACGTTCCGGTCCGAGACCGTCGTGCGCTTCGACTCCGCCGAGGACGGCGCGGACTCGTTCATCGACCTGATCGCGCCGACCGTGCACCAGGTCGTACTGAACGGCAAGGAACTGGATCCGGCCGAGGCCTTCCAGGACAGCCGGATCGCGCTGCCGTCACTGACCGCCGGACGCAACGAGCTGAAGGTCGTCGCCGACTGCGCGTACACCAACACCGGCGAGGGCCTGCACCGCTTCGTCGACCCGGTCGACCAGCAGGCCTACCTGTACACCCAGTTCGAGGTGCCGGACGCCCGCCGGGTGTTCGCCAACTTCGAGCAGCCGGACCTGAAGGCGACGTTCTCCTTCACCGTCACCGCTCCCAAGGGCTGGGAGGTGATCAGCAACGCGCCGGTGCGGGCCACCGCGACCGAGCCGGACAGCAGCACTGTCCAGCACGTCTTCGAGACGACCCCGCGGATCTCCTCGTACATCACCGCGCTGATCGCCGGTCCGTACCACAGCGTGCACAGCACCTGGGAGGGCGAGGGCCGCAGCGTCCCACTGGGCCTCTACTGCCGCCCGTCGCTCGCCGAGCACCTCGACGCGGACGCGATCTTCGAGGTCACCCGGCAGGGCTTCGACTGGTTCCAGGAGAAGTTCGACTTCCCGTACCCGTTCGCCAAGTACGACCAGCTGTTCGTACCGGAGTTCAACGCCGGCGCGATGGAGAACGCGGGCGCGGTCACCATCCGCGACCAGTACGTCTTCCGCTCCAAGGTGACGGACGCGGCCTACGAGACCCGGGCCGAGACCATCCTGCACGAGCTGGCCCACATGTGGTTCGGCGACCTGGTCACCATGGAGTGGTGGAACGACCTGTGGCTGAACGAGTCGTTCGCCACCTACACCTCGATCGCCTGCCAGGCGTACGCGCCGAACAGCCGCTGGCCGCACGCCTGGACGACGTTCGCCAACTCGATGAAGACCTGGGCGTACCGGCAGGACCAGCTGCCGTCCACCCACCCGATCATGGCCGAGATCCGCGACCTGGACGACGTCCTGGTCAACTTCGACGGCATCACCTACGCCAAGGGCGCCAGCGTGCTCAAGCAGTTGGTGGCCTATGTCGGGATGGAGGAGTTCTTCCAGGGCGTACGGCAGTACTTCAAGCGGCACGCCTGGGGCAACACCCGGCTGACCGATCTGCTGGGCGCGCTGGAGGAGACCAGCGGCCGGGATCTGAAGGCCTGGTCGAAGGCGTGGCTGGAGACCGCGGGGATCAACGTCCTGCGGCCGCAGATCGAGTTGGACGCACACGACCGGATCGCCGCGTTCCACATCAAGCAGGAGGCCCCGGCGCTACCGCAGGGCGCCAAGGGCGAGCCAGTGCTCCGCCCGCACCGCATCGCGATCGGCGTCTACGAGATGCGGGACGGCAAGCTCGTGCGCACCGAGCGGATCGAGCTGGACGTCACCGGTGAGCTGACCGAGGTGCCGCAGCTGGTGGGCCGGCACCGTCCGGCGGTCGTCCTGCTGAACGACGACGACCTGTCGTACGCCAAGGTGCGGCTGGACCCGGACTCGCTGGCCGTGGTCACCCGGCACATCTCGGACTTCGCCGAGTCGCTGCCGCGCGCGCTGAGCTGGGCGTCGGCGTGGGACATGACCCGCGACGGCGAGCTGGCCACCCGCGACTACCTGGAGCTGGTGCTGCAGGGCGCCGCCAGGGAGTCCGACATCGGCGTGGTGCAGTCGCTGCACCGGCAGGTCAAGCTGGCGCTCGACCTGTACGCCGACCCCGAGTGGCGGCCGACCGGTCTGGCCCGCTGGACCGAGGCCACCTTGGAGCAGCTGCGGGCGGCGGCACCGGGCAGCGACCACCAGCTGGCCTGGGCGCGGGCGTTCGCGGCCACCGCGCGCACCGACGAGCAGCTCGACCTGCTGGCCGGGCTGCTGGACGGCTCGCAGCAGATCGACGGCCTGGTGGTGGACGACGAGCTGCGCTGGGCGCTGCTGGAGCGGCTGGCGGCCACCGGCAGGGCGGACGCGGCGGCGATCGACGCCGAGCTGGCCAGGGACGCCACCGCGGCGGGCGAACGGCACGCGGCCACCGCCCGCGCGGCCCGGCCGACGGCGGAGGCCAAGGCTGCCGCGTGGCAGTCGGTCGTGGAGTCGGACAAGCTGCCGAACGCCGTCCAGGAGGCCGTGATCGGCGGCTTCGTCCAGACCGACCAGCGGGAACTGCTGGCACCGTACACGGAGAAGTACTTCGCGGCGGTCAAGCAGGCCTGGGAGACCCGCTCGCACGAGATGGCGCAGCAGATCGTCGTCGGCCTGTACCCGACGCTCCAGGTCTCCCAGGAGACGCTGGACGCCACGGACGCCTGGCTGGACTCGGCCGAGCCGAACGCCGCGCTGCGGCGGCTGGTGGTGGAGTCCCGGGCGGGCGTGGAGCGGGCGCTGCGGGCGCAGAGGGCGGACCGTGCGGCGGGCGCCGCGCGGAGCTGACCCGGAGGGCGCGGCGCGAAGGCGCAGCAAAAAGGGGTGCGGGGGACCTCCCCCGCACCCCGCCGTGCCGAAGGCCCTAGCTCCTGGTCTTCTTGCGGCTCTTGTCCGTGACGATCACCAAGCCCGCGATCACCACGAACAGCAGCACCGGGATACCCACGTACAGCCCGAGGGTCTGGCCGATGCTCAGGCCGGGACCGGGGTCCTCACCGTCGTCGTGGATGAGCGCGAAGGCGGGGGACGACATCAGCAGCATCAGCGTCGTACCGGCGGCTATCGCACCGGCGCGCAGGGCATTCTTGTTGACCACGTTCCCAACGTAGCGAAGGTTCCTGGACACCGCGCGGCCGGGGTGGCCCTTACCGGTGCAGGCCCTCGCGCACCTCGTCCACCAGAGCGTGCAGCCGGGGCGAGGCCGCGAGCTGGTCCAGGGTGACCGGGCGGCCGGTCGGGTCCGCGATCGGCAGCCGCCAGTTGGGGTACTGGTCGAAGGTGCCCGGCAGGTTCTGCGGGCGGCGGTCTCCTATGGTGTCCGGCAGCCAGATCCCGACCATCCGGGCGGGGGTGCGCAGCAGGAACCGGTGTACGGCCCGGATCGCGCCCTCCTCGTCGCCGGGGCCCTCCGGAAGCAGGTCGAGCCGGTGCAGCAGCGCCAGCCACTGGGCGACGTCGGCGGCGTCCTCGGCCTGCTCGATGGCGAGCGGCCGGGCCAGCAGGCCGAGCCGGTGCCGCAGCTCCACGTGCTCACCGGTGAGGCGGGCGGCGGTGCTGGGCAGGTCATGTGTGGTGACGGTGGCCAGACAGCCGGAGCGCCAGGCTTCGGGGGGCAGCGGTCGGCCGTCGCCGTCGCGCTCGAACCACAGCACCGAGGTGCCCAGCACTCCGCGTTCGGCTAGCGCCTCCCGCACGCCCGGTTCCACGGTGCCCAGGTCCTCGCCGATCACCACGGTTCCTGCCCGGTGCGCCTCCAGGGCGAGGACGCCGAGCATGGCCTCGGGGTCGTAGCGCACATAGGCGCCCTCGGTGGGCGGGCGGCCCTGCGGCACCCACCACAGCCGGAACAGTCCCATGATGTGGTCGATGCGCAGTCCGCCCGCCCGGCGCAGCACACCGCGCAGCAGTTCCCGGTACGGCGCGTAGCCGGTGGCGGCCAGGGCGTCCGGGCGCCAGGGCGGCAGCGCCCAGTCCTGGCCGTGCGGATTGAACGCGTCCGGTGGCGCGCCGATGGACATGCCGGGCGCCAGCGCGTCCCGTAGTGCCCAGGCGTCGGCACCGTACGGGTGGACGCCGACCGCCAGGTCATGGACGATGCCCGGCGCCATTCCGGCGTCCCGCGCGGCGAGTTGGGCGTGCTGGAGCTGGCTGTCGGTCAGCCAGGCCAGCCAGCAGTGGAAGTCGACCCGGTCCAGCACCTCGGTACGGGCGCGGGCTGTCTGCGGTGAGCGCGGGTCGCGCAGGCCCGTGGGCCAGGAACGCCAGTCGGGGCCGTGGACCTCGGCGAGCGCGCACCAGGTGGCGTGGTCGTCGAGGGCCTGCCCGCGCTCGGCGAGGAAGTCGCAGTAGGCGGCGCGCCGTCCGGGGGTCAGCGGCACGGTCCTGACGAGTTCCAGCGCGGCGCTCTTGAGCCGCCACACCGCGTCGCGGTCGATCAACTCCCGCTTCTCCAGCACGCTTTCGCGCAGCACGGCGGCCTGCGCGAGCAGTTCGGCGGCCCGCTGCCGGGCCGCCGGGGGCAGGTAGGCGTACTCGGGGACGTCCTCGACCCGCAGGTAGACGGGGTCGGGGAAGCGGCGTGCGGAGGGCCGGTACGGCGAGGGGTCCGCGCCGGGGACGGCGCTGTGCAGCGGGTTGACGGTGATGAACCCGGCGCCCAGCGAACGCCCGGCCCAGGCCGCGAGATCGGCGAGGTCGCCCAGGTCGCCCATGCCCCAGGAGCGGTCCGACAGCAGCGAGTAGAGCTGCACCATGAACCCAAAAGACCGGCCCCGCGGTTCCGGAACCCGCTGCGGCACCACGATCAGCGGCGCGACCGCGGTGCGCCCGTCCGGTACCCGTACCCGCAGCATGTGGTAGCCGAGGGGCAGCGGATCGGCGTGCCCGGGCAGCTGCTCGCCGGTCTCCAACTCGACCGCGCACACCGTGCCGTCCGGCAGTTCCGGCAGCCGGGAGCGGAGCGCCACGCCCGCGCGCAGCACGAGACAGGGCGGCAACAGGCGGGTGCGCAGCCGCTGTTCGTGCGCGGCCAGCGCGTCGCGTACCGCCTGCGGGCTTGAGGCGTCCACGCCGAGCGCGGCGAGCACCGTGATCACGGTGGCCTCGGGCACCCGGACCACCCGGCCGGGCGCGGGCTCGTAGCGGGTGTCGACTCCGTGCAGCGCGGCGAGCCGCGCCAGTGGATGGCAGTCGGCGTCCTCCACCTCCGCGGGCGCCGTTCCCATCAGATCTCCATCGGCCCCAGGCTCGCGGCGGTGGTCACCACAGCCACCGGCTCGCTGGTCAGCGCGGGCTCGGCGGGCAGCGGCGGCTCGCTGGTCAGCGGCGCGTCCTCGACCAGTGCGGGCTCCGAGGTGAGCGGCTGCTCGGGGCACCCGCATTTGGCGTCGGGGAGGTCGAACGGAAGTAGATCTGTGGGAACGGCCACGGAGATCCTCCGGTGCTCGCTAGGGACGACCGGAAATCCTCCGGCCGTCGGTGGGGACGGACACGTCACCATCTACCCAATCGGAGCGGCGCCATCCGTCCCGATTTCCACCACTGCCCGCCCGGCCCATGGCGCGGCGGTCTCCACCTGCGCGGCGAGCGCCAGCAGCGGCCCCTCCGCGCCGTGCGCCGCACCCAGCATCATGCCGATCGGCAGCCCCGACTCCGACCAGCCCACCGGCAGCGAGATCGCGGGCAGCCCCGCGATGTTCCACGGGCCGGTGAACGGCGTGAACGCGATCTGCGCCGCGAAGTCCGCGGCCGGATCGGCGTCGTCGCGCAACGCGCCCACCGGTGGCGGGAGTTGGGCCAGCGTCGGGGTGAGCACCGCGTCGTACCCGGCGACGGCGGTGGCGAACTTCCGGCCGACCGACTGCATCGCCGCCAGCGCCCGCACGTAGTCGAGACCGCTGGCCGCCTGCCCCTGCGCGCGCAGCCAGCGGGTCATCGGCGTCAGCTGCGACTCACGCGCCGCGGGCACCGAGGGCAGCGCGGCCAGCACCGCCCACACCGGGGTGAAGGCGTCCCGGTCCCCGGGATCGAGCGGCTGCGGTACGTCGACCACCGCATGGCCGAGTTCGGCGAGCAGCGTGGAGGTCTTCTCGTAGACCTCCAGGATCCGCGGGTCGACGGTCACCCCGGGGACGTCCGGCCGCGCCCAGCGGGCGATGCGCAGTCGGCGCGGGGCGCGCTCCAGCGCGTCGCACCATTCGAGGAACGGCCGCTGCGGCGGGGCGAGCGGCGCAGGGTCGCCCGGTACGTGCGCGGACATCACGTCCAGCAGGGCGGCGGCGTCCCGTACGGTCCGGGCCAGCGGGCCGGGCACCCCGAGCCCGCTGACGTCGCCCAGCGGCGCCGGGCTGATGCGGCCCCGGCTGGGCTTGAGCCCGACGAGGCCGCAGCAGCTGGCCGGGATCCGGATGGAGCCGCCGCCGTCCGACCCGTGCGCGGCGGACGCCAGCCCCGCGGCGACCGCGGCCGCGGCGCCGCCGCTGGATCCGCCCGCCCCCCGGGTGAGGTCGTACGGGGTGCGGGCGGGCGGCCCGACCAGGCTCTCGGTGTAGGCGGGCAGCCCGAACTCGGGCGTGTTGGTCTTGCCCAGCAGGACCGTGCCGGCCTCGTGGAGCAGCTCGGCCTGGCGGCTGGACGCGCCCGCCACGTGGTCGGCGAAGGCGGCCGAGCCCATGGTGAACCGCACACCGGGCACCGGAACCAGGTCCTTCACCGGCACCGACACCCCGAGCAGCGGCGGCGCGTCCCCCTCGGTCAGCCGCCGCTCGGCGCGCCGGGCGTCGTCCAGTGCCCGTTCGGGGGTGACGGTGAGGTAGGCACCGACGCTGTCGTTCAGCCGGTCGATGCGGGCCAGGTAGTGCCGGGTCAGTTCGACGGGCGACAGCTCGCCCTCCCGGATGGCCGCGGCCTGCTCCAGCATCGTCAACTCATGCGGTTCCGCCATGTCCTTGACAGTACGCCTCGCGCGGGGGTTTCCGGTTTCGTTCTTCGGGGGCAGGCACCGCGAACCCCCTAGCGGGACGTAACCGACATAATGATCAGGCGCGTTGACACTGCGGCGAGCCGGTGATGGGCTCGACGCGTCGCGTGAAACCGTCCCCCCAGCCTCACGCGTCCCCGAACGCGTTGCCCTCCTCTCCCCCCGCTCCGCAAGGAGGAACCGTGTCCCCCCGGCGCAGGAAGCCCACCGTGGCGGCGTTCGTCGCCGCCGTCATCGGCAGTGTGCTCGGTGGCGCGCCCTGCGCGGTCGCCGCGCCAGCGACCGGTCTGACCCCGCTGACCACACCGGACGGCGGGACCGCCGCCGGACAGCCGCCCCCGGTGTGGCCGAGACCGCAGTCACTGCGCGCACAGGGCCAGTTCACACCGGTCACCCCCACCGTCGCGCTGGTCGCCGGCGGCGGCGCCGACCCTTACGCGCTGGACTCGCTACGCGACACCCTGCGCACGGCGGGCGCCCGCGACATCCGCGACACCGCTCCCGGCGCACCGCTGCCCGCGCAGGCCCTGGTGGTCTACGCGGACGGCCCGGGCGCCGACTCCGCGCTGAACGCGCTGGGCGCGCCCGACCGCGGCGACCTGCCGTCCGGCGGCTACCGGCTGGCCGTCGGGCACAACGGCGACCGGGACACCGTGGCGCTGTCCGGGGTCGGCCCGGACGGCCTGTTCCACGCCGCGCAGACGCTGCGCCAGCTCGCCCAGACCAGCGGCGCGCAGCGCGGCTTCGCGGGCGTGGTGGTCCGCGACTGGCCGTCCACCGCGCTGCGCGGCATCACCGAGGGCTTCTACGGCCAGCCCTGGACCACCCAGCAGCGGCTCGCCCAACTGGACTTCATGGGCCGCACCAAGCAGGACTTCTACCTCTACGCCCCTGGCGACGACCCGTACCGTACGACGCAGTGGAGCGCCCCCTACCCCGCCGCGGCGCGGGACGACTGGCGGACGCTGGCGGCACGCGCCCAGCGCAACCACGTCACCCTGGGTTGGGCGGTGGCGCCCGGCCAGTCCCTGTGCTTCTCCTCCGCCGACGACCTCAAGGCGCTGTTCCGCAAGGTGGACGCGATGTGGGCGCTGGGGGTGCGCGCCTTCCAACTCCAGTTCCAGGACGTCAGTTACACCGAGTGGCACTGCTCGGCGGACGCCGCCGCCTTCGGTAACGGCCCGGGCGCCGCGGCCCGCGCCCAGGCCAAGGTGGCCAACGCCCTTGCCCTGCACCTGTCCGCGCGCTACGGCAGCGCGGCGCCGCCGCTGTCGGTGCTGCCCACCGAGTACTACCAGGACGGCACCACCGCCTACCGCGGCGCGCTGGCCGCCGCGCTCGCTCCCGGCATCGAGGTGGCCTGGACCGGCGTCGGGGTGGTGCCCGCGAAGATCACCGGAGGCCAGTTCGCCGACGCCCGGACCGCGTTCCGGCATCCACTGCTGACCATGGACAACTACCCGGTGAACGACTACGCGCAGGACCGTATCTTCCTAGGTCCCTACGCGGGCCGCGATCCGGCCGTCGCCGCCACCTCGGCGGGTCTGCTGGCCAACGCCATGCAGCAGCCGTCCGCGGGCCGCATCCCGTTGTTCACCGCCGCCGACTACGCCTGGAACCCCAACGGCTACCAGCCGCAGGAGTCCTGGCAGGCGGCCGTCAACGACCTGGCGGGCCAGGACCCGGACGCCCGCGCCGCGTTGACCGCGCTGGCCGGCAACGACGCCTCGTCCCCACTGGACTCCAACGGCGAGTCCGCCTATCTGCGCCCGCTGATCGACGGCTTCTGGAACGCCTACGCGGGCACCGACGACTCCGCGCTGCGCACCGCGGCGGACCGGCTGCACGCCGCCTTCGACACCATGGCACAGGCCCCGCGGCGGCTGGGCGGCCTGGCGGGCGGCGCCTTCGGCACCGAAGTGCGGCCCTGGCTACAGCAGTTGGGGCTCTACGGGCAGGCGGGTGGGTCCGCTGTCGACATGCTGCTGGCCCAGCGGCACGGTGACGGCGCACAGGGCTGGCAGCGGCAACTCGCCGTACAGCGCGCCCAGCACGCCATCGCGCAGTCCACCGCCACCGTGGGCGACGGGGTGTTGGGGCCATTCCTGATCAAGGCGCTCGGCGCCGCCAACGCCTGGACGGGGGTGCGCGCAGACCGCCCGCAGGCGACGACGTCGCTGGGCTCGGCGCGCTCCACCGACCCGTCGCTGATGACCGACGGCAACGACGCCACGTACTGGTGGAGCGACCGCCCGCCGCAGCCCGGGGACACCTTCGGCGTGGACCTCGGCTCGGCCCGCCCGGTCAGCCGGGTGCGGATCGCGATGGGCTCTGGCGACGACTCCCCGGCGGCCGAGGACATCCTGCGGGACGCGGTGCTGGAGTACTCGCCGGACGGCGGTACCTGGCGGACCTCCGGTACGTACCAGAACCAGCAGACCGTCACCGCCGCCTTCCCCAAGGGCGCGACCGCCCGCTACGTACGGCTGCGGGCCGCCTCCGCACAGCCCAACGCGGTGGCGGTGCGCAGTTTCGACGTGACCGCGGTCGGCGCGTTCCAGCCCCGGGTCACCGGGCCGTCCTCGGCCGACGGTACGCCGCCGTCCACCGTGGTCAGCGGTGATCCGGAGGTCCCGTACCAGGCGGCCGGCCGCGACGGCGGCGCACTGACCATGGCGTTCGGCGCGTCCCGCGCCCTGGACGGGCTCACCGTGCTGACCGCGCCCGGCAGCGGCGCGCGAGGCACGGTGGAGGCCGAGGTGGACGGCCGCGGCTGGCAGCGGGTCGGTCAACTCGGCGACGGATGGACCGAGTTGGCCGCCCACGGGATACGTGCGGACGCGGTGCGGATCAGTTGGGTGTCCGGCGCGACACCGCCCGCCGTCTACGCGGTGGTGCCGTGGTTCGGCGACACCCCCGCCGCCCGGCTCACCGTCGACCAGCCCACGGCCGACGCCGATGTCGGCGGCCAGGCCACCGTCGGCGCGCGGCTTTCCACCGTGCGCCCGGACGACGTGCACGGCACGGTGGAGGTGAAGGCCCCGAAGGGGGTGAGCGTACGGGCGCCCGGTCAGCTGGTGCTGCGGCGCGGGGAGACGCAGGCGGTGCCGCTCGCGGTGTCCGTCGCGGGGGACGCCAAGGCAGGCGCGTACCCGATCACCGTGGCGTTCACCGCGGACGGCCGGACGGTGACGCAGACGGCCACCGTGCGCGCGTTCCCCCGCACCGGTGGGCCCGACCTGGTGCGCGGCGCCCGGGCCAGTTCGTCCGGCGACGAGACGGCGGCGTTCCCCGCCTCGGCGGTGGCGGACGGCAGGCTGGACACCCGCTGGTCCTCACCGGCCCAGGACGGCCAGTGGGTGCAGGTCGAGCTGTCCCGTCCGGCCCGGGTCGGCCGGGTCGTGCTGCGCTGGCAGGACGCCTACGCCAGCGCCTACCGCGTGCTGGTCTCGTCGGACGGCCGCTCATGGCGCACGGCGGCGACGGTCACCACGGGGCAGGGCGGCACGGAGACGGTGCGGATGGACGAGGCGGACACCCGGTTCATCCGCGTCCAGTGCGACCAGCGGGCGACACCGTACGGGATCTCACTGTGGGAGCTGGAGGCGTACGCGGTGCAGGGCGCGTCGTAGCGCTGCCACCCGGGCCATTCACCGGGCGGGCGCGGGCGCGTCGGCGCTCGGCGCCCGTGGCGCTGTGCACCATCGGACAGCGTGCACCACCATGGCTACCTCTGGGTCGGCGACAAGGCCGTCTTCGACGACGACGGGCTGCGACGGATGCCGGTGGCGCCCTGGGCGGCGGACGACCCGGAGGAGACGGTGCAGCGGCAGGCCGCTTACCGGGCCTGGACGGAGACGTTCACCCGCTCCGAGGTGCCGCCGCTGGAGACGGCGCACTGGCTGCTGAAGTCCCCGGCCCTGATCCGTGGCACCTGGGACGACCCGGCCGAGGCGGTCGGCTGGCTGGACGGAGTGCTGCGCGAGTACGGCCCGCGCTTCGCCGCCGAGCACGACCGGGATCCGGAGCGGCTGGCCCGCCAAGTGGCGCGCGCCGCGCAGACGTTGGCGCACGGCGGCGACATCTCGCTCGGCTACTACCTGGCCCGGCCGACGTTCCTGTCGGTGGCCGTGGTCACCTGCTCGCCCAACCGCGCGGACCCCGCCCTTCCGTGCCCTACTCCGCACCCTCCGGGTCCTCCACCCCCTCCACGAAGTGATCGAACTCCCCAGCCTTGACCCCCTTGACGAAGGCATCCCACTTGGCGGGCGTGGTCACGGCGACGACATCCGGCTCGTCCGTCTCCCGGATGTAGATCATCCCGTCCTCCCCTGTGGTGACCTCAAGCGCCACGGATTTCCTTTCCCCCTCAACAACTTCCTGCGGCGGCCATGGTTCTGGAAGAAGAGGGGTCGCCGCAACGGGAGACTCCACGCTTGGCTGGGGGATCATCACGACCCAGCCGGACGCTCACAAGGGGTTCGGCGTTCCGCTCATGCCCGTACCGGCGAGCTGGCCAGCCCAAGCTCCGCCCAGGCCGCCCGCACAGGCGAACCCCCGGACCGCACCCGCTGCGGTCCGGGGATCGCCGGACACACGAAGGCCCGGATGTCAGGCAGAGATGCCGTCGATCCGGGCCATGGCGTCGTCCGCGCCGTATGGCTGCAGGTATGGCAGCCAGCGCGGGTCCCTATGGCCCGTGCCGATGATCCGCCAGGCCAGGCCGGACGGCGGAGCTGGCTGATGGCGGAGCCGCCAGCCGAGTTCGGCGACATGGCGGTCGGCCTTGACGTGGTTGCAGCGGCGGCAGGCCGCGACCACGTTCTCCCAGGAGTGCTGACCACCGCGGCTGCGCGGAATGACGTGGTCGACGCTGGTTGCGGCGCACCCGCAGTAGGCGCATTTACCGCCGTCCCGCGCGAACAGCGCGCGACGGGTGAGTGGAACAGGCCCCCGAAAGGGGACGCGTACGAACTTGGTGAGCTTGACGACGCTGGGCGCCGGAAGGACGCGGGTCGCGCTGTGCATCAGGGCGCCGGACTCCTCTAGGCATACGGCCTTGTTGTTCAGTACGAGGATGAGCGCGCGGCGGAGCGGTACGACGCCGAGCGGCTCGTACGACGCGTTGAGGACAAGGACATGCGGCACGGATGCCTCCCTTATACGCCGGCGGCGCGTGGCTCGCGCCGGGACGATCTCTCCCAGTGTCGCCGCAAGCCTGGTCATGGCGCCACCATGACCGGGTAACGACCTCAGGGTGTTTTCCCGCACACTTCCTTACATCAGAGCATTACGGACAGCCCACCAGGCGACCAGCCCTGATCAGCCACGATCAACGCGTCAGGTTGACCGCGTTACCCCGTTAGGGTGGTTGTTCGGCCCGCCGCAGCGTGGCGGCCCGGTCCGGCCCGAAGGCCGGACGCATCCCGCTAAGGAAGGTTTCACCTGTGCTCCGGCCCTGGTCCTTGATCGCGGCTGCCGACTCCACCCCCGGTGCCGCAAGTCTCGACCACGCCCAGAAGTCGGCCTCCAACGCCGCGACCTGGGTGGAGAACAACTGGGCGAACTGGCTCACCACCGGTCTGCAGATCGTGCTGATAGTGGTCATCGCCATGGTCCTGCGGGCCATGGTCCGCCGCATGATCACCCAGCTGATCGCCCGGATGAACAAGCACTCCGAGCACCGGCAGATCGGCGGGCTGGGCGGACTGCTGGTCAACACCGAGCGGCGGCGGCAGCGCAGCGAGGCGATCGGCTCCGTGCTGCGCAGCGTCGCGTCCTTCCTGATCATGGGCACCGCGGCACTGATGGTGCTCTCCCTGATGCGGATCGACCTCGCCCCGGTGCTGGCCAGCGTCAGTGTCGCGGGTGTGGCGGTCGGTTTCGGCGCGCGCAACCTGGTCACCGACTTCCTCTCCGGCGTGTTCATGATCCTTGAGGACCAGTACGGCGTCGGTGACGTGATCGACGCGGGTGTCGCCCAGGGCACGGTGATCGAGGTCGGCCTGCGGGTGACCAAGCTGCGCGGGGACAACGGTGAGATCTGGTACGTGCGCAACGGCGAGGTCAAGCGGATCGGCAACCTGAGCCAGGGCTGGGCGACAGCCGTGGTGGACGTCCAGGTCGGCTACTCCGAGGACCTGGACCGGGCGCGCGCGGTGATCGGGCAGGCCGCGAAGGAGATGAGCGAGGAGGCGCCGTGGGACGAGACGCTCTGGGAGCCGGTGGATGTGCTCGGCCTTGAGTCCGTCTCCGCGGACTCGGTGGTGATCCAGGCGCAGGCGAAGACCATGCCGGGCAAGGCCGCCGCCGTCGCGCGCGAACTGCGCTGGCGCATCAAGAAGGCGTTCGACGCGGAGGGCATAGTGATCGTTGGCGGTGCGCCCACCGCGCTCACCGAGGACACCGCCGCCGACCCGTCGGCCGCCATGGCCGCCCCCTCGGCGCTGGCCAACCCGAGCTCCCCGCAGTCGACGGCCGCTGCTCCGCTGCCGCCGGAGCCGCCGACGGCACCGCATCTGGAGAAGTGACAGAGCAGTAGCGGCGCCCGGCACGATGCCGGGCGCCGCTCGCGTTTTCGGCAACGCTTCGATTTCCCGGTGCACGCCCCTTGACGGGGCAATCGGCGGGCCCTAACTTTCCAGTCATCGATAGGAAAGTTTCCTAATAGTGGACCCGCCGGTGCCCGCACCGTCGCTTCACCTACGATCACCAGGGACCCGCGAGGGAGGGATCAGGACCGTGGCCGGGACACCGGGAACACCGCGCGTGCTGCGCGCCATGAACGACCGCGCCGCGCTCGACCTGCTGCTGGAGCACGGCCCGCTGTCCCGCACCCGGATCGGCGAGCTGACCGGCCTGTCCAAGCCCACCGCCTCCCAACTGCTCGCCCGGCTGGAGGCCGCGGGCCTGGTAGTCGCCACCGGCACCACCGCCGGACGCCCCGGGCCGAGCGCCCAGCTGTACCGGGTGAACCCGGACGCCGGATACGTGGCCGCGCTCGACGTCACCCCGGACCGCATCCTCGCCGCCGTCGCCGACATCGGCGGCGAACCGCGCGGCCAGCACACCATCAGCACCAGGGGGCGGCGCGCCGGCCGGGCTCTCAGCCAGGTGATCGAGGCGGTGGACGCGGCGGCCAAGGCCGCCGGAACCGACCGGTCCAGGCTGAACCGCGTGGTCATCGGCATCCCCGGCGCGTTCGACCCGGTCTCCGGCAAGCTGCGCTACGCGGGCCATGTGCCCGGCTGGCACTCCCCCACCCTGCTCGACGAACTGCGCGAGACGCTCGGGGTGCCGCTCGCGGTGGAGAACGACGTCAACCTCGCCGCCGTCGCCGAGCAGCGGATCGGCGCGGCCGTCGGCTGCGAGGACTTCGTGTTGTTCTGGGCGGAGGAGGGGCTCGGCGCGGCCATAGTGCTCGGCGGTCGGCTGCACCGCGGCGCGACCGGCGGCGCGGGCGAGGTCGGTTACATGCCGCTGCCCGGGGCCCCCGTACTGCACAACGTCAGCCGCGCCAACACCGGCGGCTTCCAGGAACTGGCGGGCGGCGAGGCCGTCCTCAAACTGGCCCGGCTCAACGGGCTGAAGGCCCGCACCCCGCAGGAGGCGGTCGCCAGGGCGGTCGCGGAGGCCACCGGCAACCCGGACGACCAGGACGCGCTGGCGGTACTGGAGGAGTTGGCGGTGCGCTTCGCCACCGGGCTGGCCTCGATCGTCGCCGTGCTGGACCCGCAGCTCGTCGTACTCTCCGGTGGCGTGTTCACCGCGGGGGGTGAGGAGTTGCGGTCCCGTATCGAGGAACAGCTCCACCAACTGGCCATTCCGCGGCCGCGGTTGCTGCTCAGTGCGGTGGAGGGGAATCCGGTGCTCTCCGGAGCGGTGTCGCGGGCGCTTTCGGACGCCCGCGACGAGTTGTTCGACACCACGACGCCCAGCCGTACGTAACTGGGCCCTGCCCCGGGCCCCTGCAAGCACCCGGGGGCAGGCCCCGAACCCCCACCGGGGGCCAGCCCCGGCCCCCTTCGTCCCCGCATGCCTTCTGGAGGGCAATATGTCCAGACTCCATAGGATTTGTTCCGCCGCCGCGGTCATAGCCGCGACCGCCCTGCTGGCCGGAGCGTGCACCGGCCAGAGTGGTGGGCAGGCCGGAGACGATCCCAACAAGGACGTCACCATCAACTTCTGGCATGGGTGGAGCCAGCCGAACGAACTCAAGGCGATCAACGGTGACATCGCCGCGTTCGAGAAGGCGCACCCCAACATCCACGTACATGTAGTACCCAACGTCAACGACGACAAGATCAACCAGGCGCTGCGCACGGGCGGTTCGGACTCCCCCGACGTCATCTCCTCGTTCACCACCGACAACGTGGGGAAGTTCTGCTCCTCCGGGGCCCTGGTCGACCTCGGGCCCTTCCTGAAGAAGTCCGGAATCGACCCGCAGAAGACCTTCCCCAAACCGATGCTCGACTACACCGCCTATCAGGGCACCCGCTGCACACTGCCGCTGCTCGGTGACGCCTACGGGCTGTACTACAACAAGGACGCCTTCAAGGCCGCCGGAATCACCGCCCCGCCGAGGACCATGTCGGAGTTCAAGGCGGACGCCGTCAGGTTGACCAAGCCGCAGGGCGATTCGTACGCCCAGCTCGGCTTCATGCCGGACTTCCACGGATACGAGTCCACGCCCGCGCACTACGTCGCCCAGTGGAGCCCCACGTACTTCGACGCCCAGGGCAGGTCGCAGACAGCCAAGGACCCGGCCTTCGCCAACATGTTCACCTTCCAGAAGGACCTGGTGAACTCCCTCGGCGGCTATGCGAAGTTGGAACGGTACCGCAGCACCTTCGGCGACGAGTTCGGCGCCAAGAACCCGTTCCACACCGGTCAGGTGGCCATGGCGGTGGACGGCGAATGGCGTCTGGGCATGGCCAAGGACGCGGGGGTGAAGTTCCCGATCGGCGTGGCGCCGCTGCCCGTACCCGACGACCAGGCGAACACCTACGGAAAGGGCTACATCACCGGAACCATCGTCGGCGTCGCCGCGCACAGCGCGAAACAGAACGCGGCCTGGGAACTGGTGAGGTTCCTGACCACCGACACCAGCGCGGTGGTCGACTTCGCCAACGCCATCCACAACGTGCCGTCCACCTTCGCCGCGCTCAGGTCGCCGAACCTGACCGTCGATCCGAACTTCCGGACGTTCCTGGGAATCGCCCAGAACCCGCACAGCAACACCACCCCCGCCAGTCCCAACGGCGGCCAGTACCAGGTCACCCTCCAGGACTTCGCGTACTCCTACGAATCCGGAAGGGCCACCGACCTCCAGGCCGGGCTGCGCGGCGTGGACCAGCAGGTGGACCGCGACATCGCCCAGACGAAGTAGCGGCCATGAACACCGTGACGCTACGGGCCAAACGCCGCCGGTCGGCGCTGGTGACTTTGGGATTCCTCGCCCCCTGGATCATCGGTTTCAGCGTGTTCTTCGCGTATCCGCTGATCTCCACCGTCTATTTCTCGTTCATGCACTTCGACGGATTCCGGCCGCCGGCCTGGAACGGCGGCAGGAACTGGAGTTACGTCTTCACCCAGTACCCGCTGTTCTGGCCGGCGCTGCGCAACACCCTGTGGCTGGTCCTGGTGATGGTCAGCACCCGGGTGGTCTTCGGGCTGGGCGTCGGGCTGCTGATCACCAGGATCAGGACCGGTACCGGGTTCTTCCGCACCGCCTTCTACCTGCCGTATCTCGCCCCGCCGGTCGCCGCGACCATGGCCTTCGCCTTCCTGCTCAACCCGGGCACCGGTCCGGTCAACCATCTGCTGGGCAGCGTCGGACTGCCGCAGCCCGGCTGGTTCAGCGATCCGTCCTGGTCCAAGCCCGCGCTCACGCTGCTCGCGCTGTGGGGCATCGGCGACCTGATGGTCATCTTCATGGCCGCGCTGCTCGACGTGCCCAAGGACCAGTACGAGGCGGCCGAGTTGGACGGCGCGGGCCCCTGGCAGCGGTTCCGTTACGTCACCCTGCCGAACATCTCGCCGATCGTGATGTTCGCGGTGGTCACCGGGGTCATCCAGACCATGCAGTACTACACCCAGCCCATCGTCGCCGGGAAAGTGGCCAGCGGAATCATCGGAAACTCCGGGCAGCAATTCGAACCCGGCTATCCCCAGCAGTCCACGCTCACCCTGCCGCAACTCGTCTACAACCTGGGCTTCCAGCGATTCGACACCGGATCGGCGTGTGTGATCGCCCTGATTCTGTTCGCCCTCGCCATGGCCTTCACCGCACTGCTGATGCGGCGCCGCGGCGGCCTGATCCAGGCGGGAGACTGACCCGCGATGACCGATGTCCTCACTCCGCCCACAACGGTTTCCCGGCCGGTTACCGATCCGGCCCGAGCGGTACGCCGCAAGGCGGTGCTGCGCTGGATCGCGGTACACGCCCTCGGCATCGCGGCCGCGTTGTTCTTCGTGCTGCCGTTCGTGTTCGTGGCGCTCACCTCGTTGATGAGCGACAACCAGGCACTGACCAGGGCGCTGTGGCCGCACCCGTTCGTCTGGCACAACTACGTCACCGTGTTCCGCACCCCGGGATTCCTGACCTGGTGGAAGAACAGCCTGATCTACGCGGGCGCCGGCACCGTACTCACGGTGTGCTCCAGCATTCCGGTGGCGTACGCGCTCGCCAAGTTCCGCTTCCGCGGCCGGAATCTGTCGCTGATGCTCGTGGTGGCGACCATGATGCTGCCGCCGCAGGTCATCGTGGTGCCCATGTATCTGTTCTGGGCCAACCAACTCCATCTGACCGGCACCCTGTGGCCGCTGATCATTCCGATGGCCTTCGGTGACGCGTTCACCATCTTCCTTCTGCGGCAGTTCCTGGTGACCATTCCCAACGAGTACGTGGACGCGGCACGCGTGGACGGCTGCGGTGAACTGCGCACGCTGCTGAGAGTGGTGCTGCCGATGGCCAAACCGGCCGTTGCCGCGGTCGCGTTGTTCCAGTTCTTCTACTGCTGGAACGACTACTTCGGCCCGCAGATCTACGCCAGCGAGAATCCGGCCGCCTGGACGCTCAGCTACGGTCTGGAGTCCTTCAAAGGCGCCCACCAAACCAGTTGGAACCTCACCATGGCGGCCACCATGCTGGTGATGGCCCCGGTGATCATCGTCTTCTTCTTCGCCCAGAAGGCGTTCGTCGAAGGCGTCACACTGACAGGAGTGAAGGGCTGACCACGGAAATGAAACTCGCGGTCGTGGGGGGCGGTTCCACCTACACCCCCGAACTCATCGATGGATTCGCCAGGTTGCGCGACACCCTGCCGGTAAGGGAACTGGTGCTGATCGACCCGGCGGCCGAGCGCCTGGAACTCGTCGGCGGCCTCGCCCGCCGGATCCTCGCCAGACAGGGCCATCCGGCCAGGGTCAGCACCACCGCGGACCTGGACGCCGGGGTCGAGGACGCCGACGCCGTACTGCTGCAACTGCGCGTCGGCGGCCAGGCGGCCCGCCAACAGGACGAGACCTGGCCGCTGGAGTGCGGCTGCGTCGGCCAGGAGACCACCGGCGCGGGCGGTCTCGCCAAGGCGCTGCGCACCGTGCCCGTGGTGCTGGACATCGCGGAACGGGTCCGGCGGGCCGCCCCCGACGCCTGGATCATCGACTTCACCAACCCGGTCGGCATCGTCACCCGCGCCCTGCTCCAGGCGGGCCACAAGGCGGTCGGACTGTGCAACGTGGCCATCGGGCTGCAACGGAAGTTCGCCGCGCTGCTGGACGTACCCCCCGAGCGGCTGCACCTGGACCACGTCGGCCTCAACCACCTCACCTGGGAGCTGGGCGTACGGCTCGGCGGCCCGGACGGCAAGGACGTGCTGCCCGAACTGCTCGCCGAGCACACCGCCGCCATCGCCGACGACCTGCGGCTGCCGCACGCCGTCCTGGACCGGCTCGGCGTGGTCCCCTCGTACTACCTGCGCTACTACTACGCCCACGACGAGGTGGTACGGGAGCTGGACAACAAGCCGTCCCGGGCCGCCGAAGTCGCCGCGATGGAACGTCAGTTGCTGGCCCTTTACGCAGATCCGGCACTGGACGAGAAGCCCGGACTGCTCGCCCGGCGCGGCGGCGCCTTCTACTCGGAGGCCGCGGTGGCCCTTGCCGCCGCGCTGCTCCGGACGGCGTCTGTTCAGGAGGGCGGGGACGTCCAGGTGGTCAACGCGTACAACAACGGCACGCTGCCGTTCCTGGCCGACGACGCGGTGATCGAGGTCCCGGCCGTGGTCGGCGCCACCGGTGTGCGCCCCCTGCCGGTGCCGGACCTCGATCCGCTGTACGCCGGGCTGATCTCGGGCGTCACCGCGTACGAGGACCTGGCGCTGGCCGCGGCCCTGCACGGCGGCCGGGACCGGGTGTTCAAGGCGCTGCTGGCACACCCCCTGATCGGCCAGTACGAGTACGCGGAGCGGCTGACCGACCGCCTGATCGCACACAACCGGGAGCACCTGGCGTGGGCCTGACCACCTCCGAGCCGTCCGTGCCGGGCGGCGTGCTCGCCATCGACGCGGGCAACAGCAAGACCGATGTGGTGATCGTCGCCGCCGACGGCTCGGTGCTCGGCACCGCGCGCGGCGGCGGTTTCCACCCGCATCGGATCGGCGCGGCCAAGGCGGTCGCGGGGCTCGCCCCGCTCGTCGCCCTGGCCGCGCACGGGGCCGGACTGGCGCCGGACGGCGGCCCGTTGGTCGAGCAGGTCTCCGCGTGTCTGGCCAACGCCGACTTCCCGGTGGAGGAGCAGCGGCTCGAACTGGCGCTGCACGGCTACGGCTGGGGTCGGCGCACCCAGGTGGCCAACGACACCTTCGCGATACTGCGCGCCGGGGTGGCCGAGCCGCGCGGCGTCGCGGTGGTGTGCGGTGCGGGCATCAACTGTGTGGGGATGCTGCCGGACGGGCGGACCGCCCGCTTCCCGGCGGTCGGCCGGATCTCCGGTGACTGGGGCGGCGGCGCCGAACTGGCGGAGGAGGCGCTGTGGTGGGCGGCGCGGGCCGAGGACGGGCGCGGCGAGCCGACCGCGCTGGCCGCCGTGCTGCCCGCGCACTTCGGCCTCGGATCGATGTACGCGCTGATCGAGGCGCTGCACCTACAGGAGATCGCCGCGACCCGCAAGCACGAGATGGTGCCGCCGCTGTTCCGGGTCGCGGCCGAGGGCGATCCGGTGGCGGTGCGGATCGTGCGACGGCAGGCCGACGAGGTGGTCGCCCTGGCGTCGGTGGCGCTTGACCGGTTGGGGCTGCTGGCCGAGGAGGCGGCGGTGGTACTGGGCGGCGGAGTGCTGGCGGCGCGCCATCCGCTGCTGATGGACACCATCGCCGACCGCCTCGCCGCCGCCGCGCCGAAGGCCGTAGCGCACGTGGTCACCGCACCCCCGGTACTGGGCGCGGCGCTGCTGGGCCTGGACCGGTTGGCGGCGAGCGACGGGGTCCGCGCCCGGTTGCGGCGGCACTACGAAGCGGATGCCCCACAACGGGCGAAGACGCAACAGACCGGAAATTGATGCAAGTTGCCCTTAAATCTGACAGAAACCCGCTAAATGCTGCCCTTTTGCTGGACGTACCGCACCCGGAACCAGCGGGCGGCGACCCGGCGTGATAGCACGGAGGAGACGCGTAGGTGTTGCGGTCAGGGCAAGATCGTAAGAATCACTAGGTGGATGTCAGTCCTGGTGTCCATACTGGCTGGCTGAGAAGAGTTGTTCCCTCCGGGCGGAGAGGGGGCGATGCGCGGTCAGCGCCCATGGGGGAGGGTCAGGTTGACACACACGCAGACCAGCGGTGGTGCCATGTCCGCGTGGCTGCCCGGGCCACGGCGGGCCGCCTGGGCCGAGGGCGTCGACCGGCTGCGGGACGCGGCCACCACCGAACCGGGACGGCTGCGGATCATCGGCGCGGTACTGGCGCTGCTGATCGTGGCGTTCGGCGCGGTGACCGCCTGGCAGATCACCGAGCGGTCCTCGGCCGCCCGGGACGTGGCCACGCGCAGCGAGCCGCTGAGCGCCGACGCCGCCGAGATCTACCGGTCACTGGCGGACGCCAACACCACGGCGGCGGGCGGCTTCCTGGTCAGCGGCCAGGAGCCCGCGGCGGTGCGGCAGCGCTACGAGAACGACGTGCACACCGCGGCCCAGCTGATCGCCAACGCCGCGGCCAACAGCCAGGGTTCGGCCGACGCCCAGACCCAGGTCACCCTGCTCAACGAACAACTTCCGGTGTACACGGGCCTGGTGGAGACCGCGCGCGCCAACAACCGGCAGGGCCTGCCGCTGGGCGGCGCCTACCTGCGGTACGCCAACGACCAGATGGCCGGCAGCCTGCTGCCCGCCGCCCAGAAGCTGTACCAGACCGAGACCGGCCGGCTCAACGGCGACTACGCGGCGGCCAAGTCGCTGCCCTGGGCCGCCTGGATACTCGGCCTGCTCGCCCTGGGCTGCCTGGTGTGGGCGCAGCGGCGCACGTACCTGCGCACCAACCGGGTGCTCAACCCGGGCCTGCTGGCGGGCACGGTGGCGGCCGGGCTGGCGCTGGTGTGGCTGGTGGCCGGCCACACGGTGGCCCGCACCGACCTCGGCGACTCCTGGGACCATGGCGGCAGATCGCTCCAGGTCCTCAACCAGGCCCGGATCGGCGCCCTACAGGCCCGCGGCAACGAGAACCTGACGCTGGTGGCGCGTGGCGCGGGCGCCGCGTACGAGGGCGCGTACAAGAAGGGCATGGCCGCACTGGACGAGCCGGGCGGCCTGCTGGCCCAGGCGCTCTCGCTCGCCGACGACCCCGGCGGCCGTGCCCCCGTCCAGCAGGCGGCCGACGGGGTGGCCCAGTGGCGGTCCCGGCACGCGGTGGCCAACGGCGACGACACCAACGGCGACTACGACTCCGCGCTGGCGTACGTCATCGGCGGCAAGGACTCCTCCGGCAAGGAGATCACCCAGACCACCGGGCAGTCATTCGACACGGTGGACCACAGCCTGCAGCAGGCGGTCGACCATGAGACGGGAGAGTTCCAGCAGGCGGCGGGCGACGCCCGGGACTCGCTGACCGGGCTGCCGGAGGGCGTCGCGGTGCTGGCGGTGCTGGGCGCGGCGGGCGCGGTGCTCGGCATCGGCCGACGGCTCTCGGAGTACAGGTGAGCAGGCCAGTGCGGCGAAGTGGCGAGGGGAGCGAGCCGATGAACGGATCGAGCGGTACCCGGAGGTCCTGGCGGCGCCTTCCGCCCCGGCGTCCGCGGCTGCGCGGCTGGGGAGGCGTGGCCGCCATGGCGGGCGCGTGCGCCGTGGCGCTCACCGCGACGCTGCTCCCGCTGCTGCCGTGCGATGCGGCGACCCAGGGCGCCGAGCCGTCCCGCGGCCCCGGTGTGGCCCAGGCCAGACAGGTCTCGGTGGACGACTCGTGCACCCACCCGGAAGCGAGCCTGCGCCCGTCGTCGGCGTCGGGCGACGCGGTGAAGCGGATACAGCAGAACGGCTACCTGACCGTCGGCGTGGACCAGAACAGCTATCTGTGGGGGTACCGGGACCCGGAGACCGGCCAGCTCGTCGGCTTCGACATCGACCTGGTCAAGGCCATCGCCAAGGAGATCCTCGGCAGCGACGCGAGGATCGTCTACAAGACGATCCCGACCGACCAGCGCATCACCGCCGTCCAGGACCACCTGGTGGACATGGTGGTGCGCACCATGTCCATCACCTGCGACCGGATCAGGCAAGTGGCCTTCTCCACCGCGTACTTCGAGGTGGGCCAGCAGTTGCTGGTGCCCAAGACCGGCACCGCGGTCACCGGCTTCGACGACAGCCTGAACGGCAGGACGGTCTGCGCCGCCTCGGGTTCCACCGCCGAGGCGCTGCTGGAGGCCCAGCCGCACGGCTCGCACCTGCTGCGGGTGCCCAACCAGCTGGACTGCCTGGTGCGACTGCAACTGGGCCAGGCCGACGCGGTGTTGACGGACAACGCGCTCGCCGCGGGCCAGGCCGCCCAGGACCCCGCCGTACACCTGATCGGCCAGCCGCTCACCCAGGAGACCTACGGCGTGGCGATGAACCTTGCGGACACGGACCTGGTACGCCGGGTGAACAAGGTGCTGGACGACTACCGCTCGGGCGGCGCCAACAGCCCCTGGATGCAGGCGTACGACAAGTGGCTGGCGCACAACCTGCCGGGCGTGACCGGCCCTCCGGCTCCGCTCTACAAGGACTGAGGCGATCATGACAGCGGTACGGATGACGAGGACAAGAGGGGAGTTCGATGGCCGCAGCGGGTCCTAGTGGTCCGGTGATGAGCCGGGAGGAGGTGGACCGCGCGCTCGCGCGGCTCAGCTCGGAGTACGAGGCCATCGAGTCCTCGCTGCTCGCGCTCCAGGACCATGCGGGCCGCAGGCTGCTTGAGGGGGCCGAGCTGACCGGGGAGACGAAGGAACGGTGGGCCACGGCCGAACCCGCCATCCCGCTGCTGTGGGCGCACTTCGACGCGTACGGCACCGCGCTCGACACCGCCCGTGAGCTGCGCGGCAGACGCCGCTGGCCGTCCCCCGGCGATCTGGCCGAACTGACCGATCTGCTGCGCGGCTCCGGGGTCACGGTGTCCGGCGGCGCGCTGCCGGATCTGGCCCGCCCGCTGACCGGCCCGGCCCGGCTGAGCGAGCAGATCAGCCTGGAACAGCTCGTGGAGCGGATGAACGGCTGGTACCAGCAGGTCATCGAGGTGGTCTCGGCCTCGGACGCGGTCTGGTCGGCGCTGCCCGCCCGTATCGACCTGCTCTCCGCCGAGGCCCAGCGGGTACGGTCGCTGGCCCGCTCGGTCGGTGTGACGCCCGGCGAGCACCCGGCCGGGGACGACCTGGAGCGGCTGCTCACCGATCTGGCCGCGCTGCGCGCCGAGGTGGTGGCCGATCCGCTCGCCTTCTGGCTGCCGCCCAGGGGCCGTCCGGCCAACGGCCGCCCGGACACGAGCCGTTATGAACGTGCCGAGCGCGAGCTGGAGGACATCCGCCGCGAGGTCGAGGCGGTGCTGCACGTTCGGGACGACGCGGAGGACCGGCTGCTGCGGCTGCGGGACGTGCTCTCGCGCGCCGACCGTACCCTCGCCGAGGCGCGCGCCGCGCGTGGCGAGGTGCTGGCGAAGATCGCCGCGTCCGAGGTCCCGGCGGTCAACGGCCCGGCCGCCGCGCTGCGTGAGCAGTTGGCCGCCGCCGCCGAGCACCACCGGGCGGCCCGCTGGCATCTGCTGTCACCCCTGCTGGACGACCTGGAACAGCGGGCGGACGAAGAACTCGACCGGGCTCGCGCCTCGTTGACCGCGGTGACCGCGCCGCTGGCGGTCCGGGCCGAGCTGCGCGGCCGGTTGGACGCGTACAAGGCGAAGGCGGCGCGGCATCGAGTGGCGGAGGATCCGCTGCTCGTGGAGCGGTACGACCAGGCACGGCGGCTGCTGTGGAGCGCGCCGTGCGATCTGCGGGCGGCGGAGCACGCGGTGCGGCGCTACCAACAGGCGGTCACGGAAGTGCTGGTGCCCGGAGGACAAGGCGGTCCGGCGGACCGTGGAGGAGAGACCCGATGAAGTGTGGACGGCCGGGCTGCGCCGGGACGTTGGAGGACGTCGGCGGCGGCGAACTGTACTGCGACACCTGCGGACTGGCCCCGGCGGCCACCACGGGCAACGGCGGAACCGGAGGCTCCGCGCCCTCCGTGCCGTCCGCCCGGAGCAGTAGCGGAAGCGGTTCCTCAGCGTCCTCCTCGCGCACCTCGGGTTCCACCTCGTCGCGTTCCTCCCGGCGTTCGGTGTCCGGGCGGTTGTCCGGCGCCACCTCGGGGCGTTCGGTGTCGGTGCGCAGTTCGCGGTCCGGAAGCAGCGGTTCGGCGCGCGGCAAGCTGGGCGCGGGGCTGGTGTCGGTACCGACGATCCCGCGGCCCGACCCGCGTACCGCGGTGCTGACCAACCCGGAGGTTCCGGAGCGCAAGCGGTACTGCAGCAAGTGCGAGGCACAGGTGGGCCGTTCGCGCGGCGACCGGCCGGGCCGCACCGAGGGATTCTGCACCAAGTGCGGCAACCCGTACTCGTTCACCCCCAAGCTGCGCGCCGGTGATGTGGTGCACGGGCAGTACGAGGTGGTCGGCTGCCTCGCGCACGGCGGACTGGGCTGGATCTATCTGGCGGTCGACCGGGCGGTGAGCGACCGCTGGGTGGTGCTCAAGGGCCTGTTGGACACCGGGGACGAGGACGCGCTGGCGGCGGCGGTCTCCGAACGGCGGTTCCTGGCCGAGATCGAGCACCCCAACATCGTGCGCATCTACAACTTCGTGGAACACCTCGACCAGCGCACCGGCACCCTCGACGGCTACATCGTCATGGAGTACGTCGGCGGCAAGTCGCTGAAGGAGATCGCCAACGACCGCCGGACCGCGGACGGCCGACGTGAGCCGCTACCGGTGGAGCAGGCGATCGCCTACGGCATCGAGGCACTTGAGGCGCTCGGCCATCTGCACAGCCGCAACCTGCTGTACTGCGACTTCAAGGTGGACAACGCCATCCAGCAGGAGGACCGGCTCAAGCTGATCGACATGGGCGCGGTCCGCCGGATGGACGACGCGGACAGCCCGATCTACGGCACCATCGGCTACCAGGCGCCGGAGGTCGCCGAGGTCGGTCCGTCCGTCGCCTCCGACCTCTACACCGTCGCCCGTACCCTCGCCGTGCTCACCTTCGACTTCCAGGGCTACACCAACGTCTTCGCGGACAGCCTGCCCGATCCCGAGCACATCGAGGTCTTCTCCAAGTACGAGTCCTTCTACCGGTTGCTGGTACGCGCCACCGATCCCGATCCCGGGCGGCGGTTCGCCTCGGCGGACGAGATGGGCGAACAGCTCACCGGTGTGCTGCGGGAGGTCGTGGCGCTGCGCACGGGGCGGCCGCGCCCGGCGCTGTCCACCCTGTTCGGAACCGAACTACGGGTGGTGGACACCGAGTTGGTGGCGCCGCGCGAGGGCGAGGTGTCGACGCTGGGCGCGCGCACGCCGCCCGCCGCAGGGACCGGCCTGCTGCGGCTGCCCCGCCAGGTCCGCGGGGGTACGGCAGCGGCGGGCGGCGGGCAGCCGCTGGCGGTGCCGGGGCAGCGGGCGGCGGCTTCCCCGGGCGCTGCCTCCCTACCCGCCGGAACCGGCACCGCCGCACAGCCGGCCGGCCGACTGCCAGGTCCGGCCACGCCGGAGGCCTTCGGGCCCGACGGCCCGCACATGGTCAACGTGGGCGGCGGAAGCGTCACCTCCACCCCCGCCGTCACCGCGCCGCTGGACGGGCACGCCGCAGCCCTGGCGCTGCCGGTGCCGCTGGTGGATCCGGGCGACCCCAACGCCGGTTTCCTGGCCGGCCTGCTGGCGGCGGCGCCCGCCGAGCTGATCGCGGCACTGGCCGCGGCGCCCACCGACTCGGTGGAGAAGCGGCTGCGCGAACTGCGCGCCCGGCTGGAGATGGGCGACCGGGAGAACGCCGCCCGCGCCCTGACCGCGTTGGAGGAGCAGCACCCCGATGACTGGCGGGTGGTCTGGTACCGCGGGCTGTGGGCGCTCACCGAGAGCGACCACGAGACCGCGGCGCTCGCCTTCGACGCGATCTACGACGCGTTCCCCGGCGAGTGCGCGCCCAAGCTGGCGCTCGGCATCTGCGCCGAGGTGTTGGGCCAGTTGGACAACGCCGCCGAGTACTACGGGCTGGTGTGGTCCACCGACCAGGCTTACGTCAGCGCGGCGTTCGGCCTTGCCCGGGTGCGGCTGGCGTCCGGCGACCGGACCGCCGCGGTGCGCGCCCTGGAGTCGATCCCGGAGTCCTCGATCCACTACACCGCGGCCCAGGTGGCCGCCGTGCGCGCCCGGCTGCGCGCCCGTCCCGCCCAGGACCCGCTGTTCGACGACCTGACCGCGGCCTCCGGGCAGGTGGAGAAACTGGGCGCGTTGGGGCTGGACGCTGTCCGCCGCGAGGAGCTGGCAACCGAGGTGCTGGGCAGCGCCCTCGACTGGGTGTTGGCGGGCCGACACGGCACCCCGAGCGGTACGGTGCAGGTCGCCCTGCTGGGCAACGCCGTTGAGGAACGGGAGCTGCGCTTCGGACTTGAGCGCTCGTACCGCGTCCTGGCCCGGCTCGCCCAGCGCGGCGAGGAAAGGATCGAACTGGTGGAGCGGGCCAACCGCTTCCGCCCCCGGACGTGGGTGTAGCCAATGCCGCAACTGACCGTCTGCCCGTCCTGTGCCGAACGGCTTGAGCCCGAGGACAAGTTCTGCGGCAACTGCGGTACGAACCTCGCCGCCGCGGCGGTCGCCCGCAAGCCCTGGGAGCCGCCCTCCGACACCGACGGCGGCCTCGTCGCACCCCGCAGCGGGGAACCGGCCGCCGAGACGGCCACCCGCGGCCCGCACGGCCCGGCGACGGGGTACGGCCCGCCGCCACCCCGCCAGGAGTCGGACGCGGCGCCCGGTGACTACGGACTCGCGCCGCCCGAGCGGTCCGCGCCCGCCGCCGCCCCGGACCGGGCGCCGCGACCGGACCACTCGGCACCGGGCGTGGTGCCGCGGGCGGGAGCCACCGATCCGCGCGAGGTGCTGCTGGCCGACGGGGGATCCCCGGCACGGATGTGCGTGGCCTGCGGCACCGGCAGCGTTGACCCCGACGGCTACTGCGAGCACTGCGGGCACGCGCAGCCGCGCGAACGCGACCACATGGAGCAGGAGTTGCCCGGGGTCGCCGCGGTGACCGACCGCGGGCTGCGGCACCACCGCAACGAGGACGCCTTCGCGCTCTCCGCGGTCGCCCTGCCGGACGGCGGCTCCGCGGTGGTCGCGGTGGTCTGCGACGGGGTGTCGTCCGCGGCCCGCCCGGACGAGGCGTCGGCCGCCGCGGCCCGGGCGGCCAACGCCTCGCTGCGTGTCTCGCTGACGGGCGGTGCGGCGCCACGGGAGGCGATGCACGAGGCGCTGCTCACCGCGGCCGAGTCGGTCAACGCCCTCGCCGACGACCATGATCCGGACCCGGCGGCGAACGCCCCCGCGTGTACCTGCGTGAGCGCCGTCACCACCGGTGATCTGCTCACCGTCGGCTGGATCGGCGACAGCCGGGCGTACTGGATCCCGGACGACCGCACAGGCGAGCGGCCCGCCCGGCTCACCGAGGACGACTCCTGGGCGGCCCGGATGGTCGAGGCCGGTCTGATGTCCGAGGCCGAGGCGTACGCGGATGTCAGGGCGCACGCGATCACCGGCTGGCTCGGCGCGGACGCGGTGGAACTCGACCCGCACACCGCCTCGTTCCAGCCCGACCGGCCGGGCGTGGTGGTGGTGTGCACCGACGGGCTGTGGAACTACGCGGAGTCCGCCGCCGAGTTGGCCGCCGTCGTACCGGCCGACGCACGCGACCATCCGCTGCGCTGCGCGCAGACCCTGGTCGGGGTGGCGCTCGACGGCGGCGGCCACGACAACATCACGGTCGCGGTACTGCCGTTCCCCACGCCGCAACCCGGCTGACCGCGGGATGAGCCCCACTTCCGCACAACGCCGCACTCCGAGGCGCCACTTGCTGACAAAAAGGGTCAAGGAGCCCGTCGATGGCCAACTTTTCGAAGTCGCATGTCCCGCAGTTCACCGCCGAGGTCTACCAGAACGAATACCTGCCGGAAGGCGCCGGTGAGGTCAACGCGATCGTGACGGTGACGTCCACCGGCGGCGGCACCACCGGCGGCCGCCCTGGAGCCGGCGCTTCCAGCGCCGCCGTGGTGATCATGGTGGACTGCTCGGGGTCGATGGACTACCCGCCGACCAAGATGCGCAACGCCCGGGAGGCCACGGCCGCCGCGATCGACACGATCCGCGACGGTGTGGCGTTCGCGGTGGTCGCGGGCACCCACAAGGCCGAGGAGGTCTACCCCGGCAACGGGCGTACGGCGATCGCCGATCCGGCCACCCGCGAGCAGGCCAAGCAGGCGCTGCGCAAGCTCAAGCCCAGCGGCGGCACCGCGATCGGCACCTGGCTACGGCTCGCCGACCGGCTGCTCTCCTCGGCCGATGTGGCGATACGCCACGGCATCCTGCTGACCGACGGCCGCAACGAGCATGAGACGCCGGAGGAGTTGCGGGCCGCACTGGACGGCTGCGCCGGGCGCTTCACCTGTGACTGCCGTGGTGTCGGCACCGACTGGGAGGTCAAGGAGGTCACCGGGATCGCCTCGGCGCTGCTCGGCAGCGCCGACATCGTGGCCGATCCGTCCGGTCTCGAAGCGGACTTCCGGCAGATGATGGAGACCGCGATGGGCAAGGAGGTCGCGGACGTCAGCCTGCGCCTGTGGACTCCGCAGGGCACCCGGATCAAGTACGTGAAGCAGGTGGCGCCCACGGTGGAGGAGTTGACCGACCGCCGGGTCGAGGCGGGGCCGCGGGCCGGGGACTATCCGACCGGTTCCTGGGGGGACGAGTCGCGCGACTACCACGTCTGTGTGGAGGTGCCGGCCGCCGGGGTCGGCCAGGAGATGCTGGCGGCGCGGGTGTCCCTGGTCCTGCCGTCCGCGGACGGCGGCGCCCCGGAGGTGCTGAGCCAGGGCCTGGTGCGCGCGGTGTGGACCGACGACATGGCCGCCTCCACCAAGATCAACGCGCAGGTGGCGCACTACACCGGCCAGGCCGAACTGGCCCAGGTGATCCAACAGGGCCTGGAAGCACGCAAGGCGGGTGATCTCGACACGGCCACCTCCAAACTCGGGCGTGCGGTACAACTGGCCGCGGAATCCGGCAATGAGGACACCGCGAAGCTGCTGGCCAAGGTGGTGGACGTGGTCGACGTGGCGACGGGTACTGTGCGGCTGAAGCAGAAGGTCGCGGACGCCGACGAGATGACGTTGGAGACGCGTTCCACAAAGACCGTTCGAGTGAAGAAGTAGGCACCTGGGCACACTTGGGTGCGATGGGAGGGGGACTCGACCACATGCCGACCTGTCCTAACGGGCACCAGTCGCCGAGCGACGACTGGTGCGAGGTGTGCGGGCTGCGCATGTCCGCGCCTGCGGCCGGTCCCGGTGTGCCCACGCCCGTCCCCGCCGGCACCGCCCCGGCCGACCCGGACGCGACGATGGCCGCCGAGCACTGTCCGAGCTGCGGCACGCTGCGCGAGGGGCAGGCGGCGTTCTGCGAGGAGTGCCGTTACAACTTCCTCAGCCACACCGCCTCCTCGTTCCCGCCGCCGCCCCCGCCGTCGTACGTCCAGCCCAACTACCCGCCGCCGTACGAGCGGACCAGCTCCCGCCCCTCGCAGATGAACCGGCCAGCGGAACCGCTGTCGCCGCACGCCACGATCTCCGGCGAGGTCGAACAGGGCACTGACGACGGCGACTTCCTGCTGTCGCCACCGAGCGGTGGCAGTGGTTCCGCCGCCGCGGCGCCCGAACCGCCGGTGCGGCAGGAGCAGTCCGCGCTGCCGGGGCAAAAGGGCGTACCGGCGGATCCGACGACCGCCACCTGGACGGCGATCGTGGCCGCTGACCGCGAGTACTTCACGGCGATGATGGCGCGCAGCGAAGCCGACGGCACGGGGCTGTACTTCCCCACCTACTCGCCGGAGCAGTACGTTCCGCTGACCAGCTCCCAGGTCACCATAGGCCGCCGCAGGCACAGCACCGGCGAGGCGCCGGACATCGACCTGTCCCGTCCCCCGGAGGACCCCGGCGTCTCCCACAAGCACGCCGTACTGGTCCGCAAACCGGACGGCGGCTGGTCGGTTGTCGACCAGAACTCCACCAACGGCACCACGCTGAACGGCGGCGCCGACCCGATCACCCCGTACCAGCCGGTTGACCTGGCGGACGGCGACCGGGTGCACGTGGGAGCCTGGACGACGATCACGCTGCGCAGGGGGTGACACCTGAGGGGCCGCACCCCCGGCCCCTACCTCAGCGGCCAGATGTGCGGCCCGTCGGGGGCGTCAAGCCACGCCCACTGGCGCGAGCCGGAAACCGTCACCCCGAACCGCTCCCGCCGGGCGAACCGCTCCCGCCGCCAGAGGCGGTAGCTGTCCTCGACCACCGCCCACAGATCGCGCGGCCCGGCGACCAGCACGGTGCCGTCCCGCTGGGCGCGAACCGTGGAGCCGTCCGGTGCGGTGATCGCCGCGCCTCGACCGCCGAAGGCCCAGCTGATCTCCAACTCCCCCGCCGCCAGCGCCAGTACGAACCGGAACGCGTCGTCGTCCAGCACCGCGGGCGGCACATGGGTGGCGCGCGCCCGCTCGTCCCCCCGCACCGGCGCGGGCGCCGGGTGCGGCGGGGCGCCGGGGCCGCGCAGCGCGACGAAGTACGCGGGAGTGCTCAGGAAGCGCCCCTCGGCGTGCGTGGCGTCGGTGACCCGCAGCGCGGCCAGCCCGTCCGCGATCGGTGCCAGCACCATGCCGCCCGGTCGGCACTGCCGCAGCCAGGCCTCGGGCACCGAGGCCAGTTCGCAGGTTGCCATGATCCGGTCGAAAGGCGCCCGCTCGTGGCAGCCCAGCGCGCCGTCCCCGGTGAGCACCGTGACCCTGCCGCGTCCGCCAGGCCCCGGCGCGAATCCGACGGCGGCCAGGTGGTCGCGGGCGGCGTCGGTGATCTCCTCGTCGAGGTCGACGGTGGTGACGGCGGAGCCACCGAGACGGTGTGCGAGCAGCGCCGCGTTGTACCCGGTCCCGGTACCGATCTCCAGTACCGTCTGCCCCTCCCGCATCTCCAGTGCCTCCAGCATCGCGGCCATCAGCGACGGTTGGCTGCTGGAGGAGACCAGTGCGCCCTCGCGGACCCTGGTGACCAGCGGTATGTCCTCGTACGCCCCGGCGAGCCAGCGTGCCCTGCGGCGCGGATCGGGATCGTCCGCGGCCAGCCGGTCCCAGCCCCGCCCGCCGGGGTACGGGCGGTAGTAGTACGGCACGAAGACATGCCGCGGCACCCGCTCGAACGCGGCGCGCCATGCCGGGTCACGCAGCGTACCGGCGTCCATGATCCGCCGTACCAGCCGCGCCCGCAGCAGGTCGGCGGTACGCGCCCAACGGTCCGAGTCCACGCTTCCACTGTGGTACCGGTGGACCTACGACCCAAGTCGTCCGCCGCGCCATCTGCGACCATGGAGGGACGCCGCGATTCGGAAAGCGATGGCAAGGAAGGTTTCAGTGACCGAGATCCCGCGCGGAACGGTACAGCAACAGACGTTCTTCGAGGCCGTCGGCGGTGAGCCGACCTTCCGCCGCTTGGTGCACCGCTTCTACCAGGGGGTGGCGGAGGACCCGATCCTGCGCCCGATGTACCCCGAGGAGGACCTCGGCCCGGCGGAGGAGCGTCTCGCGCTGTTCCTCATGCAGTACTGGGGCGGCCCCCGCACCTACAGCGAGAACCGCGGCCACCCCCGGCTGCGGATGCGGCACGTCCCGTTCCAGGTCAATCGCGCCGCGCATGACGCCTGGCTCGCCCACATGCGGGCGGCCGTGGACGAGCTGGGGCTCGCCGCCGAGTATGAGCGCCAGCTGTGGGACTACCTGGTCTACGCCGCGGCGTCCATGATCAACACTCCCGGCTGACGCCGGAGTCTGGATCGCTTCTTTTTGGCTGGGGGCAGATGCCCCCACGGCCCCTGCGCCGGAGCCGCGAATTCCGCTAAACCGGGCTGACCGTCAGCCCCAGGCCGGAGGCGCGCCGGACCACGGCCGAGCCGTAGGCCGTACCGAGCCGCAGCCAAGGGCCGGAGGCGAAAAGCGCCGGGCCTTCGGCCGACGCACCTCCCGCGACGCCGGCGGAGACCCGTACCGGCCGCAGAAAGCCCAGCGCATGCGCGGCGTGCACCGCGCGCAGCGGCAACGCCGTATCCCCGAGGGGCCGGGCCCAGATCTCCGCGGCGAGCGCATCGAGCTCGCCGCGAGTCCGCTTGTCGGGCTCCAACGCCTCGGTGCGCGCCCGGAATTCGGCGATGACCCGGGCCGCGGCCTCCCGCAACTGCTCCGCGTCGAGTTCGGCGACCCGTCGCCAACCGCCGCGCGGCGGCAGCACACCGGCCCAGGACGGACCAGTCACTCCCGGCGGCACGGCGGCCACGGCGGCCGACTCGTCGATTCCGTCCAGCAGTTGGCCCGCCGAAACCGTCACGTCGAAGTCACACGGCTCGGCAAGCGCCCCGGTCCGCACCGCCAGCACACCGCCGAACGGCGGCTGGCCGAAGACCGCGAGCGCCAGGCCCGCCGCCTGGAGCCGCACCACCGCGGACTTGTCCCAGCGCACCAGCCGGACCAGGAAGGCGGCGAGGTCCGCCGCCTCCCCGGTGTCGGCCAGTCGCACATGGTTGGGCAGCGCCGTCATACCGCGACGGCCTCCTCCGTCCGCTCACCCTCACGGAAGGCCTCCAGGAACGCACGCTCCTCGGCCGTGACGCGGCGCGGCCGCCCCTCGGCGAGGTTGTACGGGACGACGACCGTCGTCGCCCGTACGTACACGTGGTTCTCGTCCTTGACCTCATACGAGTAGTGCACCGAGGCCGCGCTGATCTTCGTCACCCAGGTCTCCACGGTCACCGGCTCGTACCGGTGGACCAGCGGACGCAGGTAGTCGATCTCATGCCGGGCCACCACGGACCCCCCGGCGAAGGAGTCACTCCCCTCGCCGGGCGCCAGGCGGAACGTGAGATCGATCCGCGCCTCCTCCAAGTAGCGGATGAAGACCGCGTTGTTGACATGGCCGAAGGCGTCCATGTCCGACCAGCGCAGCGGGCAACGGTAGATGTGACGGGCCATCCCCTTTCTCCGCCCCTCAGCCCCGGGTGAGCTTCTTGTAGGTGGCACGGTGCGGACGCGCCGCCTCCGCGCCAAGCCGCTCGATCTTGTTCTTCTCGTACGACTCGAAGTTGCCCTCGAACCAGAACCACTTAGAGTTGCCCTCGTAGGCGAGGATGTGGGTGGCGATCCGGTCCAGGAACCAGCGGTCGTGGGAGACGACCACGGCGCAGCCGGGGAAGTCCAGCAGCGCGTTCTCCAGCGAGGAGAGCGTCTCGACGTCCAGGTCGTTGGTCGGCTCGTCAAGCAGCAGCAGGTTGCCGCCCTGCTTGAGGGTGAGCGCCAGGTTCAGCCGGTTGCGCTCACCGCCGGACAGCACGCCCGCGGGCTTCTGCTGGTCCGGGCCCTTGAAACCGAACGCCGACACGTAGGCGCGGGACGGCATCTCGACCTGGCCGACGTTGATGTAGTCCAGCTCGTCGGAGACGACGGCCCACAGCGTCTTCTTCGGGTCGATGTTGGCGCGGGTCTGGTCGACGTACGAGATCTTGACCGTCTCGCCGACCTTGATCTCGCCGGAGTCCGGGTTCTCCAGGCCCTGGATCATCTTGAACAGCGTGGTCTTGCCCGCGCCGTTCGGACCGATGACGCCGACGATGCCGTTGCGCGGCAGCGTGAACGACAGGTCGTCGATGAGCACCTTCTCACCGAACGCCTTGGAGAGGCTGTTCACCTCGACCACGACGTTGCCCAGCCGCGGGCCCGGCGGGATCTGGATCTCCTCGAAGTCCAGCTTCCGCATCTTGTCGGCCTCGGCGGCCATCTCCTCGTAACGGGCCAGTCGCGCCTTGGACTTGGCCTGCCGCCCCTTGGCGTTGGAGCGCACCCAGTCCAGCTCCTCCTTGAGGCGCTTCTGCCGCTTGGCGTCCTTCTGGCCCTCGACCTTGAGGCGGGACGCCTTCTTCTCCAGGTACGTGGAGTAGTTGCCCTCGTACGGGTGGGCGCGGCCGCGGTCGAGCTCAAGGATCCACTCGGCGACGTTGTCCAGGAAGTACCGGTCGTGGGTGACGGCGACGACGGTACCGGCGTACTTGGCCAGGTGCTGCTCCAGCCACTGCACGGACTCGGCGTCCAGGTGGTTGGTGGGCTCGTCGAGCAGCAGCAGGTCGGGCGCTTCGAGCAGCAGCTTGCAGAGCGCTACCCGGCGCTTCTCACCACCGGAGAGGTTGGTGACCGGCCAGTCGCCGGGCGGGCAGCCCAGGGCGTCCATGGCCTGTTCGAGCTGGGCGTCGAGGTCCCAGGCGTTCGAGTGGTCGAGCTGCTCCTGGAGCTTGCCCATCTCCTCCAGCAACTCGTCGGAGTAGTCGGTGGCCATCTGCTCGGCGATCTCGTTGAACCGGTCGAGCTTGGCCTTGGTCTCGGCCACGCCGTCCTGGACGTTCTCCAGCACGGTCTTGGTCTCGTCCAGCGGCGGCTCCTGGAGCAGCATGCCGACCGAGTAACCGGGCGAGAGGAAGGCATCACCGTTGGAGGGCTGCTCAAGACCGGCCATGATCTTGAGCACTGTCGACTTACCGGCTCCGTTCGGGCCCACGACGCCGATCTTCGCTCCGGGCAGGAAGCTCAGGGTCACATCGTCGAGGATCACCTTGTCGCCGTGCGCCTTACGCGCCTTGCGCATGGTGTAGATGTACTCAGCCAACTTAAAACCGTCCGGCAGATCTGGGAGTGGGCAGATACACCCCATCTTGCCGTACCGGCGGGGCGGGGCGAAAACCCGTTTCCCAGGGCCTGTCACGCGGGCCCCAAGGAGTGGCGCTGCGGGGCATGGGCATCATCGGCGGCCCTGGGTTGTCGTCGGCGTCCCTCGGACGGCTCACAGGCGGCCCGACGCCGAGAAGCTCGCCGGGGCCGGTCCCTGGCACCCCAGGGCCGCTGGCCTGCTACGGAACCGATCCGGGTGGTTGAGCGGCGGGGTCGCGGTTTGCGGGGCGGGCGACGAAGGCCCCGGCACACCTGGGGTGTGCCGGGGCCTTGGCCTGTCGGTCCGGATTACCGGTCAGTGATCACTGACCGGCCGGGGTCGACTTCCGCTTGCGGAGGAAGAAGACCGTGCCGCCGCCGATCACCACGAGGGCGACGGCCGCACCCGCGATGTACGGGGTGGCGTTGCTGCTACCGGTCTCGGCGAGGTTGCCGCCGCCGGTGCTGGCGCCGCCGGTCGAGGACGAGCTCGGGGCCGGGGACGGGGTGCCGCTACCGCCACCTGCGGTCTTGCAGTTGAGGATTCCGCTGAAGGTCTTCGAGAAGCCCTTCGGGCCGGTGATGGTGATCTTGTAGCTCTGGCCTTCCTTCACCGGCACGGTGATGGTCTGCTCCTTGCCCGCGGCCACGGTGTACTGCTTGCCCGCGAGCTGGAAGGTGAAGGCCTGGTCGCCCTTGTTGCTGGCGGTGACGTCCACGCCGCCCTTGGCGCAGTCGACCATGGCGGACAGCGCCGGGATCGCACCCTGCTTGGCCCAGGTGGCGCCGGCCTGCGCGCTGACCGTGCTGTCGCTGGAACCGGCCAGGATCTGCACCTGGCTCACCTTGTACTGGCCCACACCGGTGAACACCCGGCCGACCGGGACCTGGGTGGTCGCCTGCACCGTGAGCGAGGCGCTGCCGTCCGACGTACCGGCCGGAACGTTGAAGTACAGCTGGGAACCGTCGGTCGCGGTGGTGACCGGCTTGCCGTTCTTGTCGACCACCTTCACGCCGCTGGGCGCGCCCTGCGGGTTCAGGCTCACCTGCGCGGTCTTGGCGTCGGTGTGCACGGTGACCGGGCCGATGCGGCTGCCGGACTTACCGGAGACGGCGGGCGGCGTGAGGGACAGCGATGCCTGCGGCTCCGGGCTGCTCTGGGCGTTCTTGTAGAGGTAGTCGGCCAGCTTCTCGGCGTCGAGGTTGTTCGCGGTGACCGACGAGGAATCGGTGTTCATGTGGTCCGAGTACCGCCAGATGGCGACCTGGGTACCGGCGGCGGCGAGCTGCGGTGAAAGCGACTGGACGCCCGCCTCCTTCGCCAGCGCGTTGAGGTCGTTCACCTGCGGGTAGGAGTTCTGCAGGATCCACTTGATCTTGCCCGCGTCCGGGTTCTCACCGAGCGAGGAGGCGCTCCAGGCGACTTCCTGGTATTTGGCGCTGTCCTGCGTGGGGTTGTGGATGTCGATGCAGTACGTCTGGAGCGAGCCGCCACCGTCGACCGACATCTCGAACAGACCGGCACCGACCCGCTGGTCGTGGCCGTTCTCGTGAATGGTGGCCGAGTCGTAGGTCTTCAGATTGCCGAGCGTGGCGGTGGCACCTCCGGCAGCCGGGGCGGAACCGTCGGCGACCGCCGACCCGGCGCCGATGATCGAACCAGCGGCTACCAGGCCGGATGCCAGCACGGCGGCGGCAAGGCGGGCGGTACGCCGCCTCCCAACAGTGAACATGGATTTCCCCTCCGGGCGAGACAGAGGTGTTGACGGGGCCGTCTCGCCAGCCAGATCCGATCCCCCGTGGCTACCCGACGGATCCTAGGAAGCAACCGCACCAGCACCACCGCTAATCCCAGCCGATAACCGATCCGAATCTGAATCGTTATGCGAATCACGCATGACCCTGGAATTATCGATAAATCCGCCGGACAACTTCACCTCAGCTATTTACCGCGAATTACGGAGGATGGCTAACAAATTCCGCGTGACCACCTTCAATGCTTTATCTGCTGACGAACGGCGCGGAAGTGGATCTACGATGACGATCCGGACGCTCAGAACGGCGCCAACTCCAGCTGCGCGGCGTCGGTTTGCGACGCTTCCCCCGGCTGCGCCCCGCCCTTGGGTGTCTCGGCCCTTTCAGGATGGGCCTGTTCAGCTCCTGACTGCTGGGGCTCCGATCGCTTCGCTTCCGTCGGCTCGGGTTCCGTGGCCGGATCCGCTCCTCGTTCCGCTGACGGCTGGCGGGACTTGACCACGCGTCGGAACGCCGACGTGCCCCTGGAGAGGTCGTGGCCGACCGTCACCGCGTCGATGTCCGCCGACACATAGCTCTGCCCCCTGTCCTCCCGCTCCCGAACCCGTAGCCGCCCTTGGACGACCAGGGGTTCGCCGACTCCCACCGACGCCGCCACGTTCTCGCCCAACGACCGCCAGGCCCAGACCGTGTAGAAGTTGGTGTGCCCGTCGGTCCACCGCTCCCCCGCGCGGTCATAGCGCCGCTCCGTCGCCGCCAGCCGGAACCGCGTCACCGCCGCGCCCGTCGCCGTCATCTTCAACTCCGGCCGGGTGGCCGCGTTTCCGACCACCGTCACCAGCGTCTCGCCCATGCTCATGGCCGAATCCTCCCCGTTGTCCGCTTCCTCTTCCGAGTGGTTGGGAACAGCGTGCACCCGGCGGAAGGGGCCTGCGGTGAGCGAGCCGAAATCTGTGGAGTACCGGCTGATTGTGGATAACTCGCCCACCCGAACGGGTAGTCCACCGCCCCCGCCGAGCGGCCAGCACCCCGTTCCGCCAAGCGGCAAGCCCCCTCCCCCGCCAGGCGGAAACCCGGTCAGCGCCCCGCCACCACCCCGTACCGCTCCCGGACCTCGCGGTACCGCAGCAGTTCGGCGGACATCGCCTCCAGCACCAGCGCCTGGCCGCACTCGGCCGCCGCGGCCCGCAACCGCGCTTCCGTGCACCGCCCGAAGCGCCGGGCGGCTCCCCGTCCACCGACCCGGCACAGCCAAGCCAGTACCGGCCCGCCCAACGCGCCAACCGCCAGCGCCAGCAACGGGATCCACGGCGGAATGCCGGACGCCCATACCGCGCTCGCCACGAGCCCCAGCGTCCCGGCCACCGCCAGCACCAGTAGCGTCCGCTGTGCCATGGCGGCCATGGACCACCACCACGGACGCTCCAACTCCGCTTCCTCCGCCCGAGCCACCGCCTCGTCCAGCGCTTCGGGCAGGTCCCGGGCCCCCCGTTGCGCGGCATCGCACACCGCCAGCGCCCATGGCTCCGGCAGCCCGTCCGCCGCCGCGTCGGCCACCTCCCGTACCGCCTCCGCCACCACCGGGCGTGCCGCCAGCAGCGGCTCGTCCAGCGGGCCGGCGGTGTCGGCAACCGGGCCGCGGTGCCGTGCCAACAGCCGCGACCACGGCACTCCGCAGACCTTTGCCGCGGCCGTGTGCCACTCCTGTTCGGCAGCCTGCCCAAGCGCCGACGCGCCGACCGCGTCCGCCAGCCGGTCGGCGAACGCCTCCCACGCCACGTCCGTCAACCCCACGGCGCGGTCACCGACGTACACCGGCCGCAGCCGCGCCGCCGCACGGTCGACGTCCGCCGCCAACCGCCGGTTGGCGGCGCCGCGTTCGGCGACGAGCTGCCCGATCGCGGCCCGTACCTCCGCGATGCCCTCCCCGGTGAGCGCCGAGGCGGCCAGCACGACCGCGCCCGCCTCGCCGTGCTCGCCCACCGCGATGCCGTCCTCGTCCAGCAGCCTGCGCAGGTCGTCCAGCACCTGCTCGGCGGCGTACGCCGGGAGCCGGTCCACCTGGTTCAGCACCACAAGGGTGACGTCGGCGTGTCCGGCCATCGGCCGCAGATAGCGCTCGTGCAGCACGGCGTCCGCGTACTTCTCCGGGTCCAGCACCCACACCACCACGTCCACCAGCTCCAGCAGCCGGTCCACCTGGTGCCGGTGGCCGAACGCGGCCGAATCGTGATCAGGGAGGTCGAGAAGTACCAGGCCCTCCATGGCGTCGCTGCCCGCGCCGTCCATCCCCAGCCGGGTGTGCACTCCATCCAGCAGGCTGCGGCGCGCGAAGCGGGTTTCGTGCGGGATGCCCAGACGGTCGAGCAGCGGTTCTGCGCCGTGTGCGTCCCAAACATAGGCAAGGGGTGAAGCTGTGGTCGGCCGACGCACCCCGACCTCGGCCAGTTCCAGCCCGGTCAGGGCGTTGAACAGTGAGGACTTGCCGCTTCCGGTGGCTCCGGCGAGGGCTACGACGGTATGGCTGAGGGAGAGCCTGCGCCGCTCGGCCACCCGGTCGAGCAGCACCCCCGCGTCGGCCAGCGCCTCCGCCTCGACCCGGCTGCGGGACAGTCCCAGCAGCTCACCCAGCGCGTCGACCCGCTGCTGCAACAGGTCGCCGGAGTTCCCCACGGCCGCTCGCACAGTGCTCAACTCACCTTCCGCAGTACCGAGAACGTGGCGATCAGGGCGGACTGCTGCCGCGCCGACACCTCCAGGTCGTCGAGCGGAGCGAGCCGCCTTTCGCGTTCCGACCGCAGCAACCCGTCCACCATGGCGTCGAGTTCGTCCGCCGCGCGGTCGCGCAGCCGCAACGCGGCCAGTGCGCCCAGCCGTTCGGCAAGCCGCTCTCCGGCACTGCGGCCACGCCGTCCGCCCAGCAACGCCACACCGAGCAGCGCGGCGATGTCCTCGGGGTCGAACGGCGCCCGCTCGCCGTCCCGGGCGAACCGCGCCTCCTCGTACGCGAGATCGGTGAGCGCGGTGCACCACCGCTCCACCGCCCCGGAGATACGTTCCGCCAAGCCGTCCTCCCTGTCGTCACACGAGACGGGGTAGACCACCTCGGCCGGGTCCAGCCGCCACCGTCGCGCCGCGGCCTCGTCGGCCTGGTCAACCGCGGTACGCAGCAACGCGGCGCACCCGTCGGCCAACGCGTACCGCAACGCCTCGGGGCCGCAGGCCGGGTACCCGCGCCAGCGGGCGAGCGCCGCACCGCACAGCACATCGCCGCGCGCCACGGACTCGGTGACCCGTTCGGCGGCGCCGCGGTACGCCGCGGCCACATGGCCGGTGAGCCGTACGACGGCCGCGTGCTGCGCCGCCGACGCCCCGGCCAGCGCGGGCATCCGGCGGCGCAGCGAGTTCAGCACTCCCCTGGCGGTACGGCGGGCCGCCGCGTCACGGGCGAGGGAGTCCTCCGCGCAGTACCGCAGCCACTCCCGCAACCCGTGCACGGCGGTGCGCGGCAACAGCCCGCCGCCGTCGGCCGATTCGGGGAGTTCGGGGACCGTGAACCGGGGCACGTCGCCGAGTCCGGCCTTCGTCAGCAGCGCCGCGTAGTGCCGTGAGACCTCGTCCGCGATCTGGTGCGGCACCCGGTCGAGCACGGTGACCAGTGCCACGTCGTACTCCTTGGCGGAGCGCAGCAGGTGCCAGGGCAGCGCGTCCGCGTAGCGGGCGGCGGTGGTGACGAGGACCCAGATGTCGGCCGCGCAGATGAGTTGGCCGGCGAGTTCGCGGTTGCCGGTGACGAGGGAGTCGACGTCGGGCGCGTCGAGGAGCGCCAGCCCCGGCGGCAGTGCGTCGGCGGTCTCCAGCCGCAGGCACGGCTGCCCGGCGGCGCGCCGTCCCTCGCGGAGCGCCTCGCGGCGCCGGGGATCCGGCTCCCAACAGTCCTGCCGGGGCAGGCCCGCGACGCACTCCCGCGTGAATCCCGGCAGAATCCGCGGTTCGGCGAACCATTCGCGATCCCGGGGATGGCATACGAGTACCGGTGTGCGGGTAGTAGGCCGCAGCACCCCCGCCTCACTCACCCGCCGCCCCACCAGCGAATTGACCAGCGTTGACTTTCCGGCCCCGGTCGATCCCCCGATCACCGCGAGCAGCGGCGCCTGCGGCGCGCGCAACCGCGGCATCAGGTAGTCGTCCAGCTGCGCCAGCAGCTCCTGCCGGTCCCGCCGAGCCCGCGGCGCGCCCGGCAGCGGCAACGGAAATCGCGCGGCGTCGACGCGGTCGCGCATCACCGACAGCGCTTCGATCAGTCCAGGCCGTACGTCGAGGATCGCCACACGTGAAGAATGCCCAATTTTGTCCTCTTTTTGAAGCGTGTCTTGCCCCTGTCCGCCCCCTTCGACCCGCCCAGCCGAGCCCTGACACACCGGTGGCTCCTGGGGCGCCGGCATAACGAGTGCACAACACCCGCCACGGGAGACGTCAAAAACGCTGCGAAATTCGGACTAGCCTGCGATTATCAGATCGCTTCACTGAACCTACACAACGTGTCGTGGACGTGAAGCAACCGGCATGAGGTCCGCAGCCCTCTATCCTTGTCCCCGGCAAGGTCACGGAACCACCGAGCCCGCCAGTACCACGGCCCGCACGGTCGGAACCGCAGGCACACCGGGGACGGACACAGCCGCGGCCGCAGCCCGGCCCCCGTAGCTCAGCGGATAGAGCAGGCGCCTTCTAAGCGCTTGGCCGCAGGTTCGAGTCCTGCCGGGGGCACCGATCGGAGCATTGCGCGAAATCCCGACCCGGGGTCGGGAACGCGCCCGAGCTCCGGGAGCCGGAAGACCGGCTTCACACTGGTACGGCTTTCCACCCGGACCTCGTGGATCAGTACTTCGAGTAGTTGCTTGACGACGGCAGGTGGTCCACTGTCGATGGCTTCGCGGATCCCGGCTCTCAGCGCGGCGAGATCTTCCTCCCCGGGTGCGGTCAGATCCGCCAGGTCGAGCGACTCTTGGAGATCACGTTGACGGTCCCGTAGCTGCGCCGTCTTCTCGGCCAAAGACTGGACTCGGGGACCGCATACGCTCTGCGGAAGGTCACCGGCTTCGAAGGCGGTCAAGTACCGGTCGATGCCAGCCTCCGACGCGGCGATCTCTTTACTGACCGCTTCCAGCTCCTCTCTCACCAGATCCTGGCCGTCGGCGCGCCGCTTGGCCGCGGCTTGGACCGCCTGCGCAATGAGATCGGCATCTGCGTAAGCGGCAAGCAGCGCCTCAAGAACAGCGTCCTCCAGCTGGTCGGCCGGGAGCCGGTCTGCCCCGCAGTGTCCCTTGCCGTAACGGCTGAGCGTGAAACACGTGTAGTACCGGTATCGGTACTTGTTCCCGCTTGCCGAGGTGCCGATGTAGTTCTTCTCGCACTGGGTGCACTTCACCCGGCCCGCGAGCAGGTAGTCGCTGCTGTTTGAGGCCCGGCGAGAGTAGTCCTCCCCCCGCGCGGCGATGATCTGTTGTGCCTGCTCGAACAGCTCGGGGTCGATGAGCGATGAGTGAGGGTCGTCGCCCTTGTGCCACTGACCACGAAAGTAGACCTCACCCAGGTACGCCCGGTTACGCAGGACAACCATCACGCTCGCACCGCTCCACCGCTTTCCGCTCTTGGTGCGGTGTCCGCGGGCGTTGAGCTCCTTGGCCAAGGCGCGCGTGCCCATGCGGGCGTTGACGTAGAGGTCGAAGATCACCGGGATGAGCGGTGCCTCCCGCTCGACCGTCACGAGTTTCGCAGTCGCCGAGTCCAATTCATAGCCGTACGGGCGGTAGCCTCCGCACCACTCTCCTCGGGCCGCTTTGCGTTCCATGCCGTTAATGACGCGGTCGATGATGGTCTCCCGCTCGAACTGGGCGAAGACGCCCAGCATCTGCACCAGCATCCGCCCTACGGGGGTGGAGGTATCGAACGGTTCGGTGGCCGATCGAAAGGCGGTCTTGGTCTCATCCAACTGATCAAGGATCTCGACCAGTCCGCGAAGTGATCTCGACAGCCGGTCGACCCTGTAGACGAGAAGAACGTCGAAGTAGCCGGCACGCGCAGCGGTCAGAGCCCGTTGCAGTCCCGGTCGGTCCGTCGTCGCACCGGATGCCTCGTCGCGATAGGGCGCTCCGATCAGCTCCCAGCCGGGTTGGGAGTCGATGTAAGAGCGAAGTTTGAGTTCCTGCGCCTCCAGGCTGAAGGGCTGGTGCTCCTCATCGGTTGAGATGCGGATGTACATCGCCACCCGCAAAGGCATTCCGGCGCCTGTGCCACACGCACGATCCTCGGTCCGGTGGCGGCCCATCACAGCGCGAGCCCAACGAGCTTGACTGCTGGATGGGTTGTGGTGGCCAATAGTCGGCCGCGGCGATGGGCGCATCCTCGCATGGTTGGTCTGATCGGCAGCATGATGGTCTTCCTCTGACTGTCGGCGGACGCGGCGGCGGGACGGTCCCGCCGCCGCGTCGACGATGGACGCTCGAAGCCGAATAGGTGTCAAGTCGATGGCCGGGGCGCTACTGCGGCATCGGTTGGACTTTGTTCACCCGCCCTGGTCCGCTTTTCCCACCAGAGCGCCAACAGCGTGGCCAGCGCGCTGACCGCCTTCGCCTTCTGCTCTGGGGACAGCGGTACCGCTTCGACGCCACTGATGGTGGGCGACCGTTCGCCGTCCTTTCGTCGGGAGTGATGCTTTCGGTGCTGATGGGCAGGGGGCCTAATCACTACAACCCCCATCGACTGGGCCAGCCTTGGGTCGCCCACGCATTGAGTGCTGCCCTCGGGCCACCCGTCTGCAGTCGCGTGGGAGGAAGCTGGAGCATCATCGGACCTCCCCACACAAGTAGCTTTTGTCGGTGTTGCCGCCGAAACCCCGTGCCACCGAACTCGCGCGCGACGGCACTTGGAAGACCAACAAATCCTCATGCGCGATCAGATGAAGAGGCAGCCCGGTGCGGCGAGCGTCGCGAACGTTCTTCATCTGGAAGAACGAGGGGCGGGTGATCAGTTGCCCGTCGCGGATTCCGGCGAGGAGGGCGACGCAGCGTTCGGTGGGAATGAGTCCGGCGACTTCGCCTGCGGCGAGGGCGGCGGAGGGCAGGTCGATCAGTTCGCCGCGTTCGCGCCAGGGTCGGGTGGTGACGACCACCGTTCCACCGGGCTTCAGCATGCGGCGGCACTGGATGAGGATGCGGGTGAAGGCGGCCAGGAGGTGGTCGGTGCTGGCGTGGGCGAGGTTGGCCGGGTCGGTGCCGTAGCGGTAGTCGTGCTTGGTGACGCCGGGTTGGCCGGTCTCGCGGCTGGAGCGGACCTGACCGTGCAAAGAGCTCCCGTACGGCGGTGAGGTGACCACCAACGCCACACGGCCGTGGTGTTCTTGCGGGATCAGGTCGAGCAAGTTGCGGGCGTCGCCGCGGAAGACGGCCCCGCGGCCGGTAACCCCTTGTTCGGTGGCGTGGTCGAGGTTGCTGCGGGCGATGTGCGCCCAGCGGGGCTCGTACTCGACGCCGATCGCGTGGCGGCCTTGGTGGACGGCTTCGACGAGGGTGGTGCCGATGCCGCACATCGGATCCAGGACGAGGTCACCTGGGCTGGTGTAGCGGGCGATGGCCTGGGCGGCGATGGCGGGCAGCATTTTGGCGGGGTGGGCGGCGGATACGGGCAGGTAGCGTCCGGCGCGCTGGGCGGGTGCGGGCCTTTGGGCGGTCGGCCACACGGAGTCAGGCATGAAACAGCTCTCCTTCGGGTCTGCGGGTGTCTCGTGTGCGGGGCGGGCGGCCGTCACGGGCGCGTGTTTCGTTCGAACACCAGCAGGTCGCTGTGGAGCAGCCCCGGTGGCGTCTCCAGCGGAGGGGTGGGTTCGATGCGGTCGCCGACCAAGCGGGCGTGGACGACGACGATGTGCTGCAGGTAGGTGAACCCGGCCGAGCGGGCGGTGGCCACCAGGGCGCCGAGGGGGTCGGACAGGCGTCCGGCGAGGCGCTGTTGCCGGGCGGCGGCCAGGAGGAATCCACCGCGGGCCAAAAGATGGTGGGTGCGATGGAAGAATCCGGGCCACTCGTCGCTTTGGGCCGCCTCGGGATGCCTGGCGCCGTGGACGGTGGGCAGGGCGTCGGGGTGGAGTTCGGCGAGGATGACCGCGCGGCGCGGTGCCGGGGGTAGGGCATCGGTAGTGCAGCGGGTGCGCGTGTCCATTCCCGGGCGGCAGTCGGGAATGGACAGGCGCAGTAGCGGCAGGCGCGGCTGGTCGGCGTGGAGTGGGCGGGTGAACTCGGCCCGGATGCGGTCTACCGCCCAGTTGGGCAGTACGGCTGACGCGGGCGGCTCGTCGGGTCGGGGGGCGGGGACGGTGGTTGGGTGGGTGGGGAGCCAGATGGCGGCTGGCGGTGTGGGGACGTGCGGTCGGGTGTGGCGGGGTGAGGTGGGGCGGCGGTTGAGGTTCATTGCGGCGGTGCGCTGCAGGCGGCCTGCCGTCTCGTGCTGACACCCTTCTATGGACAAATCCGGGTCCTTCAGTGCCACGGCGGGGAGCCCCAGATGTGCTGTCTCAACGAAGCTAGGCGACCGCGATGCCCCCGCATCCGTGGGTCTGATCGCGCCGTAAAGGTGCTGTTCAGCGACTTGTTTGCCAGTCGCCAGCCCTCTCGTCTGCAGTCCATTGTCGGAGGCGCGGGCCGGTGACGAGGCGGTTGAGACCTGCGAGCAGGTTCACCGGACCGGAGCAGCCACAAGCACTCGCGACCGCCTCGGCGTGCGCCTGGGCCGATGACCGCTCGGATCACATGGGCGATCACGGTCCATGCCTACGTCGCCGACTCAGCCAGCCGCGTCCTTCCGCCCAGTAAGTTGCCGCCCAGGTCGCAGCTCTCGGCCGACCACCTTCCCTGTGACACAGCATCGGATCCGGGTGAGTGCGGGGGGTCGCCGGGGCGCTCAGCAGGGGCGAAAGTGCTGGTCAGCGGCGTGCTCGCCAGTTGCCTGCCACACCGCATGCTGTCGCCGGGCCCGTGTGCGGGCCAGGGATTTCTTCAGGAAATTTTTCTCGTCTCCGCCGGTTCGGCTCAGCGGCGTATCAGGGCAGGCCAGGCGCGGATTCGCCAGCGCCGAGCCGGTGCGTGTGGCAGCCCGGTGGTCCGCGAGGGGCTGGCGGGTGGTTCATGGATGGCGCGGTGGTGGCAAGGGCGCCTGGCGCGATGGCGGCTGTCCACACGTTGGCCGCTCTCGTTGAAGGAGCCGCACGATGAACCCGAACCGCACCGCCTCCACCACGCCCATCATCTCGCCGTTGGCCGTGGTGGATGCCGCGTTCTTGTCCCTGGCCCGCGGGATCCGCCCGCTCACCGTGCCCGCCGCGCTGCTCGCCGACCCGCTCGTCGACCGACCGGTGCCGGTCGACCAGGTTCGCGCCCGCATTGTCCACCCCTCGTGCCGCCCCGAGGTGCGCGAACGCATCTGGAGCGAGGTCGCCTCTCGGGCGCGCCGGGAGGGGGAGCCGTGGACGACGGTGGTGTGCGGCCTCGCTGTGCCGGGGCTGCGCAGGATGCTGGCCCGACTTCCCAAGGGTGCGCACATCGACCGCGGTGAGATCGAGCAGGAGGCCCTGGCGGGACTGGTGGCCGAACTCGCGGACGTGGAGCTGGGCGACCCGCTGCTGGCACGCCGCCTGCTGCGGGCGGCCGATCGCGCCGCCCACCAGCTGATCCGGGCAGACCGTCCGCGCCGCGTCAGGGAAGTCCCCACCGACCTGCCGCCCCTCACCCCCGCCCTGCCCTCGGCTGACTCATGCGGCGATGAGTACACCGTGTTGTGGCAGGCCGTGCGCGATCAGATCGTCACGCCCGACGAGGCCGACCTGATCGCCCGTACCCGCCTGGACCTGGCCTCAGTTGACGCCATCGCCATGGAGCGGGGGGTGAGCAGGCGAACGATCTTCAGGCAGCGCGCTGCTGCCGAGAAGAGCCTCGGTGAAGCCCTGCGGCACCGGGCCTCGATTCCGCCGCAGAGGTGACGGGCTGGCACTGATCGGCCCGAATCCGTCCATAGATAGTGAGGCACCTCGCCGCGGCCCCGCGCACACCGCTGGCGAGCCCTCACTGTCCAGGCAGCTCCTGTGGGCCCGAGCGCACCGTCTCGTGCTGACACCCGAGCAAGGGCCACCTGCCGCACACCCTCAAGGGAGGTGTCGCGCCGCAGAGGCCTCGCGCTCGGGCCCCAGGAGCCCGGACACCCCTTGCCGCTTCGCCCGTCTTGTTCGTCGTGCCGGAGGTTCCACATGTCGCCACCAGGCCAATGCCCACCCGTCCCTCGCCCGCTCCGGCCAGGCCGCATGTTCCTCGGCCCAGCCGTCGCGGCGTGCGTGGCGCTCTTCCTCGCCGCAGACCCCGCGGCCGCAGCTGACACGATTCCGCAGGTCATCGGCAATCTGAGGAACTGGCTGGTGGGGCTGCTCGCAGGACTTGCCACCCTGTTTCTGACCGTTGGGGGCCTGCGGTACCTGATGGCCGGGGGTGACCCGGGTGAAGTCGAGTCCGCCAAGCGCGCCTTGAGGGCAGCGGCCACTGGTTATGGCTTGGCGGTGCTCGCTCCGGTCATCGTCGAAGTTCTCAAGTCCATCGTCGGTGCCCCGTGACCACGCGCCCCAGAACCTGGCCCAGACTGCTCCTCGCGCTCTGCCTCGCCACCGCCGTCGCTGTCGCCGTCGATGGCGAGCTGCCCCGGGCCGCTGCCGCAGCACCAGTCACCGCCCCAGCCGACCCCCTGCCCCAGCCCAGCCCAGCCAGCGGCCCCACAACCCCCGCACCAGGCCCAGCCCCCGTACAGCCCACACCTGGGCTGACCCCACCCGCCACGTCGCTACCCCAGCCACCCAGCGACCACAACCACCCGCAGCCCGAGCCCTCTCCTTCCCCGGGGCCAGCCCCGTCTCCGGGCCCGTATCCGGGTCCTGGCGTGGGTGGTTGGGGGTGGGTGGGGGACCTGTTCGACGTCCCGAAGATGGTCTCGGATGCGATCGCCTCGCTGCTGGGGGCGCTCATTGAGCAGGCGGAAAAGCCCCTGTTCGCGCTGTTGGGCGACACGCTGTTGGCCACACCGGATGTGACGGGCAATCCGGCCCTGGTCGAGTTGTGGACCGCCTCATTAGCCACCGCCGGTGCGGTGTATGTGCTGTTCGTGCTGGTCGGTGGGGTCATGCTCATGGGCCATGAGACCGTGCAGACCCGCTACGCGCTCAAGCAGATCGCCCCGCGCCTGGTCATCGGGCTTGTCGCCGCGGCCAGTTCTCTGACCATCCTGGGAAAAGCCATTGGGTTGGCGAACGCCGCCTCGCAGGCGATCTTGGGCAGCACCACCGTTTCTGGCAAGGGCATCGCCCAGCAGTTGATCGGGCAGGTATTGCTGCCCTCCGGCGGGGCACTGTACGGGCTGATCCTCGGTCTGATCGTGCTCGCCTTGATCTTCGGAGTGCTGATCGGCTACACGGTCCGCGTCGCCCTCATCGCGGTCCTGGCAGCATGTGCGCCGCTGGCGCTGTCGTGCCACGCGCTGCCGGTCACCGATGGCATCGCTCGCCTGTGGTGGCGCGGGATCGCCGGGTGCCTGGTGATCCAGCTCGCGCAGTCCACGGTTTTCGTTGTGGGGCTGAAGCTGTACTTCACCCCCGACAACACCATCTTCGGCGTGCCGAACCCCTCGCAGTTGAGCAACTTGCTGGCCGGGTTGTGCCTGTTCTGGGTGCTGGTGAAGATCCCCGGCTGGACCGCCCGGGTCATCTTCCGCTCTACCCCCATCACCATGCCCGGCGCCCCCATGCCGCTGCGGATCCTGCGCTCGGTCGCCATGGCCTACGTCATGCGCGGCGCTTTCCGCGGCATGAGACCTGCCCGTACCCCGCCCGCCCGTCCCGGCAGAGGGTCGGCATCGCCGGGACCCGGCAACCGTCCAGGCCCGCGCCCCGGCCCTGGCGGCCCGGCCGGGCGAGGCACACCCGGCACGACAGGTCCGGGCCCCGGCACTTGTCCTCCCTCCGCCTCGCCCTCCATCGGTCCGCCCGCGCCGCATGGACCGGGCGGGGCGACACCGACTTCAGGAGGCACCACCGTGCAGTCCCCCTCGCCCCCGGGCACTTCAGGCCCCCGCGGCTCGACCCCGCCACCGGCGCGCGGGGTACCGCATCCGGCCGCGGCTCGGCGCAGGCAGCAGTTGACGCTGCCCATTCCCGCCGCGAAGACCCCGGGACGGCCTACTCGGCCGGTACAGACGTGGCTGCCGATCACCGCCACCCGCCAGCCGCGCGCCAGTACTCCTGCACCGCCACCAGCCGCGGCACCGCCGCCGGGCGCACGGGGGCGGCAGACGGCGCTGCCGATCCGCGTCGAGCGAAGCCGACTGCGCCCACCACGACCGATGCAGATGCGCCTTCCCCTGGAGGGGCCCTCAACTCCGCGCCGCAGGAGGTGAATACATGACACCTGACCGTACCGAGAGCGACGAGGTTGCGTACTCCACCCGTATTCCCGCTGACATCGGATGTCCTGACCGCATCCTCGGCCCTCTGACTGCACGTCAGACCGCGATCCTCGCCGGTACCGCAGGAGCGCTGTGGCTCGGCTACTTGGCCACGCGCCCGTTTCTTGCCCCGCTTGCCTACGTGGCGTTGGTGGGGCCGATCGCCGCGGTGATGACCGCCATCTCGCTCGGGCGCCGCGATGGGATCGGCATGGACCGCTTCGTCCTGGCCGCGCTCGCGCATCGGCGCTCCCCTAAGCGGCGCCTCCACGCTCCTGAGGGCGTGCCTGGTCTACCCGACGTCGTGCCGCAAGATCTTGCGACCCGAGTGGGGCCGACGCCTGCGGTGTTGCGGATGCCGTGCGAGCAGGTCCTTGACTCAGGTGTGGTGGATCTGGGCCGGGACGGGTACGCGGCGGTGGCGTCCTGTTCGACCGTCAACTTCGACCTGCGGACCGGAGCCGAGCAGCAGGCCCTGACCGGCGCGTTCGCCCGCTGGCTGAACTCCCTGACCGGACCAGCGCAGATCCTCATCCGCGCCCATCGGCTGAACCTCCAACCGCTGGTCGACCAGCTCACTCACACCGCGCCGACCTTGCCACACCCTGCCCTGGAGCACGCGGCGCTCGCCCACGCCACCTTCTTGCACGACCTCGCGGCCCACAGCGATCTGCTGACCCGCCAAGCCCTGCTCGTCGTGCGCGAGCCAGACCCCGCAACCAGCCGCGCCAGCGCTGCTCCGGCCCGGGTCAGGCACCGCCTCACGGAGGCCACGCGGGCGCTGGCCGCCGCTGAGATCACCACCACCTCTTTGGATCCGGCCCAGACCGCGGCAGCCATCACCGAGGCCGCCTCCTCCGAGGCCACTGAGCGCATGGCAGCCGACCACGCAGAAGGAGAGGGAAGAGGATGACCGTCCACACACTGATCAAGCGGCACCGCCAGGGCACCAAGCAACCTGTTGTCCCGGGCCGTGAGGTGCTCGCCGGGCTGGGACCGGAGGCTGTGGAAGTGCGGGCCCGCTACCTGCAGGTCGGCGGCCATCTGGCAGCGACGCTGGTCGTCATCGGTTATCCGGCCGAGGTCCACCCCGGCTGGTTGCAACCGTTGTTGACCTATCCCGGCCGCCTGGACGTGGCGCTGCACATCGAACCGATCCCCACCACCGTAGCCGCCGCCTCCTTGCGTAAGCAGCGCGCCCGGCTGGAGTCCGGACGGCGCACCGGATTCGACAAGGGCAAGCTGGATGACCCGGATACCGAGGCGGCAGCGGCGGATGCCGCCGAGCTCGCCTACCGGATCGCCCGCGGCGAAGGAAAACTTTTCCACGTCGGCCTGTATCTGACCATCCACGCGGGCGATGAGGAAAGCCTCGCCGAACAGGTGGCCTCGGTCCGGGCGATCGCCGAATCCCTGCTCGTCACCACTGCACCGGCCACCTACCGTGCCCTGCCGGGATGGCTGGCCACCCTCCCCTTCGGCATCGACACCCTCAAAGTACGCCGCACCTTCGACACCGCAGCACTCGCCGCCTGCTTCCCCTTCACCTCCCCCGACCTGCCCACTACCGACCAAACCCCCTCTACCTCACCGGTGTTGTACGGCGTCAACGCGGCCAGCTCCTCGTTGCTGTTGTGGGACCGGTTCGCCCAGGACAACTACAACTCCATCACCGTGGCCCGCTCCGGCGCGGGCAAGTCGTACCTGATGAAGCTGGAGCTGCTGCGACAGCTGTTCACCGGCACCGAAGCCTTCGTCATCGACCCGGAAGACGAATACCTGCGCCTGGCAGAGCAGGTCGGCGGCACCGTGATCCGGCTCGGCGCGCCCGGGGTGCGGCTGAACCCCTTCGACCTGCCCGAAGGCGCCCGCAACAGCCGTGATGCGCTGACCCGGCGGGCGCTGTTCTTGCACACCTTCCTGGCCGTCCTGCTGGGCGCCGAGCTGACCGCGGGCGAGAGGGCCGTGCTGGATACGGCGATCCTGACCACGTACGAACGCGCCGGGATCACCGGCGATCCGCGCACCTGGAACCGCCCAGCACCACTGCTGGGTCACCTCGCCGTGGTACTGGGTGAGCGCGGAGCGGAGGGGATCGGGCTGGCCGACCGCCTGGCCCCGTACATCACCGGCAGCCACGCCGGTCTCTTCGACGGCCCCACCACCACGCCCCCGCGCGGCCACCTGGTCGTCTTCTCCCTACGACAGTTGCCGGAGGAACTGGTCACCGCCGCCATGCTGTTGGCGTTGGATGCCATCTGGCGGCAGGTCGCCAACCCCACCACACCACGCAGACGGTTGGTAGTGGTGGATGAGGCGTGGTTGTTGATGCGCCACGGCGACGGGGCACGGTTCTTGTTCCGGATGGCGAAGGCTGCCCGCAAGTACTGGGCCGGTCTCGCGGTGGTCACCCAGGACGCTGACGACGTCCTGGCCGGCGAGCTCGGGCGGGCGATCGTGGCGAACGCCGCCACACAGATACTGCTGCGGCAAGCCCCACAGACCATCGACCAGGTCGCCTCCGCCTTCCATCTCTCCCGTGGTGAGCGAGAGTTCTTGCTCACGGCCGAACGAGGTTCCGCGCTGCTGCTCGCCGGGCGACATAAAGCAGCGTTCTATGCAGTCGCGTCTGCGACGGAGCATCAGGTCGTCACCACTGACCCGGCCGAACTCGCCGCCGTCTCCGAAACCAGCACCACTCGCCCCGATGTCGACGCCCTCGACCCGTACGACGACACACCCACACCCACGGTGCAGGAGGTCCGGTGACCGGCCCCATGGCACCCACCCCGTTCGGCGGACTGCTGGGCCGCTACCTCACCGACCCCGAAGCGGTGTGGACCGAACTCGCCCACACCATCACCGGCTTCACCGCCACCGCGTGGCCGTGGCTGACCCCCGGCGTGCTCTTCATCGCCGCCGCCATCGCCGTAGGGCGCGCCGGATGGCACCGAAGGCGCAACACTGCCCTGGCCGACGGGGCGCGCTCCATCACGATCCTCGCCCCACCCAAGGTCGCCGAACAGGGGGGTGAGGTGCTGTGGAGCCAACTCGCAGGGCTGCTACGCCCCTGGTGGCGGCGCATGACCAGGGGCCAACCGCACCTGGCGTTCGAGTACGCCTGGAACAGCGACGGGCTCACCGTGCGCCTGTGGCTGCCCCAGGCCGTGCCGACCGCGCTGGTGCGCCGAGCGGTTGAGGCCGCCTGGCCCGGCGCCCACACCCGCCTGACCGAACCACCCCACCCGATCCCTCGTGGGCATGCCAGCAATGCGGGCAGGTTGCGGTTGGCCCGGCCCGAAGTGCTGCCGCTGCGCACCGATCACGACACCGACCCGCTGCGCGCCCTCCTCCAAGCCGCCACCGGCATGGAGGTCGGCGAAGCCGCAGTGGTGCAAATCCTCGCCCGCCCCGCCACCGGCGCCCGCCTGCGCCGCGCCCGCCGCGCGGCACGGCGGTTGAAGGCGGGTGCCAATCCCCGGCGGCTCAGCGCGATCTTCGACCTGATCACCCACGCCCCGCAGCGCACCCATGTCACCTCGCTGGACCCATCTCACGGCGCCGAAGTGCGGCAGACCGTCACCAAACTCGCCGGCCCACAATGGGAAGTCGACATCCGCTACGCGGTCGCCCTCTGCCCCGACACCGGCAACTCGCAGGCTCGGCTACGCGGCCGGGCGCACGCCCTCGCCTCTGCGTTCTCACTGTTCGCGGCCCGCAACTGGTTGGCCCGAGCCCGGCTCTTCCAGGCAGACGAGGTGCTGTTGGGCCGGTGGTTTCCGCGTCGCGGGCATCTGCTATCCGTACCCGAGCTGGCCGTCTTGGCTCACCTGCCCGTCGACCCCGATGCCCCCGGCCTCGCGCGTGCCGGAGCCCGCTGCGTACTCCCTCCACCGGCCATCCCGACACCCGGCGCCGGGGTCAAGCCGCTTGGGCAGACCGATACCGGCCGACGCCGCGGCGTCGGCCTGAAGGTTGCCGATGCCCGACACCACCTGCACGTCATGGGTGCGACGGGCTCGGGCAAGTCCACGCTGATCGCCAACATGGTCCTCGACGATGTCACGGCAGGCCGCGGGGCGATCGTCGTCGACCCCAAGGGCGACCTCGTCACCGACCTCCTGCACCGCCTCCCACAGCGGTGCGCGGACCGGCTCGTGCTCCTCGACCCCGACGACCCCCACACCCCGCCGTGCCTGAACGTGTTGGAGGGCGAGGACATCGACGTCATCGTCGACAACATCACCGGCATCTTCCGCCGTATCTTCTCCGCTTTCTGGGGCCCGCGCACCGACGACGTGATGCGCGCCGCCTGCCTGACCCTGCTGCTCCACGCCCGCAAGAACCATCAGATCGTCACGCTCGCCGACATCCCCCGGCTGCTAGGCGAGTCCGCGTACCGCCTGCGGATCCTGCCCGGCATCAAAGACCCCGTCCTACGCGGCTTTTGGGCCTGGTACGAGACCTTGTCCGAGCCATCACGGGCCGCGGTGGTCGGCCCGGTGATGAACAAGCTGCGCGCCTTTCTCCTACGCTCCTACCCCCGCCGCGCGATCGCCAGTGGCGAGTCGACCTTCCACCTCGACGACGTCCTCAACGGCGGCATCCTGCTCGCACGCCTCCCCAAAGGCGCGCTCGGTGAGGAGACCGCCCGGCTGCTGGGCTCCTTCGTCGTCGCCAAGACCTGGCAAGCCGCAGCAGCCCGCGCCCGCACCCCCGAACACACCCGCATCGACGCGGCTTTGTTCCTGGACGAATGCCACAACTTCCTCACGATCCCCTACCCCTTGGAGGACATGCTCGCCGAGGCCCGCGGCTACCGCCTCTCCCTCACCCTGGCCCACCAGCACCTCGCCCAACTCCCCCGCGACCTGCGCGAAGGGATCTCCGCTAACGCTCGCAACAAGGTCTTCTTCAATGCCTCCCCCGAAGACGCCCACGCGTTGGAACGCCACACCCTGCCCACCCTGGCTGCCCACGACCTGTCCCACCTCGGCCCCTACCAAGCCGCCGCCCGCCTGCTCGCAGACGGCTCGGAGACCGCCGCTTTCACCCTCACCACCCGCCCCCTGCCACCGCCCGTACCCGGCCGCTCAGCGCACTTGAGGGCGGCTGCCGCAGCCCGCGTCGGCGCCACCACCTCCCGCTCCCCCTACCTACCGCTGTAGCCACCCCGTCACCACGCCCGCCCAAGAACAGGGGATCTCCATGCCTGCTGCGCAAAGCTCCTCCGCCCGCTCGCGCTCGGCATACGTGCCGCGTGCCGCCACCCAGCGCCGCCGCCCCAACCACCTGCACCGGGCCCGCACCGACCTGGCCACCCTCGCCGCCCGCCTCACCCCACGCGACCTCTGGCTGACCGCCATGCTGCACGAGCACCGAGTCCTCACCTCCCACCACATCACCGCGTTGGCGTTCACCGGCCACCGCAACGCCAACCGCCGCCTACGCGACCTGTACTTCCTCGGCCTCGTGGACTCCTTCCGGCCCCTTTTGCAGACCGGCTCCGCACCCGAGCACTACACCCTCGGCCGCACCGGAGCCGAAGTACTGGCCGCCATTCGCGGCACCGACCTGGCCTCAATCGGCTGGCGCAAAGACCTGTGCGCCCGCACCGCCTTCTCTCCCACCCTCGACCACGACCTCAACGTCAACACCCACCTCGTCACCCTCGCCACAACCCACCGTCAACGTAGCGACCAGCACCTGGCGCAGTGGCTCTCCCCCCGCTCGGCGAAACGACTGTGGGGCGACTGGATCCGCCCCGACGCCTACGCCCACTGGCACAGCGGCTCGACCACGGTGCCGTTCTTCCTCGAATACGACACCGGCACCGAACGCCCCCTCGCCCGGCTCGAGGCCAAACTCCCCGGCTACGCAAGCCTCGCCGCCACCACCGGCATCCGCACCGCCCTGTTGATCCACACCAGCACCACCCGCCGGGAGGCAGCACTGCGCACCCGGCTCACCGACACCGCCCACCAGGCGCACCTGCCCGTCGCCACCACCAGCGCCGACCTCACATCCGCGGCCGGGTTGGCCGGACCCATCTGGCTGCCGCTGGGTAGCACGGCGGGCGGCAGGCTCCCGCTGGCCGCCCTCGCGGCCCACTGGCCAGGTCTCACCCCGGCGTTGACCACGCAAGACCCAGCCCTGTCCCCGGTCGAGCAAGATGCGTGGCCGTGGCGGCCCGTCCCCCCTCTACCGTCCCAGGACACTCGCTGATGGGGACAGCCGTCAAGGCAGCGGTCGGCTCCACCACCGGGCTGCTGTTCCTCGCGGTCATCGCCGTCGTCGGGATCGCTGGCATCGCGGACAGCACCGCCTCCGGCATCACAGTCACCGGTGCCACGCTGCTGCCCAGCCCGGCGGCACTCACCGACATCCCCACCGCCATGCTGGCCCTCTACCAGCAGGCCGCCGCCACCTGCCCAGGGCTGCCGTGGACCGTACTCGCAGCGATCGGCAAGACAGAGACCGACCACGCCCGCAACCCGCACATGATCTCCACCGCCGGAGCCGTCGGCCCCATGCAATTCCTCCCCAGCACCTTCGCCACCTACGCCCACCCCATCCCGCCCGGCGGGAAGACACCGCCCACCCCCTGGGATCCAGTCGACTCCGTATACGCAGCGGCCCGCCTGCTGTGCACCAACGGCGCCCGAGACGGCCGCAACCTACGCGGCGCGATCTTCGCCTACAACCACGACCAGACCTATATCGACCACGTCCTGCAAACCGCCGCCACCTACACAGCCAGCGACCAACCCACCAAACCCGACAACGCGTACCGCGCCCCCACCCCGCAAGCAGCCACCGCGATCGCGTACGCCCGCGCCCAACTCGGCCGCCCCTACATCTGGGGCGGCGACGGACCCTCGTTGACTGAACTTCCGTCGGGGTCTGTGCAGGTCAGGGGTGGTTTCGATTGTTCTGGGTTGACGAAGGCGGCGTACGCCGCAGCGGGGATCACACTGCCTCGGGTCGCCCAGGATCAATATGATGCCGGTCCTCGCGTTCCGGCTGGGGCACCGCTTCTTCCCGGGGACCTCGTCTTCTATGGAATGTCGTCGAACGTGCACCACGTGGGGCTGTACGTCGGTGACGGTTACATGATCGACGCGCCAAGACCTGGCGAAGTGGTGCGCGTGGAGCCCTACCGGTTCAGCAATGACCAGTACCTGGGTGCTACCCGTCCATCGGCGGGCCGCTGAGGGAGCGATATTGACGATTTGGCCGCTGGCCGATGATGACATTCTGCAGCGTCCGGCGTTAGCGGTCCATGACTGTCAGTGAACAGCGTCCACGGGATCTGTCGACCCTTTCCGTGCTGCTCGTCGGTGCGCTGCTGGAGACGGAGGACCCCTTCATGCCATATCGACTCGTAGACGCGTGTGGGGCGGACGTTGAGCCTGCGGCCGAGTATCTGCGCGAGCTGCGGGCGACAGGCTGCGCGGTGTCGACGCAACGCTCCTATGGAATGGATCTCCTTCGCTGGTTCCGGTTCTTGTGGGCTGTTGACGTGCCCTGGAACCGGGCAGACCGTCGGGATGCCGCCGACTTCTCTTGCTGGATACTGCACATCGACAAGCCGCGTCGGAGCAAGAGCCGCACTTCATCAGCGTTGCAGGCGGCGAATGCGGTGACCGGCAAGCCTATGGTGGGGCCGAAGTACGCCGCGCGCACCGTCGCACACAGCGAGACGGTGCTGCGCAGCTTCTACGACTTCCACCAGGAGGCGGGCACCGGGCCGATCCTGAATCCCTTTCCGTTGGCCCGTCAGCGCCGCACAGGTCGAGTCCACGCGCATCACAATCCGATGGAGCCATTCCGCAACGAGCAAGTCGGCCTGTTCCGTCCGAAGATTCCTCAGCGGGTCCCTCGCTGCATCCCAGACGACCAGTTCGACCAGCTGTTCGCGGCCTTGGGATCCCACCGTAACCGCGCCTTGGTGGCTTTCTACGTCTCCACCGGCGCGCGGGCCTCGGAGTTGCTCGGCGCCAGGCGGCGTGACGCCGATCCGGGTCGTGGCCTGATCACGGTGGTGCGCAAGGGGACGCGTGAAGCACAGCAACTTCCCGCTTCTCCCGATGCGTTCGTCTGGCTGCGCTTGTATCAGCAGCAGCTCGATGCCGTGGTCGGGCCGCGATGGGACCAGCCGCTGTGGTGGACGATGCACCGGACGCCTCGGCCGTTGACCTACCACGCGGCTCGCGCTGTCCTGGTGCGGGCGCAAGCCCAGCTGGGCAGTAACTGGACCCTTCATGACCTTCGGCATACGGCTGCCTACCGGATGGCACAAGATCCTCAGATGCCGCTTACAGACGTGCAATGGGTCATGGGTCATGCTCGTTTGTCCACGACCCAGCTCTACCTGACGCCGCCTGCTGATGCCGTGGTCGCCGGTGTCCTTGCCCATCACGCACGGCGGCAAGCACGACCTACGCCGCCAGCGGCGGCTCCACAGTACCAAGCGGAGAGCCTGGCCGACCTGTTCGGGCAGGCAACGCTGTGAATGCCGTGGTCGACCCGCTCGCGTCCGTCTTGGCCGCCGTGCCCAGCAGGCCTCGGCGATCACGTGGCAGCAGCGGTGCTGCGGCCCGGCTGCGTGACCAGTTCCCGGCGAGGATGGTCCCCGCTACGTGGACAGCTTCTGAGCGCGATGCCGACTATCTGGTGCAGCGTTTGGTCCCGGCGCCGTTCGGTACCGGCAACCCGAACGTGCGGCGACAACGTGAGCGCGGGATCTGCGGCCTGCTGCACTGGCTGAACGCCCATCCTGGGATCAGCTGGCAGCAGCGCTGGATGGCATCTGAAGCTGAGGATCAGCCCGGCGCACTCTGGCGCTCGGGCGCCGCCGCGTGGCTGACCGCGCAAGGCCTACCGACCAGCGAGGCACATCTGGCCACCGGGCTGCTCGCGTTGATCTGCGGCGATGTCGTACGGCCCAGCCTGAGATGGATGCTCACCCGCGTCTCACCGAAGTTCGTGGCCGCCATGGAACGCTCCCGTGACCCTGAAGGAATTGCTGCGCTGCGCGTGCTCGCCAAGGCCAACCCGACCGCCTCACCCCTGATCGCGCGGCTCGCCTTGACCCGGGTCTGCATGATCATGGCAGCCAAGGGCGGGCTGGTGCGGGACATCACCGTCGGCGATTGCGTCGAACTGCTGGATATCCAAAGCGAGGTCCACGCCAAAGGCGGGACCTGCAAGACATACTTCTACCAACTGCTCCGCGATAGCGGCATCCTCCCGCCGCAGGCGCCTGCCACCGTCCGCGCCTTCCGCAGCGCCTCCGGACAGCACAGCATCGAAGACCTCGTTGACCGCTTCGGCGTGACCCACCCCGGCCTGCGTGATCTGTTCGTGGACTACCTACGAGAACGCCGACCAGCCCTGGACTACACCACCCTGGTCGACCTCGCCCACAAGCTCATCGGCCTGTTCTGGTGCGATCTGGAAGCCCACCATCCCGGCATCGCCACACTCCACCTCGCACCCGAGGTCGCCCACGCCTGGAAACAACGCGTAGCCGTCAAGAGCACCTCCACCGCCGTAACCGGCGCCAGGGCCGCCACAGACCAGGTCGCGCGATTGAATGCCAAAGGCTGCCTGCTCACCGTGCGTTCCTTCTACCGCGACATCGCCCACCGCGCACTGGAGGATCCCGCCCGATGGGGACCGTGGGTGGCTCCCTGCCCGATCACCGACGCAGACGTCGACCGTCGAAAAGACCGCCGCGCACGCAAATCCCGGATGGATCAACGCACACGAGAACGCCTCCCCCTCCTTCCCACGCTCGCCCGCAGTATCGACCAGCAGCGCAAAGATGCCGCGCAGCGTCTTGAAGCGGCCCGCGCCACCGCCCCCGGTGAGCGCTTCACCGTCGGCGACCACACGCTCATCCGCCCCATCATGCCCACCGCGGGAGGAACCAAGATCTGGGCCGACGACCCGCACACCGGCGCCCGGCGAGACCTCACCCACGAAGAACACCTCGCCTTCTGGGCCTGGGCCACCGTCGAGGTGCTGCGGCACACCGGCATCCGCATCGAAGAACTCCTCGAACTCACCCACCACAGCTTTGTCCAATACAGGCTGCCCTCGACGGGCGAGATCGTCCCCCTGCTCCAGATCGCCCCGTCGAAGACCGACGCCGAGCGCCTCTTGCTGATCAGCCCGGAACTCGCCGACGTCCTCAGCACGATCATCCGGCGCGTCCGCAAGCCCACCGGCGCCGTTCCGCTGGTCCCCTCCTACGACCCACACGAATGTCTCTGGCGGCCACCAGCCCCCTTACTCTTCCAAAGACGCTTCGGTGCCGAAGACCGCGCGCTGTCTCGCCGAACCGTCGAAACCGCGCTCGCCCACGCCCTCGCCACCGCCGACGTGACCAGCCCAGACGGCAAACTCCTGCGCTTCACCCCTCACGACTTCCGCAGAATCTTCGTCACCGACGCCGTCATGCAAGGCCTTCCTCCGCACATCGCCCAGATCATCTGCGGACACCGCGACATCAACACAACCATGGGCTACAAGGCGATCTACCCCGAAGAAGCCATCACCGCCCACCAGGCATTCATCGCCCGACGCCGATCCATGCGCCCCAGCCACGAATACCGCACTCCCACCCAGGACGAATGGAACGAATTCCTCGCCCACTTCGAGAAACGCAAAGTCTCCATCGGCCTCTGCGGACGCGCGTTCGGTACCCCATGCATCCATGAACACGCCTGCATCCGCTGCTCCATGCTCTGGCCCGACCCCACCCAGCAGCACCGGCTTACCGAGATCCGCGACAACCTTCAGGACCGCATTGCCGAAGCTGAACGCGAGGGATGGCTCGGCGAGATCGAGGGACTCAAGGTCAGCCTCGCCGCAGCGAACGCCAAACTCGCGCAACTGACATCAACCAGCGCTGATCCCCCCAAGACCGACCTCGGCATGCCCCTATTCCCAAGCCAAAGAAGACCTTCCCAACCCTCCTGACACACGCACACTGCCAACCAAGAGGCCGACAGATTGATCAACAAGAAGTTCAGAGAACCCGCCCACGGCGATGCCGGGTTCGACTGCTCGGGCCTGACCCAAGCCGCCTACGCCGCCGCCGGCATCCGCCTGCCACGCGTCGCCCAAGACCAGTACAACGCCGCACCCCACGTCCCTGACCGCGCACCGCTCTTGCCTGGGGACCTCGTCTTCTACGGCACGCCAACCCACGTCCACCACGTCGGCCTGTACGTCGGCGGCGGTCGCATGATCGACGCACCGCGCCCACACGAACCCATCCGCGAGGAGCCCGTCCGCTTCGCTGGGGATGACTACCTGGGTGCCGCCCTGCCAGTTGCGGTGGGGAGGTGACGATCGTGGAGGAGGTTCAGGCGCTGTTGCGGGCGTTGACCCGTGCGCTGGCCGCCGTCGCCGTCATGGCTGCCGTCTTCACCGCGGTCAATGTCACCGGTTTTGCAACCGCCCATGGCATCGCCGGGCCGATCGCGATCCTCTTGGACCCGATGGTCGCCTTGGCCTTGGCCACGGTGCTCCTGGCCGACGCACGCCTGTCCTCCTGGGGGATCCGCCCCCCGAGGTGGTCCGCGGCGCTGCGCTGGTTCACCGGTATCACCGCCACCGTCATGAACACCTGGGAGTCACTGTGGCCAGACGGCCGCATCGGCTGGCCGCGCCATGCCGACCCAGCAGGGGTGCTCCTGCACGCTGTACCTCCCGTACTCCTGGTGCTCCTGACCGAAACGGTCGCCGCCTATCGCCACCACATCAACCAACCCCACACCACACCCCCACCGCCGTCCCCACCACACCTCAGCGCCCCACCGCACCCGGGAACCGAAACCGAAATCCCACCCAGGTACACCGGGTACACACCGCACCCGACCGAACCCGACGCCCACGGCGGGCCGTACCCGCCCGACAACGCGCCCGACACGGCGTACCCCGCGTCATCCCACGCCGGTGCTGAACTGGGCGTAGACGGCGATGTGTTCGCCCGCGCGCTGCGGTTGGACGCCGAACACCGCGCCCGCACCGGGCGTCCAGTCAGCATTCGGCGGCTCAAGAAGCATCTGCACCTCGGCCAGGCCCGCGCCCAAGCGCTGCGTACCCAACTTCAGGTACACCACGCAACCCGCACCCCGACCGCTCCCCTGAACGAACCCCACCCGGCAGACGGGTCCTCAACACACCTAACGCCAGGGAACACAACGCCGCTTGACTTGTCGGCGCATCCATAGCTCCATGGTCGTCGCCAACGGGACCACCGCGATGCGCACGCACCCGAACGGCACCAACGGCGCACTGTGCCGTACCCCGGCCGGGGACCTCACCACACCGTACCCGCACCACGGGAGAGGCCCCACCATATGACCACCCACACCACCGCCGAACAACACACCACCGACACACCCACCGCACCCGCGCCCGCAGCACTGACCGGCGCCCACGCCCAGATCCGGCAAGCCCTCAACGACCAGCCCGGGGCAACCGCCGCCATGCTGGCCCAAACCACCCGAATCTCCCGATCCACCGCCGCCAAAGCCCTCGCCGCCATGGAAAAGGACGGCCTCGCCCGCCGCGAACCCGGCACACCCGACGGCAACCGCCGCGTCGCCAGCCACTGGTACCCCAACCAGCCAACCCAACCCGACACCAACTCCCCCACAAACGAGGAAGTCGCAACCTCGGCACCCGAGGCCGCCGAAGAGGACGAAGCCGCACGGCCCGAACCCCCCACCACCACATCCACGGACGAGGAAAACAGCCCGCACGAAGATCACGCAGAGCCCGCCACCCCACCCATCGACGACGCCGAAGCCCCAGAAGCCGACGAGGCGGCCACGGACGGCAGCCCTCACCACGAGACCGAAGCCGCGCCGAACGAGCCTGTACCGCCAACGCTGACCGTCATCACCGGCGGCGGCAAGCAGCGACTTGCACCCGGCACGCTCCGCCAGATGGTGCTCAACCACCTACAAACTCACCCCGACGCGGAATTCACCGCCACCGCACTCAGCCGGGTCCTCGGAAAGAGCTCCGGAGCCATCGCCAACGCCCTCGTCACTCTCGAAAAGAACGGCCAAGCCCGGCAAGCCAACGACCACCCACGCAAGTACCAACTGCACGCTGACATCGAACAGTAGTCGCCCACCGCGCCCGTAGGGGTGGTAGGCCGCAAGACGCCTGCCACCCCGACCGATGACTACAACAACCACCCCACAACGGGCGGGCCGTCCCTCAGAACCCGATATCCAGGAGGCGTGCGATGTTTCATCCCGGAGACCGGATCGCCTTGGTCTACACCACAGATCCGCACACCCGCCTACGACCCGGCGACCAAGGCACAGTGACGGCCTACCAGCCAAACGCTCGTTGGGGCACGCGGTTGGACGTCGACTGGGATTCAGGATCGAATCTCACGATGCTGCTCGACGAGGGCGACCACGTACGCAAGCTGTAACGGACCCCGGTCCCCCAAGCCGGCAGGCCCCATTGCCCCGGCCCGGAAGCGGAAAACCACAGGCGGCGCGCGCCCTCGGCCCAAGGCTCAAGGCCCCAGGCCGCGGCGCGCTGACGTATCACGGAGGTGTGGGACGGGGCGGCCGCTCCAGTCAGTCGACGCCCGTTCCATTCCACCCGACGACGGTCAGTTGGCTGGAGCGAGTTGCACCTCGTCGTGTACGCCGGTGGCGTCGACGCTCGGGTAGAGGGCGAGGCGGCCGGTGTTCCAGCGGACGAGGACGTCGTTGGGGACGGTGTTGGTGGTGAAGGCGCCTGCGGCTACGACGGTGGCGTTGGCCCAGGCGGACTTGGCCTTTTCGATCTTGATTTCGGCTGGGATGCCCTTGGTGGTCAGGCCGGGGTAGATCGTGGTCTCGCCGTCTCTCCACCGCACCAGCAGGTCACCGGAGGTCTTGCCGGTGAACTCGCCCGCAGTGATCTGGTCGGCGTAGGTCCAGGTGGTGTTGGGCTTGGCCAGCTGGGTCTCGCGCTTGATCCCGTTGGCGGCGAGGTCCGTGTAAAGGGAGGTCTCGCCGTCCTTCCAGACCACGACCAGATCGTCACGGCGCCCGCCAGGGGTGTAGCGGCCCACGGTCATCTGACGGGCGTTCTGCCACGTGGCGTTGGGTGCGGCCAGTTGCTTCTCGCCGTGGAAGCCTTTGGCGTCGACGGTGGTGTACTGGGTGATCTTTCCGTCGTCCCACCGCACGATCAGGCCGTCGGTGTTGCCAGCGGTGAAGTTGGCACTGTCGATGGAGACGGCCTTGGCCCAGGTGCCCTTCGACGGCGCCAGCCGGTACTCGGCCGCGAAGGGCCGTGCCGGATCATTGCCGTCCGCACCCTGGTAGAGGGTTACCTCGCCGTCGATCCATTGGACGATGAGGTCCATGTGGCGGGTGCCGCCTGCCGAGCCGCCGGTGTAGTAGCCGGCGGTCATCTGCTGGGCGTACTTCCACGGCGCCTTGGCGAATGCGGTGGAGTAGCGCACCTGCTGGATCCAGTCGGCGAGGTCGTCAACGCGGGTGGCGACGGCACCCGTGCGGGTCTCGGCAGCGTCCGTTCCCAGACAGCCCCCCTGCCAGGACAGGCTGTCGACCGCGACCACCTCGACGCGACCATCGACGGTGCGCAGGGTGGGGCCGCCCGTGTCGCCCTTGCAGATCGCAGCGCCCCCGGCTGCCGCGAGATCCACCCTGGTCGGGTTGACGGCACCGACGGTGAAGGCGGCACTGTGCGCGTGATCGGGCACCCACTCGTCATGGGTGCGCCCGTAGCCGACCGACTGCACCTGCTCGCCGGTCGACGCCGCGGTGGTGGCGATGGTGGCGGGGGTGACGCCGGGAACGGGGTTGGCGAGCTTGGCCATGACCACATCGCGGTCGGCGCGGGGTACGAGTTCGACGACGTCCTGCACGCTGCCGGTGCTGGTGTCGGACAGGTTGGTGCGGCCGATGGTGGCCGTGGTCTTCAACTTGGGCGCCCCAGCTGCGACAGCAAAGCCTTGGGCGGGGTTGTCGGTGAAGCAACTCGCCGCGGTCAGCAGCCACAGGGGATCCACCAGGGTGGCGGTGCATCCGCGCTGTCCACCGATGTCGAGCTTGGCGGTGAACGCATAGGCCCCGTCGGCCGTCTGCGGGCCGGAGACCGCGCTGGCGGGCACGGTGCCCGTGGTGGCGGCTGCGAGGGTGGCGATGGTGAGAAGTCCGGTGGTCCACGTGGCGCGTGAACGGATGCCAGGCATGAGGGAGTTCCTTGGAAGGCAGGTGGCGGGCGCGGTGATGGGCGGGGCGGGCACGGCAGGAATGCCTCGTGTCCGCTGGGTCAGCCGGTGACGCGGATTTCGACCAGGGTCGTGGGTGTACCGGCGGCGGTGCCTTCGCCGACGCTCTTGAAGCCGCCCTTGGCGACGTCCACCTGCTGGGTGGGTCCTGCGGGTGTGCCCTGGGTCGGGTCTTGCGGCGTGAGGCTGGCGGTGAAGGGGTGGTCGGCGGCCCGCAGGTAGAACACGTGGGGCAGCTCGAGGGTGAGGTAGCCGGTCTTGGCGGTGGCCTGGAAGCAGTAGGTGGCTTGCTGGTCGGCGGTCTCGCCCTTGACGGTGGAGATCCTGATCTGCTGGCTGCCCTGGTCGCAGTCAGCCAGGGTGATGTGACCGTCGCCCTTGATCAGCTTGATGCCCTTGTCCTTAAGGATGCTCGCGGCGTTGGGGTACGCGAAGTCCTCAACTGCGGAAGGCGGTTGGGTGTCCGATGTCGACGGCGAGTCAGCTGCTGAAGTGGTGAGTGATTGCTGGCCAGTTGAGGCGATGGCTGGCGCGCCGAAAAGCGCGATGAGTGCGGTGGCGCCGACGGCGGCGAGTGTTGTGCGGACGCGGGAGGTCACCGGGGAAGGTCCTTCCAGACATGGGTGACAGCGCATCCGCGGCCCCCACACAGATGTAAGCAAACAGTGAAGATCGAGCGGGAGCGTACCGTTTACCTGGACATGACCACAACGTGACCAAACCCACAGGATGCACACAGGTCATCCTGAAGCGGTGGGCAGCTGGCTCGCTATCAACTTGGCTGGCTCGGAGCGCAACTCCCCTTCGTTGCAGGGTAGTTAGCTGACCCAGAACCCCGGTAAGGGAGTTCGCTCGGCGACTGCCATGGCGACGCGTTTGCGCCATTTAGCCCAGTTCGGGGCTGTCCGATAAAAATCCGTAAAGTGAAGGAATGGTAAAGGTGCGTGGCATCATCGCGCTCGCCGAACGACGGCAGGCAACTACCGTTGCCAGACAGCGAAATGAGTGTCGCTTTGAAACCCAGAAGACCCCCGGGGGGCATGGCGAGGAGGGCGTCCGGCGCGATACGCGCGCTATGCCTGAGCCTGCTGCCTATCGCTCTTGTCGCGGGCTTGATCGGGCCAACTCCCGTCCATGCCTGGGCCGATGACCAGCCGACCGCAAACAGCCCGACTGGCGTCATACCCGACACCGACCGCGGACGAGTAGTACGGCTGTGGGAGACCGGCGGCCCTGGCGTACGTGCCGCCGCCGAAGTCGCGCTGGCTGGAAGTGACGAACAGGTCCGGCACTTCCTGGCCCAGGCATCGGACATCGGCGTTCAGGACCAACGGATCCAGGCCGCGCGGATCGCCAGCATAGGCGGCCACTACGTGCAGGAAGCCGCCGCCCAGGCCATCGATGGGACCCCCGAGCAGCTGAAGGCCTTCCTCGCCGATGGATGGAAGGCGCCGCTGTTCCAGGACGAACGAGTCCGGGTCGCCCAAATCATTGACGCCGGTGGCCCGTTGGTGCGCAAGGCTGGGGACGCCGCGCTGAGCGGCACCCAAGACGATATCGAGAACTTCCTGCGGCAGGGGCAGTACGACTGGCATCAGCAGGACGAGCGTCTCCAGGTCGCGCAGATCATCGATGCCGGCGGCCCGAACGTGCAAAAGGCTGGCGATATCGCCCTGAGCAGCGGGTCGGCGGACGACATCCATGAGTTCCTCATGGTGGGCCGGTACGTGGCCCGCTCCCACGATCAGGAACACGCCACCATCGCTCAACTCGCCGACCAGGCACGTAAGGCTGGTGCGTTGGCGAAGGCACAGACCACTGCGGCCAAGGACGCGTCTGCGCGTGCGGTGAAGGCAGCCGCGTTGGCCAAGGCGGCAGCCCAGAAGGCGGCCGCTGAAACACAGGCCGCCAAGGGGGATGCGCAAACCGCTGCGGCGGATGCGGCTCGCGCCGCGGATGCGGCCGATCAGGCGGCAACTGCGGCGCAGACCGCCATCGATGCGGCCGCCGCGGCCAACGCCGCCGCACGGGTTGCAGCCAACGCCGCTGCCCAGGCGGCATCGGCAGCGGCTGGTGCAGCAGAGGCCGCCTCCCGGGCCCGCGACGCAGCAGCTGACGCGGCCTCCAATGCGACCCAGGCGGCCACCGCTCGTAAGGCCGCCGAAGACGCCCGGGACGCCGCCAAGGGTGCCCGGCTGGCAGCGGACGCTGCCGACCAGGCTGGGAACGCGGCCAGTGACGCGGCAGCGGCGGCCAAGGCGGCGGCTGGGGCTGGTGCCAACGCTGATGCGGCCGCGGACGCAGCGGACCAGGCCAACGCCTACGCTGACCAGGCCGGTGCCCACTCCGACGAGGCCAGTAACGCCGCAGCCTCTGCGCACCGTCACGCACGCGAAGCCGCTCGCGCCGCCAGTGCCGCGGAAGACCTGGCGAACCAGTCTGCCTCGGCCGCCCGTGACGCACGCGATGCCGCCAACTCGGCTGCCACTCATGCGGACAACGCCGCCAAGGCCGCCGATGACGCCGCAGCCCACGCCGGCCAGGCCGCCACCGCCGCCCAACAGTCAACGGAACACGCGAAGGCGGCGCAGGACGCCGCCAACGCGGCCAGTGACGCGGTCGCCAAGGCCAAGAAGACCTACGACCTGGCCCGCAAAATCGACGCCGAGGAACTGACCACCCGCACCAATGAGGGCATCGCCAAGGCTCAAGACCTCAAGGCACAACAGGACCGGCGCACTGCCGCGCAGCAAGCGGCCCTCCAGCAGACCAAGGACCTGGATGCCCAAGCCGGTCGGCTGTCCGAGCAGGCGTCCCAGCCGGGCGCCGACCCGAAGGCTATCGCCCCGCAGGCCCGCAAGATCGCTTTGGGTATCGCCGAGACCGGTGGTCCGTGGAGTTCCGCCGCCGCCGAGGCGGCGCTGGCGGGCACCGATCTGGAGATTACGGACTACGCCCGGACCGGCTGGAAGCAGGCCGCCGAACAAGACGACCGATACCGCGTTGAGACTCTGGCGCAAGAAAGCAGTCTCAACTCGGTCCGCACCGCCGCGCAGGAAGCCCTTAAAGGCAATGCCGACCAGATCAGGGCGTTTCTGACCACTGGCCAGTACCAGGCCGGAGAGCAGGACTTCCGGGTCCACATCGCCCAGATCATCTCCAGCGGCGGGTCGGTAGTTCAGCGAGAAGGCGACGCCGCACTCAGCTCCGGATCCTTGGACAAGTACCGCGAGTTCATCACCACGGGCCAGTACAACGCCCGTATCCAGGACGAACGCCTCCGCGCCGCGCAGCTGAACGACAGTGGCGGACCTGAAGTCCAAGCTGAGGCCCGCATCGCGCTGGAAGGCCCGGCGGACCTGCTCCACGTTTTCATCTCCGTCGGGCAGTACAAGGCACAGCGCCAGGATCTGCTGTCCGCGACCCACCTCGCCCAAGTGCAGCAGCTCATTGCGGAGGCAGCTGGAATCGCGGCAACGGCCCAGAAGAACGCCGCGGAGGCTGGTCAGGCTGCGGCCACCGCACGTAAGGCGGCGCAGGAGGCCGCCGGTTACGCCAAGCAGGCGGCGACGTCAGCCAACGAGGCCAAGAGCTACGCCGAGCAGGCTGCCAAGTCCGCCAAAGAGGCGGAGGATTCGGCCGCGAACGCAGCAGCCGCAGCCAAGACCGCCCGCAAGGCGGCGGCAGACGCCGACCAGTCGGCCCAAGACGCGGACGACTCGGCGATAGACGCGTCGATCTCCGCGACATTGGCACAGGTGTCGGCTACCAGCTCCTGGAAGTCGGCCGACGCCGCTCGCGCCTCAGCGATCGCTGCGGGCAAGGACCACGACGCGGCGGCCAAGGCGTTCGACGATGCCTTCCGCGCCGCTCTCAAGACCGAGGAGGCCGAGCGCCAAGCACGCCAGCAGGACGTGAAGAACGCAGAAGGGGAGAAGGCCCGGGAGCTGTACCGGTGCGGAATCCTCGGCTGCGAAGCGGCGGATCACCCGGCACGGTGGTGCCAGCACAACCCGGTTGCCTGCGAGATCATCGCCGAGGGCCCGGCCGTGGATGCCGCAGGGCAGCAGCTGTGGAACACGGAGAAGAGCTTCCTCGGGCTCGACCAACTCCAGAACTGCGCGCACTTCGAAGCAGGCGCCTGCGTAGAACTCCTGGCCAACGCAGCATTCTCCTCCAAGCTGGAGATCCTCCACCGGTCCGAGGAAATGCTGCGGGCCGTGCGATGGGGCCGCAAGTTGTGCGGCCAGTGCTTCCCATCCGGCACGAAAGTCCTGATGGCGGACGGCTTCACCCGCAACATCGAAGGCATCCGAGCAGGCGACACGGTCCTCGCCACCGACCCGACAACCGGCCGGACAGCACCACGGCGTGTGATCCGGCCGATCGTCACCGATGGCGACAAGCACTTCGACGAACTCACACTCAAAAGCGGCGACAAGGGCTCAGCCAAACTCGTCGCGACCGACGAGCACCCGTTTTGGAGCCCGGCGACGCACAGCTGGGTCAAGACCAAGGACCTGACACCGGGCGCAACGCTGCTGAGCACGCACGGAACCGTCGTCAAGGTCCTCGCCAACCGCGCCTTCGACCAGCAGGCACGCACATACAACCTGACCGTTGACGGCCTGCACACGTACTATGTACTCGCAGGCGGCACTCCCGTACTCGTTCACAACAGCGACGGATGCCTTCGGTTCGTCGATGGTGAGATCTGGGATGACGCATTCGAGGCATCTGGTCAGACGGTTGAGACCATGGCGACAGTGCGCACGGCCAGTGACACGGTGTACCTGGACGGCTTCATGGTCTTCCCGAAGGGAACTGACGGGCTCAGCCGAGCACCTGTCGGCCCCGATGCGCTCAGGGACATGAAATACGCGCTGGCGAAGCAGGCGCATACCGAGGGATTCAAGACTGTCGTGCTCAACTACGAGCGTCACATTCCGAAAGCGGATGGAACGATATTCAAGCGTCCTGGCTCCATGGTCCTGGACGTGGAGAAGATCCTGGCAGGAGGGTAGGCGTGGACCGATCGCGCTTGGATGCGCTCGCATCGAGGTTCATCGAAAACGGGCCAACGGAAAAAGAGGTGGTGCTTCAAGAACTGCGTGATCTCGGAATGTCTCCGATCGAGGCGATCTACGTCGCTTCCAAAGTTCTGGGCCTGTCGTTGCCGGAAGCAAAAACAGCTCTCTACGAGAGCGCATCGTGGCGAGACCGGCACGAAGGTTGGCAGGACGTTCAGTCCTCCCTGGGCGACAAACCGGTTTAGCCTCGATCCACCGATCGATTGCCTGCCTGTCGGATACGACAACGCGGGCGCTCTGTGACTTGGGTGATTGGACTTGTCCAGGGCCCCATGTAACCGGAAGAAGTGAACACCCGCGAGATGCGATCTCCACACGCATCAGGGGCACCTGATGCCGCCTTCGATGACGCGTGTTTGATCACGCCGGCCGGTCATGTACCCGTGCCCCGGCAGGTCGAGCGGCAACATTCGCACGCTGTGGTCACCCCCACCACCGGTGAGCTGACCTTTGAGGCCGAGGTGACGAGATGCCCACCTTCACCAGACGGCCCAAGGCCCAGCAAGGTCACCGCCCGCCTGAGCGTACGGCGGGCGGTGGACCGGGGCCCAGCCTGGCCGCCTCCCACAAGGGGTGCAATGCGCAGTCGAGGAGTTGCTGTTCGTCGGGACGGAAGGTGACGCACCGGCGTCCGTCGGCGGCGAAGTACCGGCTGGTGCCGAGTTCGTCGGACAGGTGCAGCCACCCGGCCTCCTCCAGCGGGGCCAGGCCTGGTGTGCCGTAGTAGCCGTGGTTGCCCGCCAGATAGCGGGGGTCACCTTGGGAAGCGACGCGTACCACTGCTCGAACGACCGCACGGGGCGTGGGTTGGTCATGATGGGGGTCTCCCTTCGGGGATCTCGAAGCAGGCCGGAGCGCCTGTTCGGTGCGTGGGTGGGGCGAGGAGTGGCGAAGCAGGAAACGTCTGTTGTGTTGACGTCGCGCCGGTGTCCGGGGCTGGATTGTTGGGTGGTTAGTGGACTTCGGCGTGTTCGAGCTGGTCGGCGTCGATCCAGTGGGTTTCGCCGTCGTCGTAGGTGAGTCCCCAGAGCCCTTCGGTCCCGACGGCAAGGACGCGGCCGTCGAAGGCGCGGGGTGGTGTGCCACGGTGGGCGGTTACGCGGATGATCTGGTCGGTTTTCAGGCCCCGCCACATGGCGTGGAGGGTCTTGAGTGATACGGCCATGTCGGTCTCCGTAATGTGTCCATGGCGGGGGGTTAGTGGGTGGTGATGGCGGTGGTTGCGGCTTTGGCGATCGCTGCGGCGGCGCGGGCTGGGTCGCCGAGTTCCAGGAGGGTGGCGCCGGGCAGGGGCCGGGGGTCGGGGGCGAAGGCCAGCCACAACACCGCGCACCCCGCGTTGCGCAGGCCGGTGATGCGCTCGGCTGCTGCGGCTGCTTCGTCTGTCGTGTAGTAGCCGTCGGAGGCGATCACCAGCAGTCGGCCCGCGCCCGCTTTCGCCAGTTCCAACCCGGCGGTCAGGGCGTCGATCGCTTCGGCGAGGCTGTGGCCCATACCGGTTGCTGCGAACTCGGTGACGTGGTGCGGGGCGCGGCCGGGTGTGGTGATCGCGGTGAGGGAGGTGTGGTAGGCGACGGTTGCGGTGCGGGAGTTGGGGTCGGTGAGGGCTGTGGCTTTGGCAGCGATCCAGGCGGCCGAGGCGATCGGGGCGGTAGCGGCCCGCATTGATCCGGAGACGTCGACCGCGATCCCGACCCGCAGTGGTGGGCTGGGAGTGGGGCGGCGCTGGGTGTGGATCCAGGGCAGCGCGGTCGGGGTAGCGCCTGCCGCCCTTTGCGCGTCCCGCGCGAGGGCGCCGCGCATGTTCAGCCGTCCGGGCGGGGCGGCAGAAGCGGTGACGGTCTCGGTGCGCTCGCGGTAGGCGGCGGCCCGCAACGCGCGCGCCAGCTGTCCGGCAGCCGCCTTTTCGGCCGGGGTTGGGGGGCGGGTGCCGGTGATCGGCGAGTGGGCGCGCGAGCCAGGATGTGGCTGTCCGGGCGTGAAGGGGCGTGCGCCGGGTGCGAAGACGCGGGCGGCGATCTGGGCGGCTTGCCACTCGTGCGCCGCCTTGGCGGCCTTCGCTTTGCGGCGGGCGGAAGCTGCGGCGGCGATCGCCGCCTGCGCAGCAGCCAGCGCGGCCTCGTGCGCCGCTACGCCTCGTACGACCTTGCCGATCGCCTCGGCCAACACGCCCGCGTGTCCACTGTCGGGTGCGGGGACGGGTTCGGGCTGGTCGGGGTTCGCGCCGAGTGCGGTGCACCAGGCGCGGGCGTGGTCCAGCATCGCTTGCGTGTCGGTGTCGGCGGTGTGGTGGGCGGCTTGCCAGATGGCAGTGAGGGTGGCCAGGAGGTCGCCGCCGAGGATGCTGGTGACGGTGTCTTCGAGAGACTTGGTCTCATCCGCGTCGAGGATTCCGGCGTCGCGGCGGGCCAGGATCAAGGCTGCGGCGCAGGCGGCCTGCCAGGCATCGGCCGGTGCCTCGGCGGTGAAATCCGGCATGACCAAGGCGCCGACAGTTGCCCGGAGGAATCGGCGGTCTGCGGGGCGCCGGGCGAGGTGCGCGCGTTCGGCCCGGGACTCCTCCAGCAACTGCCCTGCCGTATCAACCGCCGTTCCGCGCAAGGGTGGTGGAGTGGTCCAGGTGCTATGGGCTGCGTGTGCGGCCTCGTGGACCAGTGCTCCCCAGGCGGCTGGGTAGCGTTCCTCGTCGCCGGGCTGCTTGGGGTCGAGGGTGGCGGGGTGGTGCGGGGCGAAGACGGTGGTGTCGATCTCGATCGTGGCCAGGTCGGGGAAGAAGGCGGCGGGGGCTCCGGAGACGGTGCCGTCTGCCTCGCAGGTGACGATCACGTCGTCGCGGCCCGCGAGGTCGGGGAGGCGCTCGGTCAACGCGGCCGAGACACGCAGCCACTGCTCGGCTTTCGACGTTGGGCGCAGTTCGATGGCCGGGCCGCCGTCGTCCTCCCAGCGGGCGGTGGCCAGCTCGGTCTCGCTCACCGGCGGCGGGGCGTGGTGGATGTGGGTGTGCGTGGGCATGGCGGATCGTTCGCTTTCGTGAGGTGGAAGGGGGGTGTGGGTGTGGTTCGGTGTCAGAGTTGGCGGCCGAGGGCGAGGGCGGTGACGGGTTTGCCGGTGGCCTTCGTGACGATCTCGGCGATCGTGTCGCGGTCCTCTACGGGGGCGATCCCGACCAGGTTGGCGAAGGCGGCCTCTGGCCCGAGGACGTCGGCGATCTTTTGGAACGCGATCAGTTCGCGTAGTTGTGGTGCCCAGCCGACCTCGCCGGTCTGTTGGCGGGTGGCGATGTTGCGGGCGATGCGCACCGCCGTCCCGTTGATTTTCAAGGCGGCGGCCAGGTCGTAGTCGGAGCCCACCTGGATCTGCACACTGAACCGCGAGGCGAGGGCTTCGGTGAGGATCGCACCGTGTACACCCGGATTGTGACCGGCGATCACGTAAAACCCGTCGTCGGCCGTGATGGTCTCGCCTTTGTGGGCCTTGACCTGGATCTGCCTGCGGCCGTCCATCGCCGGATACAGCGCCGCCAACACCTTTGGCGAGATCAGCGTGGCATCGTCCAGGAGCAGGGCGCGGCCTTCCTGCATCGCGGTGACGAGGGGGCCGTAGTTGAACTCGTAGCCGCCGCTGGCGTTTTGGGTGTATTCGCCGATCAGGTCGCCGACCGTGGTGTCGCCGTCCCCGGCCACCGTGATCAAGTCGCCGAACGCCGCCTCGATCAGTGAGGTCTTGCCCGTGCCCGGAGGGCCATAGAGGAGGACCGGGACGTTCGCCTCGCGCAGCCGCCGCAGCGCCTCCACATCAGGCAGGTTCGCCAAGGCCCTTGGGTGGTAGCGCTGCCCGTTGGGCCGCATGATCGGCACCGGTCTGCCCCGTGAGGCAGAGGGCGTTGCCGTCGTCGGCAGGGCGGGGTTTGGAGTGGCGCGGCTTTGGCTGGGTGGTGTGGTGGCCGGGCCGTGTGCCGCAGCGACGGTCGTGGTGGCAGTTGCCCGGTAGGTTCGGGGCTGATTGCCGATCCGTGCGGCTTGCCCTCGGGCGAGAAGGGTTTCCAGGGCGTTGCCGACCGCGCCGCCGGAATGCCCAAGCTGGTTGGCCAGTTCGGTCACGGTGAACGACATGCTCGGCTGTGCGGCCAGGATTCCGGCGATCCGGGCTCGCAGCTCACCCGGACGTGCCTTCGAAGTCCCCGGAGTGCCCTGAGCTGCTGGCGGCGTGGTCATGGAAGGTAGCTCCGATCGTGTGCGTCGCGAGGGGGGTCGGCTACTTCTCGGCGGGCGGTGTGGGCGGCGGGATGTGAGGCCGACGCGGCGGTTCGGGCGGTCGGGTCATGGGCTCCAGCGGTGATCTGGGCCGAGGGATGCGGGGGATGACCGGGGCGTTGTCGTCAGACGCGTCGCGCATACGGGCTCTCCGTCTACAAAGGGGGCGCGCAGGGTGGGGGGTGGCGCCGCCCGCAGGGGGCTTGCGGGCGGCGCGAGTTGGCCTTGATGACGGGCCAGGGTTGGTGTTCAGCTGCCGGTGTGCCAGTCGGTCGGCGACTTCCCGCCCCGGGTAAGCCACCGGTCGAGGGCGTCGATGCCTTCCAGGGCCTCGATGGCGACACCGGACCAGTCACGGTCGCGGTGGGCATAGATCTCGTCGATCCGGCTGATCAGCTGGCGCAGTACGCGCAACACGGTGTCGGGATACATGACCGCCTCACACCCCACTCGGATCGGGCAGCCGGTAGGTGGTGCCGCGAAACCGGATGCCGTACGTGTCGAGGTCGGATGGGTCTCGCATGGCGCGGTACGCACCGGGCATGAACGTCAACCCGCCGCACGTGAGGGGTACTCCGGTGCAGATCACCGGCCAGCCCGCCAGGAATCCCACCTCGCCGGTCAAGGTGACGGTGCGGTGCGCCCCCAGGACTGCCTCGATGCCGATCCGGCGTGCCACGTCGCCTGTTACCACCTCGGCCATGACCGTGATGTGCGCGTACGCACGGCCGCAGGCCACGTCGGCCTCGACGCTGGCGAGTTCACCGTGGATCACTACTGGTCTGCCGAGTCTGCCCAGGCCCGCCCATTGCATTTCGGGGGTGGCTACGGTCTCGAACTCGATCACGTTCCCGGCGTGCACCGGCCGCAATCGGGTCGCATTCATCACGCGCTCTGCATTCATGCAGGCTCCTTCTGTTTTTGGCCGCACTTCACCCGTGACGGATATCCTCCGCGAAGGCGTTAGCGGCTTTCCCCTTTCCCGTTTTCCGGGAACAATTCAAATATAGCTCTGGTCGCGGGGGTCGCAGGGCCATAATCCGGCTTGATAATGCTGGAATTCTCGCGAATTCACGACGCTTTATCTGGTGAATTCACGGGTGCTCGACGGGAACGGTCGTGGGGGCGGTTTGCCACGACCGGATCACAGCCACACCCGGCGGCGCGGCCCCGGCGGCGCGGCCCCGGCGGCGCGGCCCCGGCGGCGCGGCCCCGGCG
>NZ_JAPZVN010000019.1 GCF_027533845.1 Streptomyces sp. RPT161 | reverse complement strand
TGCAAAACAAGACATAAGAATCGGCGCGGGCTACGGCCTGGATTAGTACGCCGACATTCACTCGCGGGTGAGCCCCCGCCATCCCTGGCTTGCGGGCACCTGGTTGCCACTAAGTGGCCTCGTATGTGACGCGCCTCATATCGGGGGCATCACAGCGAACCGCCCTTAATGTGACGTGGGTCATATTGCGCCCGTCACACGAATAGGGCGGTGGGTGGGGAAGGCACTGCAAGGAATGCCGAAGGCCCGGAAATCAGGGGGCCTGGAAATCAGGGAAGAGGCCCCGCGTCGGCCCCGGCGCGGTGCTGGCCGCGCTTGGTCCGAGCCCCCGGCGGGTGCCGCTGGCGCGGCTCGGGGTGGAGCGGTGCGGGTTGCTCGCGGCTCAGGCGCCGCGATGGCGGCCGGCTCCTGGATGAGAGGGCTGCGCCGGGATGCCCGCCGCGTCGCGCAGGGGTGGCCGGGGGGGCGGATGCCGCTGATCGTGACCGCCATCCACATCGGGGGACCTGGAAGGTCGCCGCGGACAGCGGAAGCACCAGCGATTCGGCCAGGTTCACGGTGGTCACCGCGTCCACAGAGGAAGGACGCACAGCTCTCGCTGGAAACGATGGGGAGGCGGACATGGCTGACGCCTGACCCGCGGGATGTCGTCGGCTGCGCAGCGTGCACCGCACCGGGGGGCGATCAGGCCTGACGCGCAGCCGACCGTGAAAGGCGCCGCGGTCGCGTACCGCGCGGCGGCGTACGGTTCGATCACGTCGGCCATGGACGTTGCCGTCGCCTGGGCGCTCGGTTGCGGAAACGGCGAACCGCCGTGCGTGACAACGGACCTGGCGGCCCGTGCGTCACGCACGGCGGTTCGGTAGCGCTATGAGGTGCGATCAGTAAGCGCTGTTGACGTTGTCGATCGAACCGTACCGGTGCGCCGCGTAGTTGCAGGCGGCGGTGATGTTGGCGACCGGGTCGTAGATGTTCCAGGACGTACCGGCCACGTGGTAGGTGGTGAACGTCGGCTGGATCACCTGGAGCAGACCGATCGAGGGGTGACCGGCGGCGGCGTTGGAGTCCCACAGGTTGATGGCGTTCGGGTTGCCGGAGGACTCGCGCATGATGTTGCGGTGGATGCCGTCGTAGCTGCCGGGGATCCCGTTCTGATGCATGATCGCCAGCGCGTGGTTGATCCAGCCGTCCAGGTTGTTCGGGTACGACTGCGTGCTCGTCGTGGCCGAGGAGGACGTCGCGGTGGTGGCCGAGGCCGGGGTGGCGGTCGCCACGGAGGACGTGCTGGACGCGGTCGATGCGCCGGGGAGGGTCAGCTGCTGCCCGGGCTGCAGGACGTACGGGCTCGTGATGCCGTTGGCCTGGGCGAGCGCCTGCCAGCCACCGGTCACGTTCTTCGCCTGGGCGATCCCCGACAGGCTGTCACCGGACTGGACGGTGTACGTCGCCGGTGCGGAGCTCGCGGTGGCGGCCTCGGCCGCGCCGGGCGCGGCCAGGCAGGTGAGGGCGAAGGTGCCGGCGATGACGGCGCCACTGGTGAATCCAAGGCGCTTACGGCGGTTGGGTGCAGGAGTGGGCATGAGAGCAGACCTCTTCCGGGGGGGCTTGTCCGCAGTTGCCGGTCCCCTCGGCAATAAGCCCGCATCTCGACTAGCGGTGCGCTGCGGCGGGGACATTCTTAGCTGCTCGGAAATAGGTCCACAATTGCTCTTTTTACTACCTTGGTTAGTTGTGCGGGCCGGTGACCGGGACCTTCGGCCCGCACCGTTGGTCCTGTAAGGAGGACGTAAACCACTAGGTCACTTCGTAAGTGACTTGCGCCCTATGTTGCGCATCACATGATGCAGGGCAGAAAGGACGCATGGTGACGTTAGCAGTGCGGAATGTGCATATTCCGTCCCGGATGCGTTCGGAATTCGCCTGTATGCGAACGCAACCGACCTTCTGCAGAAGATGCATTAGATGCATCAAAAAGAGCTAATTGCATCTATAGTGCAAAACGGACTTAAGGTGCTTCGCTTGCTATCGGCTGCTCGCACCAGATGGTCTTGCCATCCCGGGCGTGCCGGGTGCCCCAGCGCTGGGTGAGCTGGGAGACCAGCAGCAGCCCGCGCCCGCCCTCATCGAAGCTGCGCGCACGGCGCATGTGCGGTGCGGTGTTGCTGCTGTCGGAGACTTCGCAGATCAGCGTCTCGTCGCGGATGAGCCGCAGCTCGATCGGCGGCTGGGCGTGCCGGATCGCGTTGGTGACCAGCTCGCTTACCACCAGTTCGGTGGTGAAGGCCGCCTCGTGCAGCCCCCAACTGGCGAGTCGGCGAGCGGTCCACGCCCGGGCATCGGCCACGGCGGCGGGGTCCGCCGGGATGCCCAGACCGGCGACCCGATCAGCGGCCAGCGCCTTGGTACGGCCGATCAGCAGCGTCGCGTCGTCGGAAGGCCGCTCGGGGAGTACCTCCTCGAAGACCGACTCGCACAGCGCCCGCGCTGACAGCGTGGGGCGGGCGAGAGCCCGGCGCAGCCGCCGCAGACCCTCGTCGACATCACGGTCCCTGGAGGCGATCAGGCCGTCGGTGTAGAGGGCGAGCACACTGCCCTCCGCGAGTTCCACCTCGGCCGCCTCGAACGGGAGGTTGCCCAGCCCGAGCGGTGGCCCCAGCGGCAGCTCGGGGAACTCAACCGTGCCGTCCGGGGCCAGTACGGCGGGCGGTGGATGCCCTGCGCGGGCGATGCTGCAGCGCCGGGAGACCGGATCGTAGACCGCGTATGTGCAGGTGGCGCCCTGCTCGGCGGCCTCGGCCTGCCCGTCGTCCTCGGTGGCGAGACGCGTGACGAGGTCGTCGAGATGGGTCAGCAGCTCGTCCGGGGGCAGGTCGACATCGGCGAGGGTGCGTACGGCGGTGCGCAGCCGACCCATGGCCGCCGCCGCGGTGATGCCGTGGCCGACGACATCGCCGACCACCAGCGCCACGCGCGCACCGGACAGCGGTATGACGTCGAACCAGTCGCCCCCCGCGCCGCTTCGACCACCCGCCGGCCGGTAGCGTGCGGCGACGTCGACCGCCGCCTGCGCCGGAAGACGCTGTGACAGCAGGCTGTGCTGGAGCGCGAGGGCCGCCGTGCGCTCTCGGGCGAAGCGGCGGGCGTTGTCCAGGCAGAGGGCGGCGATCGCTACCAGTTCCTGGGCGAGTAGGCGGTCGTCGTCGGTGAACGCCTCCGCGCTGCGGCGGAAGAAGATGGTGACGCCCAGGATCGCGCCCCGCGCGGATATCGGCACCGGCATGATCGACTGGAACTTGAACGCCTGGAAGCGCGCGGCCCGCGCGGGGTCCATGGCCAGCCACGCCTGCACGACGGGGTCGGGCGTGCGCAGCACGGCGGGCTTGCCGGTCGCCATGGAGCGCACCGGGGGTGACTGCGCCGGGTAGTAGTCCACTTCCCCCGGCTTGCGCACGGCCTCCGGTTCGCCTGCGAGCACCGAGCGGTTCGCCATCCGGCGCAGTGCCACGGTCCGGGTGAAGGGGCCGGGCTCGTCGCCGCGGAGCACGGTGTCCAGGAGGTCGACGGTGACCCAGTCGCAGAGCCGGGGAACCGCGGTGTCGGCGAGTTCCTGAGCGGTGCGCATCAGGTCGAGCGTGCTGCCGATGCGGGAGCTGGCCTCGTTGATCAGGGCCAGCCGCTCCTGGGCGCGGTGCTGCTCGGTGATGTCGTCCACGGTCGTGCAGACGCCGAAGACGTGGCCTTGCTGGTCGTGGAGCGGCGCGGCGGTGGTGGCGAAGATCCGGACATGGTCGGGGTCGGCCGCTGAGCGTCCCCGGATCTCGTCCACCACAGCCGGTTCGCCGGTGGCGAGCACCTGGCGCATACAGCGTTCCCACACCGCCGGGTCGGGGCCGTAGGCCAGCCTCGACAGTCGGTGTGCTTGGCCGTCCGTCGGTGGAGCGCCGAGGAGGCGGCTCATCGCGGTGTTCTGCCGTATGCAGCGCAGATCGGCGTCGAAGACCGCCACCGCGATCGGTGACTGGCTGAACAGCCAGTCCAATATGGCCTGTTCCTCATGCGAGCACCGGAGCTGGCCGGGCGTTGCCGCCATGATCGCCTCGTCTCGCTCCTGCGCAGCGTGCGTCCGCGCCTGGCTGATCGCCAAGCCGCTCACGACCAGCATGCTCCCCATATAGATTTGGTACAACCGGATCTATATGGGTTTGCCCGGCTTGCCGTGGAGCCGCCACCTTGCCCTCCTGCCAGCGGACGCAGGTCTTCCGGACCCCACCTGACGCCCGCTCACCGGCGTCACACGGCGGATCCGCCACCGGTCCCGGGGACTGGCGCAGGGCGCGGCCCACACGGCTCGGGCTGCTGGCGAACGACTGCGGGTGTCCCTATATCTGGGGTGCGGTCATCGGGCCTCCTCATGTTTGGTGAGCGCGCCGTACAGGAAGAGGGTGACCAGTTCGCGGTCGGTGAGCGGCTCGGGGGCGCCAGGGCGCCCGGCGGACATCAGCAGGAGCTGGAAGGCGTCCGCGAGCCGTTCCGGGGCGAGCCGCAGGCTGTCCCGGTCGGGCTCGAACAGGGCGGCCAGGGCCGCGCGTGGCGTGGCGAGGGCCGCTTCGCGGTCCGGTAGGCGGGTGTCCTTGCCCGGCTGGTCGGGGGCCGGTCGCCCAAGCCGCCCGGCGGAGGCAAGGGCACCAGCCACGGCGCCTATCCGGGCCATGTGCCCGCGCATCACCTCGGCGGCCTCGGTGAGGCGGGCCGTGAGCGGTTGGTCCAGGGAGATCGATTCGAGGTGGGCGACGGCGTCGTCGGAGCGCAGGGCCTCGGCCATGCAGGCCGCGAGCAGTGCGTCCTTGTCCGGGAAGACGCGGAATATTGTGCCTTCCCCGATGCCCGCGGCTCGGGCGATCTTCGCCGTGGTCACGGAGGCGCCGTACTCGATGACGAGGGGGAGGGCGGCGGTGACGATCATCGCCCGGCGCCCTTCGGGATCCATGGCCGGGGCGCGGCGGCGGGCTGGCGGGGTGGAAGCGGTGTTCTCTGTCATGCCTCAAGTCTGCGGAGTGAGTACTCACTCCGTCAAGAGATTATGTCGCCCGCCCTTCGCCGGAGTGCGCTCCGGAGAGGGTGACCGGTCGGCCGAAGGGACGGATCAACTCCCGTAACGCGGCTGCCGGTTGTCCCTCGGCGATGCTGGGGGGCCGGTCGCCTCGACCAGCGGCCGGTGTGCGTCGGTACCCGTTCACATTCCGACCGGCAGTGGCTCGCGCAGCGCGCGGGCCTTGTGCCCGTGCCCGGGCGTCAGGTGAGGGGCTGGAGGAACTCCAGACGGTTGCCGACCGGATCGGTGCTGTAGAAGCGGCGGTGCCCAGGCAGGTTGTCGTCCCACACCACCGGGGCGTTGTGCGCGGCGAGCCGTTCCGCGAGCGACTCGATGTCGGTGACCCGCAGTCCAGGGTGGGCCTTGAGCGCGGGGCGGAAGGGATCCTCGATGCCCAGGTGGAGTTGGACGCCGTGGTCGTCGCTGGCGAACCAGCAGCCGCCCCGAGCGGCGAGCACCGGCGGCTTGGGGATCTCGACCATGCCGAGCGCGCCGACGTAGAAGGCCCGCAGGATCTCCTCGCTCGCGGGAGGCGCGGCAAGCTGAACGTGGTCAAGGGCGGTGAGCATGGTGAATTGGCCTCCAGTCGGGGCGGGTTGGACCGTCCGGCCCACCGCACACGATGTCCGGGCACGACGAGCGCGCGTTGGGTGACGGTTACCGCGAGCCGGTAGAACGCGGGGAGAAGCGGATGCGGGGCTGACTGTGGCCCGGACTGCTGCCGCAATCCATGTCTTCGCCTCCTCCCGGCCGGGGGCGCTCGCCTTGGAGACCTCAACGCCCGTAAACCACTTGAGTATAGACAGCTACTTGCGTAACGATGCAAATACTTGGCGGAGTCTTGATGCTCCAGTGCGTGACGGTCAACGGCGCGCCGATGCGTCAGAAGTTGCGCAACCAGGGAACTGAAGCAGCGAGTTACCGCGTCGCTCCGAGTAAGAGGTCAGCGGAGTGACAGCACGACCACCGGAGGAAGACCATGGGGGAACCTTCTGCGTATCGCCCTACCGCGGGCACGTTTTCCAGTAGCCCCGGCTATCTGTTGCAGGAGGACCGAGGTGATTTCGACCAGGTTCTGCAACAGGCCCTGGAGGCTCCACGGATCCGGGGGGCGCTGGCCAACTCCGGTGAAGCGGTCACCGTCGAGCAGTTGCGCACCCGGGCGTTCGGGGCGAGTGCCTTCATCGCCGCCGCCGCGCAGGCGGAGTACCAGGAGTACGTACGGGTCCGTGAGGCGGCCGTCCACCCGGACGGGGCACGCTCCGAGCGGGAGGGCAGCGTCGCTCCGGACTTGGGCGGACGCGGCCAGCTTGGGGCGGCGTTGGCCGTGCTCGTTCCGGTGCTGGGCGGCATTGCCTCCGCGGTCTTCCTGCTGCTCGGCTACGGTCTGCGGCTCTCCGCCGCCTGGCCGCAGTTCGCGGGAACGCTGATCGCCACGGGCTGGGCGGCGGCCGGAATCTCCGCGGTGGTCGCGCTGTCCGACGCGGTCGGACTGTTGGCCAGCGCGGCGCGCAACGGCGCCGAGGCGGACGCCGCGCACAGCCCGGAGGTCGAGCGTGCCCGCAGCAAGTGGCGAGTGGCGCTGCTGGAACGCGGTATGTTGCCCTATCTGCTGGGCCAGTTGCCGCAGAGGCGGCACGCCGGGGTCGAGGCGTAGGACGCCGCGTTGGCCGCGTTCCGTGAACGAAACCCCGGGGCCGGCCCGGCCCCGGGGTTTCGCCTATCGCCTCGCGCCGGGGCGTCAGTTGACGCAGGGGATGCCGCCCTCCTTCACGGAGTCGCCCGCGAAGGCGCTGTCCGGCGGCGTCGACGGGGAACTCGACGGGGCAGCGGACGGGGCCGTGCCGCTGGAACCGGTCGAGGTTGCCGGGGGCGCGGTGAAGTCCGTGCCGAGGGTGACCTGGACGTGACCGGCCGGGACCGACGCGCTGGAGACGGCCGCGGCGGTGCCGAGCTTGGAGGCGAGCTGCTGGGCCGCCTGTTGTGCGCCCGCGCCGTAGACGACCGTGGTCTTCAGCTGGGTCGCGGCGTTGGACGTCCGCCCGGCCGAGTAGCCGAGCGCCGTCAGTGCCTTGAGCTCGTCGGCCGCCGCGCCGGTCTTGCCCGAGCCGTTGAACACGTCCACCGTCGCGGGCGCGGGCTTGGCCGTGTCGGACGACTTGGCGCCACCGGAACTGGGGGAGGGGGACGGGTCGTGCCCGATGGTCGCCTGCACGATGGACCTGATCTGGTCCGGGTTGACCAGATTGACGTCCTCGTTGTTGCGCATCCCGAAACCGGCGATCGGCAGGGTGTGGAAGACCACGTTGCCGCCGGTGAGGTTGGTGGCCTGCTGGGCGAAGTCCAGCACGTCGAACTTGTTGTCGATGACCAGGTCCTTCTTCACCACGCCGAACAGTCCCTGGAGCTTGCCCAGGTCGTTGAAGACCCCCTGGGTCTTCAACTTGTGGGTGACCGAGGAGATGAACGCCTGCTGGCGGTGGGTACGGTCCAGGTCTCCGCCGTCCAGGCCGTGCCGCTGCCGTACGAACGCGAGCGCCTGCTTGGGGTTGAGGTTCTGCAACCCGGCCTGGAAGTTCGCGCCGGAGTACCAGTCGTGGACCGGGTGCTTGAGGCAGACCTGGATGGGCTGGAGGACCTGCGCGATGTCGTAGAAGCCCAGCAGGTTCACCTCGGCGAAGTGGTCGATCGGTACGCCCAGGAAGTTCTGCACCGTCGCCAGCGTCGCCTCACGACCGGCCTCTCGGCTCTGCGCCTCCAGGTCGGCGCCCTTGACGCCCTGCGCGGACAGCTTGTCGTGGGCGACCGTGTAGGCGTTGGCGTACGCCTCCTTGATCTTGTAGTGCCCCTGTGACGTGCCGTCTCCGTTGAAGGTCTGGACGTAGTCGTCGCGCGGGATGGAGAACGCGGTGACCTTGCCGCCGTCCGCGGGTATGTGCATCAGGATCAACGTGTTGGTGTTGTAGTACCCGATGTCACTGGATCCGGCGTGCAACTGGTCCTGTACGAACTCCTTCGGCAGGTCGTTGCCGTTCATGTCCTTGCGTGAATCCAGGCCGATCAGCAGGAGGTTCACCGAGTTGTCGAGGTGCTTGGGCGCGTGCTGGCCCACCTTGTCCAGCGCGTCGGAGGTGTTCAGACCGCTGGTGATCCAGTGGTACGCGGCCCAGGAGACCCCGCTGGCCGCCAGCACCGCCGCCGAGGACAGGCACACGGCGACCCGCCCGGCGACCACCAGCGGCGAGCGCCGGGGTGCCTTGCTGTTGCGGCGGGCGGCCCGGCCGCCCGCTCGCCCGGACGACTCGGCACCGACTTCGTCACGCACCGCTGCTCCTCCTGTTACGCCTGGCCCGGACAAGTCGCGCCGCCAGTACGGCGATCACCGTGATCTCGGCCGCCGCCATGGCCGGGAACGCGTCAACCGCCCAGTGCACGGCTGAGGTTGTCAGCTTGGCATGAGACGTGGACGTGTTCGCCAGTTGTTCGGCGGCGATGGTGATCGCGGCCAGCACGAGCGGCGGCGCCGACAGCACCAGCCAGGTGCCCTCGCGGGTACTGTTCATCGCGGTCAGCGCCGCCGCGAGCGCCGCCGTGATCGTGAAGGTCCAGCCCAGTGCCGAGCCCAGCAGCTCGTCCATCAGGGCACCCGCCACCGGCAGTGCCACCGCCAGCAGGATGATCCTGCCGAGCGGCGCCGCACCGGGTTTGTTCCGCTTGCTCCGTGCGGTGCGGCCGGGGGCCTGCCCCGCGCCCGCTCTACGGGAGCCGCCCGCCGCTCGGCCGCGCGGGCCCGGCACACGGCGGGACTGCCGTGCCGTCTCTCGCGGCAGGTACATCGACTCGCTGGGGGCTTCGGCGCTCTGGCCTGTCATTCGCCTTCCTCGTCCGGCCCGCCGACACGTCCGTCCGGCAGTGCATTGGTCCTGCTTGCGAAGGACGCAGGAACTGATGCTTCCGGTTCTAGGGACGACTCGCGTCGACTCCTGGTTGCATTGTTGCGCAATGTAGCAAGCATGGAGGCTAAGCTGTTCGGGCGCCCGGAAGCAATCCCGGGGCGGTGCCACGGAAGCAGGGGACGCGAACCAGGTCGGGGAAGGGGCCGCGGCGATGTCGGGAGGGGTGCGGCATGGGGATCCCCCTGTGCGGGCGTTCGGTCTCGCCGCCGAGGCGTTCGCACTGCTGGCCTCCCCCCTGCGACTGCACATCATCCTGGCGCTGACCGAGCGGGAGAGCGACGTGTCGCAACTCGCACTGCGTGTCGGCGCCACGCCGCAGGCCGTCAGCCAGCACCTGGCCAAGCTGAAACTCGCCGGAGCGGTGCGGGTCCGCAGCGAAGGCCGGTACCACGTTTACCAGGCGATCGACCCGCAGCTGGGCGTGGTGGCCAGGATGATGCTCGAAAGGGTCATGGGCGAGCCGCTGGACGACGCCGCAAGCCTGCCCGCCTGATAGTGAGCGCGCCCCTCAGCCGCGGGTGCGGCCGGGCGAGGGGCGGGCGGTCCGGGGTCCGTGCTCCGCGGCTCTGCTGAGGAGTTCCGTCAGCCGGTGCGGTACGAGTTCCCGCATCGCGAGAGCCGTGTTGGTGCGTTCGATGCCGGGGCAGTCGAGGATCTTCCCGGCGACCCGGTAGAGGTCCTCGGTGTTGGCGGCGACCACCCGCACCAGCAGGTCGGTCGGACCGCTGAGGCCGAAGACCTCCACGATCTCCGGAATGTCCTTGAGCCTTTCGGCCACCTCGGCCAGGTGGTGCTGGTCGGCCTGGGCGGTGACGAACGCGGTGAGCGGATAACCGAGCGCACCCGGGTCCACTCGGCGTTCGAACGAGCCCAGCGCGCCGTTCTCGTCCAGCTTGGCCAGCCGGGCCTGCACCGTGTTCCGGGACAGCCGCAGCCGTTCGGCCAGCGCCAGAACGGTGGCGCGTGGATCGTCGGCCAGCGCGAGCAGTATCCGGGCATCCGTGGCGTCGACGACCGGTCCGCTGTTCACACTGCTCACTCAAGCCCCCTTTCGTCTTGGGCAAGTGAGCACAATGCTCACCTGAATCGAGAGACGTTGTGCAGATGGTGAGTCGTGTGTCTACTTACGGAGCATAGAGCGGAATCAACCCGAGCGACGGTGCGAATGGCACCGGAGGTGGTGGAGCGTGATCACTAGTGCCGTGCCGGCCCAACCGCGGACCCCAGGCGGTGCCGGGCAGGACGAACTCGCCGCGCTCGGCGCGGTCGAGCGCCGCGTACTGTGGCTGTCGACGGCGATCATCGACCACGCCAACCGGGTGCGCCCCAACCCCTCCGGGCTGAAGGTCGGCGGCCACCAGGCCTCCAGCGCGTCGATGACCTCGATCATGACGGCGCTGTGGTTCCACGAACTCACCGCGCACGACCGGGTTTCGGTCAAGCCGCACGCGTCGCCCGTACTGCACGCGATCAACTACCTGTTGGGGGAGTTGGACGCGTCGTACCTCACCACTCTGCGGTCCTTCGGCGGGCTGCAGAGCTACCCCAGCCGCTCCAAGGACCCCGATCCGGTGGACTACTCCACCGGATCCGTGGGCATCGGCGCCACCGCTCCGGTCTGGGGCGCGATCGCCCGGCGCTATGTCGAGGGGCGGTTCGGCGGAGCGGGGCGTGGACGGCAGTACTCGCTGCTCGGTGACGCCGAACTGGATGAGGGCGCGATCTGGGAGGCCATCCAGGACCCCATGGTCCCCGACCTCGGCGAGATCGTGTGGATCGTGGACTTCAACCGGCAGTCGCTGGACCGCGTGGTGCCGGGGATCGCCGCCGGGCGGCTGCAGGGCATGTTCGCCTCCGCGGGCTGGCAGGTGATCACCGTCAAGTACGGGCAGTTGCTTGAGGAGTTGTTCGCCCGCCCCGGCGGTGAGACGTTGCGCAAGCGGCTGGACACCATGGGCAACCCGGAGTACCAGCGGCTGCTGCGCTGCACCCCGCAGCAGCTGCGCGAGCGCCTGCCGGGCGCCGGCTCGACGGCCGCGCCCATCGCCGAGCTGATCGCGGGACTGGACGACGACACGCTGCGCGCAGCCGTGCGCAACCTCGGCGGGCATGACCTCGGCGCGCTGCTGGAGGCGTACCGCCGTATCGACGACACCCGCCCGACGGTCATCTTCGGCTACACGGTGAAGGGTTACGGCCTGTCCAGCGAAGGCCACCCGCAGAACCACTCCTCTCTGCTGACGGAAGCTCAGATGCGCGAGCTGGCACGGCGTTTGGGGACAGACCTGGACGACCCGTGGGCGGGATTCGCCGACGGCAGCCCGGAGTCGCAGCTGTGCCGTGCGGCGTCCGACCGGCTGCGGCGCCCGCAGTTCCCGCGTGCCGCGCCTCCCGAGCTGCCCACCGACATCGGCCGCACCCCCTCGGGCACCGGCAACACCCAGCAGGCCCTGGGCCGACTGCTTCTCGACCTGACCCGGCAGGCACCGCAGGCCGCCGCCCGGATCGTCACCGTCAGCCCGGACGTCAGCTCCTCCACCAACCTCGGAGGCTGGCTCAACAAGGCCGGGGTCTGGTCGCACACCGAGCGCCCCGACTGGTTCGCCGACGACGCCGAGACCATTCTGCACTGGCGGGAGAAGCCGACCGGCCAGCATCTTGAACTGGGCATCGCGGAGACCAACCTGGTAGGGCTGCTCGGCGAGTTGGGCGCCACCTGGAGCCGCTGGGGCCAACCGCTGCTGCCGATCGGCGTGGTGTACGACCCGTTCGTCAACCGGGCGCTGGAACCGTGGTCGTTCGGAATGTACGCGGGAGGCCAGTCGATCCTGGTGGGCACTCCCTCGGGCGTCACCCTCGCACCGGAGGGCGGTGCGCACCAGTCGATCACCACACCGTCGCTGGGCATCGAACAGCCGGGCTGCGTCAGCTATGAGCCCGCCTTCGCGATCGACACCGAGTGGTGTCTGCTGGCGGCGCTGGCCAACCTGGGCAAGCCCGACGGCAGTTCGGCCTACCTGCGGCTGTCCACCCGCCCGGTGGACCAGACGCTCGCCGCGGTGCCCTCCGACCGGGCCGCCCGTGAGCGCCGCCGTCGCCAGGCCGTGGCCGGTGCCTACGTGTTGCGGCGGGCGGAGCAGCCCGCGGTGACCCTGGCGGTGATGGGCGCCATGGTCCCGGAGGCGCTGGCCGCCGCGGACCGGCTGGCGGAGCTGGGCTTCCCCGCGGATGTCATCTGCGTGACCAGCCCGGACCTTGTCTTCCGTGCCGTACAGGCCCGACGCGGGTTGCAGGAGGGTTCCGGTTGGCTGCTCGACCAGGTCTTCCCCGCTGAGCGGGCGGTCCCGATGGTCACCCTGCTCGACGGCCACCCGCACACGCTGGCCTTCCTCGCCACCATCAACAACGTGCCGGCGACCACCCTGGGCGTCAGCCGCTTCGGCCAGTCCGGAGCCATCGAGGACGTCTACCGCTACCACGGCATCGACACCGACAGCGTCGTTCGGGCGGCGCTGGATCTGGTGGACTGAACGGGAGTTGGCCGGGGTGCTGGCGGCGCCGCCAGCACCCCGACGCCGAATCACCCGACGGCGTCGTCGACCGGGGCGAGAGCCGGCGGCTCCGCCGCGTAGCGGTTCTGTTCCGCGAGCAGCCGGGCGAACGGTCCACCCCGCGCCCGTAGTTGCCGGTACGTACCGCGCTCCGCGATGCGGCCCGCCTGCAGGACGACGATCTCGTCCACCTGCCCCAGAGTGCTCAGCCGGTGCGAGATGACGATCACGGTACGGCCGCGGGTGAGGTGTTCGAGGGCGCGCATCACCTCCGCCTCGGCCTCCACGTCCAGGTGCGAGGTCGGCTCGTCCAGGATCAGGATCGGGGCGTCGCGCAGCAGGGCGCGGGCGATGGCGATGCGCTGCCGCTGGCCGCGGGAGAAGTTCTTGCCCAACTCGCGTACCTGGGCCTCGTATCCGTCGGGCAACGCGGTGATCGTGTCGTGGATGTGTGCCTGCCGGGCGGCGGCGATCACCTCTTCGTCGGTCGCGCCCGGCCGGCCGATGGCGATGTTGTCGCGGACGGTCCCCTCGAACAGGATCGAGTCCTCCGGCACCACGGCGATGTTGTCGCGCAGTGTCTCCAGCGGGTAGTCGCGGACGTCGAGGCCGTCGACCGTGACGGTGCCCTGCCAGGACTCGTAGAAGCGCGGCAGCAGCCGGGTGAGGGTGGTCTTGCCGCTGCCGGACAGACCGACGAGGGCGAGCCGGGTGCCGGGTCGGATCTCCAGGTCCACGCCGCGCAGCACCGGTCGGTTCCGGTCGTAGCCGAACACCACGCCGTGGTAGGCGATGTCACCGCGCAGGCGCGAGGGGCCGGTGTAGCGGCGGGCGACGGAGCGTTCCTCCAGGGGCTGGTCGAGGATCTCCTGGATGCGTCCGGCCGCGGCTGAGGCGGTGGACGCCAGCAGCGTGAGCTTCGACAGGTCGCGCATCGGCTGGTAGAGCTGCTTGGAGTAGGCGAGGAAGACGGTCAGGGTGCCGACGGTGAGGCTGGCGGCCGGAACGGTGAGGAATCCCAGCGAGTAGCGGTGGGCGTGACCGGCGGCGATCCAGGCGCCGAAAGTGATGATCACGACGTCGCTCACCGTGATGAAGACGATCACCAGCGGGTTGAACTCGGCCTGCCGACGCCCTGCTCGCAGCCCGAAGCGCCGCTGCTGGTCGACATGGCCCGCGAAGGCCCGGGCCGCCCAGCGCTCCAGGGTGAACGCCTTCAACTCCACGATCGCGGTGATGGACGCGTTGGCCACCCGGGCGACCTGCCCGGCCGCACGGGCCGCCTCCTTCGAGGCCCGTTTGACCCAGCGGGTGTAGAGCAGGACGGTCACGAACAGCAGCGGGGCGATGCACATCGCCAGTACGGTGAACTGCCAGTTGATGACCAGCATCACGGTGAGGATCCCGGCGAGGGTGAGCACTCCGGACAGCAGGTCGACCAGTCCGTCGGTGACCAGCTTCTCGATGTCGGTGATGTTGCCGCTCACCCGTTGGACGACCTCGCCGACCTGCTGGCGGACATGCCAGTCCAGGCCCAGGTGCTCGATGTGGGTGAACAGCCGCTTGCGCAGCCTCGCTCCCAGGTCCTGGCCGACGTAGGCCGCCACGGAGAGCTGGACGAACGCCACCACCGCACTGATCAGCCCGAGGGCGAGGAACATCAGCCCTGCGAAGAGCAGCACCCCGAGTTGGGTGTGCGCCTCCGTGAGGTGCGCTCCGCTGCGGTCGCCGAAGCGGTCGAAGTAGCCGAGTAGCCAGCCGGTGCCGGGAATGTTTGGATCCCGGTGGTCGACGATCTTGTCCAGGATGATCTTGAAGGGGAAGGCCGCCAGTACATCACTGGTCACCGCGACGAAGGTCAACGCGACCGCGACGCACACCAGCAGCCGACGGCCGCGCAGTTGCCGATAGAGGAAGCGGATCATCCGTCCTGCCCTCCGCCGAACCGTTCCAGACACCGCTCGATCTCCGCCGCGACCCAGCGCAGTTCCGCTGGCCGAGGGCTGCCGAGCCGGCGAACCCGGCGCGAAGCGATCTTCAGCAGCAGCGCGGCGTCGAACAGGGCGGCGCGCTGCCGTACCGCAGCAAGACGCGCCGGGTCTGCGCCCTGGTGGGCCCGCGCGGCCAGATAGGCGTCGAGGAAGGCATCTGCGGCCGACTCGTACCAGGCATGGTTGCCGTGTTGGGCGCGTTCCAGACGCCGTGGCCGCAGATACGCGAGGAAGTACCCCACGTCCAGCGCCGGATCGCCCTGGCCCGTGCCGTCCAGATCGGTGATGACCGGATGGCCGGGCGGGCAGAAGACGAGCTGGCTCGGCTTGAACGCGCCGTGCACCAGGGCGGGTTGAGTGCTCTTAGCCCGGCGCAGCGCCTCGGCGAGAGGCTCGACCACACCGGCCAGCTCGCCCACCGTACCGGTCAGGGTCTGCGCCCAGGCCTGGACCCGGGTCGCGTAGTGGTGCCCGTCCGGCGCGCTCCGGCCGGAAACCACCGGGCTGGTGTGCAGCCAGGCCAGCGCCGCCGCGCTGGCGGCGAGCGCCTCCCACGGCGGACGCACACCGTCGCGCGCCCGCCGCGGCGGGCGCAGTAGCGCCGTACCGGGCAACTGGCCGCCGGCGTGGGCACCGCCCGCGGTCTCGGTGAGCACCAGGCCCAACTCCTCGACCAGGCCCAACGGCCTTGGCACGACCGCCGGTCGGGCCGAGTGTTCGGCCGCCGCCCACAACCGCTCGCCGAGTTGATGGGCGGCCGTCGCGTCGGCGGGGTCACGGTAGAGCTTGCCGAAGAAGACCAGTTCGTCCCCGCCGGACAGCCGCACGTGGTAGCGCAGTACGCAACGAGTCGCGGGCTTGTACCGGACCGGATGTACCCGCACCGCGCTGACCCGGGCCCGTGGATCCGCCAGGACCGTTCTGGCCGCGGCCGTCAGGGCGGTGGCCAGCCTGCCGTCCGGGGGGTCGGTGGCGCACGCGACGGGCAGAGCGGGCAACTCGGCGTCATGCGGGAAGGACTGCAGCGTCAGGCCGATCCGCGGACAGTGCAGTACGCCGGGCCAGCGGCCGTGGAAGTCGGCCGGGTCGACGGATGAAAGCGGCGCCCCGGCAACGGAGTTGGCCAGCGCCGACTCGGCCAGCCGCACGGTCACCAAAGGCCCGGCGGCGCTGCGGTAGCTCGCGGTCAGCCCCCGTCCGGGCTTGCGGCGCACCGAGGCCACCCGCAGCGCACCGGCGTCACGGTCGAGCGCCCCGACCAGGTCGCGTACCGTCCCGTGGAGCACCGCCACCGGCGATGCCACGGCCTGCCGCAGCGGTGGGCCGCCCCGGGGCACCGCCTGCCGTACCAAAGCGGCGAGCGCCAGGGGCGCGCCCGGGGCGCCACGGCATCCGGGGAACGGATTGACGTCGACCACCATCGGCCCGGCGCCGGTGTCGAGGATGTCGACGCCGTAGATCCGCAGGTCGAACACCTCGCCCACGGCCCGGGCCAGGTCGAGCCACCCCGGCGGCAGCCGCAGCGGATCGAGCGACCGGGTGGCCTTCCGTGCGGCGCCGTCCAACGGGCTGCCCCGAAGCCCGACGAAGACCCGCTCGCCGACCACCCAGAGCTTGTGGTCCAGGCCGTCGTTGGCGATGAACTCCTGGACGACCACGGGCTCATCGGCCCAGTCACCCTGCAACGTCCCCAGCCGCTCCGGCCGGTCGAGGCGCGCCACGAGATCCCCGCGGCGACTGGTGCGGCTCTTGACGATGAGCGGGAAGCCCGGTGCCGTCGCGTCCACGAGGTCCGAAAGCCGGGCGAGATGACGGGTGTCGGGGAACGGCAGCCCCGACCGCCGGGCGAGGTCGGCCATGTGGACCCGGTCCAGGCAGCGCTCGGTCGCGTCGGCGCCGTTCACCACATGGCCGCCCAGACGCTCCAGCCGGCGGGCGAGCGCCACGGCGCGCGGTGAGTGGGCCTTGAGCAGGTACAGGTCCGCGGTCGGACCGAGGTCCCCGGCAGTCGGGTCGTCGGCGTCGAACACCGTGACGCGGTGCCGCCCACCCAGCAGATCGGGCAGCGGGGCCAGCAGCGGATGGTCCGGGTGGCCGGTCAGTAGGCAGACTCTCATGGCAGCCCCGCCCCCATGGGCTCGTCGGCCGTTGGAACACCGGGGCTCCTACCCGCCAACGCGCCGCCCCTGTCGTCCTCTGCCAGCCGGGTGCTCAACAGCGCCGCCCGCTCCTCGCGTTCCGTACGGCCGACGGCGGCCAGCCGAAGGATCCTGCGGGCCACCCGTTCGACCGCGTCGGGGACGCAACGGAAGCTGGGGAAGTCGTTGACGTCCACCACCACCCAACCGTCCGGCCCCTCCACCAGGTCCACCCCGTACAGGTCGAGACCGAACACCTCACCCACGGCCGTGGTCACCCGCGCCAACTCGGCCGTCAGCGCGGTTTGGTGGCCGCGCACCGGAACGCCCGGGTGCAGCGGTGAGCGGTGGATGGTGGCGTGCATATCCCCGCCGATGTTGTAGACCTTGACGTCCACGCCGGAGTTGACGACGTACGGCTGGGCCAGCAGGAAGCCCTCACCGGCCAGCGATTCGGCGATGTCGCTCAGTTCGGCGGGCCTGGTCACCAGATGCACGGCGCGGCCCGAGTTGCCGCCGGTCGGTTTGACGACCAGCGGATAGTGCTCGTCCGGTATCTGGTTCAGCAGCGTCGGCGCGGCCGCGAAGTACGTCAGGGGGAAGGACAGTCCGGCCCGGCGGGCAATGGCCGCCGCCACCGCCTTGTCGCGTACGAGTCGGATGGCCCGGGCGTCGTTTATCGTGGTCAGCCCACTGGCCGCGACCGCCTCCAGCACGCTCAACCCGGGTCCGCCGGAGACGGTCTTGAGTACCCAGGCGTCGTGCGGGGCTTGGCGCGCCAGATCCGAGACCCTGGCTATGGACCGTCCCGGCTCGAACACATCGATGTGATGGTTCCACTCCGCCAGTCGGCGGGCCACGGACAGGGGCATGCTGTCGCGACGGTAGCAATCCTCGACGATGAAACACAGCCTCATCGGACCGCACCCTCTCCTCGTCGGCATAACACCGCGGAGCTTTGTTATGCCGGGGCCTGAACGGCGGTATGCCGGCTAGCTTCCGAGGCAACCAGTCGGACGAGCCAGCCGCCCGCTCAAGTAGGCCATTCGGTTAACGGGTGGCGAGTTTGGTGAATCCATCACATAACGTGGAAGTGAACTAGTGCCCCTCCAGGGCGCCGGTCCCCGGCCGAGTGAGCCGACCGGGGACCGGCTGCGGGTGCGTCATGCACGGTCGTACGCGAATTCCCCCGAATGGCGTAGTCGTCACGTGGCGCCATACCCGTTGCCGTCGGGCTGGGCCCGGATGGGAGTCGAACCTCCCGTGCTCGGCGAGCATGCTGATCGCCGCTCAACGGGCCGAGCGGTCTGCGGTCTCGCCGTACGTTGAATGTGCGGCGGGGTTCGTCCCGCGAGCGTTCACGGAGCGGTTGAGTTCCGCAGGCAGCTGGGAGGGAAGCGCTGCAGCACTTCGTTCGCCCTGGAGGGGCTCCGCCGGTCGCCGTGGTCGGACGAGCAGGTCACTGGCTACCGTCGAGCCGTGCCCGCCACCGGGTGAATTCCGCGGCGAGATCGGGATTGACCGGGGTGAGGCTGGTGAGTTGGCGGTCTATGTAGTGCAGATACAGCGGAACCAGATGGGCGTTGAGCAGTGCGGTCGCCTGTTCCCGGTCGAAGGGATGGCCATGCCGCCACCGCATGGTGGTGCGCACGAGTTCGGCGGCGACGGGTTTCCGCTCCGCCAGATAACGGTCCGCCGCCTCGTCGGTGGAGCCGACCCGCCCGGTCGCCGAGGTGTACAGGAATCGCACCGGAAGCAGCACGATCTTGGTGAGCCGGACGAACTCGTCCAGCAGTACGGCGGGTTGGTGGAAGGCGTCGACGGCGAGGTCGGTGGCGAATACGGACAGCGCGAAACGGGCGCTGTCCTCAAGGAGCCGGGCGCGATCGGGGTGTGGTAGTCCGGCCTTCACGTCCCTGCCGTACAGCACTCTGCCGTGCTCCACGAGGTCCAGTCGGTCGATCGCTGGGAACCGGCCGTCGGCGCGGTCTTCGCGTAACGCGGCCAGCGAACTCCAGAACACCGACAGCCGCTGGTGCAACGGGCTGCCGCTCGCGCGTAGCTCCTGCCAGGTCCCGTCAATCGTGGCCTGATCGCCGGGGAGGTGGTTGTCGAGGATCAGGGCGAGGTCCACATCGCTGACCGCGGAGGCGAATCCGCCGTGCGCCAGGCTGCCCAACGCGTAGGCACTCACCAGTCGTTCGCCCAGGGCCTGTCGATACACGGCGGTGGCCGCGTCCAGCACGGTCTGGCCGCGCTCGTCGGCTGTGACATCGGAGGTTGCGTAGGTCATGGCGGCACACTTCCGTCACCGCGGCGCCCGGCGCAAGAGGGGCGATCAAGCGGTCCACGCGCTTCGCGCAAGTGGGCGGACGCCGACAGGCTGCCGACTCGTTCCTGACGAAGACGTTCAGCCCACCGGAAGGTGTTCCGCCGCCTCACGCAGGCAGTCAGCCAACTCGGCCACCGCGTCGGTCTGCGCCCCCGGAGGCCGCGCGAGCAGCACGCGGCGGGAGACCGGCGCACCCTCGCGGACGCGCACCACCCGCACGTTGTCGGGCAGCAGTCCGACAAGGTATGGCGGCAGCGTGGTAACCCCACATCCCGCGGCGACCAGGGCGAACTTCGAGAGCCAGTCCTGCGCCTGATGCCCGACCACCGGCCGTTGCGGGAGCGCGGGCCAGACCCCCAACTCCGGCTCGCCGCGTGCCGCTTGCGTGCTGGAGATCCATGTCACGTCCCGCAACTCGGCCAGCGTCACCGACCCGTCGCGCCCGAGCTCCCCGCGTGCCGGGACTGCTACCAGCAGATCGCCTTCGAGAAGGACATCCAGCCGTAGTGGCGGGCTCTGGTCGTCGGGAGCCGGGTGAGGAGGCCGGGACGAGATCACCGCGAGGTCCAGCGTGGTGGCGCGCAGACCGCGCACCAGGGAGGGGGTCGAGCCCTCCCTGGTCACCACCTGGACGTCCGGACGGCGCCCTCGCATCAATGCCAGAGTCTCCGGGACGATCGCCGCGCCCACGCTCTTGAAGACGCCGAGGCGCACCGATCCGCCGCCCGGCTCGGCCCCGTGCATGATGCGTTCGGCCCGGTCGACCTCGTCAAGCGCGGCCGAGGCGTGCCATAGCAAGGTCACTCCCGCCGCGGTGAGCCGGACCCCGGCTCCGCCGGGCCGCCGTTCGAAGAGGCGCGCGTCCGCGGCGCGTTCCAACGCGGCCATCTGCCGTGACACGGCGGACTGCGAGTAACCGAGCGCCGCCGCGGCCGCGGTGAAGGACCCGCGCTCGGCGATCGCGCGCAACACCCGCAGCGCGGTCGAGGACCACTCCATGACGAAACAACATATCCCACGGTCCCAGCCCGGCGCCTTCGGCATGGGCTGGCCAGGAGAACCACGCCCCACCAGGCGCGAGCGACGCCGACCGGTTCGGTCGACAGCCACGTAGTCGCCGGTAAGTGGCCGCCCGGGAGCGGAAGTTGCCGATGAGTGTCTGCAGAGGACTCTTTGCAGAGAGTTCTCTGCAAGATACGCTGTCCGCATGCCAGGGGAAGTCGAGCGCACACCACGACCCAGCAGGCCCACCCGGCGCATAGACGCGCGCAGTCTGCGGGGGCTGGCGCATCCGCTGCGGATGCGGATCTTCGAGTTGCTCAGTCTTGACGGTCCCGCCACCGCCACCAGGCTCTCCGAACGGCTCGGGGAGAACACCGGAACCGTCAGCTGGCATCTGCGTCAGCTCGCCGAGCACGGTTTCATCGAGGAGGAGACGGGGCGGGGTACCAGGCGCGAGCGCTGGTGGCGGAGGGTCGCCGTCCCGAACGAGCTGAACACCGCTGACTTCCGCGACGATCCGGACAGCCGGGGCGCGCTCTCGGTCTACCTCCACGAACTGGTCCAGCTGCACTTCAACCGGGTCATCACCTACGTCAACGAGGACTGGGAAGACGCGTGGCGGGCTGCGGGCACCCTTGCCGACTGGAGCGACCTGCGGCTGACGGCACCCCAACTGGCAGCGCTCAACGCCGAGTTGGCGGCCGTCATCGCCCGCCACACTCCCGCCCCGGACGCCGAGCCCGCCCCTGACGCGCTGCCGGTGGTCGTACAGCTGCAGTCGTTCCCCCGCGGCCAGCGGGGCGGGGCATGAGCCAACTGCTGCGGCGCCACCGTGACTTCCGGCTGCTGTGGTGCGGCGAGATCGCAGGCAAGTTCGGCGCGTCCGTCACCGGGGTGGCGATGCCGCTGATCGCCGTGTCCGAGTTGCGGGCCAGCACGTTCGACGTCGGCCTGCTGACCGCCGCCGCCTGGGCTCCGTGGCTGCTCATCGGGCTTCCGGTCGGTGCCTGGGTGGACCGGCTGCCGCGTAGGCCGATCATGCTGACCGCCGCCGCGGTCTCGCTCGTGGTGTTCGCCTGCGTCCCGGTCGCCGCCTCGTGCGGTTGGCTGAGCACCGGCCTGCTGCTGGCCGCCGCGCTCCTCACCGGCACCGCGGCGGTGTTCTTCCAGACCGCCTACAGCGCCTATCTGCCCAGCGTCGTGGCGCCCGCCGACCAGGCCGAAGGCAACGCCAAGCTCCAGGGCAGCGCGTCCGCGGCACAGATCGCCGGGCAGGGATCCGGCGGTCTCATCGCGCAGTTGGCGGGCGCGGTGAACGGCATGTACGTCAACGCCGCCACGTTCCTGCTCAGTCTGCTCTGTCTGGCGGGCATCCGGTACCGCGAGCCGCCCACCGCCAGGGCCGTACGCCGCCCCAACGCACTGCTCGGCGAGGTCGGCGAAGGGCTGCGACTGATCGGCGCCGACCCCTGGTTCCGTACGCTGGCGCTGTTCGCGGCGGCCTCCAACCTCGCCCTGATGGGGTACCAGTCGATCCGGGTGGTCTTCCTGGTCCGGAGCGTGGGTCTGGCCTCCGGGGTGGTCGGCGCGCTCATCGCGGCGGCCAGCACAGGGGGCGTCGCCGGGGCGTTCGTCGCCCGTCGGGTCGCCGATCGGATCGGTACGGCTCGGGCGACGCTGCTGTTCGAACTCGGGCTCACCACCTTCGCCCTGCTCATCCCACTGACCTTCGGCGGCGCCGGAACCGTTGCCTTCGTGGTCGGCGGCTTCTGCGTCTCCGCGGGCGTCGTGGCCGGAAACGTGATCAAGGCGGGCTTCCAGCAGTGCTACTGCCCGCCTGAGCTGCTGGGCCGCCTCACCGCGAGCACGGCGTTCCTCAGCTACGGCACGATCCCGCTCGGAGCGCTTCTCGGCGGTGCGCTCGGCACCGGGGTCGGTCTGCGCGCGGCGATGTGGATCACCACGGCGGGGATCCCACTCGCCGCACTGGTGCTGTTCTTCTCTCCCGTCCGGCGCGTGCGGGACCTGCCGAGTTCCCGCCCGGACCGAGGCGGACCAGCGCGGTGCGAACCCGTGGCCACCGGACGGGAATCCGCCGGAGCGGACTAACCGCCTCACTCGTCTGCCCGGGCCGGCGTGCCGAAAGCCGCCGTGCCGAACAGGCTGTAGTACGTCACCGGCCGCGGAGGGCCGTCCTGACCGGACCCTCCGCGACGGTGAAGTCTGCTTTCCCGGGCGCGTGGCGCGCTGCGGCAGGCTGTTCCGGAGGGAGGAAGGGTATGTCGCGCAGCCTCGGCAGAACGCGCTGGAAGCGCTTCGCCGTCATCATGGTGCCGGGCCTGATGGTGGCCACGGCCCTCGGCGTCGGCATGGCACAAGGCGCGCTGGCCGCGTCGTTCTTCGTCTCCGGACGGCGGTTCCAGCTCTCCGTCGACTCCCTGGTCGGACACGGCATGAGCGCCTACAGCACGATCGACGTGACCAGGACCGGTGCGCGCATTCCGGTGGAGGTGACCGGGCTGCGGTCCGCGGTGATCCGCGGGCTGTGCGAGTCGGTGGTGACTCCGATTCCCTTCCTCGGCCCGTACACCCTGCGGCTCACCGGGGCGGACCGGGTGCGCCGGGCCGAGGCCCGGGACATCTTCATCGACGCGACGTCCATCATGGTCCGGCAACAGACCAACCACGGCCTGAACATCGGTGTGGCGGCCGGTGCCTTGACCAAGGGACCGGTCAATCCAGGCGACCGGCACTCACGGTTCTTCGACCCCAACGGCGTTGCCCAGCAGTCCTCGACCGTCTTCCTGGCCGACGCACGCTGGGAGGCGGTCGCGGTCACGGCGGTCACCCTCGATGTGCCCGATGTCAGGGTGCGGCTCAGGGCGGGACACCATGAGTGCTTCTGACCTCGCCGAGTGCGGTGCCGGTGAGCGGCTCAAGGGGGCAGGGCCACGCGCCGCGATCGGCAACGTCCGTCTGGCATTCCGGCGTTGGCGCGGTACCCGGCCCTTCTGGGCCGGACTGTTCACCATGTCGGCGGGCGTGCCGGTCATCTACTTCCCGTACGCCAGCCTCAGCCTGGGCGGGATCCCTCTCGCGCTGTCGACCACCGCCGGGGCCGGATCGCTGGTGATCGGGGTCCTGCTCATCGTCCTGGGGTTCACCCTGTGGTTCCAGCAGCAGGCGCGGATCTTCGCGGGGGTCGCGGCCATGCTGCTCGCGCTGGTCTCGCTGCCGCTGGCCAACTTCGGCGGCTTCCTGCTCGGGCTGTGTGGCAGCCTCGTCGGCGGCGCGCTGGCATGCTCCTGGGCGCCGCCGAGCGGGAACGAGCCCTGATCCGCGGTCAGTTGTGGCCGTCGATGATCTCGGCGAGGCGGTGGAGTTGTGCCGCGAGTTCCGTCCGTTCGGCGGGGGTGAACGAGGCATATCCGCGGCGCTGGGCCTCACGGCGCTCGTCGCGCAGCCGGGTGAGCTGATCGGCACCTGCCTGGGTGAGGCGGACGAGGACGCGGCGTTCGTCGTCGGGGCAGCGGCGCCGGAGCACCACACCCCTGCCTTCGAGTTGCTGGAGCATGCGGGTGGCGGTGGGCACGCTGACCCCCGCGGTGGTCGCGAGCCGGCTCACGGGCAGCTCGTCGCCCGAGGCCAGCGGATCGAGCAGCGCCAACTGGGACAGCGACAGGCCCCCCGCGGCGGCGGCCCGGCCGCGGGCCTTGCGCATGGCCAGGAACAGGGCGTCGGCGGCCTGCGCGAGTTCCTCCACGGCGGTGTCCGTTCCTGACTGCGGGCTTGTCGAGTCCTTGCGGTCGTGCTGCATGGCTGTTAGCTTACTCAACATTCACTTAGCGAGCTAAAGATTGGGGAGCTAAGGAAATGGCATCCGCCGCACGCGTCGACGTACACGAGCATGTGCTCCCGCCCGCCTACCGGCGGCTGCTGGTCGAGCGAGGTCTGGACGCCGGGGGCTGGGCGCTTCCGGAGTGGGACAAGGACAGCGCGATCGCGATGATGGACACCCAGGGCATCGCCACCGGTGTGGTCTCGGTCAGCGCGCCCGGCGTGCACCTCGGCGACGACCGCGAAGCTCGTACGCTGGCGCGCTCGGTCAACGAGTACGTTGCCGAGTTGGTCAAGGACCGCCCCGACCGGTTCGGCCAGTTCGCAAGCATCCCGCTGCCGGACGTGGACGGCTCGGTCGCCGAGGCCGTCCACGCGCTGGACGAGCTGCGCGCCGACGGGGTGGTGCTGATGTCCAACGCGGGCGGTCGCTATCTGGGCGACCCCGCCTTCGAACCGCTGTGGGCGGAGCTCAACGCCCGCGCGGCGGTGGTCTTCGTCCACCCCACCGAGGTGCCCGCCCCGACGCTGCCCGGCGTCCCCGCGCCCGTCATCGACTTCCCCTTCGACACCACCCGTACCGCGGTGCAGTTGACGCTGAACGGCGTGATGAGCCGCTACCCCGACGTGAAGGTGATCCTCTCGCACGCGGGCGGCTTCCTGCCCTACGTCGCCCACCGGGTCGCCGTCGCCAGCACGATCGTCAACCCGGAACTGACCGTCGACGGCATCCTGGCCGATCTTCGCCGCTTCTACTTCGACACGGCGCTGTCCGGCAGCCCCACCGCGCTGCCGTCACTGCTGGCCTTCGCCGCGCCCGGCCATGTCCTGTACGGCAGCGACTGGCCGTTCGCGCCGGTTGCCGCCGGCGCCTACTTCAACGGGCACCTGGACGGTTACCAGGACTGGCAGCCTGGTCAACTGCGCGCCGTTCAGCGGGGCAATGCGGAAGCGCTCTTTCCGCGCCTTGCCCGCGACTGACGGGGCCCCTTCGCACGCTGGACCCGTTCGACGTGCTGCGGATCGCGGTGATCCGCGGGATAGTCGGGATGAGTGGATCGATCGGACACCCACGTGTAGGTGATCACTCATGGGCTCGAAGAACGAAGCCGTCGTACGGGCGCTGCTTGAGCGGCAGAAGAAGACCTACGCCGCGGAGGCGGGCATCACGGTGAGGAACGCCCCCGCCGCGCTGTACCAGATGCTGGTGCTCTCGATGTTGCTCAGCGCCCGCATCAAGGCGGACATCGCGGTGGCGTCGGCGCGTGCGCTGTTCGACGCGGGAATGCGCGACGCCCGCAAGATGGCGGACGCCACCTGGCAGCAGCGCGTGGACGCGCTGGGTAAGGGCGGTTACCGGCGTTACGACGAGCGGACCTCCACCCAACTCGGCCGAGCCGCCGAGCTGGTGCTCGACCGCTACGCCGGTGACCTGCGCCGACTGCGTGAGGAGGCGGACCCCAAGAAGGCGTTACGCGACATCCCCGGCATCGGGCCGGTGGGCGTCGACATCTTCCTGCGGGAAGTCCAGGCGGTCTGGCCCGAGTTCGCACCGTATGTGGACCGCAAGGCCATGGAAGGCGCCGAGCGGCTCGGACTGCCCACCTCCGCCGAGAAGTTGGCCGGACTCGTCAAGAAGTCCGAGGTGCCTCGGCTGACGGACGGCCTGGTGCACGCCGCGATCGACAAGCACCTGGCCCAGGAGGTACGGGAAGCGGCCACCGTCTGAACTCCCCCTCCGCGCGGACGGGTTGACGGGTCAGCCGAACCGGGCCGCCAGCTGCCGGAACAGTGACGGCGCCGCGCCGTTGAGGCGGGCGGGGAAGCGCAGCCAGCCGGGAACGAACGCCTCGCTGCGGTCGTGCGCCACGGCGTCCCAGACCGCGTCGGCGACCCGCCCGGGGGTGACGGGCCGGGGCCGGGACCGCTGGTACAGGGCGCCGCGGCGGGCGAAGAACGGGGTCTGCACGACGCCGGGCAGCACGGTGGAGATCCGCACCCGGCTGCCCAGTAGCTCGTACCGCAGACTGTCGGCGAACGTGGTCAACGCGGCCTTGGCGGCCGAGTACACCGCCTCCTGCCGTACCCCGACCGCCCCCGCGATGGACCCCACCAGCACCAGGTGCCCGGCGTCCCGCCGCAGCATCTGCGGCAGCACCAGACGGACCAGGTGCACCACGGCGGCCAGGTCGACGGCGAGCACCTCGTCGATCGCGGCGGCGGGCATGTCGGTGAACGGTCCCGCCCAGCCGATGCCCGCCGCGGCGACCAGCAGGTCCACCCGGCCGCCCAGTTCGACCGCGCTCTCCACCAGCCGCCGGCATCCGTCGCGGTCACCGAGGTCACCGGGTACCGCGATGCCACCGGTGGCCGTGGCCACCTGGTCCAGCCGGGTGCGGTCCCGTCCGTTGAGCACCACGCGCCACGCCCCGCCCTCGGCGAACCGGGCGGCGACCGCCGCGCCGATACCCGACGACGCGCCGGTGATCAGGGCCACCGGGGCATCGGTGGGGACGGCCGGGGTCCGGCGGGCCACCACGTGTCCACCGTGCGGCAGCGGACTGCCCGCAGACGCTCGCGCGGCTTCCATCAGGAGCCCTCCTCCGGTGGCGCATCACGGTCATTCTTCCCCAGTCATCCCATAACGGATAGTTGAACCAGCCGTCAGCGCTCGGCCGTTGACACCCGCCTGGCGCAGTACGGGCGGCTCAGCGCGGCGCCCCCGTGCGGGCCGCGGTGGCCAGGACGTCGGCGGCGTCGGCGGTGAACAGCGCCCGGCCCGCGTCGATCCGCGCCTGCCGAACCGGCCCGTCGAAGGCCAGCTCACGCAACGTCCGCAGCAGGTCCTGCGGGGAACGCGCGGGAACGCACAGCCCGGACTCGGCCATACGGCGGACGCTGTGCACGCCGTGCCCCGCGATCGGCCGGTAACCGACCACCGGTACCCCGGCCGCCAGGGCCTGCGCCGCGGTCTGCCCGGCGGCGTTCATCACCAGCACGTCCACCGCCGCCATCAGCGCCGGTACATCGTCCACCCAGCCCAGCGCGACCGTGCCCGGCACCCGGTCCAGCCGCCACCGCAGCGCCCGACGCCGCCCGCACAGCACGACCGGCAGCCAGCCGTCCCCGCTGAGCAGGGCGGCCGTCTCCGCCAGCTGCGACCCCACCCCCCACGCGCCCGTCGACAGCAGCACCGGGCGACCCGGGGCGGCCCGCGCGAACGCGTCGACACCTGCCGGGTCCGCCGAGTCGTGGAAGGCGTCCGCCACGACCGGTCCGACCGCCAGCGCGCCTTGGCCGCCCATCCGCCGGACGTCCTGTGCGGTCTGCGGGGTCGGGCACAGATGCAGGTCATTGCCGGGATGGACCCACTGCCGGTGCACCGCGAAGTCGGTGATCACCACGGCGCTGGGCACCCGCAGCACCCCCTCCTCGCGCAGCCGCCCGCAGATCTGCGCGCCCAGGTGGAACGTGGACACCACCGCGTCCGGCGGATCGGCCGCCAGCCGCCGTCGCAGCGCCCGGGCCGCGGGCAGCACGATCGGCGTGGTGTCCCTGACCTGGCGGTTCCCGTCCGGCGGCGGGACGAAGTACGCCCGGTAGATCGCGTCGTAGACGACCGGAACGTGCCGGATCACCGTGGCGTAGAAGGCGCGCAGCGCGACGCCCAGTCGGGCCGGCAGCAGGTCGAGAACGTCGATGGTCTCCGTACGGTGCCCGCGCCGGGCCAGCCGCCGGGCCAACTCGGCGGCCACCGTGTCATGTCCCGCCCCCATGCGGGCGCTCAGGATGACGAACCGTAGGGCCACACCAAGACCTTTCACGCCCCGGCCGACTTCCGCCAGCGCTGCGCCGTTCCGCCGGTCGGGTGACGTGTCCCCGCCGCTCCGGTCGCAGGCCGCCGAGGGAGCGCGGGAGACTGGCCACGTGCGTGCCGTTCGCCCACCAAGCGCGCCCCCGGTATGGCGCGCGCTGTCGGTGTGCGCGCTCGCCGGGGCGGCGGCGCACATCGGCCCGGCCGGTACCTGGCTGCCGCCGGTGCGCCGGTCGCTGTTCCCGGCCCTGGACGGCCGAGGCCGCCCGTGGCACATCGCGCTCACCTTCGACGACGGGCCCGCCCGGCACAGCACGCCGTACTTCCTGGACACCCTGGACCGGCTCGCGGTGCGGGCCACGTTCTTCGTGCTCGGCCGCGCCCTGCTGGAGGCGCCCGAGACCGGCCGGGAACTGGTCGCGCGAGGGCACGAGGTCGCCGTACACGGCTGGGACCACCGCCGTCCGTGGTGGCCCACGCCGCTGCGCGACCTGAGTGAACTGCGGCGCACCGTGGCGGCCGTCGGCGCCGTCTGCGGCGTCCGCCCCCGGTGGTACCGGCCGCCGTACGGCGTGCTCACCGGCGGCCGGTGGGCCGCGGCGCGCCGGGTGGGGCTGCGCCCGGTGCTGTGGTCCGCGTGGGGGCGGGAGTGGGTTTCGGGCGCCACCGCGCGGAGCGTCGCCGACCGCGTGGGCCGCGGGCTGCACGGTGGCGGCACGGTCCTGCTGCATGACACCGATCGGGCGTCCGGCGCCGACTCCTGGCGCGTCGCCCTCCAGGCGCTTCCCGAACTGGTGGAATGCTGCCGTCGACAGGGCTTCACGATCGGGCCGCTACGCGATCACGGCATCGGCGTGGAGAACGCCCGCCCCGGCGGGCAGGAGCAAACGGGACGCTTGTGCTGACATATGTGTTGGCCGTACTCGCTGCCTGCGCCAACGCGGCATCGTCGGTACTCCAGCGTCGCGCCAACCTCGGCCTGCCCGCCGAGGACAGCCTCAGTCTGCGGCTCATCAGGGCGTTGCTGCGGCGCCCTGTGTGGTACGCGGGGGTGCTCGGCATCACGGTGGGCTTTCTGCTCCAGGCCACGGCGCTCTCGGTGGGCGAGCTGTCGGTCGTGGAGCCGATCCTGGTGTTCGAGCTTCCGCTGACCCTGATCCTCGCCTCGCGGGTGTTCCACGCCCGGCTGCACCGCCGTGAATGGCTCTCGGTCGTGGGAATGACCGTGGGCCTGGCGGTGATGCTGTTCTGCCTGGCGCCGTCCGGGGGCAACGCGCAGGCGGTGGACGGGATGGTCTGGCCGATCGGCATCGGCCTGAACCTGGCGGTGGTGGCGGCCGCGGTGCTGTGGGGCCGTACCGCGAAGGTGGCGGAGCGGCCGGAGCTCGGCGGGCGGCGCGCGGCGTGCCTTGGAGTGGCGGCGGGCTGCCAGTTCGGGCTGACGGCCGCGTTGATGAAGGGAGCGGTGTCGCAAGGCGGTCAGGGCGTCGCCGCCGTCTGTACGGCCTGGCAGCTGTATGCCATGGTCGCCTCCGGCGTCACGGGGATGTTCTTCCTCCAGTCGGCGATGCACGCGGGGCGGCTGCTCGCCGCACAGCCCGGCCTGACGCTGTCCGACCCGCTGGTCTCCGTGCTGTGGGGCGTGGTCGCCTTCCACGAACAGGTGCGGCAGGGATGGTGGCTGCTGCCGGCGATCGCCGGTGCCGCCGCCATCACCATCTGCGTTGCCGTACTGGCCCGTTCACCCCTGCTCGGCACGGAGGAGCGGCGCCCGGTGCGCGCTCGACACTCCATCGTCCGGCGCTGAACCACCCGGGGGTAGATCCAGTATCCCCGCTCGGAGCCGCTCCTGTCACCGTGCTTGGGGACGATCTGGGCGGTGATCGGCGCGTCTACCGTTACGGGTGACCGGACAACGCACCCCAACCGCCCCCTGGAGCAGGAACAATGGCGTACGACACCGCGGCACTGGCGGCGGAACTGATCAGCATGGCGAAGGCCGACCACGAGACCTCGCCGAGCGCCAACAGCGAGGATCCCGCTGACCAGTTGACCTGGCGGCGACTGACCGCACAGCACGGTGACCGGCTCAACGAGATCATGGACGAGTACGGTTGGCCGACGGCCGAACTCGTCGGTGAGGATGCCGCGCGCGCCGCATGGCTGATCGCCCAGCACGCCGACCGGCAACTCGATGTGCAACGGCGCGCGCTGCGGCTGCTGGAACAGGCGGTGGCCGAAGGCGCGGCCAGCCGTCGCGAGCTGGCGTTCCTCCGCGACCGGGTGCTGGTCAACGACGGGCGGGAGCAGATCTACGGCACACAGATCGCCGGGATCAGGGAAGGCTCGCCCGTCCCCTGGCCCTGCCAGGACCCCGAGCGGATGGACGCCCTGCGGGCGGACGTGGGCATCGAGCCGTTCGCGCAGTACGTCGCCAAGTTCCCAGCGGCCTGAGCCTCACGGCCTCGCACACGCAAGGCGCGTACAGGGCGAACGGTAGAATATGGGGCAACGTGCGGGGAGCCCCCCGGCGTCCAGCGCTTCGCGCCCGCGGCTGTGGCGGTGACCGACATGAAACGGCACAGCATCTCGTACCGGGGTGAGGGCCGGACCGTGCCGCGCACCGCCACGCCGGCGAACGTCCAGTCCACCCTCGCCCTGAACGGCATGGGCAGCTTCCTGTGGGACGTGGAGGCCGGCAGCTTCTTTCTGGACGCCGGAGGACTCGCCGTGATGGGACTGCGTGCCGGTGAGTACGACGGGCGCGCCCGCACCCTCGGGCGCCGGATCGTCCCCGACGACCTGCCGGGCCTGCAGGTCGTCGTGGCGCGGGCGCTGGCGTCCCACCCGAGTTACGGCGCCTACTTCCGGGTACGCCACCCGGACGGCAGCGTCCGCTGGACCCACATCCAGGGACGGGTGCTGCGCGATGCCACCGGCCGGGCCCGGCGGGTGGTGGGCATCGTCCGTGACGCCAGCGACGAACTCCAGCACTTCGCGGAGCAGACCGCCCTCAAGGTCGACCGGCAGCGGCAGACGGACGTCGTACAGGCGCTCACCTACGCGCTGTCCCAGGCGCTCAGCGTCGAGGATGTCACCACGGCCGTGACCAGCGAGGAGACCCGAAAGCGCATCGGCGCCACGGCCGTCGCCCTCGGCCTCGTGGAACAGGGCCACACCCGGCTGGTCGGGGCGGCGGGGCTGCCCGAGGGGCTGATCCGCGACCTGTCGGTCTCCCGGGTGAGCGCCGCGATGCCCTTCGCCGAGGCGGTCCGCACCGGTACCCCGCGGTTCCTCAGCCGCCATGAGCTGCGCGACCGCTATCCCAGAATGTGGCCCTATCTAAAGGCGACCGCCTTCACCAGGGCCGCCATCCTGCCGCTGGTCGCACAGGCACAGCCGATCGGCGCCCTGGCGATCGCCTTCCAGGATCGGCCGGGATTCACCTCCGGCGAACGCAACCTGCTGCTCGCACTGGGCTCCACCATCGCCCAGTCCCTCCAGCGTTCGGTGCTCTACGACCACGAACACGAACTCGCCGTCGGCCTTCAGCACGCCATGCTGCCGTCCCGCATCCCGGACTGTCTGGGCGCCCGGATCGCCGTACGGTACCGGCCATCACAGGGTGGCCGGGAGATCGGCGGTGACTGGTACGACGTCATCTCGCTGCCACTCGGCCGGATCGGCATCGTGGTCGGCGATGTCGAAGGCCATGACGTCCACGCGGCCGCGATCATGGGCCAGTTGCGGATCGCCCTGCGCGCCTACGCCGCCGAGGGGCACTCGCCGTCCACCGTGATCACCCGTGCGTCGGAGTTCCTGCGCGACCTGGACACCGAGCGCTTCGCCACCTGCATCTACGCGGACCTCGATCCCACCACCGGCCGTGCCGGCGTCGTACGGGCCGGGCACCTGGGGCCGCTGGTCAGACGCTCGGACGGCAGCTGCAGCCGCCCGAGCGTGCCCGGCGGGCCGCCGCTCGGCCTGCTCGACAGGGCGGACGCGTCCCCGTACCCGGCCGCGCCACTCCAACTGCACGCCGCCGACACGCTGTTGATGTGCACCGACGGCCTGGTGGAGTTCCACGGCATGGACCTGGACGAGGGCATGAGCCAGCTCGAAACCGTGATGATCGACGGTCCGGCGCCGCTGGAGGACCTCGCCGACCACATCATCGACACCATCGAGGCCCGCTCAGAGCTGTTGGACGACGCCGCCCTGCTGCTCGCCACGCTCGGTTGAGGTCCGGGCCGAGCCCGGACCTCAACCGGCCTTCACATCACTGGTTGGCCAGCAGGTCCGACGTTCCGGAGGTCCGGGCGCGCGCGCTGGGCATCTCCTGTTGCGCTATGCGCTGGGTGTCCACGGTCTGGCTGCGCTGCTGGGCGGTGGGGGCGGGCTTGCCGCAGAACACCGGGTCCAGGGCGCGCCGTTCGGCGGCGAAGACATCGGAGTTGTTGGAGGCGTTCGCGGAGATGGTGACCTGCCGCGAGCCGTCCTTGGTGGTGTAGGTGTAGGTCTGGTAGCCCTCGATGATGCCGTCGTGGCCGATGACCTTGGTGCCGCAGGACAGGTCGTACTGGCGAAGGCCGAGGCCGTACTGGGAGGTCGGCGTCACCGCCTCCATGGTTTCCATTTCCGCCAGTTGTGCGCGCGGCAGCAGATGTCCGGTCGTCAGCGCCTGCAGGAAGCGGTTGAGGTCCGAGGTGCTGGAGATCAGGGCACCGGCGGACCAGAGCCATGAGGCGGTCTGGTTGGTCGCGTCGAACAACGGCTTGGTGCGGTCGTCCTGGGTGAGGTAGCCGATCGCGTGCGGCCCGTCGATCGTGGTGCGGGGCACCACGAACTCGGTGTGGGTCAGCTTGAGCGGTGCGAGGATGCGCTGCGTGAGCACCTGCGCGTACGGCTTGCCGGTGATGTGCTCGACCAACATGCCCAGCACGACGAAGTTGGTGTTTGAGTAGCTGTACTGGCTGCCCGGCTTGAACTGCTGGCCGTGCTTGAGGGCGTCGGCGACCAGGGCCTGCGGCTGGTAGGTCTTGTAGCGGAACTTCTGGTAGCCGGTGACGGTGTCTCCGGTCAGCAGGTCGTTGGTGTAGTCGTACAGACCGCTGGTGTGGTTCAGCAGCTGGCGTACCGTGATGGTGGAGTCGGCGGGCAGTACGCCGTGCGGCAGGTAGTGGGTGGCCGCGGTGTCCAGGCCGACCTTGTGCTGTGCGACCAGTTGCAGGACCAGCACCGAGGTGAAGGTCTTGGTGACGCTGCCGACGCGGAAGTCCCCGCTGGGGTTGACCGGCGAGTGCGTGGCGATGTCGCCGGTGCCCACGCTGACCGTGCCGGAGTGTCCGCTGGTGTCGTTCACCCGGGCGAAGACACCAGGCGCCCCCGCGGTGACGACTCCCTGCAGTGCCTGCTTCAGGGCAGCCATGTCGGGGGCGGGGCTGGTCTGCTGGGCCGCCGCGGCGGCTCTATTGGGAGCGGCGCTGGCCGGCATCGCGGCGGCCAGCATCGAGCCCAGCGTTCCCACGACCACGGCGCCGGTCACGGCGCGCCGGGTGGAGCGGGCGAGGAATCGAGTCATGAAGTCTTCGATGTCCTTTTCTGTTGTGCACTGCCCGTGTCGTCGACGGTGCGCGGTCGATACCGCGGTGATGCCAACGTGCGGGCGGTGGAACGGCGATGGGGCACCGGTGCACCCATGACGTGGGACACGCGTGCTGCCCGGATAATTGTGCTCGTACGGGTACACACGGAGCCGACGATGGTTCTACCACAGTGCCCAACGGCCGCCAATGACACGGGCGGTGGCCCGGCGCGCGGCGGGACTTCCTGGGCGCACGGGCGGCCACGATGGCGGCGCGGATGACGGCCATGGTCTGTGCTCGGCGCCTCCGGAGAGCACACTCGGTTAGAAAGTGCAACGAGTGAACATTCGAATCGGGGCAATCAAACGTTAGGGTGGTGTCCATGAGCGAGACGATGGGGCGCCGGGAACGCAAGAAGGCCGCCACCCGCCAGGCGCTGGCGGACGCGGCTCTGAGGCTGTTCCTTGAACGCGGTTACGACCAGGTCAGCATCAAGGACGTGGCCGACGCCGCAGATGTGTCCACCACGACACTGTTCAAGCACTTCCCGGGCAAGGAGGCCCTTGTCTTCGACGAGGACGCCGATCTGGAGGCCGCGCTGGTCGCAGCGGTACGCGAACGCCCGCAGGGCCAGTCCATCCCGGCCGCCCTACGCGCACACGTCATCCACGCGAAGCTGGGCTCCGCGACCCCCGACCCGGGGTTCGCCCGGTTCGTCCAACTCACTGAGGAGACACCCGCGTTGCGGGAGTACGCCCACCGCATGTGGATGCGCCATGAAACCGCTCTGGCGCGCGCCATCGCCGAGGACATCGGCGCCCCCGAGGACGACATCGCCTGCGCGGCGCTGGCCCACTTCGCCCTGGAGGCGGCCAGCCTGGCCCGCGGCCGGGCCAATCCGCGGCAGGCGGTGGAGCGCGCCTTCGACCTGCTCGAACACGGTTGGCAGGCGGCTGCCCGATCCGGTGCCCCCAAGGGGTAGCCGTCAGCTGACGGTCAGGGTGAGCGGGCCCGCCAGTGCCGTGTAGCCGTTGTTGTAGAGGTACCAGACGTCGTAGTCGCCCGGTCCTGGCAGACCACTGGTGCCGAACGTCAGACTGCCGCCGCCGTTCGGTGCGTACTGCCAGCTCAGCGAGTTCTGCCGGCCGGGTGCCACGCCCTGCGGATAGATGCCGATCCAGTTGGTGGAGCTGGTGGTGGCCGGGGGTGTGGAGTAGCGGAAGGTGACGCTTGCCCCGCTGGCGACGCTCGGGGTGTCGGTGGTCAGCGTACTGCTGGGCGCCGGGCTGGAGTTGGGCGTGAAGGCGTCGTTCAGCGGTGTCGCATAGGTGTCGTTGGCGGTGATGCCGGGCAGGCCCAGCGCGGCCTCGATGGTGCGGGCGGTGCTGTAGTGGTCGTAGCGGGTGGCGCTGGTGGTGCCCGCCGGGACGGTGCCCTGGGAGCCGTCCACGATCGCGGCTACGTGGTTGTCCGGGTCGCTGCCGTCCTCGTCCCAGGTGACGATCAGCAGGGACTTCTGGGTGGTCCAGGCGGGTGACTGCATGATCGGCGCCAGCGTCTGCCGCAGCCAACCATCCTGTGCCTTCAGGCTGGTGGAGTTGCCGTTGCCGGAGGCTTCGCCGTCGTAGTAGTCATCGGCCGCGATCCAGGAGAAGCCGGGGGTGGTGGCCGCGCTTGCCAGATCGGTGGTCAGCTGGCTGGTGTCGAAGAGGTGGGCGGCGCAGCGGCTCTGGTTGCCGCTGATGTCGGTGTAGTTGATGAACGGCGCGTCATCCGGCTCGTAGTACGAGTCGTGCCCGTTGGTGGTGTTGCAGGGGGTGCCCATGCCCTGCTCGTATGCCTTCCATGACCTGCCCGCGGCATCGAGTTCGTCGCCCAGGTTGGTGTGTGGATCGTTGATGTTCGGCCAGTAGGTCGCGCCCTTGACGTAGGTGTCGCCGCCCGCGACGGCCAGGTAGTTCTCGTCGCTGGGGTGGTAGACCGCGTGGTAGTCGGCCATCGTCGCACCCTGTGTCATCAGGCTGTGCAGGTACGGGGTGTCCGTCGGGTCACCCATCACCGCCGAGTAGTCGGTGTTCTCCATCATGACCATGAAGACGTGGTCGAAGCCGGGCACCGTGGACGCCGGGGGAGTGAGCGTGGCCGCGTGGACCGGGGTGGACAGTGTCAGCGACAGGTTGTCCAGATAGCCGGACTCGCCGGAGGACTGCAGGAACGCCACCTCGACCAGGATCGAGCGGGTACCCGCCGGAACCGTGCCACCGCTGCTGCGGGCCAGGAACGAAGTGGTGTCGGCGCGGTCGGCGGCCGACACGGTGGGCAGGTCGACGGTGGAACCCAGCGGCTGGCCAGAGCCGTCCTGGAACCGCAGCGAGACCTGTACGTACCCCGCGTAGTTGGTCCAACCCCCAAGCCACCCGGCCAGGTTGTAGCTGACCCCGCCACCGTCGATCGCCGTCGCCGCCGAGGACACATCAACCGTCTGCCGCATCGTGCCGTCGCCCTGGTCGCCGGGGGCGAAGAAGGCACTGCCCGGCGCGGGACTCGCGGGGTGGCCGAAGCTCCCCGCCGAGTAGCAGATGACATCCGGGCTGCCCGACACCACCGTCCAGCCCGGGATGGTGGTCGCCGCGGTCCAGTCGGTGGTGCAGTAACCGGCCTCCGCGTCCCCGTTCACGATCAGGTTGGCGCTGGTGGTGGCCGCGTGCGCGGGTACCACCGCCACCAGCAGCGCGCCCAGCAGGGTGAGGACGCCGCCGAGCGCTCGCCACAGAAGTCTCATGTCCGGTACCTCGCCGCATGGGGAACAACAGCCGGTGAACGGCACATTGGTAGCGACCCCGGCTGTCGGTACCGGTAACTCCGGGTCAACTAGTCATGTACGCAGCAAGGCTGCGGCGGGGGCCCGGGTCAGCCGATGTCGAGCAGCTCCTCGTGGAAGCCGCCGAACCCCCGCTCGCGTGAGTCGCTGATGTCTCGCGTGCGGCGGCCGTGCTTCCGGCGGTGTGCAGCCGTGGGTGGTCAGGCGCGGCGGATGATGATGTCGCCAAGCCCGGTGCGGGCGCGCACCTCGACGGTCGCGTCGGATGTCTCGGGGCCTTCGGCCGGACCGAGCGAGTTGCGTACGCTGCCGAAGCGGGAGTTCAGATCGAGCCAGGCCGCGGTGGACTCGCGGATGCCGACTTCCAGATCACCGGTGGCGGTCTGGAGGGAGACCGAGCCGTGCGCCACCTCGCCGACCCGGATGCCGCCGTAGGCGGACCTGGCATCGACCCCGGCGTGTGCGGTGCCGATGGAGATACGGCCGTTGGACGAGTTCGCCCGCACGTCGCCGGTCACCTTGCCGATGGTGATCTCGCCGTTGGCGTTCTTGACGGTCGCCTCGCCCGCGATCTCGCCGATGTCGATCCGGCCCGCTCCGGTGACCTCGGCGTTCCCCGCCGCCCGGTGCACAACGATGTCGCCATGGCTGGTCTTGAGGTTCACGGTGCCCGCCTCGGCGATCTGGATGTCGCCCGCCGAGGTCTTGAACCGGCAGTCACCGAGGCGGCCTTCGCAGATGAAGTCGGCCATGGGCGAGTCGGCGTGCACCTGCGAACCGCTCGGCAACTCGATGCTGATGTCCAGCGAACCGGCAGTACCGAACAGCGACCGCTTCTTGGGCCCCTTCACCAGCAACTCGCCGTTGGAGTAGCTGACTTTGGTCTGTGCGGCGGCGCGTACGTCGTTGTCGTCGGCACCGTTGCCGGGCAGCACCTCGACCACCGTGTCGGTGCGCTCGCTCGCGGTGATCCGGGCGGTGCCGATGTCGAATTGGAGAGAGACGGAGACCGGCTCTGGGGTGGCGAAATCAGGCATGGCTGTACCGTCCTCCTGGCTTGGGTCTGCGGTCCCGCTGGTGCAGCGGTGTCGATGGAGAAGTGGTGCGGTGCGCGGCGCGGGAAGGTCTAGCGGACCCAGCCGGTGTAACTCTGGCCGCCGCGCTGGCGGCTGCGGCCCGACGTCCGGCCGCGCTCGCCCGGTTCCAGTGCGATGGCGACGGCCCGTACCAGCCAGGCGTTGACCGAAAGTCCCTCCTGCCCGGCGGCGTCCTCCACCCGGGCCTTGAGGTGGGCGGGCAACCGGAAGTTGATCCGTGCCGTGCCGCCCTCGTCGCCGTCCGACGCGAGCGGCGGCACGGGCACGGGGGCGGCGCCGGTGGTGCGGTCGTCCTCGTACGTCTCCTGGCCCGGTGGCGCCGTCACCACGAACTCCGGGTCGAGCCCGCGCAGCCGGACGTCGACCGAGCCCGGCGCCATGTCCCGGGTGACCTCGTCCATGGCGGCGGACAGCGCGTTCAGCAGGGTGAGCCGGGCGGCCGACTCCAGGGGCGCGGTGAGGCGTTCGGCCAGGCTGCGGGCTTCGTCTCCGCCCGCCTGCGCGGCGACCGCGAGCTCGCGGCGGAGGTTGTCGACGTAGGGCGTGAGGTCCATGACGCCAGTATGGCGCCGATGTGGTGCCATTGCAAAGCCATGTGATGCCACAATCTGGTGATGGCGTCAGACCGCATAGGACCGTGGCAGCCGCCGCGGTCCTGCGCTGTGGTGTGGCGCATGCGGGGCAGAAGGACTGGGAGCGCCAACGGGCCAGCCCTGCCCCCGCGAACCCCGGCCACTCCGCCGAAGTTCACAACGTCGCGGTGCGTTCACCCGCCGAGATCGGCACACTCAGCAGTCCGGTGGTGCGCCACGAGGCGGCCGCGTTGCCTGATGCCGAAGCGCTCCAGTTCGGGCAGCCATGTCAGACCGGCTGACGCACGCCGAACGGGGCGGTGCTGTTCCGAGTCTCTCGCGACTCCGCCTCGCCGTACCGCTGGAGCGCACCACGCAGGGCGAGCCGAGAGGCGGGCGCATGGTCACCTATGCATGATGCCTGGGCAGTTGTTCGGTGGCCCGCCACTCCGGTGCCAGCACCGACCAGATCTCGATGTCGTGTCGCTTCCCCCGGTACAGGTAGCTCTCCCGCAGCACGCCGTCCTTCGTCATGCCGAGCCGCCGGGCCACCGCGATGCTGGCCTCGTTCGCCGCTGCGGCGCGCCACTCCACGCGGTGGATGCCCAACTCCTCGACGGCCCAATCGATGATCACGCGGGCGGCCCTGGTGACCAGGCCCTTGCCCACCGCCGAAGGTTCCAGCCAGCAGCCCGCCTCGGCGGTGCCCTGCTCGACGTCCATCGTCCGGAAGAGGACTCCGCCGACCAGCTTGCCGCCGGTCCAAATGCCGTAGATCCGCCCGGCGTTGGCCGCTGCCTTCTCCGCGTACGCCATGAGGTACGCCCGGCTGGACTCCAGGTCCGTGACCACGTCCGGCAGTGCTATGTAGCGCCCGACGAACTCCCGTCCCCGGTCGATGTTGGCCAGGAGCTCCTCCGCCCGCGATGGTTCGAGCGGGCGCAGTTCGGCGCCGTCGTCACCCAGGGATATCGGGTACATCACTGCCTTTCGCGGTCCGAACCGGTGCACGGTGAGGAGATCCTCGCACGGGCGCGTCGCGCGCTACAAAGTTGTATGCCTTCGTCGGTCACGCCCGAGCGGCCTGCGGCTCGTCGGCGCGCACGATGGTGGCGAGCACGTCGTTGAAGGCCTCGGTCGAGGTGGGGTGGGTGTAGACGGCATCGCGGAGTTCGGACGCCTTGATGCCGTACCGCATGGCGAGGGCGACGGTGTTGATGAGTTCCTGCGCGTCGACGCTCAGCAGCGCGGCGCCGAGGATCTCGTCGGTGTCCGTGTCGATCACGAACTTCATGACTCCGCGGGTGTCCTCGACGATGTACGCACGCGGCATCGCGACGATCTCGGCGACGGGCTGGCTCGCGATCTTCACCCGGTGACCGGCCGCACGCGCCTCCTCCTCGGTGAGCCCCACGGTGGCCAGCGGCGGAGTGATGAACAGGGTGTGCGGGATCGCCACCCGGTCCGCCGCCGAGCGCTTGCCCTCGCCGACCAACTGGTCGAGGACGATGCGGCTGTCGTCCAGCGAGATGTAGGTGAACTGCGGGCCGCCGTTGACGTCACCGAGGGCGTAGATGTGCGGCTGGCTCGTCCGTAGGAACTCGTCCACCTCGACCGCCCCCCGCTCGGTGGTACGCACGCCCGCGGCGTCCAGCGCCAGGCCGCGGGTCACCGGTGCGCGGCCGGTGGCGGCCAGGATGGCGTCGGCTTCCAGGGTGTGCCGCCCGCCGTCCTTGTCGTAGGTGATGGACGCGCCGTTCTCACCGTCGCGGACCTCCGTGACGTGGGCGCCCGCGATGATCTCGATGCCTTCGTCGGCCAGGATGCCTTCCGCGACGGCGGCGACGTCGTCGTCCAGCCGCCCCAGGATCTTCGGCGCGGTCTCCAGTACGGTCACCTGCGAGCCGAACTGGCGGTAGATGGACGCGAATTCAAGCCCGAGGTACCCACCGCCGATGATCGCGAGCCGTTGCGGCAGGACCGTTGACTCGATCAGATCGGTACTGGTCATGGTGTACTGACTGGTGCGTAGGCCGGGGATATCAAGGATGATCGGTTCCGAGCCCGTGTTGATCAGGACGGTCTCGGCGGTGACCGTCAGATGGCCGTCGCCGGTCTTGACGTCCACGGTGTGCGGGTCGGTGAAGGCGGCCTCGCCCGTGATGACGGTGACGGTGTCCATGCTGTTCAGCCCGTCGTAGTTGTCGCCGCGGAACAGCTTGGTGAGTGCCTGCACCTCTTCGACGGACCGCTCGTACCAGTCCTGCGCCGGGTCCTCCGGCCGGCGCTTGCGCGAGTGGTGGACGAGCGCCTTCGTCGGCACGCAGCCCACGTTGGGGCAGGTTCCCCCGTACATCCGGTCTGACCGCTCGACCAGCACCACCTGCTTGCCCAGCTTGCCCATCGTCGCGGCCACCGTCTTGCCGCCCTTGCCGAAGCCGATGACCAGGACGTCGGCCTGGAGACCGTCACTCGTGGTGCCCATGTTCCGCTCCCGTTCTCGAAAGTGGGTCTCGACCGTGGGCGGGGAGATGGCTCAGCCGCTCGCTCGGCGCGCACGCGGCACCTCATTTCCACGGCAACACCAACACCTCCGAGCCGCAAGCCGCGCCGGTGGGCTCGGGGTACCACCAACAGTGCCACCATGGCGTCGGCCTGGTGGCGGCCATGAGGAGAAGGCGGTCTGCTTGGTTATGGCGGCCATTGGGATCGGCTATGACCGCCACGGAATCCGCCCGGAGGTATCGGCGCTGTGAGGGCTGGTCACCTCGTGAGGTGATGCGGAGTTCCGGACCGCGACGCGGTAGCTGCGCGCTTTCCCTGACCGGTCCGAGGTGTTGCTCCGTACATGGAGTTCGTCCAGGCAACGAAGGGTTTGATCGTGACTTCTACGGATCTGGCGGGAAGGGTCGCTCTGGTGACCGGTGCGACCAGTGGCATCGGCGCGGCCACCGCGGCAACGCTCGCGACGCGCGGTGCGCATGTGCTGGTCGCGGGCCGGGACCAGGCTCGGGGCGAGGCGGTCGTCGGCGGCATCCGGGGGCGCGGCGGCAAGGCGGACTTCGTCGCCGCCGATCTGCGGAGCGCCCAGTCGGTCCGGCAACTGGCGCGGCAAGCCGTGGAACTGGGCGGTGGTCGCGTCGACATCCTGGTCAACAACGCGGGCGTCTACCCGTTCGGGCCGACGGAGCAGACCCCGGAGAGCGAGTTCGACGCCGTGTACGCGCTGAATGTGAAGGCGCCGTTCTACCTGGTGGCGGAGCTCGCACCGGGCATGGCCGAACGGGGCGGCGGCGCGATCGTCAACCTGAGCACGATGGTGGCCGAGTACGGCGCACCCGGCATGGCGCTGTACGGGTCGAGCAAGGCGGCGCTGAACCTGCTGACCAAGGCGTGGGCCGCCGAGTACGGTCCGCGCGGGGTCCGGGTCAACGCCGTGGAACCCGGCCCGACCCGCACGGAGACAACCGCCGGAATGGGCGAGGACCTGGCGGCCCTGGCCGCCCAGGCGCCGGCCGGGCGAGCGGCTGCCCCGGAGGAGATCGCCGAGGCGATCGCCTACCTGGCCAGCGACGCGGCGAGCTTCGTGCAGGGCGCTGTGCTGCCCGTCGACGGCGGGCGCACTGCCGTGTGACGCGGCGGGCGGGTCAGCCGCCGGTCGGCTGCTCGAAGGCGGCGACAAGACGTCCCAGGTCCCGCCGCCGTGAGGCGGCGGGCCACACCGCCCAGGTACGGCGGACGAGGGGGTGGCCGGTCAGTGGGCGCCAGGTGATGGTGTCGGGGATGGGTTGCGACCAGTCGGGCGGCGCGAGGGCGAAGGCCCCGCCCGCGGCCACCGCGGCAAGCTTGACCTCGGCGATCAGCGACTGGCCCGCAGGCGCCGGAAGACCAAGATCAAGGCCGTGACTGCGCAGCACGGCGGTGAGCTCGTCGTACCAGGCGGGGCTGCCGGAGCGGGGAAAGCCGACCCAGTCCAGCCCGGCGAGGGCCTCCAGCCGGACGCCCTCGGGACCGGCGATCCCCGCTGCCAGCTCGGCGGCGAGCAGTACGCCCAACCGCTCCTCCGCGACGAGCACGGCGTCCAGCTCATCGCCGACAGGACGCTCCCGCAGCAGGCCGACGTCGAGCTCGTCCGCGAGCAGTGCGGCCTGTTGTTGCGCCGTGGACAGATGACGGGCCTGGACTCTGGTCTCCGGATAGGCGGCGGCCAGTTCCGCGAGGGGGCGGGAGAGCAGGTTCGACGGCAGCTCAAGTGGGATCCCGAGCCGCAGCACGCTTCCCCCGGCGGCGGTGTGCCGTGCCATGGCCGCCAGCGCCTGGTCGTGCCGGGCCAGTACGGCACGTGCCTCGGCGAGCAGCGTCATACCCGCCTCCGTGGCCTGAACCCCGGTGCTGCTGCGCACGAGCAGCTGCACCCCCAACTGCCGCTCCAGCGCACTGACGGTCTGCGACAGCGCCGGTTGACTCACGTGCAACCGCCGCGCGGCGGCGGACAGCCCGCCTTCCTCGACCACAGCGACGAACGCCCGCATCTCGCGCAACTCCACACGCCCATCGCATCACGCGGCAGGGGCGATGTGCCAGGCCATGGCGTCTCCCCGATCCGCACGGGGTCTCAGTTCACCCGCCCTCCGCAGGACCGGGAGCCGTGCCCGTCCCGTCCCGCGGCGGACGCGGCGGCGCTCGGACTGTCGGAGCTCTCGCCGGACCCGTGGGACAAGGCCCTAGATCAATCCCCTTGTGTTGTCCAAGACGCGGATCATGGCGCGGCCGATGCCGGTGTGCGCCTCCTGGCCCGTTCGTCGCACAGCCCGGTACTGCGACGGTGCTACCCCGGCAGCCGTATCCGGGGGGAGAGCCCCGCGCCCCCGCCGTAGGCGTGCGCCGCCCCGCCCGCCTGTCCTCGGCGGGCTGGTGCGCATCCGGGCCGGGCGGCCCAACTTCCGTGCGCCTGTGCCCACTTGTGCGCCCGAACCCCCACGAAACTGATGAGGCGTCATGTAATCGAGCGGTGGCACGTAGCGGCGCACGGCGATCTGTGAACTCTTCGCGCCTTGTGAGTGACAGGGCCGCACTGACGTACTGCCTACAGCCCGCCGGGACCGCCGGCGGGTGGGAACCGCAGTGGAGAGGAAGGCCCATGTCCGCACGACCGCGGCACCGCCGCACCGCACCCCCACGGCTCCTGTCGTCGCTCCGCACCGCACTCACCGTCGGTGGCTTCGGTATCGTCCTGCCGCTCCTCGGCCCCGGCACCAGCGACGCGGCCTCCGACACCACCTGGGACCGGGTCGCCGGATGCGAGAGCGGCGGCAACTGGAGCATCAACACCGGCAACGGCAACTACGGAGGGTTGCAGTTCACCCAGCAGACCTGGGCGGCGTTCGGCGGAACCGCGTACGCGCCCCGGGCCGACCTGGCGAGCAAGGCGGAACAGATCATCGTGGCGGAAGCGGTGCTCGCCCGGCAGGGGCCCGGCGCATGGCCGGTGTGCTCGGTACGGGCGCATCTCACGCGGGGCGGGCACCCCGCGCAGGTGAAGCGGAGCAGCGGTCCCCGGCACGCCGCCCCCAAGTCCCGTTCGCACGGCGGCACCGGCCACCGCCCCGACACCGGCGGCCCGGCCGCCGCGCCCACCACGTCGTACACCGTGCACGACGGCGACACCCTGTCCGGTGTCGCGGTGCAGGCCACCGTCCCCGGCGGCTGGCAGCGGCTGTACGACGCCAACCGGAACGTGATCGGACCCGACCCTGATGTGATCTACCCGGGGCAGCGGCTCACCCTGCCCTCCGGGCACTAGCACGTCAGGCAGCGGGCTGCTGACCGCTGATGCCGTGGCCGTGGGACTCGCCGCACGGTCACGGAAGCGGAAGCCGCTGCCCGCGCAGTGCGGGATCTATGGTGTGGGTATGGATGAGGAACGCGCCAACCGGCTGGTGGCGGCGCTGCGCGCTCGTGGCGTGATGGCGCACCTGGCCGAGGTGGGAGTCTACGAGTTCGGGATCCGGGTCGTCCTCGACGAGAGCATCGAGGCGCTGTGGGACACCGACGGCGCGGCGGGACTGGACGCGGAGGTCGTCAGCGACGGCGTGCTCGTCGGCTTCGTGCCGCACATCGCCGGATCGGAGAGCTTCACCGAACAGCAACTCGTGGACGCCATCGCGGGGGCGAACTACTCCGTGGAAGGCCTCCATCCGCCAGCGGACGCCCAGGGCCCTGATGAACGGCCGCCAACCGCTCCGTCCGCCAAGCCGCCGGTCGCCCGGCGGCACAAGGCGCACTGGTGGCGCCACTGAGCCCCACGCACAGGGTCACCACTTGGTTGCCGTTTCAACCGGACCCTATGCCCGGGAGGGGGGCGACGGCATACTGCGGAGCCATGACGCTGTTGGCTGAAAACATCACCCTCGAACGGCTGGAAGAACTCCTCGCCGACGAATCCATCGCCACCGTGCACCGGGCCCTGTGGCTGTTGCTGTGGGAAGGCGAGTTGCCGGTCGTGGACCTGTTGTCGCTCGATGTCTGCGATGTCCAACTTGGCGGGGCGGGCACGGATGCCGTGTTGGGGAAGGACGGACCGGCGGGCCGGATGGTGTTGAGCGAGCGCGCGGTCCGGCTGCTGCGTGAGTTGACGGGGGAGCGAGAGGCCGGGCCGTTGTTCGCTGTCGACGGCCGGGTGCTGACCTGGGAGCAGGCAACGCTGGCCGCGCAGCAGCAGGGCCACGGCATCCACGCGTTCCGCACGGGCGGCAAACGTCACCGGCAGTCGGAGTAGCGCCCAACGCGGACGCGCACGAAGGCAGTTGTCGCCCGCAGGACGAGCGGGCAGTGACCAAGCCCACGGTCCCGCCACGCTGCCGCCTTCGGGCCGGACCCACTAAAGTCAGCGCCGTGGACTTCCGTACCGACATCCTGGGCGAGCCCTACCAAGCCGTTGACCTGCCGCTCACCCCCGATGACGAGGGCGAGGTCACGGCGACCCTCGTGCGCCGCAGGGCGCACCCCAACGGTGCGGCCGAAGGCACCCGGCGGGCCGTGCTCTATGTCCACGGATACACCGACTACTTCTTCCAGACGCATCTCGCGGACTTCTACGTCGACCGCGGTTTTGACTTCTACGCCCTCGACCTGCGCAAGTACGGCCGCTCCCTGCGCCCGCACCATTCGCCGAACTTCGTGCGCGACCTCGACGCCTACGCCGAGGAACTGGACGAGGCCGTCCGCGTCATCCGTGACGTCGACGGTCATGACACCCTGCTCGTCAACGGCCACTCCACCGGCGGACTGGTCAGCGCCCTGTACGCGGACCGGCGGGCCGGGCGGGGAACCATCGACGGACTGTTCCTCAACAGCCCGTTCCTGTCGATGCCCGCCCCGTACGCGGTACGCACCTTCGGCGCCCCGCTGCTCGACGTGCTCGGCCGGTTCGCGGGCACCCGCAAGCTGCCCACGCCGCTCAACCCCCACTACGTGCACAGCCTGCACCGTGAGTTCCGGGGCAGTTGGGACTTCGACCTGAAGCTCAAGCCCGCCGAGGGCTTCCCCTTGTTCGCCGGATGGCTGGCCGCGATCCAACAGGGACAGCGCCGGGTGCGCCGCGGGCTGCGGATCGACTGCCCGGTCCTGGTGATGGCATCCACCGCCAGCACGGTCACACTCAAATGGGACGACGCGCTGCACCACACCGACGGGGTGCTGCGCGCCGACGACATCGCCGCGCTCGCTCCCCGACTGGGCCGGCATGTCGTCACCGTGCGCATCCACGGCGGTGTGCACGATCTGGTGCTCTCCGGCCCCGAGGCGCGTGAGCAGCTCTTCGCTGAACTGGACCGCTGGCTGACCGCCTATCTGTGACGTTTCGCCTCCAACACACCCAGAGGCGAACCGGCCCGGGGCCGCCGATTTCCCCACCGCCGGGCGAAGTCTAGGGTGGTCGCCCGGGGGCACGACCAGCCCCTCGTGATACGCCGATGGGGAACGAGGAACAGCAGTGGAACAAGGCAGCACGCCCGCCGTACGCATCGAGGGGTTGTGGAAGCAGTTCGGTGAGCAGGTGGCGGTCGCCGGAGTCGATCTGGAGCTTCCCGCCGGGCAGTTCATCGGCCTCGTCGGGCCCAACGGGGCCGGTAAGACCACCACCTTGTCGATGGTCACCGGACTGCTGCGTCCCGACTCGGGTCGGGTGGAGATCGGCGGCCACGACGTGTGGAGCGATCCGGTCGCCGTCAAGTCACGGATCGGCGTACTGCCCGAGGGACTGCGGTTGTTCGAGCGGCTGTCGGGGCGCGAACTGCTCTCCTACACAGGGCGGTTGCGGGGTCTGCCTGGCGACGAGGTGGACCGGCGGGCCACCCAACTGCTCGACGTTCTCGACCTCGCGGTGGCGCAGAACAAGCTGGTGGTCGACTACTCCACCGGTATGCGCAAGAAGATAGGTCTGGCCGCGGCGCTGCTGCACAACCCCGAAGTCCTCTTCCTCGACGAGCCGTTCGAGGGCGTGGACCCCGTCTCGGCGCAGACAATCCGTGGTGTGCTGGAGCGCTACACCGCTTCCGGGGCGACCGTCGTCTTCTCCAGTCATGTGATGGAGTTGGTGGAATCCCTGTGCTCCTGGGTCGCGGTGATGGCCGCGGGCCGCATACGGGCGCAGGGTGCGCTCGCGGAGGTACGGGGCGACGCCCCCAGCCTCCAGGCGGCGTTCCTGGAACTGGTCGGTGCCCAGCGCACCGCCTCCGGTGACAGCCTCGACTGGCTGGGCGGCGACGCCCGATGAACAGCACCCCCCAGCCGGAGGCCGCGCGCCCCGGCACCACCTCCCTGATCCCGGTCTTCGTCCAGCTCAAGCTTTCGCTGCTGCGCAACGGGCTGCAGCAGTCCTCCCGCCGCAAGGCCGTCTACGTCACCTCGATCGTCCTCGTCGGGCTTTTCACCGCGCTGGAACTGCTCGGTCTGATCGCGCTCCGCGGCACCGCACACATGGCCGCCCTCACCACGCTGCTCGTCGTGGTGCTCGCGCTCGGCTGGGCGGTCATGCCGCTGTTCTTCGCCAGCGGCGACGAGACCCTCGACCCGACCCGGCTGGTGATGCTCCCGCTGCGGCCCGTCCCGTTGGTGGTGGCGCTGCTGACCGCGTCCCTGATCGGCATCGGGCCGGTGTTCACCTTGGCGATCGTCGTCGGCTCGGTGATCGCCACGGCGAACGGCGCGGCGGCCACCGTCGTCGGGGTCCTCGCCGCGGTGCTGGTGCTGCTCGTCTGCCTGGCACTGGCCCGTGCCGTCGCGACCGCCAACATCCGCCTGCTGACCAGCCGCAGGGGCCGCGACCTGGCGGTGCTCAGCGGCCTGATCATCGGCGTCGGCATGCAGTTCGTGAACATCGGCGTACAGCGGCTCGGTGCGGCCGGGGGCCTGCGGGCCCTGGCGCCGGTCGCCGACGTCCTGCGCTGGGTGCCGCCGGGTTCCGCGATGGACGCCGTACGGGCCGCCGGCGAGGGATCGTACGGCGTGGCCGCGGCCGAACTCGCGCTCACCGCCGCGGCATTGGCCCTGCTGCTGTGGTGGTGGCAGCGGTCCCTGACCCGGCTGATGACCGCACCGGACTCCTCCACCCTGCAGGCCTCCACCGAGCCGGACAAGGCGCGTGCGCAGCGGCCGGGGCTCGCGAGTGTGCTGCCCACGGGCCGTACGGGCGCGGTGATGGTGCGGTCACTGCGCTACATCTGGCGGGATCCGAAGACGAAGACCGCGTGGATGTCCTCGCTGACCCTCGGCCTGCTGGTGCCGATGCTCAACGCGGCACAGGGCCACGGCTCCCTGTACTTCGCCTTCTTCGCGCCGGCACTGCTCGGCATGCAGATGTACAACCAGTTCGGCCAGGACACCTCCGCGTTCTGGATGGTGCTGCAAACCATCGCCTCACCACGTGACGCCTACGTCGAACTGCGCGCCCGCGCCCTCGCGTTGTCCCTCATCGCGGTCCCGTACGTAATTCTCGCCGTCACCGGCGTGGCCGCGGTCACCCGCGCGTGGCGGTCACTGCCGGAGGTGTTGGGCATGTCCTTCGCCATGCTCGGCGCGCTGCTCGGAACGGGCGGTATGACCTCGGCGCTGTTCCCGTACTCGATCCCGCAGGACGGTGGCTTCAAGAACGTCGCCCCGGGGCAGGCCGGAATCGCCTGGCTCTCGCTCTTCGGCGGACTGCTCGCGGGCACGGTGGTGTGTTCGCCGCTGATCGCCCTGACGATCTGGCTGCACGTCTCGGCCAACCTCGGCCTGATGTGGATCCTGCTGCCACTCGGGGTGGCCTACGGCTTCTGCGCGGCCTGGCTCGGGCTGCGCCTCGCCGGCCCGCGGGTCGTCGCACGACTCCCCGAGATCCTGCTGGCGGTCAGCAAGGGCTGAGCCCTGCCTTCCGCATGGAAACGGCGCCCGCCGATGGCTATCGGCGGGCGCCGTTCTGCGTCCTCGCGGCGGCTGACCGCAAGGCCACGACGTTCCCGGCTACCCACTGCCGGAACGTCCTCGCCGGGGCCCGGACTTCGGGTCAAGACTCCTGGGAGTCGAGGTCGCGGGCTATGAGGGTGGCCAGTTCCTCGATCGCCGCCTCCGCACCGTCGCCTTCTGCGGTCAGCACCAGTGGTTCGCCGTGCTGGGCGCCCATCGCGAGGACGGAGAGCAGGCTGCGGGCGTCCACCGGGGACCGACCCTCGCGAGTGACCGTCACCCTGACCGGTTGGCGGGCGGCGGCCTGAACGAACAGCGACGCGGGGCGGGCGTGCAGACCGCTGCGGGAGCCTACGACAACAGTGCGCTGGGGCATGAGAACTGAGCACTCCTTCGAAATGACGGGAAACGGGGCGTGAGCGGTTCGGCACACAGGGTTCAAGCGGGCATCGGTGCCTTGGCGTTGGCGTCCTGCGGGGCGGAGGCCGCCTCCCGCACCGTGGCCGCTGCGCGGCCGCCTTTGAGCAGGACCACCAGAGTGGTGGTGAGCACCGTACCGACGGCGACGGCCACCAGGTACAGCAGCGGCTGGCCGATCAGCGGTACGACGAAGATGCCGCCGTGCGGAGCCCGCAGGGTGCAGCCGAACGCCATGGACAGCGCACCGGTGAGCGCACCGCCCGCCATCGTGGAAGGGATGACCCGCAGCGGGTCGGCGGCGGCGAACGGGATCGCGCCCTCGCTGATGAACGATGCGCCCAGGACCCATGCGGCCTTGCCGTTGTCGCGCTCCGCCTTGGTGAACAGCGCTCCCCGGACGGTGGTGGCCAACGCCATCCCCAGTGGGGGGACCATCCCGGCGGCCATGACCGCGGCCATGACCTTCAGGCTACCGGCCGTCGGACTGGCCAGGCCGCCGACCGCGAAGGCATAGGCCACCTTGTTGACCGGGCCGCCCAGATCGAAGCACATCATCAGACCCAGAAGGACACCCAGGATGATCGCGTTGCTTCCGGACAGTCCGCTCAGCCAGTCGGTCATGGCCCTTTGGAAGGCGGCGATCGGCTTGCCGACCACGACGAAGACTAGGAGGCCGACAATGAGGGAGGAGACCAACGGAATCACAACCACCGGCATGATGCCGCGCAACACGGGTGGGACGCGCAGGAGTTGTACGGCCATCACCACCGCGCCCGCGAGCAGGCCGGCGACCAGGCCGCCGAGGAAACCGGCGTTGATGGTGACCGCGATGGCGCCGCCGACGATGCCGGGTACGAGACCGGGCCGGTCCACCATGCCGTAGGCGATGTATCCGGCGAGGACCGGGATGAGGAACCCGAAGGCGGCGGAGCCGATCTGGAACAGCAGGGCGGCCCAGCTGGAGGTCTCGGTCCACACGAAGTGCTGGGCGACCGAGGGTGCCTTGTTGATCTGGTAGCCGCCGATGGCGAAGGCGAGTGCGATCAGCAGTCCGCCCGCGGCGACGAACGGCACCATGTAACTGACGCCGGTCATCAGCCACTTGCGCAGCCGCGTGCCGAAGTGGTCTCCGGCTGAGTCCGTCGGGGGCGGGGCGGTGGCGTGGCCGGTGACCTCGCCGCGGTCGGCCTTGGCCCGCACCTCGCTGATGAGTTCCGCGGGGCGGTTGATGGCGGCCTTCACCCCGACGTCCACGGTGGGCTTGCCGAAGAAGCGGGACCTGTCGCGGACCTCGATGTCATGGGCGAGTACCACGCCGTCGGCGGCGGCGATTGCGGCGGGGTCCAGCGGGGTGAATCCCGCCGATCCCTGTGTCTCCACGGCGAGTTCGACACCCGCGGCCTCGGCCGCCTTCGTCAGGGACTCCGCCGCCATGTACGTGTGGGCGATGCCGGTGGGGCACGACGTGACGGCGACGATACGGAAGGGCACCGGTCCGCTGTCGGACGCGGCGGTGTCGTGCGCCGCATCCGGCGGAGCGCTGTCCGCACCGCGGATCAGGGCACAGGCGGCGGCCGGGCTCGTCTGCGCGCGCAGGGCGGAGGTGAAGTCCGGGTCCATCAGCCGCCGGGCCAGACTGGACAGGATCGTCAGATGGGCGTCGTCCGCACCGGTCGGGGCGGCTATCAGGAAGATCAGGTCGGCCGGGCCGTCAACGGCCCCGAAGGCGATGCCTTGTTCGCTGCGCCCGAAGGCCAATGTCGGGACGGTGACGTGCGCGCTACGGCAGTGTGGAACGGCGATGCCGCCCTCCAGGCCGGTCGGCATCTCGGCCTCGCGGGCCGCCACGTCCGCGAGGAAGCCGTCGAGATCGGTCACGCGGCCGGTGGTGACCATCCGCTCGGCGAGTCGGCGGACGGCGGCTTCCTTACTCTCGACCGACAGGTCGAGGTCGACCAGTTCGGCGTTGATCAACTCACTCATCACGCGGCTCCTTGCTCGCGAAACCGCCCGGCGGGCGGCAGGGGGACGCGGGGGACCGGCCGGACGCGGCGCGCGGTCGGCGATCGGTGACCGGCCGGGGGAGCGGACCCTGGGCCGCTCATGGCGTTGGCTCCGTGAGCGCGCGGTCCAGGGGGACCCGCGCCGTCGTCGTCACCGCCGCCGGAACGAGGTCGGTCGGCCTGGGCATGGCGCTGCCAGGCAGTTGAACGGCGGCCGCCCCGTGGGCGACGGCCGCGGCCAGGGCGGCCGGGCCCGTGCCGCCCGCCGCGAGGAATCCCGCCAGCGACGCGTCGCCCGCTCCGACGTTGCTGCGCACGGCGGTGACCCGCGCGCTGCCGAAGTACGTCCCGCTGGCGTCGACCAGCAGTTGGCCGTCGGCTCCCAGGCTCGCCAGGACGGCCCTGGCACCTCGGTCCCGAAGGTCCTGCGCCGCCTTGACCGCGTCGCCGATCGTGGCCAGAGGACGGCCGACGACCTCTGCCAGTTCCTCGGAGTTCGGCTTCACCACCTCCGGGCGCTGCCGTAGCGCGGCGTCCAGGGCGGCGCCGGAGGTGTCGACGGCGATCCGGGCGCCCGCCCGGTGGGCCTGCGCCACCAACTCGGCGTACCACTCGGGGGGCAGCCCCCGAGGCAGGCTGCCGCAACACGCGACCCACCGGGTGCCCGCCGCCCGCGCCCGCACGGTCGCCAGCAGTGCGTCCGCCTCTGCTGCCGTGATCTCGGGCCCGGCCGCGTTCACCTTCGTCAGCGTGCCGTCGGGCTCGACCAGGGTGATGTTGACGCGAGTTGATCCGTGGACCGGCACCCCGGCCGCCTCGATGCCGTGGTCGCCGAGGAGTTGGGCGAGCAGCGCACCCTCGGGACCGCCCAGCGGGGCGACGGCGACCGTCGCGTGGCCGGCGGCCGCCACGGCGAGGGAGACGTTCACGCCCTTGCCGCCGGGCTCGACCCGGTCAGCGGTGGCCCGCAACACGGAACCGCGGTCCAGCGAGGGCAGTTCGTAGGTGCGGTCCAGACTGGGGTTCGGGGTGACGGTGAGGATCATGCGCGCACCACTTCGGTGCCCTGCCGCTCGATGGCCGCGGCGTCGTCAGGGCTGAGGCCCGTGTCCGTGATGAGCAGATCGATCTGGGAGAGGTCGCCGAAGCGGGCGAAGTACTCCTTGCCGAACTTGCTGGAGTCCGCCAGCAGTACGACCCGGCGGGCGGCCGAGACGATCGCGCGCTTCACGGCGGCCTCGGCCAGGTCAGGGGTGGTCAGCCCGTCCTCGGGCGAGAACCCGTTGGCTGCGAGGAAGGCGACATCGGCCTTGACTTCTCCGTAGGCCCGCAGCGCCCATGCGTCGACCGCCGCCCGGGTGCGGTGCCGCACCCGGCCGCCGACCAGGTGCAGGCAGACCCCGGGATGGTCCGCGAGGCGGGCGGCGATCGGCAGGGCGTGCGTGACGATCGTCAGGGTCGACTCCACGGGGAGGGCGGCGGCGAGCCGAGCCGATGTCGTGCCCGCGTCGAGGATCACGCTGCCCTCCGTGGGGAGCAGGGCCAGGGCGGCCTGCGCGATCCGGTCCTTCTCCGTGGCGGCGACGGCGTCCCGCTCGACGAGATCGGGCTCGAAGTCGAGGCGGCCGACGGGGACGGCGCCTCCGTGCACGCGCTGGACAAGCCCGGCCCGGTCCAGCGCCTTCAGATCGCGTCGCACGGTCTCAGCCGTGACCTCGAAGTCCCTGGCCAGCGAGAGCACGTCGACCCGGCCGCTCTCCCGGGCCAGGCGCAGGATCTCCTGCTGTCGCTCAGCTGCGAACATGTGGGTTTCTATCCGTTTCATGACCGGACCAGTGGTTCTGCCGCAGGTTACGCCCAGCAGCACGGCAAAGTAAACAGGTTCGGACATTGAAACGGGCGCGAACAGACTTTGCGTGCACCCTTCGACTTACGTGGGGCGAAGAAGCACGGCGCCGACGCGCTGGGCGCGGCGGCGCGGACGAGCGGGGCGCGTGCGGCTTCCGTACGCGCCCCGCTCCGTCGGTCGGCCGGGGCGGCGGACATCGGCCGCCCCGCCCCGCTCAGAGGTGCCGACCGACGAACTCGGCCACCTGCGAACCCAGTTGCAGCCCCGAGCTGTTGTCGATGGCGGTGTGCTGCCCGGCCCAGAGACGGCTGAGCGTGGCGTCGTTGGCGGCGGCCGGGATGCTGTCGAAGGTACGGGTGGTGCCCTTCGCGGTGAGTGCCAGCCGGTGCTGTCCTCCGAAGAAGGCGGTGAGCACGGTCTGCGCCACCTGACTCAGGGCGGCGTGCGCTCCCGGGAAGGACGGGTCCGGCGCGGTCGGCAGCAGGGGCGTCCAGCGCGGGTCGCCGACCACGCGCGGGTTGTAGTGCGTGCCACCGAGCCGGATGGCGGTGACCGGACGCCAGACCCGGTAGTGGTACTTGGCGTCGTACAGCGCGATCACGGTGTCGGCGAGCGACAGGTCGAGGTCGGCGAAGGCTTTCACCGTCTTTTCCAGGCCCGAGTTCTGAGTGGTCGCCAGGTCCTGGGCGGCCTCGTTCCAGAGGTTCCAGATGGGCGCCGCCGCCCAGAACTTGCCGGACGCGGTCTGGTCGGGCGTGCGGGTGGTACTGGTGTCCCGGCCCAGGCTCTTGACCTGGTTCAGTGCCGTCGCGTACGCGGCACTGCTCACGGGCGGTGGCGCCGCGGGCCGGAACTGGCTTCCGCTGGCCAACACGAACGGCTTGACCGAGCCCCAGTTGGTGTACACGGGTGCGGGGGAGCCGGGCGTCGGCCGGTACGCGCCCGGGCCGACCCCGGGGGCGAAGCGCGTGGGCGTGGCCGACGAGCCGTCGTGCGAGCGCAACGCGAGCAGCCGCCTGGCCACCGCGCCACCGACCCGGATCCCGTCGCGCTTGCCGCGGCCGTCGGCTATCGCGGCCAGTTGGGCGGCGAGCCGCTGGTCCACCCCGGCCCGCTTGGCCGGGTAGAGGGCGGCCAGCACGTCGTGGGCCGCCTGGTCCGCCGCCGCGTCCGCGCGGGCGCCGCGCGGCGCGGCCACAGAGATCAGATAGGAGGGGTCCGTCCGGGTGATCGACACCACCGCGTCGTACTCGGCGGCCTGCAGGATCGCGAAGCTGCGCGTGGGGTGGACGGTGGCCGGTTGCGCCTTCGGATCGCTCAGGATCGAGATGAGCTCACGGTTCCACTCCACCACCGACCTCCCTGACCCCGAGGCGGCGGGGCGGGCGACGGTCGGGTGAGCGGCTGCGGTTGTTCCATAGGCCGGTGCGGTCAGTCCTGCCGCCAGCGCGGCTCCGGTCAGTATGGCGAGGGTCCTGCTTTTTCCACCCATGGTGTGTGGCTTCCTTTCGCTGACGGCGGGTTGTGGAAACCGTTGGCCGTAGGCCTTGTCGAAAGGCCGACGGGCAGTGCGAGGTCGGCGCCCGTCTGGCGGATTCCGCAACACGGTCAGCCGTGCACGAACGGCGGCGCCGTTCACCGATATGGCCGGTGGCCAGATACACATTGCTGGCCCCGGAGCCACCCCGCAACTTCGGCCGTACGCCCGGACCGGTCCACCCCCGGTCGGCCTAACGGCGCGCCGTGCGTCCTACATCCCGGCGATTGGTGCGGCATGTTGGTGGTGATGGCGTTGTGTCGGGCGCCGAACATGCGACTCTCGGCTTGTCACGCTCCCTTTTCATCAGCCCACCCGCACTGAAAGGCATATCGACAGTGGATTTGGCGATGTCCGTCGAAAACCGGGAGAAGTTCCTCGCCGACGTGCACGTGGGGATGCTGGGAGTGCACGATCCGCGCGGTGCGAGCGCGCCGCTGCTGGTTCCGGTCTGGTACGCCTACGAACCCGGTGGTGAAGTACTGGTGCAGACCGCACGGGAATCGGTGAAGGCCCAACTGGTACGTGCGTCAGGGCGTTTCAGCCTGTGCGCACAGAAGGAAACCGCCCCCTACCAGTACGTCAGCGTGGAAGGCCCGGTCGTGGCCGTTGACGATCCGGTGCCGGCCGCCCAACACGAGGCACTGGCACACCGCTATCTGGATCCGAAAGCCGCCTCGGCGTATCTGAAGGCCAATGAGCGTCAGCTCAGTGAGGACGTCCTTTTCCATATGCGTCCGCAGCGCTGGCGCACTGCCGACTTCTCCGCCTTCGCCGCGGAATTCAGTTAGCCGGCGAGGGGCGAAGGGATGTCTCCATGACGCTCGGTGGCGCGACCGGATCCGCTGCGGCCCGGAATGTCGACAGCGCGCGGGACAGCTGTCTTCATGAGCTGTTCGACGCGCAGGCGGCACTCCGTCCGCGTGCGCACGTCGGCGTGCACCACGGCCGCGCCCTGACCTACGGCGAACTCCAGGCACGTTCCGACCAGTTGGCCGCCCGGCTGTTCGGCGCCGGAGTACGGCACGGCGACGCGGTCGGCGTCTTCGGCAACCGGTCACTGGAAGCGCTGATCGCGTTCGTGGGCATCCTCAAGACGGGCGCCGCCTACGTCCCCCTGGAGGACACCACGCCGCCCCACCGCCTCCAGGCGATGGCCGACGAGTCCGGGGCGCAGACCGTCGTGACGCTGCCCGGCAGTGCCTGCCGCCTCCGTCGGGTACGGACCCATGTCGACCTGACCGCCCCGGCGCCCGCCAGCCCCGCCGAGGCACCGCGGCCGCGGACCACCCCGACGGACTGCGCCTACGTGATGTTCACCTCCGGATCGACCGGCCGGCCCAAACCGGTGGCCGTTCCCCACCGGGGCGTCGTGCGGTTGGCCATGTCGGACCTGGTCGCACAGCGACCGCGCCCGGGCGATCGGGTGCTGCACGCATACGGACTGTCCTCGGACGCCTCCACCATCGAGATCTGGTCGGCCCTGCTGGGCGGCGGCTGCCTCGTCCTGGTCGACCGGGAGGAACTGCTCTCGCCCGCCGCGCTGGAGGAGCGGCTGGTCGCGGAACGGGTGGCGATCGCCTATCTGACGACGGGCGTATTCCACCATGTCGCGCGCACCCGGCCGCAGGCGCTGCGGACCCTGCGGTTCGCCTCCGCGGGCGGCGAGGCGATGGACCCGGACCTGACCCGCGCCGTGCTGGCAGCCTGTCCGGACACCACCCTCGTCAACTTCTACGGCCCGACCGAGAACAGTGTGGTGTCCACCGCCTACGCGGTGCGCGACCTGCCCGGCGGGCAGCAGACCGTGCCGATCGGCCGCCCCCTGGAACACTGCGTCTGCCATGTCCTACGGGAGGACGGCACCCCCGCACGAGCGGAGGAGGAGGGCGAACTGTTCGTCGGTGGCGACGGCCTGGCCCTGGGCTACCTCGGTGACCCGGAGCTGACCGCCGCCCGCTTCGTGGAGCGCCCGGTCGCCCCCGGCACCCTGCTGTACCGCACCGGCGACCGCGCCGTCTGGCGCGAGGACGGCGAGCTGGAGTACCGCGGCCGGGCGGACCGCCAGATCAAGCTGCGCGGCCACCGCATCGAGCTGGACGAGATCGAGGCGCGGCTACGGGCGGACGACGCGGTCGGCGAGGCTGTCGTGGAACTGGACGGCGACGTCCTGACCGGCTACGTCACCGCGGCCCACCGGGGAGAGGCGGTGCCCCTCGACCGGGTGCGCGAGGAACTGGCCGCATGGCTGCCGCTGGCGGCGGTCCCGGCGCGGCTGGTGGAGGTCGCGCGGTTCCCGGTCACCGCGGCGGGCAAGGTCGACCGGCGCCGACTGCTTGAGATGGTGGGGCAGGCGGCCGACCGGCCGGTGCCGAGCGAGGACGGGAGCACGCACGGCCCGCTGGCCGACGTGTGGCAGACGGTGCTGCGCGCCCAACCCGGCGACGACGACGACTTCTTCGACCTGGGCGGTGACTCACTACTGGCCGCCGAGGTCGTCAACCGCACCCTCACCGCACTGGACATCGACGCGCGGCACGGCAGCACACTGGTGCACAGCCTGCTCCGGTACCCCACCCTGCGCGGCTACACCGCCGCCGTCACCGCCGTCCAGGACAGCAAGCCACCGCACGCGTCGTCCCCGGTGGACTACCGGGCCGAAGCCCGGCTCGGCTTCACACTGACGACGCCCCGGCAGCCCGCCCCCGACTGGCGGCGGCCCCGGAACGTACTGCTCACCGGCGCTTCCGGATTCGTAGGCGCCTTCCTCCTCGACCGACTGCTGCGCGGCACCGGCGCCCGGATCCACTGCCCGGTGCGCAGCCGGGACCGTACGCACGCCGAGCACCGCGTGACGGCCAACCTGGCCCGCTACGGCCTCGCCCCACCAGCGGCCGACCGGCTTGACTGCTTCCCCGCCGACCTCGTCGAAGAAGGCCTGGGCCTGTCGACCGGCCATGCCGACGAACTCGCCGACCTCCTCGATCTCGTGGTGCACGCCGCGGCACAGGTCAACTTCCTCTATCCCTATGACGCGTTGCGCCGGGCCAATGTGGATGCCACCAAACAACTGGTGCGGCTGGCGGGTGAACGCGGTGTGCCCGTGCACTTCCTGTCCACCATCGCGGTGGTGGCGGGCTTCGGCACCGCTGGCGTACGCCAGGTGCCGGAGGACCTGCCGCTGGACCACGCCGACCGGCTCACCATGGGCTACGCCGAGAGCAAGTGGGTGGCGGAACAGTCACTTCAGGAGGCAGCACGGCAGGGCCTGCCGGTGGCTGTCTACCGCCCGTACGAGATCACCGGTGACCGCTACACCGGTGCCTGCAACACCGAAACCGCCATCTGCTCACTGTTCAAGACCATCGCCGAGACCGGCCTCGCCCCCGACATCCCCCTGCCGTTGGACTTCGTACCCGCCGACTACCTCGCCGAAGCCGTCGTCCGCATCGCCACCGAGCGGCCCGCGACCAACCTGACGTACCACCTCACCAACCCCCACCCGGCGACCCTGCACGCCATGCTCGACCGAATGCGCGCCGCGGGCCACCAGATCCGTCAACTCCCGTACCGGGAATGGGTCGACGAGCTGGTCCGGCACGTCGCAGGCAATCCCACCAGCCCCACAGCGCCTTTCGTGTCGCTGTGCGTGGACCGCAGCCACAAGGCGGACATGTCCGTCAAGGAGATGTACTTCGAAGGCACCTTCCCGACCCTGGGACGCACCAACGTCGAGCGCGCGGTCGGCGACCTGCCGTGCCCGCCGGTCGACGCGGACCTGCTGGACCGCTACCTGGAGTACTTCTACGCGACCGGCTACATCGAACGCCCCACGAAATAGCGGCACTTCCCCAGGAAGACAACCCGGAAGGCCACCGAGCAATGACCGCACCGCCACCCCAAGCGCCCGACCGCGACCCCGAGGTGCTGGACTTCCCGCTCCCGCCGCCGGGCACCATGGGCCCACCCGAGGAGTACGCCAGGCTGCGTGCCGACTGCCCGCTGGCCAGGGTCGGCATGCCGCTTGGCGCCACCGCCTGGTACGTCACCCGCTACGACGACGTGCGCGAACTAATCGCCGACCCCCGGCTGATCAGACCCACCATCAACGAATGGCCGACCCGCCCCGACGAACCCGCCGACCAGGGCCCCACGCTGACCACGATGGCCGAACTGGACGGTCCACGGCACGCCGCACTGCGCAGGGCCGTCGGCCCGGCGTTCAGCGCCAGGGCCATCCGGGACCGCGTGCCGCGGCTGCGGGAGCTTGCCGAAGGGCTGTTGGCCGACTTCCAGGACGGCGGAAGCCCCGGTGACCTGGTCGCCGGATTCACCCAGCCGTTCCCACTGCTGGCGATGTGCGACCTGGTGGGCATCCCCTATGAGGAACGCGACCGGTTTCTGCCCGTACTGGACGACGGGTTCAGCGGGATGGTGAACGCGGCGGAGAGCCGCCGGGTCACCGATCTGCTGCGCGAGTACACGGCGGAACTGATCGCGCGCAAACGGCGATCGCCCGGCGACGATGTACTGACCCAGCTCATCCGCCAGTGCGACGCCGAGGAGTTGACCGATGAGGACGTCCTCGTGTTCGGGCTCTCCATGCTCACCGTGGGATTCGGCATCAGCGGCATCTTCCTGGGCAACTCGGTGCACACACTGCTGCGACGGCCCGACCGGTACACCAGACTGCGCGACGCCCGGCACCTCATGCCCGACACGGTCGAGGAACTGCTGCGCTACATGCCGGTGATGAACGGCGTCGTCATCCTGCTCGCCACCGAGGACCTTGAGGTGCACGGGCAGACGATCCGTAAGGGCGAAGCCCTGCTGCCGGTACTGGCCGCCGCCAACCGCGACGAGAGCGTGTTCCCCGACGCCGACCGGCTCGACCTGTGCCGGACCGCAAACAACCACCTCGCCTTCGGACGGGGAGTCCACTACTGCCTCGGTTCCCATCTGGCGCGCGCCGAACTCACCGTGGGGCTTGAGGCGTTGTTCGACCGCTTCCCGCGGCTGCGCCTGGCCGACGCACCCACCTGGGACGACCAGTCCCTGACGAAGTCACCACTGACACTGCCGGTCAGCTGGTGACGGCCGCCGACGAGCTAGGGAGGACCACCCGTGAGCGGCACACCACAGGCGGCACCACCAGTACCCGACATCGACATGCCCATCCCACCGCCCGGCACCATGGGGCCGCCCACGGAATACCCGCGACTGCGCAGGGAATGCCCACTGGCCAGGGTACGGCTGCCGATCGGTGCCACCGCCTGGTACGTCACCCGCTACGACGACGTACGCGATCTCATCGCGGATCCCCGGCTGGTCAGGCCGACCATCAACGACTGGCCGCCCAGCGCGGGGCAGGCCGTCGCCGACGACGAGCCGGGTCTGATCACCATGATGGAACTGAACGGCCCACGGCACGCCGCACTGCGCAGGGCACTGGCCGAACCGTTCAGCGTGCGTGCCATCCGGCGCCGACTGCCCCGCGTCCAGCGCTGCGCCGACCGTCTGCTGGACGAGTTCGCCGAGCGCGGCCGGCCCGGCGACCTGGTCGCGGGGTTCCTCGAACCGTTCCCGCTGATGGTGATGTGCGAGCTGGTGGGCATCCCGTACGAGGACAGCGAGTACTTCCTGCCCATGGCGGACGCCGCCCTCGGCGCACTGGTCACCCTGGACGAGGGCCGCGAAGTCACCCGCCTGCTGCGCGAGTACATCCACACGCTGCTGGACCGCAAGCGGCACGAGCCGGCGGACGACATGCTCACCGAACTCGTTCGTGACTGCGCACGCTGCACCCTCGACGAGGAGAGCGCGCTGAACTTCGGGCTCTCCATGCTCATCGCGGGATACCGCACCAGCACCATGTTCCTGGGCAACGCGGTTCTGGCCCTGCTCACCGAACCCGCCCAGTACGCCCGACTGCGTGACGACCGCGGCCTGATGCCCGGAGCGGTCGAGGAACTCCTGCGCTACGTACCGGTGATGAACGGCGTAGTCGTCCTCCAGGCAGTGGAGGACATCGTGTTGCACGGTCGCACCATCCACGCGGGGGACGCCGTCCTGCCCGTACTCGCCGCCGCCAACCGCGACGAGAGCGTGTTCCCCGACGCGGACCGACTCGACCTGTGCCGGGCGGACAACCCCCACATCGTCTTCGGCCGTGGCCCGCACAACTGCATTGGCTCCCACCTTGCCCGCACCGAACTCGTCGTAGGACTCGGCGCGTTGCTGGACCGATTCCCGAACCTACGCATCGCCGAAGGCCAACTCCCCACCTGGGACGACGAATCCCCCAGCAAGTCACCACTGCTCCTGCCGGTCGACTGGTAGCCGCCCGGCCTGGCCCCGGGGGTGAGGCACGTATGCCACGGTGCGCATGGAGTCCTCGACGTCTGTACCTACTAGTATGTACGATCATGCCCCTGGGAGCGCCCGGCGTCGTTCTGAGAGGAAACCGCTGACATGCCATTGGTTCGTATCGACGTGTTGGGAGCCGACGGCGATCGGCTCGACGCACTCGGCCGCGCCGTACACGAGGCCCTGGTCGAGACGATCGGTTTTCCACCGGACGACCGTTTCCAGATCCTGGTCGGCCATGACGGCACCAACAGCACGCTTCGCTACGACGATTACCTCGGGGTGCCCCGCGACGAGGGCATCGTGTACGTCGCGATCACGATGCGCTCGGGCCGCACGCCCGCGCAGAAGCGGGCGCTGTACCGGCGGATCGCCGAACTCGCCGAGGAGTACGCGGGAACCGAGCCGCGGAACATGTTCGTCACCGTGACCGAGAACGAGTCGATCGACTGGTCGTTGGGTTACGGGCTGGCACAGTACGACGACTGCGTCGAGGCGCCCAGTTCGCGGTCAACGGCCGATTAGGCATTGCAGGCCGGAAATTGAGGGGCCTGCAAGCGGTGATGTCCGCCATGCCGAGGGGCGAGTAGGATTCGCGGGCCGCGCCTGGGCTTTCATTCATCGTCCGGCTGTACGTGCGTTCCGGAAGCGTTCTGTCCGCCGCGTGCCTGCACGCCACCACCAACGTCTGCGGCGCACTCACAACCGCAGTGCGAACTCGTCCGCACGACGTGGCCCAAAGCTGGACTGACCGCTGTGGTGGTCGTCGGTTCCGCCGCGTTCGCCTCGCACGGCGGTGACCTGCCCCCGCTTCCGAGCCGACTGCCGTGACCACCGCCGTTGCGGCGCCCACACCCGATCGGGAGCATGAGCCCACGGCTTGGGCGCCGTCCCGCCGACCGGCGTGGCCGTGCAGACCGACGACGGGTAGAAGCGGAATGCAAACCGGAACCGTCGGGTTGGTGATCAGCCGACCGTGTCGCGGGTCGGACGCCACGACGATGACCACGCCGCACGTCCGCCCGCCGGGGCCGTCGCGTCGGTGATCGGCGCCCGCGCCCGGTCCGCGTCGGGGCCCGGACCCGCCCCTGGGCCGCCCGCATCGTGGGCGCGGAATCCTCCCGCGACGGCAGTGACTAGTGTGGTGCGTCAAAGCGGAATGAAAGCTGGAGGACAGGGCGGTGTCGGATTCGGTGGCGGAACCGGAGGTGGACATAGGTCGGCTGGTCGCCGGACGGTACCGGCTGCTCGAACGGATCGGCCGCGGCGGCATGGGCACGGTCTGGCGCGCCGAGGACGAACTTCTCGGTCGGCAGGTAGCCGTGAAGCGCGTACACGCCCCGCTGCACCTGTCCGACGAGGAGATCGCGACGCTGCACGAGCGCACCCGGCGCGAGGCGCGCAGCGCGGCCCGGATCACCCACCCTGACGTCGTCACCATCCACGATGTCGTTGAGGACGCCGGTGCGCCGTGCATCGTCATGGAGTACGTGCCCTCGTCCACCCTCGGCGAACTGGTCAAGCGGAACGGCAGCATCGAGCCCGGCGAGGCGGCCTGGATAGGCTGCCGCATGATCGCCGCGCTGCGCGCGGCCCACGCGGCCGGAGTGCTGCACCGCGACGTCAAGCCCGCCAACGTCCTGCTGGGCGCAGACGGCCGGGTCGTCCTCACCGACTTCGGTGTCGCCCAGGCCGTCGGTACCTCCACGCTGACCAGGACCGGAGAGCTGATCGGCTCCATCGACTACCTGCCGCCCGAGCGGGTCAGGGGCGGCAGCCCCAGCCCGGCATCGGATCTGTGGGCGCTGGGCGCCACCCTCTACCAAGTCCTCGAAGGGCGGCCTCCGTTCCGCAAGGACACACCGGTCGAGACGGCGTACGCCATCGCCGTGGACCCGCTCGAACTACCGCGAAAGGCCGGCCCGCTGACCGACCTCATCGAGAGGCTGCTGGCCAAGGAGCCGGAGGACCGGCCCTCGGCCGAGGCAGTCGAGCGGACCTTGCGCGAGCTGGCGGCGCAGGCACCGACGGACGAAGCGGCGGAACCGCACACCACGCCGCAGTCGCCGCCCTCCTCGGCGACCCGCACGACCAAGGCCGTGCCCGCGGGCACGCCGGAGGCTCCGGAGCGGACCGGGAGGCGTCGCGCGGACGCCAAGAAGGGCGGCCGCCGTACCTTGCTGCTGACCGGGGTCACCCTCGCCATCGCGGTGGCGGCGGGCTGCGGCTACTACTTCCTGGCGGGCCCCGGGGCCGGTGGGGCCACCCAGCACAGCGCCGGCCCCAGCCCATCCGACTCCGGCCCCGAGCCGACGCGGTCCGCACCGACCACCGGGCAGGGCACACCCGCGCCGCCGCCGGTGCCGCGCGGCTACCACCTGGTCAAGGAGGACCAGCTCGGCGCCTCGTTCCCGATACCCGACGGCTGGCAGCGCCAGGTCAAGTCCGGCACCGAGATCCAGTACCTCGATCCGACCGGCCTCGTCGGTCTGACCATCGACGTCATCGACTCCACCAGCTCCACCCCGCTTCAGCACTGGCAGCAGATAGAGCCGCAGGTCAAGGCCAAGGTCTCCGACTACCAGCGGCTCAGCATGCAGAACACCAGCTACCTGGGGCAGCCCGCCGCTCTGTGGGAGTTCACCTTCCAGGGCCGGGCCCGCCAGTTCCAGGCCATCGACCTCGGCTTCGGCCGCAAGGGCGGCTCCGAGCACGCCATCTACCTCTCGGCCCCCAGCGCCGACTGGAACCGGTACCGCCCTGTCTTCGACACCGTACGGGAGGGCTTCCGCACGACGAACTAGCCGGTCGGCACCGATGTTTTCCGGGACGTGGATCCTGGCGAGAATATGGCCACCCGCTTGATCATCTCGCCGGGTCAGACCAAAAGCTCGCCGACCGATGATTCGTCAACCGAAAGCAGGGCCAGATGACCGCACCAGGCGCGAACCCACTTGAGGGAATTCGGGTTGTCGACCTCTCCAAGATCCTCGCCGGACCGTACGTGACCATGTCGCTGGCCGACCTGGGCGCTGATGTGATCAAGGTCGAGCACCCCGACGGCGGCGACCCGACCCGCCGCTGGGGACCGCCGTTCAACGGCCCCGACGCCGCGTACTACCTGGCCGCGAACCGCAACAAACGCTCGGTGACCCTGGACCTGAAGTCCTGCGAAGGGCAGGAGGCCGCCCACCGGCTGATCGCCGAGGCGGATGTGGTCGTGGAGAACTTCCGGCCCGGAAGCACACTCCAGGAGGCGTTCAGATACGACAGGCTCAGCGCCGCCTACCCCCGCCTGGTGGTGCTGCACATATCGGCGTTCGGCGAGACCGGCCCGCTGCGCTCGGAACCCGGCTACGACATGGTCGCGCAGGCGGCGGCCGGACTGATGTCACTGACCGGCGAGCCGGACGGCCCGCCGGTCAAGGCCGGGTACGCCATGGGGGACCTGGGCGCGGCGCTGTTCGGGACCATCGGCATCGTCTCGGCGCTGGTCGAACGCGCCCGCACCGGCGTCGGCCAGTACCTCACCACCTCGCTCTACGAATCGCAGCTCGCGCTGCACATCAACTGGGCCACGAGCTACTTCGCGACCGGCGACACACCACAGCGTCTGGGCTCCGGGCATCCCAGTCTCGTTCCGTACCAGGCATATCCGGCGTCCGACGGGCACTTCGTGATCGCGGTCGGCAACGACGCCCTGTGGCGGCGGCTGTGCGACCTCATCGGCCGTCCCGACCTGGCAGCCGACCCCAGGTTCCACACCAACCGCGACCGGGTCGCCCACCGCACGGAACTCAACTCCGAACTGGAGAAGGCACTTCGAGCCGACACCGTCGAGAACTGGTGTGCCGTGCTGAAGGCAGGGGGAATCCCGGTCACACCGATCCGGAGCCTTGACGAGGTCTACGGTTCGGAGCAGACCGCCGCGCTCGGCATGGTGCAGAGCGTGGACCACCCCGTCGTAGGGCCGCTGGAGCAGGTCGCCTTCCCGGTGAACTTCCGCGGCGTCCGCCCGACGGTGCGTACGGCGCCGCCCACCCTCGGCCAACACAACCAGGAGGTGCTCAGCGCACTCGGCTACGGGGAGCAGGACATCCAACGGCTCACCGCGCCGCGGTCACCGGACGACCTCTAGTGGCAACGGTCAGGCGGTCTTGGCGGCCTGGTCGAGCGCCTCGGTGAGTTCGTTGAGACTGTCGCGCAGCGCGATCGCCTTGGCCAGGCTCAGCCCGGTGCCCGAGGCGACCCCCGCCGACACGTCGCAGGCCCGGCCGCGCAGCGCGTCGCCCGCCTCGGTGGTACGTACGATCACGGAGCGCTCGTCTTCGTTGCTGCGGCGGCGTTCCACGAACCCGGCCGCCTCCAAGCGCTTGAGCAGCGGGGACAGCGTTCCGGAGTCGAGCCGCAGCCGCTTGCCGAGGCTCTTGACGGTCACCTCGCCGTGCTCCCACAGCACCAGCAGTACCAGGTACTGCGGGTAGGTGAGGCCGGACTCCCGCAGCAGCACCCGGTACAGGCTGTCGAACGCCCGCGAGGCGGCATGCAGCGCGAAACACAGCTGGTCATCGAGGCGTGGCGGCTTCGGCGTCCCGGCTGGCGCGGAGTTCGTCATGACATCCATCGTAGCGTCTCGATTGTCCACTGTTAGATTGCCCGCAACCTACTTTTCACGCGACCCTTGGTCGGGCTGGGCCGTTCCGAACTCCGCACGGGCGGTGCGTAGCAGGATGCGGGCGGCGTCCTTGGCCTGGCGGGCCGGTTCGGCGGAACCGGTGATGGCGGCGGTGCTCATCGCGCCCTCGGCGAGCAGCACGAGATGGTCGGCCAACCAGGAGGGTGCCTCCGCGGCGGCCACGAGATCGGCGACGTAGTGCCGGAACGCCTGCTTGTGTGCTCTGGCGATCTCCGCGACGGGCTGGGACCTCGCCCCCAACTCCCCGTAGGAATTGATGAATCCGCAGCCTCGGAAGTCCGGCTCGTTGAACCACTGGAACAGCCAGTCGAAGACCGCGAGCACGCGCTGGGTGGGGGAGTCGTGGCTGGCCACGTATTCGCCCAGCTCGCTGAGCCATCTCGCGTCCCGGCGCCGCAGATATGCCTCGACCAGGGAGTCCTTGGACGGGAAGATCTGGTAGAGCCGTTTGAGGGGAACGGCGGAGGCGGTGCGGATGGCGTCCATGCCCACGGCCTGTATGCCCTGGCCGTAGAACAGCACCTCGGCGGCGGCCAGTACCCGCTGCTCCGCGTCTTCGCCCTCCACCTCGATCACTCCCATCCAGAGAACTGACGTTCTCGCACTCTATCGTGTGCCCGTGGGGTCAACCGCGATGCGGCGCTGGTCGGCGGTGATGGGTAGGTCATTGATGCTGGCGAAGCGCTTGCGCATCAGGCCGTTCTCGTCGAACTCCCAGTTCTCGTTGCCGTAGGCGCGGAACCACTGGCCGTCGGCGTCGTGGAACTCGTACTCGAAGCGGACCGCGATCCTGTTTCCCGTGTAGGCCCACAGCTCCTTGCGGAGGCGGTAGTCAAGCTCCTTGCGCCACTTGGCGGTGAGGAACGCGACGATCTCCTCGCGGCCCCTGAGGAAGACATCGCGGTTTCGCCATTCGGAGTCCTCGGTGTAGGCGAGGGACACCTTCTCCGGGTCCTTGGTGTTCCAGGCGTCCTTGGCGGCCTGAACCTTGGCTCGGGCGGTCTCCTCGGTGAACGGCGGTACGGGGGGCCGCTGCGCGGTCATGACGCGCTCCTCTCTGGCAGAGAACGCACGTTCTCCGCTTGGGCCCAACACTAGAGAACGACGGTTCTCCATGCAAGTGCGGGCACGCGAAGCACCACCTCGCGTACCACCGCCGCGTCGCCCACCGGCGTCCCGACGACGGCCAACCCGTCCGCAGCGCCAGTTCATCGCGACCTCGGCACCGACGGAGGGCCGGGTCAGACGTCAGAAGCGGTGCTCCTCGACATCGATGACGGGGGCGGCGGGGCTGGGCGGCTGGACGCGGCGCCGCTTGAAGATGCTGACGTAGGCGGCCAGTCCGATGATGCCGACAGCCATCATGATCAGGCCGACCAGGGCGGTGTTGACTCCCTTGATGTGCCAGTCGACAGCGAAGGTGAGGATCGCCCCCAAGCCGATCAGGCCTATGCATCCTCCGATGCCCATGGTGATGATCCCTCCTTGGGACTGGTGCGGCTCTCATGTGCGTGGGCTTCGCCTACCCGGGTCCCGGACCGCCATGCGGCCATCCGGAGGGGAGCCGTCGCACGCGGTCATGGCGACGCCAACCCTCCGCCGGTGAAAGCCCGTTGAAGTCCTGACGACGCGGGGCGGTCGGCGTCACTCGCTGATCGCCCGGTCCTGCTTCGACGGTCGGCGCCGGGAAGCGGGACCGACGTCCGCGTCCTTGCGTCCTGTCCGCCGTTCGCGTCTACCATGAGGCTTCAGTCAAAGTCAGCCAGGCAGGGCAGGCAGCCGAAGGGCGGTCTCTCGTGTTGTACGCCTTTGGATTTGAGCGGATCGGCGTCGTGGTGAGCGATCTCTACTTCATCGATCCGGATCCCGAAGCAGGGCAGGAAGGCGCCGAGCACGGCGTGCGCCTTGAGCTGCGAATGCTCCAGGAAGGAGCGCTGAAGGGTTCCATCTACTCCGCACGCCCGATCTCGATCGATCGCCCACTGTGGAGAGTTGACCTGCTGGAGTCCGTGGACGGACCCACCGGAAGCATGAACAGGACGCACCATCACCCGAGGTTCGACGGCTGGGAGCCCGGACGGCGGGTGTTCGTCAAGGAGCTGTCCGCCGACCCGTTGAAGTGGGTCGGGCAGCGGCTCTCCGACCTGCCGGGTGTGCTGGCGGATGCCGGAGTGGCCGAAGAGGAAGTGGCCCCGACCGATGCCGAACGACTTCGAGAGGCCGCACCGCGGATCCTGGAAGTGATCGATCGCCTGCTGAACGGTGTGTGGTCCGGAGAACTCGGCCAACCGCCACACAATGAGGACAAGCTCACCGAGGCGAGGGTCAGTTGGCTCTAGGGACTGCTTGAAGTCTGCGAACCCGCCACGTCGTCAGGACTCGAAACGGGGCCCGGCCGGACGGTATCTGGGCCCCGGCCGCAGGCCGACGTCTCTACAGCGCGTCAGCGGTCACGCGATCTTCGGGGCTCCGCCGGGTTTGGCTGTAGGTTGGCCCCGGCAACGTCGGGAGGTGCGGATGCCCCGCGGCGCAGCGGTTGACTCGACTTCCGCCGCCCGTCCAGCAACAACCCCGCAGATGCAGACCGCCCTTCACCGGCTCGTCAGCACGCGCGAAGTGCATGGTACTGACTTTCGATCTTGAAGTGACCAGCGTGGACGGGTGCCGTCCGATCCACTGCCCGACTGGGTGCTCCACCGCCGCCGGGCCATCGGCAGCCGGATCCGCGACGCGCGGCTACACCGGAATCTGACTCAGGAGACCCTGGCCGAGCGGTGCGGGCCTGGACCGTAAGACCGTCAATCGCATCGAAGGCGGCCTCACTTCCCCGCTGCTGGATCACCTGCTTTTGATCGCCGACCAGCTAGGGGTCCCGCCCGAAGCACCGCTCCAGGACCCATGATCGCTACGCGCGCATCATCGTGTGCATGGTCGACGGGAAGGGGTGCAAGACGTTGCAACGCGTAATTTGCCCATGTGGCAAGCCCCGCCCATGCGGCACGGGGGTACGGCGCACGGACGGTGCGGTTCGGTGCGGGCGGCGGGGGAGTCTGTTCGCCTCGCCGCCTCAACCCTGCTCGGGTTCCTCCGACGACCGCCCGTAAGCGGCGGTGAACACCTCGCCGTTCGGCGCCGCTACCATCACGAAGCCGTCGTACCACCGCTCGCGCCGCTGCCAGCGACCGAACGTGCGGTAGTGGCCATGCTGTTCCCGGACCTCACCGTAGGCGCCCCGCACCACCGCCTGCTTCGGATCAGTCCACTCGCCCATGCCGCTCTCCTCCGTCCTGTGAACGACGCTACGGCCCAAGGGGGAGTGGCCGCCGGAGAACCGATCAGTTCGCGCCGCTGGGAGCGCAGCTCTCGGTGCACGACCCCAGGGCCGCCCGGCGAGTGCTGGCAGGACGCGGCTACCAGGATGGACGGGTCGCCGGGCGCCAGCCAGAGCATCGGACCCGGCTCGAACCCGGCCTCGCTGATGGCACCCTGAGTGCGCTCCAGGGCTCCAGGGTTGTAGCGGGTCGAGTCCGGCGGCTCGGGCACGTGATGGATGAACCCGCCGAGCTGGGTGCACAGATTGGCGTACACCTTCGTGTGCAGGATGAGGGCGTGCCATCCCTCGTCGACGATCCGGCTGGGCCGCAGCCCTTGTCCGGGCGAATGGGCGGCGGCGGCCAAGAACTTGAGGGCCTCCGCGGTGATGCGCTCGGCGACTACCGGATCCATGTCGCGGTTGTTTCGCAGCACGGTAGCGGCTACCCCCGCAAACTCCGTGGGGGTGAGCAGATCGCGGGCATCGTTCATGGGTATGGTCCTCCTGATCCTTCGGGATTGAGTGAACCCGCCCTGGCCGTTCAACCGTCCAAAGTGAAGCGGCTGGGGCGGGGGTTCATGGGGTGGGGTGCTGGCGCGCCGAGTCCTGGCGCATGACCTGGCGCCAGGCCATGGCCTCCAGCTCGTCCAGGCACGTGCTGCAGGCGTACATGGGGACGTGCATGCCCCATACCTGCACTGGGCCGATCCAGGTGACGAGGACGTCGGGTTGTCGGCACCACAGCCAGCAGCGTCCGGGAGTCCACTGGACGCCGGTGCTCATGCCGTGATGGGCCCGGACGTCAGTCGGCCGACCTGTGTGTACCGCCCGTCGGGGGTGCACTTCTCGCCAGTGCAGGTCTCAACCCATCCGCCCTCGAGGAGGACGCGCCGCGTCATCACCCCGCGGGCTGCCTGGTCTCGGCTGAGGCGATCCCAGTCATGGATGAGGCACACTCGCCGGGGGCCGTCTGCAGTGGCCCGCATCGCCCGCAGTAGCGTGTCGAAGGCTGGGCGGTGGTCGTTCGTCAAGGCGTAGTCGCCGTCGTCGCGCCACCACCCCCCGAATCCCCAGCCGTGGCTGCTGACGTAGTCAGCGCACACTGTGAGGCGGCGTTCCAGCTCTGTTGTGTTTTTCGTCGCGCAGCGGTCATAGATGAACGCCAGCGTTGGCTGATTGCCAGTCATGGTCGGCTCCATGGACGGCACTTGGGAGTGATTGCCCTCACATCGTGTCGCCTGGGCGCCAGCCGAACTTGCATCGTTTGGTGCAACTTCCGCTACAGGAACCGTGCTACAGGCCAATCCACTTGGCGTACTGCGGCAGGCCGGCCGGGGTCCGACCCGGCGCGTCCAGCATGAGCTGCACGGTCTTGCGCACCTCCGGATGCCGCCTTGCTTGCTGCGGTGCCACCCGCTTAGCGCGCTCCAGCTGCCGCATGGCCTGGGCGGGCCGGTTCATCCAGTGGTAGGCCCGCGCCAGGTCGAAGTAATGATGCCCAATGCGCGTTGGCAACCAGCCCGTCGGAAAACGCAGTTGGGCGCCCGCGTCCACCGCTTTGTCGTACTCACCGAGTTCGACCAGCGTCATCGCCCGGTGAACCCGCACGTTGGTCGGCCCGAACCCGAACCAGAACGTCGACACCTCCCCAGTGCGCTGCGCGTACCGCTCGGCCTCCTCCAAGTGCCCTTCCCTGGCGCCCTCGTCTCCCACCCGCGCGGCGATGACGGCCGCACCAAGGTGGAGTTGACCACGAGCCGCGTCCGCCCCCGGGTCGTCGGCTTCGGCTCCCGCCAGAAGCGACTGGCCGGAGGCGTTGAGGCGCTGGCAGGCAGTGTAGTCCTTGCGCCGAAGGTAGGCAGTGACGCGAAGGTACTCACGCGCGGCCCGCAGCGCGGGCCCGCGGGCTCCGGCGCGTTGGGCGGCCCAGTCCATGCGGTTGAGAGCCACTGTGGACAGGTCCGTCATCCCCATGGCGATGCCGACGCTGTGCCCGCACCTGTAGGCCTCAGAGAGCAGGCCCCATGCGGCGATCTGGTCGGCTCCCGTCCACACGTGAGCGGCGGTGTGAAGCTCGATCAGGAGTCCGGGGAGCTGCTCGGTCATGGGCCTGTACTTGGCGGCTTGCGCCAGCGTGTTGATGGTGCGTACGGCTGCGCGCAGTTGCCGTAGAGGGCGCGGGCCGACCTCTTCTTCGGGCGGCAGGTCGTACAGATCGAGTGTGCTGCGGATCGCTTCGATCCGTGTCCGCAGATGGTCATCCTCAAGGGAGTTGGGGCTCGCCGCTCCTGTTAGCACGTCGCTGGGGAGTTTCATCGCGCGTTCGCAGGCCGCGATGAGGCTGGGCGACGCTGGCTTGGCACCCGCCTCCACCTTCGCTAGGAGACTCAGGGAGACATTGGCGCGCATCGCTAGACCCTGTTGCGTGAGCCCGCGATTCTTGCGCTCGTGCGCGATCCTTGCGCCGGTGTGCTCGTCAGCTGGCTGTGGCATGCTGGCTCCAGTTCTGGCGTCGACACCCAGAACGGTACCCCCAGTCGGCTCTGGGGGAACGACGCGTTGGCCCTCGCTTCGGTGGGGGCCAACGCGCTTTCGTCATGGCGAAATGCCGACGTCTAGGCGGTGGCCACTCCTAGACTTTGGGCATGCCGCCGACTCTCGAACGGTGTCGCTGCCCGCGTGCGTCTGACCGGCTGGCCCGTGCGCAGTCGAAGATTCGTGCGCTCGTGGCACGGGGCGTACTGTCCGGCGCCGAGCGGCTGGACTTGGCCGCCTGGCAGCGGGAATGGGGGGCCGCCTGGCGGGAGACCGAGTACGTCACGGCGGCTTGACGCCGTGGTTGTCAGCGGCAGGCGTAACGATGCGGCCATGGACGAACACCTCGACCTCGTACCACAAGCCGTCTTTCACCCGGCGGCGGCCGGTCACGATCACCCGTAGGTCTTGGCCGCGCGGCAACTGCACGCGGGCCCACGGCCCGGCGCCCGCATAGATGCCGTCAGCAGCCATACGGCAACTGTGCAAATGACCCGATGTGGTGCTCGTGGGCCGCTACGACAGGGCCCGGCCTGCCGCAGCAAGCGGGGGCGCACCGCCGAGATCAACCGCGGGCCTCCCACGGCCACGCCGTGGCGCTCATCCTCGAATCCATCAGCGGAATCAGCCAGAACGCCTGATCGGTCAGGCTGCCGAACGCGTGCCGACTCCCGCTCCCGGACGGCATCGCGCCCGGCCGGTACCCGGCCATGTTCCACATGTACACCGGCACAGTCTTCGGGACCAGGTCGTCGATCTGCGTCTCGCGCATCCCGCCGTGCCCCCACGCGTTCGACGGCAGCCAGCCAGGCCGGGTCTGCTCGTCCGCCACGATCATCCATCACCCGGTCATGCCCCGCGAAGTGCTGCTTCACCGCATACGGGATGTCCGTGCCATCGATCTGCCCGAACTTCTCGATCAGACGCAGCACCGAGCCGCCCTTCGAGACCGGAACCGTATTTCTGCGCATGCGAACTCGACCAGCCTCGGTTCCGCCCGGCAGGACCGAACCAGTGTTCCGACCACCGTGCTGTGGCCCGAGCACGACCCGCTCTTTCCCCGGGACTGGTCGGACCGGCTGGCTGACTTCTTCAGCGACGTCACGTTGCGACTTATCGACGGCGTCGGCCATTTCGCGCCCGTCGAGTATCCGGACCGGTTCGCGGCGGCGATCATCGAGGCGGTCAGCGGGTAGCGCCAGCCGCGACCGCCTCACGCAGCCTGGTGCGCAGCGCCGCCACATGCCGACGCAGCCGCTGTAGTGGTGTGGGTGGCAGCTCTCGGGTGGCGCCGCGGGCGTAGTGCCGCTCCAGGTAGAACTGGCCGACGCCGAGGACGGTGGTGACCACCACGTACCAGACGGTGGCCACCATCAGCAGCGGGATGACCTGGTAGGTGCGGTTGTACACCAACTGCACCGAGTACAGCAGGTCGTGCACGGCGAGCACGCTGACGATGCTGGTCCCCTTCAGCGTGCCGATCAGCATGTTGCCCGCGGTGGGGACGATCGAACGCATCGCCTGTGGCGCCACGATCCGGCGCAGCACCCGCCATCTGCCCAGCCCGAGCGCCTGGGCGGCCTCGGTCTGACCGGAGTCCACCGAGAGGATCCCGCCGCGCACCGTCTCCGCCGCGAACGCACTCTCGTGCAGGGTCAGTCCGATGACGGCGGTGAGAGTGGGGCCGAGGAGGTTGACCGTCCTGACGGTGACGAACTGCGGGCCGAACGGGATGCCGACGCCCAATGTCGGGTAGAGGGCGCCGATGTTGAACCAGAACAACAGTTGGACCAGCAGCGGTGTGGACCGGAAGATCCACACATGGGTCCAACTCAGCATGCGCAGCACCGGGTTGGCGGACAGTCGCATCACGGCGAGCGCTGTGCCGAGTACGAACCCCAGCAGCATCACCGCACCCGTCAACCACAGCGTCAGCAGCAGTCCGTCGAACACGGCACGGGTGGTGAAGTAGTCGCCCACCACGGCCCACTGGAAGGCACCGTTGCGGGCGAGCGAGTTGAGCACCATCGCGAAGACCAGCAGCGCGGCGCCCGCGGCCAGCCAACGGCCGAAGTGGCGCCGGGGCACGATGCGCGGCGCGCCGTCATCGGCTGGCGGGGGTCCGTCGCGTCTGGCGGCGGGAGTGGTGGTGACATCGGACGGCGTGACCATCAGGAAGACACTCCGGGGGAGGGATCGCGGGCACCAGTGCTCGCCCGGCTACTCCCATGCGGGGTGCCGGGCCCGCGTCATCACGCTGGCCTCGTCCCTCAACGCGACCGGAGGCGGCTGCCGTACGGTGGCGGAGCCGCTCCGCCGCCGATCGTAAGGGCACTCGGCGCAGCCCTGTCAAGACACTGGGCGTCCGCATCGTGGCTCACAGGTCCGGCATACGGGCAACGGTTGACGTGAACCCGAGGTGTACTGCTCAATTGGTCCCGTGAATGCCCATCAGCGTCTGGTCACCAGAGACCACATCGACTTCGGTCGGGTGTGGTCCGCGGCGTGTACCGACTGATCCGGCAGCGGGCCTCCTGACCGGCCCTTCCCTCCCTCGGTAACCCCTCGGCGACCCGTTCGGCGATCCGTCGCGGGCCGAGTCCTACCCTCGTACGCCACCGCGCAGGCCAACGGCCGTGCGGCCTGGACGGTACGAGCCCGGGTGCACGCCGCCGGAAATCACTGACCTGAAGCGTCCTCACGCATGTCGTCCGGCTCCCACCGCGTTTCCGCACCACTTCCGTTCACGTCCCACGCCGCGCACGTAGCCGTAACTCCCTTATGGGCGCGGTGTGTTCGCCTCTTCCGGAAAGGCCTTCCCATGCCCGTGGAGTTCCTCGGTATCGCGGCCACTCATGACGGTTCGGAGACGAGCCAGCGCTCAGGCGCGGCCTTCGACAAGGAGTACACACTCAAGCTGGCCCGGGCACACGAGGAGCACGGCTGGGACCGTGTCCTGTTCGCCTACGGCTCCGGTTCCCCGGACCCCGCGCCGGCCGCCGCGTTCATCGCCAGCCGTCTGGACAGGTTGCAGATCCTGCTGGCACACCGCCCCAACGTCTCGTACCCCACCTTCGCGGCCAAGACCTTCGCCACCCTCGACCAGATCAGCGAGGGCCGGCTCACCGTCCACTTCATCACCGGCGGTAACGACCGCGAGCAGCGGCGCGAGGGCGACACGCTCACCAAGGACCAGCGTTACGCCCGGACACGGGAGTACATCGAGATCGTCAAAAGGATCTGGACCACCCACGAGCCCTTCGACCACGAAGGGGAGCACTACCAGTTCCACGACTTCGTCAGCGATGTCTTCCCGGCCCAACAGCCGCGTCCCAACGTGTCGTTCGGCGGCTCCTCACCGGCCGCATACACCGCGGGCGGCGCCGAGGCGGACATCTACTGCCTGTGGGGCGAACCCCTCCACCGCACCGCCGAGCAGATCGAGGCGGTGAAGGCAGCCGCCGCGGCGGAGGGCCGCACCGACGTGCCCCGCATCCAGGTGGCTTTCCGCCCGATCATCGCCCCCACCGAGGAACTGGCATGGGAGAAGGCCCACCGCACGGTGGACGCCATCCGCGCCCGCAGGGAGGCCGGTACGCAGCCGCACCGCCGTGTCCCGGGCAGCCCGGAGAACACCGGCTCACAGCGGCTGATCGCGATCGCCGAGGCGGGGGAGCGCTACGACCGTGCCCTGTGGACACCGACGGCCGCCGCGACCGGCGGCGCGGGCAACTCCAACGCGCTGGTCGGCACCCCCGAGACGGTCGCGCAGGCACTGCTGGACTACTACGACCTCGGCGTCGACATCCTCTCCGCCCGCGGATACCACCTGCTCGACGACGCGATCGACTTCGGCCGGTACGTCATCCCGATCGTCCGCGAGGAGGTCGCAAAGCGTGACGCCGAGCGGGCCGCCCTCGGCACCAACACGCTCGCGGCGGCGGGCGCATGACGTCGAGCGTACGGCCGCCGCGGCTGACCACCACTCGGGTCGCGGTGTCCGACCCGCTGGTGGAACCGCTGCTACGGGAACTCGGCGACGAGTACTCGGCCCGCTACGGGAAGGACGCCCACACCGAACTGGCCCGTTATCCCGCCGACGAGTTCGCGCCACCGCACGGGGTGCTGCTCCTGCTGCTGGAGGACGGCGAACCGGTCGCCGGAGGTGCCTTCCGGCGGTACGACGAGGCCACCGCCGAGCTGAAGCGGATCTGGACCCACTCCGCGCACCGCAGACGCGGCCTTGCCCGCCGGGTGATCGCCGAGTTGGAGCGGGAGGCGGTGGCCCGCGGCTACCGCCGCGTCTATCTGACCACCGGACCGCGGCAGCCCGAAGCCCGCGGACTGTATCTGGCCACCGGCTACACGCCGTTGTTCGACACCACCGCCGACCCCGAGACCATCGGCCCGCTCCCCTTCGAAAAGCACCTCAGCGCTGTCCCGTCGCACACCCCCGGCCCGCCTCACCCCGGAAAGGCCCCGAAACCGTGAGAACGCCAGGCCCCAGAACCCGGTTCCGCGCCGCGACCGCCATCGGCGCGCTGCTCCCGCTGCTGGCCGTGGCCGCCTGTGGTTCCGGCGACGCCACCACCACGGTCGGCCAGTCTTCCCCGGCGCCGACCGACAACCCGGTCGCGGCGGTGCGCAAGGTGGATACCGTTGCCGCCCTGCTGCCCGCCGACATACGGAAGGCAGGCATCCTGCGGATCGGCAGCTCGATCGGAGCACCGCCGTCCGCGTACCTGCCGGGCGGATCGGACGCACAACCCGTCGGCCTGGACATCGACATCTCCAACGCCGTGGCGAAGGTCCTCGGGATCACCCTGAACCGCCAGGCGGCCTCCTTCGAGACGATCCTGCCCGCCCTCGGCAGCGGTAAGTACGGCGTAGGAACAGGCAACTTCGGCGTCACCAGCGAACGCCTGCGCAGCGTAGACTTCGTCACCTACATCGATGACGGCCAGGGCTTCGCGGTCAGGACCGGCAACACCTCCCTGGGCAGCCAGGTCTCCAACCTCGGCCAACTGTGCGGGCTGACCATCGGAACCGGTGCCGGAACCACCTTCGAAGCCACGCTGAACGCGCAACGGGACGTGTGCGCCAAGGCGGGCAGGAAGCCGTACCAGGTGAAGGTGTTCGCGGAGTCCGGGGCACTGGTGACCGCCCTGCAACAGGGCCGGATCGACGTGGAGATGTCCACCATCAACGGCCTTCGCTACCAGGCGTCCCAGCCCGCGGCGCGAACCACCTTCCTCGGCGAGTTCCACCGGCTGGACGTCGGCTTCGCCTTCAAGAAGGGTTCGCCGCTCACCCGTGCCTTCCAGGCTGCGGTCAACAGGCTGATCAGCGACGGTACTTACCTGCGGATCCTGCGGAAGTGGGGCGTCTCCGCTTCCGCCATCCCCGAGTCGCGGATCGATCCGCCCGAGCACAAGTAGGCTGCGGGAGCCCAACCATGGAACTCACCACCGGCACCGCGACGCCCCTACCGGCGACCGCGCACGCCGACCCACCGGACGCATCCGCAACCCCTAAGGTCGTTCCCGCCCGCCACCCCGCGCGCTGGATCGCCGCCCTCGCCGTACTCGTCGTGGTCGCCCAGTTCGCACACGGGCTGGTGACCAATCCGGTCTGGGAGTGGAACGTCTTCAGCCAGTACGTACTGTCCCAGACGATCGTCCACGCGGTCGGCGTGACCCTTGAACTCACCGTCTGCGCCCAGATGGCCGGGTTCCTGCTCGGTACCGTGCTGGCCTTCATGCGGCTGTCGCGCAGCCCGGTGTTGCGGACCGTGGCCTGGGCCTATGTCTGGGTCTTCCGGTCCATCCCGATGATCGTGCAGCTGGTTTTCTGGTTCAATCTCGGCGCGCTCTACAGACAGTTGGGGCTGGGCATACCGTTCGGCCCGGTGTTCTGGTCGTTCGCCACCAACGGGCTGGTCGGCAGCATCGGCGCGGCGCTGATCGGACTGTCGCTGCACCAGGCCGCCTACGCAGCCGAGGTGGTGCGCTCCGGCTTGCTGGCCGTCGACCACGGTCAGCTGGAGGCCGCCGCCGCACTGGGCATCCCCCGGGCGCGGCAGATCCGGCGAATCGTTCTGCCGCAGGCCATGCGCGCGATCCTGCCGACGGCGGGCAACGAGATCATCGGCCTGCTCAAGGGCACTTCCGTGGTCTACGTGATGGCGATCGGCGAACTCTTCTACCAGGTGCAGGTTGTCTACGGACGCACCGGCCAGGTCATCCCACTGCTGATGGTGGCCACCGCGTGGTACGTGCTCCTCACCTCGGCGCTGTCCATCGTCCAGCACTACGTGGAGCGCCGTTTCGCCCGGGGCGCCGACCGTACGCCCCCACCCACCCCGGCGCAACGCGTGCGGCGCCTCGTACGAGACGTGCGCCAGACGGCGCTGACCACGGGAGACGGCAAGTGAGCGATGTGATGGTGGACGTCCGCGGTGTCCACAAGAGCTATGGCCCCACGCAGGTGCTGCGCGGTGTCGACCTGCGGGTACGCGCCGGTGAGGTCACAGTCGTGCTTGGGCCGTCCGGCTCAGGGAAGTCAACGCTGCTGCGCAGCATCAACCACCTGGAGAAGGTCAACCGCGGCTGGATCAGCATCGACGGCGAACTGATCGGCTATCGCCGCTCCGGCGGAAAGCTGTACGAGCTGAAGGAGAAGGACATCCTCCGTCAGCGCACCCACATCGGGTTCGTCTTCCAGAACTTCAACCTCTTCCCGCACCTGACGGTGATCGAGAACATCATCGAAGCCCCCGTCTCCGTACTGCGCCGCCCGCGCAGGGAGGCCGTACGGGCGGCGGAGCGACTGCTGGCCCGGGTGGGACTCGCCGACAAGGCGGACGCCCACCCCAGGCAGCTGTCCGGCGGCCAGCAGCAGCGGGTGGCCATCGCCCGCGCGCTCGCGCTCGAACCCAAGGTGCTGCTCTTCGACGAACCCACCTCCGCGCTCGACCCGGAACTCGTCGGTGAGGTACTCGACGTCATCCAGGACCTGGCACGCACCGGCACCACCATGATCATCGTTACCCATGAGATCGGCTTCGCCCGCGAGGTGGCCGACACGGTGGTGTTCATGGACGGCGGTGTCGTCCTCGAACAGGGTCCGCCCGACGCCGTACTGGATCAACCACGGCACGAACGCACCCGCGCCTTCCTCTCCAAGGTCCTGTAAACCGCGCGGCGTTCGCCGCCCCCCCCACCCGCGTACGCAAGGAGACCGCACGTGCTCACCCGCCACCCCCGCGACACCGCCGCCATGGTGCTCGGGCTCGCCTCCGTCCTGGCCCTCGCCGGATGCGCCAACCCCAGCAGCGGTGGAACAGCCAGTTCCGGGGCGTCGCCCGCCGTCGAGGTCTCCGGTACCAGCTACAACCTCGGCGCCGACCAGCACCGCGTCACCACACCCAAGGTCGACTCCATCGCCGCCGAGGTCCCCGAGGCCATACGCAGGCGAGGCACCCTGCAGATCGTCGGATCCACCTCCAGCGAACCGCCGTTGAGCTGCTACGCGACCGACAACAAGACGGTTATCGGCGTAGAGCCCGACATCGCCTACCTGGTCGCCGACGTCCTGGGTCTCAAACCGCGGCTGAACACGGTCTCCTGGGAGAACATCTTCGTCGGCCTGGACAGCGGCAAGTACGACGTCGGATTCAGCAACATCACCGACACCGAAGAACGCAAGAACAAGTACGACTTCGCCACCTACCGCAAGGACAACCTCGCCTTCGAGGCCAAGAAGGGCAACGGCCTGAAAGTCACCGGCCCCAGGGACGTCGCAGGCCGGACCGTGGCCGTGCAGTCCGGAACCAACCAGGAGAAGCTGCTGCTGGAGTGGAGCGACCAGGACGTTCACGCTGGCCTGAGGCCGGTGAACGTCAAGTACTACCAGAGCGCCGGCGACGCCTACCTCGCCCTCTCCTCCGGACGCATCGACCTCTACCTCGGCCCCCATCCGACCGCCGCCTACCACGTCGCCTCGGCGGGCCAGACCGAGATCGCCGGCAGCTACTCGGGCGCGGGAGCCACCCTCCAGGGCCTGATAGGCGCCACCACCAAGAAGGACGACGGACTGGCCAAGCCACTCGCCGACGCACTCAACGATGTCATCAAGAACGGCACGTACGGCCAGGTACTGAAGCGTTGGGGCCTGTCCAGTGAGGCCGTCGCCACATCCCTGGTCAACCCGCCCGGCCTGCCCAGGACAAACCAGTAGCCGTCAGGAGAGACAGTCATGAGATTCTCCGTCCTCACCATCATCGGCCACGCACCGAACCCGCTCACCGGTGAACTAGGCACCGCCGCCGACCGGTTGGCCGAGGTCATCGAGACCGGGACCGCCGCCGAACGGCTCGGCTTCGACGCGTACGCCGTCGGCGAGCGGCACGCCGGACCGTTCCTGTCGTCCAGCCCCACGGTCCTGCTCGGCGCGCTGGCCGCGCGAACCTCCCGGATCAGACTGCTCACCGGTGTCACGGTGCTGGCCATCCTCGACCCCGTCCGCGTCGCGGAGGACTACGCCACCGTCGACCAACTCGCCCGAGGCCGCCTGGAGTTGGTCATCGGCAAGGGCGCGGAGGCCGGTCACTTCGACCTGTTCGGCCTGGACGAGGGCCTGCAGTGGGAGTACCAGGCCGAGAAGTACGAACTCCTGCGAAGGCTGTGGCGGGAGGAGAAGGTCACCTGGGAGGGGAAGTTCCGCCCGCCGTTGCACGAGGTCACCACCGTGCCCCGACCGTACGTCGCCGCGCCGCCCGTCTGGCACGGCTCCGCCACCAGCCTGCACTCCACCGAACTCGCCGCCCGGCACGGCGATCCGCTGTTCAGCGCCAACGCCATCCAGCCCCGGGACGCATACGCACGGCTGATCAGCCACTACCGCGAGCGCTTCGCGGTATACGGCCACGACCCGCGCAACGCCTACGTGGGCGCGGGCTCCGGAGGGTTGTTCATCGCGAACACCACCCAACAGGCCATCACCCGGCTCAAGGACTACTACGAGGCGCGGGTCCGTCAGACGTACAAGCCACACCTGGCGGGGCGGACCGGCTACAACACCCCGTTCCGCACCATCGAGGACGCCATCGAGAACGGACCCCAACTCATCGGCAGCCCACAGCAGATCATCGACAAGATCCTCGGATTCCACCAGGCCTACCGGCACGACCTGCAGTCCCTGACCGTTGACGGCTTCGGGCTGAGCACCACGGAGCAGATCGAGCAGTTGCAGCGCTTCGCGGAGGAGATCGCGCCGGTGGTCCGCAGGGAAGCGCCGACCACGCTGTGGCAGGACCGGCGCACGTGACAGCGGAGTTACCGCGCGGAACGGCTACTGGTCGTAGTTGCCGAACTCGGTGATCGTGCCGTAGCCGTTGCAGTTGCCGCCCCAGGCCCAGTAGCCCTGGCCGACAGCGGGGCCGTAGTGGACGCTCCCGTCGGAGCACTTGGTGTACGCCCCGCTCTGGCCGTAGTCCACGAACACGTCGGCGTTCCACGAGACGCCGTCGTCGTAGGTCGTCTTCCAGTGCGCGACGTGCATGGGCACGGCGGCGCCGCGCTTGTACACCGGGTGCAGCGTCACATGCGGCTGCGGCTGCCCGGGCTCAACGACCGTGACCCTTCCCGTGACCGGCTTGTAGGTGGGGTTGGGGCCGGTCGCCTGGTAGTGGCCGGGTACGGCGGCCGCCGTACCCATGGCGATGGTGCCGACCAGCGCGGCGGCGGCGACGGCCGCGGCGCCGATCCTCTTCGTCGAACGGAACCTCATGGGTCCTCCCCGTGTTGGGATTCAGTCGCAGAGACGAAGGCGGCGCTGTTGACGTCGCAACGCCTTCACTTCGCATACGAGTTGACAGTCGCATCCGTATGACAGGGGTGCATGTGACGTGCGTCACATGCTTTCGATGGTCGTGTCATCGACTCGGGCGAGGAACGTCGCGACGGTCCGGGAGAAGCGGATCGGGTCGTCAACCCATCGATAGTGACCGGCATCCGGCTGGACGACGAGTTGGCCCCGGCGGAAGAACCGCGCGACGATCGCCGCGGAACGGTCACAGCAAGTGGTCCGTTGGGGAAAGGCACGCCTTACGACTCGTCAAGGCGTGGGAAGACCACTTCCTTGAGGACGAGGCGGATCGCCGCGGCCAGTGGAATGCCGATGAGGGCGCCGGGAATGCCCAGCAGGCTGCCGCCGATCAGTACGGCGACGATCGCGACCATCGCTGGCACTTCGACCTGCTTGCCCATGATCTTCGGCGACAGCAGATAGTCCTCGGCGAGCCGGTAGGCGGTGTAGAAGCCCGCGGTGGCCCCGGCGACGGGCAGGGAGACGGTGAGCGCCACCAACGACACGATGATCCCCGCGATGGTGGAACCCACCATGGGCACGAGGTCCAACAGGGCCACGAAGAAGGCCAGCAGCAGGGCGTAGGGCACGTTGAAGATCTCCAGCCAGGCGAGCGTACCCACCGCCGCGATGAGTGCGAGCAGCACCTGGCCGACCAGATACCGGCCGACCTTGATGATCACCTCCTCGGTGAGGAGCTTGACCCGGGTCCGTCGTGAGGCCGGGACCAGTTGGAGGAACGTCCGTTTGAGCGCGGGCAGCCCCAGCAGGAAGTACACGGTGAGTACGGCGGCGAGCACCACCGAGGCGAGTGTGCCGAGCACCAGCTTGCCCGCCCCGAACAGCCCACCCGCCAGCGACGCGCCTCCGCTGGTGAGCAGGCTCTGAAGTGCCTGCTGGATACGGAACTGGCGGTTCAAATGTCCCAGGAACGAATTGGTGTGTTGCAGTTCATGCAGATAAGCAGGCAGTTTGTGGGCGAACTGCTCGGCCTGCTGGGCCAGCGGAGGGATGGCCAACGACAGGAAGCCCGTCAGCACACCGACTCCCGCTAGTGCGATGACCAGCACCGCCACCCCGCGGGGCAGTCTGTGGCGGCCGAACCAGCGCACCGCTGGATCCAGGCCGAGGGCCAGGAAAAGCGCCAGTCCGATCAGCACCAGCACCGCGCGGACGGCGAGCACCGTCTCGGCGACCGCGACCGTCACCGCCACTCCGGCCGCCCCCGACATTCCGACGAAGAACGGCGACCGCCGATCCATCGGTCGCCCTGGACGACCGAACCGCCGATCCTCACCGGCGCCTGCGTCTTCGCCCGGCTCTTTCACCGACGGATCACCTCCCGGGCGTCGGAGTTCCTCCAAGATCAGTGTCCACAGCACACTCGCGGATCACCGCTTGTCACCCGGATCGCCCAATCCGATCCCCACATTTGATTGGCGCACGCGGATACCGGTTAGCCATCAGCCGCGTCCTGACCGCGTGGCCCGCTCATGGGCGTAAGGAGATCGGCGGGTATGCGGCTCCCGAAGCCCCAGATGCTCCAGCAACTTCAGCAGCGCAAGGTGTTGCTGAGAGCGAAGGCCGGGGAAGTGGCGGAAAGCGGCTTCGTGGCGCTGGACCGGCGGCTTCCGGCAACGTTCATGGGCAGGCAACTGCTGCGCAAGGCGTTCCCGGATCACTGGTCCTTCCTGCTCGGCGAGATCGCCCTCTACAGCTTCGTTGTGCTGGTTCTCACCGGCGTCTACCTGACCCTGTTCTTCGATCCCAGCATGACCGAGGCCGCGTACCACGGTGCCTACGCGCCGCTACGCGGCCTACGGATGACGCAGGCGTACTCGTCGACCCTGGACATCAGCTTCGATGTCAGGGGCGGCCTGTTGATGCGTCAGGTACATCACTGGGCGGCCCTGCTGTTCATCGCCGCCATCGGAGTCCATATGCTGCGGATCTTCTTCACCGGGGCCTTCCGCCGGCCACGGGAGGTCAACTGGATCGTGGGGGTGACGCTCTTCCTCCTCGGACTGCTTGAGGGCTTCTGCGGCTACTCCCTGCCCGACGACCTGCTGTCCGGCACCGGTCTGCGCACCGCGGACACCATCATCAGCTCCCTGCCGTTGGTGGGGACCTACCTGAGCTTCTTCGTCTTCCGCGGCCAGTTTCCCGGCCACGCGCTGATTCCCCGGCTGTACATCGTGCACGTGCTGCTGGTCCCCGGTCTGCTGGTGGCATTGGTCACCGCGCACCTTTTCCTGATCGTGTACCTGAAACACACCCAGTGGAGCACGCCGGGTCGAACGAACCGCAATGTGGTCGGAAAGCCGATGTTCCCCCAGTTCACGACCAAGTCGTCGGGCTTCTTCTTCATGGTCTTCGGCGTGCTGGGCGCACTCGGCGCACTGGCCCAGATCAACCCGATCTGGGCGTACGGGCCGTACCGTGCCGACCAGGTGACCACGGACGCCCAACCCGACTGGTACGTCGGGTTCCTGGAGGGCGCGCTGCGCCTGATGCCACCGGCGGAGACCAATGTCGCGGGCCACACGTTCATGTGGAACGTGCTGCTGCCGGCCGTCGTGCTGCCCGGAGTCCTGTTCCTGCTGCTGTTCACGTACCCCTTCTTCGAGAAGTGGGTCTCCAACGAACGGTCGGAGCACCATCTGTGTGACCGGCCGCGTGACCGGCCGACCAGAACGGGATTCGGCGTTGCCGCCATCGTCTGCTACGGCGTGCTGTTGCTGGCAGGCGGCAACGACGTGATCGCCTATACCTTCCGGATCTCGGTCAACGGCCTGACGTGGGTGCTACGGGTGGCGGTGATCGTGGCGCCACTCATCGCGTTCTTCATCACCAAGCGGATCTGCCTGGCCTTGCAGGCTCGTGACCGGGAGCTGTTGACGGAGGGGAGGGAAACCGGGCTGATCCGACAGGAGATCTACGGCAAGTTCCTTGAGAACAAACGCTCGTTGCCCGCAGGCGACCGCTACCGGATCCTGGTACGTGACATTCCGAAGCCGCTGCGGGCAAAGGGGGAAGCCTCCCGGGCCGCGAGGCTGCGCAGCGCACTGAGTTCCTGGTACTACCGGGACCGGGTGGAGATGCCGATCACCACTGAACAGCGCACCCAGATCGCCGCCAGGACCGCGCCGCCGGAACTGGAGGCGAGCGAGTAGCGGTGGCAACGGCCGGACGGCGCCGCGGAGTTCGGCGGCCTACTCGCGGTTGACGAACTCGAAGGCGAAACCGCAGATGCCGGCACCGAGCAGTCCGAACCCCAGCAGGAACAGCCACAGCCCGAACACCACACCCGCGGCGCTGAGCGTGAATCCCAGAGCGGTCAGCGGAGGGTACGCGCTGTGCGGCGGAAAGAAGTCGAGCAGTCCCGCACGGTCCTGTACCTCGCCATCGCCCCGGTCCTCCGGGCGGATTCCCTTTCTGTGGTAGTTCATCGCGCAGAAGAAGGCGATGAGGGCGGACATGACGAAGGCGATCGTCAACGCCGCGGTGCCCGCCGGCTCCCCGGACAGCGACGCGTAGACGAGGTCCGTGACGAAGAAGAAGAACGACACTCCGCAGAAGAGGAAGGCTTCGACCTTCATGTGCTCTGCTCTCCCAAGGTGTCGGGCGTGGGCTTGATCTTTCCCGTCGTCCCATGGCTGGCCATGACCTCCGGGTGATGGAGATCGAAGGCCGGGGAGTCCGAGCGCACCCTTGGCAGGGAGTTGAAGTTGTGCCGCGGTGGCGGGCACGAGGTGGCCCATTCCAGGGAACGGCCGAAGCCCCAGGGGTCGTCGACCTCGACCTTGGGCGCGTAACGCGCCGTGTGCCAGATGTTGTACAGGAACGGCAGCGTCGACAGGCCGAGGAGGAAGGACGACGTGGACGAGATCGTGTTGAGCGTCGTGAACCCGTCCACGGCGAGGTAGTCGGCATAGCGACGGGGCATGCCCATCGCACCCAGCCAGTGCTGCACGAGAAAGGTGCCCTGAAAACCCACGAAGAGTGTCCAGAAATGGATTTTGCCCAGTTTCTCGTTGAGCATCCGGCCGGTCCACTTGGGCCACCAGAAGTAGAAGCCACCGAACATCGCGAAGACCACGGTACCGAACAGCACATAGTGCAGGTGAGCCACGATGAAATAACTGTCGGTTACGTGGAAATCGAGCGGCGGGGACGCGATCAGCACCCCGCTGAGCCCGCCGACGAGAAAGCTCACCAGGAACCCGATCGCCCAGAGCATCGGAGTCTCGAACGAAAGGCTGGCGTTCCACATAGTGCCGATCCAGTTGAAGAACTTCACTCCGGTTGGCACCGCGATGAAGAACGACATGAGCGAGAAGAACGGCAGCAGCACCGAACCCGTGGCAAACATGTGGTGGGCCCACACGGAGGCCGACAGCATGGTGATTGCGATCGTCGCGCCGATCATCCCCACGTAGCCGAAGGTCGGCTTTCTGCTGAAGGCCGGGATGATCTCGCTGATCACACCGAAGAAGGGCAGCGCGACGATGTACACCTCGGGGTGCCCGAAGAACCAGAACAGGTGCTGCCAGAGGATGGCCCCGCCGTTGGCCGGATCGAAGACATGGGTGCCGAACTTCCGGTCCGCCTCCAGGGCCAGCAGTGCGGCGGTGAGCACCGGAAAGGCGAGCAGCGCCAGGATCGAGGTGAACAGGATGTTCCAGGTGAAGATCGGCATCCGGAACATCGTCATGCCCGGAGCGCGTAGACAGACAATGGTGGAGATGAAGTTGACGGAACCCAAAGTGGTGCTCAACCCCGCCACCACCAGGCCCATGGCCCACAGGTCGCCACCGGCCCCCGGGGAGCGGACCGCATTGTTGAGCGGTGCGTACGCGAACCAGCCGAACTGCGCTGCCCCTTGAGGGGTGAGGAATCCCGACAACACCATCAACCCACCGAAGAGGAACAGCCAGTAGGTGAACGCATTCAGCCGGGGGAACGCGACGTCGGGGGCACCGATCTGCAATGGCATGACCGCGTTCGCGAATCCGGCGAACATCGGAGTCGCGAACAGCAGCATCATGATCGTACCGTGGATGGTGAACAACTGGTTGTACTGGGCGGTGGTGAAGAACTGCAGGCCGGGGCGCGCCAACTCGGCACGCATCATCATCGCCAACAGTCCGGCCACCAGAAAGAATCCGAACGCGGTGACCATGTAGAGGTTTCCGATGACCTTATGATCGGTCGTGGTGAACCACTTGCGTACCGTCACACCGGTACGGATGGGCCGCGTTCGGATTGTTTGGTCGGCTGCTTCCTGGTCAACCCGGACCATCAGCGCTCCATTCGGCAGCGGTGAGCGTGTTGAAAACGGTGCCGCGCGCCAGTAGAACGTATCTGTCTCCCTCGGCAATCGCTGCCGGATGCTATCAGCGAAATGATCGCGAAGGTGGGATGAAGGGCTCGCCGAAATGGCGTTCCAGGGTCCGTCGACTAGGAGGAGGCGCCGTGGCCACCGACACTCCACCCGCGACCGCGCCGGGAGGCCCCAGGTGATGACCACGGCGCGGGAGCGACTGCACACCGCCTGGCGGCTGTCCAGGGCCGAGCAGTTGTGGCGCAGCGGCAAGGAACTGGAACTCATGCACCGGGCCATGGGCTTCGCCGCCCTGGCCGTGGTGACACTGGCTCCCCTGCTGATCCTGGTGGCGGCGGCCAACCCCTTCAAACAGCGGGGGTTCGCACTGTGGGTGGTGGACGGGATGGGACTGTCGGGCAGCCCGGCACACTCGGTGCAGCGCCTGTTCGCCGCACCGTCCCGGGTGCTGAGCGCGACCAGCGCGTTCAGTGTTCCGGCTCTGGTGGTGTTCGGTCTGACCTTCGCCGCGAGTGTGCAGACCGGCTACGAGAAGATCTGGGGCCTGCCCAGCGGACCATGGCACAAGGTCTGGCGGCAGACGGTGTGGTTGGCCGCCTTGACCGCCTACCTGTACGCCGAGGTGCAGAGCGGTCTGGTGCTACAACACCGCTGGTGGGAGTCGACGATCCGGTTGACGTTGACCTTGCTGTTCGGCGTGCTCTTCTTCTGGTGGGGGCAGTGGTTCCTGATCGGCGGCCGGGTGCACTGGCGCGCCCTGCTCCCGGGCGCGGCGGCGACGATGGCGGGTCTGGTGGGGCTGCGCGGCTTCTCGGTCCTGGTGTTCGCGCCACTGATCGTCAGCAATGCGGTGAGCTATGGGGCGCTGGGCACCGTACTGGTCGTGCAGTCGTGGCTGATCGGAGTGGGCTTCGTGGTGTACGGCGGAGCGTTGCTGGGGCAGGTGTGGGCGCCGGAGGAGGAGAAAGGGAACGGTTCAGGTTGACGGGATCGCGCTCGTCACCCGTCGTGGTCCCGGTCCGGTGGTTCCGTGCCCGTTCGGTGGAACCGGTGATCGTGACCGGTGTGGAACCCGTGCCTTCCGCGCTCGTCGTCCTGCCGTAGTTCCCTCCAGGTGGTCGGCCCCACGATGCCGTCGGCCACCAGACCGTGGTTGCGCTGGAAGAGCTTGGTGGCGTCCCTTGACCGCTCGTCGTACTCCCCATCGGGCACACCGGGATCGTAGCCGTGGTAACGCAACAGGCACTGCGCCTCGATGGTCTCCCAGCCCCTGCTGTTGACGTCCACGATCGCGGTGCGCGTCGTGCTGTAACCGGCGCGCAACTCGCCTGCCTGGCGCGCCACAAGGCACCGGTGGCACTGCCCCCGCTGGAAGACGAACGCCGGTCGAGCGCTCACATACACCGTGGCCGTCCCCGTCTCCTCGTAGCGCCATGGCCGGGTGGTCAGCAGCACGGCGACCAGGGCGGCGGACAGTATCGACACGGCTCCGAGGGTCACCCAAGTCCGGCCGCCCGTGGACCGGTTGACCGGCATCATGGTCCCGTTCGCGTCGCTGCCCCCTCTCGTGCGGTCCCGCGCGGCGCTCGTCCGTGCCATCGTCGGAAGGCTGGGCCCGTCGTGGTCTTCGGGTCTTCGCGGAGGTACGGCGAGTTGCCGCACTCGCTGATCGAGCGGGGCGGGAAGTTCCTTCCAGCGCCGCATGTCTCCCCCAACGCGTCTCGGTGCCGGCTGTCTCGGGGATGCCCCCTGACACACATCATGGCGAGGCATGGACACCGAATTTCCCGGGCGCCGACGTCGACCGCGACTTCCGGCCACCTGGGGCGGTACTGGCTTCGCGGTCACAACGAGGGGACCGGCGCCTCGCGGGCGCGTCGGCGGGTGGCCGCAAGCTGCTGAAACGTGGTGGGGAACGACCGGCGCGGCAGGAAGCCCTTGATCCGCCGTGCGCAGTCGAGGGGACTGGCGAGACTGGTGTCGCACTCGATGTCGTACACGCCGTGCGCGTGCACCTGGCCGATCTGACGCGCGGCCAGCCCCAGCGGACGATCACCGCGCGCCTGCTCGCGCCGTTCGAGTTCCGGGAGGGGACAGCGCACACCGACGAGGACAACGTTCTCGGGAGCGAACAGGTCAAGGCAGTCATCGAGCCGCCACGGCTCGCTCGGGAGATGATCCACCACGACGTTGTTGCCCGCAGCGGCCATTCCGGCCACTGACCGGTGGAAACCCATCCAGGTTTGTCTGAGCATCGTTCGCAGCCGCTCCGGCGGAAACTCCCGATCCGTCCGCATGGCGTGGAACGCGTCCACCGGAAAGTGGAAGTACGGTTCGTCCAGGACGCGGAGCAGTTCCCTCGCAATGCTCGACTTCCCGGAACTCGATGTGCCGTTAAGGAAAATGATCAACCCGTGTGATGCCTGCGCGGACTGGGTCGTGCTGCCGGATTGGTCGAAGTCGGCCCGTTGGAAGGGAATGCCCACCATACGTCCCCCGTCTCGTGCGTTGCCGATGGTCCGATCATGATGCCTGTTACGACACGACCGGGAAACCACTCGCCCCGCTTCCCTCACGGCTGGGGATGGCCGCCAGGCAGACGCCGACGCATTCGTGGGGCCATCGCGGCAACGGCCGCTCGCGGATCGGCCGCCTGCTGGATGGCTGCCGACTGCGCGGGCGCGAGGTCGGCGAACAGCATCTCGGTGACGGCTGATCCGTGTGTGTCGGTGGCAGAGGGCAAGGAGAGCGCCGCGACCACTTCGCCCGGTACGCATTCCGCCACCGCCTGCGCGGCCCGAGCGATGCGTGGGTCGTCGAGCGGCGCGTCGACCAGCGCTTCCAGCAGCGCGTAGACGGCGTAAGCCTGCCGCACCGCTTCCGGTGCGTGCGGGCCGTCGCGCTGGGGGGCTCGCGCGCCACTGGTGGTCATCGACCGGACAGCGACTGGGACTTCGCCGTCTACTACCGCGGCGGCTTCTCTCCGGAGAGCCTTCGCGCCCTCGGATGGCCGGGCGAGATCTCCGGAATCGGTGAGTGGGGCGGTGGTGTGTTCAACGGTGGAGCATGGCTACGCGTTGACGGCCGACATGTCGATGTGCACTACCGAGATCTTGGCGACGTCGAGAATCAGCTCGCCGAAGCACGCGAAGGCCGGTTCGAAGTCGAGAGGCTGCTGTTCCACCTGGCCGGGGTCCCCACCTACGTCGTCGTGGCCGAACTCGCCGTCAACAAGGTTCTGCACGGAGAACTGCCGCGACCCGAATACCCCGAGGCGCTGCGGCGCCAAGCACCGGAACGCTGGTGGGGCGACGCCAGGCACACCCTCGGCTACGCTCGCGCCGCCCACGCCGAACGCGGGCACCTCAGCGACTGCGCCGGCGCGATCGCCACCGCCGCCTGCCAGGCCGCTCACGCGGTGCTGGCGGCCGGCGGCTGGTGGGTCACCAACGAGAAGACGCTGCTGGACCGCGCGGGCATCCGGGACATCGACAACCTGCTCGGCAACCTGACTCCGCGACCGGAGGTTCTGACGGCTGCCATCGACGAGGCGACGGCCCGGTTGGAGAGCGCGGTCAACACCGCCTGCGCCGCTCAGGCCAGTTCGTAGTCGAACCGGTGCCGCGGGGTCCGGCGTGGCGTCGGTAGCGGGGCGGTCGGCCGAGCGGGATCTATTACACGCAGTCGGCTCAACTCCGCATACACGACCGCGCCCTCGGGGGCGATGTCAGCGGCTCCGCGCTCACCGCGGCCGTGCAGTGGAGCGCGCGCGGTGGGCCGGTGCCTGCGTACTCGGGGCCGTCTTCGTGCCGGGGCCCTGCCGTCGTGCCTGCTGGGGAACAGCTCGCGCGCTACGGCACCACACCACCGCAAGGCCGACGTGCGTCAACTCCGCAGGAAGTCCAGCAGGTCCCGGTTGAACCTCTCCTTGTCGCCCGGCACGAGGGCGATGCCGTGAGAGCCGCCCTCGTAGACCTTGAGGGTGGCGTCGGGGATGATCCGCGCGGCTTTGCGCGCCGTGGCGTCGATGGGCACCACCTGGTCGTCGTCGCCGTGTACCACGAGAGTGGGAATGTCGAACCTCTTCAGGTCCTGGGTGAAGTCCGTCTCCGCGAAGGCGGTCACACACGCCACGCCCGCTTCGATGTTCTCGTGCATGGCCATGAACCAGAACGCGTCCTTGTTGCCCTGAGTGACCTTGTTCCCGGGCCGGTTGGCGCCGAAGAAGCCTTCGGCGGTGTCCTTCCAGAACTGGGACCGTTCCCGGAGGATGCCGTTGCGGAGGTCGTCGAAGACTTCCGCGGGCACCCCCTCGGGGTTGCCGTCGGACTTCATCATCAGTGGTGGGATCGCCGAGAGCAGTACCGCCTTGCTGACCCGTTCCGTGCCGTGGCGGCCGATGTAGCGGGCGAGTTCGCCGCCGCCCATGGAGTGGGCGACCAGGGCCACGTCCCGCAGGTCGAGCGCCGTGATCAGATCGTTGAGGTCGTCGGCGAAGGTGTCGAAGTCATAGCCGCCCCAGGGCTGGCTCGACCGGCCGTGTCCGCGGCGGTCGTGGGCGATGCCGCGGAAGCCGTTGTCGGCGACGCACTTCATCTGGTCATCCCAGGCGTCCGCGTTCAGCGGCCAGCCGTGCATGAAGAGGACGGGCGGCCCGCTGCCCCAGTCCTTGTAGTAGATCTCGACACCATCACGCGTGGTCACAGTAGGCATGGCCGTCGTCCTCTCGGGAGTACCGGCCAGCCGGTGGTCCTGCCGTCCGCCGCACGGGAGGGCCACCGGTGGCGGTGGCGGAACGGGAGACCCAGCGACGCGTCCCCAAGCCATCCTGCGGGCCCCAGCCTGACCCGCAACGCGAGCCAGGGCGCCACTTCCCTCCCGGTCGCGGGCCGCCCCGACACGTACCCGCCACGGAAGCCCGACGCCTCACCGCGCACCGCGCGCACCAGGCACGACACGCATACCGCCGAACGGGTGAACGTTGTCGGCGGCGGGAGACCGGCAGTGGCCGCGGCAGCGCGCACACCAGCGCGGACCAGCCCGGCTCACAGGCGGCAAGGTGTTCGGCACATGCCCGGCGCAGTCAAGGGAGCCGGCCTCGTCGTGTGCGACCGGCCGGAGGCGGTCGAAGCCCGCGCCGGCGACCGCCTCCGCCGTGCCGCCGATGCCTGGACCGCCAGCCGGAACCGCGGCCAGATCAGCCGTGGCGGTCGGCGACCGCCACGCGATCGGAGCCGAGACGGCCAGGTGCCACCAACGCGCCTACAGTCCCACGTCCCGGCTGCGGATGTCGTCGAAGGACTCGCGGCGCACCAGCAGCCGGGCCCGGCCACCGGTGACCGCGACCACAGGCGGGCGGCCGACCATGTTGTAGCCGGAGGCCATTGACAGGTGGTACGCGCCCGCCACCGGGATGGCGATCAGGTCGCCCGGCCTGGTGTCGTCGGGCAGTTGGACGTCCGATGCCAGGACGTCACCCGCCTCGCAGTGGCGACCGACGACCGTCGCGGGGCGGAAGCCGGCGGGGGAGCGGCGGCCCAGCAGTCGAGGGGCGTAGCGCACCCCGTACAGCGCGGGCCGTGGATTGTCGCTCATGCCGCCGTCGACGGCGACGAACGTGCGGTCACCGGTGCGCTTGACGGACAGCACCCGGTAGAGGGCGACCCCGGCCGGTCCCGCGATGGCGCGGCCGGGCTCGATGGTCAGCCGGGGCACGGGCAGGTCGGCGGCTGCGCAGCTGGCGTCCAGTTCGGAGCGTACCCGGGTGCCGAGCGCGGCGATGTCGAGCAGGCTCTCGCCGGGCCGGTAGGCGACCGCGTGCCCGCCGCCGAGGTCCAACTCGGGCAGGCTGACGCCGTGTTGCCGGCGGATCCGGGAGAGCAGTCCCACCATCCGGCGGACGGCCAGCATATAGGGCTTGACCGTTGCGATCTGCGAGCCCAAGTGGCAGTGCAGACCCACGAGTTCGAGCCCGGGCTGGTCCAGGATGCGGGCGATGGCGTGCTGGGCGGAGCCGTCCACCAGTGACAGCCCGAACTTCTGGTCCTCGGTGCCGGTACGGATCGCGGTGTGCCCACCGGCGGCGATGCCGGGAATGACCCGGACCAGGACCTTCTGCCGGGTGCCCGAGGGCACTTCGGCGGCCAGCCGGGCGATCTCGCCGCTGCTGTCGATGACGACGCGTCCGACGCCGAGCCGGATCGCCGCCCGCAGGTCCTCCGGGCTCTTGGCGTTGCCGTGCATCACCATGCGCTCGGGCGGGAAGCCGGTGGTGACGGCGAGTTCCAGCTCACCGGCGGAGCTGACGTCGAGGCCGAGCCCCTCCTCCTGGACCCAGTTGGCCATGGCCCGGCACAGGAACGCCTTGGCCGCGTAGAGGATGTCGGCGTCTGGGAAGGCATCCCGGTAGGCGCGGCAGCGGTCGCGGACCTCGTCCTCGTCCAGGACGTAGACCGGGGTGCCGAAGCGTTCGGCGATCTCGGTGAGGGCGACCCCACCCACGGTCAACTCGTCGCGCGGGGCACGGCGGGTCGAGGCGGGCCAGATGGACAACTCATCGCGTGCGGTCGGCCGTTCGGCCTGGTCGGGTACGACGGTCAGTGTCATGTCGAAGGACTCCTCAACCGATCCACATGCTGACGGCATCGACCAGGGCCACCGCCCCCGTCACCCGCAGGACGCCGATGGTCTGCGGATCCCACTCCCGCCACAGCGAGGCGCGGCTGGTGCGGGTGGTGGCGGGGGCGGCGAGCTGGGGATCCACGGTGAGGGTCGTGGCCCCCAGCGGCTCGGTGAGGGCGCGCAGCGCGGGTTCGGAGATTCTGATCCATGCCTGCTCGGCGCCGAGGGTGTCGGTCAGCCGCAGCTGAGTGGTGAATCCTACGGCCGTACGGCCGCCCAGGGGCGTGCGGAACAGGCGGGTCGCACACCCTGCGGGACCCGACCGGACGGGAACGTACAGCAGTCCGGCCGGGATGCGATCCGGAGGCTCGTGGTCGTCCCCGCGCACGAATTCAGCCATGGGATGTACTCCTCACGGAAGGTGGTGGCCCCGGTCCTGGGAGTGATCCGAGGCGCACCAACGACGCTATTGCCGCTGCTCCCGGGAGTGCGCCCGGCCCTGACGCGACGTTGACGGCATCCACCCGACGATTGATGTGTCGTTCACGCGGACTCACTCGGAGCCCGGCGGTACGACCGCTCGGACCCGCCAGCCCGCGACGAGCGATGGAGTCACTTCTTGAAGTCATGTGCGACCCCTTGACGCGCTCGGTAACCCCAGGGAGCCTCATTCTGCACGTCAGAGTCATCAGGGCGTGCGAATGGCTTCACAAGCTGAACATTTATGAGTGGACCGCCGCCCGAATGTCGACAATGGATGTACTGGAGGTCACGGTGCAAGGAAACTCCTCCCGGCGGGATTTCGTGCGCGCGGCGCTGGTCGGGGCGTCGGTGCTCGCGGCGCCCCTTCCGTTCGCCGGCACCGCGCAGGCGGCTGGGCGGTCCGACGCGCGGACGGCCACCGGTTCCGGGGCCGCGCCGGGTGGGCCGGGCACGCCGTCCGCCTTCGCCCCGGCCGACAAGCTCGGCTTCGGCACGGCCCGCGAGAGGCGCAGTCCGGTGTGGTTCACCCTGGAAGGCGGCCGGATGAGCGAGACGTACCACCCGGACCTGAGCACCCCGGCCAGCCGCGAGACGCAACTGGTGGTCACGGACGGCAGGAGCTTCGTGGAACGGGCCAGCGACGTGCCGACCCGCACCGAACTGCCGGAACCCGGAGTCCCCGTCTACCGCCAGGTCAGTACCGGTCACGGCTGGCAGGCCGTCGCGCGCTACGCCACGGACCCGCAACGCGCCGCCGTCCTGGTGGACTTCGAGGTGCGCTCCACCAACGGCAGTCCGCTCCAGGTCTACGTGCTGCACGATCCGTCGCTGTCCGCCAACGGTGACGACGATCGTGCGCTCCCACAAGGCGGTGCGCTGGTCGCCCAGGACGCGAAGTCGGCGAGCGCGCTGATGGCCGAGGACGGGTTCGCCGAGTCCACGGTCGGCTACTTCGGAGTCAACGACGGATGGACCGAACTGCGGGCGAACAAGGGGCGGTTGCCGCACCACTACTCGACCGCCGGGCCCGGCAACGTCGTCCAACTGGGACGGCTGCGGCTGGACGGAATCGCACACACCCGGCAGACCGTGGTGCTGGGCTACGGCACCGACGCGACCGAAGCCGTCGGCACCGCTCGCCGGGCGCTGCGCACCGGATTCACGCAGGCGGCACACGACTACGCCAGCGGCTGGCGCGCCTACCTCGCCGCGCTGCCCAAGCCGCCCGCCAGTCTGCGCTCAGCCCGCGAGAGGCAGCTGTACACCGCCTCGGTGATGACGCTGGCCGCCAGCGAGGACAAGAACAACCCTGGTGCCTTCATCGCCTCGCCGACCATGCCGTGGGCGTTCGGCACTGATCACCAACTCGCCCCGGTCAGCGGCTCCTACCACCTGGTGTGGCCGCGCGACCTCTACCACATCGCCACCGGACTGCTTGCCGCAGGCGACCACGGGGCCGCCGAGCGGGCACTGGACTACCTGCTGCGAACACAGCAACCGGACGGGCACTGGGCACAGAACACCACCGCCAACGGCAAACCCTTCTGGACCGGCGTCCAGTTGGACGAGACGGCCGCGCCGATGCTGCTGGCCTGGCTGCTGGACCGCCACGATGCCCACACGCTCGACCGTCTGGCGCGCGGCGCCGACTTCATCCTCGGCTATGCCACCGACGGCCACCGCGCACCGTACACGCAGCAGGAACGTTGGGAGGAGCAGAGCGGGTACTCACCGTCGACCATCGCCTCCGTGATCGCGGGCCTGGTCTGCCTGGCCGACCTGTTGCACCGGGGCGGACGGGGCGGCCAGGCGGCCAAGTACCTTGCGGCGGCCGACACTTGGCGCGACTCCGTCAACGGCTGGACGGTGACCAGGACCGGCCCGTACTCGTCCAAGCCGTACTACCTGCGGCTGACCAAGGACGGTAGGCCCGACGCCGGCACGGTCTACGACCTCGGCAACAACAACCCCGCTCCGGTCGACCAGCGCGCGGTCGTGGACGCCGGGTTCCTCGAACTCGTCCGCCTTGGCATCAAGAGCGCGGCGGATCCGGTGGTCCGCAACTCGCTGGCCGTGGTCGACAGGCACCTTTCGGTGCTGACGCCGTCCGGGCGGCACTGGCACCGCTACAGCCACGACGGGTACGGCGAGCAGGCGGACGGCGCGCCATGGGACGTCAACCGGCCCGAGGTACGGCACACTTCGGGGCGGCTGTGGCCGATCTTCTCCGGCGAGCGCGCCGAGTACGAACTACTGGACGGCGACCGGCACGCGGCGGCAGGCAGACTGCGCGACCTGGCGGCCACCGCCGGGGAGACGCTGCTGCTCCCCGAACAGGTCTGGGACGACCAGCCACCGGCCCCCAGGGTCCGCCCCGGCACCCCGACCACCTCGGCCACCCCGCTGGCCTGGACTCATGCGCAGTACCTGCGCCTTGCCTGGTCGGTGCAGCACGGAAGGCCGGTGGAGTACCCCACGGTGGTGGCGGAACGCTACTTGCGGGGGTGATGCCTGCGGACGGCTAGTTGGCGGCGGGTTTCACGGCCGGGGCGGCGGGTTTCACGGCCGCCGCCTTGCAGGCGCTCGGGTAGAGGTCGTCGTCCTCCACGTGCATGGCGGCGTGGCTGAGCTGGCGTTCACAGCCTTCCTCGTCGCCACCCGCCCCCGCGCTGCACGCCTGGGAGATGTATCCCTCGTGGTCCCAGATGTTGACGCCCCCGGCGGCCAACATGTCGAAGCAGGCGCTGTACGTGGCGTGGGCGGCTCCCGAGGTGGCGATGATGCCACCCGCAGCCAGCGCGACCGACATCAAAGTGCCGCCGAGCGCTTTACCAACTCGCATCCGTTCTTCTCCGTCGCAGATGAATGCCTGGCGCTGACCTCCTATGCGTTTCCCGGCCGACCCCGGAAGATGCCTGCCGTCACGCTGATGGCGCAGGCGGCCACCAGTGTCCGCGCGTTGGGGGCGGCGAGTGCCTGCCGTGGCTTGCGCCGCGCCCAGTACCGTACGGACACGTCAACGGCGCAAACCACTGGTCCGCCTCCCACCGTGCGTTGGGCACGTACGACGCGATCCGCTGCGCGGTGCACTTCGACAGACCGCATCTCGCTCTCATGCGTCAACCGGCTCGTGCCTGACGGGAGTCAGCCAGCCGTCTCACAGCGCGTGCTCAAGGTCCAGCGAGACCCTGTGCAGCCAACGAAGCTCCCGGGCGTGGTACTCCAGGGCGTCGGCAGCACCAGCGGCATCAACGGGCGCGCATCTGACGCGGTCGACTGCGACGAGTTTGCACAGACGCAGTGCGGGCAGAATCGCGCACCGGTCAGCCAGCCCGTAGGCGTCAACGAACAGCCGGAGCCGGGCGGGCAGGTCCGGGAGCGGATCGAAGCCCGCTTGCCGTAGTTGCCCGGGTGGGGCGAGCGGTACGAAGGTCCATGCGGCAGCGGCGAGTTCGACCACCGGGTCCACCGGGCCGGCGGAGTCCCAGTCGATGAACGCCACCGGTACACCGTCGCGGTAGACGGTGTTCCAGGGGCCGAGATCACCGTGGGAGATCACCTCTCCAGGCAGGGGCGGGTGCGGGTGGAAGCGGTAGTCGACATTGACCGGCACGAATCCGGCCGCCGCTTCGTGCAGCTGGCGCACCAGCTTCGCCGCACCGGTGAGCGACTCCTCGGACCTGGCATGGCCGGGCAGCCGGTGACCGCGTCCGGGCCGCCACTGCGGATCCGCGGCCACGTCACCGTCGAGGAACGTCAGGACCTCCTGGCCGTTCTCGGCGCCGAGCAGCCGCGGAGCCCCCGTGAACCCGACGGATTCCAGGTGGAGGAGGTACTCGTGCACCGCCGCGGACCATGGCCCCATCGGCCTCAGCAACTGATCACCACGCCGGGCGATGCCCTGGGTCATCCGGCCGGCAGGCAAAGGCATTTCGTCAGGGCGGTCCGCTTCACGCATGGCGACAGTATCCCGCTCGGTAAGGGAGAGGCGCCGCGCCCAGGCCGCGCGCCAGGCCCTCCTGGTGCACCACTGCCGGGTGGAAGCGGCGAGCGCTCTCGCGTTTTCCCGGCCGGGCGGGCTAAGCGCGAGCGAAAGCCGACGCGACGCCGGTCAGTTCACAGCTGATGTCCCACAACCGCGCGGCGACCACCGGGTCGGTCATGTGGGCAGGCGCCTGCTCGGACCTCGGCATGCCCCGCAAGCCGAAGGCCTGCGGCCCCCACAGCTGGCCGCCGATCACATCAGGATCGAGGACAGCGCGAACGGTGGGCCACGCGCCGGCTTCCTTGCCCTGAAGGAGGAGGCCCGCGGGTAGCGCGCGTAGGCGTTGACCCGTGGTCCGGGTGTGCACGGTCGGGCGTGAGGGGGTCAGGGAGTCGAGCGCACCTCCTGGGTGCGCCACAACGCTCAGCGTCGTGCCGCCAGCGGCGCGCAAACGGCGGTCGAGCTCGAATCCGGAGAGCATTTGCGCCAGCTTCGACCTACCGTAGGTGCGCTTGGGCCGGTAGTTCCGTACGGACTGGAGGTCAGCGAGATCCAGCCGCTCAGACCGTGCCGCGAAGCTGCCGGTGGTGATGATCCGGCTGCCGGGTGCGGTGGTCAGCAGCGGCGCCAACAACTGGACCAGGGCGAAGTGCCCGAGGTGGTTGGTCGCGAACATCAACTCGTGGCCCTCTGGGGTCTCCTGGCGTTGCGGCTGATCGAGTAGCACTCCGGCGTTCAGGACCAGTGCGTCGAGGCGGTTGAGCCGCAGGGCGTCCACGGAGGCCTTGAGGGAGCGAAGATCGGCCAGGTCGAGCGGCAGGTGCGACACATGAGCGCCGGGAACGCGGGAACGAATCGAGACCATCGCGGCTTCGGCCTTTGCCGTGTTCCGGCTGCCGAGGATGATGTGAGCCCCTGTGCTGGCCAGTTGCTCGCAGACGAAGTAGCCGATGCCCGCGTTGCCGCCGGTGACCAGGAAGTTCTTGCCGTCGGCGCGCGGTAGCCGATGAACGTTCCACGCTTGGGTCGGAAATGTGCGGCGCATGATGGAACTCCTGGGGCTCACATGATCGGCTGCGGTGAAGGGGCATGTGTGTGCCCCGCTCGGTTGTGGTCGGTACCGGTGAGAGTCAGCGTGGCACCGGCCGCTGACAGGGCACCGATGCCTCACTGACGAACGACCGACACACGCAGTCGACGGCACGTCACCGGGCGGCGGAGAGCAGGCAAGCCGCCGTTGGTCCGGAGACTCCGAGGGTGTTGTGGGGCGCGCGAGCCCGCTGAGGACTCGGAGGGGCTTCAGCGCCTGCTTGTTGGCTGATCCACGGACTCAGGCACCCAACGGCCAGTGTCCGCGGATCACCGAGGACCTCCCCGGCCTGCCGGTGGCCGGGTGCCTCCTTGGAGGTGGGATCGAGTGAGGGCGGCGGTCGCGAGTAGGAACGGCCAGGCCAAGAACCATCCGCTGAGGGCGAGGAGGATCGCCACGATGGCGAGCGCGAAGAGGGCGGCCACCGCGCCCGGCCGACTCGTTCGCCACAGCAGTCTCGCTCCGGCCGCCGAGCCGATGGCGTACACGGCGCTCAGGCACGCCGTCGTACTGAGGACCAGCAGCTTGACGTCCATACGCGTAACTGTCGCGACCGTGAAGACACTTCCCGATATCGCGGCGACCACCAGCAGACTGCGGCGCGGCACACCGCCGGCTTGGGCACCGGAGGCGAGGCGATGGGGGAGGGCGCCGTCACGAGCCAGGGCCGCGCCGAGCTTCGCCGTGCTCGCCACATAGGCATTGATGGTGCCAAGGGTGATCAGCAGCGCGACCACACCCGCGATGTCCGCCCCGTAGCGGCCGAGCCCGGTCTGCAGCAGCGAGGCCAACGGGGCCATGGTGCTGCCGGCCGCGTCTCCCAGCACGAGTACGGTGACCGCCGCCAGGCTCAGATACAGCACGGCCACCACGATCAAGGCGCCAGCGGTCGCGAGCTTCAGATCGCGGGCGGGCCGGGCGAATTCGGCGGACAGGTGGGTGACCGTCTCCCACCCGGTGAACGACCACACCAGCAGCGCTCCCGCCGACCCGACCGCTGCCCAACCGTGCGGGGCGAACGGGTGGAGGTTGGCTGCGCGGGCGTGCGGCAAAGCCACCAGCACCGACAGCACGAGCAGCAGCGTCAACGCGCCGGAGAGCGCCAGCTGCACCCGCCCGGAGACCCGCACGCCGAAGGCATTGGCGAGAAAACCGAGCACGAGCAGTGTGGCGGCGTACCCGACGGTCGTACCCCAGCCACCGCCCGTGGTCCGGCTCAGATACGAGGCACCGAAGAGTGCCAGGGCAGGGATGCCGGCCGGCGTTCCGAGGTAGAACCACCACCCGGCCACGGTCGCCGCACGCTCGCCGAAGGCCCGCCGCACATACGTCGATACGCCTCCGGAGTCGGGGTAGCGGGCGGCGAGTACGGCGAACGTCGCGGCGAGCGGTATCGACATCACGACGAGGGCGAGCCAGGACAACAGCGAGGCCGGGCCAGCCTGTTTGGCAGCAAGGCCGGGCAGGGCCAACACGCCGGTGCCGAGCACTGCTCCGACGTACACGGCGGTTCCCTGCAAGAGGTTCAGCCCCACTTGCCGGTTGGGGCCCGGGCCGTCCTCGGTGATCGTTGTGGCCTGGTCAGCCTGTGTCATTCCCACCCTCCGGGCTGTGGCTTCCGCGACTTTCCACAGCGTATGAAGGTCTTCTCCTGGGACACAGGGGCAAAGTTAACCAAGTCACGGTGCGCGGCGTCTGATTGAAGCTATCCTCGCTGGATGGCTAACGAATTGAAAGCCGGGCTGGACGCGACGGACTGGAGCCTCCTGCGGGAGTTGCAGCAGGACGCGCGGGTGAGCTTCAGCGAACTGGGCCGTCGGGTGGCCTTGACGCCACCGGCTGTCGCCGAGCGGGTCCGGCGCCTGGAGCAGCGCGGCATAATCGAGGGCTACAAGGCTCGGATCAACCTGAGCCAACTGGGCCTGCCGATCCTCGCGTTCGTCAACATCCGCTATCCCGGGGGCGATTACCGCGACTACGCGCGGATATTCGACGAGTGCTCGGAGATCCTTGAGTGCCATCACGTGACCGGGAGCGACTGCTTCATTGCCAAGGTGGCCGCCCGGTCGATGCCGCATCTGGAAGAGGTGACGGCCCGCATCGCCCGGATCGGTTCGATCACCACCACCATCGTGTACTCGACGAGCGTCAGCGACCGTGTGGTCACCCAGCAGAGCGTCGCCGCATCCGATGCGGTCGATGACGAGACGCCGCCGAGCGCATGAGGCTGCCGCGGTGACTTTCGCCGTGCTGTGCTACTTCGGACAGGCTGGGCGAGGGGCATCACCTGAGTGCTGATGGTGAACCGTCTTCGAACGTAGTGGGGAAGCGCCAGCGGGCGACAACATCTGAAGTCGGCGCAGGCAAGCGCCCCGTTGTACGACAGAAAGTCCCGCGACGGCCGCACCCAGTACCACCCATCCCGCTGGTCCCGCGGCCATCACAACGCCAGTGAGCAGCGGCGGTCCGGCTGACTTCTGGATGGACTGGGACATTCCCGCCACACCCAGATACCGCGCGCGGGCGTCATGGGGCGCGAGCAGGACGGCCAGTTCCCACGAGCTCACCGAACGCATCAGCTCCGCCAGGGTGACAAGCAACGCGGCGGCGAGCAGGACGACCGCAGCCGTCCAGGTGCCGCCTCCGGTGGCCGCCGCAACGGCGGCGCAGCACACGGACATCGCCACCCCGTACAGCAGCACTGCTCGAGCGGCCAGCCGAGGACCCTCGGCCCATGCCGACACTCTCACCTGCAGCACCACCACCATCACGGTGTTGATGATGAGGAGGGTGGGGACAAGCGCGTGCGGTGCCGAGGTGTGGTTCACCAACCACAGCGGCAGGCCGACGTTGAGCACGGAGTCATCGGTGCTCATCGGGATGTCCAACAGCACGAACAGCAGATAGCCCCGGTCCCGCCACGGGCTGCTCCGGCGGACGGCAGGCCACCCGTCGGTGGTTGTGTCGTGCGCCGATATCACCTCAACGGTGTTGTCCCTTGGCTCCCGAGTGCGCCACACCAACGCCGCCGCCAGGACGAACGACAGCGCGTCGCCCAGGATCAGTGCCCGGCAGGCGCCGATCGATCCCACGGCCAGGCTGACGGCCGCGATTCCCGCGCCGAGTCCGTAACCCGCGTTCGACGCACTGCGCGACAGCGCCTGGTAGGTCGCCCGCCGTTCACCGGCGGTCCGTGTGGCGAACAGCATTTCCAGAGTCTTCGCCGCCCGGTCGGCGAGGTAGGTGAGGGCGACGATGGCGAGCAGTGCGTTGAAATCAGTGCACACCAACAGCAGGCTGAGAGTTGCCATGCGCAGCAGGTGACAGCCGATCAGTAGCGCGCGGACTGGCGAACGGCTGGCCAGACGCCCGGCCAACGGAGAGCCGACGATCCCCGCGACTCCGGCCACCCCCAGCAGTACACCGATCCGTTGAGCGCTCAGATGCGTCACGAAGGTGAAGTACAGGACCGAAGACGCGGCCCACAGTCCCGAGCCCGTCCGGTCCAACGCCAGGGCGAGCAGCATGATCCGCGCGTTGCGGCCACCCGGCGGATTGCGCAACTGCGCTGTCAGCCCCCGTCCGCCGCTCGCGTTCTTCCTGCCCGCTGCCCCGCGCCGCATTGCCCGCCCCCGAAAATATCTCGACGTCAAGAGATCTTGGGTAGCCTCGCTGTCGAAAGTCTCGATGTCAAGGTATTTGGCCCGGGTTGACTGGTCGTCGCGGACGGCAAGGGTGAGGTCAGGAGTCTGTCGACTTGGTGGGCGGTACCGGTTGATCGATTTGTCGTGGCCCTGGGACCGGTATCCGGTTGGTAGCAGAACGTGATATCTTCGTTACTTGTAGTAATGGCTCGGTGATTGGCGGGCGTTCATGGTTCCGGGAAGGCGTTCCGCAGCCTTGGCTGCCGCTCTGTGCGCAGCAGTAGGCGCGCTGGTCGTTGGGTGTGCCGGTGTGCCGGGCCGAACGGCTGGCGCCGTACCGTCCGTTGACGTGTCGGCGAGCGGGCGACACGCCAACGGGGAAGACGGCGGCCCTGCTCCGGCGGTCGCCGCCTACCGGGCGATGTGGAAGGACCTGGCCGTGGCGTCGGCCTACGCCGATCCCGAGTGGCCGCATCTCGCCGACCACGCCGACGACCAGGCCCTTCGCCTTCTGCGGCACGGCCTGGAGAAGGCGCAGGCGGAGGACGTCGTGACCAAGGGGGCGCCGGAGGTGGATCCTTCGGTGATGGCGTCCGACGGCAATACCGTCAGGCTCGGTGACTGTGTGGACGAATCCCGTTGGTTGCGTTTCACGAAGGCCGGTGCGCCGAAGAACGACCGCACTACAAGCCGTAGCAGGGCCGACGCGACGGTCACTCGTGAGGAGGGCTCCTGGAAGGTCACGACGCTCTCCGTGAACGAATCAAACACCTGCTGACGGTCGGCGCACGGACGATGCGGCGGGCTGCCGCCGCCCCCCACCTGCCCAAATTCCCCGGGATTGACAACCCCTCAGCCAGTCGACTGCGTTCGCTGCTTCAGTACGTGCGCGACGGCGCCCTCCAGCCCTTCCTCCGCATTCGCCACTTGACGCTAGGACCGGGTTCGCCGGTGGTCCATGGGGTGGAACGACAGGGGTCAACGGATTCTCGCCAACCCCTCTGACATGCTTGTTCACCGTCGGAAATCGGCTTCGGGCAGATGCTGGAGCTGGCTGGCCTCGGCCTATCGTGGGCCCATGCACACTGTTGCGGTACTGGCGATCGACCATGTGGTGCCCTTCGATCTGTCGACGCCCCTCGAGGTGTTCTCCCGCGCCCGACTGCCCGACGGCCGCGAGGCCTACCGGGTCCGGGTGTGCGCTCCCCGTAGCGAGGTGTACAGCGAGTCCTTCACGATCAGGGCCGAGTGGGGGATGGACGCACTCGCCGAGGCGGACACCATCATCGTGCCGGGTTGTGCGGAGAAGGCCGGACCGCCCGGTGAGGACATCCTCCAGGCGCTGCGGTTCGCCGCCGAACGCGGCACACGCATCGCGTCGATCTGCGGCGGCGCGTTCGTCCTGGCAGCGGCAGGACTGCTGGACGGGTTGCGGGCGACCACACACTGGCTGGCGACGGACCTGCTGGCAAGGCTCCACCCTGCCATCGACGTGCGGCCCAACGTGCTGTACGTGGACAACGGGCAGATACTCACTTCGGCCGGGGCAGCCGCGGGCATCGACCTGTGTCTGTACATGGTCCGGCGGGACCACGGCTCAGCGGTGGCGGCGCACGCTGCGCGCCTGTCGGTGATGCCGTTGGAGCGCGAAGGCGGCCAGGCCCAGTTCATCGTCCACGAACTGCCGCCGGTGCCACGGGGGTCGGTGCTGGAGCCCGTGCTGGCCTGGATCCAGGACAACCTCGGCCGTGAACTGGCGTTGCAGACCATGGCGGCGCGCTGCGGTATGAGTGAACGCACCTTCAGCCGACGCTTCCGGGAGCAGACCGGCACCACACCACTGCAGTGGCTGCTGCGCGCGAGGGTGCACCGTGCCCAGTACCTGCTGGAGAACACCGACCACGGGATCGACCGGATCGCACAGCAGGCCGGATTCGGCTCGCCCACCGCCTTCCGTGAACGGTTCAAGCGGGTCACCGGCATCACACCACAGAGTTACCGGGCTTCGTATCGCGAGAGCAACCGGACGACGTAGCGGCTCGGCCGTTGTGCCGACGGCCGTGGGGCATCGGCGGACGGACGCTGAACTACGCCCGTTCCATGGCGTGGGTCCCCAGCGTCGGAGGACCCGTTGCCACGTCATCACTTATCTGGCCAAACGCTGTCGGGGGCAGCGTTGGACCTTCGCGGGGACTGCGCTCAACTGCCCGGGATCGCGGGGCCGTTGGGGGCGTCACCGCCCATGAGGCGGTCGGCACGTCGCCTCCTTCCCGCGCGTCGACGCGGCACGGCACCTTCAGTGACTGCGCGGTTGCTGTCGAAGGAGGACTTCGAGCGTCGCGCGGGCGTCGCGGCGCCGTTGCGGTTTCCTGGCGAGTACGCAGACACCGGCGACCGTTGCGACGGTGACCGCATACAGAGCGCCGGTGGTCCCGGCCATTACACAGGCGGTGTGCAGGAGTTGCGCGAAAGTGGACACGAGCTGCACCTCCAAGCCAGGCCGAACGCGTCGGCGTGGTAGGGGCGGGGTGACAGGACTCAGGTCCCTACGGGAGCTGTGGCCCCTCTCATTATCACGCCGACAAGCCCGGCAGCCCGAACGACGCACCGAAGAGTCGCCGATGTCCCTTCGTGTCGCGGTCCGGTGGACTCACATCGCCAAGTGCGTCTCGCGATGGGTGACCTCCTCGATCTCCGATCCGGCCTTGTGCAGCAGCTCACGGGAGAGCTCGTTCAGCGCGCGAGCCGCGGCGATCTCCTCGCCGACCCGGTTCTGCTCCATGTCGTCGGGATGCCGGGTGGCATGACCGTGCGCCCGCATCTCCGTGCCGTCCGGAAGTCTCACCATGGCTGCGGCCCGGGTCCGCTTCTCCGCCTCTTGGAACTCCATTTCGATGTGCCAGCCGGCGATCGTCTGCATCACACCCACCTCCTGCGGTACCGGTACGTATCCAGCCTGCACCCGCACCGCCAGGGACGGCACGCGGAACCGTGGAAAGCCTGTCGAACCGGTTCTGACCTGCGGCGAAGCGGGTGCCACGCGTGCTAGTGCACCAATGCCCGCAGCACCACGATGACCAGCCCGAGCACCCCCGCGACCAGCCCCGCGAGGAACAGCTGCAGGCCCCGGATGCCGTGCCGCCACGCGGTGACGAAACCCCATACGACCAGCAGCAGCACAGCGGCCAAGTCCGCGACCAACAGCGCCCGCGACGGCCTAACGCCCAACGCGAAGACGACCAGGAGCACGATCAGCGGCAGGAACGAAGCCTCCACCAGCGCCCACTGTTTACGGAGAGTGGACATCAGTCGACGCTTGGCGAAGGCACGCCCCTCCACGGGGCCGTGCCCGACCTCCTCGGCATACACATGAGTGAGCCAGTACACGACCACCGCCACGGCGGTGCCGAGGACGACGGCCCCGAGGTGCACCGGTGGCTCGGAGTAGGCGGCCATGAGGGCGGCGGTGATGACCGTGCCCATGATCCCCTCAACGGGGTGGTCCAGAGGCAGAAGGACGTGCCCCAATGACTTCAGCCGCTTCCGGATCCGCATTGCGCCATCATGCCCGCCGCCAACCGGGCCGCCCGCCCCTGGCGACGGAGCCGTTCGCGTGTCGTGAACCCGCGGCAGCGGAGGAAGGCGCGCATCCGGTGGCCGTGGCGGTACGCGGCCGAATGCCGGATGTCGCGCCACTCGCAGTGTGGCGGGATCGGCTCGCCGTGGTGTTGCCGCAAGGAGCGACGGTAAGGGCCGCCGATCTGCTGGTGTCGCACACGCATATGACGCTGAACCGGCCTGGTGCCTTCGTACACGACGAGTACCAACTGGCGGAGACGGCCGTGCGGTTGTGGACCAGCGCCACCGGACCGCAGCCGTAGCCGTGCACGGACGTTCGGCCTGCCGCAACGTCCCTTCCCCCACAGTGCGTTGATTCCACGATTCTTCGGGCGGGACCGCCCCGGGGTCGGGCACATTCGGGATATGACTGGCTACGAAGACGAGGTCCCCTCCTATCTGATGGTCCGGGTGACGCCGCAGGACGGCCCGATCGCGGCCTTCTGCGAGCAGGAGGCGTGGCAGGCCAGGGAGCGGTATCCCAAGCTGATGGGCATGGGGGTCCCGGAGTTCTTCCACGCGAGGGAACGGGAGTCGGGCGGCTGGGAGTTGTCCGACTACGGGGGCGACACTCCGCAGCAGGCGCGGGACTCGTTGGGGTCGCACCTCCGGATGCGGGCCAAAAAGGCCGAGGAAGGAGGTGAGGCGAAGGCCGGACAGAAGTGGATGGCCGCGGCGCTGCGCATGGACCGGGAGGGTGGTCGATGAGGCGCGTCCTGGGGGAGCGGTTCAGGATCGTCCGTGCGTCGCACTTCATCCGGATGGGCGACAGCGGCCCGGAGCCGCCGCGTCCCAGTGACCCCGATCCGGCCGAGGTCGGCGAGGCGTATCGGCTGCCGCCGCGCACCAAGGGCTTTGTGGTGGATCCGTTCACCGGTACGGGGTTGTGCGAGGGCATCCTCAGGCTGGATCTGCTGCGGTTCGTCGGGTCGGCGCCCGGGTCGCCGCCCGAGGTGGCCGAGGACGCGCGGCGCTGCGCGGAGCGGTATCCGGGCGGTGTGCTGCTGCCCGCGGTCTTCAGCGTCTCCGAGCGGGTGGACGGCAGCTGGCGGGCGCACGCTCCGGGAGCCTCGTACTCGACACCGCAGGGCGCACGGGACGGTTTGGCCGGATGGCTGCGGGTGATGGGGCCGTTCACGCTGGACCTCGACGAGGAACAACGCGCGGATTTCGCCGCCGCGGCCGACCGTCTCGACGACAAGCGCCGCAACGTGGTCAGCGTCTCCGGGCGCCGGTTCCGGGTGACCCGGGTCGAACGCCTGGTCCGCATCGGCCCCGACGGCCCCGAGGGCCCGCGGCCCTCGGACTTCGACCCGGATCCCCCCATCGAGGTTCAGGTCGAGCAGCTCAAGGCGCAGGGGCTGTGGCATGAGGAGGACGACCGGGGCCTCGAACTGGACGGGCGCGCCATGGAGTTGAAGCGCCTGTGGGAGCAGGAGGAGGCCCGGCGGGCGGCGGTCAGGGAACGTAGGCAGGGGAACAAGGGACGTTAGGCGGGCGGCCCAGGTCGAGGCGGCGGCACTCAGGCCGTGAGAGGGGCCGTGCCGTCGGCGCGGCCTGGCGGTGCCGTGGACTCGCGTACCACCAGCGTCACCGGGAGTAGCAGCGAGCGGGCCGTGCGTGCCGGGGTCGCCATGCCGTCCAGGAGCATGCGCGCGGCCTCAGCGCCCAAGGCGTGGTGCGGCACCCGCACGGTGGTCAGCGCCGGGCGGAGCCGGGCGAGGAACGGCATGTCGTTGAAGCCGACGACGCTGACCTGGCCCGGGCAGTCGATGCCGCGTTCGGCGAAGACGTCGTAGCAGCCGAGCGCCAGCAGGTCGTTGCCGGTGACCACGGCCGTGAACCGGGCGCGGGCGTCCAGGAGTTGGCGCATGGCCCGCGCTCCCGCCTCCTCGCTCCACTCGGCCGCCTCGGTGACCAGGGCGGGATCGTCGGCCAGGGACAGGTCGCGCACGGCGTGCCGGAAGGCCCGGGTGCGCATGGCGCCGGTCGAGGTCGTGGCCGGGCCGCCTATGTGCGCGATACGCGTGTGCCCCAGCTCGGCGAGATGCCGGACGGCCTGGGTGACGCCCGATGCGTCGTCGGGTATGACACAGGGCACGGCGAGATCCTCAACTCGCCGGTTCACCAGCACCATTGGTACGCCCTGCGCGTGCAGTGCCGACAGATAGGAGTGTTCGCGCCGGGCGGTGGCGACGATCAGGCCCTCCACCTGCCGCTCCCGCAGGGACTCCACGCGGGAGTGCTCGCGTTCCGGGTCGTTGTGCGTGTCGACGATCCAGGCGTGGTAACCCGCCGGTTCGAGTTCGCTCTCGATGCCGCGCACGATCGGCGGGAAGTAGGGGTTCGTCAGATCGGGGATGACCAGGCCCACGGTGTGCGAGCGCGCCGTCTTCAGGGCGCGGGCCACCGGGTTGGGCCGGTAGCCCAACTCCTTGGCCACCTGCAGGACGCGGCGCGCGGTGTCGGCGTTGACCTGGGTACGGGTGGCCGGGTTCAGCGCTCGGGACGCGGTGGCCGGATGTACGCCAGCGGCGCGTGCGACATCCCGCAGGCGCTGGGGACGGGGCGCCGTGTTCGGGGGGCCGTGGTCCTGGGGCGTCAAAGGTGCTCCTCGGGTGGGTCAGCGTCTCGGGTCGGGATCGTACGGTGCGGCCGTCGTACGACTCACCATGTCCGCGGCTCCAACAGCCCGCGCTCCGGCTCCAGGGCGGTGGCGAGCGAGCGGTCGTCGGGGCGGTGCCGCAGCCGCAGGGCGAGCACGGTACGCAGGGCCGCCAGGTCCACGGTGCCGTCGGGCACCAGGCCCTCGTCGGGGTCGCGTAACCGCGTCGCATGACGGGCGGCCTGTTGCGGGGTCAGTCCGAGGGCGGTGCGGGCCTCCCGCAGGACCGTGGCGTCCAGCTCACCGGGCACGATCAGCTGGGCGGTTCGGGCCAGGGCCTCGGCCAGGGGTCTGGCCGCCCGGGCGCCGTGCGGGCCTACGGCCGTGAGCACGGTGCCGAGATAGCGACCGCACACCTCCACGAGCCCGGCCAGTCGGGTCGCCCCGGCGTCCTCCGCCAGCAGTTCGCTGCCCGCGCCGAGCACCGTCGCCGCGCACCGTCCGTCGAGCAGTGCCGACAGCCGCCGGGGCGTGCCGCCCAGCGTCCGTACCGCGTAGTCGCGGCGCCCGGAGCCGGGCGGCCGCAGGCCCAGCGACTCCAGCACGGCGTACAGGCCGAAGGCGTAGCCGGAGCCGGGAGCGTCCACCCCCACGGTGGTGCCGCGCAGTTGGACGGCGGCGGTGACACCGGGCCGTGCGTACACGCCGAGGCCGAGACCGTGGTCCAGGGCTGCCAGGATACGGGCGTCGCCGGTGCGGCCGAGCGGGTTGTCCGGAGTGAAGCGGTAGGCGATCACGTTGTCCGGGCTGGTGAAGGCGGCGTCCAGGGTGCCGTCCAACAGGTCGCGGAACAGGTCCGGTGAGGACTCGACCTGGACCTCGGTGACGCTGACGCCGTGTTCCTGGAGCAGGCCGACCGAGCGGGCGACGCGCAGCAGCACGGACGGGCTGAAGACACCGACGCTGAGGGGGCGATGGGACATGTGCGCTCCTGACGGGCGATGAGGACAGGGGATGCCCGGTCCAAGGATGAACTCCGCTGGGGGCAATCGATTGTGGAGAGCGCCGCTCGTCTTTGACAAGGCAGTGATGTCGGACAACGCTGCTGCTCGCTGCAATCGATTGCAGTCCGATGGGTGCAACGGCCCATGGGGCGTGACGACAAGGAGAGCAACGTGAGTGACACCACGGCAGTACGCCCGGCCGTCGGCTGGATCGGCACCGGACGCATGGGATTCGCCATGGCCCGCCGCCTCGCCGACGCGGGAGTGGACCTGGCCGTATGGAACCGCACGGCGGCCAAGGCCGCCCCGCTCGCCGACCACGGCGCGACCCTCGCCGACTCGGTGGCCCAACTACGCGATCGCGACGTGGTGTTCACCATGGTCTCCACCGAACGCGACCTGGAGCACCTGCTGCTGGGCGACGACGGGCTGCTCGCCGACCCCCGTCAGGTGCCGGGAACCGTGGTGGACTGCTCGACCATCTCGCCCCATGCCTCCGCCGCGTTGCGCACCGCCTGCGACGAGCGCGGCACCGCCTTCCTGGCCGCCCCGGTCAGCGGCAACGCCAAGGTGGTGGAGGCGGGGCGGCTCACCGTCGTCGCCTCGGGCGCCGAGGATACCTACCACGAGACCGTACCGCTGCTGCGGCACATCGGCCGTTCGGTGACGTACGCGGGCGAGGGCGAGGCCGCGCGGCTGGTGAAGATCGCGCACAACCTGATGCTGGGCATCGTCACCCAGGCGATGGCGGAGACGGCGGTGCTCGTCGAGAAGGGCGGGGTGTCCCGCCACGCCTATCTGGAGTTCCTCAACGACAGCGTGATGGGTTCGACGTTCACCCGCTACAAGACCCCCGCGTTCACCACACTCGACTACACGCCGACGTTCACCCCGGCACTGCTGCGCAAGGACTTCGACCTTGGATTGGCCGCCGGGCGCTCCCTCGACGTACCGCTGCCGCTGACCGCGGCGACCGCCCAACTCGTCCAGGCGTGCGTCAGCTCCGGCCGGGACGCCGAGGACTTCGCCGTACTGCTGGACCTCCAGGCCGCCGCCTCCGGACTCGCGCTCACGCCGGAGGACGCCGCGGTGGACGACGGTCTTTCGGGCGGCGGGCCAGCGCACGAGGTCAGGCCAGCACGGTGAGTGCCGCAGGTAGGACGCGGGCGGTGACCGGCAGGGTGGCTTCGACCTCGCCGTCCGCGCCGTAGGGGAGAGGACGGTCGGCCTCGATGCGTATCTCCCGCCCGCGCAGCACCTCCACCTGCGGACGGTGGACGTGCCTGCCGTCCTTGAGTTCGTTCATGACGGAGAAGAACAGCGGGCGGGGAGCGTCCCGGATGACCACCACATCGAGCAGCCCGTCGTCCACCGCGGCATCCGGTGCGATACGCCGGCCGAAGCCGTAGTAGCCCGAGTTGGCGGCGACGACGGTGTACCCCTCGCGTTCGTGGAGTGTGCCGTCGACCGTGAGGCGGTAGTGGGCGGCGCGCCAGGTCAGGATGGCGCGCAGTCCTCCCATGTAGTAGGAGGCGGCGCCGTGCAGCAGCCGGGAGGCGTTTGCGTGGCGGTTGGCCACCGCGTCGACTCCGGCGTAGACGCTGCCGAGGACGGCCCGCCGTTGGTGGACGGCGGACTCCACCTCGATCGCGTCGACCTTCCTCGGCGTGCCGTGCAGCAGCAGTTCCGCGAGTGCCGCGGGCTCGGTGGGCAGCCGCAGGGCGCGGGCGAAGTCGTTGCCGCGGCCGGCCGGGACGATGCCGACGACGGCGTCGCTCCCGGCCAGGGCGCCCGCGACGCAGCCCGCCATGCCGTCGCCGCCTACACCGAGCACGACGCGGCCCTGCTCGGCGGCCTGGTGGGCCAGCGTCCGCGCGTGGTCCAGGCCGCGGCTGTACTCGACCTCAAGCGTGGCGCCCGCGTCGCGCAGGAGCCTGGCGAGCGGGATGAGGGCGGCCGCGCCCTGTGATCCGCCCGCGGTGGGATTGACGACGGCGGTGAACTGTCGCATGACGGCACTCCGTTGGGCAGGACGGACGGGAGCTACGCGGACGGCAGGGTAGGCAGCAGGATTCCGGGGTTGAGGATGCCGACCGGGTCGAGTTGGTTCTTGACCGCGTGCAGCACCGCCACGCCGAGCGGGCCTATCTCGCGGGCGTACCATTCGCGGTGGTCGGTGCCCACACCGTGGTGGTGGCTGATGGTGCCGCCCGCGGCGAGGATCGCGTCGTTGGCCGCCTGCTTGACCGGCGCCCAGTGCGCCACCGGGTCCTCGCCCTGGGCGGAGACGACGGTGAAGTAGAGTGACGCGCCCGCCGGATATACGTGCGAGACATGGCACATCACCAGGGGCGGGGTGCCCGCGTCGGCCAGCGTTCGGGTGAGCGCGTCGCGCACCGCGTCGTAGAGCGCGGGGATGTCGGACCAGAAGGCCGCCGTCTCCAGCGTCTCGGCGAACGCTCCGGCATCCAGCAGCGCGTCGCGCAGGTAGGGCGCGGAGAACCGGCCGTGCGCCCACTTGTCTCCGGGCTCCTCACCGAGGAACTCGCCTCCGGCGCCGCTCAGTACGGCATGCGCGCGATCCCGTCGGTCGGCGGTCTCGGCCGACGTGCCCTCGTAGCCCGCGATGGCCAGGCAGCCCGAGGCGGAGTCGAGGCCGCCGCCGATGGCCTCGGGGTCGGCCAGGCCGATGAGCGTCTCCGTCTCGTCCGACAGTCGCAGCACGGTGGGCAGCGGCCCGTCCTGGGCGAGGGCGCGCAACGCCGCCTGGCCCGCCGCGAACGAGGCGAAGCGCCAGCCCTCGTAGACCTTGGTCCGGGGCTTCGGGCGAACGCGCACGGTTACGGAGGTGATCACGCCGAACGCTCCCTCGGAGCCCAGCACCAGCTGCCGAAGGTCGGGCCCGGCCGCCGAGCGGGGCGCCCGGCCCAGTTCCAAGGTCCCCTGCGGAGTGGCGACTTGGAGCTTCATCACCATGTCGTCAAAGCGGCCGTATCCGGCGGATGCCTGGCCGCTGGAGCGGGCCGCCGCGAAGCCGCCGAGAGACGCCCACTCGAAGGACTGCGGGAAGTGGCCCAGGGTGTAGCCCCGTTGGGCCAGCAGCGCCTCGACCTGCGGGCCGCGCAGCCCGGGTTGCAGGGTGGCGGTGCGGGAGATCTCGTCGACGGAGAGCAGTTGGTTCATCCGCCGCAGGTCGAGGGCGATGAAGCAGTCGTGGTCGCGTGGGCTGAGTCCGCCGACCACACAGGTGCCGCCGCCGAACGGGACGACCGCGACCCGGTGCTGCGCGCAGACCCGCAGTACGGCGAGCACCTCCTCGTGGTCGGCGGGCAGCACCACCGCGTCGGGCGCGTCGCTGACCGCCCCGGTACGGATCCGCAGCAGATCGGGCGTCGACTTCCCCCGGGTGTGGCGGATCCGGCTCTCGTCGTCGTCGCGTAGGTACGCGTCGCCGACCACCGTCGCCATGGCGGCACGAACGTGCTCGTCCAGTCGGCTGGGTTGGGGCTTGACGGCCGAAAGCGCGGCCGGCGGAGCGTCCGCCGGCCGTACGCCGAGCAGATCGCGCAGCAGTCCCACGACCTTGTCGGGCAGCGGGGCAGCCTTGGCCGGATCGCCCCAGCCGCTCCACAGCATGTCCACCGAACCCACCTGATCACCCGCTTCGTCATGCGGTTCTTCCGGACCCGCGGTGCGGGTCGCGGGTTGCCGCGAACACGTTGATCGTTACACTGTGACAGATGAAGCCTATTCGTCACAACCGTCGGGACGACGAGACCGTGCTCGACGCGGCACGCGAATGCGTTCTGGCGGTTGGGGTGCGCCGTACGACCCTGACCGACGTCGCCCGTAGAGCCGGGGTGTCCCGCATGACGATCTACCGGCGCTGGCCCGATGTGCGCACCCTGGTCGGCGATGTGATGACGCGCGAGTGGGTGGCCGTCGCTCTCGGCGCCATGCCGGAGGCCGACGACTCCCGCCCGAAACGCGGCCAGTTGGTCGACGGCCTCGTCGCCGGACTGCGCGCGTTCCGTGACCATCCGCTGCTGTGCAAGATCCTCGACGTCGACCCGGAACTGCTGCTGCCGTACCTGTTCGACCGGCGCGGAGCCAGCCAGGACGCCCTGCTGGAGTTCATCGAGGACGCCCTGCGGCAGGGCCACCAGGACGGTTCGATCCGGGTGGACCATCCGGTACGGCAGGCCAGGGCGCTGCTGCTGGTGATGCAGTCCTTCGCTCTGTCGATGCAGACCATGACCGCCGACTCCGACCCCGAGCTCGGCGACGCCGCGTTCCACGACGAGCTTCGGCACATCCTGGAAAGGACCCTCGCCCCGTGAACCGCTCCCACCGCCGCCCAGGCGACTTCTCCCTCAACGCCCGCCGCCGCGCCCGCGAACTGGCCGAGCTGGCAGCAGGAACCACGGTCGACGTCCTGGTCATCGGGCTCGGCGCCACCGGCGCGGGAGCCGCGCTGGACGCCGCCTCGCGTGGCCTGTCGGTGGCCGCGATCGACGCGCACGATCTGGCGTTCGGCACCTCGCGCTGGAGTTCCAAACTGATCCACGGCGGGCTGCGCTACCTGGCCAGCGGGCAGATAGGCGTCGCGCACGAAAGCGCCGTGGAACGCGGCGTGTTGATGGAGCGCACCGCCCCCCACCTGGTCCGCGCCCAGCCGTTCGTCATGCCGCTCACCCAGCTCACCCCGCGCCGCAACGCCGCCCTCGCGCAGGCCGGACTGCACGCCGGTGACCTGCTGCGCGTCTCGGCCGGCACCGCGCGGCGAACACTGCCCACGCCACGGCGGCTGTCGGCGGTGGAGACCCTGCGGGCGGCGCCCGGGCTGCGGCCGCAGGGGCTGCGCGGCGGACTGCTGTCCTGGGACGGCCAACTCGCCGACGACGCAAGGCTGGTGACCGCGATCGCCCGTACCGCCGCCGGTCACGGCGCCCGCATCCTGACCAGGACCCGCGCGCTGTCCGTCACCGGTTCCGGCGCCCTGCTGCGCGACGAACTCACCGGCCGGGAGACGCGGATCCGGGCCCGCACGGTCATCAACGCCACCGGTGTGTGGGCCGGTCAACTGGTCGACGACATCAAACTGCGTCCCTCCCGCGGCACCCACCTGGTCCTGCGCGCGCACAGCCTCGCGGGACTGACCACCGGCCTGCACATCCCCATCCCGGGCGAGCTGAACCGATTCGTACTGGCCCTGCCCCAAGGAGACGGCAGGGTGTACGTGGGGCTGACCGACGAACCAGTCGACGGCCCGGTGCCGGACGTGCCCGAAGTACCGGAGTCCGACATCGGCTTCCTGCTCGACGTCCTCGGCGCCGTCCTGGACACGCCGGTCTCCCGCGGCGACGTGGTGGGCGCCTTCGCCGGGCTGCGACCGCTGCTGGACAACGCGTCCGACGACGGCGGCTCCGCCGGCCGCACCTCCGACATCTCGCGCCGACACGCCGTACTGACCTCCGGCGACGGTGTCGTGACCATCGTCGGAGGCAAGCTCACCACCTACCGGCGGATGGCCCAGGACGCCGTGGACGCCGCGCTCGCCGCCCGCGCCCTGACCGCCGCGCCCTGCCGTACCGCCCGGCTGCCGCTGGTCGGCGCGGCCTCGCGGGCATCCCTCGCCGCCGTGCCCGCGCCCCGCCGACTCATCGCCCGCTACGGCACCGAGGCCGCCGCGATCCACGCCCTCGGTGAGTCGGACCCGCGACTGCGCGAACCGGTCGCCGACGGGGTACCGGTCACCCGGGCCGAACTCCTCTGGGCGGTACGACACGAAGGGGCCCTGGACGAGTCCGACCTCCTGGACCGACGTACCCGCGTCGGCCTGGTCCCGGCCGACCGCGTGGCGGCTCTCGACGCGGCCCGTGAGGTGCTGGCCATGGGCGCGCCGGAACTCACCGGGCAGTGAGCGGCCGTTGGGGGCCGGTGGGGCAGATCGCGCGAATTGAAACATTCTGTGCAGGAGTGCGCAACGGTACACCGGGAGCACTCTGGTCCTGCTGAAGCACAGCGGTTGCCTCACTGTTATCAGGTTCACTACCTGGCGCATTCGGCGCGCAAGGACGACCCTTTATCGGTAGGGCCCTGCCGCCCACCACACAGCCTCGGCGTCGACTTTGGGAGCCGCCACTTCGCGAAGGGGTTGATCGGATGATCGCGGGCGTTGACGTCAGCTCGTACCAGCCCACCAACTACGACACTTCAGGCCTCGACTTCGTGTTCGTCAAAGCCACGGAGGGCACCGGGTACGTCAACCCGTTACAGTCGGGACAGGCCGCGCACGGCCGTGCCGCCGGACTCGTGGTCGGCTTCTACCACTACCTGGACTCGTCCGCCAGTATGCAGGCGCAGGCCGAGTACTTCGTGCAGCGGTGCGACAGCGTCCCCGGTGACATCCTCGCCTGTGACTGGGAGGAAACCTCGGTCTCCGGTGCGGACAAGGACGCCTTCCTCGCCGCGGTGAAGCAACTGCGGCCGGATCACCGGCTCGTCCTGTACTGCAACACGTACTTCTGGACCACCCTGGACACCACGAACGACTGCGCGGACGGCCTGTGGATAGCGGACATCACCACTGCCGGACATCCGCGCATCCAGCATCCGTGGACCTTCCACCAGTACTCCGACTCCGGTGGCATCGACCGGAACGTCGGCAACTTCGGCTCCGTCACGGACCTCGTGGCCTGGGCGACCAACTCCAACCCCACACCTCCGCCCTGGGAGACTGACATGCCGCAATGGATCGCCGGTTCCGTAACTCCGGCCGCCGAGCCCACAGTCGTCCTGGTCCCACACGGCAACGCCTGGTCGGCGGCACCGCACCGGTGCCTGCACCTGGGCATGGACAAGGTCGGAGACCCGTCCGCGCGGGCCAGCGTCCGAGTCGCCATCCACAACGGCAACGGCTGGCGCGAGTCCACCGCGACCGTCAGTGCCGCGGGCGGCACGATCGACGTCGACCTCACCAACGCCGACGTCAAGATCAGCCTCCAGACCAGTGATCCCGGCGTCGCCTACGCCGTGGAGACCTGGTGACCTCGCTCGTGGCCAGCACAGAGTAGGAGCCGGCCGCGCGGTGTTGTGACAGGAGGGCGCTCGCTCGGCGAGCGCCCTCCTCGTGCTTCGGGAGCCCTGCTGTTCCGGGAGATGGCCGTGTGCCGCGACGGGTAGGCAGGGGGAGCGCCATGGGCGGCGCGGTGAAGCGATCAGAAGGAGTGCGGATGTTCGGTGGGCGCGGTATCGCGGTGGCGGCGGCTTCCCTGGCCCTGCTCGGCTCGACCCTGGCCTGGGCCCCGGCCACCCAAGCCAACGCGCCGATCGTGTGCTCCGGTCGGGAACTCACCTCCTACAGCCCCGGGTTGACGCTGCTGCCAAGGCCGACGTGGGTTCGGGCGAGGGCCGAGTACGAGTGCGCGGACGGCCACGGAAAGCGGTTCGAGGCGAGCGGCCGGATCGAGGCCATGTCCCCTGGCTCCTCGTGCGTACAGCTGGACTCGCCGAGAGGGAAGGAGGACGTGGAGTACGGCGATGGCCGCAAGTCGGAGATCGTCTACACGCGGTCGTTCGTCGTCCGGGCCGCGGGCATCCATCTGGTGGTCCTCAAGGGACATGTGAAGGAGGGGCCTGGCGAGGGCCGGGAGGCGGTTCGGACCATCCAACTGCTTCCCGAGCAGCTACCGACCGCGTGTCTTTCCCCCGAGGGCCTGCAACGGGCGGCGGGGAAGGTCGAGTTGCGCATCATGTGAGGGGTCACGCGTTCGGTGAGGCCTCGGGGACCTGCTCACCGGGGTGGTGCAACAGCGGCTCGGGAACGCGATGAACGCCTACGCCCGCGCGGACGCCGCCTTCCAGGCCAGCCCTGGATACGCCGCGAAGGCCGAGGCCGCCCAAGTGCTCAGCGGACTCGGCCTGACCGACTGATGACCGAGCCGGTCGGCTCGCTGTCCGGCGGCCAGCGCCGCCGGTCGAGCCGGCCCGGATCCTGTTCGCCGGGCACGAGGGCACACTGCTGCTGGCCGACCAACCACCTGGAGGCCGACCCGGTCGCCTGGCCGCGCCCGCACGCCGGTGCTCATAGCCCCCTGCGCCTGGAAAGGCCGCGCCCTTCGTGCGCCGTGCGCTACGGCGGGTGTCGCCGATCTCACCCTCCTGCCATCGATTACCGCCCTTGACGGAATACGGCATGTGCGGTGACCGTTGAACCTGTCAGCACCTCGTTAGGCGAGGCTTCTGCGTGGACACAGGCCACTGACCTTGAACGTCGAGAGACGCCCCAGGTCAGGACAGCCCACCTCGGCACAAGGGGTGGGCCCAAGTGGCTCCCCGGCCGTCAGGCCGGGAGTACGCCCCGCAGTGCCGAAGCTCAGACGAGAGAGGTGCCCTCCCGCAGCGGGGGCTCCTCGGCCCTGTTCGATGACACCGCGTGTGTCCGGCCGCGAGGAGGTGAGGGACATGAGTCCTTGGTCCAGTCCAGAGCCCACGCCTGGGCAAGCTCATCCGTCCCCGCTTGATCGCGGCGCGCGCGTTCGCTGAGTCCACCTCGTGTCATCGGCACGGTGCGCACAGGAAGCGATACGCGCTGTACCGCGCGATCAGGCCCTCCTTCGAGGGAGCACAGCCATGCGCATCGAACTGACCTGGCCGCGCACCGACGCCGCCAACCGGACCCTGACCGTCCCCGTACCCGACATCCGCACCGCCGATCTGGTGCGACCCGCGCTGCACCACGTGCGCCGGGCGTGCACGCCCGCCATGCTGCGAGGCGCCCTCGCCTACGCGGAGCCCGTGGTGGGCAGCGTCGCCGGTGCGGCGGGAGCCGGAGCCCTGACGCAACTGGCGCTGCCGTTCGTCGTCCGCCGCGCCCAGAAGGCACTGTGCGACGTGCCGGGCCAGGAGGCCTGAAAAGCCCGCAGCGGACGACGCCGGGATCTCGTCAAGAAATGGCAATTGGGCCGTGAGCGGATGCGCGCCAGGGCTACATTTGATGAGGTTTCTGAAAGGCACCTCGTTCGGTGAGGCGTCTGCACGGACACAGGCCACTGATCCCG
>NZ_JAPZVN010000018.1 GCF_027533845.1 Streptomyces sp. RPT161 | reverse complement strand
CGCTGACCGCCGGTTCATGTCGTCGAGACCCACAGCCCTCCCGACGTGGACCGGCGGGCGCCTTTCCAGCAATCGCGCGGCGAGTGCGAGCCGGTCAGGCCGGGAAGCCCGCCTTCCGCAGGCCGGCCGCCACCGCCTCCCACGTCGGCTCGACCGGCTCTGACCTGCGCGAACCGACGGCGAGGTCCTTGAACCCGCTGGACGTCGAGACGCAGACCACCGGCCCGTCGAAGCCGCCCAGGCCACGCAGCCCGGCCAGCGCCGCGGCGCTGGAAACCTCCGCCCACAGCCCCTGCCGGGCCATCTCCGACTGGGCGGAACGCATCTCCTCATCGCTGACCAGCAGCGCCTGCCCGCCGCTCTCCCGGATGGCGACGACGCCCCGGTGGCCGGCGACCGAGCAGTCAATGGCGTACGCGGACGTCGGCCCCACCTCGATCGGCACACCCAGCCGTCCCGACCGCAGGGAGGCGGCCAGCGGGCCACCGGCGGCGGGCTCGCAGGAGAACATCCGCGGGGTTCGCTCCGCGACACCGAGCCGCTTGAGTTCCGCGAACCCCTTCCACACTCCGTAGAGCAGTTCCCCGTATCCCGTGGGCACGAAGACGGCTCGCGGGACGCCGAGTTCGGTGAAGACCTCGTACGCGATCGTCTTGTAGCCCTCGGGGCCGAAGGGGTGCCCGGTGTGCGTGACGGTGAGGTTACTGACCGGATGCAGGCCGAGCCGGTCGACCAGCCGCCGCATCAGCGGCCACCGGTCCTCCTGTGGTACGGGAAGCACGACGGCGCCGTACGCGTTCAGGAACGAGTCCACCGCGGGCGGCATGCTGTCGGAGCCGAGCACCACGCACCGCAGCCCGGCACGGGCCGCGTAGGCCGCGGCCGACGCGCCGTGGTTGCCGGAGGAAGCGACGACGATGCCCTCCGCCCCCACGCCGACGGCGGCGCTGACCGTACAGCGGTTCAACCGGTCCTTGTGGCTCCACGTCGGATTGCGCGACTCGTCCTTGATGAAGACACCATCGCCGATCTCGACCAGCGGAGTGCCCCCTTCGCCGAGTCCCGGCGCGGACAGTGGCGGCAGCAGCGGTGCCCAACGGTCGTGGCCGTCCCCGCGGTTCACCTGTCCGGGCCGAGTGAACAGCGCCCGGTCCACCTTCTCGTAGGTGTAGTCGACCTCCAGCGGATAGGCGACCTCGTCGGTGCTCGTCCGCGGACAGCCGCTCGTCAGCGGCGGCCACAGCGGATAGCCGATGTCCGGGTCACCCAGTGAGCGCTGGCCGTTCGCGAGCGAGTCTCCTGGCGTCATGGTCCAGAAGACTAGGCGCTGCCCGTCCCGGTCGCGCCCGGTTCCGCTGCTACTCGCCGAAAACGTCCGTCCGTTCGGACTTGCTCATCGAGGAGCGGCCCTTGATGTGGCGGCGCTGCGCCCTCGACGTAGAGCTGGCCCCTGGTCGGTCCCCCGGAACCGTGAGGGGTTCGTCACCCGGCGCTGTCGTCCAGTGACGCTTCGCGGCCGAGGCCGTCCCCGTGCAGCGTCGCCCCGAACACCGGGCCGCACTTCATACACACCCAACCTGACGTCCCGTCAAAGAATGCGGCGCCCGGGCAGTGCGGGCAGCTCACCTTGGAGATGGTCGGCCGTATCGGGGCGAGGATCCGGAACTCCTCCGTCGCGAACTGCGCCGGGTCCACGGCGGAGGCGTTCTCCTGCGCGTCCGCGCGGTGCTGTGCCATTTCGTCCTTGCCTCGCTTGTTCGTCTGGGCGGCCACAGGGTAAGGGATAGCGGTCGGCCTGGTACCGCCGGCCGGCGCCGTTCGACTCGCTCGCCGTCGCGCCGGTCCCCTATAGGTTCCCGCCGCGACGGCGGGCAACCATCACCGTGTACTCCGCCCGCGCCGAGCCGACCTCGCCACGCGCGGTGCCCTACAGAACGCACCCCGCGCGCCGTCCCGCACCCTTCGCCTCCGGTCGCCGCACCAGCGGACGTTTCGCGTGGAGCCCCGGGGAAAGTGTGAGCCGCAGCAGCCACTCACCGGGGAGGAATCGACGCATGCGTGCCAGCACCGTCCACCGCGTGAGGATTCCGTCCCTGCCCGGCGCGATGCCTCTGCTCGGGCACATTCCCCAACTGCGCAGGCAGCCATCGGAGTTCGTGCGGGCCCTGCGGACGCGAGGGGATGTCGTGCGCTTTCGGCTCGGGCCCCGGTGGGCCTACGCGGTCAACTCCCCCGCGCTCATCCGGCAGATGCTGGTGGCCGATGCGGAGCAGGCCGCCCCGCTGCGCCGGCACGGGCCCGTCGGGCTGGTGCTGCATCCGTCCCTGATCCGGCAGTACGCGGCGACCATGTGCGAAATCGCGGAGGCCAGGGTCGACTCCTGGCGGCACGGCGCACAGATCCTGTTGGACCAGGAGCTGTTCTCCCTCACCCTGGCGACGGTCACCCAGGTCCTGTTCCGCGGCCGGGCCGGAGCGCGCCTGGCCGAGGACGTGCGGGGTACCGTACCCGTGCTGCTGGAAGGGCTGGGCAGGCGGGCGCTGACTCCGTTCGGCGCGCTGGACAGGCTGCCCATGCCGGTGAACCTGCGTTTCCGCCGGGCGCAGCGCACCCTCCGGGAGGCGGTGCACCGGGCCATCGCGGAGTACCGGGCCGACGGGCTGGAGCACGGTGATCTGCTGTCGATGCTGCTCACCGCGCGCGACGCGGACAGCGGCGCCGGGTTGAGTGACGAACAGGTCCACGACGAGCTGGTCACGATGCTCGTCGCCGGTACCGAGACCACCGCCAGCGCGTTGAGCTGGGCCTGCTATCTGCTCAGCCGTGACGGCGACGCCCAACGGCGGTTCCAGCGCGAGCTGGACGAGGCGCTCGGTCGCCGCGACGTACATCAGGTGTCCCATGAGACCTTGCGGGAACTGGCCTTCCAGCAACGGGTGATCGCCGAGACGCTGCGCCTCTACCCCTCCACCTGGATGCTCGCCCGGCGGCCGAACAGCCAAATGGAACTGGGCGGTTACCGGATTCCGGCCGGATCCACCGTGCTGTTCTCCGTCTACGCGCTGCAACGGGACCCCGAACTCTTCGCCAGCCCGGAGCGGTTCGACCCCGACCGCTGGCTGCCCGAGTCGAGTCCGGGGATTCCCCGGGACGCGTACATCCCGTTCGACAGCGGCGTACGCGGATGCGCCGGTGAGCAGTTCGCCCGGGCGGAGATGGCCGCTTTCCTCAGCGTCATCTTCAGCCGGTGCAGCGTCCGCCCGGCGCCGGGCGGGTCACCTCCGGTCACCCGGCTGATGTCGATGTCCAGTGCGCTGCCGCTGATCGTGCGTCGGCGTACGCCGAGGGAGCGTCGCTGCTGAACCACGGACCGGACGCTTCCGTTACCCAACCCGAAGCGACGTGTCCGTGCTGATGGAGGGTAGACGTGTCGGTCAACACGCAGTGGCTCCACTCCCCCGGTCCGCCCCCCGAGCCGTACTCCTCCGGCATGGACGCGACCGGCGCCCAGCCCGTCGGCCCCTACGCCACCCAGCAGTTCACGATGCCCGTCCCCCCACCGCCGACCATGCCCCCCGTGGTACCGGCCGCGCCGCCCAGGCGGGAGCCGGGCGGGCGGCACCGTGCGCTGCGGCACCGCGACGTGTCGGGCGGCTGGCTGCGGCCGGCGGTGTTCGGCGCCATGGACGGACTGGTCACCAACGCCTCGCTGATCGCGGGTGTCGGCGGCGGTGGTGCCGCCGACCACACCATCCTGCTCACCGGTCTCGCCGGGTTGATCGCCGGTGCCTTCTCGATGGCCACCGGGGAGTACATCTCGGTCAGCTCGCAGAACGAGCTGACCCAGGCCGAGGTGGCCGTCGAGCAGCTCCAGCACTCGCGCAACCCCGAGGCGGAGCAGCGCGAGCTGGCCGAGGTCTTCGTCAAGCGCGGGGTCGACCCCCATCTGGCGGACGTGGTGGTACGGCAGATCTCCGCCGACCCGGAGCAGGCCATCGCGGTCCATGTGCGCGAGGAGTTGGGCATCGACCCGGACGATCTCCCGTCGCCGTGGACGGCGGCTGGGGCGTCCTTCGCGTCGTTCACGGTCGGCGCGCTCATTCCGCTGCTGCCCTATTTCCTCGGCTTGCCTTCGTTCGTACTCGCCCTGGTGCTCGCCGGTCTCGCGGCGTTCCTCGGTGGCGGTGCGGTGGCCCGGCTCACCGGGCGTCCGATGCTGGTCGGCGGCGTGCGGCAGTTCGCGCTGGGCGCGCTGGCGACGGGCATGACGTTCCTCGTCGGCCATCTGGTGGGGGCGCACCTGTCCTAGGCGTGCGGCGGCCCGGATCCCGGCCGAGGGGATCCGGGCCGCCGGTTCGGCTACCGCGAGGGGCACTGCTTCCAGGCGAAGTGGTAGACGGTGGTGATGCTCCCGTCGGTGGAGTCCATCGACAGGAAGCTGGTGGTGTTCGGGTCCGAGGTACCGGCGTTGACCCGCAGTTCGGTGTTGATGTTGAAGTTGCGCTCCTCACCGCAGGGCGCGTACACCAGCGAGGCGACGTCCGTGGTGTCGGTGGTCTGCCAGTCGTCGTCCATCGGGCCGCTGAACGGGTGCTCGATGTACGAGGTCTGCTGCATCCCCTGGAAGTAGTAGTTGGCCCGCTCCAGGCCGCTGGCGCCGTTCTCCAGGTGCCCGTAGCCGCGGTAGTCGGCCTCGGCGATGGCGTAGGTGAAGCCCTGCGGAACGTGCACGTCCAGCCCGAGTTGGCAGTTCTTGCGGAAGTCGGTGGGTCTGGCACCGACGCCCACCTGGGCCATGTAGTCGCTGTACGTGACGGTGAACGCGGTGTTGTCGGGGGACACGGCCACGGCGGCGGTACCGGCGGGGCAGCCGGAGCCGTTGACGTTCACCAGGTCGATGACGATCTGTCCGGGCGGCGGCGAGTCCAGGCCGTGGGCCGCCGCGGACGGGGCCAACGGCATGGCGAGCAGTGCGGCGGCGGCGCCGCCGATGAGCATGGGTTTGAGCATGGTTTCCCCTCGGTCGCTGTGCGGAACCCGCTGGGGCGAGTTGGTGGGTTCATGTCACCACCGACACCCCGGCGCGCATAGCGCAGGTTGAGCCGATCCTGTACGCCGAAGGAGCCGATGCCCGGTCGGCGATCGGGGCTATCCGGAACGCCCCTCGCGCCACTCGCGGACGACGCGTTCGACGTCGAAGGGGGTGAGCTTCAGCGGCGGTCCCGGCGGCGGGTTCCCGAGCGCCTCACGGATCCTGTCGTTGACCTCCGACACGATCCGCCGCACCTCCTCCTCAGAACCGGCCCGCGAGGCGGCGGCCAGCGCGTCTTCCGCTTCCTTGCGCAGCGCGAGCACGGGGGGCAGGTAGCTGACGCCTTCACGGCGCATTTTCTGCTTGACCCACCACAACTCGTCATAGGGCTGGTCCAGCTCGGGCAGCGGCTTTCCGGCTCCCGGCAGGTTGTCGAACTCACCGCGCTCCGCCGCTTCGCGGATCTGCCGGTCGACCCAGGACTCGAAGCTGACACCGGGCGGTTTGCGTTCGGTCATGGTGCGATTCTCCCGCGTGCCCGGCGTGCCGGGCGAGCGTGAACCGGTAGTAGCAACGAGACACGATCACCGAGAGCCACGGATCACGAACACAGGTGTGATGTCCTAGGGGCTGGCCGTTCTGATCGATTTGTTGTGAATAGGGGCTTTCGTCGCCAGCGCCTGTTCGTCGACCGAACGGCCACCCAGCCGACACATCACGCTCAGCACACCGGGGTTGTCCGTGGAAAAACTCTCCGCACGACGCCGTCATCCGCTGGCGGCGCTCGTCGCCCTGCTCATCGCGCTCGCGGCCGCCGGCGGACTGTACGCCGCGTTCGCGCCGACCCAGCAGGCCCAGGCCAACCCCGCCCAGTCGCTGGCGATCGACCAGGGCAAAGGGCTGTACGACGTCGGCTGCGCCTCCTGCCACGGCACCTCCGGACAGGGCTCCCACAACGGGCCGAGCCTGGTCGGCGTGGGCGCCGCCGCGGTGGACTTCCAGGTCGGCACCGGCCGGATGCCCGCCCAGCAGCCGGGCGCCCAGGTGCCGAAGAAGCGCCCCGTCTACACGCAGCCGCAGATCGACCAGCTCGCGGCCTACGTGGCCTCGCTGGGCCCCGGCCCGGCCATTCCGAACCCCTCCCAGTACGCCCCCGGGGACGTGGCCAGCGGCGGTCAGCTGTTCCGCACCAACTGCGCCCAGTGCCACAACTTCGCCGGTGCGGGCGGCGCCCTGAGCGAGGGCAAGTTCGCGCCCGAACTGCGCAACGTCTCCCCCAAGCACATCTACGAGGCCATGCTGACCGGCCCGCAGAACATGCCGTCCTTCCCGGACACCACGATGCCCGAGCCGCAGAAGCGCGACATCATCGCGTTCGTCACACATGTCACGAACCCCAGCAGCAACCCCAGCTACGGCGGCCTGAGCCTGGGGTCACTGGGTCCCGTCCCCGAGGGACTCTTCGGCTGGATCTTCGGACTGGGCGTGCTGGTCGCCGCCTCCATCTGGATCGCCGCCCGGACCGCAAAGGCCAGGAAGTAATGACCCATCAGGACAGCAACGCAGCCGACCACCTGCCGGAGCGCGGCAAGCCCGGCAAAGCCGTCGACCCCTTCGCGGATCCGGGCCTGCCCGCCCATGAGCCGCGCCGTCAGGACATCGACGAGCGGGCCGCGAAGCACTCGGAACGCGTCGTGACGATGCTCTTCGTCCTCGCGGTGATCGCCGCGTTCGGCTTCATCGCGTCGTATGTGCTGATCCCCAAGTCGAAGGTGGTCTTCATCTTCCCCGTGGGGCACGTCAGCGCGCAGAACTTCGCACTCGGCGGCACGCTGGGCATCGCGCTGCTGTGCATCGGCGTCGGCGCCATCCACTGGGCCCGCACCCTGATGTCCGACGCGGAGTACGCCTCCGAGCGCCACCCGATCTCGGCCCCGCCCGAGGTACGCCGGAAGGTCTTCACCGACTTCCAGCAAGGAGTGGCGGAGAGCGGCCTGGGCCGCCGCAAGATGATGCGCAACGCCCTGCTGGGTGCGATGACCATCGTCCCGCTCTCGGCGATCGTGCTGTTCCGGGACCTGGGACCGCTGCCCGAGAAGAAGTTGGAGCGCACCGCCTGGGCCGGCGGCAAACGCCTGATCAACATGAACGACAACCAGCCGCTGCGGCCCGAGGACATCGCCGTGGGCTCCCTGACGTTCGCCAAGCCCGAAGGCGTGCAGGAGAGCGACGAGGACTTCCAGGAGGTGATGGCCAAGGCAGCGCTCATGATCGTCCGGATCATGCCGAGCGATATCAAGGACAAGCGTTCGGCGGACTGGGGCCATCAGGGCATCCTGGCCTACTCGAAGATCTGCACCCATGTCGGCTGCCCGATCAGCCTGTACGAACAGCAGACGCACCATGTGCTCTGCCCCTGCCACCAGTCGACGTTCGACCTCGCGGACGGCGGCCGGGTCATCTTCGGCCCGGCCGGGCACCCGTTGCCGCAACTACGGATCGCCGTGAACGGCCAGGGCTATCTGTCGGCTCTCGGTGACTTCGACAAGCCCGTCGGCCCTGGATACTGGGAGCGCAGCGCATGAGCACCACCCCTTCGGCCCAGAGCGCCTCGACCGGCCGCCCCGGGCAGCCCAAGGCGGGCGAGCGGTTGGCGGACTGGGCGGACGGCCGGCTCGGCATCTACGCCCTGGCCAAGTCCAACCTGCGGAAGATCTTCCCGGACCACTGGTCGTTCATGCTGGGCGAGATCTGCCTGTACACCTTCGTCATCATCATCCTGACCGGCATCTATCTGACGCTGTTCTTCACCCCGAGCATGAACGAGGTCGTCTACCACGGCTCGTACACGCCGCTGACCAACATCCGCATGTCGGAGGCGTACAAGACGACGCTGGACATCAGCTTCGACGTGCGGGCGGGCCTGTTGATGCGGCAGATCCACCACTGGTCGGCGATCGTGTTCGTGGCGGCCATGTTCGTGCACATGATGCGCATCCTGTATACGGGCGCGTTCCGCAGACCCCGCGAGCTGAACTGGCTGTTCGGGTTCCTGCTGCTGTTCCTCGGCCAGTTCGACGGGTTCATGGGCTACTCGCTGCCGGACGACCTGCTGTCCGGCACCGGCATCCGGTTCCTGGAGGGCGCGGTGCTGTCGGTGCCGATCGTCGGCACCTATCTGACGATGTTCATCTACGGCGGGCAGTTCCCCGGCATGGTGATCATTCCGCGGCTGTTCACCGTGCACATCCTGCTGATCCCCGGCATCATGGCCGGGCTGGTGGTGGCCCACCTGATCCTGGTCTTCTACCACAAGCACACCCAGTTCGCGGGTCCCGGCCGCACCGAGAAGAACGTCGTCGGGATGCCGCTGATGCCGGTCTACATGGCCAAGGCGGGCGGCTTCTTCTTCGTGGTCTTCGGCGCCCTGGCGCTGATCTCCGCGATCGCCCAGGTCAACCCCATCTGGGCCTACGGCCCCTACCGCTCCGACCAGGTGACCACGGACGCCCAACCCGACTGGTACATGGGCTTCTCGGAGGGCCTGATCCGCATCATGCCCGGGTGGGAGATCCATTTCCTGGGCCACACACTGGAGTTGGGCGTCTTCATTCCGCTGGTGGTCTTCATCCTGGTACTGGTGGCCATCGCGGTCTACCCGTTCGTGGAGTCCTGGATCACCGGCGCCAAACGCGAGTACCACTTGCTGGACCGTCCGCGCAACGCGCCGGTGCGCACCGCGCTGGCCACCGCTTGGCTGGCCCTCTACATGGTGCTGCTGCTCGGCGGTGGAAACGACCTGGTCGCCACCCACTTCGACTTGTCCATCAACGCCATCACCTGGTTCGTCCGGATCGCCTTCTTCGTACTGCCGGTGGTCGTCTTCATCGTGGTCAAGCGGTGGTGCCTGGGGTTGCAGCGCCGCGACCGGGACAAGGTGCTGCACGGCCGGGAGACCGGCGTCATCAAGCGGCTGCCGCACGGTGAGTACATCGAGGTCCATGAGCGGCTGCCGCGGGAGCGGCTGTACGAACTCACCGCGCACGACCAGCTTGAGCCGCTGGAACTGCCGCCCGCGGTGGACGACTCCGGTGTCGAGCGCAAGGTGAAGTTCACCGACAAGATGCGTGCCAAGCTCTCCGAGGCCTACTACGGGGAGAGCAGCCAGATCCCCAAGCCCACGGCGGAGGAGCTGGAGGAGAGCACCCACCACCACTGAGCACCGACAGGATGAGGCCCCCGCCGCGTTCGCGGCGGGGGCCTCATCCATGTGAACTGTCAGCAGATGCGCGGCAGTTGCTCGCCGATCGGCAGGTCCACCACCCGGGTGCCGCCAAGTCCGGTGCGGGCGACGACCATTCCCGGATGGGCCTCGACGCACTCGCCGATCACCGTAGCCGCCGCGCCCAGCGGATGGGACCGCATCGCGGCGAGCACCGCGTCGGCGTGCTGCCGGGGGACGAAGGCGACCAGCTTGCCCTCGTTGGCCACGTACAGCGGGTCCAGGCCGAGCATCGTGCAGGCACCCTCCACTTCCGGCGGCACCGGCACGGCGCTCTCCCGGATCTCCACGCCGACCCCGGCGGCGACCGCGATCTCGTTGAGCGCGGCGGCCAGACCGCCACGGGTGGGGTCGCGCAGCACGTGCAGATCCGAGGTGGCCGCCAGCATGGTGGCGACCAGACCGCCGAGCGCGGCGCAGTCGCTCACGATCTCCACCCCGAACTCCAGCCCTTCGCGGACGCTCATGATCGCCACACCGTGGACGCCGATCGCGCCGCTGACGATCACCACGTCGCCGGGGACCGCGCGCTGCGGCGCGATGTCGACTCCCTCGGGGATCAGGCCGATTCCGGCGGTGTTGAGGTAGATGCCGTCGCCGTGACCCGCCTCGACGACCTTGGTGTCACCGGTGACCACCTCGACGTCCGCCGCCCGGGCCGCCGCGCCGAGAGCGTGCGCCACCCTCCCGACGACCTCCGTCTCGACGCCTTCCTCCAGGATGAACCCACAGGACAGATAGGCCGCCACGGCCCCGCTCATGGCCAGGTCGTTGACGGTCCCGTTGACCGCGAGGTCGCCGATGCTGCCGCCGGGGAAGAACAGCGGCCGCACCACGAACGAGTCGGTGGAGAACGCCAGTCGCACCCCGCCGAGGCTCAGCGTGGCGGAGTCGGCCAGTTGGGACAGGATCCGGCCGCCGAAGGCGGGCGCGAAGATGTTCCGCACCAGTTCGGCCGACATCACCCCACCGCCGCCGTGGCCCATCACCACCTTGGGCTGGTCGCGCAGCGGCGCGGGGCATGTCCAGGCCGTCAGGTCGGGTGGTGCCTGGGTGGTCTCAGCCAACGGTGCTCGTCTCCTTGGGGGCGGTGGGGCCGCCGAGTCGGCGGTAGAGGTAGTAGGCGGCGCACGCTCCCTCGTTGGAGACCATGGTGGCCCCCAGCGGGTTGCGCGGGGTGCACAGGGTGCCGAACGCCTCGCACTCATGCGGTTTGATCAGGCCCTGGAGCACCTCACCGCTGCGGCAGGCGGCCGGTTCCTCGGTGGTGATGGAGTCCACGGCGAAGCGGTGCTCCGCGTCGAACTCCCGGTAGCGTTCCGCCAGCCGCCAGCCGCTGTCCGGGATGACGCCGATGCCGCGCCAGGCGCGGTCGGTGACCTCGAAGACGTCCTCCAGCATGGCCTTGGCCGCCGGATTGCCCTCCGGGCGCACCGCCCGTGGATAGGCGTTGTCCACGGCGTGCTCGCCGCGCTCCAGTTGGCGCACGGTACGGCGTACGCCCTCCAGGATGTCCAGCGGCTCGAAGCCGGTGACCACGATGGGCACCCCGAACCGCTCTGCCAACTCAGGGTACTCGGCGGTGCCCATCACGCTGCACACATGTCCCGCGGCCAGGAACGCCTGAACCCGGCAGACGGGCGACCGCATGATCGCCTCGATGGCCGGCGGCACCCGCACGTGCGAGACCAGCAGGCTGAAGTTGCGGATGCCGAGCCTGCGCGCCTGGTACACCGTCATGGCGTTGGGCGGCGCGGTGGTCTCGAAGCCGATGCCGAAGAACACGACCTGCCGGTCCGGGTTCTGCTGGGCGATCCGCAGCGCGTCCAGCGGCGAGTACACCACCCGTACGTCACCGCCCTCGCTCTTGACCCTGAACAGGTCGCGCCCGGTGCCGGGTACCCGCAGCATGTCGCCGAACGAGCAGAAGACCACGTCGGGGCGGGAGGCGATCTCCAGTGCCTTGTCGATCACCTCAAGCGGGGTGACGCACACGGGGCAGCCGGGACCGTGGATCAACTCGACCTCGTCGGGCAGGAGTTGGTCGATGCCGTGCCGGATGATGCTGTGCGTCTGGCCGCCGCAGACCTCCATCATCGCCCACGGCCGGGTCACCGTGGAGTGGATCTCGTCCAGCAGACGCTGGGCCAGCCGCGGGTCCTGGAACTCCTCGATGTACTTCATCGCTGCGCCTCCGGTGTCGCGGCGGCCGCGGCCCACGGATCGCCGAACTCCTCTTCCAGCATTCCGAGGTTCTCGAACAGTTGGAGGGTCCGCTTCGCGGACTCCTCGTCGAGACGTTGCAGGGCGAACCCCACGTGGACGATGGCGTATTCGCCGACCCGCAGGTCCGGCAGGTATTCGAGGCACACCTCCTTGAGCACACCGCCGAAGTCGACGGTGGCCATCCGGGTGCCGTCCCGGTCCTCGATATCCAGCACCTTGCCCGGTACCGCCAGGCACATGGCGTTCTCCTCGCTCGTTGTACGTTCGGTGGTCAGTCGGTACGGGCCGCGGCCACCATCAACTGCCCCAGCGCCAGGCCCCCGTCGTTGGGCGGGACGCGGTGGTGGCGCAGCACGGTGAAGCCGTCCCGGCGCAGTACGCGGCAACAGGCGGACAGCAGCACCGCGTTGGCGAACACCCCGCCGGTGAGCGCGGCCGTCTCCAGCCCGTACCGTTCCCGTGCCAGCACGCACAGCCGGTGCACCAGTTCGGCGACCGCCCGGTGGAAGCGCGCGGCGATCAGCCCGGCGTTGGCCCCGGCCCGCAGGTCCGCCGTGACCGCGGCCAGCACCGGTGCGGGATCGGCGACCAGTTCCGCGGCCCCGGCCCCGCCGGGGCGCAGCGCGAAGGCGTATCCGGGGGCCTGCGGGTCACCGGCCAGCGCCGCGGCCTCCAGTTCGATGGCCGCCTGGGCCTCGTACCGGGCCTGGTGGCACACCCCGGCGAGCGAGGAGACCGCATCGAACAGCCGTCCCATGCTGGAGGTGGGCACACACCCCACTCCGCGCGTCAACTGCCCCTCCAGAACACGCATTTCGTCCGGCGGGCAGGCGGCAGTGCAGGGCAGGTCGGGCGCCCAGCCGATCCCGGCGCCGCGCAGATGGGCCAGCGCCATGCGGTACGGGCGGCGCACCGTCGCGTCCCCGCCCGGCAGCGGGGCATAGGCGAGTTGGGCGAAGCGGTGGAACCCGGCGTAGTCGGCGAGCAGCACCTCACCGCCCCACACCGCGCCGTCGTCGCCGTAGCCGGTGCCGTCGAAGGCCACCCCGATGACCCGGCGGGCACCGTCCAGTCCGCCGTCCGCCATGGCCGACGCGATGTGTGCGTGGTGGTGCTGGACGTACGTCACCGGTCGGCCGTCGGCGTGCCGTCGCGCCCACTGGGTGGAGCGGTAGCCGGGGTGCCGGTCGGCGGCCAGTTGCCGCGGTGTCACCCCGCTGATCGCCGTCAGCTGCCGTACCGCGCGGTCGAAGGCGGTCTGGGTGGACAGGTCGTCCATGTCGCCGATGTGCGCGGACAGCCAGGCGTGCCGTCCCTCGGCCACGCAGAACGTGTTCTTCAGGTCTCCTCCGACGGCCAGCGCGGCCCGCACCGGTACCGGCAGCGTCAGCGGCATCGGCGCGTATCCGCGGGAGCGGCGTACCGGCAGTTCCTCACCGTCGCAGACCCGGACCACCGAGTCGTCGCACGGCACATGGATCGGCCGGTCGTGGTACAGCCAGGCGTCGGCGAGGGCGGCCAGCCGCTCTCGGGCCTCCTGGTCGTCGGTGACGATGGGCTCGCCCGCCAGGTTGCCGCTGGTCATGACGAGCAGCCGGGGGCCCGGCGGGTCGCCGGGCAGCCCCAGTAGGAGGTGGTGCAGTGGGGTGTACGGCAGCATGATGCCCAGGTCGGGGCTGCCGGGTGCCACCGACTCGGCCAACGGCGGCGCGTCCCAGGCACGTTGGGCGCCCTGGCGGCGGCGCAGCAGTACGATGGGCCGCGCGGCACCGGTGAGCAACTCGCGTTCCCTGGGCCCGAGATGAGCCAGCCGCTGGACGTCGGCGAGGTCCCTGGCCATCAGCGCGAACGGCTTGTCGCCGCGCCCCTTGCGGCGGCGCAGGGTGCTGACCGCCCGCTGGTCGGCGGCGTCGCAGGCGAGGTGGTAGCCGCCGAGACCCTTGACCGCGAGGATCGCACCGCTGGCCAGCAGCCGCCGGGCCCGGTCCAGTGCCCGCCCGCCGTGAACCGGGCGCCTGGCCGGGGGGTCCAGCAGTCTCAGGCGGGGGCCGCAGGCGTGGCAGGCGACGGGCTGGGCGTGGAACCGGCGGTCAGCGGGGTCGGCGTACTCACGGGCGCAGTCCGGACACATCGCGAACCGGGCCATGGTGGTGTTGGCGCGGTCGTAGGGCAGGCCGGTGACGATGGTGAAGCGCGGTCCGCAGTGGGTGCAGGTGATGAACGGATGGCGGTGCCGGCGGTCGGCCGGATCGGCCAGTTCGGCGAGGCAGTCGCGGCAGGTCGCGGTGTCAGGTGACACCAGGGTGCGCGGTGGCCCGCCGGTGCTGGACGGCAGGATGGCGAAGCCGGAGGCGGTGGTCGGCGGCACCGTCTCATGGGCCACCGACTCGACCACGGACAGGGGTGGCGCGTCCACGGCGAGCCGGTCGCAGAACGCCGACAGCAGCCGCGGATCGCCCTGGACCTCGGCCAGCACCCCGTCGGAGGTGTTGGTCACATGCCCGGCCAGGCCCAACTCGTTGGCCAGGGTGTAGACGAACGGCCGGAACCCGACTCCCTGCACCACTCCGCGTACGGTGACCCGGCGGCGCTGTACCGGTGCGGCGCTCGGCGCTGCCTGCTGCTGCGGGGTCACGAGTGGTGGTGGGCGCTGGAGGCGGCCATCACCGGGCGGTGGACCGGCTCGCCGTCCCCGGCGGCCAGTGCCCGGTCGAGCAGGGCGCCGACGCCCTGTCCGGCGCGGGCGGAGGTGAGCAGCACCTCGACACCCGGGTTGACCTGTGCGACGTTGACGCGGAAGGCCCCCTCGTCGAAGTCCACGGCCCGCGCGATGTCGGTCTTGGTCACCACGACCAGGTGAGCGAGGCCGAAGGCGGTGGGGTACTTGAGCGGCTTGTCCTCGCCCTCGGTGACGGAGGCGAGCACCACGCGCAGTGCCTCGCCCAGGTCGTAGGAGGCCGGGCAGACCAGGTTGCCCACGTTCTCCACGAACAGCAGCCGGGTCGCCTCGGGCAGCCAGCCGTCCAGGTGGCCGGCGAGCATCCGGGCCTCCAGATGGCACAGGCCGTCGGTGAGCACCTGCTTGACCGGCGCTCCGGAACGGGCCAGCCGTACAGCGTCGTTCTCGGTTGCCAGGTCCGCGGTGAGGGCCGCCACCGGCACACCGCGCTCCCGGGCCATGGCCAGTTCGAGCTCCAGTAGTGCCGTCTTGCCGCTGCCCGGGCTGGACAGCAGGTTGACGACGGTGGTGCCGCGGGCCGCCAGATCGGCGCGCAGCAGGTCGGCGTGCTCGTCGTTCCTGGCGAGCACGGCCTGCTGGAGATCAACGACACGGCACATGGCCTCAGCACTCCTCAAGGACGCGTACGGGCTCGGGCTCCTCGGTCCAGCGCACGCTGACGATCCGCAGTTCCCTGCCGGACAGCAGCCGCGCCGAGGACGCCGAACAGGACGGGCACCACAGCTTCGGCGGCATTCCGGTCGGCCACTCGGTGCGGCAGTCGTCGCAGCGGGCGCGGCCCGGCACGGGCTCGGCGATCAGCTCGGCCCCCTCCAATGCCGTTCCCCCGCAGGCGAGTTCGAAGGAGAAGGCCAGCGCCTCCGGTACCACACCGGCGAGTTCGCCGACCTCGAGCCGTACCTGCTGGACCGAGTCGGCGCCGGCGTCAAGGGCGGCGGCGGTCACCTGTTCCACGACCGCCATGGCGATGGACATCTCGTGCATCGGTCTCTTTCCGCCGCCCGTCCCGACTTCCGTCACGCGTTCCGGTTCTGTCGCCTGTCAGGCGCGGGGGCCGCCGCCAACGGGGCCGTCCGCCGTGCTCCATTACAGGCGGCGGGCAGCGCCCGGTGGTCCCGACGCGCCGCCCGGGTGGCCGGGCGTACGCCGTTCGCCGCAGCCCGCTCACATGGCGCGGATGCGCAGATAGCGTCTGAGGTCCGGCAGGTTGCGGGCCGCGATCATGGCGAGCACTGCCGCCGCCGCGGCGCCGAGGGCGATCTTCTTCATGGCTGGGTGTTCCTCTCCGGGTAGGTACCGTCCGGCACGACCGCCGTGCACTGCTGCTCGTCCCGCACCAGGCGCAGGACCAGGTCCACCGCCTCGTCCACCGCCGCGGCCACCGGTGCGCTCAGCCCGATGCCCTCGTCCACGCTGGCCGGTTCGCAGCCGACGACCAGGACGCGCTCGGGCGCGCTGCCGCCGATGCTCTGCCGCAACGTCTCCAGCAGTGCCAGCACGGCGTCCGGGGACATGTGGTGGCCGTCCAGTTGGGGCTGTCGCGGTACCACCGCCTTCGGTGCCGAGGCGTCGATCAGGTGGACGGTTCCGGGTGGCGCGCCGCGCGGCGCGGCGTCGACCAGCAGCACCGTGCGGTAGCCGTCCAGGAGTTGGTACGCCAGGTGCACCCCGCGCACTCCGCTGTCCACCACCTCCACGTGCGGCGGCAGACGGTGGTCCGCCAGCCGCCGCACCACCTCGACTCCGAACCCGTCGTCGCCGAGGAAGACGTTGCCGACGCCCGCGACCAGTACGCGCTCTGCGGGGTTGGTCATGGCTCCTCCACGGGCTCGACCTCGTCGGGCTGGAAGTACAGGAAACGTCCCTGCTCGCGGCGCAGGTCCGCGCCCGGATCGCCGTCCACCGTGACCGCCAGGTGCACCATGCCGTCCACGTCGTGCAGCACCGCCTCCACCTGGGCGGTGCGGCCCTGCAGGAACAGGTCCTGGGCGTCGGTGCGGCGCTGCCCGGGGCGCAGCCGCACCCGGCTGCCGGCACCCACCTGGTGGCCGTCCACCACGATCCGGTCGTGGGCGGGGTCGACGGTGGGGTCGCCCGCCGGATCCCACCAGGGCGTATCGGGCCGGCCCGCGGGGCCGGTGACCTCGCGCAGTGCGCGTACCGCGCCGTGCAGCCGGTCCAGGATCTCCGGGGGCATGGTGTCGGCCAGGTCGATCACCGCGGCGGCCCGGTCGTCGGTGCCACGCGCCTCCCGCTTCTCCTGCTCGGTCAGCGCGGCGGTGCGCAGGGCCAGGATCTCGTCGATCTCGGTGGCGTCGTAGAGCGCGCCGGGGCTCTCCGGGGCGATTCGCGGATGGTCCTCCAGGATGATCGGCGAGGACAGCAGCACATCGGCGCGGCCGTCCTCCCCGGCCAGCACTGGCCAGGTGTGCTCGTTGCGGCACGACGCGGCGGCGGACCTGGCCCACTCGGGCGGATCCACCATCGACAGGAAGGATCCGCCGCTGAGCCCCAGCAGCAGATGGGCCGAGACCAGGGAGCGCGGCAGCGCGTCGGCGCGCTCCGCGGCCATGCCGTTCGATGGCCAGTCGGCGGTGTTCTCCACCACCGCGGTCAGCCGGGACACCCGGTACGGGCCGTCGAGTTCGGTGGCGGACAGCCGCAGCAGCCCGTCCACCCGCTCCCGGCGGCGCACCAGGCGGCCGACGGTCCGGCCGTCGACGCGGACCGCCTCGGCATCCTCGTGCGCGGGCCGCGTGAAGGGCAGGCTGACGCCCGCTCCGGCCAACTCGGCCACCGGCACGCTCAGTTCGATGCGCTCCTCGACGCCCTCGTCCCATGGGACGTACACCCGGTCTCCGGCGTCCAGCGAGTCGACGGTCGTGAACCGGCCGTCGGCGCCGAGCCGTTGGACGGTTCTGCGTTGGGCGTGCAGGAAGCGCAGCTCCAGCGAGAGGGTGGCGCCGCGGCGCGGTTCCATCAGGCACTCGGTGCGCTGGTAGGTGTGCTCGGCGCGTCCCGCGCCCCAGGCCGGGGGCACCAGCACCCCGAACTGCCAGCGCAGTTGGTTCTTCGCCGACGAGGCACGGTAGGGGTAGAGCACATAGCCCTCGAACAGCACGGCGTCGGCGACCTGCCGGGCGTGCTGGAAGTGCGAGTCCTGCCGTGGGGTGAGCGTCGGCGCGGTCATGTCGCGACCACCTCGGTCTGGTCCGTCGTCCCGAGCAGGGACCGCACCGTCGCCTCCCAGGAGGGCAGCGCGCGCTGCGAGCGGTACCGCAGCAGTGCGTCCATGGTCTCTTGGGGCAGCCGGATCCAGCCGCAGCCCGGAAAGTGCTGTTCGATCATCTCCCGCCACACCCGTACCGGCATGCGGAACCGTGCCTCCCGGTCCCAGGGCACGGGTTCGGCCCGGAAGCCGCCGTCGCCGGTGAACGCGGTGCCGGAGAACAGCATCAGCAGCGGCACCTCACCGTCCCGTAGTGCCCGGAAGTACCGGGTGGCGGCGATGTCCATGTCGTAGGTGCAGGGCACCACCAGGTCCGTCTCGGTCTGCCCGGTGAACCCCGACACGGTGAACGGGACCTGGGCGAACTGCATCGGGTGCAGTGTGCTGCCCCAGCTGGACGGTTCGCCGAACAGGTCGCGCAACTCGTCGGTCTCGGGCGGCTGGTAGCGGCGGCGGGCCGGTTCGACGCGCAGCTGGCAGCGCAGCGTGAGGGCGTGCACCCGGGCGCCGTCCGCCGCCGTGATCCGCAGCCGGAACACCAGGGCCGGTCCTGGGGCGTAGCGGTCGGCGCGGACGCCGGTGCAGGCGAAGGTCAGTTCGGTCACCGCTGTTCGTCCTTCCGCGGCAGTCGGGCGCGCGCCGCCACCCGGTCGAAGAAGGCGTCCAGTTCGGCGTGCGCCGCCGAGCCGCCGTCGAAGCCCTGCCAGTGCAGCCGCATCCGGCCCACCAGTTGGTAGCAGTCGTCGATCGGCACGAGGTAGCACTCGCCGCGATCCGCCGTGTGGCGCACCAGCAGTGCCTCCACATCGGGTGCGAGCAGTTCCGCGAGCGGTGTGGCGGTGGCGACGGCCTGCCAGGCTTCCGGGTCGAGTTCGCTCTCCGTGGCGCCCGCCGGGCTCGGGTAGAGCGCGACCGGCCGGTCCATCGAGCCGTTGCGGAAGAAGAAGACAACGCTGACCGGAATCCGTAGCTGGGACCAGACGGCCTGCTCGATGCCGGGGCCGGGGTCGGCCAGGTAGCGGTCGGGGACAGTGTGGAACCGGCCGACGCCCGCCCCTGGCCGGGTGAACAGCACCGCGCAGGCGTCGCAGGAGCAGGCCAGTGAGCGCTGTGCGGTGTCCGCCAGATGCCGGTGCTCGTCCGGCAGTTGGCGGCCGCACAGCTCGCAGCACTCCGGTGCGGCGGGGGCGGGGGTGAGGAAGCGGCGCAGGCCGGTGGCGGGCGGCGCGCTCACGGCACCTCCGCCGGTCGCGGCTCGGCGTCGGCGTCCCTGGTGCGGGTCGGGCCGATGCGCAGCAACTGCGCTTGTCGTGGCTGGACTTCGACGGCGGTGACTTCCGGCGCCACGCAGGACAGTGTGGCTTCGAGCTGCTCCCTGGCGGCTTCCACGGTCTGGCCGCATCCGGAGCCGCCGACCGGGCGCAACCGGAGGGTACCGGTGGCGCTGTCGAAGTCGGCCGCCTCGAACGGCCGCCCGGCGAGGGCGGCCACGGCCCGGGTCGCCCGGGTCGTGGCGTCCCAGGGGTGCAGTCCGTGCAGCACGAGCAGACCGGCCACCAACTCGTCCTCCAGCAGGGCGGCCAGCGGGCCGTCGGTCTGCTTCGCTGCCAGCGCGGCGACCCGGGCGAGCCCGGCGCCGTAGAAGTCCATCAGGGCGCGGACCAGTTCTTCAGCCGCCTCGGTCGCGGTGGGGTCGCCGTCCCGTGCCAGTCGGTCGAGTACCGCCTCCACCCTCCTGCCGGTGCGCTCCGCGTCGACCGCGCCGTTGGGCGCGCTCATTCGGCGAGGCCGCTCAGCCCGGTGGGCATGTGGGTGTGCCGCATGGTACGGCCGTTGCCCAGGTACATGTGCACGCCGCACGGCAGACAGGGGTCGAAGCTGCGCACGGTACGCATGATGTCGATGCCCTTGAAGTTCTCCGGCGGGTTCTCCTCGAAGATCGGGGTGTTCTGCACCGCGTCCTCGTACGGGCCCGGAGTGCCGTAGCTGTCGCGGACGCTGGCGTTCCACGGGGTCGGCGGGTAGGGGTGGTAGTTGGCGATCTTCCCGTCCCTGATCACCATGTGGTGGGAGAGCACACCGCGTACCGCCTCGCTGAAGCCGCAGCCGATGCTCTCGTCGGGCACCTCGAACTTCTCCCAGGTCTGGGTGCGTCCCGCCCTGACCTCCTCGAGTCCCATCTCGGCGAAGTGCAGTGCCATCGCCGCGCTGTATGCCTGGAAGTAGGTACGGGCGCGGTTGCGTTCGATGGTGTTGCTCCAGCGCGGGATCTTCCACTCGAAGGTGGTCTCCGGCTTGGTCATGGAGCGCGGCAGGTTGATCACCACGCTGTTGCCGGTGGCCTTGATGTAGCCGATGTCCACCAGGCCGGACAGCGCGGTGGACCACAGCCGGGCCAGCGGGCCGCCGCCGGTGTCCAGTGCCAGGTGGTCCTTCCCGTCGAACCAGCGCGGGGACATCACCCAGCTGTACTTGTCGGAGAAGTCGCGTTTCTGCGGGGCCGGGATGGTGTGCTGGTTCCACGGGTGGCGCGGGTCGATCGGGTTGCCCAACGGGTCGTGGGTGACGAAGAGTTCCTGGCCCTCCCAGTCCTGGTAGTAGGAGCTGCCCAGCAGGATCCGGATGCCGAGGTTGATCTCCGTCAGGTCGTTGGTGACCAGCTTGCCGTCCACGATGATGCCCGGGGTGACGAACATCCGACGGCCCCAGTCGGACATGTTGCGGTAGGTGAAGTCACAGTACTCCGGGTCGTTCATGGCCCCCCAGCAACCGAGCAGCACCCGGCGCCGCCCCACCTCCTCGTATCCGGGCAACGCCTCGTAGAAGAAGTCGAACAGGTCGTCGTGGAGCGGCACGACACGCTTCATGAACTCCACGTACCGCATCAACCGGCTGAGGTAGTCGGTGAACAGCTGGACCGAGGCGACCGTGCCCACTCCGCCCGGGTACAGCGTGGACGGGTGCACGTGGCGCCCCTCCATCAGGCAGAACATCTCCCGGGTGTAGCGGCTGACCTGGAGCGCCTCCCGGTAGAACTCACCCTCGATGGGGTTGAGAGCGCGCATGATGTCGGCGATGGTGCGGTAGCCGTGGTCCGCGGCGTGCGGGGCCTCGGTGCGCTCGGCCTGTTCCAGTACGCCGGGATTGGTCTCCCGCACCATCTTCTCGCAGTAGTCGACCCCGACCAGGTTCTCCTGGAAGATGTTGTGGTCGAACATGTACTCCGCGGACTCACCGAGGTTGATGATCCACTCGCCCAGGTGCGGGGGCTTGACGCCGTACGCCATGTTCTGCGTGTACACCGAGCAGGTGGCGTGGTTGTCACCGCAGATACCGCAGATCCGGCTGGTGATGAAGTGCGCGTCCCGCGGGTCCTTGCCGCGCATGAACACGCTGTACCCGCGGAACACCGACGAGGTGCTGTAGCACTCGGCGACCCGTTTCTGCTTGAAGTCGATCTTCGTGTGGATACCCAGGCTGCCCACGATCCGGGTGATCGGATCCCAGGACATCTCCATCAGGCCGTCCCCGGCCGCCTTCGTCGTCGGTGCCATTGTGTGTGTCGCGCCCTTCTACGTGCCTGGGTTACTGGTCATCAAGCGAGGTGGGAAGGCAACGCCCCTGGGGGCGGGGCGGGTTCAGGCGGGTGGGTGGTACCCGGTCGTCAACTCACGTCCGGTACGCCGCCACTTGGGCTCCTTGTCCACGGTCTTGGCGGTGATGGTGCGCAGCTTGCGGATCACCCCGCCGTAGGTGTGGCTGGCGGCACTGGACACCTTGCTGCCGGGCGGTGCGTCCATGAACGGCATGAACTTGTCGGGGAAGCCGGGCATCGTGCAGGCGATGCAGATGCCGCCCACGTTGGGGCAGCCGCCGATCCCGTTCATCCAGCCGCGCTTGGGGACGTTGCACTTGACCACCGGTCCCCAGCAGCCGACCTTCACCAGGCACTGCGGCGAGTTGTAGGACTCCGCGAACTGCCCCTGCTCGTAGTACCCGGCGCGGTCGCAGCCCTCGTGCACGGTCGCCGAGAAGAGCCAGGTGGGGCGGAGCTTGTCGTCCAGCGGGATCATCGGCGCGGACCCGGCCATCTGGTACAGCAGATAGGTCAGGGTCTCGGCGAAGTTGTCCGCCTGGATCGGGCAGCCGGGCACGCACACGATGGGGATCCCGGCCTTCGACTTCCACTCCCAGCCGAGGTAGTCGGGCACGCCCATGGCACCGGTGGGGTTGCCCGCCATGGCGTGGATGCCGCCGTAGGTGGCGCAGGTACCGATGGCGACCACGGCGGTGGCCTTGGGGGCGAGCCGGTCGATCCACTCGCTGGTGGTGATGGGCTGGCCGGTGTCCGGGTTGTCGCCGAAGCCGCACCAGTACCCCTCGGCCTTGACCTTCTCGTTGGGGATGGAGCCCTCGATGACCAGCACGAAGGGGTCGAGCTCACCGCGCTCGCCCTTGAAGAACCACTCGATGAAGGTGTCCGCGCCCTGCACCGGACCGCATTCGAAGTCGATCAGCGGCCAGTGCATCACCACCTTCGGCAGGCCCGGCAGCACCCCCAGGGCGATCTCCTCGATGCTGGGCTGCATCGCGGCGGTGAGCGAGACGGAGTCACCGTCACAGCTCAGGCCCGCGTTGATCCACAGCACATGGATCGGCGGGGTCTCCTCGCCGCCCTGTGCGGGCCCGTGGCCGGTGTCAACGGCGGTCTGCGATGCAGCCATCTGGAGGCCTCCTGGGAAGTCAACGGCACGGACACAACTACAAAGTGGGCATATGCCGCAATTCGGTCTTGGCTCTTCCTACCAGGCGAGTGGCCGTTCCATGCCCCGAGCGGGACCAATCCAGTGACGACCACCAGCGGATCGCGCAGAGGCGGCGCGCAGGTGGGGCGGAGTGTCCTGCGGCGGCTCCTTGCGGACGAAGGCCCGCCGCAGGGCGTGGTAGGGGGCCGCCGGGTCGAAGAAGTCACGGCGCATCCGGCTCAGCTCCTCCTCCCGGTAGACGCCCAGCGGCTTGACGTCCTCCTCGCGCTCGCGTACCGCCTTCTTCTCGGCGATGTACCGCTGGGTGCGCGGCATCGAGGCGAGTTGCGCGGCGAGCCTGGCCACCTCGGCGGCGAACTCCCCGGGCGCCTTGCGCAGCACACGGTCCACCAGGCCCAGCCGGTGCGCCGCCGCCGCGGTGACCGGCAGCGCCCGCTGGGTCAGCCGCTCGGCCATGGCCTGTCCCACCCTGCGCGGCAGGGTGTACGTCCAGTACTCGGAGCCGTACAGGCCCATCAGCCGGTAGTGCGGGTTGAGCACCACGCCGTGGCGGCACCACACCTGGTCGGCCGCGAGCGCCAGCATCGCTCCGCCCGCTCCGGCGTTGCCGCCCAGCGCGGTGACCACCAGCCGGTCGGTGGTGGTCAGCACCGCCTCGACCAGGTCGTCCAGCGCGTTGATGTTCGCCCAGGACTCCTCGGCCGGGTCCGCGGCGGCCTCGATGACGTTCAGATGGATGCCGTTGCTGAAGAAGTCCCGGGGACCGCCAAGCACCACCACGGAGGTCGGCCGGGAGCACGCGAAGTGGTAGGCGGCGAGCAGGCGTTGGCACTGGTCGGTGCTCATCGCGCCGCCGGGGAAGGAGAACCGCAGGAAGCCGACCGCACCCTCCTCGTGGTAGCGCACGTCGGTCCAGGTCTCACGGTGCTCGGGCAGCCAGGCGGGGGCGGGGATGTCCGGCAGGGCGGGCAGCCGGTCGCCCAGCGCGAGCGTGGCGGGCAGCTTGAACGTCGCCGGGCCGCCCGGTCGGCGCCGCGGACGCAGCTGCGGGATCCACACCGCGCCGTCCACGGTGGCCCGGCAGATCGCGCCCGCCCGGGTGGCCAGCAACTGGCCGGGGCGGCCTCTCAGGACGTCCTCCGGGTAGCCGCCGTGCAGGTACCACTCGTCGCCGAGCAGTTCGTCCAGCACCCCGGGCTGCGAGTCGGCGGCGCGCAGTCGCCGCAGGACCGCCGTGGTCGGGGTGGTCTCCCAGTCGATACGGCGCACGCTCTGGTCGCAGTACGGCCGCATCCGCGCCTCCTCGGCACGCTGCGCCCGCGGCGTGTACGTGCCCGAGGCGAAGCGGTGTACGGCCAGCAGCACCGCTTCCAGCGCCGCGTCGCCGACCTCGTTGCGGTACAGGTCGCTCTTGGCCACCGGCGGCATCGGGCACGGCACCGAGGCCCACACCTCCCCGGCGTCCATCTCCGCCTCCGCCCGCAGCACCGTCACGCCCCAGGTCTCGGCGCCCTCAAGGACCGCCCAGTCCAGCGACGAGGGGCCGCGGTCGCCGACCGGTCCCGGGTGCACGATCAGGCAGGTGTGCGTCGACCAGACGTCGCGCGGGATCGCGGACTTCAGCATCGGGGCGATCACCAGGTCCGGCGTGTGGCGCCGCACCGCCTCCCGTAGCGACTCGTCGCCCAGCGCGAGTTCCACCGCGACCGTGTGGCCGCGGTCGCCGAGCTCCCCGAACACCCGTTGCGTCAGGCTGTTGAACGCGCTCGCGATCAGCAGGATGTGCACCGCAACCTCCCGTGCGCCCGCCGCGTGGCGCTAGACCCTGGCCCGCCATGGCGATCATGCCGCTCCCCCCGCCGCCGTCCCGGTCGCCCCGCCCGGCGGATCACCCGGTCAGCGGCCCATACGGTGGTCCGGTTTCCCGTCCACAGGTCTTGACAGGTGATGTGCACGCTGGGTTACATGACCGTGCGCAAGGCTGACCGAATGTTCGGTCGGCAACCGCGGGGTACGGAGTGCGGGGAGGCAGGGATGAGCAGCGACCTGACCGCTGCCACGGGTCCGCGGCGGCGCCTGGGCGAGGCGCCGCCGGTGGAACTGCTGGACGACGGTGAGCGGTTGAGCCGCACCGAGCTGACGAGCCTCCAACTCGCCAGGCTCAAGGCCACGTTGCGGCACGCCTACGACCATGTCGAGATGTACCGGCGCAAGTTCGACGCCGCCGGAGTGACGCCACAGGACTGCCGTACGCTGGCGGACCTCGCCCGGTTCCCGTTCACCACCAAGGCCGATCTGCGCGAGCACTACCCGTTCGGTACTTTCGCCGTGCCCATGGCCCAGGTGCGCCGTCTCCACGCCTCGTCGGGGACCACCGGCCGCCCCACGGTGGTCGGCTACACAGAGCGCGATCTGTCGGTCTGGGCCGATGTCGTCGCCCGCTCGATCCGGGCCGCCGGAGGCCGCCCGGGCCACAAGGTGCACATCGCCTACGGCTACGGCCTGTTCACCGGCGGCCTGGGCGCCCACTACGGCGCCGAGCGGGCCGGATGCACGGTCATCCCGGCCTCCGGCGGCATGACGGCCCGCCAGGTGCAGATCATCGTGGACTTCCAGCCCGAGATCATCATGGTCACCCCGTCCTACATGCTCACCCTGCTCGACGAGTTCGAACGGCAGGGCGTCGACCCGCGCGGCACATCGCTGCGGGTCGGGATATTCGGCGCGGAGCCGTGGACGGAGGAGATGCGGCGCGAGTTGGAGGACCGGCTGGATCTGCACGCGGTCGACATCTACGGGTTGTCGGAGGTGATGGGGCCCGGGGTGGCCCAGGAGTGCGTGGAGACCAAGGACGGGCTGCACGTCTGGGAGGACCACTTCTATCCGGAGGTGGTCGATCCGATCACCGACCAGGTGATGCCCGACGGGGAGAGCGGCGAGCTGGTGTTCACCTCGCTCACCAAGGAGGCGATGCCGGTCATCCGCTACCGCACCCGGGATCTGACCCGGCTACTGCCCGGCACGGCGCGTCCGGCGTTCCGCCGGATCGAGAAGATCACCGGCCGCTGTGACGACATGATCATCCTTCGCGGGGTCAATGTCTTCCCGAGCCAGATCGAGGAGATCGTGCTGGGCACGCCCGGGGTCGCGCCGCACTTCCAGGTGCTGCTCAGCCGTCGCGGCCGGATGGACCACATGACGCTACGCGTCGAGGCCCGCCCGGACTTGGCCCCACCGCTGCGCGCCACCGCCGCGACGGCCATCGCCCAGGGCGTCAAGGACGGCGTGGGCGTCACGGTGGAGGTCACGGTCGTGGATCCCGGCACGCTGGAGCGCTCGTTGGGCAAGATACGGCGCGTGGTCGACCAACGCACGGTGTAGGCACAGGGAGCCGATGGGCGACGGGCGACGTCGCGACCGCCGGTGCCCGGGCGTCACGCGGTGAGGGGCAGGTCCGTGGCCCGGACCGGCATGGGCAGTTCGGTGCGGCCGGTCAGATAGTGGTCGATAGCCGCGGCCGCGGCGCGGCCCTCGGCGATGGCCCAGACGATCAGCGACTGGCCCCGGCCCGCGTCACCGGCGACGAACACACCGGGCACGTCGGTGCCGAAGACGTCGTCCCGGGCCAGTCGGCCGCGGCTGGTGAGCCGCAGTCCGAGCTGCTCGATGATGCCGCTGTCCCGCTCGGGGCCGGTGAATCCCAGGGCGAGCAGCACCAGTTGGGCCGGTATCAACCGTTCCGTACCGGCTATCGGGCGCCGCTCGCCCGGCTCGGTGTCGGCCAGGTGCAGCGCCCGCACCCTCCCCGCGTCGTCGCCCTCGAAGCGCAGGGTGGAGGCGGAGAACACCCGCACGTCCGCCTCGGTCTGCGGTAGCGGAAGCCCGCCGGTGTCCGTCTCGCCGCGCTGCTGGGCGAGCACATGCCCCTCCTCGTGCGCGGGCGAGACGCGGTGCACCCGTGGATAGGTGGGCCAGGGTTCGTCGTCGGAACGGTAGTCGCTCGGCCTGGGATTGATGTCCAGCTGGACGACGGAGGCCGCACGCTGCCGCAGTACGGTGCCCAGGCAGTCGGCGCCGGTGTCACCGCCGCCGACGATGACCACGTGCTTGCCCTCGGCGGTGATCGGCGGCTCGGCGAAGTCCCCCTCGCGCACCCGGTTGGCCAGCGGAAGGTACTCCATCGCCTGGTGGATGCCCGCCAAATCCCTTCCCGGCACGGGCAGTTCCCGCCACTCGGTCGCGCCGACCGCGACCAGCACCGCGTCATGACGTTCCTTCAGCTCGGCGGCGTCGACGTCGGCGCCGACGGCCACCTCGGTGCGGAACTTCGTGCCCTCGGCCCGCATCTGGGCTATCCGGCGGTCGAGGTGGTGTTTCTCCATCTTGAACTCGGGGATGCCGTAGCGCAGCAGCCCGCCGACCCGGTCGTCGCGCTCGTACACCACGACGGTGTGCCCGGCACGGGTGAGCTGCTGGGCGGCGGCCAGGCCCGCCGGGCCCGAACCGATCACCGCGACGGTCCGGCCGGACAGCCGCTGCGGGGGCAGCGGCTGGACCAGATCGTGCTCCCAGGCGTGGTCGGCGATCGCCATCTCGATGTTCTTGATCGTCACCGGATCCGCGTTGATCGCCAGCACACAGCCGCTCTCACATGGGGCCGGGCACAGCCGTCCGGTGAACTCGGGGAAGTTGTTGGTGGCGTGCAGCCGCTGGCTCGCCTCGTCCCAGTCGTCCCGGGAGACCAGCATGTTCCACTCCGGGATCAGGTTTCCCAGCGGGCAACTGCTGTGGCAGAACGGAATTCCACAGTCCATGCAGCGGCCCGCCTGCGCGTTGATGATCGGGAGCAGGCTCTGGCCGTCGTAGACCTCGTTCCAGTCCCCGATCCGCTCCTCGACCGGGCGGCGGGCGCAGGTGCGCCGGGGGATGTTCAGGAAGGCTTTGGGATCGGCCATCGCGGCCTCCGCGGTACGGCTTGCGGCGTGGCGCTTCAGGGCGCCTTTCGGCCACGATACGACCGTGCCGTCCCATCCGGCGCGCCAAGCGCGCCTGGCGCGTCAGCGCAGGCTGGTCTCGCCGTCGCGGCGGTGAAGGCTTTCCGCGAGGCCGCGGCAGCCGAACTCCGCCGCGACGGCGAGTGACCACGTACAAGCGGAGCCGCGGCCCTGGTCAGGATCGGCCGCAGGGGCCTGTCACCGGCGGATGGTGAACGGCAGCTCCTGCGAGGCGAACTGCTGCTCACCGTTGCCCACCGAAAGCCCCGCGTCCGCGTGGCTCACATCGACGGGGGCCGACTTCGCGACGGACAGGCGCAGCCGGTAGACGGCGGTTGCGCCCGGGGCGAGCGGGGTCCTGCCGGTCGGGTGGAGGGCGGCGGCCATACCCGGGTCGCAGCCGTTGGGGACCAGCGGAATCCGGGTCCAGCCACGCCCTGGCTGGTACTCCTTGAGCACCAGGTCCTTCGGCACCAGTGCGTGCTGATTCCCCTGTCCGTAGGCGAAGTAGCCGGCGTTCAGCGCGGGGTAGGCCCGGTTGGTGGTGTTCTTCACGGTGAGCGTGAGGTCACGCGCCGCACCGCCCCGCACCAGCGTGGTGTCGCGCTGCCAGCCGCTGACCGTCACCGTGGGACGGGTGGCGGTGGCGGTACGGGCCGCCGCCCGGTAGGTGTGGCCATGGCCGTCCTTCACGGAGGCGGCAACCGTGAAGCTGCCGGGACGGTCGAGGTCCTGCACCCGTAGCGCCACGGTGTACGGGTGGCTGGCGCTCGCGGTCGCGCTGACCGGGAAGGTGAAGACACCGTGCTGCGGCGAACTGCCGCCGCCGGGGCTGGTGTCGAGGTCGACCCAGCGGTGGCTGCGCGGAACGTACCGCTGCACCTCCAGCGAGTCGGTGCTGAAGCCCCGGCTGCTGACGTCCAGCCGCACCGTGCCCTTGGATACGGGGGTGCGGAGGGTGACGCTGGAGGACGACCACAGGCCGATCGGCGCCTGCCCGGCCAGGCCGTACGAGATCTTCTGCCCGGCAGTGCCGACCGCGGCCGGCGACGGGGCCGCGGAGTCCGCTGCCGCGGTCGCCGCCTCCCGCTGCTCGGCGCCGCAGTTCGGCACGGCCTGCGCACCGCCGACCGTGGTGGCGGCCTGGCCGGTCCCGGCGGTGCCCACCACCAGGGCCAGCCCCGCGGTCAGCGCCATCGCCGATCCGGCGGCCGCTCTGTGTGCCTTACGTGCCGTGCGCTGCTGTGCCACTCTTCGTGTCATCTTGGCTCCCCCCACATTCGGGCTGTGGTTGCGTTCGTACGCCTCTGGAGTCAGGGACTGTTCACCTTGGCGGATGGTTCCCCCGGTGCGGCGGACATCCCACGCGACGCGGAGAAATTACAACCTGATGGACGCTCACCGTATTCGCTGACGCCCGATGTCTCCGGGGAGTTCGAGGCCGAGCACCCGGTCCAGTCGCAGGTAGCTCTCGAACCTGGCGCCGTCCGGAACGGCGGGATCGGACTCCAGGTCCCGTAGCACGGTGAGCGCGGTGGCAGTGTCCAGGTCTTCGTGGAACCCGCTGAAGGCCCGGCGAAGCGCCTCGGTGTGCGGGGGCCGGGAGGGCGCGTCGGCCCAGTCGGCGACCAGCTGCCGCCAGTGCAACAGCAGGGCCTGTGACTCGGTGAGCGCCGCGGGGTCGAGGGCGGCGGGCCGTTGGTGCGGCTGGCCCAGCAGTGCGAGGCGGACGGCGAGCGGCTCGGGGCCGCCCGCGCACGCGTCGACGCCCGGGGCGCGCACCGGGCCGGTGCGGAACCACGGACCGTCGGCCGTGGGCTGTCCGGCGCCCACGTGGACGTCCACCGGGGCGCCGAAGAGCGCCCGCGGATCCAGTGAGTCGGTGTGACCGGCGGGCGGGTGGACGCCGAGCGGACCGGCGTGCCGCGCCCAGGCCTCGGCCCGCTCCTCGGTGAGACCGGGAGCGGCATAGCCGAGCAGCACCTGGGCGCCCTCGGTCTCCGCCGTCCGGGACAGCACGTCGGCCGCCAGCAGCGCCCGCAGATCGTCGAGGCCCGCCGGGCGGTCGCCGGCCGACAGATGGACGCACACCCGCAGCAGGCCACGGCCGGCGGAACGCAGCTCGGCACGCTGCCCGGTCCGGGCGTCGGTGAGGCGCACATCGTCCTCCACTCGTGCCGCGTCAACTGGCGCCGCTCGCACGGCGGTTGGCGCCCCTCAACGCCGCGAGCGCCACATCCAGTGTCGACCCGGCGCTCGCCGTCCGCTACCCCGGCTTCTTCCCACCACGCGGAACAACGAACTCCGCCAGCACGGCGCACCCGCCGCCCAGCCGCGGCCAGGGGCCATCCAGGTCCAGCACGGCGATCGCGGAGGTCGGGAACTTCTCCCGTACCCGCTCCAGCGCGTCGCCCTTCGCGGCACCGGCGAGCGCCAGGGTCAGCTCCTGCACTCCGGGCTGGTGTGCGACCAGCAGTACGGTGCGCACCGGCTCGGGCGTCTGGCGTAGTACGCGGAGCAGTTCCGGCAGCTCGGCCGCGTACACCCGGTCGTCGTGGACGACCTCGGGGTCGGCGGCCAGTTCGCCGTGCAGCAGTTCCCAGGTCTCGCGGGTGCGCCGGGCCGGGGAGCAGACCACCAGCTCCGGCGGGCGGCCGGCGGACCGCAGCCAGCGCCCGGCGGCCGGGGCGTCCCGCCGCCCGCGCCCGGCCAGCGGCCGATCAGGGTCGGCCACCCCCTGCGGCCAGGCGGACTTCGCGTGCCGGAGCACGTAGAGGCGCTTCGCGCCGGGCGTCGTCATGCCGCCAGTCTCCCGCACCGCGCCAGGAGGGCTTCCGCGCGCGGACACCGGCGTGCGCGCCCGCCGCCGGACACCGGCAACACACCGCGCTCGCCGCGCGGTTCACGCCGCGGCGGTGCTGGGCGCCGCCTGCCTCACGCCTCCCCCGGGTGCCAGGGCGGCCACTCCCAGGGGTGGTCGTCCCAGTGCACCTTGCTGGGGTCGCTCAGGTCGAGCCCTGGGAACGCCTGGTGCACCCGGGGCTCGAACTCCTCCCGCTCCAGCGGTACCCACCCGCGTCCTTGGAGGTGCACACGCCGGTAGCGGTTGTCGCTCTCGTACGGGGCCACTTCGACCGGGTAGTCCTGGCCGGTCCCGCTCGCGGTGTCCTTCATACCTTCAGGGTGCGGCCATCCCCCGGACGGCGCATCGTGGAGGGGAGGTCCGGCCCTGTGAGCACGGATGAACACGGAGGTGCACGATGAGCACGATCGAGAAGCAGATCGACGTCGACGTCCCCGCCGAAGTCGCCTGGGACTGTCTGCACAGCGTGGAGAGCTATCCGCAGTTCGTGGACGGCGTACGGGAGGCACGACCAGAGGGCAAACGCAAAGCACATCTCGACCTGGAGACCGGCGCCCGGGTGCGGGAGGTGGACACCGAGATCACCGACCGGGCCAAGGGCGGCGAGAAGGGCAACGTGATGCTCTGGCACACCGCCAAGGGCGAGAGCGCCGACCTCAAGGGCGCCTTCACAGTGCGGGCGATCGACGACCAGCACACCCAGGTCCAGGTGCGGGTGGAGTACGACCCGGAGCGGACCCGGGAGGCCTTCGGCGGTCCCAGGGGCTTCGCGCAGTCCGACGCGATCCAGGAACTGGTCCAGCACGACCTCGAACAGTTCAAGGACCTGGTCGAGGGCAAGCACTGACCGGCCGCCCGCGTGGACATCATCGCCTACGGGGTGCTCGCGGATGAGCGTTCCATGCTGGAGCAGGCCTTCGAGGGCCGGCACAACCTGCGCTGCCTGGAGTTCGTGCTCAACCAGGACACCGTGCCGACGGCCGCCGGGTACGAGGCGGTGATCAGCGGTGTGAACGACCGCCTGAACGCTGACGTGCTCAAGGCACTGGCGCAGGGCGGCACCCGGCTGGTGGCCCAGCGCGCCACCGGCTACAACAACATCGACCTCGACCAGGCGCGCAAGGTCGGACTGACCGTCGCCCGGGTCTCGCAGTACTCCCCGCACGCGGTCGCGGAGTTCGCGTGGGCGCTCGCCCTCGCCGTCAACCGCAAGGTGGTACGGGCGGTCGGGCGGACCCGGGAGTTCGACTTCCGGTTGACCGGCCTGATGGGCCGGGACTTCCACGGCCGTACCGCCGGTGTGCTGGGCACGGGCAGGATCGGAACCGCGTTCGCCGGCATCGCCAACGGCTTCGGCATGCGGCTGCTCGGCTGGGACGCCACACAGAACGCGCGGTGCCTGGCGCTCGGCATGGAGTACGTGGAGCGGGAGCGGCTGTTCGCCGAATCCGATCTGGTCAGCCTGCACCTTCCGCTGTTGCCGGAGACGCACCACCTGGTGGGGGCGGAGGCGTTGGGGCGGATGAAGCGCGACGCGATCCTGATCAACACCAGCCGGGGCGGCCTGATCGACACGGCCGCGCTGGTGGAGACGCTGCGCCGGGGCGGTCTGGACGGTGTCGGCCTTGACGTGTACGAGGAGGAGGCCGGGGTCTTCTTCTTCGACCGGTCCCTGGAGGTCATGACCGACGACACACTGGCCCGGCTGATGAGCTTCCGGAACGTGCTGGTCACCGCCCACCAGGCGTACTTCACCCAGGAGGCCGTCGCCCAGATCGTCGACGCCACCGCGCGCAACGTCGAGGACTACCTGGCCGGACGCACCGGCGAGAACACCCTCACCTCACCGCACGACCACGCATGACCCGGCAGCGGACCGTCATGGCCAGGGACCATCGGCCCCGCCAGCGGGGACCATCCGCCCTTACGCGGACCCCCTCGCGCGGCTTTGCTGAAGGTGCACCGCAGGCCGAGGAACGGTCCGGGCGCCAACGCCACCAAGAGGCTGCCATGCCGGAAAGCCAGCCGTCGTACGACGGCCAGTCAGCGACCTACGTACGCGAGTGGGCGGTCGGCCGCGTCCTCGTCGTGGAACTGCACGGCGAGGTCGACTTCGTGTCCGCCGGTGCGACGAAGGCCTGCCTGGACCGGCTGACGGCCCGGCGGCGCCCGCTGCTGCTGATGGACCTGCGTCCGGTGACCTTCATCGACTGCGCCGGTCTCGGGGTGCTGTGCCGGGCGCGGCGCCGGGTGCGGGCCCGCGGCGGCCGACTGGCGCTGGTCATCGACGATCCGCGGGTGCTGCGCACTCTGTCCCTCGCGGGGCTGTCCAGGGCGTTCGAGGTGCACGGCGGGCTGGAGGAGGCGCTCGTCGCGCACGGTGCCGCCGCCGGACACCGCGTTCCCGCACTGCGCCGGGCCGTGCAGCCGGGATGACCGATGGCCGCTGACCCGAACGTCATCGTGGGCATCGACGCGTCATCCGGCGCGGAGGCGGCCCTGGACTGGGCGGCCGACGTCGCGGTCGCCCGCCATGACCAACTGCGTATCTGCCACGCCTGGCGGGTGGCCGTCCATCCACTGCTGGACGCCGACCGCGGCCACCTGGTGGAAGCTGCCCGCGATGCCGCGGAGGAACTGGTGACACGGGCTGAGCGGCGGGTACGCGAACGCCACCCGGAACTCGACGTGACCACCGAACTGCTCCCCGGCGAACCGGCGGTCAACCTGATGAGCATGGCGGAGGGCGCCGACCTGCTGGTGGTGGGGGCGCGCGGGCTGAACCGTTTCACGGCGCTGCTGCTGGGTTCGGTCAGCGAGACGCTGGCGGCACACTCGACCTGCCCGCTGGCGGTGGTGCGCACCACCGCCTCCGGAGAGGGGCCGCTGGTGGTGGGCGTGGCGCCGGACGAGCCACAAGAGCCGGTGGAGTTCGCCTTCGCGGAGGCCGAACGACGGGACGTCCCCGTGCGGGCGGTGCGCGGCTGGCTGTACCCGCAGACGTTGCCGGGCCACGTGGTGGTGCCGGCGCTGGAGGCCGTGGAACGCGATCGCGCCGAGCGCAAGGAAGTGACCGCCCTACTGGCCCCGGTACGCGAGCGCTTCCCCACGGTGGCGGTGCGGATCGAGGTGGGGCTCGCGGAGCCGGAGGCAGCGCTGGTCGACGCCTCCGGGGAGGCGTCGCTGGTCGTGGTGGGGGCGCGTCGGAACCGTGGCCGGTTCGGGCTGCCGCTGGGACCGGTGACGCGGCGGGTGCTGCACCATGCGCGGTGCCCGGTGGTGGTCGTGCCGGCGTGACGTCGGTCTGCTCCCCGGCCGTGGAGGGCGACACTGGGAAGAGAGGGCCGTGGACGGGATCGTGGTGCGCGGGTGCGCCCGGCGCACACGTCCTCGGCCGTTGAGGAGATCGCTCCCGTGATCACACGAGTACGCCTGCCGCATCGGCATCTGACACCACCGGTCAAGCCGGGGCCGCCGCAGGACCCGTTGAAGCGGCCGGACACGCCGCCGCCGTCGCCGTGGCGGCGCTGGCTGCTGCCGTTGGTGTTCGCCACCCTGGCGATCATCGTGCTGCTGGCGCGGGCGCCGACCGGTGCGCCGCACACCCAGCTGAGCTACAGCGACTTCGTCAGCAAGGTGGGCGCCAGCCAGGTGCAGTCGGTCGACGTGGACGACAAGGGCGCGGTGGACGGCACCCTGAAGGACGGCACCAAGTTCACCACCCGTATCCCGACCGCGCTGGGCACCGGCCAGCTCCAGCAGCAGTTGCAGTCCCACCATGTGCAGGTCACCGCGACCCAGGGCGGTGGGGGCAACGCACTGCTGTCGGTGCTGCTGGGCTTCCTGCCGTTCCTGCTGCTCATCGGCTTCTTCCTGTGGACCGCGCGGCGCACGGCCAGCTCGCTGACCGGCGGGCTGAGCGCCATCGGCCGGTCCCGCGCGAAGATCATCGAGGCCGAGCGGCCGACCACCCGGTTCGACGACATCGCCGGGTACGGCGGGGTGAAGCAGGAGATCAGCGAGGTGGTCGACTATCTGCGCAACCCCGCCCGCTACGCGGCGGCGGGCGCCAAGGGACCCCGTGGCGTGATCATGGTCGGGCCGCCGGGCACCGGCAAGACGCTGCTGGCCCGGGCGGTCGCCGGGGAGGCGGACGTGCCGTTCCTGTCGGTGACCGGCTCGGCGTTCGTGGAGATGTTCGTCGGTGTGGGCGCCTCCCGGGTGCGCGACCTGTTCGACGACGCGCGCAAGCGGGCGCCGTCGATCATCTTCATCGACGAGATCGACGCCGTAGGCAGCCGACGCAGCGGGGTACGGCTCGGTGGGAACGACGAGCGCGAGCAGACCCTGAACCAGCTCCTCGCCGAGATGGACGGCTTCGACGAGGCCACCGGCATCGTCGTACTGGCCGCCACCAACCGGCCCGAGGCGCTGGACCCCGCGCTGCTGCGCCCGGGCAGGTTCGACCGGCAGGTGACCGTACCGCTGCCCAACCAGTCCGAGCGGGCGGCCATCCTCGCCGTGCACGCCCGCGGCAAGGTACTCGCCCCCGATGTCGACCTCGACACGGTCGCCCGCGGCACCCCGGGGTTCTCGGGCGCCGACCTGGCGAACCTGATCAACGAGGCGGCCATCAACGCGGTGCGCGCCGAACGCTCCATCATCAGCGCCGAGGACCTGGACGCGGCCCGCGACCGGGTGCTGCTGGGCCGCCGGGAGACCTCCAACGCCCTGCTGCCGGACGAGCGGCGCTCGGTGGCGGTGCACGAGTCCGGGCACGCGCTCGTAGCGGCGCTGTGCGAGCACGCCGACCCGGTCGCCAAGGTGACCATCCTGCCCTCCGGGATGGCGCTGGGAGTCACCGAGCAACTGCCGGAGGCGGAGCGGCACTTGTACAGCGAGGGGTATCTGACGGATCTGCTGGCGGTACGACTCGGCGGCCGGGCCGCGGAGTTGGTGGTCTTCGGCGAGGGCTCCACCGGTGCCGCCAACGACCTGGCCGGCGCCACCCAGATCGCCACCCGCATGGTCCGGGAGTTCGGCCTGTCACCGGAGTTGGGCCCGATCGGCTACGCGTCGTCCAATCCGCAGTACCTCGGCCAGAGCCCCGAGGAGCTGACCCGGCCGCCGTACTCGGAACAGACCCAGCGCGTGGTGGACGAGGAGGTGGCCCGGCTGCTGCGGCAGGCGGAGCAACGCGCGGTGGGCCTGCTGCGGGACCACCGGGCGGCCCTGGACCAGCTGGCCGAGCTGCTGGTCGCCCGGGAGACGGTGGACGGCTCGGCGGTCCTTGAGGTGCTGCGCCAGGAGCAGCGGCCGGGCGACGGTCACCCCTCGGGCGCCGCGGCGCGCGCCGCCCGGTCATGAGCCGTCCGCCCAGGAGGCGGTGAGCCGGCCGTCCAGCTCGGTGATCTCGGTACCGAAGGGGGCGCACACCCGGCGGAGCCGGTCACCGATCCAGGCGTGGTCGCCACCGTGGGCCAGCCGTGTGTGGCAGTACTTCAGGGTCAACGGAACGGCCTCCACCCGCCGTACGGTGTCGGCGTCCAGGGTCACCAGGAACAACAGCCCGAGGTCGTTGCGGAGTTGGGGATGGACGGCGTAGTCGTCGATGAAGTCGCCGAGGTCGAAGAGGACTTGGCGGGTGAATCCGTGGAACACATGGGCCGAGTGCCCCACCACCAGGGTGGCCCCGGCCGCCGTCAGCTCGGGCGCGGCCTGGCGGACATGGCGCACGGGGTGGCCGACCATGTTCGGTCCCCAGTGCGCGGCGACCAGGGTGATGTCGGTGCGCCGGCGCAGCTCGCGCACCGCCGCGGTGAGCCAGGACGGTACGCCGCCGGTGAGGTCCGCGTAGGCGGTTCCGGGCCGGTCGGGTCCGGCGGCGAACTCCTCCGCGTGGTCCACGACGCCCAGCAGCCCGATCCGCAGCCCGCGCACGGTCAGCACGACGGGGGCGCGGGCCTGCTCCTCGGTGGCGCCCGCGCCCACCGCCTGGATGCCGGCGGCGGCCAGCAGTTCCCGGGTGTCGGCGAGCGCGGTGGGGCCGAAGTCCAGGGCGTGGTTGTTGGCCAACGACACGGCGTCCACGCCGAGTTCGGACAGTGCCCGCACGGCGCTGGGCGGCGCCCGGAAGTAGAACGGCTTGCCCGTTACGGGGGCGGGCCGGCCGCGGTCGGAGACGCAGCACTCCAGGTTGAGCACGAAGGCGTCCGCCTCCGCCACGGTCTCCCTCAGCTCGGACGCGAACAGTGCCCCCGGCCCGTACCGCGTGAGCCATTCGGCGACCCCGCGGCCGAGCATCGTGTCACCGGCCAGTGCGAGCTTGACTGCCATCACCGTCCATCCTGCTCCTGTCACGGGCGGAGCGCCGGATTCCGGCGATAAGTAATCCGAGTAGGCCGACCGAGTGAATAACGGGCGGCGAACCTATCGGACATTTGGGTGGCGAGCACAATGAGGAGTAACGCGTCTGGCCCATCGATCGAAAGTCGTCATGGGCCATCGCACAAAAGAAAGAAACGAGCCCATGGCAACCGTTCATTGCGGGATCCTGCCCCCTTCGGTGCTGGCCGCGGACGCCCACGTGACGGTGGCGTATTACTGGCCGGGGGTGGCGGACTGGCGAACCTGGCAACGCGTTTCCGCCACCCCCACCCCGCGCAGCGACGGAATTCCGATCGAAATCGAGAAAGAGGCCCAGGACTGGGACGTGGTTTCCGGCGACCGGCGCTACGACAGTCTCGTCACCTGGCACAACGCACACTTCAACGCACAGGAATTCCAGGCCGTCATGACCGTGGTGGCGCCCTGAGGCAAGAGGTTCACGCCCCGGACGAAGGACAAGGAGTGGCATGAGAGTCCAGGTGCTCTACGACACCGAAGGCAACCTCGTCGCCCTGTCGGGCACGGCCGTGGAGGAAGGCCAGCCCGCCCATCAGCTGCTCGCCACGGACGGCCAGGAGGTGGCCGAGGTCGAGGTACCTGCTGCATACACCGAGTCCACCCTGCCGGACATCTTCAACCAGCTGCGGGTGGAGATCCACGCCGGGCAGCCCACCCTGGTGGCCAGGAAGCCGCACTAGCCCGGCGGTCACCCGGCGTCCGCCACCAGGCGGTAACCGGTGATGATCTCCGGGCTGATCCGGATGACATGCGCCGTTCCGGTCTCGGTCCAGGGCGTCAACTTCGTTCGGTAGCGGGACACTTCCGCGCTGTCGCTCACCAGGTGGGCGGTGCCGGTGACGATGACGCTCCATCCGGTGTGCCGCGACGGGTCCAACTCGTCGGCCTCGTAGGCGACCACGCCGCGCTCCGCGGTGGGGCTCAGGATGGCGGCGCCGTCGTGCACCAGGAAGACCACCCGGCCGTCGTCCACGATGTGGCTCACCGGGCGGATCGCCGGTAGCGCCTGCTCGGAGAAGACCACCCGCCCCAACGACACACCCGCCAGCAGCTCCAGCGCCTCGGCCTCGCTCAGTTCGACCATGCGCGAGGGGGAAGGCCTCTCCTGCGTCATCTGCCACCTCCAGCGTGGTCTCCTGGCCGCGAGCCGACGGTTCCGCTCTCACGCGTGGCGGTGCGTCCACCGCGGTTCGACCTCGGCCCAGGCGCGCTCCCAGGCCCGGGCGCGGTAACGGTCCAGCCCCACCCGGACGACGACCCGACGGCCGCCGACGAGCAGCACGCACACCCCGGCTGCGGCGCACGCGCCCGCGAGGTCACCCAGCACCTCCGCCTGGTGCGGGGTCATGGGCTGGTGCCGGAGCCGACCGCCGGCGTCGGTCCAGACCACCGCCGTGTCACCGGCCTTGGCGCCCGCGGGCACCTGTGCCATGGCGGTGCGCACCGAGTGGTCGGGGGCCGTCCAGCGCACCAGCGCATCGGCGCGCGCGGTGTCCTCGCCGACCGCCACACCGGTCTCGGTGGCCGCCGCGTTCTCCGTGAGTACGGCCGCGGTGCGGTGCCAGCCCTGCTGCTCATGCAGCAACTCGGCGTCGACGTTTCCCGCGAGGACCGCTCCGGCCAGCGGAGCGAGCGCGGTCACCAGCACCGCCGTGGCCACGCCGAGCCATGCCTCCGCGACGTCCGTCCGCCGCATCAGCGGATTGTGCCGCCCCTTCCACAACCTCACCGTGGCGCCCATGGCGCTCACCCGCTCTCCGTTCCGTCACCCGTCCACCGTCGCGCCGTCGTCCCCCCCTACTCGTGCGGTACGACGGCGACCGGGCAGGGCGCGTGGTGCAGTACCGCGTGGGCGACCGCCCCGAGCCGCGTGCCCATCGGCGAGCGACGGAAACGTCGTCCGACGACCAGCAGGTCGGCGTCGCGGCCCGCGGCCACCAGATGTTCCGCGGGAGTTCCGGCGACGGCCTCCTCGCGCACCGTCAGCCGCGGGTACTTCTCCCGCCAGGGCCGCAGCGTCGCGGACAGCTCCTGCCGTTCCTGCTGCTCGGTGGTGTCGGCGGACTCGGCGTCCACCCCACCCGCCGCGTAGTCGTACAGCGCCGGTGCGTGCCAGGCCCGGATGATCCGCAGCGTGGCCGTGCGCACCGCCGCTGCGTCGAAGGCGAAGGCGACCACCGGCTCACAGTGGTGGTCCAGGTCGAGCCCCGCGACGACCTCGTGCCGGGCGTCTCGCGCCGCTCCGCCGGGCGGCACCGCTCCGGCACGTACCAGCACGACGGGACGTTCCGCGCGCGCCACCACGCCCAGGGCGACGGAGCCGGTGAGGAAGCCGTGCACCCCACCGAGCCCCCGGGAGCCGAGGACCAGCAGCTCGGAATCGAGCGCCGCCGCCACCAGGGCCTTGACCGGCAGGTTCTCGATCCCTTCCACCGTGACCGGCACCCCCGGGTGCCTGGACTCGATCTCGGCCGCGGCCTCGCTCAGGACGCGGCCCGGCCACGTCTGCCGTGCCCCCGCTTCCTCCTGGGACGGCAGCCACTCCCAGGCGTACACCAGCCGTAGCGGCCGGTCGCGCAGGTGGGCCTCACCGGCCGCCCAGTGCGCGGCGGCGAGGCTTTCCGCAGAACCGTTGATACCGGCGGTGATGGGGCGGGCCACGACGCGCACCTCCGGGTCGCGTACTGGTCGAAACGTCCTTGTCTCCAGCGTCCCTCCGAGGACCGCCTGGGCGGGATGGGCCGGTCGTCCCCCGGAAGATGGCCATTGGCCCCTGTCCGGTGCCGAGGCACCGTGCGCCACGCCCGGCGGCGTCGGCTAACCGCCCTCGCGCAGCGGTACGCGCCAGCTCAGGCGGGTGCCGCCGGTGGGCGGGGTGTCGAGGTGCAGGGCACCGCCGCGTTTCGCGGCGCGTTCGGCGAGGTTGGCCAGGCCGCTGCGGCGGGCGCCGTCCGGGATGCCCCGGCCGTCGTCGGTCACCGTGAGCGCCAACCCGCCCTCGGCGACCAGGATCCGGACGTCGGCGGACCGGGCATGCGCGTGCCGCGCCACGTTGGACAGCGCCTCGCCCAGCACCGCCACCGCGTCGTCCGCCACCGGATCCGACACCTCCGTGTCGACCAGGCCCTCCATCCGCAACGCGGGCGTGAACCCCAGCGCCAGCTTCGCGTCCTCGACCACCTGGACGGCGCGCAGCCGCAGTCCTTGCGGGGTGCCCTCCCGGGCCCGCAGCCCGAAGATCGTGGAACGGATGATCTTGATGGTCTCGTCCAGGTCGTCCACCGCGTGCAGCAGCCGTTCCGTCGCCTCCGGGTGGTGGACCAGGCGCACCACGCTCTGCAGCGTCATACCGGTGGCGAACAGCCGTTGGATGGCCAGGTCGTGCAGGTCGCGGGCGATCCGGTCGCGGTCTTCGAGCAGCGCGATCTGCTCGGCGTCCCGGCGCCGCTCGGCCAGTTCCATGGCCAGTGCGGCCTGCCCGGCGAAGGCGAGCAGCGGCGCCGTCTCGGTCCCGGTGAACCCCGGTCGGCCCTCGGCGCGTGCCAGCAGCACCACCCCGCGGGTCTCCCCTGCGGCGGTCATGGGCACCGCCACCGCCGGTCCCAGCCCCTGCCAGCGCGGCGGCCCGGCGCTGGCCCGAGGATCCGTACCGATGTCGAGGCTGGTCACCGGCCCGGCCGCGGCGAACGCGGCTCCGGCGAACGAGCCCTGCCTGGGTAGCACCAGACCGCTGTGGATCTCCGCGTCGGTGCCCACCGCCAGGGCGACCTGAACCTCGTCCCCGCCCTCGAGCGGCAGCGCCAGCAACCCCAGGTCCGCGGAGAGGATGCGCCGGGCGTGCTCCACGATCAGCCGCACCACGGGCTCCTCGTCGGCGCCGGACAGCAGGCGACGGGTGACCTCGGCGGTCGCCTCCATCCACCGCTGACGGTCCCGGGTCTCCTGGTAGAGCCGGGCGTTCTCCACGGCGATTCCGGCCGCCACGGCCAGCGCCTGGAGCACCGCCTCGTCCTCGACGTCGAACTCCCGTTGGCCGTGCTTCTCGGCGAGGTACAGGTTGCCGAACACCTCGTCGCGCACCCTGATCGGCACCCCGAGGAAGGAGTGCATCGGCGGATGGTGCGGCGGAAAGCCGTACGAGGAGGGGTGGTCGGACAGTTCGCGCAGCCGCAGCGCCTTGGGATGGCGGATCAGCTCGCCCAGCACGCCGTGGCCCTCGGGCAGGTGCCCGATCAGCCGCTGCCGCTCCTCGGAGACGCCCACCGGGACGAACTGGGAGAGCTTCTGGTGCTCGGCGATCACACCCAGCGCACCGTACTCGCAGTCCACCAGTTCGACCGCGGCCTCGACGATGCCCCGCAGCACCTGCGGAAGCTCCAGGCCCCGGCCGACCGACAGCACCGCCTCCAGCAGGTTGTGCACCCGGTCCCGGGTGCCGCGGGCGGCGTCGACCCGCACCTGCAACTCCTCCAGCAGTTCGTCGAGTTGCAGCCGTCGCAGGTGCTCGGCTCCCCTAGCTCCTTCCGTCCCCACCGGCCACCGGTCCCTCCATCGGCTGTGCGATCACGAGAGTCCCCTTATTCGTAAGTACACCCCACGCGCCGACGGGCGGCCATCGGCCGGGCACGGTTCAGGGGGCGGGCCGCCGCAGCAGCAGCTGGACGGCGTCGCTGGTGGCGCGGCGCCTTCTGAAGGTCAGCTCCGGTTCCACGAACCCGGCCGCCACAGCGTCGCTGACTACCTGCTGGGGCGGGACGCCGAGCACGTGCCGGTGCACGGTGATCACCAGCCGACCGCCGGGGCGCAGCACCCGCAGCAGCTCGCGGAAGCCCACCGGGCGGTCCCAGAGCATCACGTTGTTCACCGAGATGACCGCGTCCATCGACGCGTCCTCGCAGTCGGTTCGCTCGGCGCGGCCCGCCCGCACCCGTACGTACCCGGCGGTGACCGGTGCGGCGCAGCGTGCCTCGGCCAGCCGGCGCATGGTCGCCGAGGGGTCCACGCCGACGACCAGCCCGTCCGGCCCCACCGCTTCCGCGGCCAGGGCGAGCCCGACGCCGGGACCGGGCCCCACCACCAGGACGTGTTCCTCGGGGTGGAGTCCGGCTGCCGAGACCGCCCAGCGCTCCTGTCCGGCGTTGCCGCGTGCCATCAGCGCGCCGCCCAGCCGCCCGGCCAGGCCGCGTGGATGCCCGAACACCGCGTCCAGCACGCGGGGCAGTACCGTCACGGTGCTCGGCCCCCGCCGTCCCCCGGCCGCCGACCCGCCGGTCTCGGTACGTACTCCCGGGGGGCGGGCCGCCGGTGGGCGCCGACGACGTCCTCCTCGATCCGGTGCCGCACCCGGCCGGTCAGCGCGGTCAGCGCCTCGGACAGGGTGGCGTGCGGCGGCTCGGGGTGGTGGATCCGCCGGGCGGCGGGCGGTAGCCCGGCCAGGTCGGCGGCGAACCGCTGCCGTGCGTCGGTCACCGGAGACGGCTCGCGGGTGCGCCGGCCGTCCGCCATGGCGGGCAGCAGCAGCGGCTCGCCGTCCGGCGGTGGCGGCTCGTCGCGAAGCGCGATCACGTCCTCGTATCCGGGGCGGCGGAACACCTGCTTGGGTCCCGGCAGCGTCATCTTCGCCGCCGACAGCTTCATCTCCGGCTGGCCGCGGTAGGCGACCAGCTTGTACGCGGTGTCCAGGTACGGCGAGTCGGCCGACACCCCGACCCGGGTGCCGACCGCGAAGACGTCGATCGGCGCCCCGGCACCGACCAGGTCGTCCACCGCGTACTCGTCCAGCCCGCCGCTGGCCACGATCCGCACCAGCGGCAGCCCGGCGTCGTCCAGGATCTGCCGGGCGCGCACCGCCAGCGCGGCGAGGTCACCGCTGTCCAGCCGGACCGCGCAGCCCGGACCGAGGCCCAGCTCGCGCAGCACACGGGCGGCGGTGGTCAGGCCCTGCTCGGTGTCGTAGGTGTCGACCAGGAACGTCACCGGGCCCGGATGACTGCGCGCGAAGGCCCGGAACGCGGCCTCCTCACTGGGGAACACCTCCACGTAGGAGTGCGCCATGGTGCCGCTGGCGGCGATCCCGTAGGCGACGGCCGCCGCCACGTTGCTGGTCGCCGCGAAGCCCACCAGCGCGCCCAGCCGGGCCACCTGCATCCCGGCCTGTACGCCGTGGGTGCGCCGCAGCGAGAAGTCCACCAGCGGGCGGCCGTCGGCGGCCAGCACACAGCGGGCCGCCTTGGAGGCGATCATCGTCTGGTGGCTGACCAGGTTGAGCAGGTAGGTCTCCACCAGCTGCGCCTGCGGCAGCGGCGCGGTCACCTCCAGCAGCGGCTCGCCGGCCAGCACGATCCGGCCCTCGGGCACCGCACGCACCCCGCCGGTGAACTCAAGCCCCAGCAGCGGTTCGAGCTCGGCCGCGGGCCGGTGCAGCACCGCGGCGAACGCCTCGACGTCCTCTCGGGTGACCCGGAACCCGGACAGGTAGTCCAGCGCTGGCTCCAGTCCCGCCGCGACCAGGAAGCCGCGGTCGTCCGGCAGGTCCCGTACGAACAGGTCGAAGGTCGCGGGTTCGGTCATGCCCTCCGCCAGGTACGACAGTGCCATCGTCACCTCGTAGAGGTCCGTGGTACTCGCCGTCGACATCGGTGCCGTCCCCTTCCCGCGACGGTGTGCGGCTCACTTCCCCTCGTGCCTCACGGGGATCTTCGTGGCGCTCGCCGCCCGCTCCGACACGGGCACCGTGATGGTCAGCACGCCGTCCTTGTAGTCGGCGGTGGCGTTGTCGGGGCGCGCGCCGGGCGGCAGCCGCAGGGACCGCGAGAACGCGCCGTACCGGAACTCGGAGTGCCGTACGTCCTCGGTGCGTTCGGTGCGCTCGGCGCGCAGGGTCAGCATGCCGTTGTCGACCGTGATCTCCACGTCCTTGTCCGGGTCGATACCCGGCAGCTCGGCGCGCACGACGTACGCGTCGTCCGTGGAACGCTCCTCGACGCGGATGCTGTGCAGGCCCGGCGGGTGGAGTCCGGGCAGGCCGGTCTCGAACCAGTCGAACACGTCCTGTAGCGCGAATGGCCGCTTCTGGCGCCGCTCTACCACGTGGTTCATCGCCTACTCCCTTCCCATTGCTCCCATTGCCGAAGGTTCCCCCGCTCTCCAGCGTCGCGCCCGCACCGTCCGGACGCACACGGGGCCGGTGCTCATTCCCCGGTTGGCAGCGCGACCACCCGCTCGGTGCCCGGGGCGACGTTCCAGGCCCGGTCGGCGAGCGCGAAGCGCACCGATGCCTCGTTGGAGACGGGGACGCTGATCAGCAGCTGCCCCGGTTTCATCCGCAGCCCGATACCCCACTGACCGCGGTAGCGCAGGGTGAGGTCGAACTCGGAGAGTTCCGGCAGCGGCGCCGGGTCCAGCCACAGGGTGTCGTCGCGGGTCTCCAGACCGGTCAGGCCGCGCTGTACGAGGTCGAGCGTCCCGCCCATGGCGCCGAGGTGGATGCCCTCGGCGGTGGTGCCGCCCTGGAGGTCGGCCACGTCGCTGGTGAGGGCCTCCTGGCAGTACTTCCACGCATCGGCGTGCCGGGCCCGGGCCAGCACCCAGCCGTGCACCAGGCCGCTGAGCGTGGATCCGTGGCTGGTGCGCCGTAGGTAGTAGTCGACGGTGGCCCGCCACAGCGCGTCGTCCACCGCGTACCCCAGGCGCTGGAAGACGGCCGACAGCTCGGCGGGCGGGAACAGGTAACCGAGCATCAGCACATCGGCCTGCTTGGACGCCTGGTAGCGGTTGACGGTGTCGCCCTCCGCCTCCAGGATCCGGTCCAGGCGGCGGATGTCGCCGTACCGCTCCCGATAGCCGTCCCAGTCCAGCTCGGCCAGGTCGCCGTACCCCTCGAACTGGCTGATGACGCCGCCGTGGAAGGGCACCCGCACCCGCCGGGAGATGTCCTCCCACCCGGCCAGCTCCTCCTCGGCCAGCCCGATCCGTTCGAACAGCTCCTGCCGCGGCGGCGCGGGCAGCACCTCGGCCAGTTCCAGCGCCCGGGCCAGCACCCAGGCGGCGGTCACATTGGTGTACGCGTTGTCGTCCAGCCCGGGAAACGGCGCGCCCGGATAGGCGTCGTGGTACTCGTCGGGGCCGACCACGCCGCGGATCCGGTACCGGAGCGTCGCGGGGTCGTACTCGGCGGCGCTGGCCCAGAAGCGGGCGGTCTGGAACAGCATCTCGGCGCCCCTGGTGTACATGAACTCGGTGTCCGCGGTGGCCTGTCCGTACCGCCAGATGTTGTACGCGATGGCCGAGCCGACGTGGTGCTGCAGATGGGAGTGGTCGGGCAGCCAGCGGCCGGAGCGCGGGTTCAGGTGCAGCGTCTGGGTCTCCTCCCGTCCGTCGGAACCGCTCTGCCACGGGTACATCGCGCCCGCCAGACCGGCCTGCCGGGCGGCCCGGCAGGCCCGCGGCAGCCGTCGGTACCGGTAGTCGAGCAGCGCCCGGGACACCTCGGGGAAGTGCAGGTTGAGGTACTGGAGCACGAACAGCTCGTCCCAGAAGACATGTCCCCGGTACGCCTCGCCGTGCAGTCCGCGGGCGGGCACGCCGACGTCGAGTCCCGCGGTGTGCGGGGAGAGCGTCTGGAGCACGTGGAACAGGTGCAGCCGCAGGATGCGGCCGGGCTCCCCGGAGACGTCCAGTTCGGCCCGCCGCCACAGCCGCCGCCAGGCCGCCTCGTGCGTGGCGAGCAGTTCGGTGAAGCCCGGGGCCTGTGACACCTCGTACAGGGCCGCCTCGTCCGGGTCGCTGATCGCCGGGTCCTGCGAGGTGTGCAGCGCCACGATCTTGTCCACCACGACGGGCTGTCCGGGCGCGATCGGCACGGTCAGGTGGTGCGCGGCGGTGCGCTCCCCCAGGCGCACGCGCGGCGTGACGGGCAGCGGTGTGTCACCGTCGTCGGCGGTCTGCCAGGCCGCGGTCCGGGCGGCCAGGGCGATGCGGATACCGGAGTTGCGGGTGGCGCAGCGCATCCGCAGGACGTCCGGCCCCTCGGCGGCGGTGCGCACCCGGCCCAGGTGGTGGCCGTTCAGCTCCCGGTAGCGCTCCACCCCGGCGTTGGTGGTGCGGCCGTCGAGCGCGGCCTCGATGTCCAGGTGGCCCGACCAGTCCTCGGCGGTGAAGGTGGTGCGCAGCGCGGCCAGGTGCGGGGCACCCATGTGGACCAACCGGACCTGCTCCACGCCCAGGTGGCGGCGGTCGGTGGGGCGCCCGTCGGTGAAGCGCAGTCGCCGGGTGAGGGTGCCCCGCCGCAGGTCGAGGGTCTGGCGGTAGGTCAGCAGACCGCGGTGGGCGGGGGTGAGCCAGGCTGAGGGGGGCCGGTGGTCGGTCTCGGCGATGCGGTAGCGCAGGGGCAGCCAGTTGGGCAGGTTGACCAGGTCCTCGTTCTCCACCAGGCGTCCGGCGACCTGGGAGACCAGACGGTTGTAGCAGCCCGCGACGTAGGTGCCCGGGTAGTGCGCCAGGCCGCCGGTGACCTCGGTGGCGGCGCCCCGGGTGGCGAGGTAGCCGTTGCCCAGGGTGCACAGCGACTCCCGCAGCCGTTCCTCCGCCGGGTCCCAGCCTTCGTACTCCCACGTCCAGTCCTCCGGCATCGCGCCCGTCCACCGCCTCTCGCTGCTCGCGGCCGCATCCCTCCAGGGTGGCCGCGAGTGACCTGGACGGCATCCCGTGGTCAGCCGCTCCAGGTCCAGTCGGCGACCTCGGGCAGGTCGGTGCCGTGCTCGCGGATCCACCTGTGGTGCCGGGTGCGGACGTCCGCCATCGCCTGCCGTACCGCGCTCGCGGTCACCGCCAGGCCCGGCACCCGGTCGATGACGTCCATCACCAGCCGGTACCGGTCGAGGTCGTTGCGGACCACCATGTCGAACGGTGTGGTGGTGGTCCCCTCCTCCCGGTAGCCGCGTACGTGCAGTCGGGGATGGACCGCCCGTCGGTAGGCCAGACGGTGGATCAGCCATGGATAGCCGTGGTAGGCGAAGATCACCGGTCGGTCCGGCGGGAACAGCGCGTCGAACTCCCCGTCCGGCATCCCGTGCGGATGGTCCCGCTCCGGCATCAGCCGGGTCATGTCCACCACGTTCACCACCCGGACCGCCAGCTCGGGCAGCTGACCGCGCAGCAGTTTGGCCGCCGCCAGGACCTCCTGGGTGGGCACGTCACCCGCGCAGGCCAGTACGACGTCGGGCTGCTCCCCGTGCCCGGTCTCGGTGCCGGCCCACTCCCAGATCCCGGCGCCGCGCGCGCAGTGCGCCCGGGCCTGGTCCAGGGTGAGCCAGTCGAAGCACGGCTGCTTGCCCGCGACCACCACGTTGACGTGGTCGCGGGTGCGCAGCACGTGATCGGCCACCACCAGCAGGGTGTTGGCGTCCGGCGGCAAGTAGACCCGCACGATCTGCGGCGACTTGTTGAGCACGTGGTCCACGAAGCCGGGGTCCTGGTGCGAGAAGCCGTTGTGGTCCTGCCGCCAGACATGCGACGTCAGAAGGTAGTTGAGGGAGGCGATCGGCGCCCGCCAGGGCAACGCGCGGGCCGACTTCAGCCACTTGATGTGCTGGTTGACCATGGAGTCCACGATGTGCGCGAACGCCTCGTAGCAGGAGAACAGGCCGTGCCGCCCGGTGAGCAGATAGCCTTCGAGCCAGCCCTGGCAGGTGTGTTCCGAAAGGATCTCCATCACCCGGCCATGGCGGCTCAGATGCTCGTCGGTCGGCAGCACCTCGGCCTGCCATGCCTTGCCGGTGGCCTGGTACAGGTCCTGTAGCCGGTTGGAGGCGGTCTCGTCCGGGCCCACCACCCGGAAGTCACGGCGCTGCGCGGTCGCCGCCATCACCGACTCCAGCAGCCGGCCCAGCACGCGGGTGGGCTCGTGCAGTGTGCCGCCGGGCCTGTCCACCGGCACGGCGAAGCGTTCCAGCGGTGGCAACGGAAGTTCACGCACCAGCAGGCCGCCGTTGGCGTGCGGGGTGGCGCCGAGCCTGCGGTCACCGTCGGGTACGAGGTCGAGCACCGGCGGGCGCGGCCGTCCCTCGGCGTCGAACAGTTCCTCGGGCCGGTACGAGCGCAGCCAGGACTCCAGTTGGCGCAGGTGGTCCGGGTTCTCCCGGACCGAGGGCAACGGCACCTGGTGGGACCGCCAGGTACCGGCCACCGGAAGGCCGTCGACCTCGGCTGGGCCGGTCCAGCCCTTGGGAGTGCGCAGCGCGATGAGCGGCCACAGCGGGCGTTCGGCGGAGTCGGACTCGCGGGCGTCGCGCTGGATGCGGGCGATCCGGTCGGCGGCGGTGTCCAGGGCGGCGGCCATGGCCTGATGGACCGTCCGCGGGTCGTCGCCGTCGGCGCAGGTGACGTGGAGCGGCTCGTGGCCGTAGCCGCGCAGCAGTGCGTCGAGTCGCGGCTCGGGCAGGCGGGCCAGCACGGTCGGATTGGCGATCTTGTATCCGTTCAGGTGCAGGATCGGCAGCACGGCGCCGTCGTGCACCGGGTCGAGGAACGCGGTCGAGTGCCAGGCGGCGGCCAGCGGCCCGGTCTCCGCCTCACCGTCCCCGATCACACAGGCGACCAGCAGCCCCGGGTTGTCCAGCGCGGCCCCGTAACCGTGTGCGAGCGAGTAGCCGAGCTCGCCGCCCTCGTGGATGGAGCCGGGCGTCTCCGGCGCGACGTGGCTGGGTACCCCGCCGGGGAAGGAGAACCGCCGGAACAGCAGCGCCATGCCCTCCGCGTCCCGGCTCACGTCGGGATACCGCTCGGCGTAACTGCCGTCCAGCCAGGAGCCCGCCAGCACCGCGGGGCCGCCGTGCCCCGGACCCCATACGCACATCGTGTCCAGGCCGCGCTGCCGGATGAGCCGGTTCAGGTGCGTGTACACGAAGGTGAGCCCCGGCGAGGTGCCCCAGTGCCCCAGCAGCCGCGGCTTGATGTGCTCCGGGCGCAGCGGCTCGGTCAGCAGCGGGTTCGCCATCAGGTAGATCTGGGCGGCCGCCAGGTAGTTGGCGGCCCGCCAGTGGGCGTCGAGTGCCGTCAGTTCCTCCTCGGTGAGGGAACCGGAAGGGTCCGCCTGCGCGTCGGTCATGACGTCCTCCGAATCGTCGTCGGTACGCGGGATGCGGTCACGCGCCACCTGTGGCACGGCTCAGGCCTGTGGTGTACCCGGTACGCCGGGCCGCGGCCTGCCAGGGCGGCAAGCAGAGCCGAACGGCCCACGCCGAGGCCCCGCGACGGCCGCGGGTACGCTGGCCGCACCCTGTGCGGACGGGATCGGCAGGGTGCGGTACCGAACGTCCACCCGGCGGGAAACGCCGGTGACCTCAAGGGGGCACATATGACTTGCTTCTTCGACTCCGCGCACGCTCCAGGCAGTGTGAGCGTGATGTGGTCGCCGCAGTGGGGAGTGTCCCGCCCCGTGCAGGCGTGCGGCCCGTGCGCGCAGCGGGTGCAGACGACCTCGCCGCCGTACTACCAGCCGCAGGGCGCCCCGCAGGCCGGTTATCCCCAGCAGGCGGGCTATCCCCAGGCCGGTTACCCGCAGGCGGGTTACGCGCAGCCCGGGTACCCCCAGCCGGGCTACCCGCAGCAGCGGCCGGGCCACAGCACCGCCGCCGTGGTGGGCGCGGGCGTGGCGGGCCTGGTCGGCGGCGCGTTGATCGGCGAGATGCTGGAGGACGAGCGGCCGCGCACGGTCATCGAGAACAACTACTACGAGGACACGGACGTCTACGAGGAGGTCGTGGACGACGACGGGGGCTTCTTCTGACAAGGCCGGGGGTTCCACGGTGCCGTAGGCGGCGACCGCCGGCGGCGCCGCACGGCACCGCCCGACCCAACGGGCCCCGATCCGCCGTCCGTTGAGCCCGCTCACGCCAGCGGTCTCCTCGGCGCCGGAAAGGCCACCGCGCGCCCCCACTCGATCGGGCGTTCTTCCGGCGAAGGCCCGTCATGGTGACCGCCGTGCCCAATAGCGTCCGGCCATCGCGTGGGGTGAAGCACCCCGATCCGAGTGGGGGGCGCCATGGTCGAAGCCACTTTGCCGGCGGAGTCCGACGACGAACTGGACTTCCAACTCGACGGCGACCAGCGCTGGGAGGCCGGAAAGTCCATCACCACCCGGCAGATGGCGCGCAAGCTGCCGCAACTGGTCCGCCGTTCACTGGCGTTGGCGTGGCGCGCGGACCGGCTCTCGGTGGCCGGGCTGCTGGTCTGCCAGATCCTCTCCGGTCTCTCCCAGGCGTTCGGGCTGCTCGCCACCACCGGCACGATCACGGCGCTGATCTCCTCCGGACGGATCGGTGACCGGCTGTGGGCGGCCTGGCCGTCGCTCACGGTGCTGGCGGCGGCGGCCGGGCTGCGGGCGGTGCTCGGCATCGCGGTCAACTGGCTGTCCGCCAGGCTGGCTCCGCTGATGTCCCAGGAAGCGGAGTTGATGCTGCTGGACGCGGCGGTCAACGTGGAGCTCGCGGCGTACGACAGCCCGGGCTTCAACGACCGCAGGGAGGCAGCGGAGCGCGGCGCGCAGGTCTCCCAGGACCTCATCCAGCAGGGCCAGGACCTGCTCTCCGCGACCGCCTCGCTGATCGCAGGGGCGGGAGTGCTCGCCGCCCTGCACCCGGTGCTGCTGCCGCTGCTGGTGCTCGCCGGGCTGCCGCAGGGGGTGGCGCAGGTTCGGGCCGCCCGGGTCAGCTACCTGGCGGCGATGGAGATGGTGGGCCACCGCCGGATGCTGTCGGTGCTGCGCTGGCACATGGCGGACACCCACGCCGCAGACCAGATCCGCTCCGGCACCATGGCGCGCTTCCTGCTGGGCAAGTACCGCAGGATCACTGACCGGGTGAACGCCTCGGAGCGCCGCGCCGTCGGCAGGGGTGCCCGTACCGCGCTGCTCGGTGCGGCGGCCGGCGGTCTGGCGTCGGGTCTGGTGTGGGTGGCGCTGACGCTGCTGTTGGGCACCGGACGGATGTCGGTGGCCTCGGCCGGTACCGCGATCTTCGCGCTGCGCACCGTCACCGCGTCGGTGCAGAGCCTGGTGGGCTGCGGCGCCCGGATGTTCCGTACCGGGATGTACGTGGACGACTGGTCGCGGTTCCTGGACGAGGCCGGCGGCTACCGGCTGCGGCGCGGTGCCGCGCTGCCCACGGCGCCGCGCGAGGTGCGGGCGGACAACCTCGTGTACCGGTACGAGGGCGCGGACCGCAACGCGTTGGACGGGGTGACGTTGACGGTGCGTCGGGGAGAGGTGCTGGCCCTGGTCGGGGAGAACGGCTCGGGGAAGACCACCCTGTCCAAGCTGCTCACCAGGCTCTACCTGCCCACGTCCGGCATGGTGCGGTGGGACGGGGTGGACACCCGGGAGGTGGATCCGCTGGCGGCCTGGGAGCGGGTCGCGGTGGTGCCGCAGGAGTACGCGCGCTGGCCGCTGTCCGCCCGGCAGAACATCACCCTCGGCCAACCGGCGCCGTTGGGCGACTCCGCGGTGTGGCAGGCGTGCGAGGCCAGCGGCGCCCATGAGGTGGTGCGCGGGCTGCGCTCCGGGCTGCGCACCCTGCTGGCCCGCGAGTGGCTCGGCGGCGAGGAGTTGTCCGGCGGGCAGTGGCAACGCATCGCGCTGGCCCGGGCGTTCCACCGGCCCGCCGGGCTGCTGGTGATGGACGAGCCGACGGCCGCGCTCGATCCGCGCGCCGAGCACCGGGTGTTCTCCGGGCTGCGCGCCATCGCGGCGGACCGGGCGGTGGTGCTGGTCACCCACCGGCTGACCAATGTGACCATCGCGGACCGCATCGTCGTGCTGGACCACGGCCGGGTCGTCCAGCAGGGCACGTTCGACGAACTGGTCGCGGTTCCGGGCCTGTTCCGGGACCTGTGGTCGCTGCAGAACGACCGCGGTACGGCGTCGGCCACCGTGAACGAGGTGCCCAACGAGGTCTCCTGAGATCCGTCGGGAGGGCCAACAGGACAACGATTCCTCACCATTGCTTCGCCAGTTGTTCACAGGACAACCAATGTCACCGGGCATTCTGACGGACGGCGCGTTACCTGCGGGTAGCCCGGCGTCGGGGCCTCGGGCGCGTACCGCGGCGGACGCGTATGAGTCGTCCCCCACCGACCGTCAGGAGACCGCGGCATGCCCGCTTACAACAGACGCCAGTTCATCACCGGAGCCTCGGCCGCCGCCGCGGCCCTGGCCTTCGGCGGCGGCCGGTTCGCGTCCGCCGCGACGCTCGATCGCGCCCTGGCCGCCACCGCCACCCGAGCCGTCCGTACCGCGGGCACCACGCTGGAGCAGGTGGCCACCCCGACCGGCAGCGGAGCGTACAAGAGGCTTCAGTCAGGCCCGGGTTGGCCGCTGGTGGTGCGCACCGACCTGGCCGCCGCGGCGTCGACCCGCGATGACCGGCGTACCGCTCTGGCGTCGTTCGTGCAGTTCACCGATCTGCACCTGGTGGACACCGAGTCCCCGGTGCGGTTCGAGTACCTCGCCCGCTACCTCGACAGCGCGTACCGCCCGCACGAGGCGCTGACCGTGCGCGGCGCCTCCTCGCTGGTGGAACGGGTCAACTCGCTGCCTGGCGGCCCCTTCACGGGCGCGCCGTTCTCGCTGGTCATGGCGACCGGCGACAACACGGACAACCACGAGCGGATCGAGCTCGACTGGTACCTGACGGTGATGAGCGGCGGTCAGATCACCCCCAACAGCGGTGACCCCAACCGCTACGAGGGGGTGCAGGACTCGGGCAGCGAGCTGTACTGGAACCCGGAGTCGTCCTTCCAGGACACCTACAAGTCGCATGGCTTCCCGCAGGTATCCGGCTTCCTGTCCGCCGCGGGCAGCCGGTTCACCGCGCCCGGTCTGCGCACCCCGTGGTACACCACGGTCGGCAACCACGACGACAGCATCGAGGGCTCGCTGCCCGACCTCGGGCTGCTCAACTCCCTCTACACCGGGGACCGCAAGCTCGAAGGGTGCGATGACGCAGACGCGGCCAAGCTGGCCGACGCGCTGCGCAACGACCCGGCGAAGGCGGTGGCGCAACTCGCCCGGCTGCTGGCCGACGGTGGCCCGGTGCGCGAGGTGACGGCCGATCCGCGCCGAATACCGTTCACCCCCAAGGAGTTCGCCCAGGCACACCTCAACCCGGCCTGCACCGGCCCGGGTCCGGTGGGGCACGGCTTCACCTCGGACGCCGCAGCCAGCGGAAAGCTGTACTACGCGTTCCCGATGTCGGACGGCGTGCTGGGCATCAGCCTGGACACCACCAACCGGGCCGGGTTCGCCGACGGCTCGCTCGGCACCGCGCAGTTGAACTGGCTGGAAGCGGTGCTCAGGCAGCACAGCGACCACTGGTACGACACGGACGGCAACCTGGTGCGCGGCGGCTCGTCCAACCAGCTGGTCGTCGTCTTCAGCCACCACACCAGCGGTTCCATGGGCAACCTGCTGCCCGATCCGTACAACCCGTTCGAGGCCCGGCACGACGGCAACGCCCTTGTGGCGCTGTTGCAGCGGTACCCGAACGTGGTGGCCTGGGTGAACGGCCACACCCACCAGAACCAGATCACCGCGCACGGCCACGCGGTGCCGGAGCGGGCGTTCTGGGAGATCAACACCGCCTCCCACATCGACTATCCGCAGCACGCGCGGATCATCGAGATCGCCGACAACGGCGACGGCACCCTGTCGCTGTTCACCACCCTGGTGGAGTCGGCCGCCCGCTACGACACCGACTTCGGCGACACCTCGAACGCCGGACTGGCCGCTTTGTACCGGGAGTTGTCGTACAACGACCCGTACGCCACCCCGGCGGTCAAGCTCGGCACCCCGGCGGACCACAACACCGAACTGCTGCTGGCCAAGCCACGCGGCTGACCGCTCAACTCCCTGACGGGGCCGATCCGTTCACCGGTCGGCCCCGTTCGCTTCGCGATGAAAACAGCGTGCTACCGCCCTGTTAAAAGATCGTGGAGCACTGTCGGCGCACGCTCCGCCACGGATAGTGTCGACGGGATCATTTGACGCAGGCATGTCACCCATTCCCGGCATGTCCCCCCAAAGGAATCCCGATGCACTCACCGCACACGGAACGACGTGACGCTCCCCCCACCGCGTCCCCGCCGGGGAGCTTATCCACCGTCGACCTGGAACTCGTCATACCCGCCTACAACGAGGAGCGGCGACTGGCCCGCACCCTCCTCGCGCTCGCCGACCATCTGCGCCAACTCCCCTTGCGCAGCGCCCTACGCGTCATCGACAACGGCAGCAGCGACCGCACAGCGGAGTGCGCCGACCGGATCGCCGCCCGCGGCGTACCGGTGACCGTCACCGGCTGCTCCCGCCGTGGCAAGGGCGCGGCGGTGGCCCGCGGCATGGTCACCAGCCGGGCCCGCTGGGTCGGCTTCTGCGACGCCGACCTCGCCACCCCGGCCGCCGCCGTCGACGACGCGCTCGCCCTGCTCCAGGACGGACACCAGGTGGTGATCGGCTCCCGGCGCTGCCACGGCGCCGAGTTGAAGGTGCGCCAGCCGCTGGTGCGGCGGCTCGGCGGCGCCGGCTTCAGGCTGCTGACCCGCCGGTTGTCCGGGCCGATCGCCGACACCCAGTGCGGCTTCAAGTTCTTCGAGGCGGGTGCCGCCCGGCGGATCTTCGCCGACATCACCACCGTCGGTTTCGCCTTCGACCTCGAAGTGATCGCCCGCGCCCGGGCGTTGGGGCTGGCACTCCAGGAGTTCCCGGTGGCCTGGAGCGACCAGGAGGGCTCCAGCTTCCGGCCGCTGACCGACGGCCGCCGGGTGGCCCGTGATCTGTGGCGACTGCACCGTTCACTGGCCGGTTTCCAGCCCGTCCCCGAGGCGGCACGGTGAGCCAGGCGACCGCGGTCGCCAAGCCGCGCACCCGGACCCTGGCCGACGCCTTCCCCGGCGTCACCGAATGGCGCGACCGCCATGTGGTGGTCTGCAACTGGCGTGACGCACCGCACCCGCAGGCCGGGGGCGCCGAACTGTACTGCGAGGAGGTCGCCGCGGAACTGCACCGCGCGGGCCTGCGCGTCACGTACCTGACCGCCCGCCCACCCGGCACCGCCCGGCGGGAACACACCCGTTACGGCACGGTGGTGCGCGGCGGCGGGCGGTTCACCGTGTACCCGTTCGTACTGCTGTGGCTGCTGTTCCACCGCGCCCGGGTGGACGCGGTCATCGACTCGCAGAACGGCATCCCGTTCTTCACCCCGCTCACACTGCGCCGACGCACACCGGTCGTGCTGCTGATCCACCATGTGCACCAGGACCAGTTCGGGGTCTGGTTCCCCGGGCCGCTGGCCGCGCTCGGCCGCTGGCTGGAGAACCGCGGCAGTCGGCTGGTCTACCGGCAGCGCGCCATCAGCGCCGTCTCGCCCTCCTCCCGCGCCGAGATCCGCGCCCGGCTCTCCCTTCCGGGGCCGGTGTACCTGGCCCCCTGCGGGCAACCCGCACCCGACCCGGCCCCGGACCCGCGCACCGCGCACCGGGACCGTGCGCCACGCATCGTGTGCGTCGGCCGCCTCGTCCGGCAAAAACGCGTCGACCATCTGCTGCGCGCCATCCCCACCCTCCAACGTGAGCTGCCCGGTGTGCGGTTGCACCTCGTCGGGGACGGCGAGGCGCGGCCGGAACTGGAGAAGCTCGCCGCCGAACTGGGCGTCGCCGGTGCCGTGGTGTTCCACGGCCGGGTGTCCCGGCACAAGCGCGACGAGCTGGTCGCATCCGCCTGGATCACCGCCACCGCCTCGATGGGCGAGGGCTGGGGCCTGTCGGTCATGGAGGCGGCAGCGGCGGGCGTGCCCGCCGTCGCGTACGCGGTGCCCGGCCTGCGGGACACCGTACGGCCCGGCGCCACCGGCTGGTTGGTGGAACCCGGCGGCGACCTTGGCGCCGCCCTGCTCGACGCGCTGCGCGCGGTCCAGACGCCGGAGCGGGCCGAGGAGTGGGCGGTGCGCTGCCGCGAGTGGGCCGGGCGGTTCGGCTGGGACGCCACCGCCGGGCATCTGCTCGCCGCGCTCACCGCCGAGCGGCAACGGCTGCGGCACCTCGTCCCGCAGCGCAGGACCGTCACCGACGCCTGCGCCCTGGTGCGGCTGCCCACCGCCGCGCTCGCCCGCGCCGACCTCGGTGCGCTGCGCGCCACCGACCTGGTGGACCGCTCGGGGCCGGACGCGGCGCTGCTGCTGGTCGGCGCCGACGAGCAGGACGCCGAAGCGGTGGTCCGCCGCATCGCGCCAACCTCCCTCGCGCGGGGCGGCGTTGACATTCGGCTGGCCCGGCACGGCGACGCCCTGGGCTGGCGGCAGCATCCACCGGTAGGTCAGGCCCGGCGCCCGTCACCCACCGCACCGGTGCACGCCCGGCCCCAACGGGCCCGCTGGGCCGCCGCGTTGGCCGGTCTGTTCGTGCTGGCAATGGGCCTGCGGCTGGCGTTCATCCAGCGCTCGTACGACCTGTTCATCGACGAGATCACCTATGTCAATGTCGGCCGTGACCTGGCCACCGGCCATGGCGTGACCCTCTACGGCCATCCCTTCGACCTGCACCCTCCGGCGTTCTTCGCGCTGCTCGCCGCCGTCATCAAGGCGGTTGGCGCACACGGTGACACGCTCCGGCTGGCGCTGGCGCTACGGCCGGTGGACGCCGTGGCCGGTTCGCTGACCGCGGTCGCCGTCACCGCGCTGCTGCGCCGCACCGTACGGCCGTCGATCGCGCTCACCGCCGGACTGCTGCTGGCCTGCGACCCGTTCCTCAACCGCTTCGACAGCAGGCTGATGTTGGAGGCCCCGGCCACCGCCGCCGCGGCCCTGGGCATGCTCGTGCTGGCCCGCACCCCCGCGACCGGGCGCGCCCGCACCGGGACGGGGGTGCTCGCCGGACTGCTGTTCGCGCTGTCCATCACCACCAAGGAGCTGTACGCACTCGTCACCCTGGTTCCGCTGGCGGTACTGGCGTTCAGCGCCCGGGGCGCGGCACGGCGGCTGCGGTTGACCGCCGCGGCCACCACGCTGGCGGGTTACGCGGTGTACGTGGCGGCAACCGCCGCCGCCGGTGGCTGGCCGGCCTGGTGGGCGCAGAAGACCGCGGGCATCGCGCGTGCCGTCGGCACCCGGCAGATCACCGGCTTCAACCGGCCGGCCGCCACCGCCTCGGCCAGTCTCGGGCACCGACTGCTCGCCAACCTGGGGCAGTTCGGTGTGCCGTACGCGCTGATCGCGGTCGGCGGCTGCGCCACCGCCTGGCTGCTACTGCGCCGGGCCCGGCAACCCTGGCAGTTCACCGCCGATCCGGCCCGCTCGGTGGTCACCGCCTGGGCGGCGGGCGCGCTGTTCTTCCTGCTGTACGCCATCGGCTTCGGCACGCTTGAGGAGCAGATGTTCTACCCGCTGGTCGTCACCAGCACGGGAGCGCTGGCCCTTGCCGTGGATCTGGCCCATCCGGTGGCTCCCGGCTCCCACAGCACCGCGAACCCCACCGGCACCCGACGTGGTGGCGCCCGCGTCCTGCGGACCGTCGCCGTGCTCACCGCGCTGGCCCTGGCCCTCGACGCCTGGGCGTGGACGGACGTCCACACCCGGCACGACGACGCCTACCGGCGCACCCTCGCCTGGGCCCGGACCCACATTCCGCCGGGCAGCACCGTGGACGTCACCGAGGGCAGCGCCCAGTTCCTGATGCAGGGCGTACGGCTGGGCAGTTGGCACACCCTCGCCGCGCTCGACCGCGGCCACGCCGACTACCTGCTGCTGTCCACACAACTCGTCGCCCAGGGCTACAGCCCGCTCGACCCGGCACTCGTCGGCCAACTCCAGCGGCACGCCCGGCTGTTGCACTCCGAGCCCGGTGCCACCAACGGCCAACTGCGGGTCTACGACGTACGTCCGCTCACCGGCGGGAAGGGCGGTGGCCGATGAGCGCCCGGCTCGATCGGGGTGCCGCACTGCTGACCGCCGCCACGGTGCTGGTCGGCGCGGCGAACTACGGGCTGTCCCTCGTCCTGGTGCGGCTGATGCCGCCGTCCGCCTACGCCGGGTACGCCGCGGTGTCCTCGGTGCTGCTGACCGTCGGCACCCTGGCCTCTGCCACGGTGCCGTGGGTGCTCGCCCGGGAGGTGGCGGTGAGCGGTGCGGGCAGCGCCAGGCGTCGGCAGTCGCTGCGCTCCTGCCTGCGGCTCAGCCTCGGGCTCTCGGTGGGCTGCGCGGCGGCGGCCTGTGCGGCGGTCAGCCGGTACGCCGGTCCCGCGCTGTTGGCGGTGCTCGCCGCCGCCTGTGTGCTGATCATGCTGCTGTCCGCGGCGGCCGGCTACCTCCAAGGCCGTCAGGACTTCGGCCGACTGGGCGCACTGCGGGTGGCCGAGGTGGCGGTGCGGATCGCGGTCGCGGTGACCGCCGCCGCGCTCGGCTGGGGCAGCACCGGGGTGATCGGCGCCTTCGCGGTCGGCGCCGGGGTGGCCGCGGCTGGCGGGCTGCTGGCGATGCGGCGCGATCTGGTCGGGCCGCTCGGCGGTGCCCGGGACGGCGACGCGGTACGGCAGCGGCGCGAGCTGTGGCGGCAGGCCGCCGCCATCAGCGGCATCCAGACGCTGGTGTCGGTGCTGCTCACCCTGGACGTGCTGGTCGCCTCGGCGGTACGCGGCGCGGCGGCGGGCCTGGCCACCTACCAGGCGCTGCTGGTACTGGCCCGGGTGCCGGTGTTCCTGGCCACCGCGCTGGCCATGGTGGTATTCCCCAGGCTCGCCGCGGCCCGTCCGGCGGGCGGTGGTCGAGTGCCGAGTGCCGACTTCCGCCGGGTACTCCGGCTGCACTGGATCACCGCTGTCGCGGTCACCGCGGTGGTGGCCGCCTGCCCGCCGAGCGTGCTGGGGCTGTTGCTGCCGGCCCGGTACGCGTCCGCCGCCGGGCTGCTGCTGCCGCTGGGGCTCGCCGGGCTGGCCGCGGCGACGGTCAACCTCGTCACCACGCTGTTCCAGGCGTGGGGTCCGGTGCGCCCGGCACTGGTGCTGCTCGGTGCCGTCTGCCTGGTGGGTGCCGGGGGTTTCGCCGCCGCGTCGCAGGACCCGGCGGCGCTCGCCTGGTCGGCGGCGGCCGTCTTCGGTACGGCCGCCCTGCTGTTGCTCGCCCTGGTGCGCCGCCGGGTCAGCGGGCTCGGCCCGGCCGCCGGTGCGGCCACGGCCCTGCTGGCGGGCGCGGTGGCCTGGACGGTGCTGGCCGCGCTGCGCTCGCGTCCGGTGCTGTGGGGCTGCGCCGCCCTCGCCGTGTGCGCCCTGGCCGGTCTGGCGGTACGGCCGCGCCGCCGCAGGCCGGGACCGTACCGGGTGCTCCACCTGGGGTTCGAGGACCCGCGGCAACCGGGCGCGGGCGGCGGCTCGGTGCGCACACATGAGGTCAACCGTCGGCTGGCCGCCCGCGGGGTCGAGGTCACCGTCGCCTGCGCCCGCTGGCCGGGAGCCGACCCGGCTGTGGTCGACGGCGTACGGTACCTGCCGTTCGGGCCGCGCCTGGGGCCGCTGGGGCGGGTGCGGTTCAGTGGCCAACTCGGCTACTTCACGGCCGTGTTGGGCGGACTGTGGCTGCTGGTACGGCGAACCGACCCGGATGTGGTGGTGGAGGACTTCGCCGCACCGTTCTCCTCGCTGTGCGTGCCGCATCTGACCCGCCGTCCGGTGGTCGGTGTGGTGCAGTGGCTGTTCGCCCGTGACAAGTCCCGCCAGTACAAGTTGCCGTTCGGGGTGGTGGAACGGCTCGGGGTGGCCTCACACCAGCGACTGGTCGCGGTCAGCGAGGACCTCGCCGAGGAGTTGCGCCGCCGCAATCCGGCCGCCTCCGTCACGGCGGTGCCCAACGGCCTCGAACCGGCCGCGTTCGACCACCGCATCCCCGCCACCGGCGACCGCCGCGACCTGCTCTACCTCGGCCGCCTTGAGATCGCCCAGAAGGGCCTCGACCTGCTGCTGCGCGCCTATGCCGAGGCCGCGCCGCGACTCGGCGCACGGCTGCGGATCGCCGGTGACGGACCAGACGAGGCCGAACTGCGCCGTCTCGCCGGGCAGTTGGGCATCGCGGACCGGGTCGACTGGCTGGGCCGGGTGGACGGCACCGCCCGCTTCGACCTGCTGGCCGGTGCCCGGCTGGTGTGCATGCCAAGCCGCTACGAGACCTTCGGCATGGTCGCCGCCGAGGCGCTGGCCACCGGGACGCCGGTGCTCGCGTACGACATCCCGTGCCTGCGCGCGCTGGTCGGTGAGGCCGTCGGAGTGCTGGTGCCCGCGGGCGATGTCACCGGCTACGCGGAGGCACTGGCCAAGCTCGCGGCCGACCCCGAGCACTGCGCGGCCCTGGGCGCCGCCGGTCCGGCCAGTGTGCGCCATCTGGACTGGGACCGCATAGCGGATGCCCAACTCGTTGTCTACCGTGACGCGTCAGGGCCGGTCGCCGACGAACCACTGGACACCCGTGCGCAGTTGCGCCATCTGCTGCGGGACCGCCGCGGCCGCGCGGGTCGCGCCCTGCTGATCGGCAACTACGGCAACGGCAACACCGGTGACGAGTCGATCCTGGTCAGGCTCGGCGAACTCGCCGGTGAGCGAAGGCACCGGTTCACGGTGGTCAGCCGCGATCCGGACGCGGTCACGGGGCTGCACGGGCTGGCCGCCGTACGCACCACCTCCGTTCGCGCCGTACGCGCCCTTCTGCGAGCGGACGCCATCGCGGTCGGCGGTGGCGGGATGTTCGGGCGCGGACTGCCGCCCCTGGTGCGGGCGCTGCCCGCGGTGCTGCTGGTGGGCAGACTGCTCGGCAAGGAACTGCACATCGTGGCGATCGGCGCGTATCCCGACACCCCCCAACCGACGCGCTGGCTGCTCCAGTTGGCCTGCCGCCACGCGTGCACGGTGACGGTACGGGACACCGGCACCCGGCAGTTGCTCTCGTCGGGACCGGCCCGCTGGGTGCGCCCTGCGCTGGTCCCCGACCCGGCCGAGTCGCTGGCCCCGGCACCGGCCGAACGGGTGCGGAAGGCGACCGGTGTCGATCCGGCGACGCGTCCGCTGCTGGTGAGCCTCAAGCCGATGCCGGACCCCGGAATGCGGCAGCGGGTCTCGGCTGCGGTCGCCGACGCGCTACGGGAGTGGGACGACGAGCGCCCGGTGGTCTTCCTCTGCCTCTCCGACCGTGGCGACTACGGACTCGGCACGGCACTGGGCGACGCGGCGCTCTCGGTCGAGGTGGCACGGCGCTCCGGGCTCGGCGCCCGGGCCACGCTGGCAGGCCCCGGCCTGCATCCGGCCGTCGCCAAGGCGTTGGTGGGTGCGGCCAGCGGGATCGTGGCGATGCGGCTGCACGCCCAGATCTACGCGGTGGCGGAACGCACCGAGTTGTTCGGCATCTCCTTCGAGCCCAAGTCCGATGCCTGGCTGGCCGCTTCGGGGGTTCCGGCGCACCGCGCGGAGTCGCTGGACACGGCCACGCTGGCGGGCTGGCTGGCCGGGTTGCCGGTGGTACGCGGTCAGTCCGCGGTGCCCCGGGAGCGGAACGCGGACACCGCGCCGGCGTAGTCGGCCAGGGTGAGCCCGGCCCGGCCGGAGAGCAGGTCGGGCTCGCTCATCCACATCATTCCGGCCAGCCGCAGCGTGCGGACCCGGTGCAGGCAGACCCGCAGGGCGGACTTCGGCGCCTGTCGGGTGGCGTTCTGCCCGGTGTTCTCCCCGGCCAACGGCACTCCTACGGCAGCGGTCAGCCCGGCCAGGTACTCGGCGGGGCTGACCAGTTGCGGGGAACGGCCACCCGAGGGCGCGTCCAGCCAGGTGGTGTACGCGAGGGCACGGGAGCGGTAAGCGCCGAGTGCCCGAACCTGGCCGTCCCAGGCCAGTCCGGAAGACAGCATGCCGCCCTGCTCGGCCCGGCTGTGCCCGTCGAGGTCGTCGTCGACCGCGGCGGCCACCTGGCCGGGCCGCAACCCCCAGCCGGGCAGCAGCAGTTGTAACTGCCCCCTGGGGAAGGCGGCGGCGGTGGCGCCGAGCAGCCAGCGCTCGTACTCGGTCAAGGCGCCGAGGTAGCCGCGTACGGAACGCTCCGCATCAGCCTTGCCGCCCGTGCCCGGCCGCCAGCCGTGGACCGGTGCGGTGGCGCGCGCACCGGAGTCGAAGTACCAGACGGCGTCGTGGTGTCCGGCGCCGTCGTCCGCGGGCGGATAGCGCAGCTCGCCGCTGAGCAGGCCGCCGACCCGGACCGCGGCGAATGTCCCGCCGCCCAGGTCGGCGGCGATCCGGCGCAGGTAGTCGCCTTCTGCCGTGCGGACCGCGGTGTCGAACACGGCGTTCGCCACCGCGGTACCGGAGGTCGCGGAGCCCCGCCACTGCACGCCGTACTGGTCCTGGAAGCGGGTCGCGCCCGGGAGCGCGAACACCCAGGACGGCGGATGGTGCAGCCCCGGATCGAGCACGGCGCCGATGCCCTGGGCCTTCAACCGCCGGATCAGGCCGACGGTTCCGGCAACGTACGCGGCGTCGGTCCGCCCCGGTTCCGGCTCGTAACGGCTCCAGTCCAGCCCGACGACCGCCCGGTCCACCCCGGTTCCGACCAACGGCCGCACTGAGCCGGGACCGACCTGCAACACCCCGAACCACGGGCCGCCGCGCGGCGGTTGCCGCCTCCCGGGCTGGCATCCGGCCGAGGCCATCACGAGGGCGACCCCGACCAACACGGCCACCGCCGCCAGCAGCGACCGGGACCGTCCCCGGCGGTCGCGCGGATTCTCGGTCATGCCCATGACCACAACACGGTACCGGGACTTCCGGTGGGTTCGGCGCCACCGCTCCCCCGGCCGACGCGCCGCCTACCGCGCGTCCGTCGACCGCGCCAGCGCCGTGTTGTATGAGGTGTCGTCCCCAGCGACCGACCGGCTCCGCTCACCGGAGACGGAGACGGGCACATCGCCCACGAGCGTGATGCGCTGGACCCGGCGCGCCTGGTCACCGTAGTCCGCGACGGCGTAGTGCTGCGTCGCGCGGTTGTCCCAGAAGACCACATCGCCCGCGTGCCAGCGCCAGCGCACCGTGTTCTCCAGCGCCGTCACATGCCGCTGCAACAGCCGCAGCAGATCACGCGAGTCATCTCCGGTCCACCCGACGAACCGCCGCACGAACCCGCCCAGTACCAGGGCCCGTTCGCCGGTTTCCGGGTGAACCCGTACCACCGGGTGCTCGCTCACGTACTCGGTGGAGGTGAACACCTCGCGGTGTCGCCGCGCGACCTCGCCGTCATCGCCTTCGCGCGCGTCGGAGACGTAGTCGTACGCGTTGGAGTGCACCGCCCACAACCGGTCGGCCAGCTCCCGCAGTTCGACGGGCAGGGTGGCGTATGCCCGTACCGTGTTGGCCCACACGGTGTCGCCACCATAGGGCGGAATGGTGACAGCGCGCAGGATGGAGCCCAGCGGAGGCCGCCGGACGAAGGTGACATCGGTGTGCCAGTTGTTGGCGCGGCTGGTGGTGCGGCCATAGTCCAGGTCGAGCACCGCGGGGCTCCCGTCGAGCGACGGTACGGTCGGATGCGCGGTGGTGGGACTGCCGAAGCGGCGGGCGAACGCCTCCTGGTGTTCGGCATCGAGCCGCTGGCCGCGGAAGAAGACGACCCCGTGCTCCAACAGCGCGGCGCGAATCGCGGCGACGACCGGCGCGGACAGTTCGTCGGCCAGATCAACGCCGCCGATCTCAGCGCCGATGTGCCCGGCGATCTTACGGACATCGATGGTGGTGGGGGCAGTGGTCATGGTTCGTCCTCACTTCGTGGTGCGGATGCGACTGATTCACCGAAAGCGCGGCCACAGCCGCCGATACACCCCGAGTGACAGGCGGAAAGCGACATGCCGCCGATGCTTCCAGCGGCCCCGAACACCGGTCAACGCCCGGGTGTTACGGCCGTATGGCAGTTCCACGAACGGCGAACGCGAATGCCGGACACCAGCCAGAGAAAGAAAAGGGAGAACGCCTACTCTGGCTCTACCGGAGACGTTCTCCTGTGCAGGTCCTGCGGGTAGTGGACGATGCCTTCATAGGACACGGTCCGCCCTGGCTCGATTTCGCCGGCGAGCCGTCCGGCCAGCCGCAGACCGTGCACGGACAACGCCTCCCATGCGGCTGGTTCCACTTCCCGGGTGGCGAGTTGGCGGTCGAGTAGGGCGTCCACATCGCGTGACCATGCGTACAGGCCCTCGACCAGCTCATCAGTCAGCCGCAGTCCGGCGGCGGGGTCGTCGGGCAGGAAATCGCCGAACCCCTCAGCGCGCAACGGACCCCAGCGGTACTCGGCCTGCACGGCGACATGTAGTGGGTGCGGGGGCTCGTCGTCCGCGTAGCGGCTCCAATGGAGACGATCACAGCCCCAGCAGACGAACTTGGCCGTCCCGTGACTGTCGTCGAAGTACCGCACCACCCACTCGGCCCCTAGGTGCCTGGCCAAAGCGCGGGCCGCGTTCCGGCCGGCCTTGACGTGGTTGCGCAGTTCGGGGCCTTTGGTGAATCCCCCTTCAGGTCGGGCCTGTGACCATTTGCGTAGCTGGTCGGCCAGTTCGGTCGGCAGCTGGAGTTCGCTGTCGTCCAGTCCCACGTGGGCGGTGAACGACTCCACAGCCGGATCGCTCCAGGCGCCGGACGGCATGTGGAGGGGCGACGCACCGCCGTTGGCCCGTACCAGTATGTGGCGTGGCGCGATGTGTTCGCTCATGCGGTTTTCCCGGGCGCCGAGTGCTTCAACTGGTCGCGGTACCAGGCGGCGTGGCGGCCGAACTGTTCGGCGAAGCCCGCCCCCGGGACATGGGCGAAGTCCGACCACAGCCGTGTGCTGTCGAACCAGTGGTCTCGCGCCATCATGTCCAGGTGGCGCCTGCGCCCACCCTGCGCGGTGAAGCGCTCCAGGGCCTGGTCGTAGGGAAGGTCCTCGTCGATCCGGGGAAGCCCGAGGTGGGACGTCACGATGTCGAGCAGTTCCTTCAGCGGCACGGGACGCGGGTGGGCGGCGTGGTAGACGCCGGAGTGGGGCTTGGGGCTCAGGGCGCAAGCCCTGATGGCGTGCGCGAGGTCGTCCACGTCGATCAGCGACAAGCGGGCTCGGCCGCCGTCGACCGTGGCCTTGATGGTCGAGGCGATCCAGGCGGTCGCGGGGATCACCCAGCGGTCCCCCGCGCCGTACACCAGGTGCGGCCGTAGGACGGTTCCGCCGTTCGCCAGTACCACGTTCTCGGCGGCCAGGCGCGTGCTGCTGGTGACGGACACGGGCCGGGGGGAGATCGCGCCCTCCCGCAGCTCGGTGAAGGGCCCCTCGCCGTAGACGGCCGCGGTGCTGAGGTACACGATGCGGCCCACGCCCGCGCTCTGCGCTTCGGCCACCAGCGACTTGGTGCCCTGGGAGTTGACGGCTTCGCACAGTTCCGGGTCCTCGCCGATGTGCGCGGCGCAGTGCACCAGGACGTCGACGTCGTCGCACAGACCGCGCAGCGACGCCGGGTCCGTCAGATCCGCGCGCGTGGTCTCCACATCGCTCGGGGCGTCTTCAAGAGCGCGGGTGTGCGCGAGCAGACGCAGTCGGCAGGTGTCCGCCGCCATGGCCTGGACGACCCGTCGTCCGATAAAACCGGAAGCACCGGTGATGAGTACGCGCACTGTGTTCCCCTGTCCCGCTCATGTACCGGGTCTCATGACGATGGTGACCCTGGACGCTGGAGTGCCGTTCTGCCGGGCGATCACGCTCACCTGGGTTGTACCGTCGCTCCCGGCATGCTCTGGTTCGGCCTCGATCCAGCAAGGGGCATTGAACTCTACGTATCGTTCGAAGGCGACCTGAATCCGGGTGGGCAGGAGCCCGGGTTCCGTGACGGCTTCGGCGGCCTGCCTGGCCGCCTCCAGAAGGGCCATGCCGGGCATGTGGTCGACGGGATGGTCGAAGAGCACCGGGTGGAGTGGATCGACCCTCAGTTGCCATGAGCGCGGTCCACGGCCGGGGGCCAGCAGGACGTTCTGCTCGCAGCGGCGGCCGACGGTCTCCGCTGCGACCGCGGGTGGCTGCGGAGTCGTCGGGGCCGCGCAGGCCCTCGCACCGCGCAGGCGCCGGTAGAGGCGGACGGGGACGCAGGTGAAGGTTCCACTGCCGGTGATGACTTTCTCGGCGCCCTGGAAGAAGCGGAACGTGCACCGCATGTGGGCGAGGTGCTGACCTCGTTGTTTGATGTCGTCGGCGTCGAGTTGCAGATCGAGTTCCGCGGGGAGGCGGCCCACCGGTACGGCCTTGTGGGTGGTCAACTCTATTGATTCGACTATGAATTGATACTCTAGGGGGACGCCGTATTCGGCATGGGCGATCAACAAACCGGCCTGCCGGATGGTTTCCACGGCAATCATGGGGTCATACCAGCCACCACGGAGGGGGGCATAGAGCATGTGAGCACGCGGCCACTGCGTGATCAGCGCGAAGGAGTCCTTGCCGACACATCGCCAGACATTGGTAAGGAACACTTCGGCGATGGCACGGCGGTGCACGTACTCCCGGGGGGCGGTACCAGTGAACTCGCGTTGCCATGGATCCATCAGCCCGGGTATGGACATGTGCACTTCTCCGCCTCGTCGGGGGGCTGCTCCTTTTGCGCTGCTAGGATACCTACCGGACAGTCAGTTGGTTTAGCGTTCGCAAAGATGACGTAACGCTCACACTCCCGAGCCTTGACGGCGCGAGGTGCGCGCCCGGAGAAAATAAAGTGCGAGAACCGAAGCAAGAGCGAGCCAGGGAAACTCGCCGACGCATCCTTAACGCGGCCGCCGTGGTGTTCGCCAAGAACGGCTACGCAGCCTCCGCGGTGGAGGACATCCTGAAGGAGTCCGGCACCACAAGAGGTGCGCTGTACTTCCATTTCGCCTCGAAAGAGGACCTGGCGAAGGCGGTCATCGAGGAACAGACCAGCCTTCTGCCCTCGCACGTCGCAGAATGCCCCCTCCAAGCCGCCATCGACGCCTCACACTTCATGGCACGTGAGCTTCAGGGCAACCCGATGATGCAGGCCGGGGTCCGGCTGGTGATCGAGGGCTCCTTCACCGCGCCCACCACCCAGCCCTATCGCGAGTGGACCGACATCGCCTGCACATTCCTGGAAAAGGCGCAGAGCGATGGCATCGTGCTGAAGCACATTGTTCCCAGGAAGACCGCAGAACTCATCATCGGCTGCTTCACCGGTATTCAGCTGCTGTCCGAGACGCTCAACGGCCGAGCGGATCTCCAGCAACGCGTGACGGATTTGTGGGAGCACATTCTTCCCGGCCTCGGCGCGCCTTTTGTCCTGCCCCGCGTCGACCCGCGCGGCAGCAGTAGCGGCGACGCCGCACAGCCCCCTTCCGAGTCGGTCTGAGGCCTGACGGGCGCCCTGAAGCCCGTCTCGGGAGCCGACCAGGCCCGCCGGATGGTCCGGGTCAGGCGCTCTACCATGGACCGTGGGAGGCTTCATGGCCTACATCGCGGTGAGCGCGTTGAGCCACGTCGGGCTGGTCCGGGAGCACAACGAGGACAGCCTGGCGGCCGGGCCGTGGACGCTGTGCGGAACGGTGACGGACAACCCGCAGACCCTGTTGTTCCCGTTCGGCACCCCGCTGGTCGTCGCGGTCGCCGACGGGCTGGGCGGGCAGCCGGGCGGTGAGGTGGCGAGCGCGTTGACCGTGCGCCGGCTGTCCAGGGTCGGCCGGGCGCTGGACACCGAGTCGAACCTCCGCGACGCCCTGAAGGCGTGCAACCACGATGTGTACGCGGCGGCCGACGCCAATCCCGCTCTGCGCACCATGGGCACCACGGTCGCGGGCGTCGTCGTGCTGCCGGAGTCCGCGCTCGCGTTCAACATCGGCGACAGCCGGGTCCTCGCCGTGGGCCAGGACGGCCTGCGCCAGCTCAGCGTGGACGACAACCCACCGCTGGCGCCCGGACAGCGCACCACCAACATCGTGACACAGACGCTGGGCGGTGCCGTCGAGTTCAGGGACGTGAACCCGCACGTACGGTGTCACCCGCTGACCGAGGACGCCCGTTTCCTGGTCTGCACGGACGGTCTGACCGATCCGGTGCCCGACGAGGAACTGGACAGCCTGTTGCAGGAGTACGAGGACGGGCGGGCCGCATTCGAACTGTGGAAGGCGGCGATCGAGGCGGGCGGCCCGGACAACATCACCCTGGCAGTGGTGCGCATCGGCGAGTGGTCGCCGCGGTCGCCGTAGCGGAAGGGCTTCGGCCGCCGGTTACACCTCCGAGGTCGCCGCGATGGGCGGCGGCACGTTCACCGACGGCCCGTAGGCCCTGCCGGTCAGGTACTCCAGCCGCGGCATCGCCGATGTGCTGGACGCCAATTGCCGTGTGCCACCGGTGAAGTTGGCGGTGACCGGGCACGGTGGCGGCTTCGCTCAGCGGCTGGTTGACCGCGGTAGCGCCTGGTGGAGCAGCAGTTGGTCGGCGCGGTGGGTCCGCTGGTACAGCATCTGGCGGGAGTGCCGGGCCTTGGTCACCAGACCGCCGCGGTGCAGCACCCCGAGGTGGTAGGAGACGGTGCTCTTGCTCAGGCCGTGCCGGGCGGCGAGGTGGGCGGTGCTGCGCGGGACACTCACATCGGCGAGCAGCATCGCCCGGGTGTCACCGAGGAGTTCACGCACGGCGGGAGCACCGGGCCGCGGGCCCTCCGGCACCGGCAGCGCGGGGTACATCAGCAGCGGCTGGCGGCGGTCCGGGGAGCCGCTGATGGTGATCGGGGTCGGGCCGAACAGCCGGGGCATCAGCAACAGGCCGGTGGCGGACCGCACCCGGGCATGGGCCGGACCGGCCAGCCGCACCTGGTGACCGTCCCACTCGATCCACGGATGGAGGCCGACCAGCATGCCGACCGTGCCCTGACGAGCCATCAGCCGAGCCCGGTGCGCGATGTCCGCCTCCATCCGGGCACGCAGCCGCGGCCAGCACGGGTGGATGACGGTCTGCCACAACTGGGCCAGTTCCGCTGCGACTTGCTCGGCCATGACCCGTTCGCCGTGGCGCAAGGCGCGCAGCAGCGGGTGCGCCGCGGGACCGCCGCCCAGTCCGTGGACGCCGGGGCCGCCGTGGATCAGCAGCGTCATCTCCTGGCGGACCCGTGCCGGTCGGGCGGTGGCGATCCGGTGGAGTTCCGCGTCGACGGACTCCTCATAGCTCACCGGGCGCGGGATGACGAAGTCGGGGATGTAGTCCGACGGTTCGCCGAACAGCGCGGCCAGCAGCACCAGTTGGCGGGCACGCAGTGTCTCCGCGACCTGCCGCGCCCAGCCGCCGCGGCCGGGGTCGGCGCCGCCGCGCACGAGGAGCAGCGCCTCGGTGAGCGTGTGCAGTGGCGACAGCGCGAACCTGACGTTGCCCAGGGCGCGGGCGTCCAGTTCGATCCGGATCAGGGCATGGCCCCCTGGCAGGTCCATCCGCTACACGCCACGACGAACCGCGAAGAAGGCGCACACGGCAAACCGGAGATCGCTGGTGTGCATGGAGTACTCCTGTTCCTGCGAAAGACAGCGGACGCAACGCCTCCACCGTCCTGGACACCCATAACCAGCCGATAAACACCACATCGGCGTCCTGCCGGCGCCGACGCCCCGGGGCCCAACCGGCGCTACGAGCGGTGTCGGCGTTTCGGCCAGGTCCTCGGCGTCGCCGTCCTCGCCGCCGGTCTCCATCATGACGCCCGCGCACACCTCGTCCCGGCCGCACGCGCTGTCCACTGCCTTGCCCTCACCCTCCTCACGACCTCCCCCGCCGGAGCGATGAGGCGGTCACGGCAGTGCCGTACTCCCCCGGCAGCAGCCCGATCCGATGACGTACAACTCCGGCCCGGTGTAACCCGCTTGGAGAGAGAAGCAACCGTGCTCCCAGAGGGCTCCCCGTCCGCTCCCACCCCTTGATCCCGGAAAACGCTGTTCACATCCGCCCGCGGTGGCGACAATGGCCGCATGGGAAAGACTTACGAGCGAATAGACGGACGGCTGCGGAAGTTCATAGAAGAGCAGCACCTCTTCTTCACCGCGACCGCACCGCTGGCCGAGGACGGTCATGTCAATGTCTCCCCAAAGGGCCTCGCCGGCTCCTTCGCCGTGCTGGACGAACACACCGTCTGCTATCTCGACCTGGGCGGCAGCGGCGCGGAAACCATTGCCCATTTGCGGGAGAACGGCCGCATCACCCTGATGTGGTGTGCCTTCACCGGCCCGCCCAAGATCGTCCGCATCCACGGCCGAGGTGTACCGGTGTTCCGTGACGACCCGCGCTGGGACGACCTCCTTCCGCACTTCGGCGAGGAGTTCCGCCGCCGCACCGATCTGCGCGCCATCATCGTGGTCACCGCCGAACGCGTCAGCGACACCTGCGGATACGCGGTTCCCCATCTGGACTACCGCGAGGAACGCCCGCTGCACACCCAGCGCTTCGCCCGGGAGACCGAGGAGTCCTTCGCCGTGTACTGCGAGAAGAAGGAGCACGTCGCCGTCAGCCTCGACGGTCTGCCGGGGCTGCCGCTGCCACTGCCGCCGCGCACGAGTTGAACGGTACGCCGCACCAAACGGTACGGAACAGCCGGGATTTTCCGATCCCTTTGGGTCCCAACAGCAGACCCGGGTAGCATCCACTCGCCTGCCTGGAAAGGATCCAAGACAATGGTTCAGCGCGTGATCACCCTTTTCACCGACGACATCAGCGGTGAACAGGGTGACGACATTGCCACCCACACCTTCAGTGTCGACGGCATCGGCTACGAGATCGACCTCGGCGCCGACAACTACGACAAACTCCTTGAAGCGCTGGCACCTTTCCTCCGGCACGGCAGGAAAACGGGGAGTTCCCGCAGCGCCCAGACCAAGCAGTCGGTGGTCGGCGACTCGGCGGCCACCGGCTGCGACCCGGTGAAGGTGCGCGCCTGGGCCAAGGAGCAGGGCATCGAGGTCAGCCCGCGGGGCCGGATTCCGCGCGACATCATCGAGCGGTACGAGTCCGCGAACTAGCCGCCCCTCTCGAACGGGGGGCGGGAGTCGTTTTCCACCGGGCGCTTTCTTCGGGCGCCGACTCCCCAACCCCCCAACGGCACGCCATACTGGGTGAGTTGGGGTACGGAGGCGGCCGTCACGGCCAGGCAGTCACCGTCAGCCGAACGAGGGGCCACGTCACCCCGTTTCCCCTCCCGTCACACGCGGGCCGTAGTGCATAAGGGACATATCTCACATCAAACACTCTGGGCTGAGCGCCGCCCTTCCTCTACGGTTGACGACATAACGCGCAAAACGGACTCTCCGTATTCGATCCCACGCACGGAGTGAACCGGAGATGAGCGAGCCAGCCGCCACAGGCCATACAGTGCGGCCGATCGCATCACATTCCCACGGCCGAACCGGCTGATTCCCGTTCGCCGCTCGGTCCGTACTCACCGCGCATGAAGAGTTACTGAACGTGCAATTCAGGCATCCGTCAACGATGCCGTTGGAGGTACAGCTGTGGCATTCGCCAGTGCGAAGAGGACGACAGCCGCCCTCGTGGTGACGCTTTCCGGCGCCGCCCTGGCCGCGTGCGGCCCGCAGGTCCACGCGCACACCCGCTCGGCCGACTCGGCGTCGGCCGCTTCCCCCTCCACGACCGCCACCGGTTCCGCCGCGGCCTCCGGCACTCCCTCCGCTGGTACGTCGGCCTCCGGTTCCGTCCTCTCGCCGTCGTCGGCCGACTCGTCGGCGCCCGCACGGCAGGTCTCCCCCAGCGCCTCCGCCTCGAATCCGGCGCAAAGTCCCAGCGCTCAACCGGGCAGCCCGTCCGCCAGCGCGCCGTCGGGTGCGCCACTGGTCAACCCGTCCATCCAGCACGGCACGGAGGACGGCGGCAAGTCGGTGGCGCTGACCTTCGACGACGGCCCCGACCCGAAGTGGACGCCGCAGGTGCTGGCGCTGCTCCAACAGCACCACGCCAAGGCGACGTTCTGCGAGATAGGCCCCAACGCCCAGCGTTACCCCTACCTCACCAAGCAGATCACCGAGGCCGGGTTCCGGCTCTGTGACCACTCGGTGCACCACGACGAGCAGCAGAGCAAGAAGTCCCTGGACTACAACACGCACGAGATAGTCGACGCCCAGCGCGAGATATCCGCCGCCGCGGGTCCCGGGGCGAAGCTTTGGTACTACCGTGCGCCCGGCGGTGACTTCAGCCCGGCGATCCGCAACATCGCGGCCGAGCACGGCCTGCGCCCGCTGGGTTGGACGGTCGACTCCAACGACTGGCAGCGCCCTGGTGTGCCGGCCATCATGAAGACCATCAACCAGGAGCTGAAGCCCGGCGGCATCATCCTGATGCACGACGGCGGCGGCGACCGCTCCCAGTCGGTGGCGGCCCTCGCCGCGCTGCTGGACCAACTGGACGCCCAGGGCTACACATACAGCTACCCCGGCCGCTGACCGGGAGGGGCGCCGAGGGCCTGCCCTCGGCGCCCTCGATTGCACCGCACCGGGGCGCCGCGGACTTGGCCCCGACGCCCCCGCCGCGACGGCGGTCAACCGCAAGCGCGCACCCCGGCTGTGCCGAACCCACCCCGACCCGGGCCTCCGGCCCGCCCAGCGGAGCAGCCCGGGCCGGAGGCCATAATGCAGGGATGACACGCAACGGCGTCTCCTCCCGAACCGCCAGCGCGGCCGTGGCCACGGCCGCGCTACTCGCACTGGCCACGGCTTGTTCGGGCGGTCAGACCCAGCCATCCGGTCCGGTCACCCCCAGCGACACCGCCACCACCCCGGGCGAGCTGAACATCCAGGTTCCCGGCACGAACCTGGCGGTCCACAACGCGGTGGCGCACATCGGGCCGTCCGGCACGGGCCAGCTCACCATGACCATCCGCAACGGCGGCAGCGTGGCCGAGCACCTGGCCATGGTCGCGACCCCCAACGGCGGTCGCGCCACCTTGCAGGGCAACAGCACCGGCAACGGCTCGCTGTCCACCTCGGGCATCCTGCTCAACCCCGGCACCACCGTCACCTTCGGCGGCCAGGGCGGCCCCAGCGTCCAACTCCCCAAGGTGAACGGCGCCACCGCCAACGGCACGCTGCCGCTGACGCTCCAGTTCGGGGTCGCGGGACTGGTCCACATGAGCGCGCGGGTCACCGCCCACTAGGTACCCTTCGCCGCACCGAACGGTACGCGGTGGCCTGGTTCGACCGATCGGCGTGGGACGGCGCAACCGCACGCGGGTTCCGCCGTGAACCGTCCAGATCCGCTTCCGTACCGGGTTCGTGCTGTGGCGGTCAGTAGTGAACGGGCTCCACCCGTTTATGCGCTCCGATGGTGGGATGCGCGGGGCGCGGTCAGTATGGAACTGTTCTGCACTTTTCTCGGTATGCACGGGTTCGCCCTGGCAGAGGAATACCGGCATGGCCGGGAATCACCGAGGAGGTGAGCCACAGTGGCGAAGCGGAAGACAGCACTCAAAGGCAAGGCCCGCGACATCATGCACAAGGGCGCCCAGTGCGTCGACGCGGAGAAGAGCCTCAAGGACGCCGCGGTGATGATGCGCGACCTCGAGGTAGGGTCGCTGCCGATCTGCGACCACGACCGGTTGACCGGGATCATCACCGACCGCGACATCGTGATCAAGTGTTGTGCGGAAGGCCGGGACCCGTCGACCGTCAAGGCCCGTGAACTCGCCAGCCGTCTGCACTGGGTCGACGCCGACGCGGAGATCGGCGACGCGCTGCACATGATGGAGGACCACAAGATCCGCAGGCTTCCGGTGCTGGAGCAAAAGCGCCTGGTCGGCGTCATCAGCGAGGCCGACGTCGTGCGCAACCTGCCGGAACACGAGATCGCCGAGTTCTGCGACGCGGTGTACTCCGCCCGGTGACCGCATCACGTGCCCGTACCGCTCCCGGTGCGGGCACGGTCCTTAAGCCATGGCGGCGCGACCGCCGACGTCGATCCAGCCGTCCTCCTGGGGACGGGTGAGGATCTGGGAGGCGGCGCCCTGGTGGATGGTGAGCGGGCGGCCTAGTTCCGCGGTGAGGACGACCGCGGCGGCGCCCGTCGCCTCGTCCTCCACGATGTTGTCGCCGCGCCGCGGAAAGGCCCTGGCCCGAACCCGTCCCCCCGCCTCGTCCAGCCACGCCCAGGCGTACAGCCAGCCCTCGCCCGGGGGCGGGGCGGGCAGGGCGTCCACCTCGGCCGCCGAGGCGTACTGCTGCGTGCGTCGCCCGGAGGCCCACTCGGCGCGCCCGCGGATCCAGGTGAAGTCGCCGTCCGTCCAGGTCGGCACGTCCCCGGCCGGCGGTCGCAGCACCTCGACCCGCTGACCGCGCTCCCCCAGCAGCCATGAGACGCCCACCAGCGGATGCCCGGCGAAAGGCAGCCGGGCGCTTGGGGTGTAGATGTCGACCGCGCCGCGCGAGGCGTCGTCGATGAACACGGTCTCGCTGTAACCGAGTTCGGCGGCCAGCCGCTGGCGTTCGTCCGTGCCGGGTACCTGGGTGCCGTCGGTCACCACGCCGAGCGGGTTCCCGCCGCGCCCGTCGGGTCCGATGAACACGCGCAGCACAACATGATCAATCATCCGGCGATTCAAGCACCCGCCGGGTGAGGGGCGGCAGGTGGGTCCGTTACGGGTTCGTCCGGCCGCCGTCGCCCTGGGCCGCCTGCCAGGCCTGCATGCCCGCCAGCGACGCCTGCTTGGCCTGGCGCAGCTTGGCCGCCGCCAGTTCGCCGGGCGGCACCTCCATCTGCCGTACCCACTGCCGTCCCGCGTTGACCAGCGCGAAGCCGGCGAGTGCCAAACCGGCGAACGCCACCAGCGAGCCGCACACCGTGAGCATCGCTCCGGCGGTGACCAGGCGGGTGTCGATGTCGAGCGCCCGTGCGGGCGAGCGGTGATGGTGGTTCATATGCTCACCTTCCGCCAGGTTGCCGTGCCGCGCATGTCGGCGGGCCGTCACCGGTCGTCGGTGGACGGAGGCCGGGGCAGTCCGGCGAGCGCGGCGCCGTCGCGCAGCGCGGTGCGGAGCATGGCCGGGGTGAGCCGACCGGTGAACACATTGCGCTGGCTCGGGTGGTAGCAGCCGAGCAGATGCAGTCCCCGGCCGCCGCGCTCGTCCGCCAGCAGGACCTGTGCCCCGTGCCCGAAGGCCGGGCGCGGTCTGGGCAGCCGCCATCCGGCGCTGGCCAGCACCGGCAGCAGCGCCTGCCAGCCGAACGCGCCGAGCACCACCACGGCCCGCAGCGTGGGCCGCAGCAGTTCCAGCTCCCGCGCCAGCCACGGTCGGCAGGTGTCCCGCTCGGCCGGGGTGGGCCGGTTCTGCGGCGGTGCGCAGTGCACCGGGGAGGTGATCCGCACGCCGTACAGTTCCAGCCCGTCGTCGCGGTGGGTGGCCGTGGGCTGCGAGGCGAGGCCCACGTCGTACAGCGCCGCGTACAGCACCTCTCCGGATGGGTCGCCGGTGAAGATCCGGCCGGTGCGGTTACCGCCGTGCGCGGCGGGAGCCAGCCCGACGACGGCCAGTGCCGCGTCCGGTGGCCCGAGGCCGGGTACCGGCCGGGCCCAGTAGTCCCAGTCCTGGAAGGCCCTGCGCTTGACCCGCGCGGTGTGCTCGCGCCACTCCACCAGGCGGGGGCACGCGCGGCAGGTGGGCACCGTCGCGTCCAGTTGCTCCAGCGAGGCCATCCGGGAGGCCTGCCGTGCCGGGTATCCGGGGTCCTCGGTTCGCTCGTCGGGCATGCCCCAAGGATGGCTCATGTGAGCGCGTCGGAGAGCCTTACGAACTGGTGGCCGGATTCCAGCAGTCGCGGTATGGCGGTTGCGTATCCGCGTGCCGTGCCGCCCCTCGGGTGGTTCATGTGGCTGATGACGATGGAGCCGTGCCGCGCGGTGAGCACCGCCTGGTGCACCTGCTGCGGGGTGAAGGTGGCGCCGCCGTCGCCGTTGACGTCGAAGCTGATGAACCGCTCACCGAGGTCGGAGACGATCCGCGCGGCCACGTCGTCGCAGTAGGCGGTGCCCGAGCGGAAGTAGCGGGGCGGGTGGCCGAGGAGCTTGGTGAGCTTCTCCCGGTTCCCCGCCACCTCGTCGTACACCTCTCCGGCGCTACGGGTGCCGGGTATCCCGTACGCGGATCGGCCGGAGACCGACAGCGGGAGGTGCCGGGTGCCGTGGTTGGCTATCTCGAACAGCGGGTCCGCCGCGAGGTGGTCGAAGGTGGCGCGGTTCTCGTCTATCCAGCGGGAGTTGATGAACAGGGTCGCGGGCACCTTGTGTGCGCGCAGGCACTCGATCAACCCGCTGTCGTACTCGCTGCCGCCCCGGCCGCCGCACGCGTCGAAGGTCAGCGCTGTCGCCCGATGTCCGGCGGGCAGCCGTGAGACCATGCCGGGCACGCCGTCGAGCCCCCACTTGGTGGGGGTGAGGCGTCCGTAGCGGGCGACCTCGTCGGCGCGGGTGGGCACGGCCGGCTGCGCCACCGAGGGCGTGGGCTCCGCCGAGGGGGTGGCGGTGGGCCTCGGCGACGCGCTCGCGGCGGTGTTCCGTGCGGTGCCGCAGCCCGCGAGCACCCCTCCCGCCATGACCGCCAGTACCGTCCGGCGACTGACCGACATCCGTTCCTCCACGTCTCTTCCGCTGCCACGCCGCTCCGGCGAGCGGCAGGGGCAACCCTATGACCTGGATCTTGGTCACGCCCTGGGAGCCCCGAGGACCAGGTGACGTACTACGGAACCCAATCTGGAGCATCAGATTCGCATTAGTTACGCTGCTGCTCGTGCGACTGACCAAGAGCACAGACCTTGCACTGCGCATCGCGATGCGCCTCGCCGTGGCGGACCGGAAGAACCCGCCGACCACCCGCGAGGTGGCTGACGCGATGTCCGTGCCCTATACCCACGCGGCGAAGGTCGTGACCCGGCTCCAGCACCTCGGCGTGGTCGACGCGCGCCGCGGCCGGGGCGGCGGCCTGTCCCTCACCCACACCGGGCGCACCGGCTCGCTGGGTCGGCTGGTACGGGAGTTGGAGGGGGTGGGGGACGTGGTCGGCTGCGAGGACGAGCCGCCGTGCCCGCTGCGCGCCGCCTGCCGACTGCGCAGCGCGCTACGGGCCGCGCAGGACGCCTTCTACGCCGCGCTCGATCCGATCACCGTGCAGGACCTGGTCGCCTCCCCCACCGGCCCGGTCCTGATGGGGCTGCCGCTGCGGGGTTGAGCGAGCCCGTTCCCCTCGCGCACCACGCTCGAAGGCCGGTTCCACGCGTTCGAAAATACGAATCTGACATACTACTTTGGAGCCCTTGATGCTGTCTCAGAAGTCCGCCGACACCATCCGCGCCACCCTGCCCGCCGTGGGCGCGGCCATCGAGGAGATCGCCGCCGCCTTCTACGCCCGGCTGTTCGCCGCGCACCCCGAGCTGGAGCGCGACCTGTTCAACCGCGGCAACCAGGCCAACGGCGCCCAGCGGCAGGCCCTGGCGGGCTCCATCGCCGCCTTCGCGGGCGCCCTGGTCAGCCACCCCGAGGTGCGCCCCGACACGATGCTCGCCCGCATCGCCCACAAGCACGCCTCGCTCGGCATCACCCGCGACCAGTACGAGATCGTCCACACCCATCTGTTCGCGGCCATCGTCGAAGTGCTGGGGGACGCGGTGACCGAGGAGGTCGCCGCCGCCTGGGACGAGGTGTACTGGCTGATGGCCAACGCCCTGATCGCCATCGAGGAACGGCTGTACGCCCGCTTCGGCGCCCCGGACGGCGACACCTGGCGGGACTACCAGGTGCTGGCCAGGTTCCAGGAGACCGCCGACGTCGTCACGTTCCTGGTCCGGCCCGCGGACGGCGCCCCGCCACCGCCGTCCCGGCCGGGCCAGTACGTCTCCGTCCAGGCCCAACTCCCCGACGGCGCACGGCAGATACGCCAGTACAGTCTGTCCGGTACGCGCACCGCCGCTTTCCAGTTCACCGTCAGGGCCGACGGCACGGTCTCCCGGCATCTGCACCAGCACGTCCACGACGGCGACGTGCTGCGGATCAGCGCCCCGTTCGGCGACGTCACGCTGGACGACGGCGACACACCGGTGCTGCTCGCCTCCGCCGGGATCGGCTGTACGCCGATGAACGCCATGCTCGGCCAGCTCGCCGCCACCGGCGCACGGCGGCAGGTGATCGCCGTCCACGCCGACCGCGGCCCGCGCACCCACGCCTTCCGCACCGAGTTCGACCAGCTCGTCGCCAAGCTGCCGAACGCCACCGCGCACGTCTGGTACGAGCACCCGGAAGGCCCCTGGCCCGCCGACCGCACGGGCCTGGTCGACCTGCGCACCCTCCCCGTACCACCACGGACCACCGCCTATCTGTGCGGCCCGCTGCCCTTCATGCGCGCCGCCCGGTCGCAACTGCTCGAACTGGGTGTGCGCGCTGCGGACATCCACTACGAGGTGTTCGGCCCGGACCTGTGGCTGCCGCCGCGCACATCCGATGAGGATCCGGCGGACAGGCCATAAGCTGGATGAGCACCTGAGTACTACGGAGGTGCGTCATGGGGCGCCCGTTCCACTTCCACATCGACCACGCCGGACACTCGATCACGGTGACGGTGCGGTCCGGGCTGACCAGTGAGATCGAGTTGCTGGTCGACGGCAAAGAGGTCTTCTGCCAACGCGTGCACGGCTCCGGCACCAGCCTGCTCTCCGGTGAACTGCCCGAGGACCCGCCCCTGCCGTTCCGCATCCATGTGCACCAGGCCCGGTTCGGCTCCGCCATCCCCCGCGTCACCCTGGAGGTGGACGGCGAGGAGGTGCCCATCCCGGAGCGCGCCATCGTATGACCCGACGCGGCGCCCAAACCGCCCGTACCGCGGGCCTATTGGGCGCCGTGGCCGTGGTCACCGGACACGGCCGGTGAGCCGCCCATCATCCGCAGCATGGCGAACCCGCCGGTGCGGACGAAGCGCACCAGCAGCACCGCCGCCAGCACCAGGAAGACGATGTTGAGCCAGGTGGTGTAGTTCCAGGACACCCCCTCCACCGGGAGCCTGGCCCTGGCCTGGTCGGGGACGAGCCGCACCCCGCCGAAGAGGAACTCGACGCAGTAGCCGGCGACCACCGTCGCGACGTAGAAGGTGGCCAGCAGGAAGGCGGCCATGCGCGCGCCGTAGTACTTCCGGTAGATGTTGAGGATCGGAAGGATCAGCAGGTCGGCGAAGGCGAACGCGACCACGCCGCCGAAGCTGATGCCGCCCTTCCACAGCACCACGGCCAGCGGCACGTTGCCGATGGAGCAGACGAACGACACCACCGCCACCACCGGCCCGATGAGCGGCCCCCACAGCCTGGCGGCCAGCGGATGCCCGGCGAAGAAGAACCCGCGCCAGAACGTGTCCGGCACCCAGGCGGCGACGGCCCCGGCGATCAGCAGCCCGACCAGCAGGTCCCGCAGGATCGCCGCCCACTCCATGACGAAGACGTGCGATGTCGCGGTGAAGCCCTCGGCAGAGAACAGCCGCCGGAGGAACGACCCGGGGCGCCGTACCGACATGTCCATCGCCGCGTGCCCCTCCATGGCACCGGCCAGCCCGCGCTCCGCCTGTGCACGGGCCTCGCGCAACAGCGGCTCCCGCAGCAGCAGGCGGAACAGCACCGCCAGCACCACGATCATGATCGGTCCGCCGATGAACTCCGCGACGGTGAACTGCCAGCCCATCAACAGGGCCATGATCACCCCGAGTTCGACCACCAGGTTGGTGGAGGCGATCTCGAAGGCCATCGCGGCGGTGAAGTTCGCGCCCCTGCGGAACAGCGCGCGCGCCAGCGCGACCGCGGCGTACGAGCAGGAGGACGACGCCACCCCCAGGCCCGCCGCTCGGGCGAGGGTACGGGGGCGGTCGTCGCCCAGCAGCCGCACGATGGTGGACCTGCGCACCACGGCCTGCACGATGGCGGACAGGGTGAAGCCCAGGATCAGCGCCCAGGTGATCTCCCAGGTCATGGCACCGGTGATGGACAGCGCGTGCAGGATCGCGGGCATATCCCTATGCCGTAGCACCCGGCACCCGCCGAGCGGAAGGCGCGCGGAGACATCGCCGGGATGGCGGTCGACCCGCCGGGGGTGTCGGGGGCCTGCCCCCGACGTTTCGCCCCGCCGTGACGGCGGGCGACCCTCGCGGCGTGGACCGGCCGTCCACGGCGACCTGGTGCCGGGCGGCCGGAGCCGTCACCCGACGATGTCCCGCGGCTCCTTGCCGTCCAGATAGTCGGAGACGTTGCGTACCGCGGCCATCGCGATGCGCACCAGTGTCTCCCGGGTCACCCCGGCGACGTGCGGCGACAGCACCACCCTGGGGGCGCGCAGCAACCGCAGTGCGGCGGTGGGCGGTTCGGGGTCGAAGACGTCCAGACCCGCTCCGGCGAGCGCGCCCGCCTCCAGCGCGTCGGCCAGCGCGTCCTGGTCGATCAGCGCGCCGCGTGCGGTGTTGATGACGAACGCGGTGGGCTTGAGCATGCGCAGCCGCTCGGCGTTGAGCAGATGCCGGTTCTCGTCGGTCAGCGGGGCGTGCACGGAGACGTAGTCGGCGGTGCGCAGCAGCTCATCCAACTCGACGCGATGAGCTTCGAGTTGGAGATCGTCCCGCGGTGATCCACCGGACCGGTCGGTGTAGACCACCCGCATCTCGAACGCGGCGGCGCGGCGGGCGACCTCCTGGCCGATGCGGCCGAAGCCGATGATGCCGAGGGTCTTGCCGGACAGCTCGGTGATGGACTGCTGGAGCCGGGGCAGCGCCCAGTCCGCGTCGACCAGCGCGGTGTGGGCGGGGATGAGCTGCTTGGCCAGTGCGAGCATGAGGGCGAAGGTCTGCTCGGCGACGTTCTGCTGTTCCGCGCCGCTGGATCCGATGGTGCTCACCGGGATGCCGCGCTGCCGGGCGGCGGCCACGTCCACGTAGTCGAAGCCGTGGCTCGCGCACTGGATCAGTCGCAGCTCGGGCGCGGCGGCGATGTGGTCTGCGGTCACCGGGCCGAGGCCGGTGATGACGACATGGGCATCCCGTAGCGCCTTCGGGTCCTCGTCGGCCGCTTCGACCACGGTGACCTGGGCACGGTCGGCGAAGACCGCGGCCAGCGCGGTTCCGGCGGCCCGGCCTCCGACGTGCGGGGAGACGATCGCGAGCACGTTGCGCGGTGCGTTCTGCTCGATGGACAACTCAGGGCTCCTAGGCGTTGGTACGGGTGAGGGCGGCGGGGGTGAGCCGGGCCGCGGTGGTGTGTCCTGACAGGGCCAGCGTGAGGTCGAACTCGGCCAGCAGCGAGCGGATGACGTGCTCCACGCCGGGCTGGCCGTCCAGGCCGAGCCCGTACGCGTAGGGGCGGCCCAGCAGTACGGCGCGGGCGCCCAGGGCGAGGGCCTTGAAGATGTCGTCGCCGGTGCGGATCCCGCTGTCGAACAGAACGGTGAGCCGGTCACCGACCGCCTGTACCACGCCGGGCAGTGCGTCCGCGGCGCCGATCGCCCCGTTGACCTGGCGCCCGCCGTGGTTGGAGACGACGATGCCGTCCATCCCGGCGGCGGCGGCCCGGCGGGCGTCGTCGGGGTGCAGTATCCCCTTGAGCACGATGGGGCCGTCCCAGTGCTCGCGCAGGAAGTCCAGGTCGTCCCAGGTCTTCGTGGGGTCGGCGAACATGTTCACGAAATGCAGTACGGCGGCGTTGGGGTCCTCGTGCACCGGCTTGGCCAGCCCGGCCTGGAAGGCCGGGTCCGTGAAGTAGTTGGCGGTGCCCACACCGTGCAGGAACGGCAGGTACGCCTGGTCCAGGTCGCGGGGCCGCCAGGCCAGCAGCCAGGTGTCCAGGGTGACGAACAGCGCCGTGTAACCGGCCGCCTTGGCCCGGCCCAGAAGGCTCTTGGTGACCTCGCGGTCCTTGGGCCAGTACAGCTGGAACCAGCGCTCCGCCTCCCCCATCGCCTCGGCGACCCGCTCCATCGGCGTGCTGGAGGCCGAGGAGAGGATGAACGGTACGCCCTGCGCGGCGGCGGCCCGGGCGGCCCCGGTCTCCGCGTCCGGGTGCATGATGGAAAGCACGCCCACCGGGGCGAGGGCGAGCGGTGCCGGCAGCCGGGTGCCGAGCAACTCGACGGACAGGTCGCGGCGTTGTACGTCGCGCAGCATGCGGGGAACGATCTGCCAGCGGTCCAGCGCTTCCCGATTCGCCCTCGTGGTACGGCCGTTGCCCGCGCTGCCCGCCACATAGCCGACCGGGCCGGGGCCGAGCCGGGCCTCGGCGACCTCCTCCAGCCGGGTCAGGTCGGTGGGCAGCCGGGGCACCGCGCCCGTCATGCCGTTCAGGTAGATCTCGTACTGGAAGGCCGCCCACTCCTTGGCCTGATCCGTGCTGTCGCTCATCGACGCGCCCTGCCTCTCCTCGGGGTCGGGTCCGTGCACGTCCGATCCTCGCCAGAGTGACAATGTGAGTCCATGGGGGTGCGCACCCGGCACCGCTAGATCTATCACCATGTGACAAAGTCGGAAGGGGCCGCGGGTGGCGCACCGCGAACGGGAACGGATCCGGCGGGAGCTGATGGGCGACCCGCGAACCGTCGAGGCGATCATCGCCGCGGTGCACGAGCGGGTGCCCGCCTACGCCGCGCTGGACGACGGGCGGATGGCCGAGGTCAGAGCCATCACCGGAAAGGCGTTGCACCGCGTCCTGCACCGGTGGACCGTCGACGGCCGGCTGGAGGCCGCCGACCTGCGGCTGCTGCGCGGCATCGCGGCGGCCCGCGCCGCCGACGGCCGCCCGGTACAGGCCGTGCTACGGGCCTACCGGGTGGCGCTGACCACCATCACCGAGCTGATCGCGGCACGCACCGGCGGCGAGGTGGACAGTGCGGACATCTTCGCCCTCACCCGGCTGCTGCTCACCACCCTGGACACCCTCTCCGAGGTGATGGGAACCGCCTACGCCGCCACCGCCGAGTACCTGGCGAGCGACCGCACCCGCGCGCTGCGCGATCTGCTGGACGACCTGATCGCCGGACGCCACGCCTCGGCCGGCGCGATCGCCGACCGCGCCCAGCGGCTGGAGGTTCAACTCCCCGATCCTTACTGCCTCTTGCTGGCCGAGCCGGGCGGTCCCGAGGCGTTCCCGGAGGCCGCCGCGCACTCGGTGACCGAGGCGACCGCGGCCGAACTGCTGGAGGCGCTCACCCCGTACGCGGGCGGTGTGACACCGCTGGCCACCACCCGCGGCCCGCGTGTCGTCCTGTTGCTGCCCGCCGCCGCGGCCGAGGAGGCCGCGGCGGCGTTGCACACCCGGGCGTGGCGTGGCTGTGCGATCACCCGGGAGGGCCCCGACCGCGTCGCCGCCGCGTACCGACTGGCCGCGGACGCGCTGGACACCGCTCCCGGCCACGCCCACCAGCCCGGACGGCTGCTCACCGACGCCGACGCGCACGTACTGAGCCTGCTCGCGGGCCGCGCCTCCGCCACCGCGGACCAGATCGCCCGCGTCGTGCTGGGCCCGCTGGTCGAGCCCGCCCAGCGGCACCTGCTGACCGCGCTCGGCGCCTACCTGGACAACGGCTCGGCCACCGCGGCGGCCCGCGAGCTCCATCTGCACCCGCAGTCGATGCGCTACCGGCTGCGCCGCATCGCCCAACTCACCGCACGCGACCCGCGCCAGCCCTGGCACCGCCTGACCCTGGACATCGCCCGCACCCTGGCCAACCGGCCGGGCGCGGGCGGTGTTTGAGGGTTGCCCGGGGTTCCTGGCACGTGCGGTCCGTGAAAAGCCGCGCCCCAGCGTCAGATCCGCCGGGCGGGCACTACGCCTCCGCCTCGGACTTGTCCTGCCCCCACCGAGTGTGGAAGCTGCCGTCGCGGTCAACGCGGCGGTACGTGTGCGCACCGAAGTAGTCGCGCTGTGCCTGGGTGAGCGCCGCGGGCAGCCGCTCGGCGCGCAGCGCGTCGTAGTACGCGAGCGCCGCGGAGAAGCCGGGGGCCGGGATGCCGTGCTCACCGGCCGCCGCCACCACGGTGCGCCAGGCGCTCTGGGCTTCGCCGATCTCCTTGGCGAACTGCGCGTCCGCCAGCAGGCTCGGCAGCGCCGGATCGGCGTCGAACGCGGCGCGGATGCGGTCCAGGAAGGCGGCGCGGATGATGCATCCGCCGCGCCAGATCGAGGCGACGGCGCCCAGGTCGATGTCCCAGCCGTACTCGGTGGCGCCGGCCTGGATCATGTTCCAGCCCTGCGCGTAGGAGACGATCTTCGAGGCGTACAGGGCGTGTTCGACCTGGTCGGCGAAGCGTTCCGCGCTCTTGGCGTCCAGCACGTTGCCCTTGGGGCCGGGCAGCGAGCGGGCGGCGGCGCGCAGGTCGGTGTGGCCGGACAGTGACCGGGCGAAGACCGCCTCGGCGATGCCCGGCACCGGTACGCCGAGGTCGAGCGCGGTCTGTACGGTCCAGCGGCCGGTGCCCTTCTGCTCGGCCTGGTCGGCGACGATGTCGACGAAGGGCTTGCCGGTGGCGGCGTCGGGGTGGGTGAGCACGTCGGCGGTGATCTCGATGAGGTACGAGTCCAGCCGTCCGGTGTTCCAGCGCCGGAAGGTCTCCGCGATCCGCTGGGGTGTCATGCCCGCGGCCCGGCGCAGCAGGTCGTACGCCTCGGCGATCAGCTGCATGTCGGCGTACTCGATGCCGTTGTGCACCATCTTCACGAAGTGCCCGGCGCCGTCCGTTCCGATGTGCGTGCAGCACGGGGCGCCGTCCACCTTGGCGCTGATCTTCTCCAGCATCGGCCCGAGCGTGCGGTACGACTCCACCGAGCCGCCGGGCATGATGCTCGGCCCGTGCAGCGCGCCCTCCTCACCGCCCGACACGCCGGTGCCCACGAAGTGGATGCCCTGTTCGCGCAGCGCGGCCTCCCGGCGCCGGGTGTCCGCGAAGTGGGCGTTGCCACCGTCGATGATCATGTCGCCGTCTTCGAGCAGCGGCGCGAACTCCCTGATGACCTCGTCGGTGGGCTCCCCCGCCTTGACCATCACCAGCAGCCGCCGCGGCCGCTCCAACGAGGCGACGAACTCCTCGGCGGTCTCCGTGGGTACGAAGTCGCCCTCGTGTCCGAACTCGTCGATCAGCGCACGGGTCCTGGCGGGGGTGCGGTTGTGGACGGCGACGGTGTAGCCGTTGCGGGCGAAGTTACGGGCGAGGTTGCGGCCCATGACCGCGAGCCCGGTGACCCCGATCTGCGCTTTGGCAGTCATCTGACGCTCCTTCAAGTCAGCGCGAAGTGTAGCCGTCGTTGACGGAGCACGTCTGGCGGTCGGCCTGGTGAATAGGGGTGAAGCGCCTCTGCGTAGGGGGCGGTCCTACCCCCGGCAATCCCACTATGTGCCAGTGGCGCGGTTCGCGCACGGCGGGGCGCCGGGCGCCGGGCGGGGCGATTGTCAGTGCCCCCTGCCATGCTGAACTCGTCCACGGGAAACCGCCCGAATCCGCTGGCCGGAGGGCGGTCCCCGCCATGGCTGAACCTCGGAGGGCCACCGTCATGATCACCACTCCCTACGTGCCTGGATCGCTTCTCTGGGTCGACCTCGGCAGCCCCGATGTGGCGGCCTCCGCCGACTTCTACGGCGCGCTGTTCGGCTGGGACTTCCAGTCCCAGGGGCCGGAGGCGGGCGGCTATGGCATGTTCACCCTCGACGGGAAGATCGTCGCCGCCGCCGGCCCGCTGATGCAGGAGGGCGCCGCCTCGGCCTGGACCGTGCACTTCCACACGCCCGACGCGGACGCCACCGCCAAGGCGGTGGAGCAGGCCGGCGGCTCGATCCGGATGGCGCCGATGGACGTCTTCACCGCGGGCCGGCTGGCTGCCTTCACCGATCCCACCGGCGCCGACTTCGCCGTGTGGCAGCCCGGGGACACTCGGGGCCTGGGCGCGGTCAACGACCCGAACACCCTGTGCTGGGCGGAGCTGCACACCGCCGACCCGGAGCGGGCGAAGGCGTTCTACCACTCGGTCTTCGACTGGCAGATCCAGGACATGCCCATGGACGGCTTCACGTACACCGTGGTCTCCCCCGCCGGTGGCGGCGAGGACGCCCGTCAGGGCGGGATCATGGGGCTCAGCGACGAGATGCGGCAGGAGGGTTGGACGACCCGCTGGCGGCCGTACTTCGAGGTGGCCGACTGCGACGCCGCGATCGGCGTGGCCCAGGAGAACGGCGGCGAGGTCGCCATGCCGCCGGAGACCGTGCCGGGCGTCGGCCGGATGGCCGCCCTCACCGACCCGTTCGGCGCCAGCTTCTCGGTCATCACGAGTGCCACTGAGTAACGGTCGCCGCGCGGCTCGGCCTTCCGCCGCGGTGGCGAGCGCACGGGGCGCGAACCATCGCGGACCAGCCGAGAGCCGCCGGTTACCCCTTGCGGAGCATCGGCCGCGCCGGACGGAGGCGTACGAGTGGCGGGGGCTGACGGGCCCTCATAGCTTCGAGGCGGCAGGCAGCGCGCCCTGCTTCCCCGCAACGTCCCCGCACCGCCGGGCGGCGGAGCACCCAGGGTGCTCCGCCGCTGGTCTTCAGGAAGGCAGCATCGGCCCATGCCCCAGCGAAGCTCCCGCCATCTCGCGCCGCTCGCCACACTCCTCGTCGCCGGATTCGTGGCGGCACCTCCCGCCAGCGCGGCGAACCGGCACATCGTCCGCCCGGGTGAGTCGATCCAGGAGGCGGTCGACCGGGCCAGCCCCGGCGAGACCCTGCTGCTGCTCCCCGGCACCTACCGGGAGAGCGTCGAGGTCACCGTCCCGGGCCTGACGATCCGCGGCATGGGCCCCCGTACCGTGCTCGCCCCCGGCGCCACCCGGTCCGGCACCGCCTGCGCACGGGCCGGTCACGGGATCTGCGTCACCGGCACCCCGGACCAGCCGATCCCCGGCGTACGGATCAGATCGCTCGCCGTCTCCGGCTTCCCGAACGACGGCATCGCGGCCTCCTGGACGGACCGGATGAGCGTGCGCAACGTACTCGTCCAGAACAGCGGGCAGCAGGGCATCAGCCAACAGCTTTCCACCCGTGGTGAGTTCAAGCGCAACGTCATCAGGGACAACGGCCAGTCGGGCATCCTGCTGGCGAACGTGATCGGCCGGGAGGCCGGGGCGCTCGACACGCAGGGCGCGGTCATCTCGGGCAACACCGTCCAGGGCAACCGCTTCGGCGTGGTGATCCGTCGGGCCCGGAACCTGGTGGTCAAGCACAACACCATCACCGGCAACTGCGGCGGCGTCTTCGTAGTGGGCGACGAGAACATCCCCCGCGCCGGCGCCCTGTCCGTCCGCCACAACCGGGTGGAACTCAACAACAAGTACTGCGGCCCGAGCGCCCACATGTCGATGACACAAGGCGTGGGAATCCTGGTCACCGGGGCGGAGCAGACGCTGGTGACGCACAACCTGGTGCGCGGCAACCGTGGCCGAACGCCCATGTCCGGCGGGATCGTACTGTTCCGCAGCAGGTTCGGAGCGCCCAACTCCGGCATCACCGTTCGTGACAACACGGTGCGCGACAACGCCCCGGCGGACCTTGCCGATCGGGACGTCGGCACGGACAACACCTTCGTCAGGAACTACTGCCGTACCTCCGAGCCCACCGGCTCGTGCTGACGGCGCCCCCACAACCCGGAAGGCGGCCTCATGACCACCGCACAACCCACCTCACCGGCCGCGGGCATGCGCCTTCGGGAGCTGGTCTTCGGCGCCGCGTGCGCCGCGGCCGTCCGCGCGGCGGCACAACTGCGCCTGGCGGACGCCCTGCAGGACGCTCCGACCAGCACCGAGGAGTTGGCAGCGGCACTGAACACCGAGGTGCGACCGCTGCGCCGACTGCTGCGCACGCTGTCCTGCTACGACATCTTCGCCGAGACCGGTAACGACCGGTGGACGCACACCGAGATGTCCCGGCTGCTGCGCGAGGACACCCCGAACAGCCTGCGCTACATCTCACTGTGGTGCACCGAGCCGTGGACCTGGCAGGTGTGGCCGCGGCTTGACGAGGCCGTACGGTCGGGCCGGAAGGTCTTCCCCGATGTCTTCGGCAAGGAGTTCTTCGACTACCTGCACGACGGCGCGGGCGCGTCGGCCGAGGTGTTCAACAAGGCCATGACGCAGTCCAGCAAGCAGTCCGCCGAGGACTTCGCCGCGTATGTCGACCTCACAGGTGTGTCGAGCGTGGTGGACATCGGCGGCGGACAGGGCCATGTGATCGCCAGCCTGCTGGAGAGGGACCCGAAGCTGCGCGGCACCCTGCTCGACCTGCCGAAGGTGGTGGCGAACGCCGATCCCCGGCTGCGCCCCGGCGGCCCGCTGGCCGACCGGGCCCAACTCCTGCCCGGTGACTGCCGGGAGGACGTGCCAGTGCGGGCGGACCTGTACATCATCAAGAACATTCTGGAGTGGGACGACGAGAGCACCCGGCTGACGCTGCGGAACGTGATCGCCGCGGCGAGTCCGGGCGCCCGGGTCATCGTCATCGAGAACCTGGTGGACGACAGCCCGTCGATGCGGTTCACCACCGCCATGGACCTGCTGCTGCTGCTCAACGTGGGCGGCGCCAAGCACTCCAAGGAGAGCCTGGTCCAGGCGATGACGGCGGCCGGTCTCGAACTGGGTGACATCCAGCCGATCAACGCCTATCTGCACGCCTTCGAGGCGAGCGTGCCGGTGTGAGGTCAGGCGGTGCCGTCCCGGTCCCACCGGTAGAACTCGTGGGCCATGGCGTCCTTCGGCTCCCGCCAGGTCTTCGGGTCGTAGGCCCGGACGAAGGCGGTGAGCCGTTCGCTGACGCTGCGGAACTCCGGGTGGCCGGTCAGGCTGGCGACCCGGGGGCCGGGCGGCTCGTCGGCCTCGATCAGATGCAGGTACACATCGCCGAACTGGAAGAGGCTGCGGCCGCTGACGCCTATCAGATGCGGCAGTTCGCCGCGGTCGGAGTCGGCGAAGACCTCGGCGATGCCGGGGGCGGAGCCAGGCTTCATCCGGGCCACGATCAAGGCGCGGTGCATGGGCGGTGTCCTCTCGCTCGTGGGGGGCACGCCGGTCCGGGCGTGCGCGGGCGGTCCAGGCGTGCCCCGGCCGGACCTTCCGGCCGGGGCAGGCACCCTGGGGTGGGGGCTAGTTGGAGACGGTGGACTCCGCGTACTCGGTGCGTACCCGGGCCCGGCGTTCGATCTTCTCCCGGATGAGGTCCATCTGGATCCGCGTGTTGCGGTTGAGGTGGTCCGTCATCCCGGCGTCGTCCACGGGTGCGGTGGGCTTCATGGCGAAGTCCTGGATCCAGCGCATCCTCGTGCCGCCGTCCGGGGTCTGCGCGTACTCCCACCTGATGTCCATGAACTCGAACGGTCCCGGCTCGACCCGGCGCGCCCGTACGGTGCGGGCGTCCCGGTGGGTTTCGCGTTCCGACACCCAGCTCCAGACCTGGCCGTTGTCGTCGGGGTGCATGGTCAGCCGGAAGGTCGTCTTGTCGCCTTCCCGGCCGAGCACTTCGACGCTGCGGTATTCGCTGAACAGGCGGGGCCAGTTCTCCAGGTCGTTGGTGACGTCCCAGACGAGGTCGAAGGGGGCCGCGATGGTGATCTCGTTCTCGGTGTGTCCGGACATGGTCACGCTCCCGCGATCAGTGCCGAGTTGACCAGGTCGAGCAACTCGGCGGGGGTCTTGCAGTTCTCCGCCTCAACGGGCTGCCCGAAGCGGTGTTCCAGCTTCTCCGCGATGCCGAGCAGGCCGAGCGAGTCCAGCCCGAACTCGGCGAAGGGTGAGTCGGGGCGGCTCTCCAACTCCCCGGCCTCCACGGTGATTCCGGCGCTGCTCTTCATCAACGAGGCCAACTCGTCGAAGGTCAGTCGATCGCTCACCACTACTCTCCTTCCGGTTCCGCTGACGGCGCTGCCGTCATGCCGGCTTGTCGGCGCCGCGTCGCAGCACGAGCGCGGCGTTGCACCCCATCAGTCCGCGGCTGAGCACAAGCGCGGTGCGCACCTCGGTGGGGCGGGCGAGGCCGGTGACAAGGTCGATGTCGTGGATGACGTCGACCACGTTGGGGGTGGGTGGCACCAGGCCGTGCTCCATGGCGAGCACCGCGGTGGCCACGTCCAGTACCGGGGCCCCGCAGTACGCCCTGCCGAAACCGGTCTTCGGTGCGGTCACCGGTACTTCGGCGGCCCGGCGGCCCAGCGCCTCGTTGATGGCCAGCGCCTCGGCCCGGTCCGCGGCAGGCACCCCGAGCGCGTCGGCGAACACCACGTCGACCTCTTCCGGGGCGCACCGGGCCTGGTCCAGTGCGCCGCGGATGGCGTGCACCAGCCCCTCCCGGGACCGCTCCCAGGCGGAGGCGCCGGTGAACGTGGCGGCGTGGCCGCGGACCTCCGCCCTGGGCGTGGCGCCGCGCCGCCGGGCCGCCTCCTCGTCCTCGACCACCAGCATCGCCCCGCCCTCCCCGGGCGCGAAGCCGCAGGCGTCCGCGGTGAACGGGAGATAGGCGCGTTCGGGGACGTCCGCCCGGCTGAGTTCCGGGTAGCCGAGCTGGCAGACGATCGAGTACGGCGCCAGCGGTGCCTCGGTGGATCCGACGATGACCGCGTCGGCGCCGTGCCGGGTGTTCCGGCAGGCGTGGGCGATCGCGTCCAGCCCCCCGGCCTCGTCGTTGGCCAGTACTCCGCACGGCCCCTTGTGCTGGCCGCGGATCGAGATCTGGCCGGTGCTCGCCGCGTAGAACCAGGCGATGGACTGGTATGGGCCGACGAACTTCGGCCCCCGGCCCCACAGTTGCTGCAGTTCGCCCTGGCCGAACTCGCCGCCGCCGGAGCCGGACGCGGTGGCGACGCCCACCGCGTACGGAGACAGTCCGGTGGTGTCGAGCCGGGCGTCGTCCTTCGCCAGGTCGGCCGCGGCCATCGCGAAGTGCGTGAACCGGTCGGTCTGCACCAGGTACTGGCCCTCGATCGCGTCCGCGGGGTCGAAGCCCCTTACCTCCCCGGCGATCCGGAGCGGATAGTTCCGGCAGCCGTCGTGGGAGATCGTGTCGAGGGCACTGACACCTTCCTTGGTGGCCTTCCAGAACGCCCGGTTGCCCACCCCGTTGGGGGCGATCACACCGATTCCGGTCACCACCACACGGCGGCTGTTGCGCTGACTCATCGTGTCCGCCTCTCCCTGCGGTTGAGGACGACAGCGGACTGGAATCCACCGAATCCACTGCCGACCGACAGGACGGTGCGCAGCGGTACCGCGCGCGCGGTGCGCGGCACGTAGTCCAGGTCGCACTCGGGGTCGGGCGTCTCGTAGTTGGCGGTCGGCGGTATGACGCCGTTTGCCAGGGCGAGGGTGCAGGCGGCCAGCTCTATCGCGCCTATCGCGCCGAGCGAGTGCCCCACCATGGACTTGATCGAACTCATCGGTGTCGCATAGGCGTGCTCACCCAGCGACCTTTTGACCGCCGCCGTCTCGTGCCGGTCGTTCTGCTTGGTGCCGGAGCCGTGAGCGTTGACGTAGTCGACGTCGGAGCGGTCGATGCGCGCATGGTCCAGTGCGTTGTCGATCGCCCGGGACATCTCCAGTCCTTCCCGGGTCAGCCCGGTCATGTGGTAGGCGTTGCCGAACGTGGCGAAGCCGCCGATCTCGCAGTAGATCCGCGCCCCACGCCGCCGTGCGTGCTCCGCCTCCTCCAGTACCAGCACCGCACCGCCCTCGCCCATGACGAAACCGTCCCGGCGCGCGTCGAACGGCCGTGAGGCGTGTTCCGGGTCGTCGTTGTTGGGGGACGTGGCCCGGATCGCGTCGAAACACGCCACCGTGATGGGCGAGATGGGCGAGTCCGCGGCACCGGCGACGATGACATCGGCGTCGCCCTCCTCGATGGCGTGGAAGGCGTACCCCACCGCGTCCAGGCCCGAGGTGCAGCCGGTGGACACGGTCTGCACGGGACCGTGCGCGCCGGTGCGTTCCGCCACCTCGGAGGCGAGCGCGCTGGGCGAGAAGGCACGGTGCAGATGCGGCCGGGCGTGCTGGTGGTCCACGTCCCAGCGCTCGCCAGCGCCGCTGACCCGCACGTAATCGGCTTCCAGCCGGGTGGTGCCGCCGACCGCGGAGCCGAGCGACACCCCGATCCGCCAGGGGTTCTCCGCCGCCAGGTCGAGGCCGGCGTCACGCACCGCCTCGTCCACGGCCACCAGCGCGAACTGTACGTACCGGTCGGCGCGTTCGACCTGGTCGGCGTCGAGGCCGCACTGGATCGGGTCGAAGTCGCACTCGGCGGCGATCCGGGAGCGGAACCCCTCGGGGTCGAACAGGGTGATCCCCCGGGTCGCGGTGCGTCCGGCGGTGAGCATGTCCCAGAACGCGGGCACCCCCACTCCGCCGGGCGCGACCACGCCGACGCCGGTGACGGCCACACGTCGCATCACGACACCGCCTTCGCCGGTTCGGGCGGCCCTTCCTCGGTGTCCACGTGCCCCAACTCCGGTCGGGGGGCGAGCGGTCCGAGGTGGAAGACCATCCGTACCTCGGTGTCGCCCACGTTGCGGAACCGGTGCCGCACGTGGGTCGGGATCAGCAGTGCGTGGTCGGGGCCCAGCGGATGCGGCTCACCGTCCAGGTCGACCTCGACCTGGCCCTGCACGACGTAGACGAACTCCTCGGAGTACGGGTGGTAGTGCTCCCCGATGCGCTCGCCCGGCCTGATGATGGCCATCCCCATGAATCCGCTCGTGGCGCCCACCGTGGTGGGGGTGAGCAGGGTGCGCAGGTCGCCACCGCGTCGCCGGTTGGGCTTGGTCTCGTCGATGTGCACGATGCGTGCGGTCTGTGTGGGCATGGTGTTCTCCCGGTCATCGCGTCGGGCGGGCGGTTGCCTGTCTCCGTGAACTGCCGCCGTCCTCAGGGCTCTTGGGCCCGGCGGTCGGTGACCAGGTCCATGTCGCAGTCGGCGAGGAAGCGGCTGATCCCCGCGCTGGTGCCCAGATCGCCGTCGGCGCCGACGTCGACCAGTCGGCTGAGGACGGCGGGGGCGCGCACTCCCTCGATGCCGAGGATCACCCGGGGGTCCGGTTCACTGGCCGAGCGCAGGTCCACCACGCGTACGACGATGTCGCCGCGCTGGTAGATCGTGCTGCTCACCAGTGCCGACGGATGCCGGGCCGCGGCCAGTTGATCCTGCCGGGACAGGAACAGCGCCACCGCCGCCCCGCAGCCGGGCCGGGCCGGGTAGCTCAGCGCACGCCGCCGCACGCCGGGGGCGTTGACGTCACCGACCGTCAGGTGGTGCACGGCGGGCAGTGCGGCGCGCATGAAGAACTCACGCGCGGCCTTCGGGTCGTCCAGGTCTCGGGCCTCTTCCAGATGCGGGTTGAGCGCCTCCTCGGCCGCCCTGACGCCCGGCTGGCCGGCCACGTGGCGCAGCGCGGCGCCGAGGTCGCCGATCACCTCGATCGCCCGCACCACGCGGTTGCCCCGCATGAACAGCGAGGTGCGGTGCAGTCTCGTGATCGCGTCGACCTCCGGGTCCGGGGAGGCGTACGAGGCCAGGACCCGCGCGGCGGCCTGCTCACTGCCGGGCTTGACGGTGAACGTGACGGCGTGCCGCACCACGTCGTCGGGCGGGCGCTCAGTGTGGCGTTCCGCCCTCGGGACGGGAGCGGCGGCAGCGGGTCGGGTCTCGCGGACCACGCCGTAGCGCATCGACCTGGTGTTGTGCACGCACTCGTGCATCGGCTCCACCATGCGCACGTGCTCGGCGCTGTTGACCCAGGCGAAATACGGGGCCGGGCCCTCCCATTCGCTGGTGATGATCCACTCGGAGGGGTTCTGGATCGACTGGCACAGCTGGTCGCTGATGTGTCCCGGAACCTCCGCCACCTGATCGCGCAGGGTCCTGTAGACCTCCATGAAGCGCTTTTCGGCGCCGTCCTTGATGTGCAGCACGAGAATGACCCGCAGCTTGGATTCGCTGGGGATGAATTCAAGTGCTCCGGCTTTGGATCGGGGCGCTTCGGCTTTGGACAGCACCGTCATCTTCACCGCTCCTTCGCGGGCAGGGGACTCGGCGTCAACGGGCCTCGGGCCGGACTGGATGCCGGACGGGCGGTGGCCGGATAAACTTCCCGGCAGGCCGCACGCATTGTTCCTTCCGCGGCGTTCCGAAAAAGTTTCGCCACCTGAACCCAATCCCCGGAATTATTTCGGGATTTCCGGAAGCAGGCCCGTGAATCGATGGTGATGGGCTACCACGGATGCCGCAACGTGTGTAGGCCGTTCGGGTGACCTGGCCGGGCGGAACACCGCCACCCGGGCAAGGATCGATGACGCGGGCCACTGTGACCCGCGAAGCCGCTCCCGCATCCGGGAGTCCGCACTCGGGAATCCGCGCAACGCCTGGAGCCATGGATGAACGCGAAGATCGACGAGCGGGTGCCGGTACTGATCGCGGGCGGGTCTCTGGTGGGCCTGTCCGCCTCCCTCTTCCTGGGGCGCCTGGGGGTCCCGCACACGCTGGTGGAGAAGCACCCGGGAACCTCCCGGCACCCCCGTGGTCGCGGGAACAACGTGCGCACGATGGAACTGTTCCGGGTCGCCGGGGTGGAATCGCGCATCCAAGTGGCGGCGTCGGTCCTGGCGGACAACCACGGCATCCTCCAGGCCGAGACGCTGACCGGAACCGAGCAGGAGTGGCTGTTCAAGGAGGTCGACCCGGGCGGCCGGTTGTCCCGCCTCAGCCCCACCAGTTGGTGCCTGTGCAGCCAGAACGACCTTGAGCCGGTACTGCTGGACTGCGCCCGCGAGTTGGGCGGTGACCTGCGCTACGGCACCGAACTGCGCTCCTTCGAGCAGGACGCGGACGGGGTGACCGCCGTCATCGGCCGCAGGGGCACGGACGAGTGCCGCACGGTGCGCGCCCAGTACCTCATCGCCGCGGACGGCCCGCGCAGCCCGGTCCGGGAGCGGCTGGGCATCGGTCAGACCGGGCGCGGCGACCTGTTCCACAACGTCAGCGTGACGTTCCAGGCCAAACGGCTGGCGGACGCGGTGGGCGACCGCCGATTCATCGCCTGCTATCTGCGCAATCCCGAGGCCGACGGCACGCTGCTGCCCGTGGACAACCGGGAGCAGTGGGTGTTCCACATCCCGTGGCACCCCGAGCACGGCGAGGAGTTGGAGAGCTTCACCGACGAGCGGTGCGCCGAACACATCCGGCGCGCCACCGGCGTACCGGAGATGGAGGTGGAGATCACCGGCAAGGCACCCTGGCACGCCGCGGAGCGGGTGGCCAGCAGCTACGGCACCGGGCGGGTGTTCCTGGCCGGTGACTCCGCGCACGAGATGTCACCCACCGGCGCTTTCGGCTCGAACACCGGGATCCAGGACGCGCACAACCTGGCCTGGAAGCTCGCCGCGGTACTGGGCGGCTGGGCCGGGCCCGGCCTGCTGGAGACCTACGGCGCCGAGCGGCAGCCGGTGGCACAGGCGACGAGCGAGCGCGCCTCCGCCCGTTCCACCGAGCACCGGCACCCGGGTTACGACGCCGCGCCGACCACCGGCCCGCAGCGCGGCGTCCTGCCCACCGCCCTGGGCTACCGCTACAACCGGGGTGCCGTCGTCGGCACCGACCCCAACGCGCCCGTCGTACCAGACCAGTTGGAGCTGACCGCCGCCCCTGGCAGCCGCGCACCGCACTTCTGGCTGCGCAGGGACGGGGTACGGATGTCCTCGCTCGACCTGTACGAACGGTCCCTGGTACTGCTCAGCGGCACCCACGGCCACACGTGGTTCGAGGCGGGGCGTCGGGTCGCCCAGCGGCTGGGGCTACCTCTGGAGTGCTACCAGGTCGGCCACGACCTGATCGTGGACCCGGACACCGACTGGGCCCAGGCACACGGCACTTCACCGGACGGCGCCGTACTAGTTCGCCCCGACAGCTTCGTCGCCTGGCGAGCAACGGCCGCCGCGGCCGACCCCGCGACAACCCTCACCAAGGTCCTGGCATCCGTTCTGCGCCGGGGATGAGGCGTCGGGGGTGAGGCGTCGGGCTGACGGCGGGACCTCACACCTCCACGGCCTTTCAAGTGGCTTCGGTGGGCATTCGCAGTGCCCACCAACGCAACGGCGGCGTCCTGTTCCACGTCGACGGGGGTTTCCGCCGGGCACGCCGACGGCAGCTGCGGAGAACCCGGTGGGACGGCCCAGGGCGCACCGACACGGCGCACCCGGCGCTCCTCCCGGGGAGCACACAAAGACCCCAACCGTGGACCTTGGGCCCGGCGGGCGGATTCAGCCGCCGAACAGCCTGGCGACCAGACGGAACGGTGCCGCCACCGCCGTCGCGACCGCATGACCGATGGAGCCCAGAACCTCGGCAATCGTCTGAAACATCACTCACCCCAGAGTCGCTAAGCCCGCTCACTTGTCGGACGGCGGTTTGACCCCTGTGTAGGACGACGGATCGACGCTTCCGGTGGGGCGCTGCGCGCGGCCCCTGTGCCCCCGGTGCTCCACGTCCTTGTCGCCCGCCTGCGCGGTTTCCTCGGCGCCCCGAGACAGGCTCTCCCCGGACTTCTCGGCCGCCTTGCGTGATTTCCTGGGTGCCTTCGGCATCGCGCTCTCCCACCCGACCACGGAATATTCCGCACATATGTGCAATTCCTTCCGTTTTGCACCTACATATTCCGAGAAGCTCCCCGCGCGCACCCCGCCGCGCCGCGACACCGATCTAGCCCCAAACCTCGGGGCCGCCGCCGCGCCACTCGATCAGATCCGGATCATCCAGGACATCGGCGGGACTCAGCCCCGCGCGGCGCAGTAGCAACTCGATCTCACCCAGCGAATCAACGATTCCGACGGGCTCCCCGAGGACCGTCAGCAGACGCTCGCCGTCCCGAGGCGGATGCACGACGATCAGCGGACCCTCCATACCCCCCACCCTGCGCCCAGCCCTCCTCGGGCGCACGCCGACCCGCTATTCCTTCGGCGGTAACCGGTACCGCCGCCGTCAAAGATCGCCAGACTGTCCAGCTGCCTTCTCCCGTACGGAATCGAACGAAGCCGAACCAGGAGAAGGAGCAGGCGGAGTTACCGACAGGTTCCGTCGTCACGCGTCACAGAATCGAGAGCAGCGCTCCGACGAGCCCGAGGACAGCTCCGAGCAGCCCGGTAAGAACCATCTTGTACCTCCTTAAGGAGTGGCGAGGGAATGAGCCGCGCGTCCTCTACGGCAACGCCTGATCCAATCTCGGTTTGCGAACAACCGGCTCAAAATCTGCTACCAATACGGCTCAAGTGCACCCAAACGCAGGCTTACGCTCCCCCGTTGGACCAGGCTTGGCGCCGGTGCTGCCTCATGAGGCCTTCCGCGCCTCGTCCACCAGCCACAGGAGGCCAGCCATGAGCGACATGGACCTTTCCGGATTCCTGGAACAGCTGAGCCCGGAGAACCGCCGATGGGTGGAGGCCCAGTCACGCGAGATGCAGCTGAAACTGACCGAGCAATACGCCACGACGCTTCGTACCGACGATCCCGTGGACGCGGACTCGATCGTCGAGCAGCATCGCGGTGACTGACTGCGCACACGCCTGAGTACGTCCCCGTCGGCGACCGGACGCGACCGGGATGCTCGATCGCGATCGTCTGCGCGACCACCCCGCCCATCGAGGCGCCCAACCGGACGTCTCCCGACACAGAAAGCCCCGGCGGTCACGGAACGTCAAACACGCGGCCGTCGTCCGCTACCCCTGAAGCCGGGCCTCCGGGCCGCACTGCCGACAGGGCCGGGCGCCCTCTTCGAGGATCAGCCTGGCCTGAGTCAGAGTGAGCAGGGCCCCGCCGACAGCGTGGCGACAGTCCCCACGGTGCAGCGTGCCGCCGACGTTGCCAGCACCGTCAGGGGCGAAGCGCCACCACTTCAGTTCGTTCGCCGCCTCCTTGCCGTGTACAGGGTGCCCCGACGCCACCCCACGGGCCGCACCAGGGGCACGTTCGATCTCGCGGATCCGCGCGTCGACCGCTTCCAACTGCAGCCGCAGGTAGGTCCGCAGCACCTGGAGGCGGTTCAGATCCGGGGGGAGGTCACTCACTCCCGGTCACCCGCCCGCACCCCGTACCAGTCAGGAGCGAGCGCACGACCTCGTCTCCTCCTGCCCAGCACCCCAGGCCATCTCCTTCAGCGCCATCCGCGCGGCAGGCCCTCGGTCGGGCACGGTGGCCCAGAACGGGTGCGTGCTGATCTTCACGGAAAGTCGTTGCAGCGTGCGCCGCAGGACCGTGGTCTGCGCAGGGTTGTTCGCCTCGGCGAGCTGCCGGTACGCGGCATACCAGGCTCGTTGAGCTTGCAGAAGATCGTCAGGGAAGGCATAGGACGTCACCACAAGATTGCATCACATGTTCGATTTCTAGTGCGACACACGTGCGGGTGAAGTCGACCCACCGGGTCAGCTCACGGAAGGCGCCGACATCGCGACACACGGGTGCGCGCGGGGCTGCGAGGCCAAGTCGCACACGGGACTGAGGGGCGCCCATGTCGCTTGTGTCTCCCGTCTCGCCTGTGTCGCCCATGTCGAGCGACGCGCAGTCCGCCTTCACCCCCGGCCCCCGCGATGGGCGCGGCACCTCAGCGGTTGCTGGCTCAGACGCGGGAGGGTGAGCGCGCAGACCTGTGAACAGGTCTGCGCGCGTGTGGCTCAGCCGATCAGTCGGGCCAGTTCATCCAGGACGCGCAGCGCTTCGACTTCCGGGACGTTGGGCAGATGGAAGGTGATGCCCGCCGCACCGGCCTCCCGGTAGGCCGCGACGATGTCCGGCTCCGGCGGGACGGCGTTGACGATCACCGGTGTCTCCCGGCCGATGAGCGCCATCTGCTCAAGCACCTCGCCGGCGTCGGTCGTGGCGCTGGGCATCCAGCCGCCGAACCGCTTGGCCCGGGCGATCGCCCTGGCGCTCTGGCCGCCCACATACACCGGCGGGTGCGGTCGCTGCACCGGCTTGGGCCAGGCGAAGACCGGGTTGAAGTCGACGTGTTTCCCGTGGAATTCGGCCTGGTCCTTGGTCCAGATCTCGATGATCGCGGCCATCCGCTCGTCCAGGAGCCGGCCTCGGGTACGTGGCTCGGTCCCGTGGTTGCGCATTTCCTCGCGGTTCCAGCCCGCGCCGATACCGAAGATCACCCGACCGTTGGACAGGAAGTCCAGGGAGGCGACCTCTTTGGCGGTCTGGATCGGGTCACGCTGGACCAGCAGGGCGACTCCGGTTCCCAGCAGCAGGTTCTCGGTCACTCCGGCAACCATGCCGAGAGCTGTGAACGGGTCGAGCGTCCGGTAGTACTGCCGGGGCAACTCGCCGCCGAGCGGGTAGGAGGTCACGCTGTCAGCCGGAATGTGGCTGTGGTCGGCCAGGAAGAGGGCCCCGAACCCGCGCTCCTCCACGGCCGGACCGAGCTTGGCGGGGTGGATGGCCTCGTCGGTGGCAATGGCGTGGATGCCGAACGTCATAGCGCCTAATTCGGTCTTCATGCCTCACACGCTAAACCCATCAGCCTGGGCTGACAATCCAGTTTGACAACCTTAGTTGATGAAATTAGCTTGACCCCATGGCTCAGTCTGCGAACGTTGATGACCTGGGCGGAGCGCTCTACGACGGCATCAGGCTGATCGCGCGGCGGCTCCGCCATGCGTCGGCCCCCGGCGAGCTTTCGTTGCCCGAACGTTCCGCGCTGGCACGGCTGGATCGCGGCGGCCCGGCCACGGCCGCAGAGCTGGCGAGAGCCGAGCAGATCACCCCTCAGGCGATGGGGACCACTTTGAGCGGCCTGGAAGGGCGGGGCCTCGTCCAGCGGCGCCCCGACCCCCGTGACCGCCGACGAGTCCTCATGTCGCTGACCGAGACCGGTCTGGCAATGCTGCGACGCAAGCACGACGCCCGAGCCCGGCAGCTCGCGACCGCCCTCGAACAGCACTTCACAGCTGCGGAGTTGGAGACCCTCACAGCCGCAGCACCGCTGATCGAGCGCCTGGCCGAGAGCATCTGACGCCGACCACGGCCCCGAGCGATGGCGAACCGCCCTGACCGCCCGCCCGTTCATTCGGACGCACACCTACAGAGCCAGCCGCTCCACCTCATCCGGCCAGCCCAAGCATGATCAGTGTCTGGTAGTAGTGCCTGCCGACGCCCGGCCGCTCCGGCCCGTAGCCGTGGAGCACGTTGCGATGCTCGAACCCGGTCGCGCCGTCAGGATCGCCGTAGTCCATGTACTCCGCGACCTCGATCCGCGGATCAATGACCAGCGGGCTGAGCAGCACCACCTTTCACGGGCCCACCACCTGGGGGCTGCGCTCCCCTGAAGCATGTATGGGGAACCGGCGGGCAGAAGGGCCGCATGAGTGGTCGGCGTGTGTCGATGGACCGGCTGCTGGAGCGGCCCCCTGGTCGGGGGCTGGTCGCAGTCCCGGTCGTGCTCATCGTGGTGATCGTCATCGCGGACATCTACACCCCGACCAGCATCCATCTGGGCCCGTTCCTGATCATCGCGCCGGCCCTCGGGGCCGCCTTCGGTGGACCGCGGCTCACCGCCTTCGTCGGGGCACTGGCAGTTGTGGCCTTGGCACTCGTCAGTACGTTCCACGGCGGGTTGACCACAGCCAACCACATGGCCCAGATCATCGCGCTGGCCCTGCTCTCCGCAATGGTGGTCTTCTTCAGTTGCGTGCGGGAGCGGCGTGAGCGGGCGCTGAGCCGGTCGCGATCAGTAGCCGAGGCGGCACAGCGGGTACTGCTGCGACCCCCGCCCCGCCGGATCGGGCCGTTGCGCGTGGCTTCGCTGTATCTGGCCGCCGAGGACGAGACGCAGATCGGCGGCGATCTGTTCGCGATCGCCCGGGCTGACGACGCCCGCACCCGGCTCCTCATCGGCGATGTCCGTGGCAAGGGCTTGGCTTCCATCGGCGAGGCGTCGATGGTGATGAGCGCGTTCCGCGAGGGGGCTCACCGGTGCGCCGACCTTCCCGAACTCGCGGCCGCCGTCGAAGACAGCGTCTGCCGCCACCTGGAGGAGGTCGCGGACACCGAGCACGACCCCGGCGAGCACTTCATCACCGCTCTGATGGTTGACATCCCCGACCACGAGGAGCAGGCAGAGATGTTCGACTGCGGCCATCCGCCGCCGCTCCTACTACACGATCACAAGGTCACGGTCCTGAACCCCCACCGCCCCGCGCCCCCGCTGGGCATGTGCGACCTGTCCAGCCCACGCCGCAGCGCGGATCCGTTCACCTTCGAGGCCGGTGACATGCTCGTGCTGTACACCGACGGTGTCATCGAGGCTCGCTCGCCTGCCGGAGCCTTCTACCCGCTCATCGAACGGCTGGGCTCCTTGCCCGCCGGCAGCCCAGAGACCCTGTTGAACCACATCCAGAGCGACCTGCTCGCGCACATCGGCGAGAACCCCGCCGACGACGCCGCCGTCCTCGTCATCGAACGAACCCCCTCCCCCCACCACCTTCACCACCCCCACCTCACCTCGCACCACCACCGCAGCAACGGACCGCAACCGCCCGAACCTCGCTGAGCGATGCCGTGGGTCGACGGAGCCACGCCCACGTCCCGGCCGACTGCGGACCCGACGCCCGAGTGCGGTGGTTCGACCTATTACCAGCGACCCGACAGACCGCGCGACGCGCGACATGGTCGCCAAACTCCATGCGGAAGTAGCAGCAGGAGGCGGTGCGGCGGACAACGTGCGGTGCTGGCAGCGCCATCGACGGTTCAGGCCCGGCCTGCGAAGAAGGCCAGGATGCAAACGGCTCCACCGCCGGAACCTCACGGACCAGTCCCCGGGTGGCGGTGGCGGGTTGGGTGATCGTCTTACGCGTGGCTACCGCATCGTCCAGATCCGCGGAGTCCGGAGCAGCGTGGCAACACCGTTGTCAGTGTGGTCGCCTTGGGCCTGCGCACACCGGGCTCCGCTTGTTCCTGCCTCGTCAGCCGGAACGGTACGTGTCTTCAACGGCGTGCACTGCCGTGACGGGTGTTCCGCCTCTACTGTTCTCCGGCAGGGACGGTTGCGCGTTTTCGGCAGTGCGGGTGGGATAGAGCGTATGACGTCTCGCGTGTTGTACCTGTTCGGGACTGCGGCCCCGCCCGTCGTCGACATCGGCCGCGCCGTCGAGCAGGCCCAGACGGAAGGGTGGGACGTGTGCGTCGGCCTGTCGCCGACCGCAGCGCGCTGGCTCAACTCGTCTGTGAGCAGGCTCGCGGCGTTCACCGGGCACCCTGTTCGGAGCGAATACAAGTTGCCGGGCGAGCCGGACGTGTGGCCGCCTGCGGATGTGATCGCCGTGGCCCCGGCGACGTTCAACACCATCAACCAGTGGGCGCTTGGGATCACGGACCACTTCGCCGTCGGGGTGGCTGCGGAGGCGATCGGGAAGGGCATTCCGCTGGTGGCAATGCCGTGCGTGAACCAGGCACTCGTGGAGCACCCGCAGTTCGAGAAGTCCATGGAGACGCTACGGTCGGTCGGCGTCAACTTGGTATACGGCGACGGCGGGTTCGTGCCCGAACAACCTGGCGAGGAACGTCCGGAAACGTATCCGTGGCACCTGGTCCTTGACGCGGTGCGCGCTGCGAGTCCGCGGTGATCGAGCTGGACGCGGCGCCAGTCAGTCGACGACGGTAACAGTCATACGCCCTCTCATGGTCATGGCCGCATGCCCCGGAGCCGTCTCAGCGTCAGTTCAACCTGGTCGGAAGTGAGAATTTCGGCAGGCTCTTCCATACACCGGATGCTCTCGCAGCCCGGCTGAAGCCGACAACGCATTATCGGCCCGGGGAGGGCGTGCCCGGCGGCGCTGGCTAGATGCGCAACTGGAAGCGACCGGGGCTCTGGTGCGAGCAATTACGGAGTGGGCAGGGCCGTGGACGAACGCCTTACGGGCTCTCAGGCGCCAGAACACCCCTCGGCGTCGCAAACCGCTTCGACGCAGCCAGCTGGTCAAACGCCAGCCAGTGGAGCAGTCACGCCGGGCAAGTCCCGCTGAACGAGCTTACTCACATCCCTACGTGACGGTACGTCAGCAATCGGCCCGAGGCACGGAGAGGCTTCCCGGCCGCGCCCTCACCGGTCCAGGGCGCGAACGCGGGCCGCACCCCGAGGGCCGTGGGGACCTCGCAGCCCGCCACACCCAACGCGCGGCGCCTGGCCTGATCACCCTTCGCGGTCGGCTGATCAGGGCCCGTGGTGGTAGACCACACCCGACTTGATGCCGCCGGTGTTCGCGAACAGCTGCGGGACGGTGACCAGGGTGTAGCCGCGGGCTTTGAGGCCGGAGATGATTTTGGGAACGGCCGGTGGGGTGGTCGCGTACGTGTCGTGCATGTCGATGATCGCGCCCGGCCGGACGTGATTGAGAACGCGTTGCTCGATGAGCGGGGTGTTGTGGTTCTTCCAGTCCCGCGGATTGACGTTCCACATGATCACCGCCAGCCCAGCCCTGCCCGCAAGGGCTCGCACGCGGGCGTTCCACGCCCCGTACGGCGGTCGCAGCATGGTCGGCCGGTGCCCCGTGATGGAGGCGATCTGCCGGGCGGCGGTGGTGATCTCGTAGCTCACCCGCGCCGAGGAGATCCCGGTCAGGCGGGGGTGGTGGACCGTGTGGTCGCCGATCGCGTTCCCGTCCCGCGCCTCGCGCAGCACGACCTGCCGGTGGGCCAGCGCATGCGGCCCGATGAGGAAGAACGTGGCCACCGCGTGCCGGGCCTCAAGGTCACTGAGCAGCTGCGGGGTGTACCGGGAAGGGCCGTCGTCAAAAGTGAGCGCCACGCACTTGGACACCCGACAGTCTGGCCCGGAACTCACAGGCGAGGCGTACGCAGGCACCGCCGCCGAGGCCGTCCCGACCACGACAGCAGCCGCTGCGATCGCCGGATGCCACCAGTTGATCCGGTTCGGCATAACGCACCAGCTCGCCTCTTACGCCCCCTGTCGGTCTTCCTGCCCGCGGCACGGACACAGAAACCGCCAGGACCGTTCGCGGTACGCCGTCCCATCTCGCTCGCCGCCTAGGCAGGCCGCCGCCGAACGGCTCCATCCACGGCGTGAGCAACCGTACCGGCGAGGCAACAAGCGGCCCTACGGTCACCGGACCACACGACCAGACGGTCCCCATCAAACCGCCTAACCGGCGCTTCGCGGGGCGAGGCTGGTTGCCGCCGTCAGCGGGGCGGCGATGTCCTCCAGCGAGCGGCGTTCGGCTGGCACGGCAAGGAAGGCGGCGACGACGCCAGCCGCCATCATGAGCGCGGCACCGATCTGGAACGCCAGCACCGTGTCGGACGCGACTCCCGTGCTCGTGAGCTGGGAGAAGAGCAGCGGTCCGGTGATGCCACCAGCGGCGGTGCCGACCGCGTAGAAGAAGGCGATCGCCATTGCCCGGGTCTCCATCGGGAAGATCTCGCTGACGGTGAGGTAAGCGCTGCTCGCGCCCGCGGAGGCGAAGAAGAGGACGACGCACCAGCACGCGGTGAGCGTGACCGCGGTCAGCGAGCCCCGGCCGAAGAGCCAGGCGGTGACGAACAGCAGCGATCCGCTGAGCACGTACGTTCCAGTGATCATGGGACGGCGGCCCAGGGTGTCGAAGAGGTGACCGAGCAACAGCGGCCCAAGGAAGTTGCCGATCGCGATGACCACGAAGTAGTAGCCGGTACTACCGGAGGGGACCCGGTAGAAGGTGGTCAGGATGGCGCCGAAGCCAAAGGTGACCGCGTTGTAGAGGAAGGCCTGGCCGATGAAGAGCGAGAGCCCCAGCACCGCCCGGCGCGGATAGGACCGGAAGACGGTTGCCGCGATCTTGCCGAACCCGATGCTCTTGCGCTGGTGGACGGTGATCTCTCGGTCGACCGGCTCCAGGTCGTGGCCTACCTGGGCGGCGACCTTGGCCTCGATGGACGCGACGAGTTCCTCGGCCTCCGCCTTGCGGCCGTGGATGAACAGCCAGCGCGGCGACTCGGGGACGTTACGCCTGACCAGCAGGATGACCAGGCCCAGCACCACCCCGAGTGCGAAGGTCAACCGCCAGCCGAGGTCGGCCGGGAAGAGTGCCTTGTTGAGCATGAGGATGGACAGCAGCGAGCCACCGACCGCCCCGACCCAGAAGCTGCCGTTGATGATCAGGTCGACCCGGCCGCGGTAGGTCGCGGGGATCAGCTCGTCGATGGCCGAATTGATGGCGGCGTACTCCCCGCCGATGCCACAGCCGGTCAGGAAGCGGAAGAGGAAGAACCACCAGGCGTGGAAGGAGAGCCCCGTCAGCGCGGTGGCGCCGAGGTAGAGCGCGAGGGTGACAAGGAAGAGCTTCTTGCGTCCGTAGCGGTCGGTGAGCCAGCCGAAGAAGAGCGCGCCCACACAGGCGCCCGCCACGTACAGGGCCGCCGCTACGCCGGTGACCTGGGCGCTGGTGATGGCCAGCCCGCTGCCCTTCTCCGACAGCCGGGTGGCGATGTTGCCCACCACCGTCACTTCGAGGCCGTCGAGGATCCACACCGTGCCCAGCCCGATCACGACCATCCAGTGCCATCGCGACCACGGCAGCCGGTCCAGCCGCGCGGGCACGGAGGTGGTGATGGTTCCCGTTCCCTCGGGACGTAGGTCAGCACTCGCCATGACAAAGCCTCCCTGATGCGTCCCGAGGACCCCACTGCTGGTTGCGCGCGTTATACCTCTTCCCGCCGACGCCAACGGCATGCCGGGGCCGTGCGGGTGAGCGCGAGGCCGAGCGCCACCCGCCTCCCCCAGGGTGTGCGGACACTTTGCCCGGCTGTATGGACGGCAGCGACTCGCCAAGGTGGCGTCTGACGGTTGCGCAGCCAGCGACGGACGGCCCGGTACTCCATCGCCTGACGACTCGTTCCAGCACCGAAGCCATGCTGAAGGATCGACGCACCGTCAGTGGTCGCCTGGACCGGGAGCTCCTCGCCCCAGATGAGACGTACGGGGTGGCGTCCTGGCTTCGTCTGGTGTGGTCGCCGGGCCGTGGAAGGTGGCACGGCACGGTAGGCGCTGGGGGTGACACCGAGCCGGGCCTGCAGATGCTGGCGGAGCGAGACGGGAGTGCCGAAGCCGACCTGGGAGGCGGTGTGTTCGACGGTCGTGTCGGTCTCTTCCAGCAACTGCCGGGCTCATTCGACGCGTTGATGCTGGCCGACGTGGTCCGGGACACCACCGGCAGCTACTCCACCGTCTGGGCCTCGCCGCAGCGCTCTGCGTCACCATCAGGCTCCCGCACGGTGCGCCCACCACAGCACAGGAAGCCCGGAGTTGAGGCGCCAGCTCCGCATTCGGCAGGCTACTCCCCGTCGTGAGGCGAATGCGGAGGTTGTTTCAGATAGCTGGTGGTGTTCCCGCGCCATTGTGGCGGGCCTCAACGCCATTGGAACGAGCAGGAGTTGATGACCATGCCACAGACTGGTACCGCACCGTCCGAACTCAGGCGACCTGCGGTATGTGCTGGCCGAGTTGGCGTGTCCGTGCTGCGTTTTGACGCCGCGCACCTGTCACGCCGTCGAACCTGGCGGGTCCACATGCCATGATCTTTGGCGTACGGAGCCCGACCGACCGGAAGGACGCCATGCCCGCCTACGCCATAGCTCACCTCCAAGAGGCTGCCCCTCACCCAGAGATCGCCGAGTACATCGAGCGCATCACGTCCACCTTCGAGCCGTACGGCGGACACTTCCTCGTGCACGCGACGTCGCATGAAGTGAAAGAGGGCAGCTGGCCAGGGCACGTCGTGGTGATCGGCTTCCCCGGGATCGCCGAGGCGCGGGCCTGGTGGGACTCCCCCGCATACCAGGAGATCGCACCGCTACGCTCGCGGCACATCGTGGGCGACATCATCCTGGTCGAAGGTGTTCCCGAGGGCTACGACCCGGCTGCCACCGCAAATTCGATACGGGAGAGCCTGCCTTCCGAGTAGCCCTCGGAATTGCCGCAGCGACGGGCACCACGCCAGTTTGGGGAAACGCACGTCAACGCCCGGGACCAGGCGGCCTGGAGGTTTCCCTGAGTCGCCGACGACAGGCCGCCACTCCCGAGCGAGTCGACATCCGCCATCACCCGCCGACCCGATGCACATCGCCGCCTTCCCCGGCCGAGTTGCGCCACGTCTCTTGTAACGCTCGTCGACCAACTGGACGTTGCGCAAGCGCCACACCAACAACGGTAGTCAGCCGTTCATATGACCTATTTACCCCCGCGAGTAGCCCATTGGGCGGCGGGCAACCTGAATGCATGGTGAACCTTCGCAGAGCCTTAGCGGCTCTCTTCGCTGTGGGCCTCGCCCTCACTGTGCCCGCGACGCCAACTGCCGTTAGACCTCCGTGTGGAAGCTGCTGACACCGGCCAGTCCCGCGGATCAGGAAAATGACAAGGTCGTCGCGCCGGTTGCGCAACTCGGCCCCAGCAGTCGCCCGTTCGCCGTGCGGCTTGGTGCGACCGCCACGAACGCCCAATCCTATGGGGGGAGTTTGTCCATGTCCGCTTTTCGGCAAGCTGGCAGGGCCGTAGTGACGGTGGTCGCCGTCCTCGCCACCCTGCTCGTCTTCCACACACCCGCGTCGGCCGACGCGGGAAGCGGTAACGCCATCCACTCGGGCCTCTCAAGCGACGCACGGCCGGGCGTAGCCGCCACCACGTACAAGTGGTTCAGCTGGGGGGACCTGCAGGTCGGCGACTGCCATCAGACCGGCGGCTATCTCCGGCTCTACTCAGACGGAAGGCTCACCTTCAGCGCACGAACCTGGACGGACCGAACGTTCAGTGGAGACATCTGGCATGCGCGCTTCCAACTCAAGGACTCCTCCGGCCGATCCCTGTTCACCACGGCCACATACGACAGCCCGGTCATGTGGCCGAGCAAACCGCACGACTGGACAGCGAACGGCACCTTCGAACCCAGCGTCTACAACGGCATCGCCAGCGTGACCCAATGGGCATCGTGCTGAACAAGACACGAGTGGCGGCTTCGTGCGTCCTGCGCAAAGCCGCCATCAAGGCCGGTGGCAGGGTTCGGCTCGCCGTCGCGACGATCAACCCCTAGACCGCGCCGGTGCGTCCGCTGGGTCGCCACCACTATCCGGGCGATGCACGATGCGATCTGCACTGTCACGACCTCCGGGCAAGACTGCGGTGACGCTTCGTCAAAGCCCGGGTTCTCCCCAGCAGGGTGCGTACGGCGATGCCCGCAGAGGCGATGACTGTGAAGCCGCCGAGGATCGTGGGCAAGGTGATTCCCTCGCGCAGGAACAGCGCGGCCCAGCAAATGCTCATCACGGGCTGGACGAGCTGTATCTGACTGACTTGCGCCATCGGGCCGATTGCCAGTCCGCGGTACCAGGCGAAGACGCTGAGGAACATACTCACCACGCCGAGGTAGGCGCACGCTGCCCAGTGGATCGGGGTCCCCGCCGGAGCGTGCTGGGCGATCGAGACGCCGTAATGAGTGGGTTCCCCGCCGAACCGACCGGCGCCTACCTCCGGCTCAACTACTCCGGTCCGAACCCTGGCGCCTTCCCAGACGGCGCACGCGTCATCGGGCGGGCTCTCGCGCAACAGCAGGCGCCGTAGCAGCCGAGTGCGGCGGGGTGGTGCTCAACGCACTGCACCGTTTAACACCAGCAGACGATTTCAACGTGCACGAAGAGGACGTGCCCCCCCTCTTGCCGTTCTCCGCCACCGCTTCGGCATGCTGAACCGGGTGCTTCCTCCATCCGCCGGACCCATCCGGCAGCACCGAACTCAGGCGAGGGCGACCGTCGTAGGGCGCCCGCCGCGGCATCACTTCTCGTGCCTTCGGGTGATCAACTGGAAGAGGCGAGCGGTGTGCATGTACGGGTGGCGCGCGGTCATGGCGAGTTCGAGGCGTTCAAGGCTGTTGTAGAACGCGGGATCATGCTTGCGTTCATCGTCGGTTACGTAGTCGCACACGCAGCGGATACCGTAGTGCCGCACTTCACGGCAGCCCAACTCCTCAAGCACCGGGGCGATCTCCTCGGCCGTGTGGAGCGTCAGCGCCGCGTCGAACGTCTGGGTCCGAGCCTGATCGGTGTCGAGCGCGGCCATCGCGGCGACAAGGTCCATCTCGCGGACGGCAACGGTCAACGGCGCCGAATGCCGGTTGATCGCCATCACGGAGAACAGTCCGCCCGCCCGAAGCGGGCCGAGAGCCGAGGAAAGCGTCTGGCGGACATCATCAACGTACTGGAGGAGGTTGTGGCACAGGACCACGTCGAACTCCCCTGCAGCGAGGTCAGCGGGCAGCGCGTGCATATCGGCCTGGACGCAAGTGATCAGCTCCGCCAGGCCGCCCGCGTCCGCCCGCTCGGCTGCGGCGGCGAGCATGGTGGGGGCGTGGTCGACGATCGTGACATGGTGGCCGCGAGCGGCGAGACGTACGGCGTCGCCGCCGTCGCCGCCCGCGAGGTCGAGGACGCGCAACGGCCCATCTGCCAGATCGTCGAGATGGCGGACCAGGTTCACCTCTCCAACGACGTAGCGCAGGCGGCCCCAGGGGGCCTCCTGCCACTCCCTCCAAGCGGACATGGCGGTATTGAACTTCTCCGCAGCTTCAGCCATCCGTTGACGATAGCGGCCAGCCCATCGCCGCCATGCCGAACCCATGGTTGAACGCCCGGGGCTGGGCGCCACCCGGCCAGCCAGTCGACGACAGGCCTCCGCTCGCAGTCACCTCCCCAGCAAGCGCCTTCGCGGGGCTACACCGCTGGGACCCGTCAGAAGGTTTCAGGAGATCGCAGCGATCACGTCGCGGTGGCAACCACAGCGCTCACTCCCGCCTCGAAGTCCGATCCAGCAGAAACGGCTCAATCCGCGCCCAGGTGGTGGCGGACGTGATGCGGTCGCAAACGGCAAGCTTGCCGAACACCGGTACGTCCGGTAGGCGGGGCGGGCCGCGCGGCTGCGCACGAGCTTCGGGTTCACAGCCACCGCTTGGCTGCTTCGACGCTGTCACCGCCGCTCGTGTTGAACGCAATTGCAGCCTTCGGCGTATGACGTCGGACCAGGTTCACAGCCTGCTCAAAAAGCGGTAGAAGAGGCTCCGGCTTGCGGATCCCACCCCCGATGACGACCACATCCCAATCGCGTTCGGCCAGTGCTGCGGCGATCACTGACTCGGCCGACTCGTCCAACGCAATCAGCGTCATGGCCGCATCGATGGCGTGTTCGCCAAAGCGTGCCAGTTCCTGATCGAGGCCAGCGCGGATGGTGCCTCCATCCATACCGGGCACTGCGTGCGGGTCGATTCCAAGAATGAGAACGCAAGGCATGCCCAAGGGGACGAACCAGTCGACCGAGCTGGTTCCCAAACGCCAGGCCAGCGTCCGTTCAGAGGCCCGACGCTCTGGTGGAGCGCGAGGTCGTCCACACCTCACCGCGTCTTCATGGACCCGGAGGTTCGCGAACGCCCTCGCGCGGTGCCGCGGCGCACCGCGGTCTACAAGTCCGAGCGCGGTAGCCGGACCGAGACCTCCCTCCGCCTCCTCGCCAGTCCCCGCCACACAGCATCCTGCTGCTCGCGACTGACCTGGGAAGGCCCGACCACCAGAGGCGACAGGCCACATGGAACCGAGCGTCGAGATCCGCAGACTGCAAGTCGCTGGAGTGGGCAGCGACACGACGTCATCGACTGGCATACCACTGAGCTATGCACGAGGCTTGGGCCACGAGGGACCCAAAAACCAGCGCGAGGAGAGCGATGAAGGCTTGGACGGCTGCGGTCAGTGGCCGCCGGACGGAACGTCGCAGCCGGTATGGTCGGGGTAGCCAGCGAAGGCATCCGCCTGGGTGGAGACTCGGTCCATCGTCCCCTCCAGGCACATCCGGGAGGCGTCGACGAGGAAGTCGATCCCGGTGGGGCCGTTCTGGTACACCTCCACCGTCCGGGCGGGGTAGCCGAGGCCGGTCAGCGTGCTGCGGGTGCTTTCCACCTTGAAGTCACGGCGCTTACGTAGCGGTTCAAGCGCACTCTCGATGCGCTTGGCAGCCGCGAGCCCGTCGCAGCGGCTCTGGCCGTGCAACGGGATGGGAACCCTGAAGCCGTGGTTCTCGGCGTAGTGGTCGGTGGGCGGCGCGGCTGGGCCTGTGGCGTCCGCGGTCGTCGACGGCGCCGACGTGGGGCTCTCGCCAGGGCACGGGAAGTCCACCGGCGTACTCGGCGTCACTGCCGCGGTCCGGGAGGGTCTGTCCGCACCAACTTCGTCTCCGGGCCGATGAGTTCCACACCCCGCCGCCAGCACAGCCAGCACCGACACTGCCGGTATCCCGACCCGGACCCCCGTCGTCCTGATCACCGTCATGCCCCGGTCCTCCTCCACGTTCGTCTGCCCGTACCGGACGATCATCGCGGAGGTTGGTCGAAGGGCGCGGGAGCCGCAGCCAAATGACCCGCCGGTATGGCCGATTCCGGGTACCTCGCCGTCCTCAGTGGCCGAAGCAGCGTGCCGTTGCGGCCCGTTGACTACACGCAATCGACGCGACACGTCGGTGGCTGGGTCCCCACAGGCCGCTAGACGTCGTCCGGCAGCCGCACGCCCGGTGGCGCGGGACGCACTCGACCACGTCCGCTGACGCGCACGTCAACCTGCAAGAAGTACACCAGCGGCAGGCACTGGCTCAGTGCAGGAGTTGGGTCACGGTTCCTGAACCGGCAGCACGACCGTGGAGCCGGAATGCGAAGGACTGGCCGGGCTCAAGGGCGACGGGCCGGTCGAGCGTTACCCTCACCGCGGCTTGGTGAAGTGGCTGCAGCGCGTCCATTTTACGGGGCAGCGCCACGACGCCTTTCACTCCACCAGCGCGTATGTAGAAGTCAAGTCTCTCACCAGTGCGCACTTCCCCGCCGCCCTGCTCCTCCGACAGCAGTGCGATGTCCGCCCCGAAGGCAGTGTGTGCGTCGACCGATCCCGGCGCCGCGAGCACCTGTCCGCGCTCCACCGCTCCCGCCGTCGCGCCAGGCAGCAGCAGTGCTACGTTCATGCCCGCACTCGCCTCCTCGACGCGCAGCCGAAAGGCTTCGATTCCGGTGACGCATGCAATCGCACCGCCGTGGAAGCCGACCGTCGCCACCTCATCGCCCGTTCGGACCCGCCCGCGCTCGATCGGGCCCGTCGCCATGATGACCCTGCCCTGGTTCAGGCGGAAGACATCCTCCACAACCATCAGGAACGGCGTCTCCACGGGATTCACCGATGCTCCCCTCACCGTCCAGCGCATCGGCCGTGCGCAGGCACCTGAGCCTAGCAACGATCAACGATGTTCGGCCCACCCTGACCGGCAACCAGCTTCCGCAGACGAGCGGCTGTGCGTCGTCCGCGCGCCGGGCCAGGGCGAGTCGGGAGGGAGTCAGTCCGGCAACTGGTCGGGAGACCACATCGCCGCGCGTGAGGGGTGGGGTATGGCCGACGGCGACCAGGCAGATGCCGCAACGGTCGACCAGGGCCTCGTAGGAGCGAAGAAACACCCCGCTACGGCTCCCACTCGGTGCCGATTCCGTAGGCGCCCCTCCTCGCCCACCTGGAGACCGTGCACGCGGAGATCAATCCTGGGAGAAGACCGCGCGGGCAACCGCTCTCCAAAACTGACGCCGTGATCATCTCAGCGGTAGCCAGAGGGTACGGGACAGGTTTCAGAGGCCGCCGGGGTCGATGTTTGACATGCGAGAAGGCGATGAGGGTCGGCAAGACGAACAGCGACATGGCCTGGGGCTCGGCGCCGTCGTGGCGGTCCGCCGAAGGCCAGGCCCCACGACGCGCTCGGGATTCCCGGCCGCACCCCCCAGACCGCGCCCAACCTGCCAGTTCTGCAGGTCGGAGGGCTACCGACGCTCGGGACGAGTTGCCCTCATCGATGTTCGGGAACAGTGTGGAAGGGGGACACATACGCGGGATCGGAGACCGCCGTGATCATCCTGGGCATCATCTGTCTGATTGTCGGATTCCTGCTCAAGATCGCCATCCTCTGGACCATCGGCATCATCCTGGTGGTAATTGGCGCGATCTTGTGGGTCCTGGGTTCGGTCGGGCACGCCGTTGGCGGCCGACGGCATTACTGGTAGCGGACGATTGGGCGTCCCCTTCAACGATGGGCGGCGGCCCTAGGCAGCATGCCCGGGGTCGTCGCGTTGGGCCGCGACGGCACCGCACGGCAGTGCGTCGTCAAGTATGGGTGCCTGCAAGGTGAGTTCGGCGGTCGACCGCCGGTCTCGCGTGGCGGCGCCCACGCCTTCTGACTGGAGTGGGCGGAGGCGAAAGGCAAGCGTTTTCCAGACTAAGGGCGCACCGCTGCGGGCCAAGCGAGACCAGGTTTAGGGTCGCCACGGAAGGCCGCCAAGCCTATCCTGACGGCGGCGTCTACGGGGAGGGAACCGATCATGGGAACGTTCGTGCTCGTGCACGGGGCCTGGCACGGAGCCTGGTGCTGGGAACGGGTGCGCAAGCACCTGACGGCGCGCGGTCACCAGGTGGTGACGCCGGAACTGCCCTCCGATGTCGCCGGGTCCGGACGGGCCGAATACCTCGCCGCCGTCAGCGACGCGCTCGAGTCCCGCTCCGAGGTCGTTCTCGTCGCGCACTCGATGAGCGGACTCGTGGCACCGCTGGCGACGGGCAACCCCGCGGTCAAGTCCCTCATCCTGCTCGCGGCCCTGGTACCGCGACCCGAGGTTGCGTGGCAGGCCAACGGATTGGAGCCGTTTCCGGAACAGATGCGGGGACGTCTGGCCAGGATGAACTTCGACGAGTTGGGACGTTCGACCCTGGACCCCGCTGTCGCGACCGAGATCTTCTACCATGACTGCACCCCAGCCGACTCCGCGGACGCCGTCGCCCGGCTGCGCCCGGACGCGAGCGTGATCTACCAACAGACCTGCCCCGCCCTGCCAGAGCGTCGCGTGCCAACCACCTACGTGTCATGCCGCCAGGACCGAGCGGTGGACGGCAAGTGGAATGCGGCCGTTGCCCAGGATGTGCTCGGAGCCGACGTCCAAGAACTCGACGCCGGCCACTCGCCGTTCTGGTCGATGCCAGAGCGGTTGGGCAACCTGCTCGTCGATCTGGCGACGCGCTGACCGACTACCGCGGTCTCCACCGCCTGCCGGAGAGCGGCGGCCTTACCTGCTCAAGCACATCTCGCACGACTGGCCCGACGAAGACTGCCTGCGCGTCCTCGGCACCTTCCGCCCCCCGCCCTCGCGCTGGACATCGTCATGCTGATGATGCTGCGCGGACCGAACGCACCGCCGACGAGTTCGAGGCCCTGCTCACCGATCCGGGTTCCGCCTGAACACCATCATCCCGACCCAGCTCCTGTCCTCGGTCATCGGGGCAGAAGCCAACTGATCCAGACCGGCCCAAGATCGACCGACTCAACCACCCTGTTGAGCACTTCAGTTGGCCATGCCGACTGAAGTGCTCGGGTACTGGCGCGGGCGCCGGACTCGCTCTCACGGGCGTTTGGAAGCGTCGCCGAACCCGCGTCTGCCCGGACCGGGTGACAGTCCTCGCCGACGCGGTACAGGTGGCAGGCTGGAAGGCATGTGTGGCCGTTACGTATCCACCCGTCGCCCGGAGGACCTGGCCGGGCTGTTCCAAGTCACCCGCTGGAACGCGGAAGAAGTCGTGGAGCCGAGCTGGAACGTCGCTCCGACGGACGCGGTCTGGGCGGTCCTGGAGCGGGCGCACGAAGACACAGGCGAGGTGGAGCGGCAACTGCGCCCGCTCCGGTGGGGCCTGGTGCCGTCATGGGCGAAGAGCCCCAGTATCGGATCGAAGATGATCAATGCTCGGTTGGAGACGGCGCACGAGAAGCCGGCGTACCGGCGCGCTTTCGCCAAACGCCGCTGTCTCCTGCCGGCTGACGGCTTCTACGAGTGGCAGACCATCCCGGCCAACGAGAAAGGCAAGGCCCGCAAGCAGCCGTGGTTCATCGCACCGGAAGACGCGTCGGTGATGGCCATGGCCGGGCTGTACGAGTACTGGCGTGACCCCGAGGGTGCGGAGGAGGATCCGGCGGCCTGGTGGATGACCTGCACCATCATCACCACCGAAGCCAAAGATGCGGCCGGCCGTATCCATCCACGCATGCCACTGGCTGTCGCCCGCACTGACTGGGCCTCCTGGCTCGACCCCACCCACCACGACACCGAGGAACTCCGAGCGCTCCTGACCACCCCAGCCGCCGGACACCTCGCCGCCCGACCGGTGTCCACCGCGGTCAACAACGTTCGCAACAACGGACCGCACCTGCTGGACCCGCCACCGCCGCAGGCCGGATGAGTCACCGCTGCGGATGCCCTGAGCCGTGTGCTGGGTGAAGCGATAGGTCCCTCGAACGGGAGGCGCGCGGACGACGCCGCCACCGCCGAGAAGCTGCTGCGGGGGTCGGATCCACGGACCAGCATCGACGCGGGCGCTCACGAACGCACCTCACCCTGCGGGCATGCCTACCTGGTCGCGTTCCAGCACGGAGCGGAGTTGCGAGAGGGCCCGTGCGGCGGCCGAGATGGGCGCCCCCTTCAGGGCGTCTCCGAGCAGCTCGATCAGCCGCTCTGTGAAGGTTTCCTCCGCTTCGTTGACCAGTCGCAAGCCGTCGTCGGTCAGGGCCAGTAGTGAGGAGCGGCGGTCCGACGGATTCGGTTGCCGGACGACCCATCCCTGCTTCTCCAGGCGGTCGGCGCCCTTGCTGGTCGCCCCGATGCCGATGGCGAACTCGGCGGCGAGGTCGGCGACCCGGGAGCCGGGGTGGTCGCGGAGGTAGCGCAGGAATTCGAACTGCGAGGTGACGATCCCGTGCCGCTCGCGAAGGCGGTCGTTGAGGGCGTTGTACACACGCGTCTCGCACCGGACGAGGTCAGCGAAGAAACCCTGCAGGTCAACTGTGCCACCACTCAATTTATATTCCACGGCATATAGTGTAGTGGAAGCTACTTACAAGGGGAGCAGACACATGAGCAAGGAACAGCGCGCGAAGATCGACGCCATGCTGCGGCAGCCCCGACCCGAGGGCCCTCGAACGGTCGAGGAGATGCGGGCAGGCTTCAAGGCGATGATGGCCGAGATGATCGTCCCGGATGGCATCCGCACGGCGGCTTCGACGCTCGGCAACCGGCCCGCGCTGCTCGTCGAGCCGGTCGAGCGCCCGCGCACCGGGACGATCCTGTACTTCCACGGCGGCGCCTACGTGTTCGGATCTCCCGAAACCGCGCTGTCGCTGACGGGGAACCTGGTGGCCAAGACCGGCTTCAGGGCCTTCTCGCTGGACTACCGACTTGCCCCCGAGCACCCGTTCCCGGCCGCGATCGAGGACGCGCTGAGCGCCTACCGCGCCCTTCTCGACAGTGGAGAAGACCCCGCGACCATCGCGTTCGCCGGTGATTCCGCCGGAGGCGGCATCACCGTCACAACCTGCCTTGCCGCCCGCGACGCGGGTCTACCGCTGCCCGCGGCGATCGTGGCTTTCTCTCCCGGACTCGACGCCACCCGGACGGGAGAGAGCATGGACACCAGGGCGGGCTTCGACCCGTTCTTCACGCGCGAGAGCCTGGAACACACCGGAGCCATGTACCTCGCAGGGCAGGATCCGCGACAGCAACTGCTCAGCCCGGCCCTCCTCGCCGATCTGACCGGTTTCCCGCCGATGCTCCTGCAGGCGGGCACGAACGAAGTACTCCTGGACGACTCCACGCGCATGGCCGCGCGCGCCCGCGCAGCCGGAGTGGACGTGATCCTCGACGTCACCGCCGACGTGCCCCACGTGTTCCAGGCGTTCGCCGGTGTCCTCGACGAGGCCGACCAGGCGCTGGATCGCGCAGCCCTCTTCATCGCCCAACACATCCGCACCCCCGACACGGCGACTGCGTCAGCGCGGTAGCCCGCAGCTGACGACGGCGGAGCGGGCTGTGGTGAGACCGCAGTCCGCGTCGCCTCCGAACGCCACGGCCACGACGGCGGTCACGTCGGCCGCAGAACCCGCGCCGAGCGGAATGGGACCGCCCTAGGCTCGCTCAGTCGCCCGATCCGACACGAAGACATGTGCCGCCTGCTCCACCCGCAGCTTCTCCAGCAGGTCCCGCTGCCGTTCGGCACGCTCCAGCAGATCGTCGAGCAGGCCCTTGGAGAGGTTCGGCTCGGTCTCGGCCGCCTCACGCAGCGTCCGCCAACCCGCCGCCTTGCCCTCCACCCCCAGCCGCAGCATCTCCAGTTCCAGCAGCAGACTGAGCGGCGAACGCCGTACGAGTCGACCGTTGGTCTTCAGCCTGCTCGCCTTCTCCCCCACCCATCCCGCGACGACCTTGTGGCGGTGGACCGGAACGTCAAGCCGCTTCATTATGTCCAGCAGATGGGCCCGGTCCTCGGCTATCTCAGCCGCCAGCCGACGCAGCGACTCGGCGGTCCCGGGTTCATGGGGCAGGTTCGCCAACCGACGGGCCAGGTCGGTACCGAACGTGGCTCCCCCGAGGTGATCGTTGAGATACACCCCCAGAAGCCGCAACCGCTCCGCCCGCGGCTGTCCCGCGTGTGACCGTTCCACGGTTCCTCCCTGTCCCCCACACGCTTCCTGACATCCGCTCCTGGGCTGCATGCTCCTCTATGGGACGGATCACCCTGATCAAGGCGGATAAACCCAAAGATCCCATCCCGCCACGGTCGGGCACACGCTCAGCAACTCGCCGGTGACACTCCCGTGCGATGGATGGCGCAGGCGTCTCGCCCAGGCCGCGGTCACCAAGTCGGCGGTGAGCGCGACGGTGACGCCGTGGGCGCCCGGCCGCAGAGGCCGCCGAGGTCATCCTGCGGGATCGCGCGAATGGGCGTGGCTACGAAGCGGCCCCGGCCAGGCCTGGGAGGGCTGACCGGGGCCAAACGAAGGCTGTGCTCAGACCTCCCCGCGCCAGGCGCCGGTCTCCCGGCCGCGGGACTCGATGAACTCCTTGAAGTGCTTCAGGTCGTTCTTGGCCTGCCGCGTCACGAAACCCAGCTTGTCGCCGACGGTGTCGGCGATGCCCTGCGGGTCGTGTTCCATCTGCAGCATCACCTTCGTGTGGTGATCGTCGAGGCGGTGGAAGGTGACCACACCGGCCTGCCGAGCCTCACCCTGCACGGTCGTCCACGCGACCCGCTCGTCGGGAATCTGCTCCGTGATCTGCGCGTCGAACTCCCGCTGCCGCCCACCGACCTTGGTGACCCAGTGGGTCAGCGTGGGGGTGCGTTGTTCGATGCGTTCAACACCGTCCATGAACTGGGGAAAGTCCTCGAACTGGGTCCACTGGTTGTAGGCAGTGGTGACGGGGACGTCGACGGTGATGGATTCTTCGACAGTCGACATGTGACAGCGCTCCTTTGTGCGGGGACGACTGTTCCTCAGTGCGGGTACCCGAGTCAGCAGATGGCATGCCAGCAACCGGGAGGGCCTCGGCCTGCGCGTTTCCTGTTTCCCGCCGACGGGTTGTCACATCCGGCTGGGCCGTCCGACACACGCCTTGAGGAGCACGTGATCACAGACCTTCCGAAACGGCCATGCCGCCGGGGGCGCCTGGCCGGAACCAGCAGCGCGCCTCCCGCGCTCGGCTTCGCTACCGTCGATCCATGCGCCTGCTGCTCACCTCGGACACCCATCTCCCGAAACGAGCCAAGAAGCTCCCCGAGGAACTCCTGGCACAGATGGAACTCGCCGATGTGGTGGTGCACGCCGGTGACTGGGTCGACCTGGCCACGCTCACCCTGTTCACCTCACGTACCCAGCGGTTGATCGGTGTGTACGGCAACAACGACGGCCCTGAGCTGCGTGCCCGGCTGCCGGAGGTGGCTCGCGCCGAGTTGGACGGGCTGCGGTTCGGCGTTGTCCACGAGACCGGACCAACGCGCGGTCGCGACCAGCGCTGCGCACAGCGGTTTCCGGACCTGGACGTGCTGGTCTTCGGGCACAGCCACATCCCGTACGACTCCATCGCTCCCGGCGGACTCCGGCTGCTCAATCCCGGGTCGCCGACCGATCGTCGACGCCAGCCCTACTGCAGCTACATGACCGCGGTGACGGAGCCGGGACGCCTCTTCGAGGTCGTCCTGCACGCATTGCCACCCCGTCGATGACGAGCGCGGGCGCCTCTGACCAGACAGCTCCGGGAATGGGCACACATGATGCCGAGCCGCGCCGACGCAGCGCTTAGTTCGGGGGCGGACTTGGGCTCCGCCGGAGGGTCAGGCGACCGGCTGGCCGATACCCAGCATGTTCCCTTCGCTGTCACGAAACCAGGCGCCGCGTTCGCCGCGTGCACCCTTGCTCGGGTAGTTGCCCTCGATCTCGGCGATGCCGTCCCTCGTTCGCCCGCCGCCCAGCAGACCAGACAGGTCGACCTCCTCGAACACCACGCCGTGCCGCTTGAGTTCCGACACGACCCTCCCCAGGTCGTCGACCTCCCAGGCCATCTGCGTGAACGTGCCGGGCGAGGCCCCCGTCGACTGGAAAAGTACGAAGTCCGCGCCTCCGCACCGATAGAGCAGCCCACCGGGCCGTTCGTCGACCGGCTCCAGCCCGAGCTGCTCGAAGTAGAAACGCCGCGCCCGCTCCAGGTTCTGAGCCGGAAGCCTGGTAGCTACGCGCGCCCCGGCCAACAGGCCCCTGTCCACTGCGTTCATTTCTCCACTGTGCCGCAAGCGATGGCCGGACGGTTGGAGGCAACAGACGCTTGGTGGTGCCCAGGCCAACCAGACCAGTACGGGTGTCCGCTGATGCCGATCGCTTTGGCGCCCACCGGATGCGCGTGTGTCTGCGGGGCAGGACCCTCCCTCACGGTCGCGGCCACGGGGCGGTGGTCGCTGCCGGAGTTCGGCAGCACCCACGCCTTGGTCGGGGTGACGCCTCTGCCAGGATCTGGCGATCCGTCCCATCGGGAACCGCGCAGGCCAGCTGAAGCCGAATCCGTCGCCCGCCGCGGCTTGTGCCGAATGGAGCTGAGAGGTTACCGGGGCAAGGCTTCGGTCGTCCACGGTTCCGTTGAAGTCACCGAGCACGATGATGTCGCGCAACGACTCGTGGGCAATCGCCTGGTCCGGACCGGGTATCGGTGTCCCTCACCTCAGCCGTGGCACGAGATGTGCCCGGTGCGTCTGGCTGAACCACGGTCCGGCTCCCTCTCCCTCGTTTGATGTTGTCTGTTCGTAGGGCCCGGGGGACGTACAGGTCGTCAGCTTTGTGCGGGCCCTGGTAAGGCCCGCACAAATCACGCTCGTCGCCACATGACGAAGTCACGGGGGCGCATCCCGTGGCCCGGTCAGACCTGGTAGGCCATCGACCTGTTGGTGGCGTTCTGACGCAGCCATTCCGACGTACGCAGCAGTCCTTCGCGCAGCGGTACCTGAGGCTTCCAGCCGGTCAGGTCGTGTGCCTTGGTCGCGTCACACAGCAGTCGTTCGACTTCGCTGCCGGACGGGCGTATCCGACCCTCGTCGCGTACCACGCGTGCGGGCGAGCCGGTGACTTCGATCAGCAGTTCGGCGAGTGCGCCGATCGAAATCTCCTGTCCCGAACCGATGTTGACGACCTCACCGACCGTGCGGTCCGACTGGGCCACGGCGAGGAAGCCGCGCGCGGTGTCTTCGCTGAAGGTGAAGTCTCGGGTGGGCGTGGTCGCGCCGAGCTTGATCTGCGTCGCACCGGCGTGGAGCTGGCCGAGGATTGCGGGTATGACCGCGCGGGCCGACTGCTTGGGGCCGTAGGTGTTGAACGGGCGGACGACGGAGGCCGGCAGATCGAAGGCATGGGCGTAGGACAGCGCCATCATGTCCGCGCCGATCTTGGAAGCGGAGTACGGCGACTGCGGTTGCAGGGGATGCGACTCGTCGATCGGGGCGGTGCGGGCGGTGCCGTAGACCTCGCTGGTCGAGGTGTGGACCATGCGTGCCACGCCATGGCGCAGGCAGGCGGCGGCGACGTTGTGTGTGCCTGCGGTGTTCGTCTGCACGTATGACTCGGGAGCCTGGTAGCTGTAGGGAATCCCGATCAGGGCGGCGAGGTGGAAGACGACTTCGCATCCTGCGACGGCGTCGGCCACCCGGCCGGGGTCGCGGACGTCGCCGGAGACGATCTCGACATCGTGTTGCAGATTGGCGAGGTGGCCTCGGTCGCCGTACGGCTTGTAGTGCGCGAAGCCACGCACCTTCGCGCCCCGAGCCAGCAACTGTTCGACCAGGGTGCTGCCGATGAAGCCCTCGGCTCCCGTCACCAGTACGGTGCGGCCCTGCCAGTAGGTGGTGGCGTCGTTCTTCATGCGATCTCCTTCGTCTGCTTGGTGTGGCGGTGTTGTGCGGCCAAGTCGAGTACCCAGTCGGCGAGTTCGTCCGCCGCGTGGGCATGCAGTGGGGACGCGGCAGCCTGTGCCATCGCTTCGAGACGCCCGGGGGTGTCCAACAGCGCGCCGAGTTCCCGCTGCAGACGCTCCGCGGTCGCCTCGGTGTCGGGGACGAGCACGGCCCCGCCCGCCTCGACCAGTTCGCGGGCGTTGTGCGTCTGGTGGTCGCCGGGCGCATAGGGGTACGGCACCAGCACGGCGGGTACTCCGGCGACGCTGAGCTCGGCGACGGTGGCCGAACCCGAGCGGCAGACCATGAGGTCGGCGGCGGAGTAGGCGAGGTCGATGCGCTCCAGGTAGCCGACCGCATGTGCCACCGACTCGGCGCCGAGCTGGGCTATTCGAGCGTTCAACGGGCCTGGACCGCCCTTGCCCGCTTTGATCAGCAGTTGCACGTCACGCCGGTCCCGCCAGCGGCCCGCCAGTTCGACGGCCGCATCGTTGAGCCGTACCGCGCCCGCGCTGCCACCGTTGACCACGATCAACCGGACGCCTTCCGGCACGCCGAAGCGGCGCCGGGCCAGTCGGCGGGAGGCGGCCCGGTCCAGTGAGGCGATCTGCGGCAGCAGCGGCATGCCGATGACCCGGCACCGATAGCCGAAGGCCGCCGCCCCGGCCCGGGAGGCGACCGCGATGTTGGGCGTCAAAGACGCCGAGAAGCGGTTCGCGCGCCCGGGCACCGCGTTGGACTCATGTATCAACGAGGGGATACGGGCCAGGCGCGCACCGGCGATGAGCGGCGCGCTGCTGTAGCCGCCCATGCCCACCGCTACATCGGCTGCGACCTCCCGCAGAATGCGGCGGGCCTGTTCGGCGGAGCGGGCCAGCGCCGCAGGCAGCAGAAAGCGGCGGGAACCGAGCGATCGGTCGAACGGAATCATGTCGACGGTGTGCAACCGGTACCCGGCCTCGGGTACCAGCCTGGTCTCCAGCCCGCGCTCAGTGCCGGTGAAGACCACGGTCGCGTCCGGCTCGGCCCGCAGTACCGCCTCGGCAAGCGCGAGCCCCGGGTAGATGTGTCCGCCGGTCCCGCCGGCGCCGATGGCGATGACGGGGCCCGAGCTCTGGATCTGGTGAGTGCCCATGCCCGGGGACTGTGCGTTGGAACCCTAAGAGAAAGCTGAAAGGAAAACGGCACACTGGAACCCGTCGGAGATTCCACACTCCGGCCCCAACCTGGCACACCCGACGCTCCCACCGCGGCCGAGGCCAGCGCCTCACACACCCCTTGTCCAGCACCTGCTGATCCCCGACGCTGTACCGGGCGATGTCGTCGTCGACACCTTCGACCTTCTCCTGCGCTCCTGGACCGCGCTCGCGCAGCATCCGGTCCCAAAGGATGACTCCTGAACTTGGCGACCTATGGCTGCGCTTGGCGGGAAGCCCCGAAGACGGGTCGGGTCGTCGTGGTCAACGGACTACCGGCGCTTCATCGACGTTCGCCGAAATGGCCGAGCCCATACCTACGTCCTGGTGAACACGGCCGAGGCGGTCGCGGCGTCGCGACCGCCGCGTCGACTCCGGAGTCCTTGGCGAACACGGCAGTTGGCGCGAAACTCGCCAGCGTCAACTTGGGAATTCCAGGGCTGACTGGCCGGTTGAGGTCATCGATACGGTTCGACAGGTCCGTGCGGACGATCCGCTCGCGGCGGGTCGGCGCGGGAACGCCCATCGCTGCCCCTCGACAGGAGAACTCATGACGATTCTGGTGACCGGCGCGCGAGGACATGTGAGCGCGGCCGTCCTGCGGGAATTGCTGGAACGCGGCGAGCCCGTGCGGGCCGCCGGGCGCAAGCCCCAGGAGGCTCGGCTGCCGGAGGGCGTGCCGGCCGTGCGGCTCGACCTCTCCGACCCCACCACGTTCGAGGCCGCTCTCGACGGAGTCCGCAAGGTGTTCCTGTACGCGGAGCCCGCAGGCATCGGCGCGTTCCTGGACGCGGCGCGCGCCGCGGGCGTGGAGCACATCGTGCTGCTGTCGTCGCAGTCGGCGGGCGAGAAGCGCGCGGAGCCGAACGCCATCGGCGCGTTCCACATCGCGGCGGAGCAGGCGCTGATCGCGTCGGGCATTGACTGGACCATCGTGCGGCCCGGCGCGTTCGCCACGAACGCGCTGCAGTGGGCACCCTCGATCCGCGCCGACGGCGTGGTGCTCTCCGCGTTCCCGAACACGCACAACTCGCCCGTGCACGAGCGGGACATCGCGGCGGTGGCGGTCCAAGCGCTGCTCAACGAAGCGCATCGCAAGGCGACTTACCACCTGACCGGCCCCGAGTCGCTCAGCGAGGAGCAGATGGTCGAGCTCATCGCGCACGCCATCGGCAAGCCGGTCCGGATCAAGCCGATCAGCCGCGAGGAGGAGCTCGCCCGTACGGCACGGTCCACGGGCCCCGAAATCGCCGATGTCCTGATCGCGTACCGCGCCGCAGGCGACGGCGTGCCCGCCGAGGTACACGACGGGGTACGGGAAGTCACGGGGCGTCCCGCCGTCCCGTTCTCGCAGTGGGCGAAGGACCACGCGGCCGAACTTCGGAAGCCTTCATCCCGTGGTGAGGCCACGGCGCGGGAGGACCGCCACGCCAGTCGTCGGCGACCGGCCGGAACCGGGGGGTCGGTCGACCACGGCCGCGGTCTTGCTGACGGTGGCGGCGGTGACCTACAACGACTGGCTGCTGCAGTTCCTGATTCCCACCGGGCTGGACCAGCGCAACTCCTACGTCAGCGAGGTATTTGCCGCCGACCAACCCCATCGCCTGCTGTTCAGCGGAGTTGAACTTGCCACGGCAGTCATGGTGATGGCCGCGGGGCTGATGGCTGTGGACGGCGCACTGGGGGGCTGGGCTGCCGTCGTGGCGTTCGGGATGTTCTCGGTGGCGGATGTCGCGTTGCCGATGCGCTGCGCGCCCTCAAGGGAGTCGGGCTGTCCCGCCGACAACCTCTGGCACACCCTGACCAGTGCCCTGGTGCACTTCTCCTTGTTCGCTTCCATGGCGGCGTTCATCATCGCCGCCCACTCGGCTCCCAGGCGTTGGCCGTTGGCGGGACGCTGGGCGCGGTGGCTGCTGCCGGTGTCCATGGCCGCGGCCATCTCCTCCGTGGGCCCCTATGTGGGCTGGCCGGGCGGGCATGGGATCGCCCAGCGGATCCACTTGGTGACCGTGGCTCTGTGGTTCTTCCTGCTGGCAGCCGAACTGCGGTGCCGCCGGACGAACGGTGAAGGCACAGCGTAGGAGGGACTGCGGGGGCCGTGCCGCTGCTGGACCGCGTGGTCGTGAGCACGGGGTCCGGTACACGCCCGCGAACCGGGGCGCGTCCGTTCCGGTGTAGGTGAGCCGCGTCCCGTGTCGGCAGGAGTGCGGCCGACGTTGGTAGGGCCGTGAGAATGTACACCCTGTCCCGGCTGGGCGCTCCCGCGGCGCCGAGGTCATGATCCGACACCCTGCGGAGCGTGGCGGCCCGCAGCGCGGCACGTTCGCCCGGCTTGCCGAGTGGGGCTCGAACCTGACCAGTTCGCCGCTGTTCTTCTCGTTCTGCCTCCTGCTCGTCGGGGCGTTCATCGCGGTCCATGTGGCCGGTCTGTCGTTGGACTGGCAGCACGTCGCGGGCGACGCGATGGGCGCTCTCACGCTGCTGTTGCTGGCGTTGTTGAAGAACGCTGAGCGTCGTGCGGAGCATGCTGTCCAGCGGAAGCTGGATGCCCTCGCGACCGCGCTGCTTCACCACTGGGGCGGTGAGCAGGGCGAGGCACGGCAGTGTCTCAAGGAGGCCATCGGGATGGAGGAGCAGCTCTGACAGCCTGATCTGGGTGGAGTTAGGCGGAACTGAACTGAAGTTTCGCACGATTCGTACGTAGCTGGATTCGACTGTGCTCTGGGCAACGCTCAGCGGCCCGGATACGTCCAGGGCGCGGGTCGCCGGTGCGTAGTTCTCCAGGTACACGAACACCCCGTCGCTCGCCACTGAAGATCCCAGGCAAAGGATGTTGCGCCCAATATGCGCCCGACCCGCGACGGCACCGCCGTACCATCTCTTCAAGCGCGTCCTAGCCTTGGGGAGGAAGCCGTGAGTACCCCCGACCTGTCTGCCGCGGACCTGTGGCTCCCGGATCCGGAAGAGCATGATTTCCCGGCGGCCGCCGACTACTTGGACCTGCTCGTCGATGCGGAGCAGGTGGAGCGGGCCGTGACTGCACTACGCCAAGCCGGGACGATCGCCAAGAAGGCGAAGGACATCATGCGGGCGTCTCAGCTGCCGCTGCTGCCCGCGGACAACATCCATGTGAAGCACAACATCCACAAGGTCCGGGATGGCAAGAAACTCAGTCCCGTGCTCCTTGTCCGAGGCCAGCCGCTGATCATCGCCGACGGCTATCACCGGGTCTGCGCCGCCTACCACTTGACGGAAGACCTCGACATCCCCTGCCGACTGGTCAGCCCGTAACGCGAGAGCAGGTCAGTTGGGACCGCTCCCACCGTTTGTGTCGCTGCTCGAAAATCCAACAGGAGGCGGAAGCGGCTCAGCGTTGCCGCTGCCCCGTCAAGGTGCTGACGGGAACGTGATCCCACTCCTCGTTGGCCTGACCGACGCAGTCGTTCTGGCCATCCACCCCCGCCGTGGAACTCTGACCGTCTCATGGCTGACGCCTCCCGCCGAGGCAAAGCGCCGGGGGGCGAACGCAAACGCCACGCGGGGCGGCGGCACTTGGAGTGCCGTCGCCCCGCGTGGAGTGGTGTCTCGCCTGGAGTGCGTGCTCAGTAGGCGGAGTTGACGTTGTCGATCGAGCCGTAGCGGTGC
>NZ_JAPZVN010000017.1 GCF_027533845.1 Streptomyces sp. RPT161 | reverse complement strand
AGGGATCTCGCCCTCGCCCCAGCCGTTGACGAGCGTGGGCCCGTAGGAGGGGCGCAGCGGCTCGGCGGTCCACCGTGTACCTGTGGTGGGTTGTTCATCCAGAATGGTCACGGTCCTGCCTTCTTCCTTGGTGGTGGAGTGGGGCCGACAGCCGCCCCGGGATGCGAGCCCGGGGCGGCGCCGGTTTTGCGGGCGGGTACCGGCCCCCGTGAGAGGAGGGGCCGGGCCCCAGGCCGTCAGCGGGTGGGGGTGGTGTGCGGGCCTTGACCGCTGCGGGCGATGGCGTGGGCGAAGAGGTTCGCCCCGTGCCGGTCGTCGAGCGCCTGAGCGGTGAGGAGACCGGCGAAGAGGACCGGCATCGGCGGCAGCGGCTGGGCCGTGAGGCTCGCGTTGCCGATCGCGGCGTGCTCGGTCGGCCGCGGGATCGGAAACTTCGGCTTCATGACCCGTCACCCCGCAGCCACTCGAACGGCCGCAGGTTCCCGGCCGCCCTGAACACACGGCTCGCCGCGCCCTCGGGGGCATCCGGCAGGGCGTACACACGGCCGCGCTCCAACGAGGCCAACAGCCGGGCCGCGTGATGCTCGCAGCCCTCCGCCCCACCGTTGCGGGTATCCAGCACCGTCACCACGACCGGCCCGCCGCACGGAGTCGGGTCCTCCGGGGGTGCCGCCGGACACCGGTCCGCCGGCCGCTCGGCCGCGGCCTGGTCCTCGTCGGGCCAGACCATGCGGGTCAGAGCACCCACCAGCGGATCGATGCGCCGCAGAGCGCCCTGGGCGTTGAGGATCTCCGTCCGGGCGGCACGGGCCAGGTTCAAGAACTCCTGGTCCTGCTGCGCGGCGAGCCTGGCCGGACAGTCCGCGGCGATCGCGTCGAGCAGGGACCGCAGCGACACCTTCAGACCGGCATGCGAGCCCAGCAACTGGTCACGGCTACAGCCCGGCTGCAACCCCTCAGCGTCCGCCAAGGCCTCGCGGGCAATGCGGATAGCGATGTGCAAAGGCGTGTGCGTCATCGGGCCACCGCCTGCCGGACCGGGGCACCGATCCTGTCGGCGAGCGTGATCCAGGTCTGCTCCTCGACCAGGCCGAACTCCTCGCCCGGCTCCAAGTCCTCGACCGGGACCAGCACCTGGCCGGTGACGGTGACCCAGGTCTTCGGCCCGATCGGTCCGACCTCCACGACGGTCACGGTGCCGTCGACCGTGCGGACCGCACCCGGAACCGGCAGCAGCAGATAGGTGCCGCCCGTCTCGATGGCGCTCACCGGGATGCCCCTGCGAGCAGCTCGGCAGCGGTCGGCAGCGGGTTGGTGTCGGTGACGCGGGTGACCCGCAGGCTCGGCGCACCCGGCTTCATCGGCACGTCGCCCAGATCGTGCTCCTTGAAGATCGCCCGGATCGCGTCGAGGTCCGCGGTCATGCGGTTCGACGGCTCACGGGTGACCGTCCAACGCCCGTAGATCCCCGCGGGGAGACGGTCGAGGATCTTCTTCGACTTCCGCTTCGCGCGGTCCGCGGCGCGCGCCGAGTCGGCGGCGCGGGCGAACTGGGCGGCGGCGGCCTCGATCTCCTCGACGGGCGGCAGCTCGTCGGGGGCGAATAGGCCGGTGGGCTCCGCAGCGGCGACGGGCGCCGGCTTCGACGGAGCGGGGCGTTCGGCCAGCGACGCGGGGGCGATCAGCGAACGGACCGCGTCGGAGACGGTGGAGAGGAAACGGCGGGTGGTCTGGCGTCCGGTCTGGGGGCGCATGAAAAGGTGAAGCACAGCGGGCTCCTGGTTGCATCAGGGGTTCCGTCAGGCCCTGCCTCGGTGTGTGGAAGCCCGAGGTGGGGCCGTTCTGCGTTGGAAGGTCGATTAACCTTGTGGGAACACAGTAATCCCTAACCCTGTTCCCACACAAGCGGTTCGTGTCAGAATCCCCGTGGGAACACGAGAGGGAGAGCCATGGGAGACAGCGCCGACCACACCCACCACACGCGCTTCCGCATCCCGCGCGTCATGTGGGAGGCATACGGCCGAGTGGCCGAGCGGCTGGGCACCGACCGAAGCGCGCTGTTGCTCAACCATGTGCGCGCAGACATCAGGGAGCATGGCGACGAGCGGGACCTCGCCGACCTTGAGGTAGCCGAGCAGGAACTCGCCGAGCGCAGAGCCCGCAAGGGGGGCCGACCGCGCCGTTCCGCGCAGCCCGAAAGTTGAGAACCGATCAGCTTCGTGCTGTCTCACACTCGTCTCACAAACTGCCCCTACGGGGCTGGTCGGTGAGCCGCTGACCTGGGCAAGGACCGCTCTGCATGGACCCGTTGGACGTCACGGACGCCGATTCGAACACTGGGGGTCAAGGGGTCGCAGGTTCAAATCCTGTCGTCCCGACTTGCGAAACCGCAGGTCGAAGGCCGTTTCCGTGAGTAACGGAAGCGGCCTTTGTCGTTTTTGCGGTGGGAGCGAACGGGGAGCCCTCTGGGAGCGCTCTTGCTCCCAGCCTCAAGTCGTGTCAATCGGGGGCGATTTGTCCGTCGCCCGATCCGGTCGACGTGGGGCGCGGTACGGGGACGTTGGGCGCGGTCGTCAACCGTTGGGCGGCGAGGTCACCCGGGATGATGTTGATGTAGCGGCCATCGAGAGGCCTAAACGCTGCGGGTGCCGAATATTACGTCCGCGCAGATCAGGCCGCATGAGCGTACTCGTGGAGGAGGCCGCCGAGTCGATCACGTCGATGGACGTCGAGGCGGTCCGGATCGGTCATCGGTTCGGGAAATGGCCGGAGGGGCGCCGCGTTGTGAAGCGTGCGGTGTGGCCGATGCTGGTTGTAGAACGACTCGAACTCGCCGAGCGCGTGGAGCAGGTGGGCCTGGTTCCAGATCAAGGTGCGGTCGAGGAGCTCATGTCTGCACGTTTGCACCCAACGTTCCATAATCGAGTTCATCCGGGGAACACGGATGCCGGTGGTGACGATCTCGATGCCCTCGGCGGCAAAGACGGCGTCGAACGCGCGGGTGTATTTGCTGTCGCGATCTCTGATCAGGTGCGTGACTGTGGTGCCGGCGTCCTGGAGGTCCATCATGAGATTCCGGGCGGCCTGGGTGACCCAGGCCGCGGTGGGATGAGTCGTTGCGCCCAGGATGCGGACCTGGCGGTTGGCATGCTCGATGGCAGCGAAGACGTACAGTGTCGCGCCGTTGAGGGTGGTGGCGGTGAAGAAGTCGCAGGCCAAGATTGCCTGGGCTTGGCTGTGAAGGAAGGTGGCCCAGGTCTGGTGGTCGCGTTCGGGCGCGGGCTCGATCCCGTGCGCTCGGAGGATCTCCCATACGGTGGAGGGTGCGACCTTGATTTCGAGGGTGGCGAGTTCGCCGTGGATGCGCCGGTAGCCCCAGCTTGCGTTCTCGTGGGCCAGACGCAGGACGAGAGCCTGGATGGCGCGGCGGGTCGCCGGTCTGCCGGGCCGCTTGTGGCGGGAGGCGTTGGCGTGGCGGCGGCGCATGAGATCGCGGTGCCACCTCAGGATCGTCTCGGGCGAGACGATCAGGTGCAGCTGCCGCAGCCTGGGCCTGGGGAGCCGGTGCAGGAGCGCGGCAAGGAAAGTGCGGTCCGCCGGTGCCACCCGGGGCCTGTCGATCTGGCGCTGTAGCACGTCCAACTGGTGGCGCAGCGTCAATATCTCGATCTCCTTGTCCACATCGCTCATCGGCAGCAGTCGCATGAAGGCGAACACGCTCGACACGGCGAGGTAGGCCAGTCGCAACAGCACGATCCAGCAGCCTGCCACGCCCACACGGCGACCATCGGCCGTTCGCAAGAACCTGCACGTCACAGGCCATGGATGGGGTTTCCGGCACCCGCAGGTGCATGCCGCTGTCAACGGTGACTCCCTCATCTCGCCGTCCGTCACCGTCCGGCTCCTGGAACACCTGAGCAGACCGTCACGCGCCGAGACCGGGGCCGCCGCCGCACGACGGCTCACTCCCCAGGAACTGAAGGTCGTGAGCCTGGTCGCCCGCGGGCACACGAACAACGAGATCGCCGAACGGCTGACTCTCTCGCTCAGCACCATCAAGAGCCACCTCAGCCGGGTCCAAGACAAACTACCGGCCCGCAACCGCGTGGAGATCGCAGCCTGGGCCTGGGAACACGGCGTCGTCGGCTGAAACCCACCGCGGCCCTCAGCTGTTGCGGGTGTCGGAAAGTGCATCCGTTCTGGTCACGGCAGCTCTACCTCCTGAAATGGCGTCAGACGCCCACTAAGCCCAGCCGACCACCGTTGCCCCACGAACTCGCCGCACTCATCCAGCGCCTCGCTACAGCGAATCCAAGCTGGGGCTACGCCAGAATCCAAACTCAACTGCGACGGCTCGGACACCGCGTGGCCACCGCCACCATCCGACGCGCACTGTCATCGGGCCCTTCGTTCCTGCCGTTTCGGTGGTGTCGACCTTGCGCCCGAGTGCCGACAGGTCTCGGCGTACCCCGGACCGCCCCGCCGTAGGGACAGGGGCATGCCAGCCCCTCGGCCAGTGCCCCGGTGTCTCCCGACGAAGCTGTGTCACATCCTCTTTCCGCAGGTCACGGCGTCTGAAGGGCGGTAAGTGTTCGTACTCACCGTTCGGTTGGGCGTCGATGGCCCCCGTTCCGAACGGCAATGGCAGCGCGTTGGTTTCAGACGCGTGCGAGCGTGGCTGTAGATAAGTGCGCACGCTCAGATAGTTGCTCGTCAAAGCGCTGAAAAAGCGTCCAGGCTGGGCTATGCAGTGGGGTTGGCGCCGACGTACCGAGCGCTGCCGAAGCCCAGGACCGGGACGCCGATCCACGGGAGCAGCCACAGGCCGATACCGAACATCGTGCCCTTGTCGAACGACCGGGCGATGTCGAGCGATACGACGAGGTGCACGATGACGTTGACTCCCGGGATGAGGTACAAGGCCAGCCACCAACCCGGCCGTCCTGCCACCTTGAGCCACAGGTACAAATTGTAGATCGGTATGATCGCGCCCCAGCCGGGCCGACTTGCCTTCGTCAACGCCCTCCACAACGCCGCGATCTCCAATACCGCCACGACGAGAGCGACGATAAGCACCACAATGTGGACAGGTTCGAAGCCGGACTTAGTCATCTCAGGAGCTTCCCACGTGAGCTCTCGAAGCGCTGAACGTGTGGCTCTTTCGTGATCACGCTGAGACCTGGTCTCTCCATCCTTCCGGTCCCTTCATCACAACTCCGGTGACCTGCGGAAAGAGGTTGTGGCACAGCAAATTTGGTGCAGTTGCTCCCCGCTTGATCGGCCAGTCGCGGGATCATCCCCAAACACTGCGCCGAACCACCGCGCCGAAGCTGATCGCCCACGCCAACCAGCAGTCAAGAACCCGGCGTTCCGTACGCGTCCGGCTACCGGCGCGCCCTCGCAGCCCACCAAGAAGCCGTGCTCGCAGGACGGATGGGCCCGGACATCGCGGAAGCGGTGGAGCGGCAGGACAGGGCAATGCCCCAGTTCAGCCGCAGCGCGTTCCTCGCCGGGCCAGACCCGCAGTTCGGGGCACTCGGAGCCAGCTCGGCGAGCCAGCACGGCCTCCGCCAGGTCCTGCCGCCCCCGCGGCTCGCATGCCGACGCAATTCCTTGACGAACCCCATAGGGGCCCCTGCACCCGGCCAACCGCTCGGGCGATCAACCGGACACGCTGGCGGGGGAGCCCTTGCGTTGGCGCAGCAGTGCGCTTCAGTTGACGGGGCCTCATATGAACAGTCCGACTGCGACGCCGGAATCGAGCCGGGCGCCTCAACTGGACGGCCACGGCCTGATGGTGTGAGGCAGCTATGCGAAGGGGCCTTCGGTGATGAAGCGGCGGAGGTGGCGGGCGAAGGTCTGGGCGTCCCCGGGCGGCCAGGAGTTGAGGCTCGCGGCGATGTGGGTGGCCAGGCGCTCGCGTAGTTCGGCCACGGTGTGTTCTCCCCTGTCGGTGAGGACCAGCAGGGATGCGCGACGGTCGGTGGGGTCCGGTTCGCGGCGGATGAGTCCGGCGGCCTCCAGGCGGGATGCGCGGCGGGTGACGCCGGAGCGGTCGAGTCCGGCGTCCGGGCCCAGCTCGGCGGCACTGCGGGGGCCGGTCCTGGCCAGTGCGCTGAGGACCGGGTAGGTCAGCTCGTCCACTGCCTCCCCCATGCCCTCGGTCAGGTTCTTGTGCAGCTGGGCGCGGGTGGTGCGTTTGAGCAGGATGCCCAGCGCATCGGCGATCTCGTGTCCTACCTCGTTCTCCATAACCCCACAATAGCGTGCGCTGCGCACGCATTCGATGCTACAGTCGAAGAAGCGTGCGCAGCGCACGCACTTTCATCGAGTGTTCACTGTGAAGGGAAAATCCCCATGAACCCCACTGGCGTCGCCGCCGCCATGACCGACCTGATCTTCAACACCGACATCACCGTCGAAGAAGCCGCCGACCGCCACTTCACCCCCGGCTACCGGCAGCGCACGGACGGGCAGTGGGCCGACCGCGCCGGCTTCATCGAGCACATCACCCACCTGCGCACGCTCGTCGCCGAAGGCTCTGTCGAGGTCCACGACGAGCTCTATGACGGCACCAAGTACGCCGACCGCCACACGGTCAACATCACGAAGAAGGACGGCTCGACCGTGCTCACGGAGGTCTACGTGTTCGCCGACCTGGCATCCGACGGCCGCTTCAGCCGCATAGAGGAGACCACGCTGATGCTCCAGGGCTCCGAAGCGGACCGCAACATCGGCAGCGCCCGCTGAGCTCGCCGCTCACCGTCCGGTGGCGAACGCCGCCTGGGCCGGGCACGTTTGACGACCGGGGCCTCGACGTGGCCGCTTAACGTCGGGGTCGTGAGGATCTGTCAGGCGGGCGAGGTGCCGGGAGAAGGCAGGCACGGCCTTCCAGGCTCACGGAGTTCTCGACGCTCTGTGATCCGAGTGGGAGGCCGTGCCTGCCGACGCATCATCGCCGATCCCGCCTGTCTTTGAGCAACTTCGCCAGCATCCTGCAGGCCGCGCTGAGGGGTCCGGGGCTGCTGGATTCACTGGGCGAGGTGGCCAGTCACGCGCACCTATTTCGACGAGGCCGGGGAAGGCGACCCGATCGTGTTGATTCACCCGGGGGCCACGGACTCTCGGGTCTACAGGCATCTGCTGCCGCTGCTTGCCGAACGCGGATATCGTGCGATCGCGCCCGATCTTCCCGGGCACTGCCGTTCCTACCCCGCGCAGTGGAAGCCCGGGACGTCCATACATGACCATGCCGAGTTCGCGGACGCATTCGTGAAGACGGTTCTGACCGGAGAGTCGCCCTTCGTGCTCGGCGCCTCTGTGGGGGGGGCTTGACGGCACTGGATCTCGCCGCTCACCACGGTGAGTGCTATCGAGGTGTCATCTCGATGCAGGCAGCGTCGTGGACACCGCTGTCGGCCGAGGCCGCTGCGTTGCTGGCAGGTCAGACGGTCGCGCCCGATGCCGGCTGGACCGATCACCTCGAGCATGCGGCGGTGGCCTCGGCGAGCAAGAAACTGACTTCTGAGCAGGAAATCGAGCTGAGGTGGCTGCAGCGCAGTACCTCCCAGCAGGCGGGGAAGTTCGATGGCCAGGCGTGGGCCTCCCACGATCTGCGTGGTCGGCTCGGCGATGTGCGGTGCCCGGTCCTGATCGTGCAGGGCACCGACGACTTCCTCGTACAGGATGAGCTGGTCGATGACACGGTCGCAGAGATGGGCTCGGTGGCACAGCTGCTGAGAGTGCCTGACATCGGGCACTACCCGCCGTTCGAGAACCCGGAGTGGGCTGCGCAGGTCGTGGACGATTTCGTGAAGGCAGTGACGGTCACGGCGGGCTGATCATTTGTCCTGGACCGCTGCCCGGGAACCACAACGACTGCACAGCCTTCGCCGACTCTGGCATCAAGACCGCCTGCGGGGACGCAACCGTCATCGCCGACGGCGGCTACCAGGGGTCAGGAGCTCAGCAACACCCCCACGGCAGCGGCATAGTTACAGAGTTACGAGAAGATCTTTAGGGGCGGACAGCCCTCTGTTGTGCCACCTGACGCACCTGGCAGGGGTCGGCGCGATGCCGGTGAGGGAAGCCCTGACCCAGCTGCAGCGCGATGGGCTGGTCCAGGCGCTGCCCCGCTCGGGTTACCGCATCCTGCCTGTGACCTTGAAGGGGGCGCGGGAGCTCTGCGCCTTCCGGCAGCTTCTGGAAACCGAAGCCGCCGGCCTGGCGGCGAAGCTCGGCTGCCCGGATGACGATCTTGCCCGGATGGAAGAACTCCTCAAAGTCACTTACGAGTTGGGGAATGCGGAGAGCGTCAACGCCTTCCTTCGCGCCAACTTCGAGTTCGACACGATCATCGCCAACAGGTGCGGGAATGACATGCTGGCGCAGTCGATCACTCGAGTCTTCGACGAGCTCGAACGCATCTTGCGGATCACCTTGAAGTCGCTCGCCTTCTCGGCGTCAGCTGCGCATGAGCGGCAAGCGATTTTTGATGCCATCCGCGAGCGCGATCCCGCTACGGCCCGGGGGGCCATGGAGGCCCGGACGCGGGCCTCCATGGCCCAGATCATCGACGCGCTCATTTCCAGCTCGTCGATCGCTGAGGCCAGCATCCGGGTCTCCTGAATCTGGCGAAGAGCGGATTCTTGCCCAGGAAGGTTGACGTCGGGGTACGCCGCTGGCCTGCGCCTGGGACCACTTCATCAGCGAGAACCTCCTACCGCCCCGCCGCCAGCGCAGTCAGCCCCGCGTTCTCAAACGGAAAATGTCCAAGTTCAAGGCGAAGGCCAGGCACCACCGCCACTGACCCCAGCCCACACGACCACATCACGAAGCCATCGCCGTCCAGCCCCCGTAACTCAACGGCATTGGGCCTAGCCGAGCGGGTCCGGGCGTGTGGGCTCGCCGAGCGCGCTCAGCGGCACAGGGTGCGCAGGGCGGTGAGGCAGCCGGCCGCCCGGCGCTGCGGGTCGGTGTCGGTGCTGGCCCAGGCGATCCGGGCGTCGGGCCGGATCAGGACTGCGGTGACGTCCCGCCAGATAGGGTCCGCCACTTCGGCGTTGACCGTGGCTGCCCGCTGTTCTAGGTCACTCGCGGGGCACGGCGTCCGCGTCCCGCCGAGGTCCAGCAGCAATGGCCGGCCGTGGTGCATCAAGGGGTGGGCGGTGGGTGCCTGTGCCGTGTCCAGGGCGAGGCCGGTCAGGCGGGTGCCGTTCAGCGGGTGCGCGCCGGGTGCGGTGTCGGCGGGGAGCGGGTCGCCGAAGCCGGCGATCCGGCGGGCCCACTGGCGGTTGGTCTCCGGTTCGGCCAGCGCGGCGGACACCACCTCGCGCAGCGCGATCTGTTCCGGGCTCGCCGCGGCGAACAGGGCGAGCTGCGCGCGGGCGTTGTCGATGACGGCGCGGGCGGCCGGCCGACGCTCCGTGTCGTAGCTGTCGAGCAGTCCGTCGGGCGCCCGGCCCTGGAGGGTTGCGGCGAGCTTCCAGCCCAGGTTGGTGGCGTCCTGGATACCGAGGTTCATGCCCTGGCCACCGGCCGGGAAGAACATGTGCGCCGCGTCCCCGGCCAGCAGCACCCGTCCGGCGCGGTACCGGGCGGCCTGGCGGGTGGCATTGCCGTAGCGCGACAGCCACCGGGGGTTGCGGATACCCAGGTCCCGTCCCAGTAGTGCGCGGGTCTGCTGGCGTACCTCTTCCAGGGTCAGCGGTTCGCCGGTGCCGTGGTGCATGGTGGCCGTGGACAGGCCTGCCAGCCGGTGGACGCCGTCGCCGATCGGGGCCGCCAGGAACGAACCGGCCGGCCCAGTGGCGGCGAGCGGCGCGGTGGGTGGGTCGTCGAGTTCGACGTCGGCGAGCCACCCGGTCAGCGTGGTGTCCTGACCGGGAAAGTCGATGCCGGCCGCCTGGCGCACCGTGCTGCGAGTGCCGTCGCAGCCCACTACCCAGCGCGCTCGCACGGTCCGGTGGGTACCGCTGGCCCGGATCACCACCTCGACGGCGTCCGGCCCCTGGGTGAGCGAGACGACTTCCTCCCCCCGCAGCACCCGGGCGCCCACGGAAACCGCGTGCTCCTCCAGGAGCTGTTCGGTGACGGACTGACCGAGCGCCAGCATGTACGGGTGCACCGTTCCGACTGTGGAGAAGTCCAGCCGGGTGGTCGCCGCGCCGAAGTGGCCGGTCGGCACGGGGGTGCCCCGTTCGATGAACCGCTCCGCGAGTCCTCGGGTGGCGAAGGTGTCCAGCGTGCCGGCCTGCATGCCGACCGCGCGCGACCGTCCGTCCGGTGCCGCGCGGCGTTCCACCACGGCCACCTCCACCCCATGCAGGCGCAGTTCCGCGGCCAGCCAGAGCCCCACCGGGCCGGCCCCGGCGATGAGCACGTCGAACATGACAACCACTCCCTCACTCTTGTCCGTTGGACAAGAGTGAGCATGCCCTACAATTGTCCATTGGACAACAGGGGTTGGGCGACAGGGTGCGGAAGCGACCGGGGAGGTGCGTCGGATGGGTACGACACAGGACGAGATCGTCGCCGCCACGCTGGCAGTCCTCGACGAGCACGGGCTGGACGGCGTGACCATGCGCGCCGTCGCTGCCCGGCTCGGCGTGCGGCACAACACCGTCCGCTGGCACGCCTCCAGCAAGGGCCGCCTGCTCGAACTGGCCTCCGACGAACTCCTCGCGCACTGTCTCGACGAGCCGCTGCCCGAGGCGTTCCCCGACCGGCTCAAGGAACTGAGCCGCCGCTGCCGCACGGCACTGCTCTCCCGCCGCGACGCCGCCAGGATGGTCGCGGGCGTCTTCGCAGCCGAGCCCCGCACGCTTCGCTACGCCGACACCGTGATCGCTACCTTGCTGGCGGCGGGCCACTCGCCGCGCACGGCCGCGTGGACCCACTGGTCGATCTTCTACCTGACCCTGGGCCTCACCCAGGAACAGCAAGCCGCCCAAGAGACCGCACCGGCCCTCCTCCCGGACCAAGTCCCGGCCAGCACCTATCCAGCCCTGACCGCGGCCCTGCCCTACGTCGGCCCCGACAACTTCGACCAACGCTTCGAATTCGCCCTCGACCTGATCATCGCCGGCCTTCCCCGAACCGAGAGACCAGCCAGCCAAAGCCGTTGAAGGGTGTCAAAGCTCGCGATGACGTTCGGATCGTCGGGGGCCTCGTAGGCCCAGGCTGCGGTGGGCGCGGGCGGTGTTGTAGTGCTCGGCGTAATTGCTGAACGCAGTGCGCAGGTGTCGTTCGCCGCTGGTGCGCCGTACACCGGCGTGATGCCGCGCAACTGTTCCGCCTGGCGCTGGAGAAGGCCCCGGCGCCATCGGTACTGCACCGCATCGCCGAGGAGGGCCTGCCGATCCGTACCGTCGCCGAGGTGATCGGCCGTCGCCTCGACCTGCCGGTGGTCTCCGTCTCTCCCGAGGACGCGGACCGGCAATTCGGCTGGCTCGGGGCCTTCCTCGCGGCCGACGTCCCGACGTCGTGCGCGCTCACCCGCGAACTGATGGCCTGGCAGCCGACCCGGCCCGGGCTCGTCGACGACCTCGAAGAGGGGCCACTACTTCCGGACGGCCCCGTCCGCTCGGCATTTACCGACAGCGAGTCCCGGTCGACCAGGGGCGTCGGCCCACGAAGGGGTATCCATCGAGGACTTCGCCTCCACCCGTGATCCGTCAAAAGAAGGATCACGGGTGGAGCTGTAAATCAACCCGGTGTCCACCCCTGCTCCGATTCGCCTAACCCCTAAGGGGGCAATGCTGAATCCATCGGCAAACGCTCGGCTCCGGTAGCGGCCGGTGTTCAACGAAACTGGCCCGGGCTATGATCGCCAACGGTGCGGTTCTCACCGCCACCCGGCAATCGGCCCGGACAGCCGTTCGTTAGGGCTGCCGTTCTTTGCTGATATCTCGGCAGACAGAACCTCGACCAAGAAAGGACGTCGCAGGTGAGTGCACAGTTACACGAGACGGCCTACCCCGATATTCCGCAGTTCAGCGTCGTGTCCGGAGCCCAGGTCAAGAGGGCGCTATCCGGGCGCGAAAAGGAGATCACCGAACTGGTCGCGGCCACCTACCGGCTGCACGGCGCCGACCAGACGGTCAACCCGCCGTCGTACTTTCTTCGCTTCCCTGACCGCCCTGATGCGCGCATCATCGCGCTGCCAGCCGCTCTCGGCGGGGAATCAGATGCCGCCGTGGACGGCATCAAATGGATATCCAGCTTCCCGGGAAATGTCGCCCGGGGCATTCCCCGCGCCTCTGCCGTACTGGTGTTGAACGATCCTGAGACCGGCTATCCGTACGCCTGTATGGAGGGCTCCGTCATCAGCGCGGTGCGCACCGCCGCGTCCGCGGCACTCGCTGCCGACTGGCTCAGCCGGGACAGGGCACCTGCCAAGCGCATCGGCTTCATCGGAACCGGGCTGATCGCGCGCTACATCCACACCTATCTGGTGGGCACCGGCTGGGATTTCGAGAAGGTCGGCATCCACGATCTTTCCGCAGACCACAGTGAGGGGTTCCGCGGATACCTCCAGGCAGCTGGCGGCGGCGGAGATGTCGTGGTCCACAGCACCGCGGAGGACCTGATCAGGTCATCTGACCTGGTGGTGTTCGCGACGATCGCGGGTGCGCCGCACATTCACGCGCCCGAGTGGTTCTCGCACAACCCCCTCGTGCTGCACATCTCGCTGCGTGACCTCTCCCCGGAGATCATCCTCGGCTCGACGAACGTGGTGGACGACGTCGAGCATTGTCTGAAAGCAAACACCTCGCCACATCTGGCCGAACAGCAGACCGGCCATCGGGACTTCATAACCGGCACGTTGTGTGACGTCATGCGCGGTGCCGTCCGGATTCCAGAAGACCGCCCGGTCGTTTTCTCGCCCTTCGGGCTGGGGGTCCTGGATCTTGCGGTCGGCAGGCGGGTCTGGGAGGAAACGCGCCGGTCCGGCGAACTGGCCGTCGTGGAGGGCTTTTTCTCCGAGTTGCGTCGGTACGGATGACGGCCGGTACGCGGATCGCTCCAGGCTCCATGCGTGAGACGAGGTATTGAGTGCCGATTGTCACCAGGCCTGAGGATTTCAATGTCGATGACCTGTACGTTGATCTCGGACCAGTTGTCTCCTGGCCCTTGTATCTGAAGTGCGAGGGGTTCAACTTCGCGGGCTCCATCAAACTGAAGGCGGCCACGGAGATGTTGGACGCCGCCGAGCGCAGTGGCCAGCTGTCCCCGGACTCCATCATCGTCGAGTCGTCTTCGGGAAACCTCGGTGTCGCCCTGGCCATGCTCGCGGCGAGCCGCGGATACCGGTTCGTGTGTGTGACTGACGAACGGTGCAACACGGCCACTCGTGAACTGATGGAAGCGTTCGGATGTACCGTGCACACGGTCACCAGCCCGGATAGTGAACGTGGTTACCTCGGTGCGCGCCTGGATTACGTGCGTGATCTGTGTGTATCCGACAGCCGGTACGTGTGGCTGAATCAGTACGCAAACCCCAACAACTGGATGGCGCACTACCGCCGTACCGCTCCGACGGTCGCCCGCAGTTTCTCCCAGCTGGACGTGCTGTTCATCGGGGCGGGGACAACCGGCACCTTGATGGGGTGTGCCCGGTACTTCCGGCAGTACCGCCCAGAGGTGACCGTCGTAGCCGTCGACTCGGTCGGCTCGGTCTCCTTCGGCGGCGCGGCCGGCGTACGGATGATCCCCGGACTGGGCTCCGGCGTACGGCCGCAGTTCCTGGACGAGTCGCTGCTCGATGACGTGGTGCTCGTGCCGGAGGAGGAGACCATCGGGACCTGCCGTCACCTCGCAGCACACGGCTACCTGCTCGGCGGTTCCACCGGGACCGTGGTGCGCGGCGCCGTCCGCTGGCTGGCCGAAAACCGCCCGGACGGGGACTGCACGGCGGTCGCCATCTCACCCGATCTCGGGGAGCGCTACCTCGACTCGGTCTACGAGCCCGGCTGGGTCCGCCGTAACTACGGCCCCGACGTTCTGGACCAGCCTCTCCCCAGCGGCTCCCTCCTGGTGTCCGGCGCCCCGGAGTGACCTCGTCGCTCCCTCCCGTGCGGAGCGCCTCGGCCCGGCACGCACGCTTCCTGAGCCACCAAGCAGACCAGAAAGGCAGAACCGAGATGCCGGACATGCCCGCAGGGCCCCCGTGGCCGCCATGCGGACTGCACGAACTGATCCTCCGGCAGGCGGAGCGGACCCCCGGAAGGACGGCGGTGCGCTGCGGCGACCACGCGCTGACCTACCGTCAATTACGCAATACCGCAGAGGAGTTGTCGCATCGGCTGGAGCGCCGTGGTATCGGTTCTGGCGATCGGGTGGCGGTCAGCATCGACCGTTCGACCGACCTACCGGTGGCGCTGCTGGGGACCCTCCTCGCGGGCGCCGCCTTCGTCCCGGTGGATCCCGCCTATCCAGCGGAACGACAGACGTACATGCTCAGGGATGCCGATGCCAGGCTCACCCTCACGGTCGGCCGGCTCGTCAACCGCGAGACGACAGGCGATGTCCTGCTGCTGGACGATCCGGATCCCGGAACGCCGCCGACGGTGACGGGCTCAGCGGCGCGTCGGTCCGCCCGGCAGGACGATCTCGCCTATCTGATGTACACCTCCGGTTCCACCGGCCGCCCCAAAGCCGTTGCGGTGGACCACCGTTGTCTGACCAAGGGCGTGCTGGCGATGGCGTCGGTGGTCAGCCCGGAACCGGACGACGTCTGGCTGTCGATCACCTCCGCCTCCTTCGACCCGGTCCTCATCGACCTGTTCCTCCCTCTCCTGTACGGCGGGTCCGTGGTGATAGCGGAGGACCAGCAGGTGCTCGACGGCCGGGCGCTGCGCGACCTGGTGGACGGCTGCGGAGCCACCGTCCTGCAGGCCACGCCGCTGGCCTGGAGCCTGTTGCTCGACGGCGGCTGGAGCGGCGGACTGCGGGTGGCCCTGTGCGGCGGCGAGCCGCTGTCGCCGTCCCTGGCGGCCGAGTTGTGCGCACGCGCCGAGCAGGTCTGGAACATCTACGGACCGACCGAAACCACCATCTGGTCGACCGCCCATCTGGTCACCGCCACCGAGCAAGGTGCCGTACCGGTCGGACGGCCGCTGCCGGACACCACCGTTCACATCCTGGACGAACAGCGCCAGCCGGTCGCGCCGGGAGAGCGCGGAGAGGTCTGGATCGGCGGCGGCGGTGTCACCCTCGGCTACGCGGGGCGACCGGATCTCACGGCCGAACGCTTCGTGCCCGACCCCTTCGGCCCGCCCGACGGCAGGCTCTACCGCACCGGCGACCTGGGCAGCCTCAACGCCGACGGAGAACTCGAACTGCTGGGTCGCGCCGATCACCAGGTCAAGATCCGCGGACACCGCGTCGAACCAGGCGAGATCGAGTGCTGGTTGGCGGAGGATCCAGCCGTGGCGGAGGCGGTCGTGCTGCCCCGGCAGGACGGCGCGGATCAGCGCCTGGTGGCCTACCTCCGGCCGAAGCGGGGATCGGCCATCGAGGAGGAACGGCTTCGCGCCCACGCGGCGGCCCGACTTCCCCGGCACATGATGCCCGGTGCCTACGTGACCGTCGACGAATGGCCGCGCACCCCCAACGGCAAGGTCGACCGGCGCGCCCTGCCGGAACCGACGACCTGGGGGCCACGACAAGAGGCCACGCCAGGGACGACGGACGGCTGCCCGGACGAGGTGACCGGTGTGCTCGCCGCCGTGTGGCAGGAGGTGCTGGGCACCGCACCCTCGGACGCCGAGACGGACTTCTTCGCGCTGGGCGGCACTTCGCTGGACGTGATGCGCATCGTCAAGACCATCCGCGCCCGCTTCGGGGTCCGGCTCAACGCCGTGCAACTGATGCGGATGGCGACGCTGGGCGCGCAGGCAGAGCTCGTGAGGACCGCCGTCTCGGCCGCCGACACGGCGTCCCCGCAGCGGTGAACGCTCGTATCCCCCTGAGAGTCCCCCTGAGAGGTAGTCAAGCATGCACGACCCCGCGGGCCTCAGCCCGATGCCGGCCATCCAGCGCCCGGTGTGGACCGCGAGCAGGATCACCGAAGACCTTCCCGTCTACACCGAGGCCGAGGGTTTCCGGTTGACCGGACCAGTGGACCGGGCTGCCCTGATCAGCGCCTTGGACGCGCTCTACGAGCGGCACCCGGCACTGCGCACGGTGGTCACCACGGACGAGGACGACCGGCCGCTGGTGCGGGTCCTGCCAGCCGGTTCCTTTCCCCGCGAGGAACTGGATCTGCGCGCCCATCCCGCGGAGCGGGCCCTGCTGCTGGGAGAGCGTGCCGTCGCCGAGGCAACGCGTCAGACCTTCGACCTGGACGGCGGCCCCTTGGTGCTGGCGCACCTGATCCGCTGCACGGAGGAGGAGTGGCTGTTCGTCCTGGTGCTGCACCATCTGGTCTGCGACGGTGAGAGCTTCCGGGTGCTCTTCGAGGAACTCGGCGACCTCTACGCCGGTTCCGCCCTGCCCGCGCCGCACCCTGACCCGCTCGGCGCACAGCGGCTGCTGAGGACGGCGGTGGGGGAGGAGCAGCGGCAGGCCGACCTCGACTACTGGATCGGCCGACTGGAGGGCGCAGCCGACAGGTCGCCGTTTCCGGCCGACCACACCCCCGGCCCACTCGTCGGGCATCTGGGAGCCAGGTGCCGACTGCCGCTGGACGATGGCTGGTTCGGCCGGGTGCGGGCCGCCGCCGCGGCGTCGCGGGTCTCACCCTTCGCCGTGGCCGCCGCCGCGCTGTCCGTCGTCCTCTCCAGGTTCGCCCGCTCCGAGGACATGCTGATCGGCACCACCATGAACATGCGCTCGGAGGCGGACGCAGAGGACGCGGTCGGCTACTTCCTGAAGACCGTCCCGTTGCGCCTCCAAGTCGACGAGAGCGCTTCGAGCACCGAACTGCTGCGGCAGGTGCATACGACCGTGCTCGACTCGATGGAGCACGTCGGCGTCGAGTTCGACGAGATCCTGGCCGCACTGAACCGCTCCGGAGACGGGCGCGCCTCGGTGTTCCACGTGGCTTTGGAACTGCACTACGAGGCAGGCGAACTGCGCCTGCCCGCGGTGTCCGCCACACGGTTGCCGATCGACCCGGGGACGGCGAAGTTCGACTTCACCCTCCACCTTGCGGCCACCCCCGGCGTGCAGAGCTACCTCGAATACCGCACGGAGCTCTACGACGCGGCGACCGCCGAGGCCGTGGCCGAAGCGTTCACCACACTGCTGGGCGCGCTGTGCGCCGACCCGGCGTCGGCGGTGGAACTCCTGCCGCTCGCCGGGCCGCAGGAGGACGCCGCGTCCTGGCAGGAGCTGACCGGTCCGGCCCTCGCGACACGTGACCTGGTCCCGCTCCCGGCGGCGGTACGTGATCGGGCCGTGCTCCATCCGCACCGGCCCGCGCTCGTCTTCGGGAAGGAGGAGCTGACCTACGCGCAGTTCGTCCACCGGGCCGATCTGGTGGGGCGGGCGCTCGCCGAGGCGGGCGTCGAGCCGGGTGACACCGTCGGGGTCGCGGTCGGCCGGTCCATCGAGCAGACCTGCGCGTTGTTCGGTGTCTGGTCGGCCGGGGCCACCTGCGCGGCCCTCGACCCGGCCCTGCCAGCCGACCGGCTGCGCTCGATGGTGGAAGCAGCGGGCATACGCGTGGTACTGGTCGACGCCGGAACCGAGACCGCCCCAGCGTTCGCCGGTGTGCGTCGTGTGCCCGTCCCTTCGGTGGCCGACACACCCGGTGGTGCGGAACACCATGCGCGGGACAAGGTGTCGTCCCCCGTCTGCCCCCCAGGGCTGGACGACATCGCGTACCTGATCTTCACCTCCGGTACCAGCGGTCCGCCGAAGCCGGTCGCGGTGCGGCACCTGAGCCTGTCGGCGTTCGGCCAGGCCATGGACCGGCTGGCCTTCGGCGAGTTGCCGGAGGCATCCAGGGTGGCGGTCAACGCGCCGTTCTCCTTCGACGCCTCCTGGCAGGGCACCCAACTCCTGCGTTCCGGGCACATACTCCACCCGGTGCCGGACGAGGTCCGCGCGGACCCGGAGGCGATGGTCGCCTTCGTACGCGACAACGCCATCGACGCGCTGGACGGAACGCCCACCCACATCGGCTCGCTGGTCGACGCCGGGCTGCTCGACCAGAACGCACACGTGCCGCAGACCCTGGTACTCGGTGGAGAGGCACTGCCCTCGGAACTGTGGCGGCGCCTGGCCTCGGCCCCCACCCGCGCGTTCAACGTCTACGGCCCGACGGAGTTCACCGTGAACGCCACCGGCTGCCGGATCCGGCACACCGATCCCCGGCCGGTCATCGGCAAGCCGCTCGCGGGGGTGACCGCGCGGATCGTGGACTCCCGGCTGCGTCCGGTGCCGAACGGCTTCCCCGGCGAACTGCACCTGTCCGGGCCGCAGTTGGCGGTCGGATACGTCGGCCGAGCGGACCTCACCGCCGAGCGCTTCCTCCAGGCCGCGGACGGCACCCGCAGCTACGCGACCGGTGATGTGGTGCGCCGACTCGGCAGAGGCGACCTGGAGTTCATCGGACGCGGCGACGAGCAGATCAAGCTGCGCGGCTACCGCATCGAACCGATGGAGATCACCTCCGTCCTGCGGGCGGCTCCCGGTGTGGCGGACGCCGCCGTGGTGGTGGCCCGTCCCGGCACACCCGCGGCGACACTGCACGCGGGCCTCGTCCTGGCCGACCCGGCGTCCGGGCCGGAGCCGGTACGCGCGTTCGCTGAGGCCCGACTGCCCTCGTACATGGTCCCCGCGTCGTACGCGATCCTGCCTCGGCTGCCACGTACCACGTCAGGGAAGCTGGATGCCACCGCACTCGCGGCCAGCGCCGACCAGCGGCAGGAGACCAGGCCGCGATCCCACCCGGCGGATCCGGTCCAGCAGCGCCTGGCCTCCGTGTGGGCCCGGCTGCTCGGCCGGGAAAGCCCCTGCGGTGGTGATGACTTCTTCTCCCTCGGCGGGAACTCACTGCTGGCCAGTCGGCTGGTGCGCGAGGTGCGGAAGGAGTTCGACGTCCAACTGCCGTTGCGGACCGTGTTCGGCTGCCGGACCCTGGCGGCGATGTCCGAGGCGCTGCGGGCCGAGATGGCGACCATCCGTACCGCGGGCGACTCCGGCGAAGCCGCGGACGGACTGGTCGTACCGCTCGCCGAAGGAGCCGAATCCAGCGACGGGCAAACGCCGTTGGTCCTGTTCCACCCCCTGGGCGGATCGCTGTATCCGTACCAGCCACTGCTGCGTCTGCTGCCGCAGACGACGACGGTGTGGGGCGTGCGTTCGCCTTCGGCCGCGGGAACCGGCCCCGAACCGGCGGACGTTGCCGAACTGGCCGTGCGGTACGCCGACCAGCTCACCCAGCGGGTCCCCGCGCCGCGACTGATGCTGTTCGGCTGGTCGCTCGGCGGGTTCATCGCGCTCGCGGTGGCCGCCGAACTGGAGGCGCGCGGCGTCCAGATCGAGTTCACGGAGATATGGGACTGCGGCGTCGGCACCGAGGAACCCCTGGGCGACCGGGAGTCGCTGCGGATGGCGCTGCGGGCCGCCTACGGCGCCGAAGCGCTCCAGCGACACGCCCCGCTGGTCACCGAGTTGCTGACGGCGGTGGCGGACGGGGAACGGCTCGACGACTCGTCGCTGAGGTCCGTACAGCAACGGACGCGTGCGCTTGGCAGCACGGCGGACAACACCGCGTTGCCGGGGCACTTCGAGGTGATACGTCACCAGACGGAACTGTTCCGCGACTGGCAGCCCGTCCCGTTGCACGCCCCCCTGCACGCCGTGTACGCCGCACCCAGCCTCCGCGACGGCAGCGTCGCACGCACCGACTGGCAGCGGTTCACCTCCGGTCCCTGGACCGAGGCCACCGTCGAGGCCGACCACTACGACATGATGCGCGCCCCCGGTGTCGACGACTCAGCACGAGGACTGCTCGCCCGTCTCGCCGCCCGCACCGTGCGGAGCGGGTGATCAGCGATCAGGTCCAACGTGGCGACCAGCCACGGCGCCGCCCTCGCCCCGCGCCTCCTCCACCCGCGCGGCAACGCGTTCACCACCCCCGGCACGACGCCCCGGCCCGACCGCCGGGCCGCACGCCCAACCACCCATCTAGGAGACGAGATTGAGTCACTCCAACCCCGTACGGCACCTCCTGTCGCTCAACGACGTCACCGACGAGGAGCTGTACGCCCTGGTCCGCCGGTCGCACGAGTACGCGCGCGGCACGCTCCAGCCGAACGGCCCGCTCGCCGGCCGGGTGGTGGGGACGTACTTCCGTACCACCTCCACTCGGACCCGCACCGCGTTCTCCGTCGGCGCCCTGCGGCTCGGCGCGCAACTCGTCGCGTACGGCTCCGGTGACCTGCAGGAGAACACCGGGGAAGCCGCGATCGACACCGGCCGGGTGCTCGGCATGATGCTGGACGGCCTGGTGGCCCGGACCTCGGCCGGCGCGGACGAACTGCGCACCATGGCCTCCTGGAACTCCATGTCCGTGGTCAACGCGATGACCGAGGACGAGCACCCCACCCAGGCGATCACCGACCTGTCGGCGATGCTCACCGCCCTCGGCCGCCTGGAGGGCCTGCGCGTGCTGTACGTGGGGGAGGGCAACAACACCGCCGCGGCCCTGGCACTCGCCCTGCCGCGCTACCGGGGCGCCGAACTCCACCTGCGTACGCCGGCCGGCTACGGCCTGCCGCAGCCCGCGCTGAACCGGGCGGCCGAGTACGCCACCGCACATCAGGCGCTGGTGGAGGAGAACCACCACATGGACGGGCTGCCGGACGAGGTCGACGTCGTCTACACCACACGCTGGCAGACCACCGGAACCACCAAGGACGACCCCGACTGGCGGCAGACCTTCTCCCCGTTCCGGGTGGACTCGGTCCTGATGAAGCGCTACCCGTCGGCGGTCTTCATGCACGACCTTCCCGCTCACCGCGGCGAGGAGGTCGACGCCGACGTCCTGGACGGTGAACGCAGCATCGCCTTCCAGCAGGCGGCGCACAAGCTGTACGGCGCGATGGGCGTCCTGGAGTGGTGCCTGGCAGGTCTTCCGCAGTGAACCGGGCCGCAACCCCATACCGAGGAGAACCATGTACCTGACCATGCTCAAGTCAAAGATCCACCGGGCCACCGTCACCCAGGCCGACCTGCACTATGTCGGATCACTGACCCTGGACGAGGACCTGATGACCGCCGCCGGGCTGCTGCCCGGTGAGAAGGTCGACATCGTCGACATCAACAACGGCAACCGGCTCTCCACTTACCTGATCCAGGGGCCGAAGGGCTCGGGAGTGGTGGGCATCAACGGGGCCGCCGCCCGGTTGATCGGCGTCGGCGACCTCGTGATCATCATCGCCTACCGGATGTGCCCGGAGGACACGGCGGCCCAACTGGAGCCGCGCGTGGTGTTCGTGGACGAGCGCAACAAGGTCGTGTCGCTGGGCCATGACCCCGCCGACCCCGGTTCGCTGTCCGAGGCGCTGCGCGGGGACGAGGTGCGCGCCACCCGCTGAGTGGGCGGCCCCGGCCGTCCGCCGGTGGGCAACGCCCCTGGCAGGCGGCCGGTTTCACCGCGTCCAACAGTCCAGCCCCAACTCTCGAAAGGCAGGGCGCCATGCCCGTGAACGGTCCCGTCGCCGTCATCGTGGACGGCTACTACAACGCCGCCGCACTGCCACCGGCCTTCGCCCGCCGGGGTGTGTCAGTCGTCCATGTGCAGAGCACGCCGGAGCCCATCCCGTCCTGGACACCCCCGGACCCGGCCGCCTACCAGGAGAACATCGTTCACACGGACGACGAGTCGACCGTCGCCCAACTCAAGGCATACGACCCGCTGTGCGTCATCGCCGGTCAGGAACCCGGGGTACCGCTGGCCGACAGTCTGAGCGAGCGGCTGGGCCTGCCGACGAACGGCTCCCGGCTCTCGGACGCCCGTCGCAACAAGTTCGCCATGGCGGAAGCGCTGCGCGCGGCCGGTGTGCGCAGCGCGGCGCAGTTCCAGAGCGACCGAGCGGATGCGGTCGTCCGGTGGGCCGAAGCGCGCGGAGACCACCCGGTGGTGGTCAAGCCGCTGAGTTCCTGCAACACCGACGGCGTCGTCATCTGTTCGACGTTGGAAGAAGTCCGGCGCGCGGCAGAGCAGTTGCTGGCGGGTCGGGACTCATTCGGTCTGCGCAACACCAAGGTTCTGGTGCAGGAGTACCTCGACGGTGACGAATACATCGTGGACACCGTGAGCCGGGACGGACAGCACTTCGTCAGCAGCGTCTGGAAGTACGAGAAGAACCTGGTCAACGGGAAGAACCTGTACGACAAGGACATCCTGCTGCGGCCCGACGAGCCCCCGGTGCCCGAGCTGACGCGGTACGTGCGAACCGTGCTCGACGCCCTGGACATCCGGCACGGCGCCGCCCACAGCGAGGTGAAGATGACATCCGCCGGGCCGGTCCTGGTGGAAACCGGCGCACGCATCAGTGGGGGAATGCTCCCCAGCCTGCACGACGAATGCCTGGGACAGAACCAGGCGGACCTCGTGGCCATGGCGTTCGCCGAGCCCGAGCGGTTCCTGGAAAGGTACGGCGCAGGCACCTACCGGCCCCGCCGACCCGCGATGGGTTACACCGTCGCCACCACCGCCGACGGCATCGTCCGGGCCATCGACGAAGACGTGGTGGCGCGGATCAACACCCTGCCGACCGTGCACCGGACCGTGCTGAACCTGGCTCCGGGACAGCGCATCCGGCCAACCGTCGATCTGGCCACCTGCACGATGCGGGTCTACCTCACCGGGCGGACCCAGGAGGAGATCCTCGCGGACTACGCACGCGTACGCGCCCTCAAGGATTCGGTCTACCAGGTGTGATGTCGTTACTCCGCAACACCGCCGAGACACTGCGCCGGTTGGGCCCCGGCAACCACATCCTGTTCCTGACCACACTCACCCTGCAGAGCGGAAGCGTGGTCCTGCCGTTCCTCGCCGCGTACCTGGTCAACGAGCACCGGTACGCGACGGGGACGGTCGGCCTCGTCGTCGCCTGCTACGGAGTCGGCGCACTGATGGCCGACCTGAGCTCCGGTCCGCTGCTTCGCCACGTGCCGGCCCGGAAGCTGATGACGGCGGGTCTGGCGGGGAACGCCATCGCGGTCACGGCACTGCCGTACCTACGGTCCCCGGCGTTGTTGGCGCTGGCCGTCGTGGTGTGGGGATTCTGCTACGAGATCTTCATGCCCGCCTCCTACCTGGAGACCGTCCGCCTCTCCCCACCGCGTGACCTGAAGATCGCCTTCTCGTTCAACCGGCTTGCCATCAACCTCGGTATGGGAGCGGGACCGCTGGTCGGGGCGGTCCTGTTCCCCCGGTGGCCCATCGCCCTGTTCGTGCTCAACGCGCTCGCCGCGGCGGCCGCCGGGCTCTACCTGGCCACCCGCGGGGCGACGCGTGTCGAGCCGCAGCCGGACGGGAAGCAGCCTGACGTTCCTGAGTCGCGGGCGGCAACGCAGACCGCGGCGAGAGCGGGCGGCGACCGAAGGATCTGGGCCGTGCTGCTGCTGAGCGTTCCCATCCACTACGCGTACGCGCTGCCGCTGACCTTCGTCAGCGTGTACGTTCCGCGCGACCTGCATCTGCCGGACATGTGGGTGGGGCTGGTCTTCGCGGTCAGCGCCGGGAGCATCGTGCTCTTCGAAATCCCACTGAACACCGCGATGCGGGACGTCGGCAGTGTGCCGGCACTCACCATGGGGTACGCCCTGGCTGCCAGCGGCTTCGCCCTCATGGGGGCGGTGCGGTCGGGACCGGCGCTGCTGCTGGCGACGCTGGTGTGGACACTGGCGGAGATGGTGGTCTTCCCCGAACTCACCCGCTGCGTCTCACTGGTGTCGTCCCCGGCGACAGCATCAAGGAACATGGGTATGTACGCCGCCGTCATGAACGCCGGCCTGATGGCCGCGCCGCAGCTCGCCCTCGCCGTTACCGCCCACGCCGGCCCAGCCAGCCCCTGGTACCTCGCCGGTGCGGCCATCGCCGTCCCCCTGCCCGTCCTCCTCCTGCTCTGCGGCCGACGGCTGGCACCCGCCCGACGTCCGGACGGTGAACGCCCACCGCGCAGGGACGGTGAGACACGGGTGCGCACGGGCGGATGACGATGCGACCCGTTCGTCACGTCGCCGTCGAAGCAACTGATCGATACGCTCTGCGCCATGAGCGTTGTGGTCGAAGCCGTCCGCTCGCCGAACCAGGAGATCGTGGAAGCGTTCGGCAGGTTGCTGCCCCAACTGCCCGCGAAGGCAAGGCCCTTGGACTACGGGGCGGTTGAGCGGATGGTGCGGTGTGATGCAACCTGGTCGCCCGTGCGGACGGGAAGATCGTCGGAACGCTGACGTTGGTACTGTTCCCCGTTCCGTCCGGCCTCCGGGGCTGTGTGGAGGAGCCACCAGCGGCGAGCACTGAAGCGTTGTGGTGATGCTGTTTGTCGTTCGGTTTGGCGTCGATGGCCGGGCGACCGAACGGCAGCGGAGGACTCAGGCAGCATCAGGAGTGGGCACCGGCAGCTTGGAGTAGTCGACATCGCCGGTCTTCTCCAGAGCCTGGATATGCATCTTGATGAATCCATCAGCGAGGTCTGCGAAGGACCGGACCAGCGAGTTCTGCGAGTCCGCCCGGACCTTGGAGATAAGGATCAGTGCCTCACCGTGCGCCTGGCGCAACGTGTTCACGTAGTCGTCATCGAAAGCGGTGCCGTTCTCGCCCCGCATCCGATCGATCCCGACCTGCATGTCAGGGCTCGGTTTGTCCGGCAACCGCAGGCCGAGCTTCCCGGCCACGTCGAGGTCCCTCTGCTCAAGCTCAACGTGCTGCGTGCTGATCATCTGGGCAGCCTGCTTGACGCCCTCGTTGGACGACTTCTTCAGGGCCATCTGGGACGTGGTGATCTCCCGCAGGCTGGTCTCCCGCACGAGTGCGAGCAGCTTCTGGTCCGCCGCGCTGAGCGGACCGAACGAGGTTGACCTCAGGCTCAGATCAGTGCCCGACACCCCCTTGTTGGTCGTCGGCGCGGCGGCCCGGGCACCGGCCCGCGAGGACGGACCAGCACCGCACGCCGCCACAAGCCACACGACAGCGAATCCACAGGCGACACTCAGCGCAATCCGAACCGCTCGTAACTCCACACCGATCCCTCTTTCCCGAGAATTCCTTTGCGCCGACCTCAACAGCCAGGCGACGAGAATCTGCTCTGTTGATACGGCCTGCCACGGACCGAGGTTCAAAGACGCCGTCCCAGAGGCGTTGCGCGGTGCGTCGCACAGCCGACTCCAGGTGGCCCGAGCACCCTCGCCGCCACCCCGAGCCCTCCGCTGCCGTTCGTCGCCCGTCATCGACGCCGCTCCGGCACCTCGCCCCGTCGGCGCCGAGGACCAGCGCGTCCAGCCCGCCGAGCTGTGGCGTGCCGCGTGGAGGCCGGTGCTTGAATGAGGACATGAAGGGGTGTTTGCGGCGGTTCCAGACCGGACGGACCCCGTCCCGCCGCCGCGAGTCCCTGCCCAACCTGCGCAGCGCCGCCGGGCAGGTCTTCGTCCTGCAGATCGTGATCGTCGTGCTGCTGGTGGCGGCCGCTGCGGCGGACCTTGTCGTCCAGGCCCAGCGCGACGCCACACAGCAGGCCCGCGGGGAAGCGGTCGCCGTCGCCCAGACCTTCGCCCACGGCCCCGGCATCGTCCAGGCGCTGCGCGGCCCGAACCCCACGGCCGTCCTGCAGCCGCGCGCCGAGGCCGCCCGCAAGGCGGTCGGCGTGGACTTCATCGTGGTGATGAACACCCACGGCATCCGCTACACCTATCCCGACCCGCGGCAGATCGGGAAGCCGTTCGTCGGGACGATCGTCCCCGCGCTGCACGGGCACACCGTCATCGAACAGGCTGGCGGGCCGCCCCTGCCCGGCGGCAAGGCGGGAGCGGGCATCCAGGCGGTCGTTCCCGTCACCGCGCCCGGCGGCACCGTCGTCGGCCTGGTGTCGGCCGGCGACACCGTCAGCGACGTCGCCGGGCTGTGGAAACCGCAGCTGCCCATCGTCCTCGGCGCCGGCGCCGCGGCCCTGGCCCTGGCCACCGCAGGGACGGCCCTGACGGCCCGGCGCTTGCGTCGGCAGACGCACGGCTTGGGCCCGGCGCAGATGACGCGGATGTACGAGCACCACGACGCCGTCTTGCACGCCGTGCGCGAAGGCGTCCTGATCACCGATGCCACCGGGCGCCTCCTCCTTGCCAACGACGAGGCGCGGCGCCTGTTGGCCCTGCCCGCTGACGCCGAAGGGCGGAACGTGCGCGAGCTGGGGCTGGCCGCCGACATGGCGGGCCTGCTGGCCTCCGCGAAGCCGGTCACCGACGAGGTCTGCCGGACCCGGGACCGCCTGTTGGCCATCAACAAGCGGCTGACCTTCCCGTCCGGCGGCCCGGGCGGCAGCGCCGTGACCCTGCGCGACACCACCGAGCTCGCGACCGTCACCGGCCGGGCCAAGATGGCCCGGGAGCGGCTCAGCCTGCTGTACGAGTCGGGCACGCGCATCGGCACGACGCTGGATGTGGCCCGCACCGCGCAGGAGCTGGCCGAGGTGGCCGTGCCCCGGTTCGCCGACATCGTCACCGTCGACCTGCTCGACGCCGCCCTGCGCGGGAACGAACCCGCGCAGCAGGAACACCGCAGGATGCGGCGCACCGCGATCAGCGGCGAGCGGGAGGCGCTGCCGCTGTACCCGGTGGGTGAGCTGATCACCTTCGCGGCCGACACCCCGCAGATACGGGCGCTGGACCGCGGCCGGGCCGTGCTGGAGACCGACCTGCGGCAGGCAGCCGGCTGGCGGCAGCAGGATCCGCAGCGCAGCGGACCGGCGCTGGAGCGCGGCCTGCACTCGATGGTGACCGTGCCACTGCGGGCCCGAGGCGTCGTCCTCGGCGTGGCGACCTTCTACCGGACCGGCCACACGCAGCCGTACGACCCGGAGGACGCCTCCCTCGCCGAGGAGCTGGCCGCCCGAGCGGCCGTGTGCATCGACAACGCGCGCCGCTTCGCGCGCGAGCACACCATGGTGGCAACCCTGCAGCGCAGCCTGCTGCCGCGCGATCTGCCCGAACAGGACGCCCTCGAGGTCGCATGGCGCTACCTGCCCGCCGAATCCGGGGTGGGCGGCGACTGGTTCGACTTCATCCCGCTGCCCGGCGCCCGCGTGGCCCTCGTCGTCGGCGACGTCGTCGGACACGGCCTGCACGCGGCGGTGACGATGGGCCAGCTGCGCACCGCGGTACACAACTTCTCGGCACTCGACATCCCGGTCGACGAGGTGCTCGGCCACCTGGACGAACTCGTCCAGCGCATGGACAGCGAAGAGACCGCCGACCAGGCGCACCAGGCCCACGGCCCGGACGGCCAGAGGCCGCACAGCATGACCGGCGCCACCTGCCTGTACGCGATCTACGACCCGGCGACGGGCACATGCACGCTCGCCCGCGCCGGCCACCCCGGACCGGCCGTTGCGTACCCGGACGGCCGCGTCGCCTTCCCCGATGTGCCGGCCTCGCCCCCGCTCGGCCTCGGCGGCCCGTTCGAGACCGCCGAGCTGCGCCTGCCGGAGGGCTCGCAACTGGTCCTCTACACCGACGGACTGATCGAAGACCGCACCCGCGACATCGACGTCGGCCTGGCCGGGCTACGCCGGGCGCTTCAGCAGGCCGCCGGGCGTGCCCCGGACGAGACGTGCCAGGCCGTGATCGGCGCCCTCGTGCCCGCCCACCCCACCGACGACACCGCCCTGCTGGTCGCCCGCACCCGGATGCTCGACCCGTCCATGGTGGCCGAGTGGGACGTGCCCTCGGACCCGGCGGCGGTGGCCTCGGCGCGAGCCCGCTGCGGGGAGACCATGCGGCGGTGGCAGTTGGAGGAGCACGGCTTCACCACCGAGCTGATCCTCAGCGAACTGGTCACCAACGCCATCCGCTACGGCGCGCCGCCGGTGCGGGTGCGGCTGCTACGGCAGCACAGCCTGATCTGCGAGGTGTCGGACGGCAGCAGCACCTCGCCGCGGCTGCGCTGGGCGGCGACCACGGACGAGGGCGGGCGTGGACTGTTCCTGGTGGCGCAGCTCGCGCAGCGCTGGGGCACGCGGTACACCCCGACCGGCAAGGTCATCTGGGCGGAGCAGCCCCTCACCGGCGAGATGCCGACCGCCGCTGCGGCCAGCTCCCTGGCCGATGCCCTCCTGGAGCAGTTCGACGACTCCGATCTCTAGCCCGACCGGCCCGCCGGTCCGCGCAGCCGGACGGCCAGGCCCGCGATGTCCTGGTCCAGCCCGCCGTAGTGCAGTAGCAGGTCCTCGTGGAGCCGGTGCAGACCAGCCCGCCCGGCAGCGCCGCGGTCTGCCGCCGCAGCCACCGCGGCAGCGGGAAGAACTCGCCGCTGGGGTTGTGTCATCCGCACCCGCGACCACGGTTCTGTCGGCCGTAGGGCGTGCCGCATGTCTGCGTACGGCAGCAACGTCCGTACGCAGACCCGCCGACTCGGCTTCCCGGCACGGGGAGCCGACGCGGATGGCGGGCAGACTGCCCGTCAACTCCGCAGCTCAACAAGCCCGCTGGCGAATTGTCCCGGTGTCCGCGGGTAACAGTAGGAGGTCGTGCGGAGACTTCGCGTCGGCCATCGCCAAAATCGGCCGGTGCCCTATGCAGCCAGCCATCTGGCCGGTAGTTTTCGCTCCCTCCTCACCGTCAACGGGGGACGAGCCCTGGCTCAAGAAGGGGGCACCATGCGTGAGTTCAGTCTCCCTCTCCTCGTGGAACCGTTGCGTTCAGGTGGCTTGGCCGACTCGCTGTACGAGGTGGCGGCCCGTGAACCGAGTCGAGTCCTGCTGGCCAAACGTAGCCCTGCCCGACCGGACGAGTGGATCGCGGTGACCGCGACCGCCTTTCGTGACGAGGTCGTGGCGCTGGCCAAGGGCCTGTTGGCCAATGGCATCGGCTTCGGGGACCGGGTGGCCCTGATGGCGCGGACGCGGTACGAGTGGACGCTCTTCAGCTACGCGCTCTGGTCGATCGGTGCCCAACTGGTCCCCATCTACCCGACGTCCTCGGCGGAGCAGGTCTGCTGGATGCTCTCACACACGCAGGCGGTGGCTGTCGTCGTCGAGGGAGAGGACCACGCGATGACCGTCGGAGCCGTGTGCGACAGGCTCCCGGCATTGCGCTGGATCTGGCAGATGGACAGGAACTGCGTGCCGGAGCTGTGGGCCCGGGGCCGCGGTGTGCCCGATGACCTGGTGGACCAGTTGCGCTGGTCGGTGGAGCCGCAGTTCCCCGCAGTCATCGCCTACACCTCGGGCACCACCGGCAGGCCCATGGGATGCCTGATCTCCCATCTCAATCTGGCAGCCCAGTGCGACACCCTTCTCGCGGGCTGGAGTTCACTGCTCGCCGAGCCCGGCGAGGAGCCGTCGATCCTCACCTTCCTTCCGCTGTCGCACGTCTACGGGCTGGTGGTACAGGTCGCTTGCCTGCGCGGAGGCATCATGATGGGTCATGAGCCGCGTCTGACGGCTGATGCGCTGCTGGCTGCCTTCGCCTCCTTCAGGCCGTCGTTCGTCTTCGCCGTGCCGTACGTCTTCGAACGGATCCTGCGATGTGCACGAGGCGCCGCGCTGGAGGCGGGTCGGGGATACCTCTTCGACAAGGCCCTCGATGTGGCCGTGCGCTACGCCGAAGCGATGGAGCAGTTCGCCTGGGGTACCGGACGCGGTCCCGCACCGGGTCTCAAGGCGGCGCACGCGGTCTTCGACCACATGGTGTACAAGAAGCTCCGGGCCGTCTTCGGCGGGCGGGTGCGGTACGCGGTCACCGGTGGTTCACCGTTCAGCAGGACCCTGGGGCTGCTTTTCGCGGGTGCGGGTATCACGGTGTACGACGGCTACGGACTCACCGAGACCACGGGCGCGGTCACGGCCCAGCCGCTCGGCCGGGTGCGGTTCGGCACAGTGGGCCGCCCGATGCCGGGAAACTCGGTGCGCATCGCGCACGACGGCGAGGTGTGGGTGCGCGGGAGTACGGTGTTCTCCGGCTACCTGGGTGACCCGATGGCCACCGAGGGGGCACTGCGGGACGGCTGGCTGCGCACCGGAGACCTCGGATACCTGGACGGCGACGGCTATCTGACCATCACCGGCCGCAAGAAGGATGTCATCATCACCAGCGGCGGCAAGAGCGTGTGCCCACTGATGCTGGAGGAGCGGTTGCGTCAGCATCCGCTGATCTCCCAGTGCGTCGTGGTGGGTGACAACCGGCCGTACGTCGGTGCGTTGATCACCCTGGAGCCCACGGCGTTGACTCGCTGGCAGCGGATGGTCGACGGATCGGCGTTAAACGGCCGAGGAGTGGTGTCGGCGAACCAGGCCTTGCACGCGGAGATACAACAGGCGGTGTCCAGAGCCAACACAGCGGTGTCCCGCGCGGAGTCGATCAGAGCGTTCAGGATCCTGCCGAACGAGTTCAGCGTGGCGGACGGTCTGCTGACCCCCTCCCTCAAGCTCCGCCGCAGCGCGATCGTGAAGGTTTACGCGGCGGAAATCGACCAGCTCTACGCCGGCTAGGTGCTGTCTTCGACGCTCTCCAGCGGGATCGTGAGACGGCGCTGACACGCCCAAAACAGCCAGGGAGCAGCGAACGAACTGAAGTGGCGGCGATTCATCCACGTCGTACGTAGTGCCTTGACCGCATAGCTTCGCCGGGTTGGTGGCTTCGGCTCGATATTCTGCACGACGTGATCAACTCATACGCGAGTTCCAACGATGCTGAGGTTGCGATAGCTGGGGCACGTGCGGGCGCGGAAGTGGTGCGCAACATGTACGGCCAGCGGCTCACCCGCATCGACAAGGGCGTCGGGGACTTCGCAACCGCCGCCGATGTGGAGGCTGAGAAGATGATCCTCCGCGTCATTCGTGCTGCTCGGCCCGGTGACGCGGTTCTCGGCGAGGAAGGCGGGCAGCAGGGTGCGGCCGACGCTGTACGCCAGTGGTTGGTGGATCCCTTGTGCGGCACGCTGAACTACGCTGCCGGCAACATGCTGGTGGCCGTCAACGTGGCGCTGCGCAACGGGGCGGCGGCGGTGGCCGACCCGTTCAGCAGAGAGGTCTTCTTCACCGACGGTGAGACCGCCTGGGTGCGGCACGACGGGGGCGATGAGCAGCTGGCGCCGACGCCCGCCACCCAGCTGGTGGACGTCAACTTGGATCCGCCGTTCCCGAGCGCGTCCGGATTCCGGGCTGTGGACCTGCTGGCCCACCCCGAGTTCGGCGAGCGGTTCCGGCCGCGGGTTGTGTCCACGACGCTGGCGTTGGCCTGGGTCGCGGCCGGCAAGCGCGCCGCGTACGTCACCGACGGCGGTGGCCTGTCAGGGAGCGTGCATTTCGCCGCTGGCATCGCTCTGTGCCGGGCCGCTGGTTGCGTAGTCACCGGGATCGACGGCGCCCCTATCGGGCAGGCAGGTCGCGGGCTTGTGGCTGCCGCTGACGCCGAGACCCACGGACTGCTGATGTCGATGATCCGCATCCGAAGCTAGTGCTGTGACCGCACAGGATTAGCCGGAGAGCAATGCTCAGGACTTGTGGATCGACTCCCCGGGAGCAAGCGCGCGAAGGACGTTGTGGGTGCCGGAAAGTGCATCAAATGCTGGTCATGCGGCATGTCGGTACTCGTGGAGGGTGCCGCTGAGTCGGTCACGCCGGCGTATGGTATGTCCAACTGGGTGAGCCGGTTGGGATCGGATATCGGGGTGGGCCGTGCTCTCAGAGGGTGAGGCTTGGTTGAGGGTGCGGTGTGGGTGGTGGGTGTTGTAGTGGTTCTCGAACTCGCGTAATGCATTGATGAGATGGCTTTGGTTCCAGATCAGCGTGCTGTTGAGGAGCAGGCGCGTTCCGTGGAACTGGCGCTCCAGCACGGTGAGTTGGTGCCGGGGCCGAAATATCGATCGGCCCAGGCGCCACCATGGCCGACTTCGAGTAGTCCGGCGTGGTCCTTCCCGGTGCGCCCACTTCTCCCCCTGACGCCGCGCGTCCACCCGGATGCCCGAAGGCGCCTTCGGCCTGCACCGTGTGGTACGCGGCGGGGACCAAAGGCGCCTTGTTGTAGGGCCCTTGGGAGCGTGGCGTCAGCCGAGCTGCCCGGTCGGCCGCAGGGTGATGTGGTTGATGTCCACGCCCGTGGGCTGGTTGACGGCGAAGACGATCGTGTCCGCGATCTGCTCGGCGGTCATTGCCGGCGCCGCCTCGGGGGTGCCGCCGCGCTCGTCCCAGAACGGGGTGTCCACCACCCCGGGGGCGACGACGGTCACGCCGACTCCGTCCTTGCCGACCAGCAGCCTGGTGTTCTCGGCCAGCGCGTGCGCGGCCCACTTGGTGACCGAGTACAGGTTGCCAGGCGTGTTGCGCACCCCAGCGACCGAACCGATGATCACGATCCGGCCCTTGGACTCCCTGAGATGCGGCAGTGTCTCCCGCACCAGCAGGGCCGGGCCCAGGACGTTGGTGAGGACCATGGCGCGCATGTCCTCGGGGTCGTGGCTCTCCAGGTTGCCGGGCAGTGAGAAACCAGCGTTGGCGATGACGTTGTCCAGTCGGCCCCACACGTCCACCACGCGGCGCACGGCGGAGGCGACGTCGTGCGCGTGGCTGGTGTCGCCGGTGATCGTCAGCAGCCGCTCGCCCGCTCCGGCCGAAGCGGCGAAGGCGGCCAGCTTGTCCGCGTCACGTCCGGTGATGGCCACGCGGTGGTCCTGCTTGAGCAGGGCGCGGGCGGTGGCGGCGCCGATTCCGCTCGAGCCACCGGTGATCAGCGTGACGGGTTCCATGGGACGGCCTCCTCAGCGATGTGGTCATCGGGGCTCCGCCAGGGTCCCGAATGTCGAGGAACGCGAGGTGGCGCGTGAGGTCGACCGACTCCGGGTCGCCGGTTCCCCGAAACGCCTGCACTATACCCAGCGACTTTCCCGCCGAGTCGGCACGCCATCGCTGACCGGCCGCGATGCCGTACGAAGCGGCCGAACCCGCGCTGTCAGCCCCCAACTTGGACCCTGCTCGGCGCGCAGGGCCCAAGATGCGCCCACGCACTCCAATCATCCTCGGCCTGGTACCACCCCCGCAGGAGAACAGCCCAGCTCAGTAGTCCGAAACCGAGTTTTCACGCGGGACAGGCCGCTCGGCCTGCCGGCGCAGGACGGCGACCTCGGGGCGCAGGGCGAGGAACTCGGCCTTGTACGCGGCGGAGGAGCGCCCCAGCAGTGTCAGCCAGCCCAGCAGCCGGCAGAAGATCAGCTGACAGCGCTCTCGGAGCGGAACGGCTTAATCAGCGGCTCGAACCCGAGTTTTCACGCGGGACAGGATCAGGAACCGTGCACACCGGCAGGGCGCTGGACGGCGATCTCGGGGCGGGTGCGTGCGGCCCGCGGTCACCGGACGGGCTGCGTCGTGACCAGGACGTAGTCGAAGTACAGGGGGTCGCCCTCCGCGTCGACGGGGTACTCGTAGGAGCTGTTGTTGGCGAAGGACATTCTGGATTCGGGCAGGGCGTAGATGCCGAAGTCATCGTCGTATACGACGGAATGCCCACGCTCCTCTAGCTGTGGCACCAACTGCTCGCTGGGGGTGCGGAAGACGTCAAGTCCGTCGAAGATGACGTTGATATCGGCGTCCTCCACGCGGAAGCGCCACAGCTCGACGCTGGTGAGTGTCCCGGTTTGGGGGAAGGACAGGACGAATTGGAACGCGGTGTCATCGAGGTTCACGACGTAGACCCCTGGGGGCTGTTCGGCTCCTGGCTGGTGACTGATCCGGCCCAGTCCTTGAGCGATCTCCATTGCTTCGCTGAAGGGCATACCGAGTTGGAACGGCCCAACGGCGACGTGCGGCTGAATCTGGACATCCATGCTTGCTCCGCTTACGAAGCCGTCTTTGATGTCCTGGTCGGTGTTGCGGAAGTCCTTGGAGATCTGCCGGACGGCTTTGGGTAGACGGTCCTTGAGGTGGTCACCGAGCTCCGTGGCGGCCTTTTCCACCGCGTTGATCGCTTTCTCCGCGATCTGTTCGATGACCTTGGCGATCTCGCCCTTGCCACGAGTACGGCCCAGGCGTAGGCGCGCTTTGATGATGTGTCCGCTCGTCTTGCCGCGGACCGAGGCACCGACCACGTTGAGGTGTGTACTCGCACGTTCGTGCTCAGCATGGTCGATGAAGACATCGTCGGCGCTCCCGCCTCCGCCTCCACCGTCTCCGCCGCCAACGGAGTCAAGGCGCAGTGCGGCCTTCGCGGAGCCCACGCCCTGGTGAAGGCCTTCCTTGCCTGCCTGCTTGACCTCGTTGAGGTTCACACCATCCTGCACGCCCATGCCATCGGCGGCGAGTTGGATCGCGAGATCGATCGCCATGCCATCCAAAGCCGACACCGCGGGTTCGGTGAGGGCCGAGACGATGTAGCTGACCGCGTCCCTCGCGACCTCCTTGAACAGCTGCTTGACGACCTGCTGCGTGGCTTCGATCGCGCCCGCGTCCAGCAGCGCCGACAACCCGCCGGTCTCCGGGATCAACGCCAGCGCGATCCCGGTCTCGTCAGCCAGGTACCCCAACTGCGTGATCGCCTCGCCCTTTTGGGCCGTGATGGCGCCCGCCGCCAGGTCCAAGGCTCCTGCAATCACCGTTGCCGCGGTGGCGAGGTCCTTGAGGTGCTTGTCCTTGACCTTCCCCCAGTGGGCGCTGAGCGCCTCCATCGACTGGCCCCGGCCGGATGCCAGCAGGCGTTGCATGTGCTGGTTGGCGGCGCCAGCGTTGTCGTCGAGGTCGTGCGCGAAGTCACGGAGCGAGTCGGCCGTGTGGTGGTAGTCGTCCTCGTCCACGTTGGGCCAGGACACACCGATAAGGTCCAGCATCGTGGCAGCCCAATCGGGCAGCACAACCCCCACGACTCAAATCCCCCCGTAAAAACGATCAAGATCGGTCAGTCGTATCACGAGGAGCTGGGGTAGCGGTAGCCGAGATCTGGCCTTTGGACAGTACGTATTAGCAGGTCAGGGCGGGGCGGAGGGAGCGCTCTGCGGTATTCCCAGAGCGGATTCTGGCGCGCAAGGCGCACGATCAAATCCCGTGTCTCCTACGGTATCGGCAGCCGGCTATGTCTGTTGTGGGGGTAGGCACCTCACGGAGCTAGTGCCGCACCGGCACCGTTCGCCCCGCTGGCCCACGGGGACCCTCCTTCCATGCCGCACGACGTGGTCGCCGAGGCGTTGAGGCGGGCGCTCAGGGAGCAGGTGCATGTTCTCTCGCCAGACGGAGCATGTTGGTCTTCGAGTCGTCGTGTTGCGGTGGTGCGCAGGGGCGGCAGAGGGAGCCGACGTCGGCCTGGTAATGGCTGTCGCGAACTTCGCACGCGATCAGCACGCAGGCACGGCATCTCCTGTCGGCGTTGATGCGAAGACCGGTCCGCCGGATCCGCAGACGCCTGTCCGGCAGGCGGCGGTGTTGTAGTGCCTCACCACCCAGCACCGCGGCCCAGGCGAGCGGTTTTCCCATCGGCCCCAGATGCCGAGGTCGGTCACTTCGAAGCTCGACGGCGTCTCGTTGCGGTCGTTCAGCATCGGATAGCTCAGGGACAGGAAGCAGGGACGCGCATCCTGCCGGTGTCGAAGCATGAGCGCGGTCGCCCGCCCCCGCTGGCGCTGGCGATGCCAGTTGCCCCAGCACCGGCAGCCCTGGCTGGCTCCTGGCGGCGCCGGTCGGCGCGGATGGGATCGCGCGGCTGGTGGCCTGACTCGGGGACGGCCGGGGAAGCGCTCACCATGTCCGCGTGGTTACCGATATGGTGACCGTCAAGTGGCAGCCAGGGGGGATGAGTTCGGGTGGCTCAGGACGACGGCGTGGCGAACGGCGTCGACACGGCATGGCACTTGTACGCCTCGCTGTCCGACTGGACCGGGAAGATCGACTCCAAGGCCTCGTTCGCGCTGACCCTGGAATCGGCCGCGCTGGCCGGTGTGGCGGCACTGGCGGGCAGTGGCCACCGCTTCGGCCGACTGTCCGGCTTCTGGGCCGAGGGCGGTTTCTGGCTCGGCGTGTTCCTGCTCGGGCTCGCCGCCGCACTCGCCGTGGCAGTGGTCATCCCGCGGTCCGAGGGCGAACCGGCGCCGTCCAGCGATGACTTCGTCTTCTACGGCCACCTGCGGTACTGGTCGCCGGAGAAGCTCGCCACGCGCCTGGCCGACGCTGATCTGCTACCCGTCCTCTCCCGTGAACTCGTCATCATGAGCCGGATCGCCTGGACCAAACACCGCCGGGTGCAGCAGTCCCTGCTCCTGGCCGTGGCAGGTGCCTTTGTGCTGGCCGTCGTCGGGGTGACCGGCTGACGCCGTCGCAGTTGGTGGGAAGCTGAGCTCAATGGACGATTGGAACCCCGCGGCGCACACCTTCTGGTCGTTGCTCGACGAGCCGAGCCGTTCGGCGCTGACGGCCGCCGGTCGGCGCTCCTCGTTCTCCGCCCGGACCCATCTGGTCCGGCAGAACGAGGAGTCGGACCACGTCTATGTGGTGCGGACCGGTTGTGTGAAGGTCTACACGGACTCCGAGACCGGCTACCAGGCAGTGCTGGCCATCCGTAGCCCCGGAGACTTACTGGGGGAGCAGGCCGGGTTCGAGGGCCGACCGCGCTCAGCATCGCTCTACGCCCTCACCGACGTGGAAGCGTTGGTCGTGCCCTCGGCGCGGTTCCTGGCGCTGACCGGTTCGCTCCCCGTTGTCGCCAACGCGGTGCGGCTGGTGCTCTCCCGCAGGTTGCGGGACGCCGACCGGCGCCGGGCGGCCGCCGGGGCGGAGCGGGTGGAGGCGCGGTTGGCGGCGCTCCTGCTGGAACTGGGTGAGCTGTACGGGAGCCGCGCGGATGGAGGGTCGGTGCGGATCGACCTGCCGCTGACCCAGGACGACATGGCAGGGCTCGTGCTGACGTCGCGGCGCACGGTCAGCCGCGTTCTGGAGGAGTGGCGCGGTCGGGGCCTGGTGATCACCGGCCGCCAGGCCATCGTGGTGGCCCGAAGCGCGGAGCTGCGCCGGTGCGCCGGTCACAGCTCGTCCCAGGAGTAGGCAGGCAGGCCGTACTGCTGGGCGATGGGCGTCCAGTCGGCGACGAACTTCTTCTTGGCGGCCGTCGCCAACTGCCCCTGCGCCAGGGCGTTTTCGTAGTCGGAAGACGTGCTGCCGGAGGTGCACGTCCCGGTGAGTGAGCTCGCCCACCGCTGGAAGTAGTCGTCGGCGTTGGCGGACGCCTGCCAGGCGTTCGTCAAATCCGATACCACTGCGTTTCCGCCGTCCAGCGCGTCTACGTTCAGGTCCGACAGACGTCTTAGGAGGTCGCGGCGCTCGGTGAGCGCGTTGCCGAAGGCCGTGGCGTCCTCGGCGGGCGCGCCACAGTTCATGGCGTCCTGCGCGGCGGAGTCGACCGTGCCCCGGGTGCCCTTCGCCTCGGCCAGCAGGGAGTCGATCGCCTGGGCGGCGGCGGTCGGGCCGCTCGTCGGGGAGGCCGTGGAGCCGGGATCGGTGCCGTAGCCGTGCTCGCCGCCCTTGTGCGCCAGGTACGCGAAGAAGAACAGCATGGCGATGATGGTGAGCACCGCCGCGACCCGCCTGCCTGACGAGGGTTTGCCCGGCGGTGTCGGCCGTATGGGCGGCATCTGCGGTTGGGGGTGGGGGTGGGGGCGGGGCGGAACGTACGGGCCGGGATTGGGTGGTGGAGGGGTGGGGTTCGGCTTCGGGCTTGTTGGCTTCGGGCGCGGCGTTGTGGCGGCGTCCTCGGCGGCCTTGTCCAGGGCGGACACCCAGGCCTTCATGGTGGGACGCTGTTCGGGGCCGTGGTGCAGGGCCTGCTTGGCGAAGTGGCCCAGCTCCGTGGAGAAGCCGGTGAGTGCGGTGATGTCCTCGGTGTGCTGGTCGCCCGCGAACAGCCGGACTGCCATCAGCGCGAACTTGTAGCGGTCGCTGGCGACGGTGGCCTTCGGCTCGCTGTCCGGGGCACCCCAGTGCGGGGTCTCCACCTGGGGCAGGACGTCACGGCCCCGCAGCCGCATCGCGTCACAGTCGAGGAAGTAGCAGGAGGGCTTCCCGGCAAGGCTGAACATCACGTTGGCCGGGGACAGGTCACCGACCACCACCCTGCGCCGATGCAGCCGGTCCAACACATGGGCCAAGTCCCTGAGCAACTCGGTACGTTGCAGGTCGGACAGTGAGATCCCGACCCGTTGCAGGTAGTTCGCCGGGTTGAGCAGGAACTCGAAACCCGCCGGTACCCGGTTGCCCTGGTCGAAGGCGAGCCGGATGTAGTACTCGTCGGGGATCCGCCGCATGAGGAACCCCACCGGTCGACCGGCGCGTGCGACCACGGCCGCGGGCCATGAGCTGCGCTCGCACCACCACTCACCGATGTCGGTCGGCAGCTTCGGCACGAAGGCCACCATCTCCTCCAGGACGTCGGTGTCCACGTCCCGCGGCGACACGTACTCCTTGAAGACCACTGGCCAACGGCCGTTGATCAGACGGTCCTTGACCTCCCAGACCCTGCCCTGACCGCCCTTTCCGATCGGCGCGTCCCCGAGGACGAGCCGATCGTGGTCGATGTACTCCGGCATCGACGCCCCCTCACTCGCCGCCGTCGCCGGGCAGCAGGTGCCGTGGCCAGACGGCCAGCAGGGTGCGGTCGTCGTCGAAGGTCTCCCGGGAGAAGTCGAGCAGGTGGGCGATGCCGCGGATGGGCGGCGGGGTCCGCAGGTGGTGGGCGAAGAGCTGGGCCACCTCACCCGCGCCGTCACCCAGCGGATCACCGAACCCGTCGCTGCCCACCAACAGCACGCTGTCGGGCCGCAGGGAGACCCGGGTCGGCCGGAGTGCCGTCGGCACCCGGGGCAACGGCGTCACGGCGGAGGAGAGCACCTCTTCGCCGGTGGAGTCCTTGGTCTTCAGCAGCCGCTCGAAGCGCCCGCTGCCCCTGTGTAGCACCCAGGCGCCGGAGTCGCCGACCTGCACCAGTGACACCTCGGGGACACCGTGCCGTCCGACGCCGACCGTGCCCGCCACCAGCGTGGTGGCGTACCGGCGTTCGGCCTCCTGGCTGTCCTCCGCGGTGACCGCCCGACCGCCGCCTGCGACCCGGGCTGCCAACTGCCAGGCCGCCGACCGGACGGTGCGGACCAGGTCCACCTCCGGCCCGTCGTCGAGCTGGGCCGTGATGTCGTCGATGGCCGCCCGGCAGACGAGCGTCGCACCGATGTAGGCCTGGGACGCCGACGACACCCCGTCGGCGACGGCGAACACCACGGTACCGGTGGGCTGGTGGTACGCGGCGGCGACGTCGTCCTCGCGGGGCCGACCGTCGTGGCGGTGGGCGTAGCCGCGTACCGACGCGAGGCGGACCGTCAACTGGTCGGTGGACCAGCCGTCGCAGAGGGTGTCGGGCCGGTAGGAGATGGTGCTGGGCGGCCGTGGCTCGAACCGCAGACACGGCGTGCCCACGACGAACGGCTCCCAGCCCGCGCCGGTCGCCGGAGCGTGCGGCGACTCCGCCACCGGCAGCGGCTCCACGGAGGGGTCCATGCTGCCCACGAGGTAGCTGTCCAGCCAGCCGTCCGCGGGCGAGGTGTGAGGGGTCGGCTCCATGTCAGATCTCGTCGACGACCATGCGGAAACCGGCGGGCGGCTCCACGATCAGTTCGGCCTGGCCGTTGGCCATGGCGGTGCCGGAGCTGATGACGCTCTGGGTGAGCGCGGTGCAGAACGAGGAGATGGCGTCGCCCACCCGGTCGCCGTCCGAGACGTATGCGAAGTTCGGGTTGGTGGCGATCATCTGGATGGTCTGCGCGTCGGCGTCGCCGATTCCGCACGAGATGATGTTGGGTGCCGCCTTGGTGACGGACCGGTCGGTCAGCCGCCGGTGGGCGCCCACCCAGTCCTCGCCCTCGTTGGGCATGCCGTCGGTCATGAAGAACACCGCGGGCCGGTGCACCTTGTAGCCGTCCGCCTTCAACTGGTCCACGTCCCGCAGGATGCGGCTCAGCAGCTCTTCGAAGGCTGCCTGGTAGCTCGTCGTACCGCGGGCGACGAGCTGCGGGATCTCGCTCTGCTGGCGCAGATCGACCAGGGGCATGCGCTGCACCACGTCGTCGGCGAAGCCGAGCACCGAGAAGCGCACCTTGGCCGCCGCCATCGGCGCGGCCAGCAGCTTGAGGTGCAGATGCGCCAGACCGGCGTTGAGGGCGGCCATGTTGGCGTTCATGGAAGCCGACTCGTCCGCCATCACGTAGATCGGAAGAAGGGTTCCGCTGTTTCCGGACACTGAACTCATGGGTCCTTCGCTTCAACGGCCGCACGGCCCAGTCGGCGGCCAGGTGGACAGGAGCGGTCAGTGGTGCGCCGCGGCGGCGGACAGCAGCCCGGCCGGGCATTCCACGACGAGGTCGGGCCGACCGGAGCGCAACCCACGGCCGAGACGCAGCACGGTGTTGCGCAGTAGGAGGGCGAAGCCCGCGACCTGGTCGGCGACCGGGACGCCCGGCATCCCCTCGAAGGCGAGCTCGGGCCGGTCGGCGATGCGCCGCGCCGCACCGGGCGCCGTGCCGCCCAGGCAGCAGGCGATCACGGTGGGCGCGTAGCGGTGACCGGCCAGCCGGTCCCGGGCACCGCCCCAGGCCGCCGCCTCGTCGCTCGGGCCGGTGGTGCTCAGGAACAGCGCGATCGGACGCTGGACCCGGTGGCCGGACGCCTTGAGCGCGTCCACGTCGGACGACAGCAGGTCCGCGAGCCCGTCGAAGGCGGCGCCGTATCGGGCGGGACCCGACGCGGCCGGGATGGCCGGGGAGGGGCTCTGGGCGGCAGCTGACAGCGGCCGCAGCACCTGAGACCGTTCGTTGAAGGCGAGCACGGACAGCCGGATGCCTTCGGCGACGGCCAGATCCGCGTTGAGCGCCGAAAGAAGGCCGCGCAGTGTGGCGTTGAGGCCGTCCACGAACGGCTGGGCGGCGGCCGAGGTGTCGATCAGCAGGTAGACCGGCAACTGCCGGGTGGCAGCGTCCGGGGCGCCGCCCGACGGGTTCTCGTGCTGTCCGGCCCGGCCGCCCCAGAGCACCGGCGCCGGGGACTGGGGCGCGGGCTGGGCCGGGGCCGCCTGGTCGGTGGACATGGCGAGTTGTCTCGGGCCGAGCGCGTCGAGCCCAGCGGGTATCGCGCGGCCCAGCCCCGGCAGGTCGGCCGAACGGATCAGGTCCTTCTCCACCAGGAAGCGGAACATCTGGTCCCACCGCTGCGCCTGGAGATCGCTCTGCGACGTGCGGTCCGCCTCCGTCCGTACCATCAACTCGGCTACCGTGGCTGTGTCCTCGGGGTGCATGATCAGATGCTGTTTGAGCACGCCCTCCAGGTCGACGCTCATGTTGCCCAACGCGGCCCTGCGTTGGGCCTCGCGGCCCAGTGCGCCTTCTTGCTGGACATCCAGCACGGCCTGCTCCGAGCGGGCCGCCGCGACCTGCGCCTCGTGGTTTCCGCGGGCGATGGTGGCTTGTCTACGGGCCGCGAGCAGGGCGGCGATGTGGTCGCGGGCGGCCTGGTCGGGCTCGATCACCACAGTGCAGTGGTAGATGGTGATGCCCTCAGGCAGCGAAGCGCCGCGCGCCAGCAGCCGGTTGAGGTGCTCCTCGGCCAGCGCCGCCTCCTCGATGCCGAACTTGCGGGCCTCCGCGCGGAGTTGCGGGACCAGGAGGCCGTAGACGACGGGCAGGGCGTCGGTCACGTTGCGCCGTACGATCTCCAGCGGGTCGTGGACGCGGAACCCGACGTCGAGCGTGGCGTCGAACCGATGCGAACCGTCGCTACAGGTAAGCGGGGAGCTGACCAGCCGCCCGGTGCGGCGGTGGTCGCCCACGCTGACCTCGTAGCGCGTCAGATACCTGCCGAGGATCTTGTCCCGCCAGGTGAGGTTGACGGAACCGGCGAGGTCCAGTTCGCCGTTGGCGGTCGCGTACACCACGGCGCAGTTGCGGTTGCGGGCCCGTACCGGTCCCCACTGGGTGCGTGGCACCGGCTCCACGCCGAGGATCAGCGGAAGCGTGGACGTCATGTTCAGGCTCCTTCTCGAAGCAGCATGTGGTGGACGGCCCCGGCGGTCGCCGTCAGCGGGGCGAGGTTGTCGCGGTCGACCCACTCCTGGGCACAGCGCCGGACGATGCGCCCGCATCGCACGTCGCCGTGGACCACTCCGGCCAGCAGGTCCAGCAGGACCGGCCGCAGCCCGGCGTCGCGTTCCGCGATCCCGGCCCAACCCCGCAGCACCTGCTGGGCCTCGCGGTTGAGGGAGTCGTCACCCAGCGCCTCCCGCCACAGGAGCACCAGTGGCTGCTGCACCGGTTCGGTGACCGTGGCCAGGTGGAGCAGGACCGGCCACCCCTCCGGGCCCTCCGTGGCGGTCTCCACGACCAGGGAGGTGGCGACGATCAGGAAGGCGAGCAGACAGGTCGGACGGGCGCGGCTGTCGTAGATCCCGTCCCACAGCGCGCTCAGCACTGTCGGCGCCAGCCGGTCGTCGCCCGCCACCAGATCGGCGAAGGCGTCGCCCACCGCCACCGAGACCTTGACATGGTCCACGGTCGCCAGCCGCATGAGGGCTCGGACGCTCTCGTGCGGGTCCATGCCGCCCGGGCACAGGCCGTGGATCCGGGCGGCCGTCGCCTGTCCCAGTGGGCGGGAGCGGTCGGCGTACCAGGCGGCCGTTATGGCGCCGATCTGCGGGTGCAGCCGCTCGGTGCCTCCAGCGGCGAGCAGAGCGTAGGCGACGGCGTCACGCAGCCGCGCGTCCTTCGCCAGCGACCAGCGCCGCAGTACGCGGTCCTGGAGGTATCCCCAGGACTTCGGCAGCAGCCCGCCGAGTGCCATGGCGGCGTAGATCCGCACCTGGCCGACCGGGCTTTTGACCAGGTCGCCGAACCAGTCGAGCAGTACGTGCTGGATCGCGTACTCGTGCCAGGCGTGCCGCAGCACGGATCTGGGGTACTCGGGGTCGAGGTACTCCAGGGTGTCGGCGTCCTCGTCGTGCGCGCCAGCAGTGGTGCGGTGGGCCCGCAGCCTGGTGAGGAGCTTGCGGCGGGGCCAGGCGAACGGGTCGTGGTGCGCCGCGTCCGGCTGACCTGACCCGGCGTCGGCGTCCAGTCGGGCGTGGAGCGCGCGGGCCGCCTCGGCGATGTACTCCTGCGGCAGGCCGTTGAGGACGGCGAGCGCGATCGCGAAGCAGCGCAGGGCGGGGTCGGCGAGGCCCTCGGCCCAGATCTCGAAGTCCTCCGCCTCCAGACGGTCGAGCCGGGCCCTGATCCGGTTCACCGACAACTCGCCGGACTGGTACTCGTCGCAGAGCGCGGAGGCCAGATCAGCGGCGGCCTTGCAGGAGGCGGTCGCCAGACAGGAGTCGATGAGGGCTTTGACGTCGGGGTGTTCGAGCAACTCCACACTCGCCGGACCGCCCAGCTTCCAGCCGAGGTAGCGGGAGACGACACCCCAGGTGGACTCCAGGGCGGGCAGGTCCACCACATGCGACAACAGCTCGCTGTCGGCGAGTTCGGTGGCCTCGACGGTGACCACCATGGTCGCCTTGGCGCCCAGCAGCGCGGTCTCCAGGCTCTGGAACAGTTCGCCGCGCAGGTTGGTGATGTCTTCCGGCTTGTCCAGCAGGAACCCGGTGCCAGGCTCGATATCCGCCTCACCGAAGCCGTTCTCCAGCCGCTCGATGAGCGAGCCGAAGTCAACGGAGCGTTCCAGGTGGTAGATGGGACCGTCGCCCATGCCGATCAGCAGCCGGACCGCGGCCGCGGTCTTGCCGTGGCCCGCGGCGCCGCGCAGCAGGATGACGCGGCGCTGCCGCAGGCTCTCCCGGGTCTCGTCCCACTGCGGCGGTGGTTCGAACGCGAAGCGCACCCGCTCGACGAGGAGCGGCGATACCGGGCGCAGGCGTTCGCGGCGCCCGCCGAGGAGGAAGACGTACTTGTCGCCGCCGACGAAGTCGGCGCCGATGTTGGCGGACGCGTGCCGTAGATGGCCGTGGCGCTGGGTGCCCTGGCCGAGCTGGCCGGTCGCCTCGGACGCGTCGTCCCCCGAGCCGACCCGCTCGTCGTCCTCGCCGCCTTCGGGTTCCGGTGCGTCGGCGGACCCGGCGTCGCCCGCATCGTCGTTGACCGCGCCGGGAGCGTCGGCGGAAGGCGGCGGTGCGTCGGGTGCCGGGGCGGCGCCTTCGCCCGGCGCCGGGGGTTGCGGGGTCGTCACGGCCTCACCGCAGTCCCGGGTAGGCGCCGTTGACGTGCACCGTCTTGTTCCCGGCGACCAGGTCGCCCTGCACGGTGTTGCCAGAGATGGTGATCGTCTTGGCGGAGGCCGCCGTCCCGGCGGAGGCGGGGGCCTGCGTGGCGGGCGTCTGCGGGCCAGCGGCGGCAGACGGGTGCGTCGGGGCCACCGGCGTCGGCTGGGCGGCGTCCAGCGGCGGCAGCCCGGGCGGGGCGCTGTAGCCGGGGACGGTCACCCAGGCCTCGATCGGCTGACCGTGCTTGGCCTCGAACCGCGTCGGCAGGTACGCGGCGGGGTCGAGCGGACGGTATCCGTGCCGGATGACGTCCCGGTGGACGTCGGAGGACACGGCGAAGACCAGGTGGGCGAGGTGGGCTGCGGTCAGGACGTCCCGCAGCGGTTCGGCGTTCACCAGCCGGAACGCCGTGTTGATGGCATCGCCCGACCAACCGTGCTCGTCCCTGGACGCCAGCCCCTGGTGCAGCGCCACCCGGAGCCGGGTCGCGGCGGCCGTGCTGGTGAGCACCGCCCGCTCCCGAAGGCCGTCGTGCAGTTCGCGGATGAAGTCACCGGCGAGCGTCACCGGCGAGACGGTGGACGGGACCAGGATCAGGATGCCGTCCCCCCGGTCCTCCATGACAACGCCCTTGCCGGTGAGGCCCGTTGCCGACAGAGCGTCCTCGACAACCTCGTACATCGCACGGCGTACGGCCCGCTGCACGGGATTCTCGCGCGGGCTGAAGTTCTCCACGTCCAGCACCATGATCCAGTAGTGCAAGGCTTTAGCTCGCATCTGTCCTCCCGTTGACATGCGCCACGTTGGGCGTGCCTCGTTACTACGGCACGTCTAAAACGTCGTCCACGCCATTTGGCGCAAAGAGCGACCCCATATGCCATGTCTCGGATCACCGCCCCAGCGGACTGAGTTGGTGACCAGCCGGATCCCTCGGCGATGGCATCGGCACTGTGGCAGACAGGGCTGGGAACGGGGATGGTTTCGCGCCAACCCGTCAGTGCGTGGCGGTGCGCCGCAGGGCCGACCGCCCGGGGCCCGCTGATACCACGGGCGCGGTGAGCGTCGCTGGCAGCGGCTGGCTGGCACCCAGGTCGGGAGGTGACCAACTCGTCTGCCTTGCGGGCCACTTCGGCGTAGGCATCCAGGACACGGCGAGTGTCTCGCCGGGCAGTGGCCGGAAGTCGTCGGCCCGCCGGGCCCAGTCCGCCTCGGCCATGGCGGTGAAGTCGGGCATTGCCGACGAGCCCTCCACGATGAAGTTCACCCAGTCCGCTCCATCGAGGGGACGTGCTTGATCGCAGCGGCCAGGTACAGCTCGCTGGCGGTGGTCCGCTGCCCGGCCTGCTCGTCGGTGAGGTCGCGGGTGGTGAAGTGCAGGGAGTGCCGGTGGTGGGTCAGCATCTCCAGCAGGGTCGAAAAATACGTCCCGCGCAGGTCAGATGGTCATGCGTACGTGCGGGGGAGGGGCGTGAAAGTTGGTCGTGGCGAAGGAGTTCGGGGGCGGTGCGTGAGCGCTTGGCCGCTGATCTGTTCGGCCGAATATGGCTCTTGAGGGCGTTCAGGGCGTGGAACCAGTCCCAACGCTGCGCTTGGCGAAAACCTCATCCTGCCCTGGTTGTGCATCATGCTGGTACTCGTGGAGGAGGCCGCCCAGACGTTCACGCCTTCTTATGTCAAGGTGGGTAAATCGCCCCGGCAGATGGTCGGTTGGGGTGCCAGCGCCGCAGCAGGTCGCGGTGTCAACGCAGCACCGTGCCTGGCGAGACATCAGCGGTAGTTGACGAAGACGCACCCGGGGGGAGGGGATATAGGAGGGCGTCCAGCAGTGCACGTTCTGGCCAGGTCAGCTTCGGTTTGTCGATCTGCCCCTGAAGTGCGGCGAGTTGGTGGCGCGGTGCCAGGCTCCCGGCTGCTTGTCGCGGTCGCTTATCGGGAGAAGGCGCAGGCCGCCGACCCCGAGCACGGTGAAGGCTTTGGTGTTGCGGCTGGCGCGCGGTAAGTCTGCGGCGCCGTGCCAGCACGGTTGCAGGCATCACCGGCAACGCGCGCCGACCGACGCCGCGGGATCAGCGCAGACAACGCCGCGAACGGCAGTCGGTCCGGCGGCGCATAACGTACCTTGAGCTGCCTGCGCGGCACCGCGTTCTCATGCTGCGGCACCAGCAACCCAGCGTCTTCCGCCGCGCGTTGGCGTAGCAGCACCGCCGGGACTGACAGCAGCTTCCGCGCCACCTGATCCACCAGTGAGAAGACCCTCCGGACAGGGTTCCAGAAGCGCTCGCAGGTTCAGCCGGCGTTCTCGCTGCGGGCGTCGTACTCCTCGCGGGCGGCGAGGACCTCTGTCACGTGGCGCACCGACCACTCCGTAAGCGCTCTCAGGGGCTCCCGCAGTGTCTGGCCAAGTGGAGTCAGCTCGTACTCCACGCGGACCGGCACCTCCGGGTAGACGGTTCGCCGGACCAGTCCGTCGCGTTCGAGGGTGCGCAGTGTCTGGGTGAGCATCTTCTCGCTCACTCCCGCCAGCCTCTGCCGCAGCTGGGTGAACCGGCACGCCCCGTGCTTGCCGAGCTCACCCAACACCAGAACCGCCCACTTGCTGCCGATCTGGTCCAGCAGGTCGCGCGACGGGCAGCCACGCTCGTACGGATCCCACGACGCTATGGGCTCGCTCACACCCTTGGTGGTCGCCATCCCGCTCACCTCATTACTTTCCTTCAGGTGGCTACCTTACACCAAGGTGGCTACTTACCAATAGAGAGCTACGAGGTCATCCTGGCTCAGTAACGCCGCGGGAGGTTCGCGGCGCGAAGAAAGGAGCGATCTCATGTCAATCGTTGTCACCGGAGCCTCCGGCCAGTTGGGAAGGCTCGCCGTCGAGGCACTGCTGGATCGCGGAGTGCCGGCCTCGGACATCGTCGCGACCGGCCGGGACATCGACAGGATCAAGGAGTTCGCCGACCGCGGTGTCGTGGTGCGCCGGGCCGACTTCGCGGACCCGGACAGTCTTACGGCGGCCTTCGAGGGAGCGGACAAGCTGCTGCTGGTATCGACCACGACTGTGGACGAGCGGGTCGCCAACCACCGCCGTGCCATCGATGCCGCGGTGGCGGCAGGTGCGTCGCTGGTGGCGTACACGAGTATGTCGCACGCGGACACGGCCACGACGATCCTCGCCTCCACTCATCGCGCCACCGAGGAATACCTGCGGGAGCGTGGAGTCCCCAGTGTGCTGCTGCGCAACAGCTGGTACCTGGAGAACTACATGGACCAGCTGCAGCTGGTGCTGCGAAACGAAGCCGTGGTCGGGGCCGCCGGCCGGGGGAGGATCAGCGCCGCTGCCCGTGCCGACTACGCCGAGGCCGCCGCGGTCGTGCTGACCACCGAAGGGCATGTCGGCGCGGTGTACGAGCTGGGCGGCGACGAGGCGTTCACGCTGACCGAGCTCGCCACGGCGATCTCGGCCGCCGCCGGTAAGCAGATCAGCTACACCGATCTCCCTGCCGACGAGTTCGCCCGAGCGCTGACCGACGCCGGCCTGCCTGCCGACTTGGCTCACGTCCTCGCCGACGCCGACCTCGGCATGAGCCGCGACGAGTTGTTCACCGGCTCCGGCGACCTGAGCCGCCTCATCGGACGGCCCACCACCTCCCTGGCCGACGCGGTCGCCGCCGCGCTGCGCTGACACTGCTTCCCAGGCAGCCGACCCGACGACTGCATAACCGACGGCATTCACCCCGGCCGCGGCTCCGCCACCGGCGCGGGTGAAGCGGGTGATCCCGGCTTGGTCCCGCCCCCCCGGGAGGACTCGATGGCCTGCCGCCGGTATTCGTTCGTTCCTCGTGTCCCTCCCCTCTATCCGGAAAGGTCCTTCACGATGTCCACCCGTACTACCGCGCGCGCCACATGGAGGCGCGCGCTCCTCACCGTCACCGCGATGTCCACCGCCCTGGCCGCCCTCGCGCTTCCAGCCACCGCCGCACCCATCCATGACCGTGAGGGCGGCGATTACACGATCACGATCAACGGCAGCAACGCCTTTCCCGAAAGCGTCGCGGCGGACCACCGCTACGTCTACACCGGCAGCATCGCCGACGGCACCGTCTACCGCGGCCGCCCCGGAGCGAAGACGCTCGACCCCTTCCTGCCAGCCGGCCAGGACGGCCGCACCCAGGCCACCGGGATCAAGGTCACCGGCAATCGCCTGCTGGTCGCCGGCGCCTTCACCGGACGCTTCTTCGTCTACACCCACACCGGAAAGCTCGTTTCCTCCTACACCGTCCCCGACACGGGCGGACCGACTCTCGTCAACGACGAGACCGTCACCCCCAACGGGGACGTCTACATCACCGACTCCTTCCGCGCCGTGGTCTACCGGATCCCTGCCGCCGAGGTGAACGCCCCCGCCACCGGCGCCCACCGGCCCCTTGAGGTGGCCTACCACCTGCCGGACTACGTGGCCGGCCAGTCCAACGGCAACGGCATTGTCACCACCCCCGACGGCAAGTCCCTGATCATCGGCTACTGGTACAGCGGCGCCCTCTACCGGCTCACCCTCGCCACCGGCGACGTTCGCAAGATCGACGCACCGGCCCTGCCCAGCGCCGACGGCATCGCGCGGCGAGGAAACACCCTGTACGTCGCCCGTTCCGTGAACAACGAGATCACCACTGTGCGGCTCTCCGGCGACGACACCCGGGCCACCGTCGTCTCCGAACGCACCTACCCGGGGGCCGACACCACCACTGGCGTCGCCGTGAACGGCGACCGGCTACTGGTGACCAACTCCCAGATGGACACCTACCTGTACGGCACTCCGCTGACCAGCCCGGTCTTCACCCTCGAAAGCCTGCCACTGCGCTGACACCTTCGACCTGCCCTCGCGCGGAAGCTCCAAAAAGTACGATCTCGAAAGGGATACCGGCCATGCCGGTCTATCAAATGCGTACGTACCATCTAGCGTCGGAATCGGCCGCAGCTGATTGTCTCGTGCGATGGGCGGCCCATGTTTCGACTCTGGGTCAGTTTGATGTGGTGACCCATGGATTCTTTGCGGTTCCAGCGAACCCGAAGACCGTTGTAGCTCTTGTCGCTTCGAGGACGGAGCTGATCCGGATGCAGTGGTCCGCGACTACATGAAAGTCCGCCGCGCGTGGGCCCAGCACGAATTCTCTGTCGGGGCCGACGAGTTCAAGCTGCCAGCCTCGCCCGGCGCGGATCAGCAGCGGAACCACCGAGGTACCCCGTCAGACTTGTGAGCTGCGCGGTGAGGGCGGCGCTTTGAGTCCGTGCATCCTCGGGCAGGAGCGGGCCATGAGGCAGGGCGTGCCGGACGGTCGTGCGCGACGTACACCTTGACTTCAAGTGCGCTTCCTTGTGGGAGGGTTGGGCGTGGTGCCGTGCGCGGGAGTTGATAACCGTGTCGTACTTCTTGGCCCCGTCCGCCCTTCCGCCGGATCAGCTTCGTTCAGTGGACGGAAGGACGACGTATGAACCAGCCGGCGGACGGTGCTGACGTACTGTAGGTCGCTGCCTACAGAACCTCGTTCTCGATGGCCGCTCCCGCGATACTGAAGGGGCACGCCCCTTGGCCGGCAGTCTTCAGGTCCTGGGCTTGAGAGTGCTTCCGGGGCGGAGCATGCCGGCATCGTCGAGATCGTTCAGTACTGCGGGCAGTCCGATGCGCAGCATCTTCCGCCGGACGTGGCCGAGGATTTGGGCCATGAGGAGTCCGCCGGTACCCGTGAAGCCCGTGTGGTCGTAGGTGAAGCGTGTTCCTGCGGCATGCGGCTCTATCCGGTAGGTGACTTCGGTCGTCTCGCCGCCGCCATGGTCGGTCCACGAGTAGCGCAGCAGTCGGGGCTCGTCCGCCTCCAGCACGACGCAGTCGACGATGCCGCTCCAGCCGGGCTTCGGCCTGGCGATGAACTGGAACTCCGTGCCGACGGTGGGGGTGAAGCCTTCCGGTCGTGCGCCGGCGCCGGTAGCGGTCCACAGTGGGATGAGTGCAGGGTCGGTGACGGCGCGCCAGACCTTGGCAGGGGAATGCGGGTAGTCGCGGACGATGTGGATGGTGCGCATGGAGGCCTCCCAGAGCTGACGGGGTGTGGTGTCGGAACAGGCCAACGCTTACAGTCGCTGAAAATTTACGGTAGCAGTAATTATTCTGTCACTGGACTACGCTGCCATCATGAGCACAGTGAACTGGACTGCATGGCGCCGACAGGCGGGGGAGCCCAGGGCCGAGGGACTGCGGGAGCGGAAGAAGCGCCTGATGCGGCAACGCCTGTCCGACACCGCGACCGAGATGTTCCTGGAACGCGGCTTCGACGCCGTCCGTGTGTCGGAGATTGCTCAGGCGTGTGGTGTCTCGGAAAAGACGGTCTTCAACTACTTCCCCACCAAGGAATCGCTCATCCTGGACCTCGGGGAGTCCACAATGGCCGCCCTGCGCTCCGCCCTGGCCCAGCCGGACCGCGCTCCGGTCGAGGCCGTGCTGCGGATCCTCTCCGACGAGTTGAGCGCCATGACGTCCTGGGTCGCCGCGCAGGAGGACTCTGTCCAGGCTGCTGCCATGATCCAGCGCTTTGGCGCACTGACGAGATCGACGCCTTCCCTGCGGGCCTATCACCGCGACATGACCGACCGGCTCATCGCCGCGGCCTCCGAGGTGCTGGCCCAGCGCACCGGGATGGGCCCGGATGACCCGGAGCCGCAGATTGCGGCCACCGCCCTGCTCGGACTGTGGCCCATCCAGTTCCAGAGCCTGAGGAAGTACCTGGATGGCAAGCGCACGCCCGTGCAGGTCCATACGGCGGTGACCGCCGACGTCCGCCGCGCAGCCGAGCTCATCTCCACCGGCCTGGCCTCATTCGCAGGCCTCAAGCCCACTTCTCGCCCTTGAGCGAGGGCAACGGGGGACTCAACTCGTTGACGTCCTCAGCTACCCAAGCTGCGCTCAGGCGGGTTCTTCCCCAGCCTGCTGGAGCGTCGCCGCCGCATCGACCGGGCTCCCTTCGCCGTCATCATGGAGGCGTACGTGCACGGCGTGTCACCCGGGCGGTCGATGACCTGGTCAAGGCCCCCGTCTGGCACGACAGTTCGCTGCTCGAGATCGGCTGGCCCGCTTCCCCCGAGCGCCAACCCCATTGGTCTCGCATGGCCGTTGCTTTCGACACAGGTCCTCCTCAGGGAAGGGACAGACGTGAGGAAGTGGAAAAACGGACGCCCCGATCACTGGGACGCAAGAACCGGATCAAGTCGGCGCGACGTCGTTGTCTTTCGTGAGGGCAGGGAAGTTGAGGCCGGTAGGAACCGGGGATAGGTGGCGGTCACCGTGTGGTTGTTCCTGGTAGTGGGGTTGCTGTCGATCGGGTACTCCTTCTTTCTGAACGCACGTCACCGCCGACTGCGGCGCGAGGGGGTGCCGGTCCAGGGCGTCGTGGTTCGCCATGTCAGACACTCCGGCGGGGAAGGGGGCAGCACGTACCACGCCGTGGTGAACTTCACCGATGCGGACGGCAATCCGCGCGAGTACCAAATCCCGGTCTCTGGAGTAAAGGGGCTGCCGGTCGGCGGCCAGGTTCCCCTGCTCTACCTGCCCGGTGCGCCGAATAAGGTCCGCGTTGCCCTCGCCTCCAAGCGCAGGCAGGAGATCGCCATCCCTGCGGTCGTAGGCTCCCTGTTTATCGCGACCGCGGTCTTCTTCATGTCCGGCGTCGCCCAGCGACACGGCTGACCCTGCGTGAATGTTCTGTACGTGCATCTCTCCACGGGATCGGATCGTGTACCCGCGTGATGGTGCAGGCGATCAGCTGGTGGTCACGTTGGGGAGTGCGGCGGCGCTTTCTGGATGCCTCGGGGTAGAGCTGGTCCGTGCTGCCCTCGGGCCACAGTCCCTCTCGTGTCACACTCTGTGGATCGCTCTGCCAGCCTCGATCAGGAGACCGTAGCTCTGACGACGCCTGCCCCCGGCAGATGCTCGAAGTCGTCGATGCTGCCTCGCGAGCGGTCAGCGACGGAGCTGCTGGCGTTGTTGTCACACAGGGGACCGACACGCTGGAGGAGACCGCATTCCTCGTCGACCTTGTGTGGCGGTACGAGGCGCCGTTCGTGCTCACGGGCGCGATGCGCAATCCGACTCTCGCCGGCGCGGACGGTCCGGCGAACGTGCTTGCGGCAGCACGTGTCGCCGCGGCACCCCTCAGCCCGTGAGCTCGGGGCGCTGGCCGTTTTCAACGACGAGGTACATGCCGCACGTTGGGTACACAAGGCCCACAGCACGAGTACTGCATCGTTCACCTCCCCCTAACGTTGGCCCGATCGGTCACGTCATCGAAGGTCAGGTACGGGTTGGCGGAGACACATGACGGTCTCGTCGTCGCCGGTTTCGGTGTCGGTCACGTGCCGTCCGCGCTCGCGCCGAGGCTTGGCGCCTTGGCCGAACGCATGCCGGTCGTGTTGACGTCGCGGACGGGCAGCGGCTCGGTGTTGCGGCATACCTACGGCGCGGTCGGCTCGGAGACGGATTTGCAGCGGCGCGGACTGATCAACGGCGGCCTGCTCGATCCCTACAAGGCCAGGGTGCTGCTTCGTCTGCTGGCCGCGACCGGGGCCAGGCGCGAAGACGTTGCTGCGACGTTCGATCAGCACGGGTGAGAACGTTCTTGCTGCCGACCTGGCTCCGAAGCACCCTGTCCAAAACAGACAGGGCATCTGCGTTGGGCATGCGAGGTTCCCTGCCTCCGCTCTTTCTGTGACGTGCTCCTCAAGACGATCCCGGAGTGGGTAGGTTCGGTGGGCATGACGCATGTTGCGGTGGTGGGCGTCGGGGCGGTGGGCGGCGTGGTGGCCGCGGGCCTTGTATCGACTGGGCGCACGGAGGTGACCGCGTGTGTGCGGTCTCCGCTTGGTGGGTTGCGGATCGACTGGCCTGAGGGGATGACCCAGGAGGCGTCGGTCTTCGAGGAGTTCGATCCTGCCCAGGTGTCGGCGGTGGAGTGGGTGGTGCTGGCGACCAAGGCTCACCAGACGGCCGCGGTCGCGCCGTGGCTGGACCGGCTGTGTGGTGCGGGGACTCGTGTCGTGGTGTTGCAGAACGGCGTGGAACACCTTGAGCGCGTCGCGCCGTTGGTGGGCGCCGCTCGCGTGCTGCCGGCTGTGGTGGAGATCGGGGCCGAGTCGCTGCGGCGTGGGCACGTCCGGTTGTTCGACCGGCCGCGGATCACGGTTCCCGAGGACGACGACGGCGCGGAATTCGCGGCCCTGTGCCGGGGGAGCGGCATCACCGTCGCGCTCACCGGCGATTTCGTGACCGCGGCCTGGATGAAGCTGTGTCTGAACGTGGCCAACGGTGCCGTAACGGCATTGACGATGCGTCGGATGCCGGTCTTCGCCCAGCCGGGCATCGCCGAGTTGGGCCGCGCGTTGGTGGAAGAGGCGCGGCAGGTGGCAGCCGCGTCGGGGGCGTGCCTTCCCGAGGATCTGCCCGACCAGATCGTGGCTCAGCTGCGCGCGATGCCCGCCGAGTCTGGCAGCAGCATGCTGTGGGACCGTCTGGCCGGCCGTGCGTTGGAATACGACGCCCGCAACGGGGCGGTGGTGCGTGCAGGGGCCCGCCTCGGCATCCCCACTCCGTACAACGAGACCGTTACCGCGCTGCTGGCAGCCGTCAGCGAACCGGACGATGTGACGTAGCGTCCTGTGCCCGTTCCGCACCCGCAGGGGACGCGGGAGAGGGGAACCGGCCACATAGGAGGGCGGCCGCGCCCTGCTCGGCGAGATCCTCGGCATGCGCGGGCAGGGGCGTGCCCCCGCGCAGGTGGCGGCGGACCAGCGCCAGGGGAAGGTCGACCAGGGCGAGGGTGACCCGGTCGGCGGCCTCGGGTCCGCGCAGATCCAAGGCGGCGGCCAGGGCTGCGAGAGCGGCGTGGACGCGCTGGTTGCCGGCCTCGGCGCGACGGCGGTGCGGTTCGGGCCAGTGGGCGCGGTCGAAGGCGTCTGCGCCGTGGAGCAGCACGGCGACCTGCTCGGGGTGGGCGCGACTCCAGGCCACCACCTGACGAGCCGTCCCCCGCGCAGCCTGCGCGGGGTCATCGCCGACCGTCTCGCAAGCGGCGAGGTAGCTCGCCTGGAAGGTCTCCACCGTACGCAGCCATGTCTGTGCGAGCAGCTCGGTGCGTCCGGCGAACCGGTGGTACGCCGAGCCGCTTGGAGCGCCCACTTCCGCGGCGACCGCGGACATGGTCACCGCCGTCGGACCGGCTGCTGCGGCCTTGCGCACGGCGGCGTCGAGGAACTGGTCGGTGGTGAACCGGGCTGGCCTGGCCATGCAGTAGAGGATAATCTCTAAAATATTGGAGGATGTTCTCTGAAAGCCTTCAGGGGAGGACGCGATGGGCGTGTACAACGTGCACGAACGCCTGCTGGCGGCGACGCGGAGTGAAGTGGGGGCACTGATCGACACCCTCGCCGGCGACGGCGACGCGTTGTGGCCACATCACAGTTGGCCTGCGATGCGCTTGGACGGCCCCTTGGCCGTCGGAGCGGTCGGCGGGCACGGCCCCATCCGCTACACCGTGACCGCCTACGTCCCCGCCACCTGGGTGCGCTTCACCTTCAACGCACCGCGCGGTTTCGACGGCTTCCACGAATACACCGCCCTGGCCGTCGACGAGCACCACACCCTGCTGCGGCACACCCTGGCCATGCACGCCCGAGGCCCAGCCCGGCTCACTTGGCCCCTGCTGTGGAGGCCCCTGCACGACGCATGCCTGGAAGACAGCATGGACCGCGCCGAAGGAACCTGGACGACACCGGGCCGCCCGACACGTTGGAGCCGATACGTCAGCCTCCTGCGTAGCCTGGTCCGCACCCCCACCCGCGGAGCGCGGCCATGACCGCCGACACACCGCTCTACGACGACCCCGCCTTCTTCACCGCTTACCAGCGGATGCGTGCCGCGGGCAGCGGGCTCAACGAGGAACTGGAACAGCCCGCGCTCCGGCGGCTCCTGCCCGCGGTCGCCGACCTGGACGTGCTGGACCTGGGCTGCGGCGACGGCACCCAGGCACGGTGGTTGGCGACGGCCGCGGCCCGCTCGGTACTGGGCGTGGACCCCTCCGCACGGATGCTGGAACTGGCCAGGCGCCACAAGAACCCGCTCGTACGCTATGTGTGCGCCACCGCAGAGGAGTTGAGCCTGCCGGACGCGTCGCTCGACCTGGTCGTCAGTAGCCTGGCCCTGCACTACGTCCCCGACCTGCCCGCCCTCATGACGCGGATTGCGGGCTGGCTACGGCCCGCCGGCCACCTCGTCTACTCCGTGGAACACCCCGTATGCACGGCACAACACCCGATGACCGGCTGGCCGAACGAACACGACCGCACCGCGTGGCCCATCACGGCTTACGGCTACGAATCGTCCCGTTCTCAACGCTGGTTCAACACCACGGTCACCAAGTACCACTACAAACTGTCCACCCACATCAGCGCGCTGACCGCAGCCGGGCTCACCCTCGTCGCCCTGGACGAACCCCAGCCCACCCCCGCCGCCGTCACCCGCCAGCCAGACCTGACCCAACACCTCATCAGGCCCCCACTACTGGTCGTAGCCGCGCGCAAGCCAACGACCTGAGCTCCGAAAGATCATTAGAGCGAGGCCTGCTGCGTAAGTAAGTGCGAGGGGCTGTTCGTCATCGCGATGATCAGTGTCGCCGACAGCGTCCTGCGGAACCCCGTCACCAGCGCCGGTTCCGCAAGACATCTGGTGCGCTGCCTGCCCACGCCCGGTTCACGGCCGCGAACGCGTCCTCTCAGTGCGGAAATCAGCGCCCGTCTCACGCAGGGGTGGCCCTGAAAGCCGAGGACGCCGACCCCACTTCAGTTCTGCTGTTCTGCCGCACAGCGTTGCCTGCTTCGTGCACACGGACGTCGGTGAGAGGCCCGAACTTGATGAGTTCCGGGAACTCGCTCATGTAGGCCGCGATCACGTCGCGCTCGTCCAGGGGGCGGACAGCACCCTCGGCCGCCCAGGGGAATTCGTCTACGGCGTCGGGAGCGTACATGCTCATCCACCCGTCGATGTCGCCGGCGGCAAGGGAGTCGATCGCGTCGGCGAGCGGGCCCAGAAGCTCACCGCCCTGGGCGAGGCCGTGGGGAGGCGCCGCTCGGACCCGGGACGGCCGTCGCGCGAGCGGATCGTCGCGTTCCTCGACGCGCTGCTCCCCTTCAAGCTGGACAATCGCCAACTCATCCGCGCGAGCAACAACCGCTGCTGCCGGTGGCGCGACCACCGGCAGGTGATCAACGGGACCATTCACCGGCCCAGCACGCGATTGCAGTGGCAGGAGTTTCCCGAACGCTTCGGCCCCATGGAAGGCCCCTCCACAAGCGGCACTTGCCCTGCTCGGTTGACGGCACCTGGGGAAATGTCATGTCGCTGTTGATGATCTGCAGGCGTCTTATCGGGCCGTACGTGGCCGGTTTCGTGCCCGCGGTTGTTTGCCTTGGTGGCTGTGAGGCTCAGACTGTGGGGGTCGGGATCACGGTCATGCGAACAAGGGGAACGGCCGGGATGAACAGGGTGAGAAGCACCGAATCCACTGCCGGGCAGTCGACGCCAGATACCACCCCCGTGGGCAGGACCCCGTTCGACGACCTCTATGACCAGCCCGACCCGCGGGCCTACTTCCGTGTGCTGGGTGCGTTGGACTACCAGACGCCCCATCATGCTCAGGAAGTCTTCCGGCGCATGGCCGCCAACCGCACCGCCCATCTGGCGGGACGTGCGGAGGTACTGGACATCTGCTGCTCCTACGGCATCAACGCGGCCCTGCTCAATCACGACCTGACGTGGGACGACCTGCACGCCCACTACACATCACCACGGGCCGACGCACTCGCCACCGCCGAACTGATCGAATGGGACCGTGCCTACTACGCGGCCCGCCGACGCCAGGACGCGGTCCCCGTGACCGGACTCGACGTGGCCACGCCTGCACTCGACTACGCGCTCGCGGTCGGCCTCCTGGACCATGCGTTCGCCGAGAACCTCGAAACCGACCCGCCCTCACCGGCCCTGCGCCGCGCTGTGCGCGCCACACGCTTGATCACGGTCACTGGTGGGGCGAGTTTCCTGTCCCCTCGCACCTTCCAGCCGCTCCTGGCCGCTGTCGACGCCCCCGTGTGGATCGCCGCTTTCGTGTTGCGGACGGGCTCCTACCAGCCCATCGCGGCAAGCCTGCGGTCCCACGGACTGGTCACCGAGAAGGCCGCCGACTCCACCTTCGCCCAGCGCCGTTTCACCAGCCCGCAGGAGCAGCAGTACGCCGTTGATGCGGTGGCTGCCGCGGGTGAAGACCCTCAGGGGCGAGAGACCGAGGGTTACTTCCACACGACCCTGTATGTGTCGCGGCCTCCGGAAGACACCGCGGCATTCCCGCTCGCAACACTGACGCAGACACCGAGTTCAGCCCCTCGCCTGCCAAGGCGTTGAAGGAGTCAGCGGGCCGGGCGGCCGGCTCGTGTGACGTCGGCGTCGGCGGCACTTCTGCCTTCGCCTGCACCGTTCCGCCGCTGCGCTTGGCGCCGCTGCATTCGGCGACATGGGAGTCCTGTTTTGCCTGGACGGCTCAGCTGGTGGCTGGGGAGATCAGCCTTCGTGGCCGGAGCACCCTTCCCCGGCAGCCACTGCTCTTTGCGGATGCCGCCCCGGGAGCACACCGCCCCTTTCTCCTCCGGACCGGAGAAAGCGCGGGGGTGTCCCTGTGGGGCTCTACCCCGATACGGGCTGACCAGCGGACCGGGTACAGCGCGGCATTCAGTACTGCTCGGTTTCGATGAACCCGGTGTCTTCGTCGGCGCCGAAGGCGCCTGCGGCAGCGATGGGGTCGAATCCGGGCGGGCTGTCCTTGAGGGCCAGGCCCATGCTGGCCAGCTTTGCCTTGACCTCGTCGATCGACTTCGAGCCGAAGTTGCGGATGTCGAGCAGGTCTGCTTCGGAGCGGCCTACGAGCTCGCCGACGGAGTGGACGCCTTCGCGCTTGAGGCAGTTGTAGGAGCGGACGGTGAGTTCGAGTTCCTCGATGGGGAGGGCGAGGTCGGCGGCGAGGGCGGCATCCGTGGGGGAGGGACCGATGTCGATGCCTTCGGCGTCGACGTTGAGCTCGCAGGCGAGGCCGAAGAGTTCGACGAGGGTCTTGCCGGCCGAGGCCATGGCGTCGCGGGGGTGCATGGCCTGTTTGGTCTCGACGTCGACGATGAGCTTGTCGAAGTCGGTGCGCTGCTCGACGCGGGTCGCCTCGACCTTGTAGGTGACCTTGAGCACGGGACTGTAGATGGAGTCAACCGGGATGCGGCCGATCTCCTGGCCCTGCTGCGTGTTCTGCACGGCGGAGACGTAGCCGCGGCCGCGTTCGACGGTCAGTTCGATCTGCAGGCTGCCCTTTGAGTTGAGGGTGGCCAGGACCAGGTCCGGGTTGTGGACCTCGATGCCGGCGGGCGGGGCGATGTCGGCGGCGGTGACCAGGCCGGGGCCCTGCTTGCGCAGGTACATCACGACCGGTTCGTCATGCTCGGAGGAGACGACTAGCTGTTTGATGTTGAGGATGAGGTCGGTGATGTCCTCCTTGACGCCGGGCACGGTGGTGAACTCGTGCAGCACGCCGTCGATCCGGATGCTGGTGACGGCAGCGGCGGGGATGGAGGACAGCAGGGTGCGGCGCAGGGAGTTGCCGAGGGTGTAGCCGAAGCCCGGCTCCAGCGGCTCGATGACGAACCGTGAGCGGTATTCCTCGACGACCTCTTCGGTCAGAGACGGGCGCTGAGCGATCAGCATGAGGTGGTGCCTCCAGTTTTCGGCGCCCGCTGGGTTACGCGGCATGGCAAGGATAGGGGCGGTACGGCCTCGCAGCGGTCATCCTCACGGCAGGCGCCTGAAGATCCCTCCATTGCCGTTCGGCTGCCTGTGCATCGACGGCCAACCGAACGGAAAGCCGGAACACGACCACGACCACACTTCAAACGCCACGGCCTACGGAAAGAGGATGTGACACAGCTTCTGGTGGCGACGCGGCTGGAGCAACTGCGCGAGCAGACGGCGGCCCAGACCGAGTAGGCCGCCCCCGCGCCGTGGACGGACCGGCTACCGAGCTCACCGCCCGGCGCCTGGAGGCGACAGAGGCGGTGATCGCGTGAACATCGAGCAGAGCGGCGTCGACCTCGCGCGCCAGGCCCTGGTCGCCGCGGAAGGGAAGCCGCAAGTCGACTAGCCCACGGTCGCGCCGCACAGGTTGAAGATCAAGCTACGGCCTGTCGCGAAAGTGCCTCTCTCCAGTCGGGAGGCGGTCCTACATGAATGTCAGACGTGTCTGCCAGGATCCGGTTATGGAGATGACGCTGCAACTCACGATCGACTGCGCCGACATACAGAGGCTGGTGGCGTTCTGGAGCGAGGCTCTGGGATACATACCCGAACCTCCACCGGGCGGCCATGCCACGTGGCGGGAGTATTGGGCAGCCACGGGAGTGCCCGAGGAGGAGTTGCCTGCCGGCGCCGGCGATACTCCGGAGTCGATCGTCGATCCCGCGGGGCAAGGGCCGCGGGTGTGGTTCCAGCAGGTTCCCGAACCCAAGGCCACCAAGAACCGGATTCACCTCGACCTGAAAGTCGGCGGCGGGCGCGACGTCCCGTTGGCGGTCCGCACGCAGCGGGTCACTACCACAGTGGAAAGACTGATCGAAGCTGGCGCCAGCGTGCTTCGGATCGCGGACGAGCCGGACATGGGGCACTACGCCGTCGTACTGCAGGACCCGGAAGGCAACGAGTTCTGCGTCGTCTAGGAGTCTTTCCGCCACGCTGCTCATAGCCACTCGTTGATGGCTGGACCAGCACCGTCGCCTCGTAGCGCAGGGCGAGTTCGATGCCCCTATGGATGTCAACTACCTGATCCTGGCTCCGGCGTGCTGTGCCGGAGCGTAACGATCGTCTGGTAAATCTCGCGGGCAACGTAGCGTTTGAGGCAGCGGATGGCTTCGCGGCGTGCCCTGCCTTCGCTGACGCGGTGCTCGATGTGCGGGCGGGTGCGGGTGTCCCAGCGCATCTGTGCCAGGGCGATCGTGTACAGGGCGGAGTTGGCGGTCGCCGCTGCAGTTGACTCTGCGGCGCTGGGTCTTGCCGGAGGAGGCTTCGACGGGGCTCGCGCCGCAAAGAGCGGCGAAGATGCCTCGCTGCCTGTCCGCTGCCGGAGGCCATGCCGTGGCGGCCGACTGCCAGGGACTCATCGAGGAAGCTGACGCCGAGGGAGAGCTGGTGGGGCGTGCGCTCTCGTTCATGCCCATCTTCACCGCAAGGACGCCGAAGCCAGCCATTAGCGTGCGCCTGGACGGTAGTTGGGCGTCGTTTCCACTTCCTGCCGCGCCCGCCGACACGCGGCGGGGAGAGCACGTTCTACTCCGCCACACATCCCGCTGCGCTGGGTCGTGCCCCGCGCAAGGGGATGGCCGAGTCAGCGGCTCGAAGCTCGGATTTCACGCGGGACAGGCTGGGCGTTGGTTCAGCTGGTCAGGCCGACGAGCACGCGGCGTACCAGCGGCGCGAAGTGGGATTGGGGCCGGGAGTCGGCGTTGGAGGCCGTCTGTCCGGCCAATGCCTGCGCCACGAGCGGGTGGCGTCCTTCGGCGGCGGCCTTGATCAGGTAGGTGGCCTGGGCCTTCTGTCGCTCAGTGGGTGAGCGTTGCGCGTGCAGCTCGGCTCGGGCGAACTGGGTCACCAGCGCGTTCAGCAGGCCGATCGTCTCCAGCTTTGACTGCTCGGACAGCGGGGCGGGGGCCAGCGCGCGCAGGGCGCGCTCAAGGTAGTCGAGGCCGTTGGGCCCGAGTCGGAGCGGTTCGGTGGGGATGTCGAGCAGCCACGGGTGGCGCAGGTGAACCTCTTTGGACTGGAGAGCGAGGACCAGCAGGTCCTCGACGGGGTCGCCGGTGAGCGGGGCGGTGAGGTCGACTTCTGCGGCCACAGCGTCCGCCATGAGGTCGAACAGTTCGTCGCGGTCGGCGAGGTAGCGGTACAAGGACGCCGGTCCGGTGGCCAACTTGACGGCTACCTGTCGCATGGACACCGCCGCGAGTCCCTCGGCGTCGGCGAGTTCGATCGCGGCGGCGGTGATCTGGGCGCGACTGCGCTCGGGCGCGGGGCCACGGGCTCCGCGTTCGGGCCGCTCCCACACGGTCACCGGTTCCTGGGGCACCGGTCCTCCCTGTTCCTCGCCTGGTCTCATCCCCTATCCTAATAGTGCGAACGCTGATCGCAGTATTAGGAGGCGTCATGAGTGTGTCCTCGTCACCGGCTTGGACTCCCGTCCGCTGGGCCGAGAACGGCAAGGTGCGGCTGGCCTACGACCAACTGGCCACGGCTGGCGACGGGGAACCCCTGCTGCTGGTCGTCGGACTGGGCGCCGCGCGCCAGTGGATTCCGGACGGCCTGTGCCACGTGCTCGCGGAGCATGGGTTCGCCGTGGCCCGCTACGACCAGCGCGACGGCGGCCAGTCCACCCACCTGCCGCCCACTTCCACCCGCAACCCCTTCGCCGCGTTGTTCGGCAAGCGCGGCGACGCCTACACCGCCGAGGACATGACCGATGACGCCATCGCCGTCATGGACGACCTCGGATGGGAATCGGCTCACCTGTTCGGGATGTCCCTGGGCGGCGCCATCGTCCAGCGCATCGCGATCCGCCACCCCGAACGCGTCCGAACCCTCACCTCGATGTCGGCCGTCCCGGGCGACGCCAAGGGCCTGGCCACCCTGCGGTATCTGCGCCCGATGACGTTGGCGAAGCTGTCCCGGATGAGGTTTCCGGCCACACCGCAGGGCACCGTCGAGGCCGGGGTCGCCCTCGCCCGACTGATCGCCTCGCCCGGCTACCCCTTCGACGAGCAGGCCGCGCGGGCGACCGCCGAGAGGATCGCCGACACTGGAATCCACGACGCGGAGGCGCAAAGCCGCCAGATCGGCGCCCAGTGGCATGGCCCAGCGATCAGCACTATCACCGCGCCCACCCTGGTGTTGCACGGGGACGGCGACCCGCTGATCAAGATGAACGCCGCCCGCGCGACGGCGGCCCGCATCCCCGGCGCCCGCCTGGTAACCCTGCCCGGCGTGGGCCACGACCTCCCCCGGCCCGTGTGGCACGAGATCGCCACGCAGATTCGCCAACTGGCAGACACCGCACACCAGCAGCCGCTGAGGCACTGACCTTGCGCGATACCCGCGAGAGCGTGATCGGCTCGCGCACGACCGGAAATACGATGCTGCCCGACGTTTGACCGACTGCGGCTGGGGTGGGCGGCGGCCTGGGCACGTGCGTGGGCGGTGGTGAGGCCCGCTGACCCGGCAGGCCGACCCTGACGTCGAAGTCGGCCCGATCATTGCGGTCTACGCGCCGTCGAAGTCATTCAGGCCGCCGTCGGTGCGTCGAGGCTGACCTGGCGCCCTACCCGGGCGAGGGAAGGCCACCGGTCTCAGGCGGACTGTCGCATCTCGATGGGCAGGTGGCGGGGTCCGCGGAGCATGGCGTTCTGCCGGTAGGGGGGCGGGTCCTGGACCAGGCGTGCGGTGCTGAGGCGGGGGATCAGGGCGCCGAGCGCGGCGTGGGCCTCGATGCGGGCGAGTGGGGCGCCGTAGCAAAGGTGGATGCCGCTGCCGAACCCGAGGTGCTCGTTGTCTTGGCGGGTGGGGTCGAACCGGTCGGGGTCGTGGAACCGCTTCGGGTCGCGGTTGCCTGAGGCCAGCGCGAGCACGACGGAGGTGCCCTTGGCAATGGTGGTGCCGGCGATGTCCATGTCGACGAGGGGGGTGCGTTGCCGCATGTGGACGGGCGGCTCGTAGCGCAGCAGTTCCTCCACCGCCCGGGGTAGCAGGTCAGGTTCGCCGCGTAGCCGGTCGAGCTGGTCGGGATGGCGCAGCAGGGTGAGTACTCCGTTGGTGATCAGGTTGACCGTGGTCTCGTGACCGGCGATCAGCAGCAGCACGCCGGTTTCCGCGAGTTCCTCGGGGGTGAGCCGCAGGGCCGGGTCCGGTTCGTTGATGAAGGCCGAGAGCATGTCGTCGGTGGGATGGCCGCGGCGTTGCTCGGCGAGGTTCAACAGGTACATGCCCATGTCGATCCGCGCCTGGTCGCCCGCCCCGTCCTGCTCCGTGGTGTCCAGGTCGGGCCTGACATCGGCGGACGCGACCACCGCGTTCGACCATTCCCGGAACAGCGGCTCGTCCTCGCGGGGGACGCCGAGCAGTCGGCAGATGACCGTGACGGGCAGGGGGTAGGCGAAGTCGTCGACGATGTCGATCTGGGGGCGGTCCCGGAGCTCATCGAGCAGTTCCTCGGTGAGTTCGGTGATCTGGCCGCGCATGGTGTCGATGCGGCCAGGGCTGTGTGGCGGACCGAACGGCCGCATGGCCAGGGTGCGCAGCCTGTGGTGCTCGGGATCGTCGAGCCGCAGGAACGGCGGCTTCCGTGCCTTCTGGGCCGGGCCGGGGAGGTTGCGGGGATCGGCACTGATCTGCGGGTTGTGGAGCAAAGCGGTGATCTCGTGGTAGCTGCCGACCAGGTAGCTGCCGTCTGCCTGCCGCACCACGGGACCGGCTTCGCGGAGTTCCGCGTACAGCGGATAGGGATCGGCACGGTTGGCGTAGTCGGTGATGCGTTCCAGCAGTGTGTCGGCGGACATGGGTTTCGGCTCCTCGTGCGGGGGCGGGACGTGGGTCATCCGGAGGGCTGAATCACCGTCAGTCGGCGGTCGGGTAGGTGACCGGTGAGCGCCACGGTGGGGCCGTGGGACAACCCCTTCGGATCCGGCACATCGGAGGGAACCGGGATTTCGGCCGCCATCGGGCGGTCCGCCGCGCCGGGCGCGGGTGGGAACGGTGCGGCGGTCTCGATCAGGTGTCGGTAGTACTCCAGCGACTTGGCCATGTCGACGGTGACCGCGGCGGTGACGCGGCCCCGGTAGCCGTAGACCATCGCCAGGCGGCGCTCTTCCAGGGAGCCCTGGGCGATGGCCACATGGTCGGAGAACGTGGGGACGCCCACCGACTTGATGTTGAGCCCGAACTGGGTCGACCAGAACGTCGGAAGGGCGAGGTGCGGGCGCCGCAGCGGCCCCCGGTTGACCATGTTGTGGGCCGCGACCTCGGCCTGCGCGACCGCGTTGCCCCAGTGCTCCAGGGAGAGCAGTTGGTAGTCGAACAGTGGGTGCGGGAAGCGGGAGACGTCGCCGGCCACGAAGACGTCGTCGGTCACGATCCCGTACATGTCGAAGGCTCGGCATCCGGCGTCGCAGGTGACGCCGCGCGGACCCGCCGCCAGTCCCGCCTCGGCCAGCCACTCGACGTTGCGGACCGCCCCCAGCGCCACGACGCACACGTCCGCTTCCACGCGGCTGCCGTCGGACAGTTCCGCGCCGGTGAACCGGCCGCCGCTGTCTCCACGCAGGGCTGTGACGGTCACGCCGCAGCGCAGGTCCACGCCGTGGTTGCGATGCATGGCGGCCGCGAGCTTCGACAGCGTGCCGCCGAGCGCGCCCACCAGGGGTGCGGGGCCGCGTTCGGCGAGCGTGACCTCGATGCCCCGTTCCCGGCAGGCCGAGGCGATCTCCGAGCCGGTGAAGCCTCCACCGATGACCAGCACCCGCTGCGGCCCGGCGGCCAGCCGCTCGGCCAGGCCCGCGGCGTCGTCGCGGGTGCGCAGGGTGAAAACCCCGTCCAGGGCGGCCTCGTCCGGGTTGGGCCAGGGCCGCGCCCGGGTCCCGGTGGCGATCAGCAGCCGGTCGAACGGCAGCGACTCGCCGTCGGCCAGCATCACCCGTTTCCCGATGCCGTCCAAGCCGCTGGCGCGTACTCCCAGCCGCCACTCGGCGTCCGGGTTCCGGCGCATCGGCAGACCGGTGGTGTCGGCGGCCACCTGACCGAGCAGCACCTGCTTGGACAGGGGCGGCCGGTCGTAGGGCGGATAGGGCTCGTCCCCGACCACGGTCAGTGAGCCGGTGAAGCCCTCCTCGCGCAGCGTCTCGGCTGCCCGCAGTCCGGCCAGCGACGCGCCGACGATGACGATGCGGCCGTCCCGAAGGTCACCGGTCATCGGGGCTCACCTCCTCGCCGAGGAGGATGGCCTGAACCGGGCACGCCGCCGTTGCTTCGCGTACTCGCTCCAGCTGGTCGTCGGGGACGGCTGGGCTGTACAGCAATCCCTCTTCCCCGTGGAGCTGGAACACCTTCGGCGCGAGGAACACGCACTGCGCATAGCCCTGGCAGCGCGTGAGGTCCACAACGATCCGCATCGCACCGCTCCCTCTGTCGCCTCATCCCCTGTTCCCCTTCCAGGGTGGGGGACGATTCGGACACTCGCACGGCTACCGCGCCAGGGCCGGGCTGACGTGGCGAGCGTTGCCGTGGCGCGCGAGTCAGGGTGTGGGACTGAACGAGTGTTGCCGAGGGGGCTGATGCAAGGGCGGGGCACCTCGGATGACGCGGCGCCGGGCACCCGGGACGGCGCGGGAGCCAGCTTCGGCACATCCCCGCATGCGCGGGGATGAACCCCACCGACCACAAAGACCTCAGGTCAGTGGGCGCTGGTCCCCGCGCATGCGGGGATGGTTGCGACGGAGGTCTTCGGCGTTCGTCAGTCCTCGGCGAGGAAGTGGGCGATCCGGGGCCAGAGCGCGTCCCACTCCTCGCCCTCGTGCCTGCTGTCGTGCGCGAGACCGGGCACGGTGACCAGCCTCGCGGACCGGCCCAGTCGCTCCGCCTCGACGGCCAGGTCCCGGGCGTGCTCAACCGGGATGAGCCGATCGACCTCGCCATGCACGATGAGCATGGGGGAGGTGACATCGCCGAGCGAGGCCAGCGGTCGGCGTTCCGGAGCTGCGAAGTGGGACGTCAGCTGGTCCGGTCCGAGGCTGAGGCGGGAGGGTACGAGGGAGCCCGGCTGTGCCCGCTCGGCTGCCACGAGCAGCGCCGGATCGTACAGGCCCATGAGCAGAACCGCTCGGTGCCAGCGGTCCGGTGCGCGCCCGAGCGCGGCGAGGGCGGTGTAATGGGGCATCGCTGAGATGGCGGCCCCGCCACTGGCGGGGCCGCCATCTCTGTTCACGTGTCGGGCCCCGTCAGCGTGCGGCGTGGCGCAGCCCGGCGAGGAACGCGGCGCCGTTCGGTGTGCCGACGCCCGTCATCGTGTCGTAGCCCTTGGCGGTCACCTGCTGGGTGTAGGCGTGTTCCTGGGAGTCGAAGACATCGACACCCGTGCTGGTCATCGCCGGGATGTAGGCGCCCCGGTCCTGCGGAGGCATCGACGTGGCGACCGGCAGGATGTCGTGGAACGCACGCGTGCCGGCCAGACGGTAGATCAACGGGTTGACGAAGCCGAAAGCCGATTTCTGGCCCTGCTGAGCGTCGGCGATCAGACCGGCGATCAGCGGGCACGCCAGGCTGGTGCCGGCGTTCGGCGTGGTCTGGTACGGTCCCGGCTTCCCGCTGCTCGTCGGCTGGATGTACCCGGTCAGGATGCCGGTGTCGGGGTCTGCGTCGGCGGCGATGTCGGGCACCGCCCGGTTGGTGGCGATCCGCTTGCCGACGCGGACACGTGACATCGACGCCGGGACGACACCCTTCTGGTAGAAGGGCTGCCCGTAGACAAGGCTGGTGCCCCCGCCGGCGCCGCTGACGCCCTGATCGGTCCACTTGCCGTTGTCCAGGGAACCGTAGTCGTCCGACCACCCAGTCTCGAACACCCGGTTGTTCGCCGCCCCGATGCCGAGACTGGTGCCGCCGACCGCCAGCGCGTACGGGTCGGAGTCGGTCACCGTAAGGCCGGGAGTGTCACCGGAGGCGAAGTACATGCCGACCCCTTCGGCGGCGGCCCGCACGTCGATCGCGTGCACCGTCTGCGCTGGCACCTCACCCAGGGGGATCTGCCACGAGTTGGACTCGATGGAGGCGCTGGGATGGCTGCCGTCGCCGGTCAGTACGGCAAGAGCGGCGTCGAGCAGCGCCTGGTCCTCGTTGCAGCCCCCTCCGACGACCATCAGCTGGTTGGCACTGGGAGCCATCGTGTAGACGGCCTCGGAGTCCATCTCCGCTTCGTCGTCGACGGCGGGCGCTTCGTCATCGGCGGCGGTCGACTGAGCCGCGCTGTGCGAGGGAGTGGCACAGGAGGTTCCCGACTGTATTTCCCGGAACTGGGATGGTTTCGGCGCCGGCAGGTGGTTGCTCCTCGCGTAGTCCGTCAGCGTCTGGAACATCGCGGTCGGCGCCTCGTCCTCGGTCAAGGCGACGGTCTGGCCTTTTCCGGTGTCGGTCCACGTTGCCCCGTAGGCCGCGCGGATCTGGTCGGCGGAGTACCCGCAGACCGGTAGCGACGCCTTGGTCAGGCCCTGGTACGCCGGGTGGAGGGTCTGCACGTGCTGTGCCCAGTACTGCGAGCAAGTCGGTGCCTTCGCCGCCGCCTTACGCGGGCCCCGCGCCGACGGGGCCGCGGTCCGGGAGGCAGCGGGCGGGGCGCTGCCCATCCCGGTCACGCCCAGCACGTCGGACGCGAGCGAGGCAGGCACCGACACGTCGCGGTCGTTGGACTGGAACACCGTGGCCTTGCCGTTCGCGCCCTTGACCCGGTACCGGTTGATACGTACCCCGAACGCCGACTGCACGGTGGACACCGGTCCGGTAGCCGAGACGTAGTCACGGCCGCTGTCGGCGTGCACCTGGGTCAGGCCACGGGCGGTCAGCCACGCCGCGAGCGCCGTGGCGTGCGCGGCGGACGGACCGAACCTGGCGGTGTAGTCGTTCGGGCTCAGGTAGTGGTGGAACTCGGCGCTGCCCGGTGTGGCGACCGCGTCGGCGAACGTGGCGGCGCCCGCCAGGTCCGGCTTCAGCCACACCTGGATGGTCAACTGCTGCGACGCAGACACGGCACCGACACGGGACGCGGCGTGCACGGCGGGGGGAGCCGAGCCGGACACCGGGACGGTCGACGCTGCCCGTGCGGTGCCCGGTGCCCCAAGCACCGCACCAGCAGCCATCACCGCTACACAACTGGCCAGGACGCTGGCGGCCCTGCAAGCACTTCTCCTCGGGGAATCCACTCCATACCTGGATGAAAAGGTTCTTTCCATGCGTCTTCCCAACCCTGCCCGATCGCTCCAACACCGGTGATTCCCGGCCCAGTTCCTCGTACGACGCAGCCCCGGGGCCGCGGGTTGCGGCGATCCGGTGTGCGCAACTCGGTGCGGAACTGTCGAACGGCGCGGCGGTGAGCAACACGTAGGTCGGTATGACCATCCAAGCGGGCGCGCAGCGCCAAGGGCCTGGCCGTGTGAGGCATCAAGAGGCATCAAGGCGTGACCGGGCTCATCGCAGCGCCCTCATGACCTCAACCCGAACTGAGAAGTTCGCTAGTTCTGTTCACGGACCAGGGCGACGTCGCTTTTGACGGCCGCCGTGGACCCGGCTTCAGCCGAACCCGCTGGACTCCGGGCAAGCCGGCCCCCGGTCCGTACCATCCCCAGCGCGATCCCCGCGATGACCAGTGCCGCCGCACACGCCGTCGTCGGCGTCACTCCCTCGCCCTGGAACACCCACGCCGCGGCGAGGCCGAAGACCGGGACCAGGAGGGAGAAGGGGGCCACCGTCGGGGAGTCGTACGTGCGCAGCAGGAAGCCCCAGACGCCGAAGCCGAAGAGAGTGGCGCCCCAGGCCACGTAGAGGGCGGCGCCCGCGCCGCCCCAGGTGATGTCGCGCAGGGCCTGCACGTCGCGGTGCCAGCCTTCGAAGGGGATGGAGATCAGTGCCAGCGGGATCGGGGGTACGACGCTGACCCACACCATGAAGCGGAACATGTCCGGCGGACTCGCCTTGCGCATCGCGATGTTGGAGACGCCCCAGCAGGCCGCCGCCGCGACCACCAGCAGGAAGGCGCCCAACGGTCCGGCCGCGCCGGAGTCCGTACCGGCCACCGCGATCCCGGCCGTCGCCAGGACCATGCCCGCCACCTGGACCCTGCGCGGGCGCTCCCGCAGCAGCACCGCGGCGAACAGGACGGTGAAGATCGCTTGGCCCTGGAGCACCAACGAGGCGAGGCCGGAGGGCATTCCGGAGTCCATGCCGATGAAGAGCAGGCCGAACTTCATGATGCCCAACGCGACGCCGACCGCGATCACCCAGCGCCAGGCCACCCTCGGCCGTCCGACGAAGAAGACGGCGGGCAGCGCGGCCAGGGTGAAACGCACGGCGGAGAACAGCAGCGGTGGAAAGTCACGCAACCCCACGTCGATGACGACGAAGTTCACCCCCCACACGGCTGCCACCAAAACAGCGAGGGCAACATGGGCGGGCTTCATACACCGACCTTCCTGAGCACACGTCACATGCTTGAACCATGAAAGCAAGTGACGGCTGGCAGCGGCCAGCGAGGATTCGTTAAGGCCGGGGATTAGCATGGCTTCATGCTCGATCCCAGTCGGCTTGGCGTGCTCAAGGCCATAGCCGCGCACGGCTCGATGGCCCGTGCCGCAAGCGCCCTTGGCTACACCCCCTCCGCGGTCTCCCAGCAGATCGCCAAGCTGGAACGCGAGGTCCGTACCGAACTGCTCGACCGCAAGGGAAGCGGCGCGGAGTTGACCCCGGCCGCGTGGCTGCTGGTGGAGGCCGCCGACGAGATCGCCGCAGTTCTGGAGCGCGCCCAGGGGCGGGTTGAGGCGCTGCGCGGTGTACCGTCCGGGCGCCTGGTGCTGTCGGCGTTCCCCACCGCGTGCCGCGGTTTCGTCGCGGCAGCGGTGGGTGAGCTGACCCGGGCGCACCCCGAACTCGACTGCCGACTCGTCGAGTTAGACCCGAACCGCGCTATCGCGCAGGTGACGAGGGGTGAGGCGGATGTGGCGGTGGTGCACGACTGGCACAACACCCCACTGGTGCTGCCGCCGTCGCTGTCCGTGTCGCCGGTCGGCGAGGACGTGGCGGACGTCGCCCTGCCCGACGCGCATCCGCTGGCTGGGCGCGACGTGCTGACCCCCGAGGACCTCGCGGACGAGCGGTGGATCAGCCAGGGGCCGGAGGCGATGTGCCACGAGTGGCTGACCCGCACCTTCCGCCAGCACGGTATGCAGCCGGACATCGCGTACCAGGTCGAGGAGTACGAGTCCCAAATCGCCCTGCTGGCCGCTGGGTTGGGCGTGGCCATGCTGCCGCGGCTGGGACGTGGCGTGCTGCCGCCGGGGGTTCGGGTGCTGGCCATGCGACCGACACCGTCCCGTCAGGTGTCCGCCGTGTGGCGTGCCCGTACCGACCACCGCCCCGCCGTACGGGCGGTGCTGGACGCGCTGCGGCGGCACTGGAGCGCGGGGAGCCGGCCGGACGGGGAAACCCAGCCGTAACCGCTCTGCGGTTTCAGTGAAACAGTCCGATTTGGCCAGGGGGATATCGGCCAATCCAGGAGTGGGCGGTTGACACCGCTGCCTCTGCTACTGGACATTGAGGGCCACGCCATGGCGGTCAAAGGGGCAGGTAATTCCTGACGGGGGTTCACAGCACATGCGGTGTCTTTCTCGCGTACGGCGCTGCGGAAATTTCCGCTGGTAGTTCCGTAGCCGTCCGAAGAAACGCGTCCTCCTTTTCTTTCGCGGTAGTGCCCTGATCCGGTGGGTCAAAGAGGGCAGGTACCGCCGCATCGCGCAACGCCGCGCGGCGCGCATTTCCGCGGCGGACGCTTCAGCGTGCCCGTGAGCGGTTCGTACACCATCACACGTTGCCCGACAAGGAGTTCAGCATGTCCTCACTCGCGCCAGCGCGCAGCACAGCGGTGGATGTCGAAGAACTACGTGCGAGTGCGCTGCAGGAGTTACGCGCCGTACTCTCCGCCGAGAACTACGAGGGTGCCGTGCGCTGCGCCATGCGGCTGCACAACGCGCTGCCCGCCAAGCGCGGGCTCAACCGCAGCGTGGTGCTGGTGGCCTACGGCGGAGGCAAGGACAGCTCATACACCTTGACCTTCGTGCGGGCCATGCAGCTCATACTGTTCCGGATCCACGGCTCGACCTTCCGGATGCGGGTGGCCACCAACCGGCACGCCGGGATGCCGCGGGCGGTGATGGAGAACATCGACCGGGTGTACTCCGCGCTGCGGCTGGCTGAGGACCCCGACTGCGAGTTGCTGCTGATCGACGGCCAGCAGGTGCGCCGGTTCGACGTGGACCTTCCGCAGACCGCCGACGTGGTACGGCGCAACCGGACCGACATCCTGATGACCGGCCACCGTACGGCTGCCGACGCCCGGCCGACGTTCTGCAACGCCTGCAACCTGAGCATGGTCAACTCCTTCGGCCTGGCGGCGGGTTACGACGGTGGTGTGGACCTGATCATCACCGGCGACTCGCAACGCGAACAGCGCGACTACTACCTGTGGGTGTCCCGGCTCGCCAAGCGGTTCGGGCTGCAACCGCCCCGGGACCAGCGCACCGGTTTCAAGGGCTTCCTGACCGCGCTGAACAACATCTCGCAGGCGTACTTCACCGACATCCACGGTCCCGGTGCCCCCGACACCGTCGCGGAGCACGCCATCACCAACGAGGTGCGCGAGGGGTTGCAGTTCTTCTCCATCTACGACGACACCGCCTACGCCTCCGGTGACCACTGGGAACTGCTCACCGACTACCTGCACTTCGACTTCGACGACATCGCGTTCAGCTTCACCGAGTCCGACTGCGGCAACCCCGCCCTCATGGCGCACCTGCGCGCCCTGAAGTGCGAGCGCCGCTACGGCCGCACGTACGCCGACGGGCTTGCGGAGTACGTGGACTTCGCGATCTCGCTGATGCACAAGAAGGAGTTCCCGCCGCAACTCGTGCAGCTGATGCGCGAGCGCTACGAGGGGGCGGCCGAACGGATGCGGGCCGCCATGGACGCGTACGCGATGGAGGCGTACGGGCTCGCCGAGGAGCAGTTGGTGGCCATGGTGTACGCGCCGTTCGCCGAGAAGGGCGCGAACCTCGACGCCTACCTGCGGGCCGAGCAGCCCGACCTGGACGCCGGTACGGTCCGCGAGCTGCTCGACGGCTCCGAGGGGGATCCGTCGCTGGTGGCCCGGCTGGAGCGGATCACCGGACTGTCGGTGGACCAGCTGCGGGTGCTGTACCGGGGCTCGTTGCGGATCGCCTCCACCACGGTGGACAACGGCGAGTTGATCGACTCGATCCTTGAGGGCGACCCGCACAAGGAGGTCATCCAGACCCGGCACTCCGCCGACGGCCCGCTGGTGCCCGAGCTGCTGTCCGGTCGGTGATCCGTGACGCATCAGGCAGACGACTTCGTACAACTCGGCGCGACCAGAGACGGGTTGGACCCGTACCTTGACTGCGCGCGACGCCGCGGTATGCGCGCGGTACTGGTGGAGACACCCGCCTATCTGCGTTGGCGGCGCATGCTCGGCCGGGCCTCCTTCGATCTGGAACTGCCGGTGGAGCAGCCACAGGACCCGGCGGAGGTGGCGACGGCACTCGCCGAGGCGGGGGTGGCACCGCGGCTGGTGCTGTCGGGGTTCGAGCGGTATGTGTACGCGGGCTTCGAACTGGCCCGTGTGGTGCGCGCGGCGCCATGGCCGTACGTGGGGGAGCGGTTCCGCCCGTTGGACAAGCACCAGCAGCGGGAGGCGTTGCGGCGGTCCGGGACGGAGGTCCACCAGCCGCGCTTCGCCCTCGTCGGTACCGACGAGGCCGCGGAGTTGGACTATCCGCAGGTGGTCAAGCCGTCGGACGGTGGCGGCGGCCTCGGCGTGCTGCTGGTGGACGACCCACACCAGCGGCAGTGTGCCGTGGAACTCATCCAGGGGATGCGCAACTACGGCGGCGGGGAGTTCGTCTCGGTCATCGCCGAGGAGTTCGTCAAGGGGCCCGAGCTGTCCCTGCAGGGCGTCGCCCATGACGGGCGACCGTATCTGCTCAGCGTGTGCGAGAAGTTGACCACGCTCGAAGAGGTGCCGGGAGTGCCGGGCCTTTCCGGCTTCCGTGAGGTCGGCCACCTGGCCCGGCACGGCAGTACCGCCGACGGCGGGCTGCTGGAGCTGGCGGAGCAGTGTCTGCACGCGGCCGGTTACCAGGAGGGGCCCTTCCACGTCGATGTCATCCAGGGGCAGGCGGGGCCGGTCTTCGTGGAGATGGGTTTCCGGCTCTCCGGAGGCGCTCTGGTGGCACTGGTGGAGAGGGCGACCGGGGCGCGCTGGGCCGAGGCGGTCTTCGCCGTGCACCTCGACCGGCGGCCACCCGCCGTGCCACCCGCCCGGGAGCGGGCGGTGGGCCAGATCACGGCCGTCTCACAGGAGGAGCTGACCGCCGGTGCCGAGCTGGCACGGGCCGGTCATGACGTCGAGGTGGTGCGCGCGGCGCCGTTCCCGCCGGGCGACGCCCTGGACGCGGCGGACCGCCAAGTGCTCGCCTCGGATCTGTCCCGGCACACCGGTTCCGTCGGGCGGGTCCTGGTCACCGCCGCCAACTGCTCAGAAGCGCAGGCCCTGTTGCGTCCGCTCGTCGCCACCCGACTGCGAGGTTGACCATGTGCCGACTGATCCTGGCCACCGGCCGCTTCGACGCCGGTGCCATCCTCGACGCCGCGGTGGACATGAGCTGCGGTCGCACCGCCGACCACGACGGTCCCACCAACGTCCACCCCAACGGGTGGGGCGCGGTGTGGCGCCAGCCCGATGCCCCGAACGGGCTGGCAGTGCACCGCGACGTGCGTCCGCTGGGCGAGAGCTACGACGACTCACCGATCAGGGGCCTGGAGACACCGTTCCTCGCCATCCACGCGCGGCACGCCACCCTGGCCAGGAACCAGGGTCTGAAGTGCACCCATCCGCTGGAGCGCGGTGGCGAGTTCCCTTGGTACTTCATGCACAACGGCTTCCTGCCGACCGTGTACCAGTTGCTCGGCCTGCCGGAGTCCGAGTTCGACTCGGGTGAGTACTTCGACTACATCGTGCCCAAGGACGTCCGGCGGCTGGACGAGGCGTCGACGCTGGAGCGACTGACCGCCCTTCCACCGGGCGGGAGTTCGGGCAACGCCATCGCCGTCAACCCGGAGCACGCCTATGTCATCCACTGGACGACACCCGGCAACCAGGCACCCCGTTACTTCGGTATGTACACCCTGAGTACCCCGCGGTTCCGGGTGATCGCCTCAGAGGTGGTCCCGGCGCTCGCACCACCCGAACACTGGGAACCGCTCAAGCCCGACCACGTCGTGGAGATCCCACTCGCCCCGGTCACCGACCCCGTACTCTCGTGAAGGAGAACACCATCATGACGTCCTCCACAACGTGGACCCGTGTCGTCGTCGACGCGGCCGCAACCCGCCCGGACCCCGCGCTGCTGCGCCAGCTCGTGGCGGGCGAGACCGCCGTGGTCGTGCTGCGCGACCTGCTTCCGGCCGACGCGTTCGCCGTCAACCGTGAGCGGATCGGCAAGCTGCTCGCCAACGCCTCCACCACGGAGTACGTCAACGGCGCGCTGACCACCGTGGGCCCGTACCTGGCCAAGTACCTCGACCGGACCGACGACTACTTCGCGGACGCCGACGCCGCCAAGTCCTTGCTGGACACAGTGGAGTTCGACCTGGACGGCCAGGTGCGCACCGCGCTGCGGGACGCCTTCGGGCTGGGCTCGGTCGAACCGGCCAGCGAACCCGACGGGCGGCTGTACTCGCCGTCGGTGGTACGCATCCACGCGGACGGGGTGCGCAACCCACTGCACAACGACAACATCATGCGCGACGCCAAGGGCACCGGGATCGCCCTGGCCGATCTGGCCTGCCAACTCAGCTGTGTGGTGTGCCTGCAGGAGTGCGACGAGGGCGGTGAGCTGCGGATCTACCAGAAGGAGTGGCAACCCGCGGACGAGGCGCACAAGATCCCCGGCGGGCTCGGCTATGACGAGGCCGTGGTCGACGGTGTGCCGTGCCATGAGTTCAAGCCGAGCGCCGGGGACGTCTACTTGATAAACCCCACCCGTTACCACTCGATCGAGCGGGTGCACGGCTCTGACCGGCTCACCATGGGATTCTTCATCGGCTTCGGCGACGACCGGCTCCAGGACGCGGTGGTGTGGGGATGACCGAGCAAGTCCCCGTCCAGCAGGAGACCCGTGTCTTCGACCGGCTGGTGGCGCTGCTCGACGAGCACGGCGCCGCGTACCAGGTGATCGAGCACGAGGCTGAGGGCCGTACGGACGTGGTCAGCACACTACGCGGCAATCCGCTGTCGCAGGCCGCCAAGTGCGTGGTGATGCGGGTGAAGTTGACCAAGAAGAAGTCGCACTACGTGCTCGCGGTGGTGCCCGGTGACCGTCGGGTCGACCTCGGCCGGGTCCGGGAGTTGTGGTCGGCGCAGCACGTCTCTTTCGTGGAGCGGGAGACCGCTGAGCGGCTGTCGGGGTCGGTGAGCGGCTCCATCGTGCCGTTCTCGTTCGATCCGGCGCTGGAGTTGGTGGTAGATCCCGACCTGTTGGAGCATCCACGGATGTTCTTCAACGCCGGTGAGTTGGATGTCTCGCTCTCCCTGGACACCCGGGACTATGCGCGGGCGGCGTCACCGCGGGTGGAGCGGATCGCCGAGGCCGCGGCCTGAGTTGGAGGGCACGCCGTCGTCGTACGGCGTGCCCTCCCGCATCCGGCTGGCCGGTGGTTTCGCGCGGTCGTCCACCAGCAGCGTGAAGACATCCGGCCTGGCGTAGTGGCCGGTGACGTCGAAGTCGAAGCGCGCGCGGGCGAGTTCGCCCAGATCGAGTTCCGCGGTGAGCACGCCCTCGGCGTCGCGCAGTGGCCCCGCCAGGACCTCGCCCAGCGGGGAGATGATGACGCTTCCCCCGTTGATCAGCACGGTGTCCGGGTCGTCGCCCTGGACGGGGTGGACGTCGTCCGGCAGCGCCGCTCTGCGCAGGTACTGGCAGGCGCTGAGCACGAAGCAGCGGCCCTCCAGCGCCACATGGGTCATGGTCGACTGCCAGACCGGACGGTCATCGACCGTGGGGGCGCACCACAGCTCAACCCCCTTGGAGTACATGGCGGTTCGGAACAGCGGCATGTAGTTCTCCCAGCAGATCGCGGCGCCCAGCCGGACCTCGCCGGTGTCGACGGCCGGCATGGTGGATCCGTCGCCGAAGCCCCAGATCAGCCGCTCCAGTCCGGTGGGCATCAGCTTGCGGTGCTTGCCGAGCAGGGCGCCGTCAGGGCCGAAGAACAGTGCCGTGCAGTACAGCGTTCCACCGCCGCGTTCCACCACTCCGACGACCAGGTGGACGCCCAACTCCCCGGCCAGCGCGCCCAACGCCTCGCTCTCCGGGCCGGGTACGTCGATCGCGGACTCGAAGTAGCGCCGGAACTGCTCGCGCCCGGCCGCGGACCGCGCGCCGACGGTGACGCCGAAGTCCAGGCCCTTGGGGTAGCCGCCGAGAAACGCCTCCGGCAGTACGACGACACGGGCGCCGGTCGCCGCGGCCTGCCGGATGAGGGCCTGCGCCTTGGCCAGGGTCCGGGCGGTGTCGAACAGGCAGGATCCGGCCTGCACGACGGCGACGGTGAGCCGACTCATGACGGGCACCACTCCCTCTCCCCAACTGACGGGCCGCGCCCAGCCTGCCACAACGTCCGGGCGCGCGGACCACTCCTCAAGGACCCGCCCGCCCCGCACCCCCGCTCGGCCTCCTGTAGCCTCTGGCACACGTACGCCGAGGGGGACGGCGTCACGGTGGCGCGGCGCTCAGCCGAGGGGTTGTTGGCCATCCGGATCGCCGAGCGGCCATGGGGAAGTCCAGGTCTCCCGCCCTGCCAGTTCGCAACGGAGGTTCAGACCATGCCCCATCCTGTCCTGCCCCGGCGTCCGGAGGCCCGATGGATGCTGGTCGGCACCCTCCTGTCCGCGGTGGGCCGTGGCCTGACGCTGCCCTTCCTGTTCATCTACCTCACCGAAGTGCGCGGCCTGTCGGGCACGTTCGCCGGGTTGGTGATCGGGTGGTCCGGCGCGCTGAGTCTGGTCCTGTCGCCGGTCGGGGGCGCGTTCATCGACCGGTTCGGGGCGCGGCGGGTGGTCTTGCCCTGCCTGGTCGCCGAGGCGGCCGGCACGGGTTCGCTGGCGTTCGTCCACTCCGCCCCGGCGGCCTTCGCGGCGGCGTCGCTGATCGCCGTCGGCAACTCGGCGATCCTGTCCGGGCAGTCCGTCATGCTCGCCTCACTGACGGCGGAGGAGGAACGGCAGCGGACCTTCGGGCTGCAGTTCACCCTGCTCAACCTGGGCCTGGGCGTGGGTGGGTTGGTGGCGGGCGCGATGGTCAGCACATCCCAGCCGGTCACGTTCCAGATCCTCTACGTGCTGGACGCGGTGAGCTTCCTCGCGCCGGTGCTGGTCCTGCTTGCGCTGCCGGGGGTCGGCAATCCGGTGGGCTCCGGCCGGGACAGCGCGGCGGCCGACGACGGCCGCTCCTCCGGCGGTTATCTCGCCCTCCTACGTGATCGTCCGTTCCGGCGGCTGACGCTGTTCCTACTGGTGATCACCACCTGTGGCTACGCCCAGATCCAGGTGGGATTCTCCGCCTACTCGGTAGGCGTCCTGCATGTGGGGCCTCGGATCGTCGCATGGGCGCTGGCGGGGAACACGGTGGTCATAGTGGCCTCCCAGCTTCTGGTGATCCGTCTGCTCCACCGCCGGAGCCGATCGGCCGTACTCGCCGCGGTGGGCGCGACGTTCGCGATCGCCTGGCTGGCGCTCGGCGTGGGTGGCTTCGTCGCCGCCGACCACCGGATACTGGCCGCGCTCTCGGTGACAGCCTGCGCCGCGATCTTCGGTATCGGTGAGACCATGCTCTCGCCGGTGCTGCCGGTGGTCACCAACGCCCTGGCCACCGACGAACTACGAGGCCGCTACAACTCCATCAGCTCCATGATCTTCGGTGTGAGCGGGGTGATCGGCCCCGTCACCGCGGGCCCCCTCCTTGGCTCCGGCGGCGGTACGGTCTGGGTCGGCCTGGTCGTGACCGGCTGTCTGGCAGCCTCGCTGCTGGCGTTGTCGCTACGCAAGCTGCTCACCGCCGACCAGGACGGTCGAGTGACCGGCGACGACGCCTCCGCGGCGACCTCGGAAATGGCCCACCGCTGAGCTCTGGCACTACCGGAGCGCGCACCCTGGCGCGTCGGTGCCGCTACGCGGCCACGCCGCCGACCGGGAGCCGTCGCCCCCGGCCGCCGAGTGCTTCAACAACCCGGCGGCGGGACGGGCGACAAGGAGTGGCAACTGAGCGCCGTCAGGCCGTCGTAGCGGAGACGTCACCCGCACCGGAAGTCCACAACACCGGGCAGAACTCCGGGTCGGCGTAGTCCGGCACGCCGGTGGCTGTCCTGCGGACCAAGGTGTCGTGCTTGTAGGGCTGTTGGCGGCCGTCCGAGTGCCGGTAGTCGCGGTACGCGTTCGCCCCGTCCTGCAGGTGGAACGAGATGGCCCGGCGAGGCCGGGGACTGCGGTTCGCCCCGCTACCGTGGTAGAGAAGGCAGTGATGGAAGGTCATATGGCCCCTGGGGATGTGGACCGGGACCTTCTCCACCGTCGCGCCATTGCGCTCGGCGTCACCCCGCAGCAGGTATTCGCGTCCCAGGTCCTCCGGGTCGCCCGTCGGCCGGTTGGCGCCGTGCCGGTGAGTCCAGAGATGACTTCCGTTCACCATGCTGATCGTGCCGGACTCCTCGGTGCAGTCATGGAACGGGATGAAAGCCGTGAGCATGTTGTCCGAGGAGCAGGTCGGCCAGAAGTATTTGTCGAAATGCCAGGAGACGATGTTGGACGCCTCGTCGGCGATCGGCGGCTTGTAGATGAGGGTGGCCTGGAACACCCTCATCTCCGATGACTTCGAAAGGCGGGCGGCGACAGCTCCTATGAGAGGCTTGCGGAGGATCTTCGCTATGGTCTCGTCCTGGTAGTGGATGTAGTCGTTGTTGCGCTGCACCTCGCCGTCGGCGGGCTGCCAGTCGGCCAGCCGGTCCGGCCGTACGGGCAGTGAGCGATCGCGGTGGCCCGCGTAGTAGCGCTCACTGGCTTCGGTCAGGGCATCGGTCTCTGCGTCACTGAGAAGCTTCTTGGACAAATACCAGCCACGTTCCTGGTAGGTCCGCACGTCCTCTTCGGACGGGAGAAGTTCGATCTCTTCCGCTGTAAGCTCGTGAAGGTCGGTCATGCCTTGCTCCCATTGATCTGCGTTCATCGACTTAGGAATCCAGCAGCCAGTCGTCGGTGTTCAGCCCGCCGACCACGAACTGGCCGTACTCAGCGCCAAACGCCGCCGTGCCGGCGCGATTGCGCTCGCGAACCCTGGTCTCATCCGCGTCCAGCGGCCTGTCGACCCCCACGAACACGCTGTAGAGCGGATGAGGTTGGGCACCGCGCGCCAACTTGGCCTGAAAGGTGCCGAGTCCGAGGTGGATCGCACGGTCGGTGCACCCGGTGCCTTGCGCGATGGGGTGGTAGAAGACCAGGTTGAAGTAGTCCGCCACGTTCGGCACCGAGTAGTCGAAGCCGGCGACCCGCGCGTAGAGCATGTCGCGCTGGCGGTAGCGCAGGGCGAAGCCGACGGGCCGTCCGGCGTCCTCGTCCAGCAGGAGCGTGCTGCATCCGCCGAGATAACGGCCCTGGCGGTCGTAGACGGTCGCGGCACGCTTCTCGTCGTAGTCATGCCCGTGCTTGTGCATCAACGCACTGTTCAGCGGGGCGATCTCCCCGACCACCTCGGGCAACCGCACTTCGCGGATGGTACGCCCGCTGTCCCGGAACGCCCTGGCCTCACGCCGGGCCCTCGGCCGCCGCCCGGACGGCAGCCACGCCAGATACTCGTCCAGGTCCCGCCACAGCCCGACCGGCAGCACGGTCTCCACATCGTGGTAGAGGAGTACCGCACCGGCGTCGGCATGGGCTCTGGCCACCTCCAGCGCCTCCTCGCGCGGAAGGTAGTAGTACGCCAGCACGCTCGCACCGGCCTCGGCGGCGAACCGGAACGCCTCAGCGGTCAAGGCGTCGACTGCCGACGCGCGCTCCGGCGGTGTGACCCCGTCACGTCCCGGCAACTGGCCGCGGAACTCCGACCAGCCCGCGGCAATGGCCAACGGCCGGGCGGCGAGGCGGGCATGCCGTTCCTCGTCGACCAATCCGGCCAGCATGTCGGCAGGGGTGTAGAGCAGGTGCGGCGGACGTGGGAAAGCGTACGTCTCAAGGCCCGCCACAGGCCTGCCGCTCCCATCACGTGCCAACAGGTGGTGACCGCTGGCCCCTTGCGGCAACTCCTCTTCGCGCACTCCCAGGAAGCCGCTGGTCGAGTAAATGGTGGCGCCTGTCGTCAGTGCGTCCCAGTCAGCCGCCGGTAGCCGACTGAAGGAGTCGTAGGAGGAAACGTGCATGGGCAACTCCTGTGGAGATAGCGGAGATCGATCGAGAAAGGCGGCGAAGGGCCGAGGAGCCGGGTCAACGCGTGATCCGTCCGACCAGCGACCGTACATCGTTGCCCCGGGCATGGAGGAGCAGGACTCCGCTGTCCGCCAACTGGTCGAACAGCTCTTGGTTCGCCTGCCGTTGGGACGCGCGGACCTTGAGCGCGTACCAGAGAATCGAACGGGGCCCGATCACACTCCACAGGGTCTCGCGTGTGCCGCCCCAAAGCCGCTCCCGGCGTATCCAGCGACGCAGCGTGCGCCGCAGCAGTCGGGACCAGGCCACGGCGAACGGCGGGTCGACCCAGACCAGGCAGTCCGCCCGATCGGCGAAGGCTGTGATCGCATCCGGATACTGGCCGTCGACGATCCACTGTTCCGCGTCCAGTTCCTTCCCCAGCAGGCCGACGAACTCCTCCGTGGGCACCGGAGTCCAGCCGGGCCCCCAGTAGAGCGCGTCCAAGGCGACCGGTCGCACACCGGCCGACTCGGCGAGGGCGTTGGCAAGTGTCGACTTGCCGCAGCCCGGACCCCCCACGATCCACACCTTGCGCGGGCGCGCTACGTCCCCTACGCCGGGCACAGGCATTCCCCTTCCAGCCACTTGGCCACTCCCTCGTCGTCATGGTGCCGGGTCACCGCGTCCGCGAGCGCGAGGATCTGCGGACACGCGTTGGCCACCGCGACTCCGAGCCCCGCGGCCGCGAGCAGCCCCGCGTCGTTCGGTGCGTCACCGAACGCCACCACCTCACCCCATCCGATACCGGCGTCGTCGAGAATCCACTGGACCGCGCACACCTTGTCCGCCTCCGGCGCGGAGATCTCCAGCAGCCCCGGGCTGGACGACGTCCACACCACATCGCCCCTCCTGCCGAGCGCCTCCGGGGGAACGTCGGTGCCGCCGTGCACCATCACGCACAGGATGGCGGCCCCGTCTGGCAGCGTGGCGACACGTTCGGCCGTCGCCGCACCACTGGCCAGGACGTCCGGCCAACCGGGGCCGAGCAGTCGATCGTTCTCCCGATCGGCGGCCCACGTGTCCCAGCCGAGCCTCGCGATCGCGGCACGCGCGGTGGAGGGAGCCATCGCACGGGTACGCAGCACCCGGCCGCTGTCCAACTCGCTGACGACCGCGCCGTTGGACGACACCAGCGCGGCGTTCATGCCGGAGGCGGCGGCCAGGAGTGTGCGAGCCGACCAGGCAGGACGGGCGGTCGCGAAGACGATCCGGGCGCCGTCCGCCGCCGCTTCGCGCAGCACGGCGACAGCACGCTCACTCACCGTTCCGTCCGACCGCAGCAGGGTGTAGTCGAGATCGGTGACCACAACAGCCGGGCGGCTGCCCCCGCGTGCACGGGGACAGCCGCTGTGATGCGTGTCGGCCATGGACGTCACTTGGGCGTGGGCGCGCTGGGCAGCGGCATACGGTGGACGATGGCTGCCGCGTACCGGTGGTAGTGCCATTGCTCGTACCCGAGATGGCTCTCCCCGCGGATACCGAGGTCGGCGTTCTCGAAGAGTTCCCAGCCCGGGCGGGTGACGATCTCCTGCATGCCCGCGGTGTCCGGGTAGTAACCGCACTGCCTCTCATCGTCGTTGAGGGCGATGAGATACTCGCCGAAGAAGATTCCGCCTGGTGCGACCATGTTCATCGCATGGTGGACGAGTTCGCGGAGCGTGTGTTGACGGTTGGGCGGCATCGACCACAGGCCGCTGCCCATCACCAGTTGGAAGTCCGCCTCGGCGGGCAGGGTCATGTAGTCCTGCTCCACCACCTTGCACCGGTCCTCGAAGCCTTCGGCGGCGATGCGGTCGTACAGGCCCACGATGTCGTGGTGGCCGTCGACGAGGTCCAACTCGCCACCGTTGAGGAAGAGTTGGTCGGTCTCGACGCCGACGACCTCCCATCCGGCGCGGAGGAGGGGCAGGGCGAACTTGCCGTCGGAGATGCCCAGTACGCAGGCCCGCGGCCGGACCCGACGGGCGTACTCTCCCAGCGGGATGTACCGCGACAGCGCGGGGAAGTAGGAGTAGTAGTTTCCCCAGTAGCTCTTGTGATCGACGTCGAGCATCTGCCCTCCCTCGGGCCTGTTCTCCATGGCGTGATTCATGACACCACTCCGGTCAGGGCTTCGGCCGCGCTGTTGCGGACGCTGCCCCACCTCTTGGCCGCTGCCTCGTGGATGTACCAGATGTCGTCCTCCGTCAGCAGTTTGGAGACCACCTCGGGGTATGCCTCCTCGAAGTAGGTGAAGGGCGGCCGGTTGTCCTTACGCGAGTGGTAGTCCAGCCGGTCCTGCCCGTGTGCGGCGGTTATGGCGGTGCCCGGGTGGTAGGTGAGGATGTTGGGGCTTGCCATGATGAGTAGTTCGTCGTCTATCAGTCGGCCGATCTCCTCGATCGTCTCCTTGATCGTCTCCCGATCCTCGCCGTCCAGCCCGAAGAGCACCGAGCTGCCGACCCGGATGCCATGGCTCCTGATCGTGGTGAGCGCCTCGCGCACCTTGCTCACCCACGCCTCCGGGTTGCGGCGCAGCAGGTTCTTGCCCACGTTGTTCATCACGCGTTGGGCCATGCTCTCGATACCGATGTAGATGTACGTGCAGCCGCTGCGGCGCATCAGGTCCAGCCCGGCGCTGACCTCCGCGGACTTTGCTCGGTTGAGGACGACGTCCACAGTGAGTTGCGCGCCCCACTCGAAGGGGACATCTGCGGGTTGCCCGGCACACAGATCCATCAGGTCATGGCAGAAATCAGTGATCGCCTTCCAGTTCCCGCCCCAGAAGACGGGGTCGTCGAAGAAGGCGGCCTCCGCACCCCAGTGGATCAGTTGCTGGATTCGGGCGGCGGCGTGTTGGGTCTCACTGACCGCGAAGCGGGTGGGCCGGTTGGAGACCTGGATGCTCTCCGAACAGAAGGTGCATTTGAACGGGCAGGCGTCCAGGGTCATCATGTGCGCCGTTCGACTGCCGAGCACTGAGCTGTTGGCCTGGGTGAAGATGCCGAATCGGGCGCGGATGGAGAACGCCTCGTAGGGAGAGGGCAGTTCCGTCGAGGTGAGGCGGCGCCCCAGCACCGGCTGCACGAGCGTCTCGTCCGGGCAGAGGGCCACCACGGTGCCGGATCCGGCCAGATCCTCGTCGGCGGACGCCAACAAACTCATGGCGTCGAGCACCTCTTCGGCCCGGGTGGGACCGAAGCCGGGCGTCGCGACCAGTGAGACCGCTTGCAGCAGCAGGTCGAGCAGTGGTGCCCCGTCGCCGGCGACCACGAAGTCGACAACCTGACGGGCACGGCCGTCACGGATGACCTCGACGGTGCTACTCCACGACAGCTCGGCGGTCCCCAGGGTGCGGTTGTAGCGAATCGTTTCGTCAGCGTGTCTGCCGCCAATGACCACGACACAGTGGGGGACGTGGGCCTTGGCCAGCTCGGCCATCTCAAGTGCGTACCGGTGGGCCGCCGACACCGCGCTGAGCAGAACGACCTTGGGCTGGAGCGCCCGCAGTTCCGCGACCAGCCGGTCGCGTGCCACGTCGTCCCAGACGCGAGGATCGAAGATGTGGCCGTCCGTCGTCGGGTTCTCGGCGATCAGCGAGTCCCGCGGGCCGTTCGCCGCGCGGCGGTACTCATCGCCCGGATAGCGCCCCCAGTCCGGATAGACGTCGTCGGGTGAAGGCTGATCCGGTAATCCCGACTGCATCCGTGCGACCGACCGCCGTATGGTGAGCGTGAGAGCGGAGTAGAGGCACATCGGGTCACCCGGGTAGGCGATCTCCCCGCCTCTGCTCGTGGCAACCGGTACCAAGGCCGCCATGACCGGGTAGTGGTAAACAGGCTGTCCTGTGGCCGACTCGAACAGTTGCCGTCGTCGTGTGACGCGCTCCGTGAGACCCTGCTGTGCGCTCCGCCGGTCAGCGCAATGGGGCTCCAGGGGAGTGCGAACCGTCATCCTCACCTGCGGATCCCGTTCTTCGCGCACGATCAGATCGCAGCGATCAGGTCCGCGACCCGGTCACTCGATGCCGGGCTGGTCACGAGGGTCGTCGTGTCGCCGAGCTTTCGATAGGCATGAGTGGCCAGGCAGGCACGAGCCACGTCGGCGAAGTCGGTGTTCGCCTTGCGCTGGGCGATGGCGTCGACCACGGAGACATCGCCCGCCTCCGCGGCTTGCCGCAGTCGGAGTTCGAAGTCGATGAGTTCGCGTGCGGTCTCCCGGGCACCGTCCGTGGTACCGGGGAACGCGGGCAGGCTGGCCGCCAGGGCGGGCTCCTCGACGATCTTGTTGGCCAGGCCGGCCTCGTTCTCGTAGAAGTGGAAGGTGCCCGACTGGTGGATGTAGGGACCGCAGGGCACGTTCAGCAGCGATGCCGCGTATTGCTGCATCCCCATGAAAAGGAACGCATCGTAAGGCAGCACGGTCAGCGCCTGCTGCGCCCGCATCACGGTGAGCCAGGTCAGTGCGCCGTCCCGGAGGAACAGGTGGACACCCACGGCACAGGGGTATTCGCGTGACTGGCGGAAGTTGTCCTCAGGTTCCAACACCAGAGCGAACGCCCGGCGGTGCGCCGGGTCCCGCTCGATGCGGCCGACCACTTCCTCCAACTGGTTGCCGTTGGCGGTCAGCAGCCGGTGCCCGAAGGCACCGCTCAGAGTGTGCTGGTCGTCGGAGTACTCGTGCGCGCCGCGGCGGTAGTACGCCGGAGTGCCGACGTCGTTGCGGCCGTCGAGGGACCAGGCAAGCAGCCCGAAACAGTAGGAGAGGTTGATCGGTAGATGCGGACTTACCGCCAGACAGGAGGTCGGATCCTGAATTCCTCTCTGGTAGGCGATCAGCTCCCGGTACGGCCGGTCGTTGCGGCCGAAGTCAGAGGCTTTGGAGAGCGGATCACGCACCGAGGGAACCTCCCGCCCTTCGGTGAGAATGTCGCGCAGGCCGATCGTGTAAGCGTCGGCAAAGGATTGGCAGTTGGTCATCGTAACCTTCCGTGACGCGTTGTGTGGACAGGGCGATTTCGCGGAGCTTCGCCGTTGCGCGGCCGCACGGCGAAGCGGACAGAACGCCTTGGCTCCGACTCATCTGCTCGCTCGGACCTTCGGATCAGCCCAGTGCGTTGGGCAGGTTCGGAACGCAGACCATTCCCTGGAGCTACCGAAAGGGAAAATGCTGCCCGTTGGGGCGTCAGTCCTGGTTCGCGTCCTTGCCGAACGGAATGCCGTTACAGGCTCCACGCGAACCGTACGCCCGGCCAGCGCGGTTGGAGCCGCCGTAGTGGAAGCGCTGGTCGGTGGTGACCGTGGTCGGGGCGGTAGCGACCGCAGCGGTGGCGGTCCCTGTCGGTGCCATCGCCAAGTGTGCACCCATGGCCATTCCAGCCAAGGGTGAATGATGCATCGTCAACTCCTTTTGCATACCCGCAAGTTTGACGTCGGTGCCCCGCACATGTTTCACGCCTGTTGCCGGTAGGCCAACCCCTTGTTGGCCCCCTATCCAACCCCTATTGCGGGCAGGCTCCACTTCGGTGTTGATTAAACGCAGGGCCGTCGGCCGACCGTCGGCCTTGGTGTGGTCGGTGACGGCTGACGTGACGGTGGAGGGTGCCGGAATGTAAGTCCACGCTGGTCAAGCCGGATGTCGATGCTCGTGGAGGGTGCGGCCGAGCCGGTCGCGTCGGCGTGTGTCCAGTTGGGCGACCCCACCCGGATCGACGATCGCAGGGGTCGAGGGGAGTGCCGAGCCGCGCGGGATGTTCCTCGACGGATCGGGTGGTGGCGAAGGAGCGTTCCATCTCACGTCGGAAGGCGAGGTAGACCCCGGCACCGAGAGCGGCGGGGGCCGAGCGCTCGGCTGGGTCCGCGAGGCGCCGTGCGGCGTGGCGTGGCCGCGAGTGAGGGACCGGCGGCTTGACGCGAACCGACGGGCCGACCGCCCCTTATCAGGGTTGCCGACTCGTGGGTTCATCCCGAAGCGCCTTCAGTTTTCGCGAACGCGCGGCGCGCGGTGTGACGCCCGTGAGTTTCACGCGACTTGCGCGAGTTCCGCGGTCCCGTCTCGGCCGAAGAGATGGAGCGGTTCGCGACCGATGTGGGGGATCGACGGCGCCCGGCTAGTGGAGTGCGTCGGCTGCGGTGTACAGAGCGCGGATCAGGCGGTCGTTCTCCGGGGCGGCAGCGGCAGGGAAGGGGGTCCGCCGACGGGTGTAGCCGTACGCCAGACCATTACGCGGATCGGCGAAGGCCTGCTGGCCGCCCGCGCCGCTGTGCCCGAACGCGCCCTGGCCCAGCACCGGGTAGTACTCGGACGTGGCGTGAAAGCCGATCGCGAACGCCTTCTGCGCACGCTGAACCACGTCGTAACCGATGGACTGGATCTGTCCGAACGCCGCGGCGGTGTTCGGCTTCAGCAGCGGCGCCGCACCGTTCACCGAACTGATCGAGGCCGCATACATCCGGGCCAGGCCGCGCGCCGAGGCCACACCGCCAAACGAGGCCGGGCCATTGGTCCGGACCGCCTGGAAGTTCGGCAACTCCCACACCTGCGGGCCCTGCGGATGATTCCGGTTGAAGGCGATACCGGGCAGGCTGTTGGCGGCGGTCGTGCCCGCCGCCAACGCGGCGAGCCGCTCGGGGGTCGCCAGCATCGGCTGCGCGCTGAGGAAACGGGATTCCTGGTCTTCCGGCAGCCCGAGATGGAAGTCCACCGCGAACGCGTCACGTACGCGCTCGGCGAAGTGCCTCTGAATGCTGCGACCCGTGACGCGGCGCACCACCTCACCGCTCAGCGCCGCTATGACCAGCGCGTGGTAGCCGAACGCGCTACCCGGCCGCCAGTACGGGCGCTGCGCGCCCAGACGCTCCGCCACGATCCGGTCATCGGCGAGTTCCTCAAGGGTGAACCCACCATCCGCACCGACCAGGCCGGCCTGGTGCGCCAGCAACTCGCGCAGGGTGATGTCCCGCTTGCCTTCAACGGCGAACTCCGGCCAGTAGTGGCTGACCTTCTGCTCAAGGTCCAGCACACCGTCCTGCACAAGCGCCGCGACGACCAGGTGCGCGGCACCCTTGCTCGCGGAGTACGCACCGAGCAGTGAATCACCGGTCATCTCGGGGCCGGTCCACAGGTCCACGACCAGCTCGCCGTGCCGATATCCCACCACCTGCGCGGCATAGTCGCCGCCCTCGGCGGCAGCGACCGCGGCGAACTCGTCCCGTACCGACTCGAACCCCCCAGCCGCAGTGCCCTGAACCGCGCTGCCTTCCGCCATCGCTACCTCCCAAGGCTGTCGTGATGTCCAGCTTGAACCGGACGCGGTGCGAGCCTAGCACCGTTTGTGACCAGTGGACACAAATGTTTTTGGCCAACGGTTACTAACTCCTGGTGGCCCTCTTCTGTTGAGGAATCCTCGCTGCGAGCGCCTGTCGCTGGTTGTTCTTGTATGGTCCTGACCATGGCTGATTCCACTCCAGCCCGGCAGCGTCCGGGGCGTCCCGCGCAGATCAGCCGCGAGCGGATCGTGGACGCCGCACTCTCCGTCGGCAACCTCGACACGCTGACCATGCGGGACCTGGCTGCCCGCCTGGGGGTCACCCACGGCGCCCTCTATCGCTGGGTCAAGAACCGCGACCAGGTGTTCGACCTCATCAGCGAGGTCATGATTGAGCGCATCCTTCCCCCCGGCGGCCCCCGCGGCCGTAGCTGGCGGCCCTGGCTGGCGGCCGTCGCCTGGGCGATGCACGACCAGTTCCTCGCCGTGCCCGGCTACGCCACCCGCACCTCACGACCACACCGCCACACCTCCCATTCCTTCGGGCGACTCCGGCAGGAGGTCATCACCGCCTTCTCGAACGCCGGAGTCCGGCCCGACCTGGCCGAGCAGAGCTGGTACATCTTCATCACCTCCGTCGTGAGCTGGCTCGCCGCCCAAGAAAACCCCCTCGACCTCGGCCACGGCGCCCCTCGCTTCGAGCTGTTCCTCGACACCCTCCTCCGAGGCCTACCAGCGCGAGAACCAGGCACCCAAAGATGACAAGCACCCCGACCCCGTGGATGCCGGAAGTGCATCCACGCTGGTCAGGCTGCATCTCGGTACGGGAGCGTCATGAACTGGGCTCTGCCTGACTTTCGCTGGTGACGAGGCGTGACTGGCATCGCGACTTGGCATGCGGGATGTCAACGAGCTTGTGGGCGTGGTGTTTTCGGGGTCGTCCCGGCCCGGCGCGCTGCGTAGCCGCCGCTGCAACTCGTCGAGAGCCCGCTTGCCTTCCTTCCGCACGGTCCCCGTCGGCGTTCCGGTGTCCGGCACGCCGACCGCGTCGTAGTCGCGCGCCAGGAGCAGCCCCAGCACCGCGTCCGCCAACGCCTGGCGGGTCGCGGCCTTCTTGCGTTCAGCGCCCCCTCTCGGTCACATCACTACGCTAGTGCATCCGATCCCTAAGTTTACCGATTGCGCTTTTTAATCGACTCCACTTATGGTGTTGGTGTCCGGCCGCCCGACCGAGGTCGACCGGAGGATGTTCCGCCGGGCGGCGACGGCTGCCGCCTGCCATCACCCGAGCACCGCGTCCCTCACCAATCCGCCACACCTCACGGCACGTTCCCATCCCGACGGCCGCGCAGCGAGGCCGCAGGACGACAGCGTGCACCGGCACCACCGCGGCGGACGACCACTCCCTACAGAAGAGGGATTCCACCCGTGACCACCACACCCCGCATCGCGATCATCGGCGGCGGACCCGCCGGACTGATGTGCGCCCGCATCCTGCAACAGCACGGCATCGAGCCAACCGTCTACGACGCCGACGCCGCCGTAGACTCCCGAGACCCGGGAGGCACACTGGACCTGCACGCCGACGCCGGCCAGATCGCCCTGGAGGACGCCGGCCTGATGGACGCCTTCATGGCGCTGGCCCGCCTCGAAGGCCAGGCAAAGACCCGCCGGGACCACCACGGCACCCTCCTGGCCGAATACATCCCGGCCGAGGGCGACACGGCAGCCCCCGAGATCGACCGCGGCCAACTGCGCACCATGCTCTTCGAACACCTCAAGCCCGGCACCGTCCGCTGGGGACACAAACTGCTCCAGGCCGTCCCGGCCGGTGACGGGACACACCACCTGGAGTTCGCCAACGGCACCCGCGTGCAAACCGACTTGGTCATCGGGGCCGACGGAGCGTGGTCGAAGGTCCGTCCCCTGCTCACCGACGCGGTGCCGCAGTACCTCGGGGTCTGCTTCCTCGACGTCCGCTTCGACGATGTCGACAACCGCCACCCCGAGATCGCCGCGCTCGTCGGTGACGGCCACATGTTCACCAACGACAACGACGGCCGCGCGATAATCGTCCAGCGCAACAGCAACAACATGGTCCGCGGCTACATCGCCTTCCGCGCCGAAGCCGAATGGCACACCGAAGCCGGCCTGGACCTCGCCGACCGTGCCACCGTCCGCGCCTTCCTCCTGCGGGAGTTCGGCGGCTGGTCACCGACCATGCGTCCGCTGCTCACCGACAACGACAGCGACTACGTACCCCGCTCCTTCTGGGCCCTGCCCGCCCCCCTGACCTGGAGCCACCTCCCCGGCGTCACCCTCATTGGCGACGCCGCCCACCTGATGGCGCCCTTCGGCGGACACGGCACCAACCTGGCCCTCCTCGACGCCGCCGAACTCGCGCAGGCCATCGCCAAGGAGGACGCCATCGACAAAGCCATCACACGCTACGAAGCAACGATGTTCCCCCGGTCCGGCGAACTCGCCACCGGTTCCAACAACGCACTCCGGGGGTTCTTCGCCACCACGTCCCCAGACGCCCCGCACCTTCCCCCGGACCACGCCCAGGAGCACAGGAACTACATGGCCAGGGCAGCCGAATACCGCCGCCGTCAAGCCCGAGCCGATCATGCATAGGACATCGGCAGTCGACCGCGAGAACGCCGATCTGTCAGTTCTCGGTGCGCCCGACGGTGCCGGAGTACTGGCGCTGGACTCCGGCGGAGACGGTGCCCTTCCTCGCGAAACCGGTGGCGTCAATGATCAGGACGCCGCCGTCGGCGCCGAGGTGTCGCAGCCCAGGGCCTCGGTACCTCGCGGGGAGCGGGGCCGCTGAGGCCCGGGGGGAATGACGAGCGTGAAAGGGGCGCCCCATGCGTCTGGGTCGTGCGCATGGCGGGGCGACCGGGGCCCAGGTCCCCATCCGGCGAGGGATGGATCAGCGGCGTCGAGCGTGATGAGGGCCCTCTCGTTCTGCACCAGGGCATCGGCCCACGCCGCCACCGCGCCGACACCCTGAACCCCGTCACGAAATGCGCACGTCAGGACGTTAAGCTCCCAGCTCGAAGATTTTCCGATATCCAAATGAAGGAGCGCAGGCATGGCCGAGACCGGAGCCAACGTCTACTTCGATGTGACCGTGAACGACGAGCCGCTGGGCCGGATGGTGTTCAAGCTGTACGACGACGTCGTGCCGAAGACCGCGCGGAACTTCCGCGAGCTGGCCACGGGCGAGAACGGCTACGGCTACCAGGGCTCGACGTTCCACCGCGTCATCCCGGACTTCATGCTCCAGGGCGGTGACTTCACCAACCACAACGGCACCGGTGGCAAGAGCATCTACGGCGAGAAGTTCGAGGACGAGAACTTCGAGCTGAAGCACGACCGTCCGGGCCTGCTCAGCATGGCCAACGCGGGCCGCAACACCAACGGATCGCAGTTCTTCATCACGACCATCGTCACCGACTGGCTGGACGGCAAGCACGTCGTCTTCGGCGAGGTCGTCGAGGGCATGGACATCGTCAAGAAGATCGAGTCCCTCGGCTCCCGCAACGGCGCCACCAGCGCCAAGATCGCCATCAAGGAGTCGGGCACGCTGTAAGGGATCCAGCCAGGTCACCTCACGGCCGCGAAAGGTGACTCGAACTCACTCGTTCACCTGCTGAACGTCTGACAGCCCGACATGGTGTCTGCCATGTCGGGCCGTCAGACGTACAGGCTCAGCCCTTGACAGGTGGTCGTCGACCACAGGCTGCTCAGTGTTGTGCCGCTAGCATCTCGGCCAGCATCGCCACGGTGCCCGCGGTGACGGTGATCACACCTAGCAGCGTGGCGATCAGGCGCATCTTCTGCGATCGGAATCGCAGGGCGTCGAGATGGTGCTGGTGGCGGTAGCACGAGGCGATGTGGTCCATGAGGTGGAGCCTGTCCGCGATGTAGTGGCGGATGACGTCTTGTCGTTGCGAGGCGGTCAGCCATGGCATCCGGTCGGCGAATCGCTCGGCGAAATGCTGGGCCTGGCTGATCTCGGCCTGCCGGGACAGGTACGACTCGATCTCGGTGATGTCCAGACCGTCATGCGGGTCGCTTTCAGACGGCCGCCTGTTGGTCCTGCTGGCTTCGGTGCTCACCTGTCGGTTCCTTCTTGACCGTCGCCGGGTTCGCTTCCGGGCTGCTGTTCTCCGCTGATGGGGGCGGGTTCGAGGCCAGGGGCCAGTTCGCGTTCGGGGATCTCGGGGTGGTGCAGATCGAAGGCCGGAGATTCGGAGCGGATGCGAGGCAGCGTCAGGAAGTTGTGCCGCGGCGGCGGGCAGGAAGTCGCCCACTCCAGCGAACGCCCGAAACCCCACGGGTCGTCAACCTGGATCGGCTTGCCGTACTTGGCGGTCTTCCAGATGTTGTACAGGAAAGGAAGCGTGGATCCGCCGAGGATGAAGGAGCCGATGGAGGAGACCGTGTTGAGTGTGGTGAAGCCGTCGGCCGCCAGGTAGTCGGCGTAGCGCCGTGGCATGCCGTCGACGCCCAGCCAGTGCTGGACGAGGAAGGTGGTGTGGAAGCCGATGAACAAGGTCCAGAAGTGGAACTTGCCCAAGCGTTCGTCGAGCATTTTCCCGGTGAACTTGGGCCACCAGAAGTAGAATCCGGCGAACATCGCGAAGACCACGGTGCCGAACACCACGTAGTGGAAGTGCGCCACGACGAAGTACGAGTCGGAGACGTGGAAGTCCAGCGGCGGCGCGGCCAGGATGACACCGGTCAGACCACCGAAGAGGAACGTCACAAGGAAGCCGACCGACCACAGCATCGGTGTCTCGAAGCTCAGTGACCCCTTCCACATCGTGCCGATCCAGTTGAAGAACTTCACACCGGTCGGTACCGCGATCAGGAACGTCATGAAGGAGAAGAACGGCAGCAGCACACCACCGGTGACGTACATGTGGTGCGCCCACACCGTGATGGACAGACCGGCGATGGTGATGGTCGCGGCCACCAGGCCGATGTAGCCGAAGACCGGCTTGCGGGCGAAGACCGGAATGATCTCGGTGACGATGCCGAAGAACGGCAACGCGATGATGTAGACCTCGGGATGTCCGAACCACCAGAACAGGTGCTGCCACAGCAGTGCACCACCGTTGCCAGGCTCGAAGACATGCGCACCGAACTTGCGGTCCGCCTCCAGCACGAGCAGCGCGGCGGCCAGCACGGGGAAGGCCAGCATTACCAGCACCGCGGTCAGCAGCACGTTCCAGCAGAAGATCGGCATCCGGAACATCGTCATGCCCGGAGCGCGCATGCAGATGATCGTGGCGATGAAGTTGACGGCACCGAGGATCGTGCCGAAGCCGGAGAGGGCCAGACCCATGATCCACATGTCTCCGCCAACCCCCGGCGAGTGGACCGCGTCGGTGAGCGGCGAGTAGGCGAACCAGCCGAAGTCAGCCGCGCCCTGCGGAGTGAGGAAGCCTCCGATCGCGATCAGCGAGCCGAACAGGTACAGCCAGTAGGCGAACATGTTCAGCCGCGGGAACGCCACGTCGGGCGCGCCGATCTGCAGCGGCATGATCCAGTTGGTGAAGCCCGCGAACAGCGGCGTCGCGAACATCAGCAGCATGATCGTGCCGTGCATCGTGAACGCCTGGTTGAACTGCTCGGTCGTCATGATCTGCAGTCCGGGGCGGGCCAGCTCGGCGCGCATCAGCAGCGCCATGATGCCGCCGAGGAGGAAGAAGCCGAACGACGTCGCCAGGTACAGGGTGCCGATCGTCTTGTGGTCGGTGGTGGTCAGCCACTTCACGATCTCGTTGCCCGGCTGCTTTCGCCGTACCGGCGGCAGCTCGGTGGCCCCGCCGACGGCGCCACCCTGGGGTTCGTTGAGGATACTCACCGCGCTGCTCCTGGGACGCCATCAGATGCTCGAATCACCTGGCTCACCATTCCATCGGGTGCCATTCGGGCAGGGTGACCAGACCGCGTGAGGTCTGGAATTGAGCCATTCGGCCCATCCGTGCGTGTCTGGTCGCGGGCCGGGCCGCCGAGTGGGACCGGGCCGGTCTCCGCCACCGCGGTGGCGACAGTGGAGAGTCGCGGGTGGACGGGCGCGCCGACGGACCGGGCTCGTCAGCCCCAGGACCAACCGCGCACCCGGGCGATGTCCATCTGGGCCCATGAGCTGGGGGCGGGGGACCGGCCGTTCAGCGCGGTCTCGTTCTGGATGTCCCAGTCCGCGGGCGTGTCGGGAACCGCCGTGCGGGACTCGCCGACCAATCTGCCGTCGAGGTAGAACCGCAGGTCGCCGGGAGTCCACTCGATCCGCGAAGTGTGCCACTGACCCCAGGTCGCGCGGATGCCGAAGCCGTCCTGTTCGCCGTCGGCCGCGTTCATGTGGTGGGCGTACGCGTAGATTCCGCCGGTCCACTCTCCCTCGGGGAAGTCGACCTCGCAGTTGGGGCACCTGTTGTTGTCGGTCGGCGAGAGCAGGTGCGCGCTCTTGTACCCCGCGGCGATGTGGGAGACCCGCCACCTCTCCTCGTACGCGCCGTACCGCAGTCCCATGAGCCGCTTCGGCACGATGGTCGCCGAGTGAACCGGACCGGTGGCTCCGCGCCACATGCGGATGTGGAGTTGACCGCCTGATATCCAGAGCGTGGTGGCCGGGTCGTAGTAGCCGCCGACCGCGTAGTGGCGCTGTGTCGCGGTGTCCGGCCAGCCTGCCGGATACGCCCACCAATTGGTGGCCACGGCCGTCGGCAGGCCGCCGCAGTATGCCGCCGGGGTGTCGACGTGGTGCTTGCAGTCCGAGAAGGCACCTTCGGGCACCGGTGTGTTGAACGTGTCAGTGAAGGCAAGATGCCAGTGCGGGCGCCCAGTTGGCTGTGGTGTGGGCCGACTCGATCGGCGTGCCGACAGTGGCCTCGCGTGTCCGGGACCGGCGCAGGCGCCGAGCAGGGCGGCGGCGATGAGGCTGATCACAGCGGCACGACATCTCACGCTGCCCCCTCCAGTGCGCACGGCTTCCTGGCGAGGCTAGTACCCCTGAAATCGCAAGGCCATCGGTCCGCCCAACCGCTCGGGGGGCGTGGCATGTGGCCTGCCGGTGGGCATCGCTGTGGAGGACGCGTGGGCAGAGCGGACGATGGCAGTGGCCCTCGCCCATCACATCGCGCCGGACCTCTGACGGACAGCTCTCTGCGCATCGGCGGGAGCCGAAGCAGCGCGAAGGCGTTGGCCGCGGCGAGGTAGACCAGGCGAAGTAGCACGAGAGATCATGGTGGGCTGAAGGCCTGTCCGGTGGAGTCGGCGGAGGAGCGCGGGCACCGGAGGAAGCCGGTGATCAGGCCCTGACCTGGGCGGATGAATTACCGTACCTGCGCAGGGGGGGTGACGGGTGGTCACCCCGATTGGCACTGGGGCGGCTAGGGGTTGGCCCGAAGAGGACCGTCGCCCACAATTTTTCGGGAGAAGTCGACCAATTCGATCGACGGCTACCGGTCCCTCGCGTCGAGGATCTGAAAAGGCTTTCCTGTCAGGGTTGTGAGACCGGAGGCTGTGGCCGTCCGCGCCGTCCTCGTGTCAGGGCGTGCTCAAGCACATGAAGATTGGTGGCAGGTGTTAGCGAATATGCAATCGGATTCGATTGCTGTGTTCGGTGCAGGGGTCATGGGCCGCAGCATCACCGCACTGGCGCTGGGCCGCGGGGTGGACGTCGTACTGGTTGACGTCTCTGACGATGTACTGCAGGACGCCCGGGCGGAAATCACGCAGCAAACGCGGCACGGGCAACTCATGGGCGCCTTCCCTGCCGGACGGACCCTCGGAACGTTGACGACAACGCTGTCGAGCGGGGACGCGGCGGATGCCGCCTTGGTGATCGAGGCGATTACCGAGGACGCCTCGCTCAAGGCGCAGGTCATGGCGGAGATCTCCGGCACGGTCCGCGCCGGCGTCCCGCTGATCACCAACACGTCCGGTATCCCCATCGCCGAACTCGCGAAGTCGGTGCAACGACCCGCGGAACTGGCCGGGGTGCACTTCATGAATCCGGCCTACCTCATCGAGATGGTCGAGGTGGTCCGCGGCCCGCAGACCGGCGACGACGCCATGGCCGCCACCCTTTCCTTTCTCGAGCGGCTGGGGAGGAAAACAGTCGTCGTTCGCGACGCGCCGGGATTCGTCACCAGCAGGCTGCTGCATCCCATGATCAACGAAGCGGCCAGAATCGTGGCCGAGGGCACCGCGAGCGTCGAGGCCGTGGACCGGCTGATGCACGGATGCCTCGGTCATCCGACCGGTCCGCTGCGCACCGCCGATCTGATCGGACTCGACAACCTCGCGGACGCTCTTCGGATTCTCGCCGAGCGGACCGGAAATTCCACCTTCGAGCCCTGCGAACTCCTCATGGAGAAGGTGCGCCGCGGTGATCTGGGGCGCAAGACGGGGCGCGGTTTCTATGACTACGGAGAGGTGCTTTCGTGAGCCAGGACCTGGTAACCACCGCTGAGGAGATCGGGCAGGCGATCACGGCGTTCGTCTCGAAGCGGGTCGGCGCGGACGTCCCCGCCGACCAGGACCTCTTCGAGTCCGGGCTGGTGTCCTCGCTGTTCGCCATGGAGCTCGTCGTCCACCTGGAGCAGGCGTTCTCCGTGCAGATCCTGGGGGACGACCTCAAGCGGGACAACTTCCGTTCCGTCCAGGCCATGACCGCTCTCGTGCTGCGACTGAACGGTGCCGAGCAGGCCGCCGATGCCTGAACCGCTCGCAGACGCCCGTGAGTTCGTCGACGATCTGATCGGTGACCGGGCCGCCGAGTGGGACCGGGCCGGTCTGATTCCCGACGACGCGCTGCGCACACTGGCGTCCCGCGGCCTGCTGTGCGCGGAGGTGCCGGAGGCCTCTGGCGGACTCGGGGTGAGCAGCGCGGTGAACGGTGAGTTCACCGCGTACGTCGGCAGCCGGTGCAGCTCGCTGCGGAGCGTGATGACCTCTCAGGGCATGGCGGCGTGGACGATCCAGCGCCTGGGCAACCCGCAGCAGCACGCCGAGTACCTGCCGAAACTGGCCGGTGACCAACTTGCCGCCGTCGCGTTCAGCGAGCCGGAGGCGGGCAGCGATCTGTCGGCGATGACCACCACCATCGAACCCGACGGTGACGCCGTCGTCGTCCGCGGACAGAAGGTCTGGACGACCGCGGCCCAATACGCCGACATGATCCTCGTCGTCGGGCGCTACGGTTCCGGGGCGGCCGCTGTCGTGGTGCCGGCGTCGGCTCCGGGCGTCACCGTGACCAGGGTCCCGCGGCCGTCCGGCTGTCGGGCGGCGGGCCACGCGGACGTAGGACTCGACGACGTGCGGCTGCCGGCCAGCGCGGTACTCGGCGGCGGGCAGCCGTTGATGCTCCTGGTGACGACCGCGCTGGCGTACGGGCGGATCTCGGTCGCCTGGGGCTGCGTGGGCATCCTCCGGGCCTGCCTCGACGCCGCCCGTCAACACGCCCGGTCACGGCGGCAGTTCGGCAAACCGCTCGCCCAACACCAGCTCGTCGGCCGCCACTTGGCGAACCTGCTGACCGGTGAGCAGATCGCCACCCGGATGTGCGAACACGCCAGCCGGTGCTGGGACAGCGGCTCTCCCGACATGGTCGTCGCCTCCGTCCTCGCCAAGCAGGTGAGCGCCGTCCAGGCCGCGCAGGGCGCTGCCGCGGCCGTGCAGGTCCTGGGTTCGGCGGCCGCGCACGAGGGCCACGCGGTCGAGCGCGCTTACCGCGACGCGAAACTCATGGAGCTCATCGAGGGCAGTACGGAGATCTGCCAGCTGATCCTTTCCGACCACGCGGTGTCCATGACGGCGAGATGAGACGGCGACATGAGCCAAGGAGAACCGGTGGCTGAACCGACCCCCATCGTGAAGTGCCTGGTCTGGGACCTCGACAACACCCTGTGGCAGGGCACGCTGCTGGAGGACGGCGACGTGAAGCTCGCCGACTCCGTCAGCGAGCTCATCACCGAGCTGGACAGCCGCGGCATCCTCCAGTCGGTCGCCAGCAAGAACGACCACGACCAGGCATGGAAGCAACTGGAGGCGCTGGGCGTCGCCGAGTACTTCGTCCTGCCGCGCATCGGCTGGGGTCCGAAGTCGGACTCGGTGCGGGAGATCGCCGACGAGCTCAACTTCGCGCTCGACACCATCGCCTTCGTCGACGACCAGCCGGCGGAGCGGGCAGAAGTCGAGTTCCATCTGCCGCAGGTCCGCTGCTACGACGCCGAGCGGTTGCCAGAGCTCGCCGCTCTGCCGGAGTTCAGCCCGGCGACGGTGACGGTGGACTCGCGCCGCCGTCGGCAGATGTACCAGGCCGGATTCCTGCGGAAGTCGGCCGAGGCGGAGTTCCAGGGGCCGAGCGACGACTTCCTGCGTTCCCTGGAACTGGAGATGCGCATCGGACGCGCCACCGAGGACGAGTTGTCCCGCGTGGAGGAACTGACGCTGCGCACCAGCCAGATGAACGCCACGGGAGTGCACTACTCCATCTCCGATCTGCGCACCCTGCTGGCCGATCCACACCACGAGGTCCTGGTGACCACGCTCACCGACCGGTTCGGGCCGCACGGCGCGGTCGGCCTCCAACTGCTGGCGAAGCACGCGGGCGTCTGGAATCTGAAGCTGCTGGCCACATCGTGCCGCGTGGTGTCGTTCGGCGCCGGTTCGGTGATCCTCGGCTGGCTCGTCGACCAGGCCGCCCACGCGGGCGTCCACCTGGTGGCCGACTTCCGGCGCACCGAGCGCAACCGGATGATGGAGATCGCCTACCGCCTCGCCGGCTTCACCGACGAGTCCTGCGACTGCCGGGCCGGGCTGCCCGCGCCCGCTCAACAAGACATCCAGCGGCTGCATCTGCTTCCGGCACCCTGCGCCCCGCCGCCCACGATGAAGCTGCACACCGTCAGCCTTCAGCGCCTGAGCGCGGGCGCGCCCTCGACCGGTCCGATCAGAGAAGATGGATGACGCATGGCGAACCAGCTAGGTCTCCCGGCCGGGCTCTCGGAGTACATCCGGAAGTCCTCCCTGCGCGAGGACGAGGTCCTGCGGCAGCTGCGCGAGACGACGTCGGAACTCCCCGCGGGCAGCGCGTTGCAGGTCATGCCCGAGGAGGGGCAGTTGCTGACACTGCTGGCCGGTCTCACCCCGGCCCGCAGGATCCTCGAGATCGGTACGTACACCGGGTACAGCACCCTGTGCCTGGCCCGCGCGCTCGCGCCCGGCGGACGGCTGGTCACCTGCGACATCACCGAGCGCTGGCCGCAGATCGGCGCCGAGTACTGGACCAAGGCGGGCGTCGACGGGCGGATCGACCTGCGCGTCGGTGATGCGACGGACACCCTCAAGTCCCTCGTCGCGGACGAGGGCCCCGGCACGTTCGACTTCGTCTTCATCGACGCCGACAAGCAGCGCTACCCGGGCTACTACGAGTTGGCGCTGACCCTCGTCGGCGACCACGGCCTGATCGTGGTCGACAACACCCTGTTCTTCGGCAAGGTCGTGGACCCCGATGCCCAGGACCCGGACACCACCGCGATCCGCGCGTTCAACACGCTGGTCCGCGACGACCCGCGGGTGGAGATGTCCCTGGTCCCCATGGCGGACGGCATCACGCTGATCCGGAAGAAGCGGCGAACGCGGGAGTGAACGGCCGACCGGGGTCGGCCCGGGGTCTGCCGGGCCGCCTCCTTCGCTCACCGCGAGGGCCGCGCTCAGCCGACCACCCTCGGCACGTACGCGGCGTGGGCCCCGTCGGAGTAGCGGCGCAGTTCGACGCCGTACACCTCCGCGGGGTAGAGCTGCTGGCCGAGGAATTCGATGACCCGGTTGAATTCCGGCGGAAATTGACTGGCCACGATGGCCATACGGAGTCTGCCGACGGCAAGATTCGCTTCGAGGGTGCGCAGAAACGAACTCTTGTCGATCGGGCAATCTATTTGCAGTAGCAAATTCTCTTCGGTGCTGCTGTACAGCTGTGCTGTGTAGTCGAGTGACCGCTGAAGTATGTGCAGCGGCCAGTGCCGCGCCCCACTGCCCGCGTAGTCGAGTGTTTTTCCGAGGGCGTCGTTCGCATTCCACGTGTCGTGCGGCTCCACCACTTCGACGATGGTCGGCACGCCTTTGGCGTCGGCGAACAGATGGGTGGCGCTGAAGGAGTAGCCGTCCGTGTCCGGCATGACGTCCGCGGGAGTCCTGCGGATCAGCAGCAGCCGCGAGCCGGCGTCGTGCGCGTTCGCGGCCGTGGACAGCAGGTCCGGGTAGCGGACGAGGATCTCGTGCAGAGGCGGTTCGGGGTGGGCCGCCGTCGGTGTCAGCAGGGAGAGCCCCGCGCCGTTCTGCAGCACGATGCGCCGGTTCCATGCCTCGTTACCCCGCGTCGGCGGACGCGGCCCCTGTGGGCGCGCATGCCTTCCCGACTTCATCTGCACCGGGTCCGCGGGCAGCACCGCCGGGCGTTCCAGCCAGGGGTCGATCGGGGCGACGGAGGAATTCAGGATGAAGGCCAGCGTCTTGTACGTCCCGGCGAGGGCCAGCAGTTCGAGGAACTGCTCCTCGTCGTAGCGCTCGGCGAGTTGCTTCCAGGTGCTGTCCGAGATCACGGACCTGGTGTGGAGCTCGTCGACGGCCACCAGGAGGGCGGCCTCGAAGGGTGTCCACTCGGAGGTGTCCTCCGAGGCGACCCGGGCGATCTCCGTCTCACTCAGCCCGACGAAGAGTCCCGCGGCGTGGTGGTGGGCCCAGATGTACGGGGCCTGGGAGCGCCATGCCGTGCGCAGGATGACGAGTTCGCGCTCGCGCGCCGGGAGGACCTCGCCGGCCACGTGCGCCATCAGCGGCTGCATCGCGGGCAGCAGCGTCGGGTGGTTGGCGATGGTCCGCATGACGTTCGGTGCGGGCCTGTCCGCGAGGAGCCCGTTCAGCGACTCCTTCGCCGTCCGGGCGTAGGCCTGGCCGGCGGGTGTGACGGCGAATTCGTCCACGTCCTGCGGATCGATCCTGGGCCGCATTCCCTCCCCCTTGGGCTCGCTCGTGTGTCGGCATCTCAGGGGCGGGCGACTCGGCCGCGGAAGCCCTGTCGGGCCGACGGTGTTCCAACAATAATGCCACGGGAAGAGTTTTGTCGGGCTCGGGGTATTCGGATTTTTCATCGCGCTGGGTAGCGGCGGAGGCGCTGTGTGCAACTGCAAAGGTCGAGGTGTCGGGCGAGTGTGCCGAGGATAAAACGAAAGTTATTGGTATTGCCCTGGTATCCCTGTAGTATCGCGCATTGTTGATCACGACTCGAACGGCAGTCCTGTGCCGCCGGATTCTTGGAGAACGGCCCGTGGCGGCACGTGCTCTCTCCCCGCCGAGCCCGCCGTGCCTGCCGAGCTGCTGAGACGAAGAGTTGGGGGAGCGGTGCCGTGAGCCGATCCGAGTCCATGTCCGCTGAGCGCCTCCGTGCGAGGGACAACGCCATCGCGGTGGTGGGAGTGGCCTGCCGGTTGCCGTCCGCAGAGGATCCCGAGCGGTTCTGGCGGCTGCTGGCGGGCGGGGTGAGCGCGGTGGCGCAGGTGCCGCCGGGTCGGTGGAGCGACGAGGCAGCGGTCTCCGACAGGACCGGCCGGGGTGCCTTCCTGGGCGAAGTCGACCGTTTCGACGCCGAGTTCTTCGGGATCTCTCCGCGTGAGGCACGGTCGATGGACCCGCAGCAGCGTCTCGCGCTGGAACTGGGCTGGGAGGTCCTGGAGGACGCGGGCGTCCTGCCGGCCGCGGTACGGGGCAGCGACACCGGCGTGTTCGTCGGCGTGACCGCGGACGACTACAGCGCACTGGACCGGCGCAGGGGACCGGCGGCCGTCGGGCACCACACCCTCACCGGGCTGAACCGCAGCGTGATCGCGAACCGAATCTCCTACTTCCTGGGATTCCGGGGGCCGAGCCTGGTGGTGGACACCGGGCAGTCGTCGTCGCTCGTGGCGGTGCACCTGGCGTGCGAGAGCCTGCGGCGCGGGGAGTCGGCGACGGCGCTGGCCGGCGGCGTCCACCTCAACCTGGTACAGGACAGCGCGGTGGCGGCGGACCAACTCGGTGCCCTGTCCGCGGACGGCCGCTGCTTCACCTTCGACGAGCGCGCCAACGGGTACGTCCGCGGCGAGGGCGCGGCGATGGTGCTGCTCAAGCCGCTGGCCAGGGCACTGGCTGACGGCGATGAGATCTACTGCCTCATCGAGGGGAGCGCGGTCAACAACGACGGCCCGGCCGAGGGGCTGACGACGCCCGATCCGCGGGGGCAGCAGGCGGTGTTGCGGGCGGCGTGCCGACGTGCGGGCGTGGACCCGGCCGAGGTGCAGTACGTGGAGCTGCACGGGACCGGTACCCGGGTGGGCGACCCGGTGGAGGCGGAGGCGCTCGGTGCCGTCTACGGGGTGGGCCGCCGCGGGGACAGCCCGCTGCTGGTCGGTTCGGCGAAGACCAACGTGGGGCATCTGGAGGGCGCCGCGGGCATCACCGGCCTGGTGAAGGTCGTGCTGTCGCTGCGGAAGGGCGAGCTGCCGGCGAGCCTGAACTTCGAACGGCTCAACTCGCGGATCCGCTTCGACGAGTGGCGCCTGGACGTGGTGACGGCGACCCGTCCCTGGCCCTACCGCGACGGCCGGGCACTCGCCGGGGTGTCCTCGTTCGGCATGGGCGGCACCAACTGCCACCTGATCGTGTCCGCCGCCGAGCCGGCGGCCGGGAACGCGCCTGCGACCGCGGGCGCCGACGACGCCACCGGCACCGTGCCGTGGCCGCTGTCGGGGCGGACCCGGGACGCCCTGCGCGCGCAGGCCGCCGGACTGGCCTGCCATCTGGAGGAGAACCAGCACCTCGATCCGGTGGACGTGGGTTTCTCCCTGGCGACCACCCGGACCGCATTCGACCAGCGCGCTGTCGTCCTCGCGCCGGACCGGACGGGTGCACTGGGCGCGCTGGCAGCGCTGGCCGACGGTGAGTCCGCGCCCGGCGTCGTGCGGGGAGCCGCCGACGTCGAGGGCAGGACGGTGTTCATCTTCCCCGGCCAGGGTTCGCAGTGGGCCGGCATGGGTGTCCGGTTGATGGCGGAGTCCCCGGTGTTCGCCGAGCGGCTGGCCGAGTGCGCTGCCGCGCTGGCACCCCATGTGGACTGGTCGCTGCTGGAGGTGTTGCGGCAGGCCGAGGGAGCGCCGTCGCTGGAGCGGGTGGATGTGGTCCAACCCGTCTCCTGGGCGGTGATGGTGTCCCTCGCGGCGCTGTGGCAGGCGCACGGGGTGGTCCCGGACGCGGTGGTGGGGCACTCGCAGGGGGAGATCGCGGCGGCGTGCGTGTCCGGTGCGCTGTCACTTCACGACGCGGCGCGGGTCGTGGCGCTGCGCAGCCGGATCATCGCCCGCCGGCTGGCGGGGGAGGGCGGCATGCTGTCGGTGCCGTTGCCGCAGGCCGAAGTCGAGGCACGGCTGGACCGCTGGGACGGCCGGATCTCGGTCGCGGCGGTGAACGGGCCCGGCTCGGTGGTGGTCTCCGGTGAGCTGGAGGCGCTGGACGCGTTGTTCGACGAACTCGCGGGCGCCGACGTACGGGTACGCCGCATCGCGGTGGACTACGCCTCGCACTCGGCACAGGTCGAGCGGGTGCGTGAGGAGTTGACGGCCGCGCTGGAGGGTGTCGGCCCACGCCGTGCACAGGTGCCGTTCTTCTCCACGGTGACCGGCGCGTGGCTGGACACCACCGATATGGACGCCGGGTACTGGTACCGCAACCTGCGGCAGACCGTCGGTTTCGAACCGGCGGTGCGGGCGTTGCTGGGACAGGACTACCGGTTCTTCGTCGAGGTCAGCTCCCACCCCGTACTGACCGGCGGAATCCAGGAGATCATCGACGCTGCCGACGCCCGGGCGGTGGCCGTCGGCACGCTGCGCCGGGACCTGGGCGGCAGGGACCGGTTCCTGACCTGTCTGGCGGAGTTGTACGTCCGTGGTGTGCCGGTCGACTGGTCGCGGTCGTTCGCCGGGACCGGCGCCCGACGGGTGGCACTGCCGACGTACGCGTTCCAGCGGGAGCGTTACTGGCTCCCCGAGCCGCCCGGTGGTGCCGCGGGAGCGGCCGTCGCTCCGGTGGCAGGGGCCGGGCAGGCCGTCGTTGTGGAGCCGGTTCGCCCGGGATCCGACGCCGCGTGGACGCGCGCCGGTCTGGCGCGACTGGTGCGTACCGAGGCGGCGGTGGTGCTCGGCCACTCCTCCGCGGACCGGATGAACCCGGCGCACTCCTTCCGGGAGCTGGGCTTCGACTCGGCCATGGCGGTGGAGCTGGTGACCCGTCTGAAGTCCGCGACCGGGCTGCGGATGGCCAACACCGTGCTGTTCGACCACCCCACGCCTGACCGGCTCGCGGAACATCTGGCCGCCCAGTCCACCGGCCCGGCAACCGGCGGCGTGTCGCCGGAGCCTGGCGCCGTCGAGGCGGACGAACCGGTCGTGATCGTGGGTATGGCCTGCCGCTTCCCGGGCGGGGTGACCTCGCCGGAGGAGCTGTGGGACCTGGTCTCCGCCGAGACGGACGCCATCTCCGAGATGCCCACGGGCCGTGGGTGGGCACCGGACTTGCTGGCGACCGGCAGGCCGGGCGGATTCCTGTACGACGCGGACCGTTTCGACGCGGCGTTGTTCGGCATCTCGCCGCGTGAGGCGCAGGCGATGGACCCGCAGCAGCGGCTGGCGCTGGAGGTGAGCTGGGAGGCGGTGGAGCGGGCCGAGATCGCCCCGTCGTCACTGCACGGCAGCCGGACCGGGGTGTTCGTGGGGGCGATGGCCCAGGACTACGGTCCGCGGCTGAAGGACAGCTCCGGTGACGCGGAGGGGTACCTGCTGACCGGCACCTCGCCGAGCGTCCTTTCCGGCCGGATCGCCTACGCCCTGGGGCTGCGGGGTCCGGCGCTGACCGTGGACACGGCCTGCTCCTCATCGCTGGTGGCGCTGCATCTCGCGGCGCAGGCGCTGCGGGCCGGCGAGTGCTCCCTGGCGCTGGCCGGTGGTGTCACCGTGATGTCCGAGCCGGGGATCTTCGTGGAGTTCGCCCGGCAGGGCGGTCTGTCGCCCGACGGCCGCTGCAAGGCGTACGCGGAGGCCGCGGACGGGACCGGATGGTCCGAGGGCGTGGGCATCCTGGTGCTGCAACGGCTCTCGGACGCGATCCGGGACGGCCACCACGTGCTGGCGGTCCTGCGCGGTTCCGCGGTCAACTCCGACGGGGCCTCGAACGGCCTGACCGCGCCGAGTGGGATCTCGCAGCGGCAGGTGATCACCCAGGCCCTCGGCGGTGCGGGCCTGGTGCCCTCGGACGTGGACGCGGTGGAGGGGCACGGCACCGGTACCCGGCTGGGTGACCCGATCGAGGCCCAGGCGCTGCTGGCCACCTATGGGCAGGACCGGGACCGTCCGCTGCTGCTGGGGTCGCTGAAGTCCAACATCGGGCACACCCAGGCCGCCTCCGGTGTCGCGGGCGTCATCAAGATGATCCTGGCGATGCGGCACGGTGTGCTGCCTCGGACGCTGCACGTTGACGCGCCGTCGTCGCAGGTGGACTGGTCGGCCGGCGCGGTGGAACTGCTCACCGGGACCGTTCCGTGGCCGCGGGTCGAGCGGCCCCGCCGTGCGGGTGTGTCGTCGTTCGGGATCAGCGGCACGAACGCGCACGTCATCATCGAGCAGCCGCCGCAGGACCGGCCCGGTCGTCCCGCCGCGCCTGCACCGGCCGCGCTACCGGCGCAGGCCGGGCCCGCCGTGGTGCCGTGGCCGGTGTCGGCCCGTACCGAGGCGGCGCTTGAGGCCGGGCTGGAGCGGCTGGCCGCTTTCGTGGCCGAGACCGGCGCGGCGGCGCCGGACGTCGGCTACTCGCTGGCGACGACACGCTCCGAGCTGGAGTGCCGAGCGGTCCTCCTGGTCGAGACGGGCGGCACCGACGGCATGGAGGACGGTGCCGGGCAGGCCGCGCGGGTGGCCGAGGGCACCGTGGTCGGCGACCCCGGCCCCGTGGCGCTGCTGTTCGCGGGTCAGGGCGCGCAGCGGCTGGGCATGGGCCGCGACCTCTACGCCCGGTTCCCGGTGTTCGCGGCGGCGTGGGACGAGGTCCGCACGCTGCTGGACGAGCAGTTGGAGCGGCCGCTGCGCGACGTGGTGTTCGGCGACGACATGGAGCTGCTGAACCGTACCGAGTACGCCCAGCCCGCGCTGTTCGCCCTGGAGGTGGCCCTCTTCCGGCTGGTGGAGTCCTGGGGGGCGGTGCCCGATGTGCTGGTCGGGCACTCGGTGGGGGAGATCGCGGCGGCACACGTGGCCGGGGTGCTGTCCCTGCCGGACGCGTGCACGCTCGTCGCCGCCCGCGGACGGCTGATGCAGGCGCTGCCGGAAGGCGGCGCCATGGTCGCGCTGCGGGCCACCGAGGACGAGGTGGCGCCGCTGCTCGCCGCTTCCGGGGGGCGTGTGGGGCTGGCCGCGGTCAACAGCCCGCAGGCGGTGGTGGTCTCCGGAGAGACCACCGCGGTCGAGGCGATCGCGGACCGGTTCGCGGCCGACGGGCGTAAGGTGACGCGGTTGCAGGTCAGCCACGCGTTCCATTCCCCGCTGATGACCCCGATGCTGGACGACTTCCGCACCGTCGTCGAGGGCCTGGCCCTGGGCGAGCCTCGTATCCCGATCGTCTCGACCGTCACCGGGCAGCAGATCGGCGCGGAGCGGATCTGCACCTCCGGTTACTGGGTTGAGCATGTCGGGCTGACCGTGCGGTTCGCCGACGCCGTCGCCGCGGCGGCCGCGGCCGGAGCCCGTACCTTCGTGGAACTGGGACCGGACGCGACCCTGTCCGCGCTGGCCCAGGACACCCTGGTCGACGTGGGGGACGTCGAGGCGGTGTCGCTGCTGGGCCGGGACCGTGGCGAGGAGTCCACGGTGGTGACGGCGGCTGCCCGGCTGTACGTGCGCGGCGTGCCGGTGCGGTGGGCCGAGTTGTTCGCAGGGACCGGGGCGCGCCGCATCGCGCTGCCGACGTACGCCTTCCAGCGCGACCGGTACTGGATCCCCTCCACAGGCACGGGCTCGGCGGCCGGGGTGCTCTCGGCGGGACTGGACCGTGCGGATCACCCGCTGCTCGGCGCAGTCGTGGAACTACCCGAGAGCGGCGGCCTGTTGTGCACCGGGCGGCTGTCGGCCATGGAGCAGCCGTGGCTGGCCGACCATGCGGTGTTCCCTGGCGCCGCCTTCGTGGAACTGGCGGTACGGGCGGGCGACGAGGTCGGCTGCGGCGTGGTCGAGCAGCTCACGCTGGCCGCCCCACTGGTGCTGTCCGGGGCGGGCGGGGACGCTGTGCGGATCCAGGTGGCGATCGGCGGCCCCGGCGACGGTGGCCGGCGCACGCTGGGCGTTCACGCGCGGCCCGCCGACACCGCCGAAGCGCCCTGGACAGTACACGCCACCGGCGTCCTCGCCCCCGGCGCGCCGGGGGCCGAGCTCGAAGACGGGCGGGTGTGGCCGCCGCAGGGCGCCGTACCGGTCGACCTGAACGCCTTCCACGAGTCCCGGCCCGAATTGGTGCGTGGGTCGGCGGGGCAGGTCGTTCGGACGGCCTGGCGGTCCGGTGAGGAGGTGCTGGCCGAGGTCAGGCTCCCCGAGCACCTCGCCGACGATGCCGGCTCCTTCGGCCTGCACCCCGCGCTCCTGGACGCGGTGCTGCCCCTGGTGTCGCTGACCGGCCTCGACGACGCGCCGGGCGGAATGTCGCCGGCGGCCTGGTCCGGGGTGAGCCTGCACGCCGTGGGCGCGTCGGTGCTGCGGGTGCGGCTGCGCAGGACAGGCGAGGACACCGTCACCCTGACTGCGGCGGACGCCGCAGGCGACCCGGTGCTCTCCGTACGCTCGTTGACGCTGCGGCCGCAGGGCGTCGAAGCCCCGCGGCCCGTGGCCGGTCAGTCGCTGCTGCGCCTGGAGTGGCTGCCCGCCCCGGTGCTCGCCGCCGCGGTGCCGGAGACTGGCGGGCACGACCCTGCCGCGGCCGGGGAAGTGGCGCTGGTCCCGGTCGTCACGCCTGCCGGTGTGCCGGTGCCGGAGGCGGTCCGTACCGCCACCACCTCTGTCCTCGACGTACTGCGGCAGCACCTGGTGGGCGAGGACGGCGGCGGGAGCGCTGTCGGGCGGCCGTCCCGGCTGGTGTTCGTGACCCGCGGGGCGGTGGCCATCGAGCCCGGAACGGTGCCGGATGTGGTGGCCGCCGCGGTGTGGGGGCTGGTGCGGTCGGCCCAGCAGGAGAGCCCCGGCAGTTTCGTGCTGCTCGATGTGGACCCCGCGGACGGCGGGGATCCGGTATCGGCCGCCGCGGGGGTGCGACGCGCTGTGCTGGGCTGCGACGAGCCCCAACTGGCGCTGCGCAATGGCGAGTTGCTGGTACCTCGCCTGGCCCCCGCCGACGTTCCGGGCTCGCCAGCGGCGGTCCCGTCGGCACCGGACCTGTCAGCCCCGGACCCGGCAGTGCCGGGAGCGGTGTGGGGCGGCGAGGGAACCGTGCTGGTCACCGGTGGTCTGGGCGGCCTGGGCGCGCTGGTCGCCCGGCACCTGGTCAGCGAGCACGGGGTCCGTCACCTGCTGCTGGCCGGACGCCGGGGCGCCGATACCGAGGGCGCCGGCGAGCTGGTGGCCGAGCTGACCGCCCAGGGCGCGCGGGTCACCGTCGCCGCCTGCGACGTCTCCGACCGCGCAGCCCTGGCCGCCCTGCTGGCGGACATCCCGGCCGAGCACCCGCTGACCGGCGTCCTCCACGCCGCCGGTGTGCTCGACGACGGACTGATCCAGGCGCTGACCCCGGATCGGCTGGAGACGGTCTTCCGCCCGAAGCTGGATGGCGCGTGGCATCTACACGAACTGACCCGCGATCGCGACCTGACGGCGTTCGTGGTGTTCTCCTCGGTCTTCGGCGTCCTGGGCAACGCGGGTCAGGCCGCCTACACCGCGGCGAACGCGTTCCTGGACGCGCTGGCACAGCGGCGTGCCGCGGAAGGCCTCGCGGGCTTGTCCATCGGGTGGGGGCCATGGCCGCAGGACGCTGGTATGTCCGCCGGGCTGAGCGCCGCGGAGATGGACAGGATCGCCCGGGCCGGGCTGCCGGTGTCCTCCGTCGAGCAGGGACTGGCCTGGTTCGACGCCGCGAGCGCGGCGCGCGGGGCGTCGGTGGTGGCGACCCGGGTCGACCGGGCAGCTCTGCGGGCGCGCGACACGGTCCCCGCCGTCTTCCGGGGCCTGGTCCCGGCCGCACCCGCCCGTCGGACCCCCGCCGCCACCACCCGGGCCTCCGACCTGCTGGCCGGGCTGACGGGCGATCAGGCCCGCACCCGTCTGCTGGAGTTGCTGCGCGAGCAGGTGGTCGCGGTGCTGGGGCTGGCAGGCCCGGCGGCGGTCGGGGCCGGGCGGTCGTTCAAGGACCTGGGCTTCGACTCCCTGACCGCCAACCAGTTGCGGAACGCCCTGCGGAAACGCACAGGCCTGCGCCTGCCCTCGACCCTGGTCTACGACCACCCGACCCCCGAAGCACTGGCCGACCACCTGTGGGCCAAGTTGGATGGTGGGACCGGCGAGCAGCACCAGGGCGCCGTGCCGGCCCCGGCCACGAGGCGCGGCCCGGCGGCTGGGACGCCCGATGCCGAACCGATCGCGATCATCGGAATGAGCTGCCGGTTCCCCGGCCGGGTGCGTTCGCCCGAGGAGCTGTGGGAACTGCTGGCCGCGGGCACGGACGCTGTCGCCCCGCTGCCCGCCGACCGCGGCTGGGACCCGGATGTCCACCATCCCGACCCGGAGCGGGCCGGCAAGACCTCAGCGGCGGCGGGGGGCTTCCTGGACGGGGCTGCCGAGTTCGACGCGGGATTCTTCGGGATCTCCCCGCGTGAGGCGACTGCGATGGACCCGCAGCAGCGGATGCTGCTGGAACTCGCCTGGGAGGCGTTCGAACGCGCCGGGCTCGACCCGGCGTCCCTGCGGGGAAGCACGACCGGCACGTTCGTCTCCGCGCTCTCCCAGACCTACGGCGCGGGAGCATCGGCGGACGCCGACGGATACCAGCTCACCGGGACGATCCCCAGCGTGCTGTCCGGCCGTCTGGCCTATGTGTTCGACTTGGCGGGGCCGTCGGTGACGGTGGACACGGCTTGTTCCTCCTCGCTGGTCGCGCTCCACCTCGCATGCCAGTCGCTGCGATCGGGGGAATGCAGCCTGGCTCTGACCGGCGGTGCGACGGTGCTGGCAGGCCCGGACGTGCTGGTCTCGTTGAGCCGGCACCGGGTCATGGCGCCGGACGGCCGGTGCAAGGCGTTTGCCGAGTCGGCGGACGGCATGGGCATCGCCGAAGGCGCCGGCCTGCTGGTGCTGGAGCGGCTCTCGGACGCCCTGCGGCACGGCCACCGGGTGCTGGCCGTCGTACGCGGCTCGGCGGTGAACTCCGACGGTGCCTCCAACGGGCTGACCGCGCCCAGCGGTCCGGCGCAGCAGCGGGTGATCCGGCAGGCCCTGGCCAACAGCGGGCTCGCCGCGTCCGACGTCGACGCCGTCGAGGCACACGGGACCGGCACCGCGTTGGGCGATCCGATCGAGGCGCACGCACTGCTGGCCACCTACGGCCAGGACCGGGGCGACAACCCGCCGCTGCTGGTCGGCTCGGTCAAGTCCAACATCGGGCACACCCAGACCGCCGCCGGTGTCGCGGGTGTCATCAAGATGGTGATGGCGCTGCGGCACGGCTGGCTGCCCAAGACGCTGCACGTCACCGAGCCGTCCTCGCGCATTGACTGGAACGCGGGCGCGCTCCGCCTGCTGACCGAAGCCGTGCCATGGCCCCTTCTCGGCCGACCACGGCGATGCGCTGTCTCGGCATTCGGCATGAGCGGCACCAACGCGCACGCCGTCCTGGAACAGGCCCCCACGCCCGCCGAACAGCCCGTGGGCGGGACCGGCGCGCTGGCCGGACCGGCCCCGGCGGCCGCCGACCACCCCCTCACCGCGGGCCCGGCATCGGGCGGCCCGGTGGCGTGGCCGCTGTCGGGCAAGTCCGCCGCCGCGCTACGCGCCCAGGCCCACAAACTCCTCACCCACCTGGAGAACCACCCCAAGCTGCGGCCCGTCGACGTCGGGTACTCGCTGGCGACGACCCGTACCGCGTTCGAGCACCGGGCGGTGCTGGTCGGCGACGATCGCACGGCGCTGCGCGAGAGCCTGGCCGCCCTGGCCCAGGGCACCGCACATCCCGGTGTGCTGCGGGGCACCGCGCCCGCACGTGGCCCGGTGGTCTTCGTCTTCCCGGGCCAGGACGCGGCCTGGCCCGGGATGGCGGCCGAACTCCTGGACGCCTCGCCGGTCTTCGCCGCCCGCGTCGACGAGTGCCAGGCGGCCCTGGCCCCGTACATCGACTGGTCACTCACCGGCGTGATGCGCAGTGCGGACGGTGCACCTCCGCTTGAGGGGCGGCCCGATGTGCAGCAGCCCGTGCTGTGGGCGGTCATGGTCTCTCTCGCCGCTGTGTGGCGTTCGCTGGGCGTCGAGCCGGCTGCGGTGGTCGGTCATTCCCAGGGTGAGGTCGCTGCCGCCTGCGTCAGCGGCGGTTTGTCCCTGGAGGACGGTGCCCGTGTGGTGGCGCTGCGCAGCCGCCTGATCCGTGAACGGTTGTCCGGGAGCGGCGCGATGATGTCGGTGATGGCACCGCCCGAGCAGGTCCAGGCGGTGCTGGACCAGATCTCCGGTGCGGTGTCGATCGCGGCGGTCAACGGCCCGAGGATCGTGACGGTCTCCGGCGACCCGGCCGCTCTGAACGAGGTCGAGCGCGGCCTGTCCGCTGCCGGTCTCATGCGCTGGCGGCTTCCCGGGGTGGACTTCGCCGCCCACTCCGCGCACATCGACCAGATAGAGCCCGAACTACTGAAGCTGCTGGCCGGCGTACGGCCCCGCGCGTCGCAGGTGCCGTTCTACTCCACGGTGACTGGAGGCCGCCTGGACACCGAGGAACTGGACGCCCGCTACTGGTGCCGCAACCTGCGCCAGGCGGTGTCGTTCGCCGAGACGATGACGGGCCTGGTGCGCGAGGGGCACGGCGTCATGATCGAGGTCAGCCCGCATCCGGTGCTCGCGGTCGGCACCAGCGAGATCATCGAGAAGGCCGGCAGCCCCGCGGTCACCCTCGGCACCCTGCGCCGGGACGACGGCGGATGGGACCGCGTCCTGCGCTCGCTGGGGGAGGCCCACGCCCACGGCGTGTCCGTCGACTGGCCCACGGTGCTGACCGGTGGCCGCGTGGTGGACCTGCCGACCTACGCCTTCCAGCACGAGTCCTACTGGACCGCTCCGCCCACCCCTGCGCCTCGCACGCCCGGCTCCGCCGACGGGCCGCTGTGGGAGGCGGTGGAGCAGCAGGACGCCGCTGCCCTCGCCACGCTCATCGGTCTTGAAGCCGAACACAAGGCCGCCCTCGACACGGTACTTCCCGCGCTGTCGGCCTGGCGCGAGCGGCAGGACCAGCACGCCCTGGTCAGCACCTGCCGCTACCGGACGGCCTGGACGCCCCTGCGCGTCCCCACCAGCCCGTCCCTGACCGGCACCTGGCTGGTCGTCAGCACCAGCAGTGCCGACGGCGCGGACGTACTGGACGCCCTGACCGCACACGGCGCCCGGTTCCGCCGCGTGGTCCTCGACGAGACCTGCACCGACCCCGAGACGCTCACGGCACGACTCGGCGACCTCGACCGCGCGGCCGGAGTGCTCTCGCTCCTCGCCACGGCCGAAGAAGCCGACGCCGACCGGCCCGCACTGCCCACCGGCCTGGCACTGACCGTCTCCCTGACCCAGGCCCTCATGACCTCCGGCACCCGGGTGCCGCTGTGGACGGTGACCCGCGGCGCGGTCTCCACCGGCCCGGCCGACCCGGTACGCAACCCTCGTCAGGCCATGACCGTCGGCCTCGCACGGACCGCCACCCTGGAAGCACCCTCGCTGCGCGGCGGACTGGCCGACCTCCCCGAGCGGCTCGACGCCGAGACGGCCGGCCGGTTCGCCTCGGTGCTCTCGCAGGGGCCGGGGGAGGAGCAGGCGGCGGTGCGCCTGTCGGGCGTCCTCGTCCGGCGCCTGGTGAAGGCACCCGCACGAGCCGACGCGCCCGCCACCTGGACACCCCGCGGCACGATCTTGATCACCGGCGGCACCGGAGCCCTGGGCAGCAGGACCGCCCGCTGGCTCGCCCGGCAGGGTGCCGAACACCTGGTACTGCTCAGCCGCCGCGGCCCCGCCGCACCCGGCGCTGCCGAGCTCGTGGCGGAGCTGAACGCCCAGGGGACGATCGCCGAGGCGGTGCCCTGCGACCTGACCGACAAGGAGGCCGTGGCCGCCGTACTCGACGAGCTCTCAGCAAACGGCACCCCGGTCCGCTCGGTGGTCCACATGGCCGGTACCCGCGCCCTCGGCCCCCTCGCCACGGCCGGTCTCGACCATGTCGCCGACGCGGTGCACACCAAGGTGACCGGTGCCGCGCACCTCGACGAACTCCTCGACGACAGCGAACTGGACGCCTTCGTCCTGCCCGCGTCGGTGGCCGGAATGTGGGGGGTGGGCGAGCACGCCGCACAGGCGGCGGCCGGCGCGTACCTGGAGGCGCTGGCGGCACAGCGCCGCGCCCGCGGCGCCTGCGCGACGTCGATCTTCTTCGGCCCCTGGGACGAAGCCCGCAGGCAACTGAGCGAATCCGACAGCGAGCAACTCCTCCGCACCGGGGTGTCCTTCCTCGATGGCGAGTTGGCCCTGACCGCCCTCGCCCAAGGAGTCCACGAGCAGGAGAGCGCGCTGGCGGTCGCCGACATCGACTGGAAGCGCTACCTACCGGTCGTCACCACAGCCGGCCCCAACCCCTTCTTCAGTGAACTGCCCGAGGCACAAATCCTCACCCAGCCCGCAGCCACCCGTGGCGACGGCGAGTTCACCACGCGGCTGCGGAGCCTGCCGCCCACCGAGCAGCGGCGACTGCTCCTGGACCTGATACGCAGCGAGGCCGCGGCAGCGCTCGGCCACGCATCCGGCGACGCGGTCGCCGAGGACACGGTGTTCCGCGCCAACGGCATGGACTCCCTCGCGGCGGTCGACCTGCGCAACCGGCTCGCCACGGCGACCGGCACAGCCCTGCCCAGCACCGTCGTCCTCACCCACCCCACCCCGGCCGACCTGGCCGACCACCTCCTGGACCACCTCGCCACCTCACCGACGCCCGACCGCGGCACCGTCGGCGCATCCCCGACGGACCTGGTCGCCCGACTCCACCGCGAGGCCGTACGGACCAGCCGCCTGGACGACGCCGACACCCTGCTGTCCGATCTCGCCGCCCTCAGGCCCAAGAGCACCGAGCCCCTCCCGCCTGCCGTCGACCGGCTCACCGCCGGCACCTCTGGCCCCCGCTTGATCTGTGTGGCCCCGATCGTGCCCCTGACCGGACCGGACACCTACTTCGCACTCGCCCGAGCCCTCCCAGAACACTGGGCCATCTCCTGCCTGACGCCCCCCGGCTTCGGCACGGACGAGGCGTTGCCCGCCACCCGCGAAGCACTCGTGGCAGGACTGGCACAGGCCGTGGAGGCCGAAACCAGCAGCGACAGCACCGCCGGGGCCGGTGGCGAGGCCGCCGAGCCGGTGGTCCTCCTGGGCACCTCATCCGGCGGCATCCTCGCCCACGCCACCGCCCGCTACCTCGCCGACCACGGCACCCCCGTGCGGGCCGTCGTCCTCCTGGACACCTACGACCTGCAAACCCCCGTCGCCCGCGCGCTCCTTCCACACCTGTGGCACGGCCTGTACGAGCGCGAGCACCTCACCGGCGGCTACACCGCCACCACCCTGTCCGCCTACGCGTGGACCGAACGACTCATCCGCACCTGGACCCCCGACCCCGCCCCCTTCCCGACTCTGCTCCTTCAGGCCTCGGAGCCCCTCCCGGTCTCGCCCGGGACGGACACGGGACCGCACCCCTGGCAGACCACACTTCCCCACATCACCACCACCCTCACCACGCCGGGCAACCACTTCACCCTCATCAACCAGCACGCCCCCGCCGCCGCCGACCACATCACCGCCTGGCTCAGCGAACGGGGGTGCGCCCGCTGAATCGACTTCGCACCACGGCCGTACCTGCTGGGCCTCCGCCGTGCCCCGGCGGAGTGCCATCGTGACCGAACGGCGTTCCACACCAGGGTCGTTGAGGCCTGAGGAGCGGACGATGCCGACCCAGCACGGTGAACAGCCCGGGACCACCGCGACCGATGCGGGCAGGCTCGGTGCGGGTGAAACCGACCGGACGACACACGGCCCAGCAGGGCCTGCACCAACCCGGCTGCGGTCGGTCCTGGTCGGGGCGGCCCGCCGGATGGTGGCCCGAGATCCGTCAGGGGCGCAGGAGTTGTTGGAACGTGCGCAGAGCGCGGCCGCACATCCCGGGCCCGCACCTGGACGGCTACTCCGCCTTCGGCGGCTCCGGACCGGCCATCGACGTCATTGGGTGGTGCGGCGGTGTTCTTCGGTGGCGCGGTCGTGATGGGACTCGTCGGCTGAGTCATGGACGCACGGACGCCGCTTCCGCCGAAAGTTCTACGCGCTGCGGCGGACGGCTGGTTCAACTCGGCGGCCGCACCCGGGCCTTCACGCGTGGCGGGTGTCCGGGGCGGGCGCGGTGAGGATGCCGTTGAGGAGGACCTGGAAGGTCCAGGTGCGGCGTTCGCGCGGGGTACCGGTGAACAGGTCGTCGAACGTCGCTGCCAGATGCGGGTAGCGCTCGGGTGGGGCCGCGCGCAGGGCCTCGGTGAAGGCCGTCCATTCCTCCTGCGCCTCCGGTGCTTGGCGTCGGCTTCCGTGCTCGGCGGCAGCCGCGGTGGCGAACTGCAGGAGAAGGTCGACGGCCCAGCCTGCGCGTTCGCCTTCGATTCCACCGGACTTGAGGATCGCCAGCAGCCCTTCGAGCAGGGCGAGGTAGTGCTCTCCCCGCGGGCGCGCTACAAGGGCGGAGCGGGCCAGGCTCGGGTGCTCGTACAGGACCTGGATGTAGGACGTGAGGACGTCGATGAGACGCTCGCGCCAGGGCCCGTCATCCGGCACGGAGCTGAGGTCGACTTCGCCGAGCAGCTCGTCGAGGACCGCGGCGTGCAGTTCGGCCGTGTTGCGGAAGTACACGTACAGCGAGGCCGGTCCGGTGTCGAGTTCTTGGGCCAGGCGGCGCATCGTCACCCGCTCCAGTCCTTCGCTCCTCATGAGCGCGACCGATGTCGCGACGATCCCGGCGCGGCTCAGGGCGGGCTTGGCTGGGCGCTCCCGGCGGCTCTTCGGGGCCGTGCGTGCTGTCATGCGAAACAGCCTAACGAACATGTTCGCGGACTCCAAGCCGTTCAACGGCACGCCAGGCTGGCGCTGAAGGCGTGTCGCCGCCTTGGGCTGGTCCTGTTCGCGGCGGAGCGTAAGCGGGTCTGGCCTCTGGTACGGGAATTGCTGGCCGGATGTCCTGCTGCGGCCGACGTAACGAACTTGTTCGTAGCGAACATGTTCGTTACGGTGGTCGTGTCAGCGCCCACTTTGAAGGTCGCCGCCCCGTCGACCATTAGGAGCGATTCATGTCCACGTTCATTACGAATGTTCGGATCTTTGACGGCGAACACGTTCGTTCCGAGCGGACCGTGGCAATCGAGGGAACCGAGATCGTTTCCATCGGCCAGGAGCCCCCCGCCGGGGCGGAGGTTGTCGACGGCCGGGGCGGCACGCTGCTGCCGGGTCTGATCGACGGACACGTGCACACCTCGCTGGACGGACTGAGGCTCGCGCGGGTCTTCGGCGTGACCACGGAGCTGGAGATGCAGGGCTACTGGACGCCGCAGCAACGCAAGGAGATCGACGAGGACGACGACCTCGCCGACGTGCGCTCGGCCCTGCTGGCCCTGATGGCGAAGGACGGCCATCCCCACGAGCTGATCGCCGAGTTGGCCGAGCACCGGCCTGGCGGGGGCGGCTGGACACCGCCGTCGGTCTCGACCCCGGCTGAGGCGGTGGCCCACGTCCGGGCGATGACCGGCCAGGGCGCCGACTACATCAAGGTCATGATCGAAGAGGGCACCGTGATGGGACACCCCGGGCTGCCCATGATCAGCACGGCGGCGCTCAAGGCCGGCGTGGCGGAGGCGCACCTGCTGGGTAAGAAGGTGATCGCGCACGCGATGACGCTGGCCGCCACCGAGCAGGCCATCGAGGTCGGGGTGGACGGCCTGGCGCACCTGTTCATCGATCGAGCGCACACCGAGGAGATCGTCTCGGCGATCGCCGACGCCGGAATCTTCGTCACCCCGTGCCTGGTGGTCAGCTCCTCCCTCATGGGAGGCACCGGCCAGGCGCTGGCCGACGACCCGCGGGTAGGCCCCAAGCTGCCGCCTGAGTGGCTTGCCACACTGCGCGGCACGTTCAACAAGTACCCGGACGGCAGTCTGGACCAGGTGCTGGCGAGCGTGGCCGCCCTGCACGGCGCAGGCGTCGACATCATCGCCGGCACCGACGCCTCCATCCCCGTCCCCGCCCACGGCGGGGTGGTGCACGGCGCGAGCCTGCACCACGAACTGCGCCTCCTGGTCAAGGCCGGGCTGACGCCCGTGCAGGCGCTGCGCGCCGCCACCTCCGTTCCGGCTCGGCGCTTCGGCCTGGACGACCGCGGTCGGATCGCCGCCGGGGCGCGGGCCGATCTCGTCCTGGTGGACGGCGACCCGACGACCCGCGTCGAGGACGGTCTGTCCGTTCGGGCGGTCTGGCGCCGTGGCGCCGTCTCCACCGACTAGCCGTATCGCCCGCTCGACGTCGGGCGACCCGTGCCGCCCCGATCCGAAAGGAGTGGTCCACCATGACCGCACCCAAGTCCGCACCGCCCGACGGGGTTTCGCAGCCCGTTGTCCCCAAGAACATCCGCTGGGTGCTGCTCGGCATCATGCTGGCCCTGCTGCTGTCCCAGCTCGACGGCCTGATCGTCGGCACCGCGATGCCCACGATCGTGAACGACATCGGCGGTGTGGACAGCCTGTCGTGGGTCGTGACGGCCTACACCCTCACCACCGCCTGCTCCACGCCGATCTGGGGCAAGTTGGGGGACCTGTACAACCGCAAGGGCATGTTCTTGGCCTCCATCGTGGTCTTCCTGGGCGCGTCCGCGCTGTGCGGGACGGCCTCGACGATGAACGAGCTGATCATCTTCCGGGCTCTGCAGGGCGTGGGCGCGGGCGGCCTTGGTGCGGGCGCCTTCGCGCTGATCGGCGCCCTGCTGCCGCCCCGGGAACGTGGCCGCTACCAGGGCATGGTCGCCATCGTCATGGCGGTCGGCAGCATCGGCGGTCCGCTGGCAGGCGGGGTCATCACCGGCCACCTCGGCTGGCGTTGGGCCTTCTACATCAACCTGCCCGTCGGGCTGATCTGCATCGTGTGGTGCCAACTGCTGCTGCACGTCCCGCACATGCGGCGCGGCAAGGTCGTGATCGACTGGCTGGGCATCACCTTGATGACGGCCATGGTCAGCACCATCGTGATGGCGGCCACCTGGGCGGGCGACACGTACGCCTGGGGCTCGTGGCAGATACTCACGCTCGCCGCGGCCACCGTGGCGCTGCTCGTGGCCTTCATCGCCTCCCAGCGGCGTTCCACCGAACCGCTGCTGCCGCTTCGGATCTTCACCGGCAGCCGCAACTTCCCACTGGCGGCGGTGCTGCTCGTCGTCTCGGGTGTGGCCATGTTCGGCGGCACGCTCTACCTGCCGCTGTACCAGCAGACCGTGCAGGGCGCCTCCGCCACCAACTCCGGCCTGCTGTTGCTGCCGATGATGATCGGCACCGTCATCGCCTCCAACATCGCCGGCAAGGTCATGACCAGGACCGGCCGTTACAAGATCTTCCCCATCATCGGCGCGGTCTCCCTCACGATCGGCATGGGCCTGCTGTCCTCGATGAACACCCACACCTCCCGAACCGCCACCAGCGCCTTCATGGTCCTGGTCGGCATCGGCACCGGGTTCGCCCTGCAGATGGCCAACACCATCGCGCAAAACAGCGTCGAACTCCGCGACATGGGCGCCGCCTCGGCCGCCACCAACCTGTTCCGCACGCTCGGCGGCTCCCTGGGTGTCGCGGTGTTCGGCGCCCTGTTCACCCGGGCCGTCCAGGGCCACGCCTCTGCCAACGGCGCACCCGGTGAGGGCGCACATGCGGGCGGCTCGGCACTGGCACACCTGCCGCGTGCGGCCGAGGACGCCTACCTGCGGGCGGTCGTGCACGGCACCCACCAGATCTTCCTGGTGGCCTCGATCGTGGCGGCCGCCGGCCTCGCCGCCGCGGTCTGCGTGAAGGAAGTGCCGCTGCGCGGCAAGCCCGCGGAGGTGCGTACCGCACCCGAGCCGAAGGAGCAAACGGCAGCGAAGTAGCGCTGGCCCCCGGCAAGCGGTCGCAGGCCGCCCCAGCACGGACCGCCCTGACACCTCAAGGAGAAAACCGTGACCAGCAGTTGTGACGAGACGGTGGAAGCGTTCCTCAACCGGGTGCGAGAGGCCTGGAACGCCGGTGACGCACAGGCGTACGCCGCCCAGTTCTCCGAGGACGCCTCCTACATCGCGTTCATCGGCGAAGCGATCCTCGGCAGGCCGGAGATCGAGCGGACGCACCACGAAGTCTTCACCGTGTGGCAGAAGGGCACCCGCATGATCGTGAAGCCGATCGACGTGCGGACCGTGGACGTCGACACGAGCGTGGTGACGACGATCGGCGGGGTCGGCCCCCAACCCGCGCTCGGCTACGACAAGTTCCAAACGTACGTGCTGCGCCGCCGGGAGGGACGTTGGCTGTGCGTCGCCTTCCAGAACACGGCGATGAGCGAGGGGGCGAAGCGCGCGTACAACGACTGACGGATGCCACGGGTCGATGCGAGGTGGGGATCGATTCCCGCGGCGCGCTGGATCTCTCGCGCCAGTTCGGGATGAGATCTCGGGCGAGGCGTCGGCTTACGAGGTCGAACATCGCGAGGTGGATCCTGGAAGTCGCCGTGGCCGGGGGCAGCCGCGCTACCGTCCAACGACCGGGTTGCGCAGGGCACCGATGCCTTCGATGGCGACCGTCACCTCGTCGCCGTCGGCCAGGGACGCGCTTCCCCCAGGGGTGCCGGTCAGCAGCAAGTCGCCCGGGAGCAGCGTCATCAGGTGGCTGACCTCGGAGACCAGCACGGCGGTGGCACGGGTGAGCTCTGCGGTGCTGCCGTGCTGCCGCAGTTCTCCGTTGACGTGCGTGGTGATGACGGCCGCCGCCGGGTCGACGTCGGTGGTGATCCAGGGGCCGAGCGGGCAGAAGGTGTCCATGCCCTTGGCCTTCGTCCACTGCCCTCCTTCGGTCCCGATGTCCCAGGCGGTGACGTCGTTGGCGCAGGTGTAGCCGAAGACGTGGGCCTCGGCCTGGTCGGGGTCCACCGCGCGGCAGACGCTGCCGATCACCACGGCCAGTTCGCCCTCGTACCGGACGTCCTTCGAACCGGAGGGCAGCAGGATCGGCTCCCCGGGTCCGGTGACGGCGGTGGGGGGCTTGAGATGGAGCACCAGGGTGTCGGCGGCGTCTGCGCGGCTCCCGTAGTTGCGGCCGATGACCACGATCTTGCCGGGGGCCACCGGCGCCAGCAGCCGTGCCCCGTCCAACGGCACGCTCAGCCCGGTGAATTGCGGCGACGGGCCGGGCGGGAAGCACTCGTCCGCGAGGATCCGGACCGAGCGCTCCTTCGGGTCGACCGCGCCGTAGCGTGGGCCGTGCTCTGTCATCACGCGTGCGAGATGCATCGTGCTGTCCTCCTGGTCACCTTGACTGCGGTTGTTGTGCGCATCGCCGGACTGCCGGTTCAGTCGGTCGACGGCTGCTCGGGTTCCGCGGTCGGCACGTCGGCCAGGTGCGGAACGAGGGGGGCGGCGGGACGCAGCCCGTGCCCCGGGCCGGGTGGCGGTGGGGCCAGATGGTGATCGCGGTCCACGGTGTAGCGCGGCTCGGTGAGCGGGGTGGGGAACCATTCGTCCTGGCGCCCGCACTCCACCGCGACGACGTCGGCCAGCCGTGCCGCCAGCGTCCGCCCGGTCGACCACAGCGGACCCACCTCGCCGACCTGAACCCCCACCTGCACCCGCAACCCCTCCCCGTGTGCGAGGGACGCCAGGCGCAACGCGGGGAGCAGACCGCCGCACTTGGAGATCCGGACGTTGATCAGCGATGCCGCACCTGTGGTGACCGCCCAGGCGAGGTCCACCGCGTCCACCGCGGATTCGTCGAGCATCACCGGCATGCCGCCGCTCTGGATGCGGCTCAGGGTCGTCCAGTCCCTGGGCGTGGTCGGCTCCTCCAACCAGTCCACCGCGGCCGACTCCCGCAGCAGGCGGGCGCCTTCCTCCGCGGCCTGCGGCGACCAGCCGCCGTTGACGTCGACGGAGAGCCGGACGGCGGGCCCCAGCAGTCGCCGCGCCTCCCGGGCGCGCTCCGCCGTCTCCTCGGGGGACGGCAGCGCCTTGAGCTTCACATGGCGCAGCCGGGAGCGCGCCGCGGCCGGCAGCATCCCCAACTGCTCGGCCGGGGTACGGCTGGTGTCCACCACCTCGCTGACGACGCGACGCGCCGACGCGGCTGTCAGCACCGGTGCGGCCCAGCGGCAGGCGTCCAGGACGTCGGACATCGACCGCCCGTGCAGTCGGCACAGGGCGTCCAGCAACGCGGTCTCCAACGCCGCCGCGGCGGCCGGGGCCGGGCGCGAACCGCCCAGCAGCCGGGGCAGGTCCAGGGAGGACAACGCGTCGACCGCGCCGCTGAAGTCGTCGGCGGGCAGCAGTGGGCCGAGCACGGCCGGGTCCACGCTCCGCAGACAGCGCGCCGCGCCCTGAAGGGTCTCCCCGGTCACATAGGGCCGGGGCGCGCCCTCCCCCCAGCCCTCCGTGCCGTGCAGCCGTACGGTGACCAGCACCGACCGGGTAGCGGAGTGGCTGTGGCTGGCGTGCGCGAAGATCCGTCTCATGGGCACCGTCGCGGTGTGGACGGCGAGCACCTCCAGCGCGGCGGTCACAGACAGCCCTCCCGACCGGCCGCCCCCGGCACCGCCACGCCGGCCAGCCAGTCCCAGAACCGGTCCCGCACCGCGGAGAACTCCAGGTAGTGGTGGTCGGCGGCGAACCGCACCTCGACGGCCTGCGGGCACAACCGGGACAGCACCTCGGCCACCGCGTCCAGGTCGATGATGGCGTCCCGCTCCGGCCGCGCGTAGTACACCGGGACCTGCGGTCCGTGCCAGCGCCACGGGCCCGACTCGCGGTACAGCAGCTCAAGTTCGACCATGGCGGCGCGGAAACCATCCGTGGTCTGACGCAACATCAGGTGGTCGTTGGCCATGAAGGAGAGGTAGCCGTGGTCCGCGGTGTAGTCCTCGTCCTTCAGCGTGACCGGGGACCGGCGAAGGCCGGTCCGCTCGCGGATCCGGTCCATGCCGTCGCGTCCGTGCCGACGGTACTGCTGCCCCAGCGCGGGCGCGCACAGCACCACGGCGTCGGGTGCGATGCGACCGGTGGAAAGCAGCGCGCCCAGGACACTGCCGCCGAAGCTCTGGCCGACCGCGGTGACCGGCACGCCCTGCGGGCAGCGGTCCCGCACCGCGTCGAAGTGGGCCGCGTAATCGTCCAGCACCGCCTCCGCCGACGGCAGATGACCGCGCTGGCCGCCGCTGGTTCCGGAGCCGCGCCGGTCGGCGGCGTACACCGCGCAGCCGCGGGCGGCCAGTTCGGGCCCGCTCTCGAACAGCCAACCGGCGTGGCTTTGCAGGCCGTGCACGTAGAAGACGGCTCCGCGCGGCTCCTCGGGCTCCCATTGGTGCACGGTCAGCGGGACACCGTCCGCAGCGGTGGTCGTGCGGACGCGGTGAAAGGTCGGGGAGGCAGGTTGGGTGATCACAGCGATGGGTCACCTTTCGGCGGGGTCGTGTTCGTCGCCCGGTGGACGGGTCACTCGGGCAGGGCGAGTCCGAGTTCCTCGATCAACTCCAGCAGGGCGCCGTCGCGTTGGAGCCAGTGGTGCTTGATCTGCATGGCCGCCGCGCCGCGGCGCCGTTGGGCCTCCGCGATGGCGAGGAAACTTCCGGGGGCCAGCGGCAGGACGCGCAGCGGGCGCAGGCGCTCGGTGCGGCGCTTCTCCGCGTACTCCGGGTTGCACCGCTGGAGAGCCGCTTCGGCCGCGGCTGCGAACCCCTTGCGCTCGGACCGGCCCAGTCCCGCCGTCCATTCGACCGCCAGCACGTAGCCGGGCGGCGTGCCCCAGCACGGGACGCAGGTGAACACCGGCAGGTTCCCCCAGGCGCGGTCGTGGGCCTCCCGGACGGCCTGGTAGACGTGGGCCTCGGTGAGCTTCTCGCCGGTGAAGGAGCTGCCGAAGCCGACCCGGCCGACGAACTCCAGCCGCGGCAGCGCGCCCACCGTACCCAGCGCGGTGTAGACGTCCCCCACGTCGTACCGGTACAGCCCGTTGGCCTGGCTCATCACCAGCCGGTAGGAGCGGCCGGTCTCCAGTTCCTGCGGGGACAGGGTCTGCGTCCACGGCGCCAGTGGCTCTCCGCCGTCGCCTTCGTCGTACGGAACGAACTCGAAGAGGCCCTGGTCGGCGGCGAGCGGACCGGCCGAAGGGTGGCCGTCCACCGGGATGGTGACGATCCCCTCGGTGCCGGTGGTGCTGAACGGCAGCTTGGGGATGCCGGGCGTGACCTTCTCCAGCCAGTCCCGGTACAGCCCGGCCGAGGCGGAGTTCCAGCAGACCACCAGGGACAGCCCGGGCCACAGGTCGGACAGGCGCAGGCCCTCCGGCCGTCGCCGCAGCCTGCGTTCCAGCGTGCGGGCCAGCCACGGGTCGGGCAGTGTCCCCGGCACCGGCCGGCCGCAGACAGTGCCCTTGGCGACGTCGTCCACCAACTCGGCTCCGCGTCCTTCCAGTTGCTCCGCCAGGCCCACGATCTTGGAGGGGTTGAGCGTCACCACCATCCGGACGTCCGACCCGGCCAGCAGGCACAGCTTGCGGTAGAGGCTGTCGGCGTACTCCTCCTCGTCGTCCCCGCGCAGCCAGGGCGCGTCATACCACGGTGGCACCCAGTCCTCGGCGCCGACCGCGGCCGGGCGCCGGGAGATGCTGTAGACGGGGAAGCCGCCCCTGCTGCGGGAGACCGGTGTGCGCTCCCAGGACAGGTCCAGCACGCGGTCGGCGGCGTGGTGGGCCTCCCCGATCCGCTCGAAGTACAGGCCCCACTGGGCGTACAGGCCACGGCCCCGGTACCGGTCCCGCCAGTGCCGGGTGGTCGGGATGTACTTGGGGCGCCCGCTCGACCCGGAGGTGGTGAGGAAGGCGTACGGCGCGCTGCGGGTGAGGATGTCCGCCTCCCCGGCCAACTGCCGCTCGACGTAAGGCCGTAACGCCTCGTAGCCCCGGATGGGCACGGCCCGCCGCCATTGTGCGGCGGTGGTGACCTTCGCCAGTTCGTGGTCCCGCCCGAAAGCGGTGCCGCGGGCCTGGTCCAGTAGGTCGCGCAGTACGCCTTCGGCGACCGGGCGGGGGTCACGGCACAACTCCCGCTGCCGAGCCAGGGCGCTCAGGGTCCGGGCCACGAAGTTCTCGCCAACCGCGTCGCGGGTGGGCGCGGGCAGACTGCTGGGAAAGGCCATCCGTATCCCCCTTCGTCGTTCACCGCGGCCACGGCGGACGGCTCCCGGCAGCGGTGCGGTTCATGTGGTCGTGTGCGGTTCCGCTCGGTCCTCGGGTCAGGCGACCCGCCGGACCGTGCCGGTGTCCCGCCCGGTCGTGGCGAAGGCGAGGGCGGCGGTCAGGAAGCGGACGACGGCCTCGTCGGTCATCCACGCCATGTGCGGGGTGGCCAGCACCCGTGGGTCGGTGCGCAGCGGGTCATCCGGCGGCAGCGGCTCGACCTCCGCCACGTCGAGGGCGACGCCGCCGACCAGGCCGGCGGCCAGCCGACGGCGCAGCTCCGCCATGTCCAGCAGGCCCGCGCGGGCCGTGTTGACCAGCAGCGTTCCGGAGCCGAGCAAGGCGAGTCGGCGGGCGTCGATCAACTGCCGGGTGCCCGGGGCCTGACGCAGATGGAGACTTACCGCGTCCACGCCGCCGAGCAGGGTGTCCAGGGGCAGGCGCCGGACCCCGGCGGCCCGCGCGGTCTCCTCGTCCAGTGATGGCGACCAGGCCGCGACCCGCATCCCGATGCCCTGCGCCAGCCGGGCCGTCCGGGAACCGATGCGTCCCCAGCCCACGATGCCCAGCGTCTTCCCCGTCAGCTCCCGCCCCGCGGCCGGGATGTCACCGGCGGCGCCGACGGCGCTGGGGATCCGGTGGGCCAGCATCAGCAGCAGGGTGATGGCGAACTCGGCCACCGAGTCCGCCGCCAGCCCGGGAGTGTCGTACACCTCGATCCCCGCTCGCTGAAGGAGGGAGATGTCGGGACCGCCGTGCGGCCCAGCCACGACGACCCTCCTCGGCCGCTCGGCCAGCAGCGCCTCGGCGGCAAGCGGTGGCGCATGGAAGAAATGGAGCACCGTATCCGCGCCGCGGATGCGTTCTTCGAGGAGTTCGGGCGTCGGGCACGGGTCGGTGAAGACCTTTACCGAGGCACCGCCGGGGCAACTACGGACGAGTTCCGATAACCGCGGATACCCTCGGCACTCGGGCATGACAACGCGTTCCCCCATGGCCTTTCCCCCTAGATACGCATCCGCTCCGCTTCGTTCCGCGGCCGTTCCGTCGCGGCACGCGGCCGTGGCGGCCCTTTACCGCACCGCGAGCCGGACCCGGCAGGTCCACCACCATGTCTTCTGCTCGGTGATACGGCGCTCGGCGACCTCGCGCAGCCGGGTCAGGCCCAGTTCGTGCTCGCTCACGCCTTCCTCAAGGAGTGCGACGACTCCACCCTGGCTCGCGGCGACGGCGACGAAACGCTCCGCAGAGCCCGATTCCCTCATGTGCAGGCACACTTCGTTCACGTGCCGGAAAAGGCCGCTGTGACGCAGCCGCTCAAGGTGCTCGCTCTTGGGCGCGAAAGCGGGACGTAGGCCGCGCTCGGCCTCCAGCGCGTTGTGGGTCGCCTCGAACTCCCGGTAGGCGGCGTCCACTTCGGGATCGACGGCCGGCGGCCAGTCGAAGTCGAAGGCGGCGAGGACCGCTCCGGGCCGCATGATGCGGGCGATCTCCGGGAAGGCCCGCGCGGCGTCGAACCAGTGCAGCGCATGGCTGACCGTCACGATGTCGGCGCACTCGCCGGGCAGCCCAGTGTCCTCCGCGGAGCCTGCGACGACGCGCACCCCACGTCTGGCGGCTATCGCCCGCATCTCGGCGGACGGCTCCACACCGGTCACCTCGGGCCAGATGGTGCACGACAGACCGGTGCCGCAGCCGATGTCGACGACGGACGGCTCCGCGACTCCGGCCCACTGCCGGAGCATGTCCGCGAGCTCCTGCGGCGGACGCGGACGAACACGGTCGTATTGCTCCGCGAAACCACTGAAGCGGTCTGCGGAATCAGGCGTTACCTGCGTCATGAAAGGGATGCTAGCACCGGATAATCGAGTTAATCCAGAGTGGCGAAGCACACAGGAAAGCGGAATGTTCTGAATCGCGGAAAAGTCGGATTCGGGGCGGAGTTGCTGTAGTGACCTGGAGCGACTGAACGTGAGTAGTTGAAATGCAGGTAGCCGAGAATGTCGCCGCTACCAAAAGTGTACCGGGCGTCCGGATTAGCGTGTACCTCTCCCCGCAAACGGGCTCGGAATGAATTCTGTTCCGATTTCCGCTGGCGTCCGTCATGAGTGGTGGAAGGAAAGGGCAGCCGGGACGGCACCACGAAGGACCGGCGGAACAGGGCAACAGGCCGGGCGAACCGGAATGCTCACCGCTTCGTCCTGGCGCCTCACCATGGGCGAGTCCGCCGGTCAGCAGAGCGTCATGGCGCACCCCGGTCGGCGGTCAGTTCGCCGGCACCGTTCCGCGCCTGAGCCGCGTACTCCCAGGCCGTCGGGGCGAGCGGGGACGGTCGGCGGGCGAGGAGCAGCAGGGCGTCGTGGTCCCGGGTGTGAGGCGCCGCCTGGTAGACGACCAGTCGCTGGCCGTCGCTGCGAGCCACGTCGAACGCCTCGTAGGTCAGTGTCATGGAGCCTGCCACCGGATGGTGGTACACCTTGCGTCCGTTGGTACGGGTGCGTACGTCGTACCGCCGCCACAGATCCGCGAACTCCGGGCTGTGCTCGGAGAGTTCGCTCACCAGCTCCTGAAGCTCCGGCGCACCGGGATGCAGCACGATCGCCGTGCGCAGGTGCGCGACCACGCCACGGGCGACGTCGTCCCAGTTCCCGTACAGCTGCCGGGCGGCCGGATGCAGGAAGGCGTAGCGGGCGGTGTTGCGACGCCGCTCCGGCCAGTCCTCGATGCCCGGGAACAGACACAGCGCCGGGTCGTTGGCGGCGAGCAGGTCGCTGGAACGGCTCAGGACGCAGGCCGGGTAGGGCAGCACGACGTCGAGCATGCGGCGTACCTCGTCCCGCACCGTGCGTGACGCCCGGCGCTGATGCGTCTGTCCGGCCACCTCGTTCGGCCGGGAGCGGGAGAGTTCGGTCAGGTGCCGGTGCTCGTCCTCACTGAGCTTCAGCACCTGCGCGATGGCCGCCAGTACCGCCCCGCTCGGCCGCTGCTGCTTTCCCTGTTCCAGGCGCCGGTAGTACTCGATGCTGACCCCCGCGAGGATGGCGACCTCCTCGCGGCGCAGTCCGGCGGTACGTCGGATCCCGGCGGACGACGGTAGGCCGACCTCTTCCGGCGTGATCCGGCTGCGCCGGGTCCGCAGGAACTCCCCCAGTTCGGTTCTGCTGCCCACCCGTGCAGTATGCATCGACACGGGCCGCGGTTGGGGGGCCTTGTCAGGGCCCCCAACGGGGGTCTCCCCGGGCAGCGGCGCGGGCGGCAAGCTGAGGGCGCGCCGCGAACCCTGCGGCGGCTACCGGATCCGCGCGGGCCGCGCGGCAAACCACGGGGGAGCGACGGGAAGTGACGCACGGACGGGGGCACGGACGCCCACTACACAACGGTGAGCGGGCAGTCTCCGTCGAGGTTCGTGACGGCGCGGGACTGGCGGAACGCGACGTGCGGCGCCGCCGCCTGGTGCTCGCCGTCTGCTGCACCAGCGTCTTCATCGGCAACCTCAACAACACCGTGCTGAACGTGGCGCTCCCCGCGATGCAACGCGATCTGCACAGCTCGCTGTCGGGCCTCCAGTGGACCACCGACGCCTATCTGATCGTGCTGGCCGCGCTGTTGATGCTGGCAGGCTCGGCCGGTGACCGGCTCGGTCGCCGCCGCGTCTTCCAGACCGGGCTCGCCGTGTTCACCCTCGGCTCCCTGCTGTGCGGACTGGCACCGGGCCTGGGCTGGCTGACCGCCTTCCGCGTCCTCCAGGCGATCGGTGCCTCGATGCTCAACCCCGTGGCGATGTCCATCATCACCAACGTCTTCACCGAACCGCGGGACCGTGCCCGCGCCATCGGCGTGTGGGGCGCGGTGATGGGGGTCGCGATGGCGGCCGGGCCGCTGGTAGGGGGCGTACTGGTGCAGACCGCGGGTTGGCGCTCGATCTTCTGGCTCAACCTGCCCATCGGACTGGCGGCCCTGGTGTGCGCCGCCCGCTTCGTCCCCGAGTCCCGTGCCGCCGCCCCGCGCCGGATGGACCCGATCGGACAACTCCTGGTCATCATCCTGATGGCCACCTTGACCTACGCCATCATCGAGGTGCCCGCCACCGGTTGGAGCGCTCCGGCGACCCTTGGCTGCGCCGTCGCGGCCGGAGCCGCGCTCATCGCCCTGATCCCCTACGAGCGGCGGCGCCCCGAACCCCTGGTCGACCTGCGGGTGTTCCGTAGCGCCGCGTTCAGCGGAGCGAGTGCCATGGCGGTCTGCTCGTTCTTCGTCCTCGGCGGATTCCTCTTCCTCAACACGCTCTATCTCCAGAACGTACGAGGGCTGAGCGCGCTGGCCGCCGGGGCGTACCTGCTGCCCATGGCTGGCATGAACATCCTCACCTCGCCCATCTCCGGCCGGCTGACCGCGGCGTACGGGCCGCGTCTTCCGCTGCTGCTCGCCGGCGCCGCAACCACCGGCGGTGGCCTGCTGCTCGCCGCCGCCGACGCGGAGACCCGCAACATCCTGCTCTTTCCCGCCTACTGCCTGATCGGGATCGGTGTGGGCCTGGCCAACACCCCGGTCACCAACGCCGCCATGGCCGGCATGCCCCAGGAACAGGCCGGCGTGGCCGCCGCCGTCGTCTCCACCTGCCGGCAGTTCGGCCAGGCCCTCGGCGTCGCCGTTCTCGGCGCCGTCCTCGCCGCCGGCCTCCACCACGGCACCTACGCGGGCTTCGTCGCGGCCGCACGTCCTGCCTTCTGGCTCGTCACCGCTTGCGGCGCCGCCATCCTCGTCCTCACCCTTCTCACGACCACCCGCCCCGTCGACCGCGTGGCGGCGTCGCCGCGGCAGCAGGCCGCCTACGCCGCCGGGACCGAGACGGGCTCCTGAACAAGGGGCCCACCCTTGCCGTCGGCCGCTCCGCCCCCGAGGGAGCGGCCGAGGCCATCTCCCGCATTCCAACGCCTTTTCCCGGTCGCATATCGGCAGCAGCCGCAGCGCGGCGAAGTGTTCGTCATCGTCGGGGGGCTGCTCCCGTGCACACGGGCATGAACCCGCCGTCGGATCGCGTGGTCCGCACCCTGCGAGATCGCGGCAGGTGGTTTGCCACTGTCCAAGACCTGACCGTCATCGTCCATGTGGGATGAGCATCGCCGAAGTTAACGGTCGGGCGGGGACGCCTCCGGGCATGTCTGACGCTGAGACGACGCCGAACCTCGACTTGCGGCTTGTGCGTTACTTCGTGGTTGTCGCCGAACACAGGCACTTCGGGCGAGCGGCGGCCGAACTGCACCTGGCCCAGCCGTCGTTGAGTCGGCAGATCCAGCGGCTTGAGCAACTGCTTGGCGCACAGCTCATGGAGCGTGGTCCAAGACGCTGCACCTGGATTGGAACGAGCCCTTTCACGGCACGAGATGGGCGCGTCCTCGCCAACGGTGAGGCACGCGGCCCACCGTGGGCGAGGGGCCAAACCCCGCCGAACCGCGTAGGCCCTGGATCAGCGGTAGTCGTCCTCATCCCGTTCGCTGTGCCTGCTCTGCCAGGTCGGCCTCATGGGCACCAGCGGGGCAACGAGGGCGAGCGCGTCGTCATTTTGCGGGGTGAGTTCTCCGCGTTGCTCCGCGGCATCGGCCTCAAAGCCTCGGCGTCGTAGTCGGCCGCATCGGCCTCGTCATCGACACCCGCTGCATGCGGCCGGGTTCGGCAGCGCCGGACACGCGGCACTCCCCGGTTCAGGCGTGGGGTCCGGCGAAGTCCCAGACCATGGACAGGAGTTGGGTGGGCGACTCGATCTGCGGCAGGTGACCGGTGTTGTGCAGCAGTTCGAAGCCGGCGTGGGGGATGGCGGCGGCGAAGGCGCGTCCGTAGTCGGCGTCGACGACCTGGTCGCTCTCGCCCCACACGACGAGGGTCGGTCGCGTGACCTTGGCCAGCCGCTCGCGTAGGGAGGGGTCGCCCGCGGCGTGCGGGCCCTGGTAGATCGCGAGGGCGGTCCGGTTGGCGGCCATCACCGCGCGGGCGGCCTCGGGGAGGGTGGCGGGGTCTATGGCGAACTTCGCGGGGTCGTGGAAGGAGAGCTTGGACAACTCGGCGGGCGTCAGGGGGAAGATGTCGGCGATGGGATGGCCGGGAACGGTGATGCCGACGGCGTTGACGAGGACGTGGCCACTGATCCGGTCGGAGCTGAGCAGCGCCAGTTCGGCGGCGATCCAACCGCCGATGGAGTTGCCGACGATGGTGACGTCGTGCAGGTCGAGTTCGTCGAGCAGCCGTGCGTAGGCCTGGGCGAGGGTGGGGATGTCGGTGAGCCAGTCGGGGCGGGCGGTGCCGCCGAAGCCGGGGTGGACGGGAGTTATGACCCGCGCGGGCCGCTGCTCGGCGAGGAGTTGACCGAAAGGCGCGATCGTCTGTGGGCCACCGCCGCCGTGCAGCAGGAGGAACGAGTGGCCCTGGCCCTGGTCGTCGACGGTGATCGCGAGATCGCCCTCGGCGAGGGCGAGGGTGTGGACGGTGCTGGTCATCGGCGTTCTCCTCGTTGGTGTGGGGCGTTACGCGAAGTCGGTGGCGGGGACGGTGGCGTATTGGCCCATCGTCTCGATGGTCGCCTGCGCGGTCAGCTCCTGGCCGCTGGCGATCATGTCCCGCAGGTCGCGGAAGTAGTTCACGTACAGGTCGGGCGTGAAGGTGTTGAGCATCACGGCCGGCTCGTCGCCGAGGTTGGCGAAGGTGTGCGGGGCGCCGGGCGGGATCATCGCGAGCGTTCCGGCCGGGGCTACATGGATTGTCTGCCCGATGGTGAAGTGCACCGTTCCGGCCACGACGTAGAAGCCCTCGTCGTGTTGGGCGTGGCGGTGCTGGGGCGGCCCTTCGGTGTGCGGGGCGATGGTGATCTCGCCGATCCCGAGACGGTGCCCGGTGGTGCTGCCGTCTTCGAGGATGCGCATCTGTGTCGGTCCCAGGTGGATCGTCTCGCCGTCGTCCGGGCCGACCACGGAAACCTCGTTCATCGCCCAGCTCCTTCGTGAGAGTTGACTTTCATGAAGGTAGGGCACTCGTTCTCGTTGTGCAAGTGCGCTCTCATAATGAGAGGGTGCCAATAGGATGGCTGCGCAGAACAGAAGGAGGCCGCACCGATGACGACGCAGACCGGCACCGGCCGCACCAACCAGAAGAAGCGCACGCGTACGGCGATCGTCGGGGCCGCCGGTGAACTCATCCGCACCGGCCACGAGGTGACCATGCCCGAGGTCGCGCGGTTGGCGCGGGTATCCGAGGCCACCGCCTACCGGTACTTCCCCGACCTCCCCTCGCTGATCAGCGAAGCCCTGGCCGGTGCGTGGCCGTCCCCCGCCGAAGCGCTCGCACCGGTCGCGGGCCGCGACGACCCCGTCGAACGCGTCGCTTTCGCCTGTGAGTTCCTGCTCCGCGGCGTACTCGCCCGCCAAGGGGCGGTGCGCGCCATGATCTCGGTCACCATCACCCGGCCCGAAGGCGCGGCCACCAGGCCCGGCGTCCGGTTCGGACTGATCGACCACGCGCTCGCACCCCTGCGGGACGTGCTCGGCACGACAGACCCCGAGGCACTTGCCCAACTCAGACGAGACCTCGCCGTGACCGTCAGCGCCGAAGCCCTCTTCTCCCTCACCGACCTGTGCGGACTCACTCCCGACGACGCCATCGCCAGCGTCGTACGCACCGCCACCACCCTCACCGAGGCCGCACTCGCTCACGGGCGGGGCGCCCGATCGCATGACCGCTCCAACAGTGGTCGTCAACCATAAAAAGATGTC
>NZ_JAPZVN010000016.1 GCF_027533845.1 Streptomyces sp. RPT161 | reverse complement strand
GCGTGACCCTCTTACGTCCGCACACCAGCCCGGTCAGGGGAGAACCAGGGAAGGAGGCCCCCATCGTGACGCTGTTGGAGAGCATCCGAGGGCCACGTGACCTCAAGGCTCTTGAGGCCGACCAGTTGGATGAACTCGCCCGGGAGATCAGGCAGTTCCTGGTGCAGGCGGTGGCCAGGACCGGGGGCCACCTCGGGCCGAACCTCGGCGTGGTGGAACTGACCATCGCGCTGCACCGCGTCTTCAGCTCGCCCGCCGACCGCATCCTGTGGGACACCGGGCACCAGTCCTACGTCCACAAGATCCTGACAGGACGTCAGGACTTCTCCAAGCTACGTGGCAAGGGCGGCCTGTCCGGCTACCCGTCGCGCGCCGAGTCCGAGCACGACGTCATCGAGAACTCGCACGCGTCCACCGTGCTCGGCTGGGCCGACGGCCTGGCCAAGGCCCACGAGGTGCGGCACTGCAGTGACCACGTGGTGGCCGTCATCGGCGACGGAGCGCTCACGGGCGGCATGGCCTGGGAGGCGCTCAACAACATCGCCGCCGCCAGGGACCGCCCCCTGATCATCGTCGTCAACGACAACGAACGCTCCTACGCGCCCACCATCGGCGGACTCGCCAACCACCTCGCCACCCTGCGCACCACCAACGAGTACGAGTGGGCACTCGACCTGGGCAAGCAACTCCTCCAGGCCACCCCGGTGATCGGCCGTCCGCTGTACGAGTCGCTGCACGGCGCGAAGAAGGGCTTCAAGGACGCCTTCGCCCCGCAGGGCATGTTCGAGGACCTGGGGCTGAAGTACCTCGGCCCCATCGACGGCCATGACATCGCGGCAGTGGAGTCGGCGCTGCGCCGGGCCAAACGCTTCCGCGGCCCGGTACTGGTCCACTGCCTGACGGAGAAGGGCCGCGGCTACGCCGCCGCCGAGCGGGACGAGGCCGACCGCTTCCACTCCGTCGCCGCCATGGACCCGCTGACCTGCGCACCGCTGGCCCCGTCCGCCGGGCAGTCGTGGACCTCGGTGTTCGGCTCGACGATGGTCGAACTCGGCCGGGAGCGTGAGGACGTCGTCGCCATCACCGCCGCCATGCTCCAGCCGGTCGGCCTGGCGGAGTTCGCCGGGCGGTTCCCCGGCCGGGTCTACGACGTGGGCATCGCCGAGCAGCACGCGGCGACCTCGGCCGCGGGCCTGGCCACCGGGGGCCTGCATCCGGTCGTCGCCGTCTATTCCACCTTCCTCAACCGGGCCTTCGACCAGGTGCTGATGGACGTCGCGCTGCACAGGTGCGGGGTCACCTTCGTACTGGACCGCGCCGGTGTGACCGGCCCGGACGGTGCCTCGCACAACGGCATGTGGGACATGTCGATCCTGCAGGTGGTACCCGGCCTGCGGATCGCTGCCCCGCGCGACGCCGACCAACTGCGCGCCCAGTTGTGGGAGGCGGTGGACGTCGACGACGCTCCCACCGTCATCCGCTTCCCCAAGGCGTCGGTCGGCGAGCCCATGCCCGCCATCGACCGGATCGGCGGCATGGACGTACTGCACCGCGGCGACCGCTCCGATGTGCTGCTGGTCTCGGTCGGCGCACTGGCCGACACCTGCCTGTCCGCCGCCGCGCTGCTACGGGACCGGGGCATCGGCGTCACCGTGGTCGACCCGCGCTGGGTCAAACCCGTGGACCCCGCGCTGCCGCCGCTCGCCGCCGACCACCGACTGGTCGCCGTGGTGGAGGACAACGGGCGCGTCGGGGGTGTCGGTTCGGCGGTCGCCCAGGCACTGCGGGACGCCGATGTGGACGTCCCGGTAAGGGACTTCGGGATCCCGGCGCAGTTCCTGGCGCACGCCAAACGCAGCGAGGTACTGGCCGACCTGGGCCTCACTCCGGCCGAGATCGCCGGACGCATAGGCGCGGCCCTGGCCCGGATCGACGCCCGGGCCGGCGGACAAGGTGTGATCGAGAAGGAGGAAGCCGATGGCCGAGCCTGACGCCGCCGAGCACAAGGGCTTTGACCTGGGCAGGCTGTTGGCCGAGCGGGGTGCGGAACGCTACGAGCTGCACGCCAGGCATCTGAACCACCAACTGCCCCGCATGCTGCACACCATCGGCTTCGACAAGGTGTACGAGCGGGCCGAGGGCGCGTACTTCTGGGACGCGGACGGCCAGGACTACCTCGATATGCTCGCGGGATTCGGGGTGATGGGCCTGGGACGGCACCATCCCGTTGTCCGCAAGGCACTGCACGACGTGCTGGACGCCGGGCTCGCCGACCTCACCCGGTTCGACTGCCCGCCGCTGCCCGGCCTGCTCGCCGAGAAACTGCTGTCCTACGCACCCCATCTGGACCGGGTGTTCTTCGGCAACAGCGGTACCGAAGCCGTCGAGACGGCGCTGAAGTTCGCCCGTTACGCCACCGGCAGGCCGCGCGTGCTGTACTGCACGCACGCCTTCCACGGCCTGACCACCGGATCCCTGTCGGTCAACGGTGAGGGCGGGTTCCGGGACGGCTTCGCTCCCCTGCTGCCCGACACAGCGATCGAGATGGGCGATCTGGCCGCGCTGGAACGGGAGTTGCGGCGCGGCGACGTCGCGGCGTTCGTGGTCGAGCCGATCCAGGGCAAGGGCGTCCATGAGACACCGCCCGGATTCCTGCGTGCCGCACAGGAGTTGCTGCACCGGCACAGGGCGCTGCTGATCGCCGACGAGGTGCAGACCGGCATCGGCCGCACCGGTGACTTCTTCGCCTACCAGCACGAGGAGGGTGTCGAGCCGGACCTGGTGTGCGTGGCGAAGGCGCTGTCCGGCGGCTACGTGCCGGTCGGGGCCACCCTCGGCAAGGAGTGGATCTTCAAGAAGGTCTACTCGTCCATGGACCGGGTGCTGGTCCACTCGGCCAGCTTCGGCTCCAACGCCCAGGCGATGGCGGCCGGACTGGCCACCCTGGCGGTGATGGACGACGAGAAGGTGTTGGAGAACGCCCGCACCACCGGCGAGTTGCTGCGCTCCCGGCTGGCCGCGCTGGTCGACCGATACGAGCTGCTGCACGAGGTGCGCGGCCGGGGCCTGATGATCGGCATCGAGTTCGGCCGTCCCAAGTCGCTGAAGCTGCGTGGCGGTTGGACGATGCTCCAGGCGGCCCGCAAGGGCCTGTTCGCGCAGATGGTCGTGGTGCCGCTGCTACAGCGGCACCGGATCCTCACCCAGGTCTCCGGCGACCACCTGGAGGTCATCAAGCTGATCCCGCCGTTGACCATCGGCGAGAAGGAGGTCGACCGCTTCGTCGACGCCTTCACCGACGTCATGGACGACGCACACAAGGGCAGCGGCCTGATGTGGGACTTCGGCCGCACCCTCATCAAGCAGGCTATGGCGGGCTGACCCCCGAGTGGGGCGCTGGCCGTCGCGGCGAGAGGAACCTCCGCCGCGACTGCCGGCCACCACGAGAACGCGGACCGGCGGTCATACGACCACCTCGACGGGACGGCTCTGGTCAACAACCGCCGCGAGTGAGCCCGCGGCGGGCCAGCAGCGGCTCGATCCGCGGCTCCCGGCCGCACACCGCCCGGAACGACTCCATCATGTCGGCACCGCCGCCCTTCGCCAGCAGCCCGCGCCGGAACAGCTCACCGCTCTCCCGCACCGTCCTGCCGTTCTCCCGGAACCACTCGACGGTGTCGGCGTCCAGCACCTCGCTCCAGATGTACGAGTAGTAGCCCGCGCTGTACTCGTTGACGTCGTGGGCGAAGACATGCGCGAAGTACGTACTGCGGTAACGCGGCGGAATCTCCGGCACCGCGATCCCGGCGCCCTCCAGCGCCGCGGCCTCGAAGGCCTCGGTGTCCCCAGGGTCGTCCTGGGCGCCCAGGGTGTGCCACTTCCAGTCGAGCACCGCCGCGGCCAGGTACTCCACCGTGCGGAAACCCTCGCCGAACCGACCCGCCGCGGCCAACCGGTCCAACCGGTCCACCGGCAGCGGCTCACCGGTCCGGTGGTGGCGCGCGTAGTTGGCCAGTACCTGTGGCCACACCATCCACATCTCGTTGACCTGCGAGGGGTACTCGACCACATCGCGCGGCACCTTGGTGCCGGAGAACGTCGGATAGCGCACCTCGGACAGCAGCCCGTGCAGCGCGTGCCCGAACTCATGGAACAGCGTGCGGACCTCGTCGAAGGTGAGCAGCGTCGGCTCGCCCGTCGGCGGCTTGGCCACGTTGAGGTTGTTCACCACCACCGGCCGCTGGCCCAGCAGGTCGCACTGGTCGACGAGTTGGGCCATCCAGGCACCGCCGCGCTTGCCGGCCCGGGCGTGGACGTCCAGCAGGTAGAGACCGAGCGGCCGGTCCGCGTCGAACACCTCGAAGACCCGGACGTCCGGGTGGTAGCCCACAAGATCGTGCCGCTCGCCGAAGCGCAGCCCGTACACCAGCCCGGCCGCGAAGAACACCCCGTCGGCCAGCACCCGTTCCAGCTCGAAGTACGGGCGCAGCGCCGCCGCGTCGATGCCGTACCGGCTCTTGCGGACCCGCTCCGCGTAGTACGCCCAGTCCCACGGCTCCAGCCGGACGCCGCCGCCAGGCTCCGCGCGCAGCGCCTCGGCCTCCGCACGCGCGTTGGCGACGGCCGGTGGGATCAGCCGGGCCAGCAGATCCTCCACCGCCTCGGTGCTGCCCGCGGTCATGCCGCCGACCACGTGGGCGGCATGGCTGCGGTGCCCGAGCAGCGCGGCGCGCTCGGCGCGCAACCCGGCGATGCGGGCGACGAGTCGCCGGTTGGACTCAAGGCCCCGGCCGAGCGAGGCGGTCAGCAGCCGCTCGCGTACCGCGCGGTTGTCCAGCCAGGCCAGCTCGCTCTGGTTGGAGAACAGTTTGAGGCTCAGCACGTAGCGGCCGTCGTGGCCGCGGGCCGTGCCGTTGGCCGCCGCCGCGGCGATGGCGTCGGGGGAGAGCCCGGCGAGTTCCTCGGGGTCGTCCAGCACCAGGGCGGCGGCCCGGGTGTCCGCCGCCAGGTTCTGCTGGAAGACGGCGCCCAAGCGGGCCAACTCGGCGTTCAAAGCCCGCAGTCGCTCCTGCTCGGCCGGGCCGAGCAGGGCCCCGGACCGTACGAAGTCAGTGTGGTACCGCTCCAGCAGCCGCAGCGACTCCGGGTCGAGGCCGAGTTGGTCGCGTCCGGCGTACAACGCGTCGATCCGGGCGAACAGCGCCGAATCCAGCTGGATCGCGTCGCGGTGCGCCGCGAGCTTCGGGCTGTATTCCGCGTTGAGCGCGTCTAGTTCGGGTGAGGTGTCGGCCGCCACCTGGTTGTGGAACACGCTCTCCACCCGGTGCAGCAGAGCGCCGCTGCGCTCCAGCGCGACCACCGTGTTCTCGAAGCCGGGCGGCTGGTCGCCGCCGGTGATCGCCGCGATCTCGGCGAGCTGCTCGGCCATGCCCCGGTCAAGGGCCGGGGCATAGTGCGCCACCCGCACCTCGGCGAACGGCGGCAGCTCGTACGGGAGGGTGCTCCGGGAGAAGAACGGATTCTCACTCACCCGGCCGACCCTAACGGGCGTCGTCCTCCAGCAGCAGGGTGCACAGCAACTCCCTGCGCTCGTCGGACAGTCCAAGGCCCTCCGCCAGATAGCGGTCGGTGGAACCCCAGCGCTCGTCGATGGCCTCGAAGGCGGTCGCCAGATACTCGGGACGGGCCTCGAACAGCGGATTGAGCAGCTCCACCACCTCGGGGGTGGCGACGCCCGCGGCGTTGCGGCCACGCTGGATGCGGTAGCGGCGGTGCGCGTCGTTGCTCAGCATGTAGTCCGCCTCGATCTCGGAGTGCTTGACGCCGAGCGCCAGCAGCACCACCGCGATCGAGGTGCCGGCCCGGTCCTTGCCCGCCGCGCAGTGCAGCAGCGCCGGTACCGACCGCTCCTCGATCAGGAAGTCCAGCAGCCGGGCGTGGTCCCGGGTGCGCTCCAGGATCAGCGAGCGGTACGCCTGCTGCATCCGCGCCGCGCCCTTGCCGTCGCCCAGCGCGGCGCGCAGTGCGTCGAGGTTGCCGTCCCGTACCGTGCCCCAGAACTCCGCCCCGTCGGCCGGATCGCTCAGCGGCATGTTCACGTTCCGCACCCCGGGAAGGGTGACGTCCGGTCCCTCCAGCTTGATGTCGGAGGCGTTGCGGAAGTCGAAGATCGTGTGCAGGCCGAGGGAGGCGAGGTAGGCGGCGTCCTCCTCGGTGGCATGGGCCAGGTGACCGCTGCGGTAGAGCCGTCCGAACCGGACCCGGCGTCCGTCGCCGGTGACCACGCCACCGACGTCCCGAAAGTTGCGCACTCCGGTCAGCTCGGGCTCGGTCTGCGTCTGTGTCGGGGCCTGCGGCGTCTGCTGGGTCACCGTGCCTCCTTCGGGACGGGTCGGCGGTGCGGATCACCGCCGTGACTGCCATAGCTGACCATACGACAGTCTGACCCAGGGCGTACCAGGTGGTATGTGGGGGCTCAACGATTCTTCTCGCGCCCGCGGCTCACCACGCGCCCCGTGGCACGCGGCCCTATTCCGCATCACCCGGAAAAGTTGAGTGGGATGAATCACGCCCCGTCAACCCCTGGTTACGGTGGCGTAGGTCACGTGGCCGGGAGGAGGATGTCGCGAGTGGCTGAAGTGAAGAATCCTGACACCTTGTCCACGCCGGGGGCTGCCATCGCGTCATACGCGGCGATCGGCGACAGCTTCACCGAGGGCGTGGGCGACCCGGGCCCCGACGGTGGGTACATCGGCTGGGCGGACCGGCTCGCGGTCATGCTCGCCGAGCACGGCCCTGGGCACGAACTGCGTTACGCGAACCTCGCGGTGCGGGGGCGGCTGCTCGACCAGATCGTCGCCGAGCAGGTCCCGCGGGCCGTGGAACTCGGCGCCGACCTCGTGACGTTCTGCGCGGGCGGCAACGACATCCTGCGGCCGGGGACCGACCCCGACGTGGTCGCCGAGCGCTTCGAGGCGGCGGTGGCCGAACTCGTCCGCACCAGTGGGACGGTACTGGTCGCCACGGGTTTCGACACCCGTGGCGTGCCGGTGCTGCGGCATCTGCGGGGGAAGATCGCCACGTACAACGCGCATCTGCGGGCGATCGCCGACCGGCACGGGTGCCCGGTGCTCGACCTGTGGTCGCTGCGCTCGGTACAGGACAGGCGGGCCTGGAGCGAGGACCGGTTGCACCTGTCTCCCGCGGGGCATCGCAGGGTCGCCCTGCGGGCGGCCGAGGTGCTGGGGGTTCCGGTGTCCGGCGACGCCGAGGAGCCGTGGCCGCCGGAGGTGTTCCGTACCGCGGCCGATGTCCGGCGGGAGAACATCCAATGGGCGCGGGAGCACCTTGTCCCGTGGATCGGACGGCGGTTGCGGGGGGAGTCCAGCGGGGATCGCGTCACCGCGAAGCGGCCTGAGCTGCTGCCACTGCCCTAGCGCTGGCGGTTCGGGGTCGCGTCCATCCGATTGCCGTCGGCCGTCGCCTGGCGTTGAGTTCTGTCTTCTTCGGGCCGGGGCGCGACGGGGTGTCTCGCCGCTCCGCCCGCGCGTCGGACGCCGTGCCTCCGCCCGCGCGTCGGCCGCCGTGCGCTCGGCGGGGCCGCTGCGGGGAACGGGGACACCCCTGGCGCGGGGCCAGCCCGCGTGGCGGCGCGCTCCGCCAGACGAACGCCGAACGGCAACCGGGCGGGCGGCCGGACGTAGTCCTAGCCGCGGCGGAGGACCGCCCAGACGACGCGCCCCTGCCCGTCCCCGCAGGGGTGTACGCCCCATGCCGCCGCCAGGGCGTTGACCAGAAGGAGGCCGCGCCCGCTCTCCTCGTCGACCCCCGCCTCACGCGGCTGAGGCTGCGTCAATCCCCGCCCCTGGTCCGCGACTTCGAGCCGCAGCAGACTGGAAGTGACCCGCAGCGCGCAGGCTATCCGCTCACTGTCGCTGTACCGGATGGCGTTGGTGAACAACTCGGAAAGCACCAGCCCGGCGTCGTCCCGTACATCGTCATCGACACCGCGCTCGGCCAGCAGCGCTCGAAGGCGCCTCCTTGCCTCGGCGACACAGGCGCCGAGCGCCGGCAGATGGAACACGTCCATGCGGGACGCGCTCAGGTGCCGCGGGGCATCGAAGCCGGCCGGGCGCTCCAGTCCAAGAGCGTCATGGGAGGAAGCCACCAGGCCACTATGCGCGTAGCGTGCAACAGATGGCAAGATGCGTTCTGCAATTTGCAGAATCAATCACGACAGTCTGTTCCGCGTCTCTGACGGCATGACACACTGCTTCCCCGGATGGGGAGTTGGAAGGGGTGGGCGGTGACGGATGCTCGCGCCTCGGGCGCGCCGACGGTCCTGCGAGTGGTCCTCGGCAAGCGGCTCGCGGACCTTCGGGAGAAGGCGGCACTCAGCTACGAGCAGGCCGCCGCGGCGCTTGACGTCACACACGCCACCGTCCGCAGGATGGAGAAGGCCGAAGTCGGCCTGAAGATCCCGTACGTCGAGAAGCTGCTGCGCACCTACGGTGTGACCGACCCGGTCGAGGTCGAGGGCTTCCTGGCCCTGGCCAGGGAGGCCAACCGGCCCGGCTGGTGGCACCGTTACCGCGACGTGCTGCCCGAGTGGTTCAGCGCCTTCGTCAGCCTGGAGGGCGAGGCGGGCCTGATCCGCGCGTACGAACCGCACTACGCCCCCGGACTGCTCCAGACCGAGCAGTACGCACACGCGGTGTTCCGGTCCGGAATGCCGCAGGCCGCCACCGAGGAGATCGACCGTCTGCTCGCGCTGCGGCTGGAGCGCCAGGCCGTGCTCAATCGGGATGACCCGCCACTGCTGTGGGTTGTGCTTGATGAAACGGTACTGCGCCGCCCGATCGGCGGCCGGAGCGTCATGCGCGGACAGCTTGACCGGCTGATCGAGGCATGTGCGCTGCCCCAGGTCCGGCTGCAGGTCATCCCGTTCGCCGCGGGCCCGCATCCTGCGATGTACGGGCCGTTCCACATCTTCCGGTTCCAGGTCGCCGAACTGCCCGACATCGTGTGCGCGGAGAGCCTGATAGGGGCTGTCTACTTCGACCAGCGCGATGACGTGTCGGGCTTCCAGGAGGCGCTGGACCGGTTGTGCGCGCAAGCCGCGCCAGCACAGCGCACCGAGGCCTTCCTCGATGCCATTCGCAAGGAGATCTGACCACATGCATCGCACGCATTACGGGGACCGTGCAAGCGGGAAACGCATATACAACGGTATGCCGGCGAAGGACCTGGGCACCGACGGCTGGCGCAAGCCGTGGAGCGGGGGCAACGGCGGGAGCTGTGTCGAGGCGATGAAGCTGCGCGACGGACGGGTCGCGCTCCGCCAGTCCACCGATCCGGACGGACCGGCGCTGATCTACACGCTGCACGAGATCGAGACCTTCATCAAGGGCGCGAAGTCCGGCGAAGCCGACTTCCTGCTCGCCTGACCGACCCAGCCAGCCCACACCAGGAGGACGGCGTGATCGAGCCAGGCTTCTCCGCCGAACAGATAGACACCAGCAAGCCCCATCCGGCCCGGATGTACGACTACTACCTGGGCGGCCGGGACAACTACGAGGTGGACCGCGAGGCCGCGGAACGCGTCATCGCCATGGCCCCGGAGGCGCCCGCCAGCGCCCGTGCCAACCGCGCTTTCATGCGCCGGGCCGTGCGCACCGTCGTACGCGCCGGCGTCCGCCAGATCATCGACATCGGCACCGGCATCCCCACCTCGCCCAACACCCATGAGGTGGCACGGGAGATCGCGCCGGACGTGCGCGTCGCCTACGTCGACAACGACCCCATCGTCGCGGCGCACGCCGGAGCAAGGCTCACCAACACGAGCGGCACCGGGTTCGTGCTCGCCGACGTACGTGACCCCAAGGCGATCCTCGGGCATCCGGTGGTCCGGGAACTGATCGACTTCGACCAGCCGGTCGCCGTACTGCTCGTCGCCGTACTGCACTTCGTCAAGGACGAGGAGGACCCGGCCGGAATCCTGGCCACGCTCACCGGCGAACTGCCGCGCGGCAGCCATCTCGTCCTCACTCATGGCACCACCGACTTCCACCAGGACGCGGAGGGCGATGCCAGGGAGGTCTACAAGAGGGCGACGGCGCAGTTGACGCTGCGCGGCTACGACGAGTTCCTGCCGCTCTTCGACGGCTTCGAACTGCTCGACCCCGGCGTCGTCCAGGTGCCGCTGTGGCGTCCGGAGGGCGCCCTGCCGAACGCCGAGGACCTGCGCCGCATCGCGTTCTACGGCGGCGTGGGCGTCAGGGAGTGAGCGACTTCTCGAACCAGTGCCCGGCGTAGGGCGAGTCGTTGTACGCGGGGATCTCGGCGTAGCCCATCCTCGCGTACAACGCGCGGGCCTCTACCAGGTCGTGCCGGGTGTCCAGGCGTAGCAGCTCGGCGCCCAGAGCTGTCCGAGCCGCCCGCTCGGCGGCGGTGATCAACCGGGTTCCGCCACCGTGCCGACGTGCTGGCGGCCGTATGAACACCCGGGTCAACTCGGCGGTGCCCGGCGCGAGCAGATGCACTCCGGCGCATCCGGCCACCACGCCGTCGCGCCGGGCGACCAGGAACTCGCCGCCCGGCGGGGCGAGATGGCCGCTCGGCTCCTCGGCGAGCGCCTGGTCGATCTCGGCCGGGGCGGCGTCCCGGCCGTGGTGCGTCTGGTAGTAGCGGTGCACGATGTCCGTGTAGTACTCCCGCAGCAGTGCCGTGCCGACCGGTCCGTCCACCGGTTCCGGGGTGATGCTCCACAGGTTCATGCCGCTGATCGTGCCGCACTCAGTGGGAGGCGTGGGCGCCGAGCCAGAACAGCAGGTAGAGGAAGGCCGCGAACATGTGCGCCCCGATGAGGTAGATGAAGACCCGGATGGCCAGGCCGCGGCTGAGCCACTTCGGGGTGAGCGACTTGATCCGGTTGTCCGCCGAGGCGGGGGCGGTTTCGGGCATGGCGAAGACACCTTCCTTGAAAGGGGTGGCCGGTTCGCGGACGGTTCAGTGGACGCGGCTGAGGGGATCGACGCACAGCCCGCCCACCGGGCTCTGCAACAGGGTGTGGACGAACAGCAGGTCGACCCCTTCGGCCGACGCGGCGGCCAGCCGGTGCGGGGTGAGCGAGTCGAAGTGCGCCGAGTCCCCGGGGTCGAGGACGTGGACCGTCTCGCCGAGCGTCAGCCGTAGCCGCCCGGAGGTCACGTACAGCCACTCCTCGCCGGGGTGCACTCGGACCACGGCGTCCTGTACCGCGGGCGGGATGTGCACCTTCAGCGCCTGCATGGCCCGGTCCGGCCTGCCGGCGCGGCGGTAGCTCCACCCTCCGGCGCGTCCGGGCTCCAGCCGTCCGGCGCGGATGACCGGATCGTGCGCCACCGCCTGCTCGCCCAGCAGTTCGGCCACCGTGGTCCCGTACACTCGGGAAAGGCCCAGCAGCACCGGAAGCGAGGGCTGGCGGCTTTCGGTCTCCAGCCGCGAGAGGTACGCGGGCGAGAGTCCGACCCTGGCGGCCGCCGCTTCCAGCGTCAGTCCCCCGCGCCGCCGCCACTCACGCAGTCGCACCCCGAGTCCGCTGATCTCGGGTGTCGGCACAGGTCCGGTCTCTACCTCGGACACGCTGTCGGTCATGCGTCCAGTGCACACCCGTCGTGCCCGACAGGCAAATTTCTTGCCTCAGAGGCAAAAGGATCAGACCTGCGTGGCAGCGGCCTGTTGGTAGAGGGCGGCGATGTCGTTGTCGAAGTACGCGCTGTAGGAGACGTCGTCGGTGTTGCCGCCCTGCTGGAAGCCGCCGATGACGCCCATCACGGTGTGGCCCTCGGTGATCCAGGGGCTGCCGCTGGTGCCGCCGCTGTAGGCGGTGCAGGCGATGCGCAGCTGGGTGGCGGAGTAGGCCGAAACCCGGTTCACGCAGGTGATCGGGGCGTCCTCGTCGGACGGGTAGCCGGTGAGCCGCACGGTGCTGGTCTGGTTCTTGTTGACGCCCAGCGTGTAGCTGCCCACCACGTCCTGCACGTGTCGGCCGCCGAGCGGCTGGACACTGACGAAGGCGACGTCGAGGTCCTCGTCCTGGCTGTCGGTCCAGCGCGGGTCCAGCGTCGCCTTGTCGAGCTTCCAGACGCCGTAGGGGGCCCGGCCGTCGTGGTAGCCGGGGACGAAGTACAGGTCGTCGGTGCCGTTGCTGACGCAGTGCGCGGCGGTGACGATCAGGTCCTTGCCCGCGCTCCTGACGACGCTGGCCGAGCAGAAGTGGTCGCCGTCGGACGAGACGTTGCCGTGGAAGATGGCGCCGACCGTGGCGATGGCCTTGGTGTCGTGCACGGAGTGCGAGGTGCCCAGGGCCGTGGCCGAGGCGGACAGCGCCGCGGCGCTCGCGGTACTTCCGATCGAGACCACGACCAGCCAGCCCAGGACCAGTGCCACATCGCGGCACACGCGGCGGGAGAGGGCGCGGCCTGATCCGCCGCGCCGGAACCGCTGCTGCCTGAACATGCGGTGACCCTTCTGCCAAAGGCCGGAGAGGGCGTTGCTGCCCTCCGAGAAGATCATCGACGACAACTATGAGAAACGGATGTGAAGGCTCTCAGAGACGAGTGATTCCCGTGAAGTGTCCGGGCGGCAGGTGAATCTCCCGGGGAGACCCGGGCGGGGCCCGAATAGGTCCGGAAGGGGGGAGCCGTCCTGAATCCGCGAGGTGTACCACCGTGCGAAGGCCATGGTGGCGGATGATCGGGAGGACCCGTTCCGCGTCGCGTACCGCTCACCCGTAGTACCCGCACGAGTTCCATAACACCCGCATCGCGAACCACTCGCATCCCGTAGGCACCGCCGTACGCCCACCATCCGCAGGAGGTATCCGCCGTGGCGACCAAGCGCATCGCGCACACCGTCTGGGAAGGCAATCTGCTCGACGGGAGGGGCACCGTCACCTTCGACTCCTCCGGCATCGGGGAGGCGGAGGTCACCTGGGCGTCCCGCGCGCAGGAGCCCGACGGCAGGACCAGTCCCGAGGAGCTGATCGCCGCGGCCCATTCGAGCTGCTACTCCATGGCGCTGTCGAACATCCTGGCCAAGGCGGGAACGCCGCCCACCACACTGCACACCCAGGCCGAGGCGACCTTCCAGCCGGGCGAGGGCATCACCGGGATCCATCTGACCGTGCGCGGCGAGGTCTCCGGGGTGGACGCGGCGGCCTTCACCGCGGCGGCCGAGGACGCCAAGAACAACTGCCCGGTCAGCCAGGCCCTCACCGGTACCACCATCACCCTCACCGCGACCCTCGACTGACCGCTCCACACGCCCGAACGGGTGTATGAAGGAGGGGCGGGAACCGCGCGGCCGCCGGTGGCGTTGTCCATACGGGGCGGAGAGCGGAGCCGTGGTGGCGCGGCCCGTACCGCGGACGGAGGGCGAGGAAGCGATGTCGAAGCGCGCTACGTACACCGTCGGGGGCGTGGCGGTCGGACTTGTGCTGCTGTACGTGCTGCCGCTCTGGGCGGCGCTGCTGATCATCATCGGCGTGCCGGTGGGCGGTTACCTGCTGCTCGATCCGTCACAGCGGGCCAGGTTGAAGCGGGTCACCCGCAAGGAGATAGGCCGCTGACCCGGCGGCCCGGTACTCAGGCCAGCGTGAAGTAGGCGAGGCTACCCAGCCCGGCCAGCGTGCAGTAGACGGCGAACGGGGTGAGCGTGCGCGTCTCGAAGTACTTGGTGAGGAAGCGCACCGCCACGTATCCCGCGACGAAGGCCGCCACGCTGCCCGCCAGCAGCTGACCGCGGATGCCGTCACCGGCCGGGCCGAGCAGCGAGGGCACCTTCAGCAGCGCCGCCGCGCCGATCACCGGCGTGGCCAGCAGGAAGGCGAACCGCGCGGAGTCCTCGTGGCTCATGCCCCGGAAGATCCCGGCGCTGATGGTCGACCCGGAGCGGCTGATCCCGGGGCACAGCGCGAGGATCTGCGCGGCGCCGATCCAGGCCGCCTGGCCGAAGGTGAGCTTGGTGATCCGCCGGTCCGACAGGTCGTCTGGGTCCAGATGCTCCTCGCCGGGCGCGACCGACGAGCCCGCACGGCGACGTCCGGTGCCACCGCGCCGCAACTGCTCGGTGACGTACAGCACGATCCCGTTGAGCGCGAGGAACACCGCTGTGGGCACCGGCTTGCCGAGGGTGGAGCGGAAGACCTTGTCGAGCGCGAGTCCGGCGATGCCCACCGGAATCGTGCCTATGATCAGCAGCCAGGCCAGCCGCTGCTCGACGGTCTGGATCTGCCGCCGGCGGATGGAGCTGAACAGCCCGCGCACCACCTTGGCCCAGTCCCGCCGGAAGTAGACGACGAGCGCCAACGCGGTGGCCAGGTGCAGCCCGATCAGCACGTTCAGATACGGCGAGCCGTCGGCCGCCACATTGAGGTCATGCTTCCACTGCCCGCCGAGCAGCGCGGGCAGCAGGATGCTGTGGCCGAGGCTGGACACCGGAAACAGCTCGGTGACGCCTTGCAGCAGGCCGACGCCGATCGCTTCGGGGTAGGTCAGGACGGAGGACATCGACGACCTTCGGTGGAGGGAGCAGAACCCGGACAGACCCCGGGCAGGGGAGAACGTACTACAAGCGGTAAAAGCGCCGTCGACCAGGGAGAGTTGTTCATCCGCCGCTGCACGGCCGTTCACCTCGCGAACCGGGCCGTGAGAGAGCGGGCCGCTCGCTCAAGGGCCGTGCTACGCCCGCGGTTTGGGGCCACCCGGGGTCGAGTGGCCCTGCTCGGCGAGGAGCCGGTGGAGCAGTAGCTCGTCCTGGGCGGACAGCTCGGAGACGAACCGGGAGAGCACCGCGGCCCGGTCGGGACCGCGGTCGAGCAGCGAACGCATCCGCTCCGCGGTGTGCGTGGCCTCGTCCTCCACGGGCGCGTAGGCGTAGCCGCGCCCCTCGCGGCGCCGGGTGAGCATCCCCTTGTCGTACAGCCGGGACAGGATCGTGAGCACGGTGGTGTACGCGAGGTCGCCGGGCAACTGCTCGTTGACCTGGGCCGCGGTCAGCGGTTCCCCCGCGGCCCAGAGCGCGGCCAGTACACCGGCTTCCAGCTCCCCGGCGGCCCTTCGGCTGTTGCCGCTCACCGAGCGCGCCTTACCCCCTGCCACGTGACCGGCCTCCTCGCATATGACATCCACTCCCGCGATACAACCCCGCAATCTACTACTTCTCGTAAAAGCTCGGTGTCGGGCCGGGGGGTTGTTCGTAACCCGCTCGCGGGTGCGGGTTTTCCGGGGGTCGGGTGGGTCGGAAGTTAACTACTACACGTTGTAGAGTTCCGCATGCCCGCACCCCATCGCGCCGCGCCACCCCGGCTTTCGGCTACGGGGCGCCCCAGGTCGTCCGTGCGGAGCGTTCCCCGACGTACGGAGGCAAGGTCGGTCGTGTCTTACCCCCAAAGCCAAGCGGTCCCGGGCCGGATCGTGGTCATCTCCGCGAGCGTCGGCGCGGGGCACGACGGCGCCGCCGACGAACTCACCCGACGGCTCACCGCCGCCGGTGCCACCGTCGACCGGCATGACTTCCTCGACCTGCTGCCCGCCCGGCTCGGCCCGCTGATCTGCGGCAGCTACCACCAGCTGCTGACCTACGCCCCCTGGGCCTACCAGCGCATCTACGCCGCCACCGAGCACGGCGGCGAGACCGGTCGGCTCACCCGCGCGGTACTGCGCCGCTCCGAGCACCGCACGCTGCGCGTGCTGCCGCCGGACACCCGCGCGGTCGTCTCCACCTATCCGCTGGCCAGTCAGGTGCTGGGCGCGCTGCGCCTGTCCGGCCGGCTGACGGTGCCCGTGCTCACCTACCTCACCGACTTCTCCGTCCACCCGATGTGGGTGGCCGACGGGGTGGACCTGCATCTCGCCGCCCACCCCATACCCGCCGATCAGGCCAGGACGGCGGGCGCCGAGCGGGTCACCGCGACCGGCCCGGTGGTCAATCCGCGCTTCGGCCCCGCGTCCGCAGCCGAACAGGAAGCCGCCCGGACCCGCTTCGGCCTCCCGCCGCGCGCACCGCTGGCGCTGCTGGTCGCCGGATCCTGGGGCGTCGGCCCGGTCGAGCAGGTGGCCACCGAGATCCGCGACAGCGGCGCCGCCGTGCCCGTCGTGGTCTGCGGCCGCAACCAGGCGCTCGTGGAGCGGCTGCGCGCCCTGGGCATCGAGCACGCCTTCGGCTGGGTCGAGGACATGCCGGGACTGATGCACGCCTCCGACGTCCTGGTGCAGAACGCCGGAGGGCTGACCTCGCTGGAGGCGTTCGCCAGCGGACTGCCGGTCGCCTCCTACGGCTGCATACCGGGCCACGGCCGCACCAACGCCGCCGCCCTGGACGAAGCGGGCCTCGCGGTGTGGATCCGCTCCCGCGAAGACCTCAAGCCGGTGCTCGGCGAACTGCTCGAAGGCCCGTTGGGCAGGGCCCAACGGACCGCCGGGCAGGCGCTGTTCCACGACGACCCGGTGGCCGGACCGGTCGCCGAGATCCTCGACGCCGCCGCCGCTCCACTGCCCGAGGCGGTCACCGACCCGGCATCCATGCGCCGGCCCGCCGCACGCAGAACCGCCATCGTGCTCGCCGCCGCCCTGGCCACCACGATGCTCGCCGGTCCGGAGACCACCGAGGCCGCGGTGGCGCGCGGTGGCTTCCACCTGCTGCACGAATTCGGCCGCTGACCCAACTCGTAAACCACGTAAGCCCGTAAGAAGGAGTGCCGATGCCCGCCAACCGGAAGCCCGGCCTGGCCCGTACGGTCCTCAAGTCCGGATGCGTGGCGCTGCCCGCGCTCGCCGCCGTCCACGCCGCTCCCGTCATCTCCACCCTCGGGCCGCTGCGCAACCGGCTGATGCCGGGGCTTTCCGGCCAGGGCCGGGCCGACCACGTGGCGCTCACCTTCGACGACGGCCCCGATCCGCTGTCCACCCCGTTCTTCCTGCGGGTGCTCGACGAGTACCGTATCCGCGCCACCTTCTTCGTACTCGGCTCGATGGCCAACCGCGCCCCGGAACTGCTCAGGGAAATGGCCGCGGCCGGACACGAGATCGGCATCCACGGCTGGCAGCACCGTCCGCTGCTGCTGCGCGGACCGCGCGCCACCTATCAGGACTTCGCGCGCGCCCGCGACCGGGTAGCCGAGATCACCGGCCAGATGCCGCGGCTGTTCCGCCCGCCGTACGGCGTGATGTCCACCTCCGCGCATCTGGCGGTACGGCGGCTCGGCCTGACCCCCGTGCTGTGGACCTGCTGGGGCGAGGACTGGACCCGTCGGGCCACCCCGCGCTCGGTGCACCAGACCGTTACCGCCGACCTGCGCGGCGGCGGCACGATCCTGCTGCACGACTCCGACTGCACCTCCGCCCCGGGCGCCTGGCGTTCGGCGCTCGGCGCGCTGCCGATGCTGCTGGACACCTGTGAGCGCCGCGGCCTTCAGGTCGGCCCGCTACGCGACCACGCCCCCGCCACCTCCACCCACGCCTGCGAGGCCCGCCGCCCGGTCCGCGCGGTACGGGCGTGACAAGGGCGCGCCGGCAACCGCCCCAGCGGTGCCGAACGGCCGCGACCCAACAGGATTGACGAGGCGGAACACCGGAGACCGGCCACGCGTTGAGGTCGTCATGACGGCAAGAGATTCGGACGCCCTGGAGCGCGAAGCACCACTGCTGCGGCTGCTCACAGAGGTGGATGGTGGGGTCCTGGTCACCCTCAAGCGTGACGGACGACCGCAGTTGTCCAACGTCAACCACCACTACGACCCCGAGGAGCGGATCGTCCGGGTCTCCATCACCGACGACCGCGCCAAGACCCGCAATCTACGCCGCGACCCACGCGCCAGCTACCACGTGACCAGCCCCGACCGGTGGACCTGGACCGTGGCGGAAGGCACCGCCGAACTGTCCGAGGTCGCCACCGACCCGCACGACCCGGCGGTGGAGGAGCTCATCGGCCTCTACCGCGCGGTGCGCGGCGAGCACCCCGACTGGGACGAGTACCGCGCGGCGATGGTCGCCGACCGGCGGCTGGTCATGCGGCTGCGCGTGGAGCGCGCCTACGGGCAGCCGGGGCGGCGCGCATGACCGGCTGGCGTCCGCTGTCCTTCGGCGCCGACCCCACGGGGGAGCGGATGGCCCGCATCCGCCGCTCCCCGAACTTCAGGGACGGTGTGTTCGTCAACCCGGCAGGACCCTCGCGGCCACCGGGCGGTCCGGGCTGGGGCATGCTCAAGTCCCAGTTGCGCAAGGCTGATCGGATCCGCAGACGTCCCGCGGCCCCCGTTCCCGTATATCCGTACACCGTCGCCGAGTTGGCCGCCCCGCCCGCGTCCGGACTGCGCCTGACCTGGATGGGGCACTCCAGCGTGCTCGCCGAGATCGACGGGCGGCGGGTGCTGTTCGACCCCGTGTGGGGCGAGCGCTGTTCCCCGTTCGGCTTCGTCGGACCGCGCCGGGTGCATCCGGCGCCGGTACCGCTCGCCGAACTGGGGCGGTTGGACGCCGTTGTCATCTCGCACGACCACTACGACCACCTGGACCTGCCCACGATCCGCCAACTGGTCGGCACCGGAACGACGTTCGCCGTTCCGCTGGGTGTCGGCGCGCATCTGGAGCGGTGGGGCGTGCCCGCCCGGCAGATGGTGGAACTGGACTGGCGGGAGACCGCGGTCGTCGCCGGACTCACCTTCACCGCCACCCCGGCCCGGCACTTCTGTGGACGCGCCATACGCAACACCCAGCACACGCTGTGGGCCTCCTGGGTGGTGCGCGGATCCGAGCACCGGATCTACCACAGCGGCGACACCGGATATTTCCCCGGCTTCGCCGATATAGGCGCCGAGTACGGCCCCTTCGATGCGGCGATGATCCAGATCGGCGCGTACAGCGACTTCTGGCCGGACATCCACATGACCCCGGAGGAGGGGTTGCGGGCACACGCCGACCTGTCCGCCGGGACGTTGCGCGGTGCCCTGCTACCTATTCACTGGGGCACGTTCAACCTCGCCCCGCACCCCTGGGAGGAGCCCGCGGAACGCACCCTCGCCGCCGCGCTCGCGGCCGGTGCCTCGGTGGCCCTGCCGCCACCCGGAAGGCCCTTCGAGCCGAGCGGCGAACTGCCCCTGGAGCCCTGGTGGCGCCCGGTCGCCGTACCGTCGCCCGCCGCCCTTGCCGCACCGGCGTCCGCGCCTGTCGAACTGGCTCCGAACGAGGCTGGTTGACGGTACGTCATACGTACAGCTCGGTACCGTCGGTGAATCGGACGGCGACCGCGCCGTCCATCACCTCCGCGGCCGCGACCCCGCACAGCTCGGCCGCCTGCACCGGGTTGCCGGCCAGCGCGACCAGCGTGACATGGATGCTGCGACCGCCGGGGTGCGGTGCCGAGGTGAGGTACGGGACGGCCGAACACGGGCCGAACGCGTTGGCGTCGGTGTGGTGGGCGACATGCCCGCCACACCAGCCGTACAGTCCCACGACGGCGCTGACCAGACCGTCGGCGCGGCGTACCAGTGCCCAGCCGTCCCCCGTCTCGGCCGTCGGCGGCCGGGTCCCGGCGATCGCGTGACCGCCCTCGCGGACGGTGACCCCCGCGGGCGCCTCGACCCGGTGCACGCGCACCTCCAGGCCCTGGTGCGGCAGGGCGGTGGTCTCGACGCGGTACTCCGTCCTGTCACCCGGCAGCCGCGCCGCGTACCAGGAGGCGGCGCGGGAGCTTGAAACGCCCAGCGGATGGATGACGGTGCGACGGGAGGCGGTGCCGTCGGCGGCCACCAGCGCCAGATGGCCGTCGAGCCGCGCCGCCGGGGCGTGCGACGCGGTCTGCGGCGCGGTACGCGAGGAGTAGCCGAACCTCACATAGTGCGGATCGTCGGCCAGACCTGGCGTCGCGTGGTCGCTGCCGTGGTTGAGCAGCCGCACGATGCCGTCGCCACGGGTGCCGTGCAGCAGCCAGCCGGGCGCGGGCAGCGCCACGTACTGGTCCGACTCCTCGATGGGCAGCGGCAGTTCGCGCGCGGTCCACACCGGGTGGTCCGGGGGAAGCAGCAGCCCGAGGAAGCCCTTGGCCGCCCAGTACGGTGACGCCGGGCCGGAGTACTCCTGGGTGACCGGAAGGAACGGTTCGTACCAGCCTAGCCTCAACAGGCCGCGTTCGTCGGGCACTTCGCGCTCGGTGAAGTGCCGCAGCACGCCGGAGGCGAGACGGCGGGTGCGGCCCGGGGGCAGCGGCGTGGCGTCGGCGAGCGCGCCCAGCCACACCGGCGCCACGGTCGCGAAGCGGTAGGTGAGTGACCGGCCCTGGTGCACAGGAGCGCCGTCGGCACCGAAGAAGTGCTGGTAGCCCAGCAGGAACCGGCGCAGCCGCGCCCGGTAGACGGCCACCCGCGCGGCTTCGGCCCGGTCACCGGCGATGCGGGCCCACAGCAGCGGATACAGGTGCAGCGCCCAGCCGTTGTAGTAGTCGAAGTTGCGGCCGTCACCGTCGGTGTACCAGCCGTCGCCGACGTACCAGTCCTCGATCCGTGCCAGGCCGCCGTCGATGTCCGACTGGCGGTACCCGGCGCCCACCGACGCCAAAAACTCCTCGCAAACCACCTGGAACAGCCGCCAGTTGTTGTCGTGCGTGCGCTTTCCGATGATTCCGGAGAGCCAGTCGACCACCCGCTGCTGGACCGGCGAGTCCAACCGGTCCCAGATCCAACGGCGCGTCTCGTGCAGCGCGACGGCGATCGAGGCCGCCTCCACCATGGGCTGCGCGCGATCGCCGATCGGCGGCCATGCCTCGCCGCTGCGGCGGTCGGTGCCCGTTGTCAGACCCCGCGCGTAGCGTTCTGTCAGGCGCTGGTCCACTTGGCCGTCGGCGCCCGCGATGCGGAAGGAGGCCAGCAGAAATGACCGTGCGTACCCTTCCAGACCGTCCGAGGCGTGCCCGGAGCAACTCGCCCGCCCCGGCAGGCAGTACCGCGCCCAGCCCGGCGTCGCGTACGGCACGAGCGCGTCCAGCAACCGGTCGGCCACCGCCTCCCAGTGCGCCCGCGTCCACCCGGTCAGCGGCGAGCGGTACGGGTCGGGGGGCGGGAGCTTCGGCGGTGCGGACACGAGGGCCGTCCTCGGAGGTGCGAAGAACGATGTGGTCCAGTGTGCCCGCTCATGGCTGCCGGGGGCGCCAGCCGCGGGGAGCGCGCGGGGTCGCGCCGTGCCGCGCCGGTAGTGCGGAAAGTGGCTGCGGGCGCTTGGGCGGCGCACGGAAGCGCCGTCGGCGGCCATTGTCAGTGGTGGGCACTACGGTCGGTGGTGAACGGTGGGAACGGAGGACCGAGATGGCCGACGCCGACGACGTACGGAGAATCGCGCTCTCCCTGCCGGAGGCGGTGGAGAAGCTGGCCTGGGGCATGCCGTCCTTCCGGGTGCGCGGGAGGTCCTTCGCGTGGCTCGCCGAGGACGACGCCTCCATCAGCGTCAAGTGCCCGATGCATGAACGGGCCGAGCTGATCGCCGCGGAGCCGGAGAAGTTCTTCATACGCCGCGGCCATGACGACAACTTCGCCTGGATGCGGGTCCGGCTCGCCGCCGTGGACGACATCGAGGAACTGCGCGCCATCCTGCTGGACTCCTGGCGGCAGGCGGCGCCAGGCCAACTGGCCGCCTCATACGAGGACGCGTAACCCGCGTAAGTGGGCGGCCAGTTGACCGCCGACGGGCGGTACCGCCGGCTGTCGGGCGTCAGTTCAGCTGGAACGTGGCCTCGACAGGGTAGTGGTCGCTGGGCGCGTTGGTGTCGGTCTGCCCCTGCGTCCAGCCGCTCTGCGGGTCGAAGTCGACGGCGACGTCGGGCAGCGCCGCCGGGGTGGGCCGTCCCGGCGCGTTGAGGTAGCCGAGGTAGTCCACATCATCGGTGTAGTCGGTAGGGAAGCTCTCGACGCCCGCCATGTACTGGCACCACGCCGACACCTTGCAGTCGATGGTGGTCAGCGTCTGAGACGGATCGCCGGCCGGGGTACCGAGCACACCGCCCACCGCGGCCTGGGCGTTGGCGTAGTCGCCGCGCGCCTGGCCGTGGTAATACTCGACGTTCAGGTCGCCGCCGATGAGCACCGGTCCGTTGGAGCCCACGATGCCGTCGGCCCAGTCGCGGATCTCGCCGAGCTGGGCGAGCCGGGTGGCCTGCGTGGTGTCGGTCGAGGTGTTCGACTGGTCGGCCTGCAGATGTGTGCCCACCACCCAGGTCTTGCTGCCGTCCTTGTCGATCTGGGCCAGCGCCGCGCCCTTGTTGGCGTTGTAGTCCCAGGTCCCCGAAGTGGAGTTGGTGAACACATGGGCGTACTGGGCCGTGATCGGGTACTTGGACAGGATCATCGTCCCGCCGTTGATGACGAAGGGTGAGTTGGAGCAGTTGCCACTGATGCCGTTCCAACCGCCGCCGGAGCAGACCTGGCCGACCACCGGTGTCCGGTACGGGTACAGGTCGGCGAGCTTGGCGGTGATGTCGTCGGTCGAGGCGTGGTTGAACAGCTCGTCCAGCACCACGACATCGGCGTTGTGCTGGCGGATCACCGACTCGACCACCGGGGTGCGCTCGGCGGCCTTCTCGCTCTCCACCGAGTCGACCACGGCCGTGGCGAGGTCGACGTTCCAGGCGAAGACGGAGAGCGAACCGCCGGTTCCGCTGGCCGCGCTCCGTGCCGGCTGCGCCACCGCGGGCTGTGCGAGGCCACCGAGGAACAGGGCCGTTGCCGCGACCATGGCCGCGGCGGTCGATCGACGAGCGATCACAAGTGCCTCCTGCTAGATGGGGTGGTTGCCCAACCGTTGACGCGGACCCGGAGACGGTGGTGTGCCCCGCCAGATCCGCGGGGCCGCGGAAAGGCAGGCGCACGCTAGCGACTGGTGAGTACGGTGGGGCGAACGGCAACGGTTCGGCAAGCGGCGCGTTGGCCAAGGGTTCACAAAGCGCTGGGGTGTGTGCTGGCGTCGGGCGGGGCCGCGCGGCGCAGTGGGGCCGCACGCCGGAGGGCTGGGTCGACGCCGTACCGGCCCCGGCCCGGCGGAACGTTCCGGCCCGACTACGCTCAAGGTGTGACGGAGAACAACACCGGGTCGGCGTTCGAGCTGGGTACGGACGGTCCGAAGGTGATAGTGGTCGGAGTCGACGGCTCGGAGTCGTCCTGGCGCGCGGCGGCCTACGCCGCCGGCCTCGCCAGGCGGCAGCGGTCCCTGCTCGCCATGGTGTACGTACAGCCCATGGCCATGGCCAGCTCGGCCGGTCTCGGCGTGCCGATGGCCGAGGCCACCTCGCAGGTCGCGGAGGAGATCGTCGCGCAGGTGCGGGAGGCGATCGAGCGGATGGGCGAGACGGCCACGCTGCGCTGGGAGTTCCACACCTTCGCCGGGGACCCGTTCACCGGCCTGTCCCAGGCCGCCGACGAACTGCGCGCCGACGCCGTGGTCGTCGGCGCCTCGGAACAGGCCGGCCACCGCATCATCGGCTCGCTGGCGGTCCGGCTGGTCAAGGCCGCCCGCTGGCCGGTCACCGTCGTCCCGTAGTCCGGCCGTGAACCACTCCGCGGAGGGCAGCATGAGCAATCTCGACCTCAGGCCCCAGGTGTCGGTGTGCGGCGGGCGCGCCGCCGTCGCGGCCGAGCCGGTACGCGAACTCCTCACCGGGCGGCAGGTGTTGCTGGGCGAGAGCACCGAAGTGCGGCGCCTGCTGCCCAACTTGGGCAGGCGCATGATCGGCGCTTGGTGCTTCGTCGACCACTACGGCCCCGACGACATCGCCAAGGAACCGGGTATGCAGGTTCCGCCGCATCCGCACATCGGCCTCCAGACGGTCAGTTGGCTGCGTGCAGGCGAGGTGCTGCACCGCGACAGCCTCGGCAGCCTGCAAACCGTACGCCCCGGCGAGCTGGGCCTGATGACCGCGGGGCGGGGCATCGCGCACTCCGAGGAGTCCCCGCGCGAACACGCCCGCTTCCTGCACGGCGCCCAACTGTGGGTCGCGCTCCCCGACGCCCACCGCGCCACCGAGCCCGCCTTCGACCACCACACCGCACTCCCCGTGGTCACCGCGCCGGGCCTTAGGGCCACCGTCATCATCGGCGAGCTGGCCGGCGCCGTCTCACCCGGCCGTACGTTCTCCCCGCTGGTCGGCGCTGACCTGCTGCTGGACGCGGGCGCCGATGTGACGCTGCCGCTCGATCCGTCCTTCGAGTACGCGGCGCTCACGATGTCGGGCGGCGCGATCGTGGACGACGTACCGCTCGTCCCCGGCTCCCTGCTCTACCTTGGCTGCGGCCGAACGGGGCTGCCACTACGCGCCGACACCGCGACCGACCTCGTACTGCTGGGCGGCGAGCCGTTCGAGGAGAAGATCGTCATGTGGTGGAACTTCGTCGGGCGGACCGGGGACGAGATCGTACAGGCCCGCATGGACTGGATGGAAGGCACTCGCTTCGGGCAGGTGCGCGGCTACGACGGCTCTCGACTTACCGCCCCCGCACTCCCGCCCGGGCCGCTGAAACCGCGCGGACGTGTGCGCTGAGCTGGGCATTCGCCCTGCTGATGGGATCGCTGAGAGCCTGGTGGGCACGGCTCTCGCTCCGTCGAGCCCGATTGCCGGGACCACTGGCCGCCCCTGTGATTGCGACTTTGGGAGCCCAGCGGCGATTCGCAGGTTTGAGCAGCTGTAGCAGGGCCTAGTCGGATGAATGCTGACTCAATGCTGACTTAGCTGACGGTGGATCAGTCGATCTCGTGATGCGGTCTGCTCAGTTCGAAGGCGTGGCGAGGGCGCTGCGTCGCAGCCCTCTGGCACCGTCCAGCGAGTGCTGTGTCAACGGACGCGCTGACATCCTTCTGGGTGGACATTTCAGATCTTTGGATACGGACAGCCGTCGCTGGCCTTGGTGGCATGATGTCGTCGATGACGTGCAAGATCCGCCTGTCCGCTTGTGGCGTTCACTTGTTTGACCGCACCTCCGGGATGAACGTCCTGTTCGATGAGGTGTCTGTCGCTGCTGAGCAGTTCTCTCCTGCACCGCGGTACCTGTCCGTCGCCTTGACGAACGCGTGCGAACTCCAGTGCCTGTACTGCTACGCGCCCAAGCATGCTGCGGCTCTCAACCCCGAGAACGTACTGGCCTGGGCGGTCGAGCTCGATGCGGCCGGGTGCCTGGGCGTCGGCTTCGGAGGAGGGGAGCCGACCGCGTACCGCCGGTTTTCTCAACTGTGCACGGACATTACTCAGTCCACGTCAATGGCAGTGACGTTCACCACGCATGGGCACCGGCTGACGCCCGACTTCATCGAGTCCTTGCGCGGGGCCGTCCACTTCGTCCGTCTGTCGGTCGACGGAATCGGACCAACGTACGAACGACTCCGCGGCAAGCCATTCGCCTCCGTGGTCCGAGCAGCCTCATTGCTCGCCTCCCTTGCCCCGTTCGGCATCAACACAGTGGTCAACGCCGACACCATCGATGAACTTGACGACGTCGCCAGGTTCGCTGCCGATGTCGGCGCTTCTGAGCTGCTGCTTCTGCCGGAGCAGCCAACTGCGGCTACCCCTGGTATCGGCGAAACCGATGCTCGGCGTCTTGTCGAGTGGGTCTCGGCCGCCAGGGCTGGGGTTCGCCTCGCAATCTCGCGCACCGGCCTCGAGGCGGCGCTGCCAGTCGCGGAGGCACTCCTAGGCGAGCATTCTCTGGACGCGCACATGCACGTCGACGCTACAGGGGTGCTGCGCCCTCACGCCTACGCTGCTGCGGGAACACCGGTTGGCGCCTCCATCATGGATGCCGTCCAGACGCTGAGAGGAGCACGATGAGGATCTGGAACGGGTACGGCTCGGAGCACTCGATGAACCTCGTCATGATCGGCCGCTTCCAAGAAGTCACCGGCGCGAAGGCAGCCGAGGAATGCATGAAGGCACTGCAGGAACTCGCCCAAGACACGTGGTCCGACGACGACTGGCGCACCCACGATGAGCGCATGCCTCGCGAACTCAGCGACGCACTGCAGGAAATGAAGCTGTACGACCTGGGCCGCTCCGACGTCGACAACTACGCGTTCGACCATAGCGTCACCCGCGACGCCGAGACGGTCAGGCTCTGGACCGATGAGTCCGATGTACAGGGGTTCTTGAAGGTGTTCCTCCACTACGGTGCGAAGGTCGAGGTGTTCTCCCGCCACGAATGGAACGAGGACGCGACGCCGCGATCGGACGTGAGCGAGTGACACTGGATCTGGCTGATCTGGAGCGCCTGCCCGGTGCCCCCGACCAGAGCTTCGAGGCCCTGACGCGAGCCATCGTCTCTCGGCACCACGGCGCGCTGGGAAGGATGCGGGAGCGGCGCAACCAGCCCGGTGTCGAGTTCTACTTCCATGTCGACCGCGTCGGCGCCCTGGGCGATCCCGGCCGGGTCTGGGGCTGGTCGTGCAAGTGGTTCGCGCTCAACCGCAAGAACGAGTTGACCGTCCGCCAGCGCGAACTGACCGAAGAGTCGCTCAGGCTGGCGGTCAAGCACGTTGATGGGCTGACCGACTTTGTTCTCTGCCTACCCTACCGGCCGGCGAAAAAGGACGAGGACTGGATCGACGGCCTCAGCCAGGAAACCGTCAAAGTCAGCCTGTGGTGCGCCGAGAACTACGAGGCTCAACTGGCCGGGCTTGACGAGCTGCGGGCCACGTTCTTCGGCGAACTCGCGCTTACGCCCGAGGTGTTGAAGCGGTCCCACGAGCGGAGTGTTGCGCCGGTCAGGCTCCGGTGGATGCCCCGCCTGCACACCTCAACCCAGGCTGAGCATCACATTGACCGTGCGTTGCTACGCCCGGCGGCGTTCGACTGGCTGCAGCAGCGAACCGACGATGTCGCAGTCCGTACCGGTGCGCTTCGCGCTGCCCTCGATGGCCTGGACCCGGACTCGCGTGACGCCGCCGCAGTTGCTGCCGACGACCTGAACCGCTTCGTCGAGGACCTGCGTGCGATCATCGACGCCGGCAGGAGCCTTCGCCCTGGCGAGGTCCGTGAGCGGCTCGCCGGCCAACAGCCGCCAACGACTTCTCCCCGAGCGCTGAAGCGCCTGGTGGTCAAGCTAAGGAGGCATCAGCGACCTGAAGCGCTCCTGGTGACTGGCCTTGGCGCGGACCTTCGCGACATCGTCCAGTGGCTCAGCACTGCGCGAGCCGATGCCGAAGCTCCACTGCTTGCCGTCACCGCCGCCGCGGGGCAGGGCAAGACACACCTCGCCGCGCAGATGACCGCAGCGACCGGCCGACCTACAGCGGGGGTGTTCGTCCAAGGCGGGAGCCTGCATGCTGGCAGCACTCTCGACGACCTCGCACGGCGGATTCCCGGTATCAAGGCCGATCGCTTCGACCAGCTCCTGGAAGCGCTCAATTCCTCTGGAATTCGGGCGGGTTGTCGCATCCCGCTGGTCATCGACGGGCTGAACGAGGCCGAGCGGCCCCTTGAATGGCGCAGGCTGGTGGCCGAACTGGCGCCGGCGTTGGGCGACTACCCCTACGTGATGGTCATCGTCACCCTTCGCGACGCACATGCCGATCAGCTGATCCCCCAGGACGCCGCGCGGCTGGACCTGGAGTGGCAGCAGGCGGAGGTCTCCGAGATCGTCACGGTCTACTTCCGCGAGTACAAGATCAACCCGTCCGACGCCTGGCTTCCGACGGTGGCCTTCCATAGCCCCCTGTTCGTCCGCATGTACTGCGAGGCAGCGAACCCCACGCGCCAGACACCGGTGGGCGCGGAAGCGCTGCCTCAGTCCCTGGTGGGTGTCTTTGAGTTGTACCGCGACGGTGTGGCCGAGCGCCTGGCCCTGGACCCGGCGCGCACCCACGTGCCCGCCGAGCAGATCAAGCGCCGCCTCGCCAACCTCGCCAACCACATGTGGACACATCAGCTCCGCCGTCTGCCGTCCGACGAGGCTAGGGAGATCCTAGACGCGGGCCAGTCGAGCTGGGACGAGAGCCTCTTCCGGCGCCTGGTGGAGGAAGGGGTCCTCATTCGCCAGGAGACGGAGGGCTTCGACGACACCGAGTGCGCATTCGCGTTCGACCGCCTCGCCGGATACCTGATCGCCGACTCGCTCCTGGTGCGCATGACCTACTCCGGTGTCCACGATCAGCTCGCGGAGCCGGATCTGTGGGAGTCCCTCCTCGGCGAGCAGGCGCACTCCCTCGGTGAGGATGTCACCGTCGGGCTGATCGGCCTGCTCCCACGTCGCTTCACCAAGCGTCACCTGTGGCGCGCCGCCCCGGCCGAGCATCGTGATTTCGCGCTCGCCGGTGAACTCGCCACTGAGTCCGGTTTCCTGGATGACGAGACTGTCAACGCGCTTGAAGCCCTGATTAGCACACGCTGGGCCGGCGGCCGAGGGCATCGTCATGCGTTCGACCGCCTGTGGGAGGTGCGCAGATCTGTTCGACACCGCCTGAACGCCGAGTTCCTTGACCGGGTCCTGCGACGGCTTCCCCTTGCACAGCGCGATCCGTACTGGACCGAATGGGTTCGTGGCCAAGCCCCAGGAGTGCTCACCAAGGCTCTGGAGCGGACGGTCAGCCGATGGGAGGCCCGGGCAGACCGTGCCGAGAGCGACGACTTGGATGCATTGGCCATATCCTGGCTGCTGGCCTCGACGGACACGGTCTTGCGTGACCTCGCCACGAAGGCCCTCCAGCGATACGGCCGGCCGGAACCCAAGCGGTTGTTCGACCTCGCGGCCAGGATGCTCGACGCCGATGACCTCTACATCGTCGAGCGCCTAGTCGGTGCTGCGTTCGGCGCCGCCAGCACCCATCAGATGCCTGATCCCGAAGGATCGTTCGAGCAGGCCCTACGTGACTGGCTGGCGCAGTTGCACGACAGCTTCCTCGATGGCGGGGCTGCTCCCACCTCACATGAGCAGTTGCGCGGCTACGTACGGGCGACCTTCGAGTTCGCTGGTGCCCTCCACCCCGCCGCCGTCCCGGATGGTGTCGACGCCCGCGCCCTGACGTTTGCCGCCGTGGGGCCCGCCAATGTGATGGCCGATGACGATCCTCATGCAGCGGAATGCGACCGCACCATGGGCATGAACTTTGAGAACTACGTCATCGGAGCTGCCATTAACGACCGTGGCAACTACGACTACACCCACCCTGCCTTCCGCCAAGCCCGCGCCGAGGTCAGGGCCCGCGTCTGGGAACTCGGCTGGCGCAAAGAGGAGTTCGGTAGCCTCGACGAGGCCATCGCCATGAGTGCCGAGCGCCGCTACAGCTCTTCGAGGAAGGTGGAGCGTTACGGAAAAAAGTACAGCTGGATCGCCTATCACGAAATGGTCGGCCGTCTCGTGGACGTCGGACGGGCACCGGCCCTCTTCGGGGAGCCGGAACGTTTGATGCCCGACATTGACCCGGGCTTCCCCGACGAGCCGCCGGTCGCGCCTGTGCCCCTTCCGCCGTGGGCATCCGTGGAGTCCAGGGACGATCAGACCTGGGTCACGTCAGGCAGTGTGGCAGTCTCAGACCAGTTGTGGTCTCCGGCGGAGATCCACGGCGTGGGTGGTGGCTGGCTCCTGGCCGAGGGCTACCTGGCCCACGAGCATGATGGCCGGACGGCGTTCGGGTTCTTCCGGACCCTCCTCCTCGCTCCCGAAGATGCCGAACGCGCACGGCAGTTCGCTGTAGAACAGGCCTATCCGGGAAACGACTTCTTCCCTTCGCTGCCGACGGCTCGTGGCGTTCTCGCTACGGAAATGCCCTGGAGCTTCAGATTCGACCCTACTTTCGCCTCGGAATCAGTCCCGCAGCCGGAAATTCAGCGGAACTGGCAGGACGCCGAAGGCATCAGTTTCGACCAAGTCGCTGTTGAGTTCCCCTCCGACAGCGAATCGAAGAGTGCTCTGGACGGGTCGTACGATGTGCCGTCGTTCGAATTCGCCGCCCGGTTCGGCTTGCGTCAGTTGCCCAGCACCCTGGACCTAGTGGGTTTGGACGGCCGGCGCGCCTCTGCAGCCTTCAGCGTGGACAAGCCCTGGCGAGGGCATTTGCTGTTCCTGCGCCGTGATCTCGTCGAGAGCTTCGCTGCCGGCCGCCGGATCATGCAGGTGGCGTGGGGCGAGCGCGAGGTGGCCGTTGATTGGCACGCGCCTCCTTCTTGGGTTCGGGAGGCCCAGCGTGCCTACACGAACGTGTGGCGCGATGTCCGGCTGCTCGACGAACCGGTCAGCCCACCATCGTCCTGACCGATCACGGAGCCTCCGCTACACATGGCCGACGACGGCCTCGGCCTGCTCACCGCGCTCGGAATCGAACGAGCTCACGTGGTCGGATCCTCGATGGGCGGCATGATCGCCCAGACGATGGCCATTACCCAGCCGGCGCGGGTGCTGACCTTGACGTCGATGATGTCCTCGACCGGCGAACCCGAATACGGACAGCCTAGCCCCGAGGCCCAGGCGGTGCTCTTCAGCCCAAAGCCAGCCGACCGTGAGGGATAGATTGCAGCGGCGGAGAGGGAACTGGTGTGGGCCTCCAAGCGCTACGGCGCCCCCGCGATCCTTCGTGAGCTCGCTGCCAACAGCTACGACCGCGCTTACTACCCAGCCGGAGTAGGGCGTCAACTCGGCGCGATGATCCTGGGTGGGTCACGCGCAGACGCACTCCGGAAGCTTCGGGTGCCGACCCTGGTGATCCACGGCCTGGATGACACGCTGATCGACCCCAGTGGTGGGAAACGCACCGCAGACCTGGTGCCCGGAGCGAAGCTCTTGTTGATTCCCAGCATGGGTCACGACCGCCCCCGTGAACTCTGGCCCGAGATCCTCGACGCTCTGGAAGCGCACTCCAACTGAGCGCTTCCCACCTTCTGCAAAAGGCGCCAGGCCGAGCTGATCGCGAGTCTTGCAACCTGGCGCCATCGGCATCTTCGTTGAGAAACCTCACTGGTTGACATTGCCGTTGATGGGGGCGCCGGTGACCGCGTCTACCAGGTAGGAGATGCCCGGGGCGTGCGGGTTGCTGCTGGGTAGTGTGACGGCCCAACAGGGTTGCCATTTCCCGTCGAGTTGGTAGGCGAGCAGGAAGGCGGTTTGTACTTTCCCAGGGTGTGCCGATGTGACCGTGGCGATGGCTTGTTCGCGGGTGATGCGTGCTGTGGGGAGTTCGGGGTCAGGGACGTTACGGGAGTTGTACTGGGCGATGTGTCCGCCCGGGTCGACCTCGATGTCCAGACGCATCGGCTCCAGAAGGCCATCGGCCTTGCGGTAGCGGCGGTACTCGACGATGCGCCGGGCGTTCTTGGGGTCGACCTTGTAGACCCGGACGGTGGTGTCTGGCAGGCTCCGGGGAAACCATTTACGCGCGAAGGCGTCGGCCGCTGCCTGAGCTTCGGCATCTGATCCGCCAGCGGTCGGCAGGGCGGAAATTCCGTTGGTGCCGTCGTGGAGTTGTCCGGAAGGCCACTCGATGGAGAATTGGCCCGTGTCGGTGGTGACGATCACCAGTTCCGGTGTTTCACGTAGCGCTGACTGATCTTGGATGTTGACCACCTTGGCTGACGGGCCGAAGAGGAGTTTTGCGTCCTGTGCCGCGAGGGCCCGCTGGTCGGTGGAGTGAGCCACGGTCAACGTGGAGTCGGCCCACATGGGGTTGATGGCCGCATGATGCACCAACGCGAGGGCGATGGCCCCTCCCGCAAGCGGGATGACGCTCCACACGGCCTCGCGCTTCGTCGGTACCGACAGGGACCGCTGTAGCACTTGCCATGCGCATCCGATCGCGACCCCGATCACCGCTCCCGTGGAGTTGGTGACGAAGTCCTGGGAGTCACAGGCTCGACCGATGTGTGGGATCAGCGCCTGCACGGTCTCGGTGGTGGCGGACAGGAGCCAGCAGGCAGCCACGACGTACAGAGGGTGTAGAAAGGCCAGGACGGCGAACAGCGCGACGGGGATGTACATGGCCACGTTCATCAGCCCCTGCTGATCAGCGAACGCGGCGGCGATGTCCTTGCTGTACGAACAGACGTGGGAGGACCCGGCATGGCGGCCGGTGGGATAAAGCGTTGCGGTGAACTCTCCCGCTAAGGAGACGGCGAACAGCACGGTGGGCCACACCGGCAGTGTGCGCCGTCGCGCGGCCCACCAGGCAAGCGAGCCAAGGATCACGGCCAAGATCAGAAAGACGGGTATCAGGCCGACGTTCGCTTTGAGAATTGCGCGGATCATTGCAGGGGCTTCCAGACGACGAAGGGTTGACCACACGCGGCCCGCACCCCCTGCACGAGAGTGCGGGCCGCACATGTCACTGCTTGGCTACTAGCACATGTACACCGGAGGCGTCTGGAAGTTGCCCTGGCCTCTTACCGCCAGGATGCCGACGACCTGAGCACAGCTGGGCAGGTACTGCTGGTACCACTCGTAGGACTTGGTCTGGCCGGACGACTGCGAGAACGTGCCCTGGTCGTAGTGCAGGCTGCTCCCGTCGTTGTACTCGAAGTCGGCCGAGATGGTGCCGCCGCCAGTCTTTGAGTACTGGTCGAGGACCTCGCTGGGGCTGGATCCGGCGTCGAGAACCGAAACGTACAGCGTGCCATTGCTCAGACTGGTGCAGGAGACGTAGTAGTCGCAGTTACCACCGGTGTTGGGCCGGGCAATGCCCTTGGGGCTGGCTGCCGGGATCTCCACGTGAGCGGTGCGGATGACCTGGTACTGCTTGGTGGCTGCGGGCGAAGGGCTGGCGGCCTGAGACGTACCGGCCATCGCGACGACGGACATAGCGGCTACCGCTAAAGCAGCGACACGAGTCCAAATGCGCATTGCGTCCTCCGTTGGGAAGCTGAAGGGACAATGCGCCACGCGAAGTTATCCGCGGCCAACCCCCCGTGGCGCTGATCAAAATCTTCTCCAGCGACCCTTCACTGCCTCTACACGTTTTTGGCCATGCCGTGAAGGTTGCGACGCGCCCGCTTCCGTAGCGTGATCATGCCAACATGAACCGCCCTTAAGGTCCCTTAAGGGCCTACTTGGTTGGCTTGATGGTGTCACGGTGCGTCGTGGTCAATGTCGCACATATTGCGAACACTTGACGCTTGCGTTTCATGGCAAGCGCCGGAATGCCCAGCTTTGAGGCGGTAGGTCAACACTGAGTGATCAGGATGATGTCCGGAGAAGGCTCTAGGCCACCCTAGTTGTTCCGCCCATGTGAGGGCGGCAGGTACGTGGCGCCGTCACGGCGGGTGAGCTTCCCTCGTCGAGGGGGGCCAACAGTGCAAGGGTGACCACAAGCGCGCCAGTGAACGGAGGGGTCGGCGTCGCGGTGGCGTTGGCGGATAGTCCTGTCCGGGGGAAGTTGAGCCCCCGGGTGCCTTGCGCCGCTCAACCGCTTCCGCTCATCGGCCACGATGACGCTGACCATCTCCGGCTCCTCCGCTGAACTCTTGCGCGGGTCGGGTGTTCCATCGTTGTCGCGACTCGTGCTCAGAAACGTCCCGAGACGTCCCCAAGGCGTCCACCGAGGCGGTACCGCCGTCCCGCACACCAGGCCAGCATCGTGCCGCCGGGCAGGCAGTCAGCATCAAGCTCTGGCCCCACTTTCATTCAACATCGGCACCGGAGTCCCTATGCTCGCCCCCATTTCAGAACTCCCCTGGAACGTACGCCTTACGGAGCACCCCCGACCGGAATCACCACTGACGACTCGCACAGACGTGGTGCAGACGGGGCTTTGCGTTGGAATGAGGGCCTTAGATGAGTTGCGCAAACTGCGCCGTCCGGTTGGGCCGGTGCTGTGTTGCATGACGGACCTGTTGGTTCACATCCCTGTGGAGGCTGGTTCCGCGTGGCGTTGGCATGCGCCGCAGGCTCCGTGCCGGTACGGCGATTTCTCTTGCTTGGTTCCTGGTCGCGAATGGCAGCTCCGCGAGTGCGTCCGCATCTGGTTGCTGCCGCACGACTCTTCCTTCGCTGTCACCGACAGCGCTGAACTGCACCACTCGCTTGCGTCAGTTCGCGCAGCGTGGGCCAGGGCGGCGTGATCCATCGCTGGAGGCAAACCAGTGACCCTGAGCGTATCCACGGTTCTCTTTCTGCTGATCATGGTGCTGTTGCTGGTCAAGCAGGGAGGCTTGAAATTGGGCCATGCGTTGGTGTGCATCCTGTTGGGTTTCTATCTCGCCAGCTCTTCGCTCGCTCCCACGATCCGCAGTCTGACGACCAACGTGACGCGCATGATTGGCCAGTTCCATCTGTAGACCCGCACGGGAACATGAGTCCGTTCTCCTTCCCCCTTTCAGTCGGGGAAGCCTCGACCATCCGTCCGTAGAGCGAGGACTTTCGATGATGCAGATACCGGGGGTGCTAGTGGCGTACCTGACAGGGGCCGCCACGGCCGCTCTTGGCGTGGCGCCGTTCCTGATTCGCAGTTGGCTGGGCCGGAGGGCTCAGGTTGAGCGCTCCGCGGCGGCGGAGGAGGAGAACGCCCACCTGACAAGTCTGTGGCAGGCCCTGGAGGACGAGGTCGGGCATTTAGCCAGTGCTCGCGTTCCGGATCTGGTGATGTCGTTGGCGCACCCGCGCGTGCCCGTCCGGGGTTTGCTGGATGACCGGTTCGCCGGAACGGATATCGAGCGTGCTCTGGGCTCGGTGCTGGAACAGGTTCGCGAGGCAGTCACCAAGGAGCGATTGCGCGTCGACTCCGCCGCTCGGGCTGCGATGCAGGGGACCACCAGCACGATCCAGGCCATGCTGTATCAAATGCAGAGCGCTCTGCAGCAGATGCAGGAGCGATACGACGACCCGTACATCGCGCAGGATCTGCTTGCCGCTGACTTCCTCAACGAGCAGACGCTGCGCCGGGTACAGGCCACAGCCGTGGTGTGCGGAGCGCCCTGGACAGGACTGATCCGCGAGGACTCCTACCTGGCCGACATCACGGTCGGTGCACGGTCACGGGTGCGGGGGTACGAGCGGGTTGAGGTCAGCAACCAACTGCGTGATCCAGTCGGTGTCGTGGCCCGCGCGGTGGAGCCGGTCGCCATCGCGATCGCCGAATTGCTGGCAAACGCGCTTCACCACTCGCACCCGGACCTTCCAGTCCAAGTCGCGCTACTGCAGGGCCACCAGGGCGCCTCGGTAGTCATCGATGATGCCGGGATCGGGATGCACCAGGAGGAGTTCCAGCGCGCGGAACGCCTGATGACCGCTCGGGCTCCGGTGCTGCTCACTGAGCTCGGTGACCCCCCGCGGATGGGATTCCCCGCGATCGGTCAGTTGGCGCACCAACACGGGTTCGCCGTCCGCGTCGAGCCCTCCCCGTACGGCGGTGTGCGAGCCATCGTGTACCTGCCGGGCGCCCTGCTCACGCGAATGGACCCCGGGTCCCAGCCCATGTCCGCGATGGCCCCACGCCCTCGCTCTGACACCGCCCCTGCACCTGCGCCCCCACCTGGAGGCGAGGGCCTGCCGCGGCGACGCCGACGTCAGCCCACCACAGCCCAGGCCCGACCGAGGCTTGTTGACACGGCCCCGGACCGTACTCCGGAGGAGGCAGGTCAGCGCTGGGCGGCGTTCCAGGCCGGTACTGAGTCGGGCCGGGCCGCCGCTGAGCCTGGCTCGCAGCAAGTAGAAGGGGACGCGACATCATGAACGCATTTCGGAAGGCGACTGAGGACAAGTCGTGGGTGCTCGGCCCGCTGTTGGAACTGCCACACGTGGTTCACGCCGCAGTGTTGTCTGGCGATGGTTTCATCGAAGGCCGCTCCCCGGACCTGGCGGAGGCGGACGCGGAAGGCGCGGCTGCGATGATGTCTGCTCTTCAGGGGGCCGCGCGCGCCACCACACAGGCTTTCTCCGGGAACCCGAAGCCCCGGCTGCGTCAGACCATCATCGAATCCGACGACGGTTACGTCTTCGTCATCCCCGCTGGCGGGAACGCGTATCTGGCCGTGTTCACCAGCCTGGAAGTCAACTTGGGGGTAGTGGCGCATCAGATGCAGATCCAGGTGAAGTCCCTGGGAGAGAAAGTCATGACCAGTTCGCCACGCGAGCCCGTTCGGGATGCCGCGGGATGACCGGCGGCAGGCACAGCAGACGGCTCGTGCCCGCCTACCTGGCAACCGGCGGGCGCGCTCACCCCAGCCGTAACCACCTCGACAGGCTCACCACGTTGCACGCCGCCTGCGAGGAGATACCGGTCGGCCTGTGCCCGGAGCAGCGTGGCGTGCTGGAACTGATCCAGCCCGGGGCCTTGCCGCTGGTCGATGCCGCCGCGTACCTGCGCCTGCCCGTCAGCATCGTCAAAGTCCTAGTGGCCGACCTCGTCAGCGCCGGGCTCTTGCACGCCCGCCCTCCTATCCCACAGGCCACCGGACCAGATCTCGAAACAATGGAGAAGGTTCTCGATGGACTCCGCGCGCTCAAGTCCTGACCCCAGATACCTGGCCGGGACCGATCAGGTCCTGATCAAACTTCTCATCGCCGGACCCTTCGCCGTCGGCAAGACCACGCTCATCCGAGCCATCTCCGAGATCGCGCCCCTGCACACCGAGGAAGTGATGACGCAGGCCGGTGCGCTGGTCGACCATCTGGCGGGAGTGAAGGACAAGACCACCACCACGGTGGCCATCGACTTCGGACGCCTCACTCTGCCCAACAACCTGGTGCTGTACCTGTTCGGGACGCCGGGCCAGCGACGGTTCCGCCTGCTATGGGAAGACATCGCTCAAGGAGCAGTCGGTGCTCTGGTCATGGTCGACACCCGCCGCCTGGAAGAGTCCTTCGAAGTAATGGACCTCATCGAGGAAGCGGGGCTGCGGTACGCCGTGGCCGTCAATCCCTTCCCCGAAGCGCCGACTTACGACGCGGACACGCTGCGGGACCACCTCGACCTGCACCCCGGCACCCCCCTGGTCCTGTGCGACGCCCGTAGCCGCGGGCAATCCCTCGACGCATTGATCGCGTTGGTCGAGCACGTCATCGCCCACATGCACATGGAGCCCGCGTGACAACTCAACAGCCGCCCAGCTGCCCGGCCCACGGCGACGCACCCCCTGTGGTACAGCTCTACGGCCCCCAGTTCGCCGCCGACCCTCAAGCCTTCTACGCGCACCTGCGGCTCTGCGGGCCACTCGCGCCGGTTGAGATCGCCCCCGGTGTCGACGCGCTCTTGGTCACCGGCCGCCAAACGGCGCTGGACCTGCTGCGCGACACCAGCACCTGGTCGAAAGACCCACGCCGGTGGCAGGCCACCATCCCACCAGACTCACCAGTGCTACCGATGCTGGCTTGGCGCCGTAACGTACTCTTCAGCGACGGCGAGGCCCATGCCCGCTACCGGCGCGTCATCGTCGATGCCTTCGACCTCGTCGAGCCCCACGAACTGCGGCTCCTGGTCCAACACTGCGCCGACCGGCTCATCCGCGAGTTCGGCGGCGCGGGCCACTGCGACCTGATTGCCCAATACGCTCGCAGCCTGCCGCTACTGATCTTCAACGCACTGTTCGGACTGCCCGACCACTACAGCGAGCGCCTTATCGCCGCGCTGGCCGGGATGCTCGAAGGCAACAGCCCCGAAGAGGCTGCCGAAGCCAACGCCGCCTACGGCCAGTACGTAAGGGAACTCGTCGCCCTCAAACGGCAACGGCGCGGAGATGACCTGACCTCCTGGTTCATGCACCACCCCGCAGGGCTCAGCCCAGAAGAACTCGTCGACCAGATCATCTTGACGATGGGGGCGGGGCACGAGCCCACCACCAACCTGATCGGCAACGCGCTGGGCCGCATGCTCTCCGACGACCGCTACTACAACAGCCTGGTCGGCGGGGCCTTGACCGCACAGGATGCCATCAACGAAGTCCTGTGGCGGGACCCGCCCATGGCCAACTACTCCGCCCACTACCCACTAAGGGACATCTACTTCCACGGCACCTGGATCCGCGCCGGACAACTCGTCTTGGTCTCCTACGCTGCCGCCAACACCCAGCCAGCCCATACCGCGCCCGGCCAGGCACGCTCAGGCGAGCGATCACACCTCGCCTGGGCGGCTGGGCCGCATGCCTGCCCGGTCAAGCAGCACGCTCTGCTCATCGCCACCACCGCGATCGAGCGACTTACCGGATGGCTGTCCAACATCGAACTCGCCGTGCCTTACGAGCAGTTGGTGTGGCGGCCTGGCTCCTTCCACCGGGCCCTCTCCGCCCTCCCCGCCCGCTTCACCCCTATCAGCCCCGACCAAACAGGAGCCACCCCATGGAACAGCAGCCCGTCGCCATCGACCCCACAGGCAGCGACATCCACGGCGAAGCAGGCCGCCTCCGCAAGCTCGGCCCCGCAGCCCTCGTAGAACTCCCCGGCGGCATCACCGCCTGGGCGGTCACCAGCCACCACTTGCTCAAGCAACTCCTGGCCGACCCGCAGGTCTCGAAGGACCCCCGGCAGCACTGGCCGGTCTGGCAGCGCGGCGAGATCACTCCCACCTCGTGGCTGCACCAGTGGATCGGCGTCACCAACATGTTCACTGCTTACGGCTCCGACCACCGACGGCTACGCAAACTCATCGCCCCTGCGTTTACAGCCCGCCGTACTGAGGCCCTCGCCCCACGCATCGAGGAGATCACGCACCAGTTACTCGATGCCATGACCACCGCCCCCACAGAACACCCTGTGGATCTCCGCACCGCCTTCGCCCACCCGTTGCCCATGCAGGTCATCTGCGAACTGTTCGGTATCCCGGACACCCTACGCGCTGACACCGCGCGCCTCGTCGAGGCCATCGTCACCGCCGCCGCGACCCCAGACCAGGCTGCTGCCACCTGGCATGAGATCCATGAGCTGCTCTCCGACCTAGTTGCCCTCAAGCGCACCAACCCCGGCAATGACATGACCAGTGTGCTGGTCGCCTCCCGCGACCAAGACGGCGACGCCCGCCTGAGCGACTCCGAGCTGATCGACACCCTGCTGCTGGTCATCGGTGCCGGTCACGAAACCACCGTCAACCTCATCGGCAATGCTGTCCATGCCCTACTCACGCACCCCAACCAACTCCGTCTGCTGCGTGCAGGAACGGCGTCGTGGAGCGACGTCATCGAAGAGACCTTGCGATGGGCACCCAGCATCGCCAGCCTGCCATTGCGCTTCGCCGTCGAAGACATCCCCATCCCCGACGGTCCCACAATCCGAAAGGGAGAGGCGATCCTGCCTGCTTACGCCGCCGCCGGGCGTGACCCCGCCCATCACGCACCTGACGCAGACCAGTTCAACATCAGCCGCCCTCACACTGACCACCTGGCATTCGGCCACGGCGTCCACCACTGCCTCGGCGCGCCCCTGGCTCGTCTGGAGGCCCGCATCGCGCTTCCCGCGCTCTTCGACCGCTTCCCCGATCTTCAACTCGCCATCGACGCTGAACGGCTCCAGCCGGTCGAGTCATTCATCGCCCATGGCCTGCGTGCCCTGCCGATCCACCTTGCGCCCAGGACGTAGGTCGATCCGCGGTCGGCACTCGGCCGCGGTACGACGAGGCGCCTCATGCCCGATGTACGCCTGAATCGTCTGAAGCGAACGCGACCAGGCATCGATGGCGCCCAGCACTCGGAAGGACTCAGACACATGCGCCCCGACCTACTCGCCTTCACCGGATTTTCCAAAGCAAGGAGAGTCCACGTGCAAGGTCACCCGCCGACGGGTCAGCGGCGTCGCTCTCTTCCTGAACGAGTCCGGGAAGGTCCTGCTGGTCAAGCCGAACGACACGTGCGACGACGGGTGGACCCTGCCGGGCGGCGGAACATACGCGAGCGAGACACCGCACGAAGCGGCACGCCGTGGGGTCCGCGAGCAGACCGGTCTGACACTGTCCGGGATCGAACTGCTGGCAGTCGACTCCACGCCAACCAACCGGAAACAGGACGCGGTCGAAGGGATCACCTTCGTCTTCCGCGGCTGGACCATTCCACGCACGGGGGAGAGCGCACTGCAGGAAGCGGAACTGGACGCCTACGGGTTCGTCCCACTCGCCCGGCTCAGCAACTACGTCAGGCCGTGCCAAGAGCGGCGAATCCGAGCCGCCACCGCAGCCGCCAAGACGGGAAGGACCGCTTACTTGGTCTGGGGCCAGCCAGCTGTGTAGTCGCTCCACACGCGAATCGGGAGGCAGTATGCCACTTCACGAGAACACTATCGGCGCACATCTGCCGTTCGAGCGAGGCGAGTTGGTGCACGTCCTCCACCGCCACGAGCCCAAGGGCGGCGTTCAGATGTTCTCCTGCGTCCTGCCTCACCAAGGCGCCGTCACCGCGGCTGAGCCCGACATATGTGAGCGCCGGCAATGGCGCCCCTTCACGGAACTGCTTGAGACCGTCGGTGATAACACCAAAGCGTCACCAGGCGGCATTGGAGCGGGACGGACGTCTACCACCAGGAGGTGGACTTCGTGAGCGGCCGGACGCAGCCAGCCGAACTCCCTGCGGAATTACGGCCGTGGGTGTACCAGATGGTCGGCGAATATGTGGGGTGCTGGCACTCTTCGTCGAAGCAGGACGCCTCCCGTGCGTGGCGGATTCTGCGTTCAAGCGGGACCAGCTACTTCGTCAAGGTTCTGCCGAACCCGGCGTTCTTTCACCGTGAGGTCTTCGCCCTTCGCCGCGTCGTTTCGGTCCTTGGACAAGGACAGGCACCGCGATTGGTCGCTGCTAACGCCCACCTCTGCGCCGTGGTCACCACAGGTCTGCGGGGAGCGGTGGCCTCAACTCTGAGCCTCTCGCACACTGATGAGTATGCCCTGCACCGTCAGGCCGGTCAGCTGATCCGTCGGCTGCACGATGCCACGCCGACGTCGGCTCTCCCCAAAGCACCAGCGAGTACTTTCATCCACCACGCCGTTACCACGCTGGAGATCCTTCTGCAGCGCGTCTCAAGGCTCCTGTCCGATGATGAGGAGGCCCTGATTCGCAAGCTCGCTGCTGTCCTGGCTGGTCCAGAAATGAGCCAACTCCCCACTGCTTACTGCCACGGTGACAACCGGCCCCGCAACTGGTCGTGGCACAACTCCCAGAAGTCAGTCGCCCTGCTCAATTTCGAGTGCTGTGAGAAGAACCTGCGTTTACGTGACACCGTCCGACTCGCCTACGGGCCGTGGATCCACCGCGATGACCTTCGCGAGGCGTATCTGGACGGATACGGCCAGGATCTGACCGACGTCGAGCGCGCCGCGCTTCCGGCTTTCGCAGCTCTGGATGCGCTCAACAGGCTGCGATTCGGCCACGTCGCGCTGGACACCGAAGCCATCTTGCGAGCACGCGTCGCCCTCGCCCACCTCATGGAAGAAAGCAGTCACGCATGATCCCGCGCAACGCCCGTCGAGACCACTGTCCGCGCGACCTGGCGTTACCTACACTGCCCGGTGTGGGACTCGAAGGATGGGCAACGCATATCGCGGAGTCCCAGCTCGCGGATGCTCTGCCACGGCGCTGGGCACACACCCAAGGGGTGGCGGAGCGTGCCCGTTCGCTGGAACCCGTCGCGGGGGAGTCCGCCGACTTGCTTGTCGCCGCGGCATGGCTGCACGACGTGGGATACGCGCCGCCGCGGGTGGTCACCGGGTTCCATCCCCTGGACGGGGCTCGGTACCTGCGGGACGTTCACGCGTCGCACGAGCTGCTGGTTCGGCTGGTGGCCAACCATTCGTATGCGCTGCTGGAGGCCGAGGAGCGGGGGCTGCGCGAGGATCTGGAGGGCGAGTTCCCCTTGGTGGATGACCGGTTCCTTGTGGACGCCCTGGTCTACTGCGACATGACGACGACGCCGGACGGAAAGCGGACGTCCTCCGAGGAGCGTGTCGCCGAGATCATCAGCCGGTACGGCACCGACAGCGTCGTGGGGCGGTTCATCCGTCGCGCCCTACCCGCTATCCACGCCAGTGTCGCCAGGGTGCAAGCACGGGTGGATGCGGCATAGGTTCGCGGGCCGCGTTCCTCAGCCCAAGTAGGGGTAGGTTCCGCTCAGGTAGTCGCCGATCTGTTGGCGCATGCTCGGGTGGATGTCATAGTGGTCGAGGTCTTCCGGCCGTACCCAACGAACGCCGTCCGCCTCGTCGTTGACAGTCGGCTCCCCGCCAATCGGCCGTCCGATGTAGGCGACTTCGAACTGCTGCCGGACTTCCCCATCGGTGTAGGCAACGATGTGCTTGGGCTCGGAGTACACCCCGAGCAGTCCAGTGATCTCGGCGAGGATTCCGGTCTCCTCCTCGCATTCGCGGAGCGCACATTGAGCCGCGCTTTCGCCAATATCCTGCGCGCCGCCGGGAAGAGCCCACTGCCCGGTGTCCCGGCGGCGCTGCAGGAGGATGGCTCCTTCGCCGTTGACCACCAGGAGGTTGCTGGCGGGGATCAGGCTGTTGGCCTTCGGGGCCGATCGATCGTGGTAGTACTCAATCCTGCCCACGGTGCTGTTTCTCCTATCGCTCGGCTGCCCAGGGGCGTGCGGTCTCCCAGACGGCGTCGAAGCTGGCCATGTAGTGGTCGAACCATCCACTGCCATCAAGGCGTTGGAGATGGAGCAGTGGGTTGGCGCTGGCAGGCTGGCCCCAGATGTGAGGGTTGACCATGAGAATGTCGTCGTAGCGGAACAGCGAGTTGTACAGCGTCGTGTCGTGCAGCCGCACCTCGCATCTAGGTACGCCAGGGAGTTTCCGATAGTACGTCAGGGAGGCTCTGATCTTGGCGGCGAGCGTACCGCCAAGACCCTCTTCAGCATCGCGGATGGCAACTGGCCGATGCCGGGGGCCATGGCAGTAGCGCCGTGATGCCTTGGGCGCTGGGCGGCTTGGGGGCGATCGTCGCCGCGGGCGCCATTGTCGGGTTCTTCGTCCGGCGGCGTACCGCCCGAACCAGCTGAGTGCCGCTGCTCAACACAGCGCCGTGGCTTCAATCAACGCCAGAGAGTACTCGCGTTGTCCGTACGGACAGCGTATGGGCTGGCCCCCCAACTGATCTGGGTTTGCTGAAGGTGGCGCCTGTCCTGACCTGCTAATACGTACCGGTAAGAGGCCAAAACTCGGCTTCCGCTGCCCGATCCCCTCGTGATACGACTAGCCAGTCTTGATCGTTTTTACCGGGGGGATTGAGTCGTGGGTGTTGTGTTGCCCGACTGGGCCGCCACGATGCTGGACCTCATTGGCGTGTCCTGGCCCAACGTGGACGAGGACGACTACCACCACACGGCCGACTCGCTCCGCGATTTCGCGCACGACCTCGACGACAACACCGGCGCCGCCAACCAGCACATGCAACGCCTGCTGGCATCCGGCCGCGGCCAGTCGATGCAGGCACTCAACGCCCACTGGGGGAAGGTCAAGGACAAGCACCTGAAAGACCTCGCCACTGCGGCAACAGTGGTCGCAGGGGCCTTGGACCTGGCTGCGGGTGCCATCACGGCCCAAAAGGGCGAGGCAATCACACAGTTGGGGTACCTAGCCGACGAAACTGGGATCGCGCTGGCGCTGATTCCGGAGACCGGCGGGTTGTCGGCGTTGCTGGACGCGGGTGCGATCGAAGCCACGCAGCAGGTCGTCAAGCAGCTGTTCCAGGAAGTCGCCAAGGACGCGGTCAACTACATCGTCTCGGCCCTGGCCGAGCCCGCGGTGGCGGCTTTGGATGGCATGGCGGTTGATCTGGCGATTCAACTTGCCGCTGATGGCATGGGCGTGCAGGACGGGGTGAACCTCAACGAGGTCAAGCAGGCGGGCAAGGACGGCTTCCATCAGGGCGTGGGCTCCGCGAAGACGGCACTGCACCTTGACTCCGTGGGTGGCGGAGACGGTGGAGCCGGAGGGGGCGGCGGTGGGGGCTCCGATGATGTCCTGATCGACCACGCCGAGCATGAGCGGGCGAGTACCCACCTCAACATGGTCGGTGCCGCGGTGCATGGCAAGACCAGGGGCCAGATCTTCACGGCGCGCGGGCACTTGGGGCGTACTCGCGGCAGGGGTGTGATCGCTGAGGCGATCGCACCGGTCGCGGAGAAGGCGGTCAACGCGTTGGAGAAGGCCGCCACGGAGCTGGGCGACCATCTCAAGGACCGGCTGCCCAAGGCCGTCCAGCAGATCTCCAAGGACTTCCGTAAGGCCGACCAGGACATCGAGGACGGCTTCCACAAGCTCGGCCAGCACCACGGCAGGAACGACGACCTCCACCTTGCTTCCAATGGCCCTGGAAGGAGGTCGCGTTACGGCAAGCCGGACTCGCTGAGCGAGGCGAAGTCTGACCCGCGCCGTCACGGCATCCAACTGGATAACAAAACCTGCAAAAACGATCCAGTGGATGTCGCCACAGGCGAGATGACCCTGCCGCAGACAGATCTGTCGCTGCCCGGGGTCCTGCCCTTGGTCCTGCGGCGTACGCACCTGTCCGGGTATCGCTACGGGCAGTGGTTCGGCCGCAGTTGGGCTTCCACCCTTGACGAGCGCATCGAACTCGACACCGCGGGCACTGGGGCGGTCTGGGCACGGGAAGACGGCTCCCTCCTGGTCTATCCACGCCTTCCCCAGCCCGGCGGTGAACCGGTTCTCCCCTTGGAAGGCCCGCGCCTGCCCCTGAGCTATGGCGGGGACGAGAACACCGAAACGGTCTACCAGGTAACCGACACGCACACCGGCGCCGTGCGCTGCTTCACGGGAAGCCCCTACAACGAGTCGACCGCCTACTGGCTCACCGAACTCACCGATCGCAACAACCGCATCACCATCGACCGCCACGGCGACGGCACCCCGACCGCGGTCATCCATCACGGCGGCTACACGGTTCACCTCGCCGCAGAAGACCAGCGAATACGCACGCTGTCCCTACGCACTCCCGACGGCGCGGTCACTGTCGCCTCCTACGGCTTCGACGAGGACGGCAACCTCAACGCGGTCACCAACTCCTCGGGCCTGCCGCTGCGTTTCACCTACGATCCGGTCGGCCGCATCACGTCCTGGACCGACCGCAACGACTCCACCTTCCAGTACGTCTACGACGGTGACGGCCGCGTCGTCCGCACCATCGGCCCCGACGGGTTCCTCTCGTCCACCTTCGCGTACGAGGCCCACCCCGAGACCGGCTACCGCATCACCCGCTACACCAACTCCACCGGTGCCACCACCGTCTACCACCTCAACGACCGCCTCCAGGTCGTAGCCGAGACCGACCCGCTGGGCAACACCACCCGCCAAACCTGGGATCGTGACGACCACCTCCTGAGCCGCACGGACGCACAGGGCCACACCACACAATGGAGCTGGGACGAGCACGGCAATCTCACGGCCGTCCGCGAGGCCGATGGCACCGTCACCACTGCCGAGTATGACGAGCGAGGCATGCCGCTCGTCGTGACCGGGCCCGACGGAGCCGTGTGGCGGCGCGAGTACGACGAGGCCGGCAACAACACCGCGTTGATCGCACCCGACGGGACGATCACTCGCTACGCACACGACGCGCGCGGCGGCATCACGGCGATCACCGACGCCCTCGGCGCCACCGAAACCTTCCTGCCCAATCCGGCCGGTCTGCCGATGGCCCGCACCGATGCCCTCGGCCACGCCCACACCTTCACGCGCGACGCATTCGGCCACCCGACATCCCTCACCGACCCGCTCGGCGCCATCACTCACCTGGAGTGGAACCCCGAAGGGAACCTTCTACGCCGCGTCGAGCCCGACGGCAGCGAACAGAGGTGGACCTACGACGGCGAGGGCAACTGCCTGACCGAGACCGACGCGAACGGCGGTATCACCCGCTATGAATACACCCACTTCGACCTGGTCGCAGCCCGCACCGAGCCGGGCGGAGCACGCTATGAATTCACATACGACACCGAGCTGCGACTGACCGAGGTCCGCAACTCAACTGGTCTCACCTGGAATTACGCGTACGACGAAGTGGGACGCGTCATCCGCGAGACCGACTTCGACGGCCGGACACTGACCTACACACACGACACCTCCGGCCGCATGGTCTCCCGCACCAACCCCCTCGGTCAGACCGTCACCCACCACTACGACGCACTGGGCCGCCTCGCGACCAAGGACGTCGACGGCGCCGTCACCTCCTTCGCCTACGACCCGGCGGGCAGACTCCTCCAAGCACAATCACCACACGCCACGCTGGAGTTGGCGTGGGACGCGCAGGGGCGTCTTACCGCCGAGGCAGTCGACGGCCGTACCCATCGCTACACCTACGACGCAGAAGGCCGCCGCACCTTCCGCACCACACCCAGCGGCGCGGTCACGACCCAGACCTATGACGCGGCAGGCAACCGCACACTCATGGAGTTCAGTGGGCGCCCGCTGCACTTCACGCACGACGCCCACGGGCAGGAACTCACCCGCACTGTCGGCTCCTCTGACCGGGCCGTTCACCTGGCCACCGCCTGGGACGCACTGGGGCGTGTCAGCGAGCAGAGCCTGGCCGTTAAGGGCCGAAAGCTGCGCTCACGCGCCTACACCTACCGGCCCGACCACCACATCCTCGCCGTCACCGACCAACTGACCGGCCAGGCAAGCAGATTTACGCTCGATGCCGACGGCCGCCCAACAGGCGTCGACGCACACCACTGGAGCGAGCGCTACCTCTACGACGGCGAAGGCAACCAGACCGAGGCCACCTGGCCCGACCACGCCCCCAACCCCGACACCCGCGGCCCGCGCACCTACGACGGGATGCGGCTGCGCTCCGCCGGGGCCCTGCACTACACCTATGACGCGGCGGGACGCGTCATCGAGCGACGCAGAAAACGCCTGTCCCGCAAGCCCGACATCTGGCGCTACACCTGGGACGCCGAGGACCGACTCACCTCCTGCACAACGCCGGACGGCGTGCTGTGGACCTACACCTACGACGCCTTCGCGCGCCGCACCGCCAAGCGCAAGCACGCCCCGGACGGAACGGTCGTCGAGGAAACCGTCTTCGCATGGGACGGTGGCCGCCTGTCGGAACAGACCGACACCACCACGCGGACAACGCTGACCTGGGAGTACGACGGCCTACGACCACTCGCGCAAGCCGAGAGCCGCCAGCCCAGCGCCGACCAGCAGTCCGTCGACTCGCGCTTCTTCGCCATCGTCACCGACCTCATCGGCACCCCGACCGAACTCGTCAGCGAGACCGGTGACATAGCCTGGCACAGTCGCCCCACCCTGTGGGGCACCACCGCGTGGAACCGCGACGCCAGCGCCTACACACCCCTGCGCTTCCCCGGCCAGTACGCGGACCCGGAGACCGGACTCCACTACAACCACTTCCGCCACTACGACCCCGAACCGGGCCGCTACGTCACCCCCGACCCACTGGGGCTGGCACCCGCCCCCAATCCCGCCGGATACGTGACAAACCCGGCGACCATCTCCGATCCCATGGGGCTCGCGCCATGCATGGACGCGATGCAGAAGATGGCGGAGCAGATCAACAACCTCAAGCAGAACAAAATTCAACGCGAGAAGCAGACAGTCGCGATCATCCACGCGCAGACGCCCAAGGGACCCGTCACTTTTGTCTCGGGCACGAGCAAGAGCAAACTCGATGCGGAACAAGTCAAACTGGCCAAGCAACTTGGGCTCGTGCCCATCCCCGACGACGCCTACATGAAGGTGCCTCCGCGCGTCAAGGGCGGTCACGCCGAGCAGAACATCCTCGCCTACCTCAGCCGGTTGAACCACGGCAAGGACAAGCCGGACTGGCTACCCACACACGGCGCGGCTTCCAACAGCGTGTGCACAGACTTCTGCTCCCCGCTCATCCGTGGCAGCCACGGAGCCATGTACGGCATGGTGTACCCCCGCACGCAGGGGACGCAGCAGAAACAGTTCTATTGGCCCGCCAGGCATTCTCCGAGGTAAACAATCACCATGAGCTACTCATGTACCACCGCTGAGCTCCTCGCGCAGGAGGAACTGCCGGGTCTCGTTAACCGGTCCCGCAACCACCTCGACACCTTTCTGGTACGCGACCATGCCTGCTGGCTGGTCTCCGAACCCGGGGACGAGATCGTCGTGGGCCGCGTAGCTTCAGACAGTGGTCGGGTCTTCGCCGAACAGCGCCGCTGGCCCTCCCACAAGCCGGAGCAGACCCAAGGGTTCGCCTCGCCACTACCGGACGGGGGACTCGCCATGGTGGCCAATGGCGCCGTCACGGTCTACGACGCGAGTGGGCGGCAGCGATGGACGCATGAGTTCGAGCCGTGGCCTGATCGGGGAACGGGAGGCCCTTCCTGCGTCGCCGACGCTTCGGGCCGCCGCCTCCTCGTCACGACGCCAGGCCCCGGCCTGAGCGACAGCGCCTACTCCGGAGATGCGTGCGTCGCTCTCGATCTGGCCGACGGCCGACACGTCACGCAGACGCCGCTGCCGTCCGCGTCCGCGGGGTACATCTTCCAGCAGTCCCTCACTGACCCCACTCAGGTGTTCCTCAACGCGCTGCAAGGGGACACCTTCTACTCGCTGGCGGTCACGCTGGAAGACGACACCCTGCGCACGCAGGCCGTCGGCGGCGACGACGAGCCGTTCGCCGGGGTGAGCCTCAACGGTGTAGTCCTCAAGCTGGACGTTGGAGGGGAGTGGCTCAGCCGCTGCGAGGCTGGGCAGGAGGACATCGTCGTCGAGGCTGCGGACGTGCTGCCGGAGGGCATGCGCCTCGTCGGCCATCGCCCTGGATTCCTGGACAACGATCGCGTTGTCGTGGCCGTCGCCGAGGAGGAGGACTCGGACGACAACCGCCACCTGATCCTTGATGCCCGCACCCTCCAGCCAGTCGCCGAACTCGACTACCCGGGCACAGTCTCCTGCGACCCACTCGCCCTCGGGGACGGGACGTGGCTGACAACGGAGGGAGACCTGGTGCGGCGATGGCGGGTGGCCCAGTGAGCGACTACCCCAACAGGGCCCAGTAGCAAAGCCGGAGTTCTGCGTGTAACGCGCCAGCCATCGGCGTCGGCGGGCTACGGCGACTGCCCAGAGCCATCGTCAAACGGTCCACCGCAGGCGCAGCCGATTGCGGGCTGATCACGTAGGACATCCCGTACTCGATGTAGCCCTGCTGGCGAAAAGGGTGACCAACGCGCGAGGCCGCCCCTGCTGCGTGAGTGAGGGGCGGCCGGTGTTGCGAATCATCTGCACTCGGCGATGTGATTCGCCAGGTGGAGAGCGGCTTTGTACACGCTGATCACGACGCACAGGCCGGTCGCTTCGTACAGCGTGGGTCGGACAACGTGTGACCAGTCACCGGTCACCCTCGGCCAGGTGGCCAGCAGCAGTAGGTCGCCGGCGGCGAGCCCGAGGTCTGCGGTGATGTCCTTTCCGCCGTTCGCAGCGGGTTTCCAGCAGGCGGCGGGTTAAGGCGGAAGGAGAAGGCGCCCGAGGCGCAGCGCACCTCGGGCGACGTGGGCCAGGATCAGAGCGAAGTCAATAGGGCAGCGGTGAATGCCCTGATCGCGTCCGCCGGTACCGAGGCCGTGAAGTAGGCGTTCCAGACGGGGGCGGCCGTGGGCTGCTCACGCGCTTCGTAGAGCCAACCGTCTTCGTCGAGACGGACCTTGAGGTGGCCACAGGGGCTGGAGTAGGTGGCAGGCAGGTCGTCGTCCTCGACGGTCCAGTCTGGGCGGTCAAACAGTTCGGTGACGACGTATGCGGCGTCCTGCGCGTCGAGGTACTCCGGGGCTTCGTCAGAGTCGGCGACTTCAGTGGGAGTGCTGCTGTTCTCCCAGTCGAGCAGGGTGCTGACGGTGCGGGGTAGGTACCCCTCTTGGCCGTCGTCGGCGATGAACGCGGTGCCGTCCGCGTTGAGAACGCGGCCGGCGTAGTGGGAGAACGGCCAGTCTGGGTTGATGGCCAGGCGGACCGGCAGATCAGCATCCAGTTCCTCTAGCTGACGGATCAGTTGTCCGACGGTGAGCGAGCGAGACATGAGAATCCTTTGGGGAAGCTGGCGAGGTGCTGGTGATGGGTTCAATGCTGGTGGAGACAAAGCAGATCCAGGTAGGTGCGCAGCCGTCCGACGAGGGGTGGCTGGAGCGGGGCACCTTGTTGACCTGGGGTTTTCCCGACACCGGTACGTTGACATGGGGTGTGCCGAAGTACGTAGTCGATTCGGCCCTAGTGGCGTCTGCCGCGAGTGAACTAGTCGCACTGGGCTTCTGCAGCGGCGTACGTGAGGCAAGTGGCCAGTCGTGGCTGGACCTTCGACGAGGCCGCTCTACTGCGGTGATCCCTGCAGCCAGTGAGCGACAAGGAGTAGGCGAAGCAAGCGTGGATGATGTCCAGATTCATCCGCACGTCAGTGTTGGGCCCTTCCAGCTCGGTATGCCCTTCCATGAAGCAATGCGGGTCACTCAAGGGCTGGGCCGGATCAGTCACCGGCCAGGAGCCGAACGACCCGCAGTGGTGAACCTCGATGACTCCGCGTTCCAATTCGTCCTGTCCTTCCCCCAGGACGGGACGCTGACCAGCGTCGAGCTGTGGCGCTTCCGCGTGGAAGATGACGAATTCAACGTCACCTTCGACGGACTGGACGTTTTCCGCACCCCCAGCGAACGGTTGGTGCCGCAGGTAGAAGAACACGGGCATTCCGTCGCGTACGACGACGACTTTGGCATCTACGCCCTACCGAAATCCAAGATCTCTTTCGCTAACAACAGCTCCTACGAGTACCCCGTCGACCCGGAAGGCGATCCCGTGTACTTCGACTACGTTCTGAGCACGACGCAGCCCGTACGGTGACCAACAGGCCGCATCGCACGCGCCCGGTCTGAGTGCGGGGATCGTACTGGTGAGCTCGCGTATTCAACTGTCGCCAATTCCCCCCAGGAAACCACGGCCGCTGGTGACCGTATGTGTTCCCCAGGAGTCACGCCGACTCTAGGTTCCTCCGGCTTTGACGGCGAGGATCTCGTCGAGCTGCACCTCTACTTGTGAGGCGCTGGAGTCGCCGTAGGAGTATGCGAGCTGGGACTCCAGCCGTCGCGCGTACTCCAAGCCGCGGGGATGGCAGCACAAGGCCGTGATGGCCGTGGTGGTGCCGGACCAGTTGGCCGGGCCCTGCGGTCCGATGGTGTGCTCCAGGACGGTCATCCACTGGTGGAGCCACGGGTCTGTCGCGTAGAGGACCGCCGTGCGGTTGACCAATTGGCTACCGGGCAGGAGCGTGAGCGAGAGCCTCCGGTTCCTGATCGTCCGCGCCACGAAGTGCACGATGAGGGCGACTTCACAGATCTCGCGATACGTACGCTGCCTCAGGGCAGCCGCCCTTTCATCGGCTCCCTTCGGGTAGGCACTGGCGTCGAGTTCAGCAAGTCCACCCTTGAGCCCGTCTGCGATGATCAGGCTCTTCACCCGTTCAAGTTCTCCCTCGGGCCGATCGGCCCCCATGGCTCGGAGAAGCATTGCGCTGTCCTCGGTGACGGCCTCCGACGGTAGGCCGTCACCGTTGACCCAATCGGTGATGAGCTGCGTGATCTCGGCAGCCACATCACGGAGCTTCGGGTCACGCTGCCTACTGGCGGGGAGCGACCGGCGACGACGTGCGAGGAGTTGGGCGGATTCTTGCGCGAATCGGTGCAGCTCGACATTGGCATCCGCCAGCGCCTCGTCGGCGGAGGCCCCGTCGGATAGTCGCTGAAAGATTTCGTCGGTGAGACGCGGCTTGCGCAGATGCCACTCCAAGGCTGTCCGCATCCCCGGTTCCGGGGAGAACAGTTCCGGTTGGCCTGTGAGCGGATGCCGCGCAGAACGGCCCTCGGTGAAGGTATACGGGTTGGTGGTGAACGTCCTCAGGACCGTTTCATGCAGGCTGCGTCCGGGACGGGAGTTCCGTCCGAGTTCGGCCGCGATTCCCACGGCCCCGGGGTGAAACCAGGACACCTTGCCTTGTCCGCGCCCCAGAGCGCGCCGGAAGTTGCTGGGCAGCAGCTTGGCCGCTCGCCATGTCTCCAGCTGTTTACAGCTGATCGTCTGCCGGTGGGCTTCCCACACCGCTTCGCAGAGCTCTCGATCGGCAGGGCTCTCGGTACGAGGCACCCTCCCACGTTACAACCCCACGAGCTGATGCCAGGGGCCGCCGTACCACCATGGCGTACTGCTGCTGTCGCCCCGCACGGGACGGAGAAGTCAGAGGCCTGGGAGGCTCGGTATGTCCGGAACCATGGATTGTCGCTGCCATCATTGTGTCTGGAGGCGGGGCCGACATGAACGCTGGGTGCGTGTAGGCCGACGGCTCCGGCGCTGGCGGCGCATCATCGTGCTCAGCGCGGTCCGTGGCGCGGCCGGGGCCGTCGGCACTGGGGCTGTGGCTCTCACCGTCTGGTGGTGGCAGCAGCACTGACTGCATTTTGAGATCGAACGGTTGTGCTTCTCCAGTGGTCTGCAGATCAGCGACAGCAACGCTTTCTGGTGAACTGCCCTTCACCTTCAACTGCCGTCAGTTCGCTGTGGCGTCCAGCCGGATGGTGACCTTAGGTGGTCGCCGGCGGCGTACCGCTGCAGGTTGCGCTGGCCTGGTCAGCAAGCTCCGCGCTGGTGGCGGTGGCGATGCGGTCGGCGGTCATGACAGATCCCTTCGAGCGGCGACGCGCGCGGTGCCCACGGGGGCGGTTGGCGTTGTGGCGGTGGTCGACGGATTGACGACTGCGGCCTGGGGGGAGCGGGCACGTGCGGCTCGCACCCGCGCGTCGGCCGTCGAGTCGGGAGCCGGGCGGTTAGGGCCGGTACGGTCCGTTCGCTGCTGGGCGGTCCGGTAGACCTCGTAGTCCTGCCGGGCGCCTGCGGCGACGAGGTAGACCTCGTGGGTGTGGGTGGAGGAGGCGGGCGCATCCCGGAACTGGATGACCATGCGGTAGGCGACCGCGGGATCCACGTAGACCTTGTGGAAGCCGGTCAAGCGGCCATCCAACGGCAGGCAGTCATCGCTGCCGTGGACGAGGTTCTGCAGCTCTAGCAGTGCCAGGTCCCGAATGTTGTCGGGGAGTTGGCGCAGGTCGCCTATGGCGTCCGGGTGGGCGGCGAAGGCGAAGCGGGCGCGGCTCATCGCGACCTCCGGCTGGACTTCCCTTCGGTGGCTTGTGCTGGCCCTGGCGCGGGCACGGTAGCGGCCGGTATTTCGGTGGTCGACCGAGCAAGTGCCGCCTGTGCTCGGTGGGTTGTGCCGCGTGTCGCCTCGACGGGCCGGGGCAGTGGCGTGTCGCGATTCCACAGCCACTCCTCGGCCGCGTCCTCGTCGGCGAACGCCCCCTCGCGGACGGTGTAGCCGCTGAGGTCGGCGCTGACCTCTTCAAGAAAGACGCGGTATGGCTGCTCCGCGGAGTCCAGGTGGCTGTCGTGGACGAGGACCCAGGTCTCGGTGCCGAAGTCGAAACGCCCGGGGTTGTAGGTGTTGTGGTCGAGTACCTCGTACCGGTTGCCGGATGACTTCAGCCGCTCCTCCAACTGCTGCGTGAGTTCGTCCTTCGGCTTGGGTGAATTGGCGTGGGAGACCTCAATGGCCTCCGCGGGGCAGCCGCGCTCGATCAGCCAACGCTGGGCCAAGGGCACCAGGGCCACGGGGGTGGAGTCGAATCGAAAGCTGCGCTGCCCGACCTCGCGTTTGACGTGCATAGCGATGTATGCGGGAGTACCTGGGGCGCCCCATTGCGCCGAGTTGTCGTAGAGGACCAGGTAGGTGTCGCGGCCGTCGCTGCTGTGGTGTTCGGCGACGGCGACGAGACTGTCGTCATAGAGCGTGACGAAGGAGAAGTCCTCGGCCACATCGTCATCGGTCGGCTCGAAACCCTCCAGGCGGTAGTCGGGTGTGGTGTTCACTGTTGTGCTCCGGTGGGGGCGGGGGCCGGGGTGGTGAGGACGCGGTGGGTCGGGCGGGCGGGGGTGGTGGTGCAAGCCGCGAACGGGCCATCAGCTGCGCGCAGTTGAAGCAGCGCGTGGTCGAGGTGGTCGCGATGCCAGGTCGACGGCCCGCCCAGGCCCGCCTCGGCATCGGTCAGCTGTTGCCAGGCCAGCCAGAGCGCGTGTAGGCGGGCAACGGCCTCGGGGTGCTCGTGCCACTGGTCGCACCAGGGACGGTTGGCGCTGATCTCACGGCCGTATACGGGAAGCAGGAGGTAGTTGACCCAGTTCCGTAGGGCGGCGAGTTCGATGTCGTATGCCTCGCCGCCGAGCGCCACGATGAACGCCGAGGTAGGTGGTTTCTGTTCGCCAGCGGCCTGGACCGCATCTATGGGCTGCGCGGAGGAGGCTTCGCTGGGCTCGGTTGTTTCGGCGGCGAGGCGGTCCAGGAGGACACCGTGCTCACGGACCTCAGCGACGATCTTGGCCAAGGTGGACGCGAGATCGTCTAGATCGTCGTCGGGTATGCGGAAGGGCTCGGTGGAGCTCGGGAGAGAATCGGACACGGTAGTGCTTGCTTTCTTCTGTCGGAGGTCGGCACGCGGAAGAGGATCCGGAGGATTCGGGATTTGGCACGGCCGGAAATCCGCGATAGAGGAGGCGTGGCCGCGTGATGTGATCCGGTGGCAGGCTTACGGGACGGTGCACTGCGAGCACCGTGAGAACGGCGTCAGCAACTGGACGGCACACTCGGCTTGTTGGGGGACAACGCCGTTGCCAAGTGCGATGAGTTGAGCCGGTCGACCCAGGCCAGGGGTGGCAGTCACCCAGCCCGCAGGGAGCCCTTGCATCCATTCCACGAAAGCTGGTTGAAGGCGCCCTGCGTCGTCGGTCGGAGCTGGTGCCGGCCGGGTGAGGTTCTCCCATCGGGTGATGGCCGCTGCGTACCGCCCCCACTGACCGGTGACTGATTGCTGCCCGGGTCCGGGTCGTCCCACAACGGCAGCACCACCGCCGACGAGGGTGGACGGTCGCTCTTGCCGGGCCTGCGACCAGGGGCGCCCGTGTCGTTGGTCCTCGACGCCGACCACAGGGACGCCGCCGCTGATGGGAGCGTCAGGTCGCCGCTGCCGTAGCACTGGTTGGGCGATCCCTTGATTCCGTCGCTGGCCTTCGGGGTGGGCAGCAGCCACTCCACCTCGTCGGCCAGCGATGGGCCGTGGCCGCCCTGCTTGCGCTTGTTCGGGTGCTGGCTCCCACCGTTCGTGCCCAAGTTCGACGTCGGAGTCTTGAGCAGATCGATCGGCGGGCCAGGCAGCGAGGAAGGTCCGCGCACGATGATGGGGTGCTCCGACGTCGCTGGCGCGAAGCATGAGCCACCGCGCGTCATACCGAAGGTCGGCCAGGGAGCCGAGTACGGCACCAAGTGCCCGCAAAAGAGGCTGGGTTGGGTTGTCTCCCAGACACCCCGGGCAGGGTTCCATGTCGCCAGGGGAACCGGCGGGTGAGGTGAGGAGTCCTCGGACATTCTCCACCACCAAAAGGCAAGGACGGAGGGCCTCGACTGCACGGGCGATGTGCAGCCACAGGCCGGAGCGGGTGTCTTTACTGAGTCCGGCGCGTCGACCGGCAACGGAGACGTCTTTGACAGGGGAAACCGGCGGTCAGCACGCACACCTGCGGTACGGCGGCCCAGTTGATGGTGGTGATGTCGCCCAGGTTCGGCACGTCTGGCCAGTGCCGGGCCAGAACCTTGGAGGCGTCGGGGTTGATCTCGGCGTGCCAGGCCACGCTGCCGCCGAGGGCGGCCTGGACGCCTAGGTCCAGGCCGCCGTATCCCGAGCACAGACTCCCGATCAGCGGGAAATGGGATTGAGTGGTGCCGGTCATGTCACCGCCCTCGAGTGGCTGCCGCCGCGAGAGGAGCCGCCGGGGCGGGGCCTGCGGTGCGAACAGTCGACGGTTTGGCGATGGCTGTCGTGGTGCGGCTGAGGGCGGCTTTCAGTCGAAGCGTCGGCTGCGCGATCAATGTCGCTGCGCTGTGGAGGGCAGTGGAGGCATCCTGGAGAGCGGTGTGGGCCTCAGAGAGGGCGTCTTCAATGACGTGCGGGATTCGTCCGTGAACATCGCGGACACCCGGCTCATGGCGCCTGGCCCAGGTATGGTCCACGAAAGCCAACTGGTGGCTGACCGTACCGAGCGCGGCGATGGCCTGGCCAGCGGGTTCGAGCGCTGCGGCGAAGGCGGTGGCGACGCGCGCGTCAGCCGGAGCGGTCGAGTCGTGTACAGCCCTGGAGGCGACCTCCTCACTCAAGTCAGTGACTAGTGTGCTCAGTTCGGCTATCTGCCGGGAGACGAAGGTGGGTTCGGGCGATCGGTGGGGATCCCCGGCGACCGGCAGCTTGCCGCGCTGGGCGTCGAAGGCGAAAGCCGCAGCGCGCAGAGCGTGGGCAGGGGAGGCGGACGGCATGGCGAACTCCTGACCATAGTGATTCGGAAGGCATGGGCGAGGGCGGCCAAGGCTGGTCTGCGAGGGATCACGTGTGGCTCCGGGCAGCGGGACGGGCGGTGGGAATGGAGGCGGCAGACGTCCGAGCCAGGGCCGGGCTCGAGCGCTGGGGTTGGCTGCGAGCCAGAGCCGCATGAACGCGCGCGGTCGCGTGCTCGGCATTCGCCACAGGTTCGGCACTCCCGGCTGGTGGTGTGCCGGTGGCGGTGCGCCAGCGCTCGTGGACCTCGTGGGCCGATAGGAGGGCGTGGAGGGCGTAGCCGATCAGGCGGCCGGGGGCGAGCGACTCGTCGTGGGCCAGATCCTGGATCGTGCGGGCAGAGGCCGACGCCGTTCGGACAAGGGACGAGGCCAAGACACGCTCGCCTAGGAACTCCGGCGATCCAACGCCGCCGCTCCGGCAGATGGCACCGACCTGGTCCACATTCAGAGAGCCGTCGGCAAACAGGCCGCGTCGCTGGGCTTCCCACTGCACGGTGATGGCATCGATGGGCTCACCGCGGTGGTGCAAGGCACCGAGGCACCGGTAGAGGCGCCCGCAGAGCGGGTCGGCGAAGTCAGCCGGTCGCAGCCACTCCACCACCTGGCGCATGCCGTCCGGCCGATCGATGAGTAGCCCCACGAGGAACTGCTCATCCTCGGACTGCCCGTCGCTACCCGCGGCGGCGACCGGGTAGGAATGGTCGACATCGTCGGGTGGCGGAAGCGGCTTGGGGTCGCAGCCCCAGCGCCGGGACAGATCGTCGAGGACGTCGGTCAGGATCTGAACATGGTCCACGGTGCTGTCGACCACCCTCTGCAGGGCATCGGTATCGGCGACTTGGCACAGGCGGGTGGCGTGCTCCAGGACGCTGCGGTGGATCGCGCCCTCCAGCACCATCCGCCCGTAGACCGGGGCGTTCCCGGCGCGCGGGCATGCGGCGACGAGAGTGTGCGCGTACGACCGAGTAAGCCCCCGGATATGGCGATCAGCCTCGGCGAAGGTGTCGGTCACCCACGCCAGCGGCGCCTCGCCCTTGGAGGCCAGCGCGGAGTGACCGCGCGATCGGAGGGTGAGCATCGCGGCGAACACGGCTTGGTGCGCGGGACGAGAGAAGTGGTCGGGCAACAACCAACCAGCCAGCGAGTCGAGCTGACCGGGATCAAGCAGGACAGCGCCGAGTACCGCCTGCTCGGCTTCGATCAGCACGTTCACTGCAACTCCGCGTCGCTCTCGTCGGTGTTCTGTGAGGGGCGCAGTGCGGCAACCGCGCGGTTCGCGGCGGTCATCGCGGCGGCGAACTGGTCCAGCTCCCCGCTGAAGGCGGGGTCGGCGATGGGTACGGAGCCGCGGTCGGCGACGAGCCACCACTGGTCGCCGAGCCGAACGACGGGCATATCGGCCAGCCCAGGGACGGTAGGGGTGTGACGGGACACCAATGCCTCCTGACGAAGGTGCAAGGGGATATAGGGCGGAGAGGCCGAAGTGGCCTCGGCAGGGGGCACGAAGCGGCAGGACCAGCGCTAAAGTCCATAGGCCGACGCAAGGCTGCTGTGATCCAATGCGCTCATGAGTCTGTCGGTGGATGTCTTCGTCATCGGAGCCGACGGTGAGATGCAGGTGCTGGACGTTCCAGCAGGATGCTCTTACCTGGCCGGATTCGAGCGTTGGCGTACCCGGGTGTGGGGGTCGGAGGCGGTCCGTTCGTTGGGAGCCCGCTTCTTTCCGGTCCTCGCCGCTGCCGACCTGCAGGTTGACGTCGACCAGGTGCCAGCATTCCTGCGAGAGTGCGCTCTGCTCCGCGAACACCTCGAGACGATCGTGGCAGGGACGCCCGCCGTGCGGACGGTTGAGGAACACCGGGACGTAATTTCTAGGCGGTTGGCAAACATTGAAGATGCCGCCAGGCGCGCACAGGCGATGGGCGGCGGGGTCCTCAGCTGGTGACCTGCGGCGACAGGATCCGCAGGGCCGCTGCGGTGGTCACGCCGCTTGCCACAGGGGGGAGGCAACGCGCTCGGCGCCGGGTCTTCTGCGCGGATGGGAACCAGGCGTAGACCGCTCATGCCGCAGTCCCGAAGTCGTCGCGCCGTAGCGTCTTGGCGATGGCCCGCCCAGTGATCGCCTTCGTGGCGGCTGCGGAGGCGGGGCCGATCTCCTTGACGGACCGCTCCTTGTACCAGGGCTTGAGGGTGAGCATCGCGACGCGGATGCCGGTGGCAAGAAGGAGAGCCTTCCCCTTGGGCAGGGCACGGATGGCGTCCGGGGGCAGGATCCGTTCGGTGCGCATCGAGATCGATGTGGACTTGCCGCCGTCGCTGGTGGAGACCGACGAGGTCTGCACGTCGTGGTCGCCGACGAGGCGGGAGACGCGGTCAGCGAAGTCGGCGTCGTCCATACCAGAGCCGATGATCTTGACGGTGGCGGCGGACCAGAGCGCATCCATGCCCGTCTCACCCCAGACCTTCTGGCCCTGCCGGTAGCTCTGCAGGATCGTGACGGGGATGACGCCACGGCTGCCGAGGTGCGAGTACAGGTCCGGCAGGTCCGAGATGCGGCACACGTTGGCGGCCTCATCGAGGATCGCCAGGAGCGGCGGGTCGAGCCTGCCGCCGGAGCGTTCCGCGACGATCACCGCGGCACGCATCACCGCGTCGGCGGCTGCGGCGATGATCGCGCTCGCGCTGCCGCCGCCGTCCTTGGACAGCAGGTACAACGTGTCCTTGGAGGTGGCGAAGTCGGCGGGCTTGAACTCGGGGTGCTCGTCGGTAGGGGTGACCCACGCGGCGATCTCCGGATCGAGCAGGCAACTGGCGTACTGCCGCGCGGTCTCGAAGATGCCGTCCCGCGTCTCCGTTGCGCCGCTGACGGTTCCCTGAAGCTGGGCGGCGACCGCCACGTGTCCGGCATCGGTGAGCAGGTCGACCGGAGTGCGGTCGGCCGGGGAGGCGAGCCAGGCGAGTACGTCAGTGATCGGACGGCCGGACGAGGAGGCCGCCAGGAACAGGGCCGCGAGAGTGTTGCTCGCCGCGGTGGACCAGAAGTCGCTGCCGTTGGAGTCGTCCACGGAGGCGGCGACGAAGTGCCCGGCCAGACGCTTGGCCCCAGCCAGGTCGTGGGCGTCGGCGAGGATGTCCCACCACATGAGGCGTGAGTGGTGCGCGATCTGCTGCGGGTCGAGCGTCCATATCGTGCCGACCTTGGAGCGCGCGTCGACGGTGGTGGTGAAGGCGTCGTTCGCCGCCTTGTTGGAGGTCAGCAGCACCGGCCCGGGCGCAGACAGGATCGCCGGGATGGCCAGCCCTGAGGTCTTGCCGGAGCGCGGCGCCATGATCGCCACCAGGACGTCCTCCCAGGAGGCACGAACCTCCACTCGGCCAGGATCGAGGGTGCCAAGCAGGAGGCCGCGATCGGCCGGGGCGATCTGCTTGGGATTGAGCCCGGAGAGGCTCGGCCGCAGGTTCTTTGCCTTGGCGGCGGTCTCCTTGTCCAGTAGCGGAGCGAGATCCGCCTTGCTCGCCAGCCCGGTTGTGGCACCGCTACGCCGGGACAGCCAGAAGATCGCTGCCGTGGTGAGGGCGGCGCTGAGCAGGATGGAGGGGAGGACCCGCGTGCCGATGAGCAGCGCGGTGGGGGGAAGGTCGGGCCAGAGTTCGGCTGGATGAAGGATCGTTTCCGCTGGCTGGTAGGGGGACCAAGCTCCGGAGCCCAGCAGAGAGTTGGTGAGGTTGCCGGTCAGCCAGGCGAGGGAGCCGTAGCCGAGGGCGGCGCCGACGGCGCCGAACAGCAGGTAGAGAAGCGCGTCGGTACCGGTGGTGGCCGAGGGCGCGCTGGTACGCGGGGCAGGCATGAAGCAGTCCAGGAAGCGAAGTTGATAGCGGAAGGTGGAATGCGCGGCACTCTTCTGCTGGTCATGCGGAAAGCTCCTGTTCGAAGATGGGGATGGAGACGGGAGGGCGTACCCGGTTTGCGATGTCCGTGCGGACACGGGCGCCGAAGGCGAGGGCTGTCCACCGGTTGTCGACCCGGTGCGCTGTACCGCAGGTGCGCGATCACGAGGGCCTCGAGGACGGCGACGGGATAGGGAGAAGCCCGTTGCGCGGACTAGTCGACGATGAGGATCCGCCCGATCGCGGATTTGGTTCGGCCGGAAACAGGTGCTAGGCGGCGGAGCTGCCGAGGTCAACAGGGGGGCACGCTCGGTGAGTTGGGACGCCGCCCCGCTGGTCAGAGGAACGGGTTCTCACACGACCGGTCGCTAGAGGTTCCGGCGGCCAGGAGTTCGGGGAGGTCGTCGGGTTCGGAGGCGCGGTTGTCGATCCACCAGCCGGCGCGGGTGATTGTCCGGGTCGCGTCCTCTATCTGCTGCCACGCGGCATCGCCCATGTCGCCTTCGAGAACCAGAGAGGTGTAGGCGGCGGACACCAACTGGTGGCGGCAGCACGCGCCCCAGGCGATCCCCCGCTCGGTGCCCTCCAGCGGAGGCATCCGGTACCGTGCCGACCAGGCATCGGCGGCGGCCTGCTCCTCGGCACGCTTGGCGGCCAGCCAGGCCGCCCTGTCTTCTTCGCGATCGGTGCGTGCAGCCTTCCAACAATCGGTGCACTCTTGCTTGGCCAGCCACTCAGCGAAACCGGCACGGCGGTCCGCAGGGCGGACCGACAGATCGCGCTCGACCTCGTGTCCGCACGAGTGCGTGATCGTCCAGATCTTCTTCACAGCCACCGGTATGGCTCCTTCCAGTGGGTTGGGTCTCAGCGAGAGCGGGAGACATCGCGACGTGGATCGACCGGCCGCGCCGGAGAGTCGGCCGCCGGGGCAGGTGTTGTCGGCGTGCCAGGCAGGGCGGAGACCGCAGGGCTGCGGGCGAGCGCGGAATCGCTGATCGAAGACCCTTGTTCAGGGGTGTGCTGGGCGTGGAGGGCTGTGGCCTGCGCGGTGCGGTGATGCGTTACGGCCTGGGCCAACTCGGGGTGTACGGCCACCAGGAGGTCGGCACGCTGCGCGGCAAGGGCAGCTGCCGCGACGTGGTCGAGCGCTTGCAAGCGGTCGATGTTGTTCGGCAGCGTATAGATGTCCAGCCCGGGGTGGTGCTGCCATCCGTGCTGTTCTAGCAACTCGCCGCCAAGGCGGGCACCGTCATCGATGGCGGCGACTACGCCGAGCTGCGGGTGCTCGGCGAACGCCACATCGGGCGCGACAGGTTCGTAGTGCACGAACTGTTCGGCCTGCGCAGCGTGTTCGATCGGCTCGAACTCGACATCGGCGTCTACGGCGAAGCCAGCCTTGCGCAAGGTGGCGATGGCTTGGGCGGTGTGTGCCCGGCCGTCGCGGTAGTGGTCGGCGAGTGCGTACAGATGGGGATGGTCCGGGACTCGCCGAAAGTCGAGGCGGTCGAGCATCCACTGACCGGCAGGCAGGTCACGGGTGTTGCGGGCGACGATGCCGTACTGGGGGTGACGGCCAAAGGCCAGGTCGGCAGGTTCCATGACGGTGTTCCTGTGTCGGTGGTCAAGGACGGTTGCATCGCGGTACTTCTGGTTGACTCATGTCTGTAGGCCGCCGAGTTCGTTCAGGGCCGGGGCGGTGGGAGTGGGCTGCAGGCCAGGTGGCATGGGATGCCCGGCCTGGGTAACGAAGTTTGATGGTTCGTCGGAAATCCTGAAGCTCTGCCAGTAATCTCGACTCAGTCGTTGTCTCGCTGAACTGAGCGGCCCATGGCACTGGCAGTCATCCGGAACATCTCCTCGGCTCGTGCGCTGCGGACGCAGCGCGACATCGAGGACTTCGAGCAAGAGATCGTTGATCAGTTCGCCCTGTCCATGGCCGCGGCCAACCTGACCGACAGCCACATCGGCAATGTGCGGGCGGCTATCTTCGAGTTCGCGAGGACCCTCAACGGCCCGCTGTGGACTGCATCGTGCGACGACGCCGACCGCTTCCTGACGGGGCTGCGGCTGGAGGGCCGGGCCCACAGTACGCGGGCGGGCAAGGCCGGCATGCTGGCTTACTTCTACGACTTCGTGATCAGCCGGTACCAGGGCGACATCCACGTCTTGACCGGCTCCGTGGTCCAGCAGCCGATCGACGAGTACAACCGCCCCAGCAGTCCGGTCTTCGCCAACATGCGGATCCCGCCCTCCGACGCGGAGGTCGACCAGCTCTTCGGGCAGTGGCGGACGTCGGTCTCCGAGGCTCGCAAGTATCTGCCGGCCGCCCGGAACTACTTCGCGGCCTCGCTGTGGCGCCGCTTGGGACTGCGGATCAACGAGGCACGCATGCTCGACATCCGTGACTGGCGCCCTGATCTGGGCACGTTCGGCAAGCTCCACGTCCGGCACGGCAAGGGCAGCCGTGGCCGAGGGCCCAAGCCGCGGATGGTCCCGGCGATCAACGGTGCTGACCGTCTGATCGACTGGTGGCTCACCGACGTACGCCACCAGTTCGGACCCGACTGGGCCCATCCCGACGCCCCGCTGCTGCCCAGCGAACGGCATGACGAGCTCACCGGGCACTGCACGCGGATCAACCACAGTTCCCTGCGTGCCGGTCTGTCGGGCGCCACCGAGCTGTGGCTGCCAGCCTGGGCGGGAAGGCTCACGCCCCATGTCCTGCGGCACTACTGTGCCTCCTCGCTCTACGGGGACGGGATGGATCTGAAGGCCCTGCAAGAACTCCTCGGACACGAGTGGCTGTCGACGACCAGCCGCTACATCCACGTCCATAGCGATCACGTCGAGCGAGCCTGGATGAGTGCGAACGAGCGACTCGAAGCGCGCTTGGGAGAGGTGTGAACCCGTGCAGTGGAACCTGCGGCTGAAGGCCGCCGAGCGCGGCATCTGGAAGTCCACCGAGATGCGTCGGCTCCTGGCCCAAGCTGGGTTGGAGATCAGCGCGGGCAAGATGTCGGCACTGTGGACAGGGACACCGACCTCAATCCGGCTGGACGACCTGGACGTGATCTGCGCGGTCCTGGACTGCGAGCCGACCGCGCTGCTGATCCGCGAACCGGAGAAGGTCGCCGCACGTCGGCCGCCCGAGCAGGAGACCGCCGCGGCCTCCGATGCGGGTCCGGTCGTCGCCCCGCGGTTCGGCCGTCCACGCTCGCAGCCGCCGCTATGAGCACCCCACCGCCCGGCAAGTGCACGGTCTGCCAGGTCAACCGGGTCGCCTGGACCAAGCCGCGGATGGACTTCTGCTACAGCTGCCTGCCCGGCGGCCCGTTCATCCCGCCGCCGTGCCGGGCCTGTGGCGGGGTGGACTACTTCAGCCAAGGACTGTGCACCCGCTGCCATCCCGGAGCCCCGCTCCACGTCGGCTCCTGCCAGGGCTGCCTGGCCTGGGGCGTCTACCGGTCCACCAGCTGGCAGTGCTGGAGCTGCCGCTGGTGGTTCACCCACTATCCCGTCGACACGTGCGAGTTCTGCGGACGCAAGAGCCGGATCAACGGCCAGGGCGCCTGCCGACTGTGCTGGGAGAACGCCCGCCTTCATCAACAGCCCGGCCGGGCCCCCAACCTGGAGACCGTCAGACAGCACGGGCAGCAGCTCTTCTTCGCCAACCTCCAGTACGACAAGACCGGAGCCGCCCGGCGCCGCGCCGCCCGCGCCCGTGAACTGCACCAGAAGCGGCCACCAGCAATTCCCGAGACCATTACCGGTACCCGCCAGTTGCTGCTGTTCCGTATGCCACCCGGCCACGGCGCCATCAAGAACCGTGCACTGACGGGCGATTCGCGGCTGCTGCGTTACTGCGAGCCCGTCCTGCGCGAGCACGCCGAGCGACACGCATGGACGCGGCGACAGACCAACAGCGTCGTCCACACCCTCAAACTGCTGGACGCCCTGCAGGACTGGCCGGGCGCGAAGATCCTGGTCAGCGACGTCACCGCCAGCATCCGATACGGCGGCACCCAGACCTCGACGCTGGAGATCCTCGCCGCCGCCGACCTCCTGGTCGACGACCGGACCACGGCCGTCGAGCGGTACTTCGCGAAGAAGACCACGGGTCTGCCGCAAGAGATGACCGGTCAACTGCAGCTGTGGTTCGACGTCATGCTCAAGGGCAGTGCCACCGCCCCGCGGCGACGTCCCCGCCACGAGCAGACCATCCACCTCCACATACAGGGCATGGCCCCGATCTGGCGACGATGGGCCGACCAGGGACACACTTCGCTCGCCGAGATCAGCAGGCAGGACTTCGTCGAGGCACTCCCGGCCGAAGGAGCCAACCGGCTCTTCGCTGACCAGGGCCTGCGCTCGGTATTCGCCGTCCTCAAGTCCCGTAAGAAGGTCTTCACCAACCCCACGAGAGGCGTCCCCATAGCCCGGAGCAACACCACCATCCCCACGCCTCTCGACACGACGAAGATCCGCGATGCGCTCAACTCGTCCGATGTCACCGTGGCCCTGGCCGTCGCGCTGGTTGCCTTCCACGGACTGACCGGCTCGCAACTCGCCGCGATCCAGCTCACGGACATCAGCGACGGCAAGCTCACCCTCGGCGAGAAGACCATCCCGCTCGCCGGGCCGGTCCTGACCCGCCTCACCGCCTACCTTGACCACCGAGCCCGGAGCTGGCCCAGCACCCTGAACCCCCACCTGATCGTCAACCGCAAGACCGCTCCGCGGACCACACCGACTAGCAGGCTCTACGCCTGGCGGACCCTCGACGTGAAGCCACAGGCCCTGCGCGAGGACCGCATCCTTCAGGAGATCTTCGCGACCGGCGGCGACGTACGCCGCATCTGCGACTTCTTCGGCATCGGAATCGACGCGGCCATGCGCTACACCCTGGTCCTCGCACAGGCCGACCCCGAAGGCGACTCCGAGCAGTAGCCGACAGGAACTCAGGACCTCACCTACACTCATCACTGCACCTCCCGGCGCCGGACAGGCAGCAAAGGCGCTTCAGTTTTCGTGAACTCGGCGCCTTTGGCGGCCATGCGGGCGTCGGTGTCGAACAGTTGCCGCTCAGCCGGGTGCAGAAGGTGCTGGACGATGAAGCTGCGACCCGCGACCTTCCATAGCCCTCGGCCCTTGGTGAGGGCGGAGACAGCTTGGGTTTCGACACCGGTCAGGCCGAGTAGAGAGGCGGCGGTGGCGAGTTGGTCCGGTTCTTGGCGGTAGATGATGCGGGTGGAGCAGTCGGCGAGGAGTCCCTCGGCGAGGACGCGTCCGCGTGATCCGGCGTCGCCTGCGGAGAGCAGATCGGACAGGCGATGGATGATCATGAGGTTGGCGATGCCGAGCCCGCGGGAGAGCTTCCACTGCGCCTGCATGCGCTCCAGCAGGCCGATGTGGCGCATCACCCGCCAAGCCTCGTCATAGATCACCCAGCGACGTCCGCCGTGGGGGTCGGCGAGGGCGGATTCCATCCAGGCGCTGGCGCAGGTCATCGCCAGCACGAGAGCGGCGTCGTCGCCAGCACCGCCGAGCCGAGACAGGTCGATCGACAACATCGGTGCGCTGGCGTCGAACTTCACGGTCGACGGAGCGTCGAACATTGCGCTGAGGTCGCCGTGGACCAATCGTCGCAGGGCGTGAGCGAGGTTCTGTGCGGCCGGGCCCATCCGCCCGGCCCCCTCGCCGAGCGCGGAATCCAAACGCTGGGCGCTGCCAAGTGCGTGAGCGATTTCGCCGAGCAGCGGCACTGCGTCGCGGGCTTCGGCGTCGGCGACGACCAGGTCGAGGGCGAGGTCGAGCGCGGTGTGTTCCATCGGCCGCAGGTCGCGCTTGAGTACGGTGCGGGCCAGGCCGCCGAGGAGCAGAAGGCGGCGCTTGCGGACCTCGCTGGCCCAGTCACTTTCGTTCACGCCGATCGGTCGGGCCGGGGCGTCGAGCGGGTTCAACCGCCCTGGCAGACCGGGGCCGAGGGCGATGGCGTAGCCGCCGAGTGCATGCGCGAGGTCGGTCCATTCGCCCTTGGGGTCGCAAGGGACGTAGATGCGGTAGCCGTGGGCGATCGCTCGGGTCGCGATGCTCTTGGCCAGGGCGGACTTGCCCATGCCGATGATCCCGGCCAACACCGCGTTCGGGTTGGTGAACCCGTCGAGTCGACCGCTGTTGTACAGGCTGAACGGGTCGTAGCAGAACGCCGCCTCCGCGTGGACATCGCGTCCGATGAAGATCCCTTCCGCACCCAGGCCGCCTTCTGCCAGGAAGGGGTACGCGCCGCTGGCGGTGGCGGTGGTCATCCGGTGCGCGGGTAGCCCGAGCTTGCCCCCTCGTGCTGACGCTGGACCGGGGCGCCCGGAGGCGGGGTAGGTCGCCCGCAGCTCCGGGTCGACACCTTGTGCGGCGTGTCGTTGGCGGGGTGCTGCGGCGTGGCGGGCTTGACGGCGCGCGGCGGCGAACTCCGCTCGCGCCTCGCGCTGCTGGGAGCGGGAGGTCCTGCGGGGGATGTACAGGGGGCTGGCGCTGGCGCGGGTCTTTGGCATGGCAGTGCTCTCGGCTGGTCAGTGGCGGATGAGGCCGGTGAACGGGGTGTGCAGGTCGGCCGGGGTGGACTGGCGTCGCACGGTGCGGGAGGCTCCCTGGTGGCGCTGGCAGATCGTCAGCTGAGGGGCTCCCTCGGGCAGGCGGGCTGTGCACGCCTCCTGGGCGGGTACATCGCCGGTGTCGGGCATGGGTGCTGTGTGGTAGGCGGCGTGCAGGTGGGCGGCGGCCTGCCAAATCCGGGTCCGTGCGGCCTTGAGGTGATCGCCCTCGGTCTCGATCAGCGGCGCCGTGCGTGCCACATGGGCGTCCATGAGGCCGTGCAGGGCAATCAGGTGGGCGTGCAGGGAGTCCAACTCGGCGCGGGTGGCGACCAGGGCGCCGCCGGGAAGGTTCAGTGCCCGATGGAAGTCGATTGCCGCGGTCGCGTACGGAACGAAGTCCTGCGCGGCAGGGGTCGTGGTGTGGGACATGGAGGTGGCGCTCTTTCGGCAGGGAGGCGAGCCGGCGTCAGGCGGCGAGGGCGAGCGGCATGGCGGCGGCGGTGAAGGCTTCGGCCTGCTGCCAGGTCAGCGGGCGAACATCGAGCTGGGCAGCGACAGCCGCGGTTTCCACGACCGCGCACGCAGAGCGCAGCTCCTCCTCGGAGTCGGCCGAGACAGTCAGTAGCCCGGTCAATGCGACATCAGCGTGCCCGGCGATCAGCTGCCGCTCACGAGCCTTGATGTCCTGGTACTCGATGCTGTCCACTTCGGAATCGACCTGGCCCCGGCGGACGCGTTCGGCAGCGTCCGCGATGACGGATGCCTTCTTGCGCTGGACATCGCGCAGTGCGGCATCGAGGCCCTTCGGCTCGTAGGACAGGGACAGGGTGCGGCGGACGCCAGCGGTGAACAGCAGCTGGTGCAAGAACCCCGCGCTGGTTTCGGTGCGGGGCCAGTTCTCCACCCAGTAGGTGGTGTGGAACGCCGAATCGGTAGCGATGCGGTCAGCCTTCTCCACGACCACCACCGGGCCAGCGGCGGCAGGATCAGCCTCGGGGCGCCCCGTGGACGACCAACGGTCCAGCGCCGGAAGAGACGTGGGGTCGTAGGCGCTGCGTACGACCGCCGCGATCTCGGTGGCGGACAACCAGCTGGTCGGGTTGAGACCGGCGGTGCGGGCGGCTTGGTCGAACGTCGCGGTCAGCTGGGTGAGGATGGAGAAGGCGCCCATCAGTCCGCCACCGGCCTGGTTGATCAACCGGCGGGCGGCCTTCATGTCAAGTGCGACCGCGACATACGCCTCGTGCGGGGCGGCGGCAGGCCCGGCGTTCTTGATAAGTTCGCTGTAGACGGCGCCTGCAAGCGGCGCGTCGGGCTGGCCATGTTCGTCCCAGTAGCGGCGCAGCGCGTCACCGGAATCGGGGACGGTGCGCTCGATCACCTGGATGCGGGCGACCTGGTTGGTGCGGGCCAAGGCTGCCAAGGTCCGGCCCCAGCCAGACACGTTGGCGTTCTGGGTAGCGGGGTCCAGCAGGGCGTAGGCGCGGGAGGCCACCTTCACCACCGCGGTGAGCGTGCCCGCATGGGGGTCGTGAACTGCGCCGTAGCGGCGGTCGGGAGAGGTGACGACGCGCAGGTTGGCTGCGGTGCCGGGCAGGTTCAACAGGCCCTCGCGCACCGGGCGGCGCGTCGGCCGCACGAGCCAGATCATCTGTCCGCGCATGCGGCGTAGAGCGTAGCGGGTGACGATCGGTGCCCAGTCGGCCAGGGACCGGCCCCGGTGGCGGACGAAGACGAACAAGGCGATGGCGGCCCAGGCGGGCAGCAGCTGCAGGGCGCCGACCACGCCGCGGGTGAGGATCACGGCGAGCAGCAGCAGGCCAGAAGCGGCGAGGACGATCAACTGGGCGGTGGTCAGGCCGAGCAGGATGCCGCGGCGGGAGCGGTGCGGGAACGTTACGGCGGCCAAGGTGGTGGCCGGGTAGTCAGACATCGGGAATCCAGGTGGTATGAGCACGGAATATCGGGCGACCGGAGGCGGGACGCTCTTCTGGAAGTCATCGCGGGACACCTGTTTCGGTTGAGGAACGAGGAGGAGGCGGGGCGGGCTGTGCGTAGCGGACCAGCCCGCCCCGCGGATGGATCAGGCATCGGAACTTGGCGGCTGGTCCGGGAAGTTCCAGCGAGCCGGGGTCGGCGAGCCGGTCGCCGACGGGCCGTTACTGCCCGCCGCCGGTTCCGATCGGCGAGCGGACACACCGTTGCCGATAGGCCGGATCGGCCCGGGATCTCCACCGCGTTCCGGACCGGAGGGAGCGGCGGGTACGAACCTGGTCGGAAGTCCGCCGGACTGGCTACTCGGGGAGGCCAGTTGCTGAGCCGAGCCGTCGCTGGTCGCAGGCTCGCGGGACTCGGAGGCATTACTTCCGCCTGCCGTGCCGGGTCGGGTGATCAGTGGTGGGATGCCGGGCCGCTGAATGAGAGTGCGACCCCTGTCACCGTTGGCGTTCGAATCCTCGCCGTACCGGTACTTGGTGGGCTGCCGGGGCGGTCCGGCGTCGATGCCTTCCTTGCTGATCCGACCGGTCGGATCGATGCCGGAGGCGACGCCGCACGGACCCATGCCCGGAACCTGGTTCGGCCCCTGCGGAGCCGGAGAGCCGGTGCGCATCTGCAAGGCCAGGCTGCCCGCAGTCTTCGCCGCGCCTGCCGCGACCGCCATGCCCGCGACACCGGATCGGTGGACCTCATCGTGGCCGCCACCGTCGGTCGCCCAGTGGATGAACCGGTACGTGGCGTACGGGCACAACAGCACCAGGACCATCACCACGATGCCCGCCATGGCGTCCGACACGGCACCCATGCCGTCCTTGGTATCGCTGTTGCCGATCGCGCTGACGCCGATCAGGAAGACCACCGTCATCAGCAGCTTGGAGACCACCAGGGTGCTGGTGGCCTCGATCCACCCGCGCCGCCAGCGCCGGGCTGCCTCCCAACCGCCACCAGCCCCGGCGAAGATCGCGAGTGTGACAAGGATCAGCACGCCGACCTTGCGCGCGACCATGACACACCAGTACAAGAAGGCGCCGATCGCGCAACCAACGGCGACCAGGGCGGGGATCGCCCAGCCGAGTTGGAACATCGCCCCCAGTTCGGAGACCTTGATGATGCGTCGCACCGCATCCGCGATGCTGAGGTTGGCCGCCTTGAACAGCCCGTCGGACAATGCGTCAACGGCGGTGACGGCGACCGCAGTGAAGGAGACGGCGCAGAAGGAGAACAGGACGCCGGTCATGGTGCCCCAGGCGGCCTGGGCGAGTGCTCGCTCGTCCCGGCGCCAGGCGGCGAGCATCAGCTGCAGGCAGAACGTGCCGACGATCAACGCCAGACCGATTGGAAGAATCAGGTCATAGTTGTTCCTGAACCACGAGGCGTTCAAGTCGATGGCCGTCGTCTTGTCGACGGCCTTGGCGGCAAGGTTCGCGGCACTGGTGGCCAACTCGCCCATGGACTTGGCTATCCACGCGCCGATGCCGTCGGTGATGCTCTTGCCCGGGTCACTGACGAAGTTGATGCCATCGACGACGTCGCACACCTTGTCCATCAAGGGGATGTCGCAGACTCCCATGGCAGATACCTCCTTTCTCTGTCTCGGGGGTCAGGGGGCGACGGCGGGCAGGACGCCCACCAGGGCACAATCCTTGCCGGGGTGGCACTGGACGGCGAGGGTGATCGAACGGTCTTCGGCACCGCCGTGGGGCGAGCCGCTCCACGCGATGGACTGCTTACCGGTGACGGTGACGGCGTAGATGTACGCCTGGGCGATCGCGCCGGGGTCTGCCTGCAGCGCCTGTGTGAACGAGGCCGGGAAGTGGGCCTCGGCCACGGTAGCGGTGGCGTACTGGCGGTCCTGGGCCATCTGCTCCCACAACTGGGCCGAGGGAACCTGCTCGTCGACCGATGCGACATCCGCGTACTTCGACTCGCTGGTCATCCAGGCATGCAGTGCTGTCAGCAACCGGGATTGGGAGTAGGCGCGGGTGTCGTATGACCACAGGGCGGTGGCTGCTGCCCTGCCGAAGGCGATCGGGTCGTGCGTCGCCGGAGGCCTTGGCAGCGTGCCGCGTCCGGCAGACGCGGATGCCGACGGCGACGGCGCATAAGGAACGGCCGATGCCGAACTCTGCCCCCTTGCAGGCGCTTTGGCAGGCGTCCTACTGTCGCGCGTGAGGTAGGCGAACAAGCCGGCGAGGACAACGAGCACGACCAGGACGGCGGTGCCGATCAGCGCCCGGCGGCGCATTCGCGGTGCGCCGCCGGAGGAGTCATTGCTGCGGGTGGACATCAGTGGACCTGCGTCCCCAGCGTGCTGAAGAACGCGACCACGCCGTTCGCCGCGCCCAGCAGGAGGGCCGCACCGGCGGAGACCAGCACGCCCTTCTTACCGTTCGCCTCCGCCTGGTGGCCGCCGGAGTGGTGGCCCCAGGCCCACACGCCCGCGCTGACCGCGAGCGCGCCGACCACGGCGATGATGCCGAACAGGTTGATCGAGCCGATCACCTGCTTCAAGACCGGCAAGCCAGGCAGGCCGCCGCTATTGGGACTGATACCGGGATCGTAGGCGAGCTGGATGGCCTTATCAGCGAGCATCACTGCGAACTCCAGTTCGGAAGTGGGCGCGCGGAAGCACGCCGTGAAGAGAGGAAGGGGGAAGAGGAAGCGCCGGTCAGACGACGCGGCGAGCCGCGAGGATCTGCGGCTTCCAGGCGGCGAGCGTGGCGATGCGGACCACGTCACCGGTGTGTGGGGCGTTGATGACGAGCCCGTCACCGATGTACATGCCGACGTGCTCGGGCGCCGCCGCAGTGCCTCGCGTGAACAGCAAGTCACCTGGCTTCAGGGCGCTCACCGGCACCGGCTGGCCGACTACGACCTGCTCGTAGGTCGTACGCGGCAGCGAGACCCCCGCCGCCTTGTAGGCCATCTGCATCAGCGACGAGCAGTCACAGCGCCCCATCGGGTCCGAACCATGCGGATCAGTGCAGCTACCACCCCACTGATACGGAGTGCCAAGCTGCCCCAGCGCCCACCGGATCGCGGTACGCACGTGCGGCGAAGCATCCGCCGGGATCGAATACTCGGACGGCACCGCCCCGGCGGGAATAGGACCAAAACTGCTGCCGTCACTGGTCGAACAGCCACCGCTGCCGCTCGGCGACGAGCCGCTCGGTGACGGGCCGGCACTCGGACCACTGGCCTTCGCCAGCAACGGTTCGATCGCCTTCTGCAGAGTCGTGGCCAGCGGCTCCCACTTCGCGTAGGCATCCGGGAATGCTGACCGCTGCACCGCCTGGGCGGCCTGAGCGACAGTCATCGACTGCCAGCCGGAGACCTCCTCCAGCGCCGAGTAGAGCTCGGTACTGGCGTGCACCGGGTCCATGATCTGCTCAGGCGTGCCCCATCCCGCAGACGGCCGCTGCTGGAACAACCCAAGGCTGTCGCGGTCGCCGTAGTTCAGATTACGCAGGCCGCTCTCCTGCAACGCGGTCGCCAACGCCACGATCTGCCCACGGGTCGGGATATGCATCGCCAACCCGGTGGCAACGATCGTCTCGGCGTTCGGCACCTGCTCTGCCGGATCATCCAGCCCCGGAACCGAAACCGATGTCTTGGCGCCTCCGCCCAAGGTGGTCTTCACCTGGGCGGCGACCACCGCAGCATCAACAGACCGCGGACTGCCAGTTGAACAGGAGACAGCCTGTGCACTTGCCGCTGCGGCCACCACGACAGGCAGGGCCAGCATCAGCGGACCGGCGGCGACGAGCCCGACGGCCGCTGCGGCTGAGGTCTTCTTCACTGCCACCGCCCAACGCCGCAGCGAACAGCCGGAGCTGTAGCCGGCATTGGGCCGGGCGACGGGTGTATGAGAGCGTGCTGCATCGCATCGTCTCCTTGCTGGTCGTAGGAGGCGCGGTGCCAACTCCTTGTGGAAAGTCGTCGGCACCGCGCCGGTGTGAATCAGCCCCGGAGGGCTGGCCCGGCAACGGAGTTGGTAGTCCCGGAACGCCAGACGTACATCAGTCAGCGGCAGCCAGCCGCCCTCGTAATCTCAGCCTGTGCATGCAGGCGCCTCCTTGTGCGGATGTATGGGTGCGGACAACGAGCTGATGCAGTGGCGCGATTGGACGCGCGAAATCATGCATCGGCACAGGTCAGCGCGGTGGAGCAGGGCTCCGTCGCGCTGACGAAGCGAGACAGTAGACGCGATTTCCGGCCGCACCAAACGACCACCCGAGCAGCCCACCTGGGCCCGGACCGCCGCGTTAGGTGCGGCCGGAAAACACAGCTAACCTCCGGCGCACTCCCCACTTCGAGCACTCCAGTGGCCCCCCTACGGCGGCGTTCGAAGCCTGGCCCAAACCGTTACCCGAGAGGTTCCTAGCGATGAGCTACACCCTGCACCGAGGCGACGCCCTGACCGTGCTGAAGGCCCTGCCCGACGAGAGTATCGACGCCGTCATCACCGACCCCCCGTACAACAGTGGCGGACGTACCAGCTCTGAGCGCACCAGCCGCACCGCCCGCGCGAAGTACACCTCCGGCGACGCAGCACACGACCTGGCCAACTTCCCTGGCGAGAACCGCGACCAGAGGAGCTACCGGTCCTGGCTGACCGAACTGCTCACCGAGGCGTACCGAGCAGCCACCGAGCACTCCGTTGCGATGGTCTTCACCGACTGGCGGCAGGAGCCGACCACCAGCGACGCGCTGCAGATGGCAGGCTGGACCTGGACGGGCACCATTCCCTGGATCAAGCCCGCGTCCCGTCCCCGCAAGGGCGGCTTCAAACAGTCGTCCGAGTTCATCCTCTGGGGCGTCAAGGGCACCCTAGACAAGGACCGTGACCTCTACCTGCCCGGCCACTTCATTGCCTCCCAGCCCCGCAAGGACCGAGTCCACATCACACAAAAGCCCGTAGAGGTCATGCAGCAGCTCGTCCGGATATGCCCCGAAGGCGGCACCGTGCTCGACCCGTTCACCGGCAGCGGCTCCACCGGCGTCGCCGCCCTACGCGAAGGCCGCGACTTCATCGGTGTCGAACTGTCCCCGCACTACGCCGATGTTGCGGAAGAGCGTCTGTTGCGGGCAGCGCAACCTACTCTGACGCGCGAGGACTTCGCCCTTGCAGGTCCCGGATGTGACTGACAGAGCGTCAAGGCAGCACCCGAAGCCCGTGCCTCGGGTGTTGCCTTATGGGATGGGCAAGCCTCAACAATGTTGCATTCAATGCAACGGAGGCTGAGGTGCCGAACGTAGACGAGTCGGCCGGTTCCGACCGCCTGGAGCTGATAGAGGGTGCTGTCCTGCTGGGTTCGGCATCCGCTGTGTTCGAGGCGCTGCAGTCGGGGTAAGCCGGTCAGCAGCGCGCCCGCTTCTTGCAGGAGGCCCCAGACGATCGCTCCGCGGACCCCGATGACACGCCGGTTCGCCGCGTTCTAGGGCCAGTACCCGTGGGGACCCGTTATGCCCAGCACGACCGGAGCGCTACCACCCAGCCGGGCTGCGGCGACGCGGGCTTTGAAGGCGGGATCTGCCCGGTTGACTTGATCACTACCAGCAATTGCGATCGTCATAACCCAGGGACCCATGGCTCGCCTTTGGGCTACATTCAGGCCATGGACCCTTCCATGAGCGCCTTGGTCGTCTCTGTGGTCGGGGTGATCGGCACACTTGCGTCCGGGCTACTGGCACACCGGAGCGCGCTTCAGACCAAGACGGTGGAACTTGACCATGCAGAGAGGCAGAGGCGGGAAGAACAACTGGCGGTAGAACGCCGTGAGGCCCTCAGCGCGCGGAGAGCCTCGTACGCGGCGTTCAACCAGCGCTTACGGCAGTTCCACTCGGTTCTGTCGAGAGACTACCTCGCTCTTGCATCTGGGCAGGCGAGCCCTCAACAGGCCCGAGAGCGCGAAGAACCTCGTCGCATCCTACGCGACGTATACGCTGAGGCGCAGATGGTGATCAGCGATGACGTACTTGCTGTCGCAGGCAACATCGTGCATCAACTTCATCGCCTCCACGCCTTACTCGGCCAGCACGAGCAGGCGATCAGAACTGAGGAGTCCTTGGAAGAAATCAAGGACAGACTGGAACGCGCCTCGGAGGGCTTGTACGAGGTGAGGCAGACCATGCGAAGAGATCTCGGCATCTCGGAGCTCCCGATCCAGCGGCCCAACGACTATGGCGCTACGTGACACCTTCGAACGACAAGTGCCCTGCCAGGCTGTGCAGTCAATGGAGGAGGAAAGATGAGGCCCATGCATTGGACTAGGTCCCGCTACTGCGACTCGGCAGGGCTCGACTGCGTCGAAGTTGCGATGGGCCCTGGCCCTGCACCCACTGTCTGCGTGCGGGACTCCAAAGACCCATTCAGCCCCACTCTCGCCTTTGAGCCCACTGCATGGTCGGAGTTCGTTAACTCCATAGAACAGTTGAAACCACGCGACTGACCAGCGCTGCGCGCGGGGCTGGTCGCATGGTTGAGCCAGACCACCACCAGCTAGGTCCCCACACACCCGGCGGCTGGTGCACCGCCGTAACCGGTGCACCAGCCGACCTGCATCGTTCACTCATGCCGCCTCGAAAGCCCGCTGAATCAAGGGGGTCGCCTTCTCCAGAGCAGCGGCTGAAGTGATCCGCACCTGCAGATCACCGGTGCCATGATGCCCGACACCCCGCATGTCCCGGGTAAACCCATCCTCCAAGTCGATGGAGTCCGGGTCCAGCTTCAGGTAGACCACGATCGCGGACTGAGCAGGACGGAACTGCACACACGCCACGTTCACCATCCGCCGGTAGGCGATGTAATGCAGCTTCGCCTCCACCTCCACCTCACCCGAGGCGGTCAGCACCTCATGCAACTCGTCATAGAGCGCGCGCAGCGACGACGGCGCACCGTACAACGTGGCCAACACCGTCCTCCCACCGCCTCCAGCAGACGGCAGCACGCCACGGTCAGGCAGCGACGGCTCGCTCACCGGCTCCGCAGAGCCCGACACGGACTCCACCAACAGCAGGCTCAGCAAGCCCCCGTCGAACAAGCGATACCGCACCAGGTCGATACGCTTGCCCAACTCCCGCACAGCAATCCGGTCGTGCTGGTAGAAGTCGCTGGCGATGCACACCACTCTCGGGGTGCGCCAATCGATCGACTCGGCGGCGTCATCGCCAAGCCGCTCCTTCACCAGGGCGTGGAACTCGTGGCGCGCGCTCTTGAGCCAAGATAGGTAGGAGACCGCCTGGGATACGACTCCGGCATGACTGGCCTTCTTGTACTCGATGACCACCGGAGTCCCGTTCTCGTCCAGCCCGAGCGAGTCGACCCGTCCTCGGTGCCACGGACCCGTCGGGTACTCCGACGCCAGGAAGCGGATGCCCAGCATCGCCTCCATGCCCGCTTCGATCCGCCGCTGCAGATCGCGCTCCAGCGGCGCCGTTGAGCCGCGCATCTCGACATCGCGTCCCTCGTCGTCGAGACGGAACAACTTCAGGTCGGTCACCTGGGCCTCCCCCTCCTGCTGGCGTTACGAGAAGACCCAAGTGCAAACCGCACACCTGTATTCCGGCAGGCCGGCTCGAACCTCCTCGCCATCCGGCGTCACCACGACGACGCGCGGTCCCCGGGACGGGCCTCAGCCATGCCCGCAGCTAGCAGGTGGACGCTGTGAGGCGGTGGCCTGCTCTTGGGAGAGCGCGTCCCAGGCTGCCTGCTTCAGTTCCAGTCGGGCGGCTGGCGCCGTGCCGGGCAGGCTCGCCCAGTACGTATGGGTCGAGATCTGCACGGACAATTGAATCAATGCACGCCGCAAAACCGTTAGCTGCGCCTCGTGCTCCGCCCCCGCGAGCTGCTGATACACGCGGTACCAGTCGCGCTGGGCCTGCATGAGGTCGTCGGGGAAGGTGTGGACCATGGCCAGATTCAAGCATATGTTCGAATTGTGGGGCCATCGCTCGAACCGGTGATTCCGGCACTGCCACGACTGAGTGCTCGACTGGCTGGCTGAGACTCCAACCGGCCAGTAGCTCTCTGCTGAGCAGCGAGTCAGGGGCACAGCCGTCACCGGCGGATGCCACTGTCAGTGTGAGGGCCTTCACTCGGTCTAGGGTCCCTAGTGCGGGCGTCGCCGCCGTCATCTGTCGCCACGAGTGCAGCCAATCAATACGCTTGGTGGGCATGTGTGGTGAGGGCGGGCATGTGGCGGTGGAGTGCTATGGCGGCAGGGTGGGATACAGAGCGGCGTCTGACGGCCATTGGCCGTGTTGGCCTGTCAGTTCCAGCCCGCCAGGCGGTTGTCGATGGCCAGCTCCGACCCGGCGTCAGTGTCTTGGACTACGGCTGTGGCCGTGGCGACGACGTCCACGGCCTCCAGCAAATGCAGGTGAACGCCAAGGGCTGGGACCCTTACTTTTTCCCTGGCAACGCCCAGGAGGTGTCGGACGCTGTTCTGCTGACATACGTACTCAACGTGATCGAAGATCCGACTGAACGTCGCATGACGTTGGTCCGCGCATGGGGGCTCGCTCGCTCTGTCTTGGTCGTCGCGGCTCGATTGACTTGGGAACGGAGCAAGGTGCGCGGCGAGGAGTATGCGGACGGTGTGCTTACCAGCCGCCAGACTTTCCAGCACCTCTTTGGCACTGGAGAGTTGCGAGCCTTCGTAGAAGATGTCACAGGAGTCCGTTGTGTTTCGGCCGCTCCCGGAATTGTATATGCGTTCCGTGAGGACTCGTCGCGCATCGCATTCCTCGCGCGCAGGATCGTCCCTAATGTGGATTGGATGACCTCCGACGATACTGCCTCCGCCATCACTGCGGTTGTTGATTACACGGAGCGCCGTGGACGTTTGCCTCGCCTCGAAGAGATGCCGGACCCCTTGGCGGAGCTCCTGGGGCACCTAAGCGGTGCTGATCTCCAACGTCTGGTGCGGCGAACCGCTGCACCGGAGAAGGTGTCAGTTGGAGTCAACCGGACAACACTCAACACTCTGCTGTTTCTTGCGGTTGAGCTGTTCAACGGCCGGGGCCCCTTCGGTAGCTTGCCGCTGTCTGTGCAGTTGGACATCCGCGCTTGCTTCTCCTCCTACGCAGAGGCATGCAAGCGCGCCGACCGCCTCATGCTCAAGCTCCGCGATGATGCCTACGTTCGCGGGGCCATGCGGGCCTCGAAGGCTGGCAAGCTCACGCCCACTGCCCTTTATGTTCATTTTCGCGCGGTGGAGCAAATTCCGACCGTACTTCGTTTGTATGAGCACTGCGCTGCCATCGCAGCCGGGCGGCCGACTGCCTGGAACGTCGTCAAACTCCGGCATCAGGGGAGGTCGGTGAGCTGGCTGGACTACCCGGAGTTTGACCGCGATCCGCACCCGAAGCTAGCGACGTCATACGCGGTGGAGATGAAGAGCCTAGAAACCACGCACACCTCCTATACGGACTCTACGAACCGCCCCCTGTTGCACCGAAAGCACGAGTTTCTGGCGGCTGACGACCCGGACGTACCCAAGTACCGGCGGCTCACTGAAGCCGAGGTGCGTGCAGGACTGTATGAGCGGCCGCACCTCATTGGGACCGAGCGAGGTTGGGAGGCCGAGCTGGTCCGTTGCGGTCGGGAATTGCGCGGGCACCGCTTGGTGCGCCGCAACGCGCAAGAGCCGGTGCGCCAGCCCGAGGATCAGTCTTGAAGTGATCGGACAACCGTTGCAATTTGCTGCATGTCCAGATTGTCAGCTTGAGAGGGGAACCAGGACAGGCGCAGGCCATTCGCTGCGACCTTCTCCGGCAGTCCCATAGCGGTGAGGACGTGACTCGGAGTGTAGGAGGCGCTGGTGCATGCCGAGCCCGTCGCAACCGCGGCGATATCCCTAAGCCTCACAATGAGGGCTTCCGCATCCACACCCTCGAAGGACACATTGAGGATGTGAGGCACGCTGTGGTCTGGGTCACCGTTGAGGTGGTACCGAGTTCCGGATAGAGCCGCAAGGATTTCCTCGCGCACCTTCTGCGCCCCTGCAACCCACTGGTCGCGTTCCGTTCGGAAGATCTCCTCCGCCTTGGCCAGTCCGACCACCAGGGGAACCGGCAGCGTGCCCGGGCGAAGCTTCCGCTCCTGTCCGCCGCCGAACATGATCGGCTGCAGGGGGATCCGGTCCCAGCCACGGCGACGGATAAGCAACGCGCCCACACCCTTGGGCGCCCCAATCTTGTGTCCGCTGATGCTGATCATGTCGATCGGGGCGGTCAAGTCGTCTGGCAGTTTTGCGAATCCCTGGGCGGCGTCGACGTGCAGGTAGGTGGCCGATTCCCGGAGATGCCTTGCGAGTTCGGCAACGGGCTGGACGACCCCGGTCTCGTTGTTGACGTGCATCAGAGAGACCAGGAGCGTATCTGGGCGCAGTAGCTCCTTGACGGCTTCCGTGTGGATCCTGCCGCGGCAGTCGGGCTTGATGAAGTCCACCTCGAAGCCCCGCGTCTGCAGGTGTTCTAGCGGCTCGATGACCGCCTTGTGCTCGATCGCTGAACTGATGATGTGTCGGCGCCCCACCTCCTGGCCGTGAGTCGCGAGCCCAAGCAGGGCGATGTTATTGCTCTCGGTGGCGCCACTGGTGAAGATCAACTCATCGGCTCGGGCTCCGAGTTGGGCAGCGAGCTGCTCACGCGCTCGCTGAACAGCCTTCTTGGCCCGGTTGCCATAATCGTGTGTCCGGCTGCCCGCGTTGCCGAACTCCTCCGTCATCCAGTGCAACACGACCTCCGCGACGCGCTCGTCGACACGTGTAGTGGCAGCTGCATCTAGGTACGTCGCTGGCATCCCTCAGCCCTCTCCCCGCATTTAACGTCGGTACGTCTCTCAGATAACGTACTGCTGCTACGATACCGCTGTCGTTGAGGGAGAAGGTGCGCCTGTGGCGGGCGAGGCAACATCAGTTGGGTTCGAGTACGTCTTCCCTGCCATTCGGGGGGTTCAGGCAGGACGTGAGTACTTTGTCTCGATGTGTCCCCTGAGACTGATCCCTAGGATCTTCCTGTTTGACGAGGACGAGATTGCCCCCGAGGTGCGGGCCCAGCGAGTGCTGAACAAGGGAAGACTACCGGCTCTAGCCAGGTATATTCTGGACAACCCGGACGACTACGTCTTCAGTGCCCTCACCGCGTCCATCGACGGCGACGTTACGTTCGAGAGCATCGGCGATCAGGGCGCAGGTATGCGCGCCGGGCAGATCCGTGTTCCGATGGCAGCCCGCTTCCTGATCAACGACGGGCAGCACCGCCGCGCCGCCATTGAGCTCGCGCTGAAGGACAACCCCGACCTCGGGGACGAGACCATCGCGGTCGTCTTCTTCCACGATGCCGGGCTCGCGCGCTCGCAGCAGATGTTCGCTGATCTCAACCGGCACGCGGTGCGTCCTTCGCGCTCCATCGGCGTGTTGTACGACCACCGCGACGACCTAGCCGGGCTTACCCGACTTCTTGCTCTCAAGTCACCTGTTTTCAAACAGCACGTTGAGATGGCCAGCAGCACCCTGTCCGCGCGTTCCAGCAAACTCTTCACTTTGAGCGCCCTTCACTCGGCCAACCAGTCACTCCTGCAGGGACTCAAGCTGAAGAAGAAGGCAGCCGAAGAGGTGGCCCAGGTGTTCTGGGAGCGGATTGACACCCTGGTCCCTGAGTGGCAGATGGTCCGTAACCGCGCGATGACCGCTGCTGACGTACGCCGCGACTACATCCACAGCCATGGCATCGCCTTGCACGCACTCGGCCGCATCGGGAACACCCTGCTTCGCGAATCAGTTGATCCGCAGAAGTGGGCTCCGCGCCTTGACCCTCTGTCCAAGGTTGACTGGGCGAGGTCCAACCCTGCCTGGGAAGGCCGGGCGATCATCGGTGGCAAGGTATCCAAGAGCCACACCCAGGTGACCCTTACCGTGAACTACCTGCGGCACGCACTCGGCCTCCCGCTCAGCCCGGAGGAGCAGCGCGCCGAAGACGCATACCAGCGAGGAGAGGCATGAGTACCGCGACACGAGGTACCTCGGCGTTCGAGGGCAGCAGTCTCAAGGAAGTCGTCGCCAAGCTCACGGCCGAGATCCGCGAGCTCTACACCGCGGACGAGGTTCCCTGGGTGGTGGGTTACAGCGGCGGCAAGGACTCGACGGCCGTCCTGCAACTAGTGTGGCTCGCGCTGAATGAGCTGCCACAGGAGCAACGCACGAAGCCTGTATACGTAATTTCTACCGACACGCTCGTCGAAAACCCCATCGTTGCCTCGTGGGTGACTCAGTCGTTGGAGACGATGCGCCAGGCCGCCGTCGGGCAACATCTGCCCATCGAGCCAAACAGGCTGACACCAGAGGTCAAGGACACCTTCTGGGTCGGGTTGATCGGCCGAGGCTACCCAGCCCCGCGCCCCAAGTTCCGCTGGTGCACCGAGCGGATGAAGATCAAGCCATCCAACAAGTTCATCCGCAGCGTTGTGCGTCGGCATGGCGAAGCGATCCTCGTGCTGGGAATTCGCAAGCAGGAGAGCCAAATTCGGGCCAAGACGATGGCGAAGCACGAAAAGCGACGGGTGCGTGACCGGCTTTCACCGAACGCCAACCTGCCAAACTCACTTGTCTACAGCCCAATCGAGGACTGGTCCAGCGATGAGGTGTGGACCTTCCTGATGCAACAGGAGAATCCTTGGGGCTACTCCAACAAGGACCTGCTGACCATGTATCAGTCTGCGTCCGAGGACTCGGAGTGCCCGCTTGTCGTAGACGACACCACGCCTTCATGCGGCGACAGCCGCTTCGGCTGCTGGACCTGCACGCTGGTCGAGCAGGACAAGTCGATGGCTGCAATGATCCAGAACGACGAAGAGAAGGAGTGGATGCAGCCGCTCCTAGACCTCCGCAATAAGTTGGACGTGGCCGACGACACACATCTGCGGGACTTCCGCAAGATGAACGGCAAGATCCAGATCTTCGGCCAGGACAACAGGCTGGTCCACGGCCCCTATACCCAGCAATCCAGGGAAACTTGGCTGCGCGAGCTGCTGAAGGCGCAGACCTGGGTCCGTCGGCACGCCCCCGAACACGTCCGCGGCATCGAGCTGATCACCATGCCCGAGCTGCACGAGATCCGCCGAATCTGGGTCTTCGACAAGCACGAGGTCGAAGATTCACTTCCACGCATTTTCAAGGAAGAGACAGGGGAGGACTTCCCCGGCAGGCCCTTGGATGAGCATCTGGCGCTCGGAGCAGACGAGATCGACCTGCTACGCGAAGCATGCGAGGGCGATGAACTGCTCTTCACGACCGCTCGGGAGCTCCTGGGCGTGGAGCGCAAGTTCCGTACCATGACGCGGCGAGCAGGACTGTTCGACGCTCTGGAGGACACCATCAAACGAGGCTTCTTCGACAACAAGGAAGACGCCTACGCCTACGCCGTGCGCAAGAAGCAGCTGCGCGACCAGATCCCCGGGCAGCTGCCCCTGACCAAGGACGACGAGAACGCCGATGCTTCTGCACCACATCACGCTTGAGGACTTCGGGGCCTACCGAGGCAAGCAGAGTCTCGACCTGACCACCAAGCCCGGCAAGCCAATCGTGCTTATCGGCGGGCTCAATGGCTGCGGCAAGACGACACTGCTGGACGCCATCCAGCTCGTCTTGTACGGGCCCCGAGCTCGATGCAGTAGCCGAGGCACGCGCTCGTACGAGACCTTCCTGCGCGAGTCGATCAACCGCCAGGCAGACCCCAAACACGGCGCCTCCATCACCCTGGAGTTCTCCGTAACCGACGAGGGCGAAGAACGCGTCTACAAACTGACCCGAAACTGGTCAGTCAACGGCAAGTCCCTGCACGAGTACGTCAACGTTAAGGTCGACGACGAGTGGCAGAAGTCGATCAGCGAGGGATGGGCCGACCACGTAGAAGACCTACTGCCGCTGGAGATTGGCTCTCTGTTCTTCTTCGATGGAGAAAAGGTCGAGTCCCTCGCCGACCCCGAGCGTGCCTCGGCCGTTATCGAGTCTGCCGTGCAGTCCCTGCTGGGCGTGAGGAGTGTGGAGCAGCTTCGCGCCGATCTGCAGACCCTGCAGCGGCGCAAAAAACTTACCGAAGCGGACCAAAGCGCGCTGACACGGATCCGCGAGTTGGAGGAACAGCTGGAGGCCATCCAGGACGACGTGGACGCCGCCAAGGATAGACAAGGCGAGCTGCAGTCGGTCGTAGATGACGCCAAGCGCACCCTAGAGAAGGCCGAGCACGACTTCGAGAAGAACGGAGGCGAATTCTTCACCAGGCGCACCGAACTGGAAGAACGCCAAGCCGTAATCACCGAACAGTTGGAGGCCACCGATGGGGCGCTGGTTAAGCTCGCCGGTGGTGCCCTCCCACTTCGGCTGGTGGCCGAGCAGATCACTGCACTCCACAAGCAGGCTGATATCGAGCAACAAGCAAACGCTGCAGCCCAAGTCCTCGACGTGCTCACCAGTCGAGACAAAGAGCTCATGGACCAGCTCGGTGAGGCCCTCTCAGAGCGTGAGCGTCAGCTCCTGCAGGAGCATCTTGAGGCCGACCGCCGCGGACGCGAGATGGCCGGCCAGGCAGAGCGCGTGCTGAACCTCACCGCGGAAGGCGCTGCACAGCTTGCTGCGATCGACTCCATCCTTGCGCTCGAAAAGCGGCGCGCCGAGGAACTACTCAAGCAGGCGGCGGAGCAAGCAGCAGCCTTGGAGGATCTCAAGGCCCAGCTCGAGAGCGTGCCTGACGCTGACTTGATCGCGAGAAGCCTGAAGAAGCGCGACGAGGCCAGGCAAGTCCTGCATCATGCCATGGCCGATTTGGACAGGGCTGATGCGGCGTATGAGACAAGCAAGAATCGACAGGCGGCGCTCGCCCAACAACTGAAGCGCGCTCACGAAGAGCGCGTCGAGACCCTAATGAGGGTGGAAGAGACCGAGCGGATCATCGACCACTGCGAGCGTCACCGTGCTGCTTTTGCCAGGTTCAAGGGCATGCTGTTGCAGCGGCAGATCGATCGCCTCGAAGTCGCTGTCCTCGATAGCTTCACCCGGCTGATGCGCAAGAGCGGGCTGGTGAAGGACCTCCGCATCGACACCGAAAGGTTCGCGCTCACTCTCATCGACGCGGAAGGTGAGGTGCTGGATCCTGGGCGCTTGAGCGCAGGTGAACGCCAGCTTCTTGCAGTGTCCCTGCTGTGGGGGCTTGCCCGTGTCGCCGGCAACTGGCTGCCCAGCGTCATCGACACCCCACTCGGACGCCTGGACAGCCGTCACCGTGAACACCTGGTCGACCGGTACTTCCCTCACGCCAGCCACCAGGTGCTCCTCCTCTCTACGGACGAGGAGATCGACAAGCACCTGCTTCAGCGCCTGAAGCCCTCGATTGCCCGCACCTACACCCTCGTCCATGACGACGCCAACTTCACCACCTCGGTCGAATCTGGCTACTGGTGGACGTCCGGAGCAGCGCATGTCGCTTGACAATATTCGACTCTCCCAGGCCGCACGTGACCAGCTAGTCCGGCTGAAGCGCACAACCGGCATCAAGCATTGGAACGTGCTCTGCCGCTGGGCCCTGACTGTTTCTCTCTCCGACCCGTCTACCCCCCTGGTCAAGGAGATCACCACCGACTCCAACGTGGAAATGGACTGGGATACCTTCGCCGGTACTCAGCACGGCCACGTTTACCTTGCTCTGCTCAAACAACGCTGCGCTGCGGATGGTCTGCCGCTGGACGAGAAATCGATCAGCCGCACTCTCACCATCCATCTGCATCGCGGCATCGGCTACTTGGCAGGCAACAAGGAGGTACGCACGATTCGCGAACTCGTGGACTCGGCAGTAACAGCTAAGTAGCCCCGATTAGTCGTAAATGGCCGGGCTCACGAGTGGCCCGGCCATTTACCACTTTTATACGGGGATTGAAATTGAGGCTGACGGTGAAGGCTTCCCGTGGCCGCACGCCTTGCTTGAAGTTGGCGTGCGGCCACGACGGATCATTCATCGTTAGGCAGTTCCCGCATGAAGGAATGGGTGAACTGCCCCCAGTAGCTTCGGAGATCTTCGTATTTTTCGGTTTTGGGGTCCATATTCTCGGCCTTCGCGTAAGCCAGGATCAGGATGTCGAGGGCCGTCTCCGTTTTGCGGATTAGCCTGACGAGTTCGTCAACGTCCGCACCATTGGTGCCCCCGTCGGCGACTTCCTTGAGTCGAAGATAGATGTCCTGCATGAAAGGGTGCCTATGGTTTAGGCGGATGATCGCCTTACCGTTTAGGTGATCAATCTCAAACATCTCTTTTCCCGGCCAGGCGCCGTCGACTAGCGTGAAGGGATTCTGCTGAATTTGCTCGCGGACTTGTTCCGCCTGCTCGCGGTCGTCAGCCATGCCGAGGTCGTGGAGCAGTTCCTGCACAATCTGCTCGGTGTCTTCATCGGTGAGGTTCTTGCCTGCCTGCCCCATTGGTGCGGTTTTGTTGGCGCGTGTTGCGGCGTTCGTCGCCTCTGTATGTTGTCGATCATTTTCTCGTTCTCTCGTTTTGACGCTCCCCCAATGCGCACGAATCTCCTTTCGTGCAACCCTCACTGGACGGTCAAGCCAGAGGCGGAGCTCGCTTCGAAGCTTGTCGACCGGAACGGCGCCGCGCTTGACGTTGCGGACCTGGAAGAATTCATCCAACTCGGCCGGAAATGTGACCTCGATACCGATGTAGCGATCGATCTTGTCGATACCGGATGGAAGCAGTCGAGGGACAATGTCGTAGTTGATCTCGCGGCCGTTCCGCACCATGCTGATCTTCCCGGCGCTGTCGGGGATCTGGTAGCTGTCGATGTCCCTACCGTAGCGGTCCTTATGGCCGCCTTCTCCTTCTCGCCAGCGAAACTCGCGTGGCGCGGTCGTGACGGTGACGTGGATAGAGTGCCCATTGGTGATGTGGATGTCGTCCTCCTCGATAATTCGGCCGCGTACTGTGCCATCAGGGTAATCCTTAAGAATACGCGGGTTGTCCAGGAGGAACAGTGGATCAAGGAGGGTGATCGTTGTCGTGTTGAGCTTAATCGTCAACCCTTGATCCAGGAACTTTCGATACGTGCGGGAGATGAAGGTGCGGAGATCTGTGAGCTTCTGGCTGAGGCTGGTGCCGTAGTGACCGCCATCGGTTAGGCGATCAATCTTTCCATAGACAACCAGCGTGCCTGAATCGAATGAATTCATCACCTCCGAGTAGGGAGATGGCCAGGAATCCACTTTGCGTGCTTCGATGTGTGTCTGCTGTCCGGCTGCGATCTCCTCGATATCGAGGTAGGCGTGCCCGATAGCATCATCGCCGACCTGCTTGGTGTAGACGTCAATGCGCCGTCCAAGACTGAGTCCGGCCAGCTTCATGCCCACTCCGAAGCGACCCAGGCTTCCTCGCTGTCCATATCGGGTGCTGTAGCCCATCGATAGTACTCGGGCGAGGATTTCTCCTTTGATTCCCCGGCCATTGTCGAGGATGGCGATCTCATTAATTCTACTCTTCTTGGGGGCGAAACTGGGCAGGACCTGAATGATGGTCGCACCAGCCTCGATTGAGTTGTCGATGGGTTCACCGATTGCCGCGGTCAGGTCGAATCCTGAATCCCGCATCGCCTCCAATGCAGTGTCGATCTTGATGATGTCCGCGTGGGACGTCCAACCCGTCGTGTTCGTGCTGGGCGCAGGGGGATGGAACAGCGGTTCGGCGTTCATCTTTTTTCCTTCGCATCTTGGGGTGATCTGAGCACGGGCATGCTGAGTCGGTGCTGGCGTGTAGCTTGCAGAGTGGACCAGCAAAAGGGGCATACCGTCTGGGTGAAGTCGGGACGGTCGGGGTGGCGGATGTTGGTCAGTTGGCGGCGCAGAGCATGGAATAGGCTGCACTCGCCCGCGAAAGCTTGCTCAGGGGAGGCGTGTACGTCGTACGTGAAGTACTCACCGCGCGCCGTCCCGCAGTGGTGGAGTAGCCGACGCCGTATACATGTGTCACTCCGTCCGATGTAGTTGGCTTTCCCTTGGATGTAGAGCACATACGTGCCGATGACTCTCGTTGGGATTAGGGCACGCACCACCCAGGGAGCGAGGCGATACAGCCGAGTCGTGCTCATGCCGCAGTCCCTTCGACTGCGTATGCGTTGCGAGCGCGCTTCCGGACGCGGGAGATGGACTCACGCATGCGTTGCAAGGGAACGTCTCGCCGAGATGCGAGAGCCTCGATCTGGTAGCCGCTCGCCAGTTCCTGCAGGAGGTGGCGCTGTGGTGTGCTGAGGGAGGGGGTAGTTCGGAGCCATTCGTAGATCTCGATCGCAGCGAACGACAGATCATCTTTCCCGGGCTCGTCCTGTGGCTGAACCTCACTCAGTTGAACCGACGGCACGAGCGCTCGACGCTGCCGAAGTACTGCTCCGGCGTGCGCTAAGGCACTGCGTACCTGGAAAGGCGCCGGGCTGCTGGAGTTTAGCCGGATGATCTCATCCTTTGCCCGGTCCACGCGGTCAAGAACAAACTGGTCGCCCGTCTTGTCGGCGTGACGGGTCAGCAGAACAAGGGCGCGCTGCGCCTGCTCCGTGAGCATGCTGGGTCTCCTGGTCTAACTGCGGCCCCCATGCGGTAGGACGCGGTTGAAGTGACGGAGGTGTGTTCTGTTGTGGCTCGATCGAGGCTAACCCAACCACCTTGCGGCGGTGGGGCGTTGCTCCAAAATTCCTTGCGCTAGGGGAGGGCGGCCTGGAGCCCCGAGGATTGCGCTCCTCTGCGCCATCGTGTGCTGTGCAGACTGCGAAGCACCAGCTTGCGGCGCAAAGTTGGGAGGTGAAGTGAGGTACCTCCGCGTCAACGAGCCCGCGCGTGAGTCAGCTCAGCAAGCGCGCAAGCGGTCCGCGCAGCGCCGAGTCTCACCTAGCTGGGTGCCCTGTTGTCGATCACGATGCTCGTGCCGTAACAGGGCACGCTGGCACTGCGACATCGTATGCTCGCGAGGTGATCCCGCCGGGTGCCCCTGAACGTGAGCACAGTCCATCAGAAGGAACGGAAATGTCCCTAGCGTCCGCCTTAGCTCGTCTCGCGGCTCATGCGGCAGCGCAAGGTGGACGAACGACGCTTGGTGAGCTTCTGGCAGAGGCTGACCAACTTCCTCCCGATCTTGACCGACTCGCGTCGCGGGTTCTTCGGGCACGTCCCAGTCGAGGAGGTTGGGTGCTGGCGGATGAGGAGCCGATGGTTCCTGTGGCGCTGTCTGCCTCTCTGGCGGATCGAGTGGTAGCCGTGCTGGCTGTGGAGGGGTGTCTCACAGAAGAAGAGATCTTGCAGCGCATTCCTGAAGTAGGGGATGCGAAGAACATTCGTCGCATGCTCCTTTGCGACAACAGGACTGCTATGACGGACGTCAATAGCTGGACTCTTGTCAAGGAGGAGCCGGGCCAGGGCCAAGAACTTCAGCTATTTGAAATGCCATCACCGGTAGGCTCCTGCTCGCGGCCGAATGGGAGACGCCGTAGGTCATTGAAGGCGCGCGCGGAGATATGCCTGCTGCAAGCTGGCCATCCAATGTCCCTTCAAGAACTTGCCGACCGGATGGGAGGGGACATCAACGTTGATTCTCTGAAAGCCCAACTGTCCGCGGATGACTCTTTTATGCGCAGCGATATATGTGAGTGGGCTCTCACACGCTGGGGGATGCGGCGCTACACATCCGTCAAGGAACTCGTGACTGAAGAGGTAGATCGCGCAGGAGGGTCTATCTCGTTGGCTGACCTGGAGCGAAACCTCACCCGGGACTTCACTATCAACCTGGCCACTCTTCGACAGGTGTCCTCCACGGCGCCATTCACAACGAACGCTGGCGTTGTCCGACGGGGGAACGGTGCCCGGATCATGCGGGATGAGCACCTGCCTGCCGTTCAGCTTCACCGTGTGGATAGTGAGGAAGCTGCCGAGGCGGGTGTAAGTGGTGCCTCGACGGATGAGATTATCGAGCTGATGGGGCTGCGATGACACCTGCGGCTCGTGCGTTGCATATGACCAACCTTCACAGCGACTACCGCAGCGATCGCGCGGATCTAGTGAAGGACTTCTATGTTCCCGCTCTGGCGGCGTCGACGCAATATGACCGCGCAGTCGGGTACTTCAGTGCCTCCGTACTTGCGGTTCTTGGCCAGGGGCTGGATGATTTCGCTTCCCGTGGCGGACAACTTCGTATCGTTGCCTCGCCTCAACTCAACCAGGAGGATGTCACCCAGATCCAAGCAGGGTACGCACTGCGCGCCGTATTGGAGCGTGCCGCGCTCCGCAATCTCAAGGAGGCTTGCCAGGATCCCGTTGCGGCACATGGGCTGGGTCAGCTTGGCGCGCTCGTCGCCGAGGGGCGTTTGGACATCAAGCTGGCGTACGTCTCAGCTGACGACCGCGTCGGCATGTATCACGAGAAGATCGGCGTGTTCCGCGACAGCCGTGACTTGGTCGCGTTCAAAGGCAGTGCCAATGAGACCCTGCCGGGGCTCGCTGGCAACTTCGAGTCCGTCGAAGTCTTCCGTAGCTGGCACTCCGGTGACAGCGAACGGGCAGTCCGCATCAGTCGGGACTTCGAAGACCTGTGGCAAGACCAGACTCCATTGCTACGCGTTTTCGACTTCACCGATGCCGCCCGGCCTCTCATCGAGGAATATGCGCGGAGAGCGAAGAGCAAGACCGTCACGCAGGTGCCGCCTGGTGACGGCACGGTCATCACACTGCCGCGACCCGACACTGACGGCATCCTCGCCATCCCTGCGGACTTGCAGGTGCGTGACTACCAGAAGCAGGCAGTACAGCGCTGGTTCACCAATGGCCTTCGCGGCATCCTGCGCATGGCCACGGGAATTGGCAAGACGCTAACCGCGCTGTCTGCGGCGGCTCAGCTTGCGAAACGACTCAAGCAGCAAGCCGAACTTCCCCTGCTGACTGTCATCGTGGTTCCGTATCAGCACTTGGTCGACCAGTGGGTCGACGACGTCGAGCGGTTTGGCATCACTGCCATCCGTGCCTACGAGTCCACGGACGCGTGGTACCGCAGAGCCTCCTACCTCCTGGATGCGCTCACCCTCGGCACCGCTCGCGGGGGAGTCATCGTAACCACCAACGCGACCTTTGGCAGGGATATCCTCCAGCCCCTACTGGCCCGATACCGGGGGCATTTCCTACTCATCGGCGACGAGGTGCACAACCTGGGAGCCCGACGCCTACGCAGCCAGCTGCCCGGCGCCGCTGCCTATCGGCTTGGGCTGTCGGCCACACCGGAGCGCTGGTTTGACGACGACGGCACCGCCGCCCTTCAGGGGTACTTCGGTGACGTTATCTTCGAGATGGGCATCGCGGATGCCATCCGGGTCGGCGCGCTGTGCCGCTACACCTACACCCCGGTACTGGTAGAACTGGATGCCGAAGAGACCGAGCTGTACGCCGAGGTCACCGAGAAGATCGCCAAGGTGCTCGCCACGCAGCAGTTCAGCGACGACGCCGACGACGACAGCCCCCTGGGCAGACTGCTGCGAAAACGTGCCAACATCCTGGGACACGCGCGCGCCAAGCTCCCCGCGCTGCGGCGGGAGATCGTCAAGCGCGAGAACGATTGGTTCCAACTCCTGTACTGCGCGGAGGGCAGACACCCCCTCGCAGACGGGATCCACGGAGAACTCGACGAGCTGACCCAGCTTGACCAGGCACTGCACATGGTCGGTCGCGAACTTCGCATGCCCGCTGCCAAGTACGTTTCCGAAACGCCACGCGAGCAGCGCCGCGCGATCCTGCGCCGCTTCAGCACAGGGAATGATCTCCAGGTCCTGCTGTCCATGCGCTGCCTGGACGAAGGGGTGGATGTGCCGGCTGCCCGCACCGCTTACCTCGTAGCCAGCTCGTCCAACCCTCGTCAGTTCATCCAGCGCCGCGGACGCGTACTGCGCCGCGCACCTGGCAAGGACATGGCCGACATCGTCGACTTCATCGTCGTCCCTCCAGACGGTATGGAGCTATTGCACCGCGAGACCGAGCGCCGAATGGTGGCCCGCGAGCTCGCCCGAGTCACCGAGTTCGCCTGCCTCGCGGAGAACGAGGCTGCCACCCTAGACATCCTGCGCCCGCTGCGGCAGCGCTACGGGCTCATGGACGCTTGATCATTGAGATGATCCGAGGAACGAGTGAGCAAGGAGGGGGCCGTGAACGCTCAGGAGACCGCGAAGGAGATCCTGAACAGCTTGTCGCCGGAAGCCCGCATACTGGCCAAACGTGTGCTGGAGTTGGAGCGTGAGTTCCTGCACGTGAAGAACCCGACCCTACTCACCCCCAAGATCATCGAAGCGGTCAAGGAGCTCGCCAAGTGAAGCTGCTTAAGTTGACCGTCGACAACTTCCGTGTCTTCCACGGTCGGCATGTGCTGAGGCTTGACGTCACCGACGGCAAGCCAGCTGTCTTGATCTTTGGCATGAACGGCGCGGGCAAGACGACCCTGCTCAACGCCTTCACCTGGGCTCTGTACGGGACCTTTACCAGTGACGTCGAGCACCAGGAACGGATCATCAACGATCGCGCATGGGCGGATGCGGCATTCGGCGCCTCCGTGCACGCAGGGGTCAAGCTTGAGTTCGAGCACGAGGGGGTGCTGGTCACAGTTCTACGGGAGGTTCGCGCGATCAAGGATTCCGAGGGGCAGGACCTGCCCCGTCCGACGCTAACGGTGACCGAGACGCGCCACGGCGAGAGCTCAGAGGTTAAGAACGGCCAGGACCGGATCGAGAAGATCCTCCCCGAGGGGCTCCGTCGCTTCTTCTTCTTCAACGGCGAACGCATGGAGAGGATGTTCACCGGTGACGGCACCGGCGACGTCCAGGACGCAATCAAGACCCTCATGGGTCTGGAGATGATCGAGCGAGCCATCGATGTCCACTTGCCTGCGGCATCTCGCAAGCTCACTGCTGCTGCCAAGAAGCTCGGTGGCGGGCGCCTTCAGCAGATTGCCGATACGCAGGATCAGCTCGAACAGCAGAAGCTGGCCATCGACCGCGAACTACTCAAGCTCTCCGCGGACGTCTCCGCCTACCAGCGGGAGGTCGAAGCAGCCGAAAAGGCCCTTCTCGAGAACGGCCAAGCCGCTCCGCTGCAGAAGCGCCGGGTGCGGTTGGCCAAGGAGCTAGAGCAGGAGAAGAACCGCTACCAGGAGCTACAGGACAAGCAGCGACGGGTGCTGGCGGAGCGGGGCTTCATCGCCTTCACCGCAGGCATCGACCAGGCCGTGATCGACCTCGCTGAGGGCATGAGGAGGCGTCAGGAGCTCCCTTCCGGCATCCAGCGCGACTACATCACCGGGCTCTTGGAGGACGGGTACTGCATGTGCGGAACCCCCGTTCCTGCCGGATCGCCCGCCCATACGGCCTTGCTGGAACGTCTGGAGAATGCCGGACTGGCGGACGTCCAGGCGCGATGGATGAACCTACGCGGCAACGCAGCCCGGCTCATCGACGCACGCAAGGCTCTTTTGGACGAACTTCGTGAGATCAGCGCCGAACTTCAGGCCATCGAAGCCAAGATCAACGACCTCGATGCTGAGGAGAGTGACATCGCCCGCCAGTTGAAGGGTGTCGACGTCGTCGACGTCCAGAAACTGGAAGACCGGCGTAAGGAGTTCGACGACAAGCGCATCGAAGCCCTCGGCGCTCACCGCGACGCTAAGCGGGGCAAGGAGCACTTGGACGAAGAGATCACCCGGCTGCGCCGACAGTTCCATGCCGCTAAGGTCGAAGATACCGAGGCGCAGAACCTTCAGCGGCAGGTGGCTCTCGTGGACGAGGTCCTGGAGGCGTTCCGCCGCATCCTCGAAGTACGCACCGCCGAGGTGCGCCAGCAGCTCGACGCCAAGGTCAAAGGCGTCTTCTCCCGGATCTGCATCAAGCCGTTCACCCCGGAGCTCACTCCTAACTTCGAGCTCAAACTCCACGCGACCACCGCAGGACCCGCCGCGATCCGGAGCACCGGAGAGAACCAGATCCTTGGCCTGTCATTCGTCGGCGCGGTCTCCGAGATGGCCAAGGAGATCCACAACCGTAAGCAAAAGACCGATGAGGCCAACCTTGACGAGGGCGGCATCTATCCCGTCGTCATGGATGCCCCGTTCGGCAACCTTGACATCGAGTACCAGGACCAGGTCGCCGAATCCCTGCCGCAACTGACCTCGCAGATCGTGACCCTGCTCTCTCAGTCCCAGGCGCGGGGGCGCGTCCTGGAGCATCTCCAGACGGCAGCCTCCCGTATCTACGTCCTGCGGTCAGTCACCTCCAAGGAAGGTGCCAAGGAGCAGAACATCACCATCAACGATCGTGCCGTTCCGTATGTGAGCCGAGGCGACTTCGAACACACCGTCCTGGAAGAGGTGACCGTCTGATGGCCGAAGAGCGGTTTCGGCGCCCAGCCGACCACGAAGAGCTCTTGGCTGCCCTCGCAGGCAAGAGCGGCCCATTCACAGCCATGTACGAGGCGATGATGTTCGCCGCCGCCCTTGGCAAGCAAAAGGGGCGGCGGGAGCCCTTCGACAAGTCGGGGGAACCCATCAACCTCTCTCGTGTGGAGAACCGCTCGTTCGGCGACGTGCTCCTGGACTTGCTCGCTGCGTCCGAGAAGCCGGAGGATGCCAAGATTCTCGCAGATGACCGACTCAAGGAACGCGTTCAGATTTTCGAGGAGTACGCCAACTGCGGCCTGAATTACATCCAAGGCCAGCTGAACGCCAGTGGAGGGCGTGACCTGACGGGCATTCTCAGTTCACTAGTCATGGAGGCACTCACAGCACCGCAGGGTGACGAGGCAGACGTGGCGACCGAGATCCTCACCACGGGCGACCTTGACTGGTAGAGGCGCAGTTTTACATTGACGTAGCACCGGTGGTAGGGGGAGTCACGGCCTCTCCCCCTACCGAGGCGGTCGATCAGCTGCCGTGTCGAGGCTCGCGACGCCTTCGGCTCCAGTCCCGTCCTGTGGCTGTTCGCTGATCAGTGGACACCAGGCTGATGGTCAGGTGCTTGCGGAGCTCCGGGACCAACTCGCGTTCATCGCGGAAAACCGGCTGGACAACTGCCAATCGGCGGCTGGCGGCTGCGACGAGATGGTCGGGAACCTCCGGTGAAAAGAGCGCACTCCAGCCTGCGCCTGGCAGACCAGCGCTGAAGGCCCACCCTGTGTGAGGTCCCAACTCCCTTGTATCAGCATCGACTTCCGATCCATCGATCCAGCGTATACGCGCCAAGCTGTCCGGCGAGTTGAAGGTCAACTTGCCACCGTCGCGAACACCCTCTGCTCCTTCCGCTCCCCGGACTTCCTGAACCTTGTGCCAGCCTGCACGGATGAGCGCCGAGAGCACCCGGTCGAATTCTCGCTCGGGGCGTAGCGCATCTCGACCTCCGCCAACGAGGTCGTAGGCGAGCGCTTCTGCAAAATCGGCAACGATCTCACTGGGGGTGCCGTGAGAGAAGACGGCAGACCACTGGTACGGGTGTAGCGGCCCTGGGGCGATCCGGACAACCCACAAGGAGCTGTAAAGAGGATGCGTGGGCAGGTAGCCGATCCGTGCTCGACGGCAGGGGCTGTCTAGCACTACGTTCGCGATGCCTGTGGAGCCGACCGACCACCCGAGGTCATCCCGCAGAGGGAGGAGAACGCGCGCAGCCCCGCTGCGGTCCTCGCCTGCCAGATACACCGGTGAGACCTTGAGCTCCTTCGCTTGATCGATGTGCCGCACGGCAGCGGCACCGCGGAGATCTTTCGTCACGTTCCGTCCTTCCAGATACCGGCGGCATGTCCCGTGGGGTGAACCGCTCGGAGTGGATACAGCAGGCGACCAGGGGGCGCGCTCCCTTAACCGTCGCCTTGCTGACCTGGTCTTTTGCCGGCACCTGTACGTTGGCATGCTCTCGAGCAGTGTCTCCAGTCATGACCGTCTGCTGTGAGCGATGCCGAGAGGCGGGCCTCGTTCACCGGATCAGCGCCTACCACTCGAAGTGACTTGATCCCTGCGGTCCTACTGGGTCAGGCGGAGACGGGAGCGAGAACACTCGTGCAGGACGCCAACTACTCGGAGTGAACATGCAGTTCAGCAACGAGGAGTCGCCGTCTCATCCGGTACGGACGGTGGCATGGGCGCATACGGCGTTAGGACGGCGCATCGCTGTCCTGGTCAACGAGCCGATAGGGCAGATCGGTTACGCGGCGGCCAGTCTGCCCGATGGGCCGGAAGAGACGTGGGAGATCCACGTTCGCTACCCACGGGTGGAGGAAGACCATCTGGCACCCGTCGTCGGTACGACCGGGAGTAACGATGGCGGACCTGCTGAACGACGCGATCGCTTCCTTCCCTCAAGCCCCTCACCTGGTGACGGAGGCTGATGTGGAGGAGTGGCTGACCGCCCAGGCGACCCGCCCCTCGTGGCGGTCGAAGTCGTGCCCGAGACCCTGCTGATTGACGGCAGCCGGAGGGCGGGGCAGCCGTCATTGCCGTGGGCGAGTCCCTCGGGCTGTTCGCCTTGCCTGGGCTTGAACAGCGCGACGCTGCCGTCCCCGAAGTGATACCGGAGGGCGGCAGCTTTTGACTGTGCGTTAGTAGATGGTGTCCATGTCGGAGGGGCCTCCGCTGGCACACGCCGCCATCGACCAGGATGGCATAGCTGCTGCCTGGGATCACCTGGACGTATGCGGGGCCGGTGCCGCTACTTGGGGGAAGGTGAAGGCGGCCGCACGAACTGCCCTCAGCGGGAGTGGCCTGGGCATAGACCCTCGGAGCGGTTCACCGTGTGCGCGACGGCTAACCGGCGGCTGGCAGTAATGAGCCGCTCCAGCACCGCCTGGACCACCGGAGCGCCGGAGCAAGAACAATTGGATGAGGTGGAGCAGCACCGCCACAAGGGTGATCCACGTGTCGCGCGGTGTTCGTCGCCTGGCCTGAAGCGCTGGTCAGGGTGGCCTGAGCCGGGGGGATTTCCCGGGGACTTTTCGGGGACAATCCGCCAGGTAAGCAGGGAAGGCGCTGACAACGCTGAAAGACTCAAAGCCGCAGGTCAGGGCCTATCCGCCTAGCACTCGATGACGTTCACCGCGAGTCCTCCGCGGGCGGTCTCCTTGCACTTGACCTTCATGTCCGCCCCCGTGTCCTTGGTCGCGCGGGCGGCGGTGACCACCTTGACGGAGGCCATGTCGTTGCAACTACCGGCGTACAACGCGGACCGGGAACCTTCCAGCCAGGTCCGCTCCCACACGCGACCAGCATCCCGGCGAAGCCTGGCGAATGAGCCGGGGGTGCCTGAGAGGAGCGGTGGGCGATTGGAGCGGCCCATGCCCGGGTGTAAGGCCACCCGGCTGCGTAGGTCTCCAGACGTCGCACTCCGACATAGCAGAACATGGCGGCTGATCCAAGTCGGCCATCGCCCCAAGAATGAAGCTCAATCTGGGAATCCGCCCAGGTGCTCGCACCAATCATTGTGGAGTTGCGTATGGGGACGCAGTTCATGGACGTCAAACAGACGGCGGAGTACTTGAACATGTCCGTGCCGTGGGTGTACAGGGAGGCTCCGCAGCTGGGGTTGGTTCCCTACAAGTTTGGGCGAGGGCGCAATGCGAAGATTCAGTTCAAGGTCTCCGACGTCCAGGCGTGGGTCAAGCAGCGGACGGTCTCCGGGTAGGGCCCGAAAGCCTCGATGACGGCCTCCCGCTCCGGCCAGAGCGGGAGGCCGTGCGCGTTACGCGGCAAGACCGAGATCAAGTATCTTCGCGGCCTTGCCGATAGACCCGGGCATGAGGTGCCGGTAGATCTTGAAGGTGATGTCCAGGCTCTTGTGGCCCATCCACTCCGCGACGTCGGTGATCGGGATTCCGTTGGTAAGGCAGTTCGAGGCGAAGAAGTGGCGGAAGCCGTAGATGACCATGCCCTCGGGGATGTCGACCTCCCCGGCCTTCTTGATGCTCCTCCACTGATTCGAGATGTAGTACTCGGGGAACGTTTTGCTCGGGTCCTTTGGGTGACGGAGGAGGTACCCCTCGACGGTGCCGTATTTGTCTGCGTACCACTCGATGGTCTCCTTGACCCGAGCGGGGAGCGGCACGTCGCGGTACTCACCAGGTTTCCGGTGCTTCAGTCGTGCGTACTGCTTGGTGGTCTGGTTCACCTGCTCCGATATCCGGTAGGTGTCGTTAGCCACGATGTTGTTGGTGTTTACGGCGGCTGCCTCACCATTTCGCATGCCGCAGCCGCTCATGAGGTCAGTGATCAGCCGGAATGTGTCGTCGCCAGCGGTGCGTATCTCGCGGAGCTGTTCCTTGGAGGGGATGACCGCCTTGCTCGGGTCGTACTGGGGTGGCTTGACGCCTTCCAGCGGGTTCTCGGAGAAGATTCCCAGCCTGTGTGCGTCGAGGAGTATCGCCTTGAGCTGTTGAAAAGCGTTGGATTGGGTTGCCAGACCAGCTCCCTCCCGTTCCATGGCCTGGATGAAGCTGTCGACGACCTTGTGGTCGAAGCTGTTCATCCTGCGACTGGCAAGGGCGGGAAAGAGATGGTGCTCCAGTAGGGAGTCGAGGTGCCGCATCGACGCGGCGGCGAGGTGCCGCTGGCCTTCCCGCCACTGAGCGGTGTAGTCCTCGAAGCGCATTGCTCCGTACTTGCGGATGCGTTCTGCCTTGCTCTGGTTGTGCTGGGCCGCCTTCTTGGCGGCGTAGACCTCCGTAAGCCGGGCGATGGCCTTGTCCTGGGTCGTGAACCCAGACTCCTCGGTCTGCTTCCCGGCCGCGTTGCGGTACCTGATTTTGTAATCGTGGGGACACTTGGACCACCTCGAGCTGGGGTGCTCGCAGTCCTTGAAGAAGGTGCCCATCCCGCGGGCCAGGCTCTTGGTTGCCATGGTCTCGTCGAATCTCCGAACGCTGATGCTGACGGTTTGCTGACCGCCGATGGTTCGGTACACCCCTGAGCTGGGCAGAGCCGGGAAACTCGTGGTATGTGGTGGAACTTCGTCGGGCGCACCGGGGACGAGATCGCCGCCGCCCGCGAGGCCTGGATGACGGTGCCGGAGCGGGACTACGGCACGGTTCACGGCTACGCCGGTCCGCCGATCCCCGCCCCCACACTCCCTTCCGTGCCGCTCAAGCCACGGGGGCGGAGTCGCTGAGAGGCGCGGCGCCCGGGGTGTGGCGGCGCGCCGGAACGAGGGCCGCGTGCTCCCTGGTGGGTGAGGCTGCCACTGATGGGGCCGCGCCCCGCCGCCGTCCGCCGCCGTGGCTTTCGGGGCCGCGGCTGACGACCGCAGTCCCGCCGCCGCGGGCCTCGCGCCGCCGGTGAGGCGGCGGCCGCCCGTCCTCACCGCAAGAACCCAGTGATCCTCTTGCGCAGCCCTCCCGCGTCCAGCCCGTGCGCGGCGACGTGCTCCTGCCAGGTGCCATACCGGCGGAGCTCCTCGCGCGCGGTGCCCAGGCCCAGGACGCGGTGCGGCACATCGGCCAGCGCCTCGGCGACGTACGACACGGACGTGCCGGCCAGATACGGCTCCACCAGCACCACGTCCGCCGCCTCGGCGCTCCGCGCCTCCGCGCGCAGTGTGTGCGCGTCGAACGGCCGCACCGTGGAGGCGTACAACACGGTCACGTCCAGCCCCTCGACCGCCTCCAGTACGGCGTCCAGCATGAGCCCGACCGCCAGCACCACGCCTGACCGCCCCGCGCGCAGCAACCGGAGACGGCCGGGGGAGACCGGCAGCGGTTCAGGGTTGGACTGGTCGCTCAGCCGCAGGTAGACGCGGTTGTCACCGTCCGCGGCGGCATGCCGGAGCAGTGCCTCGGCCTCGTCCGGATGACCCGGTACGTGCACCGTCCAGCCGTCCAGCGTGTCGAGCAGCGCCACATCGCCGGGCGCCTGGTGGGTACGCCCGCCGGACGCGATGTCGTACGAGCCGCCCGAGCTCACCAGCACCGCCCCGACGCCCTGGTGACCGAGGTCGAGCTTGACCTGCTCGAAGGGTCGCTCGACCAGGAAGCTGGCGAAGGTGTGCGCGATGGGCCGCATCCCGGCGAGTGCCAGCCCACCGGTCACCCCCACCAGCAGCTGCTCGCGGATACCTACGTCGATCACCCGGTCGGGGTGGGCGCGGGCCGCGTCCTTGAACCGGTCGGCGGAGATGACCGCGAGGGCCAGTGCCAGCCGGGGGTCCTCGTCGAGAAGGCGGGTGGCGACGGCGGCGAATCGTTCACGCATGGTGTCCATAACTGATGTCCGATCAACAGGGTTTGCGGGCAGTGTGTTTGCTGGCAACGGGGTTTGCTGGCAACGGACGCGATCAGGCGTCCTTGGGCTCAACGCGGGCCACGACGGCGTGCGGTCGGCCGGGGTGCGGTGTGGTGAACGCCTCGTACAGCGCCTCGTGGTCGCGCCCGTCGACGGTGAGCGTCGACCAGCCTTCCGCCGCGAAGCGCGAAGCGAGCCCGCCGCGCCAGCCGTAGGTGGCCGAGGAGTTGTCGACGGCCACCACATGCAGCCCCTCCAGGCCCACCGCGCCCGCGAAGGCGACCGCCTCGTGGTTGCTGCCCTCGTCCATCTCGGCGTCACCGACCAGCACCCAGGTGCGGGGGTGGTACAGCCCCCGCGCCTTCAGCCCGAGCGCGGTGCCGACCGCGAGCGGCAGCCCGTGCCCGAGTGAACCGGACCCGATCTCGACGCCGGGGACGAGCGTCCGGTCCGGGTGGTACCCGAGCCGCGACTCGTACGCCCCGAAGCCCGGCAGCCATTCCTGCGGGATGTACCCCTTGGCGGCGAGCACGGCGTAGTAGGCCATCGGGCCGTGCCCCTTGGAGAGCAGGAAACGGTCCCGGTCGGGGGCGTCGGCGGTCTGCGGGGAGACCCGCAGCACCCGGTCGTAGAGCACCCACAGCACGTCGAGCGTGGAGGTGGCGGCCGGGCCGTGCTTCTCGTCACCGGTCATGAGCGACATCAGTCCGGAAAGATCCGCGAAGTCATGAACACTGCTGGTGGAAGTCATGCGATGAGCGTGCAACTTCAAGCTCGCTTGAAGTCAAGCGGCGCTCACCGGCTATCGTCGGCCTCATGTCGCCCAACGCCCACGACCGGCTGACCATCGGCGAACTCGCCGCCCGCAGCGGCCTGGCCACTTCGGCTCTGCGCTACTACGAGGAGCTGGGCCTGATCCACTCCGAGCGCACCGCGGGCGGCCAGCGCCGCTACAAGCGCGCCACCCTGCGCCGCGTCGCCTTCATCCGCGCCGCCCAGCAGGTCGGCCTCACCCTGGACGAGGCTCGCGCGGCCCTGGCGGAGCTGCCCGCCGAGCGCACCCCCAACGCCACCGAATGGGCCCAGGTCGCCCGCGCCTGGCAACGCCGCATCGACGCCCAGATCGCCGACCTGGAGCGGCTACGCACCCGCCTCACCGGCTGCATCGGCTGCGGCTGCCTGTCACTGACCAGGTGCCGCCTGTACAACCCCGCCGACACCGCCGCCCAGTCCGGCCCGGGCGCCCGCTACCTTCTGGAGGGGGCACCCCCCGAGCAGTCGTGACGCTGCGTGCTCATTTGACTACTTGCCCTGTCGGAACCCCGGGGTGTGAGCAGCCACCACCCGAAGTGCGGTATTGTTCTCGTGCGCGGTCAGCCGGGGGAAACCCCCAGCCGATCAAGCACCGGGACGTGGCGCAGCTTGGTAGCGCACTTGACTGGGGGTCAAGGGGTCGCAGGTTCAAATCCTGTCGTCCCGACTTGCGAAACCGCAGGTCGAAGGCCGTTTCCGTGAGTAACGGAAGCGGCCTTTGTCGTGTTTGCGGTGGGAGCGAACGGGGAGCCCTCTGGGAGCGCTCTTGCTCCCAGCCTCAAGTGGGGTCAATCGGGACCGATTTGTCCGTCGCCCGGTCGGGTTGATGTGGGACGCGGTACGGGGACGTTGCGCGCCGTCGTCAACCGGTGGGCGGCGAGGTCACCCGGGATGATGTTGATGTAGTGGGCATCGAGAGGCCTAAATGACCCTTGGCGGCTTCTGGCCGACCTTTGGCCAAGGGAGCGGGGGGCGATGCTCCCCATGGGCCGGGGCGGCGAGCTAGCTCGTGTGACCATGAGCCTCAATTCTCGCAGGTCAGCCCTCCTCGCCTACCCTCGATGCTGCGCTCGGCGTGCCGTAATGCCCAGGCAAAGCCCCTTGGCGCTCTCCTGCAGACGGGGCACTCCCAGAACCGGAACGCGGTGGGGCGCAGCTGCGTGCCGTACGACGCCCTTCGCTCGGCCATGGGACGCCCGATCGGGCGGACTCCGGGAATGGACATCGGGGCGTGCGCCCCTGTTCGTCGCAGGGGTGCATGGGCATGCGCGCTCACCTCTCGAGTAGTCCTTGTCGGCGATCATGCTCGGTCGCACTTGCCTCGGTGGCCCGACTCTCCGAGGGGTGGGGAAGTAGCTACCGCGCTCCGCGCATGCTGGCCTTCCAATGGCGTACGCGTCGTGGCATGGAAGAGAAGTGATTGTGCATCAGCTCTGCTGGCCGGGGGTTCATTCGGAGTTGGCCGCAGGCTCGAGTCCCGGGCGGGGTTCAACGCAGATGGGAACCGGAGCCACCCGCGGTTTTCAGGGTCGCAAGTAACCGTGGAGGCAACGGTGCCCCTCTGACGCGCCGTCCGTCGAGGGCCGCCCAGCGACGCGAACACGCCGCAGTACGTCCCCATACTGGACCACGCGCTGAGCACCGCTCTACAAGAGCGGTCCTGTATGCGCATCGGTGCTGCCGAAGCACCCGTCTGCTGAGTGGCGCTGTCTAGGGTCATCCGCCGGAGTCCGCGCATGTCCACCGTCGTTGATGTCAGCAATGGATGTCAGCAGACACGGCGACGCTCACTGTTCCGGCTTGACGGGCAGGCTGAAGTAGGCTTCGTCGCTGACCAACCCTGGCGGAAGTGCACGACTTACCGTGACGTACACCGGCCCGTGTTGAGTCTCGACTTTCCAGTTCGCCCACTGGTCCACCTCGTAGTCGCAAACTCGTTGCAGCAACTTCCAGAACGTTTGAAGCTCGCCGTCTGATAGGGCCCTTCCGCTTACGCCGCTCATGGCCAAAGCGTAGGCCCCGGGGGACTTCTTCTCGCCCTGGGTCTTGCCGGGGATCTCGGTGAGCTGGGTTTTCCCTGGTCAGGAGCGGTGGGCTCGTGCGCCTGGTGGTCGTCGTTGGTCGTCCTTGGCCACTGTCGAGCGGCCTCGGACGGCCCAGGGACGGCCCAGCTTCGGCGCGCTCAGCTGACGGCCAGCGCTCGATGCGCCCCGTCTGAACCTCAGCCGAGGACAGTCAGCCACGACGGCGAGAACGCCGACCGACCACGCACGCGTGTGCCTCGCTGCACCCCCGCCGGCCTCAAGTCACGTTGCCAATGCCGTCGACCAGAGCAAGCCGTGACGGCCTCCCCGTGACAACGATGCGGGGCCATCAGCTTGGGAAGCTGCGAGCTTTTGCAGCCGGTCCGGGCGCTGACCTGGGCGAACGGTGAGGGAGCGGCCCCCGTCGGACTCGGCTGCTTTCACCGTGGTTCCCCGCTGTTCCCCGCTCGTTCTGGTGCGCTTGTGGTGCATCCTGTCGAAGGCGTGGAGGCAGGAGTGCCCGTGCCTCGTGCCATGATCCTCGGGTGCTGGAGATCCCGGGATACGAAGGCGGCCCTTTGGTCGAGGGGAGCGCCTATCTGGACGAGCCCTTGTTCTGGCCGGTGCACCTCGGTTCTTGCTTGCGTGGCGAGGACGCGCAACGGGCTGCGTTCGGTGCCGACTGGGACGCGGCCATGGATCTCTACCGCGCACTGTCCGCCGAGCACGAGTGGCCGGTGTTCAACGTGCCCCTGCGTTCCGGCCACACCATCTACGTCGTCTACCGCAACTTCGACGGAGATCAAGGGGTGGACTACCTGATACATCACCCGGCTTGGCCCGCGGCGGAAACCCTCGCAGTGGACGACGGCCACTTCATGGGGCCCGGAACCGCCTGGCCGGAACTGCTGTCCGCTGCCCGACAGTCGACACCAGCGGGCATGGGCGATGCCCACGCTCGCCTCCTGCTGCTCTTCCCGACACTCGGTGACGCGCGGCTCCCCGACGACGCGGCTGCTCCCCTCACTGCCGCGCTTGCCGCTCTCACCTTGATCGAAGAGCCCGCCGAAGTAGCGGGGATGCTCCTGGAGAACCAGGGCCAGTGGGAGCCTGCCTACTGGAGGCTGGCGGATGCCGTCTGGATCAACGACGGCGGGCACTCCTACCGAAACCCCTGCAACACCTTCGCTCTGCCGGAGGAGCGCCTGCGGGAGATCAGCAACGCTTTGACCTCATTGACGCCATAGCGGGCTACCGTTCTACTGTGACCGGCTCAACGGAGCGCCCCATTCTCTTCCTCGACGTCGACGGGCCACTCATCCCGTTCGGGCCGTCAGCTGGGCAGCCCCGAGGAGCCGCGGCCCCTACTTCCAGTTCCGATCTGTCCTGCGTTTCGGGGAACCCGCTGCTGGAGCGCCTCGACCCCGCTGTTGGGCCGCGCCTGATGGCGCTGGGCTGCGAGTTGGTGTGGGCCTCCACCTGGATGGACGATGCGAACGAGGCTGTCGCTCCGCGCATCGGGCTGCCGCGGCTGCCTGTGGTCAAGTGGCCAGAAGTGCTTACCGATGAGGGGCCGCGCGGCTTGCACTGGAAGACTCGCCATCTTGTCGCGTGGGCCGGCCACCGCTCGTTCATCTGGGTCGACGACGAGATCAGTGCTATGGACCGCCTCTGGGTTTCTGCCCAGCACGAAGGGCAGTCGCTGCTACACCGTGTCGACCCGGTCGCAGCCCTTACTGACGACGATTTCGCCGAGCTCGTCCGCTGGCTCCGCTCCACCACCCGCAGCCGCTCCTGAGCACCGCTTTAGGAGTTCGGTCCACATGCTGGCTCCGCGCCGCCCGGACCGCTGCCGCCGGTGAGGGAACGTCCGCCCTCGTGCGCTCTTGTCTGCCGCTGTTCACTGTCGTTGATGTCACCGGTGGATGTCATGCGAGAAGGCAGCTTCGCCATCGCACGAGGCAGCGGTTAGGGAGCCGCAAGATCCTCAAGGACATCGCGTGCCAAGCTGCGAAACCTTTGCAGCGACACCGAGAAGGCCTCATGAGCCCACTCGAACTGATCTTGGTCTGGGCCTCCAGTGAAGCCGGCTTGCCGGGCGTCGATGGCCAACTTTCGAGCGAGCTCCTCTAGCTCACCCGCACGCGCGAACACTTCGACGACCACATCGACCAACTGCTCAGGACCCTCTAGCTCAACAACCTGGGACGCATCTGTGAGCTGAGCCTTCGCCTCGGACACAGTGGCAGCGTGCTCAACGAGTGTTACGGATGCTCCACTCTGTAGAGCGGCCCTGAGCTGAGCACATCCCCGCGACACCGCCCTTGCAGCAGTCAGAAAGTCCATGTAGGCGGCGCGACGGACCTGGCACCTCCACTGCTGGTGCGAGGCACGAGCCTGCGCTCGGGTCTGCCAGCGCAGTCCCCGGGTGGTTATCACTGCTGTCGCGGTTGCTCCGCCAACCCCGACCAGTCCGCCGAGCACGGCAGCCGTCCCTTGGTCCATGCTCCTCATTCTTGGCGGAGCCGGGCGCCCCTCTGCATGAAACCCAAGCATCCGTAGGCAATTTGACGGCCACCGAGCTGACAACGACCGTCTGATCCGTAGCTCTATGCGGATCGGTCGCAGAGGGGCAGAGCGGCCCTTGCTGGGTCGTACAAGGGCGCTACTGGTGTGGGGGGTTGCTGTGGTTGCGCTATTTCGCTGCTGTACCGCAGGATCTCGGCGGGGTGCCTGTGGAACGGCATCTGTTGATGCACTTGCTGGTCGGTGACAACGACGACGTGTCCGTGGCTGCCTTTGCTGCCCTCTGCGGTGGCGCTACCCACAATATGTCGGATTGGACGGTTTCCGCATAGAGATCACTGAGCGGTTTCGAATGGCCCAGAGATGGCTCCACTCAGCCCATCGCGTTCCGGCCACGGTTGTCAGATCAGTTGTCGTTCTGGTTTCAGCGCGGTAGGTTGACAAGCATGGGGAATCGCGAGATTTATCCAAGTCCACCGCTGGTTCTGACCATCGTCGAGCTACGTCACACAGCCACACCCGCCCTGACGGACTCTGATCAGGCGTCGTTGAAGGCTGTGCTCGCGGAGAGGTTTCCGCTGTTCAGGCCCATCGACAGGATGGTCAACTTCTCTATGACGCCTGCGGGCATCGCGCCGCAGCAGACAACCGATCCCAGGTACATGACCCGCGACAATACGGCTTCTATCACGTATAGGCCGGATGCCATCGTCGTGGAGACCACTCGCTACCACAGGCGTAGCAGCCTGCGTGAGCTCGTGCATCTGGCGGTAGCCGCACGCCAGAAGGTAGCGCCAGCCGACGGCATCACACGGCTTGGGGTTCGCTACATCAACGAGATCCGCGTAGGCATCGAGCGCCCCACAGACTGGGCGGCATGGATTGCCCCGGCCCTCACCAGCATCTCCGCTCTTCAGGCAGGAACCGACGTGCAGGCGCAGTCCTGGCAGGGGCTGGCAGTCTTCGGTGATCAAGACTGTGGAGTGGCGCTCCGGCACGGAAACCTGGAGGGCTACGCGGTCGACCCGAGTGGTGATCTCCGGCGCAGTGCTACACCCCCACCCGGCCCCTTCTACCTGCTGGACCTGGACAGCTACTGGAGCCCAGCCGCTGAGACACCCCCGGTCGACTGGAGCGACATCGAACGCCGCTACGACGCTGTCGCACTAAGTGCTTACGAGCTCTTTGAGCAGCTCGTCACCAAGGACTGCCGGGAGGTTCTACGCCGTGACCAGTAACATCGCCCGCCTCGTACCGTCTACCACCGGCACGACAGCCAGCCTCGTGGAACCGCTGGAGCCGGTGTCCACCTCAGCCAGCCAACTCGGCGAGCTGGCGGAAGCCGCAGGCTCGCTGCGCTACCAGACCAAGAAGGCCGCCGAGACCACCACCGAACTGCACAAGAACCTCCTATTCCATGACTGGCAGCTGCGCACGAATCAGCGCGGGAGGCTAGCGCCGAAGACCCTGCTGGAGCAGATCGCTGACCTCGGCTTCGCCTGGCGCGACGTCGCCCGCATGATCGGTGTCAGCGTGCCCGCTGTGCAGAAGTGGCGCCGGGCGGGAGGAGTCACTGGCGAGAACCGCCGACGACTCGCGAGCCTCTTGGCCATGTGCGACTTGATCATGGAAAAGTACATGATCCAGGAGGCCGCCTCATGGTTCGAGATGCCGATCTCCGCAAGCGCTCCCGTGACCCCCATCGACCTTTATTCTGACGGTCACCCAGACCTAGTCCTGGAACACGCTAACGGTCACAGCGACGCCGAGCAGATCCTTACCGCCTACGACCCTGAGTGGCGCGAACAATACCGCTCCTCCTTCGAGGTTTACCTAGACCACGACGGCGAGATGTCTATCCGTCCCAAGGACGCGTGATTCGTGCCGATAGAAATGGAGAAGCCGCGGGACCCAGCAGAGTTGTATCGCGCCCTGGGCGAGGACGTGAACCCCGCCCGCCCCATTCTGACCGGGGATGTGTTCGAGAACGTCGCGGTCATCGACACGGACGGAAGCTCGACCGTCGAGACCGTCATGGTCCTGGACCACCCCTGTTCACTCCGCGGCGAGGACGGCGTCAACCTGGCGGCCAGACTCGTCGTCGCCCAGGTACGTCGCACCCAGCCTGGAAGTTGGAGGACCGGCCACTACAACCGCATGTTCCTTCCAGCTCCATTCCCCGGGGCTGATGGCAAGGCGAACCCCTGCGCGGCCTTCTTTGACTCCTGCTTCCAGGTCTCCCCCAGCCAGCTCGAAGCCGGTACACGGATAGCATGCCTAACCCCTGCCGGTATCAACCTGATGCTGCAGCGCAGGGTCAAGCACTTCAGTCGCGTCACGGTTGAGACCCACAAGTTCAACGAGGCCAACCTCGGAGTTTACGAGGAGGCAGACCTGATTGAGGACTGGTGCCTCGAACGAGAAGACCGGGATGTCAAGAGCGAGGAGGCCTTCGCTGAATGCATTGCCTGGCTACGTGAGGATCTCGGCGGACGCACGCGTCAAGGTCTCCTTAAGGACTCGCAGCAGCGGAGCACTGTGCGCAAGCAGATGACGGATTATCTCAGACAGTTGCGCGCTGAAAGCAGGAACTGACGCTCTCGCTCCGAAGCCCGCCGCGCTCAGCCGGGATGGGGCCTCGGAGCGTTTGTGCGCACCCTGCGCAATTGCCAATCTGAGTCAGAGTCATCTGGGCTTGCCGACTGCGACGCATGAACAGCCAGCCAGCGCCCAACAATCATGCCCTGGCGCTGGCGAACGGCTCCGCACACACTGGGAAGTTGACGGCCTACCGGTGCGCCAGCACCAGGAAGAGCACTGGTCGGGCGGTCCACTCGATGCGGTGCAGGCGTGGGTGAGATCAAGGCTCAGGTTTCCGGGTTCATACCGGATAGCCTGGGCCTTCGTCGTAGTTGTCAGTCGGTGGGCACAGACGGATTCGAACCGCCGACATCTGCTTTGTAAGAGAGGCAGGGGCGCATGGCTGCTGAGCTGGGGGTTCGTCACCTGGGCGAACGTCGGGGGGTGTTGGAGTGGTTCTCCGGTGTTGACCGTGGTTGACCGCTGGATCTGGCGCGGTAGTGGCATGCGCCGGGCAGAGGCCCTGCGCTCGTCCCCCACCGCCGTACGAGTCGCGGCCGGGTGATGGCAGGTCTGTTCGGTGCTGCCCCGCCACGACCTCAGCCGACGAAAGTCAGCCACGACGGCGGGTGCGAAGTCCGGCCGGGCGCGCGTATGCCTGGCGTCGGCCGCAACCTAGGACAAGGGACGTCGGCGCTGCTACCCAGCAGCCAGGGAGCCAGCCTTGCGACGCTTCCACCACGGCAACAGGTAAAAGTTGAAGATCGCCGCCCACTCGGCAGCGGCCGCGAACGAGACTGTACTGGTGATGATCTGTGCTTGACGGGAACTGCGGGCCTGGGCGGCAAGAAGGTTCTGCACCTGCGCCGGTGTCGCCCCACCAGTATTCGGAACGGTAATCGGGCTTACATGAGCCGCCGAAGCGGCTCGTCGAACACGCACCAATGACGTCAGGGTTGTCATTTCGAGTATATCGGCATGAACCCTCTGAATCGTCTGGGTGTAACCAGACGATGGTCCTGACTGCCGGTCAAGGCCGAGCACACGCTCAGCCCATGCGGCCGTTCCCGCTGCGGTGGGGGCGCAGACCAGCAGACACGCGATAGAGACACGCTTCGCTAATTGCCCGGCCATCCACCGTCGGATAGATCGAGACCTAGGCATCAAGTACGCATACTTCACGCGGCGAACCTATGGCGAGCACCGGGAAGCAGGCACCCACTGTTACATCACAGTAGCAAAAAGTGATCATAAAGTTACGCCTGTGCCTTGCGGTATCGGCTGCCAGCCTCAGCCACTGTGCCAGGTAGTTGCCGTCGACGAGAGCAACCCACCACAGCCGACCCGTGGTTACGCCCACAGCGACTTCTGATCCGTAGCTCTAGAGAGAGAACGGTTGATTGGGGTCATACACGTCGCGATTGGGTCGCTGGCGGGTGCCAGGAGTCGGGGTCGGTTGCTGGGGTTGCTGTGCTTCACTGGTACAGCGCTTGGAGGAGCCATGACCGAACTGCCGGCGAGGGTGGACCGCGACATCCTGGGTCACCGGATCCTGTTCGCGCTAAGAACGATCCGCGACACCTTGGACTGCTCGATCCCCGAGGCGATCGACATCTTCGCTGCCCGGTACGAGGAACTGCGCCGTGACCGAACCGACGACTTCGCTGTCGGTCCTGAGGAGTACGGCCAGGGTTTCTACTCGTGAGCACAAGCTGATCACAGCGCCGAATGAACCTGGCCGGCGAGCTGAGCGGGTGGAGTGACCACCTGTCGGGTTCGAACCGCGCCCCCTGCCTTACAAGCTCGCTCATCCGTTCGGCGTACCTACCTGCTTGGTCTGCTCCGGCATACGCAACCTCTCGGACCCTCCTTCGGTGCCCCTGGGGCCCCCGGCACGTTGCCCTTGCATAGTGCCGTCAGGTCGTAGTCGTTCTAAGGGCTGAATCAGCAGAGCAATCAGGCCGATGTTTCAGCCCTTGTTGAGCTCGGTCTCGGCTACCTCATCAGTTGCCGCGGGCCACCGGCTTTCTGGGGCAGTGGGTCACCTGGGACAGGCAGAGCCGGTGCCCAATCTTGGGCACGATGGGCGGCGGTCGTGCTCCGAGCCGCGTTCCTGAGGAGTAAGGAAACCCCGCCAGCAGCTGGCTGAGCGCTCACCTGCGCTACGACGCGGAAGGCCCGGCGATCTGCTGGGCACACCGGGCCAGGTCGGCGTAGATCCCCGTGCTGGGGAACGGCTTTGGGATATTGCCGCTCTTCTCCAAGAAGAGTTGATCGATGAACGCTCGGTCGAGCGGCTCCTCCACGAGGCTGAGTTCGTTCTTGAGGATCGGCGCGATGCCGTCGGGCAGCAACCGGAGCAGGACCTGTAGTCGGCCGGCCGCTTCCGATGCCTCAGGCTGGCCCTTGTTTGCCTCCCACCGGGCATACTGCTCGGCTACTGATTCGAGGGTGCGCAACCGGTACTCCTTCACCCGCTGGGCTTCGACACGGCGTTGCTCGTTGGCCAGTTGCTCTTCAGCGCGGGCGATGTCGGCTTGATACCGCTCGCGCTCCTCCTGGAACTTTGCTGCGGCCTCAACCCGCTGCGTCTCGAAGCGGTCACGTTCCTCTTGGACCCTGGCGTCCGCGTCCGCCCGCGTCCTCTCAAGCTCGGTGGCCGCTCGCTTGCGCTCCTGGACGGACAGAACGATGGTGGTGATCAGGGCTGCAACGGCCACGACGGCGGTGGCGACGGTGCCGACAGCGGTGGCGATGTCGACACCGTTCGGGCTGTGGTTGGTGGCGGCCGGCACAGGCTGCGCGGCGGCGAGGAGCAGAGTTATCACGGCGAGGAGCGTAGGCCAACCCACGGACTGCTGAGTTAAGTTGGCTGAGCTGCCGACTCCTAGCTACTTGCCCCTGAAAAAGTCTGGGATGGCGTTGGGTTGACCTTTAGGGAGAGCTGGTGAGGGCTGTCTGTTGATCGCGACAGTGGAGGTGGGTCGTTGTGGCCGGGGGCGGTGGCGGTGTTGCGTGTCGCGGCAGTGCAGGACAGGAGCGGTCGACGGACCTGCCCTTGCCGCTGGGCGATAGCCAAGGGCACATCCCCCGACCTGCTCCGGGCTCAGCCCGTGAGTATCAGTCAGGTTTTCCTGGATATAGGAGTGCTGGTTGTCGGAGAATGATGCGACCATCGAGCTATGAACGCTAATCGGGTCATCACCCCGATGGTCGTGGATGGTACGCTCGCCCGCATTCGTGAGCTGGCTCCCGAGACGGCGAGCCCTGTTCACAAGCAGCACCTGATCTCCTCTGTCCTGCTGGAGCGCTTCACCGAGTCGAGCCCCGGAGGCCCGGCGCTCTACCCCTTCGACGTGAACTGGCCCGACAGGAGGCACACCCTCAAGGGCGTCAACGGCGTTGGCTGGATGAAGGACTTCGTCCCTTACGCTTCGGGCTCGCTGGAGCAGTTGTGGAACGATACCGAGCAGCACCTGCCAGCCGTGTTCACGGCCGTCGACGCCGGAACCGCGCTGGACGACCCGGCTCACGTCGCGGTGCTGCGTGACTTGCTGGCACTTCATCTCACGCGCTCGCGCACCTACCGGGATCTGCACGTCCAGTCGTTCATCCGCGCGTACCTGTGGACGCTGGCCAGGCTCACCGGGGAGCGACGTGAGGAGTTGCGGGGCGCGGTGCTGCGCGAACGCGGGCTGCATGTGGTGGGGCCCAGCGGCATCGAGTACTTCGCCCATCGCTACCTGGAACCGTCCGTCGAGCTGTTCGGGTCCTGGGCCCTGCTCCGGGCCCGTATCGAGGAGATCTACGCCATGGCCCGGCGCCAGGTCGCCAACGCCGGCCTCCAGATCGTCACGCCGCAGGACGACAGCGAGTTCCTGATCGGCGACACGCCCGCCTTCACTCGCGGAACCGGACCCCAGGGCCGGACCATCCGAGTAGCACTCGGGGACGCCATTACGGCAGTCTTGCCCCTCGGACCCTGGCACCTGCTGGCACTTTCGCCAAGCAACGAAACACTCACCGTCCCCTGGCCGGTGGTCATGGAGATCAACACCCTCCAGGTACTCACCGCCCACGACCGCGTCTTCCTACGCCCCAGCAGCGGGCTCCAGGAACTGGTGCGCAACATCTGTCACCGCAAACGGGAACTCGACCAACTCTCAGCCGGGCGGCAGCCCGCATAGGCGGCCCAGGAGTCCTCTCGCGTAGGCAGATACCGACAGAAGCCGGGCCCTTGTCGGTCCCATCGGTGAGAATCACTGCACAGCCCACGGCGAAGCTTGGAGGCAGGCGTGCAGCCCGACGACTTCTTCGTTAGCCAGCCTGGCGGATGGTCACACTGGCCCTTGAACATCAAGCTTTTGGAGGAGCTGCGCTTCGGCCCGCTCGCTGATCACGCCGATCTGGAGGTGGCGGTCGCCTTGACCCGGCTCTTGATCGATGACTTCCTCGCCAAGGGCACTCGCGGAGGTGAGCGGATGGATGATCAAGGCGTCGTCCTGGCGATCAAGGGCCACCGCTCTGTGGTGGAACGCCTGGGCCTGGAGCCCCCGCAGTGGCCCTTCCGACACTTCAGCGGCTTCTACGACTACTGGATCGCGAACGACATGAAGGGCAGTTGGCAGGCCCGGCGCGAGTGCATCGAGCACCTGCTCGGGCCCACCCGCGACGCGTTGGAGCAGTTGCAGGAGATCGAGTACGAGAGCCGCTTCAAGAAGGGGCCCGCCGGGCACTTCAAGAACCTCATCTTCGCCGCTGATGGACCTAAGCCCAAGATCGTTCTTCGGGATGCCGTCAACAACCGCGTCGAGATCGTAGAGAACGCCGAGTACTGCCTCATCTACGACCGGCCCCTGCCACCCGGCGGTCTCGCCTGGCGACAGCTGGTCGCCTGGTGGATCGAGGACCAGAACCTCGGCGTCGATGAGGCTACCGCAGCTGACTTGCTGTACAGACGCCTGTTCGCGAGCCTGGCGTCGGACCCTGAGCGACTGGTGATGCAGACCTACTGCGCCCGCTACGCGGAGCCCGACGGCTTCGAGCTACCCGCTCTGGTCCCGCAGGTCTACCTCCACTACGACCCCTACACCCGTAAGAGCGCCAAGCACTCCGGGGCCCTGGCTCGCGAGCGCATGGACTTCCTCCTCCTGACGCCGGACCGCAGCCGCATAGTCATTGAGGTCGATGGTATTCAGCACTACGCGGTACAGGCCGCGCCCAGAGAAGGCGAGAAGTTCCCCCGTTGGTTCGCCTCAACCCAGCTGTATTCCGACATGGTGGCGGAGGACCGCCGGCTCCGCCTGGACGGCTACGAAGTTTTCCGATTCGGCGGGAAGGAACTCGAAGCGGCGGGGGCACGCCAGATGCTCACCGAATTCTTCTCGGTACTCCTCGATCGCCATCAACGGCCGATTCTGTGACGAATCCGTAGCGCCAGCATCGGCTCATCCCGTCCCCGCGGCCGACAGAGCCCCCAATGGGATGTGCCAGTACCCCTTGGAGCACCCCGCTTACGACGGTACGAACCGATGCCAGCGGCGCGGGCAATCGTTACGATGTTCCGCCCGCCCTGGACCGCCTGGTGTTTGACCTGCTGGCCAAGCAGCGTGACGACAGGCCCTCCCACGCGAGCGAAGTACATGACGCCCCGATAGCTATACGGCCGATATCCGAGCGGCTGACGCCACACCGAGCCGCCCGAATTCGCCGCCCGGAGGCAGGAGGCGCAACTGCCGGACAAAGACGGACGGCGCCGCCACAATCACGGCTTTCTCCAGCACGCCGAGCGCATAGCCCAGGTAATCACCGGCGAAGAATGGAGGGCGCGGGCGCTGGCCGCATTGACACAGGCGGTAGCCGCCTGTGCCGCGTGAAAACTCCGGTTGAGCTGTTGACCAGGTCGTTTGTCTTGGGCGTAGTCAGGCGACTCGTCGGTACTCGTTGATGAGGCCGCCCAGTAGTTGGGCGCGGCGGATGCGGCCACCGTGCGGGATCACAGGAGCCGGCTGGTCGATCTCCACGGCTTGGGGAGGTCGTTGACTTAGGGATTGGTGGGGGCGGTGTTGGTTGTAGTGGTCGGTGTAGGCGTCCAGGACGGTGCGCAGGTGCCGCTCGTTCATGATGAGCATGCGGTCGGTGCACTCGCGGCGGACGGTGCCGACCCAGCGTTCCGCGAAGGCGTTCGCCTTCGGCGATCTCGGCGGTGAGAGGAGGACCTGCATGCCCGCGCCGGTGAGCACGGCGTCGAAGGCGTCGGAGAACTTCCCATCCCGGTCGCGCAGGAAGAATCGGAAGCGGTCCACCCGGTCTTTCAGGTCCATCATCAAGTTCCGCACCTGCTGGGTCACCCAGTCCCGGTTCGGGTGCGCGGTGATGCCGAGGACGTGCACCCGGCGCGTTGCCACCTCCATGACGAACAGCACATACAGGCGTCGGCAGAACACGGTATCCACATGGAAAAAGTCGCAAGTCAACAGCCCAGATGCTTGGGCTCGTAGGAAGGAGGCCCACGTGTCGCGCGCCCGCTGGGGCGCGGGCGGAACATTGCCTTGCCGCAGCACTGCCCGCACGGTGGCAGCCGAGACGGTAATGCCTAACCGGGCCAGCTCCCCCTGGACGCGCCGGTGGCCCCACAGCGGGTTCTCCCGCGCGAGGCGCAGGACCAACTCCCTTGTTTCCTCGGGTATCGGTGGCCGACCAAGCCTCTTGTGGGGGTACGTCCACGCGTCCGCGACCAACTCCCGGTGCCAACGGAGCAGTGTTGCCGGGGTGACGATGAAGCTGCTCCAGCGTTTTTTGGGCAATAGCCTCGACAGGGCTGCCAGCAGTACCCGGTCACCCGGTTCCAGCTTCGGCCGGCCGACGTGGCGTTGGAGCACTGCGAGCTGATGCCGCAGCACCAGCAGCTCGACGTCCTTGGCCGCGTTGCCCATCAGCCGCAGGCCCGCCAGTTCCAGCGACCTGCGCGCCAGGAGATAGATCCATGACCACCGCATGGACTCCGATCATCCTCGGGCCGACACCGCCCCACGCAGAGGAACCGTCCAGCTCAGCGGCCGAACCCGAGTTTTTACGCGGGACAGGCCTCAATCTCACCAATCTCGTCGCCCCGACACCCAATCCCGTCACCAATTTCATCAACACAAAACAGCAGGTCATATCCATTCTCATCAATCTCGTCACCTCGCAGCGTGTGTGAGGAGAACACCGTGACCACGACGACCGAGATCGCCCGCGCCCACGGCTACAACGGGCCCACCAACTGCCAGGACTGCGGCACCACCGAGAACGTCCACTTCGGCAGCTGGTACGACCCGAAGACCGGCGAGAGCGGCAACTTCCTCCGCTGCTGCGCCTGCGACATCAAGGCCGGCGCCAAGCTCATCGACCACGCCGACTGCGGCGCACCAATCACCGAGTTCGTCATCAACGAGTACGGCAACCCCTACAGCCAGCTCGCCCACAAGCGCATCCACGCCAGGGCGGTCGAGGCATACAGCCGCGGGCACCACGACGCCGCGCACTACCTGAACCTCGAAGGACAGGCGGCACACGAGCACGCTCTGTCCGCCGTGCTCGCCGAAGTGGGCCGCTCCTACGCCGCAGCCGCCATCAACCAGGTCGTACACACCCTCGCCAACAAGCTCGACGAGGACACCTTCACGGCGCTCGGCGACATCGCCACCACTCTCGACCTGGAAGTCGTCGAGGACCTCGACGGCGCCAACGGCACAGGCGAGGACGAGGCGGGGCCGGAGGTGCGTGTCTTCCACCGCGCGGACGGCTGGGTGTTCTCCTTCGAGCCAGGCAAGCAGCCCTGCACGATCAACCGCGTGCCCGAGAGCGAGGGCAGGCAGAGCTGCTCGGCCACAGCTGTGTGGAAGCTCGTCCAGCACCGGCCTGGTCCTCACTCTCAGCACTTGGTGTGACGGTCACCTGCCCGCCGAGCACCGGCACCTCGCCCAGGGCGCCGACGCCTGACCCGCGCGCAACCAACCGGGCCCGCGGCATTCGGGCCCGGCACCTCACCAGCATCCACGAAGGACACCGTCATGGAACAGACTTCGCTGTTCGGAGGGCCCACCGCAGTCAGGCCGCGACCCGTCCACCCGCGTCGCAAGCGGTGGCCCACCACCGTCCCCGACCACAACGGCATCTGCTGGCGCCAGCCCGGCGGCTACCGCGTCTGCGACCACGACCACGAGCACCAGATGCACGTCTACTGGGGCCGCTGCCGCTCCGGCAAGCGCTGGTTCTGGGCCGCGACCGCCGTCTCGATCGGAGCCACCGACGCCGCGGCCGAGCACGGATGGGCCGACAGCGAAGACCAGGCCGCCACCGCCGCCCGTACCGCAGTCGTCCGCCTCGCCGCCGGACGGACCGCCTACGCCACTATGCGCGTCGGAGCCGCGACCAGCGTCCTCAAGCGCGTCAACGCCGCCAAGCGCAAGCAGCGCCCAGCATCCGGCATCACCGACACCGGTGAAGTCGAGTACCTGTACGGCACCTACACCGGCGAGAACGCCAACGGGTACCTCGAAGACCGCGTCGTGTCCTTCCGGATCACGAAGAAGACCCCGAAGCGGATCTACTACATCCGCCACCACCACGAAGGCGAGGACCCGGAGATCGGGTTCGTCAACCGGCAGGACATCGAGGCCAAAGGCGAGGCGCACAACCGTGCGCGCGGCTGGTGGGCCGCCGACTTCCACCTATACGCCACTCCGCCCGAGGTGAATCGGCGGCCCGCCTACCGGCGCGAGCCGGAGCCGGACCTCAAGCAGCTCAAGGCCGCGATGGCCTCATCCCACCCCGACCGCGGCGGCACGGATGCCGAGTTCATAGCTGCCCGTGCCCGGTACGTCGCCGCCAAGCGGAAGGCAGGACACCGATGACCAACGTGAACGACATAGTCCGCATCAAGATCGAGGAAGCCCGCCGCAAGGTCGAGGCCGCCCGCAAGCGCCGCACCGAACTCGACGCCGCCCGCCAGGCCGGCCTCGCCCGACGGCACGCCGCCAAGCTCCGGCACCAGGCCGAGACCGACCAGACCGCCATGACCAACACCTCGGAGGGCCAAGCGTCATGACCACCGTCGTTTCGCTCGCCCAGCGAGCCATGAACAAGCCATGCGAGACCTGCGGCCGTGCCGTTGGCGATCCGGAAGCAAGCGGGCCCAGCCCGTACTGCTACGACTGTGGCCGGTACATCGAGCCGACGTCCGACAGCCCGCTGCAGGCTGAGTACGACTACATCGCCCGCACCGCACCCGACGAGCAGGCCGCTTGGCTCCGCGACCAGTTCCACCTCGTCTCGAAGGAGACGAGCCGGTGACCCGCCACGATCTCCTGCTTCTCTTCCTCGGCGCGCTGCTCGTCCTCCTCGCCCTGGCCAGCGTCGAACTCGCCGCCGAAATCCGCTGGCGCCGCCGCACCCGCCGCCAGGCCGCCGCCGAGGTCGACACCAGGAAGGCCGAAGCATGACCCGCCCCGTCAAGGTGCCGGTGGTCCTGCTCCACTGCCCCAGCTGCCGAACCGCCCGCCGCTGCAAGCCCATCGGAGTCGCCACCATCGGACGCCGCCGCCGCGAGGTTCTGGAGTGCACCGCAGACGACTGCGGACTGCAGTGGGTACCCGCCCGCACCCACATCCCGAACACGGCAGAAACGGCGGCCTGATGCCGCACATCAGGAACGCCGCAGCCTCGCGCGTGCGCGCGCGTGGGCACCACCCCCAGGTCAGGAGCTAAAAGCCATGCCACGAGTGATCATCACCGTTGACCGGCCCCCGCGTCACGACCCGAACCCAGGCCCGAAACCGGGCACGCTCACCACCGCCCCTCCCGGGTGGCCCGTGCTGTACGTCGGCCGCGGCTGGCGCGCCGGATTCGACGAGCTGATGGACATGGCCGTCCGGCTGCAGTCCGTTCCCACGGTGGAGATCGAGGGGATGACCCAGGCCGCTGCTCTGCGCGCCCGTAAAGCCCTGAACACCTGTTGGCGGCTGCTCAGCTACCGCCAGGCCGGGCGCCTTACGGGACGGCTCGCCGAGCTGGTCGACGAGTACGCGCCTACGGATCCGTAGGGCACCTGTCGCACAACCCCGACCAGTCCAACCCATAGACCAGATTGGAGAACCATGCTCGCCAACCCTGAACCGCTCGTCGTCACCGGCACGTTGCTGCGCACGTCCGGAGCCGCGCAGGTCGCCGTCGCCGACTGCCCCAACTGCTCTGCAGCGCACCGGCATTTGGCCGTGGGGCTTCGCACGGCGCCGTGCGGGGCCACCTACATCGTCCGTATCCCGGAGGCCCGCACGGGCCTGTCGGTCGCTGCCTGACCACCACGCAGAAACGTAACGCCATGGCGGAACTGATTCGAGGCACGTCCGTTCTCCTCACCGGGTCCGACGTCATGTACGTCGCTGATGTGCTCGCTGCGGCGCTGAAGGCCCGCGCCCAGCGGGACGGCGGGGTTCCGCCACGGCTGCAGGAGATAACGAAGATCGTGCAGGCTGCAGCCCTGCAGTACCGGATCGAGCTGCTCGCAGGTTCCGATGCCGGAACGGAAAGGTTCCGCAACGAGGCACTTGAGGCAACCTGCGTCACGTCAGCCAGCAGGTGGCTGAGCGTCGAGGAGACAGCGGAACGGCTCGGAGTCTCCACCGGGTTCACGCGACGCCTCTGCCGCGAGGGGACGCTGCGAAGCGTCAAAGCGGCAGGGAACGCGTGGCTGGTGGATGAGGTAGCGGTTCTGGAGCGCCTCGGCGAACGAACCAACGAAGCAGCGTGAGATGAGCGGGTCGTCACCGAAGACGCAGAAGCCGGGCCGAGAGCGACCGAGTAGGCGTGCCCTGCGGGTCGAGGCCGAGGCGGACGAGCTGGCGGATGAGACCCCCGAACCGTATGAGGTCGGCATAGCCCGATGGCGTTCCGCGATCGCGACGCGCTACGCCCGGAGCAGGCCGGCCAGGAACACGACCGGAGGGAGGTGAGTAATGGCCGGAGCCGAGATGTTCACGGTGATGGCGGTCATCGAGGCCCGCGACAAGATCTCGGCCACGCTGGAGAAGGCCGAGGCGCACGTCGACCAGTTCACCAACTCGTTGCAGCGCATGGCAGGGGTCTCCGAGGAGTCCGGCGCGCGGGTCGACGAATCCCTTCTACAGACCGCATCGGGTGCTGACGCCCTCGATCTGGCGTCCGCCCGGGTCGAAGCCACACAGGCCAAACTCGCCGCCGCGACCCGCGAGCAGGCCGTGGCTGAACAAGAACTCATCGACGTACAGCGCCAGGTCGCCGCGGGTGAGCTGGATGCGGCCGAGGCTGCGGACAAGCAGGCCGCGGCTTACGCTCGGTTGCAGGCGGCGGAGCGTGATGCCGCCGCCGCTGGCAAGGAACTCGGCACGGCCCAGAAGTTGCAGGCCGACACGGCGGAGGCCGCGGCTGCGAAGACCGACGCGGCGTCTGTTTCGCAAGGCCGGTTCAGTGGCGCGATGGCCAGGGGCAGCAGCCTGATGGCCGGTGCCACGAAGGCCGCCGCGTACACCGGTGTGGCGGTGGCGGCGATCGGCTATGAGTCGGTCAAGGCCGCCACGAGCTTTCAGACGCTGACGACGCAGCTCGTGACGACCGCAGGTGAGGCTCCGTCGGCGCTGAAGCAGGTGCAGGACGGCATCCTCAACATCTCCAACCAGACGGCCACCTCCGCCAACAGCCTGGCTCAGTCGATGTACGTGGTGGAGGCGTCGGGCTACAACGCCGCGCACGGTGGTCTGGACGTCCTGAAGGCCGCGACCGAGGGCGCCCGGCTGGAGAACTCCGACTTCAAGACAGTGGCCAACGGGGTCACTGACATCCTGAAGGACTACCACAAGGGTGCTGGCGATGCCGCGAACATGACCAGCCAGTTGGTTGTCGCCGTCGGCCACGGAAAGGCGAACTTCCAGCAGTTCTCTGCGGCGTTGAGCAACATTCTGCCGATGGGCTCGGCCGTGGGCCTGAAGTTCAACGACCTCGCGGGTGTGCTGGCGGAGATGACCTCGCACGGCGTCACCGCGCAGAGGGCGTCGCAGAACATGGCGAACGCCATGCGGTCCTTGGAGAACCCGACGTCAGTGATGACGAAGGAGTTCAAGGCCGTCGGCATCAACGCCCAGGACGTTCAAAAGCACCTCAGCAGCCAGGGCCTGGGCGGCACCATGCAATGGCTCTCCGGCCTCGCCAAGGACAACGCAGCGAGGCTCGGGCAGACATACCCTGCTGCTTTGGCGAAGCTGATGGGCACCTCAGCTGGCCTCAGCGTCGCCTTGATGACCACCGGGGAGAATGCCCGCGACACCAACAAGGCGATCAAGGACATCGGTCAAGCCTCCGCGGACTCCAAGGGCAACGTACAAGGCTTTGCCCAGGTGCAGCAGACGCTCGGGTTCAAGATGGACCAGGCGAAGCAAGCGATCCACAACACCGGTATAGCCCTGGGCACCGCGCTGCTGCCGATGGTCACCAGGGTCATGGAGGCGGTGAACAAGATCCTGGTGCCGATCGCCACATGGATCCAGAATCACCAGAAGCTCGCCGGTTCGATCCTGACGGTGGTTGGCGCGACCAGCGGACTGATCCTCGCGGTCGTAGGGGTCGTGAAGGCCATCAACCTGGTCCAGGGCGCGTTCAAGCTGTTGGCCGCCAACCCAGTGGTCGCGGCGATAACCCTGATCGTGATTGCCCTGATCTACGCCTACAGCCATTTCAAGGCGTTCCGCGACGTCGTCAACGAGGTGGCGAAGTTCCTCGGCGGCGTCTTCGCCCAGGCATGGCACGCGATCGGTGCGGTCATCTCCTGGTTCTCCAAGAACGTGATGCCCGAGGTGCGGAAGGTAATCCAGGACGTCTTCAACTGGTTCCAGGCCCACAAGCAGGTGTTCGTCGACGCCTGGAACGACGTGGTCAAGGCCGTCGACGGGCTGGTGAAGTGGTTCAAGACGAATGTTCTGGACTGGGTGAAGGCCCGCGTCGCCGAGCTTGTGGACTGGTGGCACCAGCACAGCGCCCAGATCAAGGAAATCTGGGACGCCCTATGGGCTGCGGCGAAGACCGTCGTCAAGGTGTGGTGGGACGGCTACATGCGGCCGACCCTGTCGGTCATCAAGTCGGTGTGGACCACCGTGTGGGACGCGATCCGGGACGCGCTGAAGGTCGTATGGGCTGCGATCTCCGGCATTGTGACCACAGCTATTCACCTGGTGGAGAACACGATTTCTCTCGTCCTCGACGTGATCACGGGCAAGTGGGGGCGGGTGTGGGGCGACTTGAAGCGGCTGGTCGGACAAGCCCTCCATGACATGGTGAGCACGATCACGTCCATCGCTTCCGGTTTCGGGGACCTGCTCTGGGACGCCGGAGCGAACATCATCAAGGGCCTGATCAACGGCATCAGGTCGATGATCGGCGGTGTCGGTAACGCCATCGGCGACGTCGTCAACGAGGTCAAGTCGTTCCTGCCCTGGTCTCCGGCGAAGAAGGGCCCGCTGTCCGGGAATGGCTCGCCGGCGATCGGTGGTCGGAACATCGTTCGCCAGATGGCGCAGGGCATGACTAGCGGCACCGGGTACGTGCAGGCCGCCATGGCGACGGTCACCGGCGCGGCCGCCCGGGGAGTCGTTCCGGCTGGGCTGTCCCCTTCCGGGTTCTCCTACGGCACGCCAGGTCTGGTCGGAGCCGGGGCGGGCGGAGGGTCGACGATCGTGCAGAACTTCGACTTCCGCCAGGCGCACGTGATGAGCGAGAGGGATATGGACCAGCTCGTCAACAAGATCGGCACCCGTGTGGCGACCACGCTCCTGCCTGCGGGTGGCGTCAGGATCCGGGGGTAATCGCCAGTGTCCGCAACCTCGTTCATCCCCGCGGGTCCGCAGATCGGCCTCGGGCACACGCTGGACGCCACCGCGCCCCGCCCGTTCATCATCATCGACGCCGACCGGCCGGTCCTCGAAGTCGAGGACGGTGCCGCCGACCTCGCCGGGTGCGGCTGCGCTAACCGCCCGTACCTGTACCGGGACGCGTTCGGCCGCGTCGAGCGCGTGCTCATCGAGCATGAGGCGGGCTGCCGGTGGTACGCCCAGCTCGACAAGTGCCGCTTGCCACTGACCTTTCCCGAAACGACCAACCCCGAAGGGGGACACCATGCGCTTGCGTAAGAGTGCGCCGACCGCCGAGCCGGTAGAGCAGGACGACCCCGCCGAGGACACGGAGCTGGTCGACGAGACGACCGCCGTCCGCGCCCAAGCGGAGCAGGCCCGTGCCGACGCCCACAGGGCGCGTGCCGAGGCCGAGACGCTGGTCGCCACCGCCCGCGCCGAGGCGCAGCGTCTGGTCGCCGAAGCCGAAGCCGAAGCCCGAACGCTCTCCGCCCAGGCGCAGCAGGCCGAGCGGAACGCTGCCGCCTTCGACGAGCGGGCTGGCTACCTTCAGCACGCCGACCAGTTGCGCGGCCGGATCGAGGACGCGGAGCAGCAGGCGACCGAGCTGCGGGCCGAGGCCGATGACGTCGCCGAGCAGATCGAGGCTCTGACCGTCCGGCTCGACGAGCTGGGGGAGCAGCGGGAGGACACGACCACTGCCCTGACGGCCGCTCGGGAGGCCGGGGAGGTCGATTCGGTCATCAAGCACCGCAACCAACTCGCTGCGGTCGACGAGGTCGTCAAGGTGCTGACCGGCCAGCGGGAAGCCCTGCAAGGCCGTTTGCTGGCGATCGGCGGACCTGACGACCCCGCCGGGGAACTTGCCCAGGTGCTCACCCAGGCCCAGGCTGCGCGTACCGAGCTGCGCCGCATCCGCAACGCCCTCGATCCCGAACGCATCGAGGCCCAGGTCGACGAGCTGCTCGACGTGCTCCAGGCCCAGGTCGCCGACATGACCCAGCAGCCGGCCACGCCACGGCACACCATCCACGACCTTCGGCCCGTACCCACGAATCAGGAGAACCCTGTGAGCACCCGCAAGAACGCCCGACTCCTCAAGGCCGAAGCCGCGGACCAGGTCGCCGTGTACGACGTGAGCGGAAATCTCGTCGGCCTTGTCGACCCCAAGCACGTCATCCCCGTTGCGGACATGGACGACGTCACCAAGCAGGCCGTGGCCGTCGAGGTGTTCCAGCAGATCCAGAAGCGCGCGAGGCGCTAATCCCCAAGCCCCTCGCCGATGTTCTTCTTTCCGTCGGCGGGATGCCCAGCCCCGGCATGTGGTTGGGCAGCGCCCCGCCCCCGGCGACTCCGGTCCGGGTGGCGGGGCGTTGTGCACGTTCGAGAGGAACATCCCCATGGATCCGATCAGCAGGAAGCGCCACACCCCGCCGCCGGAGCTGGGCCCGCTGCTCGCCGCGGCCCGGCAGCGGTCCGGGCTCGGCCTGCGGGAGACGGCCCGGCGCGCCGGGCTCAACCACCAGTACCTGCAGCGGCTGGAGACCGGACAGCGGGTGCCGTCGATGTCGGTCGCGAAGGTACTCGCCGAGGTGTTGGCGCTCGACGAGGCGGAGCGGGCGGTGTTGCTCGCCGCGGCGCTACCCGACGCCGGTCGGGACTACCCGGGCAGGCGTCGACCGGGGTCGAAAATCGGCACGCGGACCGGTGCCCATGGACACCAACTCGCTACAGAATAATGACCCTTATCCTGTAGTCATGACGCTGCTTCCCGCGCCCCGCCCAGTAGTTGAACCCGCGACAGTTCCGGCGGCCAGCCTGCGCGGCACGCCGCCCGCGTCCACCCCGACCGCCCTCGTCGAACTCCTCCGCACCGCGGGTGCCGCACCCACTGTCATCGAGGCGACCGGCACATGGCTGATGGCCCGAGAGTCCGAGCACTCGCGCACTGCCTACGCCAAAGACGCATCCTGGTGGCTTTCCTGGTGCGCGGCCACCGGCACCGACCCAGCCGCCGCCCGTGCGATCCACGCCGATCAGTACGGCGCCGCCCTGCGCGAGGCCAAGCTTGCCAAGTCGACCCGCGGCCGTCGCCTGGCCGTCGCCTCATCCTGGTACGCATACCTGGTGCGCGCCGAGGTCGCCGAGCGCAACCCGTTCGCCGGGATGGACCGCCCATCAGCCGACGTCGACTCCTCGCCCACCCGTGGCCTGACCGCCGAGCAGCTTGGCGCGCTGCTGGCACACGCCCGCGCACACGAAAGCCCGCGCACCTACGCCTTGTTGGCTGTGCTGGCCACGACCGCGGGCCGGATCGGCTCGATCCTCGCCGTGACCGTCGGCGCCATGGGGCAGGACCAAGGGCACCGCGTGCTCGACCTGGTCGTGAAGGGCAACAAGACGAAGCGCGTCGTGCTGGTGCCGCTCGCCGTCGAGGCGCTGGAGACGTACCTGGGTACGCGCGGGGAAGTCGCCCCGGACGCTTACCTTTTCGCCACCAGCAACGGACGGCCGATGGACGAGCCGGCCGCTCTGCGGACGCTGCGGCGGGTTGCGAACGCGGCCGGGATCCCGCACGCCGACCAGCTCTCGCCCCACAGCCTGCGGCACAGCTATGCCACTGCGCTGCTCGACAAGGGCGTGCCACTGGCGGACGTCCAGGACGCCCTTGGGCACGCTGACCCGCGCACCACTCGCCGCTACGACCGGGCCCGCGGCGCGCTGCACCGTTCGCCGAGCTACCGGCTCGCAGAGTCCCTGACGCAGGCCATGAACACGACCGGGTAGCCGCACGCAGCGCGTCTCAGTTGCTCATCCGTGTTGCACGGTCCGCGGTGTAAGCGTCGTAGGCCTGCGAGTCCAGGACGCGCACGGGCATGCGGGAGCGGACCGGCGGCATACCGTCCGCTGCAAGCGTCACGACGAGCGCGCCATCCTTGCCTGCCTGCGCCAAGCGCATGCCATCGAGGTCCAGCGCGGGGAGTGCCCGCGACCACTGCCCGTGAACGATGCTGTCGGTCCCGCCGTCCCACTGGAGAGCCTGAATTCCGACCGTGGTGACGAACAAGACCGCATTCCACCCGCTTGGCGGCTCAGCCATCCCGTAGAGGCCTTCGAACTCGATGCGGACGCCTGGATTCTTGGCTGCGTAGACGCTGGCGTTGTGCAGCGTCACCGTGGCCCGCGTCTGCTTGTACGACCTGATCTGCAGCCACCCCTCGGAGTCCGGGTCCTCGCGGGCCAGGAAGACCGGCTGGTTCGGGAAGCTGAAGTTGAACGTTATCTCGATGCTCAGGTCCGGGCGCCCACTGGCAGCCAAGTACGCCAAGAGCGCCACCACGCCAGCCACAGCGACGAGCAGCCATGAGGCCGCGGCGATCACCGTGTTAATGATTGCTACCTGATCGTCGGTGTGAAGGCCGAACTTCCATCCGCCGAAGGCCACGCCGCACAGGGCTCCAGGACCAACGGCCACGGCGACGACAGTCAGGATGGCAATCCAGACCCGTAGGTCCCGAAGGCGTTTCATGGAGAGCAGGGTAGGGCGCGGCCAAGTAACACCAGAAGTTGAACCGTCACGGTCTGGCAACAACGGCCCGCGCTCGGTACACGGCTGCCACAGTTACCACACTTCATCTCCACCAAGGGGGCACCTGTGACCGTTCCGCCATCGCCTCCCGCCGCGCCGCCGAAGAAGCGGAGCCTGGCAAAGGGCTGCGGCATCTTCGCTGCCGCGATCGTGGGCCTGTTCGTACTGTCTGCCGTCGTCGCGGGAATCGCTGGCGGGGGAAAGAACGGCACGGCCAAGACCGAGGCCAAGTCGTCGGCGCCAGCAGCATCGAAGCCGTCACCCGCGACGAGCCATCGTCCCGCGTCGACGCCCGCCAGTAGTACACCGGCTGCGAACAAGGCGAAGCCGTCCTCGTCGTCGGCGGATAAGTGTCCGCCCACCCGGGACGTCCTCGTTTGGATGAAGGTCCCCGGCGTACCCGACAGTGCGCAGGAACTGGGGAATTACAGCCAGATGGACTGCGAGCCCACGTTCCAGTGGCTCCAGCACACGTCACCGACCGAGGCAGGGGACTGTACGGAAGCGGCGTGGGCGAGCGACAACCCGGGTTACAACGTCGATGCCACCCCGGCCCCGCGCCTGAAGAAGGTGCAGATGGTGGTCGGCCCCGCCTGCTGAGGGCGACAGACGCCCCCTGGGCTTACGCTTGCTCTGGTGATGCCGGGCCTGATTCCTACTACGGGCGCGTGTGGGTGCTCCGGGCAGCACCTGGGCATGACGAAGGCCCCGGCCGGACGTGAATCCGGCCGGGGCCTCGTACTGCCCGGGTGACGTGCCTCCGCCAGCTGGTCACCGGGCAGCCCCGCCGCCCCCGGGGGTTCGCCTGGATGGGCAGGGGCGGCGGGAGTTTCGCGGCGATCTCGGTTACTGGTCGAGCAGTTCGACCTCGATCGCGAGGGCGCCAAGGGCTTCCTTCTCCGCGGGGTAGATGCTGCGGATGTTGACCAACTGCTCGTCGCGGCTCGCGGTCGGGTTCACGTTCGACGGGCCCTCGCCATCGAGGAGTGCCTCGAAGTCCTGGTAAGCGGTGACCCGCTTCACGCGCACGTCGCACGTCTCGTCAGTGCCCTTGATCCGGAAGCGGATCACATGCCCTACGGCTAGATCTTCGAGGTGGGGATAGCGCACACGCACCTCGATCGTCTTGCGCCCAGAGGCAACCAGATCGAAGTAGCGGCGGTAGAGGTTCAGCTCGTGGACGCGAGCGGCGGTTCCGGTCATGGGGCGTGAACGCTCCTAGCGGCTGGTGTGGTCATCAAGCGGCCAAGCTCGGCGGCCGAGTACGAGCGGAAGAAGTGCCGCGGGTCGGACAGCAGCACCTCGGCCAGCATGAGCAGCCGCTCGGCGTAGTCGGCAGATGAGCCGGGCCACAGTCGGGAGTCGAGCATCCACGGCTCGGCGCCCGGGGGCAAGCTGGCATGACCCTCACGGATGAGGGACTTCGACAGCTTCGCTCCGGCGTCCGTGACCACCTGCGGGCAGAACAGCCGGGCCGGCAGCTGGCCACTGGTGAGACCAACAGCCTGCAGTGCACCGTCGACCAGGTGCGAGCCGAACACCCAGTCGCCACCCTTGACCATCACATACAGCCTGCCGCCGTGGTCGGCGAGGGCAGCTTCCTTGACCAAGTTCCGGTACAACGTGGCGAGGTCGAGGTAGCCACCGCCGCCTGGTTGGACGTCGACGCTGTACGCGCCGTGGTGCAGGCACACCGCGCTGACCCTGGCGTGCTCCGGCGAGACCATGCCGACCTGGGTCCGCTCGGCGTGCTTCTCAGCCCAACCACACCCCGTCTCCGGGCACGGGATGCGCACGTGCGGGGTGCCGCTCGAAGGTGCCAGCCACCAGCGGGCGGCTTCGACGCGCCGCAACAGCCGTAACCAAGTGCGCCGGTAGTGCTCGCTGGCCTGCTGCGTCGAGTAGGTCTCGATGCGGCAGGGGACGCGCAGGCGGTTGGCCAGCGCGGAGAACAGGGGCCGGTACAGGGTGTTGACCGAGTCGAGGATGGCCTGTTCGCCGAGGGCCTGGGCGTAGGCCCGCTGGTACGAGTGGCCGGTAGCGGGGTCGGAGACGATCTCGTAGGGCGCATTATCCAGTGCGCTGAACACCACCTCGACGGGGCGCCCGAACCGCTCCCGGACACGGGCAGCTGCGGCGAAGGTCAGGGACTGCACGAGCGAAGTGCCGATGTGCGGCGCGCCGTTGATCTGCGTGCCGACCACGAACACGATCCGCTCGGGCTTGATGTGGACGATGCGCGGTGTGAGGACGTCCTCAGCGCTGGTGAGCGCATTGGCGAGCACGGTGTTCGGTGAGGCGGGGTAAAGGTTCACCGATCAATCGCCTTCCATGAGGTAGGTGGGAGTTCGTCATGTTGTGATCGCGGTCCCGTTTGGGCACGGCCTCTGTACGTAGGTGCCGTCCGGCAAGCGTTTTTCGCCTTGGCAGGTCTCGACCCAGCCGCCGAGATGCAGCACCTTGCGGGTGAACAGTCCGCGGGCTGCGTCGTCGCGGGAGAAGCGGTGCCAGTCGTGGACCAAGACCACGCGGGGGACGTCGGTGCCAGCTGCCCGGATGGTGTTGAGCATCAACCCGAAAGCGGGGCGCTTGTCGTTGGTGAGGGCATCGTCGCCCTGGTCAACCCACCAGCCCGCGATCCGCCATCCCTTTTTCTCCGCGTACTCGGCGCAGGTTTCAAGGCGCATAAGCAGCATGTCGCGCGCTAGCGTGGCGTGCCGGTCGTACACGAACACGAGAGCGTGCTGGCTTGCGTCTCGTGGGGGCTCCAACGCCTTGGCGCTCACGCAAACGTCCTTTCCTACTACGCTGAGTTCCTGCCTGTCGCTGTGCTCCGACGGTAGAAGCCAGCAATCAGCGCTAGAAGCGACCGCGAGTACGGGTACAGCCGCGGACCACAACCCCAGGGGGACCGCCATGCCGACTAGAGCGCGAACAACCCCGACTGCCGGTCAGGGAACGACCAGCCGCCCGCGTAGCGGCCTCATCTCGGGCTACGTATTCCGGCTCATACGCGAGCAGCTCGACCTCACGCAGGACGGCCTTGCGGAGCAATTCGCGGTTTCGATCGACACCATCGCCGGATGGGAGTCTGGACGACGCCCGCTCACCGCGGTTCCCGTCGGGCAGATGCTCGTCCACCGCCACCGGCTTTTGCACCTGGGCACCCCACCCGCGTTGCTGCTCGCCCTTGAGCGGGCCATGGAAGCCGACGTGTTGCTCGCCAGTGCGCTCGACGACAAGCCACCAACGGCAGCCGCCGATCCGTTCGGGGCCTGGGTGATGCAGCGAGACCTCGTCGAGATCCTGGCGTGGCCCCTGAGCAACCATCCACCCGCGTTTGCCAGGGAGCTGCCGAAGCCACCGCGCCCGCGGCGCGGACCTGTAGCGGCCGGTCCGGAACTCCCCGCGGACGAGCGCCGGCGGGTCTTCGACCGGCTGCAGCAGACAGTCGAACAGGCCCGAAATCCCGACCAGTTCCTGCTGCGTCGGCAAGCGCTCTACCTCTCCGGGTACGACGGGCGCCCGGAAGCCGCGGAATGGCTCACGCGCCAGCAGCGCAAAGACCCCGGGGCAGACTGGCTGTCTCAGTGGCTTACTGCTCGCTCTCTGGCCTCCGTGGCAACCCGGCACGGTGACCGGGAGCGCTTAGCGCACTTCGTGCAGCAGCAAGTTGACGACGACAAGGCCGAGGCGGCGAACCTCAACTACTGGGCCTACTGGGTGGGGGAGACGCAGCAGATCGAGGTCACCGACGCGTTCATGGCCGCAGGCCGCCCCGGACCATGGCCAGGCCGGAAGCTCCTGCATCACCTGATCACGCGCCTCGACCCCCGCCACGGGTACACCGATCTGTACGTGCACACCCTGTGGGCGCTCCTCGCCGCGCGCCCCGACCTTCTGCGGGATGGCGCCCCGGCACAGCTGCGGGAGCGACTTCCGGTGATGTTGGATAGCCGGGAGGTCTCGGCATCAGCACGCCGAGAACTCGACAGCATCCGGTACGCGATCCGCCTCGCTGAGGCGTGAGAGAAGAGGCAGCTGTGGGCGAGGACCTGACGGCGGTGGCGCACTTTCTGTTTGAAGCGGGAACGCTCAAGCAGGCCCGTCGCACTGGCTGGTGGATGGCGGGAGTACGTGACCCGGAGAGCGTCGCGGAGCATGCTTGGCGGACATCCCTGCTGGCCTCGGTGATCGCCACGCTGGAGGGTGCCGATCCGGCGCGATCAGCGCATCTCGCGGTGTGGCACGACTCCCAGGAATCCCGGACCGGTGACGTGAACCACCTGGCCAAGAAGTACGCGCCATCTGCTGACCCGGAGGCGGTGACGGCCGACCAGGTCGCGGGCATGCCGGAAGTGCTTGTCCGCGCGGTGCGTGCGACCGTGGCCGAATACGAGGCGAAGGAGACACCAGAGGCGATCTGCGCGCGGGACGCGGACAAGCTTGAGTGTCTGCTGCAGGGCATCGAGTACCGGGCGCAGGGTTACGAGGCAGCGCAACGGTGGATCGACAACAGCCGCGGCAGGCTCGTCACGGAGACGGCGAAGCGCCTTGCGGACGAACTGCTGTCCATGGGGCCCCTGGATTGGCTACGGACAGCCATGGGGGAGAAGCCGAAAGGCGAATAACCCCGCCAGCCTGGAACGCGCGAGGCCCCGCACCGGATGATCCGGGCGGGGCCTCCTGGCGTCAGATCCACTCGTCGGGCCAGCCATCCCGCCAGATGAACTTCTCCGCGGCCTCGCCGGACAGTTCGAGGCCCGCCAAGGCAGACGGCCCCGCGGAGGCGATGGCTCGGACGTATTCCACGTCGGCGGTCACCAACGTGACTTGTGCCCCGTCGTCGTCAACAGCCAGTAGGAGACCGTAGCCGTCCGGCACCGGCCGGAGCCCGGCTACCTGGCAGACGCGGCGATATCCGGCCGTCCCACCGAGATCCTTCGGTGTGGCGAATGCGATTTCACGGGCGTGCAGCATGAGCTGACCTCCTCGGCAGCAGGGTGATCGGAATTCTTACTGCTGGGGCGAACCTTTGGAACCGCTCGCGTTCTTGAACTTGTTGGCGGCCCATCCGGCGGCGAGGACCAGGCCGACGAGGGTGACGCCAATGAACGGGAGGTTGGCGCCGAGGGTGCCTAGGACGCCGATCAGCGTTCCGCCAGCGACGACCACGACGGCGCACACTCCGGCGGTGCACACGGTGACGACGGCCAGGACCAGGATGGTGACCACGATCATGTCGCGGAGCCACTGCGGCATCGAGGGCTGCGCCGCGGGCATCTGCACGGTGACGACCTGGGGCTGCGGCTGCGGCGCGTACACCCACTGACCGGACGGCAACTGAACCGGCTGGAGCGGGGCGCCAGGGACGGTCCCGGGGATGACATTGGCGGGCTGCACCGGCTCGGGCAGCGGGTTCGGGTTCATGATGGGTGTTCCTGCTCTCTTGAAGGGGTGTGGGAGCCCGGGGCGGCCGACGTGCTTGCCGGCCAGACGGCCGTCCCGGGGCGTGGTCACAATTCGGTGCGGCGGATGGCCTTACCGGCCTCCGGTCTTGTTGCTGAGCAGTTCGCTCAGGCCGGTGGTCTGCGCGGCGGCCCATCGGTTGTCGTGGACGAGTTCGGCGGCCTCGCGAAGTTCCCGGGCGGTCGCGATGTGGGCGGCGGCGCGGTGGGCGTAGGCCTCCTGCTGAGCGGCAGGCGTGTCGGGCCGGTTGGCGAGCTGGAGCAGCCGCTGGGCCTCGCGGATGTGGTCGGCAACGGTGGTCGGTTCGTTCATGTCGTCCTCCTTCGGGCCGGGCGGGCTGTCCGGCTCTCCGCAGCCCCGGGCGTCTGTCCGGGGCCACAGGCAGCCGTCAGACCGCTCACCACCAGCTGCGCTGCTGCCGCTTGAGCGCCTTCTGCCGGGCCTTCTCGACGGCCTCGGCCTTCTTCGCCTCGAACGTGGCTTGCTTGGCGGCCTGTTGGGCGGCGCGGCGGATCGTGGCCTTGTCGGCTTCGCGGCCGGCGGCCTGCTCCAGGATTCGCTCGACGCGCTGTTCCAGGCGGCCGGTGCGCTTGCCGCGGGTCTCGCGGTAGGCGATCCGCACGGCCAGGGCGGTGATCTGCGCGGCCTCGCGGTGGTTGACGTCGTCGCGGTCGTTGATCGGCATGGCGGGTGACTCCTTCAGGGATCGAGGAAACGGGAAACACGGGGGTGCAGAGCAGGGCTGGACGGCCCCCTCTACCGGCGCTACTTCGCAGGTCAGCGGCCTTTACCGGGGGCGCTACCGGGGTAATGAGCCCCGTCTACTTCGCGGGGTGGGTAGCGGGGTGCCGGACGGTGTCGAAGTAGTGGGGTGGGTAGCGGCGGGGGCCTCTACCCACCCGGGTCAGGCGACGGGCTGGAGCAGTTCGAGGGGGACGGCGTCCTCGATGTCGCGGCGCTGGTATCCGGCCCGGTTCACGTTGTTGATCTTCACTTGCTTGCTGGATCGCTTCACCCCGGCCGCTTCCAGCTCCTTCGCGAGGCGTTCGGCGTCGTAGTCGCCGTAGGTGTTCTCATCGAGGCGCACCAGCGCGTCGAGCAGGTCCGTGGTGAACATCCGGATCGAGTGCTTCATCGCGTCGAGGACGTCGGAGATGATCGCCGGGACGGTGACGCCCTGCTCGTCGGCACGGGTGACGTAGTCCTCGGCGGCCTCGCCGGTCAGCTGGCCGTTCGCTTGGCGCAGCGCCCTGCCCTTGCCGCAGACCTCGGCGAACGCCGGACCGTCGAGGTAGTCGGCGAGCACGGTGACGAACGATGCCGGGCCGGTGACCAGCACCCCAACGCCCTTGTGGTCCTCGGACAGGACCGAGGCGTCCGCGCCCTGGGCGGCCTTGCCCTTGCCCAACACCATGTCCGAGCTGGTCTGGTCGACGACCTGCGTCGAGTACCGGATGGTGATGATCTCCCGCAGCTTCGTCGGCACCGACTCGGCGTCCGGCCTCTGCGAGGCGAAGTTGCAGATAAAACCGGCAGCCGGGCCGCGGCGGGCGATCCGGCACAGGTCGTTGATGACTTGCTCGCGCTCGTCCTTCTCCAGCGCGACCAGGAACTCCTGCAGCTCGTCGATCGTGACGAAGATCCACGGCAGCTTGTAGCGCTCCTGAACCTGACGGGTCAGCTTGCCCTGCGGGCAGATGCTCGTCGGCAGCGTCCGGAAGAGAGCGAAGCGGCGCTCCATCTCCGCCAGCAACTCCTTCAGCATGGCCTTGAGCGCTTCCAACGCGTCGTCCTCGGCGCCCATGACCAGGCGGTGCGCCACGGCCCGCGTGGGCATCCAGTCGGCGCCGCCCTTGCCGTCTGCGACGTAGTGGCGCACCCACGGATCCAGCAGGCCAGCCACCGTCAGCAGCCGCTGGCTGAAGGTCTTCCCGCGCCGTGGCAGGCCCCCGAAGAACATGGATTGCCAGATCACGGGCACGTTGATGCGGTTGCCGCGGGCGTCCCGGCCGAACGGGATCGGCTCCCACACCGAGAACCGGTCGAGCTTGAGCAGTGGGGAGTTGTTCTCCGGCTCACCGTCGATCAGGTACGGGTCGTCGTCGGCCACCCACATCGACACCCGCCCCGCGTGGCCGCCCTTAGCCGCGCGCACCCGGGACATGATGACCTGGATCTCATCGACGCCCAGTTCAGCGGCGATCGTGGTCCGTTTGGCGAGCACGTCCGCGGCAGTCTTCCCGCCGCCGCGCGGCAGGTCGAAGACGACCGACCAGCCATTGCCCTCCCGCAACGGGCCCATGACACAGGTGACCTTCGGCCCTTCGTCCTCGCCCTTGCCCGCCTTGAGCAGCCCGGCGGCCCGTAGCGCGTCGTTGAGCTGCTGGGCGGACATGTCGATACGCAGCGGGGGAGTGGCCTCGTCGAGCAGCTGCGAGGAGTCGCCCCAGCCGAGCGTGGCCAGGCCACCACACAGCACGCACGACGTCATGATGTCGACGCCGAGGGACGCCCAGGCCAGCACAGCTGCCCCCGCGGCGGTACCGGCCAGAGCGGACCCGAACCGCCAGCGGCGGGCCTCGGTCCGGGTACGGTGCGCCATCTGGTGCCGGATCGCCAACTCGACGTCCTCCGGCCGGGCCTTGACCTGCTCGGCCAGCGCCTTGACGGTCTTGGAGTGGTCCGCGGCGGACAGCACCGGCCACAGAGCCCGGCCGCCCCGCCAGGTGCCGCGGGCGGTCAACCACGCGAGGCGGATCGCGTACTTCGGGATCCGCACCGAGTGATAGCGGGCGTGCCACCAGGTCAGCTTGGCGAACGCGCCGGAGTTGGCGCGCACGCTGGCCCAACTCCGCGCCCATGCGGGGAGAATCGGGGCGTCGGGGACGGTCAGCCAGTCCGCCAGCTCGTTGTCCGGCCGGTCGACGGCTTCGACGATCTCCTCGGCAGCAGCGACGACCGCGTCATCCGGTGCGGTGTCTTTGATGAGGCTGACGGGTTCAGCGAACGTGGTCACGCGTAGCCCCCTTCCATCTTCGGCTTGTCGGCCGCAGGCTTCTTCGCGTCGCGGGACAGGACGGTGCGGACGTAGTTCGGTTCGACATCGAGGCCGTGCCGATCGCGGACCCACAAGGCGATGTCGACGGCGGGCGCATCAGGTCCGAGAGCTGCTTCAGCGGACCGGATCGCGGCGCTTTTCGTGATCTCCGGCAACTCCGGCGCACCACCGCCGACCTGGGGCGCATCATGATGCGCATCACCCGCATCACCGCGTTCGACGGTGACCTCTGGCGGCCGGGTACCGAGGACGAGAGCGACCTGAACCGCGTTGACGACCACGCCGTAGCCGATCAGCAGTGAGGCCAGCTCCGCGGGGGGCATATCGGGCTGCGCATCATGCGCGATGCGGATCGCCTCGGCCGGATCCATGGAAGCGAAGTGTTCCCGCAGCCGCTCCGACGCGCTGTACCGGTCGGCACTGGCCTCCTTGGGGGAGGGCTGTCCGGCGCCCTCGATGTGGGCGACTGCCCGGGACTTGACGGCCTTTCCGGCACGGTGCGGGGCCAGCAGCCACGCCCATCCGCCGAACGCGGGCAGCCGGTAAGGCTGCTCACCCAGCTCGGCCCGCTTGGCGGCACGGGGGCCGGCCCAGGACATCTCCGAGACGGCCAGCAAACCGATGGTCGGCACCGCGAAGAAGACCGCGGCCGGGATTCCGCCGCCGATCAAGTTGGAGTGCGTGATGTTGAGGTACACCGACACGCTCGCCATGAACAAGGCGGTCAGGCGCGCCCCGAACGCGCTGCGGCCAGCAGCCGAGGCTTCCGAGGCAAGGTGCAGGCAGGCGTAGGCGATGCCGTCGAACACGGCGACAGCGGCACCCGCGATGACCTCGGGGGCCTGGTAGTGGCGGGCGACGGCGTACAACGACCAGCCGGTGGTGGCGATGGCGGCGACCGACACGACGGTCAGCGCCAGGCGCCAGGCATTGCGGTTCATGCGGACCTCCGCGTCGGGATCAGGGGGGAAAGACCGGCGTGTTCGGCCTGGATCCGGTACGCCTCGCCCTCCTCGGCCTCGTGCCGCAGGAACTCGCCGTACTGGCGGGCCTCGTCGAGGTGGGCCATGCCAAGGTCGAACCGCAGGCGCTCGGTCATCTGCTCGCGACGCCCGGGACGGTGGGCCTGTACCGCGTGCACGAACTCGTGCACCAGATAGTCGGTCAGCCGCGGGTCACCAACGGCCTGACGGGTGACGATGACCAGCACCCCAGCGGGGGCCAGCAGCGTGCACGCCAGACCGGTACGGGCCTCGCGCCACATGCACAGCCCGTAGAGGAACTGGCCCAGCCGCGGCGCCCGGCCACCCACGACAGCGGCAGCGGTACGGGCCGCACAGCGGGCGAGTTGAAAGCGGGTGGCGACAGCGATGCAGATGGGCGGCAGCGGCTCACCCAGGCGCGCCTCAACAAAGCGACGGGCAACGGCGGCAGCTCGCTCCAGCCGTTCCGGCACGGTGGTGACGGTCCTCATCACAGCCACCCCCGCATCCGCTGACGGCCGGAGCGAACAACGATGACGGCCAGCGCGGCGGCGAGCAGCCACGGCTTGCCCAGCGCCCAGGACACGGCCGCGATGGCGAGCACGGGCACCGCGGCGGCGAGGAACGCGGCCAGGTGGGGAAAGTGGACGAGCAGGGCCAGCAACAGGCCCAGGGCGACGTACTTCATGTCAGGGAGTCCTCTGCGGGGGAGTAGGGGCCCCGCCCGGCGTGCGGGCGGGGCACGGTGCGAGTCAGAGCGCTTCGGAAGAGTTCGCCCAGTACCAGGCCCGGCCGACGTCACCCGCCGGCTCGAACGGCCCGTCGGGATCGAGGTCTTGGCGCGGCGTCGGCAGGGCGGGCGGCTGCGGGTCGGTGACCGGGGTCGGTGTGTTGTCCGGCCACGTCATGCCGACGGGGTGAGCCTCGGCGGAGTGCTGCAGGCCA
>NZ_JAPZVN010000015.1 GCF_027533845.1 Streptomyces sp. RPT161 | reverse complement strand
GGCCCAGATGACACACGTTCTGGACGCGCTGGAGGCCAAGTTCCCCAAAGCCGCAGCCCACTTGGACGCCGCCCAGCATGACCTGCTGGCATTCACCGCCTTCCCGCGCGAGATCTGGCGGCAGATCTGGTCGAACAATCCGCAGGAGCGACTGAACAAGGAGATCCGCCGCCGCACTGACGTGGTCGGCATCTTCCCCGACCGCACCGCCGTGATCCGGCTCGTTGGCGCGGTCCTAGCCGAGCAGAACGACGAGTGGACCGAGGCCCGCCGCTACATGGGCCGGGAACTCCTCGCCAAAGCCTGTCTCCACCCGATCGAGTCAGAAACCGACGACACCGTCCTGCCCACCGAACTCACCGCATAGCCTCAAAACGAGATCGCCGAGTGGCCGTCGATACACCACTCCAGCGGACGTGACCGCAGGTCAAGCCGTGATGCGTGAATCGAAGCCGGTGCTGAGACAGCCCACCTCGGCTGCGCTAGCACCCACAGTGCGGTCTGAGTAGCAGTGCCAGAACCATGTCAGATGGGACGGAAAACCACGGCCAACGATGAACCGGTTGGGATCCCCAGCAGCCCGGAGCCGCAGGCATCCGTGCAGGTCAGAAGGGGCTCTGGCAGACTGGGGAGCCCGTGATTTCCAAGCTCAGAGCGCGAGTTCGATTCTCGTTTCCCGCTACAGGTAACGCCCAAGACAAGTTGATGTAGACCGTCCCGGGGGCGGCGCATGGCCTCCGCGTGCCCTAACTCGGGCCAGGGCTTCGAAGCTATTGGGCGCTTGTTGCCCGCGTTGCCGGTGGCATGGGTCACCATGGACAACGCAACGAGACAATCCGTGGGGGACTGCATGACCACCGAAGAGCCGCGTTCCGGGCTTCCCATCGAATTCCTCCGTACGATCGCCGCAGAGGCGGGCCCGGACTCTCCACCGATTCGCATGGCAGTGGAGAGAACACGGGAGCTGCCGGAAGGACACGCCCGCGACGACCTCCTGCTGTCTCTCCTCCTTGGCGCACTCAGCGGCTCGGCACCGGATTGGATGCTCAAGAACGCAGTGGACAGCGATCTGGGCAAGGGGACCCAGCCGCACCCGGGATCGTCCATGACTCTGGCTGCCGCGGCACTCGCGCACCCCTCGTGCCCGGATGCCTTGCGCGAGGAAGCACTGCGGCGCTGCTCCGTGACACAGCTCGGTGTCCTCGGCCGCGAACGCTGCGGCGAACCCCTGGCCCAGGCGATCGTGGCAGAGCTGAAGCGCCGTGGACCGCACCGGCAGCCCATGACCCCGGAACTTCTGGAGCGGCCCAGCGCCGCGCTGTTGATCCTGCGCGAGCCCGACTTGCATGACGCCGTGTTCTCCGCTGCCCTCGACCTCCTTCCGGAGTTTCCTCGGCTGAACCGCGCTGATGAGTCCGGGGAAGAGGATGTTCTGGCGCGATACGACCGGCATAGGGCGGCGAGAAAAGCCTGGGAGACCATGTGGGAGCACGTCGTGACTCTGCACACCAGTCGCCACCGGCAACTGGTCGAGTGGGCGCAGGATGGCCACACAACGTCCGTCATCCGTAAGCATCTTCTCGGCACCATTCCCTGGGACGTGGAGCCGTCCTTGCTGGAAGAGATTGCCACCGATGACCTGGGCGCGTTCGCTGTCAGCGACTTGATCACACGTCTGTGCCGATTGCTGAGGGACGGAGTGTCCGAGGAGGAGGCACGCGACCGACTAGCTGACGAATTCGAGGTGCTGGAGCCAGGCGTCCGCCAACGCATCGAGGATTTCTTCGATGACTCCATCGACGTCCGGAAGTACGGTCTTCAGGCCGCGGTCTCCTGGGCGGAATCCGCAGCGGACGGCTCCTGGCGCTACATCCTCACCCCGGCCGAGGCGAAGACACGCTACGGCGAGCCGCATACATGGCGCGCCTCGGAAGAGCTTCTCGCCGCGCTCGGCCAACGCTTCGCGGCCACTGCGGTCAATGCCCTGCGCCTATGGGAGCCCGACCCGGACCCCGGCCGCCCAGGCCCCCGAGATCTGCGCTGGATACACGCCATGCTGCTGCACCTTCCGTACGTGACAGAAGAGGTGAAGGAGAAGGCACGCGCCGTGATCCGGCACGTCCATCCGCGCTCCCGCAGCCCATGGGAACACATCGGCTACACCGCGCAGCAGGACGACCGGCGGCTGGCTGAGCTTCGCACAGCCATCGAGGGAATCCTGGGCGATCCCGCCACGGCGTCCCGCGGCTCAGCGCTCGGAGAACCCAGGCAGGTCACTGTAGGAAAGTTGGCCGACGCCTCTGACGAGGTCCTGCACGACTACCTGGCTCGGCATACCGGCGACGACGACCTCATTGAGAAGCTGCTGCTCTCCTTCGCCTCGCGCTCGTACCGGTCGAAACTCTCCTTCACAGACGTCCTGGCACGCCATTCCGCCCCTGAATCGGCGCTGCTCCGAATCACCGCGGACCTTCGGAGGCGTCTGGGCGGCGGCCCCAACTTGAGGGAGGCATGGGCTCGGCAGGTGCTGGCGCTGTCGGATTGTGCGCCGGAACTCATCCTGGCCCTGCCAGCGTGGACAGCCCTCACCGTCGGCGGCGCCCGGTACGGTACCGCGCACAAGATTGTCACCTCAGTCGTGCTGAACGCACTCGGCAACGACGACGAGGCATGGTCCCGTTTTGCCACCAGCCCGGCCTCCTACGCCGGACCGACCGCCTGGTTGCGGCTCGGCGACATCCTCGATGCCGCATCAAAGGGCACAGCGTGGCCGAAACCTCCGAATGCCAAATGAGGTCGCACTCGCGTGAACTTGATCATGCAACATGGCGCCTGGCGAGAGCCCCCACCCCGCTGGTCCACCGCCTGGGAGAAGATCTTTTCCCAGAGTCTCTCCGGGCCCCAGAGCAACCGAGACCAACACTCCTTATCGAGCGCCCGCGTTCGCTCCATCGGCGTGCCGTTGTCCTCCACGGTTCGTTCCACCCTGCGTGGTGCCGAAGCATGTTGAAAATCGATGGCTGCGGGGCTGTGCGTGCAGTCAGAACTGGTCGGTAGTGACCGGATTCCGAGCCAACACGGTCAATCTCATTTCAAAACCGCATGCCGCAACCAGGTTGACGGTGACTGTCGGAGGATGACGTTGCCGTCCTGTGCGACGGAATTACCCACCAGCGGAAGGCTCCATGGCCAAACTTACCGAGGCGCAACGTCAGCAGCGCGCCGCCGCGCGAGCCCGGCGAGAGGCGCTCGAAGCTGAGGAGAGGGACCGGCGGGACACCGAGCGCCGAGAGATGTGGCAGCGCGAAGGGATGTATCTCAGTTGGGAGGAGTACCAAGCTGGGGAGCCGTGCCGGGGCTGCGGGGAGCCCATGCGCGATGATCTCGGGGACTGGCCGCCGCTTCTGCGGCTCACCGAGGAAGAGAAGCGAGAGTACGAGGTTGCAGAGGAACGCTTCCGGGAGCGCCACTCAGACTGCAAAAGCAGCCGTTGGAGCATCAGCGGATCGCGTGTGACGCATTGCTTCGGCTGTTGCCCACCACCTCCGATGGGTCCCCAGCAGATCAAGAAACTCAGCGAACTCTTCGCTTCCTGGCCCTCAGCGGAGGAGCGTAAGAAAGATCAGGATGCCTGGAAGCTGACGCTCACCTGCGACCATGTCGTCCGCTATACCCAGCACCGGGAGAACAGCTACGTTTCGACCTCTGTCGTCGACTGTCCGGAGTGCCCTGGTCGTCGTGGCGTCGTGCACAGTGAGCGCATCGGACCGGCGTACAGCGACGAGGCAATCCTCGCCGACCGTGGGGCGGCTGACCGAGAACGCCTCGCTAAGGAGCTGGCGGCAGCGAAGGCGAAGCTCCAGCGCCAGCAGAAGAACGCCGCTGCCACGCAACGCCGCATCGAGGAGATCGAGAAGCAGTTGAAGCCGGTCCCTGACGCCAGCGAGTAGAGCGGGTATGCGTGAGCACTGCGTGAGCGGACGCCGCAGCACACGCTGGACTGAACGTCACACGCGTGAGATCAACAAGCCTCTGACCAGGCAAGACGGGATTCGACGCCATCACGCGGCACCACCCGTCACGATCTTGCAGGCCCTCGTAATGCGTAGGTCAAGGGTTCGATTCCCTTAGGCGGCTCAGAGAGAAGCCCAGCTCAGACTCTGTCTGGGCTGGGCTCTTTTCCTTTCGTGACGTGCCCTGCCGGTGTCGCGCACCACCCGCGGGCGGTTCGCCGACGTCGCTGGTGGCCGCGCTCGCTGCGCGCGCCACGGCCCTGCGCACTGAGTGCGTCCGGGCTGGGAGCGACCGCTCAGCGGGCGTCCGCATGCGGGCCGCCTTACGCGGTGATCATCGACGCCAGAGGGTCGTCCGGGCCATAGGCGCTCAGGCGAAGGGTGCGGGCTTCGCCACCGGCCAGGGCAGTCGCGTTGGCCAGCAGCAGGTCGAGATCATCCGCGCCGACGTGGAGGAAGCGGCCGGCGAGCGGGTCGAGTTCGCCGGCCGCCAGTCGGACCAGCGCGGTGGTGATGAGGTCCATCGCCGTCCAGTCTGTTCGGCCAGCACACAGTGCCATGCCGAGCGTCATGTCGGTACGAACCATGCCGGGGCTGATGTCGAACACCAGGACCCCGTGCCTTCGCAAAGGTTCCGCGAGCATGCCGGACAGGCCGAGCAGCGCCATCTTCGAGGCGCTGTAAGCGGAGTAGTGCGGCTCGTGCCGCAGGGCGAGGATGGAGTTGATGTTGACCACTCGCCCGCTGGCTCTGGCGATCATTCCCGGCAGCACGGCACGGCAGAGGTTCACGGTGCCGCGCACGTTGGTCTCATAGGTACGCCACCACTGGTCGCCGTCGGCCTCCCAGAGCGGCACCTCGTGCCGGTCGACCGTACCCGCGTTGTTCACCAGCAGATCGACGGGGCCGGCCGTGTCCACCGCGGTGCGCACCTGGGCGGGATCGGTGACATCGGCGCGTAGTTCGACGACGGGCACGCCGAACCGGGCGCAGGCGTGGGCGGTTCTGGCCAGTGGCTCCGGGCGGCGACCCAACAGGGCGACCGACAGGCCGGCTTCGGCCAGCGCGACGGCGATCGCGCTGCCGATGCCGCCGCCCGCACCCGTGATCAGCGCAAGCCCACGCGTCATGCCGCACCAACCGGCTGGACGATGCCCGCGTCGCGGGATTCCCGGAGGATAGCCTCCCGGTCCCGCCAGTGCGCCCAGAACGCTCCGGTGTAGCCGAGCACGGTCAGGCTGGTCAGGAACGGGTTGTCCGCGTAGTTGTTGTCGTGCTCGCTCGATCCGGACACCGTCGGCAGCATCACCCGGTAGTGGTCGGCGGGATCGACGAGGCTCCACAGCAGATCGACTGAGCGGTACCACCGCCCGGTCGGATCGGTGACGGTACCGGCGTCCTCGGTGAGCTCCGGCGAGAAGTAACACACCAGCCTGAAGTCGCCTCGCTCGTCGAACATGAACTGCCGTTCGTACTCGACCGGGCCGTCACACATGGACAGTGGCTTGAGCACGATCGGACCGGTAGCCGTGTTCGACTGCAGGCCCGGCAGGGTCCGTATCCCGGCACACTCCTCAGCCATCGAAATCCCCATCGGTGTGTAGGGGAACAGCCGCAGGCCGAGAGAAAAGGCGGTGACCGTCGCGTCGAGGGCCATGAACGCGTCGACGCATTCGCGGAGGGTCTCCTCGTTTTCGCCGGGCATGCCGAGCAGCGATTCGACCATGGTCAGCATGCCGTTGGCGTGGCACAGCCGGACCAGGTTCTCGGTGTCGGCGAAGGTGTAGTAACTGGTGCCCTTCTCAGTGGTCTTCCAGCCCTGCAGCAGGTCCGAGCGGACGTGGTCGGTGCCGACGTTGACGCCGGCGCAGCCGGCTTCGGCGAGTAGGCCGGCGAGTTCGGCGTCGAACGGCGCCGGCTGGCAGTACACCCACAGCCGGAGTTGGTGCAGCGGGCTGAACCGGCTCGCGTGCTTGCGGCGCACTATCTCGCGCAGCACGTTCTTGCTGTGTCCGATCGCGAGGTTGAACTCGCTGTCGGTGGTGTGCTGGTCGAAGATGCCGTATGCGGCAAGTGACTGCATCTCGTCGACGACGGCGGCCGCGTCACGGCGGGCGAACCGTACGCCCTTGGCGTCTGGTTCGACGCAGTGCGAGCATCGGTAGGCACAGCCGTTCTTGGTGAGGATGCCGGCCATGCCACCCCGCCGGTAGTACTCCAGATTGTCCACCTTGAACGGTGTGCCGGTGCGCCGGATGTAGGTGCCTGCCCGGTCCACCTGCCAGACTCGGGCCTCGTTGTGGCCGGTGTCCGGCAGCGTCTGCGTGCGGGGCCGGGAGGTGAGCGCCAGGGGCGGAACGCGGGTGACACCGCTCGGGGTGCTGCGGATCAGCCCGGCGACCGTGTTCGTCGGACGGCCGGTGACGAGCGCGTCGGCGAGGTCACAGATGATCTCTTCGCCGGGGCCCTTGACGCCGTAGTCGATACCGAAGTAGTCGACAAGGGCGAAGGGCATGGTCGAGAACCCGATGCCGCCGCCGATGATCGGCGCGTCCGTCAACTGCCGTATCGCGGTGATGATCTCCTTGTGCTCGCCGATGAACGGGCGCTGTTCGAACGCGTAGACGGTGTCAGTGTTGCGGACGGTCACGCCGACGAGCGTCGGTGTCCTGGCCGAGAAGTAGCTGTTCAGGTAGGACTGCCAGTCGTCCCGGTGAAAGGTCAGGTCGAGCACCTCCACCGCGAAGCCGGCCCGCTCCAGTGCGGTGGTGAGCACGTCGAGCGCGTACGGCGCGATCGGTGGGTGCACCTTGTTCGGGTTGACCAGCGTGATCAGGCCTCTGCTCATCCGCGCTCCTCGCGCTGCTCGGTCGCGGCGCCCACGATCACCGCCGCGAGTGCCTGTTCCGGTACCCGGCCCGACCGCCCGAGCAACAGGAAGTACCTGCCCAGCTCGTGCAGTTGCCCGATACCCGTCAATCCCCGGTCCCAGCAGGCGGTCTCCAGGTCGGAGCACCGCCAGCGCTGCGTGAAGAACTCCTCCACCAGGTCGGTCCGCACGTGCTCCACCCGGAATTCCGGATGCCGCTGTCGGCGGGCCGCGTTCAACGCTCCCGCGGCGGCGGCGCAGCTTCGCGCCAGCCGTAGCAGCGGCTGGGCCGAAGAGACAAGCTCCGGCAGCGCGTGGCCGGTTCGTACGCCGGGCGCGGTGCGGAAGGACCGGACGAGAGCGGTGAGCGCCAGCTCCCCGCCCGTTCCGGTGGCCAGTTCGTCGTCGGTGAGCCATTCGCGCATACCTGGGCCGGGTTCGTTCCCGGCACCGAGAAGACCTGCCGCCCGCGCCGCGGCGAGTGCGCCCGCCGCGTCACCACCGATCTGCGTGATCGCCGTGTGCCGGTTGATCCGCGGATACGCCGGTAGGAACAGCTGGAGGAAGCCAAGGGCGTGGTAGTCGCTGACCTGCCAGTCGCCGCCCGGTGCGGGAGTGTTCTCCCAACGCCAGTCCGCCAGGTAGACCGTGTTCAGCGTGGCCGGGCGAGCGCCGTGCGACGGGAGGGCGTCCGCCGGCACGGGATTGTCGAGCATCCAGCGCAGGGCGAATTCGGCGTCGAGGAGTTTCACGTCCGCGTTCTGCGGGTGCTCGGCGAGATAGCCGCGGGCCCGGGCAGCGGCATCGGAGAGCGGGGTGGCTTCGGTGATCCGCCACAGTGTCCGCCAACTGCGGCGGGCGAAGGGCAGCTCCGCCGCTCGGGCGAACAACGCGTCGCGTTCCGCGGCGCTGATCGCGACGTCGACGGCGCACTCAAGGCCGTATCGCACCGAGACCAGCGGGTCGGACATCTGGCGGTAGCCGTCCTCGTCGCTCAGATGCGACACCGCGACCTCGTCGTCGGCGGTCACCGTGCCGTCGGCGTACCAGCGGAACACCTGGCCGATGCCGATCATGCCGAACCGGTGCAGCTCGGCCGCCCGCAACGCGCCCATGCTGCTCGTCCCGGCCACCCGGACCCCGGAATGGATCAGGTGAAGGATCTCCTTGTGCCGCACAGCGGGGGCCTGCTGGAAAAGCCCGTCGATGATCAGCACGCTGTCCCCGCCGGACACCGGCAACTGCAGCAGGTCACCGTGCTGTACCGGCGGATGCACCTCGGCCTGCGGCAACAGGTCGGTGATCCGTTCCGGAGTGATGGTCGGCCCGGCGAAAACGTGCACGGTCATGGGAGTTCATCTCCTGATCGGCTGGACCGGTCGGGGGCATTCGTCACCGGCGCCGAACCGGAGACCGGGGGCGACGACGCGTACGACGGCCAGCGGTTCATCCGAAGCGGACAGCCGAACAGCCATCACCGGTTGCCCGGTCCGGCCGCTGACCAACCGGGCGCACCGGGTCAGCTCCTCGTCCACCGTGGCGCACCCGACCGGTTCGACGCGCCGGACCGCCTGCGCCCAGCTGCTGATCCGGTCGGAGGGTGTGCTGGGCTGTTCGGTGTCCCAGCGGTGCGAGCGGTACAGCGCACCGCGTATGTCGTCGCGGGTGCCGTTGATGACCGTGAGTCTGCTCTGCGCAGCCTCGGTGATCGCCCGGGACAACGCGATGGCCGGGTCGGTGTGACAGCCGGAGCCGGAGTAGATGGACGGGTCCTCGGGGGACCACAGGTAGGCGACGTAACAGGGGAAGTGCGGGTCGCGGGTGTTGTCCACCAGCTCCAGCCACGCGCCGGCGCTCTCGATGCGTGCGATCAGCTCGGCGCAGCCAGGGTCGTCGACGGTGGCCGGTGCGATGTGGTCGCGGTGGTCGACCGGGCGGTGGAGCAGGTCGGCGGTGCTGTCCCGCTCGACGAGCTCGAACAAGGCGTGCAGTGCCGCTTCTTCGACGCAGTTGCCGCTGGCGAGACCGTTGCTGGAGACCCGAAGCAGCGGCGGCGACCAGGCCGTCGAGGCCAGCGAGGAGATCGAGACGCAGGATCGCGGCACCCAGGTGGTCAGCCGGTCGCCGACGATTTCGGCCCGTAGCCAGGACAACGGTGTGTGCTCGGTCAGCAGGCTGCGAGCGGCTCGTTGCAGGCCGGTGAATTCGTAGGGCAGCGCCAGTTCGGCCGCGGTGGCGACGATCGGCTCCTCGTCGACGGCGGGCAGGTTCTCCGCGTACCAGAGTTCGATCGCTTCCATGGACGCGGAGACCTTCGCCGCAGTATGGGTCGCGCCCTTGCCCTGGCTGACGCTCAGTGTGCTGGCCAGCGGTCGAACCGCGACCCAGGTCGGGATGCCCAGGATGTCGAGGCCGGTGACGTCGGCGACCCTGCTGATGCCGCACCGGTCGAACAGGCGGGTCGCCAGTCGCCAGGTCTCCTCCGGTTCGCGGGTGCGGTGGGTGCCGGTGAAGAACCGTTTGACGACCTCATGTTGTGCGGCCGTCATCGCGGCGACACCTTGTCGTCGGCCGCCTCCATGGCCTCCTTCTTTTCCCGCACGTTCCGCACATCGCCGGTGTCCTCCGCGCCGTGATCCGACACCTCGGACGAAAGGTCGGGCATGCCGACGGATTCGGCGAGTACCGGCTGGCCGTCGGCGTCGAAGGTGAACCGCTGCGAGCGGAACATGTCGTCCGAGCGCCAGTGCCGCACCACCTCCGCTCGTACCGCGCAGACGGTCATCCCGGACTGCCGTGCGGTGACGAGGTCGTAGGTGTTCGCCACACCCGAGGCGTACTTCATGTCGAACAGCGCGCCGATCTCGGCGAGTTCGGCAGGGTCGATGATCTCCGTCGCGGTTCCGTCCACGATCACCACCTCCTGCGCGCTGCCCAGATGCACGGTCGCCTTCGCGTTACCGCGCAGGTTCTTCGACTTCACGCTGGACCCGACGGTGGAGAACACCACGCCGTCGCGCCACCACACGCCCCAGACGGGAACGGTGTGGGGCCGCCCGTCCGAACGCACGGTGCAGACCCAGTAGTCGGCTGCTTCGGCCAACGCGGTCCGGATCGGCGTCCAGGCTGCTTCGGCGGTCATGAGGTCCTCCTACAGTGGAGCGGTTGATATGTCTCAATCACGTACTCGACGACGTAGTCGTCGGCGGTGGCCAGCGGGTCGGGCAGCGGTTCGGTGAAGGTCAGCGTCTCGCCGTGCACGGCCCCCTCGTGCGGTCTGCCCAGCGGCTGCGCGAGGTCGACGTAGGCCGGTTTGCGCACCGCGGCCCCGGTTCGGGAACGTGCCTGGTGCACGCGGTGGTCGGAGGCCCGGCCGCGCAACACGTCCCACGGGTCGGGCAGTGTGGTTTCGCGCAGGAACGACCGGCGTGGCACACCCGTGCGTTCGGACCAGCGCAGCCAGGTGAGCACGTCGGTCCCCGCAGGCAGCTCCCCGCCGGGCACCTTCCACGTTCGCCGGCACAGCACGAGGTCACCGAGGGTCAGCCGGGGATAGTGGCGTACGCCGCCCTGGTCGGCGGTGGAGTCGACGAGGTCCCACAGTGCGAGCGTGCTGCCCTGCGACGGCCCCAGCCTGCTCAACCAGCGGAACAGCGGCGGCGCGATGCTCGGCAGGGTCGCGTTGTGCGGTACCGGAAGCAGCGTCCGGCCGGGGAAGACGGTGCTTCCGGCGACCAGCCTGCCATGCTCGACGCGCACCGTGACGGTGGAGAGGTCGACCCGCGCGGCGGGTTCACATTCCAGGGCGCTGCCCGGGTAGGCCAGCGCGATCGGCAACAGCAGGGGGTGCTCGTTCGCGGTCGCACCGAACCGGGCCGCGATGTCCGCGGGCACGACGCCCGGCGGCACGGTCCTCGCGACTTCCGCGCGCAACCGGGCGAGGTCGGCTTCGGCGAGAGTGCCGGCGACCCTGGCCGGGAAGCGGCCGAAGCCGACGCTGACTCCGTTCAGCACGAGTTGGTCATCGGCCCACTGCACCGGCCATGCCGTGTTCGTCCACGGAGCCACCTCGGCGGGCAGGGCGTCGGCGAGTTCGCTCAGCCAACCGCCGTCACAGGCGACGGTGTGCAGACCGGGTGCTTCGGCGGCGAGCTTGGCCAGCCCGTCGGCCAGTTCGCCGCGCAGGCGGAGCACTTCGGCCAGCACCGGTTCGACGGACTCCGCGATCAGTTCGTCCGCCGCCTGCCGACCGGTCTCCACGAACCAGCGGAACGCCGTCAGCAACGGCACCGCGGCGTCACCGAACCGGGCTCGGAAGCAGACCGCGGCAGCGAGTTGGAAGGGCAGCTCGGCGCCGAGCAGTGGCGCGATCCGCTGAACCCGGCCGAGGTCGGCGAGCATCCGCGCGGTCGGCAACGGACCGTCGGCCGCCGCAACGGCAACGAGGTCCTCGGTGACCAGTAACCGGTCGTCGCCCTCGTCTCGCTGCCCGCAGGCCTCGGCGAGTCGGCGAATGCCGGCGCGGGCCAGGTCGGCCCGCTCTCGTGCGCGCGACGCGGACGACGGCTCGGACGGGGGCGAGGACTCGATCGTGTGCAGGGCGCGCAACGCGTCATGGACCGCCCGCGCACTCTCGTCGCCGGTGCCGACCGCCTCGGCGGCGACCGCGAGCGTGTTGCGGCCCCACCCGGGCAGGTACGGGCCGGCCTCGATCAGCCCGTTGCGGATCAACTGGCGCAGGGCCTGCGGAACGGCCCCGGAGGGGCACAGGTCGGCAAGTCGCGCCGGAGTACGTAGCCGGGCCAGCAGCGCGGCCAGCTGCTCGGTGCAACGCGCGCTGCGCAGACCTTCGCCCGCCAGCCAGCTCACCCGGCCATCGGCGACAGTCGCGCTGGGATTCGTGGTCAGCAGCACCCGCCCGGTCGGCACTACGGTCAGCCCCGATGTGCGAACCCAGTCACGCACCCAGTCCACCGCGCGCCGATCGACCCGTACGTGACTGCTCGGCGGACGATGCGTGGCTCCGGGCAGCAGCACGGTGGAGTCGGTGAACCGGGCGAAGGGGCTGGGCTTGGTCGCGGCTCGCTGTACCAACCGCAGCAGGGTCAGCGCACGTCGCCGGGCACGCGCCGACACGCTGCCCGGATCGTCGGCCCGCACGGCCGACACCAGGCCGGGTACCGACATCTCCACCGACGCGGCGAAACCGGGATCGGCCAGCGCCGCACGCAGGGTCTCCTGCGTCGACGCGGCCAGTTCGTCGGTGTACCGGCCAAGCGCCTCGGCGCATCGGTCGCGGTCGGCGATGGCCAACTGGTAGGCCCGGGCACCCTCGACCGGTGGTACGGCGGTGAGCGGGCGGACGTTGAACGCGTCACGCCTGGCGCGCAGCAGCTGCCGTCGCTGGTCCTGGTCCGCCAGCGGAACCAACGGGGCGATGCGGTCCGCTATCGCGCCGCCGATGAGCCGGCAGCGTTCTGTGACGTCCGCCAGTTCCTTCGCCGTGCGCCATACCTCGTCGCTGCCCAGGCCGCGCAGGACGTCGACGGCGACGCGGCAGCGCCGCCGGACCAGCACCGGACTGAGTTGGGTCTCCTCGGGCTCGGTCAATCGCGCCACGTCGCCTTCAGAGGCAGGCCGTCCAGCCCACGGTGCAGGAAGTGCGGGGTCCACTGCGGATCTCCCGCGAGGGCCAGCGCCGACCAGCGCCGCGCCGCGGCGGAGAGCACCGCGGTGCCCTCCAGCCTGGCCAGGTGCGCACCGAGGCAGACGTGCCGACCCTCGCCGAAGCTCACCCCGGCGAGCTGGCCGGGGGAGCGGCCGGTGGCCAGCAGTTCGTGGTTGGCCGCGCCGAGCATGATCTGGACCGGATCGCCTTTGGCGATCAACTCGCCCTCGACCAGCACGTCTTCCAGTGCCACGCGTGCGGTGAAGGTCAGCGGCGACTCGCCGAGCAGCACCTGGTCGACCACGTCCCCGGCGGCCGCGCGGTCCTCGGCGAGCCGAGCCAGCAGGCCGTCCTGGGTAGCCAGCTTCAGCAGTAGCGCACTGAGCATGTTTCGCGAGGTGTCATGGCCGGCGAGGTACAGGCTGAACACAGTGGCGACGGTCTCGACCCTGCTCAGCAGGCTGCCGTCGGCCGTTGCCGCCAGCACCGAGCCCGCCGACAGCCGCTCCGGCGCGGCCAGCCAGTCACCGACGAGTTCGGTGAGTTCATCGAGCGCGGTGATCGCGGTGTCCACCGCGGCCTGTTCGGCCGCACCGGTACTGAGCCCGCCGCCGGTGCTGATCGCCCGGCAGAGCCGCGAAACCCGCGGGCGGTCCTCGGGTGGTACGCCGACCAGGTCGCCGACCACCGCCACCGGCAGCCGGGAACTGACGGCGGCGACCCCGTCGAACTCCCTTGCCGGACCGATGTCGTCGAGCAGGCCGTGCACGGCCGACGTGATCCGGTTCTCGCGTGCCCGGATCGCCCGTGGTGTGAACGCCGGGGACAGGATCCTGCGCAACCGGTCGTGGTGGGCGCCCTCGGCTTCCAGGAGCAGGCTGCGCACGAACTCACCGTGCTTGCTGCCCTCACCCCAGTTGGCGTCGGCACCCGGGCCCGGCATCCGGAACCTGGTGTCACGCAGCACCATCCGGGCCGCGGCGTAGCCGACGACCAGCCACGTCCGTCCTGGCTCGCTCCACTGCACCGGCCCGCGTTTGCGCAACTTCTCATACAGCGCGGCCGGGTTGCGCAGCAGCGTCGCGGTCACCCTTTCCCGTGCCGCCGCGTCGGTGCTCACAGCAGCACCTTCCCGCGCTCGTTGTACGCGGCGGCCTCACCAGCCGTGATCACTACGCGTTGCGGTACAACGGGTTGCGGCAGTGCGCCGCAGGCCTCGCGGACGCGGTGCTCGGTGGTCTCACCGATGACCGTCACGACGATCCGGTCGACAGGGCCGCCGCGATCGACCGAGACAGCGGCGTCGAGTACCCCGGGCAGGGCGCGCACCGCCGCGGCGACCGCGGTGGGATACACGCTGACGCCGTCCACCTTGATCAGGTCGTCGCTGCGGCCGTCGAGGAAGTACCCGGTGCCCGCCGCGTCGAGGTGGGCGAGGTCGCCGGTACTGACTGCGCCGTCGGCGTCCCGCAGCAGACTGCCGTCACTGGCAGCGAACCGGGTGTCCGGGCCCTTCGTCCACAGGGTGCCCACGCCGTCCGCTCCGACATCGGCCAGCCACACCGGTTTGCCCGGTAGCGGACTGCCGATGTGCCCGTCCTCACGCACCTCGCGACCCACGGTCAGCAGGCCGGTCTCGGTGGAGCCGAGCATGGTCAGGAAGGAGCAGCCGGTGAACCCGGCGCTGATCCGTTCGGCTCGCGCCGCGGTCAGTCCGCCGCCCGCGGGCACGAGCGACAAACCGCGGTAGTCGCCACTGGAAGCGGCGCGTCCGCCGAGCGCGGCCAGCACCGGCGCGGCGAGGCAGACTCCCTTTCGGCCGTCGAGTTCGCGCACCGCCACGTCCCAGCGGTGGGGCGCGAACAGCACCAGATCGCGAGCGCGCAGGATGGCTGGGACGACGGTCATGTAGAAGGCGGCGGCGAAGTCGAGCGCCGAGCAGGCCGCGAAGACCTCGGCGTCGGCGTATTCGGGCATCCCGTCGGCGTACAGCCGTACCGCGTCGGGCAGCGCGGCCGGATCGCCGAACAGCAGCCTTGGCTGGCCCGTCGTACCGGAGGTCGCGGTGGCGTAACTGACGCCGGGTACGGAACCCGGTGGCGAGCAGGACGCCCCGGCCTGCCACAGCGCTTCACCGACCGCTTCGCCCGTGCTCCACCGTCCTGGATCGCCGAGCACCCAGCTAGGTGCCGGATCGGCGAGGCCGACCGCGAGCAGGCCGATCACCGAGCGCACCGAGCCGTCCGACGGAACCACCCAGCCGTACGGGGAGGTTGGCAGGTCAGCGGCCAACGCACCGGCCTGCGCCACCAGTTCCGCCCAGCTGTAGCGGCCGTGCTCGGTGACCAGTCCGGTTCGCGCGGTCGTCAGCGTGTCGACGGCGGCGCTCAGCCATGGTCGAGAATCGCCCATGTCACCCACTCCCGAATGGTTTGCGGTGGATCGGTCAGGTCGGGCCGCTGGTGACCTCGCTCTTGCAGCACCGTCGCGGCCACCACGCGCTCGACGGAACTCAGCGGCCGGTCGAGGTCGTGCTCGGCAAGGGCTTCGGTGAGCGCTTCGGTGAGTGCGTCGGTGGGCGAGGCGGCGGGTGCGGTCCAGCCCACCAGCAGTCTGCGCGGCATGTCGAAGCGGATGTGCCGCACCCGTTCGACCTCTGGATCGGCGAGCGCGCAGCCGGGCACGATCCGGTGCAGCGCACCGAACAGTTCCTGTGCCTGATGCCGCGCCAGCCGGGCGCCGAGACAGCGGTAGGCGCCCCAGCCGAAGGACAGCACCGCCCGCCCGGCGACGGCGATCTCCCCGTCCTCCGGCCGGGTGTCGAGCCGGTTGGCATCGGCGATCCGGACCGAGATCACCTGGCCCGCCTCGAACCGGAACCCGTCCAGGTCGATCGGCTCGCGGACCATCCGTTCCAGGGTCTTCAGAGGGGGCTCGGCGCGCAGCGCCTCGTCGATCAGAGCGTCGCGCAGCTCTCCACCGGCCAGGGCACCGGGCGTGGTGAGCAGCCGGGCGGCCGCGTTCCCGAGCATGCCGGCCACGGTCTCCAGGGAGGCCTGGATGAGCATGACCGTGTTGGCCTCGAAGTCCACATCGGCCAGATCGCCGATCTCCCCGCTGTTCCACACGCCGAGAACCGTCCCGTCGGGCGCGTCGGCCCGGGCTGTCGCGATCGCCTCGCGAATGGCCACGAGCGCCGCGTGCCCGTCCCTTACCGCCTGGGCCGGATCGGTCACCCTGGACGCGTAGGCGACAAGGGCGAGCCGCTGGCTGAGCTTGTGCAATCGGCTGAACTCGGCCGGTCGCAGTCCGAGCAGGTGAGCGCCGACGTCGATGGCGTAGCGGAAGGCGACCTCCGTCATGAACTCGCAGCCGCCCTTACCGGCCAGGCCGGTGATGATCCGCTCGGCGATCTGCCGCATCGTCGGCACCAGCGCGGCAACGGCGTCCGCTGTGAAGAAGCGACCGAAGGCCTTGCGCAGTGCGGCATGTCGCTGTGGCGCGGCCTGCAGCATGATCCGTTCGGCGAACTGGGCCAGTTCGGCGGCGAGCGGGCGCACCTCGACGGGCAGACGAGCGGTCAGGACCGCCATCACCGGCGCGGACTCCACGACGCCGAGCCGGTCGTCGCCCAGCAGCCGGACGGCGACGGACCGGTCGGTGACCGTCCAGCCGAGGCCGCCTGGCAGTGCGCTCACACCCGGCGGGGGCGCTTCAAGGAAATGGGTGGGGCTCATGGCAGACCTCCCTCATCGATGCCCGCGCCGGGTCGATCCCGTTGCGCAGCCGGAAAGCCCGGACCGTCGGGGCACTGGGCAATCTGCGGTGCAGATGGCCGAAGGTCATGGGTGCGGTGCCGGGCACGACCGCCTTGACGCAGCGCAAGCCGAGCCTGTGCAGCTCGACGGTGGTGTGGTCGGCGACGATCACCTCGCGGCCCGCGCGCTCACCGAACGTCAGCATGGCTGCCAGATCGGCCGCGATGTCCCCCTGCGGGGAGAGCAGGCCGGGAACAGGCGACTCGACTGTCGACATCGGCCCGTTCGGCTGCTCAAGTAGGAAGGCGAACCTCTCGCGGGCCCGTGGCAGCGCGGCGACCAGCGCGTGGTCGGTCATGTGACGGACCCGTTCCGGCTGCTCGAATGCTCTGATCAGCTCGTCCTGAGGGCGAGCCCGGTAGTTGACCGAGATGGCCGGTGCGGCGGCGGCCATCTCCTGTACCGCGCCCAGCAGCGCCGAGGAGACGGTGAGCGCGCAGCCTGCGGTGCTCAGCGTCGCGGGCTCGGCCGGATCGTCCGACGTGGACACCAAGATGACCACCGGCACGCCGAACTCACCGACCGCGCGGAAGGCCCGGATCTCCCGGCCGGTGTGATGACGCAGCATGCGCAGCGCGGCGGCCACCCGCTCGTCGACCGGATCGGTGAGATCGAGTTCGGGCAGCGGCGTGCGGGAGTACCACATGCAAAGGAACGCGTCCCGTTCGGCGATCTCCAGCAAGCTGGCGAGCAGTGCCTCCTCGACGCCCGAGCCGAGTGCGCAGCCGTTGGAGTTCTCGTACACGAAGGCGGGACCGGTGTCGGTGCGCTGGGTCGCGCCGTAGTAGGCGATGTGGAAGGGCAGGAGCGTTTCCCGCCCGGTGTGTACCGAGTACGCGCGTGCCCAGCCCGTTGGTATCTGCGGCGTGAACTCGGTGTACTCGAAACCGGCGGTGCGATAGGCATCGTCCTCGTGCAGGCCGAGGTCCCGGGGGTCGACGGCGTTGTCGAGATCGGCGAAGGCGGCCATCCGCACCGGGTCGCGGCCGCCGCAGTGCCAGCCGGCGTACCGTTCCAGCCCTTCCAGCACCGCGCTGGTGCGGGCGGTCGCGTAGTCGTCCGCCCGGCCGATGGCGATCTCGGCGAACCCCCACGCGGTCGGCACGTCCGCCTGTACCGAGGGCAGTGCGGCATTGCCGGCCAGCGCGGGTGCGGTTGCCAGCCCGGACCAGGGATCCAGGTACTCGTCCTCCAGCCGCTCGCTGAACCACGTCGCCTTGAACCGGCGCGTCTGCCCGACACCCAACGCGGGGATCGGCCGGTGCAGTTCCGGCAGCGGTGGTGGGATCGGGGTGCTCGCCGCCACGCAGTGCGCCGACCGGCACAGCGTGTGGGGAAGCACCGGATGCCAGTCACCGTCAGTCCCGCCGACATCCACCACGTAGGCTGCGCCGCTGCTGCGCGGCCGTTCGCCGGCGGCCAGCCGGTCGAGTTCGTCGGCCAGCACCGCGGCCAGCAGGTTCGGTGCGGCCGGTGGCCACCAGTACTCGCCTGCTCGCCCCGCCAGCGGGCGCAGTTCGGCGTCGGCCCGCGCCCCGGGCGGCCGGTCGATAGCGCGCACCCGCAACGCGAGGCAGCGGGGGCATCCCATGACGCCGGGCTCGGTGATCGGGCCGAGCACCAGCCTGCCCCGCACGCCGTGGATCGGCAGGATCGGGACGTCGGCCGCCGGGAGATCCGCGAGGTCGGCGTCCCAGCCCAGGTCGACCAGGACGCCGAGCCGGTCCGCAGGCAGGTGGTCCGCGTCGTCGGTCACCGTCGCGCCCGCACCGGCGGCGCGGCGCAGCAGGCGCAGCACGTAGGCGTCCGGCACCATCACCGCCGTCACAGCGACACTCCGACCAGGTGCCCTGACACCAGCGGCGGCAGGCCGACCGGTCGCACGGTGCGCCCGAGCGCCGAGCGGATCCGGTCCATGTCCGCCGCGGCCGGGCGTCGGGGCTTGGCAGCCGGGATCGGAGCATCTGTCTCGCCGGGCAGCTGCGCGGCACCGAGCGCGGCCAGCAGGGCTCGCTGCTGCGCGTGCTCGGCGTCGAGCCCCGTCAGCGGTCGCCGCCCGGCGACCGCCGCGCGCCACAGACCGCAGGTGTGCGTCTCCAGAACGACTGGCGGCAGGTCCCCGGCGAGGTCGGCCAACCGGGCTCTGTCCTGGGCACCCGAACCGGGCTCGGCCGGCGTCCAGCCGTCGTCGAGATGTGCGTCGGCCCACCGCAGCAACGCTCGCCCCAGTGCCTCGCCCTGGTCGGTGCCGACGTCGAGCTGCTCGCCGGTGCTCCCGGCGACGGCGTCCCGCACGGCCAACAGCACGGCTTCGTGGCGGGCGTCAGCCATCGTCTCGGCCACGATGAGCGGACCGTCACCGTGTGCCACCGGCGCGTCCCGGCCCGCCGGATTGGTCTCCAGCCGGACGACTGCCAAGGGCAGTTGCCGGTACTGCCCGGGCGAGCAGCTCACCAGTGGTCCGAAGCAACGCGCGCCGAACACCACATCCGGGTAGCGGCCCTCGCGGGCAACCGGAGCGGGGTCGTCGGCATGTACGTCCGCGGCCGGGCAACCCGGGTCCGGGTCGACCGCCGTCCGCCAGATACTCAGCCGCGTCAGGTCGACGACAACACCCTCGGCGAGCCGATCGACCTCGCGCGTCGCGACGTGCTGGAGCAGTTCCTGGCCGAGTACGGCGGCGGCGAGGGCGACCTGGGTGTGGCCGAGCCCGTCGGATGCCGGCAACGCGACGGAGGAGTGCACCAGCCTGCGCCACGCGCAGCGCAGGCAGGCGGTACCCGAGCCGGGCAACTGCCCCTTCAGCAGCATCGCCTGGCCTCGCACGACCCCGAGCCATGCGCCGACCCCGGCGCTGGCGGAACGATCGGCAAGGGCGAACGCCTCGTCGGTTTCGTCGGCGCCGAAGACGCCCACCACTATTCGGCCGTCCAGATCGGACGAGGCGCTCAGCCGCAGCGGCCTTCCACGCTCCGCGTACTCCTCGGCCAGTTCGCGCAGCTCCGCGTCAGGTTCCCCGTCGACGACGGCGATGTCGGCGAAGCCGGTCTCGGCCAGCGCGGCGGCGAGCACGGTGGCCCGTCGGGTGTCACCGACCACGGCGACGGGGGCGCTGCGGACCCGTCGCAGCGCGGCCTGCGCGTCCGGGGTCATGTGCCGCAGGAATTCCATCTGCTGGGGGAAAGCCTCAGCCAACCCCGGATCCTCGGTATCCGGCTCACGGCGGAGCACCTGCCGGGCCTCCAGCGCGCCGATCAACTTGCGGACGTAGCCGACCTGTTCGGGGCGCAGCGACGCGTAGAGCTGTTCGGGCCGCACGCCCGCGTCCAGGAGCGGAGCCAACTGCTGCACCCAGGTGGCGGCGTTCGGGCCGCGCAGGGTGAACGAGCCGGCGGTGGTGCGGATCCAGATGCCGTCCGGCACCGGCATGTAATACGCGTCGGCGCGAAGCCGCAGCAGTGTCTCGGTCATGTCCTGCCCCCAGTCACACCGGTCGCCGGGTTCATTCCGCTCTCCAGGTAGAGCCCGCGCCGGTACCGCCCGACCCCGATCACCAGCAGGGAGGTGAGGCCGCGCCGGGCGAGGCCGAGCGGCTCGTCGAGGTCCTTGCTGACGAATCCGAGTACCGGGTGCGCGGAGTAGCCGTCGCGGCTCGCGGCGACGGCCAGCCGTTGCGCCAGCAGCCCCGCGAGCAGGTGCTGCCCCCGGTAGGCGACCGGGCCGTTGACCCCGTGCTGCGGGTCGGCCGCACCGACCAGTACCGCGATCAGCGGTACCTGGCGGAAGTTCATGTAGGAGCCGAACAGGCTCGCCTGCACTACTTCGCTGAACGTACCGGTGGCCAGCTCGGCAAGCTCCCCGTGCGGTAGCGGTAGATAGGCGCCCGGTGCCGCGCCGGTGACCGCGCGTGCCAGCAGCAGACACCGCGGATGGGCGATGCCGCTGCCCGCGCCGGGGACGTCGCAGTCCAGCGGTGCGGCCACCTGCGCCATCCAGCGGGCGACCTCGTGGGGGCCGACCGGTTCGCCGCGGAACTGCTCGCCCAGCGCGGTACGCGCGAGCGCGTCGGCGACCGTGACCGGCTCGTCGACGACGCTCGGCAGCGTGGCCTGTGGGCTGACCGGCAGCTCGTCGACGGGGATCGCCGGAAGATCCAGCGGCGCACCCGGCCGACTGGCAAGCAGGCAGGCCGCGTGCATTCGGCGCGCACCCGCCGCCGGATCCACCTGCCTGCCTCCCCTCCAGCGCAGCACGCCGACCGCCTTCGACGCCCTTTCCACCGGTGCCGCGTCCGTGTCTTCCGCACCCGAGCCGATGTCCACCACCACGGGCGCGGCCTCGTCCGCGCAGTCGAGACCGAGCTGAGCGAGCACGAGTTGTTCGTCGACGCCGAACGACACCCGGCAGCCACGTCCCCACTGCCGCGCCACCAGCGCGAACTGGCCGACTACGGCGCCGGTGTCCATCGCGGCCAGCCGGTAGGAGAAGTCGCCGTACTTGAAGTGGTTCTTCCACAGCGGCACGGTCAGCACGATGCGTACCCCGCCGTCGGACCGCCCGATGCCCAGCGGTGGCCGGCCCGTCGCCAGTGGCACCAGCGCATGCCGGGTCGCGTCGTAGTGGTAAACGCCGGCCGCAAGCCCGGCGTCGCCGGTGCCGACGGTGACGTAGCACTCGGCGGGAAAGGTCACTCCTCCTGAGGGGACCGCGCGCCGCAACTGGTAGTGCGGGTCGCGATGCACCGGTGTCGGCTCTTCGGGACTGCTCTTGGCGATGCCCTCCGGGTACCAGCGCACCCCGGTCAGTCCGTACCCGGCGTGCAGCAGTGCTCCGAGCCAGGCCAGCAGGCCACGAGCGGCGACCGTGTCCGCCGCGGTCGCGTCACCGCGGACCAGCTGACGGGGCAGCGGGGGCAGGTCGATCCTGGGCAGGCCGTCGTACCAGCGGAACGGGCTCGGCACGTTCCGCCAGTCGATCTGCCAGTTCGCCGGATAGATCTCCGCGAAGGTGCCACGCAACCGGCGGACGAAAGCGTCGACACCGTCCGTGTCCAGTGGTGCGGGGCCGGACACCGCCGCGCTGGCGGGGTGTGTCGTGGTCATCCGGCGACCTCGGCCTCCGGCCGCACTGAGCGGATCAGCTCGGCCGCGTCGAGATCGAACTCCTCTTCGAAGGATCGCGCCACCAGGTAGAACAGCGTGTAACGGTCGGCCAGCTGGAAGCCGAGCCGGAACAGGTGCCAGTTGACGTAGGCCTGCGCCAGCCGGGAGGCCAGGAACCGGCGGTCCTCGCGGATCATGCCTTGGTAGTACTGGTTGTCGGCGATGGCCCGGTGGATGCCGGCGACCGGCGGCTCGGGCAGGTCGGCCAGCCACGGAACCTTCGGCCGGCGGTACAGCCCGTCCGGTGAGGCGGTGAGCTTGGCGACCTCGTTGCTCTTCGGCGTCGCGTAGAGGAAGAACCGGCCTTCGTCGAAGCCCTGTTGGATAGCAGGCAGGTAGCTGCGAAGCGTCGTGACCCACCGCGCGGCCAGCGGCGGCAGGTCGGCGAGGTCGCCGTCCGGGTCGTGCATGCCCTCGACCAGGCCGCGCAGCCGCGGCCGGAGCTTGTCCCGGTTCGCCTCGTAACGTTGCGCGTGCCGGGCCCTGGTGCCCTCCGGGTCCCGGATGAGCAGCATGTAGCCCTCGAAGGTGGCGAGGTAGGACAGGTAGCCGGCCTTGAAGCCGTGCTTGCCGATGCTGGGTGGCAGCCTGCTGGCGAGCAGTGCACCACTGCACACCAGGAGATCGAAGGTCAGCGCCATCCGCAGGGCCCGGTCGCCTCGCGTTGCGCGAAGTGCTTCCAGTGCGAGGGGAGTGGTCTCGGACCAGAACGACTCCGCGAGCCCGACCCCGGCCGGGCCGCCGAGCCAGTCGTGTTCCCGGTTGTAGGGCCGGTATTCGAACAGGTTCTCCCGCACGGCCGGACCGACACTCTCGCTGATCCGGGCGGACAGCCGCCGTGCCACGGACGGGCTGTCGGTGTCGAAGCGCAGCCGCAGGTACGGCCTGCCGTCGAAACTCTCCCGAAGGTAGAACCAGCTCCGGCTCTCGCCGATCTCGACCGAATGGTCGAGGGTCGGCGCCGCGACGTCGAGCAGGACCTCCTCCTGCACCGACCACGGCACGTTGACGGTGAGATCTCCATGGCTGCCGGTCGACATCGCGTCAGTCCTTCCTCGCCGCGTCCGCCAGGGCATGGGGACGGGACACGCTCTCGGTGACCGCACGGTGGGCGAGATAAGCGACGAAGCACTCGCCCTGCGGACGGACGTTCATCCTGTTGTTGGTGGTGTGCAGGTACTGGCAGAGCAGCGCGGCGATCGCGACGAACGGCGGCGCCGAACGGTCCACATCGGACGGCCAAACGCTGCCGTCGGCGACCAGCGGGCGCAGTTGTGCCACCGCTGCGTCCATCGTGTGTTCCCAGTGCTCGCCGAGTCCCTTGCCGATGGGCCTCCCCTCGACGAGGTCGGCGACCAGCGACTCGTACTGGGTTCGCTGGTGGTCGTACTGCCGTGCCCAGGCGGCGAACATCTTCGGCGCGTCCGGCAGGTAGCCCTGCCAGCGCTCCTGATAGGACCTCAGGAAGACGATCCTGGCGGCCTCGTCGAGACCCAGCGACCGGCTGGTGATCAACAGCAGCTGCAGGGCGATGCCCAGTCGGGCGTTGTCACTGCCGACCTGGCGCAGGACCTGTCCGGCGAGCATGCTGCTCACGTCGAACACGTCCTCGGCGATCGCGACGCCGGCCGGGCCACCGTACTTGGCCAGTTCGGGGACGTAGTCGATCCAGCGCAGGGTGTTCGCCGGCTCCGCGGTGTGCAGCTCGGGATCGGCATCGGAACCGTGCTCGAGCAGGCTCAGCTTGCGCAGTGAGGCCAGCAGCCGCTCGGGATCGACCTCGGCTGGGCCCGGGTGTTCGGTGAGGTAGCCGGTGATCCGGTCCTGCACCCACGAGCGCACCCACTCGGCGCGCTCGCCCTCGACCTGCAGCCGGACCCGCAAGTGCGGGCCGCGTTCCCAGTGGCGCAGGAAGAACCTCCTGCGCAGCAGGCCCTGCGACAGCAACTCGTCGAACATCGGTAGCACTGCTTCGGTGACCAGCTGATCGGCGTTGCCGTGGTAGAAGACGTGGGCGGAAAGCCAGGTCAGGTCGGTTCCGGTCATCGCGCAGGTCCTGAGGTCTCGATGGTGAACTCACGGGTGGGAGGCGGGTCGAGCTCTCCGGCGGCACCGCCGTCCGGCACCGCCACGTCGGCGCTCTCCTCGCCGGGTGCGGGCAGACATTCCTGCACGGTCAGCTCATCCCCGGCCCGCCGCATGGCGCGTTGCCAGGTGCGCACGCTGGTCACACTGGTGAAGTCGAGGAAGGCCGGCTTACGTTCGGCCGCGCTGGGGAAGCTCACCAGCGTCCGGGTCAGCCGCTCCCGTTCTTCTTCGGACACCGCGACCAGCGGGTCGGGGATGGTGAAGGACCGCCAGAAGACCTGCTCCGGCAGGCCGAGCGAGCGTCGCCAGGCCCGCACCGTGCGAAACGCCGCCGCATTGTCCACATGGGTCAGGTCGGGCAGTTCGGCCCGCGGGATCTTCCAGGTCCTGCGGGCCAGTACGACGTTGTCCAGGCACAGTCTCGGGTAGGCCCGTACCTCCGTGCCGCGCCCCGCGCGCTGGTCGACCCGGTCCCACCAGGCGAGGTTGCCCAGGCTGCCGATGCCGAAGAAGTTCAGGAACCGGTACAGCTGCGGCGCCAGATCGTTGAGCAGGAAGTTCAGCGTCACCAGCCGCAGCGGTGGACCCTGTTTCCCGTTGCGCAGCAGCAGCCGTCCGGTCGCTGGATCGACCTCGGCCCAGCAGTCCTCGAGCGAGATCCCGGCGCCGCCCCAGTCGTTCGGCGTGCCGCACGGGTAGCGCAGGTGCGTGCCCAGCAACGGCGGGTGAACGTTGGCGTTGATGCCCAGCACAGCGGAAAGGTCGGTGAGCGGGGCGGCCGGGTCGTCGTCGGCCGCGATGTCGGCGCGGACGGCCTCGGTGAAGCCGGTCGCGGGCCGCGACGCGATCGCGTAGGCCGTGCAGAACCGGGAGATCGCCCGCCCGTAGCCGGTGGCGCCGCCGTTGACGACCAGCCGCTCACCCCGCTCGGCCGAGTAGCGCTGTACCTGCCAGTGCACCCGGGGCCAGTGGGACATCCACTGTGGCTTGCGCTCCGCGATCTCGGCCAGTCGTGCACCGTCGAGTGCGGCCTCCACCCGGGATGGACCGGTCTCGGGTTGTTGCAGGATCTCGTCCTGGATACGGCGCAGCTCGGTGGGTACCGGTGCGGTCACGTCCACCAGCCGCGCGGTCAGCAGGCCGCGCAGTTTCGGTGTGGACATCGCCGAGTACAGCGTCAGCAGGCGATGCGGCCCCGGGCCGAAGGCCTCAAGAACCACCTGCCCGGCGATCGCCCGTACGTGGGCGTCATCGTCGAACAGGGGGATCAGTCGGTGCATCGTGGCCAGTGCGGGCAGGTGCCGCTCCCAGCGGTCGCGGGGTTCACGCTGCGCGGTGGTGACCACCGAGTCCTCGTAGATGAGGGTCCGCGCCGCGTCCAGCGGCGGCAGCGGTACCTCGCAGAGTCCGGCCAGCTCGGCGACGGCAGCACGGGCACTTTCGAGCAGTTCGCTGCGACCGTCGGTGTCCTCGACTCCGAAGCGTGCCTCCACCTCGGCCAACCTGCGGACGCAGGCACGAAGGCCTTCGTCGGCATCGCGCAGGCACTCCGCGATCCGCGACAGCGGATCAGGTTCCTGTTCGCCGATGTTCAGGTCCCGCGCCAGCACACCCTGGTTGATCAGGCCGTCCAGTTCGCCGTCCGCACCGGGCAGTTCGGCGCACTGCCTCCGCAACTCCTGTTCGAGGATCGGTTCGTCGGCCGGTAGCGCGAGCACGGCGTCGAGCACCGGCGACGGTTGGACCCGCACGACCCGTTCCACCGCGGCGGCGGTGTGTGTGCCGTCCCGGCCCCTGACGATGAACACGACACCCTTGGCCGACGCCGCCGCGTAGGGCGCCCGGCGGAGCACGACGGTGCCGGCGAGCGTGGGGTGTCCGGCCAGGCTGCGCTCCACCCAGCTCACCAGCTGACGCGGCAACCGGCAGACCGACTGCCGCTCATCGGCCCTGAGGGTCCGTGCGGCCGGCTCGTCGTCGATCAACAGTGGCCGGGTGTGCACGAGTTGCCCGAACGGTGACGGTTTCAGCGCGCTCCGACTGACCAGGTTCACCAGAGTCGCTTCGGTGGTGCGGGCTCGCTTGCCGCGCGAGTCGCCTCCCGTCACGTCCGCAGCGAACCTGTCGAGGTTGTGCAACATGCCGGCCGAGGTGAGCTGCGCGGTGGTGCGCAACTCACTCCGGGCGGCGACCTTGGCCAGTACTCCTTGCTCGGTCGTCCAGGCCTGGTCGTAGCCGGTCACGAGACGCTCGGCGAGTTCGGCGCGGGCCGCGGCGAGTGCGACGAGTTCGGTGAGCCCGGGTATCTGTGCCGCTTCGGGCAGCCCGGTGATCGGCCGAAGACCGGCTTCGGTCAGTTCGCCGGCCTTGTGCAGGATGCGGCGCAGGGACAGCACCTCGCTGCGCTGCCTGCGGTCGGCCAGCGTCGGTACCACATCGGTGAGCGCGTCGGCGACAGCGGGGGCGCGCATCCTCCAGGTCTGCTCCACCCGGTTCAGCTCGTCGGCGAGCTCGCTGACCTTCCCCGAGCTGAGCTCGCCGAGTACGGAGACCGGGATGCCGCACACGCGGACCACTCCGTGCGGCACGAGACGGGCGCCCTCCTCCGGTCGGCCGGTCACGCCGCATCTCCGTGCGCCGCGGCCACCGGCTCGTCCTGTCCGGCCGGTTCTGCCGGCGACTTGGCCTTGTGCCCGGCAGCACGGGCGGTGGCGCGCCTGCGCTCATGGAAGGTGGTGCGCTGCTCGGTGATCCGCGCGGAGAACTCCTCGACCGCGGCGACGAAGGTTCGCGGGCTGTCCGGTGGCACAAGGTGTCCCGCGCCGGCGACCACCGCGACGTCGGCGCCCGCCTTGGCAGCCGGCTGCACCGCGAGCCGCTCGTTCTCCAGCAGTGCGCCGTTGATCAGCAGTACGGGCAGGTTGAGCCGCTCGATGTCCTCGACCTGAGGCAGGACCAGGCACCCGTCGCTCAGCTCCGTCGTCGTGGCGGTGAGCAGTCGTTCCCATCCGGGCCCGTGCACTCGCGCGAAGTGCGCCCGGGTGCGCTGCTGGTCGGCGGCCATGTCGGTGAACGCGGTCAGCCAGCGACCGAGCGTGCCCGGCCCCACGATCAGCGAGTATCCGGAGAGGACGACACCGTGCACCGCGCCGCTGCCTTCGGCCTCCGAGGCGCGCAGCGCGACGGCGGCGCCGAGGTAGGAGAGCCCGACCACCAGCGGAGGCTGTGGCTGAGCCCTGACCGCGGCTCTGACCCGGTCGATGGCGACCGCGGCCGGATGGCTCGGCAACTCCGCGTCCGCCCCGTGGCCGGGCAGGTCGACCGTGACCACCGGATGGGTCCACAACTCCTGGCATGGTCCGTAGTGCGTGTTCACGGTGCCCATCAGGCCGTGCACGAGAATCACTGGTCGCAAGTGCCGAGTCCTCTCTGTGTCGCCGCACCCGAGTGCCGACGTCGTTGTGGACCGCCGGGGGCGAGGACCGCCCCCGCCCTGTGCCAGCGACGGGAGCGGTCCCCGATGGTGCGAGCTACCTGGCTCAGGAGCTGCAGCTGCAGGTGCAGATGCAGGTGGTGCACGAGGCCGAGCTGGCCATGGTCACGGTCAGGTCGTGCTCGTCGAGCAGCGTCTCGTCCAGGTAGTCGCTGATCTCAAGGGTGTCGGTGTCGAGCCCGGTCAGGCCCGTGACGCCGAGGTTCGTCTGGATTTCGGTGGGAGCGCTCATTTAATCGACCTCTCCATCACTGATCTTTACAGACGGCGAATAGCCGCTGTATTTGGGTGCCTCCAGGATCTCGGCGACGCACTCAAGAATTACTCGGCTATCGCACTGATCGCCAAGCTGAGGCTCATTCGATGAGAGCACGCAGCCATTGATCTGTCTACCGCCGATTCGAATTCGCAAGCGTCATTCCGTGTAGCCGTACCAATGGTGGACATATGTCGATTTGGGCAATCGTCGCTCATGCCCTTGACAGGCTCGCGGCCGTCGGTTTAGCTAGCCGTCAGTTGTACGGATCGTGGCTGTTGTTGAGCTGGCGGGCCGTCGTCACTGGCACCGGCGCCTTCGCGCGCCGACTGATTCGCCGTGATCGATCGGCTTTACGAGTTTGACTTGGGGGAACAGCTCTGTACTCGCATATTGCATTTCGGTGGCATACCGCGGTGGCGACTCGAGCCATCGCGGTGATCCTTCTCCTGTTCGGCTGCCTGGCCGCTACCTCGGCCGGGGCCTCCGCCAGCGCCGCCTCATGGCGGCCGTCGGTCCCCGCGGGCACTTCCTGCAGCCGAGTCCGTTTCCCCGTCACCCTGGCCGGTACAGCGTCGGCGCAGGTCAGCGGGCTTCTGTGTCTACCTGCAGGTGGCCTGGGCGGACGTCCTCTGCAGATCCTGCTGGCCGGTGCGACCTATGACAAGTGGTACTGGCTACTGCCCTCGGCGCCCGGTCGGCCGTCCTGGGTGAGCTGGATGGCCGCGCGGGGGCAGCCGACCTTGGCCATCGACCGTCCGGGTACCGGTGACAGCGGCCGGCCCCCCGCTGACCTGCTCACGATGGCCAGCGAAGCCGACGCCGTCCATCAGGTCGTCGACCAGCTGCGCTCCGGAGCCCACCATGGCATCCGCTTCCACCGAGTCGTGCTGGTCGGGCACTCCGTGGGCACCAGTGTCGCCTTGGTGGAGGCTGCCACCTATCACGATGTCAACGGCATCGTGGCCAGCGGTTTCCTGCACTCCTACGGCCCCAAGCTGGGTCCCTTGTTCTCCGACATGCACCCCGCGGCCCAGGATCCCCGATTCGCCGGACAGGCCGAGCCGGACGGCTACCTGACCACGCTGCCGGGCACCAGGGCGAGCTACTTCTACGACTCGGCTGATTCGTCGCACGCCATCGCCGCTCTGGACGAGCTGACCAAATCGACCATGACCACGGGCGAGGAGAACACCATCCCGTCCGCGGCTGATCCGGCAATCTCGCGAGCGGTTGACGTGCCCGTTTTCCTCGCGGTCGGTGAAAACGATCAGCTTTTCTGCGGTGGTGCGTTTTCATTTCCTTGCGCAAGTGCCTCGGCGATTATCGAGCATGAGCAGCCCTATTATTCGCCGAGTGCGAAGGTCGAAGCATACGTATTGCCCGGGTCCGGGCACGTGATGAATCTGCAGAACAACTCGACGCAGTGGTTCGCCGCGGCAACCGATTGGCTGTACCGGCAGTTTCCCGCCTGATCGACCGTCACCGTCAAATTCGCCCTGCCAGGGAGTGATCACATGCTGTTCCGAGAGTGCGCCGTGCCCGAAGGTACCCGGCTCGCCGCGTTCCGGGACGAGGCCTCGTACCTGAATGCGGCGGCTGTCGAGGTCGATCTGCCCGCTGGCCCAGTGACCGCGCCGGAGCTGGCCAGGGCCGCGCTCGCCCGGCCCAACTTCGTTCCGGAGCGGCTCCAGCCGGTCGCCGACGTGCTGACCCGTATTCAGGGGGCGCTGTTCAAGCCGTTCGGGCTTGAGCCGAACACCAACCACCGCAAGCGGGCCCAGCCCGAGCTCGCGGTCGGCAACCGGTTCGGCCCCTGGCAGGTCTACAGCATCCAGGACGAAGAGGTCCTGCTGGGTGACACCGACCCGCTGTGGGACTACCGGGTCTCGTTCCTGGTGGCCAGGCAGCTCGCGTGCCTGGGGGTGGTGCTGCGCGCGCGTAACAAGCCGGGCGAGATCTACTACAAGATGATGCGCCGGATGCAGCAGCGAATGCTGCGCGATTCCCTGCAACGTGGACTGGAGACACTGGCCGCTGGCGCGCCGCGCGTCGCGAACCACCTGCACGCCGCTGGCGCTGACGAGGCACGGTGACCGCCGGGGTCAGCAGTACTGCCGAGTGGATCGCGCACGCCCGGGCCGCGGAGACGGTCCGAGCGGACCGGTTGTTCGCCGATCCTCTCGCGGTCACCTTCACCGAGCTCACCAACGCGCCGTTGCTCGCTGAGTTTCGCGACGCGCCGACACCGCGGTTCGACGTCTTGGCAGTTCGCACCCGGTTCTTCGACGACTATCTGCTCGCCGCGGCCGGACCGGGCGCGCTGCGCCAGATTGTGTTGCTCGCCGCCGGCCTGGACAGCAGGGCCTACCGCCTGGACTGGCCTGCCGGAACCAGGATCTTCGAGCTCGACCTTCCGGAGCTGTTCGCGGCGAAGGAGGACCTGCTGCGGAAGGCCGGCCTGCCGGCCCCGTCGTGCGAGCGGCGGATCGTGCCGGCAGACCTCAGACAGGACTGGTCCGCCGAGCTGCGAGCGGCTGGCTTCGATCCCGGTACGCCGACGGTCTGGCTCGTCGAGGGGCTGTTGTACTACCTGACCGAGGCGCAGTCCGACGCGGTGGTGCGCGAGCTGAGTGCTCTGTCCGCGCCGTGCAGCGTCCTCGGCCTCGAGCAGGTCAACACGGACACCTACCGGGCCCCGTGGATGCAGGACTGGCTGGCCGAGATGCGTGCCGCGGGGCGGCCCTGGCAGTCCGGCGTCGCCGAGCCGGAACAGTGGCTGGCCGGGCACCGCTGGGACGCCACCGTCGTCGAACCGTCCGATGTGGACGGTGCGGTGGGCAGACGGGTACCGCGAACCCCGGCGCGGGACGTGCGGGGAGTGGCACGAACGTGGCTGATCACGGCAAAGCTCGTCAGTACATCCGAAAACCAAGGTAAGGCGAGGCGACGCGGATGAAGATCAACCTCGCGCTGCGCGGCAGCCGGTTCGTGGCGCTCGCCGAAGAGCTGGCCGACCGGTTCCGAGACCGGGCAGCCGGTTTCGACGAGCGCGGCGAGTTCCCCCACCGCAACATCGACGAACTGCGCGAGAGCGGCTACCTCGCTCTCACCGTGCCGGAGGAACTGGGCGGTCTCGGCGGCGACCTCACCGACATGGTCGTCACGCAGGAGCGGCTCGCGGCTGGCTGCGGTTCCACCGCACTCGTGGTCAACATGCACCTGTCCATGGCCGGGCAGCTCGCCAGGGCCTGGCGGGGCACTGGCAACGAACGCGCCGAGGAACTGCTGCGTGGCGCGGCCGACGGCACCGTCTTCCTCGCCGGCGCGACCGCCGAACCCGGCCACGCGCTCGTGCGGTCCACCGGCAGCAAGGCGGTGAGGGTCGACGGCGGTTACCTGGTGAGCGGAAAGAAGACCTTCGGTACCGGGACTGCAGTGGCGACCCATCTCACCTCGATGGCCGTGTACGAGGACCACCCCGACGGCCCGCAGGTGCTGGTCTTCCGGATACCCGCCGACGCTCCCGGCCTGACGGTCATGACGGGTACCTGGCACACCTCCGGTATGCGCGCGACGTGCAGCGACAACGTCGAACTGCACGACGTCGAGGTGCCCGACGACGCGGTGTCGCTCCAGTTTCCCGAAGGCCATCTCGACGGCACGCTGCTGCAGACGTTGTGGGGCTGGGCGATGCCTTCCTTCGGGGCCGTTTACCTGGGGATCGCGGTCGGCGCTTTGGAGGAGTGCGTTCGCGACGCACAGCGGCGCGGCTGGCAGCACCGGGCGTTCGCGCAGACCACGATCGCCGAGTGCGAGGTGCTGGTGGAGGCCGCGCGCGCGGTGATCGCGCGGACCGCCGAGGAGGTCATGGGCAACAGCCTGTGGACCGCTCTCGGTGTCCAGGAGGGCATGGCCCGGGTGATGACGGCCAAGCTGGTCGGCACCAACAACGCGGTGAGCATCGTCGACCGGGTGGTGCAGCTCGTCGGCTCCCCGGCGCTCAAGGCCGGTTCGCTGTACGACCGCGCGCAACGCGACGTACGGGCCGGCACGATGCACCCCTACAGCAACGCCGACGCACAGGAACTCATCTCCTCGACAGCGCTGGGCCTGCCGGTCGCGCCGATCAACCCGCCGATAACGACCGAACTGGCCACCGCTGCGGACATCGTGCCGCGTGCCGCGAACTGAGCGGGGCCCCGAGAACTCGAAGCGGACCGGAATCCTGGTCGGTCCGACAACCGAAAGTGGGAGAGCATGGACCGCGCGACTGCCCAGCGGCTCGTCGACGACTTCGTCAACGCCTACAACACCGGCAACGCCGACCTGCTCGACCGCTGCATGGCCGCCGACTACCGCCATCCCAATCCCGCCGTCCCGGACCGCGCCGCGTTCAAGGCCGTGGTCGGCCGGTGGTGTGACGCTGTCGACGACCTCGAACTCGTCGTGCGGGATCTGGTCGTGGAGGGCGACAAGATCGTGGCGCGGATGACCTTCAGCGGCCGGCAGGTGGGTGAGGTGCTGGGCATCGCACCCACCAACCGCACGTTCTCGGTTGGCCTGATCGACATCTTCCTGGTGGAGAACGGTCTGCTTGCGCAACATTGGGACGAGATGGACCTCCTCGGCCTGCACCGGCAACTGGGCGCACTGCCGGAAGCGGCCGCACCCTCGGCTCGGAGCTGACGCCATGTCATCCGCGACTCCATCGATCCGGCTCGACCGCAACGAGCTACCGTTCCTCCCTGATTCGCTCATGCTCGGACAACTCGGCGACATACTCAGGCAGGCGAACCGGTACCCCTCCGAGGCGTGGCAGACCCGGGCTGTCGAATTGATCGCCGCGGACAACGGCTGCCGACCTGACGAGGTCCTCCTCGGCGCGGGCAGTTCCCGGCTGCTGGACCTGATCTGGCGGGCGACGGTGACGCCTGGCGCCACCGTCGCCTACGCGTCGCCGGGTTTCGAGATGTACCCGGTCTACACCCGCCAGCAGCGCGGTGTGCCCATCGAGGCCCCCCTGACCGCGGGACTGGGGACAGACCTCGATCGACTGGCCGAGATCGGCAACTCCGAACGACCGGCACTGATCGCCGTCATCAATCCGCACAGCCCGAGCGGGGTCCGCGTCCACGCCGCCGACATCGCGGACTTCGTCGCCCGGGTGCCGCGCGAGGTCGTCGTCGTGCTCGATGAGGCGTACCGAGAGTTCGACGAGGACGCCGACCCGCGGGCTTCGGCCGACTTGGCCACCTCCGTCCCCAACGTGGTGGTGACCCGAACGTTCTCCAAGGCCTACGGCCTGGCTGGACTGCGGATCGGTTACGCCATCGCGAGCCCTCAACTGATTGCCAGGATCAACGACTTCTCGATGCCGTTCACTGTGTCCGACCTGGCCTGTGCGGCCGCGGTGGAGGTGCTCCGCCACCCCGCGCAGCACCTCGCGCGCATGGTCGAGCTGCGGGCCGAACGCGCACGCCTGACCGCCGAACTACGTGACTGCGGTTTCGACGCAGTCGACAGCGCCACGAACTTCGTGCTCGTCCCGGGCCGTCCCGGCTTCGCCGAGCACCTTCGTGCCCTGGGCATCGCGGTGAGCACCTCGGCCCTCGGCACTCGCCTGACGGTCGGCGACCGCCACGACCGCGCAACGGTGATCGCTGCCGCGCGGCAGTACGGCAGTCGGCTCGGATCCACCACGCTGCCGGCCTGACCTCCGCCGGACTGGCGCAGCCGTACGCGTCGTGGCGCGCGCCGGCCGAGACGTGGCCGCTCGTGAGCGGGTGCGTGGAGGGGGCCGGGCGGGTGACGCACGGTAAAATTCGGTCATGACCAGCCTTGACGTTATTACCGAGAGATCCGATCCCGCGGTTCAAAGGATCATCGACGTCACCAAGCACTCAAGGTCCGTTGTCCGGACGGCGTTGATCGAGGACACGGAGCCTCTCGTGCAGTGCGTTCGCGCGGGGCTGGACTTCATCGAGGTCTACGGGCTGGAGAGCCACCCCGTGCCGAGCCAGTTGCTCGCCGCCTGCCAGGAGCGGAACATTCCGGTCCGGCTGATGGGGCCCTCGATCGTCAATCAGGTGTTCAAGGGCGACAAGAAGCCCAAGACGTTCGGTATCGCCCGGGTACCCAAGCCGTGCCGTCTGGAGGACCTGGCCGGCACGACCGGCGACCTCATCGTCCTCGACGGGGTGAAGATCGTCGGCAACATCGGTGCCATCGTGCGGACGGCCTTCGCGCTCGGAGCCGGGGGCATCGTGCTGGTGGACAGCGATCTGGTGAGCATCGCGGACCGGCGCCTGGTCCGGGCGAGCCGAGGGTACGTGTTCTCGCTCCCGGTCGTCCTCGCGTCGCGGGAGGAGGCGATCGGCTACTTCCGGGACAGCGGTACGCGTCTGATGGCCTTCGGCGCCGACGGGGAACTCGGCGTCGGTGATCTGCGTGGCATCGATGAGCGGCTGGCGCTTCTGTTCGGCAGTGAGAAGACCGGTGCGTCGAGCGAGTTCGAGGGCCTCTCGGTCAACACGGTGTCCATTTCCATGAACCCCGCGGCCGAGTCGCTCAACGTCTCCGTCTCCGCCGGGATCGCGCTGCACGAGCGGGCCCGCTGGAACCTCTCCGGCCGCTGAGGAGCCGCACGGCGGCTGGGCGTGGTCGCCTCCCGCCGGGGGCGTGGACGGCCGGGGATGGTCACCGCGAGCCCGCTCGGCGGGGCGTCCGGCGCGTCGCGCCGTGACGACCTAGGGTGCGCGAGCCACGGTGGTCAGCGACGGTGAGGTGATCATGGCGCAGCGGGGTGGACGTCGAAAGGTGCGGCGTTCCAACGACCGGCACCAGCGGGAGAAGGACCGCGCACGCGCGTCCCGGGAGGAGCGGCGGGCCACCGGGTCCACCGAGTACGAGACCGGGCTGAGCGCCTGCGATCTCGTCTTCCATGCCGCGTACCGCGCGGTGGAGGCCGACGAGGAGCTTGCCGGTGTGTTCGGGGTGCCGGTCGGGGCCCGGCTGCTGGAGCGGAGCTACCGGACCCGCTACCGCGAGGAGGACGCGCCGTTCAACATCGTGCGTTCCTACCTCCCGCACGACCTCGTGGCGGCCAACCCGGACCTGCTGGACGAGACGAAGGAGCCCTGGCCGGGCGGTACGCAAAGCCAGCTGTACACCGTCGGCATCGAGATCGACCAGGTCGTGGAGCACGTCACCGCGCGCCCGGCGACCGCCGACGAGGCGGCGGAGCTCGGCCTTCCGGACGGTGGTCCGGTGATGGCGCTGCGAAAGGTGTCCACGGACGTAACCGGGCGGGTGGTGGACGTCTCCGAGGTCGTACTGCCCGGTGACCGCACAGAGTTGGTGTTCACCACCCGCCTGCCAAGGTGGTGACCGCGGCCAAGTTCGTCTCCTTCTTCACGGCGGTGCACGCCCCGGCGCGCACCATGGCGCTGTCCCGCGCCGGGGGCGGTACGCGAAGGTGTCGCCCGTACACCCCGGCGCGCTGTTCGTCCGGCGTGAGCTGCTGTCGCCCAGGACGGCTGGCGGTACGGCGCATAAACGCCTCCAGAAGCTGACGTAGCGTCAGAGCACTCTTTCGTTCCGACGGCCCGTCAGGTAAAGGATGTTGGTGACGTCCCCGGCCCCGTGCGGAGGAGAGCGCTCATGGAATCGGCAGTGCGGATGGCGTCCGTGCCTCCCGGAGAGCCGCGGTATGTCGCGGCGTTCCACCAGCCGGACTCGGGCTGGCGGATCGCCGCGGAATCGCCCGCCCGGGGGCCGGTGGACTACGCGGTCGCCGCGATGATCCAGACCGTACGGGCGCGCGGCCAGGCGCCCGTTGTGGAGATCTGGGGTCCGGCCGAGGACGGTCGGAACTGGCGGCGCCTGGACACCGTTCGCGTACGCTCCGGGACGGCGGGCGCCCAAGTGGCGCCCGCCGCACCGCAGTCGCAGCGCACGCGAGGAGCGGCTACGTGACCGGCGGCACCAGGTGCTGATGGCCGCCCTCGGCGCGGCCGGTCTGACGGACCTGGGGCCGGAGGACTCCTCCGCGATGGCCCAGATCGTCGACGCCCTGGACGAGGGCGCCGTGCGCGCGATCGCGCACCGGCTGGCGACGGCCAACGGGCAGGCGTGAAAAGGAAAAGGCCCGAGCGCTGGCGACGGGGGATGCACCAACGTTCGGGCTCTACGTGACGGTAACAAGGGTTGGGCCCGTGCGGGAGGCCGCCTGCCAGTCAGAACGGCCAGGTGTGATGGAAATCACGAACTGTCATTCAGTTCCCGCACGGTGGCTCGTACGGCAGACCTGGCAGGTACTTCTGCCAGGTCTCCCTCGTCAGCAGACCCCGGGTGATCGAACAGACGCGACGTGCGGCCTGGTCGACGTCCAGGCTCCACAGTCGCACGGTGTCGGAGCCGCTCGACACTCCGAGCAGACCGCCCTTGGGGCTGAACGACAGGAAGTGACCGGTCTTGGCGTTGGGACTGATCGATTCGCCGATGGCGGTGGCCGCGGCCGGACGCGACACGTTCCAGAACCGGACCTCGTTGTCGTCACCGCCGCTGGCCAACGTGTGGCCGTCCGGGCTGAACGACAGCGACGCGACCGATTCGGTGTGACCGGTGAGCGGCCTGCCCAGCTGGGTCACCCGGAGCAGATTGGTGACGTTCCACAGCCGGACCGTGCTGTCGTCGCTGGCGCTGGCCAGTGTGCGCCCGTCCGGACTGAACGCGAGCGCGTTGATCGGGCCCAGGTGGCCGGTGAGCGGCGCGCCGAGCGGCGTCGGGTGCCGTGGGCCGGTCACGTTCCACAGCCGTACGTCGTCGTCCGCGCTGCCGCAGGCGAGAGTATGGCCGTCCGGGCTGAAGGCCAGTGCGTTGACGTACCCCGCGGGACCGGTGAGCGGCGCGCCGAGCGGTATGGGGTGGGCCGGGTCGGCGATGTCCCACAGCTGCACGCTGTCGTCGTCGTACGCGGTCGCCAGAACACGGCCGTTCGGGCTGAAGGCCATCGCGTTCGCGCCCGCGTAGCGGGTCCGCAGTTCCAGTGGCGGGCCGTAGGGGACCGGACGGGTGGGGTCGGCGACGTTCCACAGCCGGACCGTGTCGCTTCCTGACCGGAACACGAGCGTTCGGCCGTCGGGGGTGAATATCGCCGGCCATTCCCGCTCCCAAATGAGCCCCGGCGTGAACGGTTTGCTGAGCGGTACGGGCCGGGTCGGCTTGGTCACGTCCCACAGCCGGGCGGTGTTGTCGGCCGCCGCGGTTACCAGGATGCGGCCGTCCGGGCTGAACGCGCCGGTCTGGCCGAGCAGATCCGATGTCGGGATCGACCACAACCGGACCTTGCTGTCCCCCGTCCCGGTGGCCAGCGTGCGCCCGTCCGGACTGAAGCCGACGGTGTACATCCCGCTGCTGCTGCCCGCCAGGGGCTCTCCGACCTGGGACGGGTACGCCGGGTCGCTGACGTTCCACAGGCTGGCTGTGCTGTCCGAGCTGCCCGCGGCCAGCATGGTGCCGTCCGGGCTGAACGCCACCGACCACACGGGTCCGGTGTGACCGGTGAGCGGTGCGCCGAGGGGTGCCGCGTGGGCCGGGTCGGCCACGTTCCACAGCCGGATGGTGTCATCGGTGCTGCCGCTGGCCAGCGTGCGCCCGTCCGGGGCGAAGGCCACCGAGTGCACCCCCGCGGTGTGCCCGGTCAACGGCTCGCCCAGTGGCTGCGGGTGGGCCGGATCCGCCACGTCCCACAGCCGGACCGTGTTGTCGTCGCCGCCGCTGGCCAGCGTCCGGCCGTCCGGGCTGAACGCCACCGAGCGCACCGCCCCGGTGTGCCCGGTCAACGGCGGTCCCAGCGGCCGTGGTTGCCGCGGATCGCGCACGTCCCACAGCCGGACGGTGTGGTCCTCGTCGGCGGACGCCAGTGTGTGCCCGTCCGGGCTGAACGCGACGAGGTAGATGGTGCCGTCGTGCCCGGCCAGCGGCGGCGCCAGCGGCCGAGGTTGGCGCGGATCACGCACGTCCCACAACCGGATCGTTCCGTCGTCCGAGGAGCTCGCAAGGGTGCGGCCGTCCGGGCTGAAGACCGCGGCGCTCACCCAACTGGTGTGCCCGCCGAGGGGCTTGCCCAGCGGCTTGGGCCGGGTGGTGTCGGCCACGTCCCACAGCCGGATGGTGCGGTCGTAGCTGGCGGTGGCCAGGATGCGCCCGTCCGGGCTGAACGAGGTGAGGTACACCGCGCCGGTGTGGCCGAGCAGCGGTGTGGCCAGCGGCGCGTTCTCGGTGGAGATCAACCGGCCCGCGACGCCGTGGTCGCCCGGCCGCAAGTGGTGTGCCACCAGGTCGAGTTGGGCGGAAAGCGACGGATCCACGTTCTGGGCGCGGTCGGCCTCGGCGACCACCTGCTCGAAGACGGCGTCGTCCCGCTGCTGTCGGGCGACCACCGCTGAGACCACCGCCAGCACCGCCAGGACCACCAGCGCCGACACCGCGGCGCGGGCGAGCCAGACGGTGCGCCGCCGCAGCCGGGCGGACGCGGCCAGGAACTCGGCGACGCCACGGGTCAGGAAGGTGTTCCCCGCCGACTGGGCCCAGGCGCGGGCCACCTCCAGGCGGCTGCCCCGGTACAGCAGCGCGGTGTCCTTGTCGGAAGCCTCCCAGGCCCTGCTGTCCTCCTCCAGCCTCTGCCGCAGCAGGTTGTCATGGCGGTCCTCGTCCAGCCAGTCGCGCAGTCGCGGCCAGGCGTGCAGCAGCGCCTCATGGGTGATCTCCACCGACTCCGCGTCCAGCGTCACCAGTCGGGCGCGTACCAGGGCCTCCAGCGACTCCTCGGTCTTGTCCGGATCGGTGGACTCGTCCGCCAACTGGCGTCGGGTGCCGCGCCGTCGGGTGGCCTGGGTGTCCTCGCCCAGCCGGACCAGCCGGAGCAGCAGCAGTCTGGCCGCGGCGCGCCCGGCCGGGTCGAGGCCGGACCAGGCCCGCTCGGCGGTCGCCGCCACCGCGCCCCGGATGCCGCCCGCGGCCCGGTAGCCGGAGAGCGTCAGCCTGCCCCCCTTGCGCCGCTGCCAGGTGGCGAGCAGTGCGTGTGAGAGCAGCGGCAGTGCCCCGGCTTCATGCGCGTGGCGCGGTCCGTCGGGGCCGGCCTGCCCGTCACCGGCGCTCACTTCCCTGATGATCAGTTCGGCCAGGCCGGGTTCCAGTTCCAGGCCGACCGCCTTGGCCGGGCCGATCACCGCCTCGCGCAGTTCCGTGGTGGTGAGCGGGCCGAGCACCATGTGCCGGTGCTGCAACGCGTCGGCCAGTTCCGGATGCACCAGGCACTGGCCGTAGAAGTCGGCTCGTACACCGAGCACGATCAATACCGGCGCGTTGCCGCCGGGTTGTGCGGGTGAAGCCGCGGCATGGAGCAGTTGGATGAATGCGCGCCTGCTCGATTCATCACGGCAGAGGGTGAAGGACTCCTCGAACTGGTCGACTATGAGGACCGGTCGGGCGGTGGACGGTGCCACCCGCCGAGCCCAGGCTGTAACCGATTCCCGTATCTGTTCGGCGAATTGCGGAATATTTGGTTCCGTCGCCTCTGGTGTGCCTGCATCCGGTATGGCGTCGGCCAGTTCGGGTATTCGCCGGGTCAACTCGGCGAGCGGATCGGTGCCCGGCACCATCACCAGTGCGGGACCCGCGACGAAATCCCCTTCGTCCAGTGCCCCGTTGAGCAGCGCCGGTACCAGCCCGGCCCTCAGCAGGGAGGACTTTCCAGCCCCGGATGCGCCCACCAGCATCACCAGGCCGGCGGAATTCCGGGCCGCGCGCAACTGTGCCACCAGGGCGTCCGTCGCCCTTTCCCGGCCGAAGAACCACCGCGCGTCCTCCTGGCGGAACGAGGCCAGTCCGCGGTACGGGCAAACGCCCACCTCGGGTGGGGACTGCGGAGGATCGCCGGCTTCCTCCTCGGTGGTCGTCCGGACGCCCACCGCCTGTTCCCACAGGTTCTGCCACTGGGACAGGTCGTACAGGCCCGTGCTCACCGGCGTCGGCGCCAGCCGCCGGGCCTGCGGGATGAGGACGTGCAGCACGGCCGCCAGCGCGGCGTACTGCGCGGGTACGTTGCGGGCTCGCCGCCAGTCGCTGATCCGCTGGGCGGACACCTGCACCGGACGCCCTCGTTCGTCGACCCGTTGAAGGCGGCGGACCGCTTCCGCCACGGTCCTCAGGGGCGGGTTTCCAGCCTCCCTGTACAGCAGCGCGAGTTGTTCCGCGAAGGCCGCGCGCGCCTCCGAACCGGAGCTCAAGGTCTCCTCCGTCGAGTCTCCTGCCGTCCCCCGCCGCCCGTACCGTCCGGACCGGAAAACTGACTCTAGCGCAGTGACCTGCGGCGACGCCGTCCGGCCGGAACCGGAACCGCGGTGCGGAGGCGCTTTGCTGGCAGGATGCGGAAACGCGCGACGATCTCGTTCGGCACCGGTCTCCACGAGGGGAGGGACCGGCGCCGAACGAGCGTCCTGGACGCGAAGCCTCCGCTACTTCCGGCCAATGGCCCGAGCGCCCGAAACCGGGTCGCCCCCGCCCGCGCCTCGCGACCGCGTCCACGCCCGCACACGGCCCCCGGCCCACTCGCTGCCCGGCGCCGACGCGTCCGCGCCCGGCGCCGCCGCGCGGTCACCGCGCCCCAACCGCCGTGCCACCAAAGCGAATTCCCGGCACAAAGGCCGAAAACAGCCGCCTCCTTTTTGTCGCCGTGACATACCGGCAGGTATTTGTCAGGTTACCGGGGTGAATCGTGGCCGGAACCTGATGGATTACCGCTCACCTGACGGATTTTTCAGACGCGCATTGGTCGCGGCTCCCGCTCCGGCACACGATCTAAAACCCGCAAGTTGTTCGGCGGCCCGGCTGTGCGAGGCCGGTGCGGCCCGGTACGTGTCGTACTTTCGCTCGTTGAGGGAGCACTGTGGCCATGAGCAATGCCGCCGTAGAATTCCAAGCCCGTCGTGTCCTGCAAATTACCGCTGTCATGGCCGGCGCCGCCGCGATAGCCCGCGGACTGGATGGTTCCTGAGATGGCGAAACCGTATGTGCTGACCGAGCTGACACATTCGGACTCCGCGTCCCCCGCCCACCCCTGTGACGTCGTGGTTCGCACCACGGAAGGACTTGTCGCCGGAACGCGGCATCCCGAATTCGCCGTGTTCCGCGGAGTTCCCTACGCCCGGCCCCCGTTGGGGGCGCTGCGGTTCTCCTCGCCGCTGCCACCGGTCGCCTGGGACGGAGTGCGCGACGCCAGACGGTTCGTGCCGCCTTTCCTCCAGCCCGGCGTGCCGGAGAGCCGTGAGGACGCCCTGTACGCCAATGTCTGGACGCCGGATGTGCGCGGATCCCGGCCGGTGCTGGTCTACGTCCACGGCGGCGGCTGGCAGATAGGCGGCGGTGAACTGGCGACGTACGACGGAGCCCGTCCCGCGGTGCGCGGTGATCTGGTGGTGGTGACGTTCAACTACCGGCTCGGCGCGTTTGGTTTTGGCCTACACGAGGATCTCACCGACCCGCGCACCGGCTCGTTCGCCAACTGGGGGCTGCAGGACCAGGTGGAGCTGCTGCGCTGGGTGCGGCGGAACGCCGCGGCCTTCGGCGGCGACCCCGGCAACGTCACGCTGAGCGGTACGTCGGCCGGTGGTGCCAGCGCCTGGCAGCTCGCGCTGCTGCCCCAGGTACGCCCGCTGATCCGCCGGATCGTCCCGCTCAGCCCCTGCCATGTCTGGCAGCCCGCCGTCGGGCTGACCGCCGAGGACTCGCGCACGGTCTACGCGGCCATCGCCCGGCGACTGGGCACCGACGTACGGGGGTTACGGCACGTGCCCGCGGGCGCGCTGCTCGACGCCTGGCAGCGGGTGTTCTCCGGCAGCCCGGCCACGCGCCTGGTGGCGAGCGGACGCGAGTACCGGGGACCGGTGCCGGACGGCCGGTGGATGCGCGGCTTCGACCACCAACTGCCCGCGCCCGACCTGCCGTCGTTGATCGTCTACACCCGCACCGAGGGCGCGTTCTTCACGGTCCCTGGCCTGTCCGCCCTTCCGGCGCCACCGGCGCCGCGCGACGAGCCGGAGCTGCGGGCGGCCGTGCGAAGGGTTCTGGAGAAGCGGACGCCCGACGTCAGCGACCGCCTGGTGGACGACTGTCTGACCGCCTACCGGCAGGCCGCCGCGGCCGAGGGGCTGCCGCGGGACCCGTTGTCCCTGTGGACCGGGATCTGGGGCGACGGGCTGTTCCGGTACCCGATCGTCCGGCTCGCCGAACGGGACGCCGGGGAGCGCCAACCGGCCCAGTACCTCATGGAGTTCGCGCATCCCACCCGGCCGCCCGCGTTCGGCACCCCGCACGAGGCCACGTCCAGGTTCCTGTTCGGCACCCACGGCATCGAGGAGAACGCCTGGGCCTACGGAGACGGTCCGTCCGAACGGCGGGTCTGCGACATGTTCATCGACCTCGTGGCCTCCTTCGCCCGCGACGGCGTACCGAGCGCCGCGGGCGTATCGGACTGGCCGGTCTTCCACCCCGGCCGCCCCACCACGTTGGTTCTCGGCGCCGACGGCACCGCCCAAGCCGACGGCCCCCGCCTGGCCCGGCTGGCCACCACCCCGTACCCGCGCTCACTGCGGTTCTGGGATGACGTCGGCTGGGTGCCAAGGCCCTGACGCGCCTGATGAGGCGCCCTGATACGCGCCGTTCCGGAGGAGGCCGTACCGGTTCGGTGTGGAGCTCTACGGGAGGCCCCCGCATCGCCTCGCGCGACAGGGGGCCGTGCCGGCGGCGCGGCGTCCGTGAAACGCCGCGCCACATAGCACCTCCGCCCTGCGAGACACCTCCGCTTGGGAGACACCAGGAGACACCAGTGGACAACGCTCTTGTCAGCATCCCATCGAGTATCGAATCAATCAGCATCGAATCCATCAGGTCCAAGACCGCCGTTCAGCAGCCCGACTGGTCGGGCGACCAACTCCAGTGGGTCACGGAAGAGTTGGCGACACGTCCGCCTTTGGTCAACGCGTCGGACGTACGCCGACTGCGCACCCTGCTGGCCAGCGTCGCCGCGGGCGAGGCCCGCGTGGTGCAGGCCGGTGACTGCGCGGAGGACCCGGCCGAGTGCACCGCGGGCTATGTCGCCCGCAAGGCGGGCCTGTTGGACGTGCTGGCCGGCGTGATGAAGATGATCACGCACCGGCCGGTGGTGCGCGCGGGCCGTATGGCCGGGCAGTTCGGCAAGCCCCGATCCAAACCCACCGAGCGGGTCGGCGGCCGTGAACTCCATGTCTACCGCGGCCACATGGTCAACAGCCCGGAACCCGACCCCTTTCTGAGAAGGCCCGACCCGCGGCGGCTGCTCGCCGGTTACGAGGCGGCCAGCGAGGCGATGACCCACCTCGGCTGGCTCAACCCGGCCCGCAGGTCAGGCATCTGCCCGCCGGTGTGGACCAGTCACGAGGCGCTGCTGCTGGACTACGAGATCCCGATGCTGCGCCAGGACGAGCACGGCCGCCAGTACCTCGCCTCGACGCACTGGCCGTGGATCGGCGAGCGCACCCGGCAGGTGGACGGCGCCCATGTCGCGCTGCTCGCCGAGGTGGCCAACCCGATCGCCTGCAAGGTCGGTCCCGGCATGTCGCCCGACGAACTGCTGGAGCTGTGCGAACGGCTCGACCCGTGGCGGGAGCGCGGACGGCTCACGCTGATCGCCCGGATGGGCGCCGAGGTCGTCGCCGAACGGCTGCCCCGGCTGGTCAAGGCGGTACGGGCGGCGGGCCATCCGGTGATCTGGCTCACCGACCCGATGCACGGCAACACCGTCACCGCCGCCGACGGTCTCAAGACCCGCTTCGTCGACACCGTGGTGCGCGAGGTGCGGGACTTCCAGTGCGCGGTGCGGTCGGCGGGCGGCATCGCGGGCGGGCTGCACCTGGAGACCACACCGGACGACGTCACCGAGTGCTGCGTCAACGAGTCCGGCATCGACCAGGTCGGCGACAAGTACACGAGCTTCTGCGACCCGCGGCTCAACCCGGGTCAGGCCATATCCGTGGTCTCGGCTTGGGCGGCCTGAGCCACCGGCACGACCGAGCCCACCACACAACTGCCGTTCTGGGAACGGCCGCAGGGAGGTCCACAGCAATGGAGAACAAGGTCGCCCTTGTCACAGGGGCAGCGGGCGGAATCGGTACGGCCGTGGTCCGTGCGCTGGGCGAGCGCGGCGCCGCGGTGGCCGCCGTCGACCGGGACGCCGACGGGCTGCGGGACGTCGTGGAGAAGCTGACCGCCGACGGCCTGCGGGTCGCCGCGTTCCCCGCCGACGTCACCGACAGCGCCCAGGTCGACGCCGTGGTCGAAGCGGTGGAGGCACGGCTGGGTCCGGTGGAGTACCTGGTCAACGCCGCAGGAGTGCTGCGCCTCGGCGAGGTCAGGGACTTCAGCGACGAGGACTGGTCCACCACCTTCGGGGTCAATGTGAACGGCGTGTTCCATCTGTCCCGGGCGGTGGTCAACCGCATGGCACCGCGGATGCGCGGCGCGATCGTCACCGTGGCGTCCAACGCCGCCGGGACGCCGCGTACCGAGATGGCCGCCTATGCCGCCTCCAAGGCGGCGGCCTCGATGTTCACCAAGAGCCTCGGCCTGGAGGTCGCCAGGTTCGGTATCCGGTGCAACGTCGTGGCCCCCGGGTCCACCGACACACCCATGCTCAGCTCGATGTGGCACGACGAGTCAGGACCCTCCGGAACCATCGAGGGCCGCCCCGACGCGTTCCGGGTGGGCATCCCGCTGGGCCGGCTGGCCCGCCCGTCCAACGTCGCCGACGCCGTTGTGTTCCTGCTGTCCGACCAGGCAGCGCATATCACCTTGCACGTCCTCACGGTCGACGGCGGCGCGGGACTCGGCGCTTAGGCCTGTCCGGCGGATCGTGAGCCGTGGGTCGCGGCAGTGGCATGGCCGCCGGTCCACATCCTGGTGGCCGTTCGCCGTCGCGGCGGGAGTCGTCACCCCCGCGACGGCGACACGGACCCGTACGGCGCGGACCGGCGGCGCCGCGGCGTCCTTCAGGCGCTCGCCCCTCCGGCCGCGGGTACTCACGGCGGCGCCGCCGTGAGCCGATCCGCCGCATGCTCCAGCTCGCACACCACCACAGCGACTTCAGAAACGAGAGAACGCCATGGCAGGCATACCCGCCATCGACCCCTATCCGATGCCCACCGCGGCCCAACTGCCCGCCAGCACCGCCGAGTGGACGGTCGACCCGGACCGCGCGGTGCTGCTCATCCACGACATGCAGCGTTACTTCCTCAAGCCCTTTCCCGACGACCTGCGGCATGAACTGGTGCGCAACCTGGCCCGGTTGCGGGAGCGGGCCACCGCCCTCGGCATGCCGGTGGCCTATACGGCGCAGCCCGGCGGCATGACCGAGGAACAGCGCGGTCTGCTCAAGGACTTCTGGGGGCCCGGCATGCGCACCTCGCCCACCGACCGGGAGGTGGTGGACGCGCTCGCCCCCGCACCGGGCGACTGGGTGTTCACCAAGTGGCGCTACAGCGCCTTCTTCCAGTCCGGGCTGCTGGAGCGGATGCGCGCCCATGACCGCGACCAGTTGGTGATCGGCGGGGTGTACGCGCACGTCGGAGTGCTGATGACGGCGGTGGAGGCGTTCACCAACGACATCCAGCCGTTCCTGGTCGCCGACGCGGTTGGCGACTTCTCGCCCGAGTACCACCGGCTGGCGGTGGAGTACGCGGCGCGGCGCTGCGCCGTGGTCACCACCGCCGATGCGGTCATCGGCCAACTGGACCGCGGAGCCGACCGGTTCGCCCACGCGCTGCGCGGGGCCGCCGTATGAGCGCCGCCGAGGAGCTGTTCCAACAGGTGCTGGCGCCGACCCCACCGCCGTTCGCGGTGCTGCACCGGCCGGAGTCGACCGGCCCGGAGGCGCTGGAGGTTCTGCTCGGCGAGGTGTCCACCCCGGACACGCTGGCCGCGATACCGCTGTCCGACGGTCCGACCGGCGCCCCGCGCCACGAGGTGCTGGCGATCGTCCCCTACCGGCAGATCGCGGAGCGCGGCTTCACCTCCGCCGACGACGGATCACCGCTGATCGCGATGACCGTCACCGGCCAGGCGACCGTCCCGTCCAGGGAACTGCTGGACCGGATCCCCGACCTGCCGATCCGGCTGGACGGCGGGGACTTCGACGTGGACGACGAGGCGTACGCCGACATCGTCCGCCGGGTGATCGCCGACGAGATCGGCACGGGGGAGGGCGCGAACTTCGTCATCAAGCGCTCGTTCGTCGCCGACATCTCCGACTTCACCCCGCGCAGCGCGCTGGTCTTCTTCCGCCGGCTGCTGGAGCGGGAGTCGGGGGCGTACTGGACGTTCATCGTGCACACCGGCACCAGGACGTTCGTCGGCGCCACACCCGAGCGGCACATCAGCGTGCGCGGCGGTACCGCCGTGATGAACCCGATCAGCGGCACCTACCGCTATCCGCCGTCCGGGCCGACCCTGCCGGAGGTGATGGACTTCCTCGCCGACCGCAAGGAGGCCGACGAGCTGTACATGGTGGTGGACGAGGAACTGAAGATGATGGCCCGGATCTGCGACGGCGGCGGCCGGGTGGTGGGCCCCTACCTGAAGGAGATGGCACGTCTCGCGCACACCGAGTACTTCATCGAGGGGCACACCACCAGTGACCCGCGGGACATCCTGCGGGAGACGATGTTCGCGCCCACCGTCACCGGTTCCCCGCTGGAGAGCGCCTGCCGGGTGATCGGCCGGTACGAGCCGCAGGGCCGCGGCTACTACAGCGGCGTGGCCGCGCTCATCGGCCGCGACGCGAACGGGGAGCGCACGCTGGACTCCGCCATCCTCATCCGCACCGCCGACATCGACGGCGGCGGCCGGATGCGGATCGGGGTCGGCGCGACACTGGTACGGCACTCCCACCCGGAGTCGGAGGTGGCCGAGACCCGGGCCAAGGCGGCCGGGCTGCTGGCGGCGCTGGAGTCGGGGCCGCGACGGTTCGGGCAACACCCCAGCGTGCTGGCGGCACTTGAGCGGCGCAACACCGGCATAGCCGACTTCTGGCTGGCGGACCGGGAGCAACGCGCCTGTCCAGCATCTCAGTTGGCGGGGCGGCGGGTGCTGGTGGTCGACGCGGAGGACACCTTCACGTCGATGATCGAGCAGCAACTTCGCTCCATGGGCCTTGAGGTGGCGGTACGGCGCTTCGACGAGCCGTACGCCTTCGACGGCCACGACCTGGTCGTGATGGGTCCCGGGCCGGGCGATCCACGGGAGGAGAACCACCCCAAGATCGCCCATCTGAGGTCTGCCACCGCCCAGTTGCTGGAGCGGCGGCGCCCGTTCCTGGCGGTCTGTCTGAGCCACCAGGTGCTCAGCCTGGCGCTCGGCTTCGACCTGGTGCGCCGGAGGGTGCCCAACCAGGGCGTGCAACGGGAGATCGACCTGTTCGGGCGGCCTGAACGGGTCGGCTTCTACAACACGTTCGCCGCCCGCAGCGACGCGGACCGGGTGGACTGCCCGGGCGTGGGAGAGGTGGAGGTCAGCCGGGATCCGCGCACCGGCGAGGTGCACGCGCTGCGCGGACCGCACTTCGCGTCCATGCAGTTCCACGCCGAGTCGGTGCTGACCCAGGACGGGCCGCGCATCGTCGGCACACTGCTCACCGAACTGGCGCTGGCCGCGGTACCGACCTGATGCCAGGGTGCCGCGGCGCCGCTCGGGCGCCGCGGCACGCACAGCGCATTCATGACGCAATCACCTTGGGCGGCGGGGCCGCCGCCACCGTACTTGACAAGGTAGGGGCACAGGCTTTGCCCGGTCTCTCCGGAACGCGGGACGATCGATTTCGCGGGCGGCCTGGAATCCCTTTCGCCTTCACAGAAGGACCAGCCTGCGGAAAACGAGGGGTCAACGATGATTACGACAGGGATAAACCGCGCCGCCCGGTCCACTTCCACCATCGGCATCGTGGGAACCGGTTCCTACCTACCGGCCCATGTGGTCACCAACGCGGAGGTCGGCGAACCGGCCGGGGTGACCGACGAATGGATTTTCGGCAAGACCGGAATACGCAACCGACGCCGTGCGAAGCCGGACGAGGCGACCTCCGACCTCGCGGTGATCGCCGGGCGGGCCGCTTTGGAGAGTGCCGGGATCAGTGCGGCGGACCTTTCGCTGGTCATCGTGGCGACCTCCACCCCGGATTCCCCGCAGCCGCCCACCGCGGCCATTGTGGCGGACGAGATCGGGGCCCGCCCCGGCACCGCCGCCTTCGACGTGAACGCGGTGTGCAGCAGTTTCCTGTTCGCGTTGACCACTGCCGAGGGCATCCTGCGCGGCACGGATTCCGAGTACGCGCTGGTGATCGGCGCGGACGTCTACTCGCGCATCCTCGACCCGGCCGACCGGCGCACCGCGATCCTCTTCGGGGACGGCGCCGGGGCGGTGGTGCTGGGCAGGTCCGGCGCCGGCGAGCTGCTGGCGGGCCGACTGGCCGGCTACGGCGCCGAGCGGGACCTGATCCAGGTCCCGGCGGGCGGCAGCCGTATCCCGCCCTCCGCCGAGACGGTGCGGGCCGGGCTGCACTACTTCGCCATGAACGGCCGCGGGGTCCGCGACTTCGTCGCCGAGACGGTGACCGAGGGCATCCGTGACTTCCTGGTGGACACCGGGGTCCCGGCGGCGGACCTCGCGCACTTCGTACCGCATCAGGCCAACGGGCGGATGCTCGAAGACCTCGCACAGCGGTTGGACATTCCCTTCGAGCGCACCCGCACCACGTTCGAAGAGCTGGGCAACACCGGAGCCGCGTCGGTTCCGATAACGCTCGATCATGCCGCCCGGGCGGGTGCCGTCGGCACCGGCGACCTGATCCTGCTGGCCGCGTTCGGCGGCGGCATGGCAATGGGCCTGACCCTGCTCAGGTGGTAGCGATCCCACCCTCAAGCGCACCGAAGAACCCGACCTGGTAAGGAGACGGCGATGCTGGACCAGACCCTGGTGGATGAATACCTCAGGCGCATCGGCGCGACGAAGCCGACGTCCGCCGATATTCATGCGCTGCGGCACCTTCAGGAACGCCAGGTGCTGACCGTGCCGTTCGAGAACCTCGACTACCACCTGGACGAGCCCATCTTCATGGACGAGCGGGTGCTGGAGAAGATCGTCCGCAAACGACGCGGCGGCGGCTGCTACGAGGTGAACCCGGCGCTGGCCTTCCTGCTGCGCTCGTTGGGCTTCACGGTCGACATCCTGCCGGGCCGGGTCTACCGGCCGGACGGACTGGGGCCGCTGCTCGGCCACCTGGCGCTGCGGGTGCAACTCGACGAGCCCTGGCTGGTGGACACCGGCTTCGGCCGCAACAGCCGGCATCCGCTGCCGCTGAACTCCCGTGAGGTGCAAAAGGATCCGCACGGCGACTACCAGCTGGTGGAGACCGAAAGCGGCGCCGTCGACGTGCTGCTGAACGGCAAGCCGCTCTACCAGCTGGAGCAACAGCCGGTCCGCATCGAGGACTTCGGCCCCAGCCTGTGGTGGTACCGCACCGCCCCCGACTCGTCGTTCCTCCAGGCGCTGTTCTGTTCCGTACGGACCGAGAACGGCCTGGTGACGCTGAAGGGCAACCAGCTGACCCGGGTGGACGGCGAGGAGCGCGCCAAGGAGGTGCTGCCCGACGACGCGGCGGTGCTTGAGGCGTACAAGAAGTACTTCGGTTTCGGTCTCGACAAGCTGCCGAGGGAACCGGTGGTCGAGGGCGGCACCACGGGCGTGCGGACGAGCTGAGGGCGGAGCCGAGATGACTGCGACATCCACGGGGGCCGGTCGGAAGGCGGCGGACCAGGACTTCGACGTCCTGGTCGTCGGCGCCGGCCCCACCGGTCTGCTGGCCGCCTGCGAACTGCTGCGGCGCGGGGTGCGGGTGCGGGTGGTCGACCGGGCGCCGGAGCCGATGCGGGCTCCCAAGGCGCTGTCGGTGTGGCCGCGCGCCCTCGACATCCTGGAGGACTGCGGGCTCCAGGACGCTGTGCGCCGCGAGTCGGTGCTGATCAACACGTTGAGCTACTTCTCCGAGCGGCGCCCGCTGGCCTCGTTCGGCCTGACCGAGGACACCGCCTGCCGGGTGCTGCCGCAGCATGTCACCGAGCGGCTGCTCACCGAGCGGCTGCACGCGCTCGGCGGCAAGGTCGAGCGCGGGGTGCGGCTGCTGGCCCTGGACGACGTGGACTTCTCCGGCCGCATCGAGGCCAGCGACGGTGTGACAGCCGTGCTGGAGTACGGCGACGGTGTGGTGGAGCGGGTGCGCGCACCGTTCGTGGTCGGTGCGGACGGCGCGGGCAGCGCGGTGCGCGGCCAGCTGGGCGTCGGCTTCCAGGGCACCACCTACGAGATGGCGTTCGCGCTGATCGACACCCGGATCGAGGGCCAACTTCCGGCCGACGAGTGCCGGTTCTACCAGGCGCCGACCGGTGCGCTGGTGATCGTGCCGATGCCGGGCGGTGTCTTCCGGTTCCTGTCGGTGATGCCGGAGGGCAGGCACGAGGTCAGCGCCGAGATGATGCAGGCGATCATCGACGAGCGCGGTCCGCGCGGGGTGCGGATCAGCGAGCCGGTGTGGCAGGCGGTGTTCCGGGTGCACGCCCGGCACGCCTCCGACTTCCAGCGCGGCCGGGTGTTCCTGGCCGGCGACGCGGCGCACGTGCACAGTCCGGCCGGTGGTCAGGGCATGAACAACGGGCTGCAGGACGCGCACAACCTCGGCTGGAAACTGGCCGCGGTGATCCGCGGCGAGTCGCCGAGTTCGCTGCTGGACAGCTACGGCGCGGAGCGCTCCGAGGCGACCCGGCAGATCGTGCGGGACACCGATCTGCAGACCCGGGCCTGGGTGGCCCATCATCCGGCGAAGGTATTGGCCCGTGACACCGCGTTCCGGTTGTTGGACCGTACGGGGGCGGTGACCAGGCTCTACGCTCCGGTGATGGCCGGGCGGCGGCTGGCGTACCCGCCGGTGCGGGAGACGCAGCGGCCCTCCGGCTGGTCCGGCTGCCGGGTGCGCAGGCGGGTGCCGGGCGCGCTGCGGATCGGCGCGGTGTTCCCGCGGCGGTTGGCGCTGGAGTTGGGCGTGTCGGGGCCGGGGGTGGATCCGCTGGGCTGGACGTTGGCGGTGCTGCCGCCGGCGGACGAGGCCGCCTGGCTGGCCGAGGTCGGCCATATCGCGGCGCGTTGGCCGAACGTACGGGTGGTGCGGCTGCCCCGGCGGGACGCCGCGGTGCAGGCGGACTGCCGCCGGGCCGGTTACTACCTGGTGCGGCCGGACGGACACATCGCCGCGCACGGCCATGAGGGCGATCTGAACCGGCTGGAGGCGGAGTTGGGATCGGCCCTCCGCAGAATCTCCACATAATCGCGGAACCGGCAATTGCGTGGCGCGCCGCAAGGCCTGATAGCGGCGCTCCAACTAGCCGGTGAATAAGGGGGGTTGGGGTTGCGGCACGCAATCTAGACATGTACCGTCTAGATTGTCCGGAAGGGTGGGGGTGTGAAATGGAAAATACCCAACGAGGCCTTACCTCCACTTGATTCTGGATGTCTGATGTCGCTGTCGACGCCCATTGGCGGCGTTTGGTACGGACCTCAATCGAACCTGCCGCAGGCGTGATTGGCGGCACCGCGAACACGGTCACAACCGCAACATCCAAGGTGTTAGTTTCAGTTTCCGATGTCGAGAGGGAAAGTCATGTCGAGTGACCGCATTCGCGTCGCGGTGATCATTGGCAGCGTTCGCAAGGGACGGCTCGGCCCGACCATCGCGAATTGGTTCACCGGCATCGCCGGACAGCGCGAGGACCTTCAGATAGACCTGGTCGACCTCGCCGACTACGACCTGCCCAACCGGCTCACCGACGAGCCCGGGCCCGAGCTCACCGAGAGCCTGGGCAAGGTCGGCCCGCGGCTGGCCGAGGCGGACGCCTTCGTCGTGGTCACCCCCGAGTACAACCACAGCTACCCCGGCTCGCTGAAGGCGCTGATCGACTGGCACACGGTGGAGTGGCACGCCAAGCCGGTCGGCTTCATCAGCTACGGCGGCCAGGCCGGTGGCATCCGGGCGGTGGAGCACCTGCGGCCGATCTTCTCCGAGGCGCACGCCATGACCATCCGGCAGACCGTCGTCTTCCACCAGCCGTGGGACCAGTTCGACGACAAGGGCGAGCTGCGGAACCCCACCGGCGCGGAGAACGCCGCCAAGGCGCTGCTGGACCAACTCGCCTGGTGGGCCGGGGCGTTGGTGGAGTGGAAGGCGCGGCACCCGTACAGCGGCTGACGTCCGACCGCTGGAGCGGTCTTCCGAGTGCCCTCGGCCGGGGCCCGCGCCGGGGGCGCCGCCCCCGGGATCCCGGGCGGGGGCGCGGGGATTCTTCCGGGGGCTTCGCGCCTGGCCGCCCCCGAGACAAGAGGAGTGGTGGTACTGCCATGAAGGACCCGGCGGCAGTGGCGAGTGGCGGCGATCTGCACCCGTTGATCGCCGAGGGCGTCTCGCCCTGGGTGGAAGGCGTCCACCGGAGCCTGATCGTCTCCGGCTGCCTGGCCCGCCTCATCAAGGACGCCGGGGTCAGAGGAGTCGTATGCGATCCGGGAACCCTCGCCGAAGCCGTGACCGGTGATCCCGTCTACCGGGACCAACTGGTGCGACTCGCCTACCGCGGCGCCACCGTCGGCGAGGCGCTGCGCGCGCTACAGGTGCACGACGCCCGCGAGGCGTGCGACGAGCTGAACGAGGTCTTCGAGAAGACCCAGGGCCATGACGGACAGGTCTCGGTGGACCTCGACCCGGGGCTGTGCCATGACGCGGCCGCCACCACCAGGGCGGCGGCCGAGCTGTGGCGGGCCCTGGACCGGCCCAACGCGCTGGTGAAGATCCCGGCCACCATCGAGGGGCTCGCCGCGATACGCGACTGTCTGGGCCGGGGGATCAGCGTGCACGCCACCGGGATCTTCTCGGTGGCGCGTTACCGTGAGACGGTCGACGCGTACTTCGACGGGATGGAGCGCGCCCTGGCCGAGGGCGAGCGGCTCTCCGCGATCGCCTCGCTGGCATCCTTCCCCGTCAGCTGGCTCGACACCGAGGTGGACGTCCGGCTGGACGAACTGCGCGGCCTGGACGAGCCGACCCGGGCCGCCGCTCGTACGATGCGCGGCACCGCGGCACTGACCAACGCCCGCCTGATGTACCAGGTCTACGAGGAGCGGCTGGGCAGCGAGCGGTGGCGCGCACTGCGCGCGGCAGGGGCCAGACCGCAGCGGCTGATGTGGTCCGACACCGCGGTGCGCGACCCCGAGCGGCCCGGCACCGGCTATGTGGACGGCATCGTCGCCTGGGGCACGGTCAGCGCCATGACGCTGCCCACCCTGGAGGCGGCGGTACACCACTGCGACCTGCGCGGCGACACGCTGATGGGCGAACAGGACAGCGCTAAGGCGGCGTTGGACGAACTGGAGCGGCTCGGCATCTCGTACGAGACGGTGGTCCGCAAGGCGGCGACGGACAGCGAGGCACGCCTCGCCGCCGCATGGCGCGCACTGCGCGAGGCGGTCGCGACCGGACTGCACATCTGACGCCCGGGCGGCCGGCGGGCGTTGGGAACGCGGTCGCCGGACGGGCTTCTGGGAAAGCCCGTCCGGCGGCTGGGGACGAAGCGCTAGGCGTTCACCGCGGTGTGCCGCGGAAACTCCGTGCCGGTAAGGAGTGTGCACGGCAGCGCCTTGACGGCGGTCTCCTCGAACTCCGCCTCCGCGTCCGACAGGGCGATGATCGCGCCGCCCACCCCGTAGCGGACCCGGTCCGAGGTGACCACCGCGGTGCGGATCACCACGTTGAGGTCGGCCGACCCGGTCAGCGAGAAGTAGCCGATGGCGCCCGAGTAGACCCCGCGCGGCCCGGCCTCCAGCCGGTCGATGATCTGCATGGTGCGCAGCTTCGGCGCCCCCGTCATCGACCCGGCGGGGAACGCGGCCCGTACGCAGTCCACCGCCGAGCTGTCCTCGCGCAGCCTTGCCCGTACCGTGCTGACCAGTTGGTGGACGGTGGCGTAGGACTCCACCTGGAACACCTCCGTGGCCTGGACCGAACCCACCTCGGCGCAGCGGCCGAGGTCGTTGCGGACCAGGTCCACGATCATCAGGTTCTCCGCGCGGTCCTTCTCGTTGGTCATCAGGTCGGCCATCAACCGGGTGTCCTCCATGGGGGTTTCACCGCGCGGCCTGGTGCCCTTGATCGGCTTGGACTCGGCGAGGCCGTCCCGGTCGATGCGCAGGAACCTTTCCGGTGAGGCGCTGAGCACGTTCACCTCGCCGAAGCTGAGCAGCGCGCCGAACGACGTCGGGGTGGAGCGGCGCAGCAGCCGGTAGCCCCGCCACGGGTCCAGGGAGCCCTGCGCCTCGGCCATGTTGGTCAGGCAGACCTCGTAGGTCTCACCGGCGGCGATCTCCCGCTGGCAGGCGTCGATCAACTCCAGGTAGGCGGCCCGGTCATGGCGCAGCCGCAGCTCGCCGAGTGCATCCTGGGAGCCGACCCAGCGGGGACGGCGGTCGGCGATCTTGTCCAGTCGTTCCGCGGTGTCGGCCAGCCACTGGCGGGCCGCGCCCTCCTCGCCGTTCTCGGTGAGGGCGAGCAGATAGCTGGTGCCCTCGTGGTGGTCGAAGACCAGGGCGCGGTCGCTGAACACCATCACGGCGTCGGGCTCCTGCGACCGGTGCGCCCGGTCGCCGCCGCACTCCGCCTTCAGCTCGTAGCCGAGGTAGCCGACCCAGCCGAGCGCGAACTCGAAGGGCAGCTCGGGCACTTCGGTTCGGGTGGCCCGTAGGTCCTCGTCGAGCCAGGTGAGGAACTCGCCGGTGACGATCTCGGCCGACCGCGGGGAGCGCACGGTCACCGTGCTGCTCCAGATGTCGGCGGTGGCCACCCGGGACAGCGGGCCGCTGGCGTCCCCCATGATCGAGAAGCGGCCGGTGCGGTGGTCCCGGCGGCTGCTGTCCAGCCAGTACGCGTGGTCACCGCCGCGGAACAGCTCGTCGAAGGCCACCTCGTCGTTCCACCGGGTGTCCAACGTCTTGACCAGTACCCGCAGTTGCCGCGGCGCGCGTCGCCCGGCGGGTGCGGTGGCCGGTGCCGGCGCGGCCGGTGCGGTGGCCAGCGGCAGTACGCGGGGGGCGGTGCGGCGGTGGGGTTCGCTCAACCGGCGGAAGTTGTCCAGCAGTTGGTGGCCGTGGCTGCCGCCGATCGACTCGGGGTGGAACTGCACGCCCCACAGCGGGCGCTCCCGGTGCCGGACCGCCATCAGCACGCCGTCCGCCGTCCACGCGGTCGCCTCCAGCACGTCGGGGAGCTGGTCGACGGCGAGCGAGTGGTACCGGACCACCTCGAACGGCGAGGGGATTCCGGTGAAAAGCTCGGTGCCGTTGTGCACCACCGGCGAGACCCGCCCGTGGTAGGGCTGCGGTGCCCGCACCACCTGCCCGCCGTGGACCAGCGCCAGCCCCTGGTGACCAAGGCACACCCCGAGCGTCGGCAGTTGGCCGTGCTCCAGCACCTCCGCGCAGATCCCGAAGTCCGCGGCCCGCCCCGGGTTCCCCGGTCCCGGCGAGATCACCACGTTGTCGAAGTCCCGAAGGTGCCCGATCCGCCACCGCGGATCGTCGTTGACCACGACCTCCGGCTGCCGGCCGTTGACCTCGGCCAGGTAGTGGAAGAGGTTGTAGGTGAACGAGTCGTAGTTGTCGATCAGCAGAGTGCGCACGATGTTTCCCCCGTCGTCGCGAGTCTGGTGTCGGTGTCTGCCTGGGTCTACGAACGGTGCCGCGCTGACTCGTGGTTCTCCCGCTCGCAGATGGGACGGGAGGCTGACCGCTGCGGTGTGACGGTCACCTCGATGAGCATGTGCTCGACCTCGTGCTCCCCCTCCTGGACCGGGACGCTGTGCAGCATCCGCAGTCCGCGCCCGCACTCGCCCGCGATCCGCAGCAGGCTGACCAGGTCGCCGCGGGTGCTGAAGTGGAGCAGGACCGAGCCGTTGGGGGCCAGCCAGTTCGGCGCCTCGGCCAGGAACCGGCGGTGCGCCGCGTACCCGGGGTCCACGTAGGCGCGTTCGTGCACGGAGCCGTACTCGTAGGCGTGCGGAGCGAGCACGTAGTTGGAGCTCCAGAAGATGGTGTCGAAGCGTTCGCCCTGGTCGAGCCCGTCGAACAGGTCGCTGTGCACGGTGCGCACCACACGGTCCACGCCGTGCCGGGCCGCGTTGAGCTCGGCGTTGCGCACCGCCTCGGGGTTGATGTCCGAGGCCACCACCCGGTCGCAACCGGCCAGCGCGCTGGAGACGGCGATGATCCCGGTTCCGCAGCCGATCTCCAGCATGGATCCGGTACGCGGCACGACCACCGAGTCGGTGAGGCCGAGCAGGCTCATCGCGGTGTCCGTCGACGGTGAGTAGATCGGCGCGAAGACGTTGGGCAGCAGGGCCCAGTCGCGCCCGTACATGCTGAACGTCGACGGCCGGTTCTGGTTCGTCAGCGCCTGGCGGCTACGCTCAAGCGAGCATTCGTAGTCGCGTACCTCCTGCATGGCCATCCCCCATTGACTCTCGAGTGTTTCGACGCCGTCCGCGTCGACTGCGTCAACTCTTTCCCGGAGGACGGGTCCGCCGGAAGGTGGTCCAGTAACACGCTTGCTCAGCGGGCATGGTGATCCGGTCACCTCAGCGACACGACCCGCGACTACCACAGGGACGCATAACGATCACAACGGGTTGACTCCCGACAGCGCCGATGCGTAACTTCCGGGCATGTATGCGATGGCTCACAGCCGTGCAGCCGCGGGGGAGCGAGAAGGTGGGGGACATCGTGGCGCAGGACCGGACGTGGGCCGGGAGTGGCGCGTACGCCGTGCTGGAACTGCTGGCCAGTGAGGCCCCACTGAGCCAATTCGACCTCCTCGTGACGCAGGCCCGCGAGAAAGGCGCCACCGACGAGGAAATCGAGGGGATGGAACGGGCCAAACAGCTTGCCGTCGCCATATCCACCGAGCTGGAGCAGCGCCGACAGCGGGAGGCCGGCTTCACCGCCCTCGTCGACACCGCCCGTGAACTGACCGCGCCACACGACCTGGACGCGCTGCTGAACGTCATCACCCGGCGCGCGCGGCTGCTGTTGGGCGTCGACATGTCGTACATCAGCTTCCCCGACGACGAGAGCGGGTCCGTCTATGTGCGTACGACATCTGGACACACCTCGACGCTCACCGTAGGCCTGCGGCTGCCGGACAACGCCGGTCTGGGCAGCGACGTGCTGTCCAATCCGGCGCCCTTCTGGACGCCCGACTACCTCACGGACGAGCGCATCCGGCACAGCGGTGTCATCGACCAGGTGGTCAGGGCGGAGATGCTGCACGCCATCATGGCGGTGCCGCTCAGCCACGGCACCCGGCCGTTCGGCGCCCTGTACGTCGCCTCGCGCAGCGTGCGGCACTTCAGCGCGGACGAGATCTCACTGATGAGTTCCCTCGGCGACCTGGCGGGCGTGGCCATAGAGCGGGCCATGCTGCTGGACCGTACCGCCGCCGCTGTGGTCGAACTGGAGTCCCAGAGCGCACGTACCAAGGCGCTGGTCGCGGGCCTGAAAGAGCTTGATGGCATCCACAACGCCCTCATCGATCTGGTACTGGGCGGCGGCGACCTGCACGCCCTCGCCCAGGAGGCGAGCCGAAGACTCGACGGAGCCGTGCGAATATGCGCGGCCAACGGGGCGGTACTCACCACCGCCGGGCAGATGCCGGACGGCGAGTCGAAGTCCGTCGTGTTGGCCACCATGGACGCTCATGCCGCCCACAAACCCGTGCCGTTGGAGAACGGCCTGTGGGCTGCGCCGATTTCGGCGGGCAACGAGGACCTCGGCACCCTGATCCTGCGACCCGAGCGGGTGCTGCGGGACCGCGACGAGCAACTGCTGCGCCTGGTCGCCCAGACGGCGGCCATCCAGATGCTGCTGCAGAACCGCACCGCCTTCGCCGAGGGCCAGGTCCGGGACGAACTCCTCGACGACCTGCTGGCCAGCCCACCCAGGCCGCCGCAGCAGATGGAGAAGCACGCCCGCAGGCTCGGCATCGACCTCAACCAGCCCCATGTCGTCGTCATCGCCCGCCCCGAGGGCGAGTCGCTCGGCAAGGCAGCCATCTGGGCCTCCTCGTACGCGCACCGCATGAGCGGGCTCAAGAGCATGCGCAACGGATGTGCCGTCTTCCTGCTGCCTGGGGCCGAGGCGGGAGCCGCGGCGCGGGCGGTGAGCGACGAGCTCTCGCCGCTGCTCGGCCATCAGCTGACCACGAGTGCGGCCGGTCCCGTCTCGGGTCCCGGAGCGGTGTTCCACGGCTACCAGGAGGCGCTGCGCTGCCTGGACGCCATGACCTCGCTCGGCGCCACCGGACGCGCCGCGTCCGCAAGGGAGTTGGGCTTCCTCGGTGTGCTGCTCTCCGACAACCACGACGTCGAGGGATTCGTCGACTCCGCGATCGGCCCGGTCCTGGACTACGACCGGCTGCGCTCCACCGAGTTGACCCGCACCCTGGAGGTCTACTTCGACGCCGGGGGCAGCCCCACCTACGCGGCCAAGAAGCTGCACGTACACCCCAACACCGTCGCCCGGCGACTGGAGCGGATCAGCGAGCTGCTGGGTCCCGAGTGGCAGCAGCCGGAGCGGGCGCTGGAGGTGCAGTTGGCGCTGCGGCTGTCCCGGGTACGGGCCGGCCTGCTGCGCCGCCGGTCGGCGACCGCCAAGGGCGGCCACCGCGGCCGGGATTCCGTACTGGATCAGGACACATAGCTCATCTCCCGCTCCGCCACCGAGGACAGCGCCGCCACCGTGTGGGCGCCGGAGGCCAGGGTGACGTGGCGGTGCCAGCCGCTGAAGGAGCGGCCCGCGTAGTCGCGGATGCCGACCTGGTCGGCGATCTGGGTGAAGTCGCGGTCGACCCTGCGGGTCAGCTTGCTGAGCCGCAGCAGCGCGGCCGGGTGGACCGCCGTGAGGTCCGTCAGCCACAGTTCCGCGGGCATGCTGCGGCCGGTGTCCCACTCGCCCAGCAGCACCAACTCGCCGCCGCGGGCGACTCGTTGCGGGCCGGTGATCCGGGTGGGCCGGAACGGCACCCGTACCCTGATGGCGGCGACCAGACTGGTGCGCATGCCGGTGCCGGGGCCGTGGTCGGACCACATCACCGGCCGGCGCATGTCCTTGATGGACATCATGATCTGGTGGGCAGCCATCGGCTCCGTCGCCCGCGCGGCCATGGTCGGGTCGGCCGGGGTGAGCGGCTGGCTCGGGTTGATGCGGACCAGCAGCGGCGCGCCGCAGGCCCGCAGCTTTCCGATGGTGGACATGGCGTCCGCCTCCCGGGCGTCCATCACCACCGGCCGAACCGGCAGCCCCCAGCCGTGCGCCATGTCCAGGTACGCCTGGACCGCGCAGTCGCCCAGCGTCTCCGCGTCGAGGTCCTCCGGGATGGACGCCCGGTTGCGGCGGTCGGAGTCGTCGATCCACGCCTTGGACAGGTGCAGCCGCCAGTTGACCGGGGCGCTGAAGTCCTCGGTGGCCGCCCAAACACCCACCGCCTGCTGGGCGTTGAGCACCTGGCCCAGTGCCGCGGAGTAGCGCCGGTCGACGCCCACCGAGTGTTCGCCCGCCTTCGGGGTCACCATGGGCCGTACCACCCAGGCGTGCGGTGGTGTGTCGAGCACCAGGTAGTGGGCGAGCGCACGGCGCACCGGTGCCCAGTCCCAGGTGGAGCTGCACACGAAGTGGTGCAGGCTCTGCTCGGTGGCCTGTCCACCGCTGAGCGCCGCGATGTTCCTTATCGACTTGCGTCCCTTGGCCTCCAGCAGGCCGCGCACGTAGTCCATGCCCTTGCGGCGCTGGTCGCTGCGCGGCAGCGAGGTGAACAGCTCGGCGCACAGCTCGTTCAGTACCGCGTCATAGGCCCGGACATAAGTGGGTTCGGGCGCCTGGCGGCGCAGTGCGCTCGGGAAGGAAGCGATGCCACTCATCGATATCCCCCATCTCGACTCGACGGACAGCCTGGTGAATGCACCTCAACGGTGCGCGTCACGGCTCCGTCCCGCACAGGTGCGCAGAGCACACGGGTGCAACGGGGGATGGTGGTCGGACCACCACCCGGTGCGCACCTGCCGACGTTGATCTCCCGTTATGGCCGCGTGGGGGTGTGCCCGGACCACCATGGGCCGGGCGACGGCCGGTCGGGCGGCTGGACGCGGGGACCTGACACACCCCGCGCGCGCCTGCCGACCCGGGCTCGGACCGCCCTCACAATCCATGACCATGCGTGCCGCTTATATCGAGCAGCTCGGACCGCCGGAGGCCATCCGCTACGGCGAGCTGCCCACTCCGCAGCCAGGACCGAACGACGTGCTCGTGGACGTCGAGGTCGCCACCGTCAACCATGTGGACACCTTCGTCCGGTCCGGTGCCTGGCGCACCCCGGTCGAGTTCCCCTTCGTCATCGGCCGGGACCTGGTCGGTAGGGTCGCCGCGGCCGGTCCCGGCGCGCCCGGGTTCGCCGTGGGCGACCGGGTGTGGTGCAACAGCCTGGGCCACGGCGGACGGCAGGGCGCCGCGGCCGAGAAGGCGGTGGTCCCGGCCGGCCGGCTCTACCACCTGCCGGACGGGGTGGAGCCGGGCGACGCGGTCGCCCTGGCCCACCCGGCCGCCACCGCCTACCTCGCGCTGTTCACCCACGGTCGGATGCGGGCCGGGGACACCGTGGTCGTCCTCGGCGCCGCCGGGAACGTCGGCGCCGCGGTGGTGGTGATGGCCGCCGAGGCGGGGGCACGGGTCATAGCGGTGGCCGGTGCGCGGGACGCCGAGTACTGCCGTTCGCTGGGCGCCGCGGAGGTCATCGACTACCGGGACCCCGACGTTCCCGGGCGCGTCCTGCGCGCCAGCCCCGGCGGCGTCGACCTGCACGTGGACACCGCCGCGCACAACGACCTGGACGCCGCCGTCGGGCTGTTGGCCAAACGCGGCCGGATCGTGCTGCTCGCCGGCATGCGGACCCGGCCCGTGCTGCCGGTCGGCCCGCTGTATCTCAAGGACTGCTCGGTGGTCGGCTTCGCCATCTCCCAGGCGACCACCGCCGAGCTGTCCGAGGCCGCCACGGCCATCAACCGCCTGCTGGCCGACGGGCGGTTGCGCCCCCGCCGGACGCGGTCGCTGCCGCTCAGCGAGGCGGCCGAGGCGCACCGCGCCGTGGAGGCCGGCGAGGCGCACGGCATCCGGCTGGTCCTGCACACGTAGGCGCCCGCCGCCTGGGGGTCTTTCGATCGGGAGAACTCCCGACCCCCCACCGGGACGTCTTCCGCCGGGGAGTTCAACTCGCCTGCTCCCCCGATTCGTTGAAACCTGACGGACCCGAACCACATGCATTGCCCGTGTGGCACGTCCTCTGGAGGATTGCGGACATGAGTAAATCCATCATCGAAATCTCGCCGCTTTTCGAACTCCGCGCCGTCATCGCCGTCTCGGCCACTCCCGACGAGGTCTATTCGGTGGTCAGCGACCTGACCCGCAGCGCCGAATGGAGCCCGGAATGCCGGGGCGGTGAGTGGATATCGGGGGAGCCGCGCACGGTTGGCGCGATCTTCCGCGGGGAGAACGACCGCAGCGAGGACGTGGTCGCCTGGGCGCCGCTGATCCGCGGTGTCTGGTACACCGAATCCAAGGTCGTCGCCGCGGAACCCGGCCGCACCTTCCGCTGGATGATGCTCACCCACGCCCGGGATGACCAGGAGAGCGTCTGGGGATTCGACATCGAGCCGACCGCGGAAGGCTCCCTCCTGACCCACCACTTCCGGATGGGCAAGGCCACCGCCGGAATCCACCACATCGTAGCCGAGCTGGACGAGGAACAGCGCAAGCAGTTCGTCACCGACTGGACCGCCAAGTTGGTGCAGGACCTCGACGACACGCTCAAGCGCATCAAGGACGTCATCGAAAAGCGGTGACGCCGCAGTTCCGGCGACCGCTACCTTCCGAGAGGGCGGGTACATGTTTCTGCAACGAATAGGGAACAAGGGGATACGCCTCGGCACGCTGTTCGAACGGGCGGCGGCCCGGCACCCGGCGAGCCTGGTCATCCTCGACCACGATCTGGACATAGCCCCGGAACTGGGCCGACGGGCGACGCTGACCGAAGTGGCCGACCTGGTGGACGACTTCGCCGCCCGGCTGTGGGCCGCGAAGGTGCGTCCGGGGGAGCGCGTCGTCGTCCACAAGTCCGACAACTTCGACATCTCGCTGCTGGCCTGCTCGATCGTGCGGGTCGGTGCCGTCCCGGTGCTGCTGTCGCCGAAGCTGGACGGAGCGACCGTCGCCGAACTGCTGCGCAGGGTGGACCAGCCGTTCCTCGTCACCGACCAGGCGAAGCTGGAAAACGACCTTCCGGCCGAGGTGTTCGGGCTTTCCGAGCGGGTGCTGCTCACTTCCGGCAGCTATTCCGGTGCTTTGGAACTGAAATCGCTCGCCGGCGCCGCGCGGGTTCCCGCGATCACCATGCCGCCGGATTACCCGACGCTGATCACGCACACCTCGGGCACGACCGGAACACCGAAACTCGCGGTGCACACCGGCCATACGTTCCAGTCCCGTTACCGCCCGCAGGGCACCATCGTCGCGATGGCTGTCAAGAAGAGCGAACCGATCGCCCTGCACGTGTCGTTCGTGCACTCCCGGATGTTCACCGCGATGCCCATTTCCGTGTTGCAGGGGCATCCGCTGATCGTGCTCCGGGACGACGACCCCAAGAGCGTCGGCGAGATATTCACCCAGGTGCCTCCGGGATTCATCGAGGCGCACCCCAACACCTTCCTGCGTTGGGAGGTGCTGGCCGACGACCCCGGTAAGCCGCTGGCCAACGTGAAGTATTTCAGCAGCACTTTCGACGCCATCCACCCGCGCACCGTGCACACCCTGCTGGGCGCCTCCGAGCGAAAGCAGCCGCTTTTCGCCCAGGCGTACGGCCAGAGCGAGGTGGGCCCGATCGCCGCCCGTACCTACACCAAGAACCGCGGTGCGGACGCGGACGGCCGCTGCGTCGGGCGGCCGTTCCCCGGAATGACCGGGGTCCGGGTGGTGAGCCGGGACGGAAAGACCCCCACCAAGCAGTCCCCCGGATACATCGAGGTCTCCAGCAACGGCCGCATCGTGACCTACCTCGGCGAGCACGAGCGCTGGGAGAAGCAGGCCGACGAGGGCTGGTGGCGGATGGGCGACCTGGGCTACCGCACCAAGTGGGGCTGTCTGCACCTGCTGGACCGCGAGGTGGACGAGATCCCCGGCATCGAGAGCACGTTGGAGATCGAGGACAAACTCTTCGCGCGGGTACCGGAGTTGATCGAGGTCATCATCGTCCAGGACTCCAAGGGCACCCCGGTCCCCGTGGTGTGCACCAGGGACGACGTGCCGCTGGACCAGATCGCCTGGAAGTCGGCGGTGGCGGACCTGCCGAAGATGGCCCCGCCGGTGCAGTGGCGGCTGGACGACCTGCCGCAGACCGCCACCACGAAGATCAAGCGGCTGGAACTGGCCCGCCTGGTCGAGGAGCAGAAGAACGGCCCGCAGCGGAAGGCGAGTTCAGCCGCGGCCGAGCCCGCCGACGAGAAGAAGAGCGCCTAGCCCCATGCTTCCCCTGCCCAGAAACGGAGTGCCCGCATGAGCAGCAGCCGCCTTGAGGTCTGCGTCGTCGGTGCCGGACCCCGCGGGCTGTCCGTGGTGGAACGGCTGTGCGCCAACGAGCGGAAGGCGCCGTCACACGCCGAGGTGGTCGTGCACGTCGTCGATCCGTCGGCGCCCGGCGCCGGAACCGTATGGCGTCCCGAGCAGTCCCGCCACCTGCTGATGAACACCGTGGCGTCGCAGATCACCGTCTTCACCGACGACAGTTCGCGCATCGCCGGGCCGATCGAGCCCGGACCGACCCTGTACGAGTGGGCGAAGAGTCTTTCCGTGCTCAGCCAGCTCGACAGCTACGACGAGCAGACCCTGGCCGAGGCCGAGCGGCTCGGCCCGGACACCTACCCCACCCGCGCCTTCTACGGCCGTTATCTGCACGACAGCTTCCAGCGGGTCGTGGCCGGCGCCCCCGACCACGTCACCGTCAAGGTGCACCGCTCCCGCGCGGTGGCGATGGCCGACACGCACGGCGTCACCGGCGGTCCGCAGGGCGTCCGGCTGGAGGACGGCACCCGGCTCAACGAGCTGGACGCCGTCATCCTGGCCCAGGGCCACGTACCGGCCCGGCTGACCCCCCGCGAGGCGCGCACCGCCAGCCTGGCCCGCATCCACTACCTGACCTACATCACCCCGGCCAACCCCGCCGACCTCGACCTCAGCGGGATCGAGCCCGGCCAGGCCGTGCTGCTGCGCGGTCTCGGGCTGAACTTCTTCGACCACATGGCGCTGTTCACCGCCGGCCGTGGCGGAACGTTCGTGCGCGAGGGCGGCAAGCTGGTCTACCGTCCCTCGGGCCAGGAGCCCCGGCTGTACGCGAGCTCCCGGCGCGGCGTGCCGTACCACGCCCGCGGCGAGAACGAGAAGGGCGCCTACGGCCGGTACTACCCCAAGCTGCTCACCGCCGAGTACATCGCCGGACTGCGTGAACGCGCCGACAACGGCGAGCCGTTGGTGTTCAGCGCCGACCTGTGGCCGCTGATCTCCCGCGAGGTGGAGAGCGTCTACTACGGCACGCTGCTTGAGGCCAGGGGCAGCGACGCGGACCGCGAGGAGTTCGTCGGGCGGTACCTGGCGCTGCCCGAGGGGCCGAAGCGGGACGAACTGCTCGACGCCTACGGCATCGCGATCGCCGACCGCTGGGACTGGGAGCGGTTGTCCAAGCCCTACCTGGGACGGGAGTTCGCCGACCGGGCCGACTTCGCCGCCTGGCTGCTGGACTACCTCGCCAAGGACGTGGCCGCCGCCCGCCAGGGCAACCTCAGCGGCCCGCTCAAGGCCGCCCTCGACGTGCTGCGCGACCTGCGCAACGAGATCCGGCTCGCGGTCGACCACGGGGGCCTGGACGGCAACTCGCACCGGGACGACCTGGAGGGCTGGTACACCCCGCTCAACGCCTTCCTGTCCATCGGCCCGCCGGTCTCCCGCATCGAGGAGATGATGGCGCTGATCGAGGCCGGGATCCTGGTGATCACCGGCCCCGGCACCCAGATCCGGCTCGACACCACCACCCCGGCGTTCGTGGCCGAGTCCACCATCGTGCCGGGACCGCCGATCCGGTCCACCGCGCTGATCGAGGCCCGGCTGCCCGAGCCCGACCTGCGCCGCACCGACGACCCGCTGCTGCTGCACCTGTTGCAGACCGACCAGGCCGCGCCGTACCGCATCACCGGCTCGCACGGCACCGTGTACGAGACCGGTGGGCTGGCGGTCACCGAGACGCCGTACCGGATCCTGGACGCGCGCGGTCGGGCGCATCCGCGCCGGTTCGCCTACGGGGTGCCCACCGAGTCCGTGCACTGGGTGACCGCGGCCGGGATCCGGCCCGGGGTCGACTCGGTGACGCTGGGCGACTCCGACGCGATCGCCCGTGCGGTGCTGGCGCTGCCACCGGTGGCGCACGTCCCGGCGGCGGTGCGTCCGGTGGTGAGCGACATCGACCTGACCGGCGTGGTCGTATGACCAGGCCGCCGGACGCCCACGCGGACACCGGGCTGCTGTCGCCGGTACGGGCCGGGACCCCGGTCGAGGAGGCGGTCTGCGACCAGGCGTGGCTCCAGGCCATGCTGGACGCGGAGGCCGCGCTGGCCCGTGCCCAGGCCGGGCTCGGCACGCTGCCGCAGAGCGCGGCGGACGCCATCACCACGGTGGCCCGGGCCGAGCGCCTCGACCTGCGGTCCCTGGCGGTCGCCGCACGGGAGACCGCCAACCCGGTGGTCGGCCTGGTCCAGGCGCTCACCCGGATCGTGGCCGATGCCGACCTGACCGCGGCGGAGTACGTGCACCGCGGCTCCACCAGTCAGGACGTCTTCGACACCGGCGCGATGCTGGTCGCCACCCGGGCGCTGCGGATCGTCCGGGCCGACCTGGGGCGCACCGCCACCGCACTGGCCGCTCTCGCGGGACGGCACCGGGACACGCTGATGGCGGGCCGCACCCTGGCGATGCACGCGGTGCCCACCACGTTCGGGCTGAAGGCGGCGGGCTGGCGGCAGTTGGTGCTGGACGCGGACCAACGGCTGGGCCAAGTAATGGAGTCGGGGCTTCCGGTCGCGCTGGGCGGCGCGGCCGGAACCCTGGCCGGATACCTGGAGTACGCGGCCATCGACGGCGGTGGGCGGCCGGAGCCGGGCGAGTACCTCGACCGGCTGCTGGACGCCTTCGCCGCCGAGACCGGGCTCGCCCGGCCGGTGCTGCCCTGGCACTCGCTGCGCACCCCGATCGCCGATCTGGCCGGCGCCCTGGCGTTCACCGCGGGGGCGCTCGGGAAGATCGCGGTCGATGTGCAGTCGCTGACCAGGACCGAGGTCGGCGAGGTGACCGAACCGACCGCGGCGGGTCGCGGCAGCTCGTCGGCGATGCCGCACAAGCGCAACCCGGTTCTGGCCACCATGCTGCGCAGCGCCGCGCTGCAGGTCCCGGTACTGGCAACGGGGTTGACCCAGTGCCTGCTGTCCGAGGACGAGCGGTCGGCCGGTGCCTGGCACGCCGAGTGGCTGCTGCTGCGCGAGTGCCTACGGCTCACCGGCGGCGCCGCGCACACCGCGGTCGAGCTGGCCGAGGGGCTGACGGTCCAGGCCGAGCGGATGCGCGAGAACCTGGACCTGACCGGAAGCCAGGTCGTCTCCGAGCGGATCGCGGCGGTGCTGGCACCCCAGTTGGGGAAGGCCGCCGCCAAGCAGCTGCTCACCTGGGCGTCCAGCACCGCGGAGAAGACCGGCCGGCCGCTGCACAGGGTGCTGGCCGAGGCGCCGGAACTGGAAGGCCGGATCACCACCCGCGAGCTGGCCGAGCTGTGCGACCCGGCGGCGTACACCGGTGCCGCCGGACCGCTTGTCGACCGGGCGCTACGGGCATAACGCACCTGCCGCTCCCGGGAATTCACGAAAGGCCGAGGAGAGATGACGAACGCACCGTCCCGCTCCGGGCGCCGGATGGAGCGCTGGGACCCGGACGACGAGGACTTCTGGGAGCGCGGTGCCAAGTACATCGCCCGCCGGAACCTGATCGTGTCGGTGCTCTCCGAGCACGTCGGCTTCTCCGTGTGGAGCCTGTGGTCGGTCCTGGTCCTGTTCATGTCCCCCAGGACCGGCCTGGGTTTCACCCCCGGCGAGAAGTTCCTGCTGGTGGTGGTGCCCACGCTGGTCGGTGCCGTGCTGCGGCTGCCGTACAGCCACGCGGTGACCCGGTTCGGCGGCCGGAACTGGACGGTGTTCTCCTCAGCGGTGCTGCTGGTGCCGACCGGCTGTGCGCTGTACTTCGTGCAGCGTCCGGGCACCCCGCTGTGGGTGTTCCTGCTGATCGGTGCGGCGGCCGGGGTGGGCGGCGGCAACTTCGCCTCCTCGATGACCAACATCAGCCACTTCTTCCCCAGGCGGCGCCAGGGCTGGGCGCTGGGCGTCAACGCGGGCGGCGGGAACCTGGGCGTCGCCGTCGTGCAGCTCCTCGGCCTGCTGGTGATCGCCACATCGGGCAGCGGGCACCCGGAGTACGTCGTCGCGGTCTACCTGCCGCTGATCGTGGTCGTCAGCGTGCTCGCCGCGCTGTCGATGGACAACATCCAGGCGGTGCGCACCGCGCCGGGCGCCCAACGGGAGGCCGCCGCCAATCCGCACACCTGGTGGATCTCGCTGCTGTACGTCGGCACCTTCGGCTCGTTCATCGGCTACGGGTTCGCCTTCGGACTGGTGCTGCAGGACGAGTTCGGCTGCACCGCGCTGCGCGCCGCCTCCTACACCTTCCTCGGGCCGCTGCTCGGCTCGCTGTTCCGGCCGCTCGGCGGCCGGTTGGCGGACCGCCTGGGCGGTGCCCGCGTCACCTGCTGGACGTTCCTGGGGCTCGCCGCGGGCACCGGGGCACTGCTGGTGGCCTCGCGGTCGCGGTCGTTCCCGCTGTTCGTCACCGCGTTCACCGCGCTGTTCGTACTGAGCGGGATCGGCAACGGCAGCACGTACAAGATGATTCCCGCGGTCTTCGCCCAGCAGGCGCGGCGGGCGCGCGCGGCAGGCGAGCCCGCGGTGAGCGCGCTGGACCGCGCCAGGCGGCTGTCCGGTGCGGTGATGGGCATCGCGGGAGCGGTGGGCGCGCTCGGCGGCGTCGCCGTCGACCTGGCCTTCCGGGCCGCGTACGACGGGCCGCACGGTAGTGGTACGCCCGCCTTCTGGGGCTTCCTCGGGTACTACGCGGTGTGCGTGGGCGTGACGTGGGCGGTCTACCTGCGGCGCCCGCTGAACGCCCGGCCGTCCGTGCTCGCGGTGGCGCCGGTCGCCTCCGCGGTGGCGGTGCCCGCACCGGTCTCCGGCGAGGCCGACCGTGTCTGAGGCCCGGCGCGAAGTGGCCACCCACTGCCCGTACTGCGCCCTGCAGTGCGGCACCCTGCTCGGCCGGGACGGTGCGGGCGCGGCCGTCCGACCGGATCCCGGATTCCCCGTCAACCAGGGCGGTTTGTGCCAGAAGGGCTGGACGGCGCCCACGCTGCTGACCGTCCCCGACCGGCTGCGGACACCGCTGGTGCGCGGTGCGGACGGGGCGTTCACCCCAGCCGACTGGGACGGCGCGCTGGACACGGTGGCCGAGCGGCTGCGGCGGATACGGCAGCGGTACGGCCCGGACGCGGTCGCGGTGTTCGGCGGGGGCGGGCTGACCAACGAGAAGGCCTACCTGCTGGGCAAGTTCGCCCGGCTGGCACTCGGCACCAGCCAGATCGACTACAACGGCCGCTTCTGCATGTCCTCGGCCGCCGCCGCCGGAACCGCCGCGTTCGGCGTCGACCGCGGCCTGCCGTTCCCGGTGGCCGACCTGGGCCGGGCGGACACCGTCCTGCTCGCCGGGGCCAACCCGGCCGAGACGATGCCGCCGCTTATGCGCCACCTCGGCCGCGCCGAACTGGTGGTCGTCGATCCGCGCCGCACCCCCACCGCCGAGCGCGCCGCACTCCATCTGCAACCCGTACCCGGCACCGATCTCGCCCTGGCGCTCGGCCTGTTGCACCTCGCCGTGGTCGAGGGCCATCGCGACCCGCACTACGTACGCGACCGCACCACCGGTTTCGAGGCCGCCTGGCAGTACGCCATGACCTGGTGGCCGGAGCGTGTGGAACGGGTCACCGGGGTACCGGTCGAGGCCCAGCGCACCGCGGTACGGATGCTGGCGGACGCGGCACGCGCCTACGTACTGACCGGGCGCGGCGCCGAGCAGCACAGCAAGGGCACCGACACCGTCGCCGCGTTCATCAACCTCGCCCTGGCGCTCGGCCTGCCCGGCCGCGAGGGCAGCGGCTACGGCTGTCTGACCGGGCAGGGCAACGGCCAGGGCGGCCGCGAGCTGGGCCAGAAGGCCGACCAGCTCCCCGGCTACCGGCTGATCGCCGACCCGGCGGCCCGCCGGCACATCGCCGAGGTGTGGGGAGTCGACGCCGAGAGCCTGCCAGGGCCGGGCCGCAGCGCGTACCGACTGCTTGACGCGCTCGGCACCCCGGACGGCCCCCGGGCGCTGCTGGTCTTCGGCTCCAACCCTGTGGTGTCCGCGCCGCGCGCCGCCCACATCGCCCAACGGCTCGCCGCCCTCGACCTGTTGGTCGTCGCGGACTTCGTGCCGTCCGAAACGGTCGCGCTCGCCGACGTGGTGCTACCGGTCACCCAGTGGGCCGAGGAGGACGGCACCATGACCAACCTCGAAGGGCGGGTGCTGCGCCGAAGGCGGCTGCTGGACCCGCCCGAGGGCGTACGCGGCGACCTGGACGTACTGCACGGCCTGGCGGTACGGCTCGGCGAGCCGCCCGAGCGGTATCCCACCGCACCGCGCGAGGTCTTCGAGGAACTGCGCCGGGCGACCCGAGGCGGCCGGGCCGACTACTGCGGCATCAGCTACGAACGCCTCGACGCCGGGGAGGAGTTGCACTGGCCGTGCCCCGCGCCGGGACATCCCGGTACGCCCCGGATGTTCCTGGACCGCTTCGCGCACCAGGACGGGCGCGCCCGGTTCGCCGCGGTGGACCACCGTGAGTCCGCCGACGCGGTCGGCGACCGCTATCCGCTGTACGGCACGACCGGCCGGGTGCTCGCCCACTACCAGTCCGGTGCGCAGACCCGCCGGGTCCCGGAACTCGGCGCCGCCGCACCGCAGATGTACGTCGAGGTGCACCCGGACACCGCGGCGCGCGCCGGGCTCGCCGAGGGCGAGCTGGCCGCCGTCAGCTCAGCGCGCGGCCGCACGGTGGCCCGGGTGCGGTTGGTGGCGACGATGCGGACGGACACGGTGTTCCTGCCGTTCCACTATCCCGGCACCGGCCGGGCCAACCTGATCACCGGCGACGCGCTCGATCCGCGTAGCGAGATGCCGGAGTTCAAGGTGTCGGCGGTACGCATCGAACCCCATCCGGGCCCGGCATGACCGGGGTACTGGTGATCGGCAACGGCCCCGCCGCGCACCGCCTGGTGCACCGGCTGCGCCAGCTCGGCCACTCCGGTGGCGTCACGGTGCTCGGCGCGGAGCCGCGTGCCGCGTACAACCGGGTGCTGCTGACCTCGGTACTGGACGGCAGCCTGCCCCCGGACGCCATCGCGCTGCCCCGGCACCCCGACGGCACCCGGGTACGGCTCGGCGTGACCGCCGTCGGCGTCGACCGGGCCCGACGGCTGGTGCTGGCCCGCGCGGACGACGGCCGGGGCATGCTGTCGTACCGGTACGACCGGCTGGTGCTGGCCACCGGGGCGCGGCCCCGGATCCCCGAGGTGGCCGGTGTGCGTATGCCCGGCGGGCGGCTGGCGGAAGGGGTGCGGTGTCTGCGTACGCTCGCCGACTGCGAGCGGATCGGCCCCGGCCAGGTCGCGGTGCTCGGCGCCGGTGTGCTGGGCGTGGAGGCGGCGCTGGCGCTGCGGCGGGCGGGGTACGAGGTGACGTTGGCACACCGGCGGGCGCAGCCCATGGGGCGGCTACTGGGCCCGCGCGGAGGCGAGTTGCTCGCCGAGCGGCTGCGGGACCTCGGCGTGGAGCTGGAGTTGGGCCACCGAGCCGTCGGGTACGCGCCCGGCAAGCTGCTGCTGGACGACGGGCGGACGCTGCCCGCCGACACCCTGCTGCTGTGCACCGGTGTCACACCCGAGACCGGCCTGGCCCGCGCCGCCGGTCTGGCCGTGGCCTGCGGCGTCGTGGTGGACGACCAACTGCGCACCAGCGACCCGTATGTCCACGCGATCGGCGACTGCGCGGAGCACGCGGGCCGGGTGTCCGGGCTGGTCGAGTCCGCCTGGCAGCAGGCCGACACCCTGGCCCGGGTGCTCGCCGGTGAGCGGGTCGGCCACCGCGCGGCCAAGCCCGTCATCCGGCCGCGCACTCCCGGCATCCACATCGCGGCACTGGGGACGCCCGACGGCGGGGGCGCGGAAGTCGTCACGTTCTCGGACCCGGCGCGCGGCCGGTACGCCTCGCTGGCGCTGCGCGAGCAGCGGATCACCGGTGCCGTGCTGATCGGACTTCCGCAGGCCATCGCCTCGGTCAGCCAGCTGTACGACCGGGACCTGCCGGTGCCCGCGGACCGGTTGGCGCTGCTGCTCGGCACCGCCTCGCGGCGCGGCTCCGGGGCGCTGGAACTTCCGGACGACGCGGTGGTCTGCCTGTGCAACAACGTGATGAAGCGGACGCTGTCCGACGCCTGGCGGGGCGGCGCCCGCGAGCTGCCGGACCTCGCCGCGGCGACCCGCGCCACCACCGGCTGCGGCGGCTGCGCGCCGGACGTACGGCGGCTGTGCGCCGCCCTGGAACGGGAGACGGGATAGCGATGCCGCGCACACTCGTGGTCATCGGACACGGCATGGTCGGCCACCGCCTGGTGACGGAGCTGCGCACCCGGGACCGCGCCGGGGAGTGGCGGATCGTGGTGCTCGCCGAGGAGCGCCGTCCGGCGTACGACCGGCTGGCCCTCTCCTCGTACTTCGACGGCAGGAGCGCGGCCGAACTCACGCTGGCCGATGACGATTTGCTGGCCGATCCGGCGGTGGGACTACGGCTGTCCACCACCGCGACGGCGCTCGACCGCACCACCCGCACCGTAAGGACCACCGACGGCACGGTGATCGGCTATGACGCCCTCGTACTGGCCACCGGCTCACGGCCGTTCGTACCGCCCGTACCAGGGCACGACCTGCCGTGCTGCTTCGTCTACCGGACCCTGGACGACCTCGACGCGATCCGTGCGGCGGCCCGGCCCGGCCGTCCCGGTGCGGTGATCGGCGGCGGTCTGCTGGGACTTGAGGCGGCCAATGCGCTTCGCCTGCTCGGCATGCGCCCGCAGGTGGTGGAACTCGCGCCCTGGCTGCTCCCGTTGCAGGTGGACGAGACCGCGGGAGCGCTACTGGCCCGGCTGGTCGCCGGGTTGGGGGTACGGGTGCACTGCGGGACGGCCACCGAGTCCATCGCGCCGGGCCGGGTGCGGCTCGCGGACGGCACGGCCGTCGAGGCGGACCTGGTGGTCTTCTCCGCGGGCGTCCGCCCCCGCGACGAACTGGCGCTTACCGCCGGGCTGGAGCGAGCGGAGCAAGGCGGCTTCCTCGTCGACGACCAGTGCCGCACCGCGGACCCCCACATCTGGGCCATAGGCGAATGCGCGGCGGTGAACGGCCGCTGCTACGGCCTGTCGGCCCCGGGCTACCGCATGGCGGAAGCGGTGGCCGCCCAACTCCTGGGCACCGCGGAAGCCCGCTTCAAGGGCGCCGACACCTCCACCAGGCTGAAGCTCCTGGACGTCCCGGTCGCCAGCTTCGGCGACGCACGCGCCACCACGGCGGGCGCCGTGGAGTTCACCCACGCCACGCCGAACACGTACCGGAAACTGGTCCTGGCCCCCGACGCCAACACGCTACTGGGCGGCATCCTGACCGGCGACACATCGGCCTACGCCCTCCTGCGCACACTGGTCGGACGCGAACTCCCCACTTCGCCGGAGGAGTTGCTGGGCCTGGCGGGCTGATCCCTTCGTCGCGGTCTACGAGCAGGCCAGGCGATGACGGTCCGGCCCTCAGGGGTGACGGTGATCTCGAACCGATCCACGGGCGGCGCTCCATCCGCGCGCCAGCGCAGGACGTGTTCCTCGATCGCGTCCCACAACGGCGCGGGGCCGCCCTGCCGGACGCGCCACCGCTCTCCGTCCCGCCACAGAGCGGCCCATGAGCCGGAGTCCACATCGATGATGATGTCTTCCGTCCGGTCGTCGCGAGGCAGGGTGATGCGCTGCGCTCGGGGAGCGGTGAGCTGTGCGACGAACCGTGCGGTCCAGTCATCGAGCACGTCCACGCCCAACTGGGCTGGGCGTTCTGCCCCGCACTCCAGATCAGGCAACGTTCCCAAGGATGTGGGACGTTGGGGGCGGGCCAGCATGAACGAGATCTGACCGCCCAGGAACCGGCCCACGGCAGTGCCGTCCTCGGCAACGGTGAGCCGCGCCAGTTCGGAGGAGTACAGCCAGCCGCACAAGGTGGCGAGGATGACGCCGCCAGGCCGTGTCTGCTCGATCCACGCCGGAGGCACGGTGAGCACGCCGCACGTGGCGACCACTCGGTCGTACGGCGCACCGTCCTTGTTTCCGGCCAGCCCGTCGCCCACCACGAGACCGGGGAAGTACCCGCATTCGCCGAGCGCTGTACGGGCCCGGGCCGACACGTCCCGGTCGACCTCGACGGACGTCACGTACTCGTCGCCGAGGCGGTGACACAGCAGCGCCGTGGAGTAGCCGGTGCCGGTGCCGATCTCCAACGCCCGTTGGCCGTCCTCGACTTGCAGCTCCTCCAGCATGCGCACGACGAGGTTCGGCATCGTGCTGGACGAAGTCGGCGCGCGCATGATCTCGCCGCGGATGTCCGTGGGCACGACCGTGCCCGCGATCTGCGTCACCAGCGACTCGTCCGCGTAGCACCGCTCAAGCCACCCGGGGCTGTCCGGCAGGACCGGCCGCCACGCGGTGGGTACCGAACCCGGGACCTGCTCGAAGAACCCACCACGCAGGAACACGTGCCGGGGCACGGCTTCGACGGCCCGCCGCCACCGCTGACCCCGAAGGTGGCCGCCTGCCGCCAGGTCGTCGGCAAGTCGTTGGCGCAACTGCTCGTCTGTGCTCACCTGGGTTTCCTCTCCAGCAGGTCGGCCATCGCCGCGACCATGGGCAGACCGGTCTCCGGCTCCAGCCACGCCCATTGGCCCGACGGGTTGCATTCCAGGAACCACCATCGGCCCTGGCGGTCGATCGAGAAGTCGAAGGCACCGAAGACCAGCCGGAAGTGGCGGAGGTAGGCGAACAGGGCCTCGCGGATGCCCGACGGCGGTTGTATGACCGAGTACGTGAGCCGACGGTAGTCCGTGCGCCAGTCCAACAGGTCGGAGTCGATACGCACACAGAAGACGTGGCGGCCGATGACGGTGACGCGTGCGTCGGCGACCTTGTCCACCCGGACCTGGAACAGGTGCATGGTGCCGCTGACGCTGTCGTCGATCTCGTCCGCGCCCACCTCCGCGACTTCGACGGTCTGGGCCGTGCCGTCGATCAGGTACAGCGGTACGGACAACGGCTTGTAGATGACCGGACCGTGTGCCCCGACGAACCGGCGTGCGTCGTCGGGCACGTTGGTGACAAGCGTAGGCGGCACGCTGAAGCCGCAACTCGCCGCCGCGGCCAGGCCGGCGGGTTTGTACTCGGCGTCGCCTATGCGGTTCGGGTGGTTGACGTACAGGCAGTCGGGCAGGGACGTCAGGACGCCGCCGAGACCGTATCGGGCCTGCGCGGCGGCGAAGCGCGTGTCCTGCTCGTTCAGGTGCGGGAAGGCGAAGCCGGAGGGGCGCCGGTAGTACAAGGCCCGGACGGCCGGTAACTCGCAGGCACGGGTGGGCGTTTGCACGCTTCCGCGCCACTGACGTGCTTCGCCGCCGATGTGGGCGGAGCAGGACAAGGTGGCGGGGAACTCACCGGAGTCGAACCGCACGACCGGGACACCCCGGCCGTGCAGCTCGTTGATCACAACATCAGCCGTTGGGTCGTCCACGTTGGTGACGACCAACACCGCACGGGATTGGTGAGTCACTGGTCGGTGTCATTCCCGGTGTCCCTGTCCCCGCCACCGCTTCCACCGGGCCCGGCCCCGTCGCTGGGGTTGCCCGTGCCCGTGGGCGGGTTGGTCCCCGAGGAGGTCCCGTGGCCGGGCGCCACGGTGAGGGTGCCATCGGAGGCGTAGTAACGCGCGGTCTGTGTGACGGCGTCGAGCTCGACACGGCCGTACCGCGGCCCCTCCGCCCCCGGATACGGCACGAGACGGCGCAGACCCCATGGCGCGGGGGTCAGGTGCCCTTGCGGGAGTGGCGTCCCGGTGGGGAACCGGTCGGAGTGGCTGAACATGGGGCTTTCCTTCCTCTCGCAGTTCCGTGAGCCGAATCGGGTGCGCTGTACCCAGGTGCCGTCCGGCAACCGCTTCTCGCCCAGACATGTCTCCACCCAGGCGCCCAGCTGAAGCACGCGACGGATGAACAGGTCGCGGGCCGCGAGATCGTTGCTGAGGCGGCTCCACTCGTAGACCAAGCACACGCGAGGACGGCTGCTGTCGGTGGCCCGCACGGTGTTCAGCAAAGCGCGGAACGCGGGCCTGCGGTCGTTGGTCAAGGCGGAGTCGCCGTTATCCACCCACCATCCGCCGAAGCCCCAGCGCTGAGCGCTGACATACTCACCGCATCCTTCGAGGCGGCGCTCCAGCTCTGTCGTGTTCGCTGTCGCGCAGCGGTCGTAGATGAATGCAACCGGCGTGTGACTAGGCGTCAACTTGGGCTCCCTGAAAGGCGAGTGGGCTACGGCACCCAGCCTGCTCGTCGTGGAGCGCGTCGAGTTTCACAAGCTGTGAAACATCACGTGATGCCCAGCCAATGAGCCAGCCCGACCAGGGAGTCCTTCCGGTACTTCTCCAACTCGATGAGGGTTCGCACCGTTTCCCGGACCTGGGGGTGGTTCCGCGCCTGCTCCGGCGACACTTTTCGGGCCGCCGCGATCGCCGCGATGGCGTTGTCTCGGTGGCCGCAGTCCAGCCAGCCCTTTGCCAGGTCCATGTACCAGCGTCCGGCCCGCACCGGCGCGATCCCGGCCGGAAGCCTCGTCGTCTCCGCCAGACGGGCGACTCGCGGCCCGTCGTACAACTCGACCGCGACCCCCAGGGCGTGAATGTCGACGTTCGTCGGTCCGAACTCCAGCCCGTAATGATTGGCCTCACCCCCCAGAACCCGGGCCGTGTCACGTGCTGCGGAAATGTGGTCCCAGGCGGCTTGGGTGTTCGAAGCGCGGGCCGCGAACATGGCTGATCGCAGATGCGCGGCACCGTACACGGAGAGCATTGCCGGTTCCATGCGGGCGATATCGTCGCCGAGGTCGCCGCGGATCCTGTCGAGTAGCCGCATGCCGCGGTCGTAAGCGGCGGCCTGCATGAACAGCGTGGATCGCTGCCACTGGGTGCGGGCCACGCGCAGTGGATCACCAGATTGCTGCGCGGCCCATTGCACCCGGTCCATGCCGAGGGAACGCAGATCGAACTCGCCCAACGCATAGGCGATCGCGGTGACTCCGGTGTACGTCTCCGACAGCATGCCGAAAAGGCGCCGCTGCTCGCGATCGTCGGCAGCGTGACAGGCAGTGCACAACTCGTCGAGGAGGGCGGGCAGCATCTGTCCAAGCTGCGCATAGCGGGCTTTGCGGCCGAGTAGCGATGCCATGGCAACGTCTGCGGCGAGGTCGTCGGCCGGGCGAGCGGGAATGTGCTCGTCAGGCAGGTCCCAGGAAAGCAGGGACCGGCGAATGTGCGGAATGGTGTTGTGCACTCGACCTTGTCGCGCGTCTTCGTAGGGCTGCCCGGTGAGCTGCTCCAGTCTGACACCGAGGGCACGGGCGGCACCGGCGGTGAGTGACGGACTGGCGGGTTTGTGGCCTCGTTCGACCTGGGCGATGAGGGATTTCGAGCATGGGATGCGCCGAGCCAACTCGGTCTGTGTCAGCCCTCGTGTCTTGCGGGCCTGCGCGATGCGCCGCCCGACCCCCGCCCGATCGTTCAGGGCATCCGGCATCATGAACTCCGTTCCGGCCTCGACATCCAGAACGGTACTCCCGGCACACGTCGGGGTTGTGACGATCGACGGTTCGCTTCACTGAGGGCAGAGCGTTGGCACAGCGCTGCGAGGCGGAAGCTGCCCGGGGCCCGGGGGCTTGCCCCCGAAGTGACCGTGAACGGGCGGGACTTGCGGGCAAGGGTCCGCCCCCGCGCTCCCGGGGGTGTGGAGCGCGAGGGCGGAGGACGGGGTGGAACGGGGGTCAGACCTGGGCCACCTGTTCGCTGGGAAGCTCGGTGAGCTGGTCCGTGGACTCCACGGTGGGAGCCGTCGCCGTCGGGCGCTTGAAGCCGAAGGCGACCAGGGTGGTGATGGCGATGCCCGCCGCGGCGATGAAGATCGCCTCACGCAGCCCGTGGGTGGTGGCGTTGCGCAGCGCCTGGCCGGTCAGGCCCTTTGTGCCGGAGTTGGCGATGGCGACCAGGATCGCCAGGCCCACCGCACCGCCGACCTGCTGGGTGGTGGAGGCCATACCGGAGGCGATGCCCTGCTCCGACGCGTCCACGCCGATCGCCGCGGCGCCGAACATCAGGGTGTAGCCCGCGCCCTGGCCGAGGCCGAGGACGATCAGCCCCGGGATCAGCACCGCGTAGGACGCGCCCGCCGACATCGTCAGACCGGTGATCACGGTGCCCACACCGCCGATGACCAGGCTGGCGATCATGATCGCCCGGATCCCGAAGCGGGTGGCGAACCGACCGGCCAGCTGGGCGCCTGCGGAGATGGCGACCATCGGAACCAGGTAGGCGAGACCGGTCTGCAGCGCGCTGTAACCGTGCACGCTCTGGAAGTAGACGGTGAGGAAGTACAGCAGGGTGCCGAAGGTGGCCATGTAGAGGAAGGTGACGCCGACACCCGTGCTCAGGTTGCGGTTGCCGAACAGCCGCAGCGGCATCAGCGGGTCGGAGCTGCGCTTCTCGATGACGAAGAAGGCCAGCAGCAGCGCCACGCCGACGATCGCGGCGGTCACGATGGTGGGCGCGCCCCAACCGGAGACCGGACCCTGGACCAGGGCGAAGACCACCGCGGTCACGCCGACCGTGGCGGTCAGCGCACCGCCGAGGTCGAACTTGCGGCCGGCGGACCGCACGGCGTCCGGCGCGATGAGCGGGAAGGCGAACAGGATCGCGAGGACGGCCAGCGGAACGTTGACGAAGAAGACCGCCTCCCAGCCGAAGGCCTGGGTCAGCACGCCACCGAGCAGTGAACCGAGGATCATGCCGCTGCCACCCGCGGTACCCCAGACGGCGAAGGCGCGGTTGCGCTCCTTGCCCTCGGCGAAGCTGGTGCCCACCAGCGTCAGGGTGGCCGGGAACAGGAACGCACCGCCCATGCCCTGCACCGCGCGCCCGGCGATCAGCATCGCGGGGTTCACCGCGAGGCCGCCGATCAGCGAGGCGGCACCGTAGAGCGACAGGCCGAGCACGAACATCCGGCGCGGCCCGAACAGGTCGCAGGCCCGGCCGCCGAGTAGCAGGAAGCCGCCGAACGCCACAGCGTACGCGCTGATCACCCACTGCAGGGTCTGCGAGGAGAAGCCGAGCCCGTGGCCGATGTCCGGAAGTGCCACATAAACGATGTTGTAGTCGATGGAGATGATGAGTTGGGCGAATGCCAACAGGGCCAGTAGCAGCCCCAGGTGGCGACGCCGCGGTGCCGTGGAGGCGTCTACGGCTGCAGAAGACATTGCAGTCCCTTTCCCTTGGGAGGAGTGAAGCGGTGGAGACGGGGGTGATCGGTATGTGCGCTGGAGGCAGCGGAGCTCATGGCGTACGGGGCGGCCCGGTGGAGCCTGGGACTGTCGTCGGCGCGTTGGACCACAGGGATAACGGGATATCGGGCATCCAGAATCACCTCCTTCGTGGTGCCTGTCGGGGCCGCCCGGCGGCCATGGCGAACTGCGCGGTCAGGTACGTGAGTTGTCGAACCAGCGGCGCACCCGAGCCGGTGCGTGCGGGGTGCTGCGCTCCACGGCGGCCCTGAGGTCGGCCACCGTGCGCGACGCCAGCTCCCGGCGCCAGACGAACTCGGCGGTGCGCATGGCCTGGGAGACCGCGCACGGCTTGCGGTAGCCGTCCAGCGCGTCCAGGTCGCCCGCGGGTCCGCGCTGCCGGATGGCGGTGCATCGGAAGGCCTGTTCAGAGCCTTCGATCGCGGTCACCACATCCATCAGCGTGATCTTCTCCGGGTGCCGCGCGAGCTGGAACCCGCCGCGGGGTCCGGAGGTCGACGAGACGATGCCCGCCCGGCCCAGGGCCTGCAACTGCTTGTTGAGGTAGGCGGTCGGAAGGTTGTAGAAGGCGGCCAGCTTGGCCGCGGTCACGGTCCGCTCCGGCGCCACCCAGGACAGGTTCAGGCAGCAGTGCACTGCCCACTCCACGCCTTCGCTTATCTTCATATCCTGGATAATGGATGTCCGGAACATCGTCCACAACCTCCTTCCGGAAAGAGTGTCAGGTCGCCACGGGCCTCACGGGACGGCTCAACCGCCCTGCTCAGGAAGCCTGTTCCAGGTCCTCGCGCAGTCGCCGGGCCAGCTCGATGCGCTGGATCTTCGCGGTCGCGGTACGCGGCAGCTCGGACAGCCGCATCTCCACGGGGTCGGACATCGGCGCCTGGTCGGCGACCGCCTTCCGCCAGCGGGCGAGGTCCAGCGGACGGTCGTCCTTGGTGCAGACGACGGGAATCGGCTCCTTCTGCGGACCGGGGACGATGACCAGCTCGGTCAGCTCCTCCAGCCGGTGCAGCAGGGTGTCCTCGACCTCAAGGGTGCTGTGGATCGTGGGGATGACGTCGACCTCGCGGTCCAGCAGGTGCAGGCAGCCCCACTTGGTGCGGTAGCCCACGTCGTTGCCGCGCCACCACTCGCCGATCACCTGCTTGTTGAACCGTTCCTCCTCGCCGTAGTACGTCATCGCCCGCCCGGCGGTCCACACGTCGATGTAACCGGGCGTCTCCCGGCTCGGCTTGGCGCCGTTCCGGCTGACCAGGCGGTACTTGCCGAGACCAGGTATGGGGTAGCCCTGGCAGCGGCTGTCCATGGTGAGCGCGTTCTTGCGGGTCACCGTGCGTCCGGCGATCGGACCGCACTCGCTCTGCCCGTACACCTGGAGGAACACCGGGTGGCGGCGCTTGGAGGCGTGCAGGAACTTGTGCATGGTGCTGGGGTGGATCGCGTCGAACGTGGAGTTGAAGAACCGCACGCTGGCGATCGGCTCACGCGGATCGTCGAGTATCGCCTCGCACTCCAGGAAGGAGTTGGGGTGCGTCTCGAAGACACCGGGGCGGTGTTTGACCAGCGCGTCGGCGACCTTGTCCGGCTGGGCGTCCTTGAGGAAGACCATCGGCATGCCGCGCTTGGCCAGCACCGCGAACCCCGGGTACATCCGCGAGTGCACGTAACTGACGTGCATCAGCACCGTCTCCGGCTTGCGGATCATCGACACCACACGGTTCTGCCACGCCTCGCGCGCACCTATGGAGCGCGCGGTGTGCACAACCAGCTTGGGAATTCCGGTCGTTCCCGAGGTGTGCGTCATCAGCGCCGGCTGGTCGGCGTCCAGCAGCACCGGCTTGCGCTCCGGAGCGCCCGCCAGGTCGGCCATCGACACCGCCAGCGGATGGGAGCCGGTCACCGTGACCACGCGGGCGGTGAGTTCCGGCAACGGCACATCGGCCAACGGCCCGGTGAGCTTGGCCTCGTCGGTCAGCAGCGAGGCCCCCTTGAGCCGGTCCAGCAGCGCGGCCACGGTCGGACCGTCCAGCAGCGGTGACAGCATCACCGGCACCGCGCCGATGCGCGCCGCGGCGCAGGCGTAGACGCAGATGTCGAAGCTGGCGGACTTGTGGATCACCACATGCTCGCTGGGACGCACACCCGCGGCCCACAACCGGTTGGCGATGTCGGCGACATGGCCGGCGAACTGCCCCAGGGTCAACACCTTTCCGACCCCGAGGCTTTCCAGTTCGTGGTCGAGGGTGATGGTCGTGCTGCCATTCTTGACCGCAGCCTGCTCGGCCACGATTCCGAGATAGAGAAGGTTTTTGTTCTTGGAAGTCCTAAACATCTGTCCTCTTCCTCAGCGTGGAACCGGCACACGGTTCGTTGGCACGTAACATGCTGGCACCGCACGGCAGTTGGGAGAAAGGAGGGCACAAGAACTCTGTCACCTTGGTCACACCACCTGACCTGCTGTTTCAGACCAGGCCAGGGATAACCACGGTGAATTCGCGGAACGTGGAAAGCGGGGTCCGCGAACACGCGTCGCGAACCCCGCCCGGGATGCCGGAAATTCGTCCTGGTCAGTCCGTGGAAAGGCCCTTGCGCAGCGCCGTGGCGATTTCGAGCGTGCGCCGGGTCTGGAACTCGATGGCGGCCAGGTTGTCCTCGGTGACGTTCTCCGCCAGATGACCGGGAACGGCCTGCAGACCGGCGACCGCGCTCACGCCGTACGGATTGCCGTTGGAGGGCGCGAGCTGGATGTCGTCAACCACGCCCGGCGGGACGATGATCGCTCCCCAGTGGTAGAAGACGTTGCTCAGCGACAGGATCGTGCTCTCCTGGCCGCCGTGCTGGGTACCGGTGGAGGTGAACGCGGACATCACCTTGTTCACCAGACCGCGCCGGGCGTGCAGCGCGAAGGTCTGGTCGATGAACTGCTTGAGCGGCGCGGCCAGCAGACCGTAGCGGCCCGGCGTGCCCCACAGCACCGCGTCGGCCCAGTCCAGGTCGTCCACGCTGGCCAGCGCGACGTCCCGGGCCGTCTGCGCGTGCTCCTCCCAGGACTGCGTCCATTCTGTGAAGTCCGGCGCCAGGGACTCGTTGACCAACTCGGGAACCCGGCGAAGGCGCACCTCGGCGCCCGCCTTCTCCGCCGCGCCGGCCGCGGCCACGGCGAGCTTGTGGACGTTGCCGGTGCCCGAGTAGTAGATGATGGCGACATTCGTCATGGCCGTAGTGCTCCTTCACGGAGTGTTTCTCACGAACGGGTACGCCGCGCCGCCGCGACGCGGCCGGCCGGTGATCCAATCCTGTTCCTGGGCGTCGGGGGCAGCCATCCGCGCCATGGGACTTTGTCAACTGCCCGCTCGCTTTGGCCGGTTGCCGCCGCGACGGCCGAGAACCGCCGCTCCCCGGGGCGCGGCGGTTGTCCTGGCCGGTGGTTCAGGGGCGGGCCACCTCGCGTTCGACACCGGGCGGATTGTCGATCGCGTACCGCCAGAATCCGTTGGCGTCCCGCCGCAGCACATCGGTGGCGGTGCCTTCCATCCGTACGTACTCGCCGTTCGGCTTGGTGCCCTCGATGAGGAAGTCGCCGAGGAGCAGCGCGAGATCGTCATAGACGTAGGCGTGCCGCACGGTGAGCCTGATCGGAATGCCGAGCTTGAGGAAACTGCGGGTGGCGTTGCGCCGGCCGTCGCCGGTCACCACCTCGCCGGGGGTGAGCACCCGTATCGCGGCGGGCTCGAAGAGCTTGTCGATCGTGTCGAGGTCGCCGCGGTTGAACGCGTGCATGAAGACGACCGGCAGTTGTGCGGGGTCGGTTACGTCGGTGACCAGTTCGGCGTCGCCGATGTCACCGCTGGGGACGGATCGCGAGGTCATAGCCACTCCTGGAGGGCGCTGCTGAGGTGCGCGCGGTCTAACCGCCCGTGCGGGTCAGTCCAGTTGGACGCCGGGAGAGCCCGGCGCGACCGGGGGCGGGGTCGGCAGTTCATCGAGTTCGAAGCCGAAGTACTTCCGGTAGGCGGCGCGGACCGCCTGGTCGTCCGGCAGCACCTCGACGGTCCGCTCACCAGCGCTGGTGCGGGTCAGCCGGTCGCCCTTGAGGGTGACCCGGCCGTCGGTGGTGGGCAGCGAGCAGAACAGGTCGCTCATGAAGGGCGAGTCGGGGCAGGTGCGGAACCACCACAGGGTGGGCCGGAAGTCCTGGAGGCGCACCGGCCGGTCGTCCACCCGGTACAGCGGAACACCGTCGGCGGACACGTCGATCGCGCCGTCCGGCGTACGGGCCAGCCGGTAGTCGCCGTGCGGGTCCGGCTGGACGTCGCCGGAGGCGAGCCGCAGCGGCAGCCGGCTGTTCTTCCGGAAGCCCACGTCGACCAGCCAGGACTCCTCCAGGTCCACCCGCAGGACCAGATGGCCGAGCGGCGAGCCCAGACCGTCCGGACGGCGCACCTGGGCGCCGAGGATGCTGACGCGGTAGCCGAGCGCCTCCAGCAGGAAGCCGAACGACGGGTTCAACTCGTAGCAGCCGCCGCCGCGTCGGTCCCGCACGATCTTGTCCACCACCCGCTCGTCCAGCAGGATGTCCCGGCCGAGGTGGTAGTCGAGGTTCTCGAACGGAACCGACAGCACATGGCGTTCCTGTAGTCGGCGCAGCGCGTCCAGGTCCGCGCGTTGCGGCCGGCTCGCACCGATCCGGCTGAGGTACTCGTCCACCATGGCGGCGTCCATCGTCACTGCCCCCTCGTCTTCAGCATGGCCCGGCCCGCCGTCGGGTAGTCGGGCACGGGTACGGGTACGCGGCGGCCGGTCCTGGCGGTCAGGCCGATGACGGCCGCGGTGACCGTCATCAGCGCCGCCAGCACCAGCGCCAGTACGGTCAGGTTCCCTATGGGCGCCGGGAGTTGGGCGCCCACGCCACCGCCGAGGTTGAGCATGAATCCGTAGACCGCTATGGCGGTGGTCTGCGCGGCGCCCGCGCTGCTGCCGATCGTCTGCACCAGGGCGGGGCCGACGTTGGACAGGCCGAGCATGAAGACGAACAGCGCGACTCCCAGCGCGATCACGTCGTCGGCCCGCAGCGCGGCGGCCAGCAGCCCCGCCACGGCCACCGCCGAGGCCATGGCCGCCCGCCGGGTGGCGGGGATCCGGCCGAGCAGCGGCGCGATGAGCACCGAGGCGAGCAGCGCGGGCAGTCCGCTGGCGCGCAGCGCGAGCATCGCGCCGTCATGGCCGACGAGTTGACTCGGCCCGTACAACTGCACCCCGGTGTAGACCGCGGTCAGGCTTCCGGCGACGGTCAACGTGACCAGGTACAGCGGCAGCCGCCGCGAACGCCCGCCGGCCGGTGCCGGACCGGTCGCCGTCTGGCGGGGCGGGCGCGCCGGGTCGGGCAGCAGCACCCTCGCCGTCGCACCGGCGCCGAGCAGGAGCAGCGGCGCGGTGATCCAGAAGACCGCCCGCCAGCCGAACGCGGCCTGTAGCAACTGCGCTTCGACCTGGCCGATCACCACGGTGCCGCCCAGGCAGCAGGACACCGTGGTCAGCGCCAGGGGCAGTCGGCGGGCCGGGATCCGGGCGCTGAGGTAGGAGTACGACATCGGCACGAACGCCCCGGCCAGCAGGCCCTGTAGCGCCCGGAACGCCGAGCCGGTGCCCAGGCTGGTGGCGCACGGCACCAGGGCGGTGGCGAACGCCATCGCCGCGGTGCTCACGGTCATCACCGCGCGCCGTCCGTAGCGGTTGGACAGCGGGCCGCTCAGCAGCGAGCCGCACGCGTAGGCGATGGCGAAGGCGGTCGTGGTCCACGCGGCGGACGCCTGCGAGACGCCCCAGGCGGCGCTCATCCGGGGCATCAGCGGGATCGTCACGTACAACTGGCCAACGGCGACCATGCCGACGAGGCTGATGGTGGCCACCGTGGCGGCGAACGGGGCGCGGTGGTCGTCAGCGGTGGCCATGGCGTCAGACGGCCTTGGTGCCGCTGGCTATCGCCGCGGCGATCTCCATCGTGCGGCGGGTCTGGAAGTCGATCGCGGCGAGGTTCTCCTCGTCGGCGTGGCCGACGGCGTTCTTGGTGGTGCTGCTGACGCCGTACGGGTTGCCGTTGTTCGGCTCGTACAGCACCGGTTCGGTGGAGCCGGTGGGGACGATGACCGAACCCCAGTGGCAGATGGCGTTGTGCAGCGCGAGGATGGTGCTGACCTGGCCGCCCTGGTTGGCGGAGCCGGAGGCGAACGCGGACACCGCCTTGTTGAGCAGCTTGCCGGCGATGGAGAGCGCTGACGTGCCGTTGATGAAGTGCATCAACTGCGGTGCGGGCAGACCGAAGTGGACCGGCGAGCCGAGCAGGATGGCGTCCGCCCACTCCAGGTCCTCGGGCGCGGCGACCGGGATGTCGGCGGTGGCGGCACGGTGTTCCGCGGCGCCGTCGCGGCTGGAGGCGGCGGCCTGCGGGTCCAGTTCGGCGATCTTGCGCAGCCGTACGTCGGCACCCGCCTTGCGCGCGGCGTCGGCCGCCGCCTCGGCGAGCTTGTACGTGCTTCCTGTGGACGAGTAGTAGATGACGGCGACATTGGTCATGTCCGTAGCGCTCCCTCGACGGATCGGCCAGCCGCACTGACCGTTGGCTTGCGGGCCTTCCGATCCTGTGTCAGCGCGTGTGGGGGCGCCAATGAGCGCCCCGGCACTTCGTCAAGTGGGCGCGAGGACACGGGGGTTGGGGGTGCGCTGCCGCGCCGCGGGGCGCGGTGGGGGCCGCCCGGCGTTGGGTCTTCAGCCGCTGGGGCCGCCGGGTGGGGGTGGTTCGCGGTGCGCCGCGGGGGCCGGGGGCGTTAGGCCGTGTGGCGGCGGTCCTCAGGCGTGCGGTTCGGTTCCGGGCTGGGCTGGGCGGCGGGCTTGGGCTTGTGCTCCAGCGCTTCCTGGGACTGCGCGTCCCGGGCGGCGCCTTCCGCGCCGCCGGTGCTGTCGCCCGGGGCGTCGGCGGGCTTGTCGTCGTCCCTCAGGGCGCGCGTCTCCGACTTCAGGATGCGTAGCGACTTGCCGATGCCGCGCGCGGCGTCCGGAAGCTTCCTGGATCCGAACAGCAACACGAACACCAGCACGACCAGGACGATGTGCCACGGTTCGAGTCCGTTCCTGAACATCCTGCGGCCTCGCTCCCGCCATGGTCACCGCCGGGTGACGCACGGCTGTCCGATTGGGCTTCCTGACTCCGGAGTATCGCCTGTCCGGGCACCAGACCGGAAGCTTTCGCCGGAAAACATCGCCGGAACCCCGGATGGCCCAGCCCGGCCGCCGGCCGGGTGGGGAACTACACCCCCGGACGGGAGCGTTGATCTGTTACGCGGACGAGGAGGAGGGCACGGCATGACCAGTTTCCTGGACCGGGCCAAGGAGGTCGCCCAGCGCGGGCTGGACGTCGGCAAGGAGAAGGTCGAGGAGGTGCAGGCGCTGCGCACCGGCCATGACCTGTTGCGCAGGCTCGGCGCCGCGTACTACGCCGAGCAGCGCGGATCCGGTTCGCACGAGGCGGTGACCAGCGCCCTGGAGGCGGTGGAGACGCACATCCGCCAGCACGGTGACGCGTTCCTGCGCGGAACCGCGCCGACCGGCTGACGGATCGGAGGTAGGCAGGCGCGGCCTACGCCTCGTGCTCCGGCGCACCGCTCATCGCGGCGGCCTTCGCGGGGGCGCGGCGGGCCCGGCGGATCTCCAGGGCGACCGGGATCAGCGACAGCACGACCACCACGCCGATGATCGGCAGCAGGTAGTTGTCGATGTTGGGGATGGCCGAGCCCAGCGCGTTGCCGGCGATGGTGACGCCCAGGCTCCACACCAGTCCGCCGACGACCTGCCACAAGGTGAAGACCTTGGCGGGTACGCCCAGCGCGCCCGCCATCGGGTTGAGCACGGTGCGCACCAGCGGGATGAAGCGGGCCAGCACGATCGCCTTGCCGTAGCCGTACTTCTCCAGCATCTCGCCGGAGCGCTCGACGGCCTCGTGCAGCTTGGGGTTCTTGACCCGGCCCAGTAGGGCGGGGCCGCCGCGGCGTCCGATCAGGTAGCCGGTCTGCGCGCCGAGCAGGGCGCCGACGCCCGCGGCGAGCAGCACCCAGGTCAGCGAGAGGTGGACCGCGGACTTCGCGCTGGTCGTGGTGAACAGACCCGCGGTGAACAGCAGCGAGTCGCCGGGCAGGAAGAAGCCCACCAGCAGGCCGGTCTCGGCGAACAGCACCACCAGGATGCCGATCGCGCCGAAGGACGACAGCAGTGAGTTGGGGTCCAGGACGTTGACGGCCAGCTGCGAGCCGTGGGTCAGGTACATGTGGCGTCCCTCTGCGGAGGTGAAGGTCTACGAGAGTGTAGACGGTCGCGGCGTGGTCCGTGTCGCCTGCGGCGCTGCCGGAGCATACGGGGCGCGGCTGTCCGCGGCCTGACCTCACGGGTTCCGGCCGCCGCGGCGCCGTCGGCCGGTGCCGGGGCGCTTTCGGTGCGGCCGGTTGACGTGGAGTTCCTCGCCGCGCCTTGGGCCGCGGGTCCTACTCCGGGAAGGACGGGAGGGACGGGAAGGAGTGGCTGTGGTGGTGCGGGTGGTCCAGGGGCGCGCCCTGGGCCAGCTCGATGTTGGCGTGGAGGTCGTCCGCCGCCTCCAGAGTGCTGACGCCGGAGGCGACCACGCACGCGACCAGCACGGCCGCGATCGCCGCGGCGGGCCGCAGGGCGTTGAACCGCGACCGCGGCGCGGTCTCCAGCAGCGCGGCGACGCGCCTCGGCACCGGCCCCGCCGAGGCGGCCAGCGCCGCCGCGGGGCGCTGCGCGGCCGGGGCGTCCGACGCGGCCAGCGCCGCCCGGCCCACCGCGCGGGCGGTCAGCCGCCGGTCGCCGACGGCCGCCGCCGCGGACTCGTCCGCCCACCGCTCCAGGTGGAACGACAAAGGCGCCCGCAGCCCGCTCAGGGCGGGATGCAGGCACGCGGCCAGATCGGCGCAGATGATCAGCAGGTGGTGCCGCCCGCGCAGGTGCGCACGCTCATGCGCCAGCAGCACCTCCCGCTCCCGCGCGTCCAGCTTGCGCAGCATGCCCGCGGTGACCACCACCCGTCCCGGCCGCCCCGGCAGCGCGTACGCGTCCGCACCCGGATCCGGCAGTACGGTCAGATCGCCCGCGCCCCCGTGCCGCTCGGCGGTGCTCGCCGCCCGCAGCAGGTCCGTCCGGTGCCGCCGCGCGGCCCGGCAGACCGCGTAGGCCGCGACGGCCAGCGCGAGCGCCGCGAGCGCCCCGATCGGCAGGTAGATGGGATTGCTGCGGCGCATCAGCGGCGCCGACATGTGCCCGAGCGCCGCGATGACGGGCAACCGCAGCAGCCCGGCCGCGGTGAGCAGTGCCAGCGAGCCGGTGCTGAGCAGCGCCAGCATCGCGGCTGTCGCCGCGAGCAGCAGCGCGGCGGTGCGTGGCGCGAGGACGTCGGCCAGCCGCCGGGCGGCCGGTACGGCGAGCAGCGGCGCGAGCAGCGGCGCCCAGACGGCCCAGGTCATCGCGGCCTCCTCGGCTCCGGCGATCCCTTTCGGGTGGACGCGGTGGTCGCCGCCGGTGTGCGCGACGCGTCGGCCTGGGCGAGCAGCAGCCGGAGCACCCGCTCGTCGTCCGGGGAGAGCCGGGAGACGAAGCGGGCGAGGACCCCGTTGCGGTCGTCGCCCTTCTCCAGCTCGCTGTGCATGCGCCGGGCGGCCAGCGCCGCCTCGTCCTCCACCGCCGGGGTGTAGGCGTAGGCGCGTCCGGACCGGCTGCGCACCACCGTGCCCTTGTCGTACAGCCGGGCCAGGATGGTGGCCACTGTGGTGCGGGCCAGCGTGCCGCCGAGCGACTGCTGGACCTGCGGCGGAGTCAGCGGGGTGTGGGCGGCCCACAGGGCGGCGAGGACGGCTGCCTCCAGCTCACCCGCCGGGCGCCGCGCGATGTCCGTCACGGATTCCGTCCCCTTTCCCGTCGACTACAGTTGGCCCACAGTCTACGAGTCTGTAGACATTTGGCGGGCCGTTCCCGGCACGCCGCTCGTCGTCGATTATCGGAGGAATGCCGCCCGTGCTCGCACCGCCCGCCGCCGATGTGGCCCACAGCACCCTCACCACCTTGGCCTTCGACGGCTCCCAGGTCGACGGCGGGCTGTACACGGATGTCACGGACTGGGCGCGCACCGCGCCAGGCTGGCTGGACGACATCATCAAGTACTGGTCGGCCTACGGCATCGTGATCTTCGCCGTCTTCATGCTGCTGGCCTGGTGGTCGGCGCGGCGGCAGCCGTCCTGGGCGATGACCCGGGTGCTGGCCGCGCCGGTCGTGGTGGTCGTCGCCTACATCGTCAACGACCTGCTGAAGTCCGTGGTCAAGGAGGTGCGGCCGTGCCAGCAACTGCCGCACAGCTTCAACCTGGAGGCGTGCGCCGCGCCGGGTGACTGGGCGTTCCCCAGCAACCACACCGTGGTCGCCTTCTGCGCGGCCGTCGCGCTGCTGCTGGTGCACCGCAGGATCGGCTGGCTGGCCGTGCTGGCCGCCGTCGCGATGGGCGCCTCCCGGGTGTACGTCGGTGCGCACTACCCGCATGACGTGCTGGTCGGCGCGCTGGTCGGCACCGTGGTCGCCGCCGCCCTCGTCCCGCTCGTCGGCCGCCTGGCCACCCCCGCGGTGGACCGCGCCCGCGATGGCCGCATGAAGCCGTTCCTGGTGGACGCGTAACGGCAGGACCGGGGGCCTTCGGCCCCCGGTGACGCGAGGCTCCGGGGGCGGAAGGCCCGCGGAGCCTCGCGTGCGACCGGTCCCTCGCCCGAAGGGCGTGGGGTCAAAGCTCCAGCGTCGTCTCGTACTTGCGCAGCCACGAGTCGATGCCCAGCACGAGTTCGGTGCTGGAACGGAAGCCCTCGCCCTCGGTGTTCACCGCCTCCCGCGCGTTCGCCAGGTCCAGCAGCGGGCGTACCGGGGCCTCCTTGTCGGCCAGCAGCTCACCCAACTCGGCGCGCAGCGCCTGGGTGTAGCGCGGGTCCTGGGTGCTGGGGTACGGGCTCTTGACCCGCTGCGCCACCGACTCCGGCAGCACGTCCCCGGCCGCCGCCCGCAGCAGTGACTTCTCCCGGCCGTCGAAGGTCTTCATCGACCACGGGGTGTTGAAGACGTACTGCACCAACCGGTGGTCACAGAACGGCACTCGGACCTCTAGCCCGACCGCCATGCTCGCCCGGTCCTTGCGGTCCAGCAGGAACTGCACGAACCGGGTCAGGTGCAGGTAGCAGATCTCCCGCATCCGCCGCTCGAGTCCCGAGTCCCCTTCCCGGTACGGGACTTCGGCCAGCGCCTCCCGGTACCGGGCGCGCCGGTAGCCGGCCACGTCGATCTTGGCCAGCAGCCCGTCGTCCAGCAGCGACTCTCGGGTGCCCGCCTTCGTACCGGCGAAGCTGTTGATGCCCAGCCGGGTGAGCCAGGGGAAGGTGTCGGCCTCGACCGCGTCCTGGTCGTGGAACCACCGGTAGCCGCCGAACACCTCGTCCGCGGACTCGCCGGACAGCGCCACCGTCGACTGCTCTCGGATGGCCTTGAAGAGCAGGTAGAGCGAGGTGTCGCCCTCGCCGAGGCCGAACGGCAGGTCGCGCGCCCTCAGTACGGCGTCCCGGTTGCCGCGGTCCATCAGCGCCGCGGTGTCCAGCACGATGTCCCGGTGGTCGGACCGTACGTGTTCGGCGAGCGCGTGCGCGTACGGGCCGTCGGGCGTGCCGCGCAGGTCGTCCGGCTTGAAGTTCTCGGTCTGTCCGACGAAGTCGACGGAGAACGACCGCACCGGGCCCTGCCCGGCCGCAGCCAGTCCGTGTGCCGACAGCGCGGTGATCACGGAGGAGTCCAGGCCCCCGGAGAGCAGCGTGCACAGCGGTACGTCGGCGATCAGCTGGCGGGCGACGATGTCGTCGAGCAGTTCGCGCACCGTACGGATGGTGGTGTCCAGGTCGTCGGTGTGGTCGCGGGCCTCAAGCGCCCAGTACCGCTTGACGGTCAGCCCGCCGCGTCGCACCCGCAGCACATGGCCGGGCCTGAGTTCCTTCATGCCCTTGTAGATCGCCTGCTCCGGCGTCTTGCAGAAGGCGACCAGCTCGGCCAGCCCCTCGGCGTCCACCACCGGCCGTACCGAGGGGTGGGCGAGGATCGCCTTGGGCTCGGAGCCGAACAGCACGCCGTCCGAAGTCGGGTAGTAGAACAGCGGCTTGATGCCCATCCGGTCGCGGACCAGCAGCAGTTCCTCCGAGCGTGGGTCCCACAGCGCGAAGGCGTACATCCCGTTGAGGCGCTCGGTGAAGTCCTCGCCCCACTCCAGGTACGCGTGCAGCGCCACCTCGGTGTCGCTGCTGGTGCGGAAGGTGTGGCCGAGGGATGTCAACTCGGCGCGAAGCTCTCGGTAGTTGTAGATCTCGCCGCTGTAGGTGGTGACGAGCACGGTGCGTCCGTCGGCCTCGACGGACATCGGCTGCTTGCCGCCCTCGATGTCGATGACGGCGAGGCGGCGGTGCCCGAACGCCGCGTGCCGGTCCAGCCAGACGCCCGAGGCGTCCGGGCCGCGGCAGGCCATGGTCTGCGTCATCGCGTCGAGCGTGGCCCGCTCGCGGGTGAGGTCACTTTCGTAGGAGATCCATCCGGTGATCCCGCACATAGGCGGTCTCCCCTCCTCCGGTCGGCGGCCCCGGGTCCGGGGCTCGGCTCTGCCCCCGTTTGGGCGCGATCCCGCGGCACGTCCGGCCACCGGACCACGCTGATCACTGTACGCCCATCTAGTTGTAAGTGGCATCCGTCGCCTGAGGCAACGTATAGATCAGGCCACCCCGTCGCCCGGCCGCCGATGCCCGGATGCGGGTGATCCGGCCACGGCTGAGGATGGAGGGGCCCACAGCCGCGGGCGCTACCGCTGACGAGGAGGAACCCGGTGGCCGCCGATCCTCCAGAGCCGCTGGACAGCGAGGTGCTGCGCCAGATCCTGGAGGGCACGGAAGCCGGGGTCGTGGTGCTGGACGCCGATCTGCGGTACGTCTACGTCAACCCCGCGCTGGCCCGGATGAACGGCGTCCCCGCCGCCGAGCACACCGGCCGGACCATCCCCGACGTGCTGCCCGCCCTGGAGGCCAGGGAGGACGTGCTGCGCCAGGTACTGGCCGACGGCATACCCCGGGAGACCACCTCCAGCGGCCACACCCGGGCCGCCTCCGGCCATGAGCGCCGCTACTGGCACGGCGCCTACCACCGGCTGGAACGCGACGGCGAGGTCACCGGCCTGGTCGGCATAGTGCTGGAGGTCAGCGCCTCCCGTCAGGTCCAGCACGACCTGGAGAAGGCCCGGGAACGGCTCGCCCTGCTGGACACCGCCGCCACCCGGATCGGCACCACCCTGGACATCGACACCACCTGCGCGGAACTGGCCGATTTCCTGGTGCCCGTGCTCGCCGACGCGGTCACCGTCGACGTCATACCCCCCGAGCAGGCGGACGGGGCGTGGCAGTCGCCCCGCGGGACGCTGCGGCTGCGCCGGGCGGCGATCTCGGTGGTGCCCGAACTGCGGGGCGCCGCCGCGGTGTTCGAGGGGCCGGGGGAGTACGTGCGGTTCCGCAGCGGCTCGGCGATACCGCGCAGCATGGAGAGCGGACGGCCGCTGGTCGACAACCGCTTCAGCCACCCCGAGGGCGGCCGGTCCCCGGCGAACGCCGAGCGCGTCGTCCGCTACCGGGCCGCCGGGATCCACTCCGGCATGGTGGTGCCGCTGGCCGCCAGGGGGCACCCGATCGGCACCGTGACGCTGATGAGGGCCGGGGACACCCCGGACTTCGCCGACGAGGACGTGGTCATCGCACAGGACCTGGCCGGGCGCGCCGCGATCAGCCTGGACAACGCCCGCCGCTACACCCGGGAGCACGGCATCGCCCTGGAACTGCAACGCGCCCTGCTCTCCGAGCCCGCGACCCCGCAGCCCACCGTCGAGGTAGCCTCCCGCTACCTCCCGGCCGGGAGCACCGCCCTGGTCGGCGGCGACTGGTTCGACACCGTCCAACTCTCCGGCGGGCGCACCCTGTTGGCGATGGGCGACGTGATGGGCCACGGCGTGGAGGCGGCCGTCGACATGGGGCACTACCGCTCCATGCTGCGGGTGCTGGCCGCCGCCGACCTGCCGCCGGACCAGATCCTGGAACAACTCGACGCCCTGATCATCGGCACCGGCACCGACCGCCCCGCCACCTGCCTGCTGGCGGTCGCCGACCCGGAGCGGGAGACGGTGACCTATGCCAGCGCGGGCCATCTGCCGCCCGCCGCACTGCACATGGACGGCCACTTCGAACTGCTGCCGGTCCCGCCCGGACCCCCGCTCGGCACCGGCATCGGCGGCTACGTCGCGGTCGAGCGGCGGGCGCTGCCCGGTCCGGTGCTGCTGCTGTTCACCGACGGCCTGGTGGAGCGGCGCGGCGAGGACATCGACCGCTCGCTGCGCCGGCTGACGGAGCTGGCCGCGCCCGTCGACATCAGCCTGGACGCCCTGCTGGACCGGGTGCTGGCCAAGCTGGTGACCAGCACCGCCGAGGACGACGTGGCGGTGCTCGCCGCCCGGCTGCGCAAGCGCCCGGCCTGAGCGCCGCACCGCGCCCGACGCGCGGACGCTGACCGGGCGCAGCCGCAGGGCGCGGATCCGGCCGCGCTCAGCCCTCCCGGACCAGCACCACGGCGGTTCCGTAGGCACAGACCTCGGTGCCCACGTCGGCGGCCTCGGTCACGTCGAAGCGCATCATCAGCACCGCGTTCGCCCCGCGCGCCCTCGCCTGCTCCACCAGGCGCTCCATGGCCTGGTTGCGGGTCTGCACCAGGGTCTTGGTCAGCCCCTTCAGCTCGCCACCGATCATGGACTTCAGTCCGGCGCCGATCTGGCTGCCCAGGTGCCGGGAGCGCACGGTCAGTCCGAAGACCTCGCCGATCACCCGTTCCACACGGTGCCCGGGCACGTCGTTGGTGGTGACCACCAGGATGTCGGACTGGGTGGGCTGGCCGCCGCCGTAGTCATCGATGCTCATGCCCTTGAGCCTGCCCCGCCCGGCAGGCCGCGGCACATGGGGAACCCGCCGTATCGGGCCTACGTTCATACTGGTGGGGACTTGACCAGTCCGGAAGTGGCAGGAGCCAGTCCGGAGCCCACGACCAGGAGCACGCCACCCGTGACGACTCTCGCCTTGGGCCCCGCCTGGCTCAACCCCCAGCAGCTGATCGAGAACTTCGGCGGCTTCGCGCTGGTCGGGATCCTGCTGGTGGTGTTCGCCGAGTCGGGTCTGCTGATCGGTTTCTTCCTGCCCGGTGACTCGTTGCTGTTCACCACCGGTCTGCTGATAGCCAACGGCCAGTACCTGCACTATCCGCTGTGGCTGGTGTGCCTGCTGGTGGCGGTCGCCGCCGTGCTCGGCGACCAGGCGGGCTATCTGTTCGGCCGCAAGGTCGGCCCGGCGCTGTTCCGGCGGCCGGACTCGAAGCTTTTCAAACAGGAGAACGTCGAGAAGGCGCACGAGTTCTTCGAGCACCACGGCCCGAAGTCGATCATCCTGGCCCGCTTCGTGCCGATCGTACGGACCTTCACCCCGATCATCGCCGGGGTGAGCCGGATGAACTACCGCTCGTTCTTCGTCTTCAACCTCATCGGCGGCACGCTGTGGGGCGCGGGCGTGACCGTGCTCGGCTACTTCCTCGGCCAGATCGCGTTCATCCGTGACAACGTCGAGGCGATCTTCATCGTGATCGTGTTCGTCTCGGTGATCCCGATCGCCTTCGAGTACCTGCGCTCGCGGCGCAAGTCGGCGAAGGCGGCCACAGCGACCGGCGGTGGCCGCCGGGACGCCGGACCGATGCCGGCCCCGGCTCCGCAGCAGCGTGGCCGGCATCGAGCGGCCAAGCGCTGAACCTTGCGGTCTACACGTAGCCTTGTCTGGGTAACCGGCGAAGAGGAGCGGGAAAGGGATCGCAGCAGGTGACGGAGAGCAAGCGGACTGACGGCAGTGTGCTGGGCACCAGCCCGCAGGACGCCAAGCCCGAGTCCGACGAGTCGCGCTCCGCGTTCACCCCACCCCTGGGAGTGCCGCTCCCGCCCGCACCGGAGCCCGAGGGCTCCGCGTTCCTGCCGCCCACCCGCCCGGCGTCCGCCACCAACGGCAGCACCACCGGCAACCACACCCTGCCCGCCTTCACGCCGCCCGAGGGCATTCCCGTGGTCCGGCTGCCCAGTGACGCCCCCTGGCAGGACCGGATGCGCGCCATGCTGCGGATGCCGGTCGCCGAACGCCCGGCGCCGGAGCGGGCCGGCAAGCCCGAGTCCGAAGGCCCGTCCGTGCCCCGCGTCCTCGACCTGACGCTGCGTATCGGCGAGCTGCTGCTGGCCGGGGGTGAGGGCGCGGAGGACGTGGAGGCGGCGATGTTCGGCGTCGCCCACGCCTACGGGCTCGACCGGGTCGAGCCCAACGTCACCTTCACCCTGCTGTCCATCACCCATCAGCCGTCCCTGGTCGACGACCCGATCACGGCCAGCCGCACGGTGCGCCGCCGCGGCACCGACTACACCCGGCTCGCCGCCGTCTTCCGGTTGATCGACGACATCACGGCGCACGAGGCGACCCTTGAGGACGCCTACGGCAGGCTCGCCGAGATGCGCCGCAACCGGCACCCGTACCCCGGCTGGCTGCTGACGCTCGGCGCCGGAGTGCTGGCTGGTGCGGCGAGCATGCTGGTCGGCGGTGGCCCGACGGTCTTCGTGGCGGCGGCCGTCGGAGCGATGCTCGGCGACCGGCTCGCCTGGCTGTGCGCGGGGCGCGGCTTGCCGGAGTTCTACCAGTTCGTCGCCGCCGCGATGCCCGCCGCCGCCATGGGCGTGCTGATGAACCTCTACGGCTCCTACCTGCCGGGCGGCGGCCATGTGCAGTCCTCCGCGGTGATCACCGGTGGGCTGTACGCGCTGATCCCGGGACGGGCGCTGGTGGCCGGGGTGCAGGACGGGCTGACCGGCTTCTACATCACCGCCTCCGCCCGGTTGCTGGAGGTCATGTACCTGATCGTCGGCATCGTCTTCGGCGTGACGATGGTGCTGTACGTCGGGGTGAGCCTGCACGCCCAGCTCAATCCCGACGAGGCCCTGCACACCTATCAGAACGCGCCGGTGCAACTGGTGGCGGCGATGACGCTGACGCTCGCCTTCGCGGTGCTGCTCCAGTGCGAGCGCTCGGTGCTGCCGATCGTCACGCTCAACGGCGGTGTGGCCTGGGTGGTCTACGGGGCGCTGCACTACCAGGCGGGACTCTCGCCGATCGCCGCGACGGCGGTCGCCGCCGGTCTGGTCGGCCTGTTCGGCCAGTTGCTCTCGCGGTACCGGTTCGCCTCCGCGCTGCCGTACGTCACCGCGGCCATCGGGCCGCTGCTGCCGGGTAGCGCCACGTACTTCGGGCTGCTCGCCTTCACACAGGGGAAGCAGGACGTGGGCGTGGCGTCCCTCGCCAAGGCCGCGGCGCTGGCACTGGCGGTCGCGATCGGGGTCAACCTCGGTGGCGAGGTCGCCCGTATGGTCATCAAGTTCCCGGGCGGCGGCCCGGTGCGGCGCGCCGCCAAGCGCACCCGCGGGTTCTGAACCGCACCCGCCAACCGGCTGTCAGGGCAGGTGTGTTGCAGGCGTCCGGCGCCTGATGAGCCGGTGGTTCCCGCAGTTGGTGAAGGCCCCCGCCGCCTGATGGCGGCGGGGGCCTTCAACGACGCGTCGCGGGGGCCTCAGTGGCCGCCGTGCTCCCGCAGCCGCTTGTAGGAGGCTTCGATCTCGGCCTCCGCCTCGGCGCGGCCGACCCAGCTGGCGCCCTCGACGGACTTGCCCGGCTCCAGGTCCTTGTAGACCTCGAAGAAGTGCTGGATCTCCAGGCGGTCGAACTCGCTCACGTGATGGATGTCACGCAGGTGTTCCACCCGCGGGTCGGAGGCCGGGACGCACAGCAGCTTGTCGTCGCCGCCCGCCTCGTCGGTCATCCTGAACATGCCGATCGCGCGGCACTTGATCAGGCAGCCCGGAAAGGTCGGCTCGTCCAGCAGGACCAGCGCGTCCAGCGGGTCGCCGTCCTCACCCAGGGTGTCCTCAACGAAGCCGTAGTCGGCGGGGTACATGGTCGAGGTGAAAAGCCGACGGTCCAGGCGGATACGACCGGTCTCGTGGTCCACCTCGTACTTGTTCCGCGAACCCTTCGGGATCTCGATCGTGACGTCGAACTCCAAGGCTCCTCCAACATCAGCCATGATCAGCACATACTTCGGATGATTAAGTGTCCCCCACGCAGGTGTGTGGTCGCGAAAGGGGCTGGTCCAGGGTGCGACGACGGGGGCTGGCAGCCGCCCGAACAGCGACCGTTCAGGTGATCCACCGCTGTCGCGGAGGCGTCCGTTAATGATCGGTCGTGACTGGAGCCATAGCAATTCTGACCGTGTTCGGCGCTGGGCGGTCAGCGTGTCCCGCCGCGCGGGTCTGGACCGGGGCGCGGTCCGGGCGGTGGCCGGGCTGCGGCCGGTTCTCGCTGCCGCCCGCAGGGCGACCTTCGAGGGCGGCGCCACACGGGTGGCGGTCGGCGCGGGGGGCGTCGGGCTGGCCGTCGCGCTGGTCGCCGTCACCGCGGCGGGCCCCTGGGCGGACGGCCAGCGGGTGGCGGAACGGAACTGGGCCGCCGCCCGGGAAGGCGCGGGACGCACCGGCCGTACCCCCGCAACGGCGCCCAGCGCGCCCCCGGTGCTGGCCGGGCTCGGGCCAGGCCTCTCGCCGCAGACCGTACCGCTGCCCACCGGGCAGGGCCTGGACAACGCGCTCTCCCCGCTGTTCGACGACCCGGCGCTCGGCGCGGTGCGGGCCGGAGTGGTACTGGACGCCGCCACCGGGCGCCAGCTGTACGGCCACGACCCGGACGCCCCCTCCACGCCCGCCTCCACCACCAAGATCGCCACCGCGGTCGCCGCCCTGCAGAGCCTCGGCGACGACTACCGGATCCCCACCACCGTCGTCCCCGGCGCCGCACCGGGCGGCATCGTCCTGGTCGGCGGCGGCGACCCCACCCTCACCGCGCGGCCCACGCCGCCGGGCACCGACCCGGACGCCACCCCGGCCAGCCTGAGCGACCTCGCCGACGCCACCGCCAGGACGCTCAAGGAGCGGGGCTGGACGAAGGTCCAACTGAGCTACGACACCTCGCTCTACACCGGCCCGCTGCTGCACCCCATCGGCGTCGACCCCAACATCGCCCCGGTCACCCCGCTCATGGTGGACGAGGGCCGGGTCGACCCCAACTCCACCGAGAACGCCCCCAGGGTCGCCGATCCGGCCGACTCCGCCGCCCAGGCCTTCGCCGGGATGCTGCGCGACCGCGGGATCACCGTGGACGGCGACGTACGGCCGGGCAGCGCGCCCGCGGGCGAGGAGGCCCGGCTCGCCGAGGTGGACTCCATGCCGCTGTCCGCACTGGTCGAGCGGATGCTGACCAACAGCGACAACGACATCGCGGAGGCACTGGCCCGGCAGACCGCGATCAGCCTCGGCAAGCCGGTGAGCTTCGCCGGCGGGGCGCAGGCGATCAGCGAGGAACTGGGCAGGATCGGGCTGCCGCTGGCCGGCACCAGCTTCAACGACGGCAGCGGTCTGGACCGCGACGACCGGCTCACCGCGCAGTTGCTGGCCCGGCTGCTGTACACCGCCGCCGACCCGGCCCACCCGCAACTGCGGCCGGTGCTCAGCGGGCTGCCGATCGCCGGTTTCACCGGGACCCTCAGCGACCGCTTCAGCGGTGCCACCTCCGACGCGGCGGGCCTGGTGCACGCCAAGACCGGCACCCTCACCGGCGTCAACACCCTCGCCGGGACGGCGGTGGACGCCGACGGCCGCCTGCTGGTCTTCGCGTTCATGGCCTCCGGCACCCAGAACGCCACGAACGCGGTCACCGCGCTGGACCGGCTGGCCGCCACCGTGACGAACTGCGGCTGCCGGTAAGGCGCCGGGGGCAGGGGGCGGGCCCCAAAATCAGCGCCGGGCGGCGAAAGCCGCCCGGCGCCACGTACCGTGAAGCCATGACGAGCATCGGTGGTGCGGAGATGGTCGACTGGAACCTCGCGGTGGCGACCGCGACCCGGCTGGTACGCCCGGGTCCCGAGGTCAGCCGTGAGGAGGCGCGGACCGTGGTGACCGAACTGCGCCGCCACGCCAGGTCGTCCGAGGAACACGTACGGTCCTTCACGCAGATGTACGGCGCCGGCGGCCCCGACGAGCCGCAGAACGGCAGCCCGGTCCTGGTCGTGGACCGCGCGGGCTGGGTCAAGGCCAACGTGGCGGGCTTCCGGGAGATCCTCAAGCCGCTGCTCGACAAGATGCAGGCGCGCCGCGGCACGCTCCCCGGCGGTGCCGTGCTCGGCGCGGTCGGCGGCAAGGTCACCGGCGTCGAGGTCGGCGCACTGCTGTCGTTCCTCGCCTCCCGGGTGCTCGGCCAGTACGAGACCTTCGCCCCGGCCACCCGCGAGATGCCCGCGGGTCCGGTGCTCCCCGAGCCCGGCGCGCCGCGCACCGGGCGACTGCTGCTGGTCGCGCCGAACATCGTGCACGTGGAGCGTGAACTCGACGTGGATCCGCACGACTTCCGGCTGTGGGTCTGCCTGCACGAGGAGACCCACCGCACCCAGTTCACCGCCGTGCCCTGGCTGCGCGACCACATCGAATCGGAGATCCAGGAGTTCCTGTCGCAGACCGACGTCGACCCCGCCACCCTGCTGGAGCGGGTCCGCGAGGCCGCACAGTCGTTCGTCGGCGCCCGTCCCGAGGGCGAGGAGAGCGAGGGCCGCAGTCTGGTCGAGATCGTCCAGACCCCGGCCCAGCGGGAGATCCTGGCCCGGCTGACCGCCGTGATGTCGCTGCTCGAAGGCCATGCCGACTATGTGATGGACGGCGTGGGACCGGACGTCGTGCCGTCCGTCGCGGAGATCAGGGAGAAGTTCCAGAAGCGCCGTGCCACCGGCGCCGGTCGGCTCGACCAGGCGCTGCGCAAGCTGCTCGGGCTGGACGCCAAGCTGCGCCAGTACCGCGACGGCGAACGCTTCGTGCGCTCCGTGGTCGACGAGGTCGGCATGGACGGCTTCAACCGGATCTGGACCTCGCCCAACACCCTGCCCACCAAGACGGAGATCGCCAAACCGGCGGACTGGATCGCAAGGGTGCATCGTCGCACTGATTCATGAACCCTGAGCGCCCCACAGTTCACCCATCCGAGGGACCATGGCCGATGGGTAGGCGTGCGATGCTCGGGTAGCGCTCCATATCTGTCACCATCTAGCCACGCTCCGTCATCCCCCCGCGGCCCTCCCAAAATCCTCAGGTGGGCTGTGTATTTCAGGAGGAATGGATATGGGTCCCCACCCCGCGGTCGCCGCGATACGCCTGGCGGTCCGCCGCGTACTGCACGACGTGCTCAACGACCTGGCCCGCACCCCCGCCGCAGCCTCCACGCCGACCACCCCCACCGCCGCCGGCACCCGCGCCCTGATGGACCGGCCGCTGGTCCTCGCGGCCTGTAGCGGCGGCGCCGACTCCATGGCGCTCGCCTCAGCCCTCGCCTTCGAGGCCCGCAAGCTCGACGTACGGGCCGGCGCCGTCACCGTCGACCACGGCCTGCAGAACGGCTCCACCGCCCGCGCCCTCGACGTCGTGCACCGACTGCGCGACCTCGGCCTCGACCCCGTGGAGGCCCTCGGCGTCACCGTCGGCCGCCAGGGCGGCCCGGAAGCCGCCGCCCGCGACGCCCGGTACGCCGCCCTCGACGCCGCCGCCAGCTCGCTGGGCGCCGCCGCCGTGCTGCTCGGCCACACCCGTGATGACCAGGCGGAAACCGTCCTGCTGGCGCTCGCCCGCGGCTCCGGCACCCGCTCGCTGTCCGGCATGGCCGCCGTCTCCGGCCCCGGCGGCCGCTACCGCCGCCCGTTCCTGCTGCTCGACCGGGAGACCACCCGCAAGGCCTGCGTCGCCCAGGGCATCGACGTCTGGGAGGACCCGCACAACGCCGACCCGGCGTACACCCGCGCCCGGGTCCGGCACGAGGCGCTGCCCGTACTGGAGAAGTCGCTGGGCCGCGGGGTGGTCGCCTCGCTGGCCCGTACCGCCCAGCTGTTCCGGGACGACGCCGACGCGCTCGACCAGTGGGCCGCGGCCGCCACCCGGGAGGCCACGGTGGACGGTGACCCGGACCACGCGCTGGACCCCGCCAAACTCTTCCCCCTGCCCTCCGCCGTACGCCGCCGGGTCCTGCGCCGCGCGGCCATCACGGCGGGCAGCCCGGCCGGATCGCTGTTCTCCCGGCACATCGAGGAGACCGACCGGCTGATCACCGGTTGGCGCGGTCAGGGCCCCATCAACCTGCCCGGGGGCGTCGAGGCCCGTCGGTCGAATGGCAAACTGGTTTTCCGGCGGACGACCGCAGCCGAATGACGTAGCCGGTAGGCCTTGCAGGAAGTAGCGCGGGTGAACGAGAAGGACATGGGCACCGACCTCGAGAAGGTGCTCATCAGCAAGGAAGAGATCGACCTCAAGCTGGCCGAGTTGGCCGCGGAGATCGACAGGGACTACGCCGGGAAGGACCTGCTGATCGTCGGTGTCCTGAAGGGTGCCGTGATGGTGATGGCGGACCTGGCCCGCGCACTGTCCTCCGACGTCACCATGGACTGGATGGCGGTGTCCTCGTACGGCGCCGGAACCAAGTCCTCCGGCGTGGTCCGCATCCTCAAGGACCTCGACACCGACATCGCCGACCGCGATGTGCTGATCGTCGAGGACATCATCGACTCCGGCCTGACCCTGTCCTGGCTGCTGTCCAACCTCAGCTCGCGCGGCCCGGCCTCGCTGCGGGTGTGCACCCTGCTGCGCAAGCCGGAGGCGGCCAAGGTCGACATCGATGTGACGTATGTCGGTTTCGACATCCCGAACGAGTTCGTGGTGGGCTACGGGCTGGACTACGCGGAGAAGTACCGCAACCTGCCGTTCGTGGGCACACTCGCCCCGCACGTCTACGGCGGCTGACACGCCGACCGGCTGGGCCAGATTTCGGAAACCCGGTGTCGGAGCCGGGGAACCGACCCCGGTTTCCTGCCGTTGGAGCAAGGGAAGAGGGGTTTGTTAACGGTCCTCGGCAGCATCGGGTGACAATGCTGAGGTACCGTCCGAAGGTCGGGTCATAAACCGTCGGGTCATACACCTAGCTAGCGCACATCGGCCGATGGGGCCGAAGTGCTCTCACTGTGGCAGGAGGGACGGGGCGTCGCCGCCCCGCATGGATGGACGTCAAACGCTACTTCCGTGGGCCGGTCATGTGGATCGTGCTGGCCGTCCTTGCCGTGGTCGTCTTGATGCAGGTCGTCGGCTCGACGGGCGGCTACAAGACGGTGGACACCGGCCAGGTCGTCGCCGCGGTCGACCAGGGGCTCGCCCAGTCAGCCAAAATCACCACCGGTGACGAGCAGACCATCTCGGTCCAGCTGAAGCCGGGCGCCAAGGTCGACGGCAAGGACCTCGGCGACAAGATCAAGGCGAGCTACATCGGCCGCCAGGGCGCCGACCTCGCGGCGAAGCTGCAGACCCAGGTCGACGACCACCAGCGCGGCGGCACGCAGCTGCCCGACGGCTACACCATCTCGCCGTCGAAGCAGAATCCGTTCGTCGGTGTGCTGCTCTCGCTGCTGCCCTTCGTCCTGATCGTCGTCGTCTTCCTGTTCCTGATGAACCAGATGCAGGGCGGCGGCTCCCGGGTGATGAACTTCGGGAAGTCCAAGGCCAAGCTGATCACCAAGGACACGCCCAAGACCACGTTCACCGACGTGGCGGGCGCGGACGAGGCGGTCGAGGAGCTCCAGGAGATCAAGGAGTTCCTCCAGGAGCCGGCCAAGTTCCAGGCCGTGGGCGCCAAGATCCCCAAGGGCGTGCTGCTCTACGGCCCGCCCGGAACCGGTAAGACGCTGCTCGCACGCGCCGTCGCGGGCGAGGCGGGCGTGCCGTTCTACTCGATCTCCGGTTCCGACTTCGTCGAGATGTTCGTCGGTGTCGGTGCCTCCCGGGTCCGTGACCTGTTCGAGCAGGCCAAGGCGAACGCCCCGGCGATCGTCTTCGTCGACGAGATCGACGCCGTCGGCCGGCACCGCGGCGCGGGTCTCGGCGGCGGCCACGACGAGCGCGAGCAGACGCTCAACCAGCTGCTGGTCGAGATGGACGGCTTCGACGTCAAGGGCGGCGTCATCCTGATCGCGGCCACCAACCGGCCGGACATCCTGGACCCGGCGCTGCTGCGCCCGGGCCGCTTCGACCGCCAGATCGCGGTGGACCGCCCGGACCTTCAGGGCCGTCTGGAGATCCTCAAGGTCCACCAGAAGGGCAAGCCGGTCGCCCCGGACGTCGACCTGCAGGCCGTCGCCCGCCGTACCCCGGGCTTCACCGGCGCCGACCTGAGCAACGTCCTCAACGAGGCCGCGCTGCTCACCGCCCGTAGCGACCGCAAGCTCATCGACAACAAGATGCTGGACGAGGCGATCGACCGCGTTGTCGCCGGACCGCAGAAGCGGACCCGGATCATGAGCGAGAAGGAGAAGAAGGCGACCGCGTACCACGAGGGCGGACACGCCCTGGTCGCCGCGGCCTGCCCCAACAGCGACCCGGTCCACAAGATCACGATCCTGCCGCGCGGCCGTGCCCTGGGCTACACCATGGTGTTGCCGGACGAGGACAAGTACTCCCAGTCGCGCAGCGAGATGCTCGACCAGCTCGCCTACATCATGGGCGGCCGGGCGGCCGAGGAACTCGTCTTCCACGACCCGACCACCGGCGCCGCCAACGACATCGAGAAGGCGACCGCCACCGCCCGCGCGATGGTCACCCAGTACGGCATGACCGAGCGGCTCGGCGCGATCAAGTTCGGCACCGACAACTCCGAGCCGTTCCTCGGCCGTGAGATGGGTCACCAGCGCGACTACTCGGAAGAGGTCGCGGGCCTGGTGGACGAAGAGGTCAAGAAGCTGATCGAGAACGCCCACAACGAGGCGTGGGAGATCCTGGTCGAGAACCGCGACGTCCTGGACAACCTGGTGTTGGCGCTCCTGGAGAAGGAGACGCTGAACAAGGAGGAGGTCGCGGAGATCTTCAAGCCGGTGGTCAAGCGCCCGGCGCGCCCGGCGTGGACCGGCTCCTCGCGCCGTACGCCGTCGACCCGCCCGCCGGTGCTCTCGCCGCGCGAGCTGGCGCTGGCCAACGGCGCGGGCACGGCCAACGGCAGCGCCCAGCCCACGGTCTCCACGGTGAAGCAGCCGCAGGCGCAGCCGACCGACACGGTCGAGCTGCCGGAGGACGGCCCGCAGGGCCCGAGCGACAGCTGACGGTCCCACCGGGGCCCATCGGCCCGGAATGAACGCCGCGCCTCCCAGGTTCTAGCCTGGGAGGCGCGGCATTTCGCTTTGCCAGGTGTTACGTGTAGCAGGAACGAGGCGCATATGACCGACCCGGTGACGCTGGTCGACGCGGCCCCCGCCGGCGAGTTCGACGAGAAGCGGGCCGAGAACGCCGTCCGCGAACTGCTGATCGCGGTGGGAGAGGACCCGGACCGCGAGGGCCTGCGGGAGACCCCGGCACGCGTGGCGCGGGCGTACAAGGAGATCTTCGCGGGCCTCTGGCAGACCCCGGAAGAGGTGCTCACCACCACCTTCGACCTCGGCCATGACGAGATGGTGCTGGTCAAGGACATCGAGGTCTACTCCACCTGTGAGCACCACCTGGTGCCGTTCCACGGCGTCGCGCACGTCGGCTACATCCCCGCCACCAGCGGAAAGATCACCGGGCTGTCCAAGCTGGCCCGGCTGGTCGACGTGTTCGCCCGCCGCCCCCAGGTGCAGGAACGGCTCACCACGCAGATCGCCGACTCCCTGATGGACATCCTGGAGCCGCGCGGCGTGATCGTGGTCGTCGAGTGCGAGCACATGTGCATGTCGATGCGCGGCATCCGCAAGCCCGGCGCGAAGACCACCACCTCGGCGGTGCGCGGCCAGCTGCGGGACCCGGCGACCCGCGCCGAGGCTATGAGCCTCATACTGGCCCGCTAGGGCCGCCGGGGACCTGCGGGCGGTTCCGGCGCCGTCGGGCGCGCCCTTGGCCGCTTCGGCGCTGATTCCTCCGCCACGACGGCTCGCGCCCCCGCAGCGCCGCCCGTCGGCGTCGCGACGTGCCGCACCCGCCCAGCCCGGCGGATCCGTCCGAAGGACGAACGCGCCGCGGCCGGGAGGACGTCCTGTCCTCCCGGCCGCGTTGAACGGTGCGCCCCCGTGGGGGGTGGTGGGGTGTTACTGGGTGAGGTGCTGGCTCAGCGCGTCGAGCGCGCTCGGCACCTCCCGGTTCCAGGTGGTGAAGTTGTGACCGCCGCTGGGCAGGATGATCGAGGCGATCTGCATCGGCGGCTTGACCGCCTTCATGAACGCCACCGTGCGGCTGTAGTCCCACTCGCCCTGCTTGCTGCTGGTGACCAGCGCCCAGACCTTCGGGGCGGGCTTGTTCTTCAGCAGCCACATCATGTCGTTCTCGTTCTGCAGCTGCTTGCTGCCGCCGAACAGGTCGCCGGTGGTCGGGTCGTTGTGGGTGTTGTAGTAACCCGACAGCGAGACGGCCGCGGAGAAGGCGTCGGGGTGCCGCATCGACATCTTCAGGGCGCAGTAGCCACCGGTGGAGTCGCCCATGACGCCCCAGTTCTGGGGTGCGTTGCCGACCCGGTAGTTGGCCGAGATGACCTGCCGCAGCTCCTTGGTGAAGAAGGTCTCCACCTGGGGGCCGCCGGGGACGTCCATGCATTCGGTGTCACGCGGGGGCACCACGGTCGGCCGCATCATGACCATGATCATCGGCTGCATCTTGCCCTGCTGGATGTGCTCCGTCGCCGTCTGCGGATACTTCATCCGGGTGATCAGCGACTCGGCGGTGCCCGGGTAACCGGTGAGTATCACCGACGCGGGGAAGTTCTGCTTGCTGAAACCCTTCTGGAAGTACTGCGGCGGCAGGTAGACATAGGCGGGGGTGGTGATGCCGGTCTTGGCACCCTTGATCTGCACCTTGTCGATCCGGCCGGCCTTCTCCGGCGACCCGCCGCCCGGCACGCCGACGCCCTGGGAGCCGAGGTGCTCCAGGCCGTCCTTGCCGTTCGTGGCGCCCGCCGTGTAGTCCACGACCTGGCCCGGGTCCTGGTTCGTCCCGAACAGGTCCGCGAACGAGGAGTAGAACCCGAAGTACGAGTTGATCGACAGCCCCAATGCGGCGAGGATCGCCAGCTGGCCACCGAACAGCAGCCCGACGCGGCCCGCTATGGGCTTGACCCCTTGGCGGGACAGCCGTGGCCACAGCCAGATGGTGGCGACGAAGAAGGCCACCGCCAGCACGATGACCAAGACCAGGAGTTTCTTACTAGTGAGACCCATGAGGCGCTTTCCGTTCGGTGGACCGGCCGTCCAGCCCCGCCAAGTGGAACCTCACGGCCAAAGCTCTCGTCCTAGAGGACGCACAGAGCTCGCACGGCCGACGCACATCGGGCCGGAAGATCCATTTATCGGGGCTGGGAGACCGATGTCTGCACACAAAGATGCCGAACGCCTTAAAAGGGTTCCGTCAGGGGGCGGCATCAATGACTGAGTCGTCCGCCACACAGGATTCACGCGCACGCCTCCCGAGGTTCACCCCGAGCAGCAAGGTGCCCGCACTCGTGGGCACCGTAGGCGCCGTGATCGGGCTGCTGGACCTGGCGACCGGGATCATCCCGCAGCTCAGGCACAGCCGGGTGCACACCTGGACGGGCTATCTGCCCGGTGCGGTGAGCAGCATCGCGGCAGCCGCCTCGATCATCCTGGGCCTGTTGATGCTGATGCTCGCGCACGGGCTCAAGCGCCGCAAGCGGCGGGCCTGGACGGCCGCCGTCGTGCTGCTGCCCGCCGGGATACTCGCGGAGGTGCTGCACCACCGGCTGTCGATAGTCGACACCGTCCTGTCGGCGGGTCTGATGGTGGTGCTGCTCACCCACCGCAGCCAGTTCACGGCGCTGTCCGACCCACGTACCCGCTGGCGGGCGGCGTTCAACTTCGTGCTGCTGTCCGTCGTCAGCTTCGGCATCGGGCTGCTGATCGTCAGCGCCCACCCGAACTCGGAGATCGGGAACCCGACCTTCCTCGACCGGGTGAAGACCGTCTTGTACGGCCTGTTCGGCTTCGGCGGCCCGGTGCACTACGCGCACGACCGCACCGCCGACATCGTCGGCTACTCCCTCGGCGGCCTCGGCTTCCTGATCCTGCTCAGCACCGCGTACCTGGTGCTGCGCCCCGAGCACCCGACCGCCGTGCTCAGCCCGGAGGACGAGGAGCAGATCCGCGGCCTGCTGGAGAAGCACGGACGGCGCGACTCCCTCGGCCACTTCGCGCTGCGCCGGGACAAGAGCGTGATCTTCTCGTCGACCGGCAAGGCCGCCATCTCGTACCGGGTGATCTCCGGCGTGATGCTCGCCAGCGGCGACCCGATCGGCGACGTGGAGGCCTGGCCGGGCGCCATCGAGCGGTTCATGGAGGAGGCCAGGGCGCACGCCTGGATCCCGGCCGTGGTCGGCTGCTCGGAGACCGGCGGTGAGGTCTGGACCCGGGAGACCGGCCTGGACGCGCTGGAGCTGGGCGACGAGGCGATCGTCGAGACCGACTCCTTCTCGCTGTCCGGCCGGGCGATGCGCAACGTCCGCCAGATGGTCAAGCGCGTCGAGCGCAACGGCTACAGCTGCCGGATGCGCCGGGTCAGCGACCTGGACGAGGAGGAGCGGGCCCGGATCCGCGCCGCAGCCGCCGACTGGCGCGGCACCGACACCGAGCGCGGTTTCTCCATGGCGCTGGGCCGTTTCGGTGACCCGGAGGACGGCAACTGCGTCGTCGTCACCGCGCACAAGACGGTGGAGGACGACCCGTCGCCGCACGGTGACCTCAAGGCCGTGCTGCACTTCGTCCCGTGGGGCGAGGACGGCATCTCGCTGGAGCTGATGCGTCGCGACCGCTCGGCCGACGGGGGCATGAACGAACTGCTGATCGTGCACGCCCTGCAGAACGCGCCGGAGCTGGGCATCACCCGGGCGTCGCTGAACTTCGCGATGTTCCGCTCGGCGCTCGCCCGCGGTGAGCGGATCGGCGCCGGTCCGGTGCTGCGCTTCTGGCGCGGGCTGCTGGTGTTCCTCTCCCGCTGGTTCCAGATCGAGTCGCTGTACAAGTTCAACGCCAAGTTCCAGCCGGTCTGGGAGCCGCGGTTCATGGTCTTCCCGACCCACCGCGACCTGCCTCGGATCGGGTTCGCCGTGATGCAGGCCGAGGCGTTCATCACCCTGGAGCTGCCCGCCCGGGTACGGCGGTGGATCCCGTTCGTCAGCAAGGAGCCGCAGCGCCGGGACTGCGCGCACCCCGAGCACAAGCGGATGGCCGCGGCGAGCGGTCGCGCCGCCTGACACCCGGGGCTCCTGTGGGCCGGTCTCCCGAAACGGGGGACCGGCCCTACGCTTTGGGGCATGGTGAATGTGCGAGGCCGGGTGGCCGGTCTGCCCGAATGGGACCGGTGCGCGGTGATGGGCGTGGTCAACGTCACGCCCGATTCGTTCTCCGACGGCGGTTTGTGGTTCGACCCCGAACTCGCCGTCAAGCACGGCCTCGACCTGATCGCCTCCGGCGCCGACCTGGTCGACGTGGGCGGTGAGTCCACCCGGCCGGGGGCACGGCGGGTCGAGGAGGCGGAGGAGATCCGCCGGGTGATCCCGGTGGTACGGGAACTGGCCGCCGCCGGGGCGCTGGTGAGTGTGGACACCATGCGGGCGTCGGTCGCCGAGCGCGCCGTCGAGGCCGGTGCGCGTCTGGTCAACGACGTCAGCGGCGGCCTCGCCGACCCGGCCATGGTGCCGATGGCCGCCGCCGCCCGTATCCCGTTCGTGGTGATGCACTGGCGCGGCGCCAGCATCGACATGATCAGCCGGGCGGTCTACCAGGACGTCACCGCGGAGGTGGTGGACGAACTGCGGCAGCGCCTTGACACCGTGGTCGCGGCGGGCGTCGACCCGGAGCGCGTTGTGATCGACCCGGGGCTCGGCTTCGCGAAGGAGGCCGAACACGACCTGGCGCTGGTGGCGCATCTGGACCGGCTGCGCGAGCTGGGCCGTCCGCTGCTGGTGGCCGCTTCCCGCAAGCGGTTCCTGGGCCGGGTGCTCGCCGGTGACGGGGGCGACCCGCCGCCCGCCCGCGAGCGGGACGCGGCGACCGCGGCCGTCTCGGCCATCGCCGCCCGCGAGGGCGCCTGGGCGGTGCGGGTGCACGACGTGCGGCCGACCGCCGACGCGGTACGGGTTGCCCGGGCGATCGAGGGTGCCGTGTGACCATCGGATCAGACGACCAGCGGGAGGCGGTCGAGCGCGTCAACCAGGACTTCTACGACGCGGTGGAGTCCGGCGACCTGGCGGCTCTGGAGGAGATCCTGCTCGACGGCCCGTTGGCGGACTCGGTGACCGTGGTGCACCCGGGGTGGCCGGTGCTGCGCGGGCGCGGGCACGTACTGCGGTCGTACGCGCTGATCATGGCGAACACCGACTACATGCAGTTCTTCCTCACCGACGTCGAGGTCGCGGTGGCGGGCGACACCGCGCTGGTGACCTGTAGCGAGAACATCCTCAGCGGCGGGCCCGCCCAGCCGGACGGCTCCGCGGGCGAGCTGGTCGGCGGCCTGGTGGTGGCCACGAACGTGTTCCGGCACACCTCGGGTGGCTGGAAGCTGTGGTCGCACCACGGATCTCCGGTGATGGCCGAGGAGACCGAGGACGAGGAGGACGACGAGTACGGGGACGGTGCCGCGGGCGTCTAGCGGTACGGGTGGTGGCCGTGGGGTGGCCAGCGGTCAGCCGGAACACGGCCAGCCACCCGTTCGAGGCAAGAACTTCCCAAGGTAGGAGTGGCCGCCCGAGTGTCGGGTATGGGCGCCTGCAATGCGGGCGTCGCCTGGCGGTCGGCGCCGCTGCCGAGGCGTCGCGCGGCACCCCGTTAGCAAGGGTTGTCGGTGCTCGCAGGTAGATTCGATATGTAGCTTCGACTCGTGGTTCCGACGTGGAGCCTCGAACCGGGCGGGCCCGTACATGATCGGCGGGACCTACGACCGTTGTCCGACGACCAGCAGGAGTGGTGTCTCGTGGATCGCGTCGCGCTACGCGGCTTGAAGGGCCGCGGGCACCATGGGGTCTTCCCCGAGGAGCGGGAGAACGGCCAGGACTTCCTGGTGGACCTGGTGCTCGGGCTCGACACGGCGCCCGCCGCCGCCGAGGACGACCTGACCAAGACCGTGCACTACGGCGTGGTGGCCGAGGAGGTCGTACGGGTCGTCGAGGGAGAGCCGGTCAACCTCATCGAGACGCTCGCCGAGCGCATCGCCACCCAGTGTCTGACCCACCCGCCGGTGCGGGAGGTCGAGGTGACCGTGCACAAGCCGCACGCCCCGATCGACGTTCCGTTTGACGACGTGACCATCACCATCCATAGGAGGCGCCCGTGAGTTCCGACCCCACCGTCCAGCCGGTACCCGCCTCCGTGGAGGAGCGCGTCGATGCCGCCGACACGACCTTGCACAACCCCAAATGGGCGGTGGTCTCGCTGGGGAGCAATCTTGGCAACCGGCTGGAGACGCTCCAGGGCGCGATCGACGCCCTCGCCGACACGCCCGGCATGCGGGTCAAAGCGGTCTCCCCGGTCTACGAGACCGAGCCGTGGGGCGTTGAGCCGGGCAGCCAGCCCAACTACCTCAACGCCGTGGTGCTGGTGAAGACCACCCTCCCGCCGGGCTCGCTGCTGGAGCGCGCCCACGCCATCGAGGAGGCGTTCGTCCGGGTACGGGACGAGCGCTGGGGCCCGCGCACCATCGATGTGGACATCGTCTCCTATCAGGACGTGGTCTCCACCGACCCGCTGCTCACCCTTCCGCACCCGCGCGCACACGAGAGGGCGTTCGTTCTCGTACCGTGGCACGACGTGGACCCGGCGGCCGAACTGCCGGGCCGTGGACCGGTCGAGGAACTGCTGGCGCACGTCGGCCGGGAGGGCGTGACACCGCGCTCGGACGTGGAACTGCGCCTGCCGGAGTAGACGTTGCCCTTCGGGTTGGGGGCGACGTCGTGATGAGGAGACCTTGTTGAAGCAGCTTCGGTTCCGGGTGCTGGGCGGGCTGTTCCTGGTGGCCGTAGTGCTGGGGTGGGCCGGTGCCCGGATGTGGGACTCGCTGGGCACGCTGCCCGGTGTGCCGGCCGCGGCGCCCATCGTGCTCGGGCTGATCGCCGTGGTGCTGGCCGCCGCGGCGCTGTCGCTGCGCGCCAGGCTGCGCGCCCAGCGTGAGCGGCGCCCGGGGGCCAAGGGCGTGGACCCGCTGGTGGCGGCCCGCGCGGTGGTCTTCGGCCATGCGAGCGCCTTGGTCGCCGCCCTGGTGGCCGGACTCTACGGCGGCGTCGGGATCCTCCTGCTGACCTCGCCGATCGACACCCCGGCCCGTCACGACCAGGCCGTGTACGCGGGCCTGTCCGTGCTGACCGGCATCGCGGTCTGCGCGGCCGCGATGTGGCTGGAACGCATCTGCCGCCTCCCGGAAGACGACAGCTGACGGAACGAGGGGGCGGAGCGCCGGGTAGGTCCCTCCGCAACGGCGAGCGACCACGACGGCGCTGACCGGCGGTGTCAGACGCCCCCACCGATCCGCCGACGGGCATGCAGGAGGGAGAAGCCTCCTCACGCCCCCGGCACCGTCTCCAACTCCACCTGGGCCCGGGCCACGTCCCGCAAGCCCGCCCCCACCGAGCGCCGCAGCGCCACGTGCAACCGCCCGGGCGTGAGCACGCCGAGGAAGCGGTCGCCGTCGAGGACGGCGATCCATCCCGCGTCATGCTGGAGCATCGCGCTGAACGCCTGCTTCAGGCTGGCTCCCACCGGAAGCCACGCCTCCATGCGCCGCGCGTGATCGCGCACCGCTCCCTCGCCGAGCGTGTCGGCGGCGACCCAGCCGTGCAGCGCGCCGCCCCCGTCGAGCACCACCGCCCACCGGGCGCCCTCGTCCGCGAGCCGTCGGGCGGCCTGCGGGGCCGAGTCGTCCAGCCGTACCACGGGCGGCTGTTCGAGGTCATCCGACTCGATGGGAGTGACCGAGAGCCGCTTGAGCCCCCGGTCGGAGCCGACGAAGTCGGCCACGTACGGGGTGGCCGGGGCGCCCAGCACGGTCGCGGGGGTGTCGAACTGCTCGATCCGCCCGCTGCCGTAGACCGCGATCCGGTCGCCGAGCCGTACCGCCTCCTCGATGTCATGGGTGACGAACAGGATCGTCTTTCGCACCTGCTGTTGCAGCCGGAGGAACTCGGACTGCAGGTGCTCGCGGACCACCGGGTCGACCGCGCCGAACGGCTCGTCCATCAGCAGCACCGGCGGATCGGCGGCCAACGCGCGGGCCACGCCGACCCGTTGCCGCTGGCCGCCGGAGAGCTGGTCGGGATAGCGCGCGCCGTGCGTGGCCGGGTCGAGGCCGACCAGGTCGAGCAGTTCGGCGGCGCGCTCGCGGGCCTTGCGGCGCGACCAGCCGAGCAGATGCGGAACGGTCGCGGTGTTCTCCAGCACGGTCTTGTGCGGGAACAGGCCGACCTGCTGGATGACGTAGCCGATCCGGCGGCGCAGCACCACCGGATCGAGGGTGGATATGTCCTCGCCGTCGAGGAGGATCCGGCCGCTGGTGGGCTCGATGAGCCGGTTGACCATCTTCATGGTGGTGGTCTTGCCGCAGCCGGACGGACCGACGAGCGTGACCAGTTCGCCCTCGGCGACCTCGAAGGACAGGTCGTCCACGGCGACGGTGCCGTCCGGGTAGCCCTTGGTGACGTGCTCGAATCGGATCATGCGTCCTCATTGGGTCGGCTCGTGGTGCCGCGATGGCCGGTGCTTTCGACCGTACCCCGCCCCGCCGACACTGCACGCGAGTTGTGAAGGCGGCGTTGCCGCCGTGTGACGGCCCCGGGCGATTGTCGGTGCCTCGGGTTAGGGTCGTCAGACATCGAACGCGGGTGGGTGTGGAACGGGGTGTCGGGCGAAATCAGCGCTCGAACCAGGCATTGGGCCCGCGTTGCGGGATAGACGGGGGAGGTGAGCGAGATGGCCGGTGCGGACTGCTTGGCGGCGAACGACTGGATCTGCGGGGAGTATGTGCGCTCCCGGGCCCAGGAGTTGACCGACGCCACGCTGCAACACGTGTGGATCACCGGCGTCTCGGTGGCGATCGGGCTGCTGCTGGCCTTTCCGCTGGCGCTGGTGGCCCGGCGCTGGCGCCCGGCCGCCGGGCCGGTGCTGGGCTTCACCACGGTGCTCTACACGGTGCCGTCGCTGGCGATGTACTCACTGCTGCTGCCGGTCTTCGGAATCTCGGCCGCGGTGGTGGTCACCGGTCTGGTGCTGTACTCGCTGACGATCCTGGTGCGCAACATACTGGCGGGGCTTGAGTCGGTGCCCGAGGACGCCCGGGAGGCGGCCCGCGGGATGGGGTACGGGCCGCTGCGGCTGCTGTTCGGCGTCGAGCTGCCGTTGGCGCTGCCCGCGGTGATGGCGGGGCTGCGCATCGCCACGGTCTCCGCGGTCTCGCTCACCACGGTCGGCGCCATCGTCGGCTACGGCGGGCTGGGCAACCTCATCTACGAGGGCATGAACAGCCTGTTCAAGGCCCAGGTGCTCACCGCCTCGGCGATCTGCGTGGTGCTGGCGATCGCCGCCGATCTGCTGCTGCTCGGCGCGCAGCGGCTGCTCACGCCCTGGACGCGGGGACGAAGGCCCGCGCGTGCCGGACGCCGAATACGGATGCGAGCCGGGAAGGCGGCGGTGTGATGGGCGCGGTCACCGGAGCGTGGGCCTGGCTGACCACCGGCGCCAACTGGGCCGGAACGGACGGAGTCTGGCACCGGCTGGGGGAGCACCTGTACCTCACGGCGGTGTGTCTGGTGATCAGTTGTGCCATCGCGCTGCCGGTCGGGCTGCTGCTGGGCCATCTCGGTCGGGGCGGTGCGCTGGCCGTCAACATCTCCAACGCCGGGCGCGCGGTGCCGACGTTCGCGGTGCTGGTGCTGCTGGTGCTCAGCCCGCTGGGGCGGTACGGGCAGTGGCCGACGATCATCGCGCTGGTGCTGTTCGCGGTTCCGCCGGTGCTGACCAACGCGTACGTCGGTATGCGCGAGGTCGACCGGGACGTGGTGGAGTCGGCCCGCGGCATGGGGATGACCGGCGGGCAGCTGCTGGTACGGGTGGAGCTCCCGCTGGCCTTTCCGCTGATCATGACCGGGGTGCGCACCGCCGCGGTGCAGGTGGTGGCGACCGCCACGCTCGCCGCGCTGCCGGGCGGCGGCGGCCTGGGCCGGCTGATCACGGCCGGGTTCAACCGCTATGACACCGCGCAGGTGGTGGCGGGCGCGCTGCTGGTGGCGCTGCTCGCGCTGCTGGTCGAGGGCGCGTTCGCGGTCGCGTCCCGGATCGCCGACCCGCTGCGGCACCGGCGCCGCGTCGGTCGCCGATCCGTCAACTCCCGTGGAACGCCTAAGAGATGGGTAACCGAATGAGCAAGGGTCTGCGCGGCATACGCGCCGTCGGCGCGGCCTCGGCCGTGGTGGTACTGGCCGCGGGAGTGTCCGCCTGCGGTGGCAAGAGCCTGGAGCAGAACGGCGGCAGCCCGTCGTCCGGGTCCGGCGGCAAGGGCTCGCTGGTGATCGGCTCCGCCGGGTTCACCGAGAGCGCGGTCCTGGCGCAGTTGTACGCGAAGGTGCTCGGCGACGCGGGGTACTCCACGTCGGTCCAGACGCTGAACAACCGCGAGCTGTACGAACCCGCCCTGGAGAAGGGGCAGATCGATGTGGTCCCGGAGTACGCGGCGACGCTGGCGGAGTTCCTCAACGCCAAGGTGAACGGTTCGAAGGCCAAGCCGGTCGCCTCCTCCGACGTGACCGCGACCGTAGCCGCGCTGACCAAGCTCGCCGGACCGCGCGGGCTGAAGGTGCTCGCCGCCGGCGACGCGGTGGACCAGAACGCGTTCGCGGTGGCCAAGGCGTTCGCGGAACAGCACCATCTGAAGACGCTCAGCGATCTGGGCAGGTCCAAGCTGCCGGTGAAGCTGGCCGCCGGGGACGAGTGCCCGGACCGGCCGTACTGCGAGCCGGTACTGAAGCAGACCTACGGCATCGATGTGACCGGCATCGACCCCAAGGGCGTGGGCACTCCGCAGTCCAAGCAGGCGGTCAAGGACGGCGCCGACCAGTTGGTGCTGACCACCACCACCGACGCGACCCTGGACCAGTTCGGCCTGGTCCTGCTCCAGGACGACAAGAAGGTCCAGAACGCCGACAACGTGCTGCCGGTGGTGAACGCCAAGCACGCGGGATCGCCGCAGATCGCCGACGCGTTGGACAGGCTCACGAAGGTGCTCACCACCGCCGATCTCACCGCGCTCGACAAGCAGGTGGACGCGGAGCGGAAGAAGCCGTCGGATGTCGCCACGGATTACCTCAAATCGAAGGGATTGATCAAGAGTTGAGCAAGATCAATCCGATATGTGACAGAACAGGAAGGGACGAATCGGACAGTCCCCTCCCACTGGCCTCTTTCGCACGCTAGGTTTCAAGCCATGCCACGTGGACGACACCGCCATTCACCGCCGCTGCACAGGCTCCTTCCCTCGTTGACGGTCGCCGGGTCGGCCACGGCCCTGGCCGTGGGTGCCTGGTTCAGTCCCAGTGGTGAACATGCGGTCGTCCTGCGTGCGCTCGTCACCGCGGCGGCCGCCGCCGCGTGCGCCGGCGCGGTGCTGCTGCGCAGCTGGGACCGCGCCGCGGGCAAGCGGGTCGCCGAGCTGACCGCCGCCCGGGTGCGCGACGAGTGGCGCACCGACGAGCGCATAGCCGAGCTGGAAACCGATGTGGAGGAGTCCCGCGAGATCCGCCGCCGGCTGGAGAGCGCGCTGCGCGCCAAGCGCGGCGAGCTGTCCCGACTGCGCGGAGAGCACGCCGACCTGCTGCGCCGGTACGCCACCGCGGAGAGCGAGCGGGCCCGCGCCCTGGAGAGCCGCCGCAGGCTGGCGATCGAGGCCGCCGTACCGCGCGGCGCCATCGCCTCCGCGACGCCGTCCGGCGGCAGCTCGGTGTCCCCGGCCGCGTATCTGAAGGCCGCCAACGCGCTGCGCAACTTCGAGCGCAACGCCGCCAGGCAGCGCGCCGCCGAAGCCGCCGAGGCGGAGGACCGGGCCCCGGCCGTGCCGCCGCGGGCCACCACCGCCGAGGACCACGCGCCGCTCCCCGAGCAGCCGCGCCTCGTCCCGGCCTCGGCCGCCGTACTGCCCTACGCACAGGCCCGGGGCACGGCGGCCAAGCGCCCGCAGGGCGGCTTCGACTTCTTCGGTGTGCACAAGACCTCCGCCGCCCCCGACCTCGCCGATGTGATCGGTGACGAGGCCTACGCCGAGCACAGGGCGGGCCAGGACCACGACGACGACCCCGCGGTCATCGACCTGACCGCGCACGACGAGACAGAGCAGATCGACGTTCGGGCACTGCGCGCCCAGTAGTCGCGTACCCAAGGCGGCCGAAGGCCCGGCACCCGCTCAGCGGGTGCCGGGCCTTCTCCTTGCGACGGCTACTTGTCGATGTCGCCCACCACGAAGAACATCGAGCCGAGGATCGCCACCATGTCGGCGACCAGCGTGCCCGGCAGCAGCTCGGTCAGCGCCTGGATGTTGTTGTACGAGGCCGAGCGCAACTTGAGCCGGTAGGGGGTCTTCTCGCCCTTGGACACCAGGTAGTAGCCGTTGATGCCGAGCGGGTTCTCGGTCCACGCGTAGGTGTGCCCCTCGGGTGCCTTGAGTACCTTCGGCAGCCGCTGGTTGATCGGCCCGGGCGGCAGCTCGGCGATCCGGTCCAGGCAGGCGTCCGCCAGGTCGAGGGAGTTGTGCGTCTGCTCCAGCAGGCACTCGAACCGCGCCAGGCAGTCGCCCTCGGTGCGGGTGACCACCTTCAGGGTGTCCGCCAACTCCCCGTACGCCAGGTACGGTTCGTCCCGCCGCAGGTCGAAGTCGACGCCGGAGGCGCGGGCGATCGGCCCGCTCACCCCGTACGCGTGCACCGTCTGCGGGGTGAGGTGGCCGACGCCCCGGGTGCGGCCGCGGAAGATCTCGTTGCCCAGCACCAGCCGGTCGAAGACGTCCATCCGGGAGCGCACGTCGGCGATGGCCTGGCGGGCCCGCCCCAGCCAGCCGTTGGGCAGGTCCTCCTTGAGGCCGCCGACCCGGTTGAACATGTAGTGCATCCGGCCGCCGGAGACCTCCTCCATGGCGTTCTGCAACTCCTCGCGCTCGCGGAACGCGTGGAAGACGGGGGTGATGCCGCCGAGTTCGAGCGGGTACGAGCCGAGGAACATCAGATGGTTGAGCACCCGGTTCAGCTCGGCGAGCAGGGTGCGCGTCCACACCGCGCGCTCCGGCACCTCCATGCCCAGCATCCGCTCGACGGCGATGACGACGCCGAGTTCGTTGCAGAACGCGGACAGCCAGTCGTGCCGGTTGGCGAGCATGATGATCTGGCGGTAGTCGCGCGCCTCGAACAGCTTCTCCGCGCCGCGGTGCATATAGCCGATGACGGGTTCGGCGTGGCTGATCCGCTCTCCCTCCAGGACCAGCCGCAGCCGCAGTACGCCGTGCGTGGAGGGGTGCTGGGGGCCGATGTTGAGCACCATGTCGGTGCCTTCCGCGGCGCCGCCGATGCCGACCGTCGTCTCCGTCATGGGGACAGTCTCCTACGAGGGCGGCGCGGTGGTGAAAGCCGCCTCCACCGGAACGCCGACCGACCGCACCAGCCAGCCGAAGTCACCCAGCCCACCCGCGGCCGTCAGCTCCGCGGCCCGGCTCGCCTCGGCCAGCGCGCGCACATAGCCCGCCGGATCAGTGGCGGCCAGGGAAAGCGGCGGCCGTGCCCCGCCGACCCCCAGGTCGCGCAGCGCCTCCCGTTGGGAGAGCAGCAGGCACCCGGTCTCGCCGACCGCCGCGGCGCAGGCGTCCAGCGCCACGTGCGAGGTCAGATCGCACGAGCCGTCCGGCACCGGATCGACCTCCCGCCCGGCGCGGTAGCCGGTCAGGGTGCCGAACGGCGGCCGGGTGGCCCGCTGGTGCGCGTAGTCCACCGCCACCGCGAGCCCGCGGGCCAGCGAGCCGACCGCCTCCGCCCACGCCGCGTCCCGGGGCCGACCGATCTCGGCGCGGGCGCCCGGCGCGCCCGCGATCGGCCACCAGCGGTCGAGCCACTCCGCGTCCGCCCCGGCCACCGGCTCGCCCAGCCGCTGTGCGCCGTCCTCGGCGCGCACCAGGACGTAGCGGGGCACACCGTGCTCGTCGGACTCGGCCACCTCGACGGGGACGTTGTCCAGCCACTCGTTGGCGAACAGCAGCCCGGTCACACCGCGCGGCGGCTCCGCGCACCAGCGGATCCGCGGATCCAGGCCCTCCGGCCGCGCCGCGCGCTCCACGGCGTACGGCGTCAACCGCCCGGACAGCTCGGCCGGTACGCACCCGAGCACCCCGGTCAGCAGCTCGCCGCGTCCGGCGCCGACGTCCACCAGGGCCAGCTCGGCCGGTCCGCCCAGTGCCCGGTCGACCCGCGCGAGCAGTTCCGCGACGGCGGCGGCGTACCTCGGTGAGGCGTGCACGGACGTGCTGAAGTGCCCGGCAGGCCCCTCGGGCCGGTGGAAGAACCCGTTCGGCCCGTACAGCGCCGCCTCCGTCGCCTGCCGCCACCCCTGCCACCGCGTCGTCACCGCTCCACCGTAGGCGGTGACGGTGGATTGATCGGCCATCCACCCTGCGGAGTAGCGGGTGCCGCCCAGGATCGCTCTACTGGTTGACCCCATCACGTATGACCCGTGCCTACGCTGGGTTACGTGCAGCGCCTCTACGACTTCCTCCGCCGTCACCCGACCATGGTCGACAGCTTCTGGGCGTTCGTCCTGCTCGGGTTCGGGGCGCTGCAGATCGTCTCGGAGTCCGGGTCGCGCGGTGAGCGGCTGATGGAGCTTCCGGTCGCGGTGGCGCTGTGCCTGGTCGTGGCGCTGCGTCGACGGGCGCCGGAGAAGCTGCTGCTGCTGGCCATCGCCACCGGCATCGCGCAGCTGGTCTGGCGCGTCACGCCCACTCTGGCCAACTTCGCGATGCTGGTGATCGTCTACACGGTCGCCTCGGTCGGCGCCCAGTGGGCCCGCAGGCTGGCGCTGGTCGGATCGCTGAGCGCGGCGGGGCTGTACCAGCTGCGGTGGCCGACCAGCGCGGAGAGCAGCGGGCATCTGGTCAACATCGCCCTCGCCGTCGTCTTCATGACCATTCCGTTCTTCCTCGCCTGGGTGATCGGCGACAGCCTGCGCACCCGTCGCGCCTACTACGCGCAGCTGGAGGAGCGGGCCGAGCGGCTGCAGCGCGAGCGCGAGGCGCAGGCGAAGGCCGCGGTCGCCGCCGAGCGGGCCCGCATCGCCCGGGAGCTGCACGACGTGGTGGCGCACAACGTCTCGGTGATGGTGGTCCAGGCCGACGGCGCCGCGTATGTGCTGGACGCCTCGCCGGAGCAGGCCAAGCAGGCGCTGTCCACCATCTCGCAGACCGGGCGGCTGGCGCTGGCCGAGATGCGCCGCCTGCTCGGGCTGCTGCGCGCCTCGGACGACAGCGGCGGCGAGTACGTACCGCAGCCCGGCGTGGACCAGCTCGGCGACCTCATAGACCAGGTGCGCGGCGCGGGCCTTCCGGTGGACTTCGCCGTGGACGGCGCCCCGCGGCCGCTGTCCAGCGGGGTGGAGCTGACCGCGTACCGCATCGTGCAGGAGGCGCTGACCAACACCCGCAAGCACGGCGGCCCGGACGCGCGGGCCACCGTGCACCTCACCTACGGCGACAGCGAGTTGAAGATGCTGATCGAGGACGACGGGCGCGGCGCGCAGCACGAGCTGTACGAGGAGGGCGGCGCCGACGGCCTCGGTCAGGGCCTGATCGGCATGCGGGAGCGCATCGCCATGGTGGGCGGCACGCTGTCCGCCGGGCCGCGTCCTGGCGGTGGCTTCCGGATCAGCGCGGAGCTGCCGCTCAAACCAGTTAGCTGACGGAACGTCAGATTTGGTGGAAACAGAGGGATTGAGGGCTGAGGGAATGGCGATCCGGGTCATGCTCGTCGACGACCAGGTACTGCTGCGCACCGGCTTCCGGATGGTGCTCCAGGCGCAGCCGGACATGGAGGTGGTCGCCGAGGCGGGCGACGGCGCGGAGGCGCTGGACGTGCTGCGCGCCACGGATGTCGACGTGGTGCTGATGGACGTGCGGATGCCGAAGCTCGACGGGGTCGAGGCCACCCGCAGGATCTGCGGCGGCCCCGACCACGACCCGGACGCGGGCGGCCCCCGGGTGCTGATCCTGACCACCTTCGACCTGGACGAGTACGCGTTCGCCGCGCTCAAGGCGGGGGCCAGCGGGTTCATGCTCAAGGACGTGCCGCCCAGCGAACTGCTCGCCGCGATCCGCGCCGTGCACAGCGGCGACGCGGTGGTCGCCCCCAGCACCACCCGGCGGCTGCTGGACCGCTTCGCGCCGATGCTGCCGCCCAGCGGCGACCAGCCCACAACCGCCGAGTTGTCCCGGCTCACCGAGCGCGAGCGCGAGGTGCTGCTGCTGGTGGCACAGGGGCTGTCCAACGGGGAGATCGCCCAGCGGCTGGTGCTGTCGGAGGCGACGGTGAAGACGCATGTCGGCCGCATCCTGACCAAGCTGGATCTGCGCGACCGCGTCCAGGCGGTCGTGCTGGCCTACGAAACGGGCCTGGTCAGAGCTGGCGGCGCCTGACGCTGACCGCCCGCCCCCTGTCCAGGGCACAACCCGGCGCGCGAACGCCCGTGCGCAACGGAAAGCGAGGGCCGAGGACGAACGGGTGGGCGGGCGGCAAAGGGGCCCGACCGCGCACCCGCAGCGCACGGGGCGAGGCAAAACGGGTGGGGGGTGGGAGAAACCGTCTCGCGTAGCATGATGAGAGACGTCCGGTACCCCCGCGGACTGGAACGGAAGGCCGCAGCCGAGTGAACACCCACCGAATCACCGAGTCCGCCGAGTCGCGCCCGGCGCGGCTCGCCGTTGGTGTGGTCGGAGCCGGGCGGGTCGGCCCGGCGCTCGCCGCCGCGCTACGACTGGCCGGGCACCGGCCGGTCGCCGTGTCCGGGGTGTCCGAGGCGTCCCGCCGCCGAGCCGAAGCGCTGCTGCCCGGCGTACCGCTGGTCGAGCCCGCCGAGGTGCTGGCCCGCGCCGACCTGGTCCTGCTCACCGTCCCGGACGACGTGCTGCCCGGCCTGGTCGCAGGGCTGGCCGAGACCGGAGCCGTCCGCCCCGGGCAACTGCTGGTGCACACCTCCGGGCGGTACGGAACCGCCGTGCTCAACCCCGCGCTGCGCGCCGGTGCGCTGCCGCTCGCGCTGCACCCCGCCATGACCTTCACCGGCACCGCCGTCGACGTGCAGCGGCTGGCCGGCTGCTCGTTCGGCGTCACCGCCCCCGAGGAACTGCGGCTGGCCGCCGAGGCACTGGTGGTGGAGATGGGCGGCGAACCGGAGTGGATCGCCGAGGAGGCCCGCCCGCTCTACCACGCGGCGCTGGCCATCGGCTCCAACCACCTGGTCACCCTGGTGGCACAGGCCCGCGAACTGCTCAGCGCCGCCGGGGTGGCCAACCCCGGCCGGATGCTCGGCCCGCTGCTGGGCGCCTCACTGGACAACGCGCTGCGCTCCGGCGACCAGGCGCTCACCGGCCCGGTCGCCCGCGGCGACGCAGGCACCGTCGCGGCGCACGTCGCCGAACTGCGCAAGGCCGCCCCGCAGGCCGTCAACTCGTATCTGGCGATGGCCCGGGCGACAGCCGACCGGGCGCTGGCCAACGGGATGCTGAAGGCGGAACAGGCCGAGGCGCTGCTCGGCGTGCTCGCCGATGGAGGGAACGTATGACGGAGCTGGTCCACACCTCGCGCGGACTGGACGCGCTGCCGGCCGCGTCCGGTGCGCGTGCCGTCGTCATGACGATGGGCGCCCTGCACGAGGGGCACGCCGCCTTGATCCGCGCGGCCCGCGAGCGGGTGCGGGACGGCCAGGTCGTCGTCACCGTCTTCGTCAATCCCCTGCAGTTCGGCCCCAGCGAGGACTTCGACCGCTATCCGCGCACCCTGGAGGCGGATGTGAAGGTCGCCGAAAAGGCCGGTGCCGACGTGGTGTTCGCCCCCGGCACCGACGAGGTCTACCCCGGCGGCGAGCCGCGGGTGAGGATCACCGCCGGGCCGATGGGCGAGGGCTACGAGGGCGCCTCGCGCCCCGGCCACTTCGACGGCATGCTCACCGTCGTCGCCAAGCTGCTCCACCTCACCCGTCCGGACATCGCCTTCTACGGCCAGAAGGACGCCCAGCAACTGGCGCTGATCCGCCGCATGGTGGCCGACCTCGACTTCGGGGTGGAGATCGTCGGCGTACCGACCGTCCGTGAACCGGACGGCCTCGCCCTGTCCAGCCGCAACCGCTATCTCTCCGACGACGAGCGGCGACGTGCCCTGGCGCTGTCCCGCGCCCTGTTCGCCGGGCGGGACGCGCTCGCCGACGGGCCGGACGCGGTACGCAAGGCGGCCCGCACGGTACTCGACGCGGCCGACGGGGTGGCGGTGGACTACGTTGCCCTGGTCGACCCGGCGGACTTCACCGAGGCCGCGACCGGCCACACTGGCCCGGCGGTGCTCGCGGTCGCGGCCGGGGTCGGCACCACCCGGCTGATCGACAACATCCCCCTGGAGTTCGGAGTCCGCCCATGACCGGCATACGGCTGCTCGCTCCGGCGCCCGGCTGGGCCATCGAGGCCGACGTGGTCGTCGTCGGCTCCGGCGTCGCGGGACTGACCACAGCGCTGCGCTGCGCCGCCGCGGGCGCCAGGGTCACCGTGGTCACCAAGGCGAAGCTGGACGACGGCTCCACCCGCTGGGCGCAGGGCGGCATCGCCGCCGCCCTCGGCGACGGCGACACCCCGCAGCAGCACCTGGACGACACGCTGGTCGCGGGCGCCGGGCTGTGCGACGAGCCCGCGGTGCGCGCCATGGTCACCGAAGGCCCGGACGCGGTAAGGCGGTTGATCGCCTCCGGCGCCCGGTTCGACACCTCGCAGGACAGCGGCGAGATCCTGCTGACCCGCGAGGGCGGCCACCACCGCAGCCGGATAGTGCACGCCGGCGGCGACGCCACCGGGGCCGAGGTCTCCCGCACCCTGGTCGGCGCGGTACGGGACAAGGGCATCGAGACCATCGAGAACGCGCTGGTCCTCGATCTGCTCACGGACACCGAGGGCCGTACCGCCGGAGTCACCCTGCATGTGATGGGCGAGGGGCAGCGCGACGGCGTCGGCGCGGTGCACGCACCCGCCGTGGTGCTGGCCACCGGCGGCATGGGCCAGGTGTTCTCCGCCACCACCAACCCGGCGGTGTCCACCGGCGACGGCGTCGCGCTGGCGCTGCGGGCCGGAGCCGAGGTCTCCGATCTGGAGTTCGTCCAGTTCCACCCCACCGTGCTGTGGCTCGGCCCGGAGGCCGAAGGCCAACAGCCGCTGGTCTCCGAGGCGGTGCGCGGCGAGGGCGCGTACCTGGTGGACGCGGACGGCGTGCGGTTCATGCGGGGACAGCACGAACTGGCCGAGTTGGCACCGCGCGACATCGTCGCCAAGGGCATCATGCGCCGCATGCGGGAGACCGGCACCGAGCACATGTACCTCGACGCCCGGCACTTCGGCGCCGAGATGTGGGCGCACCGCTTCCCGACCATCCTCGCCGCCTGCCGCGCCAACGGCATCGACCCGGTGACCCAGCCCATCCCGGTCGCGCCCGCCGCGCACTACGCCTCCGGCGGCGTACGCACCGACCTGCGCGGCCGTACCACCGTCCCCGGTCTGTACGCGTGCGGTGAGGTGGCCTGCACCGGGGTGCACGGCGCGAACCGGCTGGCGTCCAACTCCCTTCTGGAAGGGCTGGTGTTCGCCGAGCGGATCGCCGACGACATCCGGGCGAACCCCCCGGCCGCCGGTGCTCCGGTGCCGCCGGGACCGTCCCGCGACCCGCTGCTGGAGCACTCCGCGCGCTACGAGATCCAGCGTGTGATGACCCGCGGCGCGGGCGTGCTGCGCAGCGCCGAGAGCCTGGCGCGGGCGGCCGAGGCGCTGGAGGGGATCCACGCCCGGGCCGTGGAGGACCTGGAGCGGGACGAGAAGACCGCCGAACCCTGCGTGGAGACCTGGGAGGCCACAAACCTCAACCTGGTCGCCCGGGTGCTGGTCGCCGCCGCCCGCCGCCGCGAGGAGACCCGCGGCTGCCACTGGCGCGAGGACCGCCCGGACCGCGACGACACCAACTGGCGCCGCCACCTGGTGGTCCGCCTCACCCCCGAGCGGACGCTGTCCGTGTCGTTGACCGCGACCGCCGACTTCCCCAAGCCCGTCCACAGCAACAGGGAGCCCCGCTCATGAGCACGCCAGACCTGCCACTCCTCCAGATCGGCCGCCCGGGGCAAGTGCCGGTCGACGCCGCGGGAGGCTGCGGTGACGCCTGCGGCTGCGGAGAGTCCGAGGTGTACGACGTCGACCCGCTGGAGTGCGGCCTCGACCCCGATCTGGCGCAGCTGCTCGCCGACGCCGGACTGGACCCGGTACAGGTCGAGGACATCGCGCACATGGCGATCGAGGAAGACCTGGACAACGGCGTCGACGTGACGACGGTGGCCACCGTCCCCGAAGACGCCGTCTGCGTGGGCGACTTCACCGCCCGCCAGCCCGGCACGGTGGCCGGTCTGCGGATCGCCGAGGCGGTCCTGTCGGTGGTCTGCACCGACGAGTTCGAGGTCGAACGGCATGTGGAGGACGGCGACCGGGTCGAGGCGGACCAGGTGCTGCTGACCGTACGCACCCGCACCCGCGACCTGCTCACCGCCGAGCGCAGCGCGCTCAACCTGCTGTGCCGGCTCTCCGGCATCGCCACCGCCACCCGTGCCTGGGCCGACGCGCTGGAGGGCACCAAGGCGAAGGTCCGCGACACCCGCAAGACCACTCCGGGCCTGCGCTCGCTGGAGAAGTACGCGGTGCGTTGCGGCGGCGGCGTCAACCACCGCATGTCGCTGTCCGACGCGGCACTGGTCAAGGACAACCACGTGGTCGCGGCCGGTGGCGTCACCGAGGCGTTCCGCGCGGTGCGCACGGAGTTCCCCGAGCTGCCCATCGAGGTCGAGGTGGACACCCTGCACCAGTTGCGCGAAGTCCTCGACGCCGGGGCCGACTTGGTGCTGCTGGACAACTTCACCCCGGTCGAGACCGAGGAGGCGGTCGCGATCAACGCGGGTCGGGCCCTGCTGGAGTCCTCGGGCCGACTGACGCTGGACAACGCCCGCGCCTACGGCGAGACCGGGGTCGACTACCTCGCGGTAGGCGCGCTCACCCACTCCTCGCCGATCCTCGACATCGGCCTGGACTTCAGGGCGGAGCAGGACTGATGCTGCTCACCATCGACGTCGGCAACACCCATACGGTGCTCGGCCTGTTCGACGGCGCGGAGATCGTCGAGCACTGGCGCATCTCCACCGACGCCCGGCGCACCGCCGACGAACTCGCCGTGCTGCTCCAGGGGTTGATGGGCATGCACCCGCTGCTCGGCGACGACCTGGGCGACGGCATCGACGGCATCTCCATCTGCTCGACCGTCCCCTCGGTGCTGCACGAGCTGCGCGAGGTGACCCGGCGGTACTACGGGGACGTGCCGTCGGTCCTGGTGGAACCGGGCGTCAAGACCGGGGTTCCGGTGCTGGCCGACAACCCCAAGGAGGTCGGCGCGGACCGCATCATCAACGCGCTGGCCGCGGTCCATCTCTACGGCGGCCCCTGCATCGTGGTGGACTTCGGCACCGCCACGACCTTCGACGCGGTCTCCGCGCGCGGTGAGTACCTGGGCGGCGCGATCGCCCCCGGCATCGAGATCTCGGTGGACGCGCTCGGGGTACGGGGTGCGCAGCTGCGCAAGATCGAGCTGGCCCGGCCGCGCAGCGTCGTCGGCAAGAACACGGTCGAGGCGATGCAGTCCGGCATCCTGTACGGCTTCGCCGGCCAGGTGGACGGCATCGGTGAGCGGATGGCCCGGGAGCTGGCCGACGACCCGGACGACGTGACGGTCATCGCCACGGGTGGCCTCGCTCCCCTGGTCCTGGGCGAGGCCTCCATCATCGACGCCCACGAACCGTGGCTGACGCTGATCGGCCTCCGCCTGGTCTATGAACGCAACGTCTCGGTGACGTAGCCCTCCCGGCGGGCTTTGGGGGTACGGCGGTTTCGGCACCGCCCGGCTTCTTGGCGCTCGGGGTTCGGAGGCTTGCCCCCGACAAGGAAACCGCGGGAATTGTGAGCGACCACGACCGCGGAGTCCGGCGGCGCCAAACCACCCGTCCCCGTCCGGGAACCCGCCGGAAGGGCAGTCCGCCGCGCCGTCACGGACAAATGCGCGGCATTTGTCCGTTAAGTACGTAAAGTCAGGCCATGCCCACGCCACACGGGTCCCGAGGCGGCATGGCGTTCAGCGCGGACGAGCTGCGTGTGCTCCGGCGCGCCCTCGCCGAGGCCGCCCGCACCGCACCCACCGCGGAACTCCCGGCCGAGCCCGCCCACCGGGCGGGCGCCGTGCACAACTATCTGCGGCTCGCCGAAGCGCTGGACGAGGCGGCTCGCGAGGGCGACCGCCTGCGCTCCTTCCTCCGCGCCGACCTGGCGCGGTACCGGGCGGCCCTGCCCGGCACGGCGGCGGACTACCTGGAGCTGCTCGGTGAGGCGTTGGACAGCGGCTATCTGCCGCGCCCCGAAGACCTCACCGCGCTGGGGGAGTTGTGCGGGCTGCCCTGCGGACCCGCCGAGTCGTACCGGAGGGAAGGTATGCGCCGACGTTGTGAAGACCTCGCCGAACGGGCCGCACGCGCCCGGCTCGACGGCCGTACGCCGCGTCCGAGGCCCGCGGAATGGGGCTGGGCGCGACCGGCCGACCGCAAGCTGCTGGCGCTCCCCGGCGGCCGCCGGGCGGGCGGGCCCGTCGAGGAGCCGCCGCAGCCGCCGCAATCCCCCGACCCGGAGCGGCGGGTGCCCACCCCGGCGGAAATCTGGCCGCCGCGCCGCCGGGACACCACGCCTGAACAGGAACGGCGCGCCATCGGCTGACTTATGGCCCCTCGGGGCCGGACGGGAAAACCCACTGGCCTACTCTGGGAGCCTTGGCACGGTTTCCCGTAGAAGGAGTGAGGCAATCGTGGGCTACGTCTCCGCGCTGGTTCCGCCGATCGTAATGGCGGTGGCCTTCACGTACCTCGTCGTGACGATCATCAAGAACCAGGGTGGTGTCAACAAGTCCAAGGAGGACGCCGCCGTCGACGCGGCGCTCGCCCGCGCCGAGGCGACCCGCCAAGCCGCTTCAGCGGAGCCCCGGAGTTAATGTCTCGGGGCTCCAATCGGCCCTGAAAATGCCGCATCCGTGACATTTGCCACTACTATTCTGCTGTGGCACGTCGATTGGGCGATCTCGAAGACGCGGTCATGACCAGGGTGTGGCAGTGGAACCGCCCGGTCACGGTCCGCGAAGTGCTGGAAGACTTGCAGCAGGAACGGTCCATCGCCTACACGACGGTGATGACGGTAATGGACAACCTGCATCAGAAGGGCATGCTCCGCCGGGAACACGAAGGCCGCGCCTATCGCTATGAGGCCGTTTCCACCCGGGACGCGTACTCGGCCGCACTGATGCACGAGGCATGGGCCGCGAGCGAGAACCCGGCCGCGGCTCTCGTGCAGTTCTTCAGCATGATGTCGCCGGAACAACGCGAAGCCTTGCGGGACGCGTCCAGGATCGTCCAGCCGGAAGCCGCTCCCGGCGAACCCGCCGGTACCCGGGAAGCGCCCGGGCGATAGCGTCCGGCTATGTCCTCTGCGCCTTCGCCGTCATCGTCCACAACGCCCCGCGCCGCAAATGACGTCACCGTCCGCCGGGCCAGGACCAGTGATGTGGCCGCGATCCGGCGGTTGCTCGACGGCTATGTACACGAACGCATCCTGCTCGACAAGCCCACCGTGACGCTTTACGAGGACATCCAGGAGTTCTGGGTCGCCGAACAGGACACCGACGCCGAGGTGGTGGGCTGCGGCGCGCTCCACGTGATGTGGGAGGACCTCGCCGAGGTGCGAACTCTTGCGGTGCGGCGGGACCAGCACGGCAAAGGCGTTGGACACCTGGTGCTCGGCAAGCTCTTGCAGACCGCGCGCTGGCTGGGAGTGCGCCGTATTTTCTGCCTCACCTTCGAAGTCGACTTCTTCACGAAGCACGGCTTCGTCGAGATCGGCGAGACTCCGGTGGACGGCGATGTCTACAGCGAGCTGCTGCGTTCCTATGACGAGGGCGTCGCGGAGTTCCTGGGTCTCGAACGAGTGAAGCCGAACACCCTGGGCAACAGCCGGATGCTCTTGCATCTGTGACCGCCGCACCCCGAGGTGTATTTTCCGCTAGATGTTGCCACCGGCATGGCCCCGCTCCCGGTACGGGTATGTCCGAATCGCGCCATGCGGAACGCGCTACCTCCGTACTGGTGCGCGGTCGACCGCTGCCCAAGGGTTTGAGTTTTTCCGGGAAAAGCGGTTTCCTTTTCTCGTACTGCTTTATCCCGGGGAGTCCCCGGAACCATATCGATGAAAGGGAAGCCCGTGGCACAGAAGGTCCAGGTCCTTCTCGTTGACGACATCACCGGCGGCGAGGCCGACGAGACCGTGACGTTCGCCCTCGATGGCGCGACGTACGAGATCGACCTCACCACGGAGAACGCGGACAAGCTGCGCGGCCTGCTCGCGGAGTACGTGGACGCGGGCCGGAAGACCGGTGGCCGCAGCCGTGGCCGTGGCCGGACCGTGCGCGCCGCCGCCAGCAGCAGCCAGGACACCGCCAAGATCCGCGCCTGGGCGAAGGAGAACGGCTACGAGGTCAACGACCGTGGCCGCGTCCCCGCCACCATCCGCGAGGCGTACGAGAAGGCGCACGGCTGATCCGTCCGCGCCGACAGGATCCGGGTCCGGTGGCACTCGGTGGCCACCGCCCCAACCAGCGGCACCAGACCTACCGGGCCGGTGCCGCCCGGCCCGCCGCCGCCCGCGCACACCGAAAGCGACGGCAGTGTCGGCTCCACCTCGCGACCCGGCTCGGGAGGCCGTAGCCACATCGGCCGGTGCCGGTCACCGGCGGTCGCCGTAGCCGGGGCCGTGTCCGACCGGTAGCCGGCCTCCCCCGGGACGACTGGCGCGGGGACGCGTCCGCCCGCGCCGCGCACCGTCAGATCCAGCTCGATACCGCCCCATTCCAGCCAGTCGAGCAGCCCTGGCAGCTCGTCCGCGCTGCCCGCGGCGACCAGCAGCAGGATCCTCTCCCCGGCCAACGCGGCCGGTCCGGTGCGGGCGATCCTGCGCAGCACCGCGAGCCCCGCGGCGGCGGGCACGTCGAGCACGTCGAAGCGCAGCCCGGTGAGCAGTTCCACCGGTGTGTGGCCGGATGTGGCCCACCCCAGCTCGCGTTCGTACCAGTCGAGCGTGCCGTGTCCCATGCCCGTAGCAACTGCCATCCCCGAGAAGGGTTACGGAAAGCTGTACGGGCAATACGAAGAGTGATGGTTCATCGGGGCGCATTCGGCGCCGACCCGGCGCAAGGTTGTTCGCTGGTAGCAGACATGACGGATGTGCGCCGCATGGATTGTCGGTGTGAGCGGGTAAGAAATACCTAGTGGGGAGGGATGGCGCGATCGCAGGTGAGGTGGGCGTTCGCCACGGGCGTACGCGATAAGTGTTCATCCACCTGGCCTGCGGGAACATCGTCTCGCACCATCGGGTTGGAGCTGTTGTCGGCTGTGAGGGCAGCGAAGCTTCTCACGGGTGTCGACGGTTGAAGTGAGCTGTCCCGCTCGTCGGGACTAGCATGCGGAAGGACAGGGAGGGGACCGGCCCCGATCTGCCTGACCGCTCTGAGGAGCGATTAACGATGTTCGAGAGGTTCACCGACCGTGCGCGGCGGGTTGTCGTCCTGGCTCAGGAAGAAGCCCGGATGCTCAACCACAACTACATCGGCACCGAGCACATCCTCCTGGGCCTGATCCACGAGGGTGAGGGTGTCGCCGCTAAGGCCCTGGAGAGCCTCGGGATTTCGCTCGAGGCGGTCCGCCAGCAGGTGGAGGAGATCATCGGCCAGGGCCAGCAGGCCCCGTCCGGGCACATTCCCTTCACCCCGCGCGCCAAGAAGGTCCTGGAGCTGTCGCTCCGTGAGGCCCTCCAGCTCGGCCACAACTACATCGGTACGGAGCACATCCTGCTCGGCCTGATTCGCGAGGGCGAGGGCGTGGCCGCCCAGGTCCTCGTGAAGCTCGGCGCCGACCTGAACCGGGTGCGGCAGCAGGTCATCCAGCTGCTCTCCGGCTACCAGGGCGGCAAGGAGTCGGCCACGGCCGGCGGCCCGGCCGAGGGCACGCCCTCGACCTCCCTGGTCCTCGACCAGTTCGGCCGCAACCTGACGCAGGCCGCTCGCGAGACCAAGCTCGACCCGGTCATCGGGCGCGAGAAGGAGATCGAGCGGGTCATGCAGGTGCTGTCCCGCCGTACCAAGAACAACCCCGTCCTCATCGGCGAGCCCGGTGTCGGCAAGACCGCCGTTGTCGAGGGCCTGGCCCAGGCCATCGTCAAGGGCGAGGTTCCCGAAACGCTCAAGGACAAGCAGCTCTACACCCTCGACCTCGGCGCGCTGGTAGCCGGGTCGCGCTACCGCGGTGACTTCGAGGAGCGCCTGAAGAAGGTGCTCAAGGAGATCCGCACCCGCGGCGACATCATCCTGTTCATCGACGAGCTCCACACCCTGGTGGGTGCGGGTGCCGCCGAGGGCGCGATCGACGCCGCGAGCATCCTCAAGCCGATGCTGGCGCGGGGCGAGCTGCAGACCATCGGCGCCACGACGCTCGACGAGTACCGCAAGCACCTGGAGAAGGACGCGGCCCTGGAGCGCCGCTTCCAGCCCATCCAGGTCGCCGAGCCGTCGCTGCCCCACACCATCGAGATCCTCAAGGGCCTGCGCGACCGGTACGAGGCGCACCACCGTGTCTCGATCACCGACGCGGCCCTGGTCGCGGCGGCCACCCTGGCCGACCGCTACATCTCCGACCGCTTCCTGCCGGACAAGGCGATCGACCTGATCGACGAGGCCGGTTCCCGGATGCGCATCCGCCGGATGACCGCTCCGCCGGACCTGCGCGAGTTCGACGAGAAGATCGCCGACGTGCGCCGGGAGAAGGAGTCGGCCATCGACTCCCAGGACTTCGAGAAGGCCGCCTCGCTCCGTGACAAGGAGAAGCAGCTGCTTTCCGCGAAGACCAAGCGGGAGAAGGAGTGGAAGGCCGGCGACATGGACGTCGTCGCCGAGGTTGACGAGGAGCTGATCGCCGAGGTCCTGGCCACGGCCACCGGTATCCCGGTCTTCAAGCTCACCGAGGAGGAGTCCTCCCGCCTGCTGCGCATGGAGGACGAGCTGCACAAGCGCGTCATCGGCCAGAAGGACGCCATCAAGGCGCTCTCCCAGGCCATTCGACGCACTCGTGCGGGTCTGAAGGACCCCAAGCGTCCCGGTGGCTCGTTCATCTTCGCCGGTCCGTCCGGTGTGGGTAAGACCGAGCTGTCCAAGACGCTCGCCGAATTCCTCTTCGGCGACGAGGACGCGCTGATTCAGCTCGACATGTCGGAGTTCAGCGAGAAGCACACCGTTTCCCGCCTCTTCGGCTCGCCTCCCGGTTACGTCGGCTACGAAGAGGGCGGTCAGCTCACCGAAAAGGTGCGCCGTAAGCCGTTCTCGGTGGTGCTGTTCGACGAGGTCGAAAAGGCCCACCCGGATATCTTCAACTCGCTGTTGCAGATTCTGGAGGACGGTCGCCTGACCGACTCCCAGGGCCGGGTGGTCGACTTCAAGAACACGGTCATCATCATGACCACGAACCTCGGTACCCGGGATATCTCCAAGGGCTTCAACCTCGGCTTCGCCGCCGCGGGTGACGTCAAGACCGGGTACGAGCGGATGAAGGCGAAGGTCAGCGAGGAGCTGAAGCAGCACTTCCGGCCCGAGTTCCTCAACCGTGTCGATGACATCGTGGTCTTCCACCAGCTCAGCGAGGACGACATCATCCAGATCGTCGACCTCATGATCGCCAAGGTGGACGAGCGGCTCAAGGACCGGGACATGGGCATCGAGCTCAGCCAGGAGGCCAAGTCGCTGCTCGCCAAGAAGGGCTACGACCCGATCCTGGGTGCCCGGCCGCTGCGCCGCACGATCCAGCGGGAGATCGAGGACCAGCTCTCGGAGAAGATCCTCTTCAACGAGCTGCGCCCCGGTCACATCGTGGTCGTCGGCACGGAGGGCGAAGGCGAGGAGAAGACCTTCACCTTCCGCGGCGAGGAGAAGGTCACGGTGGCGGATGCTCCTCCGGTTGAGGCCGCGGGCAGCGGTGGCGCCGGCCCGAACCTCAGCAAGGACGTCTGACAGACGCGGACACAGAAGGGGTCGGCCCCGGAACCCATGTGGTTCCGGGGCCGACCCCTTCTTCGCGCGTCGGTCACAGGCCGCCCGGGGAGGCCATGCCGCCGCTCTGGCCGATGGCGTTGCTCAGCGGTGCCGCGCCATGGCGGCCCTGCAAGCCGTTCAGCGTGTTGGCGACGAGCGGTACGGCCGTCTTGGCCACCCGCTCCACCAGCGGGCCGAGGTCGGCCCCCACAGCACTGGCGGAGCCCGCCGAGGCGATGACGGGCAGGGTGCTTGCGGTGGCCAGCAGGGTGACCTGGGCGATCCGACGCTTGAGGGACGACATGAAACTCCTCGCCGAACTGGGGCACAACGGTGCCCGATGGACATGCGTCCTGCCTACCGATCCGCGGCACCCGGAAGTTGTGGCCTGATTAGGAAAAATTTCCCAAAAGGGGCGGTATATCCCCGTAACCCCCTCGGCGCGGACGCCGCCTGTGCAAGCCGACCGCACCCCCGCCCGTAAACCGGCCCTAGGGGCCGCTAGGCGTCCGGCTGGGCGGGTGGAAGGTGGAGTTCGGCTATGGCGCCGCCGCCATCGTCGTCGGCGGCGTTGTGGAAGGAGAGGGTGGCGCCCAGGACCCGGGCCTGGCCGGTGGCGATGGTCAGGCCCAAGCCGTGGCCCTGGCCCGCCCGGTCGCTGCTGCCGGTGCGGAACCGGCTCGGCCCGTCCTGGAGCAGCACGTCAGGGAACCCCGGCCCGTGGTCGCGGACCCGCACGACCGTGCCGTCCACCATCACCTCGACCGGCCCCTTGCCGTGCCGGACCGCGTTGGCCAGCAGATTGCCCAGGATGCGCTCCAGGCGCCGCGGATCCGTCTGCACCCACGCGTCCCGTACCACCTCGACGGTCGCCTCCGGCGCGAGCCCGCGCACCCGGCGGCGGACGAACTCCGGCAGCGCCACCTCCTGGAGGTCGGCGCGCTCCTCCGCGCCGTCCAGCCGGGCGACCTCCAGCACGTCCTCGACCAGCGTGCGCAGCGCCTGCGCCCGGTCCCGTACCAGCTCCGAGGGGCGGCCCGGCGGCAGCAGTTCGGCGGCGGTGACCAGGCCGGTGACCGGAGTACGCAGCTCGTGCGCGATGTCCGCGGTGACCCGTCGCTCCGCCTCCAGCCGCTTCTGCAGCGCGTCGGCCATCTCGTCCACCGCCCGCGCCAACTCGTCGGTCTCGTCCCGTACCCGGCGCCCCACCGCGTCCCGTACCCGTACGTCGGGCTCGCCGTTGGCCACCGCGCGCGCCGCGACCGCCGCCTTGCGCAGCCGCCGGGAGAGCTGTCCGCCGACGATCACGCTCAGCGCCGCCCCGGCCAGCACCACCGCGACCGAGCCCGCGATCAGCACCCCGTCCAGGTCGGAGAGCACCTGGGCGAGGTCGGGGGAGCGGTCGTAGAGCGAGATGACCTTGTTGTTGGGCAGCGGCATCTCGGCCCAGACGATGGGCTCCCCGCTGACCTTCTTGATGTAGGTGGCGCGAAGTCCCTTCGCCGCAGCGGCCTTGAGCGGCGCGGGCAGATTGGGGTCGTTGATCTTGGCCGAGATCACCAGCCGGTGGTTGGACTCGTAGATCCGCGCCGCGACCTGCACCCGCTGGTCCTGTAGTTCCCGGGCGCTGTTGAGCATGCTGAGGTGCGCCGCGTTATGCACCACCACGGCCATGGCCAGCGCGACCAGCGCGGAGACCGCCGCTATCGCCACCGTCAGCTTCCAGCGCAGCCCGGGCCAGCGCAGCCCAGCGCGGCGGAGCGCGGCACGGTTCAAGGGGGCCACGGTCGCTCAGGCCCTGAGCTTGTATCCGAAGCCACGCACCGTCTCTATCCGGTCCTGGCCGATCTTGGTGCGAAGCCGCTGCACATGGACGTCCACGACCCGGGTGTCGCCGCCCCAGTCGTAGTCCCAGACGCTGGTCAGCAGCCGGTCACGGGAGAGCACCGAGCCGGGCGCGGCGGAGAACTCCAGCAGCAGCCGCATCTCGGTCGGGGTGAGCGATACCGGCTCACCACCGCGCCGTACCTCCATGCCGTCGGTGTCGATCTCCAGGTCGCCGAACCGCAGCGATCCGTCGTCCTCGGCGGAGGATTCCCTTCCGCCGTGCGCGGTGGCGTGCCCGAAGCGGCGCAGCACGGCACGGATCCGGGCCACCAGGACCGCGGCGTCGAACGGCTTGGTGACGTAGTCGTCGGCCCCGGCCTCCAGGCCCAGCACCACGTCGATGGAGTCGGCGCGTGCCGACAGCATGATCACCGGAACCGTGGACTCGTCCCGGATCCGGCGGCACAGGCTGACGCCGTCGAGGCCGGGCACCATCACGTCGAGCAGCGCGATGTCCGGCTGCCGGGCGCGGAACGCCTCCAGGCCGACGATCCCGTCCGGGACGGCGGTCACCTTGAAGCCGTCGCGCTCCAGGGCGAGCTGCGTCGCTTCGCGGATCACGTCGTCGTCCTCCACGAACAGGACATGAGTGTCAGCCATCGGCGGCCTTTTTTCCGTAGTCGCTGTGGGTGCGGGTGGTCTCGGCGAACCGGTCGCCCGTCCAGTGGTACGTGATCACGTCCTCACCGGACGGACAGCACACCTTGTCCTCGGGCCCGTAGACCTGCCGCGTCAGCACCAGGTCGCCCTTGTCGATGTCAATGTAGACAGGCGGCTGCTCGTCCCCGAAGACATCGGTGTATTCGCCGTTCTCCATACGGTAGACGTAACTACCCAGTCCCACGCCATCCGCGCAAGTCTGGACGTTTATCACCACATCGGGCACAGAGTTCCCGGTCAGGTTCCCGTAGCTGGTGTCGATGGGGTATTCGTGGCCCGCGCACGGCTTGAGGTTCCGCTTTATGTCGGTGCCGACCTTGGGGTCGTTGCTCAGCAGTGCGACCGGATCGACCTTGGTGGCCGGCGTCGGCCGTAGCGAGGGCGAGGAACTCACCGCGGCGGTGCCGGCGGTCCCCTCGACACGCACACCGCCGCCCTCGGCGCAGCCGGTGATCAGCACCAGCGGCGCGAGCGCGGCGGTCAGCAGTGCGCATCGCCAAGGGGACGGGGCTATGCGGCGCACGCGCCCTCCCCTGGCTCCCCTTCGACGTGCTCCTGGCCGTACGCGGTGCGCTCAAGCTCCTCGCGCAGCCGGGCCAGGGCGCGGTGCAGGGTGCTCTTGACCGTCCCGATGGACATCCCCAGCGCCTTGGCGGTCTCCTCGGTGCTCATCTGCTCCCAGTGTCGCAGTACGACGACCTGCCGCTGCTTGGGGGCGAGCACCGCGAGCGCGCCCAGCAGCATGGCGCGGTCCGCGTGCTGCTCGGTTCCGTCGTCGATGCTGGCGTCCGGGAGGTTCTCGGTGGGCACCTCGTCCAGTTTGCGGGCGCGCCACCACTCGGTCCGGGTGTTGATCATCACCCGGCGCATGTAGGCGTCGGCCAAGCCCTTGTCCGCTATCCGCTCCCAGCGCGGGAACGTACGGCACAGCGCGGTCTGCACCAGGTCCTGGGCGTCCACGGGGTCGGGGACCAGCCGGCGCGCGCTGCGGAGCAGCGAGTCCTGCCGGGCTCGCACGTACTCCTCGAAGTCCAGCGTCTTGCCGTCGATCGCCGAGTCCGCCGCCATGGCCGCCTCCAAACGTCCCGTTGCCGTGGTGTCACCGTTCGCGTCCGATCGGTTGGTCAACCCAAGAAAGGAAGGACGCAGGGAAGGACGCTAGGGACCGGCTGTTGCGGATTCCCCGACCTTGGGCGCACAGCGGTTTCACAGGAACCCATCGGTTGTGTAACAACCGGAACCAACGGCCCTGACGATCACTGCGCGGTCACAGCGCGCTGACAGCCGCTCACTCAACGGGCAGGCGGTACACGCCCGGTTCGACGGGCTCCACCAGACCGTCGGCCACCAGACCGTCCAACGCCCGGGCTCGTTGTACCGGTTCGTCCCAAACCGCATCAAGTGTGGCTTGTGTCACGGGTTCATGAGATTCGCGTAGTACGGCAAGAAGCTTGCCGCGCACCTGCCGATCGGTCCCCGCGTACGACTGGCCGCGCCGCGGCGGACCGTCGTGCTCCGGGAACCCGGCCAGCCGCCATGCACACCGCGGCGCGATCGGGCACCGCCCGCACTGCGGACCGCGTGCCACGCAGACCAGCGCACCCAGTTCCATCGTGGCCGCCGCCCAACGCGCCGCCGTGGCCTCTTCGTCCGGCAGCAACTGCCGCGCCAGGCGCCGCTCCGCCGCCGTGGTGGCGTTCGGCGGGTACTGCAGGCCGCTGACCGCACGGGCGAACACCCGGCGCACGTTGGTGTCCAGCACCGGATGCCGCTGGCCGTAGGCGAACGAGGCGACCGCGGCCGCCGTGTACTCGCCGACCCCGGGCAGCGCCAGCAACTCGGCGTGGTCACTGGGGACTTCACCGCCGTGCCGCTCGGTGATGGCGTTCGCGGCGGCGTGCAGCCGCAGCGCACGGCGCGGGTAGCCGAGCCGCCCCCAGGCTCGCACCGCCTCGCCGGGCGGCTGGGCGGCCAGGTCGGCCGGGCGAGGCCACCGGGCCAGCCACTGCTCGTACATGGGCAGCACCCGCGAGACCGGAGTCTGCTGGAGCATGAACTCGCTGACCATGACCCCCCACGCACCGGCCTCCGGGCGGCGCCAGGGCAGATCGCGGGCGTTGGCCTCGTACCAGGCGTTCACCGGCAGGTGCAGCGTGGCGGCGGCGTTCTCGGCGGTACGGGCGGTATCGGTGGTCATGGCGTGTTCGATCCTTCCACACCGTTCCGGCGGCGTCGAAACATATGAAGAGCTGCAAAGAGTTGAGGTCCGTGCGGCGGGTGGTGCACAGAGCGGCGTCGGATCTCCCATAGAGTTTGGTGCGTGGGCAATCTGCGCAACCCGGTGGGCCCCCTGCCCTCCTCCATCTACTGGCGGCGGCGGGCAGTTGTGCTGGGCCTGTTCGTGCTCCTCGTCGGGCTCATAGTCTGGATGCTGCTGCCCGGCGGTGACAGCAACGCCGGGCACAAGGGCGAGGCGCAGGGGCCCGGCGGCCGTACTCCGGTTCCTTCCATCACCCCAGGTCCGACGAGCAGCCAGAGCGGCATCACCGCACGGCCGGGCGGTCGCGACACCGGCGGCACCAGCTCGTCCGGAGGCTCCGGCGGCAACGCGGGTACCGCGGGCGCCGGGGGCGCCAACTCCGGTTCCTCCGGCGGCTCGTCGGGCGGTGGTCCCGGTTCCGGTGGCAACCCGCCGCCGCTTCCGGCGGACTCCGCGCTGCCCGACTGCGCTTCCGCACAGGTGCAGTTGAAGCTGCGCAGCGTGAAGAGCACCTACGACCTCACCGACAAGCCCAAGTTCGAGCTGACGGCGGTCAACTCCGGTGGCAGCGCCTGCAAGGTGGACTTCGGCAGCACCGCCGCGGTGGTCACCATCGTGGACGGCTCCGGCCACCACGTGTGGGCCTCGGACGACTGCCCGCCCACCCGTGAGGCCTATCCGCTCCAGGTCCCGGCCGGTGGTTCGACCAGCTTCTACGTCCAGTGGGACCGCACCCTGAGCGTCCCGCAGTGCGCCTCGCCGTCCGGCGCGCAGACCGCGCCCTCCGGCAACTACCAGGTCAAGGTCACCACGGGCGGAATCGGTTCCGCGCAGACCACGTTCACCCTCAACGGGGGTTCCTGAGGGCCGGAACTAGACGTACCGCTCCAGGATGGAGGACTCCGCCAGACGGGAGAGGCCCTCGCGGACCGAACGGGCCCGGGCCTCGCCGACGCCCTCCACCATCTGCAGGTCGTCCACGCTGGCCGCCAGCAGCTTCTGCAGACCGCCGAAGTGCTCGACCAGCCGCTCTATGACGGTGTTCGGCAGCCGGGGCACCTTGGCCAGCAGCCGGTAGCCGCGCGGGCTGACCGCGGTGTCCAGGGACTCCGGCGAGCCGGTGTAGCCCAACGCCCGGGCCACGGTGGTCAGTTCGATCAGTTCGCTCTGCGGCAGCGAGTCCAGCTCGGCCAGCGCGTCGCCGACGGTACGGGTGCGCTTCGCGGTGGGCTCCGGCACGTAGTCACGCACCACCAGCTCGCGCTCCGGCTCCACGCCCGCGATCAACTCGTCCAGCTGGAGCGACAGCAGGCGTCCGTCGGTGCCCAACTCGGTCACGTACTCGTCGATTTCGGTGGCGATCCGGCGCACCATCTCAAGCCGCTGCGCCACCGCCGTCACGTCCCGCACGGTGACCAGGTCCTCGATCTCCAGCGCGGACAGCGTGCCCGCCACCTCGTCCAGCCGCAGCTTGTAACGTTCCAGCGTGGCCAGCGCCTGGTTGGCGCGGGACAGGATCGCCGCCGAGTCCTCCAGCACCCGGCGCTGCCCGCCGACGTACAGCGCGATCAGCCGCATCGACTGGCTGACCGAGACCACCGGGAAGCCCACCTGCCGACTGACCCGGTCCGCGGTGCGGTGCCGGGTGCCGGTCTCCTCGGTGGGGATGGTCGGGTCCGGGACGAGCTGGACGCCCGCGCGCAGGATCTTGGTGATGTCCCGGTCCATGATCACCGCGCCGTCCAGCTTGCACAGCTCGCGCAGCCGGGTCGCGGTGAACTCCACGTCCAGTACGAAGCCCCCGGTACACAGCGACTCCACGGTCTTGTCCATGCCCAGCACGATCAGCCCGCCGGTGTTGCCGCGGACCACCCGCTCCAGACCGTCCCGCAGCTCCGTACCGGGCGCTACCGCGCTGAGCGAGGCGCGCATGAGCCCGTCGGTGCCGGAACCTCCGCCAGACCTGCCGGAAGCCGCTGCCCGGTCGTTGGCTGCCACTGCTCTCCTCCGGTCGTACGGATGCCCGGACGGGCGAGACCAGGGCAAAGTCTACCGGCCACGCCACCGCCGCCGAGGGCTGCCGGTGCCCGCTAGCGCGTGCGGCCCCGGGCCGGAAGGACCCGCAGGGCCTCGCTGACGTCGGCCACCTCGGTCACCCGCATGCCCGCCGGGACCTTGCCCGGATCCTGCGGCACCAGGGCATGGGTGAAGCCCAACCGGGCCGCCTCCGCGAGCCGCCGCTGCACCCCGGTGACCCGCCGGACCTCGCCCGCCAGGCCCACCTCGCCGATCGCCACCAGGTTCTTGGGCAGTGGTGTGTCGCTGGCCGCGCTGGCCAGCGCGAGCACCACGGCCAGGTCGGCGGACGGCTCGGACAGCCGCACCCCGCCCACCGTGGCGCTGTAGATGTCGCACTTGCCGATCTGGTGGATCCGGCCGCGCTGCTCCAGCACCGCCAGCATCATCGACACCCGCGAGGTCTCCAGCCCCGAGGTGGTCCGCCGCGGCGAGGGGATCTGCGAGGCGACGGTGAGCGCCTGCACCTCGGCGACCAGCGGGCGGCGGCCCTCCAGCGTGACGGTCAGACAGGTGCCCGGCACCGCCTCGTCCCGCCGGGTCAGGAACAGGCCCGACGGGTCGGCCAGGCCCGTGATGCCCTCGTCGTGCAGTTCGAAGCAGCCCACCTCGTCGGTCGCGCCGTACCGGTTCTTCACTCCGCGGATCAGCCGCAGCCGGGCATGCCGGTCGCCCTCGAAGTGCAGCACCACGTCGACCAGGTGCTCCAGCAGCCGGGGACCCGCGATCGCACCGTCCTTGGTGACGTGGCCGACCAGGATCGTGGACATCCCGCGCTCCTTGGACGCCCGGATCAGCGCCCCGGCCACCTCGCGGACCTGCGCCATCCCGCCCGGCGCGCCGTCGATCTCCGGCGAGGCCACGGTCTGCACCGAGTCCAGCACCAGCAACGCGGGCTTGACGTCGTCCAGATGGCCGAGGACCGCGCTCAGATCGGTCTCCGCGGCCAGGTACAGATGGTCGCTGATCGCCCCGATCCGGTCCGCCCGCAGCCGCACCTGCCCGGCGGACTCCTCTCCCGTCACATACAGCGTCCTGGCCTGGCCGCTGGCCGCCTTCGCCGCCACGTCCAGCAGCAGCGTCGACTTGCCGACCCCCGGCTCGCCCGCCAGCAGCACCACGGCGCCCGGCACCAGACCGCCGCCCAGCACCCGGTCCAGCTCCGGCACGCCCGTGCCGCGTGCGGTCGCCTGCCGCCCGTCGACCTGCCCGATGGGCCGCGCCGGTGCGGTGACCCGGCCCGGCGCGGTGGTGCGCACGGCGGGGGCGGCGCCGTACTCCTCGACGGTGCCCCACGTCTGGCACTCCCCGCACCGGCCGACCCACTTGACGGTGGTCCAGCCGCACTCGGTGCAGCGATAGGACGGTCGGTCCTTTGCGGTCGTACGCGTACGGGCAGCCATGGCCGCCACCGTAGCGGTGGGGTCCGACAACCCTGGTCCGGGCTCACTCGCCTCCGGGCGCTTTGCCCCGGTCTCGGCACTCCACGTCGAGCAGTCGGTCCCCTGTCGCTCCGTCCGCCGTCCTCGTCGCTGTCGGGACCGGCGCGCTCTTCGGCTCACTCGCGGCGGCATGCCGCAGGACGGCCTGGCACCGCCGGCACCCGGGTGGTGCGCCGTTGACCCGGCACGGCGTCACCCATATGGCCGAACCTGGTGTCCGCCTTTGCGGGTGAAGTGCACCCGAAAGGGTTAAACCTTGCGATCGGGGGTGGGATGGCGCTAATCACCGCCCTACCGTCGCCCAGTGATGAGCAGGCCCGAACACCCCCAGTCGCCCCCCACCATCACCGGTGCGCACCGGGCCGTGCCGCGAGTCGGCCGCCGCGTGCCCAGCCCCGCTCCCTCGCCGTACGAGCCGTATCTGGACGGGCTGTTCACCTACTGCCTGTCGGTGCTGTGCGAACGCGACACCGCCGTCGCCGCGCTCGGCGACACCCTCGCCGTCGCCGAGCGCTACCGGGGACGGCTGCGCGACCCCGAGTTGCGCCGCCCCTGGCTGTACGCCATCGCCCGCTGGGCCTGCCTGCGCCGCCTCGCCGAGGGGCGCCCCGCCGTCGGCTCACCGGAGACCTCGCAGCAGGCCGCCCAGGAGCGCCGCCGCGAACTCGCCGCCCTCGCCTGGCCGGAGGCCGCCGGAACCAGCCCGGAGCAGCGCGAGGCCATCGAACTCGCCGTACGCCACCAGCTGTCCGAACGCGAGATCGCGATGGTCACCGGAATGGACCGGGAGATCGCCCGCGCCCTGCTTTCCCGAGCCGCCTGCGAGATCGAACGCACCCGCACCGCGCTGGCGGTGGTCGAACTCGGCAGCTGCCCGGCCGTCGCCCGGCTCGCCGGGGACACCCAGGTGCTGCTCGGTACGGCGCTGCGCCGGGAACTCGTACGGCACGTCGACGAGTGTCCGGCGTGCCGCCTCACCGCGGAACAGGCGGTGGCCGCCGGACCGTGGCCGGGCACCGCCACCCCGTCCGTGCTCTCCGTACTGGAGGCGCCGCGGCAGGCCGCGCACAGCGCCATGCAGCACTCGCTGCGCGCCATGCGCGCCGGTGGGCACCGTCCGGTACCGCACTTCGACCGGCGGGGCTTCCCGGTGGACAGCAAGGACCGGGCCGCCCGCCGTGCGCTGATCCGGCACCGCGCGGTGACCACCACGGTGGTCGCGGCCGTGGTGGCCGCCCCGGCCCTGGCGCTGTGGGCCGCGTACCGCAGCGCCCCGCACACCGGGGAGAGCCAGGACGCCACCACCGTCTCCGCCACCGAGGCGGACGGCGGTGACGGCTACTCGTACCAGAAGGCGGGCAGCAGCGGGCGGCTCGCGGAGGAGCGCGGACGCAAGGACGGCAGCGGCGGCCCCAGCGCGCTGCCCGGCAGTCCGGGCGCCTCGCCGAGCGGTACGGGCAGCGTGTCGTCCGCACCCGGCGCGCCCGGTTCACCGTCCCCGTCCGGCTCCGGCGGCAGCGGCGCGCCGTCCCCGGGCCGACTCACCGTCAGTGCCCAGCCGGCCGGCACCGACACACTGATCACACTGACCAACGAGGGCGGCTCGCCGATCCACTGGGCCGCCTCGACGGGCGCGTCCTGGCTCCAACTCAGTCTCGCGGCAGGCCAGTTGAGCCCCGGCGAGAGCGTCACGGTGACGGTCACCGTGAACCGCCAAGCGGAACCGGCCGGCCCCTGGCGGGGCCGCATCGTCTTCACGCCCTCCGGCGCCATGGTCACCATCGAGGGCCAGGGCCAGCCCTCCCCGACCCCCTCCGCCACCACGACGCCGACACCTCGGGCGTCGGCGTCATAACCGGGGCCCGGGGGCTTGCCCCGAATAAGCCGGGGTTCGGCGGCACCGAAAGACACCGACCCGTACCCCCGCCCCGGCAGGGGCTACGCCGGATCCGCCGGGTGGGGGGCCACCAGGGGCAGCTGCGCGGCCAGCCGCGCCTCGCACAGCTCCGCCAGCTTGCCGTATCCGGCCGAACCCATCAGCTCGGTGAGCTCCGGCCGGTACGACACGTAGACCGGTTCGCCGCCTCCGTGCGCGGAGGTGGCGCTGGTGCACCACCAGTGCAGGTCGTGCCCGCCCGGGCCCCAGCCGCGCCGGTCGTACTCGCCGATCGACACCACCAGCACCCGGCTGTCATCGGGCCGGTCCACCCACTCGTACGTCCTGCGGATCGGCAGCTGCCAGCACACGTCCGGCTTGGTCTCCAGCGGCTCGCGGCCTTCGCGCAGCGCCAGCGTGTGCAGTGCGCAGCCCTCGCCGCCCGGGAACCCCGGCCGGTTCAGGAAGACGCACGCGCCGTCCACCCGGCGGGTCTGCCGGTCGCCGTCCTCGTTGACCTCGGCCCAGCCCTCCGGGCCGGTACCGATCTCGTACAGCTGCCAGGTCTGCGGGGTCAGCCGGGCCGCGTGCTTGGCGACCCGCGCCTCGTCGTCCTCGTCGGAGAAGTGCGCGCCCAGCGTGCAGCAGCCGTCGCTGGCCCGGCCCGCCTCGATGCCCTGGCAACCGCGGCCGAACACACACGTCCAGCGGGAGGTGAGCCAGGTCAGATCACATCGGAAGACCTGCTCGTCATCGGCCGGGTCGGGAAACTCGACCCAGGCCCGCGGGAAGTCCAGACCGACCTCGTCGGCCGCGTCCCGCTGCTGCTTCTTCTTCGACTTCTTCACCTTTGCCGCCTTTGCCACGCGGTCCAGGGTAGGTGCTGCCCCCGCTCACCGCGGCGTACGGACGCGCTAGCGTCTTGGCTATGCGACTCGGAGTACTCGACGTGGGGTCCAACACCGTCCACCTGCTGGTGGTGGACGCGCATCCGGGCGCGCGGCCACAGCCCGCGTACTCCCACAAGGCGGAGCTGAAGCTGGCCGAACTGCTCGACGAGAAGGGGGCCATCGACGACGCGGGCGTCGAGCAGTTGATCGCGCAGATCCTGGAGGCCCGGCAGGTCGCCGAGGACAAGGGCGTGGAGGAGGTCCTTCCGTTCGCCACCTCGGCGGTACGGGAGGCGGCCAACGGTGAGCAGGTGCTGGCCCGGGTCGCCCAGGAGACCGGCACCGAGCTGGCCGTGCTCTCCGGCGAGGACGAGGCCCGGCTGACCTTCCTCGCCGCCCGCCGCTGGTTCGGCTGGTCGGCCGGACGGCTGCTGGTGCTGGACATCGGCGGCGGCTCGCTGGAGGTCGCCTACGGGATCGACGAGCAGCCGGACGCGGCGGTCTCGCTGCCGCTGGGCGCGGGGCGGCTCACGGCCGCCGGCCTGCCCGGTGATCCGCCTTCGGCGGAGGACGTACGGGCGCTGCGCAAGCACGTCCGGGCGGAGATCGCCCGGACGGTCTCCGAGTTCGCCCGGCTCGGCACGCCGGACCATGTGGTCGGTACGTCCAAGACGTTCAAGCAACTCGCCCGGATCGCGGGCGCGGCCCGCTCCGCGGAGGGGCTGTACGTGCAGCGCACGCTGGGGCGGCGGGCGCTGGAGGAGTGGGTGCCGCGGCTGGCGAACATGACCGCGGCCGAGCGGGCGATGCTGCCCGGGGTGTCCGCGGGGCGTGCCCGCCAGCTGCTGGCGGGCGCGCTGGTGGCGGAGGGCGCGATGGACCTGTTCGAGCTGGACGAGCTGGAGATCTGCCCCTGGGCGCTGCGGGAGGGAGTCATCCTGCGGCGGCTCGACCGGATCTAGTCCGGCACTTCCACCCGGGGTCGACGCACCTACCCGGGACCACCCCCACCCGGGGGTAACCGGGATCACGCTCGCCGTGCGCCGGTGCCCCCGTACGCTGTTGCCCGTGGCCGACCCAACGCACCCGCACCCGCAGCGCACCCCGCGCGCAGGAGGCATGGCGAAGCGCCGTGCCGTGACGGTGCCGGACGCCAAGGTCGCCCTGTCGACCGCGTCCGTATACCCGGAGTCCACCGCGACCGCCTTCGAGATCGCCGCCCGGCTGGGCTACGACGGCGTCGAGGTGATGGTCTGGACGGACCCGGTCAGCCAGGACATCGAGGCGCTGCGCCGCCTGTCGGACTACCACGGCGTGCCGATCCTGGCCGTCCACGCGCCGTGTCTGCTGATCACCCAGCGGGTCTGGTCCACCGACCCGTGGATCAAGCTGCAACGCGCCCGCAGCGCCGCCGAGCGGCTGGGCGCGTCCACGGTCGTGGTGCATCCGCCCTTCCGGTGGCAGCGCAACTACGCCCGGGACTTCGTGCGGGGCGTCTGGCGGATGGCCGACGAGACCGATGTCCGGTTCGCGGTGGAGAACATGTACCCGTGGCGCTACCGCGACCGCGAGATGCTGGCGTACGCCCCCGACTGGGACCCCACCAAGGAGGACTTCCGGCACTTCACGGTCGACCTCTCGCACACCGCGACGGCCCGCAACGACGCGCTGGAGATGGTCGACCGGATGGGCGACCGGCTGGCGCATGTGCACCTTGCCGACGGAAACGGTTCTGCCAAGGACGAGCACCTGGTCCCCGGCCGGGGCAGCCAGCCGTGCGCCGAACTGCTGGAGGGGCTGGCCGCGAGCGGCTTCAGCGGCCATGTGGTGGTCGAGGTCAACACCCGGCGGGCGATGTCCGCCGCCGAACGTGAGGCCGACCTGGCCGAGGCACTGGCCTTCACCCGGCTGCACCTGGCCTCCGAGGCGGGGGTCGGCCGCACCCGATGACCGAACACGAGCAGCCGCCCACCCGACGCCGCCGTGGCCGTCCCGCCGGTGCCCGCGCCGGTGACTCCGGCACCCGGGAGCGGATCCTGGGCGCCGCCCGTGGCGTGTTCGCCGAGCGCGGCTACGACAAGACCTCGATCCGGGCGATCGCCAAGGCCGCCGAGGTCGACCCGGCGCTGGTCCACCACTACTTCGGCGCCAAGGAGCAGATCTTCGAGGCGGCGATCGAGGTCAGCTTCGCGCCCGCGCTGGGCGTGCCCGACGTGCTGGCCGCGGGTCCCGACCAGGTGGGGGAGCGGCTGGCCCGCTACTTCCTGTCGGTGTGGCACAACCCGGCGACCCGTGCCCCGCTGCTCGCCGTTGTGCGCTCGGCGGTCACCAACGAGACGGCGGCGGGCGTACTGCGCGGCTTCGTACTGCGCCGGGTGCTGCTGAAGGTGGCGGGCGAGCTGGACCTGCCGGACGCCCGGCTGCGCGCGGAACTGGCCGCCGCGCAGTTGATCGGCGTGGTGCTGGTGCGCTACGTGCTCAAGGTGGAGCCGCTGGCCTCGGCGACGGAGGAGGAGATCGTCGCGTACGTGGCGCCCACCATCCAGCGCTACCTGACCGCCGCCGAGTGAGGCTGTCCGGATCGCGGACGGCACGTCCGCATCCCGACACGGTAGGCGTACCCTCGGAAGGCGCCCACGAATTCGAGGAGTGAGGTCCCGTGCCCGAGCTGAGGTCACGTACGGTCACCCACGGCCGCAACATGGCGGGAGCCCGCGCGCTGCTGCGCGCGGCAGGCGTAGCCGGTGAGGACTTCGGCAAGCCGATCATCGCGGTGGCCAACAGCTTCACCGAGTTCGTGCCCGGCCACACCCACCTCGCCCCCGTGGGCCGTATCGTCTCCGACGCCATCAAGCAGGCGGGCGGCATCCCGCGCGAGTTCAACTCGATCGCGGTGGACGACGGCATCGCCATGGGACACGGCGGAATGCTCTACTCCCTGCCGTCCCGGGACCTGATCGCCGACTCCGTGGAGTACATGGTCGAGGCGCACCGCGCGGACGCCCTGGTCTGCATCTCCAACTGCGACAAGATCACTCCGGGCATGTTGATGGCCGCGCTGCGCCTGAACATCCCGACGGTCTTCGTCTCCGGCGGCCCCATGGAGGCCGGCAAGGCCGTTCTGGTGGACGGCACGGTGCGCACCGGTCTCGACCTGATCTCCGCGATGTCCGACGCCGTATCGGACTCGGTCTCCGACGAGGACCTGGCCCGGATCGAGGAGGCCGCCTGTCCGACCTGCGGCTCGTGTTCCGGCATGTTCACCGCCAACTCGATGAACTGCCTGGTCGAGGCGCTGGGCCTGGCGCTGCCCGGCAACGGCTCGGTGCTCGCCACCCACACCGCCCGCAGGAGGCTGTACGAGGACGCGGGCCGCACCGTCGTCGAGCTCACGAAGCGGTACTACGACCAGGACGACGCGACCATCCTGCCGCGCGCCGTCGCCAACCGCGCCGCGTTCGAGAACGCCATGGCCATGGACATCGCCATGGGCGGCTCGACCAACACGATCCTGCACCTGCTCGCCGCCGCCCAGGAGGCCGAGCTGGACTTCACGATGGCCGACATCGACCAGCTCTCCCGCGGTGTGCCGTGCCTGTGCAAGGTGGCGCCCAACGGCACGTACCACATGGAGGACGTGCACCGGGCGGGCGGCATCCCGGCGATCCTCGGCGAACTGCACCGGGCCGGGCTGCTGGACGAGAGCGTGCACGCGGTGCACTCGGCGTCCCTCGCCGACTGGCTGAAGAAGTGGGACGTCCGCGGCGGCTCCCCGTCCCCCGAGGCCGTGGAGCTGTTCCACGCGGCGCCCGGCTGCGTTCGCTCGGCCACCGCGTTCTCCCAGTCCGAGCGGTGGGACTCGCTGGACACCGACGCCGAGTCCGGCTGCGTCCGTGACGTGGCGCACGCCTACTCCGCCGACGGCGGCCTCGCGGTGCTGCGCGGCAACCTCGCCGTGGACGGCTGTGTGGTCAAGACCGCCGGGGTGGACGAGTCGATCCTGGTCTTCGAGGGTCCCGCGGTGGTCGTGGAGTCCCAGGAGCAGGCGGTCGACGCGATCTTGAACAAGCGGGTCAAGGAGGGCGACGTGGTGGTCGTCCGCTACGAGGGGCCCAAGGGCGGGCCGGGCATGCAGGAGATGCTCTACCCGACCGCGTTCCTCAAGGGCCGCGGCCTGGGCAAGGCGTGTGCGCTGATCACCGACGGCCGGTTCTCCGGTGGCACCTCCGGCCTGTCGATCGGCCATGTCTCCCCGGAGGCGGCGGCCGGCGGCACGATCGCGCTGGTCAGGGACGGTGACCTGATCCGCATCGACATTCCGGCCCGGTCCGTCGAGCTGAAGGTGGACGAGTCGGAGCTGGCCGAGCGGCGCGCGGCGCTCGGCGGGGTGTACCGCCCGGCCGACCGCGACCGCCATGTCTCCACCGCGCTCAAGGCGTACGCGGCCATGGCGACCAGTGCCGACAAGGGTGCGGTGCGGGACGTCAGCAAGCTCGGGTGACAATTGCCGGTGTGAGCGAGGCAGAGCAGCAGCGCAGCAGCGACGAGGGTGGCCCGGAGCCCGAGCCCATCCGGTTCTTCGGTACCACCTGGGTGCACCACGACGGCGGCTACGGCTGGCGGCGGGCCGGTCTTGCGATCGGCTCGCTGCTCGCCGCGGCGGCCGGGGCGTTCGTGGTGCGCTTCGCCTACCAGGGCTTCGACACCGCCGATGTGGGCGCCTTCGTCAAGATCCTGTTCGTCGCGGCCCTCGCCATCTGCACCGCGCTGGCCTTCCGGCAGACCTGGGACGGCTTCAACCGCCGCCCCGAGTCCAGGGGCGACAACCGCGGACTGCTGCTGATCGGCTTCATCGGCTCGCTGTTCGCCTACTTCGTGCGCTGCCTGCGCGAGGCGCCGGGGGAGCGGCTGCGCCGCACCGAGTACGAGCGGGCCCGTGAGGCGTACGAGCGGCGGCGCTCCACACGCACCGGCAACCCGGCGGCACGCTCCGCCAACTCCGGCAGGCGCAAGCGCCGTTGACCCGCGTCACGCCCCGTTGAGGTAGGCCAGCACGGCCAGCACCCGGCGGTTGTCGTCGTCCGAGGCGGCCAGGCCCAGCTTGGCGAAGATGCTGGTGGTGTGCTTGCTGACCGCCCCCTCGCTGATGAACAGCCGCCCCGCCACAGCTGTGTTGGAGCGGCCCTCCGCCATCAGCTCCAGCACCTCGCGCTCCCGTGGGGTCAGCGCGGCCAGCGGCTCGTCCCGTGCGTTGCTGCGCAGCAGCTTGGCGATGACATCCGGGTCCATCGCGGTGCCGCCCGCGGCCACCCGGCGTACCGCGTCGGTGAACTGCTCGGCGTTGAACACCCGGTCCTTGAGCAGATAGCCCACCCCGCCGGAGCCGTCCGCCAGCAGCTCGCGCGCGTACAACTGCTCCACGTGCTGGGACAGTACGAGCACCGGCAGGCCCGGCACCTCGCGCCGGGCGGCCAGCGCGGCCTGCAGCCCCTCGTCGGTGAACGTCGGCGGCAGCCGTACGTCCACCACCGCGACGTCCGGCCGCAGTTCGACCAGCGCCCGCTGCAACTCGGGGCCGCTCTCCACGGCCGCCGCGATCTCGAAGCCATGGGCCTCAAGCAGCCGGATCAGGCCGTCCCGTAGGAGGTAGAGGTCCTCGGCGAGGACAATGCGCACGGTAGCTCCAGGGTCACGATGGTCGGTCCGCCCTTGGGACTGCTCAGGGCCAGCACGCCGTCAAACGTAGCGAGCCTGCGCTCGACACCGCGCAGCCCACTGCCGTTGGAGGCGTCGGCACCGCCGCGGCCGTCGTCGGTGACCTGGACCCGCAGCGCGTCGCCGGTGTGGTGCACGTCGATCCACACCCGGTCGGCCGCCGCGTGCCGGGCCGCGTTGGTCAGCAGCTCGCTCACCGCGAAGTACACCGCGGACTCCACCGGTGGTTCGGCCCGCCCCGGCAGGTCCTCGGTCACCTCGACGGCCAGCGGGCTGTCCAGCGCGAGCGCCCTGATCGCGTCCGCCAGGCCGCGCTCGGCGAGCACCGGCGGATGGATCCCGCGCACCAGGCCGCGCAGTTCGCCCAGCGCCGTCGCCGACGCCTCCCGGGACTGCGCCAGCAGCGCCTTGGCGGCGGCCGGGTCGCGCTCCAGCAACTGCTCGACCGCGCCCAGGTTCAGGCCCATCGCGACCAGCCGGGCCTGGACGCCGTCGTGCAAGTCCCTTTCGATCCGCCGCAGTTCGGCGGCCTGTGCGTCGAGGGCGTCGGCCCGGGTCTCGGTGAGCCGCCGCACCCGCTGCCGCAACTGGGCGTTCCGCGGCGGCGAGAGCAGCTTCGCCGACCAGGCGCCGTAGCGTTGGACCAGGGCCGGGGCCAGCCCGAACCCGCCGAAGAACGTCGCGCCCAGCAGGACGTGCGCGGGCCAGGACAGCTCCCCGTCGGGCGCGGCCAGGAACCAGGTGTAGACGGTGCTGTCGCCCTGTCCCAGATGGTGCGCCCCCCAGGCGATCACCGGTATGAGCTGGCCGATCAGTCCATAGCCGATCAGCGCCGCCGGTACCGCGGCCAGCACCCCGAGCACCAGGGCACTGGACAGCCAGCGCAGATCACGCCAGATCGCCGGATCGGTGGTGAACTGCTGGAAGTCGAGCTCCCACTGGCCCGGCACCGTGCGCTTGACGCGCCTGCCGAAGCGGTACCGCCCGTCGGGCAGCGTCTCCACGGTGACCTGCGGCTTGTACGCCTCCGGGACCTCGATGCCGAACTCCTCGGCCAGCACCCGGCGTTCGCGCCTGGCCATGCACTGGGTCAGCCGCAGCGCGGGCGGTGCCAGGAAGACCAGTCCCACGCAGAACGTCAGCGCGGTGGCGGCCAGCGCCACCGCCAGCGGCATCACGGTCCCCAGCGACCTGCGGAACATCCGCAGCCCGAGCCCCAGCGCCCGCCACTGCTCGGCCCGCCGGACCCGGCGGGCCAGCCGCTCGCGGTCGTGGGTCCTCCGTCGTACTCGCCCTTGTCCCCTCATGGCACCAGTCTCGGCGAGCGCCGGGCCGCTGGCACTGCCTCCAGGGCCCGATCCGGGGTGGGGCCAGACCCACCCCGCGCCCCTTGACGGCGGCGGCACCGGCGCGCATTATTCATCGCGTGATGAATTCGGCTCCACCGGCCGTACGCGCCGCCGGCCTCACCGTGACCCGCGGTGCCCGTACCGTCCTCCAGGGCCTCGACTTCACCGTTCCCCGCGGCCAGGTCACCGGCCTGCTCGGCCCCAGCGGCTGCGGCAAGTCCACGCTGCTGCGCGCCCTGGTCGGCGCCCAGGCCAAGGTCGCCGGGCGGCTCGACGTCCTGGGCCACCCCGCGGGCCATCCCGTACTGCGCTCCCGCGTCGGCTATGTGACCCAGGCGCCCTCGGTGTACACAGACCTGACGGTAAGTCAGAACCTGGACTACTTCGCCACCGTGCTCGCCCCGGGCGCGGCCCGCGCCGACCGCCGGTCGACCGTTCGCCGGGTACTCGCCGAGGTCGACCTCACCGCCCACGCCGACCACCTCGTCAGCCGCCTCTCCGGCGGCCAGCGCTCCCGGGCCTCGCTCGCCGTCGCCCTGCTCGGCACCCCCGAACTGCTCGTCCTGGACGAGCCCACCGTCGGACTCGACCCGGTGCTCCGCCGCGAGCTGTGGCACCTCTTCCACCGCCTGGCCGCCGACCACGGCACCACCCTGCTGGTCTCCAGCCACGTCATGGACGAGGCCGAACGCTGCGAACGGCTGCTGCTCATGCGCGACGGACGACTGCTCGCCGACGACACCCCCGACGCACTACGCGCCAGCACCCGCACCGCCACCGTCGAGGACGCCTTCCTGCACCTCGTGGACCAGGCCGCAGACCACCAGGAGGCGACCCGATGACCGCCCAGCGCACCCTCGCCACCGCCCGCCGGGTACTGCGCCAACTCGGCCACGACCCGCGCACCATCGCCCTCATGCTGGGCGTCCCGCTCGTTCTGCTCACCCTGCTCTACTGGGCCTTCCACGCCACCCCGCAGACCTTCGACCACATCGGGCCAGCACTGCTCGGCGTCTTCCCACTGATCGTGATGTTCCTGGTCACCTCGATCGCGACGCTGCGCGAACGCACCTCGGGCACCCTGGAGCGGCTGCTGTCGATGCCGCTGCGGAAGGCCGAGCTGATCCTCGGCTACGCGCTCGCCTTCGGCCTGCTCGCCATCGTCCAGGCCGCCCTCGCCACCGGCCTCGCCGTCGGACTGCTCCACCTCAGCCTCGCCGGACCCACCTGGCTACTGCTGCTCGTCGCCGTGCTCGACGCACTGCTCGGCACCGCGCTCGGGCTGTTCGTCAGCGCCTTCGCGGCCAGCGAGTTCCAGGCCGTCCAGTTCATGCCCGCGGTGATCTTCCCGCAACTGCTGCTGTGCGGCCTGTTCGTACCGCGCGGCGCCATGCCGACCGCGCTGTCCTACGTCTCCGACGCCCTGCCCATGTCATACGTCGTCGACGCCATGACCCACGTCTCGCTCGACGCCTCCGCCAACGCGGACCTGCTGCGCGACCTCGCCGTCATCGCGGGCAGCGCCCTGCTCGTACTGGCCCTCGGCTCGGCCACACTACGGCGCCGCACACCGTAGGACAGCGAAGCGGGCGGGTGGGGAAAACCCACGCGTACCCGCCACCGGCCCGCACACGCGCACCCCGAGATGCGACGATGGCCCGGCAACCAGCCAGAACGGCAGCGGAAAGGTGAAGCACGATGCCCCAGAAAGTCGCCGTACTAGGCACCGGAAAGATCGGCGAAGCGCTGCTCTCCGGAATGATCCGAGCCGGTTGGGCCCCGGGGGACCTGCTGGTCACCACCCGCCGCGCGGACCGCGCCGCGGAACTGCGCACCCGGTACGGCGTCGACGCGGTCAGCAACGTCGAAGCCGCCAAGGCCGCTGACACCCTCATCCTCACCGTCAAGCCGCAGGACATGGCAGCCCTGCTGGACGAACTCGCCGCGCACGTCCCCGCCGACCGCCTGGTGGTCTCCGCCGCCGCGGGCATCACCACCGCGTTCCTCCAGGAGCGGCTCGCCGACGGCACCCCGGTGGTACGGGTCATGCCCAACACCCCGGTCCTGGTGGACGAGGGCATGTCCGTCATCTCCGCCGGAAGCCACGCCACCGAAGCGCACCTGATCCGCACCGAGGAGATCTTCAAGCCGGTCGGCAAGACGCTGCGGGTCCCCGAGTCCCAACAGGACGCGGCCACCGCGCTGTCCGGCTCCGGCCCCGCCTACTTCTACTACCTGGTCGAGGCGATGACCGACGCGGGCATCCTGCTCGGCCTGCCCCGCGCCCAGGCCCACGACCTGATCGTCCAGGCCGCCATCGGCGCCGCCGTCATGCTCCGGGACAGCGGCGAGCACCCGGTCAAGCTCCGCGAGGCCGTCACCTCCCCCGCGGGGACCACCATCAGCGCCATCCGCGAACTGGAGAACCACGGCGTACGGGCCGCGCTGCTCGCCGCCCTGGAGGCCGCCCGCGACCGCAGTCGCGAACTGGCCTCCGGGAACGGCTGATTCACCGGCCTACAGCGCTGGCAGCAGCCCGATCGCCGAGTACGCCGCGTCAACGGTCGGGCGGGCCAGCGCCCGCGCCCGCTCGGCGCCCTCCCGCAACACCCGGTCCACCTGGCCCGGATCGGCGCACAGTTCGCCATGCCGCTCCCGCAACGGCCGCAGCACCTCGACCACCGCCTCCGCGGTGTCCTTCTTCAACGCGCCGTACGAGTCATAGCTCTCGGCCAGTTCCTCCGGTGAACTCCCCGTGCACGCCGCCAGGATGTCCAGCAGGTTAGCCACCCCCGGCCGCGTGTCGGGCTCGTACGCGACCCCACTGCCGCTGTCCGTGACCGCGCGCATCACCTTCCTGCGGATCACGTCCGGCTCGTCCAGCAGATAGACGATCCCGGCCGTCGCGGCATGGGACTTGCCCATCTTCGAAGTCGGATCCTGGAGATCCATCACCCGCGCGGCCACCTGCGGACGGACCGCCCTCGGCACGGTGAAGGCGTGCCCGTACCGCTGGTTGAACCGGACCGCCAGATCCCGGGCCAGTTCCACGTGCTGCGTCTGGTCGTCCCCGACCGGCACCTCGTCCGCCTGGTACGCCAGGATGTCCGCCGCCATCAACGCCGGATAGGTCAGCAGCGACAGCCGTACGCTCCCGCCGCGCTGCTGCTCGCGGGCCGCCTTCTCCTTGTACTGGATCATGCGCCGCATCTCGCCGTCGGTGGCGGTGCACTCCATCAGGTACGACAGCCGGGCGTGCTCGTCGACGTGACTCTGGACGAACACGGTGCACCGGGCGGGGTCCAGCCCGGCCGCCAGCAGCAGGGTGGCCGCCTGGCGGCTCAGCCGCCGCACCCGGCCGGGATCGTGGTCGACGGTCAGCGCGTGCAGGTCGACGACGCAGAAAAGGGCGTCCGCCCGGTGCTGGTCCACCTCCACCCACCGGCGTACGGCGCCGAGGTAGTTGCCCAAGGTGAGGTGGCCGGTCGGCTTGATACCGCTGAAGATTCGCGTCATCTCGCTGTCTCCCTGGATACGGGCCGCCTACCGCGGCGGCCGGATGCGGGAGCAGATACGCCAACGGCCGCCGAGGCGGCGGCCGTTGGATGCATGCACTGAGGGGCGGCCGCCGTCAGGCGGGCCACCACTGCTGGGTGAGCGCATGCGAAGTCATGGCAGGCAGCGTAGCGCGCGGCGAGCCAACTGGCGCGGCTTGTACGCCATACGGGCCTGGTGTAGAGTCGAACAGTTGCCGCGGGCCGAACAAGGTCCAACGGCAGCCACTTCCGCCGCTCCGCGGCAAACCACTACTGCACGGCCTCCCTTCAGGGTCAATTTCGGCATGCCGAAATTCGATTCGATCGGCTCGATTATGAGCCGGCGGGGAAATCCGCTAAAGTAGTGAACACGCCGGACGGGCCGAGAGGCCGGAAAGGCAG
>NZ_JAPZVN010000014.1 GCF_027533845.1 Streptomyces sp. RPT161 | reverse complement strand
CAGGAATCCTCTTTGGGGCTTGCCCCCCAAAGGGACTCTCCCTAGCGGAAGATGTCGTCCGGCGGGGCCGGAGACGACTTGGCGGTCGCGTCAGTGACCGCCACCGCGCCCGCCGTGAAGTCGGCCAGGACGCGGCCGTGTTCGACCCGGCCGGGGTGCGGGTCGGTGGCGATGCGGCGGGTCAGGTCGGCGACCGGGAGCTCGCCCGCGGTGCCCAGCAGCAGCGCGTTGCCGAAGCGGCGCCCGCGCAGTACGGCCGGGTCGGCGGCGAGCAGGCACTCGGGGAAGCAGGCCCGTACGGTGGCGACCTGGGAGCGCAGGAAGTCCAGCCGGCCGCCGTCGGTGAGGTTGGCCGCGTACCAACCGCTGGGCCTTAGCACCCGGGCGGCCTCGGCGAGGAACTCGGTGCTGGTCAGATGGGCGGGGGTGCGGGCACCGGTGAAGACGTCGGCGATGATCAGGTGCGCCCAGTGGTCCGGGAGTTTGGCCAGACCCTCGCGGGCGTCGCCGCCGCGTACCCGGATCCGCCAGGAGCGGTCCAACGGCAGCTCCCTGCGTACCAGTTGGACCAGGGCGGCGTCGTTCTCGATGACCTGCTGGGTGGACCGGGGACGGGTGGCGGCGACATAGCGCGGCAGGGTCAGCGCCCCGCCGCCGAGATGCACCACGTGCAGCGGCTGGCCGGGCGGGCTCACCAGGTCCACGACATGGCCGAGCCGCCGCTGGTAGGCGAATTCGAGCCGTGTGGGGTCGTCGAGGTCCACGTGGGACTGCGGGGCGCCGTCGATCAGCAGTGACCAGGCACGCGGCCGCTCACGGTCGGGCACCAGCTCCGCCACGCCGCCGTCGACCTTCTCGCGCACCGGCTCCGGGGTGCGCGACCTGCCCTGCCTCTTGCCTGCCACCTCACCAGTATCGGCGAGGACCGGGGGGCGCGGCGGTCACCGCCGGGCTACCGGCCGTCAGCGGCCTGGATGCCCTCGGCGGCCCGGATGGTACGGGTGGCCTCGCCGAGCGCCAGCCGCAGCAGCGTCGGGTCGTTGACCGGGTTGCTGTGTTCCGGGGCGACCAGCCAGCGGGTGCCCGCGACGGGCGGATCGCCCGCGGCGGCACGGACCCGGCGGTGCGTCTGGATGCAGGCGCTGCCCGGCAGGTCCCAGTCGGCGGCGGTACCGGCGGGCACCAGGAAACCGAGGGTGTCACCGGAGGCGTCGTGCAGCACCGGGCCGACACCGGTGCGCAGCCGCAGGATGTCCACCGCTTCCAGGCCCTGCCGGGAGGGCACGGTGACCAGGTCCCAGGCGGGGGCGGCAGGCGGACGGTCACCACCGCCGGGGGCAGCCGCGAGCCCGTCGGCGCGCGCTGCCGCATACGACCTGTGTGCCCCACCGGTGTCCAACAAGGGGAACCCTCCTCGCAGTCGGGAGCGCAACTGCCTTCGTCCGTACACCATGCACAACGCGGCGCGCCGTCAACCGCTACGGGCGTGTGCCGCCGCAAAGGATGGCACTTAATGGCGAATGCCGGATGAGATATCCGTTTTGTAGCCAAACAATGGGTGGTTGGCCGATCACAGCGGGTACGGTCGTGCCCGCCGAATCAGCCACCAGCACACGAGCGCATGACCAGGGGAGGCCCCGCCATGGCACCCTCACCCACACCGGACCGTTCCGGGCCCAACACCGCCTTCCGCCGGATCCGCGGCGACCTCTCGCCGGGCGAGTTCTCGGCGGCGGTACGGCGGGCGGCTCGCGAGATCGGCGAGCGAGTGAGCTGCGACGCCCGGTACATCGGGCGCGTGGAGTCCGGCGAGATCCGATGCCCCAACTACGCGTACGAGCGGGTGTTCAAGCACATGTTCCCCGGATATTCGCTCGCGGAACTGGGGTTCGCGCCGCGCGACACGGTGCGCGGACGGCGGGCGCGCGAGGCCCGCCGGGCCGCTGCCGGGGCCGGTAGCGGCCCACAGGCGTACGGGTTCGGCGCACGCGATGAACACACCCACAGTGACGAGGAGAGCGACGTGCTACGTCGCGCATTCATGACCAGCGGCCCGGCCGCCGCGCTGGCGGCGACGCTGCCGGGCGGCTCCGCCTCGGCCGCGCCCCGCCGGATCGGCCGCCCCGAGGTGCGGACCGTCGAGGAGGCGGTGCGCCAGATCCGGTTGCTCGACGACCGGCACGGCGCGGACGGACTCTACGCGCGCGCCGGGCACTGGCTGCGCAGCGCCTACGCGATGCTCGAAGAGGGCGCGTACAGCCAGCCGGTGGCCGACCGGTTGCACAGCGGCTCCGGTGAACTCGCCATCTCCGTCGGTTGGTTGGCGCATGACTCGGGGCGGCACGACGAGGCCCGCTCGTACTACGCGGAGGCGCTGGCCACAGCGCGGATGGCGGGCGATGCGGCGCTGGAGGCGCACGCCTTCTGCAACACCTCGTTCCTGGCCCGCGACGCCGACCGGCCGCGGGAGGCGGTACGGGCCGCGCAGGCGGCCCAGCGGGCGGCGACCAGACTCGGCTCGTCCCGGCTGCTGTCACTGCTCGCGCTGCGCGAGGCGGGCGGCTGGGCCGGGCTCGGTGACCGGGTCGCCTGCGAGCGGGCACTGCTGCGGGCGCAACGGCTGTACGGACGCGGCCCGGCCGACTGCGATCCGGAGTGGATGACGTTCTACGGTGAGGCAGAGATGGAGGGCCTTGAGGCACAGTGCTGGTCACGGCTGGGCGACTACCGGCGCGCGGCAGCGCACGCCCGCCGGGGCGTCGCGCTCCAAGACTCCCATTTCACCCGGAACATCGCGCTCTACAGTGCGGAGCTCGCCGGCGACCTGGCCGCCAGCGGGGAACCCGACGAGGCCGCGAAGGCGGGCTGCCGGGCACTGGAGTTGCTGGGCGAGCGGGTCAAGTCCTCGCGCATCCAGGGGATGTTGGACGTGGCGGCACGCGCGCTGCGCCCGTACCGGCGCAGGTCGGCGGTGTCCACGTTCCTCGACGGGTACGTCGCCAAGCACGCGGTGTGAGGGCGCGCTCGGTCGACGACGGTTCGACGGCGGCCGAAGTGAACCGGCACTAGCGTCGGTGCCATGGACGACGACCGGTTCGCGCACTTCCGTCGGCTGCACCACGCCGACCGGCCGCTACTGCTGCCGAACGCCTGGGACCACGCCTCGGCGGCGGCGTTGGTGGATCGCGGGTTCGCCGCGATCGGCACCACCAGCCTGGGGGTCGCCGCGGCGGCCGGACTGCCCGACGGCACCGGGGCCACCCGAGAGCAAACGCTGGCGCTGGCCCGGGGGTTGGCCCGGCTGCCGGTGCCGGTCACCGTGGACATCGAGGGCGGGTTCAGCGAGGACCCCGGGCAGGTCGCCGAACTCGCCGCCGAGTTGGCGAGGGCCGGGGTGGCCGGGGTGAATATCGAGGACGGCCGCGCGGACGGCCGCCTGGTGCCGGTGGGCCATCAGTGCGAGGTGATCGAGGCCGCGAAGCAGGCCGCGCCGCGGCTGTTCGTCAACGCCAGGACGGACACGTACTGGCTGGCCGACGCGCCGACCGGCCAGACGCTCCGCCGCGCCGAGGCGTACCAACGCGCGGGCGCGGACGGGGTGTTCGTGCCGGGGCTTACGGACGAGGACACCATCGCGGGCCTGGTCCGCGACCTCGACGCGCCACTCAACGTGCTGTACGCGCCGGGGCTCAGCTACGAGCGGCTCGCCGAATCGGGCGTGGCGCGGGTGAGCACGGGCTCCCTGCTGTTCCGTGTCGCCCTGCACAGCGCGCTCCGCACTGCGTGCGCCATCGCGGACCCGGCCGCGGCGGACCCCGGCCTACCGTCCTACGCGGACACGCAGGCGCTTTCCTTGGGGGCTTGGGGGTGCGCCCCCGAATAACCAAGGCGAGCCCTCCACCGAGAGGTCAGTCGAGGTGGCCCGTGTCGTTCCAGCGCTCGATGGCCGGGGCACCGTAGGCCCAGCCCAGCACCGACAGGGACGCCGGGTCCAACTTGATCGTCGCGCCGAAGGCGAGGTCGTGGCCGAGCCAGCGCGCGCCGAGCGCGCGCAGGAAGTGGCCGTGCGCGAACACCAGCACATCACGGTCCGCGGAGCGCGCCCATGCCACGGTCTCGTCGGCCCGCGCGGTCATCTCCGCGACCGTCTCACCGCGCTCGGCGCCGTCCCGCCACACCAGCCAGTCCGGGCGGCCCGCCCGTATCCCGGCCGGGGTCAGGCCCTCGTAGGCGCCGTAGTCCCACTCCATGAGCGTCTCCCACTCCTTGCCGCGGGCGCCGAATCCGGCCAGCTCACAGGTTTCCCGGGCGCGGGACAACGGGCTGGTGCGCACCTCGACGTCCGGCAGGCCGTGCCAGGGCGCGCGGCTCAACCGGTCGCCGAGCAGCCGCGCGGTGCGCCGCCCCTCCTCGGTGAGCGGGATGTCGGTGCGGCCGGTGTGGCGGCCGGTGACCGACCACTCGGTCTGACCGTGCCGGACGAGGAACATGCGCGGTGCCATACCGAGGAAGGGCCTTTCAGACTGCGTATCCCGGGGGAGAAACCCCGGGCCCCCCGGCCGATTGCTTACGAGGGCCGACCGCCCTGCTGGGCGGGGACCCGCAGACCATCATCGCCCACCGCGTTCAGTACCCGGCGAGCAGGCCGCCGAGCAGGGCGTCCAGGCCGTGCTCGTACTGGGGCAGGCCGTCCTGGGCCGCCGCCAGCTCGGGGGCGAGGTCGACCAGGTGCGGATAGCGCTCTGCGGGCAGTTCGGCGAACCGGGTACGCAGGGCGGCGCCCGGGTCCTCGTGGCCGCCCGCGCGCTGGCGGCCACGCGCGGTCCACAGGGCGGCGCCGACGGTGTACTGCATCAGCGCGGTCTGCGCGCGGGCCGCCGCGGGCCGGTCGAGTCCGGTGGCCAGCAGCAGGCCGACGATGCGCTCCACGACGGCGGTGCCCTCATCGCCGTGCACCGGGCGGACGGTGAGCAGGTGGAGAACCGAGGGGTGGTCGGAGAGCAGCCGGTAGACGGCCCCGCACAGCTCGCGCAGTTCCTCGCGCGGGGTACGGCCGCTGCCCGCCGGGGGCAACTCGACCTCGGCGAGCAGTCGTTCGCGGACGGCGTCGATGATCTCGTCCTTGCCCTTGAAGTGGCTGTAGACGGCCATGGTTCCGACGCCCAGCCGCTGGGCGAGCGCCCGCATCGTGAAGGCGTCGGGACCGGCGTGGTCCAGCAGGTCGACGGCGGCGCCGAGGACGCGTTCCCGGTTGAGCGTGTTGCGCGGGACGCGGCGGCGGGCGGGCTGTGGGTTCGTCATGGGCAGCGATCTGTGTGACGGATGTTGTTGGTGTTACGGCAACCCCGGGGTTGCCGCTCGGCGTCCTACGGCGTACCCGGTCGCGGGCGAGTGAACACCGGCCGAACGGCACGGCGCCGGGGGCGGTGCGCGGAGTGCATAACGTACGGCGTACGGTAGAGCGCTCGCAACCACCGTACGCGCAGAGACGGAGATTCCCACCGATGTCGAGCACCGCGGCCCGCGCCGGGGCGGTACCCAGGAGCAGGCCCCGTTGGTGGGCGGAGCTGTCGCTCATCGCCCTCGTCTACGCGGCGTACTCGGCCGGACGATTGCTGGTGGCGGGGGACACCGGGCGTGCGGTTGCGCACGGAGAAACGATTCTGCGAATAGAGCGGGCGTTGCACGCCGCTCCTGAGCATGTGCTCAACGGGGTGTTCACCCATGCGGCGTGGCTCGGGATACCGGCGTGCTTCTGCTACGCGACGCTGCATTACCTCGTGACGCCGGGCGTGCTGGTGTGGCTGTGGCGGCGGCACAGTGACCGGTACCTGTTCATGCGGACGTGGCTGATGGTCTCCACGTTGATAGGGCTGGTCGGCTTCACCCTGCTGCCGACCGCGCCGCCCCGGCTGCTACCAGCGGCCACCGGCTTCCACGACACCCTCGCGCAGTACGCGTCCTTCGGCTGGTGGGGCGGGGACGCGAGTGCGCCGCAGGGGCTCGGTGGGTTGACCAACCAGTACGCGGCGATGCCCAGCCTGCATGTGGGGTGGGCGCTGTGGTGCGGGTTCGCCCTGTGGCGCTATGCGCGCACTCCCTGGGTGCGGGCGGTCGGGGCCGCGTACCCGGTGGTCATCGCGCTGGTCGTACTGGGCACCGCCAACCACTATCTCCTTGACGCCCTAGCAGGCGCGGCCGTGATGGGCCTGGGCGCCCTGCTGGCACAGCGCCGCTGACCCTGCGCTCCCGCTGGGATTCGGGGTCTCACCCCCGCCCGCCCTCTTCGCAGGGCACCGCGGAAGGCGCGCGCCGGGTGTCCCGCAGCACCCCGCGACGATCGCGACCGTGAACACCGACCGGATCCAGGAGACACCGCGCCACACCTGCGCCCCGCGACCCGCCGCGCGCAACGGCAGGCGAGGGCCGACGGCGAACGGGCGGGCGGACGGGCACGCCCCCGATTCGCGCACCCGCGCGCAGCAGCCCACCACCCCCAGCCCGGCGGGCGCGCCGCCGGAACACGTGGGCGGATGGGAGACTGCGGGGCGTGAGTGACCGCACCAGTACCACCGCCCCGCTGGCCGCCACCCTCGCGGCACTGCGCGGCCCCGGCGTCCAGCCGAAGGCGTTGGACGCCAGAGCGCTGGCCGCGCTGGCGGCCAACCCCGGCTGCGCGCGCCGCGCACTACTGGACGCGGCGGGCGTGGACAAGACGTCCGTCGCACAAGCCCTCGGCGCCCCCACCCGCTTCGGCCAGTCCCGCTTCGCCTTCACCCGCGGCAACGCGTTCGAGGCACGCGTCAAGGCCGACGGCTGCGCCGAGTTGCTGCGTCTGCTCGGCGCCGACGACGCCGCGTTGCCGGACCTGTCCGCCCCAGGCCCGGAGGGCCGCCTGGCCCGTACCCGGCTGGCGCTCAAGGAGGCGGCCGCGGCGGGCGGCTGGACACTGCTCGACCACCCGCTGCTGGCCCTCGATGTGGCGGGCGCCCCCACCCTCCTGGAGCCGGACGCGATCGCGGTGCGTCCGGACGGCTCGGCGACGGTGATCGAGGTCAAGTCGTTCCCGATCCTGGACGGCAGCGCCGACGCGGTGAAGGTGGGCGCCGCGGCCCGCCAGGCCGCATGCTACGTACTGGCGCTGGAAGCCCTGGCCACGCCGCCCCGGCACGAGGTGCTGCTGGTCTGCCCCAGGGACTTCTCCAACGTGCCGACCGCCCGCACGGTCGACGTACGCAAGCAACTGTCCGTCACTCGCCGCCAGTTGGCCCGGCTCACCCGGATCGAGGAGATCGCCGCCGCACTGCCGGACGGCACGACGTTCGACGTGACCGGCGAGCGGCTGGCCGACTCCGTGGCCGCCGTACCCGCCACGTACGCGCCCGAGTGCCTGGACAGCTGCGAACTCGCCTACCACTGCCGGGAGAAGTCCCGCGCCGACGGCGCCGTGCAGTCGCTCGGCCGCTCGCTGCGCGGTGAACTCGGCACGCTGACCACGATCGAGCGGATCCTGTCCGCCGCGACCGGCCCGGCCGGGGACGACGACCCGGCCGCCACCGCACTTCGCCGGGCGGCGGCGCTGCGCGCCGAAGCACTCCAGGAGGCCGGATGCCGCTGATGGAGACACTGGCCAAGGCCCAGGCCGTGGCGGCCGGGCGGGCGCAGCCGTTGGCGACCGTGCGGCACCGGTGGCTCTCCGACCGGCCGCTGGTGTTCGTACCGCTGACCACGGCCGGCGAGGTGGGCGCGCCGCTCGGCGCCCTCGTCGGCACCGAGCGGGACGCGCCGCGCCTGCTGGCCGTACCGCAGCCGCGCGACCGCGATCTGCGCTCCGCCTTCCTGGCCGAGCTGGCGGACGAGATGCTGCCGTACCTCGCCTCGTACGAGGACCGGACCGTCATGGAGCCGGGCAAGGAGACCGACCCGGAGACCGGGAAGAAGGTCGCCGTCGAGCGCGAACTGTGCGAGGACGCACCGCAGTTGATCGTGCCCAACCCGGCCGGGGTGGAGTACGTACGGCTGTTGGGCCGGGCCACCCGGTTCCGGCGGACCGCCGAGGAGGATCCGGCGGAACCGTACCCGGCGCCGTCCCAGGTCCCGTTGCTCGGCCGGTGGTTGACGCACTACGGCGAGCGGGCGCGTACGCCCGGCAGCGCGCTGCTGCTCGCCATGACCGAGCTGCTGGCCAGGCACTGGGCCACCGGCCAGAGCGGCCTTGAGGACCAGCACCTGGGCGGGCTGCTGGCCTGGATAGACCCACCGGCGGGCATGGACGGCGCGCGGGCGGCGCTGGGCGCCCAGGTCGACAGGGGAGCGGACGGACTGCTGTGCTGCCCGCCCGCCGGACCCGCCACCGACCCGGTCTTCGACAACACCGCACTCGCCCCGGCCATGGACCGCTACGACGCGGCGCGTTCCGCGGGAGCGGACACCGGCCCGGCGGAGCGGGAGATCCGTGCGCTGCTGGCCGGCCAGTTGCGTCCGACCTGGGACGACGTGTGGCGAGGCATCGACCTGCTGCGCACCCTGGCACCGGGCGGGCATGTCGCGGACCGCTGGAAGGGTGACCGCTGGTCGTACACCGGCCACCGCGACCGGCTGCGGGCGGGCGAGCCGCCGCAGCCCAGGGTGGACGACGCGGTCGCCGCGGCGCGGAAGCTCGCGGGCCGGGAGACCGCGCAGGTACGGCTCGACGCGCAGGAGGCGTTGGACGATCCGCTGGTGATGGCCGGACGGCGACTGTCCGGTGAGGCGTTCGCGGGCGAGGTCACGGCGACGGAGCCGGCGTACTCGGACGGCAGGGTGCCGAGGCCGCGCCCGCTGCTGACGGTCGCCACCGGCGACCTGCCGCACCTGGACGAGGACGGCACCGTGTACCGGGCGCTGGAGGACGGCCGTACGCAGGAGGCGCGGTTCACCGGGTGGACGGCGCCCGGGGTGCTGGTCGTGCAACTGCTGAACGGGATGGGGCGCGGCAAGGTGCCCGACAGGGGCTCGGTGCCGGAGGTGGGCGACCGGGTGTGCTGGACGCTGTTCGAGCACGCGCCGCGCGGCGGGCCCGAGTTGCCGGACGCCGAGGACACCCCGTGGACCCACGGCGGTCCCCCGTCGAGCGCCGTGGCCCCCGACCCCGTGACGAGCGAGGACTACCTGTGAGCGAAGCGTCCCCGGCCTCCGGCGGCCCGGCGCGGGCGGCGGCGGCCGTCACCGAGGCGATCCTGCGCGACACCCGCGACGGCCCGCACCGCGGGGTGGTGGTGGACTCCCCGCCCGGCGCGGGGAAGTCCACCCTGGTGGTGCGCGCCGCACGGGAACTGGCCGCCGCGGGCGAGCAGTTGATGATCGTCGCGCAGACCAACTCACAGGTGGACGATCTGGTGGACCGGCTGGCGACGGCCGATCCGCGGTTGCCGATCGGCCGGTTGCACGGCAGTGACTCGCCGCCCGATCCGGTGCTGGACCGGCATCCGTCTGTGGCCCGGTCGACCAAGGTCGCCGAGCTGCGGGACCGGCAGGTGGTGCTCGCGACCGCCGCGAAGTGGGGCTACGTCAGGGGCGTCGAGCCCTGGCGGCACGCGATCGTGGACGAGGCGTACCAGATGCGTTCCGACGCCCTGCTGCGGGTCGCGGGCCTCTTCGAGCGGGCGCTGTTCGTCGGCGACCCGGGCCAGCTGGACCCGTTCAGCGTGGTGGGCGCGGAGCAGTGGGCGGGGCTGTCGTACGACCCGTCGGCGAGCGCGGTGGTCACGCTGCTCGCGCACAACCCGGGGTTGCCGCAGCACCGGCTGCCGGTGTCCTGGCGGCTGCCCGCCTCGGCGGCGCCGCTGATCTCGGACGCCTTCTACCCGTACACGCCGTTCCGCAGCGGCACCGGGCACGGGGAGCGCACGCTGTCGTTCGGGGTGGCGTCGGACGGCAGCGGGCCCGACCGGGTGCTGGACGAGGCGGCGGCGTCCGGCTGGGGGCTGCTGGAGCTGCCCGCCCGGCACACTCCGCGCACCGACCCGGAGGCGGTCGCGGCGGTGGCCCAGGTGGTGCGGCGGCTGCTGGACCGTGGCGGAGTGACGGTGAGCGAGCGGGCCGAGGAGCCGGTGCCGCTCACCGCCGACCGCGTCGCGGTGGGCACGGCGCACCGCGACCAGGCCGCCGCGGTACGGGCCGCGCTGGCCCGGTTGGGCGTGACCGGCGTCGCGGTGGACACCGCGAACCGGTTGCAGGGACGGGAGTTCGACGTGACGGTCGTGCTGCATCCACTGTCCGGGCGGCCGGACGCGACCGCGTTCCACCTGGAGACCGGACGGCTGTGCGTGCTGGCCTCGCGCCATCGGCACGCGTGCGTGGTGGTGTGCCGGGCGGGGGTGGCCGGGCTGCTGGACGAGCATCCGTCGATGGAGCCGGTCCAGCTGGGGGTGACGGTGAAGTTCCCGGACGGCTGGGAGGCGAACCACGCGGTGCTGGCACGGCTGTCGGAGCACCGGGTGCGCTGGAGACGGTGACGAGCGCTCGGCCGGGCCGTCGGCGGCGCCGGGCGGAGTCCGGCACGCCGCCCGAAGCGGCCGAACGAACACGGCGCTCGGCAGCCTTGCCTCGTGCGGGACAATGGTAGGCGGCCCACGATCTGGAGGTACCTAGATGTCCGAGCCGCAGTCGGCTCAGCAGACGCCAGACGCAGCCCAGCACCGGATGCGGCCCGCGCGGCTGCTTTTCGAACCCGAGGCGGCGGCCTCCGATCCCGAGCACTTCTTCGACCTGGAGTCGATAGAGGACCCGGGGCGGCTGCTGGACCGCTCCACCGAGCTGGCGCTGGCGTTCCGGGCGGCGGCCGACCGAGCCACCGAGTTCCAGGCGATCGCGGCGGCGCAGCTCGCGGATCCCCGGCGGTTCGACCGGATGTCGATCGCCGCGATCGCGGAGCGTGCCGATTGGAGCGAGGACTACGCGAAGCGGATGGTCGACTTCGGCCTGGAGCTGCTCAACGGGCAGCCGCCGCGCGAGTGAGGCGCCGTCCACCGACCGGTTAATGACGCTGTGCACGTGCTGATGCACGGGATCCACAAGCCGGTGGCATATGCGAGAAGCGTAGTGCCGCGCGGCCAGGGGCGTCCCGGATTCCGGTGATCCGGCGAAACGGAGTGCACAGCGCCGGTAGATCTGTCTGCCATGACGGATACCTGGGAGCCGGACGCCATGCTGCGTGCCGAGTACGTGACGGTCGACGGGGCGGACTGGCTCGCCTCGGCCAGCGCCTTCCCGCGCAGTGTCCACGCCCTGTGGGCGGCGCGGCCCACGGCGCCCAGTGTGCTGCCGTGCGGGACGGCGTTCGACGTGCTGAACCTGCCGGCACTGTTCGGCCGCCGGGTCCTGGACCGGTTATGGGCGGCCGGCCCGGGCTGCGGGCCGGTGGCGGTACACCGCGGCCGGATCCTGGTCTTCGCCGTACCCGGCACCGCCGAGCGGCTGCCCGCGCTGCTGGCCTGGGAGGAGTGGGGCGTGCCGATGCCGCCACTGATGTGCCACGGGCCGGGCGAGACGGTGACGGTGCCGCCGCTGGTGCCGGCGTGTGACGGACAGCACAGTGCCAGCAGGTCGCGCTGGCTGGTGGCGCCGGGCGCCCGGCACCCCTGGCTGCCGGGCGCGCCCGTGCTGCTCTGGGCCTGCCTGCGGGCGGCCCACTCGGGGCGGGACGGGAGGTGAACCAGGAGGGAAGACTTATCGATTTTTCTTCCTCCGGATCAGGGTGCTAAGGTCTTCGACGTTGACCGGCGCCGCTAGCTCAACTGGCAGAGCAGCTGACTCTTAATCAGCGGGTTCGGGGTTCAAGTCCCTGGCGGCGCACAACGGCCCCACATGCTTGCGTGTGGGGCCTCTTTGCATGTGGCGGTGCGGGTACGCCGGGCGCTCGGGCCTCGCCGGGAGGACTCCGCTCCCCCACCCCTTCGGAACTCCGTCACCGGACCCGACGGGCCGCGCCCGGTGGGCTTCGGGCCGGAGGGCCGGGTGGTCAGGGCACGCCCTTTCGTCAGGTAGTATTTCCCGCACGGGCGCCGCTAGCTCAACTGGCAGAGCAGCTGACTCTTAATCAGCGGGTTCGGGGTTCAAGTCCCTGGCGGCGCACCATGGAGGCCCCCACGTGATCGTGGGGGCCTACGTTCTTGTCACCCTTATCGTCCAGCCGCCGTCGGCGTCCCTGGCCAGTACGTCGACCCCTATGCCCTTGTCGCGGTCGGCGAACCGCTCCCCCGCGCGGTAGGGAGCGTCGTTGAGGGAGTTGAACGAGCCGCTGCTGAATTCGCAGGCACTGGTGCCCGGATGGGCGTCGATGACCTTGATCGGCCCGTCCCCCGTGTCCACATCCGTGCGCACCCGGTACACCAGCACCCCCTCGCTGCACGCCGACGCGTCGTTCTCCCGCGCCGTGCGCGCCTCCACCACATACGCGGCCCTGCGGCCGTACGGGATCACCACCGCCTTGCGGCCGCCTGGCAGCTCAAGGGGCGCGAGCTGGAAGATCCGCGCTCCACGTCCGGTGACGCACCCCACCTGAGCGTCGTCCAGCCAGCCCAGGCGCCACTTGTGCCAGGCGAACGGATCGCTCTGCAGCCCCCAGTCCAGGGACATGATGTCCCACTGGCCGGCCAGCCGGTCGGTGCGGTGGAAGTCGTCGGCGGCGTAGAGGTCGGGCAGGCCGAGTATGTGTCCGTTCTCGTGCGCGAGCACCCGCGGTCCGGCCTGGTCGTGGCCGTAGATCATGGAGACCCGGTCGAGATGGGTGCCGTCCTCGGTGCGCGCGGCGGTGCCGCCGGTCCATGTGACGGAGAGCACCGTCTCGTCCGCGGGCGGCCCCGCGTTGGGCGTGGCGATCACGTTGACCAGGTCGTAGCCGCGGAAGTCCACGCTGCGCCCGACCACCGCGGCCAGGTCCCGCATCATCGCGCGGTGCACCGACCACCCGTAGCCGCGCGTTATCCCGTACGACTCGAACGTGCGCGGCATCCGGAAGTACCGCAGCACCGGGAAGACGTGGTAGCGCAGCCTGCCGTACGAGGCGCGGGCGTACCACCGCGGTACGAACGGGAAGAACTCGGCGTAGCGGCTGCCCGCGCTCTCCCGGGCGGGCGCGTCCGGGAAGTCGATGAACAGGGTGAGGGCGCGCACCTCCCCGGTGGACCTGGCGTAGGCGGGGTCGCGGAGCGCGGCGAAACCCTCGGACATCTCGGTGCCCCGGTGGGCCCGCAGCGCGCAGGGGCGGCCGGAGGGGGTCGCCGACGTCGGGGGCGCGCTGGACGCGGTGGGGCCGATCAGGGTGGAGCTGCCGCCGCCGAGCAGCAGGACACCGGCCATCGCGGCGGCTTTCCACCATATGTGGCCCTCCCTGCGCTTCGCCCGCCTCATCGCTCGTCCGCCGTGACGGTCCAGCCGCGGTGCCCGTGGCGATCGACATGGATGTTCAGCACGTCCTGCGCCAGGCGCCCGAAGTGGTACGTGTACGACTCGCCCACGCCGAGCGGCGCGTCGGCGAGCTGCGGGTACACGGACGTGCCGTAGCAGGCGCCGGTCCACGGATGGCCGTCCATCACGGTGATCGGCCCCTCGCCGGACTGGATGTCGGTGTGCACCTCGTAGAGCAGTACGCCCTGGGTGCAGGCGTGCTCGTCGTTGCCCCGGGCCTCCCTGGCCTCGATCGCCAGTGCCGTGGTGACGTTGACGCGGACCACGATCAGCTTGGTGCCGCCGCGCACCTCGACGGGGGACAGGGTGCGCGTGGTGGTACCCGGATGGTCCACGCAGACCACCTGGCCGGGGTCTATCCAGCCGTACTTCCAGCGGTGCCAGGCGAACAGGTCGGGGGCCAGGGCGAACTGGCTGCCCATGAGGTCCCAGTCGCCCACCCGGGTGTCCCAGGAGTCGTTGCTGCCGGGGGGCGGGCGGAAGTACAGGTCCGGCAGGTCGAAGACGTGGTTGGTCTCGTGGGCCAGTACGTTCTGGTCCGGCGGGTGGTGTTCGAAGACGGTCACCAGTCGGTCGATGGTGGCGTGGCCGGAGTGGATCGGGCGGGCGAGGTTGATCACCTTGGTGGCGTCGGCGTCCACGCCGCGGGCGTCCGGGTCGGCGACGAGGTAGATCACCGGGTAGCGCCGGAAGTCGACGGCTCCGCCGACGGTCGAGATCGCGTCCTGGAGGTACTGCGCGCGCAGCCCGTCGGCCCAGTCGCGGTGGATGCCGTACGCCGTGGAGGGGCGCGGCATGCGGAACCAGCGCTGTACGACGTGCGGGTGGAGCCGGAGGCGCCCGTACGAGGCGCGGGTCAGGAACGTGGTGGTGGCCGGGAAGTGATCGGCGGTCAGTGCCCGCGTGTCGACGTCGGGGACGTGGTCGGGGAACGAGAGGAAGACCATGACGGCGTTCACGTCGCCCAACGGGCGGGGGTAGCCGCCGTTCCAGCGGTCCACGCCCTCCGAGTGCCGTACGTCGGTGCGTTCCAGCGCGCACGGCCCCCGCATCGGCGCGGCGGCCGCGGGCCCCGCCACCAGGCTCCACGCCACGAGCGCCACGAACCCCACCACCATGGCCACCCCCCGCCGGTTCCACCCCTCGCCGGCGGTGCTCCCCGCGCCTCGCCCACCCCCGCCGCACCCCGCGCCCCCCATCCGCCACCGTGGTGAGACCTTCTGCCCTCCGCAGCGGCGAGCCACCTGAACGGCGTAACCCGGCGGTCTCCAACCCACCGAAGCCCGCGCCGCCCGCCCTGCCGGGGGGAGGCCGGAACCCCGCGCGCGCCCGGTACCGCCCCCCGCGCCCCCGCCGCCACGCGGACCTCGCACAACCGGCGTATCCGGCGAAGCCGATACGCCGGTCGCAATGGGCGTGCGACGGCTTGTCGCGGCGTGCGTGCGGGGCTGGAGGCGGCTCCGAACGCGCCGTAGGCGATCTCGCACACCGCCTCCCGGACGGATCCGGCCCGGAAGGAGTCGGGCCACCCTCGCTGACCCATCCAGCCTGTGATGGTTTGCGGGTGTACGCCCTGTTCTACTGAGCCAATTGAGGCAGACTCAGTTAACTACACTCCGTAACCAGTGATCCCGTTCGATCATTTGGGTGCAGCATCCGACGCGGAGGGGTACATCGATATCGAAGGAACGGTCACTCCGCTTCCCACCCTGTTTCACGTGCCAAGAATCACCACCGTGACAGTGGCTCAGGCCCGCTACGAACCTCTATGATCGCCACATTTCCAGCATAGGAACCGCTTCCGGCGGTTCCCTCCACACCTCCCCGACTACCTGTGCGAGACGACTGCGATGCGGGAGCAAGCTGAAGGCGGACCTTTGGTCAGCCGGGAAAGCGAGCCCGCGGAGTGCTCCAGAGACGTCACGGAGTGTGACAATCCGATCCCTGGAAGCGCCGCCGCGGAGCTCCGCGATTATCACGCCGCTTTCAACGCCGCGCGAACCGCGATGGCGTTGGTCGACCGCGACGGACGACTGCTGGCGGCCAACCCGGCGCTGGGCTCGTTGCTCGGCACCGACCCGGCCGGACTGGCCGACCGCCGGGCCGCCGAACTCGTCGGACTCGGCGGCGACGAGCGGTCCCGGGACGCTTACCAGGACGTACTGCGCGGTGCCCGGGAGCGGCTGCGCAGGACCTGTCGGCTCAAAAGCCGTGACGGCCACGGGATGTGGGCCGAGGTCACCATCGAGTCGCTGCGCCAACGCGACCAGGGCGCACGCTCCGCGGGCGCGCTGCTGTCCGTGGAGGACGTGACCGAGCAGCGCGAACTGGCCGCCCGGCTGCGCCACTTGCAGATGCACGACCCGGTGACCCGGCTGCCCAACCGCGCCCTGTTCTTCGAGCGGCTCTCGGCCGCGCTGCGCTCGCCGACCAGCGGCCGGGTCGGGATCTGCTACCTCGACCTGGACGGCTTCAAGGCGGTCAACGACACGCTGGGGCACGCCATCGGCGACCGGCTGCTGGCCGCGGTCGCCACCCGGCTGCTCGCCTGCGTCGCCGAGGGCGGCCATCTGGCCGCCCGGCTCGGCGGCGACGAGTTCGCCCTGCTGGTGGAGGAGTCGCAGGACACCGAGCAGTTGGTGGCGCTCGCCGACACCGTGCTGTCCGCGCTGCAACGGCCGTTCGACCTGGAGGGGCACCGGCTGGCGGTCTCGGCGAGCATCGGCGTGGTCGAGCGGCCCACCGCGGGCACCTCGCCGACCTGTCTGATGCAGGCCGCCGACACCACGCTGTACTGGGCCAAGGCGGACGGCAAGGCGCGCTGGACGCTTTTCGACCCGGAGCGCAACGCACACCGGATGACCCGCCAGTCGCTGTCCAGCACGCTGCGGCAGGCGGTGGAGCGTGGCGAGTTCGTACTGGAGTACCAACCGCTGGTCGCGCTGTCCGGTGGCGCGCTGCGCGGGGTGGAGGCGCTGGTGCGCTGGGAGCACCCCCAGTTCGGCAGGCTGGCGCCGAATCGCTTCATCGGTCTTGCCGAGGAGAACGGCTCGATCGTCCAGCTCGGCCACTGGGTGCTCGCCGAGTCCTGCCGGCGGGCCCGGGCCTGGCAGAAGGACCACCCGGACGAGCCGCTGTTCGTCAGCGTCAACGTGGCGGTGCGGCAGGTGTGGGACTCGGATCTGGTGACCGATGTGGCCGAGATCCTGGACGAGACCGGACTTCCCCCGGAACTGCTCCAGTTGGAGCTGACCGAGTCGGCGGTGATGGGTTCGGCCGGGCAGCCGCTGCAGGCGCTGCACGCGCTGAGTGAGATGGGCGTGCGGATCGCCATCGACGACTTCGGCACCGGCTATTCGAACCTGGCGTATCTGAGCCGACTCCCGGTGGCCGCACTGAAGCTGGATGGATCGTTTGTGCGGGGCTTCCGTTCGCCCGAACATCCGAACCCCGCCGACGAGACGATCGTCGTGGCCCTGGTGGAGCTGGCGCACCGGCTCGGCCTGACCGTCACCGCGGAGTGCGTGGAGAACGCGGAGCAGGCCGAGCGGCTGCGGCGGATCGGATGCGACACCGGTCAGGGGTGGTTCTACTCCCGCCCGGTCGCGGCGGAGCGCATCTCCGCGATGCTCGGCGGGCGTTGACCGGCGGAGCCCGCCGAGCATCACGGGTGGGGGGAAGGCGGTCCGGCGCGGACTCAGCAGGCGCCGAGGTCCTGCCAGACGCCCCACTGGCCGGTGGTGCCGGGCTGTTCGCCCTGCGTCCACCACTTGGCCTTCCAGCTGTGTCCGCCGTACGAGACGGTGTTGCCCGCGGTGTAGATCGCGGACTTGTCCCACGGCGCGGCGGTGCAGGTGCCCGGCGGGGTCGGGGTCGGGGTGGGGGTCGGCGTCGGGGTGGGGGTCGGGCTCGAACTGCACGACGCGGCCGAGCCGTTGGTGTCGTTGACGGTGTCGTTGAACAGCGACGCGCTCTGGTCCAGGTCGTAGAGCGAGAACATCATGGTGCCGCCGAGCCCGTTGCAGTGCAGGTAGTCGGCCTTGGCCTGGATGGACTGGGCGTCCTCGCCGGACCAGAAGTTGTTGCCGTCGTAGAAGTACGCCGCCTGCGCCGCGGGGTCCCAGAAGGTGTCACCGGGGTTGTCGACGATCCCGGCCAGCTCCTTGTACATCCTGATGCCCGGTACGTTCCCGGAGTCGGCGGCGCCGGCGGCCGGTCCGGTAGCGCTCTGGAACAGGCCGTGGTTGCTGCCCGCCGGTACGCCGGTCCAGCCCCGGTAGTAGAACGGCACCCCGAGGTTGAGCTTGTTGGCCGGGAAGCCGCCGGGTATGCCGTACTGCTGGTCGCCCACGGTGTAGGCCCGGATCGCCGCGTCGTCGGAGTACTTCTCGGTGCCCGGGGCGATGGGCTGGCTGGGGTCGTTGGGGTTGTCGTAGACCGGCGCGGCGTGGTTCGTGGGCCCGGTGGCCTCCCAACCGCCGTGCATGTCGTACGTCATGACGTCCCCGAACGTCAGGTACTGGCCGATCTTGTCAGTCTGCACATTGGTGATCTTGTCCTGGCCCGCGGGGATGGCCGCGCTGAGGGCGTAGCTCTTGCCGTCGGCCTGGCCCTGGGCGTCCAGCTCCGAGCGGAACTCGGCGAGCAGCGCGGTGAAGTCCTGCTTGTCGGCGGTGCTGGAGTGGTTGCCGACGTGTCCGCCGCCGCCCGGGTACTCCCAGTCGATGTCGAAGCCGTCGAAGATGCCCTTGGCGGTACCGGGGCCGCCGTAGCCGCCCTGCGAGGGCAGGTTGCCCTTGATGAACATGTCGATGCAGGACGAGACCAGCTTCTTGCGCGAGGCGTCGCTGGCCGCCGCGTCGGAGAAGTACTTGGAGTACGTCCAACCGCCCAGCGAGAGCAGCACCTTCAGGTGCGGATTCTTCGCCTTGAGCTCCTGGAGCTGGTGGAAGTTGCCCGCGATCGGCTGGTTCCAGGTGTCGGCGGTGCCGTCCACGCTGATGTCCGAGCCGTAGGACTTCTGGTAGTCGGCGAACGAGTCCCCGGCGCCGTCACCGGCGTTGGGGTCGTTCTCACCGCCTGGATCGGGGTCGGTGGCCTTGGTGGTCTCGAAGCAGGTGAGGTTGGTGGGGTCGATGTTCTCGAAGTCGTAGATCAGATAGTCGAGTTTGCCCGCCATCCCCTCGCTGTCGACGTTCTTGGGGTAGAAGGCGTTCTGGTAGATCGACCACTGGTCGTAGTACGCGACCTTCAGGCCGCCGCTGGTGGCCGCCGCACCGGTGGTGTTGGCCGCGGTCGCGGCGTGCACCGCGGGCCGGACGGCTGACGACGCGTCGGCCTGCGCGGCGACGCCGAGACCGGCCGCGGCCAGTGCCAGCACGGACAGCGCGGCTGTCAGTGGTCTGCTGGGGCTACGGGAAAAGCGCACGTGGGGGACCTCCTGGGCAGGGTGGAGGCCGGGCGGAGGGGGCATGGCCCCCGCTGTTTCACCGGCTGGTTATGGAAATACCGACCGGTCAGGTCCACGTCAATGGTCTGGACTAATCTTGGACTAGACCATTTTCCGGGCAGCGAGAGGTCCAGGCCGGTGGGGTGCGACCCACCGATCTGGACCACCGTTGAACGTGGAAGCGTCAGCCGCGCGCGGCGGGCAACTCGTAGGCGTCGGCGATCAGTTCGAGCGAACGCAGCCGGGCGTCACCGCCGTGCGCGTTGGACGTGATCATCAACTCGTCGGCGCCGGTGCGCTTCCGCAGCTCGTTCAACCCCTCGCGCACCGTCTCGGGCGTGCCGTACTCGACGTCCGCCAGCCACGAGTCCACGAACTCCCGCTCCATCGGGCTGAACGGGTACCCGTCCGCCTCCTCCGGCGTGGGCACCAGACCGGGGCGGCCGGTGCGCAGCCGCAGCATCGCCAGGGCACCGGTGAGCACCTGGCGGCGGGCCTCCTTCTCCTCCTCGGCGGCGAAGGCCTGCACCCCTATCAGCGCGTACGGGCGGTCCAGTACCGCCGACGGGCGGAAGGTCTCCCGGTACAGCTCCAGTGCCGGAACCGTGTTGCGCGCGGAGAAGTGGTGCGCGAAGGCGAACGGCAGCCCCAACTCGCCCGCCAGTCGTGCGCTGAACCCACTGGACCCCAGCAGCCACACCGGCGGCCGGTGCGGCGACTGCACACCGCCGGCCACACCGCCCTGGACCGGCCCCGGCACGGCATGGATCCGCCGGTACGGATGGCCGTCGGGGAAGTCGTCGTCCAGGAAGCGGATCAACTCGGCGAGCTGCCGCGGGAAGTCGTCGGCGGCCTCGCGCAGCGCGTCGCTGCGGCGCAGCGCCGCCGCCGTGGCGCCGTCCGTACCCGGCGCGCGGCCGAGACCGAGGTCGACGCGGCCGGGCGCCAGCGCCTCCAGGGTGCCGAACTGCTCGGCGATGACCAGCGGCGCGTGGTTGGGCAGCATGACGCCACCCGAGCCGAGCCGGATGGTGTCGGTGTGCGCGGCGATGTTGGCCAGGATCACGGCCGGGGAGGAACTGGCGACTCCCGGCATGGAGTGGTGCTCGGCGACCCAGAACCGCTGAAAGCCACGGGCCTCGGCCAGCCGTGCGAGCGCCGCGCTGGTGCGCAGCGCCTGCGTGGCGGTCAGCCCGCTGCCGACGGTGGCCAGATCCAACACGGACAACGGCACGGGCGCGGTGCCTCGCACCGTCCCGCGGATCTCGTCCCCGTTCTGCCGCTCATCAGCCACGACGCCGTGCCTCCCGCTCGCGTTGCCTCTACTGCGAGCTGCTAACCGGATGCTGGCTCCGGTTATTCCCGGTGTTTTGTTCCCGGTGTTCGCGGTCCGGGCGAGGACCGCCCCGGCACGGCCCGCGGGATCCCGCTGCAGCCACGCCTACGTCTCCGGCGGCGGGGCAAGGGCCAGCCCCCGACGGGCGGCAGCCGCGCCCGGCGGTGCCGAACTCATCGTGGGCCGGTGGCGTCCCCGGCCCCCACGGGAGCGAACAACGCGCCCAGCCCCGGGCGGGAGCGTTCCGCGCCGATCAGCCGCAGGCCCTCCCAGACGGTGACCTGGTTGGCGGTGAGCACCGGCTTGCCGAGCGCGGACTCCAGGTCGCCGAGCCAGGCCGCCGTGTGCAGCGCGGTGTCCGGCAGCAGCACCGCTTCCGCGTCCGGGTGGTCACCACCCCGCGCGAGCCGCAGCACCTCGTCGCGCCCCCACGTACCGACCTCGGCGGCGGTCACGATGCCGCTGCTCAGGGCGCTCACCACCGAGACCCCGGCCTCGGCGAGGAATGCCGCGAAGCGCTCGGCCACGTCCCGCGGATACGTCGCGGCGACCGCGACCCGCCGCACGCCCAGCGCCCGTACCGCGTGCGCGAAGGCGAACGAGGTCGAGGACGCGGGCAGTCCCGCCGCCCGGGACAGCTCCCGTACCTGCTCGCCCGCGCCCGCCCAGCCGAAGACGAAGCTGGCGGAGGTGCACGCCCAGACCACGGCCCGCACACCCGTACCGGCCAACTGCCGGGCTCCGGCGGCGAGTCGGGTCGCGGAGCCCATCTCCAGGAGCGCGTCGACACGGTGCGCGTCCTCGCCGATGTCGGTGTGCACCAGCGGTAGTCGGACCGGCGGTCCCGACGCGGCGAGCAGCCGTTCCAGTCGCGGATAGTCGTCCTCGGCGGAGTGGCCGGGATAGAGGAAGCCAACAGCCATACCCCCGCCCCTTCCCACATGTTCCGGCGACACACCAGCCGGTGCGGCGGCGTCAGTTGACGAGCGGATCCTCCGGTGGCGGCGGTGGATCGAGGGCGTCGAACACCTCCGCGTCCCCGAACGGCTGCCCGGCCAGGGCGACTTCGGGCAGCGCCGAGGCCTCCACCGCCGGGAACGGCTCCACCGGCAGCCCCACCACCAGCCCGGTCCCGGCCCGCGCCGAGTTGTCCAGCAGCGCCTGGTACGGGCCGACGGCCGCCGCGCCGATGCGGCGCAGCGCCGCCCACATCGTCACCTGGTTCGCGGACAGCACCGGCAGCCGCAGCTCCGCCTCCAACTGCGGGATCACGTCGTACGTCGGCAGGTTGGTGCAACTGATGAACAACGCGTCGGCCGCGCCCACCACCGCACTGCGGGCCATGTCCACCACATCGCGGTACGGCACCTGCCAGATCTGCCGGGTCAGCCCGAGGTAGGCCCGCCCCGTGACCGCGATCCCGGCCTCGCGCAGGAACGCCTCCAGGGAGTCGGTCACCGACCTGGTGTACGGGGTGACCACCGCGACCCGGCGGGCGCCGATCTCGCCCAGCGCCGCCAGCAGCGCGCCCGAGGTGGTCACCGCGGGCAGCGCCACCCCCGACGCCTGGCTCATCGCCGCGCTCATCGCCCGCTCGCCCGCCACCCCGCCGACGAAACTGCCCGAGGTGCACGCGTACGCCAGCGACTCCGGCTGGACGGCGTGCAGCGCCCGTACCGCCTCGCGCAACGTCTCGTGCTCGCTGACGATCCGGGCCATGTCGAGGCTGACCTCGACCGGTACGAACGGGGTACGCGTCAGGTGCAGTGACACATCGTCCGGCACCCAGCGCCACAGCTCGCGGTCGAGGGCGAAGTCGAACGGCGCTACGACACCGACACCGCGCTGCGGCAACGGCCCGCCGAGGAAGGCGATGTCCAACGGAGGTCCCCTTTGCGGACGCATGGCGGAATGAGGGGCTAAGCGCGACAAGTGGTATGCACAGGAGGATTGTTGACACGGTAGATACGGATTCTTAGCGTGGTCAATCCATCCACCGGACAACGAACGCCAAGCGGATTTCCACCAGCGGCACTTGGGGCGGCGGCCCCGGAAAGGGACGGGTGGGCGGAATTTCCACGGTACTGGTGCTCGGCGACGAACCTCCCCCGCAGTTGGAGCGGCTGCCGTCCGGCACCCGTGTCGTACGGGCGGAGCCACGGCGGCTGACGGACCAACTGGGCTCGGCCGACGTGGTCCTGGTGTGGGACTTCACCTCCGACGCGCTGCGTGCGGCATGGCCGGAGCACGGCCCGGTGCCGGCCTGGGTGCACACCGCGAGCGCGGGTGTGGACCGGGTGGTCTTCCCCGCACTGATCACCGCGCGCACCGTGCTGACCAACGCCCGGGGCGTCTTCGAGCAGCCGATCGCCGAGTACGTCACCGGACTGGTGCTGGCCCTGGCCAAGGACTTCCAGGGCACCTGGGAGCTGCACCGGCAACGCCGGTGGCGCCACCGGGAGACGATGCGGGTGGCCGGATCCCGTGCGGTGGTGGTGGGCGCCGGTCCCATCGGGCGAGCGGTGGCGCACACCCTGGCCGCGCTGGGCGTCCGGCTGGACCTGGTAGGCCGCACCGGGCGGGACGACCCGGAGTTCGGCCGCGTGCGGGGGCGCGCCGAACTCGAGGCGCTGCTGGCGGAGGCGGACTGGGTGGTGTGCGCGGCGCCGCTCACCGAGGAGACCCGGGGAATGTTCGACGCGGCGGCCTTCGGGCGGATGAAGGGCTCCGCACGCTTCGTGAACGTCGGCCGCGGCCCGCTGGTGGTCACCGATGACCTGGTCAAGGCACTGCTGGAGCGGCGGATCGGCGGTGCGGTGCTGGACGTCTTCGAGGACGAGCCGCTCGACCACGACCACCGGCTGTGGGACGTACCGGGTCTGCTGGTCTCCCCCCACATGAGCGGTGACACCTTCGGCTGGCGTGACGAGCTGGCCGAGCAGTTCCTGGACAACTTCGACCGCTGGACGTCCGGACGGCCACTGTTCAACGTGGTGGACAAGCGGCTGGGTTACGTACCCGTGCCCTGAAGGACCGGTAAGGACAGGAGGCCCTCTGCTATGACCGACCTGTACGAACTGACTGCCAGCCAACTCGTCGCGGGATACCGCTCCGGCGCGTTCTCGCCCGTCGAGGCGGTGCGTTCGGTGCTGGAACGCGTCGAGGCGGTCAACGGGACCGTGAACGCGTTCTGCCGCGTGGACGCCGACGGAGCTTTGGAGGCCGCCCGGGCGTCAAGGGAAAGGTGGCGGCGCGGCGAGCCGACCGGACTGGTGGACGGGGTGCCGGTGTCGGTCAAGGACCTGCTGCCGCTGCGCGGCGCGCCGACGCTGCGCGGTTCGCGCACTGTGGATCCGGCGGGCGGGCCGTGGGACGAGGACGCGCCGGCGGTGGCCCGGCTGCGCGAGCACGGCGCGGTGTTCATCGGCAAGACGACCACCCCGGAGTTCGGCTGGAAGGGCGTCACCGACGGCCCGCTGTACGGCGTGTCCCGCAACCCGCATGATCCCCGGCGCACTTGCGGCGGCTCAAGCGGTGGCAGTGCGGCGGCGGTCGCCCTGGGCGCGGGGCCGTTGAGCCTGGGCACTGACGGCGGGGGGTCGGTGCGGATTCCCGCCGCTTTCTGTGGCGTCTTCGGACTGAAACCCACCTACGGGCGGGTGCCGCTGTATCCGGCCAGTGTGTTCGGCACGCTGGCACATGTGGGGCCGATGACCCGGGACGCGGCCGACGCCGCCCTGATGATGGATGTCATCAGCGCCCCGGACTGGCGCGACTGGTCGGGGCTGCCGCCCCAAACCGGCTGCTTCCGCGACGAGTTGGCCGGCGGGGTGGCCGGGTTGCGGGTGGCCTACAGCCCCGACCTGGGAGGTTCGGTGTCGGTGGCACCCGCGGTGGCGGCGGCGGTACGGCGGGTGGCTGACCGGTTGGCGGAGCTGGGCGCGCGGGTGGAGGAGGCGCATCCGCCGTTCACCGACCCGGTCGAGGCGTTCCATGTGCTGTGGTTCAGCGGAGCCGGGCAGCTCGTTGCCCAACTGCACCCCGAGGACCGCGAGTTGCTGGACCCCGGACTGGCCGAGATCGCCGAGCAGGGCGCTCGTTACAGCGCGTTGGACTACGTGCGCGCCGCCCAGGTGCGGATGGCGCTCGGCCAGACCATGGGCGGCTTCCACCAGAAGTACGACCTGCTGCTGACGCCCACCGTGCCGCGCACCGCCTTCGCGGCGGGCCTGGAGGCGCCGCCGGACGCGCCCGGTCACCGTTGGACGAGTTGGACCCCGTTCACCTACCCGTTCAACATGACCCAGCAGCCGGCGGCCACGCTCCCCTGCGGCACGGACCCCGAAGGGCTGCCCATCGGAGCCCAGTTGGTGGCCGCCCGGCATGCCGACGCCCTGGTGCTACGCGCCGCGCACGCGCTCACGCCCGACGGAAGGTGAGCGTCTCCCCCAGCGCCCCGCCCCGCCACAGGTCGTGCGCCGCGGCGGCCATCCGGTCCAGGCCGTCCACCACCGTGCCCCACACGGTGCCGGGCACGAAACCGGTGTCGGCGTTGAGCAGCAGGTTGTTGCGCTCGTAGAACAGCGCCAGGTCCACCACCCGGGAGTGGCCCGCGTGCCCCGCCGAGCTGCCGTAGCCGTAACTGGCCGTGCCCAGCAGGGTGTCGGTGAACGAGAAGTACATCAGGTCCCCCGGGATCGGGGTGATCGTCGGGTTCTCCAGCGGTGGTTCGCCGTCCGCGAAGGCGGGCAGCAGGGTGTAGACCTCGTTGCGCGCGTACTTGGCGTGGTACACCTCGCCCGCCAACGGCAGCGCCTCCCAGACCGCGGCACAGGTCAACGGCGCGCGGTCGTCCAACAGCCGTACCCGGCAGGCCACCGCCCGCTTGGCGAGCCCGATCTCAACGAATCGTTCCATCAACTCCACCTCCAGCGTGCGTCCCCTGGACCCCTTCCCGTACGGACGCGGCCCCAAAGCCCGCTTGGGTGACCGATAAGTGATGGTTGTAGTTGAACTATGACCTATATGGCTATCGGGTAGGTTCGAAGGAGACCATCTACTGACACGGCGACCAGCAGGAGCAGCCCCCCTTCATGAGCAGCAGGAACAGTTGGCAGAACAAGCAGTCGGCACGTGAGCGGCTGAAGGCCGAACGGGATCGTCAGGCGCGGCGGTCCAAGCTGCGCCGCCGCCTCGGCATCGGCGCGGTCGCCGTCGCCGCGGTCGCCGCGGCCGCCGCGGGCGTGGTGTTCGCCAGCTCGGCCTCCGGCTCCGGCGAGCACGACGACTGGGCCCGGGTCCCCACCGACGCCGCGGCCAAGCCGCTGAAGACCCCGCGGAACGTGGCCGCCGACGGCGTGACCGTCCCGTACGGCGACCCGCACAACGGCAAGGTGCTGGCGGTCTACGAGGATCCGCGCTGCCCGATCTGCAGGATGTTCGAGCAGACCGACGGCGACGAGGTGCGCAAGCTCGCCGACCAGGGCAAGTACCGCGTCGAGTACCACTCCGCCACGTTCCTGGACCGCACCGAGGACGAGAGCGGCTCCAAGACCGCGCTCGCCGCCCTCGGCGCCGCGCTCGACCAGGGCGGCCTGCCGAAGTACCTGGCGTACAAGAAGGTGCTGTTCGAGAACCAGCCCGACGAGCAGACCGACCGCTTCGCGGACACCGACTACCTGCTGGACCTGGCCGGAAAGGTGCCGGGGCTGAAGACACCGACGTTCGAGCGCGAGGTCCGCGACGGAACGTTCGTTCCCTGGGCGGTGAAGACCGGCAAGGCGTTCAACGACGCCAAGGACCGCGACGGCAAGCCGATCGGCGGCACCCCGTCGGTGCTGCTCAACGGGGCGCGGCTGAACGTGCTGACCCAGACCGGGCCGGTCTCCCCCAAGGACTTCACAGCCGAGGTCGAACGGGCGCACTGACCCCAGCTCACCGGTCGGCCCGTGACCGTGCGCCGGTCACGGGCCGACCGGTCTCGACGCGCGTGCCCCCCGCGAGCCCGGACCAAACAGGTGCGGCACCGACCGCCGTCAAGGGCAATTCCGAAGAAGCCACGCACCATGCGGACATCTCCAGGTCAGACGCCTCAATGAAGTGGCCGCCGGGGGCATCGGGATTCAGAACAACACGAAAAGCCATGACATCCCCTGCTGCAAGATTGACACCGCAACGACAGCCCCAGCGGCCTGGTGGGAATCAAGGCGGCACCGTACCGCTGCTTCACCGCAACCACTCTGACGCTGCGCGGCCCGCTGGCATCCGCGGATCGGTGAGTTGGCCCGCTTCGAACAGGTCCCGGCCGCCGGGCCGGTGTCGCGTAATGTCACCGAAGCGCCGCTGCGTGGGCTCGGACTGAGCAAGGATGAGCTTGAGGAGCGCGCCAAGGGACCGTTGAAGACGGTGGGCCTCGACGGGTGTTCGAGTCGGCTGCGCCGAAGGGGATTTCCGGCGCAGCGGAACACTCGGGAAGCCTGGAATTCCTCCGGGCACTCCGCTGAACTGCCCGGATACCACGGCAATCCGGCGGGTGCCCAAGGGGCGACCGGGTAATCCGAAGGACCATACCGGCACGGTTCTTGACTTAGGCATATGCCAGAGTGATACGTCCCTGCATATACGCGCGAGAACCCTCATGGAAGTACGCAACCAGGGCTCTTGGCACTCCGGTTGGGGCTATCGTGGAAGCCGGTCCACTGCCGGGGCCCGGTCCGCCGATCTCCTCGGCCGGTGCCCGGCAGTCGCGACCATGACGCAAAGCGGTCACACCTGCGAGGGGGACACCGTGTCGCTGGAGCACCGACAGACCGCGCCGGCCTACGCGGCGGTCCAGTACGCAATGCGCGTACTGGCGACCGTGGACCGCCATGGCCGCGGCGTGACGGCCGACCAGCTTTCCCGTGACATAAGCGTGCCCGTTGACTACCTGGCCCCGCTGCTCTCCATGTTGAAGAACGAGGGCTACCTCGATCTCCAACCCGACGGTGCCTACGTGGTCGGCGAATCGGCTGTCCTGCTCGGTAGCAGCACCCGGCAGCGCGCCCTGAGCGACAAGCTCAAGGCGATCCTCGCCAGGTTGCGCGACGAGGTCGGCGCGGCGGTCTACTTCAGCCGCTACGACGACGGCGAGGTCCGCATCATCGACTACGCGGACGGCCCGGCCGCGCCCAAGGTCAACGAGTGGGTGGACTTCCGGGACGCCGCGCACGCCAGCGCCGTCGGCAAGTGCCTGCTCACCCAGCTCGACGTGAACGGACGCCGGGACCATGTGTCGCGGCACAAGGTGGCGCGCTTCACGTCCAAGACGATCACGAACGAGCGGGTGCTGTTCACCACGTTGGACAACCAGCCCTCCACGGTGCCCACGCTGGACCTGCAGGAGTACGCGGTCGGCACGGTCTGCGCCGCGGTTCCGATCAGCATCGGCGCGTCGGTCGGCTGCCTCGCCGTCTCGATGCCGCTCGACCGGGCCCATCATCTGCGCAAGGCGGCGGACACGCTCAACAAGCGTGCGGCGCCTGTGCTGTTGTCGCTGTCGATCTGAGAACGTGTGACGGGCCAGGCAGCTGCCTGGCCCGTCACTACGGAATTGCGTGCCCTAGCAGGGGCCTTCGTCCTGCCAGACGCCCGAGCCGCCGGTGGAGGGCGCCTCGCCCTGCGTCCACCACTTGGCCTTCCAGGTGTGGCCGTTGTACGAAACCTCGTTACCGCCGACGTAGACGGCGGTGCTGCTGTACGCGGGCGCGGTGCACGGCCCGGTGGGCGGCGGAGTCGGCGTGGAGGTGGGCGGGTTCGAACCGGCGAACTTCACCGAGTACTTGGTGAAGTCGTACGCGCCCTGCGGCACGCTGCTGCACGTTCCGGACGTCTTGCCGTTGTTGTCCGGTGGGGTGCACTGCCGGTCCCGGTTGACCGACCAGAAGGTGTAGCGCGCCATGTGGTGGCTGGTCGCGTAGTCCAACACCGTCTGGAAGTCTGACTGGTAGAAGTACTCGCCGCTGTCGCTGCGGCCGTTCATCTGCGAGATGCCCTCGTGCGCGTACGCGGTGGCCGCGTCCCAGCCGAAGGTCGACTGCAGTATGGAGTTGAAGTTCGTCAGCGCGCTGGTCTGCGCCGCCGCGCCGTTGAAACCTCCGTCGAACGGCATGATGGAGAAGTTGTTCGGGGTGAACCCCTGGGACTTGGCCTCGTTCAGCATCTGCTTGCCGAACCAGCCGGTGCCGTCCGCGGTACCCGCGGTGGTCACCGAGAGGTAGATGCCGGGGTTCTGCTGCTGAAGGATCTTGGCTGCGCCGATCTCGTTGTGGATGGCGGCGGAGTTCTCGTACTCCGGCTCCTCCAGGTCGAAGTCGATCGCCTTCAGCCCGTACTTGTCGATCACCTGCTGGTAGGCGGCCGCGGTGGCCTGCGGTGTGCCGCAGGTCTGGCCGAGCTTGGTGCCTCCGTAGCCGCCGACGGACGCCGAGACGTCGCCACCCTTGGCGCGGATCCCCGAGATCACGTTCGCCACGGCGGTGTCGGAGGAGACCGCGTCGGTGCCGCCCCAGGTCGCCGAACAGCCGCCGCCGTTCGGTGCGAGGACGAACGCCAGCTGGAAGGCCTTGAGCCCGGTGGCGTCCATCACGGCGCCCGCGTCCGGGGGGTCGTTGTCCAGCGGCATCAGGTACGGCGCCGCCGCGTACCAGTTGGCGCCGACCCCGCCGGCGTCGGCCGGGGCGGCGTGGCTGGTGGCCGCCATGGTGGTCAGGGCACCGACGGCGAGGGTGGCCGCCGATACGGCGGCGGCCAGGGTCTTGAGTCTGCTGGGCACAGTGCTGCCTCCTGTGGGGGTGGAGGTGGTACAGACCAATGCCCCACAGGGTGTACCCGTGACGCGATCACGTCAATAGATCGGGCTGGTCATGAGCACCCTCCCGGATCCGGTAGAGTTTCTGTTGAGCGAGCGCCGCTAGCTCAACTGGCAGAGCAGCTGACTCTTAATCAGCGGGTTCGGGGTTCAAGTCCCTGGCGGCGCACCAAAGCCCCACATGCTTGCATGTGGGGCTGACTGCTTTTGGTGGTCCGGGCTGGGGCCTCATGGGGGCTCGCCCCCGCGCCCCTCCGGAAGCTCCACCTCCGGCCCCCAGACGGCCTTTGCCCGGCGCCCCCGCCGGGGTCTGGCCTGCACCCCGGTCCGCCGGTCTGCACCTGCACCCTCGGCCCGCACCCGCCCGCCCCGGGGTGGGCGGGCGAGCACGGCGGCCATGGTCATGGCCATGGGCTGTGGTCAGGTATTATTTCTTCCGCTGGCGCCGCTAGCTCAACTGGCAGAGCAGCTGACTCTTAATCAGCGGGTTCGGGGTTCAAGTCCCTGGCGGCGCACTTTTCACGTAGGGCCCCTCACGTAACGCGAGGGGCCCTACTGCTTACCGTGCCAAGCGGCTGAGCAGGGACGATGCCGCCGTGATCCCCAGCGCCGCCGCGACGGCCAGCACCCCGAAGTCCATCCCCAGATGCGCCGGGGTGCGGATGAGCAGCCCGCGCAACGCGTCGACCTCATAACTCAGCGGATTGATCCGGCTGACCACCCGCAGCCACCCAGGCATCACGGACACCGGGTACAGGGCGTTGGAGCCGAAGAACAGCGGCATGGTGATGGCCTGGCCGATGCCCATCAGCCGGTCGCGGGTGAGCACGATGCCCGCGATCGTCATGGACAGGCAGGAGAAGAACGCCGAGCCCAGCAGCACCACCCCGGCCACACCCAGCAGTCGAAGCGGATTCCAGGTCAGCGCGACGCCGAGCAGTGCGGCGATCACCACCACGACGACCGCCTGGATCAGCGACTTCACCCCCGCCGCGAAGGCCTTCCCGGTCACCAGCGCGGCCCGCGGGGTGGGCGTGACCAGCAGCTTGGTAAGGATCCCGGAGTCCCGCTCCCAGATGATCATGATGCCGTAGAAGATCGCGATGAACATCGCGGACTGCGCGATGATCCCCGGCGCCAGATAGTCCAGATACGGAATGCCACCGGTGGGGATCGCCCGGATCCGGGTGAAGGTCTCACCGTAGATCAACAGCCACAGCGCGGGCTGTACGGCGCGGGTGTACAGCTCGGTGCGGTCGTGCCGCAGCTTCTGCAGCTCGACCACGCACATGGCGAGGATCCGGGCGGGCACCACCCGCCAGCCGGTGCGCGCCCGTGGCGGCACGAGCAGCAGGTCGAGGCCCCGGTCGGCGCCGTCAGCTGACGCGGGACGCGGTGCGGCGGGTACGGCGGACATCGCGGAACTCTCCTCCCTGGGCGTCCAGCCCGCTTCCGGCGACGTCGCGGAAGACGTCCTCCAAGGTGGGCGCCCCCGTGCCGCCCCGGCGGTCACGGAGATCGGCCTTCAGCGCCTCCGGTGTACCCAGGGCGCGGATCCGGCCGCGGTGCATCAGGGCGACGCGGTCGCAGTACTGGTCGGCCTCGTCCATGTAGTGCGTGGTCACCAGCACCGTCATGCCGGTCGCCGCACGGACGGCGTTGATGTGGTCCCACACACTGGTGCGGGCGATCGGGTCCAGGCCGATGGTCGGCTCGTCCAGCATCAGCAGCCGGGGCGCGCTGACCAGTGCCTGGGCGAGTTCCAGGCGGCGGATCATGCCCCCGGAGTACGTGCCGGCCATCCGGTCGGCGGCCTCGGTGAGGTCGACCGCTTCCAGAGCCTGCGCCACCCGGTCCGCCCGCTCGCGCCGGCCGACGTCGAAGACCCGGGCGAACAGCGCCACGTTCTCCCGTCCGGTCAGCGAGGCGTCCGCGGAGAGCTGCTGCGGTACGTAGCCGAGCAGCCGCCGCACCGCCATCCGCTCCCGCGCCGGGTCATGGCCGAAGACCCGCACCATTCCGGCGGGTACCGGCAGCAGCGTGGTGATGCAGCGGATCGCGGTGGTCTTGCCCGCACCGTTGGGGCCGAGCAGCCCGAAGACCTCACCGGCGGCCACGGTCAGGTCAAGGCCGTCGACCGCTCTGGTCTCCCCGAAGGAGTACGCCAGCCCGCGGCATGCGAGGGCTTCGGCTATCGGCTCGTCGTCGCTCATCAGCCCACCTCCTCGTGCAGGCCCTCGGCGAGCCTGCGCAGCGCAGGAATCGCGGCGGCCAGCGCCGCCCGGTCCTCCTCCGACAGCCGCTCCGCCTGCCGCCGCACCAGTGCGGTACGGCGCGCCGCCCAGTCCCGTAGCCGCGCCTCGGCGTCCGGGGTGGGCAGCAGCCGGGTGGAGCGCCGGTCGGCCGGGTCGGTCTCCCGGTTCAACAGCCCTGCCTTCACCAGCTGGTTGACCAGGGTGGAGACCGAATTGCCCGCCAGATAGAGCTCCTTGGCCGCCGCCGAGACACGTATTCCGGGCTCGGCGGTCACCAGCCGCAGCAGTTCGATCTGCGCGCCGCGCAGTCGGGGGGCCGGCATGTCGGCCCGCAACCTGCGCCGGATCAGCCGTTGGATGCCGGTGAGGACATCGGTCAGTGCGTCGGGTAGCTCCGCTGCCGCCATACAATAATTTTAGCTCTCCATACGAGATATCTGCCAGGCTGGGAGCCAGGAACCGGTTGCCACTACGCGTTCTGGCGCGCCCCTTCGAGCTCCGCGCGCACGATCCGCGCGCGGAACATCACCCCGAGTGCCACCGCGAGCGCCCCCACCACTCCGGCCAGCGGCACCGCCGCGTGCCCGGCCAGGGTGCACGCCAGTACCGCCACCGACGCGACGGGCAGCACTGACTGATGGAGCAGACCGCGCTTGTGGAACCGGGTGTGCAGCAGCCACACCGTGAACAGGTACACCGCCGACGGCACGGTGACCGCCGCGGAACCGGCCGACGCCGGGATGTGCGCCACACCCACCGCCTGCTCGACGGCCACCTCGATGCCCGCGCCGATCGCGGCGGCCGAGGCGAAGACCAGGTAGTGGCCGTACCCCCACAAGAACGCCTCCCGGTTGCCGCGCAGGCGTTCGTGGATCGGCACCGAGAAGTAGATCCACCACGCGGAGAAGACGATCAGCAGCCCACCGCCCGCGATCATCAGCAGTTGGCCGTGCGGCCGGTGCACATCGAGCGCCGACTGCACGGCGACCGTCGCCGCGGAGACCGTCTCGCCCAGCACGATGATGGTGAACAGGCCGTAGCGCTCGGCGATGTGGTGCGGATGCCACTGCGTGCGGGCGCCGGACTCGGCGATCGGCGGCACCAGCAGCTCGGCCACCACCATCACCAGGAACGCCCACACCGCCAGCCGTCCCGGCGGGAGCAGCAGCGCCAACCAGCCGATCTGGCACAGCGCCACTCCGCTCGCGTACCGGACAGCGGTCTGCCGGGCCGCCCCCCGCTCACCGGACGCGGCCCGCAGCCACTGGGTGACCAAAGCCAGCCGCATCACCAGGTAGCCGATGGCGACCACGGTGAAGTCGGCGCGGTCGAAGGCCCGCGGCACCCCGGCGGCGAGCACCAGCACTCCCGCGATCTGCACCAGCGTGGTGACCCGGTACGGCACATCGTCGATGTCATAAGCCGAGGCGAACCACGAAAAATTCATCCAGGCCCACCAGATGGCGAAAAACACCATCAAGTACCCGGCGATGCCCGCGCCCGCGTGCCCGGCCACCAGCGCGTGCACCAGCCGGGCTCCGGCCTGTGCCACCGCGACCACGAAACACAGGTCGAAGAACAACTCCAGTGGTGTGGAGGCCCGGTGCGCCTCGTCCCGGTCGCGGGCGGTCATCCGGCGGACCGGCAGTCCGGTCGACTCCCCGGTCACCGCCGCGGCTCCTGTCCGGCCGCCCTGGTATCAGTCGTCATGGCTGACACTCTCGGCCAACGTGCCGTCGGCGCCCCGCAACGGCACGCCGACGGCACCCGCCTCAGGCGAGGCCGCGCAGCATCAACCGCCAGTACAGCAACGGCAGTCCGTAACGCTTGAGGTACCACATGTCGCGCCGCTCACGGGTGGTGTCGATCAGCGGGATGGACGGTGTGTGCGCCATGGTGTAGTCGAACTCGGCGAGCAGCATCCGGTCCTGCGCGGTGGTGATGGGGCAGGAGGCGTAGCCGTCGTAGCGTGCGGTGGGTTCGCGTCCCGCCATCGTGGCCAGAAGGTTCCGCACCACGACCGGGGCCTGCTTGCGGACCGCCGCGCCGGTCTTGGAGTTGGGGGTGGAACCCGCGTCCCCCAGCGCGAAGACGTCGGGATGGCGTTCGTGGCGCAGGGTGTGCTTGTCGACCTGGACGTAGCCGGCCGGGTTGCCGGGGTCGGCGAGCGGGCCCTCCTTGATCCAGTCGGGAGCCGACTGCGGGGGCACGGTGTGCAGCAGGTCGTAGCCGATGGACTCGCTCGTTCCGTCGGTGTTGTCGACGATGACGGCCTTGCGGGCGGAGCCGTCGACCTCGGTCAGTTCGCTGCTCAGCCGGACCTCGATGCCGTAGCGGGCGGCCACCCTGGCCAGTTCGGCGGAGAACGCGGGCACTCCGAACATCGCCGCCGTGGGCAGCACCAGCACCACCCGGATGTCCTTGAGCACGCCCTCGCGCCGCCAGTGGTCGGCGGCCAGGTAGGCGATCTTCTGCGGCGCGCCGCCGCACTTGATCGGCCCGGACGGCATGGTGAACACCGCGGTGCCCTTGCGCAGTCCGCGTATCAACTGCCAGGTCCTGGGCGCCAGTTCCGGCAGGTAGTTGGAGGACGCGTACGGGGTGCGCACGGCCTCGGCCATGCCTGGGATCTTGTGCCAGTCGAGCTGGATGCCGGGGCAGACGACAAGCCGGTCGTACTCCAGCCGGGAACCGTCGGACGTGGTCACCGTGTGCGCGGCCGGATCGACGCTCGTCGCGCGGCCCTTGACCCAGCGGGTACCGCGCGGCATGACGGACGCCTCGCGGCGGGCGCTCTCGCCCAGCGCTGCCCGGCCGCCGCCGACCAGGGTCCACAGCGGCTGGTAGTAGTGCGTCTCGCTCGGTTCGAGCACGGCGACGCCGGTGGTACCGGCGCGCCGCAGCCGGGCCGCGACGGTGATTCCGGCGGTGCCACCGCCGATGATGAGGACCTTGGCGTGCTGTGTCATGGCGTGCCTCCTCAGCGCTGTGCAGTCATGGCGTGGGCGAAGTCGTCGTCGATCAGCACCACTTCGTGTCCGGCCCGCGCCAGCAGCGACGCGGCGACACTGGCCCGGAAGCCGCTGGCGCAGTGCACCCAGATCGTCCGCCGCGACGGCAGTTCGCCCAGCCGGTCCAGCAGTTGGTGCAGCGGGATGTGCAGTGAGCCGGGCAGGGCGCCGGTGGCCCGCTCGTCGTCGCGGCGTACGTCGAGCAGCAGCCCGTCCCCGAGCGCGGCCAGGTCCGCGAAGACCACCCGCCGGTAGGAGCACTCGCCGGGCACCGGGCCGACCGCCGCTCCGGCCGGGCGGTCGATGCCGATGCGGGTCAACTGCCGCTGGGCATCGGCGACTTGTCCGGCAGTCTCGCCGATGAGGGTGACCGGGCTGCCCCAGGGCAGCAGCCAGCCCAGGTACGTGGCGAACTGGCGGCCCAGTTCGATGCCGACCGTTCCGGCCATGTGCCCGGCCGCGTAGGCGGTGCGGTCGCGCAGGTCGACCACCCATTCCCCGGCGGCGATCCGGGACTTCAGCTCTACCGCGTCCACCGGCTGGGGCGGTGTGAGGTCGGCGGCCGAAGGGCCCTGCCGGTTGAGCGGTGCCATGTGCGCGTAGTAGGCCGGATAGGCGGTGAGGCGGGCGATCAGGCGTGCGGTGAAGGCGTCCTCGTCGGGCTCGGTGAGCGCGTCGTTGCGGGTGCGCTCGTCGGCGATGGTGGCGGTCGGACCGGCCGCCGTGGGTGCCGAGGAGCAGAAGCTGCCGAAGCCGTGGGTGGGGAAGACGGCCGCCTCGTCGGGGAGTTCGGCGGCCAGCCGCCGGGCGGAGCGGTACTGGGCCCGGGTCAGCTCCTCGGTGCGGTCGGGGTCCACCAGGTCGGTGCGGCCCACCGTGCCGTAGAGCAGCGAGCCTCCGGTGAACACCGCGGGCGGCCCCTCACCGTCGGAGATGACGTACGACAGATGGCCGTCGGTGTGGCCGGGGGTCGCCACCGCCTCGACCGACAGGCCGCCCACCGCGAGCCGGTCGCCGTCCTCCACCGGATACCGGTCGAAGGAGACCGACTCGGCGGCGGACAGCACGTACGGCACGCCGTTACGCCGGGCGAGTTCGTATCCACCGGTCACGTAGTCGTTGTGGATGTGCGTCTCCACGACCAGCCCGCAGGTCACCCCGGCGTTGGCCAGCACCGCCTCGACCCGGTCCAGGTCGCGCTGCGGGTCGATGACGACCGCGACCCGGCCGTCGTGCGCGATGTAGCTGCGGTTGCCCAGTTCCGTCGTGTCGATGACCTCGACCTCGACCATCTGCCCACCCCTTTCGTTAATGCACGAATGTACGTACATTAGGTCCGTGCAATCGAGTAGAGCAACCAAGCCGGACCGCTCCAGTCCGCTTCCACTGTGGGCCCAGGTCCGCGATGACCTGCGGGCGAGGCTGGAGTCCGGCGCGTTCCGCACCGCCTTCCCCGGCGAGCTGGCGCTGGTCGAGGAGTACGGAGTCAGCCGCCACACGGTGCGCGAGGCGCTGCGCCAACTGCGCGCCGAGGGACTGGTGATCGCCGAGCGCGGCCGTCCGCCGCGACTGGCCGTACCCGCGGAGATAGAGCAGCCGCTGGGCGCGCTCTACAGCCTGTTCCGGTCGGTGGAGGCAGCGGGCCAGGTGCAGCGCAGTGTGGTGCGGGTGCTGGACATCCGTGCCGACGGGGTCTTCGCCGCCCGGCTCGGCCTGGAGGAGTCCGCACCGCTGCTGCACCTGGAGCGGCTGCGACTGGCCGACGGCGAATCACTGGCCGTCGACCGGGTGTGGCTGCCCGCCGAGTTGGCGGCACCGCTGCTGGAGGCGGACTTCACCCACACCTCGCTCTACGACGAGTTGGCAGCCCGCACCGGCGTACGGCTGACCGGTGGCCGCGAGGTGCTGCGGGCGGTGGTGCCCACCCCGGCGGAGCGCCGGCTGCTCGGCATCGGCGAGGGCGTCGCCGCGTTCGCCGTGGACCGGCTCGGCTGCGCGGGCAGCCGCCCGGTGGAGTGGCGCCACACGCTGGTGCGCGGCGACCGCTTCACCGCCCGCGCCGAGTTCTCGGCGAAGGGCTACCGGCTGGATCTGGCGGGGGCCGGGTCCTTCGCCCTGACGAAGTGACCTTGGGGGTCGGGGTGTTGGAGGCAGTGCGGGAAGTGGATCCGCTGGAGGCCCGGGGGCTGGTCGGCTCCGGCGCGGCGGTGCTGCTGGACGTGCGAGAGGACGACGAGTGGGCGGCCGGGCACGCGCCGGAGGCCGTGCACCTTCCGCTGTCCGCGGTCGACTTCGGGGACCCGAAACTGATGGGAAGTCAACTGCTCGTCGTGGTCTGCCGATCGGGCCGCAGGTCCGCGCTGGCCGTCGAGCGGCTGCGGGCGGCGGGCCGGGCGGCGTGCAACCTGCGCGGCGGGATGCAGGCCTGGTCGGTGGCCGGGCTGCCGGTGACGTGTACCGGCGGCCAGCCCGGAACCGTCATATGACCCTGCTCGGCGTGCTCCTCGGCGGGCTGATCGGCCTGTGTCTGGGGGCACTTGGCGGCGGTGGCTCGATACTGACGGTTCCGGTGCTGGTGTACGCGCTCGGGGAGAACGCGCGATCGGCCACCACGGGGGGGCTGGTGGTGGTCGGAGTGACCGCGCTGTGCGGGGCGTGGAGCCATGCCCGTGCGGGCAACGTGCGCTGGGGCTCCGGCCTCGGATTCGGCGCGGCGGGCATCGCGGCCTCGTACGCGGGTACGGCGCTGAACAGGTCGGTGGATCCAACGGCGTTGATGCTCTGCTTCGCCGCGCTGATGGTGGTCTCGGCGGCGGCCATGTTCCGGCGCGGACGCGGTGCGGCACCGGCGCCGGAGCGGGTGGGCGGAACGCCGGTGGTGCGGATCGTCGCCTCCGGCCTGGCCGTCGGGTTCCTCACCGGTTTCCTCGGGGTGGGCGGTGGCTTCGTGATCGTCCCGGCGCTGGTGGGCGCGCTGGGGTACGAGATGCCCGTCGCGGTGGGCACCTCGCTGCTGGTCATCGCGGTCAACTCGGCGGTTTCGCTGGCCGCTCGGGCGGGCGGGGAGACGTTCCACTGGAAGGTCATCGCACCGCTGACCGCCGCCGCGGTGCTCGGCTCGCTGTTCGGCCGCCGGGTGTCGGCCCGGGTCCCCTCCGCCACGTTGCGCCGCGCGTTCGCCACGCTGACGGTGGCGGTGGCGGGATACCTCGTACTGCGGACGGCCGTGGGCTGACGGCTTGCGGGTCACGGCGCGTTCGTCCCGGCGGCGCCGGACCCGTCGCGGGTTACAACCGTCCCTCCGCCAGGAACCGCTCCAGCCGCGCCGCGTACGGCGCGACGTCGATGCCCTGGGCGGCCAGCCATTCCTCCGAGTAGTACTTGTCCAGGTACCGCTCGCCCGGATCGCACAGCAGCGTCACCACGCTGCCCCGTTCGCCGCGCGCCCGCATCTCCGCGATGATGCGGAACGCGGCCCAGGTGCCGGTGCCGGTGGAGGCGCCGGTCCTGCGGCCCAGCAGCCGCTCCAGGAGGTGGATGGTGGCGATCGCGGCGGCGTCCGGCACCCGCGTCATGCGGTCCACCGCGCCGGGGATGAAGCTGGGCTCGACGCGCTGACGGCCGATGCCCTCGATACGGGAGCCGTGGTCGGTGGTGACCGACGGATCGCCGGTGCGCCAGCCGTCGAAGAACGCGGAGTTCTCCGGGTCGGCCACGCAGACCCCGGTGCCCCGCTGGGTGTAGTGGACGTAGCGGGCGATGGTCGCGGAGGTGCCGCCGGTGCCCGCGGTGGCGACGATCCAGGACGGCTCCGGGTGCCGTTCCGACGCCATCTGCCGGAAGATCGACTCGGCGATGTTGTTGTTGCCGCGCCAGTCGGTGGCCCGCTCCGCGTAGGTGAACTGGTCCATGTAGTGGCCGCCGGTCTCCGCGGCGAGCCGGGCGGCGACCTCGTAGACCTCACAGGGGTTGTCCACCAGGTGGCAACCGCCGCCCTGGAACTCGATCAACTCGATCTTGGCCCGACTGGTGCTGGCAGCCATCACCGCGATGAACGGCACCCCGATGAGCTTGGCGAAGTACGCCTCGGAGACCGCCGTCGAGCCGCTGGACGCCTCGATCACCGGGCGTCCGGGGCGGATCCAGCCGTTGCACAGCCCGTACAGGAACAGCGAGCGGGCCAGCCGGTGCTTGAGACTGCCGGTGGGATGGGTGGACTCGTCCTTCAGATACAGGTCGACGCCCCACTCCACCGGCAGCGGCACGGACAGCAGATGGGTGTCGGCCGAGCGGTTGGCATCGGCCTGGACCTTGCCCACGGCCTCCCTCAGCCAGGCCCGGTAGGCCGGGTCGTGTCGGTTCACGTCCAGCTCGACGGACTCGGGCGGTGCGGTCATGGCATCGGTCATGTGCCCTGTATAACCGCACCGCCCTCTCAAACCGTCACTTGGGGTGACTAGCTGGTCCGGCTTTCAGCGCCTCATCAGCGGGCGTACGCGGCGTGGATCCGCGCCCAGGACTTCGGTTGCGCGGTCACCGCCAGCGCCCGCACCCCGGCCTTGGCCGCGGCGGGCGCCGCCGGGCGCTCCGGGGTGAACAGCCAGGTCTGGAACAGCTGGGCCAGCGGCTTGCCGGAGATCCGCTCCGCCAGACCCTGGAACTGCGCGAAGTCGCCGTTGCCGTAGGCGTGTTCAGTGGTCCACGCCTTGAGGATCCGGAAGAACGCCTTGTCGCCCACGGTGTTGCGCAGTGCCTGGATGGCGGCGCCGCCCCGGTCGTAGACCGCGTCGTCGAACTGGTGGGCAGCGCCCGGGTCACCGGGCTTGACCTTCCAGAACGGGTCGCTCGCCGGGTGCTGGGCGTAGACGTAGTCGGCGAGCTGCTGCGGGGTGCCCTCGCCCTGGTAGTCCGACCACAGCCACTGGGCGTAGGTGGCGAAGCCCTCGTTCAGCCAGATGTCCTGCCAGCGCTGCAGCGAGACGTCGTCACCGAACCACTGGTGGGCGAGTTCGTGCACCACCACCGAGGCGTTGGAGCCGCTGGCGAACTGCGCCGGGCTGTAGAACGGCCGGGTCTGGGTCTCCAGCGCGTAGTGGGTCTTGACGTTGGGCACGTAGCCGCCCAGCGCGTCGAACGGGTACTTCCCGAAGTACTTGCTCTCCCAGTCGATGATCTCCGCCGACCGCTCGACGCTGGCCCGTGCCGCCGCCGCGTTGGCGCCGAGGTCCGTGCTGTAGGCGTTGACGACGGGGACGCCGTCCTTGGTCCTGCCGGTGGTGATGTCGAACTTCCCGACGGCGAGCGTGGCGAGGTAGGTGGCCTGCGGCCGGTCCTGCCGCCAGCTGTAGCGGGTGCCGGTGGCGGTGTCGCGCTGGCCGGTGGGCACGCCGTTGCTGATCACCTGGAGGCCCTTGGGAACCTCCACCGACACGTCGTAGGTGGCCTTGTCCAGCGGGTGGTCGTTGCTGGGGAACCACCACCACGCCGCCTCCGGCTCGTCGGCCGCGACCGCGCCGTCCGGGGTGCGCAGCCAGGCGTTGATGCCGTTCACCGTGACCTTGGACGGCACCCCGGAGTAGCGCACCACGACCGTGGCGTCACTGCCCTTGGGCAGTGACGCGGCGGGGGTGATCTGGAGTTTGTGGGCGCCGGGGTTCTCGGTGAAGGCGGCCTGCTGCCCGTTGACCAGCACACTGCTGACGTCCAGCGAGAAGTCCAGGTCGAAGCGGGACAGGTCCTGGGTGGCGGACGCCAGGATGGTCGCGGTGCCCTGGAGCTGGTCGGTCTTCGGCTGGTACCTCAGGCGCAGGTCGTAGTGGGACACGTGGTACCCGCCGTTGCCGTACGTGGGGTAGTACGGGTCGCCGATGGTGGGCGCGCCTGGGGTCGGTGTGGCGGCTGCCGCCGGAACGGCCAGCAGCAGCGTAAGTGCGGATGCGGCGGCCGTCGCGGTCGGGGCGATGGTTCTCTTGCGCGCGTTGTCACGCAGCACTGGCCCTCCAACTGGTCCGGGAGAAGGAACAGTTGGCAGGCTATGCAGATCCTGTGAGCGGCGGCCAGCGAACCTGCCGCTGTCGACACAGAAGGTTCATGTGGCGCAACGCAATCACGCCAATCGGCTCACGAGGACTTCAGCGCCGCCTGCATCATCGCCTTGGCGATGGGACCCGCCAGCCCGTTGCCGCTGATCTCGGCGCGCACCGCGTCCGGGTCGTCGACCATGACCGCGACCGCGACCTGCTTGCCGGAGCCGGCCTTGGCGTAGGAGACGAACCAGGCGTACGGGTTGCCGCTGTTGTCCACACCGTGCTGGGCGGTGCCGGTCTTGCCGCCGACCTCGACGCCGGGGATCTGCGCGTTGGTGCCGGTGCCCTTCTGGATGACGGAGACCATCGCGTCCTGCAGCTGTTGGGCGGTGTGCTCGCTGACGGGCTGGGACATCTGCTTGGGGTCGAAGTTCTGCACCGCGTTGCCGTTGCCGTCGGTGACCTTGGAGACCATGTGCGGGGCCATCAGCTTGCCGCCGTTGGCGATGGCGGACACCACCATGGCCATCTGCAACGGGGTGGCCCGCACGTCGAACTGGCCGATGCCGGTCTGCGCCAGCGAGGACTTGGGCATCTTCGTCGGGTAGACGCTCTGCGCGGCGCGCACCGGGATGTCGAGGCTGCTGCCGTCGAACCCGAACGCGTCGGCCATCGCCTTGACCTTGTCCTGGCCGAGGTCCACCGCCATCTTGGCGAAGACCGTGTTGCAGGAGTACTCCAGCGCGGTGCGTATCGAGGCGTTCTCGCAGGGCGCCGCCGCGTTCTCGTTGCCGAGCGGGCTGACCGTGCCCGGCAGGGTGTACGGGTTGGGGCTGCTGGTCGGCTGGTCGATGGAGGAGTACAGGCCGTCCTGGAGCGCGGCGGCCGCGACGACCAGCTTGAAGGTGGAGCCGGGCGGATACGTCTGGCGCAGCGCCCGGTTGCTCATCGGCTGGCTCTTGTCGTCGCTGTACTGCTTCCAGGCCTGCGCGTCGGCCTTGGAACCACCGGCGATCTTCGACGGGTCGTAGCTGGGGGTGCTGACCATGGCGAGGACGTTGCCGGTCTGCGGGTCGATGGCGACGGCGGCGCCGTTCTTGCTGCCCAGGCCGTTGTACGCGGCCTTCTGCACGGCCGGGTCGATCGTGGTGAGCACGTCGCCGGGCTTGCCGCTGTTGCCGGTGAGCACGTTGAGCAGGCTCTTGGTGCGGGAGTCGGTGCCGTTGAGCACGCCCTGGTAGATGCCTTCGAGCTGGGTCGAGCCGTAGACCTGGGACAGTCGGCCGGTGACCGCCGCGTACAGCGGGCCGTCGGTGTAGGTCCGCTTGTACTTGAACTCAGGGCTGCTGGTCTTGGTCGACCCGGTCACGGGCCGTCCGCCCACGATGATGTCACCGAACGGGTTCGCGTACTGCGCGATCAAGTTCCGTCGGTTGTACTGGTCGTCCGCGAGTGCCTTGCCATCGACCTCCTGCACCCAGGTCACCCGCACCATGAGGGCGATGACCAGCAGGAGGGAGAAGACCGCTGTGCGCCTGATCGTCTTGTTCATCCCAGTCAAGAACGCCCACGGGACATGGATTGGTTCCAGCTCGGGACGATCTCACAGGTTCGAACCCGATATGTTCTGAATGTGTGGACCCGAGCATTCCGCAAGGCCGTCGACGCGCTGGGCGCCGTCATCTCCGCCCATCAGGGCATGACGATCCCGCTCACCGCGATCGCCGCGGTGGCCGCCGCCGATCTGCTCGCCGGGCGCAACCACTTCCTGGCCCCGATGATGGTCATGGCCCCCGCGCTGGCCGTGGTGACCACCGCCTGGAAGCGCACCCTGCTGATCGGCCTGCTGGGCGGTGCGGTACAGGCCGCTCTGATGCCGTACGACGGGGTCCTCGACACCCAGGACCGGCGCATCCTCGCCGGGATGGCCATCAGCTACCTCACCGTGGTGCTGTTCAGCGCGTACGCGTCATGGTGGCGCGAGGTGCGCACCGAGCAGTACCGGGCGGTGGTCACGGTCGCGGAGGCGGCGCAGCGCGCCCTGCTGCGCCCGCCCGGGCCACGGGTCGGCGGGGTCAGTCTGGCGGTGCGGTACGCCTCCGCGGCGGACGCGGCACAGATCGGCGGCGACCTGTACGCGGTGCTGGACACCCCGCACGGAGTGCGGGCGCTGGTCGGCGACGTACGCGGCAAGGGCCTTGAGGCGGTGCAGACCTCGGCGGTGGTGATGGGCGCGTTCCGCGAGGCGGCGTACGACGAGGGCGGGCTGGCGGGGGTGGCCCGGCGGGTGGACGCCAGTGTGCGACGGCATGTGATGGACGGGGAGTTCACCACCGCCCTGTTCCTGGAGTTCCCGGCGCAGCGCCGGGCGGCCGAGGACGCGGAGATCGAGCTGCTGCACTACGGGCACGTACCGCCGCTGCGGGTGTCGCCGGACGGGCGGGTGACCTCGCTCGATCCGCCCGAACCGTGGGTGCCGCTCGGGCTGACCGGATTCGTCCGCGGGGCGCCGGAGCCGTGGCGGGTGCCGCTCGGGGCCGACGAGGTGCTGGTGCTGTGTACCGACGGGGTCATCGAGGCGCGCGATCCACGGCACGGCGGCTTCTATCCGCTCGCCGAGCGGGTCGGCACGCTGGTGGCGGGCGCGGCGCGCGATCTGGAGGCGGCGGTCGGCCGGCTCTACGCCGATCTGCTGGGGCATGTCGGCGGAACGCTCGGCGACGACTCCGTTCTCCTGCTGCTGGCGCGTCCGCGGTAGCGGCTCCGGGTTCCGCCGCGACCGTCGGGCTCCCCCGGCGCCGGGCGCGGCTACTATTCCGGCAGAATTCCGGCGCCCTCCAGGGCCGCGCGGCAAGCGGATGTGAGTGGTGTCATGAGCACGATCCCCAGGGACCCGGCGGAACGCCCGAGGGAGCAGCGGTTAGCGGAGACGTTTGTCGAGCTTGCCGACACCCTGGTGGACGGCTTCGAGGAGACGGCGCTCCTGCGCCTGCTGGCCAGTCGGTGCCTGGAGTTCCTCGACGCGTCGGGCGCCGGGCTGCTACTGGCCGACGGCTACGGCAAGTTGCGCACCGTCGCCGTCCGCGAGGCGGCCGGACTGCTCGACCTCCAGCGGGACGGCGGCCCCGCGCTGGACTGCTTCCGCACGGCGGCGCTGGTCGGACCGGTGGACCTGGCCACGGACGGGGCGCGGTGGCCGCTGTTCGCCGAACGGGCGGTCGGCCGCGGGGTGTTCGGCACCTACGCGGTGCCGCTGCGGCTACGGGAGACGGGGATCGGGGCGCTGCAACTGTTCCGTACCGAGCCGGGGGTGCCGCACGGCGATGTGGCGCTGGCCCAGGCGCTCGCGGACGCCGCCACGATCGGGATGCTGCGGCAACGGGCCATCAATCGCAGCGAGTTGCTCGCCAGCCAGTTGCAGTCGGCGCTGGACAGCAGGGTCGCGGTGGAGCAGGCCAAGGGGATGCTCGCCGAACGGTGGGGGGTGGACATGGACGCCGCGTTCAGCGCCATGCGCCGCCATGCGCGCACCCATCGGCTGCGACTGTCCGAACTGGCCCGCCGGATAGTGGACAAATCCCTGGATTCTGAAGCTCTGCGGGACAACTGAGGCAGACCGCACGACCCCTCACCACAGCGCGATTTGCGACGAATCGCGAAACCGGTCGTTCGGCCGGTACGGCCGGACGGCGGCCTTCCGTCGCGCACCCGCACCAGGCAACCGTCGCGGTACGTGCCCGTGTTTTGACTTGGCGTCAACTCGCTCTACCCGTTGGGCGTTGGCCTGTTCTAGGGTATGTGTGTGGCCCAGGACCCCGGCCACCGTGTCGCCACCGCATCCGAGCCAAGCCGCATACCCCCGACGACGCAGGACGTGGTCCAGCCATGGTGAAGGGCACTGCTTCCGCACGCCTTCCGCTGTCCGACCCCAGACGCTCGACGTTGGATGTCTGCTGTACGTTCTCGCTGGCGCGTGCCAACGGCAGTGACGCCCTCGCGGAGCGCATGACGCACGCCGCGCTCACCACCATCGGCACCCATGACGTGCCGTGCGCGCAGATCGCCGAGGCGACCGCCCTCGCCTGCCGCTATGTCCTGGACTACGGGTACGCCCGGCGATATCGCGTCACGCTCGGCATGGACGACAACCGCTGCACGGTCTCGGTCACCGACTACGGTTACGACCAGCCGCCCGACGCCCCCGCCACCGCCGCGTTGCACGCGCCTCCCTCGCATGTCACGGCGGAGCTGTGCCATGAGCTGGCCGGGCACGTGGACGGCGTGCAGGTGCATCACGCGCTGGACGGTGCGGTGCTGGTCCGCTTCCGGACGCCGCTGCCCCGGTCGGCGGACTCCCCCGAACCTCACCCGGCCGCACCGGACACCTCCCGCAGTCCAAGCGCCCAAGGGTGAGGGCCGCCGGCCGGCGGACCTGAGGGGAGCGGGCCGCCGGCCGCGCGGGCGAACGGGAGACTACGGGCAGCCAGGGTCACTCGTGTCAGACCAACTCGACCAGGTCCGCGATCGAGTTCACCACCCGGGACGGGCGGAAGGGATGGCGTTCCACGTCATCGGGTTGGGTCAGGCCGGAGAGGACCAGGAAGGTCTCCATGCCCGCCTCGATGCCCGCGCGGACGTCCGTGTCCATGCGGTCGCCGATCATGGCGGAGGTCTCGGAGTGGGCGCCGATGGCGTTCAGGCCCGCGCGCATCATCAGGGGGTTGGGCTTGCCGACGAAGTACGGTTCCTTGCCGGTGGCCTTGGTGATCAGGGCGGCGACCGAGCCGGTGGCGGGCAGCGCGCCCTCGGCGGAGGGCCCGACCTCGTCGGGGTTGGTGGCGATGAAGCGGGCGCCCGCGTCGATCAGGCGGATGGCCTTGGTCAGCGCCTCAAAGCTGTAGGTGCGGGTCTCCCCCAGTACCACGTAGTCCGGCTCGGCGTCGGACAGGATGTAGCCGATGTCGTGCAGTGCCGTGGTCAGCCCCGCCTCGCCGATCACGTAGGCGGTGCCGCAGGGCCGCTGGTCGTCGAGGAACTTGGCGGTGGCCAGCGCCGAGGTCCAGATGTTCTCCACCGGCACCAGCAGGCCCATCCGGGACAGCCGGGCGTGCAGGTCGCGCGGGGTGTAGATGGAGTTGTTGGTCAGCACGAGGAACGGCTTGCCGGACTCCCGCAGCCGTTTGATGAACTCGTCCGCCCCGGGGAGCGGGATGCCCTCGTGGATGAGCACGCCGTCCATGTCGGTGAGCCAGGATTCGATCGGCTTGCGCTCTGCCACGGGGACGACTCCTTCACGGATGGAACGGCTCGGGATCGGGGCGGCGCCTCGAACGCGCTGCCCCGGTCCCCTCCGAGCCTAGCTGCCGGTGGCGGCCTGCCAGGCACTGACGTAGCTGTCCAACTGGCTGTTCACCTGGTTCCAGTCCGGCTGGAAGACCTGGACGCCCGACATGATCTGCTTGAGCGCATCGGCGTTCTTGTCCGTTGCGTCCACATCGGTGCGCGACGAGAAGCCACCGCCGATCGAGGAGACCTCCTGCTGGACCTGCTTGGACAGCAGGAAGTCCAGGAACTTCTTGGCGTTCTCGCTGTGCGGCGCGTTCTTCACCAGGCCCGCCGCGTACGGCAGGGCGAAGGTGCTCGGCTGGCCGCCGTCGTTCCCGGCCGGGAAGAAGATGCCCTGGTTGGGCATGGACTTCATGTCCGCGAAGTTCATCTGCACGTCACCGTTGGCGACCAGCAGCTCGCCCTTGTCGACCTTGGACGCCAGCGCGCCGGTGGACTTCGACGGGCCGACGTTGTTGGCCTGGAGCTTCTTCAGGAACGCCATGGCCGCCGGCTGGCCGCGGAAGTCGTGGAGCGCCTTGACCAGCACGGCCGTACCGTCACCCGCGACACCCGGCGTGGAGTACTGGAGCTTGCCCTTGAACTTGGCGTCCAGCAGGTCGTTCCAGGTCTTCGGGGGCTGCGGCAGCTGCTTCTTGTTGTAGATGAAGCACAGGTAGTTGTTGACGATGGAGGTCCACTCGCCGTTCGCGTCCTTGTCGATGTCCGAGACCTGGTCGGAACCCGCCGGAGCGTACTTGGCCAACAGCCCCTTCTGCTCGGCCTGTTGGATGAACGGCGGCAGCGTGACCACCACGTCCGCCTGGGTGTTGGAGCGCTCACGGATCAGGCGCTGCACCATCTCCCCGGAGCCGCCCTCGACGTAGTTGACCTTGATGCCGGTCTGGGACTGGAAGTCCTTGAAGACCTTGTCGTAGAAGCCGTCCCCGGTCTCGGACTTCAGTCCGTCGGCGCTGTAGACGGTGATCTGCTGCCCGCCGCCGGACGAGGACCCGGCGCAGCCGGTGAGGGAGGCGCCGAGGGTGAGCACGGCGACGGCGGCGGTGACGCTTCTGACGGAGAAGGCGGACGTGGCGGACATGGGGAACTCCTTTGGGGGTCTGGGGGCTTGCCCCCCGGTGAACCCACCCACCGCTACCGGTAGGTGGCTTTGGTGCGGATGCGGGAGACCGCGAGGAGGACGGCCAGCGTCGCGGCCATGAGAACCACCGCCAGCGCCGCCCCTGAGAAGAGGGCGCCGCGGTCGGTGGCGCCGAAGACACTCACCGGAAGCGGCACCCAGTTCGGCGGATAGAGCATCATCGTGGCGCTCAACTCGCCCATGGACAGGGCGAAGCACAGTGCGGCGGCGGCGGTCAGCGACGGCAGCAGCAGCGGCAGCTTCACCCGCCACAGCACGTAGGACGGCCGCGCGCCAAGGCTCGCCGCGCTCTGCTCGTACGCCGGGTCGAGGCGGGCGAGGGCGGCGCCGACCGACTGGTAGGCGAAGGCCGTCACCAGCACCGTGTGCGCCACGATCACGATGGCCGGGGTGCCGTTGAGCAGCAGCGGCGGCTTGGAGAACGCCACCAGCAGGGACAGCCCGACCACCACCGACGGCACCGCGACCGGCAGCATGAACAGCGCGTCCATCACCCGCCGTCCGCGCCGCCGCAGCGCCTGCGCGGCGAGCGCCGCCCACGTGCCGACGGCCAGCGCGGCCAGGCTGGCCACCAGCGCGGTGACCAGGCTGGTGACCAGCGCGTGCGGGGAGTCGCCGTGGGCGATCTCCTGGTAGTGGCCGAGCGTCATCCCGGAGGGGAAGGCACCGCTCCAGCCGCTGGCGAAGGACGCCACCAGGATGACCAGGAACGGCAGCGCGAACACCGGCAGGAACAGGGCGAAGAACACGGTCCACACGGCCCATCGGCCGCCTCGGCTATGCACCAGCACGACGGGCACCTCCAGTGCCACGGGCCAGGACCACCCGGTACAGGCCGTACAGCGCCACCGACAGCGCGATGTTGACCACCGCGACCACACACGCCCCCGGGTAGTCACCGTCCAGGATCGCCTTGCTGTAGACGAGCATCGGCAGCGTGGTGACGCCCTTGGCGCCGGTGAACAGGATGATTCCGAACTCGTTGAGGCACATCACCAGCACCAGGGAGCCGCCCGCGGCCAGTGACGGCAGTGCCTCCGGCCAGATCACCTGCCGTACGATGCGCGGCGCCCGGGCGCCCAGCGAGGCCGCCGCCTCGATCTGGGCGGTATCCAGCTGCGAGAAGGCGGCCAGCAGTGGCCGCATCACGAACGGCGTGAAGTAGGTGACCTCGGCGAGCAGCACGCCCCACGGGGTGTGCAGGAAGTCCAGCGGCCCCTGCGCGGCGCCGGTGGCGTCGGTCCAGATGCCGTTGACGATGCCGACCGTCCCGTAGAGGAACAGCAGCGCCAGTGTGATCAGGAAGGACGGGAAGGCCAGGAAGATGTCGATGAACCGGCTGAGCACCCGGCCGCCGGGGAACGGCACGAAGGCGATCACCAGGGCCAGGACGAAGCCCAGCACCAGGCAGCCGAGCGTCGAACCGGCCGCGATCCACACGGTGTTGAGCAGCGCGGTGCGGAATCCGGCGGAGGACAGCACCGTGCCGTACCCCGACAGGTCGTGGCCGCCGCTGTCCGGCGAGACCGACTGCCACACCACCAGGGCCATCGGATAGAGGAAGACCAGTCCGAGCCCGGCCAGCGGCGGCACCGCCCACAGCCAGCGGGGAACCCGCCGCGGGGCGGCGAGGGCGAGGCTAGCCATCGGCCACCCCCGCCGCCAGCAGCACCGCGTCCTCGGCCGCGAAGTGCACGGACACCGGCTCGCCGAGCGCGGGCGGGGTGCGCAACTCCCTTACGTCCGCCTTGATCTGGTGGCCGTCCACGTCCACCAGCACCCGGTGGGTGGCACCCCGCCACTGCACCTCGGCGACCGTGCCGCGCAGCGCGTTGGGCCCCTCCCCCAGGCCGACCAGGTGCGGCCGTACACACAGTGTCGCGGTCGCGCCCGGCGCCACACCGTCCACCGGAACCTTCAGTTCCGTGGCGCCGAAGCGGACCGCGCCACCGTCCACCGTGACCGGCAGCAGATTGGCGTTGCCGACGAAGGAGGCGGTGAACTCGGTGCGCGGCCTGCGGTAGAGGTCCTGCGGGGTGCCGCAGTCCCGCAGCCGCGCCCGGTCCATGACCGCGATCCGGTCGGCGAGGGTCAGCGCCTCGATCTGGTCGTGGGTGACGTAGAGGATGGAGACATCCGGCAACTCTCGGTGCAACCTGGCGAGTTCGGCGAGCATCCCGGAGCGCAGCTGCGCGTCCAGCGCGGACAGCGGTTCGTCCAGCAGCAGCACCTCGGGCCGGATGGCCAGCGCGCGGGCGATCGCCACCCGTTGCTGCTGGCCGCCGGACAGCTCCCGCGGATACCGGCGGGCGTAGCCCTCCATGCCGGTCATCCGCAGCGCCTCGGTGACGCGCTCCGTGATCCGTGCGCGAGGCACCTTCCGCGCCTTCAGGCCGAAGGCGACGTTCTGTTCCACCCGCAGGTGCGGAAAGAGCGCGTACTGCTGGACCACCATGCCGATGCCGCGCCGGTACGGGGGCAGCGCGGTGACATCGCGGCCACCGATCAGCACCCGCCCGGACGCCGGGGTGACGAACCCGGCGACGGCCCGCAGCGCGGTGGTCTTGCCCGACCCCGAGGGGCCGAGCAGTGCCATGACTTCGCCGGGTTCCACGGTCAGGTCGAGGGAGTCAAGGACGGTGTTGTCCCCGTACCGGACGGTGACCGAGTCGAACCGGATGCCCATCTCAGAACTCCCGTACCAGCGCGGGAAGTTCAGCGACCGACCCGATGACGTGCGTGGCACCGGCGGCGGCCAGCCGCGGCTCGTCGTGCGCACCGGTGAGCACGCCCGCCACGATCCCGGCGCCGGAGCGGACGCCGGTGAGCATGTCGTACGAGGTGTCCCCGGCGACCGCGATACGCCGTACGTCGTCGGTGCCGGTGCGCAGCAGCGCGGTGAGCACCATGTCCGGGTACGGGCGTCCGCGGCCGGCGTCCGCCGGGCAGAGGGTGAGGTCGGCGATGTCCCGCCAGCCGAGTGCGTCCAGGATGGCGTCCTGGGTGACCCGGGCGAACCCGGTGGTCAGCACGACCTTGCGGCCCTCGGCGCGCAGTTCGGCGATGGCCTCGGCCGCGCCGGGCAGCGCGGTGACCCTGCCGCCGTCGACCAGTTCGCCGTAGGCCCGCTCGAACTCGGTGTTGGCGCGCTGGGCGAAGTCCTCGTCACCGAACAGGGCGCGGAAGACGGAGATCTTCGACTCGCCCATGGTGGCCCGGACGTACTCCAGGTCCGGCTCCACGCCCAGCCGTTCGGCGGCCCGGGTGAAGGCCTGCTCGACCAGGCCGCCGTCGGCGACGGTGGTACCCGCCATGTCCAGGACGATCAGTTTGATATCGCGTTCCGGCATTTCCGTCATTTCCCTTACCAACTTCCTTACCAGCCCAGCTCGTTCGCGGTCGCCTCGCCGATCGCGGGCGAGCAGGTCATGCCGCGCCCGCCGGGGCCGGTGACCAGCCAGACCCCGTCCGCCACCTGCTCGCGGTGCACCACCCGCGCGGTGTCCACGCACTGCGCGTACACCCCGGCCCAGCGGTGCCGGATGCGCGGCAACGGGCGGCCGAGCAGCGCCTCGGCGACGTCGCTCAGGTGCTCGTACGGCTCCTCGACCACGTCGAAGCCGAACGGTTCGGCGTACTCGTGGGTGTCCCCGATGGTCAGTCCGCCGTCCAGGCGCTGCACCATGAGCAGTTGCATCCGGTGCTCGGCGGCGGTGTCCGCCTGCGGCTGTCCGTCGTTCAGCGCGTCCAGCGCGCCGCCCGCGTACGCCGGGTAGTAGCGGAAGCTGTCCGCGTCGGCGACCGAGGTGGTGAGCGGTTCGCCCAGCGGATCGGTCTGCATCATCTGCAACCGCACCTTGCGGACCGGCAGTTCGGGGGCCAGCTCCCGCACCAGACCGGACAGCCAGGCGCCGGTGCACAGTACGACGGCGTCGGCGTGATGGGCCTGGCCGTGGTCGTCGACGACCTTCTCGGGGCCGACCTCGCGGACCTCCCGGCCGCCCAGGAAGGTGTAGCGGCCGGAGGCGGTGAGGTGTTCGCGCAGCGCGCGCTGGGTGAGCCGGGGCTCCACCGCGGCGTCCCGCTCGCACCACAGGGCGCCGAGCAGTTCGCCGCGCAGCGCCGGGTTGAGCGCCCGGGTCTCGGCGGCGTCCAGCCACTTCAGGCCGCGCACGTCCGCGTCGGAGCGGGACAGCACCTCGTCGGCCACGGCGCGTTCGGCCTCGGTGCGCACGGCGGTCAGCGAGCCGTTGGGCCGGAAGCCGACGCCGGGTACCCGGGCGCCGATCTCCTGCCACAGTTCGCGCGCCCGCAGCGCGGTCTCCAGCTCCGCTCCGGTTGCCCGGCCGCCGACCCAGACGAGCCCGAAGTTGCGCACCGAGGCACCGCGCGCGTCGCGCTCCCGCTCGATGTGGACGACTTCGTGCCCGCGGGCGACCGCGTGCCAGGCGTGCATGGTGCCGAGTGCCCCGGCGCCGACGATGACGACTCTCATGCCCCGGAGCTTGTGTGCCGGGGCTTGAGTGGTCGCGTCGGAGTGATGAATCGACGATGAACAGCCCATCACGTTTGGGCTAGACCCGTTATCTATTCGTGACATGGCCGTACGCTACCAAGCGCACGGCGGGGGACGTCAGGCCCCGGTCAGATGTGTGGTGAAACTGAAACGGTCGCCGCGGTAGAGGGAGCGCACGCGCTCCACCGGGCGGCCGTCGGTGTCCCGGGAGACCCGGTTGAGCAGCAGCATCGGCAGCGCGGGCGGGGTGCCGATGAGCAGCGCCTCGCGCGGGGTGGCCAGCACCGTCTCGATCCGCTCCTCCGCGGCGGCGAACCGCACGCCGAGCTGGTCGCGCAGGAACGCGTAGAACGACGAGTCGGGGTCGAAGTCCCGTTCCAGGTACGGGAACCGGTCCACCGAGACATACGTGCTCTCCAGGCCCACCCGCTCGTCGTCGGCGAGCAGCACCCGTTCCAGATGCCACACCGGATCGTTGGCGCCGATGTCCAGTTGTTCCGCGAGCTGCGCACCGGCGGGCACCCGGTCCAGCCCGATCAGGCTGCGGCCGGGCACCTTGCCCTGGCGGCGCACCCCCTCGGTGTACGAGACCAGGGAGAGCGGCTGCTCCAGCTTGGGTCCGGCCGCCACCGTGCCGCGCCCCTTGCGCCGCACCCGGCCCTGGATCAGCAGTTCCCGCACGGCCTGCCGCACGGTTTCCCTGGCCACCCCGAAACGCGCGGCGAGGTCGCGCTCGGTGGGCAGAGCGCCGCCCTCGCCCAGTTCGTCCAGCAACGACTCCAACTGAGTCTTCACTGCGTAGTACTTGGGGATGCGGCCGTGCTCGGGGATCCCGGACCGTACGGGTGCGCCGGGGGTGCCGCCGCTCGGGGCGTCGCTGCCTTGGGTGTCGCGCGGGTCGTTCACGCCGCGATCCTCGCAGAGCGGTGGAGGCGCCACGACCAGGGGTTCAGAACCTGCCGCGCCAGGGGACGGTGCGGCGCGCCCCCGCCATCAGGGCGGCGCCGACCAGCAGCATCGGAAAGACCGTGGAACCGCTGTCGTGGCCCCGGGAGGCGCGGTGCAGTCCGGTCAACTTCCGTTGCCGGTCGGCCAGTAAGGCCGTGGGACGGGCCTCGCGGCAGTCCGGGCTGCCGCAGGCGGGCGGCGCCGGATCGGAATCCTGCGGGGCCGCCGCCGCGAGGGTGGGCCCGAGCAGTGGAACGATCGTGGCGGCGGAGATGACAAGGGCGCCGCGAAGCGGCGCACTGCCCAGGTGCATGGGTCGGACCTTCGCTGTCTGTCTCGCCGGTACGGGATCACCGTGCCGGGTCTGGTGCGGGGCGGCCTTGGTGTTTCCATCAGACCCGGCGCCGCCCGCTCGCCCGGCGGCGGCCCGCCGTCGCGCGGCCCGGTATGCGCCCGGACGGCGCAGCGGTTCAGCCGAGTGCCTCGCGGCCGAAGACCGGGGCCAGCACCAACCGGGCCGCGCCGTCGGCGACGGTCGGCCGGTCGGCGGGGGCGACGGTGACCGGGACCGGGTGGGCGGACTGCTCGGCGAGCACGGCGGCGACGCCCACGGCGAAGGTCTCGCGGGCGGCGAGCACCGCACGGCCGCCCAGTACGACCCGGTCGATGTCGAGCAGCGCGACCAGGTTGGCGGCGCCCACACCGAGCAGACGCGCCGCCGTCACGGTGTCGGCGCGGCTCAGTGCCGCCAGGCAGAGGGCCTCCAGGCAACCCCGCTTGCCGCACCCGCAGGGCGGCCCGTCCAACCGCACCACCTGGTGCCCGAACTCCCCGGCCCCGGTGCGTGGCCCCCGGTAGACGGCACCGTCCAGCACGAGTCCGGCGCCCAGGCCGGTGCCCAGGTGGAGATAGGCGAACGAGCCTGCGGGGTCGGCGGGTTGGGAGGGCGCCGCGTCCGCGCCCTCGGCGGGGCGGCTCTCCGGCGGGGCGTCGCGAAGCCCCAGTACGGCCAGCGCAGCCGCGTTGGTGTCCTTGTCCACGGTGACCGGCAGGCCGAGCCGGTCGGCGAGCGCGTCCCCCAGCGGGAAGCCGTCCCAGTGCGGGAAGCGGGTGACCCGGCGCAGCACACCGGACCGGTGGTCGAGCGGGCCGGGGACGGCGACCCCGGCTCCCAGCACCGCCCGGCCGTCGACCCCGGTGAGCAGTTCGCGCACCCGCGCGGCGACCGCGTCCAGCACCGCCGCCGGGTCCGCGCCGAGGTCGAACGGCGCGGTGCGTACCGCCACCCGCTCTCCGGTCAGGTCGACCAGTACCGCCGTCATCTCGTCCCGGTCCAGGTGCAGCCCGATCGCGTACCGCGCGCTGGGCACCAGCCGCAGCAGGGTGCGGGGCTTGCCGCCGGTGGAGGCGCGGCGGCCCGCCTCCGTCGCCAGGCCCTCGGCGCGCAGACGCGCCACGATCTTGCTGACCGCCTGCGGGGTGAGGCCGGTGCGCTCTGCCAGCTCCAGGCGGCTGATCCCGGCGCCGCCGCCCGCGGTGGCGGAACGCAGCAGGTCCAGCACGAGTGCGGCGTTGTGGTCGCGCAGTACGGGCAGGTTGGCCCCGGAGTTACCCCTGTTCACGCTCCCATTGTCGCTGACGCTTGCACTTTCGCAACAGCGTTGCTTTAGTGGTCGGCATGCCTGTGAACTCTCCGCTCCGCGTCGGCCTCATCGGCTACGGCCTGGCCGGTTCCGTCTTCCACGCACCGCTGATCGCCGCCACCGAGGGCCTGCTGCTGGACACCGTGGTCACCTCGAACCCCGAGCGGCAGGCGCAGGCCAAGGCCGAACATCCGCAGGTACGCACGGTGGCCTCGGCCGAGGAGCTGTGGAGCCGTGCGGACCAGCTGGACCTGGTCGTCATCGCGTCCCCGAACCGCACCCACGTCCCGCTGGCGACCGACGCGCTGCGGGCCGGGCTGCCCGTCGTGGTGGACAAGCCGGTGGCCGGTACCGCGGCGCAGGCCGCGGCGCTCGCCGACCTCGCCGAGGAACGCGGCCTGCTGCTCTCGGTGTTCCAGAACCGCCGCTGGGACGGCGACTTCCGCACCGTGCGCCACCTCATCGACACCGGCGAGCTCGGCGAGGTGCGCCGCTTCGAGTCGCGCTTCGAGCGGTGGCGCCCGCGCCCCAAGGGCGGCTGGCGCGAGTCCGGCGACCCGGCGGAGTTCGGCGGGCTGCTGTACGACCTGGGCAGCCATCTGGTGGACCAGGCGCTCACCCTCTTCGGGCCGGTGCGCACCGTGTTCGCCGAGTCCGATGTACGGCGCCCGGAAGCCGAGGCGGACGACGACACGTTCATCGCCCTGGAGCATGTGAACGGCGTCCGCTCCCATCTGTGGGCGAGCGCGGTGGTCCCCCAACTCGGGCCGCGCTTCCGGGTCTCGGGGTCGGTCGCGGGCTATGTGAAGTACGGGCTCGATCCCCAGGAGGCGGCGCTACGGGAGGGCCTGCGGCCCGGGTCGGGCTGGGGTACGGAGCCGCAGGAGGCATGGGGTCGGCTCGGTGCCGGTGAGTCGCCGCTGACCGGCGGGGGCGCCGCGGTGCCGACGCTGCCCGGGGACTACCCCGCCTACTACGCGGCGATCGCGGCCGCTCTGCGCGACGGCACCGCGCCACCGGTGACCGCACGTGAGGCGGTGGCCGCGCTGACGGTACTCGAGGCGGCGCGGGCGTCGGCGGCGGAGCGGCGCACGGTCGAGCTGGCGGGGCGGTGACGATGGAGCGACAGGAGGCGCTGGCACTGGTGCCGGTGCTGGAGGAGCAGGAACAACGGCTCATCCTGGGGCAGTTCACGCATGACGACGCCTGGCGGCTGGGCGGGCTGCTGCGGGAACTGGCCGTGGAGCGCCGGGCGCCGGTGGCGATCACCGTGCTGCGCGGGCCGCAGCGACTCTTCCACTGCGCGCTGCCCGGCTCGTCCGCGGACAACGACGAGTGGCTGGCGCGCAAGTGCCGGGTGGTGGAGCGGTACGCGGAAAGCTCCTACCTGGTCGGAACGCGGTTCCGCGCCAAGGGCACCACGTTCGAGGAGTCCGCCCGCCTGGACCCCTCCCGCTACGCGGCACACGGCGGCGCGTTTCCCCTGCGTGTACGGGGCGTCGGCGTCATCGGCGCGGCCGCCGTCTCCGGCCTGCGGCAGGCCGACGACCACGCTCTGGTGGCCACCGCGCTGGAGCGCTTCGTCGCCTGAACGGGACGGCTCTCGTCCGGGGTCGCGCTCGGTTCGGCGCCGTCCCGGCGGGCCTTTCCCTCGCAAACCTCCGATGCCACCGAGGAGTTGGCGGTTCGGTCCGGACCGCCGGGCGCTTGCCCCGGCGGTCCGGACCGCCGAAGCGGCGAGCGATCCTGGCGGTGCGGACCGGCGGTGCCGAACCCATCGCAACCCCGACGGCGGAACCCCGCCGGAAGGGCCCCTTACGCGTTCTTCAGGACCTGGCGCTGGCGGCCCAGGCCGGTGATTTCCAGTTCGACCACGTCGCCTGCTCGTAGGTACGGCTTGGGCTCCGGTTGGCCGAGGGCCACGCCCGCCGGCGTGCCGGTGTTGATGATGTCGCCGGGGTAGAGGGTCATGAAGCGGCTGAGGTACCGCACGACATGGGCGACCGGGAAGATCTGGTCCGCCGTCGAACCGTCCTGCCGCAGCTCGCCGTTGACCCACAACCGCAGCGCCAGATCCTGCGGGTCGGCGATCTCGTCGGCGGTGACCAGCCAGGGGCCGAGCGGGTTGAACGTCTCGCAGTTCTTGCCCTTGTCCCACTGGCCGCCGCGCTCGATCTGGAACTCGCGCTCTGACACGTCGTGCGCGATCGTGTACCCGGCGACGGCCGCCAACGCCTCCGCGTCGGTCTCCAGCCAGCGCGCGGTGCGGCCGATGACGACCGCCAACTCGACCTCCCAGTCGGTCTTCACGCTGCCCTTGGGGATGAGCACGGTGTCCTGCGGACCCACCACCGTGTCCGGCGCCTTCATGAACACCACCGGCTCGGCCGGAACCTCCGCCCCCGTCTCGGCGGCGTGGTCGTGGTAGTTGAGCCCGATGCAGACGATCTTGCCGATCCGGCCGAGCGGCGGGCCGACCCGCTGCTCCGGCCGGTCGAGGACGGGCAGCGCACCGCCCCGCGCGGCACGGCGTACGCCCGCCAGCGCGGACTCGTCGGCGAGCAGCGCACCGTCGATGTCGGGCACCAGGCCCGAAAGATCACGCAGGTTCCCGTCGCCGTCCAGCAACGCCGGACGCTCCGCTCCCGCCGGTCCGACACGCAGCAGCCTCATTCAAAGTCTCCCGTGGTCGAGGATGGACACGCTGTGCCGCAGGGCTGGCGGCCCTGCGGCACCACGCAACCGACGAGGACGGTCATCGGATGACTTGTCCGATCCTCCAATCACGACCGCCCACTCCGCAAGACCGGCTCACTTCGTGGACGCCACGGTGCCGGGTGCCGGGACGGCCTCGTTCGGCGTCCGCTGCAGCAGTGCCCGCTCCACGGCGGTCCAGGTCGTGGTGGTCGCCAGGTAGAGCCCGGTGGCGAGCGGGAGGAGGGCTGCGGTGACGAGCGTGCCGAAGGACAGCAGCGGAAGGAACTTCGCGAGTCCGGCCGCGCCCGGTGCGTCCGGTAGCGGGGCGGCCTGCGCGGCCGTCCCGCGGGCACGCCGGTACGTCCAGGCCGCGACCGCGGCGATCACCGCGAAGACGGCGAGATAGACCAACCCCTGCGGCCCGCACACCCCACCGGCGCGAACCGCGTCCAGCCAGTGGCCGCCGAGCGGTGCGCCCGCCAGGGCGTGCTGGCGGAGTGCGCCGCCGCTGCCCGAGAACAGGTGGTACATCACGGCGAAGACCGGGAGTTGGAGCAGCGACGGCAGACAACCGGTGATGGGCGACACTCCCTCCTTCGCGTACAGCTCGGTCACCGCCTGCCGCATGCGCTGCGGGTCGCCCTTGTACCTGGCGTTCAGCTCCGCGACACGCGGCGCCAACCGGGTGCGGACCCGCTCACCGCGTGCGGCGGCCCGCGCCAGCGGGTGGAGCGCGAGGCGTACGCACAGGGTGAACACGACGATCGCGGCGGCCATCGCCGAATCGCCGGCCAGCGGCGCCAAGCCGTCGGCGAGTTGGGAAAGCAGTGCGGTAAGTGGGGTGAAAACGGACATGGTTGGGCTCCACGGGATCGTCCTGGCGGGATCTGGAATCCGGCAGGGGACGGTCCGTGCAGCGCTTTCCGTGCGGTCCATGCGATGGGGTTGCGGTCGGTGCGGAACCGCCGCGGTGGTGAGCAACCGCGAGGGCGTGACCCGGCGGTGCCGAACCGGGTACGGTCCGACCGCCGAATCCACCGAAAAGACGCTACGTGGCCGTCCCGCGGAGACGGCCTGGTGCTCGGGGGCGGGGGCGGCCCGACGCGTCCGGGTCGCGTTGCGGGAGGAAGGCCGTGCGGCGTTCACGGTCGCGGATGGCGGTGCGTATTCGGCCCGGTGGTACCGGCCGTGCCGCCACCGCGTCGACGAAGGCACGGCACAGCAGCACCGCCGCGGCGGTGGCCGCCACGGCCGCGACCGCGGTGGTCAGCTGGGCGTGGGTCAGCAACAACCCGGCCAGCAGCAGGATCAGCGTGCCGAGGTAGGCGCGCAGCGCGTCAACACCACGGAACATCTCAGCACCCCCTCCCTGCCTTCAGATACTAGACCGCCCCGCCGACAACGCCTCCTCGGCCAGCACCTCCTCGTCCGGTCGCGGGTCCGCCGGGCGCGGACCCGCGTACGTCACCACCAGCGTGACCAGCACGTTCACCCCCAGCGCCAGCAGCCCGGCGTTCACCCCCCACAGCGGATCGCGGTCGGAGAAGACCAGCAGACAGACCACCGTGAACCCGGCCACCAGCCCGCTCAGCGCGCCGGGGAGCGTCAACCGGCGCCAGAGCAGCCCGAGCAGCACCATCGGCACCAGCTGCGCCATGCCCTCGTAGGAGATCAGCGACAGCCGCACCAGGGTGTTCGGCGCCTCGTACGTCATCAGCAGCGCCAGTACCCCCGCCGCCACCACGACCAGTTGGGACCACAGCTTCTGCCGGTCCGCCAGCCGCGGCACCGCGCCGAGCACGCTGCGCCCCCACATCGTGCCGATGACCAGCATGAACACCGCCATCGGCACGATCGAGGAGAGCGCCGCCGCCGCCCCTACCAGGCCCACCAGCCAGCCGGGCAGCGAGTCGACCACCAGCCGGAACAGGGCCAGGTTCGAACCCGCGCCGGTCAGCCCCGGGACCACGAACAGCGCGGCCATGCCCAGCAGTACGGGCACGAACAGCAGCACCTGGTAACACGGCAGCCAGATCGCGTTGCGCCGCAGCACCTCCGCGTCCCGGGCGCCCAGGTAGCCCGCGACGGTGGTCGGGAAGACCGTGATCGTCAGCGAGTTGAGCACCGTGGTGGTGATGAACCAGGTCTGCCCCAGACCGCCGGAGGCGTGCCCGGGGAACGTCAGCCACTGCGCCCTGTGCGCCACCAGCCGGCCGAGCAACTCCCCGTACCCGCCGAAGTAGTGGAACGGCACGTACACCGCCAGGAACCCCAACGTGCCGATGACCAGTGCGTCCTTGAGCACCGACACCCAGGCGCTGCCGCGCAGCCCACTGACCACCACGAAGCATGTGGTCACCAGGAAGGCGATGAGATAAGCCCAGTTGAGGCTGATCGCCCCGTGCGAGATGGTGGCGACCACCACCCCCATGCCGGTGATCTGGAGCTGGATGTACGGCAGCAGGCAGACCGTGGCCAGCACCGCGACCGCCGCGCCCAGCCAGGGGCTGGCGAACCGGTACGCGACCAGATCGGTGATCGAGACCAGGCCGTGCCTGCGGGCGTAACTCCACAGCATCGGCCCGACGACATAACCCACCGCGTAGCCGCAGGAAAGGTACGCGATGACATAGAGCACCGGTGCGCCATAGTTGTAACCCCAGCCCGCCGCGCCCAGATAGCTGAAGCTCGTGTAGCTCTCGCCCGCCATCAGCAGCCAGATGAAGAGGGTGCCCATGCTCCGGCCGCCCACCGACCAGTCGGTGAGTCCGCCCGAGGCGCCGCGGCCGCGCACCGCGAGCAGCCCCAGCGCCACCGTGAGCACCATGAAGACCCCGAACACCGAGGTCGCCACCGCCGCGTTCACGACCGCACGCCCCTGTCACCACGGTGCGCCCGCCATACCGCCAGCGGCGTCACGGCGGTCGCCAGCAGCATCCAGAAGAACAGGAACGGAATGCCCAGCACCACCGGGTGGACCCGGTTCACCAGCGGTAGGGCCGCCAGGAAGAACACATACGGAACGAGCAGCCAGAGAAGTGAACGGCGGCGTTTGAGTGGTGTTGACACTCATTGACCCTAGCGTGACCGCCGCACGGACTCGCGGGCCTCACCGGTCAACCGCCCACCACCCTCGACACGGTGTAGATCAGCAGGCCCGCCAGGGCGCCCACCACCGTGCCGTTGATGCGGATGAACTGGAGGTCGCGACCGACATGCGCCTCGATCTTGCGGGAGGTCTGTTCGGCGTCCCAACTCGCCACGGTTTCGGTGATCAACGCGGTGATCTCGTCCCGGTAGGTGGTCACCACATACGTCGCCGCGTCCTCCAGCCAGCCGTCCACCTTCGCCTGGAGGCGCCGGTCGGACGCCATCCGGGCGCCCAGGGACAGCAGTGACGCCCTTGTGCGCAACCGCAGTTCACTGCGCTCGTCGGCGGCGGCCGCGACCACCATCGACCGCACCGCGTTCCACGTCGACTCGATCAGATCCTGCACCTCGCCGCGCGCCAGCAGGTCACGCTTCAACCGCTCCACCCGCTCCCGGGTGTCCGGGTCGGACTGCAACTCCCGCGCGAAGTCCGACAGGAAGCGGTCAAGCGCACCCCGCGCCGGATGGTCCGGCATGTCCCGCATCTCACCGACGAAGCGCAGCAGTTCCTTGTAGACCCGCTCGCCGACCCGCCGGTCCACGAAGCGCGGCGTCCAGCCGGGCGCCCCGTTCTGCACCGCGCCCATCACCGAGTCGCCGTGCAAGACCAGCCAGTCGTGGGCCCTTACGCACACCAGGTCCACCACCCGCCGGTGGCCGCCCTCGCCGACCACCCGCTCCAGCATCCGGCCCAGACCCGGCGCCACGTCCATGGCGTCCGCCCGGCGGGTGACCGCCTCGCCGACCACCGCCTGCACGTCGGAGTCCCGCAGCACCCGCAGCGCACCGCGCAGCGCGGCCGCCGCCTGCTCGGTGACCCGGTCGGCGTGCTCCGGATCGGCCAGCCAGCCGCCCAGCCGGGAACCGATGCCGACCGCCCTGAGTCTGGTCCGCACCACCTGCTCGGACAGGAAGTTCTCACCGACGAAGTCGCCCAGCGAGCGGCCCAGGACGTCCTTCTTCGTCGGGATGATCGCGGTGTGCGGAATGGGCAGCCCCAACGGCCGTTTGAACAGCGCCGTCACCGCGAACCAGTCGGCCAGCGCGCCGACCATCCCGGCCTCGGCCGCCGCCGCCACGTATCCCGCCCAGGCGCCGGCCCCAGCCACCTCCGCCCATTTGGCGAGCCCGTACGCCAACGTCGCGACCGCCAGGAAGCCGGTCGCGACCAGCTTCATCCTGCGGACGCCGCGCCGTCGCTCCTCGTCCGCGGGACCGTACGAGAACCCGCCACCGGGCCGCCCCGCAGCGGTCTTCGCCACCACATCCATCCGTTCCACCCCGTGATTGTCTCCGTCACATCCGTCTGAGGAACGATCGGCAGGTTCCCGTCGTCTCTACGGGCGGCACCCGCGGTTCGGCGCGGAGTGCCGGAGCGCCCCATATGATCATGGGGCGCGGCGCGCGGTACCGCCGCCCAAGGACCGAGGAGAAGCACCGCGTGACCAGGAAGTCCGGTTATGCCCTGCTGGCCACGCTGGCGTCGGTGGTGGCCGTGGTGTGCGCCGCGATATTCGTGAGCGTCGGCGGCACGCACACCGATGACACGACGACGGCGCCCCAGCCCCGGTCGACCGCGGCCGCCCAGGCCGCCGCCGGAGCCTGGGTGGGCACATGGGCCACCGCACCCGCCGCCGCGGAGCCGAACACGCCGCACGGCTACCCCGACATGTCGATCCGGAACGTGCTGCACACCAGTGTGGGCGGCACCGCCGCCCGGGTGCAGTTGTCCAACCTGTTCGGCAGCGCGCCGCTCGTCCTGACGCACACCACGCTGGCGGTCGCGGACGGCACCGGCGGGCCCGACGCGCTGCCCGGCACACTGGCCGCGCTGTCCTTCGGGGGGCGTGCCGCGGTGACGGTGCCGGTGGGCGAGAGCGTGCTCAGCGATCCGGTGCGGCTGCGGGTACCGGGCGCGACCGACCTGCTGGTCACCACCTTCAGCCCGTACGCCTCCGGCGCCGTCACCTACCACCCGCACGCCCGTCAGACGTCCTACCTGGCGCAGGGTGACCACACGGCGGACCCCGACGGGACCGCCTTCACCGAGCAGAGCCCGTACTGGCGCTACGTGACCGCGGTCGACGTGTGGACCGACCAGGCCAAGGGCGCGGTCGTCGCCCTCGGCGACTCCATCACGGACGGCTTCACCTCCACCGTCGGCGCCAACCACCGCTGGACCGACTACCTCGCCGAGCGGCTCGACGGCAGCCCGCAGGGGCCGCGGCTGGGCGTGCTCAACGAGGGCATCAGCGGCAACCGGGTGCTGCTGGACGCCCCGCCGAACCTGGCGGGCAACGGCCCCAGCGCGCTGCAGCGGGTCAACCGTGACGCGCTGTCCAGGACCGGCGCCAAGACGCTCATCGTCGAACTCGGCATCAACGACATCATCCTGTCGCCGCACCAGAGCGACGCGAACGCCATCGTCGCGGGGCTGCAGGAGATCACCCGCGAGGCACACGCGCACGGCATCCGGGTGGTCGGCGGGACGCTGACGCCGTTCGAGGGCGAACGCGGTTACCAGCCGCAGTTCGACGCCGTCCGGGAACAGGTCAACGCGGCGATCCGCGCCGGCCGGGTCTTCGACGGCGTGGTCGACTTCGATCTGGCACTGCGCGACCCGCAGCACCCGACCCGGCTGCGCCCGGTGTACGACTCGGGCGACCATCTGCACCCCAACGACGCGGGCTACCAGGCCATGGCCGACGCGGTCGACCTGTCCACGCTGCTGGGCTCCGCCCCGGCCACCGTGTGACGGGCGCTCCGCCCGGCGGTTGGCCGGCACCGCCGGTCCGCGCCGTCGCGGTCGCGCCGACGCCGCCGCGGAATGCCTCCCGCTCAGCGGGAAGTCACCCGGGAAGCCGCGAAGCCTCATCCCGGCCCCCGTACATCCTCGCGATGACGTCCTCGATGGCGGGCTCGCGGATCGAGAGGTCCACCAGGGGGTAGCGGGCGGCCAGTTCGGCCACGAGGGGGGCCGCGCTGGCGGCGGCCGGGAAGGCCAGCCACTGGCGGGGGCCCTCGGTGCGGACGGCGCGGGCGCCGTCGATGTTCACCGGGGGCAGTTCGCGCTCGAAGTCGACCACCAGGGTGCGTTCGCTCTCCCCCACCGCGTGCAGGCCGTCGAGGCCGCCGTCGTAGACCAGCCGCCCGTGGTCGATGACCATCACGCGCCGGCACAGCTGCTCGATGTCGGTGAGGTCATGCGTGGTCAGCAGCACGGTGGTGGCGCGCTCGGTGTTGACCTGGCGCAGGAACTCGCGGACCTTGGCCTTGCTGACCACGTCAAGGCCGATGGTGGGCTCGTCGAGGTAGAGCACCTCGGGGTCGTGCAGCAGCGCCGCGGCGATGTCGGCGCGCATCCGCTGGCCGAGGGAGAGTTGGCGTACCGGCACGTCCAACAGCTCGGCCAGGTCCAGGAGTTCGACGCAGGCCTCCAGGTTGGCGGTGTAACGGTCGCGCGCGATCCGGTAGATGCGCCGGACGAGTTCGTAGGAGTCGCGCAGCGGCAGGTCCCACCACAACGTGGTGCGCTGCCCGAAGACCACGCCGATGCGGCGGGCCAGCCGGGTGCGTTCGCGGGACGGGTCGACGCCCGCGACGCTCAGCCGCCCACCGCTGGGCACGAGGATCCCGGTGAGCATCTTGATCGTGGTGGACTTCCCCGCGCCGTTGGGCCCGATGTAGCCGACCATCTCACCGCGCGCCACCTCGAAACTCAGCCCGTCCACGGCACGCACCGTGCGGCGTTCGCGGCGCAGCAGCCCGGCTCTGCGGCGCACCTCGAACTCCTTGCGCACCCCGTCGAGTTGGATCAACGCGTCCATCGCTCAGCTCCCCGTCGATCGGTAGGACCGCAGTCCGGTCCGCCAGGCGAAGCCGGCCAGCGCGCACGTCGCCAGCGCCACCAGCGGCGAGCAGAAGTCCACCCAGCCGGGCAGCCGCAGCGGATTGCCCCGGCCCAGGATGTGCAGTGCGGGCATCCAGTTGACGAAGGCGAGCGGCACGACGAAGGTGGCGCCGCGCACCAGGTCCTTGGCGAACACCGTCGGCGGGTACTGGGTGAGCGCGTTACCGCCGTAGGTGAACGAATTCTGCACCTCCGCCGCGTCGTTGGCCCAGAACTGGAAGGCGGCGCCGATGGTGTAGACGGCGGCGAAGATCGCGGCACCGCTGACCAGCATCACCGGGACGAGCAGCACGTCGACCGCCGTCCACGCCACATCGATCCGGGTCATCGACCAGCCGAGCACCACCGCCGCCTGGGTGAGCCGGCCGAGCCGGCGCAGCGCGAAGCGGTCCGCGGTGGCCTGGGCGTAGACCGGGACCGGGCGCACCAGCAGGGTGTCCATCGTGCCGTCCCGCACCCGCCGCCCGAGCTGGTCCAGGTTGCCGACCACCAGGTCGGCCAGGCCCAGGGCGACACCCGAACTCCCGTACAGGAACGCCGTTTCGGTGAGCGTGAAGCCGCCGAGCACCCTGGTGTGGCCGAAGATGATCGCCACCGCCGCGAAGTCCAGCGCGGTCATGGCGAAGTTGCCGACCGCCATCAGGACGAAGGAGGTGCGGTAGACCATCGTCGAGCGGATCCACATCCCCGCGATCAGCAGGTACGCGCGCAGCCCGTCGATCGCCACGGCGGTCCGCCCCCGGCGTTCGAAACCAGCCAGCCGTCCGGCGTCAGCCACCCTGCACCACCACCTTGCGGGTCGCCACCGACTGCACCAGCTGCCCGGCGCCCAGCAGCACCACCGCCCACCCCGCCTGGAACGCCAGCGCCCACAGCACCCCGGTGCCGCGGTGCCGGCCGAGGAAGACGTCGGCCGGCACCTGGAGCTGGGCGGACCACGGCAGCGCCCGGGCCAGCGTGCCGAGCCAGCCCGGGAAGACGGTCAGCGGCAGCACCATCCCGGAGAAGAACGTCGCCAGCAGGGCGGCCATCAGCAGCACTCCCGCGCCGTCCAGCAGCCAGAAGCTGGTGAGCGCCACCAGGTAGCGGATGGCGAAGCTGACCACCACACCGAGCGCGACGGAGACCAGGAAACAGCCCCATGCCGCCACCCCGGAGGGCCAGGCGAGCCGGAACACCAGCGAGGCGGCGGCCATCGGCAGCACGCCCCGCCCGACCAGGTGGAAGGCCGCCCGGCCGAGGTCGGTGGCCAGCCACCACAGTTGCAGGTTCGCTGGACGGCACAGGTCGATGGCGACGTCACCGGACCTGATGCGCTCCACGAGTTCGGACTCGTTCCCGCCGCCGAGCAGCGCGGTGGCCATCAGCAGCCCCTGCCCGAGCCAGACGAAGGTCACCGCCTGCGGCAGGTCGTAGCCGCCCAACCGGGGCCGTACGCTCCACAGCGCGGTGTAGGTGTAGGCGACGACGAAGCCGAAGACGGTGTTGGTGAACACCCCGGCCAGGGTGGCCACCCGGTAGGTCGCGTAGCGGCGGAAGCCGCGCACCGCGACCGCCGCGTACAACCGCGCGCCCCCACGCACCCCCATCGCCCGCTCCTCGGCCACTACCGGTTCGACCACCCGCGATTCGCCGCGCGGCGGAAATTCCGCAGTGTACGGGCGCAGATCGAACCGCTGCCACAGGTTTTGTCATCCGTTCCAGTGGAACGACACAGCCGTTCGGGCCGTGGGACGGTCGTCAGGGTGCGCCCGCCGTGGGCGGGGTACCCGATGGTGCGAGAGTGTCCCGCGGGACATCGCCTTTCCGCCGCGTCGCGCCGCGGCACAACCCCCATGGCGGCCGAGGAGTCCGTACAGACATGAGCGACGAGCAGCCGGAGCGTCAGGGACGCGGCATGGGGGACGGGGCGGCGCGCCCCCAGCGGACCGGTTGGCGCCGTCTCGTCCCCACCTGGCGCTTCACGCTCGGTGCGGTGCTGGTGTTCCTGATCGCGGTGTGCGGCGCGTTCATCGCCGGGTACCTGCTGGTGCGGATTCCGGCCGCGAACACCATGGCGACCGCGCAGAGCAACGTCCTCCTCTACTCGGACGGCAAGACCGAACTGGCCCGCAGCGGCACGGTCAACCGGGAGGAGATCCCGCTCAGCCAGGTGCCGCGCAGCACCCAGCACGCGGTGCTGGCCGCCGAGGACCGCGGCTTCTACCACGAGTCGGCGGTCGACCCGCAGGCGATGGTGCGGGCCGCCTGGAACACCGTCAGCGGCAAGGGCACGCAGTCCGGTTCCACCATCACCCAGCAGTACGTGAAGAACTACTACCTCAACCAGGCACAGACGGTCAGCAGGAAGGTCAAGGAGTTCTTCATCGCGATCAAACTTGATCGCGAGCAGTCCAAGGACGAGATCCTCGAAGGCTACCTGAACACCAGTTACTTCGGCCGCAACGCCTACGGCATCCAGGCCGCCGCCCAGGCGTACTACGGCAAGGACGCCAGCAGACTGAGCACCGCCGAGGGCGCCTACCTGGCCTCACTGCTCAACGCGCCCAGCGCCTTCGACGTGGTGGCCGACCCCCAGAACAAGGACCGGGCAGTGGCCCGCTGGAACTACGTGCTGGACGGCATGGTCAAGGAGCACTGGCTGACCCAGTCGGAACGGGCGAGGATGTCCTTCCCGACACCCGGCAAGGTCAAGGCCAGCTCCGGCCTCTCCGGGCAGCGCGGCTACCTGGTGGAGGCGGTGAAGAACTACCTCACCGAGAACAAGATCCTCGACGAGCAGACGCTGGCCTCGGGCGGCTACCGGATCACCACCACCATCGACAAGGGCAAGGAGGACGCCCTGGTCAAGGCCGCCCAGGACCAACTCATCAGCAGACTGGACCCGTCCGCCAACCCCACCGACAAGTACGTACGGGCCGGCGGCGTCTCCGTCGACCCGGCCACCGGCGACGTGGTGGCGATGTACGGCGGCCTCGACTTCACCAAGCAGTACGTCAACAACGCGACCCGGCGCGACTACCAAGTGGGCTCCACCTTCAAGCCGTTCGTGTTCGCATCGGCGGTGCAGAACAACTCCACCACCCAGGACGGCCAGCAGATCACCCCGAACACCGTCTACGACGGCACCAACCACCGCCCGGTACAGGGGCCGGACGGCCCGGTGAACTACGCGCCCGCCAACGAGGACGACGTCGACTACGGGGAGATCAACGTCTCCACCGCGACCAACAAGTCGGTCAACGCCGTCTACGCGCAGATGGCCGAGGACGTCGGCCCGGACAAGGTGAAGGCCACCGCCACAAGCCTCGGACTCCCGTCCACCACACCGGACTTGAGCGCGTACCCGTCCATCGCGCTGGGCGTGGCCACCGCCAGCCCACTGGACATGGCGCAGGCGTACGCGACGCTGGACAACCACGGCACGTACATCCCGTACACACTGGTGAGCAATGTGGTCAAGGGCGGCAACCCGGTGCCGCTGCCGGGACGCGACCACCGCCAGGCGGTCCCCCGGGAGGCCGCCGACACCACCACCTCCATGCTGCAGAACGTGGTCAACGCCCCCGACGGCACCGGCACCGCCGCGCAGGCCTCAGGGGTGCCCTCCGCGGGCAAGACCGGTACCGCGGAGGAGGACAAGGCCGCCTGGTTCGCGGGCTACACCCCGAAACTCGTCACCGTGGTCGCCGTCATGGGCCAGAACTCCGACACCGGACAGCAGATGAAGCTCTACGGAGCCACCGGCCTGGACCGGGTCAACGGCGGCGGCTTCCCGGCACAGATCTGGGCGCAGTACACCGCGGCGGCCGAACACGGCGACTCCGTACCGGACTTCGACCTGCAACTGCAAAGCGGCGCCAGCCCGTCACCCAGCGACTCGCCGCCGGACTCCAGCGCCCCGCCCCAGGAGAGCAGCTCACCGCCCGACAGCGGACCGCCGGACAGCAGCCCGCCTGACTCCCCGCCCCCCTCACCGCCGCAGATGAGCCCCGTCACCGGCGGCCTCAACGGCGGCCTCGACCAGGGCACCATCGGCGGCCCGGACGGCGGCACGGGCAACGGCGGCCCCAGCGGCGGCACGGGCAGCCCCAGCTCCGGCGGTACGTCGACGGGCGCGGCGGGCGGCACGTCGGCCGGCACCTCGGACGGCGCCGGATCCGGCGGCTCAGGGCCGGGCGCTGCCGGGGGCGGCACGAGCGGGACACCGAGCGGCGGGCCGGGGGCGACCAGCGGGCCGCCGGGGACCTTCACGCCGTAGCCGCTCAGTGACCGGACGTGGCCTCCAGACCCAGTACGGCGACGACCAGCAGGCAGACGAAGAGGATCCGGGCAGGGGTGACCGGCTCGTGGAACAGCACCATGCCCAGCACCGCGGTGCCCACCGCGCCTATGCCCACCCAGACCCCGTAGGCGGTGCCGATCGGCAGCCGGCGCACCGCGAGCGAGAGCAGGACCATGCTCAGCACGATCCCGGCCACCGTGCACAGGCTCGGCCACAGCCGGGTGAACCCCTCGCTGAACTTCATGCCGATCGACCAGGCGATCTCCAGCAGACCGGCCAACGACAACAGGACCCAGGCCATGACGGCACCTCCGTGGCGGATGTCTCTACGGGGTGCGTCGTCTTTGCGGATCCCGGTACGGCGCGTCTCGTCGGGTACCGCCGACCGTAGCAAAACGCACGGAAGCGGGCGGTGACCCGGATCACCGCCCGCTTCCCCGCGAAACACCTCTACAGGTACAGGCCCGTGGAGTCCTCCGAGCCCTGGAGCCGCTCAGCGGCCACCGCGTGCAGATCGCGCTCACGCATCAGCACGTACCCCACACCGCGCACCTCGACCTCCGCCCGGTCCTCCGGGTCGAACAGCACCCGGTCACCGACCTCCACGGTCCGTACGTTCTGCCCGACCGCGACCACCTCGGCCCAGGCCAGCCGACGGCCCACGGCCGCCGTCGCCGGGATGAGGATGCCGCCGGACGAGCGGCGCTCACCCTCCGGGATGTCGGTGCGCACCAGCACCCGGTCATGCAGCATGCGGATGGGCAGCTTGTCGTGCGTACGCGCGTCGTGCGCGGCGCCGCCGTCGAGGGACGTATTCGAGCTCACGGGCACGACGTTACCTGGCGTCCGGGGGATGTCGCTCCCCGGCGCCCGTGATACACCGCTACGTAACGCACAGGACGGGCCAAAGCACGCTACTTCCGCTTGCCCTTGCGCTTGGACGACCGGCCGGACAACACCACGACCAACGCCACCGCCGCGACCGCCACCGGCACGATGCGCTCCATCCGGGGTGCGCCGTCCGCGGAGAACAGCTCGCCGCGAACACTCGTCACCGCCCGGTTCACCGCCACGTAGGCGCGTCCGGCGGTGCGGTCCACCGTCTGACGCACCGAAGCCGACGCGTTGCCGACGATGGTCTTCGGATGCACCCGCACCCCGATCTCGTCCAGCGTCACGGCGAGCTCCTGCCGCCTGCGGACGATGTCCGCCTCGATCTGAGCGGGAGTCCTGCCCTCCGACACCGCGCTGCCTCCGTCACCTAGGCCGATAGAACCGACATTCCTTGCCGATCAGTTTGTCAGCTCCCCTTACGACGCGCCGCTTGGCACCCCGATTAGGCTCGTCGAGTAGCGATACCGAGCCGCACACGACGAGGAGCCCCAGCCATGAGCGAGCGCCTGACGCCCGGCGACACCGCCCCCGACTTCACCCTGCCGGACGCGGACGGCAACCAGATCTCCCTCGCCGACCGCCGGGGCCGCAAGGTCATCGTCTACTTCTACCCTGCCGCCCTCACCCCCGGCTGCACCAAGCAGGCCTGCGACTTCACCGACAACCTCGACCTGCTCGCGGGCGCCGGATACGACGTCATCGGCGTCTCCCCCGACCAGCCGGAGAAGCTGGCGAAGTTCCGGGACAAGGAGAGCCTCAAGGTCACCCTGGTCGCCGACCCGGACAAGAAGGTACTGGAGGCGTACGGCGCCTTCGGCGAGAAGAAGCTCTACGGGAAGACGGTGACCGGCGTGATCCGCTCCACCGTCGTCGTGGACGAGCAGGGCAAGGTGGAGCGCGCCCTGTACAACGTCAAGGCGACCGGCCACGTCGCCAAGATCATCAAGGATCTGGGGATCTGAACGGCTGTTTTTCTCGCGAGGTCCCGCGTCATCCGACGCGGGACCTCACTTTTTCCTCCGCCCCGCGTAACCGCTCACCCGTTTGCATCGTTCGTCTGTACGAGGTCGCAACGATTGACCGGATCGGGGAGGGGGAATCGTGCCAAGTCCGTACACCCGCCAGCGTCTGGGGGAAGCAGCGACAACTTCGCGCACGTTGTCGGAGGCACTGACGAAGCTTGGGGTGGATCCGAGAAGTTCGAGCCGGCGGTATGTGCGCGAGCGCATGAAGAAACTCGGGGTGGACATCTCACACTTCGAGCGTGAAGGCATCCGGTGGACGCGGGACGTGCTCACCGAGGCGGTGGCGGCTTCGACGAACATGTGCGAGGTGCTGCGGTATCTCGGACTTGATGCTGTTGGGGGCCACCATGCCCATATCACCCGCCGCATCAGGGAGTTGGGCATCGACACATCCCACTTCGAAGGGACAGCACGCGGCAGAGGTGCTCCCAGCAACCGCCGCCGCAGGACCTCAGAGGAACTGCTGGTCGATCAAGCACCGGATCAAGCCCGCCGGGTCCCCAGCGAGCGGCTCAAGCGGGCGATGTTCAAACTCGGAGTGGCCGACAGATGCGCGCTGTGCGGCACCGGGCCCTGGTGGCGCGGTAAGCCACTACCTCTTGAGGTGGATCACATCGATGGCAACTGGCGGAGGAACCGCCTGGACAACCTGCGACTTCTCTGTCCCAACTGCCATTCGGCTACTGACACCTACCGGGGTCGCGCCAAAGGACGCCCCCACAACAGCCAGGCCATTCCACAGCAGTTGGTACGCCGATGAGCGAGACACAGCGGTACACGCACGAAGTACTGGCTGAAGCGGCGGCTCGATGCGCGGACATCGAGGAGGTCGCCGCGTTCCTCGGTACGCGCCCCTATTCGCGCTTACCCGCCTATCTGCTCAAGCGATTCGCTCACTTCGGAATCGACGTGTCGCACTTTCCGTGCAGAGTACGGCGAGGAGCCATTCCCCGCCCGACGCGAAAGGAGCTGCTCAGCGCAGTAGCGGAATCCACTTCCATCGCGAGTGCACTGCGGAATCTGCATGTGCCCGACAGGACCCGCACTCGCGCCCTGTTCCGCCGGTGGATAGCTGAGGATGGGATCGATACGTCCCACTTCCTGGGCCAAAGGCACGGGCGCGGCAAGCAGAGCGCGCAGAAGAAACCCGCACAAGAAGTGCTCGTCAAACGCGAGAGCGGCCGCCGCACGAAGACCGTCGTATTACGCAGAGCCTTGCGTGAAATCGGCGTACCCGAAGAGTGCGCGGAGTGTGGAACAGGCCCCCAGTGGCTCGGGAATCCCATGACGCTGGAGATCGATCACGTCAACGGCGACGCTCTCGACGACCGGCCTACCAATCTGCGGCTACTGTGCCCCAACTGTCATGCCATCACGTCCACTTGGTGTAGAGGTGGCAGGCCAAGATCCCGCGTCCATGCGCCCGCGCGTTCGGCGACGGCACCCGCTACCATGGTGGGCGGCTAGCGGCCGTGGCGGAATTGGCCTACGCGCAGCACTTAGGATGCTGTGGGAGAAATCCCTTGAGGGTTCGAGTCCCTCCGGCCGCACCAACGCAGGAAGGCCCGCCCCCGGACGGGGCGGGCCTTCCTGCGTTCTCGGTTCACCCCAGCGCCTCCCGAATCACCGGCACCAGCGCGCGGAACGCCCTTCCGCGGTGGCTGATGGCGTTCTTCTCCTGAGGCGTCAGCTGGGCGCAGGTGCGGGTCTCACCCTCGGGCTGCAGGATCGGGTCGTAGCCGAAGCCGCCGTCGCCCTCGGGGGCGTGCCGCAGCGTGCCGTCCAGGCGGCCCTCCACCACGTGCTCGGTGCCGTCCGGCATGGCCAGGGCGGCGGCGCAGGCGAAGTGGGCGGCGCGGTGTTCGCTGTCGATGTCGGCGAGTTGGGCCAGCAGCAGGTCGAGGTTGGCCCGGTCGTCGCCGTGCCGTCCGGCCCAGCGGGCGGAGAAGATGCCGGGGGCGCCGCCGAGCACGTCCACGCACAGGCCGGAGTCGTCGGCGATGGCGGGCAGTCCGGTGGCCTGGGCGAGGGCGTGCGCCTTGAGCGACGCGTTCTCGGCGAAGCTGACGCCGGTCTCCTTGGTGTCCGGGACCTCCGGGAAGGCGTCGGCGCCGACCAGTTCCACGTCCAGTCCGGCGTCGGCGAGGATGGCCCGCAGTTCGGAGACCTTGTGGGCGTTGCGGGTGGCGAGCACGAGCCGCTGCATGGTCTGGATCATCCCTTTCCGCACGAGGAGGTGAGCGCGCCCGCCGCCGTGGTGACCGGGCGGAGGTCGACGGGTTCCCCCTTGTCGAGCGAGTTCTTCGCGTTGGAGGCGGCCAGCGACAGGTCGGCCACCGCCTTGCTGGTGGCGGAGCTGTTGCCGCCGCTGGTGAGCTGGTCGAGGTTGAGCTGGAGCTTGCGCAGCGCGGTGGCGGCGTCGCGCGGGTTGCCGGTGCCCTTGGCGACGGCGGCGCGCAGGTCCTTGACGTTCCCGTTGACCGCGTCCGCGACCGAGGCGCAGTCGTGCTTGCCGCTCTGGCCGCCGCAGCCGGTGAGCAGCGCGAGGGCCAGGGCGGCGGTGGCGGTGGCGGTCAGCGCGGTACGCATGTGCGTCAGCCCCGGAGCTGGGCGAGCGCGGCGCGCTGGATGCCGTCGAGCTGGGCGGCGCCGGCGGCGGCGAGGTCGAGCAGGGCGTTCAGCTCGGTGCGGTCGAAGGGGGCGCCCTCGGCGGTGCCCTGGACCTCCACGAAGCGGCCGTCGCCAGTGCAGACGACGTTCATGTCGGTCTCGGCGCGCACGTCCTCCTCGTAGCACAGGTCGAGCAGCGGGACGCCGTCGACGATGCCGACGCTGACGGCGCTGACGGCGCCGGTGAGTGGCTGCGCCTTGGCCTTGACCAGCTTCTTCTCCTGGGCCCAGCCGATGGCGTCGGCCAGTGCGACGTAGGCGCCGGTGATGGCCGCGGTGCGGGTGCCGCCGTCGGCCTGGAGTACGTCGCAGTCGAGCACCACGGTGTTCTCGCCGAGCGCCTTGTAGTCGATGACGGCGCGCAGGGAGCGGCCGATGAGGCGGGAGATCTCATGGGTGCGCCCGCCGATGCGGCCCTTGACGGACTCGCGGTCGCCGCGGGTGTTGGTGGCGCGTGGCAGCATCGCGTACTCGGCGGTGACCCAGCCCTCGCCGCTGCCCTTGCGCCAGCGCGGTACGCCCTCGGTGACGCTGGCGGTGCACAGCACGCGGGTGTCGCCGAAGGAGACCAGTACGGAGCCTTCCGCGTGCTTGCTCCATCCACGTTCGATGGTGACCGGGCGGAGCTGTTCTGGGGTGCGGCCGTCGATACGAGACATGCGCACGACCCTATCGACAAAGCGGACGGGGTCCGCTCCGGGTGTGGAACGGACCCCGCGCAGGCGCTTTGCGGCGCCTTACATCATGTCCTCGATCTCGGCGGCGATCGGGTCGGCGTCGGTGCCGATGACGACCTGGATCGCGGTGCCCATCTTCACCACGCCGTGCGCGCCGGCGGCCTTGAGGGCGGCCTCGTCGACCAGGGAGGCGTCGTTGACCTCGGTGCGCAGCCGCGTGATGCAGCCCTCGACCTCTTCGATGTTGTCAAGCCCGCCGAGCCCGGCGACGATCTTCTCAGCCTTGCTGGCCATGTCCACTCCTGTTGTCTCAGGCCATCGGCAGCCCGCGTTCGCGTACCGCGCGCGCCGTGAGGAATCCACACGTTAACGCACGTTTGGCCCACCTTCGCGAGCGGTCGCCAGCCTTCTGCCCAATGATGACGATCACTGGTGCCGCACCCGCTGGGGCAGTCCAACACCCGCACTGTGACTGGTCTACACCATTTTGCGGTGCCCGCCAAACCTGGCAACAGCCCACCAGGAGGTCGCCGATGAGTGCGGAGAGCGCCACCGGTCGGGCGCCGGGTCGGAAGTGGACGGTGTCGCTGTTCCAGGGCGCCCAGAAGATGGGCCGCAGCCTTCAGTTGCCGATCGCCGTGCTGCCCGCGGCGGGCATCCTCAACCGGCTCGGCCAGGACGACGTGTTCGGCCGCAGCGGACTCGGCTGGACCCCGGTGGCCAAGGTGTTCGCGGGCGCGGGCGGCGCGCTGCTGGACTCCTCGCTGGGGCTGCCGCTGCTGTTCTGTGTCGGCGTGGCGATCGGGATGGCGAAGAAGGCGGACGGCTCCACGGCGCTCGCCGCGGTCGCCGGGTTCCTCGTCTACTTCGGCATCCTGCACCAGTTCCCGCAGTGCCCGGCGGGCGCGAGGTTCACCGCGGCGAGTTGCCTGGCCGGGGCCAACGCCACCGTGCCCACGTACCAGAACCCGGGCGTCTTCGGCGGCATCGTGCTCGGGCTGCTGACCGCCTTCTTCTGGCAGCGTTACCACCGGGTGCGGCTGGTGGACTGGCTGGGCTTCTTCAACGGCCGCCGTCTGGTGCCGATCGTGATGTCGTTCGTGGCGCTGGTCTTCGCGGTGCTGTGTCTGTGGGTCTGGCCGCCGGTGGGTGCCGGTTTGACCACGTTCAGCAAGTGGATCAGCGATCTGGGCGCGATCGGGTCGGGGGTGTTCGGGGTGGCCAACCGGGCGCTGCTGGTGATCGGGCTGCACCAGTTTCTGAACACCTTCGTGTGGTTCCAGTTCGGCAGCTACACCAAGCCGGACGGGACGGTGGTGCACGGTGACATCAACCGTTTCCTGGCGGGCGACCCCACGGCCGGGCAGTTCACCTCCGGGTTCTTCCCGATCATGATGTTCGCGCTGCCCGCCGCGGCGCTGGCGATCACGCACTGCGCCAGACCGCACCGGCGCAAGGACATCGGCGGCATGATGCTCTCGGTCGGTCTGACCTCGTTCGTCACCGGCATCACCGAGCCGATCGAGTACTCGTTCCTGTTCATCGCGCCGCTGCTGTACGCGGTGCACGCGGTGCTCACCGGTGTCTCGATGGCGGTCACCTGGGGTCTTGGCGTGCACGACGGCTTCAGTTTCTCGGCCGGACTGATCGACTACGTGATCAACTGGAGCCTGGCGACGAGGCCTTGGCTGATCATCCCGATCGGGCTGTGCTTCGCGGCCGTCTACTACGTGGTCTTCCGCTTCGCGATCACCAAGTTCAACCTCCCGACCCCGGGCCGCGAACCGGAGGAGGACGTGGAGGACACCACCAAGGCTTAGAACCTGGGGGCATGGCGGGTGTCATAACGGATTGGCGGCGTGTCGGCGTTGCCTGAAATCATGGATTCCTTTATGCGGCTCCGACGTGTTACAACAGGTCTACACCACTGGGTGGTGTAGACCAGAGCCGCGGGCCGTCCCCCCTTCAGAGCCCGCCTCTCACCAGGAGGAATCTGATGAGTACGGCCACCGCTTCGGCGGCGCCCGCGCCCGCGAAAAAGCGGGGCGCCGGCTTCATGCAGGGTATGCAGAAGGTCGGCCGCAGCCTGCAGCTGCCCGTCGCCGTCCTGCCCGCCGCCGCCATCCTGCTCCGGCTCGGCCAGGACGACGTGTTCGGCAAGACCGGACTGCAGTGGGGCAAGGTCGCCACGGTCTTCGCCACCGCGGGCGGTGCCCTCTTCGACAACCTGCCGCTGCTGTTCTGCATCGGTGTCGCCATCGGCTACGCGAAGAAGGCCGACGGTTCCACCGCACTGGCCGCTCTCGTCGGTTATCTGGTCTACCACAACGTACTGACCGCGTTCCCGGTGGCCGGTTCCGTCACCCAGGCGCTTCCGCAGGGCACCCCACAGAACCCGGGAGTACTCGGCGGCATCGTCATCGGCCTGGTGAGCGCCATCGTCTGGCAGCGCTTCCACCGCACCAAGCTGGTGGACTGGCTGGGCTTCTTCAACGGCCGCCGTCTGGTGCCGATCCTGATGGCCTTCATCGGGACCGGCTTCGGTGTGCTGTTCGGTCTGCTGTGGGGCCCGATCGGCACCGGCCTCGGTCACTTCAGCGACTGGCTGACCGGTCTGGGCGCGGCGGGCGCCGGTATCTACGGCGTCTTCAACCGGGCGCTGATCCCGGTCGGCATGCACCAGTTCCTGAACACCTTCTTCCAGCAGCAGGTCGGTACCTACACGCACGCCGGGAAGGTCTTCCACGGTGACATCCCGCGGTTCTTCGCCGGCGACCCGACCGCCGGCCAGTTCATGTCCGGCTTCTTCCCGATCATGATGTTCGGCCTGCCCGCCGCCGCGATCGCGATCGCGCACTGCGCACGTCCGGAGCGCCGGAAGGCGGTCATGGGCATGATGATCTCGGTCGCGCTGACCGCCTTCGTCACCGGTGTCACCGAGCCGATCGAGTTCACCTTCCTGTTCATCGCCCCGGCGCTGTACGCCATTCACGCGGTGCTCACCGGTATATCCATGGCCGTCACCTGGGGCCTGGGCGTACACGACGGCTTCGGGTTCTCGGCCGGTCTGATCGACTACCTGCTCAACTGGAACCTGGCCACCAAGCCGTGGCTGATCATCCCGATCGGCCTGTGCTTCGCGGCCGTCTACTACGTGGTCTTCCGCTTCGCGATCACCAAGTTCAACATTCCCACCCCGGGACGCGAGCCCGAGGAAGAGGTCGAGGACCTCACCAAGGCGTAGCCGCGAGCGAAGTGCCCCCGGAACCGCGGTTCCGGGGGCACTTCCGCGTTTCGCGGGCCTACAGCTCGTACACCGCGCCGCTGCGGGCCAGTTCCACCGGGCCGGAGTACGTGGCGCGCGCGTCGACCAGGCTGACCTGGGGGTCGGTCCACGGGGGGATGTGGGTGAGCACCAGGCGGTGGACCCCCGCGCGGGCGGCGTGCTCGCCCGCCTCGCGGCCGTTCAGGTGCAGCCCGGGCACGTCCTCCTTGCCGTAGGTGAACGACGACTCGCACAGGAACAGGTCGACGCCTTCGGCGAGCCCGAGCAGCGATTCGCACGGCCCGGTGTCCCCGGAGTACGTCAGCGACCGGCCGCCGTGCTCCACCCGGAACGCGAAGGCCTCCACCGGATGGCTGACCCGGTCGGTGCGCACGGTGAACGGGCCGACGCCGAACGTCCCCGGGGTGAGCGTGCGGAAGTCGAAGACCTCGCTCATGGACTTGTCGTCCGGCTCCTCGCCGTACGCGGTGGCCAGCCGGGTCTCGGTGCCCTCGGGTCCGTAGACCGGGATCGGGTCCGGCATGCCGCCGTCGTAGCGGTAGTAGCGGGCGACGAAGTAGGCGCACATGTCGACGCAGTGGTCCGCGTGCAGATGGCTCAGCAGGACCGCGTCCAGGTCGTACAGGCCGATGTGGCGCTGCAGTTCGCCAAGGGCGCCGTTGCCCATGTCGAGGAGCAGCCGGAAGCCGTCGGCTTCGACGAGGTAGCTCGAACAGGCCGAGTCCGCGGACGGGAACGACCCCGAGCAGCCGACGACGGTGAGCTTCATGCAGGAGCCTCCAGGGTTGCGTCCGGGAGTCTTGCGCGGTCGCGTACGGTCACCCACCCGGAGGCGTCACGTCGTCGTGAGCGCGCCGCCGGGTGCGTGGTGCGGATTTCCATAGCCCGCCATTGTGCAGTCGAGGGTAAGGCGGGGTGACCGTCGGCGCGCCTTAGCCAGGCGCGGTTGTGGGCGGAATCACCAGTCCGTGTTCCGCCAAGCCGGTTGCCGGCCGAGCCGCTCCTGATTCCGTCGGCGCGGTGGCGCTACGCCCAGAGTTGGCCGTGCAGCGCCTCGATCGCGGCCTCGGTGGAGGGGGCGGTGTAGATGCCCGTGGACAGGTACTTCCAGCCGCCGTCGGCGACCACGAAGACCACGTCGGCGCTCTCGCCGACGCGCAGCGCCTTGTTGGCCACGCCCAGGGCGGCGTGCAGCGCCGCACCGGTGGAGATGCCCGCGAAGAGGCCCTCCTCGCGCAGGAGTTCACGGGTGCGGCGCACCGCGTCCTCGCTGCCGACCGAGTAGCGGGTGGTCAGCACCGACTCGTCGTACAGCTCGGGGACGAACCCCTCGTCGAGGTTGCGCAGGCCGTAGACCACGTCGTCGTAGCGCGGCTCGGCGGCGACGATCTGCACGCCGGGCACCTTCTCCCGCAGGTAGCGGCCGACTCCCATCAGCGTGCCGGTGGTGCCCAGGCCCGCCACGAAGTGGGTGATGGTCGGCAGGTCGGCGAGGATCTCGGGGCCGGTGGTGGCGTAGTGCGCCGCGGTGTTGGCGGGGTTGCCGTACTGGTAGAGCATCACCCAGTCCGGGTGCTCGGCGCTCAGTTCCTTGGCGACCCGTACCGCGGTGTTGGAGCCGCCCGCGGCGGGCGAGGAGATGATCTCCGCGCCCCACATCGCCAGCAGTTCGCGGCGCTCCCGCGAGGTGTTCTCCGGCATCACGCAGACGATGCGGTAGCCCTTGAGCCGGGCCGCCATCGCCAGCGAGATGCCGGTGTTGCCGGACGTCGGCTCCAGGATGGTGCAACCGGGAGTCAACGTCCCGTCCCGCTCGGCCTGTTCGATCATGTGGAGCGCGGGGCGGTCCTTGATCGAACCGGTGGGGTTGCGGTCCTCCAGCTTGGCCCAGAGCGTCACGTTGTCCGACGGGGACAGGCGTGCCAGCCGTACCAGCGGGGTGTTGCCGACCGCGGCGAGCGGGCTGTCGTACCGCATCAGCGGGCGCCGCCCGCCACGGCAGGAAGGATCGTCACGTTGTCGCCGTCCGACAGCTTCGTCTGGATGCCGTCGAGGAACCGCACGTCCTCGTCGTTGAGGTAGACGTTGACGAACCGGCGCAGCTGCTCGCCGTCCACCACGCGCTCGCGGATGCCCGCGTACCGGGTGTCGAGGTCGGAGAACAGCTCGGCGAGGGTCTCACCGGTGCCCTCGACGGACTTCTCGCCGCCGGTGTAGGTGCGGAGGATGGTCGGGATACGGACCTCGATGGCCATGGATGCACTCCAGTGCGGAAGGACGACAGGGGACGCACGGCCGCGGGGCCGCGCCGGGCAGCGGGCTGAGCAGGGTGCGGCGGAGCTGTACGGGCTCAGGCCGGACGATGCGCCGCGCGGGTACACATGGCGCTGGCAAGACGGCACAGGTCGACGTGCAGCCGCGCGACGAGCAGTGTGCCCGGCGCCTTCTCGCTGTCGCTCACGTCGTGGACAACCATGCGGACATGGTATCGATTCCCCTCCTCAGCCCCAGCGCGCCGTCCCAGCATGCGGACATGGGTGTGGTCACCAGGGGCGCACACAGGCTACGCCGGGTAGCTTGTCACGATTTCCACCGGTTCCTCGGTGACCTCGCCATCCACAATGCGGAACGAGCGGAACGAGACCGGCCCCTCGTCATTGCCGCACTCGGCAGTGGAAACCAGGACGTAGTGGGCGCCCGGCTCGTTGGCGTACGAGATGTCGGTACGGGACGGATAGGCCTCGGTCGCGGTGTGCGAGTGGTAGATCACGACCGGCTCCTCGTCCCGGTCGTCCATCTCGCGGTAGAGCTTCAGCAGGTCCGTGGAGTCGAACTCGTAGAACGTGGGCGAGCGGGCCGCGTTCAGCATCGGGATGAACCGCTCGGCGCGGCCGGCCCCGGCCGGTCCCGCGACGACCCCGCACGCCTCGTCGGGGTGGTCGGCCCGCGCGTGGGCGACGATCTCGTCGTAAAGGGCCTGGGTGATGGTGAGCATGGCAAGAAGCATAAGAGTGGCCCGGAGGACCTCGTTCGAGGGTGGCGGCGGGCGGCGGGAGAGCGCAGAGGACAGGAAAAGGGCCGCCCCGAGCAGTCGGAGCGGCCCTCTTCACACCCTCACGCCTTGACGCGCTCGGCCTGACGCTCGACCGCGACGTCCTTCTTCGCGAAGACCTCCGGACGGCGGGCCCGGATCCCGAAGTACGAGACGATCATGATCACCGCCCAGACCGGGGCGCAGTAGAGCGAGACCCGGGCGTCCTTGTCGATGCCCATCTCCACGACCACCAGGCCGATGAAGGCGAGCGCGATCCAACTGGTCCACGGCGAACCCGGCATCCGGAAGTCGGAGGCGGGCAGACGGCCGAGGCGCACCGCCCGGCGGTACCGCAGATGGGAGCAGAGGATCATGATCCAGGCCCACATACCGGAGATGGTCGCGAACGAGACCACGTAGTTGAACGCGTTCGACGGCCACTGGTAGTTGATCCACACACCGACGAGCATGAAAGCGCCGGAGACGGTGGTGCCCAGCAGCGGTGTGCCGTTGCGGGTGAGCTTGGTGAAGGCCTTCGGGCCCTGGCCGTTGAGCGCGAGGTCGCGCAGCATACGGCCGGTCGAGTACATGCCGGAGTTGCAGGACGACAACGCGGCGCTGAGCACGACGAAGTTGACGATTCCGGCGCCGAGCGGCAGACCGACCTTCGCGAAGGCGGCGACGAACGGGCTTACGCCGGGCTGGAATTCGGTCCACGGCACCAGCGCCATGATGATGACGAGCGCGCCGACGTAGAAGAGGCCGATGCGCCACGGCACCGTGTTGATGGCCTTCGGCAGCACGGTCTTCGGGTCCTTGGACTCACCCGCGGTGACGCCCACCAACTCCACGGCGAGGAAGGCGAACATCACGATCTGTAGGGTCATCAGCGTGCCGCCGATTCCCTTCGGGAAGAATCCGCCGTCATTCCAGAGGTGGCTGATCGACGCGGTGTCACCGGCCTTGGAGAAGCCGAGGGTGAGCACCCCGATGCCGATCAGGATCATGCCGATGATCGCCGTCACCTTGACCATCGAGAACCAGAACTCCAACTCACCGAAGAGTTTCACGGAGATGAGGTTCACGAAGTACAGGGCGACGGTGAAGACCAGCGCGGACGTCCACTGCGGAACACCGGGCCACCAGTACTGGACGTAGCTGGCGGCGGCCGTCACCTCGGTGATGCCGGTGACCACCCAGAAAAGCCAGTAGGTCCAGCCGGTGACATACCCGAAGAACGGGCCGAGGAACTCCCGGGCGTACTCGGAGAAGCTTCCGGACACCGGGCGGTACATGAGCAGTTCGCCCAGCGCCCGCATGATGAGGAAGATGATGATGCCGACGACGGCATACGCCAGGATGAGACTCGGACCGGCCTTGGAAATCGCCTTGCCGGCACCGAGGAAAAGACCGGTGCCGATCGCGCCGCCAATTGCGATCATCTGGATCTGACGGTTTCCCAGTCCCCGGTGGTAACCCTCTTCCGAGGATTCCTCCGCGCCGCCGTCGATCACTGATTTGACCTGCTCTGAGGCCATGGTGGTGTGCGCCTTTCTCCACGTCTGCACGCCCGGCCGGCACTACGTGACCGGGCCGGGTACCGATTCCCCCGGATGGAGTCGCACGCCGACGATCGGTCGGCACAGCGCCGCCGCGTGGACATGGGTGGCGTCCTACGGCTGGTCGTGGATTCCTATCACGAGTGCGAGGATGATCCGCGCATACGAATGTGGCCTAGATCACGGAAAACTGCCGCAAAAAGGTGCACTTACGGACGAAACGCGTATCGCGGGTAACGCGATCGTTATGCGGAATTGAGCGTCCGCTGAGCGAACACCCGGCGAACAGCCAGGTACGGCGCTACGGCAGCAGGGTTTCGATCAGCGACTCCTGGAGGCCGCCGAGCCACATGTACGCCATCATCAACGGCTTGCGCGGATCCTCGTCCGGCAGCCGGTACAACTCGCTGTCCGGATCCTCGTCCACCCCCAGCCGGGTGCCGATGGTCAGCCGCAGGTCGTTGAGCGTGCCGAGCCAGCGCTGCGCCTGGTCACCGTCCACCCTGAGCACCGCGCCCCGGTCACCGGCCGGGGTGAGCGCGTCGAGCGCGTGCACCACGGCGAGCGCGTCCTCGCGCTTGCGGGACCGCAGGTCGTTCTCGGTGTAGCGGCGGAACTCGGCGGAGGCCGCCTCGGCCGCGGCGTCCGACGCCTTGTTCGGGTCGCAGTAGGCGTTGGGGAACAGCCGGGCGAGCGCGGGATCGGACGGCGGTTGGGTGGGGCCGTCGGCGAGCAGTGCGGCCAGCGGGTCGCTGTCGTCCGCGGACCCGCCGGGTCCGGGGCCGATCAGTTCGAGGAGCTGGACGGCGAGGCTGCGGAGAATGGAGATCTCCACCTCGTCGAGGGCGATCGCGGCTCCGCCGTCGGGGGCGGCTTCGAAGTATCCGGCCATGAGGCCCGTATGTCTCCGGGTAGTCGAAGGGGGGTCAGCGGTCCTGGCTGAGCGTGGCCCACAGACCGTAGCCGTGCATGGCCTGTACGTCGCGCTCCATCTCCTCGCGGGTGCCGCTGGAGACAACGGCGCGGCCCTTGTGGTGGACGTCCAGCATCAGCCTCTTGGCCTTGTCCTTCGGATAGCCGAAGTAGGCCTGGAAGACGTAGGTCACGTAGCTCATCAGGTTGACCGGGTCGTTGTGGACGATCGTCACCCAGGGGACGTCGGGTTTGGGCTCCTCGGATACCGCCTCGCTCGACTCGGTCCGCTCGATCTCCACGGGTGCGACACTCACCCTTCCCATGCTGCCACTTCCCGCCCCCCAACTCGCGCCGGGGGGCGCCCACCCCGGGCGCGGCGCACCCCTGGCCGGGGTGCGCGTCTCGCCGCGCGGACCGGACGCCCCGAGGCGGTCGGTTCCACCAGTGACGGTGTGTCCGGAGTTACGGACGCGGCGCCCGCGGTGGAGGCCGCTGAGGGGTCGTGCGGCACCGCCGGGTTCCGGCGGCGTGCCGAGGACCGGCCGTTCGACGGCGGCGAGTCGCCGGGGACCCGGCGGGCGGGCCGGAGGTCCGGCGCGGGAGCGACGGAGATCACGTCACTGGTAATCGTCAAGATGACGATTACGGGGTAGCATCCGAGTCATGGACACTCCAGCGATGTTGGCCGGGTCGGCTCTCGGGCTGCCGGTGGCGGTGCCGTCGACCGCCCTGTTCACCGACCGGTACGAGCTGACGATGCTGCAGGCCGCCCTGCGCAGCGGCGCGGCCCGTCGACACTCGGTCTTCGAGGTCTTCACCCGCCGCCTGCCGGAGGGCCGCCGCTACGGCGTCGTCGCGGGCACCGGCCGCGTACTGGACGCCGTGGAGAACTTCCGGTTCGACGCCGACGTACTGAGCTTCCTGGCCCGGGAGAAGGTCGTGGACCGCGCCACCCTGGACTGGCTGGCCGACTTCCGCTTCACCGGCGACATCCACGGCTACCCCGAGGGCGAGGTCTACTTCCCGGGCTCGCCGATCCTGCGGGTCGAGGGCACGTTCGGCGAGGCCATCCTGCTGGAGACGCTGGTCCTGTCGATCCTCAACCACGACTCGGCGGTCGCCGCCGCCGCGTCCCGGATGGCGGTCGCCGCGGGCAGCCGCCCGCTGATCGAGATGGGCGCCCGCCGCACCCATGAACTGGCCGCGGTGGCCGCGGCCCGCGCCGCGTACGTGGGCGGCTTCGCCACCACCTCGGACCTGGCCACGGGCTTCCGCTACAACATCCCCACCGTCGGCACCAGCGCCCACGCCTTCACCCTGCTGCACGACACCGAGCGCGACGCGTTCACCGCCCAGGTGGACGCCCTCGGCGCCGAAACGACCCTTCTGGTCGACACCTACGACCTGACCGAGGCGGTACGCACCGCCGTCGAGGTCGCCGGCCCCGAGCTGGGCGCGGTCCGGATCGACTCGGGCGACCTGCTGCTGCACGCCCACCGGGTCCGCCAGCAACTCGACTCGCTGGGCGCGAAGAACACCAAGATCGTGGTCACCTCCGACCTCGACGAGTACGCCATCGCCTCGCTGGCCGCCGCCCCCGTCGACGCGTACGGCGTGGGCACCTCGCTGGTCACCGGCAGCGGCCATCCGACCTGCTCGATGGTCTACAAGCTGGTCGCCCGCGCCCGGCACGACGCCGACGCCCCGGACAGCCCGCTGGTGCCGGTGGCGAAGAAGTCGCTGGGCGGCAAGGCCAGCACCGGCGGCCGCAAGTGGGCGGCGCGCCGACTGGACGCGGACGGCGTCGCCGAGGCCGAGGTGGTCGGCACCGGGCCGGTGCCGCCCGAGCTGGCCGACCGGCAGTTGCTGGCCCCGCTGGTACTGCGCGGCGAGGTGGTGGCCCGCGAGCCGCTGGACGCGGCGCGCACCCGGCACATCCAGGCCCGGGCCGGACTGCCGCTGTCGGCAACCCAGTTGTCGCGCGGCGAGCCCGTACTGCCCACCGAGTTCGTGTGACGGATAACCCGGTGGGTACTGACAGATGGGGCAACACCCCGATCCGGTACTACGCTTGGGGCCTTACGAAAGGCGTGCACAATGCACCGGGCACTGATCGTCGTTGACGTACAGAACGACTTCTGTGAGGGCGGCAGCCTGGCGGTGGAGGGCGGCGCCGACGTGGCCGCCGCGATCACCGATCTGGTGGGCGCCGCCGGAAGCGTGTACCGGCACGTGGCGGCCACCCGGGACTGCCACATCGCCGCCGGAGACCACTTCTCCGACCACCCCGACTTCCGGGCGACCTGGCCCCCGCACTGTGTGGCGGGCACCGAGGGCGTGGGCTTCCATCCGAACTTCGCACCGGCGGTGGCCTCCGGCGCGATCGACGCGGTCTTCGACAAGGGCGCGTACTCGGGCGCGTACAGCGGCTTCGAGGGCGTGGACGAGAACGGGATGGGCCTCGCGGCGTGGCTGCGCGACCGGGGCGTCGGCGAGGTCGACATCGTCGGCCTCGCCACCGACCACTGCGTGCGGGCCACCGCGCTGGACGCGGCGCGCGAGGGCTTCACCACCCGGGTGCTGCTCGATCTGACGGCGGGCGTGCTGCCGGAGACCACCGAGCGGGCCCTGGAGGAGATGCGGCACGCCGGGGTGCAGCTGCGCGGAACGCCGATGGCGGGCGGCAAGCCGGTGGTGACGGACTGAGGCTCAGCCGACCGCGCCGAGTCTGCGCAACGCCCGCAGCGGATGCCACAGCTCGGTGTCATCGGCGTGCCGGGACCGCCAGACCAGGCCGTCCGGATGGTGGAGCACGGCGCTGATCTCGTCCGGGGTGGGCGGCTCCGCGTTGCCGCTCAGCCGAACCGCGCGGAAGCCAAGGTTCCGGACCCTGGTGAGGGCGCGCTGCCGGTTGACCGCGTGTACCAGCACCCGCACGGCGGCCCCCGCGTGCCCATCGCCCGGGCGGGGCAGGGTCAGCGCCACGACAACGTTGCCATTGGGCAGCTTGGCGAAACCACCGGCGGCCACGACACCTCCTCACGGGTGGGACATACCGACAAGAACGATGATCAGGCCGAAGGGTGTGCCTCCGCCAGATGGCGGTGGTCCCACTCGCGGGTCATCTGACACTGTCCGGCGCGACACCTGTACGACCGGTTCCGAGAGGCGCACTGTGAAATCCGTGCGCCCCCTGTGCTCCGTACGGTCGGTTAGGTCACGCTTACCGGACGTTCCCATCGGGCATGCGGACTCGTAGAGTCATTGAGCGACACATCAAACACGCGAACGACTGAGAACGGACAACGCCCGACCGACTGACGTACCCCGCATCGAGGACGGATTCCGACATGCCGCGCCCGACCCCCGCACAGCTCGCCTATGGTTCGGCCACCGTCGTCTTCTCCACCATCGCCATGCTGCTGCTCTCCCGGGCCAGTTCGGGTGCGGGAGTCATCGTGATCGCGCTCGCCGGGCTGGCGCTCGGGGTGCTCGTCGCACTGACCTTCACCCTGCCCTGGGGAGCGCACACCACCCGGCAGTCCCGACCGGCCCGGCCGGCCGCCCCGGCGCGTCCGCACCGGGTGCCCCGCGCCCGTACCGGCCGTGCGGCCGAGCCGGTGCTCAGCGATCACTCGCTGCGCCACTGAACGCGGACACCTCCGGTCACTGCGCGGCGACCACCACGGTCTTCGCGGCCTTGTCGTGCAGCGCCTGCTGGTACGGCTTGTCCCAGAGCAGCCACAGGACGTTGACCAGCCAGAACAGCGAACCGCAGCACGGCACGATCGGCGGCAGCGCGTAGACGGCCGCGCGGGTCCAGCCCGGCTGACCGGCCGGTAGCGCGCCGTTGTCGAGCATCGCGACGCGGATCTTCATGAACTGCTTGCCGAAGGTCTGGCCGCGGGTGGTGAGCATGTAGCCGTCGTAGGCGAAGTACACCAGGGCGTAGATGAGTTCCTGCCAGAAGCTGCGGCCCGCCCGGTTGTAGTTGTAGCCGCCGAAGGCGAAGCCCAGGATGATGCCGAGCGGGATGCCGACGATCAGCGCGTCGATGATCCTCGCGACCAGCCGCTTGAACCGGTTGGCCAGCGGCGGCATCCCGGCGAGCGGATCGCTCCCGGCACGGCCGCCGGCCGGCGGTGGCGGCATCCGGCCGTAGGGCGGCTCGCCGCCGGCGCCGCTGGGCTCGCCGAACGGGCGGCCGGGCTCACCACCGGAAGCGGCGCTGGGCTCACCGGAGCCGCCGGGCGGCGTGGGATGCGGCGGGCGCTTCCGGAACGGATCGTCCTCGCGCGGCTGGGACGGTCCCTCCGGGGGCTCCTCGCCGGAGCCGGGCGTCGGCTGATCGGTACTCATAGACCGAGTCAAACCCGGCCACCCGCCGCGCGCCCCTGGTCGCACCCGTTCGGGCGACGCCAGGGTACGGGCTCAGCTGCCGCCCGCGACGAAGGTACGGGCTGCCTTGTCGTGCCAGCACTGCCGCCAAGGACGGTCGAACAGGCACCACAGGGCGTTGACGACGCCCACCACGACGAAGTCGAGCAGCTGGCGCACCAGCATGCGGCGCAGCGCCTGGCCGAAGCCGGGGGTGAGCTGCGACTCGATGTCGAGCACCCGCAGCTTGAGCAGCTTCTTGCCCAGGGTCCGGCCCCACTTGGCGGTGGGCAGCACCTCGTAGAGCAGCCCGGCCAGCAGCAGCGCGGCCAGCACGATGCCCAGGTACAGGCCGGTGGTGCCGTCGATCAGCCAGACCTGGACGTTCTCACCGCTCTGCCGAGCGGCGTCGATCTTGTCCTGGATGTGTCGTACCGAGGCGCTGACCAGGGGGAAGGCGCCCGCCGCGACCGCCGCGAGGACCAGCACGCTGTCGATGAGCCGGGCGGCCAGGCGGCGTCCGGTACCGGCCGGGCGGGCCTGCTCCTGCGCCTGGAGGAAGGGGTTGGCGACCGGCGGGCGCCACGGCAGGGCGGGCCCGGCGGCGCCGCTGTCACCGGCCAGCTCCTGCACCTGCCGCTGCCACGGCACGGGGTCGCCGCCCGCCTGGGGGTAGCCGTAGCCGCCCGGCAGCGGTTCGCCGCCCGGCGGGGGGAACCCGTAGCCGCCCGGCACGGGGGCCTGCGGCGGATAGGCGTAGGCGGCCTGGCCGGGGGCGGCCGGAGCGCCGTTCGCGGCGCCCTGGGGGTACGGGTGACCCCCGGACGCGTGCGGCGCACCCGGGACAGCCGAAGCGGCGCCCGGCGTGCCGCTGGCAGCCGTACCCGGCACAGCGGGGGCCGCCCCGAAGCCCGGCACACCGAACTCCGCCGCCGGCGCCCCCGACCCCGGCGGGCCGAAACCGCCCGCACCCGCGGGAGCACCGGCCCCCGGTCCCGGCGCGCCGGAACCACCCGTACCGGCGACGGCCGCGTCCCGAGGGTTGTCGGTCCCGGAACCAGCCGCGTCCGCCCCGGCGGCGTCTCCCTCCGACCCCCACCTCACCTTGCGGGCTGCCTCGCCGACCCCGGCCTGCCGGGCCGGATCCGCCTTCCAGGACATCCCGGAGGCCCCCGACGTCTCCGCCACCGGCGCGCCCGGATCCTCGTCGAGGAACATCGGCCCGGACTCGTCGATCGCCGGGGTGCGCGGCGGGGCCTGCGGGGTGACCGAGGGCGGCACGGCCGTCGCGGCGGTAGGAGGCGGGGCGAGCGTCTCGCCCGGCGCGGGCGCAGGGCGGCTGGTTCCGGGGACCCACGCCGCACCGTTCCAGTACCGGACGTATCCCGGAATCGACGGGTCTGGGTAATAGCCTTCGCGCGGCACCTGCTCACCACCGCCACCGGAGGACACCACAGCCCCCAACTCCCATCCTGGCCGACGTGCCCGGGTGCGAGACCCCCGGGAAGGACACTAGCGAAGACACTAACGAAGAACCCGGACCTCGGAAGACGCCCGTGGACACGGGCCCGAACACCGCGAACACGTGCGACGCACGTCCGTGCGGACGCACCCCGCTCACCGGTCTTCTTTAGCCGCTCGGGGCCCACGAGGGCAGCCGTTCCGGAAAATCCCAACATCGCGGCCCGAAGTCGCGTAATGGTGTGGGAGGTATGCGCTCTCTCCCGGTGCGGCCCCCCGCAGCGCCCGCTGCGTCACTCCGCCAGGGGCTGCCGAGGAAAGGACGTCGTCTTCATGCGCACCGTCGTGGAACGCGAACTGGAACTGACCCTGGTGCTGTCGCCCGAGCGCAGCGTCTGCGTACCGGCCCGGCTGGCCTACCGGACCGACGATCCGTTCGCCGTGCACATCACCTTCCATATCGGCTCCGACTCGCCGGTGAACTGGACGTTCGCCCGGGAGCTGCTGGTCGAGGGGGTGTTCCGGCCGTCCGGCCACGGCGATGTGCGGATCTGGCCGACGAAGGTGGAGGGCCGCAGTGTGATCTGCCTGGCGCTCAACTCCCCGGACGGCAGCGCGCTGTTGGAGGCACCGTCGTCTCCGATGGCCGCCTGGCTGGAGCGCACGCTGCGTGTGGTCCCGCCGGGCACCGAGCACGAACAGCTGGGTATGGAGGACGAACTGAGCCGGCTGCTCGCCCCCACCACGCTGGACGACCTGTGGCCGCACGGGGGTTGGCCGGGCGACGACAGCCCGGAGGCGGGGGCCTAGCGCCGCCGTGGTTCAGAACAGCTTGCCGGGATTGAGCAGGCCCAGCGGGTCGAAGACCTGCTTGATGCCGCGTTGCAACTCCACGCCCACCGGGCCGAGTTCGCGGGCCAGCCAGTCCTTCTTCAGGACCCCGACGCCGTGTTCGCCGGTGATCGTTCCGCCCAGCTCCAGGCCGAGCGCCATGATCTCGTCGAAGGAGGCGCGGGCCCGCCGGGTGGCGTCGGGGTCGGCCGCGTCGAAGCAGACCACGGGGTGGGTGTTGCCGTCTCCCGCGTGCGCGCACACCCCGATCACCAGGTCGTGCCGGTCGGCGATGGCGGCGACCCCGTCCAGCATCGCGGCCAGCCGGGAGCGCGGTACCGCCACGTCGTCGATCATGGTGGTGCCGGTCATCCGCTCCAGGGCGGGCAGCGACATCCGCCGGGCCTGCAGGAGGAGTTCGGATTCGGCCGGGTCCTCTGCGGGCACCACCGTGGTCGCCCCGGCGGCCGTGCACAGTTCGCCGACCGCGGCCAGGTCGGCCGCCGGGTCGGGGGTGTCGAAGGCGGCCAGCAGCAGCGCCTCGGTGGTCTCCGGCAGCCCCATCCGCGCCATCTCGTTGACCGCCCGGATGGTGGTGCGGTCCATCAGTTCGAGCAGCGACGGCACGTGTCCGGCCGACATGATCGCGCAGATCGCCTCGCACGCGGTGGCGTTCGACGGGAACTCGGCCGCCAGCGCCAACTGCCGTGGCGGGGTGGGCCTGAGCGCCAGCACCGCCTTGACGACGACGCCCAGACTGCCCTCGGAGCCGACGAACAGCCGGGTGAGGTCGTAGCCGGCGACGCCCTTGGCGGTGCGCCGCCCGGTGCGCAGCAACCGCCCGTCGGCCAGGACGACTTCGAGGCCGAGCACGTACTCGGCGGTGACCCCGTACTTCACACAGCACAGCCCGCCGGAGCCGGTGCCGATGTTGCCGCCGATGGTGCACTGCTCCCAACTCGACGGATCCGGTGGGTAGTACAGGCCCTGCTCGCTGACGGCACGGGAGAGCACCGCGTTGACCACGCCCGGTTCGACCACCGCGATGCGGTTGACGGTGTCGATCTCCAGGATGCGGTCCATCCTGACCAGGGAGAGCAGCACACAGCCCTCGCTGGCGTTGGCCGCTCCGGACAGGCCGGTGCGGGCGCCCTGCGGGACGACCGGGACGCGCAGTTCGGTCGCGGTGCGCATGACGTGCTGCACCTGCTCCACCGTGCGCGGCAGCACGACGACAGCCGGTGCCCCGGCATCGCAGAAGCTCGCCATGTCCCGGGCGTACGAGGTGGTGACGTCCTGGTCGGTCAGCACCGCCTCGTCCGGCAGTCCCGCACGCAGCCGTTCCACAAGATCCGTCATGCCCTCAGCGTCGCACCGAGCGGCCGCGAGCGAAAGCACGCGGCCGCCGGCCGAGGGCGGAGGATCTTCGGGGCGACGCCCCGGACCCCGGCTCACAGGTTGCCGCGGCGCTCCTGCTCGCGCTCGATGGCCTCGAAGAGGGCCTTGAAGTTCCCCTTGCCGAAGCCCATGGAGCCGTGCCGCTCGATCATCTCGAAGAAGACCGTCGGCCGGTCCTGCACCGGCTTGGTGAAGATCTGCAGCAGGTAGCCGTCCTCGTCGCGGTCGGCGAGGATCTTCAGCTCGCGCAGTGTGTCGATCGGTACCCGGGTCTCGCCGACCCACTCGCCGAGGGTGTCGTAGTACGAGTCGGGCGTGTCGAGGAACTCCACACCGGCCGCCCGCATCGCCCGCACCGTGGAGACGATGTCGTTGGTCGCCAGCGCGATGTGCTGCACGCCGGGGCCGCCGTAGAACTCCAGGTACTCGTCGATCTGGGACTTCTTCTTGGCGATGGCGGGCTCGTTGAGCGGGAACTTCACCTTGCGGGTGCCGTCGGCGACCACCTTGGACATCAGCGCCGAGTACTCGGTGGCGATGTCGTCGCCGACGAACTCCTTCATGTTGGTGAAGCCCATGACCTTGTTGTAGAAGGCCACCCACTCGTCCATCTTGCCCAGCTCGACGTTGCCGACGCAGTGGTCGATGGCCTGGAAGCGGCGGGCGCCGGGTTCGACCATCGGCTTGGCGGCCACGAAGCCGGGCAGGTAGGGGCCGTCGTAGCCGGTGCGCTCGACGAGGGTGTGGCGGGTCTGGCCGTAGGTGGCGATGGCGGCGACCACGACCGTGCCGTGCTCGTCCTTCAGCTCGTACGGCTCGTCGAGGCCGGTGGCGCCGTGCGCCACGGCGTGCTCGTACGCGGCGCGGGCGTCCGGCACCTCGATCGCCAGGTCCACGACACCGTCGCCGTGCTCGGCGACGTGCTCGCTGAGGAAGTGGCCGCGGTCGGTCTCCGCCTTGATGACGGAGGTGAACACGAAGCGGGCGCCGCCGGACTCCAGGACGTAACTGGCGGTCTCACGGCTGCCGTTCTCCGGGCCCGAGTAGGCGACGAGCTTCATCCCGAAGGCGGTGGAGTAGTAGTGCGCGGCCTGCTTGGCGTTGCCGACCGCGAAGACGACGGCGTCCATGCCCTTGACCGGGAATGCGTCCTTGGTCTTGTCCTGGGTCTCAGTCATGGCGAAAGCCTCCCGCCACGCTTCATAGTGCGCAATAGTTTGCGAAATCACTGGACATGCTGTGCAGCACTAGCCCGGATTCACCGGTCAATCTGTGCATGATGACCATCGAGGAGGCGCTATGGGCATCGATCCGCTCGACGGGCGGCTGATCAAGCTGCTGGAGCGGGAGCCGAGGATAGGGGTACTGGAGGCGTCCCGACGGCTGGGGGTGGCGCGCGGCACGGTCCAGGCGCGGCTCGACCGCATGCGGGCCAAAGGGGTGATCCGGGGCTTCGGCCCCCAGGTGGATCCAGCGGCGCTCGGCTACCCGGTCACCGCCTTCGCCACGCTGGAGATCAAGCAGGGCCAAGGCCCGGACGTACGGGCCCACTTGGCGACCGTGCCCGAGGTGCTGGAACTGCACACCACCACCGGGCACGGGGACATGCTGTGCCGTCTGGTGGCCCGCTCGAACGCCGATCTCCAACGTGTGATCGACCGGGTCGTGGGTTTTGATGGCATCGTGCGAGCTTCCACGGCGATCGTCATGGAAAATCCGGTTCCGTACCGGATCATCCCGCTGGTGGAGCAGGCATCGCAGGACGGAACAGCGCGGGACGGGGCGTAGACGCCTGGTAGACGCCTTTGTGTGGCCGTCAGTACGGTGATGCGTCAGGAGGCCGACGTGGACTTCTGGAGTTTCGTCAGCGACCGGCGTCAGCAGTTGCTGACGGACACGTACCAGCACGCCAGCGCGGTGTTCCAGTGCATGGTGGTCGCCTCCGCGGTCGGCATCGGCATCGGCGTGCTGACGTACCGCAACGACCGGGCCGGACGGCTGGCCATCGCCACCACCGTGACGATCATGACCGTGCCGTCGTACGCGCTGCTCGGCCTGCTGATCCCGGTACTGGGCCTGGGCGTGCCGCCCACCGTGACGGCGCTGGTGCTCTACGCGCTGCTGCCCATCCTGCGCAACGCCATCGTGGGGCTGCGCGGAGTCGACCCCACGCTGGTGGACGCCGCCCGGGGCATCGGGATGAGCCGGACCGCCCAGATCCTCAAGGTCGAACTGCCACTGGCCTGGCCGTCCATCCTCACCGGCATCCGGGTGGCCACCCAGATGCTGATGGGCATCGCCGCCGTCGCCGCCTACGCCTCGGGCCCCGGCCTGGGCAACGAGATCTTCAACGGCATCTCCAGCCTGGGCAGCGCCAACGCGCTCAACCAGGTGCTGGCCGGAACGCTCGGCATCGTCGTACTGGCCCTGCTGTTCGACTTCGCCCTGGCGCTGATCGGACGGCTGACCACCTCAAGGGGGATCCGTGGTTGACCGCCAGCGGGCCGTCACCGGCGCGGTGATAGAGCTGGACGACCTCACCAAGCGCTACCCGGGCAGCCAGCAGCCCGCGGTGGACGGCGTCAACATGGAGATCGCCGCCGGTGAGACGGTGATCCTGGTCGGCCCGTCCGGCTGCGGCAAGTCCACCACACTGCGGATGATCAACCGGCTGATAGAGCCCAGCTCCGGCCGGATCAGGATCGACGGCGAGGACGTCACCGACATCGACCCGGTGCGGCTGCGCCGCCGGATCGGCTACGCCATCCAGTCCTCCGGTCTCTTCCCGCACATGACGGTCGCGGAGAACATCGCGCAGGTGCCGAAGATGATCGGCTGGCCCAAGGCGCGGATCAGGGAGCGGGTCGAGGAGATGCTGGACCTGGTCGGACTCGACCCACGCGAGTTCCACCACCGCTACCCGCGCCAGCTCTCCGGCGGCCAGCAGCAGCGCGTCGGGGTCGCCAGGGCGCTGGCCGCCGATCCGCCGGTGCTGCTGATGGACGAACCGTTCGGCGCGGTCGACCCGATCACCCGCGACCACCTGCAGGACGAACTGATCAGGTTGCAGCACGAGTTGCACAAGACGATCGTCTTCGTCACCCATGACTTCGACGAGGCGATCAAGCTCGGCGACCGCATCGCGGTGCTGCGCGAGCAGTCGCACATCGCCCAGTTCGACACCCCGGAGGCGATCCTCACCAACCCCTCGGACGACTTCGTCTCCGGCTTCGTCGGCGCGGGCGCGGCGCTCAAGCGGCTCAACCTGACCCGGGTGCGCGACGTGACGATCGAGGACGTCCCCACCGTCACCATGGACGACCCGCTCCAGGAGATCTTCGACAAGCTGCGCGAGCGCGGCGGCAACGAACTGCTGCTGCTCGACCGGCGGCAGCGCCCGTACAAGTGGCTGCGGCGCGGCGACCTGATGCGCGCCAAGGGCTCGCTGGCCAGGGCGGGCACGCTGGTCACCCACCACGTCACCCGGGACGCCACGCTGCGGGACGCGCTGGAGGCGGTGCTCACCGACAGCGCGGGCCGGGTGCCGGTCACCGGGCGGCGCGGGGAGTACGTCGGTGTGGTCGACATGGAGACGCTGCTGAACTCGGTGCACCGGTTGCTGGAGGCCGACCGGATGGCCGCCCTTGAGCACCGGCACGACCTGGAGGAGGCGCGCGCCCACCAGACCCAGCAGCGGCTGGAGACCGGCTTCGCCGGGGGCGAGCGGCCATGACCGGCGGCCCGGAGAAGCACGAGCGGCTGGCCGAACGGCAGGACCCGGGCGGCGAGCCGGAACAGCCGGTCGTCTCAATGCTGCCCAGCACCCCCGGCCGCAGGGTCTCGGCCAAGCGGCTGGTGCTCACCCCGATCGTGGTCGCACTGGCGCTGGTCGCCACCTATCTGTGGATCAGCAACATCCAGCTGGACTCCATCGAACGCAACTCGCTGAACGGCGGCGCGGTCCGCCAGGCGCTGTGGCAGCAGATCAAGCTGGTCGCGTACTCCACCTTCTTCGTGCTGGTGATCGCCATCCCGCTGGGCATCGCGCTCACCCGTCAACGACTTCGCGGCGCCGCCCCGTTGGCCACCGCCGTCGCCAACCTCGGCCAGTCCATCCCGTCCATCGGCCTGCTGGCGCTGCTCACCTTCTGGCTGGGCATCGGCCCGCACACCGCGCTGGTCGGCATGGTGGCGTACGCGGTGCTGCCGGTGCTCAGCAACACCATGAGCGGGCTGCGGGCCATCGACCCGAGCCTGGTGGACGCGGCGCGCGGCATCGGCATGTCCGGCTGGGGCGTGCTGCGCAAGGTCGAACTGCCGCTGGCGGTACCGCTGATCCTCGCCGGGGTGCGCAACGCGCTGGTGCTCAACGTGGGCACCGGCACGCTCGCCGGGTTCGTCAGCGGCGGCGGGCTGGGCACGATCATCACCAACGGCATCGTCACCCAGCGCACCCGGGTGCTGATCGTCGGCTCGGTGCTCGCGGTGGCGCTGGCGCTGCTGGTGGACTGGCTGGCGTCACTGGCCGAGCTGCGGATGACCCCGCACGGGCTGGAGGCGGGGTGAGCCGTCCGCTGTGCGCCGTGCTGGCCCTGCTGGGGGCGCTTTCCGGGTGCGGGCTGCACAGCGGCGGGCAGATCGCGGACACCGTCAGGCCGGGTTCCGTCGGCGCGGGCCGCCCGCTGTCCGGCGCACGGTTGACGGTCGCCTCCAAGCAGGACACCGAGCAGCGCATCCTGGGCCAGATCACCGGCCTGGTGCTCAAGGCGGCGGGCGCCACGGTACGGGACCACACCGGCATCAGCGGCTCGATCGGCGCCCGCCAGTCGATGCTCAGCGGGGCGGCGGACGCGATGTACGACTACACCGGCACCGCCTGGATCACCTACCTCGGCCACACCCGACCCATCACCGACCCGCACGCCCAGTGGCGGGCGGTACGCGACCAGGACGCCCGCAACGGACTGGCCTGGCTGCCGATGGCGCGGCTGAACAACACCTACGCGTTCGCCGTCAACCGGGACAACGCCGCGCGCTACAAGCTGCGGACGCTCTCCGACGTGGCGGCGCTGGCCCGGCGCTCGCCGTCGGCCCTGACCATCTGCGCGGACAACGAGTTCGCGGTGCGCGACGACGGGCTGCCCGGCGTGCTGCGGGCATACGGCGTCTCGGTGCCGAAATCACGGATCATGACGATGGACGCCGGGCTGATCTACACCCAGATCGCGGCGGGAAGTCCCTGCCTGATCGGCGACGTGTACGCCACCGACGGACGGATCGAGGCGGACCGGCTGACCGTGCTCACCGACGACCGGCACTTCTTCCCCGACTACAACGCGGCCCCGGTCGTCTACGGCGCAACGCTGCGGCGCTACCCCCAACTCGCCGGGCTGCTCGGCCCGGTGACCGCCAGGCTCACCACCGAGGAGGCGCGCAGGCTGGGCGCCGAGGTCGACGTGGAGGGCAAGGACCCGCGGGAGGTGGCGAGGTCATGGCTGATCGACCAGGGCTTCCTGCGCCGGTGAACGCGGTGCGCGCGGTGGCGCTCTGCGCGGCCCTCGCCCTGTGCGGCACGGCCGCGCTCTGCGGCTGCGGGCTCAGGAGCGGCCAGGCCATCGCCGACCCGGTGCAGCCCGGCTCGATCGGCCAGGGGAAACCACTCAGGGGAGTGACGCTGACGGTCACCTCCAAGAACTTCAGCGAACAGATCATCCTCGGCGAGATGATGGGCCTGGCGCTCAAGGCGGCGGGCGCCACGGTCATCGACAAGACCAACATCCAGGGCTCCATCGGCGCCCGCCAGGCGGTGCTCAAGGGCACGGCGGACGCCATGTACGAGTACACCGGCACCGCCTGGATCACCTACCTCGGACACACCCGACCCATCACCGACCCGCACGCCCAGTGGCAGGCGGTACGCGACCAGGACGCCCGCAACGGCCTGACCTGGCTGCCGCCTGCCACCCTCGACAACACCTACGCGCTGGCGTCGAACCAGGCCAACCAGAGGCGGTACGGCTACTCCACGCTGTCCGACGTGGCCGCACTGTCGCGGTCGGACCCGGGCGTGGTCACCCTCTGCGTGGAGAACGAGTTCGACGTGCGTGACGACGGCCTGCCCGGCATGGAGAAGGCGTACGGCATGCGCATCCCGGTCAGGAACATCCGGATCATGGACAGCGGAATCGTCTACACCCAGGTCTCCCAGGGCACCTCCTGCGCGCTGGGCGAGGTGTTCACCACCGACGGCCGGATAGCCGCCAGGCACCTGCGGGTGCTCGCGGACGACCGGCACTTCTTCCCCGACTACAACGCGGCCCCGGAGATCAACAGCCGCTCGCTGCGCTCCCATCCGGCGATCGCCACCGTGCTCGAACCCATCACGGCCAAGCTCACCACCGAGAACCAGCGGCGGCTCAACGCCAAGGTGGACGTGGACGGCCAGGACCCGCGCGAGGTCGCCAAGGACTGGCTGGTTCGCGAGGGGTTCATCAAGTCCGGTTGAACATGGCCCTGTTGGGGTCAGCAGCTCGGCAGCGGTGCGCCGGAGCGCAGCGCCGCCAGGGAGCTGAGCGCGTCGTCCAGGGTGTTGACCGGGATCAGCTTCAGGCCCGCCGGGAGTTCCGCCTTGGCGTCGGAGCACTCGTCCTTGGGGGTGAGGAAGACGGTGGCGCCGTCGCGCTTGGCCGCCTGCTCCTTGAGCGGTACCCCGCCGACCGCGCCGACCGCGCCGCTCTGGTCGATGGTTCCGGTGCCGGCGATGGTGCGGCCACCGGTGAGGTCGTTGCCCTTTCCGTCGCCCTGGACACGGTCGATGATGCCCAGGGTGAACATCAGTCCGGCGCTTGGGCCGCCGACGTCCGCGAGCTTGAGGTCCACCTTCACCTGCGAGGGCGACAGTCCCATGTGCTTGAGGGCGGCGGCGGTGGCCGCCTGCTGGGACTGCTTCATCTCGTTGAGGTTCTGCTGGGTGACCTGCTGGACGCTGCCCCCGCCCGGGTAGACGGCGCTGCGCGGCATCGCCGCCTCGCTCCTGGACCACCACGCCTTCCACACGTCGCTGAAGTGCACGTCCGCGTTGGGCGCGGTGGCGGCGATGGTGACCATCCGCAGCTGTCCGCTGGTGGGACGGGTCTTCGTACCGGTCACGGTGATCACCGACTGTCCGTTGTTCGCGCCCAGGACGTTCGCGGTCATGCCCGGATAGGCGATCGTGATCGGCAGCGGGGCGAACAGTGCCACCGCGAGCAGCGCGACGACGACGGCGGAGCAGACGGCGAGGATCTTGGCGCGAGAAGACACACTGGCATTACAACACTTCTGCGGTGTCCCGCCGTCTCCGGTTCCCCAGCCGTTACCGCAGTGCCTCCGAGACCTCCCGCGCCGCGGCCACCACGCGCTGGCCGACGCGTTCCGGTACGGAGTCCGCGAGCATCACCACGCCGACGCTGCCCTCGATGCCGGTGACGCCGAGCAGCGGCGCGGCGGCGCCGCTGGCGCCCGCCTCCAGTTCGCTGTGGGTGAGGACGTAGCCGGGCGCCCCGTTCTGCTCCGCCTGCGGCGCCGGGCCGCCGGCGCAGGCGGGGGCGGGTACGTTGCGGCGGGCGGCGTTCCACAGTCGGCCCTCCAGGATCGCCTTGCCCGCCGCGCCGCGGTCCAGCGGGTGGCGGAAGCCGGTGCGGTACGCGACGTGGTAGTCGGTCCAGCTCGGCTCCACCACGGCGACGGCCAGCGCCTCGTTGCCGTCGACCAGCGTCAGGTGCGCGGTGGCGCCGATCTCCTCGGCGAGCGAGCGCAGCGCGGGCAGCGCGGCCTCGCGCAGCAGCGGATGCACCTGGTGCGCCAGCCGCAGCACGCCCAGCCCGACCCTGGCCCGGCCGCCCAGGTCGCGGCGCACGAGGGCGTGCTGTTCGAGCGTGGCGAGCAGCCGGTACACCACGGTGCGGTTGACGCCGAGCTTTGCCGCGAGCTCGGTGACGGTGAGCCCGTGGTCGGTGTCGGCCAGCAGTTTGAGGACCCGCAGTCCCCGGTCGAGCGTCTGTGAGGTCTCCGCGGTCACGACGCCCCCTCCTCAGGTGAGTGGCGGCCCGGCGCGACGGAACCACTGCCGACGGCGCGGCAGCGCGCGCAGAGGCCGCCGGTCGCGTGGAACCCGGCTGCGCTCCGCGGCGGCGTTGCCACGGCGCGTGCGTGAGCGGGACAGTAGCGAGCGGTACCGCTCAGCGAAAGAGCTCGTCCACAATCCGGGCACAGCTCTTTACCTTTCCCCGATCGGCTACGCCGGATCGCGGAGTTTTACGCGCATTGCAGATGCGGAACCTTGACTTCCGTAAACCCCCGGGCGCGGGCCGGGCCACACCCGGGAAGGGCCCTTGCGCCGAACGCCCAGCGCGAGGTCAGCGCAGGCGGGTGGCCCACTCCTGGACCTTCTTGATCCGCTCCTGGATCTGGCCCGCCGTCGCCTCCGCGCTCGGCGGACCGCCGCAGGCGCGGCGGAGTTCGTTGTGGATCACCCCGTGCGGCTTGCCGCTCTGGTGGTTGTAGGCGGAGACCATGGTGTTGAGCCGCTTGCGCAGCTCAAGCAGTTCCTTGTGGCTGACCACCGGGCGCCGCTCGGCCGGGAGCTCCACCAGGTCCGCCTCGGCGTCCGGCTTCCTGCGGCTGTGCGCGATCTGCCGGGCCTGCCGCCGCTGCAACAGCAACTGCACCTGGTCCGGTTCGAGCAGTCCCGGAATGCCCAGGTAGTCCTGCTCCTCCTCGCTGCCGGGGTGCGCCTGCATGCCGAACTCGGCGCCGTCGTACAGCACCCGGTCGAAGACCGCGTCCGACTCCAGTGCCTCGAACGGCAGTTGCTCCTCGGTGACCTCGTCCTGCGTCTTCTCGGCCTCCGCGAGGAGCTTGTCCTCCTCCGCGTAGATGTCGTCCTCGCCCGACTTCTTCGGCTTGTCGAGCACGTGGTCGCGCTCGACCTCCATCTCGTTGGCGAAGCCGAGCAGCATCGGGATGGTGGGCAGGAAGACCGACGCCGTCTCCCCGCGCCGCCGGGACCGTACGAAACGCCCGACCGCCTGCGCGAAGAACAGCGGCGTCGAGATCGTCGTCGCGTAGACGCCCACCGCCAGCCGCGGTACGTCCACCCCCTCGGACACCATGCGGACCGCGACCATCCAGCGGTCCTCCGAGTTGCTGAAGTCGTCGATCCGCTTGGACGCGCCGGTGTCGTCGGAGAGCACCACCGTCGCCTTGGTCCCGGTGATCTCCCGGATCAGCTTGGCGTAGGCGCGGGCCGCGTCCTGGTCGGAGGCGATCACCAGACCGCCCGCGTCCGGGATGCTCTTTCTGACCTCGGTCAGCCGCAGATCGGCCGCGCGCAGCACGTTGGGGATCCACTCACCGGTCGGCGCCAGCGCGGTCCGCCAGGCCTGGCCGATGGCGTCCTTGGTCATCGGGTCGCCGAGCCGGGCGGCGATCTCGTCGCCCGCCTTGGTGCGCCAGCGCATGTTGCCGCTGTAGGAGAGGAAGATGACCGGCCGCACCACACCGTCGGCGAGCGCGTTGCCGTACCCGTAGGTGTAGTCGGCCACCGAGCGCCGGATGCCGTCCGTGCCCTCCGCATAGGAGACGAACGGGATCGGATTGGTGTCCGAACGAAACGGCGTACCGGTGAGCGCCAGCCGCCGGGCGGCCGGTTCGAACGCCTCGAAGCACGCCTCGCCCCAGGACTTGCTGTCGCCGGCGTGGTGGATCTCGTCCAGGATGACCAGCGTCTTGCGCTGCTCGCAGCGGTTGCGGTGCAGCATCGGCCGCACCCCGACGCCCGCGTAGGTCACCGCGACGCCGTGGTACTCCTTCGACACCGGGCCCGCGCTGTAGTCGGGATCCAGCTTGATGCCTATCCGCGCCGCCGCCTCGGCCCACTGCTTCTTCAGGTGCTCGGTGGGCGCGACCACCGTGACCTGCTGCACCACATGGTTGTGCAGCAGGTACGAGGCGAGGGTCAGCGCGAACGTGGTCTTGCCCGCGCCCGGCGTCGCCACGGCGAGGAAGTCACGCGGCTGGGACTGGATGTACGCGTCGAGTGCGGCCTGCTGCCAGGCACGCAGCTTCCCGGCCGTACCCCACGGGGCACGGCCGGGGAAGGCGGGTGAGAGGTGGTGCGAGGCGGTGGTAGTCACGGTCTCCGGGCGGGTCCGTCGGATCTGTCGGTCACGTCGGTCGGATACGAAAACCGTGACAGCTTACCGGCGCCTCCTCACCGCCCCGCGCCGAACGCGGCGAGTCCACGCCGGGGTGCGACACACCTCACAGCACGCCCCGCCGCTCTCCGCTCCCGGGGCCCGGCTGCCGCCCCCCGCGCCAAGTCCGGTACCGATAACGGCCGTTACCGCTCGGGACGCAGCCTGCCCGCCACCCCGACACCGGCCAGCGCGACCACCGCCGCCAGGCAGAACACCGCCGCGAAGGCCGCCGGATGGGAATGGGCGCCGGCCGCCGGGCCACCGGTGGCGGCGACCGTACCGCCGCCCAGCGCGGCGAACAGCACTCCCCCGGCAGCCACCAGCACCACGTTGGAAAGCGCGTCGCACACCTGGAGGGCCGCCGAGTTGGCGCCCGCCTCCCGCGGCGGCGAGTACCTCAGCAGCAGCACACTCATCGAGGCGATCACGATCCCCATGCCGAGCCCGCCCACGCACCACGCGACCGCCACGATCCACGCCGGCACCACCGGTGCCAGCGCCAGCGCCGCGCCGACCACCGCCGTGACCACCAGCCCCATCCCGGCCCGCACCAACCGCTCCCGGTACGGCTCCAGGCGCGGCCGGGACTGCAGATAGCTGCCCAGCGCCCAGGTCACGCCGCCGCTGGCGAGCGACAGACCGGCCAGTGTCGGGGAGAGCTGGCGCCGGGTCACCAGCATCAGCGGCACGAAGCTCTCGGCGGCCAGGAACGACCCGGCCGCGATACCGCGCAGCAGCACCACCGACGGCAGCCCGCGCCCGGCCCGGAACGTCCCCCTGGGCAGCAGCCGCACCGCCGACGGCACCAGCAGCGCCGCCCCCGCGACCGCGGGCAGCAGCGACCACCAGCTGCGTACGTCCTGGCCCGCGTACTGGAGCAGCGCCACGCCCGCCGAGATGCCCAGCGCCAGCGGGACGCGGCGCCGGTCGCGCGGCGCGGCCGCGGCGTCCGGGTGCCGCGCGACCGCCGCCCGGCGCAGGGCGGGCAGCGCCACCGAGACCGGCAGGGCCACCAGGACCGGGATGCCGAGGAACACCCAGCGCCAGCCCAGCTGTTCGGTCACCGCGCCGGAGACCAGCGGCCCGACGATGGACGGCACCACCCAGGACGCGGCGAACGCGGCCAGCACCGACGGCCGCAGCCGCTCCGGATAGGCACCGCCGACCACCACGTACAGCGCGACGATCAACAGCCCGCCTCCGACGCCCTGGACGGCCCGCCCGGCGATGAACGGCCACATGGCCCGCGCGGTGCCGGAGACCACCAGTCCGCCGGCGAAACAGGCGATACCGGTGCTCAGTGGTGCCAGCGGTCCTGACCGGTCGCACCACTGGCCGGAGACCACCATCGCGAACAGGCTGGTGGTGAAGTAGCCGGAGAAGCCGAAGCCGTACAGCGACAGCCCGTGCAGATCGCGGGCGGCGACCGGCATCGCGGTGCCGACGGCGGTCGCCTCGAAGGCGACCAGCAGCACGACCGAGACGATCCCCAGCGTCAACGCGCGGTAGCGGCGGCTCAGCACCGTCTCCGCCCGGTCGTCGGTGCCCGATATGGGCGGTGTGCGTTGCTCGTTGAGAGGTCCGTTCAGCGCGGTCATGGCGGCAGCGTAGGTCGCCAGGGGCTCGGCGGCGCCTGGCCGTGGTCGGGTTCCTCGTCGTCCGATCGTCGTAGGCCCGCCGCCGGTTCGTGAACGCGGTGTGGCGGTCACGTTGCGCCCCGCGCGCGACCGTTGACCCCGCCCCGGGGCGCGGGCCTATGGTCTAGGGCATCAACACGGCCGTGTGCCCGAGTGGTTCAGGGGCTCGCCTGCAAAGCGAGTTACGCGGGTTCGATTCCCGCCACGGCCTCCGTGAAATGCGGCCGGGGAAGCGGCTGGAGCAATCCCCGCGAAAAGCGGAGAACGCGGTGCCGGTAGTGAATTCACTACCGGCACCGCGTTTATTGGCGCCATGGGACCCGTCAGTAGGCCGAGTTCACGTTGTCCATCGAGCCGTAGCGGTTCGCGGCGTAATTGCACGCGGCCACGATGTTGGCGACCGGGTCCCAGATGTTGTGGGAGGTTCCGGCGACGTGGTACGCGTTGAACGTCGGGTCGATCACCTGGAGCAGGCCCTTGGACGGGATCCCGTTCCGGGCGTTGATGTCCCAGTTGTTGATGGCGTTCGGGTCACCGCTGGACTCGCGCAGGATGTTGCGCTTGATGCCGTCGTAGGTACCCGGGATGCCGTTCTTGTGCATGATGTCCAGCGCCTGCCGGATCCAGCCGTCCAGGTTGTTCGGGTACGACACCGGGGCGGGCTGGGCCGGAGCGGCCTGCGCCGGGGCGGCCGGGCGGGACTCCGAGCGGTTCGCGGCCTGCGGCTCGTTGCGCCGGGCCTCGTCGGCCTTGTTCCGCGCGGCCTGGTGCTGGGCCGAGGCGTGGTCCTTGACCGGCTTGACGGCCTCGGCGACCTGCTGCGAGATGCTGGCCTGCTGGCTCTGGGGGGCGGAGCCGGCGTCCGACGTGCTGAACGCCATGGCGGCGGACATCACCGGGTTGCTGAGGTTGGCTGCGTGCGCCGATCCCGGAGCGACCGTGAAGGCCAGGACTGAGGCGCCGGCAACGGCGACACCGGCCGCGGAGAGCTTGTGCTTCCGGGTCAGGCCGTCGAGGTGCGTCAGGGTCGTCCGGGTCATGCGGTTGAGAGCGGGAAAGGCGGGCATGGGCATGGCTGAGTTGGTTCCTCTTCCAGGTCGCTGAGCCGCAGTCGCCCGTCCGGCACATAGTCCGGGCGACGCCTTCGCTTTTTCGGCGATAGGCGCCGCGTTCATGTCCCACGGCGCCCTGCGGCTCGGCAATTCTTAGCGACCGGAAAATCCGCTGGCAAAGATGTGACCTACTATCCGCACTAGTGGAAACGGGGTCGGCCAGCGGGCGCGAAAAGGGCCGCCACAGCCCGTGGCGGCCCTGTTGACGGCACCTTTATGCGTCCACTACACGCCTTCGTAAGTGACCTGCGCCCTATGCGGAGGCTCACACGCGGGGCACCCGCTCGTCACCGTCAGTATCACGACCATGACGCATTTCAGGGCCCCGGCGGGCAAACCGGACCAAGTCCGACGGCCGCTCTCACGCCTGCCGGGCCGCCGCCGTCTGCGGGCGGATCGGCAGCCGTCCCACCGGCCGGCCGGTGGCGGCCCGTACCGCCGCCGCGACCGCCGCGGGCGAGACCACCACGGGTACCGCGCTCACCGCCTTCGCCCCGAAGGGCGCCACCACGTCCCGCTCCTCGACCAGCTTCACGATCCGCACCGGCGGCGCGTCCAGCGCGGTGGGCAGCGCGTAGCCGGTGAGCGACGGCCGCCTGACCGCGCCCTGAGCGGTGCGCAGGTCCTCCATGAGCGCCATGCCAACGCCCTGTGTGACCCCCGCCTCGATGCGGGCCGCGACCTGCCGGGGGTTGAGCACCCGGCCCACGTCCTGGGCGACGGCCATGTCCACCACCCGGACAGTGCCCAGCTCGATGTCGACGTCCACCACGGCCCGGATCGCCGCGAAGGCCAGTCCGACGAAGGCGTCCCCCTGGCCGGTCTCGTCCAGCTTCTCCGTGGGGTGCGGGCGGCACTGTGCGGTGGCCCACAGTTCCTTGCCCTGCAGTGTCTCGGCGACAGTGGTGCTGAGCACCCCGTCGTACGAGGTGATCTTGCCGTCGGCGATGGTCAGCAGCTCCACCGACATCCCGAACGTGGCGGCCAGCGGCTGCAGCAGCTGGGTGCGGACCATCTTCGCGGCGCGCTCCACCGCGCCGCCGGACACCCAGGTGTGCCGACCGCGGGCGGACGGTCCGGCGGGCGGCTGGTCGGTGTCGGCGGGCAGCACCGCCACCTCCTCCACCCCGAGCACCTCCTGCACGATCTGCCGGGCGAGGGTGGCGAAGCCCTGGCCGGTCTCCACCGCCGAGCAGATCACTGTCGCGACGCCGTCCTGCACCCGGACCGTCGCCGTGGACACCTCGTCGTGCCCCTCGGCGCCCAGCATGTGCACCATGCCCAGCGCGTAACCGACCCCGCGGCGCACCGCGCCCGGCTCACCCGCGCCCTCCGGGCCGCCCGGCAGCAGCCACTCCGCCTCGTCCTCGGCGGACGGCAGCGGCGGCAGCTCGGCGTCCCGTACCGCCTTGAGCAGTTCGGCCACCGGTGCCGGGCAGGTCACGGTCTGACCGGTGGGCAGCAGATCGCCGGTGGCCATGACGTTGCGCATCCGCAGTTCGGCCGGGTCGAGGCCGAGCTTGGCGGCGAGCTTGTCCATCTGTCCCTCGTAAGCGGCGCACACCTGCATCGCGCCCTCACCGCGCACATGCCCGGACGGCGGGTTGTTGGTGCGCACCGCCCAGCCCTCGACGAAGACGTGCGGGACGACATAGGGACCGGCGGCGAACGCCACCGCGGCGGCCAGCGCGTCGGACGAGGCGTCCGCGTAGGCGCCCGCGTCCAGCAGCAACTGCGCCTCGACCTTGACGAGCCTGCCCTCGGCGTCGGCGTGGTGCCGGTAGCGCAGCAGCGCCGGATGCCGGTGGGCGTGCCCGAGGAAGGACTCCTCCCGGGTGGCGACCAGCTTGACCGGGTGGCCGGTCCTCAACGCCAGCAGTCCGAGCGGCAGTTGGAAGCCGGGATCCTCCCGGTCGGCCATCGCACCGGGCACCCCGGTGACCACCACCTTGACCCGGTCGGTCTCAAGTCCGAAGCAGGCGGCGGCCATGTCCCGGTCGGCGTGCGGGTCGGTGGAGGCCACGTACAGCTCGACCCCGCCGTCCGGGCGAGGCACGGCGAGTCCGGCCTCGGCGCCGATCGGGGCCGGGTCCTGGCGGCCGACCCGGTAGACACCCTCGACCACCACCTCGCCGGACGCCGCGGGGTCGCCGAAGCGCAGCGGGATGTGCCGGATCAGATTGCCGTCCGGGTGCAACGGCGGTGCCGCGAACGCCTTCTCGGGGTCGGTGACCGGTTCCAGCACCTCGTACTCGACGGTGATCGCGGCGGCGGCCAGCCGCGCGGTGTCGGGGTGGTCGGCGGCCACCGCGGCGATCGGCTCGCCGTGGTGGCGGACGATGTCGTGCGCGAAGACCGGGCGGTCGGCGACCCGGCGGCCGTGCATGGCGTCGCCCGGCACGTCCGCGTGCGTGATGACCGCGCGGACGCCGGGCATCTCGGCGGCGTGCGTGGTGTCGATCGAGACGATGCGGGCGTGCGGGTGCGGGGAGCGCAGTACCGCGGCCCACAGCAGGCCCTCGGCCCACAGGTCGGCGGCGTACGGGAAGACACCCTGGGTCTTCGCCGCCGCGTCGGCCGGCAGCAGGGAGGCGCCGAGGCCGTGCTGGCTCTCCACGGTGATGGACGGAACGGCCACGGTGGGCAGCGCGGTCGCCGCGCCGGGTCCGGTCGCCGCGTCCCCGGCGGAGGTGCCACGCACGCCGCTCATTCCCTCCTGTCGCCCACCACCACCCTCAACGGAGGCGCCACGCGCCGCTGTCATGACTTGTCTCCGATCTCGCCGCTGCCGCTGGCGGGCGTCATACCAGTCCTCCGTCGTCCGCCGCGCCAGAGGCCTGGTGCGGGATCAGCGGAGTCACGTTCTCCGGCGCCGGGGCCGGGCTCTCCTCGTCCTCGTCCGCCGCGGCGCGGGCGGCGACCACCTGCCGCACGGCGTCGAGCACGCCCTGGTAGCCCGAGCAGCGGCACAGGTTGCCGCTGAGCGCCTGCCGGGTCTCCAGTTCGGTCGGCCGGTGGTTGCCCGCGAGCAGGTCGTGCAGGGTCATCGCGAGGCCGGGAACGCAGAAGCCGCACTGCACCGCGCCGCAGTCGGCCAACGCCTGCTGTACGTCGGAGAGCCGGCCGTCCCGGGCCAGACCCTCGACGGTGCGCACATCGCAGCCGGCGGCGGTGGCCGCGGGCATCAGACAGGAGGCGACCAGCCGTCCGTCGACCTGTACCGAGCAGGCGCCGCACTCACCCTGCTCGCAGCCGTCCTTGGCGCCGGCGAGGCCGAGCCGTTCGCGCAGCACGTACAGCAGGGACTCGCCGAGCCAGGCGTCGGTGACCGGCCGGTCGGCGCCGTTGACCCGCAGCACGTAGGAGGTGACGGGGTGTTCGCTGTGCGGGTCTGCCTCGGCGGCGGGCGGCGCTGCCTCGGCCTCCGGCGCGGTGTACGCCTCGGCCTCCGGCGCGGTGTGCGGCTCGGCCGGAGCGTCAACTGCCGCCGGGACCGGGCCGGTTTCCGCCTCCTCCGTGGTGGTCTGGTCGGGCCACTCGTCGAGCGCGACGTGTGCGGGCTCGCGCGGGGTGGCCACCATCTGCCCGACCGAGTACTCGCCGGACTCGTCACCGGGGTCGTCCGCGAACGGGATCGTCCACTGCTGGGTGGCGACCGGGTCGGCGGCGCCCTGTCCGGCGTCCGGCGCGAACGGCATCGGCCACTCACCGGACCCGGTGGGACCGGTGACGTCCGTGGGCGCGGCCCAACCGGCCGCCTCCTGCGGCGGAACGTAGCCGTGGCCGGGGGCGGCCAGCGGATCCGTGCCGGACGGTGTGGCCGCCAGGTCGTGGAACCGCTCGGCGAACGAGACGTGCATGGTCGCGTCGGCGTCGTACTCACCGCCGGGCGCCAGCGGCTGCCACACGCCGTCCCCCGGCGCGAAGCCGTGCTCGGGCTGTCCGTTCATGCCCGCACCCGTCGTCCCGTCATCGCTCACGAAAGTGCCCTCCCCAGTGCCCGACGGGCCAGTGCGGCCACCGTACGCCGCAGATGCGCGACCGCGGGCGGCAGCGCGCCCGCGTCCTGACCCGCCGGATCCGCCGGGTCGCCCGCCGGGTCCGGGATGCAGGCCATGGCCACATAATCGCCGAACGCGGTGCACACCCGCGGGTCCAGGGTGCGTGCGCCGTCCCAGTCGATCAGCGAGGCCACCCACCGCTCGGCCTCCAACGGGCGCAGCGGCATCGGCGCCACCGCGCCGACCGCGCACCGCACCCCGCGGCGCGCCGGGTCGAGCACCAAGGCGACCGACGCCATGGCCCGGCCGGGGCCGGTGCGCGCGGTCGCCTTCAGGAAGACCTGCGGGGCGTGCAGCAGCGGAGCCCTTACGAACGCCAGGAGTTCACCGGGGCGCAGCGGATCCATTCCGGTCAGCAGGTGGCTTACCGGGACCTCCCGGGTGCCGCTCGGACCGGCCAGGACGACACTGGCCTCCAGCGCGGCGAGCACCGGCAGCGCGTCACCGGTCGGCGCGGCGGTGGCGATGTTGCCGCCCAGCGTCCCGGCGTTGCGGATCTGCGGCGGACCGGCGGCGCGCGCCGCGGCGGCGAGGGCGGGGATGAGCGCGGCGAAGTCGGGCCGTCCCATGCGGGCATGGGTGAGTCCGGCGCCGAGCAGGGCGTGCCCGTCGGCGTACTGCCAGCCGCGGATCTCGCTGATCCGGCCCAGTCCGACGAGTCCCGCGGGGCGCAGCAGACCGGAGTTGACGGCGACCATCAGATCGGTGCCACCGGCCACCGGCACGGCCGTGGGCAGCGCGGCGAGCGCCGCCACCGCCTCGTCGAGCGAGGCGGGCAGCGTCACCGTGCGTCCCGTCTGCCGTGCGTACGTGCTCACGGAGCTGTCCCTTCCACGGCGCCCACAGCCCATCCGGCCTTGTCGCGGCCCATACCGGCCCGTCGCCGTACGGTACGTGCTGACAGCCCGGTCACGGCAACTCTGGCACATGTTCCGGGCCGATCAACCCGAGGGTCCATGAAGGGTGGTTCTGTCCGCGTGAGGACCGATGGTCCCGATGACCATCACCTCTCCCTTACTTGAGCTTTGGCGCACTTCGGGCGCGTTGTGCGGTTTCGCCTGCCGCCCCACCGTGCCAGTACCGCCCGTGCGACGGCGAGATGATGCGCCCCGGCTCACACGATTGGGGGCGCCCCTTCGATCGGGCGTCCGATGACGCCGGGGCGCCGCTGCCAGGGGTGCGGCCCGGCGGGCGGCCGGTATTCGACGCCGAGTGCGTCAAGTCGCCGGTAGTGTGCCGCCATTCGGACCGTGAAGTCCTCGTAGTCGCGCAGCTCGGGGGCGGGCAGCCGGGACCAGGCCACCTCGGCGAAGGCGGCAAGCCGCGGGAAGGCCAGGTAGTCCACGGCGCGCACCGAGTCGAGGGTCTCCGTCCACAGGTTCGCCTGGGTGCCGATGACGTGCCGGGCCTGCTCGCCGTCGAGTTGCGGCGGTACCGGCTCGAACCGGTAGACGTCCTCCAGGGTTCGCACGTAGCCGATGGGCACCGGTTCGTCGTCGCCGCCGTGCTGCCGGTGGTCCAGATAGACCTGCTGCTCGGGGCACATCACGACGTCATGTCCGGCCTGGGCGGCGGCGATCCCGCCCGCGTAGCCGCGCCAGGAGGAGACGGCCGCGCCGGGAGAGAGTCCGTGCTCCGTCACCTGCCCGGCGGGCGCTTGCGCCCCCTCCCGGCGTTCCTCGTCGTTTTCGGCGGCGGCACGCCCTTTGGCCCGGCCGCCGCCCTCGAGGATCTCGTCCCAGCCGATGAGACGGCGGCCGCGGTCCGCCAGCCAGCGGTCGAAGTGCCGGATGAACCAGCTCTGCAACTCGTCCTCGTCGGCCAGGCCCAGTTCCTCGATCCGCGCTTGCGCTGCCTTCGACCGCCGCCACTGGTCCTTGGGGCACTCGTCCCCGCCGATGTGCACGAACGTGGACGGGAACAGCTCCAGCACCTCCGTCAACACGTCCTCGTAGAACCGCAGCGTGCTGTCAGTGGGGGCCAGTACGTTGGGGTTGACGCCCCAACTGGTCAGCACGGGAAGGGCGGCGGTGTCGACGACGTCCTGGTTGCCCAGCTCGGGGTAGGCGGCGATGGCGGCCTGCGAGTGCCCCGGGACGTCGATCTCGGGGACGACGGTGATGTGCCGCTCGGCCGCGTACGCGACGATCTCCCGGATGTCGTCCTGTGTGTAGTAGCCGCCGTGCGGCCGCTCGTCCCACAGCGTCGACTCCCGCAGACCCACCTTGGTCCGGGTACGCCACGCGCCGACCTCGGTCAGCCGTGGATGGCGCCTGATCTCGATCCGCCAGCCCTGGTCGTCCGTCAAGTGCAGGTGCAGCACGTTGAGTTTGTGCGCCGCGAGCAGGTCGACGTAGCGCAGCACCACGTCCTTGGGCATGAAGTGCCGTGCGACGTCGAGCAGGAAGCCGCGCCAGCCGAAGCGCGGCGCGTCCTCGACGCTGACGCACGGCACCCGCAGCGCCGTGCCGTCGAGCGGTGCCCGGCGGAAGGCGCGCGGCCCGAGGAGTTGGCGCAGCGTCTGGGCGCCCCAGAAGACTCCGGCGGGCCCGCCGCCGGTGATGCCGATCCCGTCGGCTCGCACCGCCAGACGGTACCCCTCGGCGGCCAGTGCGCCGTCGGTGCGCAGCCGGATGGCGGGCCCGTCCGTACCGGGCGCCAGGGTCAGCCCGGCCGCCGCGCCCAACGTGGCCCGCAGCCAGCGCGCCGTGCCCTCGGTGCCGGGGGCGGCGTCGATCAACGTGGAGTCGTCCAGCGTGAAGGGAGTGTCGTCGGGCGCCGCGAGCAGTCGGGTGGGTGCCGGGATGAGATCCATGACCGACCAGTCTGGACGACCGCGGCGGTGAGCTGAAGTCGGCGACGGGACATCTCATCTCCTGGCCGCGAAGTCCAGTGGTTCACCCGTGCGTCACCCGCGCGGGCGGTACGCGGCACGCGGCGGCGGTGCGATGCGAAAAGATCGCCGCATCGACCTCTTCCGCCTCCGCAACGACACCTGCTTCCGCTGCTTCGCCACGGGAGTACGGCTCACCATGACCGGGCTCACCGGCGAGCAGGCGCCCGTGCTGCACTGCGAGTTGTGCCGCGCGCTGTCCGAGGCCGCGCGCTACGCGCAGTCCATGCTCCGGGACGCGGCGGTCGACTAGGCCAGGTGCCGGGTCAGGACGCGACCGCCGGCCCGGCGGGCGGGACGGCGGCCGTCTGCGTCAGTTGGGGGCCGTAGGGGCCGCTACTTGCCGCCCTTGTCCTTGTCTCCGCCGCCGATCTCCATCGACTCGAAGATCTCCTTGCACATCGGGCAGACCGGGTACTTCTTGGGGTCGCGTCCGGGAACCCAGACCTTGCCGCAGAGCGCGACCACCGGCGATCCGGAGAGCGCGCTCTCCATGATCTTGTCCTTCTGTACGTAGTGGGCGAAGCGCTCGTGGTCGCCATCGCCGTGCGACACCTGGGGCGTCGGCTCGACAAGGGTTCCGGTACCCGCCCCGCGCTCGGGCTCAAGAGTGCTCATGTCGAACTAGCCTAATTGACCGACCCGCCGACCGGCCTAATTGAGCGACGGATCGTCCGGGTAGGTGGCCACCATCGCCAACTCGTTGCGTTGACGGCGCAGCACGGAGCGCCACAACCGCTCGGGGTCGGGCGAGGAGACGTCTCCCGGCTCGGACTCGACCACGTACCACGCGCCCTCCACCAGCTCGTCCTCCAGCTGGCCGGGCCCCCAGCCGGAGTACCCGGCGAAGATCCGCAACGAGCCCAGCTCGGCGGCGAGCAGCTCCGGCGGCGCCTCCAGGTCGACCAGGCCGATCGCGCCGTGCACCCGCCGCCAGCCCAGCGGCTCGCCCTCTCCGTCCTCCCGCGCCTCGCCGGGCACCACCGCCAGGCCGAGCGCCGAGTCCAGCGAGACGGGGCCGCCCTGGAACACCACCTGCGGGACGCCCGCCAGCTGCGCCCACGCCTCCAGCACATCACCGACGCCCACCGGGGTCGGCCGGTTGAGGACGACGCCGAGCGTCCCCTCCTCGTCGTGGTCGAGGAGGAGAACCACCGCCCGGTCGAAGTTCGGGTCCGCCAGGGCCGGGGTCGCCACGAGGAGCCGACCGGTGAGCGAGGACACCTCCGTCATGACCAACATGATCCCGCATCCGGGCCCGGTGTGGGCAGTTCTCACCGGGATCACTCGGCGCAGGAAACCTCCGCGTACCCGCCGCCGGGTGTCGCGGTGCGCCCGGGTGGCCGATTCCGGTTCGTGCTCCCGGCGGTGCGTGACAACGTGGTGAGCAATGTGCTGCACCTCCGTGACAAGGGGGCCGAGCCGTGCACCGGCTTGACGGGGGCGGTCGCTGAGCGCATTACCATTTCTTCCGGTGCCGCGCCCCGACTACCGGTCGGGAGTTGCTGCGTGTAGGGCGCGGACCGACGTACGTACGGACCCCGTGCGGACGTCAGGCGTATCGCCTCTCCCCCGTCCTGCCACGTCTCCAGGAACGCGAGCCCCATGACCGACGACATCCTGCTTGTCCACGGCGGCACCCCGCTTGAGGGCGAGATCCGTGTGCGCGGTGCGAAGAACCTCGTACCCAAGGCCATGGTGGCCGCCCTGCTCGGCAGTGGGCCGAGCCGCCTGCGCAATGTTCCGGACATTCGAGACGTAAGGGTGGTGCGCGGGCTGCTGCAGCTGCACGGCGTCACCGTCGGCCCCGGCGAGGGGCCGGGTGAGCTGGTGCTCGACCCCTCGCACGTGGAGAGCGCGAACGTCGCGGACATCGACGCGCACGCGGGCTCCTCGCGCATCCCGATCCTGTTCTGCGGGCCGCTGCTGCACCGCCTGGGCCACGCCTTCATCCCGGGCTTGGGCGGCTGCGACATCGGCGGGCGGCCGATCGACTTCCACTTCGAGGTGCTGCGGCAGTTCGGCGCGACCATCGACAAGCGGCCCGAGGGCCTGTACCTGGAGGCGCCGCACCGCCTGCGCGGCACCAGGATCCAGCTGCCGTACCCGTCGGTCGGCGCGACCGAGCAGGTGCTGCTGACGGCCGTCCTCGCGGAGGGCGTGACCGAGCTGTCGAACGCGGCCGTGGAGCCGGAGATCGAGGACCTGATCTGCGTACTGCAGAAGATGGGCGCGATCATCTCCATGGACACCGACCGGACGATCCGGATCACCGGTGTGGACACGCTCGGCGGCTACAACCACCGGGCGCTGCCGGACCGCCTGGAGTCGGCGTCCTGGGCCAGCGCGGCGCTGGCGACCAAGGGCGACGTGTACGTACGCGGCGCCAGCCAGCGCGAGATGATGACGTTCCTCAACGTCTACCGCAAGGTCGGCGGCGCGTTCGAGATCGACGACGAGGGCATCCGGTTCTGGCACCCCGGCGGCGCGCTGAACGCCATCGCGCTGGAGACGGACGTGCACCCCGGTTTCCAGACCGACTGGCAGCAGCCGCTGGTGGTGGCGCTGACGCAGGCGTCGGGGCTGTCGATCGTGCACGAGACGGTGTACGAGTCGCGCCTCGGTTTCACCTCGGCGCTGAACCAGATGGGCGCGCACATCCAGCTGTACCGGGAGTGCCTGGGCGGTACGCCGTGCCGCTTCGGACAGCGCAACTTCCTGCACTCCGCGGTGGTGTCCGGGCCGACGAAGCTGCAGGGTGCGGATCTGGTCATTCCTGATCTGCGGGGCGGCTTCTCCTACCTCATCGCCGCGCTGGCGGCGGAGGGGACGTCGCGGGTGCACGGCATCGACCTGATCAACCGCGGCTACGAGAACTTCATGGACAAGCTCCGGGCCCTGGGCGCGCACGTCGAACTCCCGACGGCCGTCACGGTCTGACCTGCGCCGCCCCGCGGCGGGCCGCGCCCGCAGGCGGGGCGCCTTCCCCTGTAGACGGCCTGGGGAAGCACCCGCAGTCCTTCGGGGCGCCCCGGGGCTGAGGGCGCCCCCAGAGCCTGGGGCTCGCCGCGGGAGACAACGACTCACCCATGCGTAAGGGCGGCCACCCGGAGGTGGCCGCCCTGGGGGACGGGCTTAGCCCGTCAAGGTAGAGGGCGAGTGTTACTTGCCCTTCGCGGCTTCCTTGAGCTTGGAGCCCGCGGCGACCTTGACGGTGTACCCGGCCGGGATCTCGATGGGGTCGCCGGTCTGCGGGTTGCGCGCGGTGCGAGCGGCACGGTGGGTGCGCTCGAAGGTCAGGAAGCCAGGGATGGTGACCTTCTCGTCGCCCTTGGCGACGACCTCGCCGACGGTCTCGGCGAAAGCGGCCAGCACGGCGTCGGCATCCTTGCGGGTCACCTCGGCGCGGTCAGCCACTGCGGCCACCAGCTCACTGCGGTTCATAATTCGTACTCCCGTGTTTTTCTTGCCATTAAGGCGTGAGTTTGAAGCCGATGCTGCCAAGCCACTCGGACACCAATGGTCCGGGGCTGCCGCAAGAACCTCTCGCCCGGGTACGCATCCTGCCCGTACCTGCGGCGGGAAAGCCAATCCGGCGCCCGCGAGAGTCACACGAAAAGCGCCACCGTGGTGGCTTGGTGACGCTCCGTCCGCTGCTGACAGCGCAGCGCAGGGATTCTCCGGCCGCGGCTGCGGCAACTTTAGGGGCTGCACAGCCGCGACCGGCAGCGACGCGCGGGCTCGCCTACCGGACGTCGTTCGGCATCGAGTGCGGGGCGGCCACACCCTGCGCCTTGGCGGCCTCGCGGACCGCCTCCGCGACGGCGCTGGCCACCTTGTCGTTGAAGACGCTCGGAATGATGTAGTTGGCGTTGATCTGGTCGTCGCCGACGACCTCCGCCAGGGCCCGGGCGGCGGCCAGCATCATCTCGGTGTTCACAGTACGCGACTGCGCGTCCAGCAGGCCGCGGAAGACGCCCGGGAAGACCAGCACGTTGTTGATCTGGTTCGGGAAGTCACTGCGGCCGGTGGCGACCACCGCGGCGGTCTCCCGGGCCACCGCCGGGTCGACCTCGGGGTCGGGGTTGGCCAGGGCGAAGACGATCGCGCCGTCGGCCATGGCGGCCACGTCCGCGCCGTCCAGCACGTTGGGGGCGGAGACGCCGATGAACACGTCGGCGCCGCGCACCGCCTCCCTGAGCGTGCCGGTCACGTTCTCCGGGTTGGTGTTGTCGGCGATCCAGCGCAGCGGCGACTCGGGGTCGGCGTCCACCAGGTCGCTGCGGCCGCTGTGCACCACGCCGTGGATGTCGGCCACGACGGCGTGCTTGACACCCGCCGCGAGCAGCAGCTTGAGGATCGCGGTGCCGGCCGCGCCCGCACCGGACATGACGACGCGTATGTCCTCGATCTTCTTGCCGACCACCCGCAGCGCGTTGGTCAGCGCGGCGAGCACGACGATCGCGGTGCCGTGCTGGTCATCGTGGAAGACCGGGATGTCCAGCGCCTCACGCAGCCGTGCCTCGATCTCGAAGCAGCGGGGAGCGGAGATGTCCTCCAGGTTGATGCCCGCGAAGCCGGGGGCGATGGCCTTGACGATCTCCACGATGGCGTCGGTGTCCTGGGTGTCCAGGCAGATCGGCCAGGCGTCGATGCCCGCGAAGCGCTTGAAGAGGGCCGCCTTGCCCTCCATCACCGGCAGCGCGGCCTTGGGGCCGATGTTGCCCAGGCCGAGCACCGCGGAGCCGTCGGTGACGACCGCGACGCTGTTGCGCTTGATGGTCAACCGGCGTGCGTCGTCAGGGTTGTTGGCGATCGCCATGCAGACCCGGGCGACGCCCGGGGTGTAGACCATCGACAGGTCGTCACGGTTGCGGATGGGGTGCTTGGACGCCATCTCGATCTTGCCGCCGAGGTGCATCAGGAAGGTACGGTCGGAGACCTTGCCGATGGCCAGACCCTCGATGCCGCGCAGCTTGTCGACTATCTGGTCGGCGTGCGCGGTCGAGGTGGCCGCGATGGTCACGTCGATACGGAGTTTCTCGTGTCCGGAGGCGGTGACGTCGAGGCCGGTGACGGACCCGCCGGACGACTCCACCGCGGTGGTGAGCTGACTGACCGCGGTCCCGCTCGCGGGGACCTCCAGACGGACCGTGATCGAGTAAGAGACGCTCGGCGCCGTTGCCATGCCGACTTTCCTCCGCATTTTCCGTGTCGTGTCCATGGGTCGGGCACGCGACACTCGATGGTCGCACCTACTGACGGGTAGGCGGTAACCAGCCCCACATCACGGAAAAGTAATTCCGCTATGCGAGACACCAGCGGGCGGTCAAAGGCCGCCGTACGCCGTCCGGGCCGCCTCCGACGGCCAATTCCCGCAACAGGAATGGCCAACCCGCAACGTTTGTTAGTCTGGTTACGGCACCGGCTCGATCCAAGCCCCCGGGCCCAACCATTGTCGCTACGAGCGACCTCTTGCCGCGAGGCGAGCATGGCGGGTCGGTGTCACAGGCTTGACGCGAAGGGCGCCCCTCGATCGAGGGGCGCCCTTCGCCGTACCGTGCTCAGTCCCGCAGCAGATCGGGCACACCGGCCTCGTCGGGCTGGTCCCGCTCCCCGGCGATCACGGTGAGCTGCTGGGTCGCCCGGGTCAGCGCCACGTACAGCACCCGCAGCCCGGCCGGGGACTCGTCGGCGATCTCGGCGGGCGAGACCACCACCGTGGCGTCGTACTCCAGGCCCTTGGCCTCCAGACTGCCCAGCGGCACCACGCGGTCCCCGAGCCCGGCCAGCCACTGCCGCGCCTCCGCCCGGCGGCCCATCGCCACCACCACACCGACCGTGCCCTCGACCTCGGCCAGCAGCCGCCGAGCCTCGGCCCGTACGGTCTGCCCCAACTCCCCCTCGGCGAGGGCGAATCGCGGCACCACCCCGGTCGAGCGCACCGCGGTGGGCGACTCCATGCCCGGCATCGCCAACCGCAGCACCTTCGCCGCCAGCTCCGCGATCTCCGCCGGGTTGCGGTAGTTGACGGTCAGCGTGAAGCGGCGGCGGACCCGGGCACCCAGCGCCTCGTCACGGGCGCGCGCCGCCTCGTCCGGGTCGCTCCACGAGCTCTGCGCCGGGTCGCCGACCACGGTCCAGGTGGCGCTGGTGCCCCGGCGGGCGACCATCCGCCACTGCATCGGCGTCAGGTCCTGCGCCTCGTCCACGATGACGTGCGCGTACTCGGTGCGCTCCTGCTCCAGCCGCTCGGCACGGGTGCGGCGGGCGGCGTAGGTGCGGTCGGCGTAGGTGGTCACCTCGTCCAGACCGGTCAGCTCGTCCAGCGGGTCCACCTCGCGCGGCCTGACCGGGCGCGGCGCGGCGCCCAGCAGCACCCGCAGTTCGTCCAGCAGCGCCACGTCGTGCACGCTCAGCGGCCCGTGGCCCCGCTCGTCCACACGGGCCAGCGAGCGGGCCAGCTGCCGGACCTCACGCGGGTTCAGCGTGCGGCGCGCCCACCGGCCCAGCCGCTTCTCGTCGGCCATGACCGCCAGCACCCGGCGCGGGGTGAGCACCGGCCACCAGGCTTCGAGGAACACGAGGAAGTCGTCCTCGGTCGCCACGTCCTCGTCGAACCCCTCGCGGGCCTCGGCGATCAGCTCCGGGTCCGCCAGATGCGTGCCGCGCCCGGACTTCGCCCACAGCGCGTCCAGCAACAGCCGGCGGGCGCGCGGTCGCATCAGGTTCAGCGGCGCGGTACCGGCGAGTACGCTGCGGCGGATGTCGGCCAGCTCCCGCTCGTCCAGCTCCAGCCTGCGGCCGAACGCCACCACCCGCAGCGAGGTGGGCGCCGCGCCGCCGAGGTCCAGCGCGCCCCTGGCGGCCTTGCGCAGCACCGGGAGCATGCGGGACGAACCCTTGATCCGGGCCACCGCCGGGCTGTCGTAGGTGGTCGCCTCGGCGCCCTCGACCAGCGAGCCGACCGCGCGGATCGCGACCTGGCCCTCCTCGCCGAGCGAGGGCAGCACGCCCTCGGTGTACGAGACCAGCAGCGGTGTCGGGCTGACCACCAGGATGCCGCCGGAGTACCGGCGCCGGTCCTGGTAGAGCAGGTAGGCGGCCCGGTGCAGCGCCACCGCGGTCTTGCCGGTACCGGGACCGCCGGTGACCTCGGTGACGCCCGGGGCGGGCGCGCGGATCACCATGTCCTGCTCGGCCTGGATGCTCGCCACGATGTCGCGCATCGTGTGGCTGCGGGCCCGGCCGAGGGAGGCCATCAGCGCGCCGTCGCCGACGATGGCCAGTTCCTCGCCCGCCAGCGTGGTGGCCAGCTCCGGGCGCATCAGGTCGTCCTCGACGCCGAGCACCCGGCGGCCCTTGCTGCGGATCACCCGGCGGCGCACCACCCGGCCGGGGTCCTTGGGGGTGGAGCGGTAGAACGGCGCGGCGGCGGGCGCCCGCCAGTCGATGACCAGCGGCGAGTAGTCGGCGTCTAGCACCCCTATCCGGCCGATGTGCAGGGTCTCCGCGATGTCGGCGGTGTTGTCCGGGCGCACCGCGTCCTCGGCGACCTCGGTCGCGGTGAACGCGCCGTCCGGGCCGCGCCTGCCGTCCCTGCCGCGCAGCAGGTCGATGCGGCCGAAGAGGAAGTCCTCGAACTCGGAGTTGAGCCGGTTGAGGTGCATCCCCGCCTGGAACACCTGCGCGTCGCGTTCGGCCAGCGCGCCCGGGGTACCGACCTGGCCGCGCTTCTCCGCGTCGTCCACCAGGAACTCCGCCTCGTGGATCTTCTCTTCCAGGCGGCGGTAGACGCGGTCGAGATGGCGCTGCTCAGCCGCCAGCTCGCGGTCGACGACCGCGAGCCCGGCCGCCTCCTGCGCGATGTGGCCCGCGTCCTCGGCCACGTCCTGCGCGTCCTGCGCGCTCACGCACGGACCCCCTTCTTGCCTTGCTTCCTTCACACTCCGTGCGGGAGTGGTGTCACTCCGCGGGAGCCCACTCCTTGAGGAGCAGCCTGTCACCGTATATGAGTACGGGCGTTTTCTCACGGGTGAACCGTTCTGGGTGTCCGTCCAAGGGGCCACCGAAAAGGGGGCGGTAACCCCGGCAGCGGCCAGCGCTACTCGGCCGGTGAGCCCGCAAGGGGGTGCGGGTGGCAAAGCCCGCGCCACGCGCGGCGAAGCCGCGCAAAAGCAACGAGGGCGAAGCGGTTCGCGCTTTCCGCGAACACACTTCGCCCTCGCTCAAGTGGAGATGGCGGGAATCGAACCCGCGTCCTACGGTGCAGAACCAGGGCTTCTCCGAGCGCAGTCTGCTGTGCTTTTCTCGGCCCCGGCAGTCACGCAGACAAGCTGCCGACGGGCCCAGCCACTGTTTGCTTTCCCACTAGGCCCCGTGGCCGGGCCCAGTGGTTGAGTTCCCTAGCTGATGCCAGGATCCGGGTCGGGAACAGCCCCGGGCTGACACTTCGCAAAGTCGCTGTCTGTTAGATCAGGCAGCGAGGGCGAAGGAATCGCGCTTGGTGTTGGCGATTATTTTTTTGCGGTAGATGGTTTACGAGATCATTACCGCGTTCCTCGGCTCGCTTCCCCTGCCTCAACAACCGCAGTCGAAACCGATCATCCCCATGTTCACTTCTCAATGAGCTGGCGCCATCATACTGGATCAACGGATGCCGGTGCCAGCCTATTCCGGCCCGGACCCGGCTCAGTGCCGCTGGCGGCGGCGGGCCGCCGAGATCGCCCGCTCCGCCTCGCGCCGGTCCTGCTTCTCGCGCAGCGTCTGCCGCTTGTCGTAGTCCTTCTTGCCCTTGGCGAGCGCGATCTCGACCTTGGCCCGGCCGTCCTTGAAGTACAGCTGCAACGGGACAAGCGTGTGACCCGTCTCCTGGGTCTTGCCGACCAGCTTGTCGATCTCCGCCCGGTGCAGCAGCAGCTTGCGCTTGCGACGCGCGGAGTGGTTCGTCCACGTCCCCTGGCTGTACTCGGGGATGTGCACGTTGTGCAGCCACGCCTCGCCACCGTCGAGCTGTGCGAAGCCGTCCACCAGTGAAGCCCGCCCCTGGCGCAGCGACTTGACCTCGGTGCCGGTCAGCACCAGGCCCGCCTCGTAGGTGTCCAGGATGTGGTAGTCGTGCCGCGCCTTCTTGTTCTGCGCGATCAGCTTGCGACCCGTCTCTTTAGCCATAGCCAGGTCATTCTCCCACTACGACCGGGCCCCGAGGCCACTGAATACCGTCCTCGCCTCGGTCTGGGCGCTCTGCCGACCGCGGACGGTCAGATCGGGGGTGATGCCCTGCCCGTCGACCGCGCGTCCGGTCGGAGTGCGGTAGTGGCCGACGGTCAGTTCGGCCACCGAGCCGTCCGGCAGCGTGCTGGGCATCTGCACCGACCCCTTGCCGAAGGTGCGGCAGCCGACCACCACCGCCCGCCCGCGGTCCTGCAGCGCGCCGGTGAGCAGCTCCGCGGCGCTCATCGTGCCGCCGTCGACCAGGACGACCAGCGGCGTCGCGGTGTCACCGGAACCGCTGGCGTACAGCGAGTGCTGCTCGCCGTGCACGTCGTAGGTGGCCACCAGGCCCCCGTCGAGGAAGGCGGAGGCCACGTCGACCGCCTCGGTGACCAAGCCGCCGGAGTTGCCGCGCAGGTCCAGCAGGACGCCCTGGTGGTGGTCGCCGTGCGCGAGGGCGGCGCGCACCTGGTCGGCGACGCCGTGCACGAAGGAGTCGATGCCGATCTCGGTGACACCGGCCCAGGGTTGGGTCACGGTCACCGGTTCGGTGGTCAGCTCCGCGCGGCGCACGGTGACCGTCCAGTCGTCTCCGTCCCGGTCAAGGCCCAGCCGGACCTCGCTGCCGGGGCGCGGGGCGGGCGCGTCGTCCGGGTCGGCGGGGTCGACGCCGCGCAGCCGGGCCACCACGTCGGTCACCGCGCCGCCGGTCACCCCCCGGCCGTCGATGGTGCGCAGCCAGTCGCCGACGCGCAGCCCCGCGCGCTCCGCCGGGCTGGCGGACTGGACACGGGAGACCGCTATGCGGCCGTCGGTGTCACGCCGCACCCACAGTCCTACGCCCACGTACCGGCCGTCCAACTCCTGCTGGAAGCCCTCGTACTCCTGCGCGGTGTAGAACGACGACCAGCGGTCGCCGCTGCGGCTGACGAGTTCGGCGGCGGCCCGCGGGCCGACCTTGCCGTCGTCGATGGCCCGCGCGATGTCGGTGGTGCCCAACTGGGCGGTGGCCGCCCGGACAGGTGCGGTGTGCCGCGGTATCGGATTCGCTTCGGGCTGGCTGAAGGCTCCGGTGGCCGCGCCGGTCGCCAGCACCGCACCGAAGACAAGCGTCAGGGTCGCCCCGCGGCGGATCCGCTGGGGCCTCACGAACATCGTGGGGCCGGACATGGTCGGGAGTGTAGGGCAGGGCTGTACGCCCCGGCATGGAGAACACCGGGGCGTACGGAAGCCCGGCTGGTGGGCGGCCCGTACATGCCTGTCACACCTTCAGGTACTTGCGTAGCGTGAAGAAAGCCGCAAGGGAGGGCATCAGCACGCCGACCACCAACACCAACGGCAGCACCCTGATGACGTCGCCCCAGCCCAGGAACTGGATCAGCTGGATCTTGGACTGGAGCTTCAGCCCGCCGTCGATCAGGAAGTACCGCCCGGCCAGCAGCATTCCGCAGGCGAGGCCGCCGCCGATCAGCCCGGCCAGCGCCGCCTCCATGATGAACGGCATCTGGATGTAGAAGCTGGACGCGCCGACCAGCCGCATGATGCCGGTCTCCCGGCGGCGGCTGAACGCCGAGACGCGCACCGTGTTGACGATCAGCAGCATGGCGACGGTGAGCATGAACGCCAGTACCGCCAGGGCGACATACGTCATGCCGTTGAGCAGGCCGAACAGGTTGTCCAGCAACTTCCTTTGATCCTGCACCGATTGGACGCCGGGGCGGCCGTCGAAGGCGCTGGAGATCACGTTGTACTGCTGCGGGTCCTTGAGCTTGACCCGGAACGACCACTGCATCTGGTCCGGCGTCAGCAGGTCGATGCCCGCCTGTCCGGCGAACTGCTGCTTGTAGTGCTGGTACGCCTCCTGCGGCGACTCCGTGTAGATCTTGTCGACCACCGGCAACTTGCTCAGGTCGGACTTGATCTGGGCCATCTGCTCCGGAGTGACCGCGCCCTTCGAGCAGTTGGCGGTGTCCGTTCCATCGGTCTTGTTGCACAGGAAGATCGACACCTGGACCTTGTCGTACCAGTAGCCCTTCATGTGGCTCACCTGCTCGCGGGCGAGCCAGGAGCCTCCCGCCAGGGCGAGGGAGAGGGCGACGGAGACGATCACCGCGAATGTCATGGTGAGGTTGCGCCGGAGACCGACGCCGATCTCCGACAGGACGAACTGGGCGCGCATGGTGACCTTTCTGGTGGCTGCGGCTGCGGAACGGGGCTAGTGCTGGTAGCCGTAGACACCGCGCGACTGGTCGCGGACCAGTCGCCCCTTCTCCAACTCGATGACGCGCTTGCGCATCTGGTCGACGATCTGCTGGTCGTGGGTGGCCATCACGACCGTGGTGCCCGTCCGGTTGATCCGGTCCAGCAGCTTCATGATGCCCACCGAGGTCTGCGGGTCGAGGTTGCCGGTCGGCTCGTCGGCGATCAGCAGCAGCGGCCGGTTGACGAACGCCCGGGCGATCGCCACCCGCTGCTGCTCACCGCCGGACAGCTCGCCCGGCATCCGGTCGTCCTTGCCCGCCAGGCCGACCAGGTCGAGCACCTCGGGGACGGTCTTGCGGATGGTGCCGCGCGGCTTGCCGATGACCTCCAGCGCGAACGCCACGTTCTGCGCCACGGTCTTGTTGGGCAGCAACCGGAAGTCCTGGAAGATCGTGCCCACTTGGCGCCGCAGATGCGGCAGCTTCCAGTTGGACAACCGGCCCAGGTCCTTGCCGAGTACGTGGACGGCGCCGGTGTCGGTGCGCTCCTCGCGGAGCATCAACCGCAGGAAGGTGGACTTCCCGGAGCCGGAGGAACCCACCAGGAAGACGAACTCGCCCTTCTCGATCTCCAGCGACACATCGCGGAGGGCCGGGCGGTTCTGCTTCGGGTAGGTCTTGCTGACATTGTCGAATCGGATCACAGCTGCACCAGGGTCGGCCTAGGGGGACGGACAGCCGGTAGCGCGGCTCTCCCGGTGCGCCGACCTTACGCGAAGCGCGCGCGACCGCGCAGGCGCCGTCGGTGGTTTGGGGGCTTCCTCACCAGCGATACACGGACAAAGCGTGCATCGGACGCACCCGCTGGAGTGCACGGTGGTACGGGGCGCGCCGAATCGTGCGGGAACTGGCACAGTGGAGGAATAGCAGTGCACGAGGCGCCGGAGAACAACCGGGACCACCACCCGGGAACCCGTCGACGCCCGATGGCGTTGAAAAGGGTGAGGAGGACATCGCATGACATGCGACCGACTGGTGTGCGCCAACTGCGCTGGACCGGTCTCTGAGGGGCGCTGCGCCGTCTGCCGGGCCAACCGGGAGCGGCTGCACCAGGAGAGCCCGTTCGGCGCGCTGACCCCGGCCACGCTGATGGCGCTGCTCATCGCGCTGATCGCGGTGGCGCTGGTGATACGCCAGGCCGCGTAACGGGCGGTACGCCACACGCTGGAGTAACGAGGGGCCTGGGGCTACGGAATCCGTACGCCCCAGGCCCCTCACGTGTGCGTGGTCACCCCCGCACATTCGCCTGGGTGGCGTCAGGCCGCGTTGCGGCGGTTGACCATGCGCGGCATCAGCCGGAAGGCGATACCACCGGCGATCATCGTGGCGGCGCCGACCAGCAGGAACGTCGTGTCGGACGAACCGGTCTCGGCGAGCTGCTGCTTCGCCTTGCCCTGAGCGACCTGCTGGGTGTTGTTGTTGTCGGTGCCGGTGTTGTTGTTGCCACCGCAGTTCACGCTGTCCTGGGACAGCGTGCAGGTGCCACCGTTGTCACCGGAGCCGGTGGTGCCCGTCGACCCGGTCGAACCCGTAGAGCCGGTGCTTCCGGTCGAACCGGTGCTTCCGGTGGTACCGGTCGAGCCGGTGGTGCCCGTGGAGCCGGTGGAGCCCGTGGTACCAGTGGAGCCCGTGGTACCGGTCGAGCCGGTGGTGCCGGTGGAGCCGGTGGAGCCGGTTGTGCCGGTGGAGCCCGTGGTACCGGTCGAACCGGTAGTCCCCGTGGAACCGGTCGTACCAGTGGAACCGGTCGTACCCGTGGAACCAGTGGTGCCGGTGGAACCAGTGGTGCCGGTGGTGCCGGTCGAGCCAGTGGTCCCCGTGGAGCCGGTGGTCCCGGACGTGTCGCCGCCCGTGGAGGACGTGCTGCCGGTGTCGCCCGTGGAACCAGTGGTGCCCGACGAGTCACCGCCCGTCGTGGTGGTACCGGAGTTGTCACCGCCGGTGGTCACGCCGACCACCGAACCGCCGCCGGTGGTCACGCCCACCACGCTGCCGCTGTCGCCCCCGTTGGACGAGTCGCCGCCGTTGGACGAGGAGTCGCCGCCGTTGGAGGAGTCACCGCCCGTGACACCGAGGACCGTGTTGCCGCCGGTGACACCGAGCACGGTGCCGTCCTGGGCCGACTTCGCGGTCTGCGGGACCGCGCTGTCGTTGGCGCCCGGGCTCATGGCCTGGGCGGTACCCACGGCAGTCAGCGAGGCACCGGCCGCGAACACCGCGCCAGCGGCTATGCGCGCCAGGCGCACGCGAGTTTTACGATTGGTCATCTGCCAACTACCCCCAGTAGCTGCCTATCTCCGGAACCGGAGAATGCGAAGAATGTGGAGCAGCTATGCCCAGGGCCGCGATTCCCCGGGGGCCGCGCACCGCAGTACCACTGCTTGCCCGCCCCCGCCCGCTGGTACCCCGTCATACGCATGCCGCGCGCCAGCTTTCCCACATTTCACAGCAGCGTCAAGCGCATACCAAGCATGTATGACCCAATTGACGTTGTTTTGCCGGGCAGTTAGGTATAAGGCTGTGATAAAAAGCGCCAACCACCCGGCGCCGGGGGCTACTTCTCCTGCTGCTTGCGCCAGCGGATGCCGGCCTCCAGGAAGCCGTCGATCTCACCGTCCAGCACCGACTGCGGGTTGCCCACCTCGTGCTCGGTGCGCAGGTCCTTGACCATCTGGTACGGGTGCAGGACGTACGAACGCATCTGGTTGCCCCACGAGTTGCCGCCGTCGCCCTTGAGCGCGTCCATCTTCGCCTGCTCCTCCTGGCGGCGCCGCTCCAGCAGCTTGGCCTGGAGGACGTTCATCGCCGAGGCGCGGTTCTGGATCTGCGAGCGCTCGTTCTGGCAGGAGACCACGATGCCGGTGGGCAGGTGGGTGATGCGCACCGCGGAGTCGGTGGTGTTGACGCCCTGGCCGCCGGGGCCGGAGGAGCGGTAGACGTCGACGCGCAGCTCGGACTCGTCGATCTCCACGTGGTCGCTCTGCTCGACCACCGGGAGCACCTCGACGCCCGCGAAGGAGGTCTGGCGGCGGCCCTGGTTGTCGAACGGCGAGATGCGCACCAGCCGGTGCGTACCCTGCTCCACCGACAGCGTGCCGTAGGCGTACGGGCTCTTGACGGCGAACGTGGTCGACTTGATGCCCGCCTCTTCGGCGTACGAGGTGTCCAGCACCTCGGTGGAGTAGCCGTGCCGCTCGGCCCAGCGCAGATACATCCGCTGGAGCTGCTCGGCGAAGTCGGCGGCGTCGACACCGCCCGCCTCGGCGCGGATGTTCACCAGCGCCTCACGGGCGTCGTACTCGCCGGACAGCAGCGTGCGGACCTCCATCTCGTCCACCGCCTGGCGAACCGAGGTCAGCTCGGCCTCGGCCTCGGCGCGGGCGTCCGCGTCGTCCTCCGCCTCGGCGAGTTCGAAGAGCACGGCGAGGTCGTCGATCCGCCCGCGCAGCGCTTCGGTCTTGCGCAGCACGCCCTGGAGGTAGGAGAGCCGACTGGTGACCTTCTGCGCGTTGTCGGGGTCGTCCCAGAGCGACGGCGCCGCGGCCTGGTCCTCAAGCACGGCGATGTCGGCCCTCAGCTTGTCGAGGTCCAGAACGGCCTCGATGGACTCCATGGTGGAGGAGAGGGACTTCAACTCTTCGGATACGTCGACGATTGCCACGCCACCAGCGTACCGGTGCGCCGCGCGGTCCATGCCTCTGGTGCGATGAGCCCGGTACGGACCGTACGGCGCGGCCCGCGGGGACTCCCTGCGGGAGGGCGTTCCCAGGGCCGGTGAGGATCTTCGGCGGGGCCGTCAGCGGAAGGCGCGGCCCCGGTTGAAGCGGTGCCCATCCCACGGGCGGGGGCGGAAGGTCACGCGCGAGGGCGCGGAGGGAAGGATCTTGGGACGGCCGCCTCGGGGGCTACTGCTGTGCGGAGCCGACCGCGCGGGAGAGGGTGCCGCCGTTGGTGCGGACCCAGGCCTCCAGACCGCGGCCGCTGGCCGCCACGGCCGCGCCGGAGCCGCCGGCGCCGGGGTCCTGGGCCACGTCGGCCACCGTCCAGTCGGCGCCGTCCTGCGGGCTGACGGCCTGGGCCAGGCCGCCGCCGGAGGGGGCCAGCACGTACTCGCGGCCCCCGGCGTAGACCGGCTCGGGGCGGCCGGTGGCGTCCAGCCCGCCGACGACCTGGAGCGGCCGCCAGGCCCCGTGGGCGTACGGGAGGCGCAGCACGGCGCCGTCGGACTGCCGCACGACGAAGGCGTCCAGGGTGCCGGGGGCGCGGGAGACCAGGCCGGGGGCGGCGGTGATGCGGCCCGCCGTGGGCACCACCGCCCAGGCGTTCCAGCGGTCGCCGACCAGGGAGGCGGTGACCAGGTCGCCGCCGGTGCGGCCGACCAGGTCGATACGGCCGGGCTCGGAGGAGGCGGCGGCGGGAGCGGCGTCGAAGGTGGTGCGCTCGTCGACCATGTACCACTGGTTCCACACCCCGCCCGCCAGCGTCCTGCGGTACAGCAGGTGGTCGGTGCCGAGCGCGAACAGGTCGAGCTGGCCGGGGCGGGCGGTCACGACTGCGGGGTCGTCGGCGGTGTGTATGCCGCTGAGCCGCTGCCAGGCGCCGTACTGGCCGGTGGCCGCGTCCCGGGTGAGGTACCAGACGTTCTGGTCGGTGCCGCGGGCGAAGACGTACGTGATGCCGGAGAGCACGATCGCCCGCGGCCCGCCGACCAGTGGCACACCGGACCGGGGTGCGTCCTGGAAACCGGACCAGTGCGGCAGCGCGGCGGGCGCACCGGTGTGGCCCTGCGGGGAGGCGGCGCCCGCGGTGGGGGCGGTCGGGGTGCCGCTGTGCGGGGTGTCACCGGGATGGTGGTCCTCGCGCGAGTTGGACTTGTCGCCGCCGCCGGAGGCGACCGCCCAGCCGCCGATGCCCGCCGCGACCACGGCCGCCGTCGCGGCGGCGGCCAGCTTCAGCCGCCGCCTGCGCACCGCGTCGGACACCGCCCGGTGCCGGTGCGGCCCGCGGTGGCCGCCGGAGTCGCGGTAGGCGGCCAGCTCGTCGGCGGTGGGCAGCTTGATGCTGGTGTGGGTGTCCCGACTGGAGTCCGGGGCGGCTCCCCTGACCAGCGGTACCGCGCCGCGGCGGGCGCGCGGGGCGGCGGCCCGCGGCTCGGGCCCGGCGCCCTCCTGCCGGTCCGTACGGGCCGTCTCGTCGGTGTCGGCGGCCCCGGCCGGTGCCGTCACCTCCAGCGGCGGCAGCCCGGCCAGTTCGGGCAGCAGGGCGCGCAGCCGCTCCCCGAGCTCGCCCGCGGTCAGCCGGGAGGCCGGCGCCTTGGCCAGGCACTGCGCCAGGACCTGCCACAGCGCCTCGGGGGCACCGGGGATCGGGCTGACGGTCTCGGTGACATGGCGGCGCAGTACGGCGCCGGGGTGGCCACCGCCGAAGGGGGTGAACCCGGCGAGGAGTTCGTAGAGCACGGTGGCCAGCGCGTAGATGTCGACGCTGGCGCGCGGCGGCAGGCCCTCGATGATCTCCGGGGCGAGGTAGTCGGGGGTGCCGATGATGCGGGTGGCCCGGGTGCGGCGCGGGGAGTCCACCAGGCGGGCGATGCCGAAGTCGGTGAGCAGCGCGGGCGGGGCGCCGCCGGGGCCGGTCGGCGCGGCGGCGTCCAGCAGCACGTTCTCCGGCTTGACGTCGCGGTGGACGACGCCCGCGGCGTGGGCGGCGGCCAGGGCGTCGGCGACGTCCGCGGCGATGGCGACCGCGGCCTCGGGCGCCAGGCGGCGCTCGCGCTCCAGCCGGGAGCGCAGGTCGGAGCCGCGCACCAGGTCCATCACCAGCGCCAGGTCCGAGCCGTCGACCACCAGGTCGCGGATGCCGACGATGCGCGGGTGGTCGAGGGAGAGCAGTGCGGTGCGCTCCTGGACGAACCGGCCGACCAGGTCCTGGTCGGAGGCGAGGTCCTCGCGCAACAGCTTGATGGCGACCGGACCTTCGGGCCCCTCACCCAGCCATACCGTTCCGGCGGAACCCCGCCCGAGCACCTGCTGGGCGGTGTACCGGCTGCCGATCTTCCGTGCCAAGGCTGCTCCGACTCATCCGACGTCACCTGTCGCCGTCCGACGGCCCGTTGGGCGGCCCCGGCGACACGCGTTGCCGACAAAGCTACGCGGCTGACGGCGCGTTGGGGGCATCGGATGGTGGCGAGTGCGGCTTCTGCGGGGGAAATCACCCTCAGGAAGTCGACAAATCTCCAGAGTTGGCGCCAGGCGGGCCCCTGGATCACTCCACAGGACCCGCCTCGTCAACCGCCCGTTGCCCGTCAGCCGTTGCCGATCATCCGGTTCGAGCTGCGGCCGAGGGCGGAGACCCAGTGCCAGGCGGAGCTGATCCAGCCGGACGTGGCGTCGTACCAGCTCTGCCCCTTGGCGACCCAGTCGGGCACCGGCGTGAAGTTCCACACCAGTACGGCGATCACCACCAGGATGAAGATCATGAACAGGCAGCCCTTGAGGCAGCCCAGGCCCGGGATCCGCATCGGGGTGCGCTGGCGCGGCTCGCGGCGCGGCGCCGGTTCGCGCTCCGGGCGGCGCTGCGGCTCGTAGCGCTGAGGCTGCGGCTCGTAGCGCGGCTGCGGCTGGGGCTGCTGGTAGCGGGGCTGCGGCTGCTGGTAGGGCTGCTGCGGCGCGGCGGCGGGCTGGCGGCGCGGGCGGCGGCGCAGCGGGTCCTGGCTGGGGTCGAGGTACTGCAGCTCGGTCTGCTCGTTGCGGCTGCGGGCGGCGTTGAGCTGGGACTCCCAGGGGTGCGGCCCCTGCGGCTGTTGGGACTGCTGCGCCTGGGCCGCCGGGGTGGCGTCCGGCAGCGGCGGCATCACCCGGGTGCCGTCGCCGCCCATGGTGGGCGCGGAGTGCGGCAGCACGCTGGTCGCGCCGTTGGGGTCGTACTGCGGCTGCCCGTACTGGCCGTACGGCGCGGCGGCGCCGGTGGGCAGCACCTGCGTCGGATCGGCGGCGCCCGCCGGTCCCCGCCCGGCACCGGTGCCCACTCCCGTGCCGGGCACCTGAGCAGGTGCCGGGTCCGGGGCGAGCAGGGCGGCGACCCCCAGCGCGGCCTCGGCCGCGGCCGGGGTGGCGTGCACGCCGATGCCGTGGCCGACGACGCGCAGCGCTCGGGCCAGGTTCTCGGCGCTGGGGCGCTCGTCCGGGTTCTTCCGCAGACAGTGCTCGATCACCGTCCACAGCGGCTCGGGCACGGTCGAGGGGCGACGCGGCTCCTCGCTCAGGTGCTGGTGCAGCACTTCGAGCGCGCTCTCGCCACGGAACGGCGGATGCCCGGTGACCAGCTCGTACATCAGGATGCCCGCGCCGTAGATGTCCACCGCGGAGGTCTGCGGCTTGCCCTCGGCGGACTCCGGCGCCACATAGGCGGGCGTACCGACGAATTCATGCGTGCGGGTGACGCCCGGGGAGTCGGCGAGCCGCGCGATGCCGAAGTCGGTGAGCATCGGATGCATCTGGGAGCCGTCCGCACTGCTGGCCAGCAGGACGTTGGCGGGCTTCAGGTCGCGGTGCACCACACCGTCGGCGTGGCTGGCCGCGAGCGCGTCGGCGATGCCCGCGGTGAGCAGCGCGGCGCCCATCGGGCTGAACGGCCCGTTCTCCCGCACATAGCGGTGCAGGTCAGGACCGTTGACCAGGTCCATCACCAGGGCCAGCAGCTCACCCTCGACCACCAGGTCACGGGTGCGCACGATGTTCGGATGGGTCAGCCGCAGCAGGACCGAGCGCTCCCGCAGGAAGCGCATCACCACGTCCGGATCGCCGGCCAGCTCCTCCTTGAGCACCTTGATCGCCACGGCCTCCCCGGCCTGCGACGCGGTGCCCTCCACGGGGTCGGCCGCCTCGCGCACCCGGCCACGCCAGACCGTGCCCGTGGCACCCCGCCCGAGCGGCTCCTCTAGCAGGTACTTGCTGCCTACCGGCCGCACGTCATGCGCTCCCAGTCGTGGTCGACATCCCTTGCCGGACCCGCCCGCCGGTCGCCCCCGCCCTCGCCGGGGGTTGCGCGCCGTGGCGTCGATGGCCCGTTCGCCCACTGTAATGCCGAGCCGCCGTACCGGTCCGCGCTCTGTGGGACCGACGGCGTGACGGCCGTGACATGGGGCTTCTGGCTAGGACGCGACGGACCGGCGATCGGTTGCCCGGCAGCCGGGCACTCCTGTGTGAACGTCCGGGCCCGCATCCGCGTTCACCACGGAACGAAGTTTTCGATCCCGGCGGTGATCGAAATACGTCCGAAACGCACCGGTCGCCGACCGTTCAAGATCGTTATACGGGCCGCCGGGGGCGGAGTGTCAGTGGCAGGTGGGAGGATGCCTCCCGTACGACGCGGTGGGGGACGGCGCCCCTGCCGGGCTTCTCGGGTGAGAAGGGACGCGGACGACGATGCAGATCCGGCTGACCGTCCTGGGGCCGCGCAGCGGCCGTGCCTGTGACGTGCTCGTGACCGCTCCGGCGGACACGGCGCTCGGCACGGTGGCGGGCGCACTCGCGGCCAGTGTCGGATCCGGGCAGCCGGTGCGCTCGTCCGGCTCCGCGGTGGCGCTGTACGCGGGAGCGGAACGACTCGATCCGCAGACCGCGCGGCTGGGCATACCGCCTCTGGTGGACGGCGCGGTGCTGTCGGTGCACACCGCGGCCGAGCCGGAGCACGACGATCCGGAAGCCGCCGCCCGCCTCCAGGTGGTCGGCGGTCCCGACGCGGGCGGGGTGCACCTGCTGCACGGCGGCCAGGTGCGGATCGGCAGATCGCTGGAGGCCGACGTACCGATCGACGATCCGGACGTCTCCCGGCTGCACTGTGTGGTGACGGTCGACCCCGGCGGCCAGATCACGGTCGCCGACCTGGGCTCCACCAACGGCACCCGGGTCGACGGCCGCCCGGTGGACGACCGCCCGGTACCGCTGCCGCCCGGCGCGCTGCTGCGGATCGGCGAGTCCACGCTCCGGCTGGATCCGGCCGACGGCCCGCCCGCGGGCCTCGTCGTCGTGCCCGACAACGAGGGGCACCTCCAGGTCGTCCTGCCGTCCCCCACGGGGTACGGAACGGGGTCCTACGCGCGGGTACCCGCGCCCCGCGGGCCGTCGGGCGGCTCCGGTTCCGGTCATGGAACCGGCCAGGGCGCGGACCCGACAGCCTCGGGCGGCCCGGCCGGCGCCGGTCAACCGCCCTCGCGTACAAGTGAGTTCGGCGCGGAACGCACGGCGGCGCGCGGTGCCGACGAGGACGCCCGAACCGGCTCCCCGGAAACCGGCGTGAACCAGCCACGTGCCGCCGCCCCCGAAGCCCGCACCACCCACGCCACCGGCACCAGCCCCGTCGCCCGCCCCACCCGGCCTCCCGGGGCGGCGGCGGACGCCCCCGGCCCGGACAGCGCCGGAACCGGCGCAACCCCCGCACCCGGCCCGGCGGAAGCACCCGAAACCGATCTCACCGCGCCCGAGGCGGACGCCCACACTTCCCGTGCCGCCACCCGCGATCGGCTGGCGGCCGTCGCGCGGGACGCGGTGACGCTGGCCGGGCGCGGCGGTGTGCTCGGCGAGGCCACGGCCGCGCGCGGCGGGCTGTCCGGCGCCATAGGCGCCCTGGCCCGGCGGCTCGCCTCGGGCCGCGCCGCCGGACGCGGTGACCGCGCCCGTACCGGGCAGGACCGGCTGGCCGCCGAGGCCGCCGCGCTACGGGAGCGGGCGCCCGACCCGGCCGCCGTACTGGTGACCGCGCTGGGCCCGGGACCACGGCTGTGGGAGCGCGGCTGCGACCACCCCGACGCGCTGGCGGTCCGGCTGGGCAGCACCGATCTGCCGACCGACGACGGCCCGCTGCCCTCGGTGCCGGTCACCGTCGGCCTGCGCGGCGCGGGCTCGCTGGGGATCGTCGGCCCCCGGCCGCGGCTGAGCGGCCTGGCCCGCTCGGTGGTGGCACAGCTGTGCGCACTGCACTCCCCCGCCACCCTGGAACTGGTGCTGATCAGCGCGGACCGCTCACGTGGCGCGGACCAGCGGGCCGACGAGTGGTCCTGGCTGAACTGGCTGCCGCATCTGCGTCCGGCGCACGGCCAGGACTGCCGGCTGCTGCTCGCCTTCGACCGCGAGCAGGCCCAGGCGCGCACCGGCGAGCTGGCCCGAAGGCTGGACGAGGGGCCGCTGGGCACCGGCTGGCCCTCGGCGGAGCCGGAGGCGGTGGCCGCGTTGGCGGCAGGACGCTCCGGCCCGTACACGGTCGTGGTGGTGGACGGAGACCCCGGTTCCACCGCGCTGCGCGAGTCGGTGGCGCGGCTGGCGCAGGCGGGCCCGGCCGCCGGGATCCATCTGGTCTGCCTGGCCGAGTCGGCGGACCGGCTGGCGGCCCGCTGCGGTGCGCTCGCCCGGTTGGAGGGCGATGTTGCGACGACCCTGGCGCTCACCCCGGACGGCCCGTCGCACGCGGTGGTGGACGCGGTGTCGGACGCCTGGGCCGAGCGGTTCGGGCGGGCGCTGGCGCCGCTGCGGGAGGCGGACGGCATGGGGCGCCGGGCGCGTAGCGCGCTGCCGGAAACCGCCCGGCTGCTGGACCAGTTGGACCTCGCGCTGGCGACCCCGTCGAAGATCTCCGCGCGCTGGACTGACGAACCCACCGCGCCCCGGGCCGCGTTGGGGGTCGGGCCGGAGGGCACGGTCGCCGTGGACCTGGCCGCCGAGGGCCCGCACCTGCTGGTCGGCGGCGCACCGGGCGCGGGCAAGACCGAGCTGCTGCGCTCGGTGGCGGCGGCGCTGGCGGCCGCCGCCCGGCCGGACCAGTTGGCGCTGGTACTGGTCGACGGTGCGCCAGAGCGCGGCGAGGGCCTGCGGGTCTGTACTGACCTGCCGCATGTCTCGACGTATCTGGCCGCCTCCGACCCCTCCCGTATGCGGGAGTTCGCCCAGGCGTTGACGGCCGAGCTGAAGCGCCGCGAGGAGTTGCTGGACGGCGAGTCCTTCGACTCCTGGCACGCAACGCACCGGTTCGCCGAGCGGTTGGCGGCGCCGCGCACCGACACCGGCGCGCAGCAGCCCTCCGCCGAGGGCGCGGTGAAACTGCGCAGCAAGGCCGCGGCGGAACTGCCCCGACTGGTCGTCGTGGTGGACGACTTCGACGCGCTCACCGCCCCCGCGCTCGGCAGCCCGGGCCGCCCGGCGGCGGGCTCGGTGGTGCGGGCGGTGGAGTCGCTGGCCCGGGCCGGGGCCCCGCTGGGCGTTCACCTGGTGGTGGCGACCGGACGACCGGAGCGTACGGCGGGCACCGAGGCGGACGACCGCGCCCGGCTGAGGATCGCGCTGCGCACCGAGGACCCGGAGTCCGCGGCCCTGCTGGTGCATGTGGAGGAACCCGCCGCGCTGGCCGAACAGCAGCCGGGACGCGGGTACCTGCGCAGGCCGGACGGGGCGGTGACGCCGTTCCAGGCGGGCCGGGTCAGTGGACGGATCCCGCGCACCGCCACGCTGCGGCCCACCGTCGTACCGGTGGAATGGGAGCGGATGGGGGATCCGCCGACCCGGCGGCCGGTACGTGAACTGGGCAACGGGCCGACGGATTTGGCGCTGCTCGCCAGCGCGCTGCAACGGGCCGCGGAGTCGTCGGGGGCCGACGCACCGGTTCTGCTCGTCTGACGCGCCCGACTCCCCGTCAATTGCCTTACAACACGGTCACGATCGCCCCCTTGGCCGCGCAGGCGGCCTTGCGGGGGCTGAGCGGCGGGCGTACGACTGTCGCACGGTTCCGGCAGGCAGGGGGAGGGGCAGATGCGTACCTCGCGCACGGCTCATGCCGCGCTCGCCATCACGGCGGTGGCCGCGCTCGCACTCGGCGCCGCAGGCTGCGGCGGCGGTGGCGGCAAGAGCGACAACGGCGGCCAGTCACCGGGCACCGGCGGAAGCCAGTCCTCCGTGAAGCTGCCGGATCTGCACGGTCAGCACCTGGAGTTGGCCGCGGTGTGGACGGGCCCGGAACAGCAGAACATGGAGAAGGTGCTCGCCGAGTTCGAGAAGCGCACCGGCGCGTCGGTCACCTTCACACCGACCGGGGACAGTGAGTCCACCTTCCTCGGCACGAAGATCGAGGGCGGCCAGCCGCCGGACGTCGCGCTGCTCGCTCAACCCGGTGTGCTGGACCAGTTCGCGCAGAGGGGCTGGATCAAGCCGGTCAACGCCGATGTGCGGGCCCAGTTGGACGCCAACTACGTCCAGGGCTGGCAGAAGTTGGGCGCGTACAACGGCAAGCAGTACGGCGTGCCGTTCAAGGCCGCCAACAAGTCGCTGATCTGGTTCAACACGGCCGCCTTCCAGTCGGCGGGCGTCAGCGTGCCGAAGACCTGGGCGGATTTCCTCAAGACCGCCCAGACGATATCCGATTCGGGCATCCCTCCGGTCTCGGTGGGCGGTGCGGACGGCTGGCCGCTGACCGACTGGTTCGAGAACGTCTATCTGAGCCAGGCGGGCCCACAGAAGTACGACGAGCTCACGCAGCACAAGATCAAGTGGACCGACCCGTCGGTGAAGGACGCGCTGACCACTCTCGGCCAGCTTTTCGGTAAGGACCAGCTGCTCGCGGGCGGACATAAGGGCGCGCTCCAAACAGATTTCCCCAAGTCGGTCACCCAGACATTCACCGGCAACCCGCCCGGGGCGGCGATGGTGTACGAGGGGGATTTCGTCGCCGGGTTCATCGAGTCCGACACCAAGGCGAAGATCGGCACCGACGCCGAGGTCTTCCCGTTCCCCGCGGTCGGCGACGGCAAGCCGCCGGTGACCGTCGGCGCGGACATCGCGGTGGCCCTGAAGGACACCAAGGGCGCTCAGGCACTGCTGACCTTCCTGGCGACACCGGACGCGGCGAAGATCTGGGCGCAGCAGGGCGGCTTCCTCTCCCCCGACAAGTCCCTCGACCCGTCGGTGTATCCGGACGATGTGACACGGGGTATCGCCAAGGCACTGATCGATGCCGGGAACGACTTCCGCTTCGATATGTCGGACCAGGCCCCGGCGGCCTTCGGCGGCACCAAGGGCGAGGGCGAGTGGAAGGACCTCCAGGACTTCCTCGCCAATCCCAGCGACGTGGCGGGCGCGCAGAAGGCGCTGGAGGCCGATGCCGCCAAGGCGTACGGGAACGGCTGACCGGCGATGTCCGCCTCGATGGCCGCACCCGGCGCGGCCGGTCCCGGCACGCCGTCGGCCGCAACGCCCCGCGCCCGCAGGGGACTTGTACGGTCCCGGCCCTGGGTGGCGGTGTTGTTCCTGCTGCCCACGCTGGTGCTGCTCGGCGCGCTGGTGGTCTATCCGATCGGCTACTCGATCGTGCGCAGCCTCTACGACGCGGGCGGCTCCGGCTTCGTGGGGATGCGGAACTACGGCACGGTCTTCTCCGACCCCGGGACCCTGACGGCGATCAAGAACAACGCGGTCTGGGTGGTGGTCGCCCCGTCGATCACCACCGCGCTGGGGCTGATCTTCGCCGTGCTCACCGAACGGGTGCGCTGGGGAACGGCGTTCAAGCTGGTGGTCTTCATGCCGATGGCGATCTCCATGCTGGCGGCGGGGATCATCTTCCGGCTGGTCTACGAGCAGGACCCGAGCCAGGGCGTGGCCAACGCGGTGGTCGCCGGGGTCCACGACGTGTTCTCGCCCAGCTCGGTGTACCCGGGCGCCCGGCCGCGCCCCGGCGCCGATCTGGTGCCGAGTGGGGGCGGCTCGTACACCACCCGGTCCACGGCGCGGCCCGGAACCCCGGCGCTGCTGCCGCTGGTCGGCATCCCGGAGACGAAGCTGCCGCCCGGCGCCGAGCAGGCAGCACCGCCGCACGGCGGCGGCATCACCGGCACGGTGTGGCTGGACTTCCATCCGGGCGGTGGCGGCCGGCCCGGCGTCATCGACCCCGGTGAGAAGGCCCTGAAGGGCGTCACCGTGCAGGCGGTCAGGGGCGGGCGCGTGGTGGCGTCCGCCAGGACCGCGGCCGATGGCACGTTCACGCTGCCCGCCGCCGCGGCGGGCGCCCGACTGCGGCTGCCCGCCTCGAACTTCGCGGCGAAGTACGGCGGCGTCGACTGGCTCGGCCCGACGCTGGTGACCCCGTCGATCATCGGCGCCTATGTGTGGATGTGGGCGGGCTTCGCGATGGTGCTGATCGCGGCCGGGCTCGCCGGTGTGCCACGGGAACTGCTGGAGGCCGCGCGGGTGGACGGCGCCAACGAGTGGCAGGTGTTCCGCAGGATCACCGTGCCGCTGCTGGCACCGGTACTGGCCGTGGTGCTGGTCACGCTGATGATCAACGTCCTGAAGATCTTCGATCTGGTCTACATCATCGCCCCGGGCGCCACCCAGAACAACGCGATGGTGCTGGCCCTGAAGCTGTATCTGACCTCCTTCGGCGGCGGCGACGACCAGGGCGTGGGCAGCGCCATATCCGTCCTGCTGCTGCTCCTCGTACTGCCCGTGATGGTCTTCAACATCCGCCGGATCAGAAGGGAGCGACGCCGGTGACCACCGCCCCGGTACGGCGCACACCGGCCCTGGCGGCCCGGCTGGCCAGCCGGGCGGGCGGCGGCCTGCTGCGAGTCGCGCTGATCGTGATCGCGCTGTTCTGGCTGATGCCGACGGTCGGGCTGCTGCTGTCCTCGTTGCGCGGCAACGCCGACATCGCCACCTCCGGCTGGTGGCGGGTCCTCACCGCCCCCTCACAGCTGACCCTCACCAACTTCCGTACGCTGCTGGGCAATTCCGCCATCACCCACTCGCTGCTGAACACGCTCTACATCACCGTCCCGGCCACCGTGCTGGTGGTGGTGATCGGCGCGCTCGCCGGATACGCGTTCGCCTGGCTGGACTTCCGGGGGCGCGACTGGTGGTTCCTGGCCGTGGTCGGACTGCTGGTGGTGCCGGTGCAGATCGCGCTGATCCCGGTGGCCAGGCTCTTCGGCGACATCGGGATCTTCGGCTCGATCACCGGTGTGGTGCTGTTCCACACCGCCTTCGGCCTGCCCTTCGCGATCTTCCTGCTGCGGAACTTCTTCGCGGAGATCCCCCGCGAGCTGCTGGAGGCGGCCCGGCTGGACGGAGCGGGCGAGCTACGGATCTTCAGCACCGTGGTGCTGCCGCTGGGCGGCCCGGCCATCGCCTCGCTCGGCATCTTCCAGTTCCTGTGGGTGTGGAACGACATGCTGGTGGCGCTGATCTTCGCCAACAGCGACTCGGCGCCGATCACCGTGGCGTTGCAGCAGCAGGTGCGGCAGTTCGGCAACAACATCGACGTCCTCGCCCCCGGCGCGTTCGTCTCCATGGTCATTCCGCTGGTGGTGTTCTTCGCCTTCCAGCGCCAGTTCGTCTCCGGCGTCATGGCGGGTGCCGTCAAGTAGCCGCCAGGCGTGGCCCGTTGGCGGGGCGGTCCGGATCCGGGCGGCCCCGCCGAGTGCGGCGGGGGCCGTAACCGGGCAGGGACCTGAGCAGTTTCCTTCCTGGAAGGGATGTGCCGTGACCCGCTTCAGCGTCATCGTTCCCGCCTACCAGGTCCAGGCGTACCTGTCCGAGTGCCTGGAGTCCGTGCTCGCCCAGGAGTACCCGGACTTCGAGGTCATCGCCGTCGACGACCACTCGCCGGACGGCTCCGGCGAGATCATCGACGACTTCGCGGCCCGCGACCGCCGGGTGGTCCCCGTGCACCTGCCGCGCAACCGCGGCCTCGGCCCGGCCCGCAACGCCGGGATGGCCCGTGCCAGCGGCGACTACCTGTTGTTCCTCGACGGCGACGACACCTTCGCGCCCGGCGCCCTGCGCGCCATCGCCGACCGGCTCCGGCACACCGGTGACCCCGATGTGCTGGTCTACGACTACGACCGCACGTACTGGACCGGCGAGGCGCGGCGCAACGCCCTGTCGCACCACCTCGGCCAGTCGGGCCCCCCGGTGTTCACCCTCGACGACCGCCCCGAACTGCTGCGGCTGTTGATGATCGCCTGCAACAAGGCGTACCGCCGCGAGTACATCGCCCGGCTGGGCCTGACGTTCCCCGCCGGCTTCTACGAGGACACCCCCTGGACGTACCCCACACTGCTGGCCGCCGAGTCGATCGCGGTGCTCGACCAGGTCTGCCTGCACTACCGGCAGCGCCGGCGCGGCAACATCCTGTCCACCACCAGCCGCCGCCACTTCGACATCTTCGACCAGTACGACCGGGTCTTCGCCTTCCTCGACGAGCGCCCCGAACTGGCACGGTGGCGACCGGTCCTGTTCGAGCGGATGCTGGACCACCTGGGCACGGTCTACAACACGCCCGGCAGGCTGCCGCGTTCGGCCCGCGCCGAGTACTTCCGCCGCTGCCGTGCGCAGTACCACCGCCACCGCCCGGCCCAACGGCACCCGGCGGCGTCCCGGCGCGGCGCGGTGCGCTACCTGCTGACCAGACTCGGCGCCGGACGGACCTACCGACTGCTGTGGCGCGTCGACCAGTTGGGCCGGGCGGCGCGCGACGCGGCCCGGGCGGCGTACCGGAAGCTGCGGGCGGGGCTGCTCCTGGCGCACTACCGCCTCCAGGCGCACCGCCGTATCGACCCCGACCTGGCGGTGTTCGCCGCCTACTGGAACCGCGGCTACTCATGCAACCCCGCCGCCATCGAGGCCGCCGTCCGCCAACTGGCCCCGCACATCCGTACCGCATGGATCACCACCCCCGAGTTCGCGCACACCCTGCCTGAGGGCGTACGACGGCTGCACCCCGGCTCCGCCGCCTACTGGACGGCGCTGGCCCGGGCCAAGTACCTGGTCAACAACGTCAACTTCACGCACCGGCTGGTCAAACGGCCCGGTCAGATCCATGTACAGACCCACCACGGCACACCGCTCAAGCACATGGGCCTGGACCTGCGGGACTATCCCGCCGCGGGGGCGGGCACCGACTTCGAGCGGCTGATGACCCACGCGGACCGCTGGGACTACGTGCTGTCCGCCAACCGCCACTCCACCTTGGTGTGGGAGCGCGCCTACCCCGCGTCCTACACCACCCTGGAGTACGGCTATCCGCGCAACGACGCCCTGTACCGCGCCAGCGCCGAGGATGTGCTGCGGATCCGCGACCGCCTCGGTATCACCACCGGCACCACCGCCCTTCTGTACGCCCCCACCCACCGCGACTACCGCCGCGGCCAGGTCCCCCTACTGGATCTCGGACGCCTGGCCCGCGCCCTCGGGCCGCGGTTCGTCCTGCTGGTCCGCTCCCACTACTTCTACCAGCAGCCACTGACAACGGCCCCGGCAGACGACGCGGCCACCGTCATCGACGTCTCCGGGCACCCCTCGGTCGAGGAACTCTGCCTGGCCGCGGACGGGTTGCTCACCGACTACTCGTCCGTCATGTTCGACTACGCCAACCTGGACCGGCCGATCGTCGTCCACGCCGGGGACTGGGCGGCCTACCGGGCGGCCCGTGGCACGTACTTCGACATCACCGCCGAGCCGCCGGGCATCGTCGCCGAGGACGAGGAAGCGTTGATCGAGGCGTTCACCAGCGGCGCCTGGTGCGGCCCGCGCGCCGCCGAGCTGCGCGCCGCGTTCCGGGCCCGCTTCTGCCGCTACGACGACGGTCACGCCGCGGAGCGGGTGGTCCGGCGGGTGTTCCTGGGGGAGCGGCAGGCGGACGGCGTACCGCCGGTGCTGCCGCTTTCGGACCGCACCCCGGCCCCGCCGCCCGGCGCGTGCGCGAACGGCGGTCAGCGGAGCGCTGAGCGCTCCGCTGGGGGCAACAGGCCGATCGGCCTCAGCGGCCGAACACCTGGCGCGGACGGCGGAACGACGGCTCCACTGCCCAGCGCGCGATCTTGCGCACCGGCGGCGTGGTCAGCAGCAGCGCCAGCGCGACCGCCCCGACCGTCAACGTGATGACCGCGGGCGGCCCGGAGTTGGCCACCAGGTCGTACAACCCGTTCGCCTGCGCGGACTTCACGATCAGCCCGTGCAGCAGGTACGGGTACATGGTCACCGTGCCCAGGGCGGTCAGCCACAGGTGACGGGCGGGCACCAGCGCCAGCGCCGCGCCGACCAGCACCGCGCCCACGGCGAACAGCGCGGCCCTGATGGCCACGTACTCCACTGCGCCGACGTGCAGATCGGTGGCGCCGTACTCCATGGACAGCCAGTCCGCGTTGGCGGTGGGCGCCAGGATGTACGCCACCGGCAGGGCGATGACCAGCGCCGCGGCGGCCCACAGCCGTACCGCGCGGCGTCGCAGCCAGCGGAAGTGCTCCGGCTTCATCAACAGGCCCGCCACGAACCACGGCAGGAACTGCAGCACGCGGGAAAGCGCCAGATCGGTACTGACGTTCGTCAACCCGGCGACCACCGAGACCAGCACCGACACCAGCAGCGGCTGCGGCATCGCCCGCCACACCGGCGTGGTCAACCGCCAAACGAACAGCGCGATCAGGAACCAGCACAGGTAACTGGGGTAGGTCAGATCCATCTTGAACGGATGACCGTCCGCCTCGGCGACCACCGCCAGATAGAACGTCTCGAAGATCAGGTACGGCACCAGGACCGTCTTGATCAGTTTGCGCACCTGGTCGGGGCGCGCCTCGAAGCTCCGCGAGAAGTACCCGCTCAGCAGGATGAACGCGGGCATGTGGAAGGAGTAGACCACCAGGTACGCGGCCTTGACCGCCCGTGTGTGGCTGATCAGCGGATACCAGTTGTGACCGATGACGACCAGGACCACCAGCAGGAACTTCGCGTTGTCGAAGAAGGGGTCACGCTTCGGCCTTGTTCCGGCCGCCGTGGCGGGCCGCGCCGGGGAGTCCACCTCCGGTGCCCCGGAGGCTGATCCGTTCTTCTGCAAAGTGTCGGCTGTGGTCACTGTGAAGACGCTAGTGAGCACCCCACCCCAGTTCGCAAGGGGGCGGGCCCGGATAACCCCTACGGGTGACATGACTCATACGACTAATCAGGCCATTCGGAGGTAACGGACGGGCTCTCGAAACCGGCGCATCCGTCAATCCGCCCTATTGAGTGACCGGCGGACGACGCGCCGAAACCTGGGGGAATCCCTCCCTCTCGGGCCGCGCGGACACCCGGCCCGGTCCGGGCGCCGACGGAAACCCGGCCGACCGTGAAACCGACCACCTGCCGTTGGCTGGCGGCGGCCCGTTCGCCTCCTGCCCGTAACCCGCGCGCGGTCATTGTCGGTGGGCGCCGCGACGCGCCCCGAGGACGTGCGGGAGGGTTCATGGCGGGTGTGTTGACAACGGACGGCGGCAGTACGGGCGCCAGGCGGCGGGAGCCGCGCGCGGGCGGTGCCGCCCGGCTGGCGCGCTGGCGGCCAAGCCCCTACGCCCTGGCCGCCACGGCCTTCCTGGTCCTGATCACCGTCCTGGCCTGGCGGAACAACATCATCTCCGACTTCGGCCAGCACGCCTCGGCGATCGACCGGATCAAGGCCGATCCGCTGCACCCGGCGAACCCGCTGGTCGACGTCTCCGGCGACAACAGCCCGTACTACTCGCCGCTGATCGTCCTGCTCGGCCTGATCGCCAAGGTGACCGGGCTGGCGGGCTGGCAGGTCCTCAAGGGATGGGCGCCGGTCAACCTGGCCTTCTTCCTGGCCGGTGTCGCCGCGTTCTCCCGCACACTGAGCAGGAACCGCTGGGTTCCGGTGCTGGCGCTCGCCGCACTGATGCTGCTGTGGGGGATCCGGCCGGCGGCATGGAGCGGCTTCCTCAACCCGGGCGCGCTCACCCGGAACGTGACGTTCCCCTCGACCTTCGCGATCGCGCTGACCCTGCACACCTGGGCGCTGACCGCGCGGGCCGCACGCGCCCGAGCGGGGCTGCTGACGCATGCCGTGATCGGGGTGTGCATGGGGCTGATCCTGCTGATCCACCCGATCACGTCCATCGGCGCGGCGGCCGGGATCGCCGCGATCGTCGTCGGCTGGCAGCGGAACTGGGACCGCACGGTCGCCGCCCGCTGGGCGCTCACCGTCGCGGTGGCCGTCGTCCTGGCCGTCGCCTGGCCGTACTACGACGTCTTCGCGCTCGCCGGGGACACCACCGTCGACAAGTTCCACAAACAGCTGTACGGGCGGCGGCTGATCACCTGGTACGGGCTGAGCCTGGTCGGGGTACCCGCGTTGTGGCTGCGCTTCCGGCGGCACCGTCTGGACCCGCTGCCGTTGCTGTGGCTGGCGGACATCGCCATCGCGGCGTACGGCTGGTTCAGCGGTCGCTACACCTACGGGCGGATCTTCGGGCTGCTGCTCGCTCCCCCGCAGTTCGCCCTGGCCGTGGAGCTGGTGCGGGCCCGCCCGTGGGGCCTGGCCCGCAGGGTGATGGCGGCGGTCGCGGCCGGGGCGGCGGCGATCGGGCTGGCGGTGCAGACCGGCTCCATCGTGCAGATCCCCCATCTGCAGCACCTGGCCACCTGGCCCAGCTACCGCTGGGCGAGCGACCACATCCCCGTCGGCGATGTCGTCCTCAGCGACGACTACCGCGCGACCCACGTCCTGCCCGCCTACGGGATCTTCCTGGTCTCCGGCGCCTGGCCCGACCCATCCCTGCCCGTGGCCGTCCGCAACCGCCGCAGCCACGACGTACGCGTCTACTTCTCCCCCCACGCCACCCCAGCCGTCCAGCACCTGGTGGCCACCCGCTACCACGCCGCCTGGGCCCTGCTGGACCACGGCCAGCCCCTCCCCGCAGGCGGCAAGCTGGTCGCGACAAGCCCGCAGACAGGCGAACGACTGGTACGGCTGACCCCAACGCCCCGCTGAACCCCGGGAGTTGGGGCACACCCCGGCGGAGGCTCAGGCCGGAGGCGCGGGCCCCAAGAGCGGTCCGCAGGCGCCGGGGCCGCAACGCGCGGCCCCAAAGCGGGCGCGGGGCAGAGCCCCGCGCCCCTTTCGGCTCAGCTGTGCGTGCGCAGCAGCGTACGCATGGTCCGCATGGCCACCGATAGGTTCGCCAGGTCGAACGAGTCCGAGCTCTGGATCTCCTCCAGGGTGGTGCGGGCCCGGCCCAGCAGGGCCGTGTTCCTCTGCTCCCAGGCGGCGAACCGCTGCTCCGGCGTCGCCGAGCCGTTGCCCGCCGACAGCACGTCCTGGGTCAGTGCCGCGTGGGCGGCGAACAGGTCCTCGCGGATCGCGGCCCGGGCCATCGACTGCCACCGGTCGGCGCGCGGCAACTCGATGATGCGGTCCAGCAGTTGGGTGATCCGCAGCCGGTCGGCGAGGTCGTAGTAGACCTCGGCGACATCCAGCGGATCCTTCTGCACCCGGTCCGCCACCGCGACGATGTCCAGCGCGGGGAAGACCGATGAGAAGCCCGCCACCCGCGTCGCCAGCTCCTCCGGCACCCCGGCACCGGTCAGCTCGTCGTGGATGCCCTGGTACCACTCCAGGTCCGCGCCGCGCAGCAGCTTCGGCAGCTGACCCCACACCGTGGCCACGCCCTCGCTGAAGAACTCGATGGTCTCGGCGATCTCCAGCGGCTGCGGCCGGTTGTTGAGCAGCCAGCGGGTGCCGCGCTCGACCAGGCGTCGCGAGTGCAGCCGGACGCGGGTGAGCACATCCGCGGCCACCACGTTGTCCAGGGACTCCACCTCGTCCCAGATCCGCGCCATGTCGAAGATCGTGCGGGCCGCGGTGTGCGCCCGGACGATCTCCTCGGTCGAGGCGCCGGTCTCCTCCTTCATGCGGTGCAGGAAGGTCGTACCGGCGGTGTTGATCGTGTCGTTGACCAGCAGCGTGGTGATGATCTCGCGGTGCAGCGCGTGCCCGTCGACCTGCTCGGGGAACCGCTCCCGCAGCGCCTTGGGGAAGTACGCGTGGAGCAGCCCCCGCAGGTACGGGTCGTCCGGCAGCGTGGTGGCGATCAGCTCCGCCGCCGTGGTGATCTTCGCGTAGGCCAGCAGAACGCAGGTCTCCGGATCCGTCAGCCCCTGACCGGCGCTGAGCCGCTCACGGATCTGCCGGTCGGTGGGCAGGAACTCCAGGGCCCGGTCCAGCTTGCCCTCCCGCACCAGGCGGCGGATGTACCGCTGCTGCGCGGGCAGCAGGCTCGCCGCCTGCGCCATGCTGTTGGCCAGCGCCACGTTCTGCGCGTAGTTGTTGCGCAGCACCAGCGCGCCGACCTCGTCGGTCATCTCCGCCAGCAGCTGGTTGCGCTGCTTGACGGTCATGTCGCCGTCCGAGACGACCGCGTTGAGCAGGATCTTGATGTTCACCTCGTGGTCGGAGGCGTCCACACCGGCGCTGTTGTCGATCGCGTCGGTGTTGATCCGGCCGCCGTTGCGGGCGAACTCGATACGGCCCAGCTGGGTCAGACCGAGGTTGCCGCCCTCGCCGACCACCTTGACCCGCAGGTCCGAGCCGTCCACCCGGATCGCGTCGTTGGCCTTGTCGCCGACGTCGGCGTGCGACTCCGTGGAGGCCTTGACGTACGTGCCGATGCCGCCGTTCCACAGCAGGTCGACCGGCGCCTGCAGGATCGCCTTCATCAGCTCGGCCGGAGTCAGCTTGGCGACGTTGCCCGCCAGCCCCAGCGCCTTGCGGATCTGCGGGGTGATGGCGATCGACTTGGCGCTGCGCGGGAACACCCCGCCGCCCGCCGAGATCAGCTTGCTGTCGTAGTCGGCCCAGCTGCTGCGCGGCAGCTCGAACAGGCGGCGCCGCTCGGCGTACGAGCTGGCGGCCTCCGGGTCCGGGTCGATGAAGATGTGCCGGTGGTCGAAGGCGGCGACCAGCCGGATGTGCTCGGACAGCAGCATGCCGTTGCCGAACACGTCACCGGACATGTCACCGACACCGACGACGGTGAAGTCCTCTTCCTGGGTGTTGTGGCCCATCTCGCGGAAGTGCCGCTTGACCGACTCCCAGGCGCCGCGGGCGGTGATGCCCATCTTCTTGTGGTCGTAGCCCACCGACCCGCCGGAGGCGAACGCGTCGCCGAGCCAGAAGCCGTAGGAGATCGCGACCTCGTTGGCGATGTCGGAGAACGTCGCGGTTCCCTTGTCCGCGGCGACCACCAGGTACGTGTCGTCCTCGTCGTGCCGGACCACGTCGTGCGGCGGCACGACCTCGCCGCCGACCAGGTTGTCGGTGATGTCCAGCAGACCGGAGATGAACGTCTTGTACGAGGCGATGCCCTCGGCCAACCACGCGTCCCGGTCGACCGCCGGGTCCGGCAGCCGCTTGCCGACGAAGCCGCCCTTGGCGCCCACCGGCACGATCACGGTGTTCTTCACCATCTGCGCCTTGACCAGGCCCAGCACCTCGGTGCGGAAGTCCTCACGCCGGTCCGACCAGCGCAGACCACCGCGCGCCACCTTGCCGAACCGCAGGTGCACGCCCTCGACCCGCGGCGAGTACACCCAGATCTCGTACGCCGGGCGCGGCGCCGGCAGGTCCGGGATCGCCTGCGGGTCGAACTTCATCGACAGGTACGGGTGCGGCTTGCCGTCCGCGTCGTGCTGGAAGTAGTTGGTGCGCAGCGTCGCCTTGATCAGGGTGAGGAAGGACCGCAGGATCCGGTCCTCGTCCAGCGAGGCGACCTGGTCCAGCGCGCCGTCCAGCTCCTCCAGCAGCCCGTCGATCAGCTCGGAGCCCGCGCGCTGGTGCTCCGGGGACATCCTGGCCTGGAAGAGGTTGACCAGCAGCCGGGTGGTGTGGACGTTGGTGCGGAGGGTCTCCTCCATGTAGTCCTGGCTGAACGGGGCGCCCGCCTGCCGCAGGTACTTGGCGTAGGCGCGCAGCACCATCGCCTGCCGCCAGGTCAAACCGGCGCGCAGCACAAGGGCGTTGAAGCCGTCGTTCTCCGCCTGGTCGGTCCACACCGCGGCGAACGCTTCCTGGAACCGCTCACGGGCGTCATCGCCGATGTCACCGACCGAGCGGTCCAGGCGCAAGCCGAAGTCGTACACCCACGCCCTGGTGTGGTCCGAGCGCTTCAGCTCGTACGGGCGCTCGTCGACCACCTCGACACCGAGCCGCTGGAGCACCGGCAGCACGGCCGACAGCGACACCGGCGCGCCGGTGCGGTAGATCTTGAAGCGGCGCTCGCCGCGGGTGGCGCCCACCGGCTCGTACAGCGACAGCGTGAAGTCGCCCTCGGGCTTGAGCTGTTCGAGGTGCTGCAGGTCGGCGACGGCGGTACGCGGGGTGAAGTCGGCCTTGTAGCCCTCGGGGAAGCCGTGCGCGTAGCGGCGGGACAGCTCGGCGGCCCGCTCCTCGCCGCACTCGGCGGCCAGCGCCTCGTTGAAGCCGTCCTCCCAGGAGCGGGCGGCCTCCACCAGCCGGGCCTCGATGCGGTCGACCTCGGCGTCGGTCAGCTCGGGCAGCTGGGTGCCCGGGGCGACCCGGATGACGAAGTGCAGCCGGGAGAGCACCGATTCGGTGTTCCAGGCGGTGAAGTCGACGGTGCGGCCCTGGAGTTCTTCCTTCAGGATGTCGGTCAGCCGCAACCGGACCGCGGTGGTGTAGCGGTCCCGCGGCAGGTAGACCAGCGCCGAGTAGTAGCGGCCGTACTCGTCCTTGCGCAGGAACAGCCGCAGCCTGCGGCGCTCCTGCAGGTACAGCACGCTGGTGACGATCGGACGCAGCTCGTCCGCGCTGGTTTGGAACAGCTCGTCGCGCGGGTACGTCTCCAGGATCTGCACCAGGTCGCGGCCGTCGTGGCTGTCGGGGGTGAAGCCCGCCCCGGAGAGCACTTCCTGCACCTTGCGGCGGATCACCGGGATGCGGGAGACCGACTCGGTGTAGGCCGCCGAGGAGAACAGGCCGAGGAAGCGACGCTCACCGGTCACGTTGCCGTCGGCGTCGAACGTCTTCACACCGACGTAGTCGAGGTACGAGGGACGGTGAACGGTGGCGCGGCTGTTGGCCTTGGTCAGGATCAGCAGCTTGGGCTCGCGCGCCTTGGCACGGGCGTCCGCCGGGAGCCGGTTGAAGGACGGCGAGGCCGGGCCGCCGTCCTCGCTGACCCGGTGCTGCGGGTCGGAGCGCAGGACGCCCAGACCGGTGCCGGGCACCGCGGTCAGCACGTCCTCCTGCGTACCGTCCGGGCCGGGCTCGGTGGCCAGCCGGTACTCGCGGTACCCGAGGAAGGTGAAGTGGTCGTCGGCGAGCCAGCGCAGCAGCTCACGGGCCTCGCTGACCTCCAGCTCGGGCAGCGGCGGCGGGGTGGCGGCCAGTTCGTCGGAGACGCGCAGCGCGGCGTCCCGCATCTTCGTCCAGTCCTCGACGGACTCGCGGACGTCGGACAGCACACGGCGCAGGTCAGAGGTGATCTGGTGGAGGTCCTCGCGGTCTGTCTCGCGGTCGATCTCGACGTGGATCCAGGACTCCACGCAGGCGTCGTGCGGCAGCTCCGCGCCGGGCAGCCGGGCACTGGCGGCCTCGACGAGGTTGCCGGTGCCGATGATCTCCAGCAGCTTGCCGGTGACATCGCGGCGGACGACGACCTGCGGGTGGATCACCACGTGGATCGCCCGGTCCTGGCGGGACAGCTCGTTGGTGACAGAGTCGACGAGGAACGGCATGTCGTCGGTGACCACCTCGACGACGGTGTGGCTACAGGTCCAGCCGTTCTCCTCCACGGAGGGGGTGTGCACGCGCACGTTGGCGGTGCCCTGGGGGCGGACCTCCGCGAGGCGGTAGTGCGACATCGCGGCGCCGTACACGTCGACCGGGTCGCGGTCCACGAGGTCCTCGGCGGCGGTGTGCAGGTAGTAACGCTGGAGGAATGTCTGGACGGCCTCGGTCGTATCGAGGCCCGGTCCAGGTTCTCCCCCCGCCGGGCTGTTCTCAGCTACCCGTGCCGCCCGGTCGAGCAGCTCGGCCTTGGCTTCGTCCAGCTTGGTTTGCATGTCCTCTGACTCCTGTCGCGCGCCGTTGCGTGACGTCAATAGGTGTGATGGCTGGTCGCCCCGGCGCGGGATTGCCGTTCGGGAACGACGTTATGCCTAGGTGAGGGATGTCCGGGCGGTTGTCCCAGGATTTGACCCGGATGTAACGGTCAGCGGCGACCCGGGCGTGGTGCCGCCCCGGACGCGCGGGGGCACCGTCGCCCCCGATGGCTATCGCGCTGATCACGGAGCTAAGGCTATCTCTCCGCGCGGGGAAGCTGTCAGCGACCTTTTATGTATAAAGACACAGGTCGATGTCGACACTATGGCCACGTCGCCATGGCCACCCGCCGAAGCGCGCCACCACCCCGCCGGTTCCGCCGAACGCAGCCTCCCCTGGCCGACCGGACGCCGCGCCCTAGCCGACGAGACGCTGCGCCTCCGCCACCGCCTCCGCCAGGCTGTCCACCACCGGTACACCCGCCGCCTCCAGGCTGGCCCTGGCATGGGATCCCCCGGTGTAGAGCACGGCCCGCACGCCCGCCGCGGACGCCGCCGCGGCGTCGTCCACCGCGTCACCGATGACCACCGTGTGCCGCGGCTCGACCCCGTCGAGCGCCGCGAGGTGGCGTATCAGATGCTCCGCCTTGCCCTCACCGGACCGGCCCACCCGGCCGTCCACCCGGACGAAGTGCGACTCGATGCCGTGCTCGCGCACCAGCGGCACCAGCCGGTCGTGCGGCGCCAGCGAGCACAGCGACTGGGTGCGCCCCGCCTCCCGGCCCGCCGCCAGCAGTTCCACGGCCCCGGCGGCCAGACCACAGCCGCCGGCCAGCGCCCAGTAGTGGCGGTGGAATATCGCGTCCATCACCAGCCACTCGTCCTCCGTCGGCAGCCGCCCGGTCAGCCGCTCGTAGAACCGCGGCACCGGCACGCAGTACAACTCCCGGTACCGCTCGCGGGTTATCGACGGCAGGCCTATCTCGACGAACGAGGCGTTCGTCGCCTCGACCACCGCGTCGACGTCGTCGAGCAGGGTCCCGTTCCAGTCCCAGACCAGGTGAGCCGTCATGCTCAAGACGGTACCGGTGGGATCTGACAATCGGGCCGGGGCTCAGCCGATCAGCGCCGGGATCTCCTGCGTGGCGTACCAGAGCAGCTCGTGGTCCTCGGCGCCGTCCACCACGAACCGCGCGTCGTCGTCGCCCGCGTCAGCCGCGCCCAGCGCATCGGCGGCCGCCGCCACGTCCGGCTCGGCGTCCTCGGCGTCCACGTGCACCGCGGCCGCCTTGGACAGCGGCACCGGCGCCGCCAGGCGCACCACGCCCAGCGCGGCCGGGTCCAGTCCGCGGTCCGGGTCGGCGGTCACCGCGCCGTCCGCCACGTCGACCGCGACCACGACGCGGCGGCGCGCCGCGGCGGCATCCCCGGCCAGCAGCCGCAGGCTGGCCTGCGCCGCCCGGGAAAGGGCCGCGTACTCCAGTTCCTCGATGTCGTCCGAGACGTACCACTCACGCAGCGCGGGCGTGACCGCGTACGCGTCCAGCGGTGCCGGACCCAGCTCGCCCGCCTTGTGGGCCTCGGCGAGTCCGGGCAGGGTCGTGGGGATGTAGACGCGCATCGCTGCCGCTCCGTGGCCGTACCGATGAGGAACGGTCTCAGCATACGGTCGCGCCCCGCACGGCCGGTCACCCGTGCGGGCAGGGCGTCCCCCTTCGTGGGGTGCGTCCCGGCCCGGCCGGTCGCCCCGCCGCCCCCGGAAGCGCCGGATCCGGCGCGCCAGCACGCGCCCATCACCCTGATAGGTGAATTCCGCGGCCGCCTCCCCGCCGGTCCGCCGGTCCTTGTCGCCGTCGCCGCGCGCTCGCTAGAAGTCTCCTCGACCACGGACAGCAACCGCCCGGCGACCTTGCGCCAGGCAGAGCAGGGGAACCCAGCGATGACCACCAGCACCTTCGACCCGGCAGCGGACGCCCGCCGCCCGGCCCGCACCACCGCCCGACGGCCACCGACGGTCACCGCGCCGCCCGCCCGCCGCGACAACCGGCGCCCCGGCCCACCAGGCCCGGGCTCCCCCGGACCACGGCCGCACCGCCCCGGCCACCACACCAGCGCCGACACGGCACGGCAGGCGCAACCGCACTGGTGGTTCGCCGACCGGCTGGTGGAAGTCCTCAGCGGCCGCCGCCCGGCCGCCTGGATGCTCGGCCACACATCCGGCGAGGCCGCCTACGAACGGCTGTGGCAGCTCGCCTCCCAGGGCGCACTGCGCCCGCCCAAAGGCCACCCCGCCCCCCGAGTCCACGGCTGCGGCTACCGCGCGCCCGCACCCGGGGTACGCGAGGCGTTCGCCCGGGTCCGCTTCGGGGACACCCTGCGGGCACTGGCGTTCCGGCTGGAACTCGGCACCGACCGCCGCTGGCGCTGCACCGCCCTCGAATGCGCGGCACCGGCATGGTGACGCACGAGGGCCGGGCCTCCGTCGGGAACCCGGCCCTGTACACGCCCTCGCTACTTCTTGCGGCGACGGCCGCCCTTCTGCGCCTTGCGCCGCTCGGCACGGGTCATGCCGTCCGTCTCCGACACGACCGGAGCGCCCTCACCGCCGGTGCTGAAATCACCCTCGACGATGCCGCCCTCACCGTCCACCTTCGGTGCGGAGAAGTGCAGCCGGTCCGGGCGCTGCGGAGCCTCCAGGCCCTTGGCGCGGATCTCCGGACGCACCGCGCCCGCCGGAACCACGTCCTCCTTCTCCAGCGCAGGCAGCGCGTCGACCGGCACCGGAACCTCCTCGACCTGCTGCTCGACCTGGACCTCCAGGTTGAACAGGTAGCCGACGGACTCCTCCTTGATGCCGTCCATCATGGCGTTGAACATGTCGAAGCCCTCACGCTGGTACTCCACCAGCGGGTCGCGCTGCGCCATGGCACGCAGCCCGATGCCCTCCTGGAGGTAGTCCATCTCGTACAGGTGCTCACGCCACTTGCGGTCCAGCACCGACAGCACCACGCGGCGCTCCAGCTCGCGCATGATGTCCGAGCCGAGCTCCTTCTCCCGCGCCTCGTACTGCTTGTGGATGTCCTCCACGATCATCTCGGAGATGAAGTCCGCGGTGACGCCCGCACGGTCGCCCGCCGCCTCGTCCAGCTCGTCGATGGTGACCGTGATCGGGTACAGCTGCGCGAACGCGCCCCACAGCTTCTCGAGGTCCCACTCCTCCGCGAAGCCCTCGGACGTCTCCGCCTTGATGTAGTCCTCGATGGTGTCGTCCATGAAGTGCATGACCTGCTCCCGCAGATCCTCGCCCTCCAGGACCCGGCGGCGCTCGCCGTAGATCACCTCACGCTGCCGGTTGAGCACCTCGTCGTACTTCAGGACGTTCTTGCGGATCTCGAAGTTCTGCTGCTCCACCTGCGACTGAGCGGACGCGATCGCCCGGGTCACCATCTTGTTCTCGATCGGCACGTCGTCCGGCACGTTCGCCATCGCCATCACGCGCTCGACCATCTGCGCCTTGAACAGGCGCATCAGATCGTCACCCAGCGACAGGTAGAACCGGGACTCGCCGGGGTCGCCCTGACGGCCGGAACGACCGCGCAACTGGTTGTCGATACGGCGCGACTCATGCCGCTCGGTGCCCAGCACATACAGCCCGCCGAGTTCCTTGACCTCCTCGAACTCGGCCTTGACCACGGCCTCCGCGCGCTCCAGCGCCTCGGGCAGCGCCGCCGCCCACTCCTCGACGTGCTCCACCGGGTCCAGACCGCGCTGTCGCAGGTCCGCCTCGGCCAGGTCGTCGGGGTTGCCGCCGAGCTTGATGTCGGTACCACGGCCCGCCATGTTGGTGGCCACCGTGACCGCGCCCTTGCGACCGGCCTGCGCGACGATCGTCGCCTCCCGGTCGTGCTGCTTGGCGTTGAGCACCTCGTGCGGCACGCCGCGCTTGGCCAACTGCTGCGACAGGTACTCCGACTTCTCCACCGAGGTGGTGCCGACCAGGACCGGCTGGCCCTTCTCGTGCTTCTCGGCGATGTCGTCCACGACCGCCCGGAACTTCGACTCCTCGGTGCGGTAGATCAGGTCCGACTTGTCCATCCGCTGCACCGGACGGTGGGTGGGGATCGGCACCACGCCGAGCTTGTAGATCTGGTAGAACTCGGCGGCCTCTGTCATCGCCGTACCGGTCATGCCGCACAGCTTGTCGTAGAGGCGGAAGAAGTTCTGCAGGGTGATGGTGGCCAGCGTCTGGTTCTCGTTCTGGATCTCCACCCCCTCCTTCGCCTCGATCGCCTGGTGCATGCCCTCGTTGTAGCGGCGGCCCGCGAGGATACGGCCGGTGTGCTCGTCGACGATCATGACCTCGCCGTCGATGACGACGTAGTCCTTGTCGCGCTTGTACAGCTCCTTGGCCTTGATGGCGTTGTTCAGGAAGCCGACCAGCGGCGTGTTGACCGACTCGTAGAGGTTGTCGATGCCCAGCCAGTCCTCGACCCGGGTGACTCCCTCCTCCAGGACACCGACGGTGCGCTTCTTCTCGTCGATCTCGTAGTCGCGGTCCAGCTTCAGCCGCTGCACCAACTTGGCGAAGTCGCTGTACCACTTGGTGGCCTGGTCCGCCGGACCCGAGATGATCAGCGGGGTACGGGCCTCGTCGATCAGGATCGAGTCGACCTCGTCCACGATCGCGAAGTTGTGGCCGCGCTGCACCAACTCTTCCTGCGACCACGCCATGTTGTCGCGCAGGTAGTCGAAACCGAACTCGTTGTTGGTGCCGTACGTGATGTCGCACGCGTACTGCTCACGGCGCTCCGCCGGAGTCATGTTGGCCAGGATGCAGCCCACCTCAAGGCCGAGGAAGCGGTGCACCCGGCCCATCCACTCCGAGTCACGCTCAGCCAGATAGTCGTTGACCGTGATCAGGTGGACGCCCTTGCCGGAGATCGCGTTCAGATACGCGGGCAGCGTGCCGACCAGCGTCTTGCCCTCACCGGTACGCATCTCGGCCACATACCCGAGGTGCAGCGCGGCGCCACCCATCAGCTGGACGTCGTAGTGGCGCTGTCCGAGCACCCGCTTGGCGGCCTCGCGCACCGTGGCGAACGCCTCAGGAAGCAGGTCGTCCAGGCTCTCGCCGTCCGCGTACCGCTGCTTGTACTCGTCGGTGAGGGCCCGCAGCTCGGCATCCGTGAGGTTGACGAAGTCCTCTTCGATGGAATTGACCTGGTCCGCGATGCGGGTCAGCTTGCGCAGGATCTTTCCCTCGCCTGCGCGCAGGATCTTGCCGAAGACGGACACGTAGGCTGGCTCCTTGCCGGTCGGGCCTGGCACGTTTCTCTCGCACTGGGCACAGCGGGTGTTTCGCTTGGCTGTATACAGCTGTCTACAGCCTCCGCTGCACCGGCCATCGTAAGCGAGGACACCAGCCCGTCGGGAGGTCCGCCGTCGGACCCGCGCGCTGTCACTCCGGTCAGTGACGGAAATTACCTGTCCAAAGGGGTAAGCGACCGGAAATACTCCTCCGATGGAACCCGTCACCCTGACCACCGAACGCCTGCTCCTGCGCCCCCTGGAGCCGCGCGACACCGAGGCCGTGTACACCGCCTGTCAGGACCCGGACATCCAGCGCTGGACCTCCGTACCCTCCCCGTACACGCCCGAACACGCACAGACGTTCGTCGAGCGGATCTCCCCGGACGGGTGGCGAACCGACACCCAGTACCCCTTCGGCGTGTTCACCAAGGCGGACGGCCGGCTCGTCGGCACGGTCGGCCTGGTACGGCTGGCGCTGCTGCACACCGAGGAGCGGCAGGCGGAACTCGGCTACTGGACCGCCAGGGAACAGCGCGGCCACGGCTACACCGTCGAGGCGGCACGCGCCACGTGCCAGTGGGCCTTCACCGCACTCGGCGTGCAGCGCATGGAGTGGTACGCCGAAGTCGGCAACGCCGGATCGCGGGCGGTCGCCCTCAAGACCGGCTTCCGGATGGAGGGCACCCTGCGCGCCCGCATCGTCCACCAGGGCGTCCGGCGCGACGCGTGGATCGGCGCGCTGCTGCCCTCCGACTGGTCACTGGAGACCGCCACCCCGTACCTGCCCCACCCGCGTCCCTGACCGCACGCCCCCGGCGTTGTCAGTGGTGCCCCCTACGCTGATCCACATGACGAATCCGCCGCGCACCACGCCCGCCACCCGGCGCCCCGAGGCCACGCTCCGCGCGGACGAGGCCCGCCGGATAGCACTGCGCGCCCAAGGGCTGCTCGGCGCACCGGACCGGCGAGGCGGAGTACGCGGAACGCTGCGGCGGCTCGGCGCCGTCCAGTTGGACACGATCTCGGTACTGGCCCGCTCCCACGAACTCGTCCCCTACGCCCGGCTCGGCGGCGTCGGACGCACCGCGGTGGAATCGGCGTACTGGGGCGCCGACGTCCCGGCGCCCCGCCGCTCGCCCGAGGCCACCGGCGCGGCGGCCTTCGAGTACTGGTCACACGCGGCATGCGTGCTGCCCATCGAGGAATGGCCGAACTTCGCCTTCCGCCGCCGAGCCCGCCGCGCGAAGGGCCACCGCTGGCACGTGCTGGACGACGCCGAGCGGTCCTGCGCCGCGGTGCTCGACCGGCTGAAGGCCGACGGACCACTGACCTCCACCGAACTGGGCGGCGCCAAGAACGGCGGACCGTGGTGGGACTGGTCCGAGACGAAGATCGCCGTGGAATGGCTGCTGGACACCGGCGAGGTGGTGTGCACCCAGCGACGCGGCTGGAAACGGGTCTACGACCTCGCCGAACGCGCCGTCCCCGGCGACCTGCTGCACGACGACCTGGCCGACACCGAATGCCTACGCCGACTGGTCGCACAGGCAGGCGCCGCACTGGGCGTGGCGACCCGCGCCGACCTGGCCGACTACCACCGACTCAAGGCCGACCAGGTCGACGCGGTGATCGAGGACACCGGCCTGGTGCCCGTCGAGGTCGAAGGGTGGGCCACCGGCCGCAAGGCCGCCGCACGGGGCGGCACCGCAGAGGCATGGGCCGACCCCGCGGCACTGTCGACCGAGCCGCGCGGCAGGCACCGCACCACCTTGCTGTCCCCGTTCGACTCCCTCATCTGGGACCGCGCCCGCACCCAGCGGATCTTCGACTTCACCCACCGCCTGGAAGCGTATGTGCCCAAACCCCAGCGCATACACGGCTACTTCGCGATGCCACTGCTGGCAGGCGGCAAACTCGTCGGCCGGGTAGACCCGGCACGCGAGGGACGCACCCTCGTGGCCCGTCAGATCTCGGTGAGCAGCCCCAAGGCCGTGACCCCCATGGCGAAGGCGCTACAGGAGGCGGCGGAGTGGGTGGGCTGCGACACGATACGGGTGGAGCGCATGGACGACCACAAGCTGGCCGCCGAGCTGATGAGGCAACTGGCGTGAGGGGCAAGCCCCGTGCGGGCTACCTGATCTCCAGAATCTTCTCTCGCATCGCGTAGACCACCGCCTCCATCCGGGAGTGCAACTGCAACTTCTCCAGGATGTTGCGCACATGGTTCTTGACGGTGTTCTCGCTGATGAACAACTCCTTGGCGATATCACGGTTGTTCATCCCCGTGGCGACCAGCTTCAGCACCTCCAACTCGCGATCCGTAAGCCGAGGAGCGGGCACGAATCGGCGCTCGTCGGTGCGCTGGATCATCGACTTGAACTCGGTGAGCAGCTTGGCCGCCATCGACGGGCTGATCTGCGACTGGCCATCGGCAACGGCGCGGATCGCCGTCGACACCTCGTCCGTGGAGATCTCCTTGAGCAGATACCCCGTGGCCCCCGCCTTGATCGCCTCGTACAGGTCGGCCTCCTCATCGCTGATCGTCAGCATGATGATCTTCGCGCTGGGGGCCACCTCCTTGATGGACGTACACGCCTCGATACCGCCACGCCGCGGCATCCGCACATCCATCAACACGATGTCGGGCAGCAGATCGGCCGCCTTCTCAACGGCCTCCGCCCCGTCCCCGGCCTCACCGACGACCTGGATGTCCTCCTCCTGCGCCAGCACGATCTCCAGACCGCGCCGGAACAGGGCGTGATCGTCCACGACCAGCACCCTGATGGGCTCGCTGCGCCGCTCGCCCCTGCCCCGGCCGTCGTCCCCTTCGACGGCCGCCGACTCGAAGCTGTCCGGCATCGGTTCCTCCCCCTCAGGCCAGTGCCCCAAGGCAACTGCACTGCACGGCGATGGCGGGCCAACCATCCCCCAGCTCAGGCCGGTTGGCACTCCCACCATGATTTCACGCCGTACAACGGCGCGCGGTTAACCACGGACACAGCGGCGCCCCCGGACTCGCCAGGGGCGCCACCGGCTCCGATCACCGACGCAGCGCTCCACCCGCGCCGGTAGGAGGCTCTGCCTGGGGGTCCTCCTTGAGGTAGATGACGCCGTAGTCATAGCCGTGGCGCCGATAGACCACGCTCGGTTGGTGCCGTTCGGAGTCGACGAACAGGTAGAAGTCGTGTCCGACCAGCTCCATCGCGTAGAGCGCCTGGTCGAGCGTCATCGGGGATGCGGCGTGGGTCTTCTCGCGGACGACCAGCGGGCCTTCACCCTGGACATCCAGCGGCCCCGCCTTGGTGGTGGGAACGCCGCCGACGGCGCCTTCCGCGCCCGCCTCCGCACTGAGCGTGGCCAGGGGCGCGGTGTACTCGGCGACACTGACCGCGGCACGGCCGCCACGACGGGCCATGTGCCGCTTGTCGGCAAGCTTGCGCAGCTGCGCTTCCAACTTGCTGGTCGCCGCGTCCAGCGCCGCGTACGGATCACTCGCCGCCGCTTCGGCCCGGATCACCGGGCCCCGGGAGTGCAGCGTGATCTCCACCCGGTCGGAACGGTCGGCAAGCCGCGGGTTGTGCTCCTTGGAGACTTCGACATCCAGGCTGATCGCTTTGCCGTCCAGCTTCTGGATCTTCTCCAGCTTCAGCTTCTCGGCCACGTGCTTGCGAAACCGCTCGGGCACTTCGGTCTTACGGCCCTTGACGACGATGTCCACGCAGAACTCCGTTCCCGGACAGCCCCGCGCGCGCGGGGCACATCCCTTGCGCTAAGGCCGGCGGGCACCAGTCCCATCCGGCACTGCGATCACTGCCACCCCACCAGCCCCAGACGCCTCCGGAGCAGCGAGGTCGCGGCTTTCACCTCCTCCTCCCCCGAGGGGAAGATCAACACCCCATCCATTCGGTGGAAATGCTGCTGCCCGGCTGTGCGGAGTACGACTGATGCCATGCACACCGAATGCCGCAACTCCCTTCAAGCCCGGCGATCAGCGACATAGCATCTGACACTCCTCACAACCGAACATAGCCCTCGGAAGCCGAGGTCGGCACCCCCTGTGGGGCTATACCTCCGTTCGGGTGCATCCGCTCTCGTACTACGAGCAACGACTCACCGGCACAGTCGGTTCCAATTCCCTTGTGACCAGGCGTAATCACCGCTCCCGACGGCGCCCCCGGTCACCGGCGCGCCCCCGCGAGCGGCGCCCGCCGGCCGAGTCCTCCGGCGGGCTCACCCGCCGCACCGACGGCACCGCTCCCACCAGCCCGAACGCACGCGGCGTCGCGGCCACCACCGCGGCGGCACACACCCGACCGCCCGCCTCCCGCACCGCACGCGCCGCCTCCACCAGCGACGCGCCCGTGGTCATCACGTCGTCCACCACCACGACAGGACCGACCCGCAGCAGTCGTCCACTGCCGGAAACCGCCTCCAGCGCACCCGCCAGGTTCTCCAGACGCTCCGCCGCCGAAAGACCCGCCTGATCGGCGACCAGCCGCCGCTGCCGCAGCACCGCCAGCACCCGCGCCGACACCCCGCCGCGACGCAACTCTCGCGCCGCCCGCAACGCCACCCGCCGCGCCGGATCATGCCCCCGCGCCGCGGTGGCCCGCCGAGCGGAGGGGACGGGGACCAGGAGCAGGGGGGTGTGGGGGGCCTCCCCCTCCCCCTCCCCTCCCCCCACCCCCCGCATCGCCGCGCGCACCGACTCCGCCAGGGCCTCGCCGAGTGGCTCGGCGAGGCGCAGTGCGCCGCGCTCCTTGTGCGCGAGGAGCACCGCGCGCACCTGGTCCTCGTACGCGCCCGCGGCGTAGACCGCGGGCAGTCCCGGCGGCACGGGGTCCGGCCAGACCCGCCGGACCGTGCCCGCGTCGCACAGCTTCTCCCGGCAGCCGTCGCACAGGGCGCTGCGAACCCGGCCGCAGCCCGCGCAGTCGACGGGTAGTACAAGATCGGCGAGTTCCCGACACCACGACCGCATGGGATTACTGTGCCGGTGGGGCGGGGGTGGGGCCACCCCTGTGGATAACCGGGCTGTGGACAGCTCGTAGACGGGGCTGGAGGCCCCAGGGGGCTCGGGGAGGCCCAGGGCGGGCGTATTCCCTCGCAAGGCGGTCCCGAAGTCCGCCAGTCGCCCGACGAGCCCCCGCACGGACGGCCCTGCGCCGATGCTCCCGGGGCGTCAGCCCGGGTAGACCGGTGCGGTCCCGTCCGGGGACACCTGCTGCCAGTCACCGTCGATCGGCAGTTGGTACATGCCTTCGTCGGAGGCGACCAGCAGCGGCCGCTGCTGGTCCTCGAAGGCGGCGACCGCGGAGACCTTGCTGATGCCCGGCAGGGTCGGGGTGTACGCGGCGGAGCCGTCGGTGTCCACGTACTGCAACTGCTGCACACCGCGGGACTGCTTGCCGACCACCACCAGGCGGCTCTCGCCCGCCCAGGAGGCCGCCTCGACATCGTCCAACTGCGGCGCCACGGCGCGCAGTTCGGTCACCGAGATCTGCGGTTGCTGCGCGGTTCCGGAGCGCTCGATGCGGCCCAGTTGGAGCGTGGTGCGCCCGCCCTGCTGGATCAGCAGGGCGATCCGTACCCCGTCGGCCGCGACGCGCAGCGACTTGATCTGGCCGTCCGCGAGATTGGGCACCGACACCTCGGTGGTCTTGCCGTCGCGCCACATCAGCAGCCGCTGGTGCTGCGGGTCGCGGTCGGCGACCCACAGGTTGCCCAGGCCGTCCCAGCTGGGCGCGGACAGTCCCTGCGACGGGTCGCGGGCCTCACTGGTCAGCGCCTCACGCGCGGTGCCGCCGGAGGACAGCGGGGCCACGTACAGCGATCGTCCGTCGGCCCTGACGCCTGCGGCGGTCTGCCCGTCGCGGGTCACGGCGACGGACTGCAGGTGCGCCGACGCCTCCCCGAACGGGCCGGGTACCGGGTGGGCGGTCTCGGCGTTTCCGGCGACGGCGACCATGCGGTGGTCGGTGTCCACGTAGTACTGCTGCGCGCCGTTGCCCACCACGCGCGCGGGCGCGTACGCCTGCGCCTGGTCATGCCCCAACGAGCAGAGGGTGGCGCCGTCAGGTCCCACCACGTCGATGGAGGTGACCTGTGTGGACGACTGCTCCTGGACGGTGTGCAGCAGTTGTGCCGCCATCCGCTGGCACCGGCCCTGTCCGGCACGCGCCACCGGGCCGCCGAGTTGGACCCGCAGTTTGCCGGAGTCGTCGAGGCTGACCTTCTGGCTCTTGAGCCACGCCCCGGCCGGGAACGCCGAAGTGACCACCGGCTGCAGCCAGTTGCTGGGACCGGCCAGCAGGGCCTGCACGGTCGAGGTGACCGGGTCTATCCGCCGCCGCACATACACCGGGTCGGCCACCAACACGTCCTTCGCCAGCGGGATTTGCGACTCCTCCGGCCCCAACTGCGCGAAGTAGTACAAGTTGACTGAACGGTAGATGCGCTGGAAGTCCGACTCGCTGAGCACCAGCCCGTCCGGCAGGCTGTCGATCCGCCACTCTCCGGCGACCTTGACCAGGTGGTAGCTGGTCCGGTAGGCGGACGTGGCGGGCGAGTACGAGTGCTTGCGGTCGACCGTGGCGACCTGCCCGCCGGTGAGCGTGATCGTGGTGCCGATGTCCTCGCGTGCCTCGCTGGCGCGCTCCTGGTCGAGTTGGGGGCCGCCGGACAGCACGGTGATCTGCGCGAACGGATCCCACTGGACGGCCTGACCGGTCAGGTACTTCTTCGCGGTCTGGTAGTCGGCCTCGTCGCTGGTGGTCGCCTCCAGGAAGCCGCGCACGATCTGCATCGGCTGCTCGTTCTTCTGCGGCTGTACGCCGAACACCCGCACCTGCGGGTCGGAGTCGGCCCGCTGCTCGTTGCCGACCTTGGTCACGTCGCTGGTGTCCGGCATGGTGGCGCAGCCGGTGAGCAGGAGGGCGCAGCACATCAGTGCGCCGGACGTGACGCCCCATTTGATGGGCGTGCCCCGCTCGTCGGGCGTGCGGCGGCGGTCGGGCTGCGACATGCCGGTGTGTCCTCCCCTTGGGCCCTGTGGGCCGGTCAGCGGTCCGCGTCCTGCTTCCGTACGGCGTCCGGCGCAGCTGTGGTGCCCGTGGTGTTGGCCGGTTCGGGGCGTTCCGTGGGCGGTGCGGCCGGTGCGCTCTCGGTGGTCCGGGGGCCGACGACCCTCGCCCCGCTGCCGGGTAGTGCGGCCGGGTCGGCGGCGGGCGGGCGGGCTGGGTGCGCGGGTACGGCGGGCAGTGGTGACCTCGCGGCGGGCACGGCTGCGCTGGTGTGCGCGTCGCGAAGCGCCTTCGAGGGGTTGGCGGCGGCGCGCTGGCGGCGTGAGTCCTCGGGTTCCAGCGGGATCGGTGAGCCGCGCAGGGACTCGCCCGCGGTGCGCGGCAGGGTGAGCCGGAACTGGGATCCGCCGCCGGGTTCGCCCCAGGCCTGGAGCCAGCCGCCGTGCAGTCGGGCGTCCTCGACGGCGATGGACAGGCCGAGGCCGGTGCCGCCGGTGGTCCTGGCCCGGGCCGGGTCGGCGCGCCAGAAGCGGTTGAAGACGCGGGTGGCCTCGCCGGGTTTGAGGCCGACGCCGTAGTCCCGTACGGCGATGGCGACGGCGCCGCCCGCGGAGGCGAGCCGGACGATCACGTCGCGGCCTTCGCCGTGCTCGACGGCGTTGACCACGAGGTTGCGCAGCACGCGTTCGATGCGGCGGGCGTCGGCCTCGGCGACGATCGGCTGTTCGGCACCTCGCACCACGACGCGGCTGCCCTTGCGTTCGGCGAGGGGTTCCGCCGCGTCGACCACGCGCCGTACGACCTCGCGCAGGTCGATGGGCTCGGCGTCGAGGGCGGCGGCGCCCGCGTCGAAGCGGCTGATCTCCAGCAGGTCGGACAGCAGCGACTCGAAACGTTCCAGCTGGCTCTGGAGGAGTTCGGCGGAGCGTGCGGTGACCGGGTCGAAGTCCTCTCGGCCGTCGTGGATGACGTCGGCGGCCATCCGGACCGTGGTCAGCGGGGTGCGCAGTTCATGGGAGACGTCGGAGACGAACCGGCGCTGCATCCGGGACAGTTCCTCCAGCTGCTGGATCTTGGTCTGGAGGGTGTGCGCCATCTTGTTGAACGATTCGCCGAGCCGTGCGATGTCGTCCTCGCCGCTGACCTTCATCCGTTCCTGGAGGAATCCGGCCGCGAGCCGCTCGGAGATGCCCGCGGCCATCCGGACCGGGGTGACGACCTGGCGCACCACCAGCCAGGCGATGGCGCCGAGCAGGCCGACGACGAAGACACCGGCGGTCGCCAGGGTGGTCTCGACGAGGCTGAGGGTCTTCTCCTCCTGGGTGAACGGGAAGAGGTAGTACAGCTCGTACGCCTTGCCGTTGGCGTCGTTGAGTCGCTTGCCGATGACCAGACCCGGCTGGCCGTCCGCGTCACCCTCGCGTTTGATGAGGGTTTCCTTCTGGTGCGCCCCGGACTCCTGGGCGACGGCGTTGCGCAGGTCTGCGGGGACGCTGTCCTCGGGCAGTACGTCGCCGGAGGCGCGCGGTCCGCGGGTGCTGGGGCTGTCCACGAGGTAGGGCTGCTGGTCGGCGTCGGAGCTGAGCGCGACCACGTAGTAGACGCCCTGGCCACCGCTGGCGAGCTGCTGGACGAGGTTGGTGAGCCAGGTGCCGGGGTCGACCTGGCCGCGGCCCGCGGCCGGCGTGCCGTTGCTGGTGGTGCCGGTGGGGTCGCCGGGGGCTCCGGAGTTGGCGGCGAGCGACTGGGCGACGTTGAAGCCGCCCAGTGCCTGGCCCTGGGCGGTGGCGGTCTTGGCTTCCAGCAGCCCGTTGCGGACCTGCCCGATGACGACGATGCCCAGCACCAGCACGACGGCGAGGGACATCAGCAGGGTGGTGGCGACCACCCTTACCTGGATGTTGCGCCGGTACAGGCGTGCCGCGGGAAGCAGCGGGCGCCGCGCCCAGCGCAGCGCCGACCGCAGTACGGGCAGCAGCCCGCGCAGCGGGTCGGCGTGGCGGCTTTCCAGCCGCTCGCGTTCATGGCCAGGCGGCTGCTGGTCCTGGTTCACGGCATGCGAGGGCCCGGCCTCCGCGCCCTGCCCGGATCCCGTCGCCTCGATGCCGTTGCCCGCGGGCATCCCGATGTCAGCCCGGCCCGGCCTTGTAGCCGACGCCGCGCACGGTCACCACGATCTCCGGGCGCTCCGGGTCCTTCTCCACCTTCGACCGCAGCCGCTGAACGTGTACGTTCACCAGCCGGGTGTCGGCGGCGTGCCGGTACCCCCAGACCTGTTCGAGCAGCACCTCGCGGGTGAAGACCTGCCAGGGCTTGCGCGCGAGCGCGACGAGCAGGTCGAACTCCAGCGGGGTGAGCGCGATGGCCTGCCCGTCGCGCTTGACGGAGTGCCCGGCCACGTCGATCACCAGGTCGCCGATGGCGAGCTGCTCCGGAGTCGGCTCCTCGGCCCGGCGCAGCCGGGCCCGTACCCGTGCGACCAGTTCCTTGGGCTTGAACGGCTTGATCACATAGTCGTCGGCGCCGGATTCCAGGCCGACCACGACGTCCACGGTGTCGCTCTTGGCAGTGAGCATCACAATGGGTACGCCGGACTCGGCCCGGATCTGGCGGCATACGTCGATGCCGTCCCGGCCTGGCAGCATCAGGTCGAGGAGCACCAGGTCCGGCTTGGTGTCGCGGAAGGCGGCGAGGGCCTTGTCGCCGTCCGATACGAACGACGGCTCGAAACCTTCTCCACGCAGCACGATGCCGAGCATCTCTGCCAGTGCGGTGTCGTCGTCGACGACAAGGACGCGTCCCTTCATATCGACATCATCCCATTTTCGCATCTGACCTATGGAGTCAGGTGACTCACCTCACGTTTCGAACCTGCCTCGGCGCTGAAGATGCCCCTCCGATCCCCTCATTGACGCGTATCAGACGGTGCTAGAGCGGCCAGCGTGGCCGCTGTTACGGGAGAGGCGACGCCGTTCTCCGTGACCAGTGCGGTCACCAACGGTGCGGGAGTGATGTCGAACGCGGGGTTGTACGCCTGGGTGCCCAGCGGTGCCAGGACGATCCCGGACCCGGCCTCGGCGATCGGGTGGGCGATCTCCGTGACCTCGTGGCCTGGGCGCTGCTCGACCTCGATCGACGCGCCGTCCGCGGTGGCCAGGTCCACCGTGGTGGTCGGGGCCACCACCACGAACGGCACGTTGTGGTGGTGGGCGAGCACGGCGAGCGGATAGCTGCCGACCTTGTTCGCCACCGAGCCGTCGGCGGCGATCCGGTCCGCGCCGATCAGTACCGCGTCGACGGCGCCGTCCGCGAACAGCGAGCCCGCCGCGTTGTCGGCGAGCAGCGTGTACGTCATGTCGGCGCGCGCCGCCTCGTAGGCGGTCAGCCGGGCGCCCTGGAGCAGCGGCCTGGTCTCGTCCACCCACAGGCGGCGCAGCAGGCCCTCTCGGTGTGCGGCGTGCGCCACGGCGAACGCGGTACCAGCGCCCCCGGAGACCAGGGCACCGGTGTTGCAGTGGGTCAGGATCCGCAGACCCCCGCCGGGCACCAGCTTCTTCAGCAGTGCCAGACCATGGCTCGCCATGCGCTCGCTGGCCGCCGCGTCCTCCGCGTGCAGCGCGCGGGCCTCGGCGAGCGTCGCCCGGGCGGCCCGCTGCGGGTCCGCCGTGGTGTCGAGTGCACTGCGGTACGCGGCCGCCGCGCGGCGCACCCCGTAGCCGAGGTTGACGGCGGTCGGCCGGGCGGACGCCAGTTGCCGCTCGGCCTCGGCGACGTCGAAGCCGCGAGCGGCGGCGAGGGCGATCCCGTACGCCCCCGCCAGCCCGAGCACCGGCGCACCGCGCACCGCAAGGGTGCGGATGGCGTCCACCAGCGCCTGTACGTCGGTGCAGACCAGCTCGATTTCCTCCACGGGGAGTCGGGTCTGGTCGAGAAGTATGAGCACGGGCCCTTCGGGCGGCTCCTCCCAACGCAGCGTTGGGATGGGGACCGGAGAACCGGACTGTGAGTCGTTGGCCAGAGATACCACGGACTGATCACCCATCTGTCCAGTCTGCCCTGACCGGGGGGCGCTTTTGAATGCCCCGTACAGGGCACCCCTCACGACGGGACCGTGTGCGCGCCGCCCATGGCACGATGGCCGCGGGCCCGATGGGGGTCGACCCGACAGGTCCTGACGCGCAGTAACAAAAGGAGCACCGATGAACAACTCTCCGGGCTGGGCTTCGCCCGGATCCGGCCCCGCCGGCTCTTCCGGACCGTCCGGGCAAGGCGACCCGGCGGACCGGGACGAACACAGCGCGCCGGACGCCGGAGCGGAGCAGCCCGCGCCTCAGGACGCCGTGCCCCCGCAGTGGTCCAAAAACCAGCCGCCGCCCGCCAGTTGGGACGCGTCCGGTACGCCGCCGCGGCCACCGGCGGGACCGGGCGGCTCCGTCCCACCGCCTCCGCCAGGCCCCGGGCCGCAGTGGGGCACACCGGGTTGGGGCGGTGCGCCGGGGCCGTACTGGCAGCAGATGCCACCGGCACCCAGGCCAGGTGTGATTCCGCTACGTCCGCTGGCCGTCGGGGAGATCCTCGAAGGCGCCATCGGCACAATGCGCGCCCACTGGCGCACCGTGCTCGGCATCTCGCTCGGCGTCGCCGTGGTGACGCAGGCGGTCTCGACCGCGGTCAACGGCTCCTTCTTCACCAGCAACCCGAGCCTGGACAAACTTCGCGACGGCACCAGCGCGAGCGTCAGCGACGTGCTGAAGGCGTTCGGAGACTCGGTGGCCGGAACCGGTCTGACGTCGCTCATCAGCATGCTCGGGCAGATCATCGCCACAGCCATGCTCACCATGATCGTCAGCCGTTCCGTACTGGGCCGACCGGTCACTGCAGGCGACGCCTGGCGTGACTCCCGGCCACGGCTGGTCCGCATGCTGGGGCTGACATTGCTGATTCCGGCCATCGGCCTCGCGATAGTCGGCGTGGCCATCACGCCCGGCATTCTCCTGGCGGTCTTCGGACCGGAGAGCGCGGGTGTGGGCCTGGCGCTACTCGGCGCCGTGGTGGGCGGCGGCATCGCTGTCTGGCTGACCATCAGCCTGAGCCTGTCGTCTCCGGCCCTGATGCTGGAGAAGCAGGGAGTGTTCGCCTCGCTCTCCCGCTCCTACAAGCTGGTACGGGGCTCATGGTGGCGGGTCTTCGGCGTGCAACTCCTCGCCGTGGTCCTGGCTTTCGTGGTCACCTCGATCGTGTCGATCCCGTTCACGGTGATCGCCCAGATCGTCGGCAGCGACAACATGGCCGGCTTCTTCGCAGCCGGTTCACACATCAGCTGGTCTTTCCTCATCATCATCGCCGTCGGCGGCGTCGTGGGCACCACGCTCACCTTTCCGCTCAGCGCCGGGATGACCGCGCTGCTCTACATGGACCAGCGCATTCGCCGTGAAGGCCTCGACGTCGAACTGGCTCGTGCCGCCGGTGTCGAGGGGTACGCGGCTTCCGCCTCGCGGGAGTGAGACAGAAAGAGGGCCCACGTCCTGACTCTTAGGTTCTAGTGGTCGACGCAGCACCCCAGTTCAAGGGGTGCGATGGACTTCGAGATCAGGGAGAACCGGGGACAGGCCCAGGGGCCAAGGAGACTGGTCCGCGAGCGGAAGCAATGCTTCCGGCTCGTGGATCAAGGACTCAGCTAGGACGAGGCGGCCCGGCTCGTCGGTATCAACCACCGATACCGGGCCGTCCTCGTCCGACCCACCGGCCTCCAGGTACCTGCGCGAGGCGAGCGCATCCACATGGCCGACCGGCTGCGTGAGAAGGCGTACGTCCCGGTAGATCTGCCAGGCCTGCGGCCAGCCCTACCCGACCGGCCAGAGATGCACGTGACCCACGAGACGGTCTACCAGGCCCTCTATGTCCAGGCCGCGGAGAACTCCGCTGGACTGGCAGCTCTTTTCGTGCGGGCATACAAAAAATGGCTGTGGCCCCTGGATCTGGATCCAGGGGCCACAGCCATTCAATA
>NZ_JAPZVN010000139.1 GCF_027533845.1 Streptomyces sp. RPT161 | reverse complement strand
GAACCGGCCCGGGTTCTCCGTCTGCGCCGAACGCACCAAACCCCACACCGCAGCCGCAGCCAAATCCGCCACCGACTCACCAGACCGAGCAGCAACCGCACCCCGAGTCCACACAACCAACGGCACCCTGGCGAACCGCTCCTCACCCAACCAGTGCTGCACCTGCCGCAACACCCACCCGGTCAACTCATGAGTCGAATC
>NZ_JAPZVN010000138.1 GCF_027533845.1 Streptomyces sp. RPT161 | reverse complement strand
GGCTGCGCCCACCCCGTCTGCTCCAACAGATCCGCATCAACCCCCCACATCACCTCACGCAAGGGGCGGTCCAACAAAGGGTCCAACTCCGCCGCGATCGCGTCCACCGCCGACGCGAACACCGCAGACCGGTCATACAACTCGCGAGCCATCCCCACCCGCTGAGCACCCTGACCGGTAAACAACACACCCACCCGAGCACCGCTACGGGCA
>NZ_JAPZVN010000137.1 GCF_027533845.1 Streptomyces sp. RPT161 | reverse complement strand
CCCAGAACCGCACGGCGGTCTCTGTCAGGTCGAAGTCCTTGGCGACCTGGCCGATCGAGCGGTCGCCGCGCTGGCACAGCTCGACGATCTCGGACTTGAACTCCGGCGTGAACGAGCGGCGAGGACGCGGCTTCTTCTTCCCCATGCTGTCCATGGTGGACATCCTTCCGGGACCAAGGCCCCTGATCTCGGATGTCCGTCAAAGCGAATCAAGCCCA
>NZ_JAPZVN010000136.1 GCF_027533845.1 Streptomyces sp. RPT161 | reverse complement strand
GCGAGGCGATGCCCTGGCCGGAGACCGATCATCCGCGTCGGGCAGGAGTGTCCGCGTTCGGCGTGAGTGGGACCAACGCGCACGTCATCCTCGAGGCCCCGTCTGACACAGACCTTCCATCCGGCACCGAGGCCCCACTTGGTCCGGGAGTGGATGGCGTGGTGCCGTGGGTGCTGTCGGGCAAGTCAGTTGAGGCGGTGCGTGCGCAGGCGAAGCGGTTGCTGGAGTATCTGGACT
>NZ_JAPZVN010000135.1 GCF_027533845.1 Streptomyces sp. RPT161 | reverse complement strand
GAGGACGACGCGTGGGTCATCTTCACCTCCGGAACCACCGGGCGGCCCAAGGGTGTCGCGGTCTCCCACCGGTCGGCTGCGGCCTTCGTGGACGCCGAGGCCCGGTTGTTCCTACAGGACCGACCGCTCGGCCCCGGGGACCGCGTACTCGCCGGACTGTCCGTGGCGTTCGACGCCTCCTGCGAGGAGATGTGGCTGGCCTGGCGGCACGGTGCCTGCCTGGTCCCGGCACCGCGCTC
>NZ_JAPZVN010000134.1 GCF_027533845.1 Streptomyces sp. RPT161 | reverse complement strand
TTACCCCGCACAACCCCCGGACGCGTCTCACCAGCGGCAGCGGCCCGCAGCCCGGCCATCAACTCGTCCCGGTCGGCGCCCACCACGACCACCCGGTGATCGAACACCGCACGCGAACTGACCAGCGACCACCCCACATCCACCACACGCAACGACGAATCCGACCCCACGAACTCCAACAACCGGCCCGCCTGCGCACGCACCGCCTCAACCGACTTCCCCGACAACACCCACGGCACCACACCACCCACACCCAAAAC
>NZ_JAPZVN010000133.1 GCF_027533845.1 Streptomyces sp. RPT161 | reverse complement strand
CGGATCGAAGTCAGCTGCGTCGTAGAGGAAGCCGCCCTCGCGGGTGTACATCGAGCCCGAGGCATCCGGGTCGGGGTCGTATAGCGACTCGACGTGCCAGCCGCGGTCCATGGGCAGCCCGGAAATGGCGTCGCCACCGGATGCCAACAGCTCCCACAGGTCCTCCGGCGACCGCACACCGCCGGGGAAGCGGCAGCTCATCGCGACGATCGCGATCGGATCGTCGTCCGCCGCCCGCACCACGGGACCGGTGATCGCTGCCTGGGCG
>NZ_JAPZVN010000132.1 GCF_027533845.1 Streptomyces sp. RPT161 | reverse complement strand
TATCCAGGCAGCGATCACCGGTCCCGTGGTGCGGGCGGCGGATGATGATCCGATCGCGATCGTCGCGATGAGCTGCCGCTTCCCCGGCGGAGTACGCAATCCCGAGGACCTCTGGCGGCTGCTGGCGTCCGGTGTCGATGCCATTGGGGAGTTCCCGACCGATCGTGGGTGGGACGTCGAGTCGCTCTACGACCCGCAGTCCGACGGCCAGAACACCTGTTACGCGAACGAGGGCGGCTTCCTTTACGAGGCAGGCGAGTTCGACCCC
>NZ_JAPZVN010000131.1 GCF_027533845.1 Streptomyces sp. RPT161 | reverse complement strand
CGCACATCCCGCTGCTCCACCGACGCCCAGAACCGCTGATCAACCCGATCCCCAGCACTATCCGAGACAGTCGGCACCACCTCAGGCCAAAAACGCTGCCGCTGGAACGCATACGTCGGCAACCCCACCCGCACAGCACCACAACCGGCAAACACCCCAGCCCAGTCCACGGCCACACCATGCGCATACAACCGCCCCACCGCCGACAACAACGTTTCCGCGTCGTTCTGCCGGAGCGTGCTGTCGGTCGTCTGGTGCCGCAACACCGGCACA
>NZ_JAPZVN010000130.1 GCF_027533845.1 Streptomyces sp. RPT161 | reverse complement strand
GGTACGACGCTGGGCGACCCGATCGAGGCGCAGGCACTGCTCGCCACGTACGGCCAGAACCGGCCCGAAGGTCGCCCGCTCTATCTCGGCTCGATCAAGTCCAACATCGGCCACACGCAGGCCGCGGCCGGTGTCGCCGGTGTGATCAAGATGGTGCTGGCCATGCAGCACGGGATGCTGCCGCAGACCCTGCACGTCGACGAGCCGACACCGCACGTGGACTGGTCCGAGGGCGACGTCGCCCTGCTGACCGAAACCGTGCAGTGGCCGGAGAC
>NZ_JAPZVN010000013.1 GCF_027533845.1 Streptomyces sp. RPT161 | reverse complement strand
GCGTCTCCGATGGGTCAGGGCGGGTCCCGCGGGTGGGTCGTTCCGCTGGGCGTGGGGGCGGGCCTGTTGCGCCGGGGTTCGCGACCGGTCCCCACTCCTGTGAGTGATTGCGGTAACTATCCCGCGATCCGAGGCTTGACCTCGGATCGCACGCACTCGGCAGCGACCACATCCGGAGGCCACTCATGCCATCCCTGCCCTGGCTCGCCCGTACCGGCAGCGTCATCGGATCACTCGGGGTCGCGGTCGTCCTCGCGACGGCCGCCTCAGCCGCTCCTCTTGCCCCCTGCTCCCTGCAAATCGACAACGGCACGACCGTCAGCTCCCGGAACGTCACCGTCGGGCAGTGCGTCAATCCCTCCCTGAGGACCCACATCAAGAGCGTCGCGGTCGGCAACAGGGCTGGCAACGGGAGCACGACCGTCTTCCGGTCCAGTAACTGCACAGGCGGCATCGTCAGGCAGGGCCAAAGCCCCATGTTCTTCAACCCGCCCACGAACATCGGCTCGGTCCGCATCGACTCCTGCCCCTGACACCGGGCGCATCAGCTGACGAGCCGAGGGCGCGTCCGACAGCTCGGTGTCGACCCGCCGGACACGGCCTAGGACTTCCCGCGGGTGGAACACCGCGCCGCCGCCGAAGTCAGCCCCGTGCACGCCCTGTTGGGACGCTGCCGCGGGACGTTCTCTGGCCCGGCTCGGCGGGGTCGACTGCGAGGGAAGCCAGGAGGGCGAGGCGTTCGGCGCTCGGGGTGCCGGGCTCGGCGTGGTAGATGACCAGGATCTGGCGGTCGGCGTCGGGGATCGGCAGCTTCTCGTGGCGCAGTTCCAGGGGGCCGACCTGCGGATTCGTGATCGTACTGATGCCGCTGCGCTTGGGGCGGACGTCGTGCCGGGCCCACAGCCGTCGGAAGCGTTCGCTGCGCACGGACAGTTCCCCGACGAGTTCGACCAGCGCGGGGTCGTCGACATCAGGGCCGACGAGGGCGCGCAGGGCGGCGACCGAGCCCTCGGTGCTGGCCTCCCAGCGCCCATGGGCGGCGCCGGAGTCGGGGTCGAGGAAGAGAGCGCGGATCATGTTCGTGCCGGGCGTGAAAAGCGGGGAGAGGGCCTGGGCGAGCGGGTTGGCGGCCAGAACATCCAAGAGGCGCCCTTGGACGAACGCGGGCGTGTGCGGCCAGGTCATGATGAGCTGCCGTACGCCCTCCGGGACATGTTCAGGACGCCGGGGGCGCGAACGGCGACGGGGGCGGTCCGGCACGGCGAGGCGGTGCAGGTGGGCGGTGGCGTCCTCGTCGAGGCGGAGCGCCCTGGCCAGGGCCTCGAGGACCTGGGCGGAGGGGCGTCGATCGCGCCCCTGCTCCAGGCGCAGGTAGTAGTCGGCGCTGATCCCGGCCAGCAGGGCCAGCTCCTCCCGCCTCAGGCCGGGGACGCGGCGCCGCCCGGCCGCGGGCAGGCCCACGTCCTCCGGGCGGATCAGCTCACGACGAGCCCGCAGGTAGTCGCCGAGCGGGGTGCCCGTCCCGTTGTCACTCACCATGCGCCCACCGTACGACCGCCGGGCGGTCGTGAGCCTGGTCCTGTCACTACCAGGACCAGCGGAGCTCTGGGTACCCGTCGGGCGCTGGCGCACCGTTGCCGTATGACACTCATCAGGACACCTTTCGGACCCCGATCAACCGCTGCCGAGGTCGCTGCCGGTACTGACATGTCCGGGAAACGGGCGATCGTCACCGGCGCATCCTCCGGGATCGGCGTGGAAACCGCCCGCGCGCTGGCGGCCACCGGGGCCGAGGTCACTCTCGCGGTACGCGATCTGGTCGCCGGTGCGGCGGTGGCCGCCGATATCACCGAGGCCACGGGCAACAAGGAGGTTCGCGTAGCGCACCTGGAACTGGCCGACCAGTCGTCGGTCGCCGCCTTCGTCAGCGCCTGGGAGGGCCCGCTGCACGTACTGGTCAACAACGCGGGCGTGATGGCGCTACCGGAGCTGCGGCTCACGCCCGAAGGCTGGGAGACCCAGTTCGCCGTCAACCACCTGGGGCACTTCGCCCTCGCAGTGGGCCTGCACAGGGCGCTGTCGGCGGCCGGGGGCGCCCGGGTCGTCTCGGTCAGCTCCTCCGGCCACCTCTTCTCGCCGGTCGTCTTCGACGACATCCACTTCGGATTCCGTCCGTACGACCCGTGGCTGGCGTACGGCCAGTCCAAGACCGCCAACATCCTCTTCGCCGTCGGCGCGGCCGCACGCTGGGCCGACGACGGCATTGCAGTCAATGCCATCGCTCCCGGTTCCGTCCCGACGAACCTGGTCCGGCACCTGGGCAGGCCGTCCGGCGTCACCCTGGAGGACGGGCTGCGAAAGACAGTTGAGCAGGGCGCGGCCACCTCCGTCCTACTGGCCGTGTCGCACCTGCTGGAGGGAACTAGCGGACGATACTTCGCGGACTGCGCCGAGGCCCTGCCGGTCCCCCGGCGGCCTTCCATGGCGCCGGTCACCGCCGAGTTCATGAACGGTGTGGCCGCCTACGCCCTCGACCCGGCGAACGCCGACCGGCTTTGGGAGGAGTCCGCACGTATGACCGGCGTTTACTGACGCCCCGTCAACTTACTTGCGGAGCACCCACGGAAGCGGTGGCCCGCCGAGGTGTCTCTCGGCGGGCCACACGGCTGACCGCGCGCCTGGCGTTTCGTAACGGCCCAACTCCCAAAGCGCTCGCGGCCACCAGGTGCGTAGCGACGGCTGCCGCCGCCTGCGACGGGCTGCGCCGAAGGCTAGGCGTCCTTCGCCTGCCGGGGGACCCGCTCCAGCAAGCCGCGCAGGTCATCGGCGTGTTCTTCCTCCTGAGCCAGCAGTTCTTCGAAGACCCGTCGGGTTGTCGGGTCGCCAGTGCCAAGCCACTGGATGATCTCGGTGTACGAGGCCACGGCCACGCGTTCCGCCACCAGGTCCTCCCTGAGCATGTCGACCAGATCCATGCTGGCGTCGTACTCGGCGTGAGAACGCTTGGTGAGCGTGTCCGGGTTGAAGTCGGGCTCGCCTCCGAGCTGCACGATGCGCTGCGCCAGCTTGTCCGCGTGCTGCTGCTCCTCGTTGGCGTGTTCCAGGAACTCCGCCGCCACCGGCTCCGCCAGCAGGCCGCTGGCGGTGTAGTAGTGCCGCTTGTACCGCAGCGTACAAACGATCTCCGTGGCCAGCGCCTCGTTCAGCACACGCAGAACGCGCTCCAGGTCGGCTCCGTAGGCATCCGTCACGGGCCCCTTGTCGATCTCCCTGCGAGCCCGCTCGCGGATGGTCTCGATGTCGGTGAGGAACTCGGCCACGGCCGCAACCGCCTTTCGCGTTACTGGACACGTCCCACTCAACGCCCGACGCGTCAAGGAAACTTCTTGCGTCGCACGCTTACCCGCCGCGGGGCGGGACATGACCGACTTCACCCGACGGAGTTGACGACGCGCGCACGTCCATGCGGCTGCCGAGCGGAGCGGTGTCCGGTGTCGTCCCCCAGGCTGCGGGCAGGCGCCCCACATGGGACACACAAGCATCGAAAGGGAAACCAAGTTCGAGGAGGTCATACCCTCCCGACTGGCCGATCTGGCGGACCGCCTCACCCGGCTTCCCGGCGTGGCGCGAGTGGCACCGGCACCGGCGGAGGAGTTCGACGCGGTCTACTACGACACGGCGGATCTCGCTCTGCTCTCCGCGGACTGCACGCTGTCGCGCAGGAGCGGAGGGGACGACGCCGGTTGGCAGCTGAAGGCGCCCGCGCCGGGTGGCCACGGCGAGTTGAAGGCGCCCGTTGACTCCCACGGGTCGGACGAGCCGCCGGAGGAGCTGGCGCGCCACCTCCGGGCCCGGGTTCGAGGGCGCCTGCTGACGCCCGTCGCCCATCTGCGCACACACCGTGCGCGGTGGTCGCTTCTTGACGAGGAGGACCGGGTGCTGGCCGAGGTGGCGAGGGATGACATCGCCGCGCAGGTGCTCGGCGGTGAGCGGATCCGCGCAGCCCTCGCCGGGCTGGTGCGACCGGACACCGCCGCCGCGGACCGTGGAGCCGTCGCGCAGTTGACGAGTTGGTCCGAGGTCGCGGTCGAACTGCGTGAGGGTGCCCCGTCGCTGACGCCCGCGATCCGCAAGCGGCTGCGATCGGCCGGGCTCCGTACCGCCGCCCAGCCCTGCGAGCTCCGCCACGCCCTGTCCGCGGCCGACCTGTCCCCCGGCACACGCGCAGCACGTACGGCACCTGGCTCGGCCGGAGAGGCGGTCATGACGCGGCTGTGCCAGCAGGTGGAGGTGCTGCTCGCCACGGACCCGGCCGTGCGTGCCGACGCGCCGGACGCGGTGCACCGAATGCGGGTGGCTGTGCGTAGGCTGCGTGCCGTGCTCAAGTCACACCGGCGCCTGTTCAAGCCGGGGAGCACGCGAGCACTTGAACGTGAACTGCGTTGGCTCGGCGCACAGTTGGGGCGACCCAGGGATCACGAGGTGCTGGCCGGACTTCTGCGACGAGCCGCGGCGGACGTGGCGCGTGATCCGCGGATGCCGTCGGCGAACGGGCTGGCGGGCCGGATCGCGGGATGCGAGGCCGCTGCGTACCGACGCGCCTGGCGGCAGGCCTGCGAGAAGCTGGACCGCGAGCGCTACTTCGCGCTGCTCGACGCACTGGAGAAGTGGCTGGCCGATCCGCCCTTCACGCGGAGGGCCGGAAAGAGCGCTCGGGGACAGCTGAAGAAGGCAGTCCGCCGCGACCACCGCAGGTTCGTCTCGCGTACCCGCAAGGCACTGTCCATGCCGGACGGGCCGGAACGCGAGAAGGCCCTGCACGGCGCTCGAAAGGCGGCGCGGCGGCTGCGCTACAGCGCGGAGACCGCCCGACCGGTGTTCGGCAAGTCCGCCAAGCGAATCGCCAAGCGGGCCAAGGCGGTTCAGGACGTACTGGGCGCGTACCAGGACGCCGTCGTCGCCCGGGCCGCGCTGCCCGGGCTCGCCGATCAGGAGCACGGCGCGGGTCGCGGCACGTTCCTGTTCGGGGTGCTCCACTGCCATCAACTGCGCGAGGCGGAAAAGCAGTTGGCGCGGCTGCCCAAGCTGTGGCGCAAGGCCGCCAGGCCGAAGTCCTTTCGACTGCGGTGACGGCCGCGGGCGGCGGGAGACCGCCCACGGCGGTGGCGGAGGCACGGCCCTGGGCCTGGCAGGGTTCGCCCGACCAGGCCCGCTCCGCCAAGTGCCGTGCCACTACCCCTTAGCGGTGGGGGGTGTGTCCGAACATGGGAACAGCCAACTCCGCAACAAGCCATGCGAAAAACAGGGCGACGGCCACCACGAGAACCGCGGTCGTCACAGTGACGGGATGGCGGATAACAGGCCTCTTCACGGCTTCCTCCGTCCTTCGTCCGGGCCGGCGTTCATAGCCGATCTTGTGGCTCACTCCTCCCCACGGAATCGCGGCCTATCCCTGTGAAGCCGCCAAAGGCGAACCCTGGCGGTCGGCGTTCCAAACGTCCGCCAAGACAGCAGCGCCGCGACACGAGCCCATGCCAGCGAACAAAACCGCGCAGATTCGATGGCAGGGCGATCAACAATCAGAGAAGGAATGACACCGGGACGGCCGCCAGTTCACACTTCCCGTCACATTGTGAATCCTCTGTGGATGACCGGCGGAGGGTTGGTACGACTACTGCCCTGACGCACGGCATCGGTCACACGTGCTGCGCACTTCCGTTCGCATACCAACGATCAAGGGCGGTGAGCGAGATCAGCGGGACGCTTCGCTGGCGCCACACCGAGGCATGCCGTCCTTCGGCTTCACCAGAGGCGGCTGACCAGACATGACACTGCTCGAAAGGCGCTCAGCGGACTTCGCACCCTCCAGTGCTGTGGTGCTCCGCTCCACCACCTCGGCGAAGATCGTGGTGGCCGGTGGCTTCGGGGTGGGCAAGACCACGTTCGTCGGGGCCGTCTCGGAGATCAGCCCGCTACGCAGTGAGGCCGTGCTGACCTCCGCCTCGGCGGGCATCGACGACCTGACCCACGCGCCGGAGAAGACCACGACGACCGTGGCGATGGACTTCGGCCGCCTCACCCTCGACGACGACCTGGTGCTGTACCTGTTCGGTACACCCGGCCAGGACCGCTTCTGGTTCATGTGGGACGACCTGATGCGCGGCGCGATCGGCGCGGTGGTCCTGGTGGACACCCGGCGGCTGGCCGACTGCTTCCCGGCCATCGACTACTTCGAGAACTCCGGCCTGCCCTTCGTCATCGCGCTCAACGGGTTCGACGGCCACCAACCCTACGCTCCTGACGAGGTACGAGAGGCGCTGCAGATCAGCCACGAGGCACCCGTCGTGAGCACCGACGCACGCCAGCGCCAGCAAGCCAAGGACACACTCATCGCCCTCATGGAACACGCTCTGCTGACCCGACTGCGCTAGCGCGCCCTGACGGCCCGCGCGGCATCGGATGCTTCGACCATCAATCCGCGATAGACACAGGGAAGACTCGTGCCCGGAATCGAAGAGTGCCTGTCCGACGCGATGACGCTGCCGGGCGCGCGCGGCGCCGCCATCGTCGACTGGAGCAGCGGACTCGCCCTCGGCACCGCCGGGGACGCGCCAGGTGGCGAACACGAGGTAACCGCCGTGGAAGCGGCGGAACTTGCCCGGCTGGCCACCGAGCAGACGGCCTTTCGACCACCTGTGGAAGCCGCAGCGGAGGTGCGCTGCGCCAGCCCCTTCGTGGAGGACGTCATCGTCACAACACGTACGGACTTCCACGTACTGCGGTTCATCGAGACCAGCTTTGACGGCAGTGTCTTCCTGCACCTGTGGCTTGACCGCCACGAGGGCAACCTGGCCCTGGCCCGGTTACGCCTTCGCAGCCTGGCGACGGAGCTGGTGCTGGTATGACGTCCAGTACGGCTGCGAGCCTGTTACGGCTCGCGGCAGAACGCGCCACCGGCGCCCTGATGGGTAGGGCTGGAACGCTGTTTCTCGTGGACGGCGCGGTGGTGCACGCCGAGAGCCCGGCCGCCACCGGAGTCGACGTCCTGCTGACCACCGGCGGGCGGCTCGCCTATGACAGCTGGCAAGCCGCGGTCGATCAGGCCGGGGCACGTCGCAGCGTCGGCCGCTTCCTGGCGGACAGCGGTCTACTGGCCGTCGGCGAGCTGGAGATATGCCACCTGTCCGCACTCTTCGACGCCAGTTACTTCGTTCTGAGCGATGAGGGGGCCACACGCTTCCGCCACGGCGCCGAGCACTGGTTCGGTCCACTACGTCCCGTGCGCGCGAGCCTGGTCGAACGGGAGAGCCGGCGCCGCAGACAACTGCTGGAGAACCTGTGGCCCTTCCCGCAGGTGGACACCGAACCCGTGATGCCACGCCGGGTCGCCGAGTCTCCCGCGCTCAGCCACCGGTCACGTCAAGTGCTCGACCTCGCGAACGGCGAGCTAACCGCCAGTCACATCGCTCAACTACTGGGCCGCCCCACGTTCCACGTCCTGGTCGACGTGCGGCGGCTGGCCGCCATAGGGCTGGTCGACACACCGTCCGCCACACCGCCAGGTCCCGTTGCCCCTGTGGGGCCCTGGACCGCCGATGCCCCGGTCGATCCCGATGTGGAGTTGCTGCGCCGGGTCCGCGACGCCTTGGAGGCAAGACTGTGAAACGTGGTTCCGTCCGTTCGATGTCCGCCGCGTCATGAGGCGCCTGTCGCGTCAAAGCGCCGAAGGCAACCAGCACTTGACGGTGCCAGCAGCAGTGAACGACGAGCTGCGCAGCCTGAGGGCGCGGGTACCGCACCTCACCGGGGCGCTGGTGGCGAGCGTCGACGGGTTCGTACTGGCGCGTGACGCGGCCACCTCCGAGGCGGAGGGCATCGCCGCGCTGACCGCTGTCGCCCTCGGGGTGGGGATACGACTCGCCGAGGTGACAGGGCAGGGCGGCTTCCGTGAACTGCTGGTGCGAGGTGAGCAGGGCTACGTCGCCACCTACGCGGCCGGAGCCTCGGCCGTGGTGACGGTACTCGCGCAACCAAGCGTCAACGTCGGCCGACTCCATCTGGAGGCGCGCCGCTCCACCGTCCGCGTGGCGGAACTGGTCGACGCCGCACTCGCCCAGTCAGACAAGCCCTGATGCGCCGTCAACCCACCGGGGACTTACGGCAGTCAACGCGGCTGCCTCGGAAGCATCAGGGGCATCTGCCAACGAAAGGAAGATCCCGCAACATGGCCAGTAACATCGAACCCATTCTGAAGGACGCGATGACCTCCATCGAGGGCGCAATCGGCGTGGCGCTCGTGGACTACACGAGCGGTATGGCGCTGGGCACCATCGGCGGCGGCAAGGACCTGGACCTGACCGTCGCCGCCGCCGGCAACACGGACGTGGTCCGGGCCAAGGTCCGCACGATGGAGATGCTCGGCCTCAAGGACGAGATCGAGGACATCCTCATCACCCTGGGCACCCAGTACCACCTCATCCGGCTGCTGAACAAGCGGCAGGGCCAGGGCATGTTCCTGTACCTGGCCCTGGACAAGGCACGTGCCAACCTGGCGATGGCCCGACACCAACTGAAGGGCTACGAGGGAGAGTTGGAAGTCTGACGCACAGCGGAAGATCGCCGCCGCGGCCATTTGACCGCGCTACGGCGTCCCTCTCCGCCAGCCCGCCACCGGGGATGCCCGGTGGCCGTCAGGCGGTGTCAGACGGCAGGAAAGCGAAGGTCTGGCACCGCCGTGATACGGAAGGGGGCGGATCCGGTGCACGGATTCCAGCCCGCCTGGGGCGAGTTCAAGGGGCGGGAACAGGCGGCAGCAGCTCACGGGACAGCAGCTCAGGTGTCTTCCGGGTCATTGGCGTCGTGAACAAGCCACGCGATCTGGACGCGGTTGTTGAGACCGAGCTGGGTGAGGATCCGGGACACATGTGCCTTCACTGTGGGAAGTGCCATGTGCAGCTTCTGGGAGATCTGTGCGTTGGAGTGCCCTTGTCCGATCGCCCGGGCCACTTCCCGCTCGCGTTCGGTCAGTGGTGCCAGGTGGGCCCGCGCGGTGGCGGCTCGGTCGTCCTGTCCGCTGTCGTCCGCTACTTGCCGCATGAGTTGGCGGGTGACGCAGGGGAGAGCACCGGGTCGCCGGCGGTCACCGTTCGGATGGCCGCGACGATATCCGGCGGCGGGGTGTCCTGGAGGAGGAATCCCGCGGCTCCGGCGCGCAGTGCCTGCAGTACGTGTGTGTCGGTGTGAAAGGTCGTCAGGCCCAGTACTTCCGGAGCGTCCGGCTGCGCCCGCAGCTCCCGGGTGGCGGTCAGTCCGTCGACGCCGGGCATCCGGATGTCCATCAGCACCAGGTCGGGTCTTGAGGTGGCGGCCAGCGTGGGTACCTGCGCGCCCTCGGACGCCTCCGCCACGACTTCGATGTCGTGGGCGCCGCCCAGCATGAGCCGTAGCCCGGCCCGAACGATCGGGTCGTCGTCGACGAGCAGGACACGGATCACCTGCGCTGCCTTCCCTCACTCGTGGCCTGTGGGCGCGGTGTCTGCCACACCGACGACACCGCTGCCCAGTACTCGGCCTGGTCGCCGTACTCCCCCCGAACCAGCGAACCAGTGCTGGCGCCGCCGCCGTCCGCGCCACGCCCGACGCGCCGGCACACCGTCATGGACGGCGGTCCAGGCACCATCCGCGAACGTCATCGCCCGGCCGGGCGAGTAGGCCGACATCCCATTCCGGCCCACCGGACACTCCCCCGCCGTGGCAGCCGCCACCAGCTCCAAAAGCCCGGGCGACGACCGCAAGGTCGCAGCCAAGCAGGCGGACGCGTCGTCAACTCCGCTGCATCGGGAGCTGTTTCGAGGACGGCGATGGTTGGGGAGGACGCCGTGATCGGCGTGCTGTGAGCGGCGTGGGGAACCTGGAACCTCAGACTGTCGACACGCACCAGGGCGCTGGGCAGCCGACCTAGGGTAGGCCGACGGTCGCCGTAGCGCTATGGTCTGGCTTTCAGGATCGAAATGGATGAGGGGGCGGCCGTCAATGGCGTCGGACGAGGCCGTAGTCGGCTGTACAGGTGTGCTGCTTATCGGTACGCGCGGACCGGCGGGCCCTGGAGAGGTGCTGGCGCGGGTCAGAGGCGGCACTGAGACCTTCCTCGCCTGGTCCGCCGAGCCCCTGCCGAAGGGGGCGACCGTGCTCGTAGTCGAGTCCCGTGGCACGCGCCAGGTCGACGTCATCGAGTGGGCCGATCCGTTGGACGCGTTCGTCGGCGATGCCGACGCCGGTTGAGGAGACGAAGTATGTTCGGTTACCGCGTGCCCGCCCCCGATGAGGCCATGCTGATCTCAGGAGGCCGGCGTGGACAGGGGGGCGCGCCGTTCCGTGTCGTGACCGGGCACGGCAAGTTCGTGCTCCCGATCTTCCGTAAGACCCGCTTCCTGACGCTGGCGATGTGCGAGGCGGAGGTCGCCGAGACCTGCGTGACCCGGCAGGGCATCGCGCTGACCGTGCGCGCTGTGATCGCCTTCAAGGTCGGCAACGACACAGAGAGCATCGTCAACGCGGGCCAGCGGTTCCTCTCCGACCAGGACCAGATGTCGGTGCTGACCGGCCGGATCTTCGCGGGTCACCTACGCTCCATCATCGGCTCAATGACGGTCGAGGAGATCGTCACCGAGCGGCAGAAGCTCGCCATCGAGGTGCTGGAGACCTCGAAGGCGGAGATGGCGAAGATCGGTCTGATCGTCGACTCGTTGCAGATCCAGTCGATCGACGACGGCGACACCGGCTACATCGAGGCGATGTCCGCCCCGCACAAGGCGGCCATTCAGCGGCAGGCCCAGATCGCCCAGGCGCAGGCCACGCAGCAGTCGGTCGAGGCGCAGCAGGAGGCGGCGCGCAACCAGGCGGAGTACGCCCGGCAGACCGCCGTGGTGCAGGCGCAGTACAGCGCCGAGGTGGACCGCGCGCAGGCCCAGGCCGCGCAGGCCGGGCCGCTGGCGCAGGCGCACGCCCAACAGGAAGTGCTCGCCGCGCAGACGGAGTTGGCGCAACGTGCGGCCAAGCTCCGCCAGCAGCAGTTGGTCGCGGAGGTCGTGAAGCCAGCCGAGGCCGAGGCCGAGCGGATCAGGGTTCTGGCGATGGCCGAGGCGGAGCGGATGAAGATCCAGGCCGAGGCCGCCGCCTCGTACGACCGGGTGGCGCTGGACCGGATGCTGATCGACCAGCTCCCGCAGATCGTCAAGGAGGCCGCCAGCGGCCTGGCAGGTGCCAACGTCAACGTGCTCAACGGCGCCGACGGACTGGGCGAGATCGCGGCCGGCCTGGTCAGCCAGGGCCTGACAATCCTCGACTCGGTCAGGCGGAACCTGGGTACGCCCGACGACCGCGAGCAGAAGGACGACGGCTCCCGCAAGCTCGACAGCGGCCCCGTCGAGATCCAGCGGATCCTGGGGTCGACCGACAACCGCGGCGACAAGGACGCTGGCCCGGCCGACGCTCGGTAGTGGGATCGGCCACGCGGAGCCCTACCGGATTTCCGGCGCTGAGGTGAAAGCTCCCGCGGATGATCGTCAGGCTGCGGGACGTGGGGCTGCGGTGACGTCGTAGCCGAGTTACTGGGTGGCAGTCCGCTGCGGTGGGGTCGAGTGAACGCTCCGCACTTGCACGGGAGTTGGCGCGGACTGCCACCGCCACTGCCACAGAGATCTCATCGCGCACAGTTTGACCGCGACTGGTCGCCGTCCGGCAGTACCCTCAGCTGCGCTTCGAAGCGGTAGCCCCCACCTGTGCCTTGGTCGGTTCGATGAAGTCACCCAGCCTACGGGCGACCAGCCGGTCGACTTCTCCTTCACGACAACTGCCGGGGTGCGTTTCACAGTCGTCGCCATCGGCTAACGCGGCTACCAGGACAGCATCGGTTCCGCACCGCTCCAACGCATCGACAACTGCGCGGGTGCCGTGGTGAGTTCTGCGGCCAACGAACTCACCACGACAAGGACCTCGCACGGCTAGCAGGATGAACGGATATGCGGGGCCGTGACAGACACCGCACCGGTCACCCGAGGTCGGTCAGTCCAGCCCCAGGCTGGACTCGGCGGTCGTCCAGTCGTTGGCGATCGCCTGCCGGGCATCGTCCAACGTGACCGTGTCGTTGCAGACCGCCCTCTTCAAATCGTTCTCCACCTTGTCCTTGTCGGCCGAAGTGCCCCCTCCTGCGTCGTACCGAGGCTCGGGCCACAAGTTGTTCGGGTCCTTGGGCGCGCCGCCGAGTTCCAGCGGGACGAGGTGGTCCTCCTCGTAGTCGGCGGTGGAGGTGTCGCTGTACCCGTAAGCCGCGATCTGCTGCACCTTGAGCTTGTTGGTGTACGAGGCGGGCGGCCGAACGGTGGACGTCCAGCCCGACACGCATATGGTGGAGTCGATGGTGTCCTGCGTGACGTCGGGGTTGTATGCGCCCGGCGTACAGGACGGATCAGGCAGCGGCAGGTAGGACTGGGAGCAGGACGCAGTGGAGGCCTGCGCGGGGCGGGCACCATAACCGACACCCGCGGATACCAGCGTCAAGGCGCAGGCGACCAGGGCGAGTTGATGTATTCGTGTCATGTGGGGGGATCTCTTCCACGAAGGTTCCGACCTCGGCGCCGGAAGTTGTGCACATGACACACTCGAAAGGGGCTACGCGGGCAGACTCCAGGGCGTGAATTCCCTGCGACCGCCCCGCATCAGCGAAGCCAACACCCCGTACGGGAACAAGCCACGGTAGGAGACGCTGTGGCCGGGGCGAACTTCAGACGCACGGCACCGCCATGTGCTCCGAAGCCTTGCGAGCGCCCAGATAGCCCGTAATTTTGAACGCCAGTTCGTGAGAGCCCGTTCCCGGCGTGGGCCTGCCGCAGCACTACCTTGGTGGCGGCCACGACACCCTGCTCGGGCTGGCTCCACTGTGCCTTGCTCCTCGCCGAATGGCCGAGCCGGTCCAGTTCTGGCTCTTCAGTCTGCCTCTGCGCGCCCCGATGACAACGCTCGTCCGGCTCGCGAAGCTCCGCTGGCTCATCGAGCACGACTATCGATAGATGAAAGAAGCCCTGGGGCTTGCCTACATCGCTCAACCTCTACATCAACGTAGGCCCCTCAAGGGGCCACGGGCCCACCCGGCCGCCTGCCCGCGTCCGGCAGGGGCCGACCCCGTGTATATCAAGGGGCACTCAATGGATCCGCTGCCCGTGGACGAGTACACCGGCATGGCGAACCTCCGAGAGGCCTTCTACATCCTGTCAATCGGCGGGCACGACGGCGTCGCCATCCCAGAAGGGCCCGGCTGGGTCACCGTCACACCCGGCGGCGGCAGCGTAACGGTCGTAGCCGCCACCGAGTGGGACGCCTTGAAGATCACATTCGCTGCTTACGACGAAAAACCTGAGCCCCTGCCCGTCGACTGGACGCACACCGAAGAATTCGCCTTCACCGCCAACGACCGCCCCGCCGACTACACCAGCGGCACCTCCACCTCCAGCATGGTCGAAAACCCTCTGCCGCCCGAGTACTTCTTCGCCCGCGAAGGGGAACCCCCGTACCACTGGAACGCCCGGCTCCACGTCGCCGCCTACGAAGTCGAGGAACACGCTATCCAGTTCTGGCGCCGCGGCTGACAGCGGCCACGCCCGAGAACGCGCCCGTCACGCCGTCCGGCTCGGCTCCCACACCCCGACGTCCGGCACAGCGTCACCCTTGGCCGTCCGCCGCAACCGGGCCGGCCATCGCTCCCCACGGCCGGGCTGGCCGGCGGCCTGGCCGAGCCGTCGGCAACGTCACCAGCGGTCGATGCCCATGGTCCGCGCCGCGTCGTGGATCGCCACGTAGTGGTAGGTCGACATGCCCGACCTCTTCACCGGGACGTTTCGGTCCTTGGCCCGGAACTCGTCCCGCGAACAGGCCAGCAGGGTGGTGCCGTACCTGACCGGCACGTCGCGCGTGCCGTGGATGGGGTGCGACTTGGCTGCGGTCTCACTGCCAGCCCTTGCCAGGATGCTTCGGGCCTGGTTGTACGCGGCCGCACTGATCGTATTCGGGTTCGCCGCCAGACGGGCGCCCACCGCGTGGTCGCCGACGGTGTCCGACGCGGCAGAACGCGCGTTCACCCTGCAAAACACCCTCGCCGCCTGGCCGCTCTTGGCAGTGGTGGCGCCCGCGGGCGAGACGGCTACAGCGAGGGCTGCCGCTGCGACCACAGCGGCGAGTCCCGTGCGAATGGCTACCTTCATGACTGCAAGCCCTTTCTGGTCGAGATACGAGTCCCTGGCGATTGTGCGTTCACGTTCCGGCAGACGGGGACCGAACGCACGAGAGCGCCCGGCGAAACGCCTCGTTGGAGCTAAACAGCGAACGCGGCTTCGAGCAGACCGCCGCGACAGAGAACGCCAACGAGCCACACTTACGGCGCGAAGCTTGGATCAGAGCGCCCAACTCGCTTTGATCGCAATTCGTTTGGCGACGCCGACGGCACACCACCGTCACGGCGGCGGCGACATGTGCGTCGAATGCGGCATCACCAAAGGCAACAGCTTCGGGCCAGCCGCAGGGGTATTCGTGTTGCTGCTCGTTGTCTTCCAGGTGTTCGTGTCCGCGTTCGGAATCATGCAAGCGGTCCTCCACTGACGGCGCGCCCGCCCGCCCCCCACGCGCCTCACCGCCCCCGACGCCACCCCGCGACCGGAAAGCAGCTATCCCGGCCCGGCGACGAGCCCCGATCGTGAACACGTGCATGCCAACCACACGGAGGGGAAAAGATGGCACGACACCACCGCCGCAGCTACCGGCGCAAAGACGGTACATTCGTTCGAGGCGCCAACGTCCGCGGCCGGAACCCCAAAGCCGGCTGCCAGATGTGGATGATCGGAATGATCGGGATAGCCGCAGGAGTAGCAGCTACACGGCGGGCAGGGCGCCGCCCCTGACCCGACACGCACCGGCCCGCCCACCGGGCTGGTGCACCACATCGCGTCACCGCAGCACGCCATCGAGATACACCTGGATCCGCCGATCCGGGCGCTCCCATCCGTGTCACGGACGGTAGTGCTCTGCAACAAAGCACTACGGACATACCCTCATGGTGTGAACCTGCGCATGGACTGGTCATGGGAAGCAGACGGCATCGCGGGAGCCGAATTCGCGACCGTCGACGACGCCGTCACCACTCTCGCCCGCCACCTGGACCGAGCGGCAGCCCACTTCGGCACCGAGCGACAGACACGAGTAGCACAGGCGTGCCTGGCTCCAATGAGCGCCTACATGTGCACCGACGGAGTCCGTGCACTCACCCAGGGCCGCGAATGGACGCACGAATGCGGGGGACTACGTGTGACACTGACCCCCGTCGAGGACCCGAAGACCTGACGCGAGCACACCAGTCCCGTACCTGCCAGACCGGTGCCCCCGACGGTCACCGCAGCACCCCATCCAGGTACTCCCCAGCGGGCCCGTACACCCCGCCGGGGATCAGCTCGGTGAGTCGACTGCGGTCAGCCCAGGCCACCCCCGCCATCTCCCACAGCGACGCCGGGCTGGCCGCACTGTCGGCATCCCCCAAGCCGTCGTGCGCACCCAGCGGGGACGCGGATGGGTCGAGCGGTTGGCGCGCCCCGGACGGGCCGCCACGCCGAGCTACGCATCGTCCAGCACCTGGCTGACCAGGACTAAGGACTGTCCGGCGGGTCCCGGAGGGGCCAGATCGCTGCCAGCCTCCGGTAACTCCGTGCGCTCTGAGCCGTCCGCATCCTGCCGAATCACGAAATCCTCGCCTCGCCGAGCGCCAAGTCCCGGTACGGCAAGTCCACCGCAGGGCTGTCCAGCAGGTCGAGCTGTGTCTCGACCTGCCCCACCAGCTCAGTCGCTGCGGCGGCATCGGTACTCAGAACCTCGACCTCCACGAACGACCCGACCCCGGCCACGGTGTCGACCGCGACCACGACTTCGCGGTACGCCGTATGCCGGTAGACCGTGCGGCACTTCTCCACCCGCACGAGTTGCCGCATCCCGACGCACTCCAGCAACTGCTCCGCCGCTGCGGCCTGCCCGGGGCCGAGGACCACGTTCGTCTCCGGCTTCGAGATCACGTGCGTCGCACCGTGAGTCTCCTCGTCTGACGGCGGCTTGTACGTCAGCTCTGCGGACTCGCCGCGGCGCCGCACCCTGAGACACTCGATCGTCTCCACGTAGTTCACATCGGAGCGCGAGTAATACGTGTCGACCTCCGCCACCGGCGGCCCGGCCTCCCAGCCCAGATCGGCCAACAGCCCCGCCAAACGCTCCCCGCCGTCGGGAAGCTGCCGCTTGCGCTCCACCTCGATCAGCTTCATCCGGTCTCTCCGATCAGTTGGTTCGGTTCACTCCGGCGCCCTGCCCCCGTAGCTCGAATAATGGCCCTGGAAGGCCACAGTGATCGTGCCGGTGGCGCCGCCGGTTCCTACCGACGATCAAGTCCGCCTCGCCCGCCCGCGCGGACCCCTTCTCGTAGGCGTTCTCGCGGTGCAGCAGGATGACCATGTCGGCATCCTGCTCAATGGATCCCGACTCACACAGGCCCGACACCATGGGCCGCTTGTCCGCTCGCTGCTCCGGCCCACGGTTCAACTGTGCCAGGGCGACGACGGGCGCCTACAGCTCGTTTGCGAGAAGCTTCAGTTCAGGCTGAGGTAAGAAACCTCGACCTGCCGGGACTCGAAGTTCCGTGACGTGCCCCCTTCGAGCAACTGCATGTAGCCGATCAGCACGATTCGCAGGTCATGCATCTGCCGGAGCCGACGAAACTTGGCGCGGATGTCGGCCAGCGTCAGGTTCAGCGACTCGTCGAGGAACAGCGGCGCCGAACTGATCTCCGGCATCCGGTGGGCTGGCTATCCGCGCCCAATCGTCATCGTCCATGTGCTCCGAGCGCCTGAGGTGGAGACCGACCCGCGCCTCAGCGGACAGGATCTTCACGTTGACCTCGTCGCGGCCATCTCCAACGAGAAGCCCACGGAGGGCAGTTGATCCTTGACCGCCCCAGCCCGCAGAATATCGCTCACAAGGGGTCGACTTCCCACCGCCGGGTCTCGGCCGCGATGATGAGCTAGCCGCCCTAAAACCCTGCATCAGGTGGCCGAGATCTGCGTCTCGGGCAAGAAGAAGCAGAAGAACATCAAGAAGCCCACCGTGACCAGCGACAGCAAAGGCCGACTGCTGCGGACCTGGGCGATCCGTCCCGGCCGCATGCACGACCACACCGCCGACCCTTGCGGTCAGGTCAAGACCCTCCGCCCCGGTCCAGCCGGTTAGCTGACGTGCCAACTGCCAGTCATCATGAAGTTGATCAACACCCTGCAAACTCGAACGGAGCATCAACTCACCCTTCATCAAGGCCACCCCACCTGCGAGAACGAAGTTGGGGTCACGATCGCGCGGTACTCCATTCGGCGGCGTGTCACGCGCGCACTTCACAGCAACGTCGTAGCGTGCCGAATATGAAGAAATGCCATAGTGCATACCTCGCATGCACGGCGGCTCTCCTGGGTACGGGGCTCGGCGCCACCCCGGCCGCCGCCGCTCACCACACCCTCGTGGTGCGTCCGGGTGGGTCGATCCAAAAGGCGGTCAACGCCGCCCGCCCCGGCGACACGGTGCTCGTGCTCGCCGGCACTTTCCACGAAAGCATCACGGTGAAGACCCCCGGCCTCACTCTGCGCGGCGTTGGCCGCCGTACGGTAATCAAGCCGAGTACGAAGAAAGCCGCACCGCACCGGAGGAAGGGCTGCCTTGAGAGCGGCGAAGGCATCTGCGTGATCGGGCAGAGGAACTCTCCCGTCCCGAACATCACCATCTCCGACCTGACCGTGACCGGGTTCTCCCAGGACGGCCTGTGGTCCATGGCGACCGATCACCTCACCGTGCAGCGGGTGACCGCCGCTAACAACGGGCGGCGAGGCATCTCCCAAGAACATTCCACTCGCGGCGTATTCCGGGACAACACCGCCCGCGACAACCGCGATGCCGGCTTGTACCTCGCCAACACAACGAAGTCCAAAGCGGGCGCCACGGACACCCACGGCACAGTGATCGAACGAAACCACCTGATGGGCAACCGATCAGGCCTCACTATCCTGCGCCTACGCAACCTCACCATCACGCGCAACTACCTCACCGGCAACTGCGCAGGAATGTTCGTCGTCAGCGACGAGAACAAGCCCAAGGCTGGCTCCCTAGCCATCAGCAAGAACATCGTCAGGCAAAACAACAAGTACTGCGCAAAGATCGCCCGGCTGCCCTTCCTGCAAGGTTCCGGCATCGTCCTAACCGGCGCCGAGAACACCTTGGTGACGGAGAACCTGATTACCGGCAACTCCGGAAAGTCCCCGCTATCAGGCGGCATCGTCCTGTTCAAGAGCTACGTGGGCGCCAAGAACGAGCGGAACAGGATCAGCGGCAACCAACTGGCGAACAACAACCCAGCGGATCTGGTAAACCAGGAAGCCGCAAAGAGCAACAACACCTTCCAGGGAAACTCCTGCCAGGCCTCCAAACCCACAGGGCTGTGCTCATCCAACAGCCACGGATCCACCCGGTTTGGGCATAACAACCGGACCTAGCGTGACCGCTCCTTCCGAGGGGTCGCCGATCGTGCCAGCGGACGCCGGCCGACTTTGCAAGGTATGCCCGGCGGCAGCCTCGGCCGGACAACGACGCCGCCGGGTCGGCCCTACTGCCCCGCGCTCGCACGCCGGGGCTCGGGCCCGACGAAGTCGCGCGCTCCAGATCCGCACCGATCATGCTCAGCTCGGGACGGGGTCGGCGGACGCGCGCAGGGGCGGCGTACTCCGACGCCGTGTCGGAGTACGCCGCCCTCGGGCGGGACGAGTTGCGGAAGGCGGCCCGCGCTGTCGTCTCGGCTACTTCGGATCGCGGTTGAAAACCGCCTTCGACCAGAAGTAGCCGAGCACGGAGAGAACCAGGCACCAGGCGACCGCGAGCCACCCGTTGTCGCCGATCTCGCCACCGAGCAGCAGGCCGCGCAGAGTCTCGATGGCCGGCGTGAACGGCTGGTACTCGGCGATCGGTTGGAACCAGCCCGGCATCGCGTGGATCGGGACGAAGGCGCTTGAGATGAGCGGTAGGACGATCAGCGGCATCGCGTTGTTGCTGGCCGCCTCGGCGTTCGGGCTGACCATGCCCATCCCGACCGCGATCCAGGTGAGCGCCAGGGCGACCAGCGCGAGCAGCCCGAACGCCGCCAGCCAGTCCAGGGCCGTGGCATGCGTGGGCCGGAAGCCGATGGCCACGGCGACGGCGCCCACGAGGACCACGCTGGCGACCGACTGCAGCACGCTGCCGAAGACATGCCCGATGAGCACCGAGCCGCGGTGAATCGCCATCGTGCGGAAGCGGGCGATGATGCCCTCGGTCATGTCGTTGGAGACGGACACCGCGGTCCCGACCACGGTGCCTCCGATGGTCATCATCAGGATGCCCGGCACGACGTAGGCGATGTACGCGGAACGGTCGGTGCCACCGCCCATGCCCGCGCTCATCACGTCACCGAAGATGTAGACGAAGAGCAACAGCAGGACGATCGGCGTCAGCAGCAGGTTCAGGGTGAGGGACGGGTAGCGCCGCGCGTGCAGGAGGTTGCGGCGCAGCATCGTGGACGAGTCGCGCACGGCGAGAGAAAGGGAGCTCATCGGACAGCCTCCTTGGGCTGGTCGGTTCCGCCGGTCAGGGCGAAGAACACGTCGTCGAGGTCGGGGGTGTGCACGGTCAGCTCGTCCGCCTCGATGCCGGCGGAGTCCAGCCAGGCGAGGATGGAGCGCAGCTCACGCTGGCTGCCGTCACTGGGGATCTGCAGCGCCAGCGCCTCGTCGTCCCGGGTGCCCTCGCGCAGCGCGACAGCGGCGCTCTGATAGGCGGACGGGTCGGAGAAGCGGAGCCGGACGTGCCCGCCGGGGATCAGCCGCTTCAGCTCCTCGGCGGTGCCCTCGGCTGCGATCTTGCCATCGTTGAGCACGGCGATACGGTCGGCGAGCTGGTCCGCCTCTTCCAGGTACTGCGTGGTGAGGAAGACGGTGACCCCGTCGGAGACCAGCTCGCGGATGATCTGCCACATGTTGTGGCGGCTGCGCGGGTCGAGCCCGGTGGTTGGCTCGTCGAGGAAGATGATCCGCGGTTTACCGACCAGCGTCATGGCGATGTCGAGGCGGCGCTTCATTCCGCCGGAGTAACTCTGGGCGGGCTTCTTCGCCGCCTCCACCAGGTCGAAGCGCTCCAGCAGTTCGGCTGCGGTGCGGCGACCCTCGCGCTTGGACAGGTGGTGCAGGTCCGCCATGAGGAGCATGTTCTCCTCGCCGGTGATCAGCCCGTCCACAGCGGAGAACTGCCCGGTGACGCCGATCGCGGCACGCACCCCGTCCGGTGACGTGGCCACGTCGTGGCCCGCGACCTGGGCCTGGCCGCCGTCGGCGGTGATGAGCGTGGACAGGATCTTCACGGCGGTGGTCTTGCCGGCGCCGTTGGGTCCGAGCAGCGCGAACACGGACCCGGACGGGATCTGCAGATCGATGCCGTCGAGGACGGTCTTGTCGCCGTACGACTTGCGCAGACCGACAGTGGAGACGGCGGTCGGCGACGGGTGACCGTCGCCCTGCTTAGACATGGGCATGACAGGAGAAGGCATGGGGCCCTCCGTTCGAAGGCTGAAGTAGTGGGAGGCGCGGCCGGTTTGAGGATGTGGCGCTCAGGCCTTGGCGCGGCGCACGTCGATGTTTCCGTGCCGGGTGCGGGCGTGGATCTTGACGGTCTCCTCGGCCTGCTCCGGGGTCTCGGAGGCGGTGAGCGTGTTGCGCACCTGGCCGGAGCCCGAGCTGACGTCGAGCCAGGCAGCCGTGCCTTCGCGGACGCCGACCTCGATGGCGCCGTAGGAGGTCTCCAACTGGACGGTGCCACGGGCCACTTCGCCCACGCGCAGGGTGCCGTGGGCGGTGGTGGCGGCGACAGAGCCTTCGGCGCGCCGGATCTCGATGTCGCCGTTGGCCCCGCTCACCCGCAGTTCGCCGGACGCGGCGCCGACGGTCGTGGTGCCGTGCGAGTTCTTCAGGACCGCGGGACCGTCGACGGTGCCGACGCGCAGGCTGCCGGAGCTGGTGGTGATCTCGGCCATGCCCTCGATCCGGTCGACGGTGATCGAGCCGTGGGAGGCGGTCAGCTGCAGCGGCCCGGTGGTGTCGAGGCGGACGTCGCCGGACGAGGTCTTCACGCGGACCTCGCCGAGCCGGCCCTCGCCGAGCACCTGGACCCAGGCGCCGGTCATGTCGATGCGTGAACCCGTGGGCAGTTCGACCGTCACATCGACGGTGCCAGTGCGGCCGAGGCCGAACAGATTGGGCTTGGGCGTCCTGACAGTCAGGACCCCGCTCGCGTACGTGACCTCGGTCTGGTCGGCCGTCCGCACGTCCTGGTCCTTCTTCGGGTCGCGGGGCCGCACCTCGACGACGGTGGCGAGGCGGTCGCCCGCGGTGAACTGGATGGAACCGGCCTCCACGTGCGCCGTGGCCGAGATCGGTTCGGGAGTGTCGAAAGAAGGCATGGCTGTCCCGTCCTCATGGGTCTCGTGGTCGTCCCCGCTGGTGGGGACGTGGGGTGGGTGAAGTGGTACGGGCGCAGGCGCGGCTAGCGCACCCAGCCCGTGAAGCTCTGTCCGATGGTCTGGGTCTTCTCCGTCGTACGCGGCCGGGTGCCGCCGTCGACCGCGGCCGACACGGCGCGCACCAACCACGCGTTGACCGACAGGCCCTCACAGCTCGCGGCCTCTTCGGCGCGGGCCTTGAGGTGTGCCGGCAGACGCAGGTTGACGCGGGCGGTGCCGCCCTCGTCGCCGTCGGCCAGGGCCGTGGCCTTGAACGGTTCGACGGGCGCGGCCGACTCCGCGGGGGCGCCGCCGCCGGTGGGCGGCAGCGTCACCACGAAGTCGGGGTCCAGCCCGCGCAGCCGTAGGTCGACCGAGCCGGGGGCGAGCTCGCGGGTGATCTCGTCCATCGCGGCGGAGAGGACATTGAGCATGGTCAGACGGGTCGCCGACTCCAGAGGAGCGGTGAGCCGCTCGGCCAGCTCGCGGGCATCTTCCCCGCCAGCTTCGGCGGCCGCCGCCAACTCGCGGCGGAGGGTGTCGACGTATGGCGTGAGGTCCATGACGTCATCATGGCATCACTATGGCGCCACGCGCAAGCACGAGTGGCACCTGGCGCAGGGTGGGCTTGGGACCGTGGCCCCACCTGGGCAAACGGGAAGAGGGCCACCCGAGCCCCGTGGCGCCATGCGCGCCTACTCGCCTTTCGGGAGCCGGAACGGCGTCACATGTCACCGGTGGCACCGCCTGGCTCCATCTGGCGTCATGTGACGCCATGGGGTGTGCCGCAAGAAGGCGACCTCTCGATGAGCTGATCCGCATCGCCAGCAGCCGGTGGGCGATCGAAGAGTCCTTCCAGACCGCCAAGCAGGACGAGTTCCCGGCAATCGTCGAGCCCGCCCGCCGAGCCGAGCGTTGACGGCGCGGCGCTCGGCCCAGGTGCCGGCGCGGGCGACGTCGCCGGACCCCACGCCGTCGGTGACGGGGTCGGCGTCCCGTCGTTCGCCGTGCGGGTGCTTGATGCGGTGGGCGGTGGTCGGTGGGCGATGCTGATGTGCGCGTGCCAGCCATCGCCTATCGCGGCGACGGTACGTGGGTTGATGCTCAGCGAGGTGGCAAGGGGAAAGGCGGCCGCGTCAATGCATGCCCGTACTCCGCTGCGTAGCAACACAGTTGCCGTTTTCGACTTTCGACGCGTTGCCGCGCACGTCGGCCGCCTGCGCGGCCGCGGCCGGGAGTGCGAGAAGCGCCGGAGTGGCCACTGGGTTGTACGCCCGGCCGCGCCTGGGGGTGGAGAGAATCTCCACCCCCAGATACTGTCCTCGCCGCACGACGCCGCTGCTCACCGCCAATAGCTTTATCCACAACACGAAAAACATCGAATCCGCAGCACCGAGTAATCCGGATTCGCACCAACGCCGAGTGGAAGGACCGAATTCCGATGAGCTACGTGCGCGGCTTCGCCCCCTGGATCGTCTACGCCCTCCTCTCCGCCATCGGCTGGCAGTGGGGTGCCCTCGCCGCCCTCGTTGTCGCCGTCGTCTCCCTGATCGCCGACCGCCGCAAGGGCGTCGCCCTCGACGCGCAGATCCTCGACTTCGGCTCGCTCGCCTACTTCGCCGGCCTGACCGCCTTCTCCTTCGCCGACACCAGTTCGCCCATCCAGCACTTCGACGGCCCGCTGGCCTCCGCGTGGCTGGCCCTGATCGCCGTCACCAGTCTGCTCGTCCGCCGGCCCTTCACCCAAGGCATCGCCCGTCGCAAGGTCAGCGCCGAACTCGCGGCCGACCCGCGGTTCGTGCACACCAACATGGTCATCACCAGCATCTGGACCACCGCCTTCGCGGCCAGCGCCATGGTGGGCATCGTCGCCGACATCCTCAACACCGGCACCATGGTCGACATCGCCCGCCAGGTCCTCGGCCTTGCCATCCCGATGTACTTCACCCACCGTTACGTGACCCGGATCCGCGCCCGCAAGGCCGCCGCCGCTGAACACACCGCCCTGGTTACAGCCCCCAACGCTCAACTCCCCACCGCGGTCAACGCCTGACCCACCACCACCCTCGCCCCCACCCCATCCCACGACGCCCGGACCGACACCGTCGGCCCGGGCGTCGTGGTGACGAGCCGCGGTGGGGCCGCTCGGCGTGCTGAGCGGGGGGCGGCCCGCCCTCAGCGGTGTGCCATTCCATGGGGCGGCGGTCAGTAGTTCATCGTGTCAGTTGAGAGGTGACGGGCCGTCTGTTTCTGCCTGCCGCTCCCTCGTTTCCGTGCCCTGCCGCCCCTTCGACCGGCTTCCGGGGCGAATTCGCAGGCCGGGCGGTCAAGATCGCAGGGTGCGCAGTGAGCCGGGCAATGTTGCCATTTGCCACTGTGATGCTCGGTGTTCGACTCGGCGGTACGGGCTTGCTGCACTGGGTTCAGCCCGCCGCCTTCCGTCCTCTGGTACCAGACTGGATGCCGCTGCCCCGCGCCATCGTCGCCCGCGTCGGGTGCTTTGGAGATCGCTCTGACCGCCGACCTGGTCCTGCCGTCGGCCCGCGCGGCGGCGGCACTGGGAGCCGGTGCCCTTTTCCTCGTCTATCTGGTACCTCATGCCGACGCGTTCCGGCACGTGTCCCGTGCGACGACCTGGCACGACCGGCCCGTCGGTGTTGCCGTTCGGCTCGCCGTCAACCTCGGGTATGCCGCGTGGGCGTTTGCCGTGGCACGTGAATTCCTTCGTTGACCTCCACGGCAACGTGCGCTACAGCAGCATGCGATCGGCTGTGCGGGACGGCCGCGGAACGCGAGGCGATGCCCTCACCTCGTTCCAGAAGGAACTCTGTGAGTCCGTCGACCGGCCGCGCGACCTCGTCGATCTGCGGGAGGAGAACGCGATCACGGCCCCTGAGACGCCGGCCGACTGTCTTCCATGCCGACCGGCCACACCGGTTGCGGATTTAAGTGCGGATTTAAGACCTACCGCAGACTTGCCAAAGAGATGACGTCCTAATCGCCGATGGCGCAAGAAACGGTAGGCCGTACGGCATCGCCTGCCTCGACTCCGGCACCGGTGCCGTGCAATCCAGCCGCTCGGCATCGGCCGTCCTGCTTCACGGCATGCGGGCCCGCGGCTCAAAGACGAGGCGGTTCTTTGGCCTCTCGGACCGAGAGCTGCAGCGAGGGGCGAGGTTCACTCGAATCCGTGGCCGACGAGGTCGGTCACGTGGATGAGGCGCCGAGCAATTGCCTGCCCCATTTCCCGTGGCTTCCGTGAGCGACATGCGAGGCGATTGTGGACGAAATGGTTGGAACGTGGGTCCTGGAGGATTTCACGGTTGAACGCGGAGGAGTGACCTCCCACCCGTTCGGGGAACGGCCTGGCGGGATGCTTTTGTACACCGCAAGCGGTTGGATGAGCGCCCTGCTGACCACCGACCCCGCCCGGAATGTGAGTGCTTCCGAAGAGCCGGAAGCTGCCGACGGGACCGTGGCGTACGCCGGTCGCTGGGAGCGCGCGGCAGACGGGGCGGTGCTCCATCACGTCATGTACAGCCACTACGCGCCATGGCTGGGTACGACCCTGGAACGCCGTGTGCGTCTTCTTCCGGAAGGTCTGGAGTTGACGGCCACTTCACAGGGCGGTTCCAAGTCGATGCTGCGCTGGCGTCGGCGTGTGACCTGAACCTCCGCTCGGCGCCCTGCCACCGTCGGCCGAAGGTTTCGACTTACGGAATTCACGGCTGAGCCGGCCGAACCGATCAACGAACTCTGATTTCCTTATGGAGGAGACGCGCCATGCGCACAGCCAATCTCAATGGCCGTCTGGTTATCGTCTACGACGACGGTGTCGTGGACGTGGAGAAAGCCAGTGACGGGGTGTTCCCGTCCGACCCGCAGGCCGTTTTCGACCGCTGGCGGCAGTTCCATGACTGGGCACGGTCCCAGGCCCCGGCCGACTACGAGCGTGCCGCGTTCGACGAGCGGCAGTTCGGCCCGCCCGCGCCACGCCCGCGGCAGGTCTTCGCCGTTGCCCTGAACTACGCCGACCATGTGGCGGAGTCGGCCTCCGACAAGCCTGCGCAGCCGACGATTTTCACCAAGTACCCCACCTCCGTGACCGGCCCCTACGACACGATCGCACTGCCCAGTGAGACCGTGGACTGGGAGATCGAGCTGGTGGCGGTCATCGGAACACGCGCGCACCAGGTCGCGGCCGCGGACGCCTGGGGGCACGTGGCCGGCCTCACGGTCGGCCAGGACCTGTCCGAGCGCCGTGTCCAGTTGCAGGGTTCGCCGGCACAGTTCTCGCTCGGCAAGTCCTTCCCGGGATTCAGCCCGATCGGCCCGGTGCTGGTGACCTCCGACGAGTTGGAGGACCCCGACGATCTTCCACTGGGCTGCGCGGTCAGCGGCGAGACGATGCAGGATTCCCGGACCAGCCACATGATCTTCTCGGTGTCCGAGCAGATCGCCTGGATCTCCGGGATCTGCCCGCTGCTCCCCGGCGACCTGGTGTTCACCGGCACTCCCGCAGGCGTCGGTGGCGCCCGGAATCCGATGCGCTTCCTCCGCCCCGAGGAAGAGCTGCGCAGCTGGATCGAGGGCATCGGCGAACTCCGCAACCCGTTGATCGCCAGCCCCAGCTATCCCCACGGTCCCAAAGCGGTCTGAGAGCCGCACACCCCGAACGCGACCAGCGATCACGGGCCGCACAGCGTCTTCGCCCCATCCGCACTCACCGACCTTCCACTGGAGCATTGAGGAGCCAGTCATGTCCCTGCACCGTCTCGCCCACATCACCATGGGCGTGCCCGACGTCGAGGCGACCGCGGCCTACTACGCCGACTTCGGGCTGACCCACCTCGGCCGCGGACGTTTCGCCACCACCGACGGCGGTGAGCAACTGAAGATCGTCCACGCGCCGCGTCGCCGACTGGACGAGATGGTCCTCGGCGCCGACGACTCCGATGACCTGGGCCGGATCGCCGCCGCCTTGAAACGGCTTGAGGTGCCCTTCGTCCGCGACGCACAGTCGCTGCGTGCGGTGGATCCCGGCACCGAGGTCACCGTCAGCGTGGAGATCCAGCCGCGCATTGTCCAGGACGCTCCCGCGGCCGCGCCGTACAACGCGCCGGGGCGAATCGAGCGCGCCAACGTCCGCGCCCCCGGCGTGCTGCGCGAGAAGCCGGTGCGGCCCCGGCGCCTGGGGCACGTCGTCCTCGGTTCGACGAACCAGGAGGCGTCCCAGCGCTTCTTCACCGAGGGCTTCGGCTTCAAGGTCAGCGACCTCGTCCCGGGCGCGGCGTTCCTGCGCTGCACCACCGACCACCACAACGTCCTCGTCCAGCGGGCACCCGTGCCCTTCCTGCACCACTCCTCGTGGCAGGTGGACGACGTGGACGAGGTGGGCCGGGGTGCCACCCGCATGCTGGAGGGACATCCCGAGCGGCATGTGTGGGGCCTTGGGCGCCACCACCTGGGCTCCAACTTCTTCTGGTACCTCAAGGACCCGGCCGGCAACTTCTCCGAGTACTTCTCCGACATGGACTGCATCGTCGACGACCAGGTGTGGACGCCGGGCGTGTGGGAGGGCGCGAGTGCCCTGTACAGCTGGGGGCCGCCGGTACCGCCGTCGTTCATCCGACCCGACGATCTCGCCGCGCTGATGACCGGCGCTCACAGCACGAGCTGACCAGAGAGAAGAAAGCCATGCACACGATCAACGAGCAGGGCGCCGACAGGCAGGACGAGTACGACGTACTGGTCGTCGGCGCCGGGCCCGTGGGGCTCACCGCCGCCATCCAACTGGGTATGCGCGGCTGGCGGGTCGGTCTCGTCGAACGCTGGCCGCAGCGGTACCCGCTGCCCCGCGCGGTGGTCCTCGACCACGAGATCGCCCGCATCGTGGCATCCCTGGGCCTGGGCGACGCCCTGCGCACCTTCAGCGAGCCGGCCGAGGACTACGAGTGGCGCAACGGAAAGGGACAGACGCTGTTGCGCCTGGCGTTTGAGGACACCAGCTACTCCGGTTGGCCGTTCGTGAACATCTTCACCCAGCCTCGTCTCGAAGCGGCTTTGGAGGAGCGTGCCCGTGCCCTGCCCGTCGTGGAGATCCTGCGGGGCTGGGAGGCCGTGGACCTCGTCGAAGAGCCGACCTCCGTGCGCCTGACCATCGCCGAGAACGCCGGGGGCCGGACAACGAGTGACGACGGCGTGCGGGAACACCGCACACTGCGCGCCGCCTACGTCGTCGGCTGCGACGGTGCGAACAGCTTCGTCCGCTCCCGTATGGACACCTCGATGACCGACCTGGGCTTCCATTTCGACTGGCTGGTCGTCGACGTCATCCCCCATGACCAGGATCGCGTGTGGTCCCCGCGCAACCTCCAGCTGTGCGACCCGGCCCGGCCGACCACGGCCGTCTCGGGCGGCCCCGGCCGCCGCCGCTGGGAGTTCATGCGGCTGCCCGGCGAGACGATCGCCGAACTCAACACTCCCGAGACGGCGTGGAAGCTGCTCGCCCCCTGGGACATCCGTCCCGACAACGCCACCCTGGAGCGCCACACCGTCTACACCTTCCAGGCCCGCTGGGCGGACTCCTGGCGCCAGGGCCGCCTGCTGCTGGCCGGGGACGCAGCCCATCAGATGCCCCCCTTCGCCGGTCAGGGCATGTGTTCCGGCATCCGCGACGCCACCAACCTGACGTGGAAACTGGACCTCGTCCTCGCAGGCCACGCCGACGTGTCGCTGCTGGACACCTACACCGCCGAACGCTCCCAGCAACTGCGGCACGCCATCGACACGTCGGTGTACCTGGGGCGGGTCATCTGCGAGAACGACCCGGCCGCGGCCGCCGAACGCGACAAGCGGATGGTCGCCGACCAGCGGGCCGGCAGCGCCCAGCTGGCGAGGATGCTGCCGGGCACCCTCACCGGTGGCCTGCTGGCCTGCGACGCAAGCGGCGTCCCCGTCGAGCCTGCCGGACAGCTCGGCCGCCAGGGCCAGGTGCGTTTCCGTGGAAGGACCGGCCTGTTCGACCAGGCCGTCGGCACCGGATTCACCCTGCTGGCCGCCCAGGACCCGCGAGAGGTGCTGGACGACGACGCTCTCGGCTGGTGCGAGCGGCTCGGGATCCGGCTGCTGCGGATCACCGACGACCACACCGCAGAGGGCCCGGCCGACGTCGTCGATCTCGACGGCGCGTACCGCGCTCACGTGGCCGCCACCGGACAGCAGGCCCTGCTTGTGCGCCCGGACTTCTATGTCTTCGGCGGCGCTGCGCGTACGGATGCCGTGCCCGGCCTGGTAGCCACGCTGCGCGACGAACTCGCCACGGGCAGCGTGCTGGCCTCTGCCCGATGAGCCGAGCAGAACAGACGTGGACGGGCCCGCCGCGTCCTCACTCCGCCCGTCATGCGCGGGACTTGCCGCCACCTCGGGCACCGCACGAGCAGATGCCCTGCTCGTGCGGTGCTCTTCGGTCGTATTTTTGGTATCGAAGGTGGCGCTCCCGCGGTCGCTGCACCTGACCGCCGGGGACATGATCACCGGACCTGGATGGCCCTGCCGGGTGACGGGCGCGCTCCGCGCGGTCACGCGCCGTACAAGATATCGAGGCGGGTTGTGACGCGAGAGTGGCTCCTTGCGCTTCGCCCGGCCCCCGACCGGGCGGTCGACCCCGTCATGCCGCGGGCGGCCGAGGCCGCCGCGGCAGAGACCCTCGGGGCGGAACCGGTCCGGTGGGCGGTGCAAACGGCTGCCGCCATGGCGGCGGAGATCCTCGACGAGGTTCCCGAGCACGGCGGCGGTCAAGCCCCCATGACCACCCTGCGGCGCTCCACTGAATCCGCCGTCCTCGCGGCCTTGCAGCTGCTGCTGGCAGAGCACCCACGGCCCGACGCCGTCTCGACCGAGGAAACACTTGAAGGATGCCGCGAGTTCGCCCGCCGCGGCGTCCCCCTCGACCGGGTCCTGCGAGGCGTGCGGCTCGGACATGCCCGGCTGGCACGGGACCTGGCGGCCGCGATCGAGGAACATGTCCCGTTCGACCAGCGCTTGGCCGAACTGCGTGAGGTCGACGAGTTGCTGTTCGCCTACGCCGACGCCCATGCCAGCCAGATGGCCGAGGAGTACATCGCCGAGCGGGACCGCTGGCGCGGAAGCGACGAGGCCGCCCGTCGCGCCATCATCGACGACCTGCTCGCCGGACGCCCGGTCGACGTACAGGCCGCCATCCGGCGCCTGCGCTACGACATCAGCCGCACCCACGTCGCCGCCGTGCTGCGGTGCGACCACAGCGAGGTCGGCCTGCCCGCACCAGAACGGCTGCAGCGGACCGCGACCTCCATGGCCCGCGCCGTGCGAGCACCAGGAATGCTGCTCATCCCCGCCACAGACACGTCAGCCTGGGTGTGGCTCGCGCTGTCCAGTGAAGAGACCGCCGACCAGGCCGAGCACCTGCGGGGCACCCTCGACCCCCCGGCGGGGGTACGGGCGGCACTCGGTCCGGCCGCGCACGGCCCGCAGGGCATGCGCCGCAGTCATCTGGCTGCCCTGCAGGCCGAACGAATCGCCCTCCAGGGCAGAAGCGACTGGCTGTGCGACTACCAGGACGTCCGTCTGGTGGCCCTGGCCACCGCCGAGCCAGAACACGCGCGCTGGTTCGTGCAGGACGTCCTCGGTCCGCTGGCCTCCGAGGGCGCCCGGATGCAGGAGCTGCGCGAAACCTTGCGCGTCTACCTCTCCGAGGAACACGGTCTGCGGACGACGGCCGAGCGCCTGCATGTGGCGCGCAACACCGTCACCTACCGAGTCAAGCGCGCGCAGGAACTGCTGCCCACGCCGATCAACGCCGACAACTTGCTGGAACTACGCCTGGCACTGGAGATCGCGCACACCCTGTACGGCTGACAGACCACGCCGCCAACGCGCCGCCTCGGGCCAAGATCCGGACCCTTCACGGACCAACTGACGGTGACGGCCGTGGCGGTGGCGGCCCGCTTCCGGAGCCGCTTGCGGAACTCGGCCGCCAGCGGGCACGTACCCGCGATCCCCGGTCGGCGGCTGTTTGCGCTCGCCCTTGTGGTAGCACTCTACCGACCGCTGGGTGACACCGAGTTCCTGGGCGACGGCCTTGGTGGTCTTCAGCCGCCTGAGCGGAAAGTTGATGCGAGCCTGCAAGCCCTTGGACGGCTCACGGGTGAATGCCTCATGGCTGGCGCGCTCCAACGCCTGGCGGGCTTCCATGGGTTACCGCCCCTTGATGACGGCGTCGTGGCCGTCCCCCTTGCTGTGCTGGACCGACCCGATCCCTCCAGCCGTGAACGTCCGCTGCTGGTACCGCAGTTGGTGTGCCTCTGGTGCGGCGACGTTTTGAGCGGCCGCTAAACGTGCTCACACGTCTTGTGCGCGCCGCGTGTATGGGCCGGGCGCGCGGCTGTTCCGCTGCCCGGTACGCCATCACCGGCGGCCGTGAAAGATCCCCCAGGACAAAAGGCCGTCCTCGCAGGCGTGGACCCACAGGGGCAGATTCGCTCGCAGCCGGTCCAGGTACTCCTCGCCGACGGCGCCGGTGAGTTCCTCGCCGCTGCGCCGCACCTGCTCGGTGAGGCGGGCGTAGTGCGGGAGCAGGTTCTCGCTCAGGTCGTCGAAGCGCACCTGCCCCAGTCCGAGGCGGGCGAGCTGGATACGGACAAAGTCCGGCGTGGGGAAATCGGTGACGTTGAGCCGCTCGCACACCGGGCGCAGCGCCTCCTGGTGGGTGTCGTCGGCCGCCATGACGTCGGTGAGGACCAGGGCGCCGCCGGGGGCCAGGACGCGCACCGCCTCCGAGAGCATGTGCGCACGGTCGCCGCTGTGGACAAGGGCTTCCTGGGTCCAGACGACGTCGAACCGCCCGTTTGGCGCAGGGATGTCGTCGAAGGATCCGGTGACCACGTCGATGAGCGCGTCGAGTCCGTGGCGGGCGTTGAGCGCGCGGTGCCGCCGGTTCTGCACGTCGCTGATGTTGAGCGCGACGACGCGGCAGCCGAAGCTCTGCGCGAGGTAGCGCGCCGCGCCACCGTAGCCCGAACCGAGGTCCAGGACGGTGCGGCCCGGCCCGAGCAGGTCGGCCACCCGGGATGCCACCTCGGCATCGGCCCGCCGGGTGGCTCGGGCGACCGGCTCGTCGGGGTGCTCGTAGACGCCGGTGTGGATGTCCTCGCCGCCCCACACACTCGTGTAGAAGCCGTCGACATCGGCGCAGTTGTAGTAGTCGCGGGCCGCATCCGCCGCATGCATGGTCGCGTCATCACCCATGCCCACATCCTCCGCACAGCGCGGAGAGCGCAAACCTCACGAGAAATTGCCGCCGTCCGCTCAAGTGGTGAGCGAACGCCCAACAGCCCACACAGCGTTCAGGCTTATCGCACTCTCAGCCGCTCACGGTGCCTGCCAGCGGGAGGCGCGAAGACTGCGCTGCTGGCCGGTGACACGCAGCGAACTCGGGCGGAACGGTCGCTCTCAAAACATTCGGGGCTGGCCGGAGGACGCACGGAGACCACCGTCAACCGGGATGTGGGCCCCGTTGACGAATCGGGCGTCGTAACTGGCAAGGAAGGCGATGACGTCGGCGACTTCCTGGGGCTCGGCCGGGCGCTGCATGGGGATGCGCTGACGGAACGCGGCAAGAGCTTTTTCGTTCTCCAGCATAGGTGCGGCCATCTCAGTGGCGGTGAGACTCGGATGCACCGCGTTGACCCGCACCCCCTCATTGGCGTGGTCGAGCGCCATGGCATTGGTCAGGTTGACCACTGCGCCCTTGGCCGCGTTGTAGGCGGCCAGGCCCCAGTCCCCGCCGAGACCGGAGACCGAACCGACGTTGACGATGTTGCCGCCGACGGCACGCAGGTGCGGCACTGCGGCTCTCGACGCGTAGAAGGTGCCATCGGCAATAACAGCCATGACCTGGCGCCAGCTGGCCGTGTCCGTGTCCGTGACGGCGCCTACCGCGGCGACAGCCGCATTGTTGACCAGCACATCCAAACGGCCGTAGTCCCTGGCCACTCCATCGATGAGGGAGGTGATCGCTGACTCGTCGGAGACGTCCGCGACGCGCGCGACGATCGTCGAACCGGCAGGCGCCGCGGAAACCGTCCTCTGCAACTTCTCCTCGGTACGCCCGACCGCGATCACGGTGGCGCCCTCACGTGCGAAACGGTGCGCTGCGGCAGCACCGATGCCCGATCCGGCACCGGTGATGATAACGACCTTGCCAGCGAAGCGATCCTCGGTCATGAATGCTCCCTCTTCGATGGTGTGTTACAGGGCGCAGGCTAAGCGGCCTCGGTGAACTTCGCTACAGCTCCTTTTGGTTGCCGATGCCCGGGTGCGGGTGCGCTGCCGGGCCCGGGCCTGGTCGAACGTCGAAGCGCCTTCATAGACCCACCTGCTGTTGCCCACACAGCCAAACTCCGAGAGTCCTTGCGAACCATGCCGAGGGCGTCAAGGAACCTTGGGATCGCGCCGGTTGCACACTGGCTGTGAGGAACGGATTGGCGAAGCGAACACTTCAACGCAGGGCCAACGGGTTCCCGCTTGCGCTCTGTCCGGCATGGGTCAAAAGGCCGTGTGGGTGAACCAAGTGTCGAGTAGCGGCGGCTCGCCGGAGACGTCGAAGGCGCTCTCCTTGTACGACCCTCGCCCGTAGAGCAGCAGCAGGAGGTCCGCCGCCCGCCCTCGCACCACCGCCTGTGCCTCGGATGGTGTGCCGTCGGCTCCCGCCCGCGGCACCAGACGAAGACCGTCCGTCTCCAGCCGCACCCGCCACTCCTCGCTGATGCCTTCGGCGGCGTCCGTGCACTGGAAGGCGATGGTCTCGCCAGTGCCGCGCAGCTCGGCCACGGCGGGGGCGAAGACACCCGCGTAGGGCAAGTTGACGAGGAATTCGTCCACTCCGTCCGCCGCCAGCACGGGGTCGATCTCCGACTCACGGCCGACGGCACGCTCCGCGTCCACCCGGTGCACCAACGTCTCGAACAGCATCCGACGGGCCCAGAACCTTGCATGCTGGTCCTCACCCCAGGCCCACATCGCCGCATGCGGATCCGTGGCCCGCAGCACGGCGGCCACCGCTGGGACGCCGGTGGCCACCCAGTCGGCATACTCCTGCACGCGTTCCGGTAGCCCCAACTCCACATCACGGCTGCGCGGCCGCTCCTGCACCAGCCCGCTCAGCAGCGTGCAAAACCAACGCTGCAGCGATCCCACGTGCCGGGTGAGTTCGGCCAGCGTCCACTCAGGGCAGGAGGGCACGGCAGTCGCGGGATCCGCCCCTTGGACCACCTCGGCGAAGCGCAGGGTCTCCTGCTCGACCGCCTGCCGGTAGGTGTCGTACGGCAAAGGGTGCCCCGCCCGGCTCGTCGTCTCCATCAACTGCTCCCTTTCTGTCCGCGTGCAGCACGGATCCTGTCGTGATCAGTGTGAAGGCTGGAGTCCACTCGAAGGCAAATCCGGCCCCAAGGCCACGTGCTATCCGTCCAGGGCACGCGCGAGGGACTGCACGCCACTGGCTCCGGGCCCCCGCCTCAGCCACCCGCCACGATGCACGATGGCTGACGAGCCGATAAGTCTCCCCGTTCGGGGCGAGGCTGGTTCAGGGCAGGAGCGACGAAGCTTGACTCGTGTACGCCCAACTCCCCAACTCTGTACGGTCACTGGTATGGAAGCACGACACGTAGACACCGCCACGGACGGCGCGGAGAACCTGCCGAGCAACTGGGGCCGGTGGGGCCAGGACGACCAGCGAGGCACACTCAACCTGATCACTGAGGAGACCCGAGCCAGGGCTGCCGCTGAGGTCCGTACGGGACGGGCGGTGTCGCTGGCGCTGCCGATCCAGCCGACACCGCTGATCAGCGGACCGTTCGCGCCCTCCACCGAGGACGCTTCGCCGGTGCAGCAGGTGATGGTGTACACCGGCTCTCCGGCGATGGCGACGGCGGACGTAATGATGGTCACCAATCACCACCCGCGCTCGACACATCTGGACGCGCTGGGGCACATCCCGCGCGACGGACGCGTCTACCCGGGGCGCCCTCTGAAGGAGAGCGTGACGCCGGTCGGCGTGCGGCACGGCTCGACGACGGCGTTCGCCGCCGGGATCACCACCCGCGGAGTCCTCCTCGACCTGGCGGTCGACGGCCCACTGACCAGTGGCTATGCGGTCACATCAAGGGACTTCGAGGCAGCGGAGGAGCGTCAGGGCGTGCGACTGGAGTCCGGGGACGCGCTGGTGGTGCGCTGTGGGTGGAGCATGACTCCCGACCCCGATCGGCCGATGCCGGGCATGAGCCTGGACGCGGTGCGATGGATGCACCGGCGTGGGGTGTCGATCTACGCCGGTGACATCGGCGACGCGCACCCAGCACTGGACGCCGCCTGCCCCTCCCCGCTGCACGGGGTCGCCCTGCCGATGTTGGGCATGCCCCTGATCGACGCCGCCTACCTGGATGAGCTCGTCGCCGTCTGCGCCGAACTGGACCGCTACGCCTTCCTGCTCACCGTGGCGCCGCCGCGTATCCACGGACTGACCGGGGTGCCCGTCAACCCGCTCGCCGTCTTCTGACGGCCGCCGGGCCCTGTGGTGGGCTGTTCGACCAGGGCTCGGGGTGCGAGCGAAATCCGGCGACCGTGGACTACGGCCTCCTGCAGGCGTTGTGAGGCATGCGGCTTCGACCTCGGGATCCGGTGGCTGGTGGCGCGCGGCGCTCTCTCTGGTTCACCCATTACTACAGCTTGACACGAACGCCGTTCGCGCATAGAACAGCGTTCGTGGCAATGGATGTGAAGAACCAGGCTATGGACGTGACTGTGGTTGGAGCCGGGCCGGTGGGACTCGTGCTCGCCGCGGAGCTGGCGCTCTCCGGAGCGACGGTGCAGGTACTCGAGCGACGGGCCGCGCCGGACAAGGCGATGAAGGCGGGGGCGATCAACGTGCCGACGGCCGAGGCACTCGACCGCCGCGGCCTGCTGCCTGCCGCTGAACAGGTGCAACGAGAGATGCTCGAGCGGGTGGGGTCGTTCGCGCGCATGGTCGACGACCAACCGCCCGGTGGCGGCCAGGCAGTGCGCGAGTCGCGGTTCACCGGGCATTTCGCCGGAATGGTCCTCGACCCCGACCTCGTGGACTGGTCCGATGCCGACCTGGCCGCGCACGCCGCGGTCGCCGGAGCAAGGTTGGTGCCGCAACGTGAGCTGGAGGAACTGCTGACCGACCATGTCGCGCGACTCGGCGTACCGGTACGTCGCGGGGTGGAGGTCACCGCGCTCGAAGACACCGGCAACGGCGTGCTCGTCGGCACCACTGCCGGCATGGTGCGCACCGGGTGGCTCGTCGGGTGCGACGGCGGACGCAGCACCGTGCGCCGCCTCGCGGGCATAGACTTCCCCGGCACCGACCCCGAGCTCACCGGACACCTGGCGGTCGTCGACATCGCCGACCCGGAGAAGCTGGCGAACGGATGGGCGTGGTCGACCCGCGGGGCGTACCGATATGGGCCGCAGCCCGGACGGGTGGTCACCGTGGAGTTCGACGGCGCTCCTGTCGACCGCTCGGCGCCGGTCACCCTTGAGGAGTTGCAGACCAGCCTGCGCCGGGTCTCGGGCACCGACGTCACGCTGACCGCGCTGCGCGGCACCGCGACCCGCTGGACCGACAACGCCCGTCAGGCCGCGACCTACTGGTCGGGGCGGGTGCTACTGGCTGGCGACGCCGCGCACGTGCACTCGCCGTTCGGCGGGCAGGGACTCAATCTCGGAGTCGGCGACGCGATGAACCTCGGTTGGAAACTCGGTGCCGTGGTAGCCGGTTGGGCGCCCGAAGGGCTGCTCGACACCTACGACACCGAGCGCCGTCCCCTTGGCGCCTGGGTGCTGGACTGGACGCGGGCCCAGATCGCGGTGATGCGTGGGGACGCCAAGTCGGCCGCGCTCCGGGAGGTCGTCGCCGATTTGCTGAGCACTCGGGCGGGCACGACCTACGCGGTCAAGAAGATCTCCGGCGTCACGCAGCACATCGACCTGCCCGGCGACCATCCGCTGGTCGGCCGGTTCGTCCCCGACCTGTGGCTGAGGGACGGCACCCGTCTGGTCGACCACGGTCACGGCGGAGGGTTCCTGCTGCTCGACCGCACTCCGGACGGCGCGTTCGCCCGCCTCGCCGCTGCCTGGGCCGGGCGAGTGAGCAGCGTGACCGACGGCCACGCGACGCCGACGGGGGTGTTGGTACGCCCGGACGGGGTGGTGGCTTGGGCCTCCGACACCACGGACATCGCCGCCGTCACCGGCCTCGAAGCCGCCCTGCACCGATGGACCGGCGCGCCGTCATCCTCACCCGAGCACGAGCCGGTGGGCTGAACCCCCGTCAGCGTCGGCTTCAGCCGTCTACTGCCGGATGACGTCGATCATCCAGGTGACGCGGAAACGGTCGGTCAGCGTGCCGCATAGGGGAGAACACGGCGGGGGTCGAGGAGTTCCTCGACGGTCGCGCCCGCGCCGAGAGCGTTCCAGCAGCCGGTGACCTCCTCGGCATCCGCGCCGGGCGAAGCGAAGTAGAGGGAACACTCGCCCGATCCCCAGGACACATCTCCCAGCTGAGGCGGGGATGCGTCCCTCATCCACATCGCCGCGCCGCCGTTCCTTCCGATCCCGCCGCAAGCGGTGTCCTGCACTGGACTGGTGTGCCTTCCGAACCATGGTGCTAGCCTGTCTTCAGCACGTGAGTTCGCCCAACAGTGGCGCCAGTGCTTTTTCGCTTCACCCATCAGCGCGTTCTGCCGCCCGTCCTTCTCGACCGGCTCGCGGGAATGCCGCAGATCTTCCTCAACGGCCGTCGGTGGGCGCACCCGCCTCCGCGCCAGGCGGCTTTCGGCAGCCCACAACCAACAGCGTTCGCCTCACACCGCTGCCTTCGCACGCGGCGCCGCCGCTCCCCCGTCAACACACACTCCTCCACTACCCCACTACCCCTGCTAGCAAAGGGCGTTCATGACCACCACCGCATCACATGCCGAGCACCGGCATGACAGCACGCTCGTCCCGGTCGCCGGGGTCTTCGACCGGTCCGGCAAACACGGCTTTCTCCGAGTGGACGGCTACCTGGCCGGACCACATGACGTGCCCGTGACCGCGTCCCTTGAGGGCCAACTGGGCCTACGCAAAGGTGACTTCGTCGAAGGGACCCGCGACACCCAACGTCACGCCACCGGCAACGGGCAATGCCCCGGAACGCGCGGGCTCGTCCGGGTGGACCGTGTCAACGGCCTCAGCGCGCAAGAGGTTTCGCGTCGGCCGCACTTCGCCGATCTGATGCCCGTCTTCCCGACCGAGCGGCTGCGCCTGGAGACCTCCCCGAAGGTTCTGGCCACCCGTGTCGTGGACCTGATCGCGCCGGTAGGTAAGGGCACCCGGGGGTTGATCGTGGCGCCGCCGAAAGCCGGGAAGACAGTGCTCCTCAAGACACTCGCCGAGGCCGTGGCCGAAAACCATCCGGAATGCCACCTCATGGTCGTCCTCCTCGACGAACGGCCAGAAGAGGTCACCGACATGCGGCGTTCCGTACGCGGCGAGGTGATCTCCTCAACCTTCGACCGACCGGCCGCAGACCACACCGCCACCGCCGAGTTGGCCGTCGAGCGCGGCAAGCGGCTGGTGGAGCAGGGTCGAGACGTGCTGATCCTGCTGGACTCGATCACCCGCCTGTGCCGTGCGTTCAACAACAGGGCCGGAGGCAAAGGCCGGACACTCAGCGGTGGCGTTGACGCGGCGGCCCTTCTCGGCCCCAAACAACTCTTCGGAGCCGCTCGCAACATCGAGGCGGGTGGGTCGTTGACGATCCTGGCCACAGCCCTGGTCGAAACCGGATCACGCGCCGACGACTACTACTTCGAAGAGCTCAAGAGTACGGGCAACATGGAGTTGCGGCTCAGCCGCGCCCTCGCCGACAGTCGGATGTTTCCCGCCGTCGACGTAACCCCTTCGGGCACCCGCCGCGAGGAGTTGCTCGTCCCGGCCGACGAACTGGCCGCACGGCGCAGGCTGCGTCGGGTGCTGACCGCCCGGGACCCCCACCAGTCCACCGAACTGCTCCTGGACCACCTGCGGCGCACTGCGGGAAACACCGAGTTCCTCAACCGGATCACGCAGCAGGCGCTTTAGCGCACGGCAATTCACAGCGTCCAGCGGTCCGCCTCGCGGATCCTCGGCGAAGCACGTCACCAGGTCATCGAGTGCCACCGACCATGCTTCGGCCACCAAGACATGAGCACCGGGTTAGCCGCGAACTGCGGCTCGCCAGTTGCTCTGCCATGTAAGCGGCAGGGCGCTGCGCGTACTGCCGGTCGCGGCGTATCGTTCCGGGACGCACCTTCCTCAAGGATGGCCTGCACCACCACACCACAGACGCCGATGGGATGCATCCACCCTCGCTTGCCGCCGCGCGCGGCCGTGCGGCGGAGGACCTTGCAGGACAAGCGTTGGTGTCCAGACGTCTGCTGGTACACGCTGTCTGTCTGGTCGGACTACGCAGCGTTCACGGCGGTGCACGCAAGTCATCACAAGGAGTCGCGATGCAGTGGTCCAGGAGCTGGCTGGACCAAAAGGAGACCGGTTTGCATCTCATTCCCTACTGAGACTCAGGTGTTGATGGGAAATTCCGGGGGCCGTCCCGTGCCCGTCGAGTGACGCAGACCGGTCGCCTACGCATATCTCGCCAGGCCGGGCCGCTTCCACGACGCTCCCGGCAAGCCGATGGTCAGCGGCCCTACTTCCAGCAGCTTTTGCTCATCCTGCACTTGCGCTACCCGTACTGTCACCAGCCCCACAGAGCTGGCCGAGGAGGGCACCACGGCCGCCCGCCACTCCCCCTACGCCGCCGACCACTACGGCCAAGGGCGATGCAAGGGCTCCCGGCAGAAGCCGCTGCCCGACCCGAGTACCCGTGGTCGCCGACATCGCGCCCGCATCCTCACCTGCGGCGTGAGGCACCGAGCCGGGCAAGAAGTGGGTGGATCCCGGCCTGCCGGCTTCCCTGCGCCAGGTGGGATGGTTGCAACGCCACTGAGGGCGGCACAACCGACCTCGGCTTCGACCACAAAGGGCCGGTCGTCCGAGGAGGAGCCTCCAAGGCATCCAGCCGCCGGACTCCTCGCCTTTGACTGCCCGTGAGACATACCAGCCCCCAGAAGCCGTCTCGGCAGCCGGAGCCACTCGGGACGGTTTAGGCGAGTGCATTCCATTTGGCGAACGCCGCCGACCGAAGTGCTCAGTCACACCCCGGTCGCCCGGCGTCCAGCGCCTCATCACTCGCGGCCTTGATCAGTGAGAGTCCGCCGCCACCTGCCGCATCAGCACCGCGTGCTCGTCGGCCCGTACGTCGTACGACATCAGCTTGGGCAACACCGCGGCCAGCAGCCCGACGACGGCCACGCAGGCCACGCCCCCGGACCACACCGACGTCCGTACCGACGTCCACGCCGCCATGGAGCCCGCGCGGACCTGGCCCAGCTGCGGACCAACGGAAAACGACAGCAGCTCGATCCCGGCGAGACGGCCGCGCAGCTCATCCGGGATCGTCTGATTCCACATCGCCGAACGGAAGATGCCGCTCACCTGGTCGCAACCGCCCGCGAACGCCAGTGACAGCAACACGAGCCAGACATTGTGTATCCCTCCAGCCGCCGCCATCGCCATACCCCACGCGGCCGCCGCCCCGACCACCATCCGCCCGTGCCGATGCACCCGCGACGACCAGCCGCTGGTCATGCTCACCGCTAGAGCTCCCGCGGGCAGCGCCGCATACATCAGCCCCAGCGACCACGGCGCCCTCAACTCATCGGCCAGGAAGGGGAAGACGGCCGTCGGGAACGCGAAGAACATCGCCACGATATCGACGACGTACGTACCGAGCAGTTCCTTGCGGCGCCAAGCGTAGTGCGCGCCCTCCGCGAGGCCGCGCCAGGACGGCCGCTCGGCGTCGTGCGCAGCGGGCGAGGGCCGCAGCCCCAGGCTCAGGGCGACCGAGACGACGAACGACGCGACATCGATCCCGTACGCCCACGCAGTCCCCGAGCACGCGATGAGCACCCCCGCGAGCGACGGCCCAGCGATCGCCCCCAACTGCCAGCGCAGGGAGTTGAGTGCGGCGGCCGCGGTGAGTTGCTCGTGCGGGACGATGCGCGGCACGATCGCGTCGATGGCTGGTCGCTGCAGCCCGCTCAACGCACTTGACAGCGCCGCTACGACGTACAGCGGCCACACGGCGGGATGTGGCAGCAGTGCGTTGACGAGCAGCGCGGCGGAGAGCAGTCCGAGCGCGCCCTCGCAGTAGACGATCAGCTTCCGCCGGTCCACGGCATCGGCGAGCGCGCCGCCGTAGAGCCCGAAGACGATCAGCGGCACGAGCTCCACCGCTCCGACCGCCCCGACTGCCAAAGCCGTTCCCGTCAACTCCTTGACCTGGACCGGCAGGGCGACAAACGTAAGGAAGCTGCCGAAAAGCGTGACCACACCCGAGCACCACAGCAGCCGGAAGTCACGGGAGGAACGCCAAGGCGCGAGGTCGGGGAGGAACGCACGCGAGCGCGATTGATCACCATCGGGCACGAGTCGCCATGTTGCGCCCGCCAACGCCCCATTGGCAACCGAATATTCCCTATCTAACTGGCCAGGCCTTGCACCCAGCGGGCGACTTGAAGCGCTCGGTCGCATCCGGCGCGGTCTCCGGGCCGTCGCGTGGGACTGCGGGCGCCGCTGGACTGGGCACCTGCCGCTCGCCGTGGATCAGGGTGATCCGCGGCGAGATTCGGCTGAGGGCTGGGCGCGAATACGCGGGGAGCAGTCCGCCAGTTGGGTGTTCAGCTTCCGCCAGCCTCGCGACCGTCACGCCATCGAGGGCGTTGTGCCATAGCCGGGCGTCGAGCCTGTGCAACAAAGATCCGTCCAGCCCATTGTCAAACGGGACCACCACTCGGATGCTCGCGGTGCCGTCTGCGCATCAGGGAAAGGCCTCCAACTCGGCTGACTGCGCGGCGGGTTGCGCCGCGCGGTGCCTGCTGTGAAGAGGGCAGCCACAGGCCTGGTGACCGGCTCAGACTGTGATCGTGTCTCCCGCCGGAACGATGGTGAGCGGCACCTCGGTCAGCATTTCGGGACTCAGGAATCGTGCCATCGACTGCTGTCCGATTTGGCTGAGCATGATCTCGTGGATCTGGATGAGCCGTCTGGGCGCGACTTCGCGCACATAGTCCGCCGCCTCGCCCAGCTTGGTCCACGGCCCGCTGGTGGGCAGCAGCAGCGTGTCAATCGGAGCGGACGGGACGTGGTAGGCGTCGCCGGGGTGGTAGAGGCGCTCCTCAACGAGGTAGCCGACGTTCACGACGCGGGGGATGTCGCGGTGGATCGCGGCGTGCAGCTCGCCGAACACCGCGATGTCGAAGCCCGCGACGGTGACACGGTCGCCAGCCGCGACCGCGGTGACCTGACCGCGCCGGGCGGACCAGCGCTCCACCACGCTCAGCGGTCCGTACACCCGCAGGTCGGGACGGGCGTCCAGAGCCTGGCAGATCAGGTTCTCGTCGAAGTGGTCGAAGTGCTCGTGGGTGATCAGGACGGCTTCGGCGGCGGCCACCGCTGCCGCCGCGTCCGGGGTGAGCGTGCCCGGGTCGATGACGATCCGCCCGTCGTCCTTGACCAGCGACACACAAGCGTGGGCGTGCTTGATCAGCTGCACTGTCGGCTCCCATCCAGGATATGTACAGGTACACCTGTACAGTATCACCTGCACACCTGATAGCCTGACAGCATGAACAGCGCGCTTCCGAACAAACAGGCGCCCTCGCCCGATGAGTTGGCCGCACACCTGAGGGCGGCGGTCGGCGCCCTGGTCCGCAGCACTCGTACCGTCGACCGGCTCGCACCCATCCCGGCGGCAGTGCTCGACCTGCTCGACGTGCGCGGCCCCATGACCACGGCCGACCTGGCGGCGAGCCGCGGAGTGCGCCACCAGACGATGGCCGCGACCGTCAAAGAGCTGACCGATGCCGGCTTTCTGGCCGTCGGCGCCGACCCGGACGACGCCCGCAAGAAGATCCTCACCCTGACCACAGCCGGGAAGAGCGCGATCGACGCAGACCGCCGGCAGCGTGTCAGCGCGCTCGCCGAGGCGCTGGACGCGGCTCTGGACGAAGACGATCGGCGCGTCATGGCCCACGCCCTGCACCTCATCGACCGGGTCACCGCGACCGTCGCAGAGGCTCGCCCCTCCCCCACCGGCGGGAACGAACCGCTCACCGGAGCCTGGTGACGATGCGATTGGAAGGCGTGCCCGCGCCACCCCTCCGCAGCGCCGTCATCAGCGAAGGCAAGGCCATCGCGTGACATACGGTTCCGGCAACGGCACGAAACGCACGGCTACGCGTTCAAGCGGCGTTGCGGGCGGCGACGGTCAGCACCCATCGCGCGGAGGGCGGCGCAGCGGTGGGGCGCTGCGCCGCCGGGAGTCGCCCGTGGGTGACGTTGGTGTCGGCCCCGGGGACTGGTGAGTGGGTGTCAGTGCTGGGTGAAGTCGGAGAAGTCGGCCTCGCCAGGGGTGCCGTCACTGTGGGAACTGGTGAACACACCCACGTCCTGCGCCGCCGTCGCACCCGGGACCGTGGCGGTCGCCAGGCGCGTCCAGGTGGTGCCGTCGGTCGAGTAGTAGCCGGTGAAGGTGGTACCGGCGCGGACCAACTTGAGCCAGCTGGGGTAGACGGCGGTGGCCGTTCCCTGGTTCGGTGGGGCACTGTTGGAGTCCAGGTGGCCACTGCCGGTGCTGTCCCACTGCAGGACGTATCCCTTGCCCGGGGCCTCGGCCAGGATCAGATAGCCGGGAGACGTGCCGGGGGCGGTGATGTCGTCACGCACCATGATTCCGGCCTTCGCCCACTCGCTCGTGCGGCCTTGGGCCGCCACCTCGACCAGGGTGGTGGAGCCGTCGTGTTCCGCGGCGTGCTGGTAGATCGCACTGTACTGGTCCGTGTCTCCCCACAGATCCGCGCCCGCGCCGTCGACGGCGAGCCTGCCACCCTGTGCGCCGAAGACGGCGGTTGTGTCGGAGAAGGTGTGGAACGGGGGCTTGACGGGGGCGGACAGCTCCACCGGTCTTGATGCGGTGGCCAGCCAGGTGCCGCCGGGTGCGTGACCGGAGGCGGTGCCGCTGACTGTGCTCCGGGTGATCGGCGCGGGAAGGACGGCGGGGGCGGTGACCCGGAACGTGGCCACCGCCGTGCCGCCGCGGGGTATCCGGGCGAAATAGGTGCGGCTCAGTGGAGTGACGGCCCATCGGGTCGGTGCGGCGAAGCCCAGCCGGACGTCCGCAGCGGTGCCGACGCCGTTGTTGGTCAACGTTGATGTCACCGTCGCGGAAGTTCCCGCCGACCAAGCGGGGGCGGTGGTGGTCAGCATGACGTGGGGCGGGTAGCGGCCTGGCGTGCTGGTCGCCGCGACCCGATACAGCACCGTGCCATGACCGGGTACGAAGGCCTGAACAGGCCCGGCGGTGGCGGTGGTGGTGTGCGCCCACACGTCCCGCACCGTGTAACCGTTGGCCGCGGGCAGTCCAAGCGCGGACGCGGTTGTGGAGATCTTGGCCGGGGCGGCGTTCTCGTTGAACAACGCCACGGCTACGCTGTGGTCGGCAAGCGGCTTGGCCAGCACGTCCAGTCCACCGGTCATACTCACCGGCCTGCCTTGTCGGCCAAGCCGGTCCTGGTCGATGGCGATGACTTCCTTGTTGCCGTAGGTCGCCAGAGTGGTGGCGCTGGCATGGCGCAGATCGGTGCCGGCGATCAGCGGAGAGGCCATCTCGGCCCACAGGGAGAACTCGCTGCGATCCTCGGTGGCGGTCATACCGTTGCCCACCTCCAGCATGTCCGGGTCGTTCCACGCTCCCGGTGAGGCCGCGTCAGCGAGCCCCACGTTCTGATGGAAGATGGACAGCATCCGCCCGTAGGTAGCGTCGATGTCGCCAGTGGTACGCCACAAGTTGCCCACCGAGCCGCCCCAACTCGCCACGTTCTCCTGGCCCCAGTCACACAGGCTGTAGACGATCGGACGCCCGGTACGGGCCAACGCGTTCCCCATCGCCTGGTAGCGCTGACGTGCGGGTATGCCCAGGTTGTTGCAGTTGTCGTACTTGAGGTAGTCAACTCCCCAGGCGGCGAAGGAGTTGGCGTCCTGTTGCTCGTGGCCCAGGCTTCCCGGGTAGCCGGCACACGTCATGGTCCCGGCGCTTTCGTAGATACCCAGCTTCAGTCCGCGAGCGTGCACGTAATCCGCCACGCCCTTTATGCCATGCGGGAACTTCACCGGATCCGGCACCAGATCGCCCGTGGCGCTGCGGGAGCCGGCCATCCAGCAGTCATCGATGTTCACGTACTGATAGCCAGCGGAGCGCAGCCCACTGGACACGATCTTGTCGGCGGTCTGCTCCACGAGTTGCTCGCTGACGTTGCAGCCGAAGGCGTTCCAGTCGTTCCAGCCCATCGGCGGGGTGAGCGCCAGGCCGTTGCCGAGCGCGACGGCCGGAGGAGCGGTGAGAGGAGCGGCCACAACAGGCGCCGTCCCCAAGAGGACCGCGACCACGGCGGCCCACGACTTGCGCATGGGATCTCCTGAGTCCGAGAGGAGTGCCGGACAGTGCGGTGGATCTGATGCCTAGCGCAGTGCAGGGAAAGCGAACCAAAACCAACACAATGTGTCAATACACAACGCACAGCTAGGCGATCGACAACCGGAAATCCACAAAAGCAAAAGGCTGGACCTCGTCGGCCGGCAGGACCTGTGGCCCTCTCGCCCGACGAGGCGTCACCTTCCAACTGGCCAAGTCGTGGGCCTCAGTCGGCGGCTCATCGGCCAGTTGGCACCGGGAGCGTCGCGCCCCGGTTCAGCGCAGCTGCCATATCGTGGGGCAACGCACTCATCCCGGGTGAGGGCCTGCAACCATCTGGAACAAGCCAGCTGAGGCGCTCGACCACAAGTCCCTGCGGCGCCGGGATCTGCCACATGGGCCGCAAGCGGCTGCCAGACCAGAAACAAGTACGGACGCGCCCCTCGGCCGACGCAGATGATTTTGTCGGCACCCGCAGGGTCCGCAGCCATTGAGCGGCCGTGTCAAGCAGTGCTCAAGCCGAAACGCGCTGCTATGCGGCGGACGCACTTTGACCGGGCCGCGACTTCCCCCACGTTGCTCGGGCGGCTCGCCGACGCCGTCGACGCGGCGCGGTCACCCTGCGGCGACTGGGTTGATCGGGCCGGGAACCAAGCGCCGCCCGGCCCGCGGCAAACCCCTCAACGGATACGAAAGAGCAGCGCGGATTTCGGCGAGTACGCCTCCCGGCCCGTACTCGCACCCCACATGGTCCAATCGCGCGATGGCCGAGTCGGCGCTCCGCCAACCGCACGAAAACGCGGTCAGGCCCTGCCGTGCTCGGCCCTCCCTACACCCCCCACAGACCGGCCCCCACCAGGGCTGACGGGATTGTCAGCATCGTCGGCCGATAAACGTACCAAGCCGTTTTCGCTGCTAATTGACGATAGGTGTCGGCCGCTTGAGTGGTTACATGCAACGCTGTGTAGCGCGGTTTGTGCTGCTCGGGTCTCATTGGTCCGGAGGGGAGCGGAAATCCCGCTCCCGATAACCGGAGGGATGTGATCACCGTGAACGAGGCACTGGCCATTGAGTCCGCCGACGTCTACGAGCCCCCGCTGCTGGCGGAAGCGGGCGACTACGCCGAGCTCACCCAGGGCGTCGAAGGCATTACACCGGAAGGGTGGCATGCCCACTGGGTCGGCGTCTGAATTAACGCGCCGGGTGCTGGCTTCGCCCCGCGCGAGCGAGGGGCTGGCACCCGGCCGCGACCCGCGCGGCTTGTTCTGAAGTCGCCTTCCATTTCTGTTCCACTCCTGCCCGTCTCACCGCTCAGGACAGGCCCATGGGCTCCGCCCCCACCTGGTTCGTCGTTCTTCCGGACCGCGAGATCCATTCCGATGTCATGCGGCAACTGCGGCAGCGGGCCGTCCAGGTCGTCTCCCATCCCTCTGGGCGTCCATGGCTGGTCGGCGCCTGGTCCCCCGACGAACTGACGTTCGCCGCCGCGGGGGAGGTACGGCTCGCCGTCGCCGGGATGTGCTTGCTCACCACCGAGGAGCTGGCCATACGGGCCAGGCGCGTGCACAGCCTGGCCGCCGTCGAGAGTGCGCTGGGTAAAGCCCATGGCAGCTTCCATGTCATCGCCTCCGTGGGCGGCCACACCTACGTGCGCGGGACGCTGTCCGGGGAGCGGCGGGTATACCTGACGGCCGTCGAGGGCGGCGTCATCTGTGCCGACCGCGCGCGTACCCTGGCCTGGCTCACCAGCGCCGAACTGGATACCGCACAACTGGCCGTGCGCCTGACAGGGTTCACCGCGCCGCATCCCTTGGCCGGTGGCGCGTTGTGGCGTGGGATCCGCAGAGTCATCCCGGGTGAGGCCCTGCACCTGGACCCTGGCGGCCAGTGGCGTACGGCCCGGTGGTGGCAGGCGCCCGAGGGCGAGCTGCCGCTCTCGGAGGCCGCCCCCGCCCTGCGGCAGGCGCTGCGCGAGGCCGTGGCGCTGCGGGTGCGGCCGGGTGAGGTGCTGGGCGCCGACCTGTCCGGAGGCATGGATTCCACTTCCCTGTGCTTTCTGGCCGCCGAGGCAGGGGCCCGCCTGGTCACCGCCACCCTGCGCTGGACGGCGCCCGGCAACGAGGATCACGCCTACGCTCAACACGCTGCCGAACACCTGCCCGGTGCCGAGCACTTGGTGTTCCCCTCCGCCGAGTTGCCTGCCCACTTCACCGGGCTCGATGACCGCCGCGACCCCGGCGACGAGCCGTCGGCCGCCCTGCGTGACCGAGCCCAACAGCACCATCTGGCCGAGGCGATGCGGGCGCGCGGGGCCGTCCGCCGCCTGTCAGGGCACGGTGGTGACCACGTGGTCCAGCCGCCGGACGCCTACGTGCACGGGCTGCTGCGTCGCTCCCCGCTGGTGGGGCTGCGGCACGCGGCCGGGCTGCGCGCCCGCCGCCGCTGGCAGCTTGCAGCTGGTGCACGCATGCTGCTCGACGGGCACGCGTACGGAACCTGGCTGGCCAGGACCACCGGTCAGCTGCGGGCCGCCCCGGCACGCCGTGTGGTCCGAGCGCCGCAGGGGTGGGGGCTGCAGCCGCAACTGCCGCCGTGGGCGAGCGACCAGGCCGTCGACCTGGTCGGCGAACTGCTGCGTGCCGCGGCCCGCAACGTCGAGCCGCTGGCCGTCGAGCGCGGTCGGCATGCCTGGATCCACCAGGCGCAGGAAGCGGGAAGGATCGCCGGGCACCTTGCGTACGGGACGGCGGCCGAGGGCCTGCCGGTGCACAGCCCGTTCTGCGACGACGCCGTGATCAACGCCTGTCTGGCGACCCTGCCCCACGAGGCAGCGACTCCGTGGTCGTACAAGCCGCTGCTCGCCGCTGCGATGCACGGCCTGGTGCCAACTCGCGTTCTACACCGGACCACCAAGGACCACTGCGGCGTGGAGTGGCAGCACGGCCTACGGTTGCACCGGCGCGAACTGGCCGCGTGGGCTGAGGAGTCCCGGCTGGTTGCCTCGGGCGTCGCCAACCCGGAACTGCTGCGGCGGGCCCTGCTCTCCCCCGGCCTACTCCGCGGCGGATCAGCGGAGTTGGAGTCAACGCTCGGCGCCGAGGCATGGCTGCGGGACCTTGAGGCGCATCCGGCGCCGGTCCACCTGTGCCATCCCGGTGCACCCCAGCCCGATCCGGACCGGGCTGCACCGATCCGCTCCCTGCCGCCCGAGCACGACAACTCTCTTAAAGGAGCACCAAGTTGAGCCGACTACACGCCGATGTCACCGCGTGCCCGACCGACGACGGCATGGTTCTGCTGGACGAGCGCCAGGGACGCTACTGGCAGCTCAACGGCACCGGCGCCGTCGTCGTCCAAGCCCTCCTGGACGGCGCCACCCTTCAGCAGGCGGCCGATCAACTCGCCCAGACGCAGCCAGTGAGTCGAGAGCGCGCGGCCGCCGATGTCGCAGCACTGGTGGACCAGCTCAGACAGGCGAAGCTGGTGACCACCCCGTGAGCCAAGTCCTTGACACCAACGGGACAAGGCCTCGGCGGGGCCGAAGTCTCACCGCCCGCACGGCCGTTGGCGCCGCCAGACTCATCGCCAGGTTGCCACCGCGCCGCATCCGCACGGTGCTGCGCGTGGTACGCCGTGGAGCCAAGCCGGCCGACTACGCCGAGACGCTGCGGGCGCGCCAGGACGTGACGGCCATCAGCACTCTGTGCGCCGGGCGCTACTGCCTGCAGCGTTCGCTGGCCACGGCCCTGCTGTGCCGACTGGCCGGCAGCTGGCCCACGTGGTGCTCAGGGGTGCGGACATCGCCGTTCGCCGCGCACGCCTGGGTGGAGGCCGAGGGCCGCCCCGTCGGCGAGCCCGAGGACACCACCACCTACCGGACGGTGATCAGCGTGCCAGCGAGGGGACACTCCGATGGTCGCGTATCTGGCGGAACCCCATCGTGACTGCAGCACATCCATGGCTCCGGTTCAGCACGATCAACTCCGCATGCCACGTGCCCGCTTGGCCCTGCGGCGCCCGAGGCAGCCACTCCGCTGGCGCCCAGGCGGTGGCCCAGCGCCCCTTTGGCCGACGCCCCGCTGGGAGCGTGCGGGGCAGAACCCGGCAAGGTTCGGGAGGTGGCGTCAGACAAGTGGATCTCTGGCGAACAGAGCCAGCGGAAGCGGCATGGAAGCACCTCCCAGGGGCGTCGCGGTCTTCGTCCGCGAAGTCAGCCGCTCCGGCACGGCAGGTGTCCGACCGTTACGGCCGCCCACCCGAGCAGCAGGGTGTTCCCACAGCAATTTGCCTTCAGCACGGCTGCCGGGGCCGCGCTGGTGACGGTTGTCGCCAGCGCGGCCGAGGACAGCCTTTACTCACACCTCCGGCGCGCAGCGCCGGTCAGGGCCACGACCCGATCTGTCAGAAACCCTCAGCGGTCAGGTCGACTTCTGCCCGTCGAGCGTCTCGCGCAGGATGTCCGCGTGCCCGGCGTGCTGGGCGGTCTCCGCGATGACGTGCATCACCACCCGGCGCGCGCTCCACACCGCCCCCCGCTCGTTCCAGGGCGCCTCCGGCAACGGGTGCGTCGCCGACAGGTCGGTGATACTGCTGATGATCTCCTCGCTTCGGGCGCCAACCTCCGCGTAGCGCTTGAGGATCCCGGCCAGCGTCTCGCCGGGCAGCATCTGGAAGTCATTCTGGTGATCGATCATCCACTGCGGGAACTCGCGTGCGGTGCCGTCCGCGATATCGGCCCAGGTGACGCCGTCGGGCAGGTCGTAACGCAGTGCCGAAGGACCATCGAGCACGAAGCGCACCCATCCTTCCTCGATGGACGCGACATGCTTGATCAGCCCGCCCAGGCACAGCGCGCTGGCTGTTGGGCGCTCGCCGGACTGTTCGTCGCTGAGTCCGTGCACCGTGCGGGTCAGGGCGGATCGCGCGGCCGCGAGTTCTGCGAGCAGGTCGGCCCGCTCACCGTCGAGGGTGGAGGTCGTGGTCGTGGCGTTCATAGTGATCGGGTCTTTCTGGTCGTTCTCTTTGGTGGGCACGACCACGGTCCCAGCAGAAGCGGACAGGATGTGGCCGCTTCACGAAGCAAGATGGGCATCATGCCGAAGACCTCAGCACGACTGCTGTCGCTCCTCTCCCTCCTCCAGGCGCGCCGGGACTGGCCGGGGCAGTTGCTGGCCGAGCGGTTGGAGGTCAGCGCGCGCACCGTGCGCCGAGATGTCGACCGCTTGCGCGAGCTCGGCTATCCGATCTTGACGATCAAGGGCCCCGACGGGGGCTATCGGCTGGGCGCCGGCACACAACTGCCGCCCCTGCTGTTCGACGACGACCAGGCCGTGGCCCTCTCCGTCGCGCTTCAGACCGCCGCCACCACAGGCGCCGGCATCGAGGAGGCCGCGGCGCGTGCGTTGAGCACCATCCGGCAGGTCATGCCCACGCGGCTACGCCATCGCGTCGACGCCCTCCAGGTCACCGCCGTCGAACGCCCGGGGACCCGGCCGCATCCGCGGGTCGACCCCCAAGTGCTCGTGACGCTCAGCTCGGCCGTACGCGCCCACGAAGTGCTGCGCTTCGACTACACCCCCGCGACCCCGTCGGCAGCCGCCGACGCCGACCCCGCCGCAATCCCGCCGCGCAAGGTGCAGCCACACCACCTCGTCCACTGGGGCGGCCGCTGGTACCTCGTCGCCTGGGACCTGCAGCGCGGCGACTGGCGCACCTTCCGCGTCGACCGCATCAGCCCGCGCACTCCCACCGGGCCTCGATTCACCCCGCGCGAACTGCCCGGAGGTGAGGTGGCCGCCTTCGTGGTCGGCAGGTTTCAGGGCTCCGGCGGGTGGCCCTGCCGAGGCGAGGTGATTCTCGGCCTGCCCGCCCATGTCGTGTCCACCTACAGTCACGACGGAATCGTCGAAGAGCTCGGCCCGGACCACTGCCGCCTCATTCTGGGCGCCTGGTCATGGCCCGCACTGGCCGCCACTATCGGCAAGTTCGACGCCGACATTCAGGTCATCGGGCCCACCGAGCTCAAGGACGCCTTCGCCCACCTGTCCCGCCGCTACGCCAAAGCCGCGGCTACCGACCCGACCTGGGCACACCCAAGCCAGTGAGCCAGGAAACGTACGCCAACTCCGTTGGCTTCACAGGGAATTGGCAGTGCCCCTCATGTGATCTATCGGGTCATGTACCGCTTGGGCGGTCACGATCCGGAGCCGACCGCGCCCCACCGGCATCCCCCTGTGATCGTAACCACATTCCCTTCCTGTCACGGTCGCCGCTCGGGTGGTGTCCTCAAGGTGTGAACGCCGCTGAAAACCGCGCAAGCGAAGGGAACACCATCATGAAGGCCATCATCGTGTGCGCCTCCGCGTCCCATGGCAACACGAAGAGGATCGCCGAAGTCATGGGACAGGTCCTGGAGGCCGTTGTTGTCGACCCTGAGCAGGTCGACATGGCGGAGCTCTCCACCTACGACCTCGTGGGATTCGGCTCGGGAATCTTCATGACGAAGTTCCACCCGCGGCTGCGCCAGTTCGTCCGGTCGCTCCCGAAGGGGGAACGACGCAGGGCGTTCGTTTTCGCCACCAGCGGACTACCCGAACCGCCGTTCCGGCCCTTCGCCCGCCCCCTTGTGCGGCTTCTCGAGCAGAGGGGCTTCGAGGTGGCTGACACCTTCTCGTGTCGCGGGTTCGACACCTGGCTCCCGTTCAGGCTTGTCGGCGGTATCAACAAGGGACGGCCCAACGCCGCCGATCTGGAGGCGGCGCGCACGTTTGCCGAAGGGCTACGAGCTCGGACCGGTGTGGCGTCCTGACCGGTCTTGCCGAGTCACCGCGTGATCCTCGGCCGTCGTACGCCTGGACGTCAATTTCGGGGTCGTCTGCGGCGCCGCCCCGTGGCGGTCGTACGGAGGGACGGGAATACGGGTCGGTGGTTTAAGGTTCAACCATATGCGTCGGCTTCGACGCCCGCCCGAGGAGGATGCAATGCCTGCTGTGACCGCAGAGAACACACTGTTGCTGCCACGCGTCCCGGAACCGGCCCCGCAGGCGGCCACGCAGCGCGCCGTGCGCTCGGTGACGAGTGCGCCGCAGGGCTACGAGGGCGAGGGATTCCCCGTATACCGTGCCTTCGCGGGGGTGCTGCTGCGCGATCTCGACCCGTTCGTCCACATGGACCAGATGGGTGAGGTCGAGTACGCGCCCGGCGAGCCCAAGGGCACCGCCTGGCACCCGCACCGCGGCTTCGAGACCGTCACATACATGATCGACGGCCTGATGGAACACCAGGACTCGCATGGCGGCGGAGGCACGATCACCGACGGCGCGACCCAGTGGATGACCGCGGGCAGCGGCATCCTGCACATCGAGACCCCGCCCGAGGCCCTGGTCGCCTCCGGAGGCCGGTTCCACGGCGTCCAGCTGTGGGTCAACCTGCCACGCGCCAACAAGGGCAACCCCCCGCGGTACCAGAGCATCGAGGGCCAGCAGGCGGTGCTGCTCTCGTCGCCGGACGGCGGCGCGCTGGTGCGCGTCATCGCCGGCGACGTGGCCGGGCACCACGGGTCGGGTGCCACCTTCACGCCGATCACCATGATCCACGCCACGCTCAGCCCCGGCGCCCGTCTGGTGCTGCCCTGGCGGCCCGACTTCAACGCGCTGGTGTACGCGCTGTCCGGACGCGGCGCGGTCGGAGCCGAGCAGCGCCCGCTGGACACCCACCAGCTGGCCGTCTTCGGGCCGGGCGCCGCCCTGACCGTGGCCGCCACCGCCCAGCCGGACAACCGGACGCCCAACCTCGACGTACTGGTCCTCGGCGGTCGGCCGATCCGTGAACCCGTCGCGCACTTCGGGCCGTTCGTCATGAACACCAAAGCCGAGGTCATCCAGGCGTTCGAGGACTACCAGAGCGGCAGGCTGGGGGTCATCCCCGCCGAGCGCGTTCCCCACACGACACCTGGCGAGGAGCTCAGTTGACCGACACCACGTACCCGTACCCGCAGGAGAGCACGGCCCAGCGCTGGGCCCGCGCGGGCCTGTTCTTCGAGGCCAAGGACTATGCCGAGGCCGCCCGGCTGCTCGTCGGCATCGTCGAGGCGGTCCCCGAGCAGGTCGCGCCGCGCCTGCTGCTGGCTCGCGCCTACTACCACTCCGCGCAGCTGCGGAAGGCCGAGGAGCAGCTACGCGAAGTCATCGCCAGGGACCCTGTCGAGAGTTACGCCCACCTGATGTTGGGGCGCACCCTGCAGCGCCAGGGGCGTCCGGACGAGGCCACTCCCTGGCTACGCGTCGCCGCCGCGCTCGCTGGAGAGTTGGCGGTCGAACACTGACGACCCGCGCCGAGGACCCCTTCCACGCCGGGCGCCAACGCCAGGCGTTGGACGGCGCGTGATGGTCAGGGCCGGTCATAAGTGAAGGGCGTTTCGGCGCCCACCCTCCGGCAGCAGCCCTGATCACCGGTTACCACGCGGAGATCAGCCTGCCTGCTCTCAACCGGCACGTGCAGGCGCTGCTGCACGTCCAGGTCCGGCCGCTCAGCCGCGAGGTCATTGAAGGATTCAAGCAGTATGTGACCGCGCTGCCCGAAGTCCTGCCGGTGTTCGACGTGGCCGGCGGAGACGACTTCCTCGTCCATTGTCGAAGGCGCGAGGCTACGGCGCGAAACCCTTGAAGCCATTGGGCTTTCGCGCCACCTCAATGCGTCGCCTCTGCGCGGCCCCGCCGCCTGGCGTCTCCTCCGGCCCCGCCGCTTGGCGTCCCTCGTCCTCCGGCTCCGCCGTCTCCAAGGCTGATCACTTGTCAGAGACTGCCGGTCGGCTGAGATTGCCGCGGAGGAGTTCGCGGGGTGAGGGGCCGCCCCGGAAGCACCATAGTGCGATGACCGGATCACAGATGGCGCAGCTGAGTGAGGAGTTGTGATCGAAGGTGAGAATGGGATGGCCCTTGAGATAGTGGACGATGTCCCATGCGGTGTGGAGCAGCCAGCCGATGCCGACGAAGGTCCATGACTCCAGACCGCGGTAGGCGACGTAGGTGGCTACGGCGGTGAACGCCAACTCCCAGCCGCCCAGGCCGCCGCCACTGAGGTAGGCGGCTCCCGCACCGGCCACCATGATCGCGTTGAAGCGTCGGCGGTGCGGTTCGCGGATGAGGGACATCACCAGCGCGTAGAGGATGCCGACGCCGATGGGCGTGACGTACTGCATGCGTGAGCCTTCCGTGGAGTGTGGTGTAACCGTCGGACGCGTCACGCGGCCGACCCGGCTCACAACGGTATGACCGGCCCCGCCCACCCCCCAGCGGCATTATCGACAGGCTCCAACGGGTTGTCGCCATGGGGAGGTTGCGCGTCGGATCGGTGACGCTCAGACAGCCACCCCCGGCCCAGCCCCGGGCACCTCGATGAGGCGGCTGTTGGGCGGTGCGCGCTCACCCGCCTTCGACGCGCGACAGCCAAGGCTCGCAACACCACGCCCAGCACAAGGCGGGTTTTGCCAGCCGTTGCCATCTGAGCCGCTGTGTAGGGTTGCCCCGTAAAGCGCAGTCAGTTGATGGCCCTCGCCATCCCGCTGGGCGACGGGGGCACGGTGCCTGTGGCGTCCTCGACGTGATGGGAGTGGCAGTGAACAGCCAGAGTGTGGATGAGCAAGGGCTGGATCGGCTTCGGGCCGCGTTGGCGGCGCACTCCGCGATAAAGAGCTGGTCCGAGGGAAGGGAGCTCATCGAGCTCCTCCGGGCAGCCCATCACGCGGGATGGCTCGACCGTCTACACCGCGAGACCACCGCCGACGAACTGGCCACCGCGACCGGTGTCTCAGTCGAGCAGGTCTCCAACGTGCTGGCAGTGCTCACTTCGGCTGGTGTGGTGCAGACAAGGAGCACCAGGTTTCAGCTGAGCCCGACGTTCGATGCCCTTGTCGTCGGCGCCTCCGGTGTCGATATGTCCACCGTGCTCGGCGCCGTGGACCTGACGCGTGGCCAGTTGGAGCAGGCGGTGCAGCCGGCCGGTCGCTCGCGTGGTCTCGATGGTGCGCAGGCGCTGGCGCTCGCCCGCGACTGGGGAGTTCGGGCCACGCCCGGCGCCCGGCAGTTGTACGGGACGCTCTATCAGGCACTCCCCGAGTATCGGGATCGACTCGAACGGGGCGGTCCGCTGCTCGACGTGGGCAGCGGTGTAGGCGGCGCGCTGCTCACGACGCTCACCTTGTTCGAAGAGTTGCGGGCGGTTGGCGTCGAGGTCGTCCCGGAGGTCGCCACCGAACTACGGCGCCGCGCACAGGAAGCCGGCGTCGACGGCCGCGTGGAGCTTCGGGCCATCGATGCACGCACCTTGCGTGACGAGGCGACGTTCACGGTTTCCTACTGGGCTCAGGCTTTCTTCTCCACCAGCGCTCGTACGGAGACCCTTACGGCGATCTTCCGCGCCTTGCGCTCCGACGGTCTGCTGCTGATGCAGGAGCTCTTCCCGCCGTCGGCCACGCAGGACCAGCCCACCGTTCGCGGTCAACTCGATCAGCTCTTCTACCGGCAGCAGGAAGTCGCCTACGGGCTCTCCGCTGAAGCTCTCGCCGCGGAAGCAAGTGCGGCTGGGTTCCAGGACGCCCAGATCATCGACAGCCCGCTGGGGCGACTCGTCATCATGCGCAAACCGGCGGTTGACCAGCTCCAGAGCCTGTCCGGTGGGTCATGAGTGAAGCCACGACACTCCACAGCCGAACAGCACGACTATCTACTTATCTGACCTATTTGCACTGCGGATAGCTGGTCTTTCGATGGGCAGCCTGATGACATGACGAGCCTCCGTAGAGCCGGGCTGGCGGATGGTGCCGGTGTACCAATCGGCTGGCGCCACCAACTGCGACCCGGCTTCGCAAACCCTCTTCTGCCGGTACACGAGGCGGGGTTGCGACGGGCCGGTGCGCTCTCAGCCGTACTTCCAGCAGTGGCCTGCGGGAGCTGCTGACCCGTCGAGGGAAGAGAGATCATGAGGCCGAAAAAGGCACTGTGCCGGTTCCGTAAATCCGTCCTGGCAATCGCCTCGGCGCTCACGCTGCTGGCGGTACTGCCCGGCAGCGCACAGGCCGCGTCCGGCACCTACACCTACGTCACACCGTCCGGGCAGAGCATCCAAGGCCAGGACCCGTCCAGCGACACGTGCGTCCCGCTCACCGGGGGTGCGGTGAAGTTCTCCAACGACACCACCGATACCGCCTTCCTGTACGCCAGCGGATCATGCAGCGGAGGATGGGGCGACCTCGTCGGTACCGGCGCCACATGGGACGCGCCCACGGGCGCCCAGGCCCTGGCCGTCAGGTTCGGCTCCGCGTAATCCTGCCCGCTTGCCGGGGAAGATCGCATGGCCTGCTCGCCCGCCGCGTTTCCCCCGGCTGGCTGGCTGCTGGACGGTTGCGAGTCACTCGGCACTGGCGGCACGGGCGAGCGCGGCGGTGGCGCTCGACCGGGACGTTTGCGGCCACGCGATCACCATTGTCGCTGGCGGCGCGTCCACGACATCGCGGTAGACGACACCAGCACGCGGGTAACGGTTGACGACGGATTCCGGCAGGAGTGTGATCAGTTCACCGAGTTCGACGAGCAGACAGTGGGAGCAGTTGGAGCATGCCGCGGAGTTCAACCTCCTCACCGATCAATTCGTCTCGCACTGCTGATGGTTGCCCGAACTCTCTGCCGGGGGTGACCGCGCAAGCCAACAGGCGACTGTGAACGTGGGCAGCCTGTTTCGGCATTCGGGTTGCCGTCAGCCGCACGATCCAGTCAGCAAGTAGGCGGTCCGTCGCCCCACGATGATGTCGCGCGTGGCGTTGATGGAGGGCTGGCGGCGGCCATGGTGCGGATCCTCCTGCAAGCGCTGGACATCGACACGTGCCTCTGCGGCGCCCGCTGCCGGAGACCGCGCCTGTCGCCGGGCCGTGTGCCCGGCCCGGGACGGCGCGCGTCCCCTGTGCGGACTACGTTCCGCCGGTGCCGCTCATGCGCTGTGCCGCAGGAAGGCGCTCAACGGGCCGTTGACTTGGTCGGGGTGGGTCAGACTCGGGGTGTGTCCGGCGCCTGGTACCACGATCAGTTCCGATGCTCCCGGCAGACGGTCACGGAGCATCTGTCCCAGAGGCAGCGGGACCGGCTGGTCAACCTGGCCGTGCACGATCAGCGCCGGCTGGGTGATCTCGCCGAGGCGGGCAGAGATGTCGTCGACGCCCATGAGCACGGCCACCGCGTCGGCCAATCGGTCCTGCGGCTGCTCCTGCCAAGTGCGCAGCCAGTCCTGGTGGATCTCGGGCTTGCCGAGCAGCATGCCGAGCACGGCGGGGGCCACCGCATCCGGTCCACCGGTACGGAAGCCCTCGCTGACGCCGCTCATTTGGGTCAGTGCCTCCTGCGGCCAGGCCACCGCCGCGGTGTCGATCAGGACCAGGGCCTTGATCCGGTCGGGCGCGCGCAGAGCCGCGCGGAGCGAGAGGAAGCCGCCCTGGGAGTGCCCGACCAGGGTCGCCCGCTCGACGCCGAGGTGGTCGAGCAGGCCCAGAAGGTCGTCGGCGGAGTCCCAGTAGGTGTAGAGAGCGCCATCGTCCTTGGTACGGCCGTGCAGGCGCTCGTCCCAGACCACACATCGGAACTCGCCACGCAGCGCCTCGACTTGCGGTACCCACATCTGGCGGTTCATTAGGTTGCCGTGACTGAAGACGACGACGGGGCCGTCGCCTCCGGTGTCCTCGAAGCACAACTGCTGACCGTTGACTGACGCGAAAGGCATCGGTTATCTCCTAGCGGGGTAGCTGGTTCGCTCGGCGTCCCGCCTCCGAAGGGCGGCCCGTCGAACGCCTCCAATATGCCGGGCGCGCCCTTGGCGGGGTTTGTCCTCGCGCGCACGGCTGATTGTCGGTACGCGCACGGGAATCCACTGGCTGCGCGGGGCGTTCCCCAGCCAGGCGAAGCTGAGGCGATCGCCAACGGGCATACGCGGCGGACGCGAAGGAGAGGGCGAGACCATGACCGTCGTCCTACGGACGCAAGACCACCCGGTGGAGGAACGGCGCGCGTTCTGGCAGGACGTTGTCTGTGACGGTTTCGTGCCCGTTCACGTCAAACCGCTTCAGGATGAGCCGTTCCGCGGAGTCATCAGGGCCGACCGTCTCGGTGCCGTCCGGGTGTCCGAAGTGTCGGCCGATGCCAACCGGGTCGACCGGACGCCACGGCTGATCGCTCGCTCGGATGCTGAGTACCTGCTCGTGGGCGTACTGGAGCGTGGCCGCGCGGTGATCGGTCAGGATGGGCGCGAAGCGGTTCTGCGCCCCGGGGACATCGCGTGCTACGACACCACCCGCCCCTACACGCTCTTGTGTCGCGAGGACTTCTCGATGCTGGAGTTCGTGCTTCCGCATCGACTGGCGCATCTCGACAGTGGCGAGACCGTTGGGGTGACTGCGACCCGTTTCCCCGCCACCGAAGGAGTGGCCGCCCTGGTCTCTCCGTTCCTCACCCGCCTGGCCAGGCACTCCAGTGACTACGTCGACAGCGCCGAAAGTCTCTCCCGGACCACCGGTGACCTGCTCGCCACGATGCTCGCCGAGCAGCGGCCACGTCCAAGCAGTGATCTGCAAGCCGCTCGTCGTACCACGCTGCTGCGCGTCCGCACCTACATCGACCAGAACCTGGCAGACCCCGATCTGTCCCCAGAGCGGATCGCCAACGCACACCACGTCTCGCTGCGGTACCTGCAAAAGCTTTTCTCCGAGGAGCAGACCACGATCGCGGCCTGGATCAGGCAGCGTCGTTTGGAGGGTTGCCGACGCGATCTGGCCGGTCCGTACGCGGCCGACCGCACGGTGGCATCGATAGCAGCCCGCTGGGGCTTCATGGACCCTGCCCACTTCAGTCGCATCTTCAAGGCCGCCCACGGCCTCAGCCCCAGCGACTACCGATACGCCCACAGGACGGCGTTCACCCGCACGCCTCGGGGGGCCTAGTTCGGCGGCCCAGGACTTGGTCAGGGAGTGCAACCCGGCTTTGCTCGCACCGTAGAGAGCGAAGGCGGCCTGGCCGATGGAGCCGACGATCGAGTACGAAACTTGTAGCGAAACGGTTGCGCCAAGCTGGCACACACAGGCGACCACATGGGACTGTGCTGCACTGAGGCTACGTCAAACCAGTACCGCTGAAAGCCATTTCACCTCTGACAAGCCCTCGGCATGCAACGCTGCCTTACTCCTCTGCCCCCAAACGACCATCCACATAGCAGCCCGCCAGGTGAATCGGTCACCGTAGAGGCTGACACTCCCGCGCGAGGACCTGTCGGGGCCTGCCGGTGGTCATTCGGGCAGGTGGGAAGGTGGGCGTCGGAGTTGGGGTTCCGTCTGGGCGGTTGCCGGAGCATCGCGCTGGGCTGGGAAGGCGGCGCGCGGGTACCACGTATAGGCGGCGGGATCGAAAGCGGCAAGGCTGCGGCGCAGGCGGCGGGTGGACCAGGGCCAGCAGAAGGTGTTCAGGCCCGCGCCGTCGAAGTAGTAGCTGGCATGGTCGGTTGTGTACACGGTCGTGGTCAGCGCCGTGTGGAGGGCGGCGTTGTGTGCGTGTTGGACCTCACGCCGCACATCCAGTGCGGCGTGGTCGCCGCCACGCAAGTGGGCGAGGGCGGCGGTGATATGGCGTAACTGGGCTTCGACGACGGTGGGCACGGCCGTGGTGCCGTTGAGGATGTTCGGCCCGGGCAGTAGGAAGAGGTTGGGGTAGCCGCTGACGCTGGTGCCCAGGTAGGCGTGGCGTCCGTCGCGCCAGGTGTCCGCCAGGCGTTGACCGCCCAGTCCGTGCAGATGGGCGGCGATGGGCAGATGGCCGATGTGGAAGCCGGTCGCCAGGATGACGGCGTCCGCACCGATTCGTCGTCCATCGCCACCCACGATGTCGTTCCCTTCCACCCGCGTGGCCCGGGTGGGGTGTAGACGCACATGGGGCTGGCTGATGGCCCGGTAGTAAGTGTCGGACGTCAGCAGGCGGCGGGCGCCGAGTCGATGAGTAGGGGTGAGGTGCTGACGCAGCTCGGGGTCGGGGACCGATCGGCGCAGGTGCAGGCGGGCTGCGGCCTCCAGGGGCGGCAGCATCCACGGGTGCCGCAGGGTCAGGCCAATGGCTTCCTGTGTCCCGGCCTGCAGCCCCCGCGCAAGCCGTCGGAGGGCGGGGCGTCGATACAGAAGGTTGCGCAGGCGCTCAGGGAGGGCGTGGTCGGGTTTGGGCAACACCCACGGGGCGGTGCTTTGGAAGATGTCGACGCGCGCCGCATGACGCTGGATGGAGGGCAGGAACTGCACGGTGGAGGCCGCATTGCCGATCACGGCGACGCGGCGGCCGGTCAGATCAGCCTGGTGGTCCCAGCGGGCTGAGTGGAAGACGGCACCGGGGAAGTCTGCCATGCCCGGCAGGTCGGGGTAGCGGGGCCGGTGCCAAGGGCCGGTGGCCACGATAACGGCACGGGCGGAGTACGTGCCTGCGCTGGTGTCGAGATGCCAGTGGCCGCTCCGGGCGTCCCAGCGTCCGCCGCGGACCTCGACTCCATAGCGGATCATTTGCTCGATGCGGTGCTCGGCGACGGTGGAACGGAGGTAGGCCAGGATCTCCGGCTGACTGGCGAAGGTCCGCCGCCAGGGACCGGGCGCGAAGGAGTACTCGTACAGCAGGGACGGCACGTCGCAGCCGCAACCGGGGTAGGTGTTGTCGCGCCAAGTGCCGCCCAGCTGGTCGGACTTCTCCAGCACGACGACGTCCTCGAATCCCGCCCTGCGCAGCATGACGGCCGCGGCAAGGCCGGACAGACCGGCACCGATGACTGCGACCTCCGCCTGGTAAGAGGTATCCCGACCGGCAGCATCGACCACGTGTGTTCCCCCATATCGCGATCGCCAAGGGGCACAGAACGTAGCAATGCTCAGGACCGCGCGGCACCACACGGACCCACGTACGGGTGGGGTCTCAGCGAATGCACGTCAGTTTGCGACGCCCTGTGCTTGCTTGCGGGGCGATTCGATGGAGACTGGCCTGCCCGCTTCACGCGCGGGCCGCACCGCCCACAACGAGGGCGACGTGACGGCCGCGCAGGCGCCACTCGTCATAACCCGTACGGCCGCTGTACGGACCAGCCATACGGCGCTCCCTACGCCGACGTCTCCCCCCGCAACCCCCCGGCCAGCCGATCGCCGACCTCGACGACGAGCGGATCCAGTTTCGGTCGAACCCAGCAGGTCCGGGACGGCTGCGCCGTCGCAAGAACACCCACCGCACACCACGCCACGACGTGCACGATGTCGGCCCACCGGGCTCCCGAAAGGAAGGCACGAAGAAGGCGATCACCCCGCGTCCGTGCCGCACAGGGGAAAGATCAAGCCTGCAGCCAGGCTAAGAATCGCCCACAGAGGGAAATCTCAAGTCGTAGGATTGCTATAAAAGTCTTGACATGCCCTCGCTGGATGGTCGGGTTGTGCTGCTGAACCGCATCAGGCTGGTTGCCTTGCCCAAGTGCTGCCGGAAGTGCTTGTGTGCAGGCCGCGTGATGGGATCCGCCGAAGCCTTTCGTCGGGCCTCGGCACAGATCATCGTGTCGCGGGCCGTTTCTCCAAGGCCTCCACTACCGCGACCCCGCCTGCACCGGAGCGCCCCGTGAAACTGCCCGGCCGTCGTGGAGCCGAAGACCGCGGCACAGCACAGTTGCCTGCTCCGCCAGCGTGGATGCGGTGGCTACCGGCCATCTACGTCGCAGCGGTCCTGGTGCTCGAACCGGTCACTCCAGTGCAGTGGCCGGTGAGCTTCCTGCTCATCGCCCTCCCCGTGGTCGCTGCCTTCGCCCACTCCCCCGCCGTCGTCGCCGGCATCACGATCTTCGCCGTCACGTTCGAAGGCGTCCTGGCCGGCACTCCCTGCTGCGCAGGCCGCTCCGTGGGTTACTTGTGGGAACGCCACTATGTGGCCGTGTACGTCTCCACCGCCTTGGTCGGCGCCCTCGGCACGATTCTGGCTGCGCACCGGACGCGCCGGGAGCGCACTCTCGCCACCGTTCGCTCCGTGGCCGAGACGGCGCAGCGTGTGCTGCTACGACCGGTGCCCCATCGCCTCGGCCCGGTCATCGTGGAATCCCTCTACCTGTCAGCCGCCGCGGAAGCACGCATCGGCGGCGACCTGTTCGAGGCTGTTCCCACCTCGCACGGCGTCCGCCTGCTCATCGGCGACGTCCGCGGCAAGGGCCTGTTCGCGGTGGAGACGGCCGCGACGATGCTCGGGGCCTTCCGGGAGGCCGCCCACGAGGAGCCGGATCTTGCCGGGGTGGCGCGCCGGATCGAGAGGAGTATGAACCGCAGAGCCGCTCAGCTTCCAGGCAGTGATATGGAGGAACGCTTCGTCACTGCGGTGTTCGCCGAGATTCCCGACCGCGAACCCGTGGTCCGGATCGTCAACTGCGGCCACCCGCCGCCCCTGCTCATCGGCCGCGATGGTGTCACCGAGTTGGATCCAACCGATCCCGCACCGCTCATCAACCTCGGTGGTCTGCTCGGAGACGAGTACCACATCGACGTGGAGTCCTTCCATCCCGGCGACCAACTGCTGCTGTACACCGACGGTGTTACCGAGACACGGGACCGCACCGGAGCCTTCTACCCACTCACCGAGCGCATTCGGTCATGGGCCGCCCTTCCTCCTCGCGAGCTCCTCGACCACTTGCACCAGGATCTGCTCGCCTACAGCGACGCGCGCCTCGATGACGACACCGCCGCCCTCGCCGCGTACCGTCTCCCCGAGGAAACCCGCGACTGCTAGTCGTACTGGTGCTGACGGGCTTTCTGACGATCGTGGGTGCTCTGACCTACCCGTACCAGGTGCTGGGCCGCTACGGTGCCAGCGCCGAGGCGGAGGTCAGCGCCGTGCACGTGGTGCACGGCAAGCACGGCGATACCTGGACCTGCGACGTCCGACGGCTGGACGGCGTGCCGCTGGCCCACCGGCAGATGGCCGACGACTACGCGTGCGCTGGGCCGTCCGCCGTCGGGCAGCAGCTCTCGATCCTGGTCGATCCGTACGGCTGGGCGGCTTCGGGCGAGGGTGACCGCAGCGCCTACGACGGCCTCGGGCGGCAGCTCGTCGTGCGGGCGCCGCTGTAGGACTCTTCGCGCTCACCACGTACGGCGTGGCCCGTCTGGGTCCCCGCCGCGCTCGTCGCCCACTCACCAACGCATGACCGGCGAACCCGGTCAGCGCATAACCCCATGCCCGGTGCCTGCGAGTGACTCCCCGCCCGGCGACTGCGGCATCCGGCCCGAACCGCCACCACGCCGGTCGGCACAGGTGGGGTGGGGCCGAGCGGACGCCGCTGACGTGAGAGGCGCCGGGATCGGTGTGAGACTGGGCGCGGAGGAGGTGATCTTCGTGCCCGACGGACCGCACGTGCCCGCAGGCCGAGCCGCCCGGTCCGGCGTCGGCATCGACGAAGAGCGGCTGGAGGAGCTGATCTCCATGGCGCACACCGCCATGCCGACGGATCTTTCGGGCGTGGTGAACCAGTGCGTCTCAACCCTCGGCATGGACTCTGCCGTGATCTACCTCGTCGATCTGCAGCAAAGGCTGCTCGTCCCACTCGACGAGACGTTCCAGACCCTGCCGGTCGACGGCTCGTTGGCGGGCTGGGCGTACCGCACGGTCTCCTTGCGGGTCACCGACTACGAGGACAGCGTAATCGTGTGGGTGCCTCTGGTGGACGGCGCCGAGCGGCTGGGAGTGCTCGCCGTTCGGACCGCGACGCTCGACGGTTCTCGGTTGCGCCGCAGCCGGATGCTGGCGGGCCTGCTCGCGGTGGTGATCACCTCCAAACGCGCCTACAGCGACTGGCTCGTCGCCAGGACCCGCACCGAGCAGATGCAACTACACGCCGAGTTGATGCGTGCCTTCCTGCCACCGCGCACCATCGGCAACCGCGACTGCGTCTCGACCGCGGTGCTGGAGCCGGCCTACGGGCTCGGCGGCGACGCGTTCGATCACTCGGTGGTCAAGAACATGCTCCACACCGCAATCTTCGACGCCATGGGTCACAACCTCGCTTCGGGTCTGACCACCTCGGTCGCCCTCGCGGGCGCACGCAACGCCCGCCGCAGTGGCGCCGGCCTGCCCGAACTGGTCGGCACCGTCGATCAGGCCCTCGCCGGGTGGCTTCCCGACCAGTTCTGCACCGGTATCCTGTGCCAACTCGACGTGACCACCAGCTCGTTGCGCTGGATCAACTGCGGCCATCCGCCGCCGCTGCTGATTCGTGACGAGCGGGTCATCGACCACGCTCTCGTCGGCAAATCACAGCCGCCGATGGCGGCTGCCCGCTCAGCTCGCACCGGCGAACCGGAAGGTCCACGAAGCGGCGCTCGAACCTGGCGACCGGGTTCTGCTGTATACCGACGGCGTCACAGAGGCGCGCAGTGAAGGGGGCATGGAGTTCGGCCTCGACCGGTTCACGGACTTCATCATCCGCTCCACCGCGGCGGGCCAGCGCCCGGCCGAGGTGTTGCGGCTGCTCATCCACGCCATCCTCGATCACCAGCGCAACGAACTGCGGGACGACGCCACCATCCTGCTTTTCGAATGGCGGCCGCAGCGGCGGTGATGCGTTACGTCCCGGGGCCGACGGCAGTACGCCTCGAAGGCTGCCGCTTCCGCGTCGTCCACGAGCATGTCCCGCATGAGCCTCTGGGCGGGCAGCGGCCCTGCGGGGTCGAGACCGAGATCGACGGGAAAGCTCGGCAGTTTCCCGCCGCATGCGGCGATGAACTCCCGCCAGCGGGCCACGACCGCGTGCGCGTCGTCGAGCTGGTCTGCCTTGGTGCGCTCGGCTGCGCAGAAGTCGACGTAACTGGCCACCGGTGCCGTCTCCACCGGACGGCCTTCGAGGCCGGCCGCGTAGAGTTCATGAAGTTCGGCGGTGATGCGCTGGATCGAGTACGCGTCGACGTTGCTGTGGTCGAACGCCATGTAGACGCTTGTGCAGTCGCCACGGACTACTGCGGTGTAGATGAAGTTCGGCCAGGTGAGGGCGTCCGCCACGACGTCGAACCGCTCCTGCAAGTACTGGGCCAGCTTCGCCGCGTCGGCGAAGCTGCCGATGTTTTCCCGGTGCAGCGTGACGGCATCAGCGTCCAGTGTGAAGCGCCGCATTTCGTCGCCGACCCAGCGGAAACCGCTGCGCAGCGTCTCGTGTCGCAGCGTCCAGACGCACAGTGCCTCCTGGAGGACGTCCAGATCGACCTCTCCGGGGATGTCGAAGGCGGTGCCGAGCCAGCTCGGTACCGACAACCCGGCCTGGCGTACCGCTCGTGCTGTCTGGACGATGCCGCGCTTCGGCTGCGCCCGACCGCGCCTACCTGGCCGTGCTCATCCGACGAAGGAAGACCCCGTGTAGCGGAACTCACGGGCCAAGTGGGTCAGTTCTCGCGGAGAGTTGGCCGCTCTCGGCACGGTGTCGGTCAAGTGCGCCTCGCATCTCGCGTTTCGAGGCCTGGGACGCATCCAGTGGACCGGTGGAACGCACGGTGTGTCGCCCGGGTGGTTATTTGCCCGCACCGACCGGGTCGACCGTGATGGGGGGCCGAATTGCTGTCCACGGGAACGTTGATGCCCAGCGACATCGTGTGGGAATGGGTCTCGTTCGACGGGGTGACCACGACCTGGTGAACGTCACCCCCTGCCACCAGGTCGTTACCCGTAAGGTTTGGCTGGCCTAACTAGTTACCCCTGGGTAGCACCGACCGATGGCTCTCGCGTCCCCCGTTCGGCCTAACGCCAGGTTCGCTCCGCATGCTGCGGTTGGGCCGCCTGCATGATGGTGATGGGGCCTGGACACACAGGCCCATCACGGATGAGGTGATCGCAATGAAGGAATCACCGGACAAGGAATCGTCAGAAGAGAAGAGCCAGCCGAAGCGCCTCTACACCGGGGCGGAACGCCCCTTCGATCCTGAAGACCTCGTGATGGCATCGGGACACGACGTGACTCCTGAACGGCTCGAACTGGCGAAGCGACACATCGAGGAGAAGGGCGCCGCCGCACTGGAGAGATACCTCCCGTAGCCGTGCACCACGGGCCGCCCGTGACCCGGCGGGAACTCCCCTTGGACCCGAGCACGGGCGGCCATCAGCAGACAACGGCGGCACAGCCCGTCGAACACACCCGGAGACTCGGTACACGCACTCACGCCTCCGTTCGGACTCATCCGACCGGGGCGTTCGTCATGTCTGGAGGTATCCCGCCAGGCTGCACGACATCGAGTCAGCTCGTACCAGTCCGCCAACCACCCACCGGCGGCGTGACTTCGCGTTCATCAAGAGAAGCGAGGGGCTGGCACACATCGATCCTCGACGGGTCACCGCGACGCCGTGCGTCGCCCGTAGGGGGCGCGCCCAACCGTCCCATGGGTTTTGCGGGCGCGCCCCGGTGCACACCGGTAAGCAGCGCGCGGGCTGGTCCCAGCGTCGGGCGAAGGAGACTCCGTGACCAGGTACGTCGTCCGGTCACTGCAAGGGTGAGGCGGGCGTGGGGGCGGCGCGGGTGACGACGGACTTCTCGGGGAGAAGCAACTCGTGCACCACCGGGCCGATCTCGTTCTTCCAGCGGCCGCTGTCGTAGACCGCAGAGGACTGCGCCTCGCGCTGGGCCTCGTCCTCGAAACGCCTGATCCACACGTAGCCGTCTTCGTCCTGCTCGTCGGTGAACGAGGCGACGACGGTGATGCCCTTCGAGGCCTGGAACGGGATGACCACGTCTTCCATGTAGCGAATCCACTCCTCGCGGCGTCCGGGCTGGCTCTGGTAGTAGCGGATCTCGTAGAGCATGGGGTTGCTCCGGTCTTTCGGATTCCGTCGCGGGTTCGCGGTGGGGGGTCAGGCGTTGGTGCGGAGGACGAGCTTGCCGCGGGTGCGGCCGTGCTCTCCTCGTACGTGGGCCTTGGCGGCCTGCTCCAGCGGGAATGTCTCCTCGACCTCCACCACCAGCTTGCCGGCGTCGATGAGGTCGGCGATCCGGCTCAGTGCTGGGCCGTCCGGTTCCACCAGGAGGGGGCTGACCCGCACCCCGCGCGCCTGTGCGGCCTCGGCCAGTTCGGGTGAGACGCCGGCCGGGACGGCGACGAGCAGGCCGTCCGGGCGCAGGACCTCCAGCGAGCGCAGACTTGTCTTGTCGTGGGCGTCGCCGACCAGGTCGATGACGACGTCGACCGCCCGTGCGGCGTCCTCGAAGCGGACGGCCGTGTAGTCGATGACTTCGTCGGCGCCGAGTTCCCTGAGCCACGTGTGGCGGGCGCTGCTCGCCGTGGCGATGACCTGCGCGCCCAGGTGCTTGGTGAGTTGGACCGCGAAGTGGCCGACGCCACCGGCGGCGGCGTGGACCAGCACGCGCTGCCCGGCGCGCACATCGGCAGTGTCCACCAAGGCCTGCCAGGCCGTGAGGGCGGCGAGCGGTACGGCTGCGGCCTGCTCGTGGCCCACGGTGGCGGGCTTGCGGGCGAACTGGCGGGCGGGAGCGGTGACGTACTCGGCGTAGCCACCGGCCGCGCGCGGGAACCACGGCATCCCGTACACCTCGTCGCCCACGCGCAACGTGGTCACGCCGAAGCCCACTGACTCCACCACGCCGGAGACGTCCCAGCCCAGCACGAAGGGCGGCTCGCCCAACACCCCCGCCATGCCGCCGCCGCTGCGGGTCTTCCAGTCCACCGGATTGACACCGGCTGCGTGCACGCGCACCAGCACCTCCGTCGGCAGCGGCTCGGGCCGGGGCACCTCCTGCACCCGCAGCACCTCCGGGCCCCCGAACCGGTCCTGAACCACCGCGCGCATCATGGCTGCGGACATACGTCATCTCCTGGGATCGCACCGTACGAAAGGCCGTCGGCGGCCTTTCCGTTGATGGCGACGAAGCTATCCCCGGGGGCGTAGTTACCATCAAGGACTACTACTTCCCTTTGGAAAGTACCCTGGTAAGGAGAGTTCGGATGACGACCAGCTGCTCGTCCGGCCAGCACGCGCACCACGACGTCTACGCCGCCCAATGTCCGTGCCGCGCCCTGCTCGACCTACTCGCCAACAAGTGGTCCGCACTGGCCATCGGCGCACTGGAGGAGGGACCGCAGCGGTTCGGAGCGCTCCAGCGCCGGCTCCAGGGCGTCAGTCCGAAAGTCCTGACCCAGACCCTGCGCCGCCTCGAAGACTTCGGCCTCGTCGACCGCACCGTCTACCCGGCCGTCCCCCTCCACGTCGAATACGCCCTCACTTCTGTCGGCAGGAGCGCCGCCGTCCCCCTCAACCTCCTACGCACCTGGGTCGAGGAGAACTTCGACAACGCCGCCCCGGGGGAGCCGGTCCTCGGGGCTTGAGGACGAGCGCGCCCACACCTGCGCAAACGGCCGACCGTCGCGGCAACCCGCACCGCATGGGACAGCCTGCCGTCCGTAAGGGGGCAGGCCGTCGAGTGGACGACGCGGTTCTCAGCGGAGGTTCCATACCGGCCGAGCACTGGCCGTGCCCGAGGACACGTCAGGCGGCGGAGCGCTCGTCGGGCAGGCGGCGGCGCAGCGCGGTCCGCTGGATGGCGGGTGGGTTGTAGGCCATGTCGAGCGTCCCGACGTCGGTGCCAGGAGGCACGATGGCGTCGATCCGGTCGAGGATCTCGTCGGTCAGCGTGATCTCGGCGCCCGCGAGCAGGTCGTCGAGGTGGCCCATGGTGCGCGGTCCGATGATCGCGGAGGTGACGCCGGGGTGGGCGATCGCGAAGGCTGTCGCCAGGTGCGTCAGCGACATTCCGGCCTCCTCGGCGATCGGGATGAGCTGCTCGACAGCATCAAGGCGGCGCTCGTCGCTCAGGTGCTTGAAGCCGAAGCCGGCCCGGTGAGTGTCGGTCTGCTGGCCCTTGCGGTAGCGGCCGGTGAGCAGGCCCCCGCCCAGCGGGCTGTAGACCATGGCGCCCATCCCGTAGCGCTCGCAGACGGGCAGTACCTCGCGCTCGATGCCGCGGTTGAGGATCGAGTACGGCGGCTGCTCGGTGCGGAACCGCTGCAGGCCGCGTCGCTCGGCGACCCACTGCGCCTCGACGATGTCCGAAGCGGGGACGGAGGAGGCGCCGATGGCACGGACCTTGCCCGCGCGTACCAGGTCGGTGAGGGCTGAGAGGGTTTCTTCCACGTCGGTGTCCGGCGCGGGCCGGTGGATCTGGAACAGGTCGACATGGTCGGTCCCCAGGCGGCGCAGGGAGCCCTCCAGCGCACGGACCAGCCATCGCCGCGAGTTGCCCTGCTGGTTGGGGTCGTCGCCCATGGGCTGGTGCGCCTTGGTGGCGAGCACGACGTTGTCCCGACGCCCCTTGAGGGCCTTGCCGACGATCTCCTCGGACTCGCCGCGTGAGTAGGCGTCTGCGGTGTCTACGAAGTTGATACCCGCGTCCAGCGCCTTGTGGATGATGCGCGCACAGTCGTCGTGGTCGGGGTTGCCAATGGCTCCGAACATCATCGCGCCCAGGCAGTAGGGACTGACCTGGATGCCGGTTCGGCCCAGCGTGCGGTACTTCATGGTTCTCCTCGTGCGTTGGCTGATGCCCAATGCCGCGCTACGCTTTCGCAAGCGGAACAGTGTTCCAGTAAGACGATACGGAACGCCGTTCCGGTTAGCAAGAGGAGTACACCGTGAACGATGACCCGACGGACAGGGAGCGCCCCCGCCAGCGCGTGCGCGCCGACGCGCAGCGCAGCATCGACACCCTGCTCACCGCGGCCGCAGAAGTGTTCACCGTCTCCGGCGTGGACGCCCCCGTACGGCAGATCACCGCCAAGGCGGGCGTGGGAGCGGGCACCCTCTACCGGCACTTCCCGCAGCGCTCGGACCTCATCGCCGCCGTCTTCCGCCACGAAGTGGACGCCTGCGCCGACGCCGCCCCCTCTCTCGTGGCCCAGTGCGAACCGGTCGACGCGCTCGCCCAGTGGCTGCGGCGCTTCGCGGGCTTCATCGCCACGAAGCGCGGCCTCAGCGCCGCCCTGCACTCGGGAGACCCGGCCTACGACAGCCTGCCCTCCTACTTCCAGCAGCGCTTCGTGCCCGTCCTGGGCACCCTTCTCGATGCCGCGGCGAAAGCCGGTCAGATCCGCTCCGACATCGACCCCCAGGACCTGCTGCGCGCCGTAGGCAACCTCACCCTGCCGGCCCAGGAGGACGACGACGGTCACACGCAGCGCATGATCGCCCTGCTCATCGACGGACTCCGCTACGGCGCCCACGCCGGGCCCGCCTGAGCAGCCGCCCCGGCACAGCCCGCCGAGGAAGGCCCCGCCAGGGAAGGCCCTTCCGCGAAGGCGGAACCGCACTGCGCCCGGCGCGCCGCCCGGAGTGAGCCCGGCGCTGACAGCAGGGGGCACCCCGTCGCGCGGGAATGCACGGCCCCACGGCCGACGTTCCCCGGATAAGTGTCCTTTACAACTACTCGCTAAGGAGGAGCCGCCACGCCACGCAGGTTCGCACGGAAGCGCGCCGCCCAGTACGAGGCCGTCGGCCGCGCCCTTCTCGCCGAATACACCGTCGCCCAGCTCAGTCAACGCCTCGCCGCGACCAGCAGCCAGCCCACCGAGCTGGACTGGATCACGCGCAGCTGGATCATGGACGAACTACACAGACGAGCGGCGCACGCCCGCCGACGGCCGGACGGTAGCACCAAGCCCGCAGATCCCGGCCACGATCAAGACGAACCCGCTGCTCCCCGGGACGAGGCCACCGAACTGGCGGAGTAGCCCACCCGCCCATGCGACACTGGCCCAGTGGCCCCGCGTCTCCCCCGTCGCGGGGTCACGCCTGTTGTCGGACGCCGGCAGGCCGGGAGTGTCACGCGGCTCGCGGACCCTTCACTTCGATGCGATCGCCTCGATGCCCGCGGTCACCAGTACCGGCCTTCCAGCATGTTCTCGATCGCGGGTCTGTGCAGGATCAGGCCGTCGGTGTCGGTCGGCAGAGGGATCTCGCCGAAGTGCACCCGGCGATAGCCGACGCGAAGCATCACCAAGGCGTGCCGCAGTGCCGCGTAGAGGGAGTAGAACTCCATGTCCCGCGGGGTGTGCCCGGTCAGCTGCGCGTAGCGGGCGGCGACTCGGCCGAGGTCGAGGAAGCCGGGAAGGCCGAGGTGGCCTGAGCCCTCCGTCAGGTCCTGGAAGAAGCGGTGCAGGAAGACCAGCCAGCCCAGGTCCAGTTCACGCGGGCCGACCGACGCCATCTCCCAGTCGAGAACCGCGCACGGAGTGAAGTCAGCGGCGTAGACGATGTTGCCGATCCGGGCATCGCCCCAGCTCAGTACGGACTCACCCGGGTCCTCGGGCCACAGCTCCTCAAGCCGGTCGAAGGCACGCTCGATCAACGGCGAGGGCGAGTGGTCCGCGATCACCCAGGCGTAGTAGGCGCGTTGCTCGTTCACGTGCCGCCGCAGCGCTGTGTCCCCGTCCGCATCCGGAGTCAGGAACGGCGCCTCCGCCGCCGGGACGGTGTGCAGCTCGGCGAGCGCCTCGACCGTCGACCGTTCCAACTGGTCGCGCTGGTGCGCGCTCGCCTCGTACAGCCAGTTGCCGGGGTAGGTGTAGGGAAGCACATCGGGCGGGACCCGGCCAAAGGCTCGCTCCATCACGAAGCCGGGCGCGCCCAGCGGCCCCGGATCCGTCTCCAGGCGCAGAAGGCGAGGTACGGGCACCTTCGTCCGCTCGGCGACCAGCGCGATGGTGCGGTACTGGCGAGCCATGTCGTAGCGCGGGAAGACGGTGTAGGCGAGTGGGTCGGCGGCCAGTCGCAGCACACAGGGCCGCGGCGTTGCCCCGGGTCGCCGGAGGTCGAAGAGGACCGTCTCGCTCGACATGCCGTTGGTGGGCGGTATCTCGTATCGGGTGACCACGGCGCCGGGTTGCCAGGTGGTGACCCAGGCGGTCAGCCGCCGGGCGAGTTCCTCGGGATCTCGGGTGGTCCGGCGCAGCGCGGGTGCATCGCGGGTCTCATCCCTACGGGTCTCGTTCATGGGGTCGCCGAGGTGAAGCCGCTGGGGTCGTGGCGGCCGAAGCTGCCGTGTTCGAGGATGCCGTGCCCCGTCACCCCGTCGTCCCGGACGAACCGGGTCGCGTGGTCGGTCACTCCGAACCGGGCCGGGCCCGTGACTGCTGGGTCAGTCAGGTCGTAGGTGATGCGTTCGGTCCATCCGCGACCGCGCCAGGTGCCGTGCTGCCAGTCCGGCGCGGGCGGGTATCCGGCTCCGACGGCGAGCGGGCTCGACGTGAGGACCGTTGCGCGCAGTTCGACAGGCTTGCGCGCACCGTCCATGAGGTGCAGGACGGCGGTGCGCGGCGTACGGGTGCCCGGGGCGTAGTCGATGTCCGCGTATGGCCAGCCCAGTTGCTCCTCGGGACGTTCCGCGCGCTCCGGGTGGACCCGTATCGCCTCGTTGAGCGTCCGGTAGCCGTCTGCGTCCTCCTGCACGATGACCATGACGAAGCAGTCGGGGAAGCGTATAGGGCACCAAATCCAGTGGAAGCCCTCCGGCCGGTGTTCTTCTGCGGCGCGTCCCGGCTGCTCACCGGGGATGGGCCGAACGCCCCAGCTGCGGTCCCGGGTTGCCGTCCACTCCCCGCCGGTGACGGTGTAGTGAGTGCCGCCGGGGGCAGTGATCCGCCCGGTCGCGCCGCCCGCTTGGACGAACCGGCGGCCCTCCAGCGTCAGCCGGTCGCCGGTGCGGCCGGTGTGGTGGGGTTCCCAGACCGTTGGGAAGTCTCCATGCCAGACGAGATCGCAGGACAGGCTGTCCGCGCAGGCCGGATCCGGCTCGCAGACCAGCCTGATCGACCGCAGTGGCTGCTGGACCTCGAACCGCAGCGGACCGACACACAGCCGCATCCGGTCCTCGCCGAGCGCGTCGGAGGCGCGTACCGCGTGCAGCACGTCGCCGACCCGCAAGGTGACGTACGCGTCGATGACGCCCGTGTTGGGATAGACCCCGAGCCCCGCGATCAGCAGTGCCCGGCCAGCATGGTCGAAGACGTGGAAGATGCAGCGGTCGTAGGCGTTGCGGTCGCTGGTGGCCACATGGCGCATGGACAGCGGTACCTGGTGCACCGGGTACTCGTCGAGCGGCACGGGACGCTGCGGCACGGCGGCCTCCTCACAGAACACCGAGCGGAACCGAGCCTGACAGTACGTCAGTTACGTGTGAACGGCCAGCCCCTCTCCCGCGCGAGTACCTCAGAGTCGGCTACCTGAGCTGCGGTGTTTCGCCGCCTGAGCGGGGCCGACCGCGCCGGGGCGAGGTAGAAGCAGCGCCAGTGCGAGCTGGCGGGTGGCATCACCGAGACGCCTGTCCGGTCGCGTGGGTGGGGCGCGCCTGCGCCTCGTACAGGTGGATGATCTCGTCGACCGAAAGGCCCTTCGTCTCCGGCAGGAAGGTGTAGACGAAGGCGACGGCCGCGACAGCCAGTCCCGCGAAGCAGACCAGCACCCAGGCCAGGCCGATCCCGCTCTGCCAGGTGGGGAACACCTCGATGAGGGCGAAGTTCGCCAGCCAGTCCACAGTCGCCCCGATTGCGGCCGCGCGGCCGCGTACCGCCGTCGGAAAAGTCTCGCCCTGGATGAGCCACCCTGTGCCCCCGACGCCTACCGCGAAAGAGGCAATGAACAGACTGAAGCCGATCATCACCACGATGATCTGCGCTGTGCCGCCCAGAAAGCCCAACCCGAAGGCGGCGATCAGTGCTGAGACCGCCATGCCGCCGTAACCGCCCATGGACATCACACGTCGACCGACCCGGTCGATGTACCTGAACCCGAAGTACGTCGCGCCGACGTTGAGCGCCGTCATGATCGCGGTGACTTCCACCCCCGCGATGGCCGCGTCCACGGTCGTGCCGTGCCCACCCGACTGGAACAGCGGCGCCAGCAAGTGCGGCCCGTAGTAGAGCGGCACGTTGATACCGGTGATCTGCTGGAAGGTGAAGAACACGCAGACCACCACGAGCGCCCGGCGCACTCCCGGCGTCCAACTGCTGACCTGCGCCTCGCCCTTGCGGGCTTGCTCGTATGCGCGCAGTTGCGCCGCCGTACGTTCCACCTGTTCGACCGTCACCTCGACACCAAGCTGCCCTATGGCCTTCTTGACACCGCCGTAGCGCCCCTTCTCCAGCAGCCACCGCGGTGACTCGGGCATCCTCGTACGCAGTACCAGCCCGATGAGCGCGGGCACGGCTCCCAGGCCGAAGATGAGCCGCCAGTCGATCCCATAGGCATGGCCCGGCAGGGATCGCAGGAGCACCAGAGCCACGACGTACGAGACGAGAATGCCAACCGTGATCATCCACTGCTGGAGCATGCTGAGCGCTCCGCGCCGATCCGCCGGGGCGTATTCAGCGATATAGGCGGTGGCGATCGCCGAGTCCGCGCCGATGGCCAGGCCGATCAGGGTACGGGCGGCGATGAGCACCCAAGCATGCCAGGTCACCGCTGACAGCAGCGCCCCTACGGTGTAGATGCCGGCATCGGCGATGAGCAGCGACTTGCGGCCGAAGAGGTCGGTCAGAGGCCCGGCCAACAGTGCCCCAACCGCCGCTCCGACCGACGCTCCCGCCACCAGGTAGCCGAGAGCGAAGCCGGTGAGGTGGTACGGAACGAAACTCAGGGCCGACCCGATGTTCGCCGTGTCGTAGCCGAACAGGAAGCCGCCGATGGTGGCAAGAAGCGTCAACGACCAGTAGAACGAAGTCGGTGGGCGCTGATCCAGCATCTCCAGCACGTTCTGGCTGTCGCCAGTCTGATCCCCTTGCGTATGAACGCTCACAAGACAGTTCCCGTATCACCTTCCTGGCCTCGGAAGTTCCAGGGAGCCGGGACAACATGCCAAGTGTCACCCGCACGTACGCGGCGATCGCACTTCACGGATCCGCGACCAGCTGGCCCGAACAAGCCGTTGGTTGGTCAGGCCGTGTCGAATTTGGGAGCACACTCGGCCGGGACACCCCGGCGGCGAAGGCTGCGGAGCGAGACGATCCGTCCACCGCTGCCCGGCTGAAGCCGAAGAGCGCCGGTCTGTGTCTTCGGGGACGGCCGATCAGCACCATGACCTGGGCGGATGACTTAACGGCACCCACACCCGGCCGCACGTCCCGACGGCCCGCTACTCCCCCAGCAGGCGCAACAGCTGCGCGCGGTCGAGAGCGGGCGGCCCGGCCTCCCCGCGGGAAGCCAGCGGCTGGGGAGGCCGCTTGTCGATCCTGGCCATCAGGTCCGGCCGGGCGAGCACTTCGGCACGCGGTGTGAGGCACACCGCGGCCTCCAGCAGCGCCCGGAAGACCTCGGCGTCCCGGAGGGCCGCCGCAGCAAACCGGGAGGCCACCGGGTCCGGGAGGGGAGGTTCGTCCCCTTCTCGCAGCGCGTCCATCTCGGCGATCCGCACGCGGTCCGCAGCGATCTGATCCTGGTAGAAGGGGGCGACGTACTGCTCGGTTGCCTTGTCCCACGCCGAGGCGAACACCTCCGGGTCGGCAACGTGCGCACGCACGGTACGGCGCAGTTGCTGGACGTGGAGCACTCCGACGCTGAGCCCACGAGCGGCTGTTGGGTTGGTGCACGCCCATGCGTCGCTGACCGCGGCGAACCCCGTGGCGACCGGGCGCCCATCGACGACGAACCGGCGTCGTCGGTTGAGGATCCCCGCCGTCACGAGCACGTCGCTGATCGGCGTGCCGGCCAGCCAGTGAGCCTGGGCGGGGCAGGCGCGCACCAGCCGCGTGAAGCACTCGGGATCGCGTATCGCCCTCAGGGGCGCGTCCTTGGCGGAGCCGACGACCGTGATCGACCAGGTGTCGTTGTCACCGGGGATGGTCAGCAGGGAGACGGTGCCCAGCGGGGTCAGTGGCGCTCCCCTGCGCAGCGGCTGCTGCGGGCCCGTGAAATAGCGGGTGTAGTAGGCGAATCCGCCTTGCTCCTTCTCGGTAGCGGGCTGCTCGGCACCGAGGTGGGCCAGCCAGCGCGGCGCGGCTGTGCGCCGCCCCGTGGCATCCACGACCAGGTCGGCGCGGATCTCCTCCCCGTCGCTCAGGCGCACCCCGGCAACGTGGGGTATGCCCTTGCACCGCGGAGGCCCGCCGAGCAGGCCCGCGACCCGTACGCCGCGCCGCACGGTGACGTCGGCCTGCTCCTCGGCGGCGGCGGCGAAGACCGACTCCACAACGGGGCGCCGCCCGCTGACGAAGCGGAAGCGGTCGTCCTCGGGCCGCGGCGACTGGTCCTCGATCCCTGGCGGCATGGGCGTGAGCGTGTCCATCAACACACATCCGGCGGCCAACAGACGGCCCGTCATATCTGGCAGTTCCTCGGCGAGCACCTGCCGGAACCGCGGCAGCAGATTGTGCGGCTGGCGGAAGTGCGCCACGCCGGTGCGCCGCCACCTGTCCCACGCCTGCACCGGTTCGGGCGGCGGTCCGACGGGATCGACTTCCAGCACCGTGACCGTATGCCCGTCACGTGCCAGCATCAGCGCCGCGGACAACCCCACGACACCGCCACCGCAAACGACGATCCGCCCCATTCGGCCCCCTCCGAATCCACGCCTACCGTGCCATGAGACGCGCCCGGTGGCGAACGGATTTCCGCAGCGAAGCCCGAACTCATCGTCAGGGGCGGGCGAGCGCCGACTGCGGGCGGCGCGGTGCCGGGCTGCGCGGCGGGACAGCCAGGCACCCCCCGGGCGGGGGTCCGCTGATGCCGCCAGTAAAGGCGACGCCAACTGCAACGTCCACCACACCGCCTCGCCACCGGACGTCGCACCGGTGTGGCGTCAGGCGATGGGCCAGCAGTTGTACGCGTTGTAGAGGTTGCCGTTGCAGGAGTACGACATCCCGTACTGGCAGCCGCCGAAGCTGAACGGCACCCACGTCCCGTTGCAGCACCCGTAACACCAGTTGTTCACCTGGTCGCACCAGGAGTCGCCGTCGACACACTGGGCCTGTGGCGCGGCAGCGGTTCCGGCGGGAATGGTGAAGTGGAGAGCGCCGGGCCTCGACGGTGCCGGGGGACGGGCCGCGGCACGGTTCGGCGGCTGCCCTGGCTGCTTGCCGGGCGATCCGCCACAGCCGGGACGCTGCTGCTGCACCGCGTGCAACAGCATGGCCAGCGCGGCCGCTTCGGCCGTGCCGGGCTGCGTCAGTTGCATGCGCACCACAGGGTGCGTGTGATCGTCGCAGGGCATCTGGCCCAGCGGCTCGACCCGCTCGATGAGGGAGACGGGAAGCGTGGTCCAGTTCTGGCACGTGGTGCCAGGGGCGAACTGGATGGCGTCCGTCTTCTCGGCGGTCTTGACCATGCCGGTCAGAACCACGGGTGTGGGTACGGAGTCGGCGACGAGCGCCTGGTAGAACTCTCTTCCTGTGAACGACGTGTTCAAGGTTCCACCCCTCTACGCGAAACGCCCCGAGCCGGGCAATATGAGGACAGCGCAGCCCGGGCCTTCGCGATAGAGCTGCGCGCAAGTTTCACTCGAAGGGCGACGCTCGGCGGCCCGGGCGTACCCAAGCCCGCCCGGCGCTCAGGCACGTCGGCGATGTGGAGTCAGCTGGCTTTGAGCGCCAAGCACTTGGAAAGCGGCCGGGGCACCGGCCGGTGGGCACAGGGTGCGGCCACGGGCCGGCGCGCACATCCGGGTAGTACGACGCCTGCCCCGCCGTCTGGGGAACACACCCATTCGGCCATCACAACGCGTCCCGATCGCATCCGGCCTCGCCCACCTCAAGAACCGGCGATGCCTCAGTCGGCATCACGGCCGACGCGAACGCCTGCCGGACACCATCCGAACCGTCGCCGGACTGCTTTCGGATCAACACGTCAATGCGCAGCACGCCAACCTCTGATCGCGTTCGACCACTGACCACTTGGGACTTGCTCGTCCAGGGCTGAGGCTCCGTTGTGAGGCCACGGCGCGTACAGGGCGAGCCGAACCGGCTGGGCATCGTCATCCCCGACGCCACCGTCCACGAGTCCCGGAGCCGGATGCGGTCGTTTTTCCGGACCTCCGCGATGCATACAGGAAGGTCACAGCCCCCTCGTACCACCCGGGTCCGCCGGGCGCCGCGCGGTCTCGAATGCCGACATGTCCCATGGGTTTTCGACGGCGACGGCGTCGCAAACCGGCCACGGGCGCCGGATCCCGAAAAGCATGTGAAGGAGTTGCCGACATTCCGTGAACGATTCCACGGGGCGGCATGTGGGGATATTGGGAACCCTGGCAGAAATTACCGATGGGCCGGGGTCGCAGTGCGGCCGGTCGGCATGGTTTGCTCTCGCCCCCAAGCCACGAGTGGAAAGGCCAGTCATGCGCAACGACTTCACCCCCGTCGAGACCCAGGAGATTTCCGACGCCGACCTGGACGCCGTTTCCGGCGGCCTTCTCGGCGGCCTGGTCCAGGAAGCCACCTCCGCGCTCCCCGTTCTGCCCGGGCTGCCCAGCGGCGTGATCAGCGGCGGCGCCGGCATCCAGGTCGTCGGCCCCGTCTCGGGCCAGGCCAGCGTTTCCGGAATAGCCGGTCTCTGACGCGACAGCGGGCCCCGGAACTTCTTGGCGCTGGCCGTCAATTCGGGGCCTGACTACTTCGCCCCGCCGATCGTTTGGTCGGCGGGGCGAAGTGCTGCGACTGCCCGTCGTGAACGGGCACCCCGCCGCACCGGCACTCCGTACGTCATGCGTGGCCGCATCCCCGAAGGCGCCGCCGTTACCCGGGCGGTGTCTCAGGCCGCCTGGCGATGACCCGGTAGGCGTTGCTCAGGCCCAGCCGGTGAGCGATCGGCTTGACCAGCAGCCGGTCAAGCGTGGTGCCGAGGAGCAGAGCCGGTACACCGGCCAGCAGGAGCGCGGCGCGCAGCAGGCGGTGGATGCGGTCCGTCGGTGTGGTGAGCCAGGGAGCGTCCTCGGGTGGTGCGACGGCGTTCAGCGACAGCCATACCGCGCCGAGCAGGTCTACCGTGTCATGCGGCTCGGCGTGTGCCTCGGCGACCACGGTGAAGCCGAGGGCGGTCAGCTCTTGGCGGAGGTTGGCCACGGGCAGGAAGTTGAGATGCTGTGGCTGCAGCCAGGGAAGCCACCAGCGGCCGAGCACCCTGGCGAGGCGGCTCTGCGGATCGGGTACCTCGATCAGTAGATGCCCACCCGGGTGGATCGCCTGCCAGGCCGCCCGTAGTTCGCCGCGCGGGTCGGTGCTGTGTTCCAGGTAGTGGTACATGCTGACCGCGTCGTACCGGCCGAGGAGTTCCTGGCGCGCCAACTCGGTGAAGCTGCCCCGAAAGCCGCGGTCGATCCGGCCCGCCCGCTCGGCCAGTTCGATGCCCGCGCTGAAGTCCAGCCCGTCGAACACGGTTCCGGGGAAGACGGTTCGGGCGGTGGCGCAGAAATGCCCGTGGCCCGTGCCGACGTCGAGCCAGTTCTTCGGGGTGCGGTCGAAGGGTTTCAGGGATTCGGCCCGGCGTCGGTACATCTTCTCCCGGCCGGGTCCGGTGAAGACGCCGTCGAGATCCTTCTCCCCCAGTCCGTCGTAGAAGTCCCGGTAGTAGAACTCCAGACCCGCGCCGTTCAGCCTGGGGTTCTGGAAGACATGGCCGCACTGCTGGCACTCGTCGAGGAAGAAGCGGCCGGGCTTGTGCTGGAAGAGGTCGGGCGTGCGCAGTCGTTCCCGCAGTCGGGTCGAGCCGCACCACGGGCAGTCGGTGCGGCGTCTGTCGAAGAACCGCTCGGTGCCGTGGGCCAGATCGGCCTGGTAGCGCGGACGAAGCTCAGCCACGGTCGCGGCCCGGCTGCGCTTCGCCGACGTCCCGGGTGTGTGCTGTTCGCCGCTCATTTCGTCACCTCGGGGGTGGGCGGGGCCTCGTCCGCGCCCGCCGCCAGCCGTTCCAGATGGATGGCGGCCGCGGCGGCTCCGCCCGCCGCGCGGAAGGACGCCCCGACCCGCTCGGCCGCGGCACGGTAGCGGGGTTCCCAGAGCACCGCGTCGAGTGCGTCGCCGAGCTTGGACGCCGTGACCCGGCCGAACCGGACGCGGACGGCCGCTCCGGCGTCCACCACCTGGGCGGCCACCACGGGCTGGTCGTCGCGGATCGGTGCCACGACCAGCGGGACGCCGTGCCACAGGGATTCACAGACGGTGTTGTGCCCGGCGTGGCAGACGACGGTGTCGACCCTTTCCAGGAGCGGGAGTTGCGGAACGTATGGCAGCACCAGCACGTCCTTGTCATCGGCAGTGGGCGGACCGAGCGAGCCCGCGGGATCAGTGATCACCGCCTGGAGGCGGTCGGTTCGGCCGCGAACGGCCGCGCGGCATTCCGCGAGGAAGCGTGTGCCCGCTTCGGCGTTGGCGGTGCCCAAGGTAACCAGTGCCGACGGTCGCGCGGGGTCCAGCCAGTCCCAGGGGAAGTCGCATGTGGCCGGGCGGTGGGCGATCGACGGGCCGACGAAGCGGATCCGGTCGTGCGCCCGGACCGGGCGTCCGGCGAGTTCCTCGGTGGTGAAGGCAAGCACCAGGTGTGGGGAGAACCGGGGATCGGCCGTCCCGGCCGGGTCGCCCATACGGTGGCGCAGGTCGTCCAGCAGCCCTTCGAGCCAGGCGTCGACCTTGGGCATGCCGTCGAGCGCGCCGGCGAACTCGGCCGAGGTGGTCGCCGAGGTGGCCCACCGCACGCCGAGCAGCTCGGCGGTCAGGCCTCCGGCGACGGTCTGCTGGTCGGCGACGAGCACATCGGGACGGAATTCCGCCACGGCCGCACGCACGCCAGAAGTCATCTCCTCGGCGAGCGGCGCCAGGAACCGCTCCCAGAGGAACTTCAGCGCGCCCGGGCCGCGTACGTCCGGTGGGCGGACGGCACCGCCCTCGCCGAGCCTTGGTCCGCCGCAGGCGAAGACGGTGCCGCCGTCACCGACGAGCGGCCGGACGGCGTCGGGCATCCCGGCCCAGGCCACCTGGTGTCCGCGGGCGGCCAGCTCGGCCCCGACTCCCACTGTGGGGTTGATATGGCCGACCAGCGGCGGCACGACGAACAGGAAGCGGCTCATCGCGCGTCGCCGTCCGCCGCGACGGGCACCGGCGGCGTGCCTCCAGGCTCGCCGATCGAGGACAGCAGCAGTCCGAGGACGAGCCCGGGTGCCTCCGCCAGCACGGAGTGCCCCTGTCCGGGCAGGAAGACCGACCGCGTACCCGGCAGCAGCGACGCCAACCGCCATGCCTGACCGGCGAGTTCGGATTCACGACCGTAGACGGCCAGCACCGGGCAACGCACCGAGCGGACCTGCTCCTCGCTGAGCACCCGGCTCGCCGGGATGTCCCGCGCGATGCTGGTGGTGCGCACCAGCCGGGCCGCTGACCTCGCCAACCTGGCGGTGTGGTCGCCCTCGTGGGCGCTCACCCAGGCCAGCGCCTCGGCCTCGTGCTCGACCAGCTCCCCGACGAGGCGCCGGAAGATATCGGCTATGTCCTTGGCCCAGGACTCCGTGGCGGGATTCGACTCGATCAGGCAGACTCCCGCGACCCGCTCCGGGTGGCGGACGGCGTACTCGAAGGCCACTGTTCCGCCGAAGCAGTTGCCAACCAGGTGGACGGGGCTGGTGATCTCCAGGCGGTCGAGCAGCCGCTCCAGGTCGGTGACGAAGTCGGCCAACGCGTAGCTGCTGTAGGGGCGTTCACTGCGACCGTGGCCGCGGTGGTCGTACATCACCACGTCGGTCCCGGCAGCAGCGAGCGCGGGGGCCACCGTGAAGTAGTAGCTGGCCAGGCTGTCGGTGAGCAGGCCGTGCAGCAGCACGGCGGTGGTGGTGGGCGGGCGCCCGTCCGGTGGGGCGAGCCGCTGTACGTGGAGCCTGATGCCCTCCGGTCCGTCGGTTGTCCTGATCATCGCCATGGATCAGTTCCTCTCGGCGTTGAGGCACCGCACGACGTGTTCGACCAGACGTCCGACGGTGAGGCCGATGATCTCGTCAAGCTCCAAGTCGGCCACGAACGCGGCGAAGTTGACCTGACGCCCGTAGTGTGCTTCCAGGCTGCCCGCCAGGGTGACCAGGTCGATGCTCTCCAGCTCCAGGTCCTCGGTGAAGCGGGTCTCCATGGTGATCTCGATGTCGTCGAGACCGTACTCGTCGAGTACGGCCCGCAGCATCCGGGCGATGTCCGCGAGGACGGTGCGCGCGTCGACCACGGAGACCGCGGGGGTCTGCCCACTGATGGTCACTGATCGATCTCCTCGTTGTCGTCCGCCGGCCCGTTCGTCCAGGCCACGATGTAGTCCCTGCACGGCAAGCCCGGCGGATTGGCCACCCCCGTGCTGTGCACCCGGTAGCGGCGCGGCACACCGGTGGACGTGGCCGCCTGGACCACGAGTCGTACCGGCGCGGCCGTGACGTCCGCCTCGACCACGGCGAAGTCCCGGGGCCTGCCGCGGAACCCGGTGCCCTCCGCCTTGGCGACGGCCTCCTTCGCCGCCCAGAACGTCGTGGTCCACCGCGCCTCGGCCTCGCCGGTCTCGGAGCGCAACGCGGCGATCAGCTCGCGCTCCGACGCGCCGAAGGCGACCGCGAGCGTCTGCTCGGCCAGGTCGGCCAGTTCCTCGATGTCGATGCCGGGCCCTGTGCCGTCGGTGCGGCGCCGCAGCCGTCGCGGTACCACGAGCGCCACCCCGGTCTCGGCGCGGTGCGCCAGGGAGAGGTCCAGATCCGGCAGGGTACGGCCGTGCACCCCGGTGGCGTACGGGCGACCGCGTTCGTCGTTGCGGATCCGTATCTCCGCGGGGAAGACAGGGCCTTCGCCGTGGTCCCAAAGCCACCGCCGTACGGCGTCCTTGGCCGCGATCCGGCCGAGCAGCCACTGTCTTCGCCCGTGCGGTGGGTGGCGCTCGTACTCGGCGCGCTCGGCGCCGCCCAGATGGTTGCGCATGATCAGGTCCTGGGAGGCGAGGTCCGGCCACCGTTGGTGGAGGAGGACCCAGCCGCCGGGCTGCGCCCTGGAGAGCGTGTTGCGCTGCGGGAAGCGCTCGACCGCCTTGGTCTGCGGGTGGTTGTCGAACCTGCGGTCCTGCCAGCCGGTCACTTCCGCCCACACCCGGCCGTCCGCGACGAGTTGTACGTCGGCTTCGAGTGCGGCGTCGGTCAGCGAGGCGATCCTGATCAGGCACTCCACCTCGGTTCCTGAGCGCGGATGCGGCCCGAAGAAGCACAGATGCCGAAGGCCGACCGGGAAGACGACGGTCCGCTCGGTGCGGGTGGCCATGATCCAGTAGCCGAGCAGCTGGCCGACGTTGTCCAGCAGGCCGCCGGGCGCGGCAGGCGTGGTGATCGTGCCGCGTACGTGTGCCTCGCCGATGGCGGTGATCTCGGTGAGGCCCTGGAACATCGGGCCGTGGAACATCCAGCGTTCGGCGTAGAGTTGGGCGGCCGTGTGGCGGGGGGCGCGCTCGACGGCGGGGTCGGTACGCCACGGTTCGGGGCGGTCCGCCGGGTAGTGCGGGGCGACTTCCACGGTGGCGTGCGCGCTGCGGCCGAAGGCGACGCGGATCCTGCTGGGGTCGTCGGGTGACGGCGCCGTCGTGATGGGCACGTCGGCCGGGGGTGCGGCGGTCACCCACTGGTCGAATCGGGCGCCGTGCACCGCGATGGCGCGCTGTCCGGGGGCGGCCCGTTCCGCCGCGTCCATGAGGTGCCGCACGATCGTGGTGGCCGGTACCACCGGCCACCGGTCCGCCTCGTCGGGCCAGCCGGGCCGCTGGGGGAAGAAGCAGTGGTCGCGCAGATACGGCATCGCGTCGGTGGAGACCCGTAGCACGGTGCTCGTCTCCAGGGCGCGCGGTGCGCTCGCGATGGTCGCGGGTGACGGACGTGCTGGTGCCGTCCGGTCTCCCGCCGCGATGAGTTCGGCGGCGGCCTCGGCCGTCTCCCGCAGCAGCGCGCCGAGTTCGGCGGCGAGCGGGAAACGGGCGGCCGCGACGTCAAGTGCCGCCGTGGCGCTGGCCGGTTGGCTGGCGGAGTCGGCAGCGGGTGCCAACTCACGGCGCAGCTCCGCTAATACGTCCGCGTCCAGTCGGACCAGGGAACCGCCCAGGTCGAGCCGGACCGGCTGTCGCGGAACCGGCGCCGGGTCGTGCCCCGTCCCCCCGTGCGCGGCCACCGCACGCGGAAGGTCGGGGTCCGTCTCGGCGCCGTCAGCCCACAACGCGGTGGCCACGCGCCTGAGTTGGGCGAGGCCGTCGCGGTGCGGCGAGTTGGCGGCGACCACGAGGTGTTCCCTGTCATGCAGGGTGTCGCTGACGAGCGAGGCCAGCTGGCCTGTACCGACCTGTACGAAAGCGCGGTGGCCTGCCGCGTACATCGCTTCGACCAGCGGCCGGAAGCGTACGGGCTCCAGCAGATGCCGTACGAACAGCTCGCGCACGGCGGCTTCGTCCCGCGGGTAGGGCGCGGCGGTCGTGGCCGACCAGACGGGGACCGTCGGCAGAAACAGCTCGAAGCGGTGCGCGGCTGCTGCGATCGGCCCCAGGTAGGGGGCGAGCATCGGGGTGTGGAAGCCGGACTGGAACGGCAGGACCTGCGCTATCACCCCCTCGGCTCGCAGCGATCGGACGAACTCCGCTACGGGGGCCGGAGGACCGCACACGATCGACTGGTGCGCCGCGTTGTCGTGGGAGAGCACGATCCTGTCGTCCGACCACTCCTCCAACGCGGCCACGACCCGCTCCGCGCAGGCCCCGACGACGGCGAAGGCCATCGCGGGCACGCGGAGCGCGTCCGGGTCGAAGGAGTCGAGGAAGGCGTCGACCGCGTTGGCCGCGTACATGCCTCCCGCCGCCATCGCGGTCCATTCGCCGACGCTGTGTCCGGCCACCGCGTCCGGCACGATCCCCATGTGCCGCAACGCCGCGTCCAGCAGGCGGCCCACGCCGAAGACGTCCGCCCCACGTCGGCCGACGTCACCAGCCGGTGCCGGTCCACTGCCGCGTACGGCTGCCAGCCCGAAGTGCTCGGCCACACCGGCCAGCCGGGGCTCGAACTCGTCCTCAAGACCGGGGAAGACGAACGCCAGCTTCCCCGGCACCCCGTCGGCGCCGCTGCCGAGCAGGGGGTTGGCGGCGAACCAGATGTCGTGGCGACCGCGCCAGGAACGGCCTTTGGCGACGATGCGCCTGGCCAACGCCAGCCGCCTGGCGGTCGGGTCGACGATGCCGAGCCTGCTGCGGCCCGGCCCCGCGGGTCGTTCCGATCCCGCGGCGAGTACGGCGCGGTCGTCTGTCGCGAGGAGTTCGGCGAGTCGTTCCGGGGTGGCCGCGGCCAGCGCCAGGACCCGCTCCGGCTCGGCCACGACGGCCCGTGAAGCGGGCACCGCCACCGGTGAGACGGGCGTTGGGGCCTGTTCCAGCACCACGTGGGCGTTGATGCCGCCGAAGCCGAACGCGTTCACCGCCGCACGGCGTAGTGGCTGATCCGCGGCGGTTTCCCAGGGCCGCGGCGTGTCCAGGGTACGGAACCGGGTGGTCGCGAGAGCGGGGTGCGGGTCGTCGCAGTGCAGCGTGGGCAGCAACACACCGTGGTGGACCGCGAGGGCCGCCTTGATCAGGGCGGCCACGCCGGCGGTGGGCATGGTGTGGCCGATCATCGACTTCACCGAACCGATGACGGCGCGGGTGTCGGCTCCGCCAGGACCGTGGGGGCCGAACACGTCGGCCAGCGTGGCGAGTTCGGCCGCGTCTCCGGCGGGTGTGGCGGTGCCGTGTGCCTCCAACAGCCCGATCGCGTGCGGTTCCCTGGGGTCCAGGCCAGCCGTTCGCCACGCCTGCCGTACGGCGCGCGCCTGACCCGCCGGGTCCGGGTTGGCCGGGCCCGCGGCGCGTCCGTCGCTGGCGACACCGGTGCCCCGGATGACCGCGTAGACACGCTCCCCCGCCCGCTGCGCGTCGGCCAGGCGTTTGAGTACCACGAATCCGGTGCCCTCGCCGATCAGAATGCCGTCGGCCGCTCGGTGGAAGGGCCGGATGCGCTGACTCGGGGAAAGCGCGCCGAGTTGGGAGAAGACGCTCCACAACGTGATGTCGTGGCAGTGGTGCACACCACCGGCGAGCATCACGTCGCAGCGGCCCGAGGCCAGTTCTCCGACTGCCTGGTCGACCGCCACCAGCGATGACGCACAGGCGGCGTCAACGGTGTAGGCGGGCCCGCGCAGGTCGAGCCGGTGCGCCACGCGTGAGGCGGCGAGGTTGGGCACCAGTCCGATGGCGGCCTCGGGGCGGTCGGGCCCGAGGCGCTCGATGAAGGCCGCGTGGACCCGCTCCAACTGGTCCATGCCGAGGCCGGGCAACAACTCGCCGAGGGTGCGGACGAGTTGGCGGGCGGTGCGGACCCGCTGGTCGAGCCGGACGAGACCGGGGGTGAGGTACCCGCCGCGACCCAGCACCACGCCCACCCGCTGCCGGTCCGGCAGCCGGTCCTCGCCGCCCGCGTCCGCGATGGCCGCGGCCGCCACCTTCAGGGCCAGCAGTTGGTCGGGCTCGGCGCCCGGCACCGACGCGGGCATGATCCCGAACCGGGTGACCTCCACCTCGGCGAACTCGTCCACGAATCCGCCCCGTCGGCAGTACACACGGTCCGGCGCGGTCGGGCCGCCCGCGCTGTCCGGGTGGTAGAAGTCGGTGTCCCAGCGGCCAGGTGGCACGTCGGTGATCGCGTCGGCGCCGTGCACCAGATTGCGCCAGTAGGTGTCCAGGTCCGGCGCGCCCGGCAGCAACACGGCCATCCCCACGATGGCGACCGGGTGCGTCCTGCCGACCTGCGCGCGGTGGAGGCCGTCGTCGTGCGCCACGGTCACCATTCCGAGGCGGTGACGACGACGGAACCGGTCGGCTCGCCCTGCCAGGCGAGTTCGCGCAGCAGCGCGAGCGTGCCTTCCTCCGGGTCGATGAGTGAGACGCCGCGCCGCGCGTAGTCGCGTGCGAGTTCGGGGCTCACCATGCCCGTGTGTGTCCCGGTCGGCGCCCAGGGCCCCCAGTGCACGGTCAGCGCCCGGCGGCCCGTGCGAGCCGCCCAGCGCAGGCCGAGCGTCTCCAGCGCGTCGTTGGCCGCGGCGTAGTCCGCCTGCCCGGGATTGCCGAGTACCGCGGAGATGCTGCCGAACAACACCACGAGGGCGGGGCCGGCCGGGAGTTCCTCCAGCGCGTCCAGCAGGGCGCTCGCCCCGTCGACCTTCGTACCGAAGACCCGCTTGAAGGAATCGGCGGTCTTCTGCTCGATCAGCCGGTCCTCGATGACGCCGGCGCCGTACACGGCAGCGTCCAGTCGACCGTGCTCGGCGTGGATCTCCTTGACGGCCTGGAGTACGGCGTCGGTCTCCCGGAAGTCCACGGAGCGGTACCGCACCTGGCTGCCGAGGCTCCTCAACTCGGCCAGGGTGCTGGCGACTTCGCGCTGGGCCAGGATGCGGGAGGTTTCCCGCTGGATCTCGGCCGGTGTCCGATGGCCCTCGGCGGCGAGCGCCGTGCGCAGGGACACCGGGTCGCGGGCATCGGCGGTGGCCGGGTCCTCGGGCCCGCCGGGCTCGGGCGTCCGGCCGAGCAGTTCGATCCGGCACCGTGCGGCGGACGCGAGCGTGGCGGCGAACCGTGCGGTGATGCCCCGCGCCCCACCGACCAGTACGACCACGCTGTCGCGGTCGAGGCCGATGGCGGCGGCCTCCGCCGCCCCGGCACCGGCGGGCCCCGCGCCCGAGATGGCCAGGCTGCCGAGCGGGGTCTCCACCAGCTCCAGCGCGTGCCTGCCAGCGGCGGTCCGTAGCACCACCGGCGCCATGTCCGGGGCGAGCAACTCGCCGAGCAGAGCGTCGGCTACGGACACCAGCGCGTCTCCACCGGTTCCGGGAGCGGACGCGCCGGGCACGGCGATGACGCGTGCCACGATCCCCGGGTACTCCTTCGCCACCGTGCGGAAGAAACCCTGCAGCCCGGCAGCGCGCAGGTCGAGCGGATCGCCGCTGCGCACCGCGAGCATCCAGCGCGGTGAGCGCCGCAGGGCGGCCTGGAGCACCGGGAACGCCTCCGGTAGCACCGGCCTGGCGGAGTCGGCGAGGGGCTGCAGCAGGATCACCCCGTCCACCTCACCGTCCTGAGCGGTGAGCAGGTGGTCGGGGCCAACGGTGATGGCTTCGGCGCCGTGTGCCATGAGCCGGGCCGAGACGCTCTCGGCGGTGCCACCACCGTCGCCCAGCAGCACGAAGCGTTTGCCGGTCAGCAGGACGGTGGGGTCGGTGGCGTTGTCCGGCTCGCCGAGCGGCACGGCGCGCAGCACAAGCCGCCTGGGTGCTTCGCCGACCACGGACGCGGTCCGCCGCATTACCTCGTCGTCCAACCGCTCTGCTGTGGGAGGAAGTTGGTGTTCGGGGGAAGTCTGGGTGGCGTTGCCATCGTCGGTTGCCAGCCGCCCGGAAAGCCAGGCGGTGACGGCCGCGGTGGTGCGGGCCTTGGCGAGTTCTTCCAGTTCCTCGTCGCCGAGAGCCGCCGCGCCTTCACCGCGCATCCCCAAACGCCTGGCGAGTTCGCCCGCGATCTCGGCGCGCTTGATCGAGTCGATGCTCAGGTCTGCTTCCAGGTCGAGGTCGGGCTCGATCATGTCGAGGGGGTAGCCGGTGCGCTCGCTGATGATCTGCGACACCACCCGCGAGACGTCGGCGGCGGTGAGCGCGGCCGGAGTCGGCGCTGCTTCGGATCGTGGTACATCGGCGGGGGCGACCGCCGACGCCGTCGGCGGCGGCTCGACGACGGCGGGGGCGGTCGGGGCGGTCCGACGTGCGCCGGGTTCGGTGCCGAGGTGGGCCAGCAGCACATCGCGCTGGGCCGCCACCATCTCCCGGCTGCCGCGCAGGAACTCACGGACCAGCGCGTCGCGTTCCGCCCGCTCGCCCTCCGACCTGCCGGTGCCGCTGATCATCACCTCCCGGGTCCGTCTGGCGGGCGCCAGCGCACCGGGCAGCAGTTCGCCGTCCGCCGTACGCACCAGGTGGCCGTCCACCGTCCATCCGGGCCGCTTCGGTGGCGCGTTGCGGTCGGCCGCCATGGCGTCGCGGCCCCGGAACATCCAGCCGGTGCGCACCGGCAGCCCGGCTACGGCGAGTTGGGCGAGCGTGTCGAGGAAGGCGCGCAGGCCGTTGGTGCCACCGGCACCGCTGCCCTCGAAGGCGATCGCGTGGTGCGGTCGGTCCCCCAGGATGGAGCCGACCAGCCGGGTGAGCACCGTGCCGGGACCCGCCTCGACGAACACCCTGGCGCCCGCTTCGTACATGGCCTCGATCTGCGCCGCGAACCGGACCGGCGCTTCGATCTGGGCGGCCAGTTCCGACCGCACCGCTTCCGGGTCCGCGGCATGTACGGCGGCGGTGCGGTTGGACCAGACGGGCAGCTCGGGTGCCCGCACCCGGCGCCTCGCCAGCGCCCGGGCGAACCGCTCCCCCGCACCGGCGAGCAGCGGACTGTGAAAGGCGCAGGTCACCGGAAGCCCCCGGACTCCGTGCCCGGCCTCCCGGAACAGCCGCATCACTTCGTCCACCACGTCCGCGCGTCCTGAGAGCACCGTCTGGCGCGGTGCGTTGTGGTTGGCGACGACGGCCTTCCCGGCCAGCCCCCCTTGGCTCAGGATCCGCTCGGCTTCGTCGGGACCCACCGCTACCGCGGCCATGGCGCCCGGCTGGTCGCCGGCCGCGTCGAGGATCGCGGTGGCGCGCTCGGCGCTCAACTCCAGCAGGGTGCGCGGATCAAGGGCGCCCGCCGCGCAGAGGGCGACGAGTTCCCCGTAGCTGTGCCCGGCGAGCATGTCCGGTCGGATACCGGCGGCCGTCAGCAGGGAGTGCGCCGACAGGCCCGCTATGCCGAGAACCGGCTGTGCCACCCGGGTGTCCGCGATCCGCCGCCGCTGTTGCGCCCGCTGGGCCTCGTCGAAGGCGGTCGGCGGGTGGAGAACGTCCGTGTGGGCCCGGCCGAGTTCGAGATAGCGGTGCAGTTCCGGAAAGGCGACGAATATGTCCGCGAACATGCCGGGCCGTTGGCTGCCCTGCCCCGGGAAGAGAAAGGCGACCTTTCCTGGGTTCGGTGTCGGAGAGAACGCCGCAATTCCTGACGTGCCGTCAGGAACGTGGATCCCGGATGCGGGGTCGCGTTCGCCCGCGAGCACCCGTCGCAGCTGTTCGGCGAGATTGTCCAGGTCCTCGGCCACCACGGCCACCCGAACCGGTTCGTGGCTGGTGTCGGAGCGCTGCGCGACCGCCAGCGCGAGATCGCGCAGCCGCCATGGCCGTCCGAAGCTGTCATTGCTCGCGGCCAGTGCCAGCGCCTCCTCGACCTCGCGCAGCGCGGCGGCGCGGTCCGCACCCCGAAAGACGAACAGTTCGGCGGGCCAGGCATCGAGCCCGTGAGCCGGTGGTGCCCCGTTGCCGTGAGCCGCCAGCACCACATGGAAGTTGGTGCCGCCGAACCCGAACGCGCTGATTCCCGCGAGCCGTTCGGCGGCAGGCGCCGCCCAGGGCCGTGCATGCGTGTGGAAGGCGAAGGGGCTGCGCTCCGGCTGCCATGCGTCGTTCGGCCGCGTGATGTGGAGGGTCGGCGGCTTGACCCCGGTGTGCAGTGCCAGGACGGTCTTGATGAGCCCGGCCAGTCCGGCGGCGCATTTGGTGTGCCCGATCTGCGACTTGACGGAGCCGAGCGCACAGCGTCCCGGGGTGGCACCGGCGCTGAGGAACACCTCGCTGAGGATGGCCAGTTCGGTGCGGTCGCCGACGACCGTTCCGGTTCCGTGCGCCTCGATCAGACCGACATCGGCGGGTGAGACCCGGGCGTTGCGGTAGGCGCGTTCCAGCGCGGCCCGTTGGCCTTCGGGGCGCGGTGCGGTCAGCCCGAGCGACCGCCCGTCGCTGGAGCTGCCCACCCCCTTGATCACGCCGTAGACCCGGTCGCCGTCCCGCTGGGCGTCGGCCAGCCGCTTCAGCACGACGCAGGCAACGCCCTCGCCGAGCGCTATGCCGTCGGCCGAGTTGTCGAAGGCGCGCGAGCGACCGGTTGGCGAGAGCGCGTGCACCGAGGAGAACAGCACATAGTCGTTGATGCCGTTGTGCAGGTCGGCGCCCCCGCACAGGACGATGTCGCTGGTGCCGCCGACCAGTTCCTTGCAGGCGACGTCCACGGCGGCCAGCGACGACGCACAGGCCGCGTCCACCGTGTAGTTGGCGCCGCCGAGGTCGAGCCGGTTGGCGATCCGCCCCGAGATCACGTTGGCGAGCATGCCGGGGAAGGAGTCCTCGGTGAGTTCGGGCAGTTGCTCCGCCAGTCCTTCCGGTACCGCGCCGAGGTAGGACGGCAGCACGGCGCGCAGCGTGTGGGCGTTGGACAGATCGCTGCCCGCCTCGGCGCCGAAGACGACGGCGGTACGGGACCGGTCGAACGCCCGGCCCCGCTCGCCGTATCCGGCGTCGTCCAGAGCACGGCGGGCGGCCTCAAGGGCGAGCATCTGTACCGGTTCGATACTGCCGAGCGAGGTCGGCGGAATGCCGTATCGCAGGGGGTCGAACGGTATCTCCGGCAGGAATCCGCCCCACTTGGAGGCGGTGACGCCGCTGCCCCCGACGTCGCCGCCCTCGGTCGGCGCGTAGTGGATCGAGGGGTCCCACCGCTCGCCCGGCACCTCGGTGACGGCGTCGACGCCGCCCACCACGTTCGCCCAGAACGTGGCCAGATCGGGCGCCTGCGGGAACATGCAGGCCATGCCGACGACCGCCACGTCCAACGGCGCGGGCGCCTCCGGTTCGGCGCACCGCTCACCCTGCCCGACGCCAAGGCGCTGTTGGAGCAAGGCCGTACGTTCGGTCAGAAACTCGGCGGCACCGTGGGAGACCGAGTGGTGCAGCGCGCCGATCGTGGTGGTGGCCGAGCGCAGGACCGCGACCTGCCCGGCCATGAACATGCCCTCACAGAGCTGGCGTTCCTCTGTGACCGGCAGCAGTTCACCGCCCGTGTCCCGTTCGAGCCCCTTGCTGGCGATCCGCAGTCGGCCGACGTTGAGCCGCTCCAACTCCTCCCACATCTGCCGGTCGGGGACACCCCGCGCCCTCAGCCGATCCTTGATGGCGCGGTAGCCGTCGGCGAACGGGCTGGCCACGCATCGGGTGGCGTGGCCCGGAGCGGTCTCCAGCAGCACGGTGCGCCGCGCGGCCACCACCTGGCGTTGGAATAGCGGCTGGACGGCGCCTCGCTCCACCGCCTCCTCGGTGAAGAGGTACGCGGTACCCATCAGCAGGCCGACGGCTCCGCCGCGTCGGACGAGCGGGGCGCTGAGCCCCGCCACCATGGCGGCCGAACGTTCGTCGTGGATTCCGCCAGCGAAGAGAACCTCGACCCGGTCCGCCGTCCCGTCGGCGCCGTCCAAGTAGTCCTCGATGACCGCCAGTTGGGCCTCCCAGAGCGGAAAGCTGCCAAGTGGCCCGACATGGCCGCCGCATTCGGACCCTTCGAGGACGAACCGGCGGGCACCGGCCGCAAGGAACTGGCGGAGCAGCCCCGGGGAGGGCACGTGCAGAAAGGCGGTGATCCCGTCCCGCTCCAACGCCTCGGCCTGGGCAGGCCGCCCACCCGCGATGATCACATGGCTCGGGCGCTGTTCGCGTACGGCTTCGAGCTGTTCACGCCGGAGTTCCGGCGGCGCGAACCCGAGGAGGCCGACGCCCCATGGCCGTCCCTCCAGTGCGGACTTGGCCTCTGCCAGCACCTCGCGTGCCCGGCCCCGCCCCGCTAGGGCGAGCGCGATGAACGGCAGAGCGCCCTCCTCGGCGACGGCGCGGGCGAATCCCGCCTGGTCGCTGACCCTGGTCATCGGGCCCTGCGCCAACGGCAGTCGGGTACCGAGTGTGCCGCTCATCGGTGCCCCGAGGCGCAGCACCGCCGCTGCCGTCCCATCCCGCACGGCCTCCCGGATGGCCTCCGTCACGGTTCGAACGGCCGTGGCGGTGTCGTGCCAACGCTCGGCGAACCGGCTCGCGAGGAAGCCGTCCTGTCCCACGGGGAGCAGTTGGGTACGCAGGTCGTGTACGCCGAGCCGCGAGGCGACGCGAGTGGCCGACCCGGCACCGCCCACGGTGCCGGGGCGGTGGCGCAGCACCCGGTGACCTTCGATGACAACGGTCTCCGAACCGTCCATGGACCGGATCGCGGCCATCGCCTCCTGCGGCAGGCCGGACTCGGCGAGCAGCGCCAGTTGGGTGTCCAGCACGACCCCGGCCGCCCCACCGAGTACCGCCCCGGCCGCGGTTCGCGGCCCGATCCCGCCGCAGGCCCATACGGGGATGGTCACCGCCGGTTCGGCGAGCAGGAGTTGAAGCAGCACGAACGTGCTGAGCTCGCCGACCCGGCCACCGCTCTCGCTGCCCCGGGCGATCAGGCCGTGTGCCCCGGAGCGGACAGCGTCCAGGGCCTGGTCAAGGTCGGTCACCTCAGCCAACACCCGGTAGCGTTCCGCGACTTCACTCGTCTGCCAGGGCGCGTCCACACCGAGCACCACGGTGTCCGGTCCTGACCCCTCGTCAGTGCTCAGGTCCTCGGGTGCGAGTTGGCAGGCGCTGGCCACCCGGACACCGAACCGGGCACCGGCCGCCCAGCGCTTGGCGTCAGCGAGCGCCTCACGCGCCCGGCGGCGTCCCGTACCGAGATCGAGCACTCCGAGTCCACCGGCGCGGCTGACCGCCGAGATGAGTCTGGCGTCCGGTTCACCAAAGGGACTGATGCCTATGACAATGTCGGCTAAGCGCGCAGCGGACGTCATGTGCTCTCCGGAGGGGGATTTGATGACGCATTGGGGGGATTAGCGGCGCAAAGGAAGCAACTAGGACATGCGCGAATGGCCATGCGGGATCCAGACCCCGGATGGGCGTTCGAATTGAGGCAAGTGCCGAAGGTAGCGACATCAATGCGAGGAGTCAACCTACGCAACCCACATCAGAAGCCGGAGACCCTAGCCCGTGAGCGGGAATCGAGTACGCCCGAGCGAGCGGCGGATGATACTGAGCGGACAGGGCGGCACAAGGCCAGAGTCGGGCGGATTCCACACGATTACGCGTGGGCGCCACCCCGCGCACACAGCCATGACACGCGCGGTTCCCCATCCCGCGCATGTTGATTCCTCGTGACAGTGGTGTTAACGATTTCAGCGGAGGACGGCGACCACAACCGGCCATCAAACGGCCACCAGGCTGTTGGTCCAACATTCCCTTGCAGCCCACATTTACTTATCCCGGACCTGCGGCTGCGCGACTGCTTCTGGATATGCCGACGCACTCTCGGCACGATTCGGCTTTCCCGCCCGGACGGCTGTCCCAGGTGGCGGTCGAAGGCGCGGATGTCCGCTTCGGTCAGGGTGATGCGAGTGGATGGCCTGCGGGGGTGGTCGGCCAGTTGGCGTATCCCTCACGTCGAATCCACTGGTTCCTGTGGCCGTTCAGCAGGGCGAAAGCCCGTGAGGCAGTGGAGCCGGTGTGCACAGCATCATGTGAGCGGCGCGCCACGACAGCGACACGATCGTGGGGACAGCGTCCCAGCCACCACCGACGGCCATGGTCACCCTGCGTTCACCTGCGGCGATGAGGGCCCCGTCCCCGGTGCGAGGATGGATGAGGGGCGTTCCACCGCCCTGGAGGAACCATGACCCTCACCACGGACAAGGCGCCATCGACCAGGGCCCTCAACGGGCGCATGCTGATGGCGGCCGTGGTATCCGCGATCAGCGGACTGCTGTACGGCTACGACACGGGCATCATCTCCGGCGGACTGCTGCAGATCTCCAAAGAGTTCCACATCGGAAACGACATGAAGCAGGTCATCGCGGCCGCGATCCTGCTGGGCGCCGTGATCGGCGCCCTCGTCTGCAGCCTGCTGTCCTCGCGCATCGGACGGCACCGCACGATCCTCCTGATCTGCGTGGTGTTCATGATCGGCAGCGTGTCCAGCTCGCTCGCCCCCACCGCGGTCAGCCTGGCCCTGGCCCGGGTGGTGCTCGGGTTCGCCGTCGGCGGCGCGACCCAGACCGTGCCCATGTACGTCGCCGAGCTGGCGCCCAAGGCGATCCGCGGACGACTCGTGCTCTGCTTCCAGCTCGCCATCGGCGTCGGCATCGTCATCGCGACGCTCGTGGGCGCAAGCCAGACCGTGTCGTGGCGTGAGGCGATCGGCGCGGCCGCCGTACCGGCACTGCTGATGCTGATCTTGCAGCTCCGCCTGCCCGAGAGCCCGCGGTGGCTGCTCCTCAAGTACGGCCGCGGCCGCGTGGACGAGGCCCAAAAGGTGCTTGGGGGCCTACGCCCCGACGGCTACGACATCTCCGCGGAGCTTGAGGAGATCGTCGCCCTGGAGGAGCGCCAGCAGCGGACCAGCAGGCGCCACCGCGGGTGGGGAGGGCTGCGGCAGCCATGGGTGCGCCCGGCCTTGGTGGTCGGCTGCGGCATCGCTGCCTTCACGCAGCTGTCCGGCATCGAGATGATCATCTACTACGCGCCGACCATCCTGACCGACAACGGCTTCTCCAAGACGACCGCGCTTTGGGTCAGCGTGGCGCTGGGCGTGACCTACCTGGTGATGATGGTGGTCGGTCTGGTGATCGTCGACAGGGTAGGGCGCCGTCGGCTGACCCTGGTGATGGTGCCTGGTGCGGCGCTCAGCCTGTTCGCCCTCGGCGCCTTCTTCGTCACCGGCCACGCCACCCGCGACTACGTCCCATCCATCGTCGCCTGCCTGCTGGCCTTCATGTTCTTCAACGCCGGCGGCCTCCAGCTGATGGGCTGGCTGACCGGCTCCGAGATCTACCCGCTGGCGGTGCGTGCCGCCGCGACGAGCGTGCAGGCGGCCACACTGTGGGGCACGAACCTGCTGATCACGCTGACCCTGCTGACGATGATCAGCACCTTCGGTGTGGGTCAGGTGTTCTGGATCTACGGGATGTTCAACGTCGCCGCGTGGCTGTTCGTATGGCGTCGGATGCCGGAGTTCGCCGGGCACAGCCTCGAAGACATCGAGAGGCATCTGAAGAGTGGGAAGTTCCGCCCCCGCGACTTCACCCGCGTCTGCCGCGACCCCGGTCCTCGGCCGCCGCACTGACCGTGCCCGCTGCGTCGGCGGCCGATCCCTGGGCAACGGGAACGGCCTTGCACGATGACGCTCTACGGCAGCAGCTTCTCAAGGTCCTGGGGGAGAATTGATTTGACGTCCCGCCATTCGCCTTCGGACACGTGCGCCTTGAGCGCCTGCAGGACCGTCCGGACCACGTCGTCGATCCCGACCTCGGCCTGGTAGGGGTTCCGCGCGCACCCGGTCCAGGAACTCGTCCTTGCCCATCTTCACCGGCGCCCGGCTCGGATCCCAGCCGTCGTAATAGATGCCGCGGACGAGCATCGGCAGCTGCGCACCGAGCTGAGCAGCCTCTTCGACCGTGAGCCGGTCGCGCAGGGCGTGCAGCGTTGCACGCAGGGCGGCGTGGGACTGCTTGCGCTTTTCCTTCGGCCACCCGTAGGCCTCTTCGATCTCGCGCAGCAGTCTGTTCGTCTTGTCGACGGTGACGTTGAAGGACGTAAACCCTGTATCCACCATGAGTGTCCCTTTCTCCGCCCACACGGCGAACGGATGGGTCTCGGGAGCATCGCCGTTCTCAGTGGCCGGTACACACTTACGCGCGGACGCATGCCCCCAGCCGCCCACTCCGCACGCATCACCCCGGGCGGGCGGTCCGTTACGGGTGCGCGGGTTGCGCTGTCACTAGACGACTTTCCGGCATATCGGACACCTTCATGGTACGAGGCGGTGGCCACCCATCGGGCTTGAGGGCGATCCCGGTTTGCCTTGTTTGATTGGGCATTCAAGCACTGGGCTTGTCGTCCGCAACCGACGAAGATGCCACTCAGGCCCCACCCAACTGTCCCAAGCCCTGCGGCGGCTTCGACTCAACGCGCAGGGCCGCACGCGAGCGGTCAGGCACTTCCTGACCGCGATCAAGGGCCTCGAACGCGGGCAACTTACCGGGGCGAACTTTCCGCCCGACACGTGTCCCCCGGGTGTGCACGCGACCACCACTCCCCCGTGAACTCCAGCCGCCGCGTCAACTCCCTTATCCGCCAGGGTAGTTCCACCACTCGCACGCGGGCGGCGGTCGATGGCTCCCAGCCCCGCTGGCCCCACAGAAGAACCGCTCCCACTGAGGAATACGTCCGGGCCGCGTAGTGGCGACAGGGAGCCGTGGGAGACCAGGGCCCCGACCGTCGTCCGGTCGGGGCCCAGCTATCAGGTGTGGCTACTGCCGTGCGGCGCGGGCGCGGGCCAGGCCGAGGCCGCCCGCTACCAGGCCGAGGAGGCCGACGACGAGCCCGGCGATGCCGAGGATGCGGGCGGTGGAGTCGCTGGCCTTCGCAGACGCCGTCGTGGAAGCCTTCGGCGCGGCGCTCGACGCGTCGGAGTCGGGGGTCGCTGCGGTCAACGTCAGCGTCGGGGCGGGGTTGTCCGGCTGGGGCTGGCCGGGCTGCTGCTCCTCGATCCAGCGGACGATCTTGCCGTCGGAGTAGGTCTGCAGTGCCTTGAAGACCAACTGGTTCGTATCGGTCGGCAGTTGACCGAAGGCGACGGTGAAGTCCTGGTAGTTGCCGGGGTCGATCTTGCCGCCGGTCCAGATGACCTCAGAGACGGCGTCGGTGATGTTTCCGTCGTCAGTCTTGATCGGGGTCCTCAGCTGGACGGTCTTCACCTGGGCCGTCCAGCCCGCGACCGGCGTGACAAGGACGGAGGGGATCGGGTGGTCGGCGGGGAAGGTGATGTCGACCTTGGTGGTACTGGCGTTGTCCTCCTCGTTCGGCACCCGGAAGGTCAAGGTGCCGTCGGAGGCGCCCTTCGGGTAGCTGTCGGGGTGGATGGTGACGTGGGCGAAAGCCGCACCGGCGCTCGCGAGCACACCGGTGGTGGCCAGCGCGCCGACCACGGCCACGCGGCGCAGGCCGCGCCGGGAGATGGAACGTACAGGGGTCGCAGACATGCGAAGACTCCGTGCAGGGTCGACCGGCGGACATCACGATCCGCCGGTGAAGCGGTGAGAGGGGCACCCCGCTGAAGATCAGCAGCGGTGCGGGGCCGTACTGGGACGGCTCACATGGACGGGGCCGGAACAGGCCCTGCCGCGGGTGGTCCCCGGCGTATCACCGCATGACGCAACAGGACCTGCGGCGTCCACCTCTCCCGCGCATCGCGCTGCCGTACCCGCGTGTCGGACGAGTCTTCCGGCACCACCCCGCTGGCGCGCCACCAGGCCACGAACCCCGGAACCAGGGCAGCCACCTGGCGGAGGAGCGACCACACGGCGGCCTCGCCGCGACGCAGCCACCACGAGGCCGCCAGCGCCGCCACGGCATGCGCCGCGATCGCTCCACCGCCCTCACCGTGCTGCGGCACCATCGCCATGCCGGGCACGGACATGCCCGGCATGCTCGCCATGGAGGACCCGGCGTGCATGGGAGCGGCCTCGAACAGCAGATGAAGCCCGACCTGCACCACGCCCATGGCGCTGCCGATCCCTGCCAAGGACCGCTCTCGGCCACCTAGCAGGTAGCCCAGTGCGAAGACCGCCACGAATCCGACACCATCGGCCCGCATCGCGGGTGCCTGATGGCACGCGAGGCTGTGTCCGGCCGCCGCCAGCGTCACGCACAGCGCGGCGAACACGGCAGCCCGCAGGCTCCGCAGCACCGGCGATGCGTACACGCGAACAACGTCCTTCCAACGGATCGGGCGCAGCCGTCCCAGGGTGCGCTCCGGAGCGGGATGCCGCCAGACGCGCACCGCCCAGCTGTGTGCGCTCCACCGGTAACCGGTGCGCGGGGCCGGAACGCTTGCGGCTGCGACGCGCCACTGTAAGGGGCGTTTTCACGGTGCCCGTCACCACCCCCGTGCCGCCCGTTTGGCGCATGCCAACCGTCCAGGGGCAGGCGGTACTTGACGTGTGCGGTGGTTCTGCCCGAGGCTAGGCCTGGAAATGGTTTTCATAATCGATTAAGGCTTCGGGAACATGAAGATTGCCTTCGTGGGCAAGGGCGGCAGTGGCAAGACCACCCTGTCAGCGCTCTTCGCCCGGCAACTGGCGGCCTTAGGGGGCACGGTGGTCGCCGTGGACGCCGACATCAACCAGCACCTGGGGGTGGCGCTGGGACTGAGTGAGGACGAAGCGGCGCGGCTGCCCGCCATGGGCGGCCGACTGGCCGAGATGAAGGAGTATCTGCGCGGGACCAACCCACTGATCGGCTCGGCCGCCTCGATGGTGAAGACGACGCCGCCCGGACGTGGCTCCCGGCTACTGCGGGTCGGCGGGGACGACCCGATCCACGGCACGCTGGCCCGCGAGGTGGCGGGCGTGCGGTTGCTGGCGGCGGGCGCGTTCGCGGAAGAGGACCTGGGGGTGGCCTGCTACCACTCCAAGGTCGGCGCGGTGGAGCTGTATCTCAACCACCTGGTGGACTTGGACGGCGAGTACGTGGTGGTCGACATGACGGCGGGCGCGGACTCGTTCGCCTCCGGCTTGTTCACCCGGTTCGACCTGACCTTCATTGTGGCCGAGCCCACCCGCAAGGGTGTCTCCGTGTACCGCCAGTACCGCGACTACGCGGCCGAATACGGCATCGCGCTCGCCGTCGTCGGCAACAAGGTCACCGGCCCCGACGACGTTGCCTTCCTCCAGGACCACGTCGGCGACGACCTGCTGGCGTGTCTGGAGCACTCGCCGTACGTACGCGCACAGGAGCAGGGGAAGCGCCACGGATCGCTGGATGAGCTGGAGTCGGTCAACCGGGCCGCACTGGAGCGGCTGCACGCGGCCGTCGACGCCCGGCCGAAGGACTGGGCCACCTTCCAGGCGCACGCCGTGACCTTCCACCGCAAGAACGCGGCGGCCTGGGCGAACAGCGCCACCGGCGAGAACCTCGCCGCCCAGATCGACCCCGCCTTCACGCACGGCCCGGACGCCCTGTGGGCGCAGATCGCAACCCACTGAACACTCCCGCAAACAACCGAACACGATAGGAATCGCATGTCGCTCGATGTGTCCCCCGAACTGCTTGCTCAGGCGGAGCGGGGTGAGGTGGACGAAGCCGCCTTCGTCGACACCGTACGCACCTCGCTGCCGTACGCGTACCGGATGATCTCCGATCTGGCGGGTGAACTGGAGCGCGGCTCGGCCCCGTTCGCCGACAACACCACACCGCCGCCCACGGAGTCCGAACGCGGCCAGTTGCTGCGCGCCCTGGCCAGTGATGCCATCCGGGGCAGCCTGGAGCGGCACTTCGGGGTGCGGTTGGCCTTCCAGAACTGCCACCGCGTCGCGGTCTTCCGTGCGGACGTGGAGCGGGAGGCGTACGAGGACTTCACCTCACCGCGCGCCCAGTTGCTCAACCAGTCGCCACAACTGCGCGACTGCTGAGTCCCAACGCCCGCGGCCTCCGCCGGACCCCAACGGCCGGCGGAGGCCGCGGGCGTTCGGTGTCGGGCTCAACCCTTGTCCGTGGGGCTGGACTTCGAGTGCTCGATCTTGAGGTGTTCGATGTGGTGGACGGCCTCGTTGAGGAGCCTGGCGACGTGGTCGTCGTGGAGCCCGTAGACGATGCGTCGGCCGTCACGGCGGCTGATGACCAGACCGAGGGCGCGCAGCAGGCGGAGTTGGTGGGAGACGGCGGACTGCTCCATGCCGATGGCGACGGCGAGTTCGGTGACCGGGCGCGCGCCCTGGCGGAGCGTGCTCAGGATCAGCAGCCGAGAGGGAGCGGCCAGGGCCTGAAGAGTGGCGGCGACGGTGTCGGCGGTGGCGCCGTCCAACTGTTGGGGTGCGAGCTCGCAGGCGGACGCGTGGTGGTGCTCGGCTCGCGGCGCGGATGAGGGCCGTTCGGCCCGCAACTCATCGGCGTGCACGATTGCGTCCACGGCCGCGCGCCCGTGCCTCGCCCGGCGCGGCGATGAAATGTAGTTCCAGTGTGGCCGGCGGAGCGGTGACGCCGGGGCCTCCGTCGGTGGCCCAGCGCAGGATGTCGCTGGTGCAGTCGTCGTCCAGGGCCCAGCCTATCCAGGTGGCTCGACCGCCGTTGCGCCGTCCCTCGGCGGAGGGTTGGACCACGATGACGTTGGCCTGACCGCAGGGGCCGAGGCAGTCGGTGGTTCGGACGCTGAGTCGGCCGCCTGATTCGGCGGCTGCCGCCCGCAGCCGGTCCAGTTGCCACTGGTGATCGGTGCCGGGGTGCTTGCGGGGGTTGCCGCAGCAGCAGCCCCGGCACACGACCAACGTGCACGGCCGGGTACGGGCGGCGCCGACCACGGCGCGGCTGCTCACAGAGCGGTCCTGGACGGCAGATGGTGGGCGCGTACCGTGCCGTCGCGGTGGGCGGCGATCAGTAGATGCGGTCCGACCCAGCTCAGCGCCGCCACCGCCGCGTCCCCGTCCAGGGTGCGGGCCGGGCGTAGTCGTCCTTCGGGCCGTCCCGCGGTTGCCCGCCACAAGGCGACCGTGCCGTCGTCTCCCCCACTGGCCAGGTGGCCGCCGCCTCCGGGCCGCCAGGCGAGGGCGGTGATGGACTCGTGGCAGCGCAGCGAGCGGGGTGCGGTGCCTGCTGGGCCCTTGCCGGAGAAGTCCCAGACGGTCACGTCGGGGGCTCCGTCGGCGGCGAGCCAGAATCCGGTGTCGTCGAAGGCGAGCCGGGAGACCTTCTCCCGGTAGCCGGACATGGTGAGTTCATCGCCGTCGCGGGTGCGCCAGATGTGGATGGAGGCGTCCTGGTTGCCGCTGCAGATCCACCGCTCGGTGGGTGCGACGGCGAGCGCCAGGTGGGATCCGATGTACGGGTAGGTGGTTACCGGCGCGGTCTGGTGCCGCTCATGGCAGCGCACCGCGCCGTAGGCGGCGACGGCCAGCCGTCGGCCGCCGCGCATCCACGCCAGATCGGTGACCGTGCTGGCGGCCGGTTCCGTACGCCACAACTCCCTTCCGTCTGCGGCGAGTACGACGGCACGTCGGCCGGAGGCGACGGCGACGCGTTCACGGTCGGCCCACCGTGCGACCGACGACCAGGCGCCGGTGTGGAAGGTCGCCATCTGGCCGTTCTCCCGCCGCCACAGGGCGTACCCGGTGGGACCTGTGGCCGCCAAGTGCCGACCGTCCGGGGCCAGTTCGAGGTGAAGCAGACCGCCGGGCACTTCGAGGGCGTCGATCCGAGTACCGGTGGCGGTGTCCAGTACGCTGACCATGCCCTCCGCACCGGCGACGGCCACCAGGTCATCCTGGGCGCTGAGGGCGACCGGGGCGTCGTCGATCGTGGTGTGCCAGACCGTGGACACGTCGGCGTCGGGAGCGGTGGTGCTGCTGTTGTTGCTCACGCGGTGGCTCCCGTGGTGGCCAGACAGGCGGCGAAGTCGCGTTCCAGGGCGGTGCGGTCGAGGTTGCGGCCGATGAACACCAGCTTGTTGCCGCGGGGTTCACGATCGTCCCAGTCGCGGCCGAACTCGCCGTCCAGCAGCATGTGTACCCCCTGGAACACGTACTGCTTGGGCGCGCCCGCGATGGCGAGGATGCCCTTGGACCGGAAGATGTCGGCCCCCTTGGTGCGCAGCAGGTTGCCCAGCCACCGGTTGAGCCGGTCCTCGTCGAGTTCACCGGGCAGGTCGATGCCGACGGATGTGACCGTGCTGTCGTGCTGGTGCTCGGTCTCGGTCAGGAACTGCGGGTCGTCCTTGAGCACCCGGTCCAGGTCGAACGCGCCGACGTCCATGACCTGTTGGAGGTCCACCTTGGCGTGCTCGGCCGGGATGATCTGGACGGAGGCGTTGATGGCCCGGATCCGGGAGATGACCTCGCTCACGGTGGCCTCGTCCGCCAGGTCGGTCTTGTTGAGCACCACCCGGTCGGCGAAGGCGATCTGCTCGACCGCCTCGTTCTCCACACCCTCCGGTTTGACTTCGTCCAGGTGCTGGAGGACGTGGGCGGAGTCGACGAGGGTGACGATGGCGTCCAGCCGTAGCTGGGCGGCGATCTCGTCGTCCATGAAGAAGGTCTGGGCGACGGGGGCCGGGTCGGCCAGCCCGGTGGTCTCGATCAGGATGTGGTCGAACTTCTCCCGGCGCCGCATCAACGCGCCCAGGATCCGGATGAGGTCGCCGCGTACGGTGCAGCAGATGCAGCCGTTGTTCATCTCGAAGATCTCTTCTTCGGCGTCGAGCACAAGGGCGTCGTCGATGCCGACCTCGCCGAACTCGTTCTCGATGACGGCGATCCGCAGACCATGCTGCTCGGTCAGGATCCGGTTGAGCAGCGTGGTCTTGCCAGAGCCGAGGAATCCCGTCAGCACGGTGACCGGGACGCGGCCGTCAACGGCCGCCGCTGTGGCTTGTGTCATGGGGGTCAGGCTCCTTCTGGGCCGCTGGCGAGCAACGGGCGCAGGTCGTCCTCGGTGATCTGGTCGGTGGGTCGGTGCAGGGTCCAACGGCGCGCCGGGCCGTCCATGGGCAGCACGGCGATGACCGTTTCCAACGGCGGGCAGCCCGGCTCGGTGCAGGCGAGTTGCCGGATCACGACGGCGGTGTCGTCGTCGAGGCCGAGCAGGCGCCGTACGGTTTCCTTCAGTTCGAGTGAGTGCGGTGTTCCCCGTGGCGGGCGGGCCCCGAGCGGCATGGTGGTTCTCCTTCGTCGGCGTTGGGCACACAGAGGGCGCAGATCCCGGTGAGCTCGACCGTGTGCTGGACCGCGGCGAACCCCGCGTCCCTCCCGACCCGCTCGGCCCACTCCTCCACCACCTCGGCGGCCACCGGCTGACTACGCCCGCAGCAGCGGCACATCAGGTAATGGCGATGACCATCCGCGACGCGCCGCCGGTAGAGCCGCTCGCCCGCGTCGTCGCGCACGACGTCGACACGACCGGTCGCCGCCAACGCCCGCAGGGCGCGGTAGACGGTGGTCAGCCCGACCCCTCGCCCTGCTGCCTCCAGGAGTGCGTGCAACTCCTGGGCGGAGACGAAGTCCTGACACCCTCCGAGCACTCGCAGCACCGCAGCCCGCTGCCAGGTCACGCGCTCCGGTCCGTGCCCACGTGGCGGCCTGGCGGGCGTGCGGCCATCCACGACAGATCACCCCACTGGAGACTTTGCGGCCGGTCACACTCTGAGGCTAATTGAAAACGACTTCCATGTCCATCTGGCGTTTACAGGGCCGCAGTGCTGCCGGTTTTGGACGGCCGGACGGTGCGCCCTGGCAAGGTCAGCCGAGATCGCGCGGCAGTTCGGCGCGCTCGACCGGCATGGTGATCACGCGGTCGTGGCCGGTCGCCAAATCCCATGACCCACCAGTTGCCGCGGGCTTCCCCCGCACACGCACATGACCGCGTGGCCGCGCGGACACATTTGTCGGCACCCGCAGGGCCGAGACGGGTCACAGCGACGACACCACCCGCCCGCACGGTGGGGCGCCCACCCAGTCCTCCCCGAGTTCCGCGTCCCGGGCACGCCCTCAGGTCTTCAGTTCTTGAAGAAGGCCACATCCCTTGACGCCTCATCAGTTCACGAGTTAAATCACGCCGCGAAATAAGTCGGAAAACCAGCCCGACCCCAAGGGACCCCCCATGTCACCCACCCCAGGCCCTCTTCCGCCTGCGCCATCCCGGGCCGTCTCCCCCCACCGCCGGCGCGGCCCTGGTCGGCGCCACAGATGGATCGCCGGTCTCACCTCCGCGGCGCTGGCCGTAGCCGGATTCCTCATAGCCAGCCCCGGCACCGCGCACGCGGTGGGCGAACCAGTCAACGTATGGCTGACCACCACCGACGACTCCGGCGGCCGCCATGTGACGCGTGGTCTGGAGCAGCAGAGCCCCCTCGCGTTCGCCCCCGGCACGGGCAGCACCGGTCAGACCGTGGCCGTCAACGAGAACAGCCGCTACCAGCAGTTCAGCGGAGGCGGCGCCTCGTTCACCGACACGGCCGCCTGGCTGATGAACAGCAGCGGCGCCCTGACCCCGTCGACCCGCGACGCGGTGATGGGGAAGCTGTTCGACCCGAAGGCCGGTATCGGGCTGGACTTCCTGCGCAACCCCATCGGCGCCTCGGACCTGGCCCGGAACGACTACACCTTCGACGACATGCCCGCCGGGCAGAGCGACCCGAATCTGGCGCACTTCTCCATCGCCCACGACCTGGCCGACGTGCTGCCGCTGACCAAGCAGGCCGAGCAGCTCAATCCGGACCTGAAGGTCCTGGGCACACCGTGGACCGCTCCGGCGTGGATGAAGGACAACGGAGCGATGGACCAGGGTTGGTTGCAGTCCCAGTACTACGCCGCCTACGCGCAGTACTTCGTTAAGTACATCCAGGCCTACCAGGCCCAGGGCGTGCACATCGACTATGTGACCCCGCAGAACGAGCCGACCTGCTGCTCCGGTTACCCCTCCATGCAGTGGAACGGCTCCGGGCTGCACTACTTCACCGGAACCGACCTGCTGCCCGCGCTGCACGCGGCGGGACTGTCGACCAAGGTCCTGGCCCTCGACTGGAACTGGGACACCTACGGCTCCTACGGCGCCCCGACCGTGGACGACGCCTCGATCCGCAACGACCCGCTGTTCGGCGGTGTGGCCTGGCACGGCTACGGCGGCGACGTCACCGAACAGACCACGGTGCACAACCAGTACCCGAACCTCGACGCCTACGACACCGAGCACTCCGGCGGCACCTGGATCGGCAACCAGCAGCAGGAGGACATGAACAACATCATCGACTACACCCGCAACTGGGGTAAGTCGGTGGTGAAGTGGTCGCTCGCCGTGGACCAGAACATGGGCCCGCACAACGGCGGTTGCGGCACCTGCACGGGGCTGATCACCGTGCACAACGGCGACGGCCGCAGCGGTCAGGTGGACTACACGGTCGAGTACTACGACATGGGCCAGCTCACCAAGTTCGTACGGCCGGGCGCCTACCGGATCGACTCGACGGCCAACAGCGCCATTCCCAACGTGGCGTGGCTCAACCCGGACGGGTCGAAGGCCCTGATCGCCTACAACGGCGGCGGCTCGGACCAGCCGCTCACCGTCAACTGGGGTGGCCAAACCTTCACTTACACGCTGCCCGCGCACACTTCGGCCACGTTCACCTGGAACGGCACGCAGAACTCCGGCGGAAGCCCGACGGGAGCGATCAGCGGGTACGGCGGCAAGTGCGTGGACGTCGCGGGCGCCAACTCGGCCAACGGCGCGGCCGTGCAGCTCTACGACTGCAACGGCACCGCCGCCCAGACCTGGACCGTCGCCGCTGACGGCACCCTGCGCGCCCTGGGCAAGTGCCTGGACCTCACCTCCGGCGGAACGGCCAACGGCACCCAGGCCCAGCTCTACGACTGCAACGGCACCGGAGCACAGCTCTGGCGTTCGGGCTCCGGCGCAACGCTGGTCAATCCGCAGTCGAATCGCTGTCTCGACGCCACCGGTCCCAGCTCGGCCAACGGCACCCGGCTACAGATCTGGGACTGCACCGGAGCCGCCAACCAGCAGTGGAAACTCCCCTCGGCGTGATCGCCCCCTGATCCCCCCAACGACACATTCGACGAGGTGAACACGATGCCCTCAACCATCCCCCCACAACCCGCCCGTGCGCGTACCCGAATAGGGAACCGCCGGCGCACCCGCGCCGCCCTCGCCGCGGCCCTCCTGCTCACGGCGGGCTGGACGTTGGCGGCCACGGCTCCGGCCAACGGCAGCCCGGCTTCCCACCGGCCCGCCGCCGTCACCACCTTCTCCGACGACTTCAACGGCCCGGCGGGCAGCGCGGTCGACGGCGGCAAGTGGCGTTACGAGACCGGCGACAACGTCAACAACCACGAGCGGGAGTACTACACCTCCGGGACCGCCAACGCCGCACTGGACGGCAACGGCCATCTGGTCATCACCGCCCGCAAGGAGAATCCGGCCGGTTACCGGTGCTGGTACGGCAGTTGTCAGTACACCTCGGCCCGGCTCTCCACCGCGCAGACCTTCACCCAGGCGTACGGGCACTTCGAGACACGTATGAAGATCCCCCGCGGCCAGGGCATGTGGCCGGCGTTCTGGATGCTCGGCAGCGACATCGGCAAGGTGGGCTGGCCCGCCTGCGGCGAGATCGACGTCATGGAGAACGTCGGCTTCGAACCCGGCACGGTACACGGCACCCTGCACGGCCCCGGCTACTCGGGCTCCGGCGGCCTGGGCGCCGGCTACACCCTGCCCGGAGGGCAGGCGTTCGCGGACGGCTTCCACACCTTCGCCGTCGACTGGTCGCCGCGCGCCGTGACCTTCTCGGTCGACGGCCACGCCTACGAGACCCGCACCCCGGCCGACACCCACGGTAACAAGTGGGTCTTCGACCACCCCTTCTACCTCATCATGAACCTCGCCGTCGGCGGCTACTGGCCCGGTGACCCCAACGGCAGCACCCAGTTCCCGCAGTCGCTGGTCGTGGACTACGTCCACGTCACGACCAGCAACAGCGCGCTGCGCCACTGACCCGGCGGGTCGGTGGCCGACCGTCGCACGGACGGCGCGGGGGCGGGAAGGGCGACGCGCCCAGCCCGCCCCCGCTTCGTGACCGGGTCAGCCCACGATGCGACCCAGCGGAAGGCGGCGCGTGACTTGTCGTGGCCGCATACGGATCACGCAAACCATAGACACCCTATATAGGCCAGTGATACAACTCGAATATGGAAGAAACGCCCGAAGAGAGCTGCCGGGAGACGGCAGCGGCGCTGTTCGACGTGACCACCGTGATGATCAGGCACCTCTCGGACCGGCAGGGCATGAGCCTGACCACCGCCTCGACGCTCAGACGGCTGGAGCAGGCAGGTCCGATCCGGCTGACCGCGCTGGCCGCGGCGGAAGGCGTCACCCAGCCGTCGATGACCCAGTTGGTGCAGCGACTGGAGCGCCAGGGCCTGGCAACACGGGTGGGTGATCCCCAGGACGGACGGGTCTGCCTCGTCGCCATCACGGACGCGGGGCGGGAGGTGCTGGCCGAGCGCCACCGGAGCGCACACGCCCGTCTTGCCGAGCTGCTGGGCACGCTGCCCGCCGAGGACCTGCAAGCGCTGGGCGAGGCCATGCGGACGGCCCTGCCCGTCATCCATCGGATGACCCAGGCCACCGCGCGGCCCCGCGTACCAGGCGGCGGGCCAGCCCACTGACCCACGCCGTGCTTTTCGGTGCGTCTCTCCTGCAGGCCGGACCTGCTCCGCTGCCCTGGCCGCGCCCCCGCGAGCCGGGTCCCGGTCCCCGCCTGCCCCATATGGCAACGGACTTCCGAAAGGGGCAGAGAACATGAGCACCATCTCAGCACCCGGCACCGACGCACCCTCCGCTGAGCTACCGGCCTACCCCATGCCCCGGGCCGCCGCCTGCCCGTTCGACCCACCGCCGACCCTGCGCACCCTGCAGGGCCAGACCCCGATCGGCAGGGCCCGGCTGTGGAACGGCAGCACCCCATGGGTGGTCACCCGGTACGAGGACGTACGGGCGCTGCTGGCAGATCCGCGGATCAGCGCGGACAGCACCCACCCGCACTACCCCCATCAGTCCGCGGGCGCGGCGGAGCGCCGGAAGCAGTCGCGGACCTTCCTCGCCATGGACGATCCGGAGCACGCCCGGCTGCGTCGGATGGTCACCGCGACGTTTTCCATCAAGCGGGTGGAGGCGCTCCGGCCGGCCATCCAGAAGATCGTGGACGACCTGATCGACAAGCTGCTGGCCGGACCGAAGCCGGTGGACCTGGTCCAGGCGTTGGCGCTGCCGGTGCCCTCACTGGTCATCTGCGAGCTGCTCGGCGTCCCGTACGCCGACCATGACTTCTTCCAGTCCAACAGCAAGACCCTGATCAGGAGCACCACAACGCGGGAGCAGGCGCGGGAGGCCACCCAGCGGCTGGTGGACTATCTGGAGCGGCTAATTGGCGACAGACTGGCCCACCCCGCGGGCGACCTGCTCTCCACACTGGCCGAGCGGGTTGATGCCGGTGAGCTCTCCCTGCGCGAAGCGGCCAACATGGGGATGCTGTTGCTGGTCGCCGGGCACGAGACGACGGCGAACATGATCGCGCTGGGCACCCTGGCCCTACTGCAACACCCGTACCAGCTGGCCCAGTTGCGGGAGAGTGACGATCCGAAGGTGATCGCCTCGGCGGTTGAGGAACTCCTGCGCTACCTGACCATCGTGCACAGCGGCCGACGCCGCGTGGCCCTGGAGGACATCGCGATCGACGGGGTGACCATCCGCGCCGGCGAAGGCGTCATCCTCGCCAACGACATCGCCAACCGCGATCCGGCCGCCTTCCCCGGCCCGGACCGGCTGGATCTGGACCGCAACCCCCGTCACCACCTGGCCTTCGGCTTCGGCGTGCACCAGTGCCTGGGTCAGCCGCTGGCCCGGGTGGAACTGCAGGTCGTCTACGGCACCCTGTACCGCCGGATTCCCACCTTGACGCTGACGGTGGATCTCGACGAGATCCCGTTCAAGCACGACGGGCTCGTCTACGGCGTCTACGAACTGCCCATCACCTGGTGACCGAAGCCGAGTGCCGAGCAGGAAGGGAGGATCCGATGAAGGTGGTCATCGACCAGCACAAGTGTGTCGCCTCCGGCCAGTGCGTACTGACCGCACCCGAGGTGTTCGACCAGCGTGAGGAGGACGGCATCGTCGTCCTCCTCACCGAGACCCCACCCGAGGGCCTGGTGGACGACGTGCGGCAGGCCGCCGCCCTCTGCCCGGCCCAGGCGATCTGGGTGAAGGAACAGGCAGAGGAGTGAAACGCATCGTCATCGTCGGAGCCTCGGCCGCAGGACTGACCGCGGCCGAGACCCTCCGCCGCCGCGGCTACGACGGTGACCTCACCCTCATCGGTGAGGACCCCCATCCGCCCTACGACCGGCCGCCGTTGTCCAAGCAGGTCCTGACCGGCACATGGGAGTCCGAGCGGGCCACGCTGCGCACCGCGCAGCAACTGCGGAAGCTGCAGGCCGACTTCAGGCTCGGGCAAGCCGCCACCGCACTCGACGTCGCCGATCGCCACATACATATGGGCGGTCGCGAGAGCATGGGCTTCGACGGTTTGATCATCGCCACCGGCGTCGTCCCCCGGCGACTCCCCGACAGCGACCTGGCCGGGGTGCACATGCTGCGCACGCTCGACGACGCCCTCGCCCTGCGCGCCGCGCTGCTCGCCGGTCCCCGGGTGGTCGTGGTGGGCGCAGGGTTCCTGGGCACCGAAGTCGCCGCGGCGGCCCGGGCCTTGGGGCTGGACGTGACCCTGGTCGAGCCGGAACCGGTCCCGGTGCGCCGCCCGTTCGGGGACCGCGTCGGCGCGCTCGTCGCCGAGTTGCACCGCGCCCACGGAACCCGGCTGCGCTGCGGCGTCCCGGTGCGCCAACTACGCGACGCCGACGGCCGGGTGACCGGGGTGGAACTCGGCGACGGCACGACGCTGCCGGCCGATGTCGTAGTCCTGGCCGTCGGATCCACCCCCGCAACCGGATGGTTGACGACCTCGGGGCTGCGCCTGGGGAATGGTGTCGTGTGCGACGCGCTGTGCCAGGCCGCGCCCGGCATCTACGCCGCCGGTGACATCGCCTCCTGGCACAACCCCCACTTCAACACCCGGATGCGGCTGGAACACCGCATGAACGCCGCCGAACAGGCCATCGCCGCGGTCGGCAACCTGCTCGGCGACGCCGTCCCGTTCGCACCGGTGCCCTACTTCTGGACCGACCAGTACGACACGAAGATCCAGGCGTACGGCGTCTTCCCACCCGGCGCGGAGCTGCGGATCGTCCACGGCGATCCGTCGAACGGCCACTTCGCCGCGGCCTACGGTCACGAAGGGGTGGTGGTCGGCGTGCTCGGCTGGAACACGCCACGCGAGGTACGCATGCTGCGCCGTCTGGTCGCCGAACGTGCCCCCTGGACAGCCGTCACGGGCGCCTGCGCACCCGGCTCCACAACGGCGCACCGGCCCCTCGACCTCCGCGGTGGGCAATGAACCCTGGCGAGCGGACATATCCGCCTGACGTGCGCGGGCGTCCTTTTCGGCACCGGCAACGCACCACCGCTCAGCCGCGGATGAGACCGGCCGCCCGGTGGCCGATGACCACGCACGGCGCCATCGTGTTCCCGGAGGTCACCCGGGGCAGAACCGAGGCGTCGGCGACGCGCAGGCCCTCCAGGCCCCTGACGCGCAGCTCGGAATCGACGACGGCGTCACCGTCGACGCCGACCCGGGCCGTCCCGCACTGATGCCAGAACGTGGAGGCCGCTGCGCGGATATAGGCGGCGACCTCGGCGTCGGACACGCCGCCGGGGATCGCGCGGGAGCCACGGTAGGGGCGCATCGCCTCCGTGTGGGCGATCTGCTCGGCGAACCGATAGGCCTCGACGGCGTCCCGCAGATCGTCGGGCTCGTCGAAGTAGCCGGTCTCGATCACGGGAGCGCTCGCCGGGTTCGCGTCGGCGAGCCGCACCGATCCGCGCGACCGCAGGCGCATGCCGAGCAGGAGGGTGAAGGCGGACTCCGGCCTGCCGTACCGCGCCTCCGCCTCGGGGCTCATGAACGCGCTCGCGCCGGAGTACATGACGAACTTCGGCGACTCCGCGCGTCCATCGGTACCCCAGAAGCACACCGCCTGGGCGCGCGACGGCGGAGGCAGCTCCTGCGCGCCGGCCTCCCACACGCAGCCGAACAGCAGATGGTCGTCAAGGTTGGCACCCACGCCGGGTAGGTCCGCAAGGACGCCGATGCCGAGCGACTCAAGGTGTCGAGCGGGCCCGATGCCCGACTGCATGAGGACCTTGGGCGTCTGCACCGCCCCGAGGCTGAGCACTGTCTCGCGCACGGCGCGAAAGCGGACGAGACGGCCCCCTGACACGGCCTCGACGCCGACCGCACGGTTGCCCTCGAACACGACCCGGGTGACCAGCGTCTTCGTGAGCACCGTCAGGTTGCGCTGTCGGCGCCGTGGACCGACGAGCGCGCGGTAGGGGGAGCGGCGCGTGCCGTCCTCGACGATCTCGTCCCGGACGGCGCAACCGCTGCCTCGCTCGGCGAGTTCCCCGTTCGGGCTGTCGTAACGATCGAGCCCGACCGACTCGGCTCCCGCGAGCATCGCCGAGAAGAACGGATGCAGCGGCTGCGCCGGCTGGACGTGCATCGGGCCAGCCGCGCCCCGCCGGTCGGGGTCGGGCTCGCCCCGCCAGGTCTCCAGCTCGCGGTAGACGTCGAGGGTCGAGCGGTAGTCCCACCGCGGGTCCGCACAGCTCGCGGCGAAGTCATCCCAGTCGCGCCGGTGGCCGCGCGACCAGACGCTGACGTTGATACTCGAGCCGCCGCCGAGCCCCTTGCCCATCGAGTACAGCAGGCGCCTGTGGTCGACCTGGGCGCCTGGCTCGGTGACAAAACCCCAGTCGCGTTCGCTGCCGAGGTTCTCGAACCACCGGTCGGGATCGGACACCCGCTCATCGGCGTCGTCCGGGCCCGCCTCGAGGAGCAGCACCCGCAGGTCCTCGTCGGCCGCGAGCATCCCCGCGACCGTCGACCCCGCCGAGCCCGCGCCGCACACGATGACGTCGAACTCGTCTTCGGCGGCTCGGCCGCCGAGGTCGGCGGCGAATCCGGCTTCTGTCCGCTGTTGGCACTCGTCCACGTTGCGCGCTCCTCATCAAGCCCGCCCGACACGGGCGTGGTTGTCGCTCGCTCCACCGGACGGATCAGCCGTCAAGCGGCAAGCACCCGCCCGCTACACCCACTCCCCCGCCGATCACCAGCCCGGAACACCTCACCCTCCCCGACGTGCCCAGACCCAACCGGCTCGGCGACGCCGTTGGGCCCACGGGATCACTCATGAGTGTGTCGCCCAGGTGGTTATTTGCCCGCACCGACCGGGTCGACCGTGATGGTGGGGGCCGAGTTGCTGTCGGCCGGAACGTTGATGCCCAGGGACATCGTGTGGGAATGGGTCTCGTTCGGCGGGGTGACCACGACGCTGGTGAACGTCACCCCACTGCCACCGGAGTTGTTCGGCGGGTAATGCAAAGTGAAGTTCGTGGACTGCCCAGCAGACAGCGTGACCGTGGGCGCCGCCATCTTGCTACGCCCGGCACTGACCGTCCCGTCCCGACCCTTGAGGTCCACACCAGGAAAGCCGTGCAGCGAACACGCCCTGGACCCGACGTTCTTCAAGTTGATCAGCACCTCACCCTCCGCCATACCTCCGGAGCTGCTGAACGACAGATTCGCCGTCCGGCAAGCCGCCCCCGCCGCCGAACCACCACCCGCACCCGAGCCACCACCAGCAGAGCCCTGAGAGCCCGAAGCAGTACCCGCCGTGGCAGTGCCGCCCGCCCCAGACCCAGCCGTCGCCTGCGAAGCACCAGAAGCACTGGAGGAAGAACCCGAAGCGGAGGGCGAATCGTCAGGACCACACGCGGTCAGCGTCATCCCCGCAGCGACGAGCACAACAGTCGACACACCCCAACGAACAGTCCTTGTACGCATGATGTCCCTCTTTCACTATCGATGTCGTTATCGCCCCGCCAACCAGCGGCAACGAGAGCGGCGATGAGCACAATCCCACCCCGAACACACAACAACCCGCCGCAGCAACGACCTTGACATGCACACCCGCCCACGTCAGCGCCTGTTACAACCCCGTCGCACAACGCCATACACCTGACAACAATCAACACCGGACCATTGCCAACACCGCCAAACACACCACCCCACCCCCACCGGGACGCCAAACCCCACACCGGCCCCATCCACCCCACGACCAACGCCACCGCACGCCACAACCCGCCAACACCCACCGCCCGCCCACTCAACGGCCGCACCACCCGCGCCCCAGCAGCAGCCAAGCCGCCAGCTCTGCCTCGCCGAAAGCCTCATCCCATATGAGCGCGCCGCGCCGACCCTCCGGAACGGCCCGTATCACCCTTTCGGCCCACCTGGGGTGGTCCGAGTGTGAGCGCATCAGCAGTGTGGCTTGGGGACCGTCGAGCACAGGTGGAGGCGTCATGACGTCGTTGAAGGACCCGTCCATATCGCGCAGGACCCGATGTGCCGTCGCGGTCGCCCTCGTGGCGACCGCGAGCCTCAGCGCCTGCGGCAACCGCGCCGACCACTCGACACGCGCTGACCGGGTGGCGCATGTCGACACCGCCGTGGACAGAGCGGCAGCCGCCTACGTTCCCTGCGGAAAACCACCGGTGAAGCTGGAGAAGCAGGACCAGGACTTCCTCGACCAACTCGCGGCCGCCGACGGCACCCCCCTGTACAAGCTGTCCTACAAGGCCGCGCGCGATGTGCTCAACAAGGCGCAGTCCGGTCCCGTGGCGAAGCTCGCTGCTCGGATCAGCGACCGGACCGTCCCCGGCGGCCCGACCGGACCCGTGTCGATTCGCGTTGTCCGGCCCGCAGGAGCGACGGGCACGCTTCCGGGCGTGGTTTACGTTCACGGGGGCGGCTGGGTTCTCGGTAACGCGATGACACACGACCGCCTCGTCCGCGAGATCGCCAACGGAGCGCGTGCCACCGTCGTGTTCGTCAACTACACGCCGTCTCCCGAGGCGCACTTCCCCGTGCCCGTCGAGCAGGAGTACGCCGTGGCGAAGTGGCTGGCTGCCAATGGCAACACCATCGGCGTCGACCCGACACGGCTGGCCGTCGCAGGCGACTCCGTGGGCGGCGACATGACCGCGGCCCTCACCCTCATGGCCAAGCAGCGCGGCGGACCGCACTTCCGCCAACAGATCCTGCTCTACCCGGTGACCGACGCCAACTTCGACACCGCGTCCTACCACCGGTTCGCCGAGAACTGCTGGCTCACCCGGCCCGCGATGCAGTGGTTCTGGGACGCCTACGCCCCCAACCGTGCGGCCCGCAAGAGCCCTCTCGCCTCACCGCTGCAAGCCAGCCTCGCCCAGCTGCGTGGCCTGCCTCCCGCGCTTGTCATCACCGACTCCGACGTGCTGACCGACGAAGGCAACGCCTACGCGGCCAAACTGCGCCAGGCGGGAGTCCGGGTCACCACGACTCACTACCCACAGATCACGCACGACTTCATGATGCTGAACGCCCTGGCCGGGACCCAGTCCAACAAGCAGGCAGTCGCGGAGACCAACGCCGCTCTCAGAGCAGCCTTGTACAAGGCGACACCGACCGGAGCCAGTGCTTCTGCCGGTACCCGCTAAGCCTCGATCCACCGACGCGAGCCGGGGCCCGATTCCCCGCTGTCTTCGGTGTCAGTGTCCGGGATGCGCGGGTCGGTGGGCGGGGGCGGCGAGTTGGTCTGCCCCAATTCGCCAGAGGAAGTGACCGTCAGTACGGATGGCGGTTCGGTTTTTCCCTCCACGCCTGGTAGGCCTGGGCACCCAGCTCCGGGTGCATCTGCTCGACGGTGATGCTCCGCTGGTCTGGCGGCCGTTGGAAGTCCTCGTACTGGAAGTTGTCGCTGAACCCGATCTCCTCGGTCGCTTTCCAGTCGCAGCTGTAGTAGACAGCGTCGATCCGAGCCCAGTAGATGGCGCTCATGCACATCGGACAGGGCACGCCGCTGGTGTAGATCGAGCAGCCCTGGAGCATGCGAGCACGCTGCGGCAGGATATCCGGCGACCCCTCGGGACGAGGCACCAACTCCAGTGTGTACTCGTTCTGATGCTCTTCGGAGACCGTGGGCGCCTCCGGGTTGAGGAACTGAATCGCCTTGCGGATGGCTTCCACTTCGCCATGCGCGGTGGGGTCCGCCGTGAGGAGCACGCGGTTCTGTCCGCGAGCGACGATCTCACCGTCGTGGGTGATCACTGCACCGAACGGGCCTCCCCAGCCGTTCTCGACGGATTCGGTGGCTAGTCGCGCCGCTGTGGCCAGGAATTCCCTGTGTCCCATCTGCATGCCTCCGATCGAACCCCACTTTTGCGCCATATGCCCTTTTTACTACCCCAGGAGGCGTGAGTCCGCGTGCAACCCTGGCCCCCACGACGACAGCACGACCGTCGCAATCCCAGAAGATCCATCCGGTTGCGAAGACGACTACCCGCGCTGGCAGGATCGAACGAACGAGGTTGCCGCCGAATTCGACGGGTTCGAGGGCACGGAACCGTACCCGCCGACCTCCGCAGAAGGAAGCGTTTGGGGGGCGGTCCCGGACAGCGCCTCGCAACGCGGTGTGCGGTCCCCGGCCGGGGACCGCACACGGTCAGGATCAGTACTGTGTGGTCACGGTGACTCCGCTGAAGTCCGTGACGGCGTACAGACTGACGTACCGGTAGCCCGCTGCGGTGTTGCTGACGGTGATGCGTTGCGCCGTGCCGGAGGCGGTGGAGGAGGCGGTGTACGTGGTCGGCGTCGCCCAGGTGTCGGGGTCGTAGTACAGGGACGCGCTCCCGGTGCCGCCGTTCGTGGTGACCGTCAGCGTCGTCGTGCCGGCCGGCAGCCAGATGTAGAGGTAGTCCAGATTGCCCGCGCTGGCTGACTGGTTGTGCCGTGAGCAGTTCTGACCCATCGCCTGGGTGTTCTGGTCAGTGCAGGTCGGGAGGCTACCGCCACCCGCGAGGGCGCTGAGCCAGGAGTTGAAGTCGGCGTCGTACCTCGCGCCGATGGTGTTGGTGTAGTAGTTGTACGCGCCGGTGTAGTCACCGTTCCGGAAGTACGTCAGGATCTTTTGTACGTCGTCCGGATGCTGTTCGACCATGTAACGGACCGCCAGGTAGCCCCAGGGGAAGACGCGGTCGTCGTTGCTGTTGGCGTAGGTGGTCTGCCACAGGGTGCTCAGCGGGTAGGTGTGCTGTCCCGCGTCGGTCACCGCGTCGGTGTCGACGATGCCCCGGTAGCTGTAGGAGATGTAGCCGGAGATGCCCTCCACCCACCAGATGTTCGGCTCGGTCTCGATCTGGGCCCAGGTGCCCTTGGTGTCGTACCTGGCGTCCAGGAAGTGGGTGTATTCGTAGTTCAGGTTCCAGATGTTGTCCGTGTAGCCGTCCGGGCTGGGATCCTGGTACAGGATCGAGTAGTCCTGGTTCCCCGCCGTCGAGGGGTCGCCATAGAGGGTGATCCCGCCGTTGTTGGTCTGCACTCCGTAGATCGCGCCGGCGTAGATGACGTAGTTCAGCTGGCTGGAGAACACCACTACGTTGTCGGTGGTGTTGTACTGGTTCGGGATGGGGCCGCTGTCCTTGACCACGCCCTGGAAGTAGGAGTCCTGGCCTGCCAGGTTGGAGCAGGCCGCGGTGAGGTCGGCCGGGCTCAGTGACTGCGAGAGGATGGTGATCTCGGAGTTGCAGTGATACGTGGTCGGCAGCGCGGCCGCGGTGAGTTGGGCCGTGAGGTTGCAGGTGCCGTAGTACGAACAGTGCGCGTTGTCGTAGGCGTTGCTCTGCTCGGCGACGGCGACCCAGAGTGCGGCGGTGGTGCCTGCGATGTGGGAGGCTTTCAGGAGGCCGAGCATCAGTGGTCGGACGGTCGCCTGAAGCGCCGGGAACTGGACGTACACGGCAAGGTCCTGGCCGGCGTCCGCGTCGAGGAAGGTGTTGGCGCCGCCGAGCAGGTTGGTGTGGTTGAGGGCGAACGAGTGCAGTGCGGTGAGGATGCTCGAATCACTGGTGACGGCAGCCACGAAGGCAGGGTTCCACTGGCCGCGCCACAGCGGTGTGTAGACGTCGTACGCGACGCCGTCCATCGCGTATGAGGCGTCCCACGAGCTGTTGTACGCGCCCAGGATCCGCTGGTAGGTGCTCAGGTAGTCCTGCTGGACGTTGGCGCTGTCGGTGAGGATGACGACTTCGCCCAACACGTTGCCGTTCGCCGTGGACACGTCCCGGGAGTGGGCCGCGGCGAAGAAGGCACTGAGGCCGCCGACGACCGCACTGGTCAGACCCGCATCGTAGGAGCCCACGTCGGCGGAGTCGTTGTACTGCACGTAGTACCCGGCACGTAGGTAGATGACGAGTTGCCAGATACCAGCGGTGTCGTCGCCGGTGTACCCCCCGGACAGGCGTTGGAAGGCCTGCGCGACCGGGATCATCTGGGACTCCTGGAAGACGCCGTGCGCGTCACTTCCGGTGATCGAGAACAGGCTGTTGATGCAGTCGGTGGTCGAGGACTCGATGTAGGAGGCCAGGGCCGAACCGGTGCGGCTGCTGAAGTCCGCGGCAGTGCAGGGCTGCGTCGCGGCCTGGGCGGGCGAGGAGTGCGTGTGCTTCGGTGAGGACTGTGCGGAGCTTCGGGCCACGAGGGGGCGGGGCGGCGGGATCCGCCCCGGCGAAACCCGCCCGTGCTGGACGGCGCTGGCGTTCGTACCGGCGGGAGAGGCGCCGGTGGGCACGGGTGGAGCCGAGGTCAGGGCGTTGTGAATGGGGTGACTGCCGACGGTCCTGGCACCATGGCCCGGCGCGGCAGCCGCGAGCGCCGGGCCGGTGCCGAGGCAGAGCGCGACAGCGGCGGCCGTGAGGCTCGCTGCCATCCTTCCGAGCGCTCGCCTTGGTCGGGTAAGCATCATGACGTTCCTTCACAGGCGTGGGGGCCAGTGGGACGGTACGGCGGGGTGCGCCAGGCAAGGTCTCACCCAACGGGAACCGCCACAACGCCCGCAGACACAACAGTGCGCCCGCTCCGGCCACAACATCGCCTGGCCGCGAACTGCGCTGGCCGTCCACCACCCCTCCCGCAGCGCGCTCGAGCTCGCTCGCGGCGACGGGACTGGGTGTGCCGACTGCTCGTCCGGCCCACCCTCCGAAGGCAGTTGGGCCCTGGCCGCAGCAGCACAGGCCGCTCCACACCTTCAAACGGCCAACGCTGCCGCCACGTTCCCACTCCAGATGTGACTTTCACCGACTCACCTGGGCCTTCTCAACGACGTGTCCTGGACCCCATGATGCGTCTCTCCGCAAGAGCGATCAGACAGCCGCCGCCGCAGGCGATCGGGCTAGCTCCCCCCTGCACACCGAACGGCCTTGTCGCACCTCCGATGAGCGACCGAGGAGACCACCAAATTGATCAAGGACAACACGCCCGTCAACGCATCGGCCGCAGGCACCTGGAGACTCGGCGATCTGAGCGTGAACCGAATGGGCCTCGGAGCCATGCGCCTCACCGGCAGCGCCGCATTCGACCACAGCGCACCGAGCGACCGCAGCACGTCAATCAGGGTCCTGCGCCGAGCGATTGAGCTGGGCGTCAACCACATCGACACCGCTGCCTTCTACTTCTCCCGGCTCCGCTCGGCCAATGAACTGATCAATACGGCCCTGTCGCCGTACCCCGAAGACCTGGTCATCGTGACCAAGGTCGGCCCCGGACGTGACCCCTCGGGTCAGTGGTACTCGGCCACGCCCGAGCAACTCCGCGGCCAGGTGGAAGAGAACCTACGCCAACTCGGCCGAGACCACCTCGACGTGGTGAACCTACGCAGGATGTCCCAGCCGTCGATCGCCGAGCACTTCGGCGCGCTGGCCGAGCTCCGCGATGCCGGGCTGATTCGGCATCTGGGAGTCTCCAATGTCACCGCGGACCAGTTGGCACAGGCCCAAGCCATCGCACCCGTGGTGTGTGTGCAGAACCAGTTCAACCTCGACGTGCAAGCCCACAGTGAAGTACTGCGACGCTGCGGCGAGCAGGGCATCGCTTTCGTGCCCTACTTCGCGATCGCCGGAGAGGGGCGCGAAAAAGGTGCAGCCGCCAGGGAACGCGAAGGCGAGCGTGTCCTGGCTGTCGCCAAGGCCCACGGCGCATCAGCGGCCCAGGTCCGACTGGCGTGGACGCTGCAACAGGGCCCACACGTGCTGGCCATCCCAGGAACCGGCAACCCCGAACACCTGGAGGCCAATATCGCTGCCGGCGCCCTCCGACTTACAGACGACGACATGGTTCTGCTCAACTCCCGTCTCGTCGGCGGCAGTTGAGGACCTGCCGGAAGGCGAGAGTATGCGGATCTGCGCCGGTCACGGCAGAGCAATCCTCCACGCAGTGCTTACGGAAGCTCACCGACTGTGATCACATGCTGCGCCTGGGCCGGTGGGCCTCTTGAGACGCGCGAGCTGCGGGTCGGGGCTTCGCGGGGCAGCTCCCGGGGCGGTGCCCATGTTCCGCTGCGCGGACATCAGCGTGCCGCCCCCGCTGCGGGCTGCACGGTAGGGCCACATTACATACCTTGCTGGTTATATAGCCCAGTGGTAATGTTCACGCGTGGCAACGACTTTCGAGGTCGTGTCCGACCCGACGCGTCGGCGGATACTGGATCTGCTGCGCGAGCGCGAGCGTTCCGTCGGTGAGTTGGTCGAGTGCCTGGGGCTCAGCCAGCCCGGGGTCTCGAAACACCTGCGGATGCTCCGCGAAGCCGGGCTCGTCCACGTCCGCCGTGACGCCCAGCGCCGCTGGTACGGCCTCTGCGCTGAGCCGCTGGCCGAGATCGACGCGTGGCTTGGGCCCTACCGCGAGTTCTGGGCCCGTCACCTCGACGCCCTGGAGCGCCACCTTGACCAGGAGAAGGAGTGATCGACATGCCCAGCAGCAACGACGACGCAGGCATGGGGGCTCTCGAAGTCCGCGACGACGGCAGGTACGTGTTGCGCTTCGAACGGTTCCTCGCCCATTCGCCCGAGCGGGTCTGGCGTGCGCTGACAGAAGCTGACCAGTTGCGCCAATGGTTCCCGTGCGACATCGAGGGCGAGCGCGAACTCGGGGCGAAGATCCGCTTCGCCTTCCGCGGAAACGCCCCACGGGCCGAAGACATGCCCGAAATCCTCACGAAGGACCCAGAGGACCTCGACGGTACGTTCACCGCGTTCGACCCACCGCGCCTGCTCGCCTACACCTGGGGCGAGGAGGACCTACGTTGGGAGCTGGAACCCACTGAGGGCGGCTGCCGCCTCGTCTTCACCCACGGCTTCACCAAGCACAGCGGCATCCCGCACCCCGCCGGCCCGAGGAAGAAGGCCGCCAGGACCGCCGCTGGTTGGGACGTGTGCCTCGACACACTCGAAGCACTCCTGAACGACGACGACACTCCACCGGCGAATCTGTGGCCGCAACTCTACGGCCACTACGCCACCAAGTTCGACCAGCCTCAATAACCGCCGACTTACGGGGCTTCGGCCAAAGGACTGGAGTCGAGCTCGGCGAGTAGACGCGCCGGGCCGTCGTAGACCGCCAGGGCGCCAGCGCGCCGGAGATCGGCCTCCGGTATGCCCCCGGACAGCAGTGCGATGCAATCAACGCCCGCCTTGGCGGAGGCTTGCACGTCCCACACCGTGTCGCCTACGAAGACCGCACGCGATGCTGGTACGCCAGCGCGGTCGAGCGCCCGCTTGACCAGGTTCGGTGCGGGCTTACTCGCGTCCACGTCGTCCGCGCTCGTGGCCGCGGCGATGTACTCATCGGCTCCAATGGCGCAGCGCATTGCGTTGAGCTCGTACTGTCCGGCCGAGCTCGCCAGTAGGACTTTCCAGCCGCGCTGGCTGACCGTGCGCAGCAGATCCGCGGCTCCCTCAAGCGCGGGCAGGCGTTCAAGGTAAGTGGCAAAGAGCGCCTTGTGCGCCGCTGCGATCTCCGCGTCCTGGTCGGTATCGCGTTCCTCACCCAGCAGGTGGGCGATGAGCTTGTCCGACCCCATGCCCACCGTGCGGTGGATGGCCGTCATCGACACAGTGTGCCCGGCTTGGCGGAACGCCTCCCACCAAGTGGACACATGAAGGTAGTTGCTGTCGACCAGCGTGCCGTCGACGTCGAAGAGCGCGGCGCCACCCGTGTCCTGCGGTTCCCTTGCGCGCTCAGCGCGGGAATGCCTCGTCACCTGGACATCACCACTTCCCCGTACGTCGGGTACCACGATGCTCAGTGCGTGTACGGCGCCGGATCACGTAGAGATCGGTCAGCGCCACCACCGCGAACACCGCGCACACGGCGGCCAAGGTGATGTAGAGCGTCCGACCCTGCTGGCTGCTGGGGCTGGCCGTGGCAGCGAGTATCGCGAAGACGGCCGCTCCCACGAGGAAAACCGGAGCGAAAACGGTCGCCAGCATCCGTCGCGCAGGCAGGTCACTGATTGCTGTCCGTGGCTCGGAGCCGGTGCGCTGCCGACGTCCTGCCGCACCCCGTGGGCGCTTGTCCTGCGGGCGCGCAGGCCGGTGGTGTGTGAGGCGATTGCTGTGTGGGTCGGGCATGGCCTCGTCCTCGGCTCGTCGGCGGTTCGGTAGGCCCAACGGATCCCGGCTCCTCCCGGCGGGCCGTGAGTGCGACGTGAGCAGGGGCTCGCCGAGTAACGCTTGGCGGCCGTCTGGTACCGCTCTTCCGACGACCGCCTCCCGTAAGCACCCTGGTCACGGCGGCTCCCAGGATCGGGTACCCGGGGACCGGGCCCTCAACCGCCCGAAGACCCCACCGCAACGACAACTCCGGTTGCCAGCCCCGCCGTTGGAGGCGGACGCCTGCACTGGGCCTCCTGGACGCCTTTTCAATCCGCCCTTGCACGCGACGTACGTCAGTTGTGGCTGCCCCCGTCGGGGTGCATGAGGACCTTCGTCCAGCCGTTGTCCCGGGCGTCGAAGTGCTGGTATCCCTCGGGTGCCTTGTCCAGCGGGAGTTCATGGGAGACGATCCATGAAGGTTTGGCCTTGCCAGCCTGTATCAGGCCGCACAACTGCCTGTTGTAGGCCTTGATGTTGGCCTGGCCGTTGCCGATGGTCTGGCCTTTGAACCAGAGCAACCCGTAGTCGAAGGCGATCTCACCCTCCTTGTACAGCTTGTCCGGGCTGCCCGGGTCCTGCGGGATGAAGACGCCGACCACGCCGATGGTCCCAGTGAACTTCACGGACTGTACGAGATTGTTCAGTGTGAGGTTGGGGTGCTCATGGCCTTGGGGGTCATGGGCCTGGTAGCCCACGCACTCACAACCCCGGTCCGCGCCGAGACCGTCTGTTTGCTCATTCACCTGGTCGACGGGCGAGACCTTGGAGTCGTCGATGGGAATCGCCCCGATCTCCTCGGCCAGGGCCAGCCGGTCGGGGTGCCGGTCCACCACCATGACCTTGGAGGCGCTCTTGAGCGTCGCCGACAACGCGGCCATCAGACCGACCGGCCCCGCACCGTAGATCACCACGGTGTCACCGGGCTGCACGCAGGCCAGCTGGGTGGCGTGCCAGCCGGTGGGGAAGATGTCGGAGAGCATCACATAGTCGCTCTGCCGCTCTCTGGCCTCCTCCGGCAGGACCAGGCAGTTGTGGTCACCGTAGGGTACGCGCAGCAGCTCCGCCTGGCCACCATCGTACGGGCCCATGTCAGCGAAGCCGTAGGCGGCGCCGGCCATCTTCGGGTTGTCGGGCGTCGTCAGGCAGAAGGCGGTCAGGCCCTTCTCGCAGTTACGGCAGAAGCCGCAGGAGATGTTGAACGGGAGACAGACCAGGTCTCCCACCCGGACGCGGTCGACCCCGTCGCCGACCGCGACGACCTCGCCCATGTTCTCGTGGCCGAAGATCCGGCCTTCCTCGAAGTCGGTACGGCCCTCGTACATGTGCAGGTCCGAGCCGCAGATGTTCGTGGTCGTGATCCGCACCAGGACGTCGGTGGGCCGTTCGATCCGTGCGTCTGGAACCTCTTTCACCGCGACGGAACGTGGGCCCTCGTAGACGGTTGCCTTCATGGCATCCCCTTGCGACGGCTTCGCTCTCGGTGGTGCCGGGGGCCGGTGCCCCGCTGAGGCATATCAAGCCCGATACCCATACACGGCATCTGGGCTTACGGCCCGGCTCCGGCATGCCGCACCACCGCGCTTACCATTCCACCCTCCCACTGCCGCCAGCCATGTCAACCGCTGCCTGTCACGTCACAAACGACAGCCTCAGAGGTTCTATGTGAACCGGTCGCGCCCACCAGCTGATGTTGGAGACCGGATGCCGCACAACGCCTCCATGCCTGCGGGTCCCCTCTCCACTTCGCCGACAGCACAAGGCCGACGAAGATGCCCCTCGATGCTCGGCGGCAGTCAGCCCCGCCCCCGAGACTGACCGCCAACAACCCAGACTTCGGACCGTCGTTCAGGCGAGCACCCAGTAGCGGGAACAGGGTGACAGGTGCGCACCTTGGCGCGATCGAGCACCCCGGGTACGCAGGCAACCACGAGCCGCGCAACGGCCGTTGCTAGCCGAGGCGCACCGCCCGGCCATCCTGCCAGGCGTTCAACCGCTGCTCGCTCCGCTCAACGGCGGCCTGCTCGGCGGCCCGGTCGCGGAAGCGGGAGATGGCCAGGTACACCAGTGAGGTGACGAGGAGCCCGACCAGCCAGGAGATGTCGGTGTCGGCGAGTTGGCGGGCCGCTGGGCCGGTGTACGACCACTGGCCCAGGTTGGGCAGGACCATGAAGGGGATCTCGGCGGCGATGCCCAGCGCGTAGGCCGTCAGGCCGCGCCAGGACCAAGTGCCGTAGATGCCGCTCCGGGTGAACAGATCGGTGACGGCGTAGTGGCCGCGCCGGACGAAGAAGAAGTCGACGAGGTTGGTCGCGGTCCACGGGACAAGCAGGTACAGCATGAGCGTCAACGCCGTGAACACGGTCGCCACCGCGTTCTGCGAGACCAGCGATCCGACGGCGTACCAGGTGACGGCGAGTGCGAGGATGGTGATCACGCGCGCGGCACGCGTCGGGTTGATCTTGCGCACCGAGTCGATGCCGGTCAGCACGGTGAGCATGCCCCCGTACGCGTTCATGCCCATGGTGGCGCCCAGGCTGAGCACGGAGAGCAACGCGGTCGCCGCGCCGAGCCCGGTGAGGACGTGGTCGCCCGCCTGCCGCAGCCCTACGAGACCGTCGCTCACACCGAGCCGTACGGCAAGCCAGCCGCCGAGGGCGATGAGCCACACCGCCGATCCGGAGGCGCCGAAGAAGACGGAAGCGATCAGGGCACGGGCCGGGGCGGTACGCGGCAGATAGCGGGAGTAGTCCGAGACGTAGGGCGCGTAGGTGATGTTGTAGGCGGCCGCCGCGGAGAACTGCGCGAAGAACGCGGACCATGTGAAGGCGAAGTGCTGATGGACGGTGTGTCCCCCGGCTTGGCCGGTGAGCACACCGGCGGTGAGCAGCAGCATCAGCGGCAGCGAGACGTACAGCAGCCATCGGAAGACCCGGTGCAGCCAGTCATGGCCGTATATTGCGAGTACCACCGCGAGCAGTGTGGCGGCGAGCGCGACGGCCAGCGGACTCCAGCCGAACACGCTGTGCAGTCCCTGGGACAGCAGCACCTGGTCGGCGACGTTGAAGCCCAGATAGGTGAAGAGAGTGGCCGTCAGGACCACGATGACGCCGCGGTAGCCGAACTGTGCCCGCGACTGGAGCATCTGCGGTAGCCCGAGGACCGGCCCCTGCGAAGCGTGGAAGGCCATGAAGAGGGTGCCGACGACGATACCGAGCACCCCCGCCAGGACCGTCGGGCCGAGCGGCAGGCCCAGCGAGGGACCGACGAACCCGACGGCGACGGTGAAGTACTGGAAGTTGCCCAGGAACCACAGCGGCCCCTGATGCCAGACATGGCCGTGCCGCTCCGAGTCCGGCACCCAGTCGATGGATCGGGTCTCCACCCCCGCACCTATGGAGCTTCGCGTCGTTTCGCGTACGCCACGTGTTCGGACCATGGGTGCCTCCCTGCGACCGTGCGGGGCTTGTGGGACCTGCGGTGGTGTCTGTGGGAGGGGACCGTAACGGGCCAGACCAGGCCGCGAACAGTGGATGTTTCCAACGGTTTCACCGGCCGCGTTGGATGAACCGCACACCGCCTGGAGGCGCCGATGGAGTACGACGCGTTCATCCGGCTGGTTACCGAGAAGTTCGACCTGGCGGAGTTCGTGCGACGTGTGAGCGAGCGTGCGGGTGTCGACGCGACCGTGGCACGCAGGGGAATCTGGGCGGTCTTCACCACACTGCAACAGGCGGTTCCGGGCAAGGAGTTCCAGGACGTACTGGATCAGCTGCCGAGGGAGTTCCAGAACATCTAGCCGCGCGACAGCGGCTCAGTCCACCCTCGGCCCGGCCAGCGGGGCGCGGCGGGTACCGCCAGAGCACGGCTACCGGGCTTGCCGGCCCTCGCCCTTGGCCCACAGGGAGCGGACATGGCCCAGGTGGCGGGTCATGCACTTCTGGGCACCCTTGGCGTCTCCAGCCAGCATCAGCTCCAGCAGTTCCAGGTGTTCCTCGGCTGACGGGAGCAGACGGCCGCTTTCGTTGAGGGCTGTGAGCCCGTACAGGCGTGAGCGCTTGCGCAGATCGCCGACGGTCTCGACGAGGCGTTCGTTACCGGAGAGCGCCAGCAGGCGGAGGTGGAACTGGCGGTCGGCCTCAAGGTAGCCGATCAGGTCCTGGTGGCGCGCGGCGCTCACGATCTCCTCGGCGAGCGGACGCAGAGCTTCGAGTTGCTCGGCGGAGGCGGTGCGGGTGATCCCGCCGACAGTGGGGACCTCGATCAGGGTGCGGATCTCGGTGTACTGGTCGAGATCACGTTCGTTGACCTCGGTGACCCGGAAGCCCTTGTTGCGGACCGGCTCGACCAGTCCCTCGCGGGCCAGGTCGAGCATCGCCTCGCGTACCGGTGTCGCGGAGACACCGAAGTCCTCGGCGAGCCCCGGCGCCGAGTAGAGCTCACCGGGGCGCAGTTCACCGGAGATCAGCGCGGCCCGCAGGGCGTGGGCGACCTGGTCGCGCAACCGCTCGTGCGCGGTGATCAGGTTGCGCGTTTTCAGGTGCCCCATGGTGAGCCCCTCCGTTTCCGAGGTGAGCTTCAGCGTACGGTGTCACACTGCCCCGGTGGGGCTGAGGGTGTACGTCCGTGTGCACGTGTAGAAGTCCAGGGCGGCTCGGCCCTGTTCGCGTGCCCCATGGCTGGATGCCTTGGTGCCGCCGAACGGCAGGTGGAAGTCGACGCCGGTCGACGGGGCGTTGACCCGGACCATGCCGGTGTCGAGATGGTCGAGCCCGTGCAGAGCCGCGTTCAGGTCGGCGGTGTGGACCGAGGTCACCAGCCCGTACGGGACGGAGTTGGCGATCCGTACCGCGTGCGACAGGTCGTCCGCGGGCAGCAGTGCGGCGACGGGGCCGAAGACCTCCTCCTGTAGCAGTTCGTGGCCTGGTGGCAACTTCTCGACCAGGGTCGGAGCCGCGTACCAGCCGGGTCGCCCGGGAGCGTTGCCGCCTGCCAGGACGGCACCGCCCCGGCAGGTCGCCTGGGTCACCCGGTCCCTGGCCTGCTCGCTGATGAGCGGGCCGCAGACGGTAGCCGGGTCGGACGGGTCGCCCACCGGCAGCTCCCGTAGCGCCGCCGCGAGGGCCTCGCGCACCGGGTGGAGGGCGGCGCCCACCGGGATGACCCGGCTGGTGGCCGTGCACTTCTGTCCCGCGTATCCGGCGATCGCGGCGGCGACGTGGGCGGCGGCCCGCTCGATGTCGGCGTCGGGGAGCACGATCGCCGCGTTGAGCCCGCCCATCTCGGCCTGGACCGGAATGCCTCGGGCGGTCGCGGCGCGCACCACCTCGTGGCCGACCGCTGTGGAGCCGGTGAACGAGACGACGTCCGAGAACGTGATCAGGGCGCCGCCTTCCGCGGCGCCGCCGGGAGCTACGGTGAACACCGCGCGTGGCAGCGCCCGTTGGAGGATCTCGGCGAGTCGCAGCGCGCATGCCGTGGCCTCGGGCGCGGGTTTGAGCACGACCGTGTTGCCGACGGCCAGCGCCGGGGCCGCCTTCCAACTGGGGATGGCGAAGGGGAAGTTCCAGGGCGTGATCAGGCCGGCGACGCCGTACGGGCGGCGGCGGGTGAGCAGCAGCCCCGGGCCGCCGAAGGGTTCGTGGACAGCGCCGGTGGGCTCATGGGGGGCTTGGGCGTAGTACCGCCAGATGGCCGCGGTACGCGCCACTTCTGCTCGGGCCTCGGTGAGCGGCTTGCCCACCTCGCGCACGGCGAGTGCGGCCAGCTCGTCCGCCGCGGCCTCGATGGCCTCGGCGACGGCGACCAGGGCCGCCGAGCGGGCGCCCGCGCCGCCGTCCAGCCAGGCGGGTTGGGCGTCACGGGACTTGCCGACGGCATCGGCGACGGCGGCGGCGCCGGACGCCGCCACCCGCAGCAGTACGTCGGCCGGATCGGCCGGATTGCGTGAGACGAGGGACAATGGCGTGGTCACAGGAGGAAGCCTCCGGGGAAGGGGTCGTCCGGGTCGAGGAAGTACTGGGCGGTACCAGTGATCCAGGCCCGTCCGGTGATGGTCGGGATGACGGCGGCCACACCGGCGACGAGGGTCTCCTCGACGAGTCGGCCGGTGAACTCGGTACCGATGAGCGACTGGTTGACGAAGTCGCGGTGGAGGGGCAGTTCGCCGCGCGCGTGGAGTTGGGCCATGCGCGCGGAGGTGCCGGTGCCGCAGGGTGAACGGTCGAACCAGCCCGGGTGGATCGCCATGGCATGCCGGGACCGGTGTGCGTCCGAGCCGGGCGCGGCGAGGTAGACATGCTTGAGGCCGCTGATCTCCGGCCGTTGGGGGTGGACCGGGCGGCTGGGCGAGGCGTTGACGGCGTCCATGACGGCCAGACCCGCGGCGAGCAGCTCGTCCTTGCGGGAACGGTCGAACGGCAGTCGCAGCGCGTCGAGTTCGACGAAGGCGTAGAAGTTGCCGCCGAAGGCGAGGTCGTAGCCCACCGTCCCGTACCCCGGCACCTCGACCTCGCGGTCCAGGCCGAGACAGAACGCGGGCACGTTGGTGAACGTCACGGTTCTGGCCACGCCGTCCTCAACGCGCACGTCGACGCGGACCAGGCCTGCCGGAGTGTCCAACCGCACTGTGGTGACCGGCTCGGTGACCTCTACCATCCCGGTCTCCACCAGTACGGTGGCGACCCCGATGGTGCCGTGCCCGCACATCGGCAGCACACCGGAGACCTCGATGAACAGCACCCCGTAGTCGGCGTCCGGGCTCGTCGGGGGTTGGAGGATCGCACCGCTCATGGAGGCGTGGCCGCGTGGCTCGTACATCAGTAGCGTGCGGATGTGGTCCAGGTGCTTGATGAAGTGCAGTCTGCGCTCGGCCATCGTGGCACCGGGGATCACCCCGACACCTCCGGTGATGACGCGAGTTGGCATGCCCTCGGTGTGCGAGTCGACGGCATGGAAGACATGACGGGTGCGCACGGGAGTCCCTTCTGCGATCCGGCGATCAGTGATGGCCGTCGGCGATGGCCTTCTCGGTGGCGGCGAGCACCGCGGCCTCGGCCAGCCCGGTGAGCGGTGAGCGCGGCGGGCGGGTGGGGCCGCCATGACGGCCGACGATGTCCATGGAAGCCTTGATGGCCTGCACGAACTCCGTCCTGGAATCCCAGCGCAGCAGCGGATGAAGCGCCCGGTACAGGGGCAGTGCCGTCTCCAGGTCCCCTGCGACGGCGCTGCGGTACAACTCGGAACAGGCGGCCGGAAAGGCATTGGGGTATCCCGCGATCCAGCCGACGGCACCGGCGATCGCGAGTTCGAGGAGCACGTCGTCCGCGCCGATCAACAGGTCGAGCGCCGGGGCGAGTTCGGCGATCTCGTAGGCCCGGCGCACGTCACCGGTGAACTCCTTGACCGCGACCACGCTGCCCTCGCCGTGGAGTTGGGCGAGCAGGGCCGGAACGAGGTCGATCTTGGTGTCGACGGGATTGTTGTACGCGACGACCGGCAGCCCGGCCCTGGCCACCTCAGCGTAGTGGGCCCGTACCGCGGCCTCGTCGGCACGGTAGGCGTTGGGCGGCAGCAGCAGTACGGAGCCGCAGCCCGCCTCCGCGGCCTGTTCGGCCCACCGGCGGGCCTCCGCACTGCCGTAGGCGGCCACACCCGGCATCACCCGGGCACCGTCGCCGATCGCCTCGACAGCGGTCCGCACCACGCGGGCGCGCTCCTCGGGGGTGAGGGTCTGGTACTCGCCGAGGGAGCCGTTGGGGACGACACCGTCGCAGCCGTTCGCGATCAGCCAGCGGACGTGCTCGGCGTAGGCGTCGTAGTCGACGGAGAGGTCCTCGCGCAGCGGAAGCGCGGTGGCGACCATGAGGCCGCGCCACGGGCGTTCTACGTGCCAGGAATTGGTGGTCATGCCAGTTGACCCTTCTCTAGCCTGTGACATCTGTGCTTCGGATCGCGGGGGCGCCGCAGGGCTGGGGGGCGGCCGAGCGGGGAACTAGTCGTCGGCTTCGGCTGGCGAGCCGAGCACGCCGAGTGGCACGGGTACGGCGAGCGGCCGACGCTCGGGGGACGGCGGTATATCCCCGTCGCCCGCACCCGCCGCGAGGCAGGCAACGGCGGCTCCGCACATGCGGCCCTGGCACCAGCCCATCCCGGCCCGGGTGAGGAGTTTGACGGTACGGGCGTCCCTCGCGCCCAGGTCTGCGGCGGCCTCGCGGATGCGGCGGGCCGTCACCTCCTCGCACCGGCACACTTCGGTGTCGTCACCGAGCCAGTCGATCCAGCCCGGGTGCGGCGTGTGCGCGACGGCCATGGCATCGGCGAAGGCACGCATCCGGTCTCGACGGCGCCGAAGCTCTCGAACGCGCGCTGCGTCCATGGGCGTCCCGCGCAGCCGGAAGGCCGCCGCCCGGCCCGCCAACTCACCTTCGACGCAGGCTAGTTGCCATCCGCCGACCCCGCCGGTCTCCCCCGCCGCCCACACGCCGGGCACGGAGGTCGACTGGAGCCCGTCAAGGGCCAGGGCGTGCGTTCCGTCCGTCGTCCGCCGGGTCGCGCAACCCAGAGCCGTGGCCAGTTCGATCTGCGGTACCAGCCCATGGCCCACGGCCAGCGCGTCGCACATGATGCGGCGGCCGGTTCCCGGCACGGGCCGCCATTCCTCGTCGATCCGGGAGACGGTCACGGCCTCCACCCGGTCGGTGCCGTGGACCGCGGTGACCGCGCTGCGGGTGTGCGGCCGCACGCGGTGACGCAGCAGGGACGCGCCGTGGGTCGCGGCTTCCAGTAGCTTGTGCGGGTTGGCCGCCAGGGCGCGGGCGTGCCGTGCGTATCTGAGGTAGCCGGTGGCCTCCACGACGGCGGGCACCCGCGCCCCGGCGGCGGCCAGCGAGGAGGCGACGGCGAGTAGCAGCGGCCCGCTTCCGGCGACGACGATCCGCCTACCGGGCAGCACCAGCGCGGACTTGAGCATCGCCTGGGCACCTCCGGCCGCCACCACGCCAGGCAACGTCCAGCCGGGAAAGGGGAGTTGCCGTTCGTGCGCACCCGTCGCGAGCAGGACCGCGCGGGTACGCACCCGCACCGGGCGCTCCTCGTCGCCGTCGGCGCCGGCGACGGCGTGCACCGTCCACAGTTCGCCGCTCTCCCGGGTGACGGTCCACACATGGTGCCGCAAGAGGCGGTGGGTGTCGCCGGTCTCCAGGCGTTGGCGCAGCGTCGCGAAGGCAGACCAGTCATGGTGCAGGGCCTGCGGCCGCCGTGCGCCGAGGGCCGGGGCGGGGTGCCGGAAGAACTGGCCGCCGACCTGGCCCGATCCGTCCATGAGGCAGACCCGCAAGCCCAGTTCGGAGGCCGTGACGGCGCCCGCGAGCCCGGCGCAGCCGGCGCCGACCACCGTCAGGTCGAACGGTTCAGACGCTGAGTCCGGCACGGCCGTGTCCCTCCTGGGTGGTGATCGCGTCACCGGGTCGGGCGGTCACCAGGCATGCCCTCCTGTTGGGCTCGCCGTTGACGGTGGCGAGGCAGTCGTAGCACTGCCCGATACCGCAGAAGGCGCCGCGCGGGCGTCCGCCACCGCGGGTGGAGCGCCAGGCGAGGATGCCCGCACCCCACAGCGCCGCGGCGACGGACTGCCCGGGCAGGGCGGTGACCGCCCTGCCGTCTACCGTGATCTCGAACGGCGGACCGGGCTCGGCCCTGACCAACTCGGCGGGGGTACGGGCCACTGCGGGCCTCCTTTCAAAGTGGTGGGGCGGGAAGCGGTCCACGGCACCCCTACGGGGCCGCTGGGCCGCTCCCCTCAGCGAAGCGCGCGGGGCTGAAGGGCGTTGCGTCAAGCGGCAGTTCGGCGCCACTGAGCATCCCGGCGATGAGCACGCCCGTGGCGGGGGCGAGCCCTATCCCCGCGCCTTCGTGACCGCAGGCGTGCAGTAGGCCAGGGACGCGGGGGTCACGGCCGATCGCGGGCAGGTGGTCGGGCAGATACGGGCGGAAGCCCGCGTAGGCCCGTACCGCACGCACTCCCGCCAGCACCGGGAACAGCGCCGTGGCCTGGGCCGCCAGCCGACGCAGGGCCTCCACCGAGAGCGTGCGGTCGAAGCCGACCCTTTCACGGCTGGCACCGATCAGCACCGGGCCCGCGGGGGTTCCTTCGACCACGGGCGAAGTCTGCAGTGCTGCCGAACCGCTCGCGACATCGGCGACGTAGTCCGCCGCGTACACCTTGTGCCGGACCACGCGTGGCAGTGGTTCGGTGACAAGGACGAAACCACGGCGCGGGAGCACTGGCAGCTCGGTGCCCGCGCGCCGGGCCAGTTCGCCGCCCCAGGTACCGGTGGCGTTCACCACGTGCGGGGCGTGGACGGTTCCGGTCGTCGTCCGAACCCCGGTCACCTCGCCGGTCGTGGCGGCGAGCAGGCCGGTGACCTCCTCGCCGAGGCGGATCCGGGCACCGGAGGCGCGCAGCAAGTGGGCTGCGGCGAGGGCGGGCTGGACTTGCGCGTCCTGCGGGTAGTGGAAGCCGCCCGCCAGGCCGGGAGCGAGGTGCGGCTCCAGATCAGCCAGTCGGTCGGCCGGTATCTCCTCCGCCAGCACCCCGGCCTTCTCCTGCCGCTTCGCGAACTCGCGCAGTGTCTCCATAGCCACCGCGTCGGAGGCGACGACGAGGCCGCCTTTGGCCTCGTACTCGATCTGCAAGGGCAGCGGCTCGGCCAACTGACGCCACAAGCGCGTGGAGAGCAGGGCGAGTTCCAGCTCGGGCCCCGGTTCCTTGTCGGAGACCAGCAGGTTCCCTTCGCCCGCGCCCGTGGTTCCGCCGGCCACGGGGCCGCGGTCGATGACGGTGACGGAGAGGCCGGAGCGAGTGGCGTAGTAGGCACAGGCTGCGCCGACCACTCCGGCCCCGACGACGATGACGTCCGAAGAGTTTCCCATGGACACGTCAGTAATATTTCACATTTCACTGAGCGTCGCTAGAGGCCTGTCCGAACGACTACAAGGCCGAGCGGAGCGGGCGCAGTTGGGGATCTCCCACCGGGGAGCGGTCGGCAGCGTCGGTTTCAGATGGCCGACGCTGCCGACGCGCCGATCAGCGCAACTGGCCGGGCGTCACGCGAGCCGGAACGATGTGTCGTCCAGCAGGAAGGCCGTGGCGGCGTTCCCCGTCTCGTGCGAGGTGAACTTCACGATCACCGTTGACCCGAACTCGGGCGCCACATAAGGCGTCAGATCGACGCTGACCGGCACGTAGCCGGAGGTGGCGTCGAGGTTGGACCAGGTGTGCAGCACGGCGATGCGCTTGCCGGAGTACTGGTCGTCGAGTTCGAGGGTGAGGGTGCCCTGGGACTGCGCCGATGTGTTGGTGGAGTCCACGTGCAGCCAGAAGGAGAAACTGGCCTTGGTGTAGCCGGGGGTCGTCTCGACGGACTGCGACAGCGTGTCGTCCTGGGTCGCGGAGTGGCCAAGCCAGGCGTAGCCCTTACCGGAGTGGGCGGCGTGCGCGGTGGACTGGGTGATGATCCCGGGAGCGGACTGGGCCCACCAGCCCGGGTAGTTGCCCTTGGCGTCCGCGGCCACCTCGAAACCGGGGTCGACGATCTGCTCGATGCCCTGGCAACCGTACTCGGCGCTGGGAAGTATGCCGAGGCGGAAGTGGGCCGCCGCCCGGTTCCCGGCCTTGTCCCGGACCGTCACGGCGACCGCTCGGGTGCCGCGCTGGTTGCTACGGCCGTGGATCAGTCCGGTGCGGGCGTCGATCGACAGGCCTCGGGGCAGTCCGGTTGCCGAGTAGCGCAGTGCCTTCGACAGCCGGTCCGTGGCGATGACCGGCACCGACACCGGTCGGTTGACCGGCTCCGTTCGGTCGCACAACGTGCTCACCACCAACGGATGGTTGGCGACCACCGGATGGGAGCCCGAGCAAGTGTGCTGGTCGTTGGACCACGTGGTCTGCACCGCGAAGGCACCGGTGGTGAGTTGCAGGTTGAACAGTCCGCCCGGTGTTCCCTGGTTGATCCAGGCGCACTTGTCGCCGTCCTCCTGGCCCGCCGCGTCGATCCAGCCGCCGATGGCGTTCTGGTCCGTGATGGTCTCGGCGTACTCGTGGCCGCCCAGGATGCTCCAGCCGTCGAGTCGGCCGCGCGGCCCGGGGTTGATCCAGTTGGTGCCGCAGTACTTGTAGTCGGTGAGGTACGGCATGAGCGTGTACGCCACGGTGCCGTAGCTGGACCGCTCGAAGGTGTGCCAGGCGCACCATGTGTTGAGTTCGTGCCAGTGGTCGGGGTCCATGCCCTGGGCGGTGGTGACCACGTACTGGACGTTGCGGTTGCTGGCCGGTGTGGTGTTGCCGAAGTGCTTGGCGGCGGCAGCCGCCTCCGCGGCTATCTGCGGTTCGGTGGCTGCCTGCGGCGCGGCGGTGGAGTTGTCCACCCAGACCCCCGCCAGTGCGTCACCGTGCGGTATGCCGACGTGCGGGGAGTTGGCGGCGCATTTCGTGGAGCCGGTTGACACGCTCTCGCAGTACTGGGTCATCACGCCGCTCCAGGCGTCGCCCTTGGTGCCGAGCCCCCTGAAGAAGGACTGCTGGTAAGGGGCCGCGTTCTCCGGGTCGTTGGAGAGCGTGGTGTATCCGGCGGAGTCCTTGCCCGCGGTGCCCCACTGGGAGCCCCAGTAGATGATGTAGACCTTCGGGGATCCCGACGTGACGCCCACCGAGTCCTGGCCGCCGCGGTAAGTGAGGTCCGGTTGGTCGTTGTTGACCAGACCCATGGGGTGGGCCGGGTGCTGGCTGACGGTTGCCGTGGATCTCGCGGTCATCGTGGTCAGGGCGTCGGCGGCCGCATGCGGATGGCCGGGTTGGACCTGCACCCAACTGCCGTGGGTCCGCACCCAGCCGGCTGCGGCCGGATGCTGGTCTGCCGCATGGCCCGTGCCGGCGGCAACGGTGGTTCCGGCCAGCGCCAGGGCGAAGGTGATGAGCGGTGCGGTCAGCTTCCCGAGCGCGCGAAGGCCGCGCGGGCGGGCAGGCGGTGCTGCCATGGGGGTTCCCTTCGTAGCGGGCAGAAGGAGGGGCAACGTGACAAGTTGGCCCGGTGGCCGCCACGCCCCGTGTGCGAGTCAGGCGTGGGGTGGCGGTACCGGTCCGCATGGATGCGTCGACGCGCGGAAGGCGCCAGAACGTCGTGGGCGAAGCTCAATTGCATGACGGCCAGGGCGATGGCCCAACAGCGGGCTTCCCGGGCACGGTTACGGTGGTGAAGCCGGGATGCCAGTCGCGCTACGGACGTAGCCGGTTCGCTGAGCTCTACTCACGATGGGTGCTCCCGAAAGGGGCGGGCACGCGACGCGCGCATGACCAGAGCATGACAGCGGTACAATTTCACATGTCACGTGTCGCCGCGCCGCCGCGTGAAGTAAAGGTTGCACAAAGGGCGGACCCGCGAAGCCTGCGCGCCACTCGCGCCCGCTTTCTTCGACCGACGGCGAGGGCTGGCCGGGACGGCACCCACGCCGCCCTGGCCGCGCCGCGAGGCCGGGTCCGCTGCACGCGGGACGCGGCACCAACCCGCTGACGACCGCCCCGCCCACCCTTGCGGCCGCCGTCACCGCTGGTCAGCTCCCCGAAGGCAGGGCAAGGTGGAGAAGTGACCCGGCAACGCCCTGCTGGTCTGGGACAGCCATGGCAGACAAGCCGTGCATGGCTGGCGCTCCCGGTCGTCCTCGTCGTGCTGATCACGGTCGTGGACATCCGCTCTCCGACGGGCGTCCACCTGGGCCCGGCGCTGGTCATCGCTCCGGCGGTCACCGCCTTCTTCGCCGGACCTCGCACGACGGGTTCCGTCGGCGTGCTGGCCCTGGCGGCCCAGGTGGTCATCGCCGTGCTCCACGGGGGGCTCACCACCACCAACCACATAGTCCAGATGATCACCCTCGCGGTGCTCTCAGCACTGGTCGTGTCCATCTGTGTGGTGCGTGAGCGGCAGGGCCAGGAACTGGCGCAAGTGCGCTCGGTGGCCGAGGCCGCACAGCACGTCCTGCTCTGGCCGCTGCCGGAGCACATCGGGCCGCTGCGGGTCGCCTGTCTGTACCTGGCCGCCGAGGAGGAGGCCCGGATCGGCGGGGACCTGTACGCGGCCACCCGCACCGACACCGGCGTCCGCGTCATGATCGGCGACGTGCGAGGAAAGGGCCTGTCCGCCATCGGCGAGGCCGCGCTCCTACTCGGTGCCTTCCGCGAGGCCGCCCACCAGCACACCACCCTCCCCGCGCTGGCCGCAGCCCTGGAACGGAGTGTGACGCGCTACCTCACCGACTTCGAGCCCACGGAAGAGGTCGGAGAACGCTTCGCCACCACCTTGCTGATGGAGATCCCCGACAGCGACCACATCACCCGCATGACCAGCTGCGGACATCCTCCACCGCTGCTGCTCACCCCCGGAGGGTCCGCCGCCCCCCTCAGTCTGCATCCCGCACCCCCACTGGGCGTCGGCCTGGCCGGCCCAGCCGGCTACACACTCGACGTGTTCACCTTCCAGCCCGGTGACACCCTCCTGCTCTACACCGACGGCGTCACCGAAGCCCGCGATGCCGACGGTGCCTTCTACCCGATCGTGGAACGGGCCGCCCGCTGGACCGAGCACAGCCCCGAAACGCTCCTCAGCCACCTCCGGCGCGACCTCCTCGCCCATGTCGGCGGACGCCTCGGAGACGACGCCGCGCTCATCGCCCTCCATCGGACCCCCACCGCTCACCCCGGCCATCACCCTGGAAAGACCATCCACGCCGACGGGTTCCGACACCGGCCCTGAAGAGGCCTCACGGGGCTCGTGCACACCCGCCACCGCGGCGGCGCTGCCTTCGCGAACCATGAACCGGCCAGGTACTGGCCGAAAGTGCCGCTGCGCGGGAGCCCAACTGTCGAGCAGTCTTCGACGAGCCTGATGTGAACGCCCCCGCAAGCCAGTTGAAGCCGCTCAGCATCAGAAGGGAACTCCCCACCGTGTCCGACTCCCCGCAGATCAACGTCGTTCGCCGCTTCTACGACGCCAAGGGCGACCTTGAGGTCATCAGGTCGGTGGTGGCCGAGGACGCCCGGTGGGACGTTGCCGAGGGCTTCCCCAACGGGGGCGTCTACGACGGCCTGGAGCGCATCGTCAACGGTTTCTTTCCCTTCCTCGGCGCCTTCCAGGAGTTCCGCTGCGTGGGCGACGAGTTCTACGAGGACGGCGGCCATGTCATCGTGCTCGGCCGCTACATCGGCACCACCGTCAAGGGCAACGGCGTCGTCTCCCGGTTCGCCCACTTCTTCACCCTGCGCGAAGGAAAGATCACACAGCTGCGCCAGACGTCCGACACCTTGCCCATCGCCCGAGCGCTGGAGCACTGAACAACGACACGACGCTGCGGTCCGGGCCGCTCGGCGGTGGGCCGCTTCTCCAGTCGGTCCGCCCCCGGCCTACGGCCGATGGCGCTGGGCCGGTGGTGACCTGGCGGCCAGGCGGTGCATCGATCGCCCTCGGCCACCCGCTGGACCCGTCGGCGGCCGGTTCGGGCGGACTCCTCGATGATCCTCCAAGGGCCGCCCAGCTGTGCTACCGTTACGGCGTTGCAGTTGTGGTACCCATGAACGCATGTGCGCCTGACGGGAATGTTTCTCCTTCAGGCGCATTATTTGTTTCCGGCGTCTCCGGATGGGGCCTCTGCCTACAGAAGGAGAAGGTCATGGCACAGGGAACCGTGAAGTGGTTCAACGCCGAAAAGGGTTTCGGCTTCATCCAGCAGGACGGCGGCGGCCCCGACGTCTTCGCCCACTACTCGAACATCGCGACTCAGGGCTTCCGTGAGCTCCACGAGGGCCAGCGGGTCTCCTTCGACGTCGCGCAGGGCCAGAAGGGCCCGCAGGCGGAGAACATCGTCCCCGCCTGATCGCCGGACGCGTATCCGCTCGCCGGGGTCCGCACCGCATGGTGCGGACCCCGGTTTGTGCTGTTTCCAGGAAGGCAAATAACTGCATGTCCCGCAGGCCCCAGAAGCCGAACCGGCGCGCCTCGTCGCCCCCGCCGTCCGCGTCGTCGCCGAGGGAGTTCCGGCTGCCGGAAAGCACGACACCCACACTTCCCGCCGTCGAGGACTTCGCCGGTCTTGACATGCCCGCGGGGCTGCTGAAGACCCTCACCGCACAAGGCGTGACCACCCCCTTCCCCATCCAGGCCGCCACGCTGCCCAACTCGCTCGCCGGCCGTGACCTCCTGGGACGGGGGCGCACCGGCTCCGGCAAGACCCTCGCGTTCGGGCTGGCGCTCCTGGCCCGCACCGCCGGACTGCGCGCGGAGCCCAAGGCGCCCCTCGCCCTCGTGCTGGTGCCCACCCGTGAACTCGCCCAGCAGGTGACGGACGCGCTGACCCCCTACGCGACGGCGGTGAACCTCCGGCTGGCCACCGTGGTCGGCGGGCTGTCCATCACCAAGCAGGCCAGTGCGCTCCGGCGCGGCGCCGAGGTGGTCGTGGCGAGTCCCGGCAGGCTCAACGACCTCGTGGAGCGCGGGGACTGCGTGCTCGACAGCGTACGCATCACGGTGCTGGACGAAGCCGACCAGATGACCGACATGGGCTTCCTGCCGCAGATCACCAAGTTGATCCAGCAAGTGCGGCCCGACGGACAGCGCATGCTCTTCTCCGCCACCCTCGACCGCAACATCGACCGCCTGGTGCAGCGGTTCCTGACCGACCCCGTGGTGCACTCCGTGGACCCGTCCGCGGGAGCGGTGACCACCATGGAGCACCACGTGCTCCACGTCCAGGACGAGACCGACAAGAAGGCAGTCACCACGCGCATCGCGGCTCGTGACGGCAGGGTCATCCTCTTCCTCGACACCAAGAGGTCCGCTGACCGGCTCACCAAGCGGCTCCTGGCCGTCGGTGTCCGCGCGGCGGCACTGCACGGAGGACGGTCCCAGCCGCAGCGGAACCGCACCCTGGAACAGTTCAAGAACGGGCAGGTCACCGCGCTGGTCGCGACGAACGTCGCGGCCCGGGGTATACACATCGACAACCTCGACCTCGTCGTCAATGTCGATCCCCCCGCCGACCACAAGGACTACCTCCACCGGGGCGGCCGCACCGCCCGCGCGGGCGGCTCCGGCAGCGTGGTCACACTGGTCCTGCCGGACCAGAAACGAGCCGTCACCCAGCTCATGTCGGACGCGGGCATCCGTCCCCGGACAGCCCGCATCAAGTCGAGCGACGCGGAACTGGCCACCCTCACCGGCGCCCGCGAGCCTTCCGGCGTGGCCGTCACCATCGAGGTCCCCCAGCCCGCGACTCCGACGGCGTCCCGTCCCAGCCGCAAGACCGGCACCGAGCCCGGCAGGCGGTCCGGCCGCCGACGCCGAAACGGCGGCGGGGCCGGAGCGGCAACGGACGCTGCCACCGGGACGGTGGCCCGGCGCTCGGATCGCCGGGCCGCGCCCGGTGCGGCAGCAGCCGGCGGCACGTCCGCAGCCGGCGGTCGCGGCTCTGGCCGCCGGGCGGGATCCGACGGGCCCAAGGGTGGTGCCGCCCGCGCGGGAGGCCGCAGTGCCGACCGCCGGGGAGCGGCCGGCACTGCCTCCGGCAAGGTTGTCCGCGGATCCGGCCGACGGGCGGCGGCCGGAGGAGCCAAGGGTGACACCGGCGACCGCGGCTCCGGCGGCCGAGGCGGCCGCCGCACCGCCAACTAGCTCGGCATCGGGCAATCCGCCCTGCCGACTACCTCGTAGGCGTTCGCCGACGGCGTGCGTGCTCCGCCACTGATGCAGCGGCGGAGCATGCTGCCCTGCTCCTTGCGGCTGGCGTGGTGGGGGCCGCCCGGCGCGACGTAGCGCACGCAGGGCGGCGAAGTGCGCTTCGATACGGCAGCCCAGGGCCGCGCCTCGTACGACAAGCGGTTCGCCCAGGAGTCGGTGGCCCGCAGCGACGACAACGAGTTCGTCGACTTCTGACCATGCCTCGCTTCGAGCGGCGCCGTCTTTCCAGAAGACGGCGGCGCCGCAGCCAACAGCGTCGCAGCGACGCTCGCTTGTGGGGCTGCCGCCTCAAAGGCCAGCGAATGGATCCCGACGCGTCACAGCGGCTGTGCAGTCCAACGAAGCGAGGGCGTGCGCGGTCGCGGTTCCGATGGCGGCGTTGATCGCCGCGTCGTCCGATCCAGGCCGGGACCGTGTGAAGACGGCTGCGGCGTACCGGCGGCCGTCCGGGTAGGAGATGACACCGATCTCGTTGCGCACAACGCCGACGAGGCTGCCGCTCTTGGCCGCCACCCGCACGGGCGGCCGGAACGCGCTCGCGATCCGGTGCCTGGTCAACTGCCGCGCCATGATGGCCCGTACGCGTGCGCACGCGTTGGGCGGCCCTGCCTGCCCGTTCCAGATCAGCCGAAGCAATGTGACCATGTCGTGCGCAGAGGTACGGCTGCCTTTCCTCGGATCCAGCGCGCGAGCGGTCAGCAAGGTCTCATCGGCTCGCGCCGACTCGTCTGCCGGCGCATTGGCCGACCAGGAGACCAGGTCCTTCCAGTCGGCGTGGCCGAGGTCCTCGCCGATGGAGTTCAGCATCGTCATCAGGTCAAACTTGACCACCGTGTCGCTCAACCCGAGACGTGCGGCCGTCGCATTCAGGGTGTCGATACCAAGCCGTCCCATGAGCGCGTCAGTGCTGGGATTGTCGCTGATGGTCAGCATCAGGACGACCATGTCACGCCAGGAGAGCACGGCGTCATCCTCGAACAGGGATATCCCGACCGGGCCTGGAGTCCGGTCAGCGGCCTGCAGGACCACGCGCTCACAGGGGTCCAGGCGACCATCGGCGAACCAGGTCTCCGCCTCCAATGCGACCAGCACCTTGATGACCGAGGCCGGCACCACGAGGTCATCGGCGCGCAGTCCGAACTCCCCTCCGCCGTCCAGCGACTGGACCAGCACAGCGCCTTCGCAACCCGCCCGGTCAAAGACCGGCTGAATACCGCCGCCCATGAAGCCGATCCTGTCACTGGCTGGCGACCGTGTCCGCCGCACGCCGAACGCTTCCATCAGTTCAGGACTGGGGAGTCGCTGATGGATTCAGCATGGCTACCCCAGGCACCGGTGAATCGGAGCGGGGGTCGACACCGGGTTGGTTTATGGCTCCACCCGCGGTCCACCTTGCGATGGAACACGGATGGAGCCGGAGTACACGACTGTTTTCCCTTCGCTGCCGACAAGCTTGGACGGCCGCGACTGGATCTCGACTGCTACCGGGAGGACTCGCCCGTTCGGAAGTAGTGGCCCTGCTCCAGGTCGTCGATGAGCCCGGGGTGGGTCGGCTGCCATCCCAGCAGTTCGCGGGTGAGCGCGCTCGACGTAGGGACGTCGGCCGAGAGGAAGGCCCCGAGCCAGCCGAAGTGCCGGTCCGCGTCCTCGGGAGAAACGGATACCACCGGGAGGTCGAGATGGCGGCCGATCAATTCGGCGACGGTACGGATCGGCACGCCCTCCTCGGCGATCCCGTGCAGTACCGATCCCGCGGGGGCCTTCTCCAGCGCCAGGCGGAACAGGTGCGCGGCATCCCGCCGATGCACCGCGCACCAGCGGTTGGCACCGTCGCCGACATAGCCGGAGACGCCCTTGTCGCGGGCGATGTTGATGAGGGTTGCGATGAAGGCGTGGTCCCCTTCCCCGTGAACCGTCGGAGGCAGCCGCAGGACTGACGAGCGGACGCCGCGTGAGGCCAAGGAGAGCGTGGCCTGCGCGGCGGCGGCCCGAGGTGCCGCGACCGAGCGGGGGTCGGGCGTGTCCCGCTCGGTCGCGACACGTCCTCCCGCGAGGCCGATCGTTCCGGAGGCGATGACGAGGGGGCGGTCGGAGCCTTCGAGGGCGGCGCCGAGCGTCTCGATGGCGCGCAGATCGGTCCGTGCCGCGTTCTGGTACTGCGAGAAGTCGTGGATGAAGGCGAGGTGGATGACCCCGTCGGAGGCGGCTGCGCCGGTGCGCAGGCTGTCGAGGTCCTCCAGGTCGCCGCGGTGCACCTCCGCTCCCGCGGCAGCCAGGGCGACGGCCGAGGCATCCGACCGCGCGAGCCCGATGACCTCGTGACCCGCGCCGATGAGCTCGGGAACGACGGCGGAGCCGATGAAGCCGGACGCACCGGTGACGAATACACGCATGCGAAGACACTCCAAGCAATCAGAAGTCCCCCGGGCATGGTCGGCCGGGGAACAAAGTCGATGTCAGTGGCTGTCGTCAACATAGCACCGATGTCAGCTACTGTCATCAAGTAGGATGCGGAGCATGAGTCGATGGGAGCCCAACGCACGCGGCCGTCTTCAGCAGTCGGCAATGGAGCTCTACATCGAGCACGGGTACGAACAGACCACCGTGGCGGAGATCGCCAAGCGGGCGGGACTGACCGAGCGGACCTTCTTCCGGCACTTCGCCGACAAGCGCGAGGTGCTGTTCGCAGGCGCCGGCCCGCTGCAGGAACTGTTCGTCAACACCGTCGCCGACGCGCCCGCCACCGCGACGCCGATGGACGCGGTGGCAGCTGCCCTCGACACCGTCGCCGCCGACTTCAAGGGGCACCTCGAAAGCGCCCGGCAGCGCCAGACGGTCATCAGGGCGAACGCGGAGCTCCAGGAACGCGAGCTGATCAAGCTGGCCACGTTGGCCGCGGCACTCACCGAGGCGTTGCGTCAGCGCGGCGCCAGCGATCTGACCGCGCGTCTGACAGCCGAGGCGGGGATCGCCGTGTTCAAGATCGCGTTCGAACGCTGGGTTGGCGACACCGACCAGCGAGAGCTGTCGCAACACATCCGGGAGTTGCTCGACGAGCTCAAGGCCGTGACGGCGGGCGGATGACCCCCGGCGGCGCGTCGAAGCGCCAACGCGCGCACCGAAACACTGTCTGAGTCACGGCCTCCTCCGGAGGGTGTCGAACAGTCGCAGCCGCCGACACCCGTTCCGGAGAAGGAGGTTGACCTACCTGGCCCAGTGCGCGCTCACCACGGCACGGGCGTCCCGTCCCACGAGAAGAAACCGCCCGTGGGGCCGTCGTCAGGCAGCACAGCCAGCCGGACAGCGCCCTCCGCCGCCTCGGCCGGATCGCCGCCCGACGCGGCCGCCCGCTCGTTGAGGTCCGTGGCACGGAGCCCCGGGGCCAACGCGTTGACCTTGAAGCCCTCTTCGGCCAGCGTCAGGGCGTAGAAGACGGTCAGGGCGTTGAGCGCGGCCTTGGACGACCGGTAGGCGGCGCCGCCGCCGGAGCCGGTGGCGAACTGGGGGTTGGGTCCGGTGCTCCAGGTCAACGACGCCGTGCCGCTGGAGACATTGACGATACGTGGGTGCGGGGAGCGGCGCAGGGCGGGCAGGAAGGCGTTGGTGACCGCGAGCACCCCGAAGACATTGGTCTCGTAGGTGCGGCGGAACTCCTCCACGTCGGAGGCGACGGGCGGATCGAGCGTGATTGAGATGCCCGCGTTGTTGACCAGGACGTCCAGTCGGCCCACCTCGCGGTCCAACCACGCCGCCGCCTCGGCGATGCCGGCGGCATCCGTGACGTCGAGCCGCAGCGGCCGGGCGCCACCGCCGATCTCCTGCGCGGCCTGCCGGCCGCGGTCGGCGTCGCGAGAGCCCACGTAGACGATGAAGCCCTGCGCCGCGAGTAGTCTCGCGATCTCCCGTCCGATGCCCTTGTTGGCACCGGTGACCAGTGCTGTGCGATCGTTCATGGCATCCACGGTCCTCTGGCCACGACCGCCTTGCCAGGGACAACCTGTACCAGGCAGTCCGTTCGAGCGCAGGAGGCCGTATGCCGCGGGAGGAACTGGCCCGTTTCCTGCGAGACCGCCGACAGGGACTGAGCCCGCACGAGATCGGCCTGCCCGCGTCCGCCCCGCGCCGCACCCCCGGACTGCGCCGCGAAGAGGTGGCCGAGCTGGCCCATATGTCGGTCGACTACTACACCCGGCTGGAGCAGGCCCGCGGCCCCCGTCCTTCGCCGCGGATCCTCGACGGGCTGGCCCGCGCCCTGCGGCTCACCCCCGGCGAACGCCGCCATCTGTTCCAGCTGGCCGGGTCGGTGGCACCACCCGGCACCGCCGCCGAACGGCGGGTACGTCCCCGGGTGGGCCGTATGCTGGAGCGGCTGCCGGAGACCGGTGCCATCGTCACCGACGCGACCTATGACGTCGTCGCCTGGAACCCCCTGGCCCAGGCGTTGCTCGGCGACGACTTCGGGCACGGCGCGGCCAACCTGGCCCGCCGCCGCTTCCTCGGCCAGGGGCGGACGTACGAGAGCTCCAGCTCGGAGGAGTTCGGGTACATCGTGGTGGCGCGGCTGCTCCGGGCCGCGGAACGCTATCCGAACGACTCTCGGCTGACCGCCCTGCTGGCCGAACTTAGGGGCGGCAGCGAGGAGTTCCGCCAGATCTGGGAGACCCGCCCGGTGCACGCCCCCGGCCACCGCACCAAGATCCTCAACCACCCGGAGGCCGGTCAACTGCGGCTGAACTGCGACGTGCTGTTCGTACCCGAGGACGACCAGGAGGTCGTGCTGATCACGGCCGATCCGGGCACTCCCTCCGCCCAGGCCCTGCGCACTCTCGCCGTGAGATCCCCCTGAAGGACCGCGGCCGCCCCCTGCCGATCTCACCCCCGGGCATTCCCCAGGAGCCCCGGGAACCAATCCAACTTCCGCCGCCGTGACGGTACTTGACCGCTGGATCAGGCTGGCACCACACCCGAGCCCCCCGTGTGGCGGTACGACAGGCGGCAGTGGTCGGGGATCGGCGCCTGCTCAGTCGCCCGTTGAGCCGTCTGTCCGCTCCCGAAGGAAGTCGGCGTGGCCGTTGTGGCGCGCGTACTCCTGGATCATCAGCATGTACACCCAGCGCAGACTGAGGGACACGCCCCGAGAGGACATGAACGTCTCGTCGAGGTCGCGTCCGGCCACAGCGGTGTCACACGCCTCGATCTCGGCCCGGAACAGTCCGAAGTCCCGCTCCGCGTCTGCCTCGTGGACTCCGTTGAGCCCTTCGTCACCGTCGGACGGACCGGTGAAGACCTCCCCGACGGCCTCACCCGCGAAGCTCCGCCGGAACCACCACCGCTCCACCTCCGCCATGTGGCGAACCAAGCCAAGGAGGGTGAGGTTCGACGGTTCCACCGTCATCCGCGCCAACTGTTTCGGCTCAAGCCCGGCGCACTTGGTCAGCAACGTCTCCCGGTGCCAGTTCAGCCAGCCTTGGAGCATCTGACGCTCAGTTACGGTTCCCAGTCCACCCAACTGCGTGGTGCGCTCGACCGGCGGTGCTATCCATGTCATGGCCATACCCTCACCCACACCTCAGGCGAAGGCCAGGAGAACACCGCCTGCTGACGTCCCGGGCAGCGCGCAACCGGGACTTCTGTCCGGTATCCGCCGCATGCCGTACCGCGCGCTGGCGGCTCCTGGTCCCGCCCCGACCCCCTCCCCCACAGCGCGACCACCTTCGACCGTCTCGCTCACTCGCCAGCCGGGTAGTTACATCATATTTATTAATGTATTGTTAGTACCTGTGGATGAAACCCATCAGGCCGCGAACGACGCCGTCGAGGTCGGAGCAGCGCTCCGGTTGATCGTGGGGCGCATCGTCCGCAAGCTGCGGCAAGCAACTGACTCCGTAACGGACATACCCCTCTCCGAGGCGTCCGTACTGGCGCGACTGGACCGGGACGGACCGGATTCCCCAGGAGCACTGGCGGCCCTGGAAGGGGTACGCCCGCAAGCCATGGCGACCACTCTCGCCGCCTTGGAGCAGCGCGGTCTGGTGAGTCGGGCGCCGGACCCCGCCGACGGCCGCCGCGCGGTCATGACCATCACGGAGGCGGGCCGCACGGTGGTGACGGATCGGCGCTCGAAGTCCGTGCGGCGTCTGGCCGAGGCCGTTGAGCAGGAGTTGACAGCCACCGAGCGCCAGGAACTGCTCGCCGTACTGCCCCTGCTCGACCGACTCTCGGAGCGACTATGAGCACCGTACGAGACAGCGGCGCCGCCGAGCGCGAGACGGACGGACGCTACAAGTGGGTCGCCCTGTCGAACACGACGATGGGTGTGCTGATCGCGACCATCGACGGTTCGATCGTGATCATCTCGCTGCCCGCGATCTTCCGCGGCATCGGTCTTGATCCCCTCGCCCCCGGCAACATCGGCTACCTGCTGTGGATGATCCTCGGTTACATCCTGGTCTCCGCGGTGCTGGTGGTCGCGCTCGGTCGACTCGGCGACATGTTCGGCCGGGTCCGGATGTACAACATGGGCTTCGCGATCTTCGCCTGCGCCTCGCTCGCCCTCTCCCTCGACCCGCTGACCGGTGGCTCCGGCGCCCTTTGGCTCATCGGGTTCCGAATCGTCCAGGCCGTCGGCGGATCCATGCTGACGGCGAACTCGGCGGCGATCCTCACCGATGCCTTCCCGGCCCGCCAACGAGGGATGGCCCTGGGCATCAACCAGATCACCGCGCTCGCCGGCCAGTTCCTGGGGCTGCTCGCAGGCGGCCTGCTGGCCACGATCGACTGGCGCGCGGTGTTCTGGGTGAGCGTCCCCATCGGTGTGGTCGGCACCTTCTGGTCGTACCGCAGCCTGCGCGAGATCGGTTCCCGCAAGCCCGGGCGCATCGACTGGGTGGGCAACCTGACCTTCACCGCGGGGGCCGGTGCCCTCCTCGCCGCCATCACCTACGGAATCCAGCCCTACGGCGGCCATTCGACCGGCTGGACCAACCCCTACGTGCTCGGCGGCCTCGGAACGGGCGTCACGCTGCTCATCACGTTCTGCGTCGCCGAGACGAAGATCGCCGACCCGATGTTCCAACTCGGTCTGTTCCGCATCCGCGCGTTCGCCGCCGGAAACCTGGCGGCACTGCTCATCGCGATCGCCCGCGGCGGCATGCAGTTCATGCTCATCATCTGGCTCCAGGGCATCTGGCTGCCGCTACGCGGTTACGACTTCGAACGCACCCCGCTGTGGGCCGGCATCTTCATGCTGCCGCTGACCATCGGATTCCTTCTGGGAGGGCCGGTCTCCGGCTACCTCTCCGACCGCTACGGCGCTCGGCTGTTCGCCACCACCGGGCTGGTCCTGGTGGCCGCCGCCTTCGTCGGCCTGCTCACACTGCCGGTCGACTTCCCGTACCCGGCGTTCGCGGGTCTGCTGCTGCTCAGCGGGCTCGGTCAAGGGATGTTCTCCGCCCCGAACACCTCGGCCATCATGGGCAGCGTGCCTTCCGGGCAGCGCGGCGTGGCCTCGGGCATGCGCTCCACTTTCCAGAACTCGGGCACCGCCCTGTCGATCGGGCTGTTCTTCTCCCTGATGATCACCGGCCTGGCCGGGACCCTTCCGCACACACTCGACAGCGGCCTGCGCGCACAGGGGGTGCCCGCGGGAACGGCCGCTCAGGTGGCACAACTCCCGCCGGTCAGCACGCTGTTCGCCACGTTCCTCGGCAACAACCTGATCGGCCACCTGCTGGGTCCCAGCGGCGTACTGCACACCCTGCCCGCCCACAACGCACAGGCCCTCACGGGGATGCGTTTCTTCCCCGAACTCATCTCCGGCCCCTTCCACCACGGACTTGTCATCGTCTTCAGCGCGGCCGCGGTGATGGCCCTGGTGGGCGCCACCGCCTCCGCACTACGCGGGCGCCACAGCACCACCGAGCCAGACGAACCAACCAACTCGGCGAGGGAACAGCGAACATGGCGAAAAGCGCCCTCCTCGTGATGGACGTGCAGCAGGGCATCCTGGATCGCGTGGAAGACAGCACCGGATAACTGCCGCGCCTGCGCGGTGCAGTCGACGCCGCCCACGCTGCCGGCATCCCCGTGATCCACGTGGTCGTCGGGTTCCGCACGGGCCACCCGGAGATCAGTAGCCGCAACAAGGCGTTCAGCGCCCTCCCGCGGTTCGGCGGATTCACCCAGGGCGAACCGGGCACCGAGATCCACCCGGACATCGCGCCCCAGCCAGGCGACATCGTGGTCACCAAGAAGCGGGTCAGCGCCTTCGCCGGCAGCGACCTCGACCTGGTCCTCAGGGCGGGTGGCGTCGACAGCCTCGTCCTCACCGGAATCGCCACCAGCGGCGTCGTACTGTCCACCCTGCGGCAGGCCGCCGATCTGGACTTCGAACTCACCGTTCTGACCGATGGCTGCCTCGACACCGACCCCGAAGTGCACCGGGTCCTCACCGAGAAGGTCTTCCCACGACAGGCCGAGGTCACCACCATCGACGAATGGACCAGGAGCCTCGCGCGTTGAGGGCTGAGCCGGCCGGGACGCCCGCAGGCTGGGTGAGACCGCGGCGCGGCTCGACAGCGGGACGGTGAGCACGGTGACCGTGGACCTCACGGACCCCGACTCGTTGGCGGCGGCGGTCGGCGCCGGGCGGGTGCTGGTCAACACCGTCGGCCCGTTCGCCCGACTCGCACCACCAGTGGTGACGGCCTGCTTGAACGCCGGCACGGCGTACCTGGACCTCGCCAACGAGCGGACCGCCGTGCGCGCCCTACTTGAGCGCGACACCGAGGCGCGCCAGCGCGGTGTCGCGCTGGTGACGGGAGCCGGTTTCGGCCCCGCCGCCACCGAGGCGCTGGTACTGGCCATCCTCGGGCACGGAGTACGCCCGGCCGCGGTTGCCGTCGCCTCCGCCGCCACCAGCGCCTACGACACCGAAGGCGTACGCAGCACGGTCACCGAGGCTGTCGCCGAAGGCGCGACCTTGTACCGCGCAGGCGAGTTGGTCCACACGCCGCTCGGCGAGGGCGCCACCACGCTCACCTTCGGCGGCGCCGCGCGCACGGTGATCCCGGTGCCGGTGGGCGACCTCGAAGCGGCGCGGCAGGCCAGCGGTGCGCCCGACATCACCGCGTACGCGGTGCCGCGCGGCACCGGCGAGCCGGAGGACCGCTCCTACGGCTACGCGGAGATCACGGACGAGGAAGGGCGGTCACACGTCGCCGAGTTGAGCACGGGCGAGGGGTTCGCGTTCACCGCGGCGCTGGCCGTCGAGACCGCGACCAGACTGCTCGACGCCCCGGTCGGGCGGCGCCTGGACGGCGGCGCGGCTGCTCGGCCCCGAGCTGGTGGCGTCCCTGCCCGGCACCACCATCGAGTTGGGACGGTGACGTCAGTGGCCGTTTCCTCTTCTTCGGCGCCCAACGTGCACCGGCTGGGTAACCAGTTGGTCAACTTCTACCTCGTCGACGCCGGACTGCCCGCGCACTGGCAGAGCCTACTCGACGCGTTGCGTGCCCTCGGCCGATCGGTTACCGACATCGCGGCGATACTGATCACCCACGGCCACCCCGACCATGTGGGCCTCGCCGAGCGGGTCCGTGTGGCCTCCGGAGCCGACGTCTGGGTGCACGAGTCCGACGCGCCGATCCTGGCCGAACCACGGCGACTCAACAAGTTCTGGCACCCGGAGCGGTCACTGCTCCGCTACACGGCCCGCCGCCCGAGCGGGCTACGGGCACCACTGCACCTGGCCCGCGCCGGCGCTCTGCGCACACCGCCCGTCCGGGAGTTCCACACCTTCACGGACGACCGCCAACTCGACCTCCCCGACAGCCCGTTGGCCGTTCACACACTCGGCCATACGCAGGGCAGCACCAGCTACCTCTTCCCGGACGCCTCCATCGCCTTCACCGGCGACGCCCTCGTCACCCACGACTCGGTCGCCGGGACGGTCGGGCCGTGCGTCATCTGCCGGGCCTTCACCCAGGACAGCCAGGCAGCTCTGGCCTCCCTCGACAAGGTCGCCGAGCACGAGATCGACACCGTCCTGCCGGGCCACGGAGAAGCATGGACGGACGGTCTGGCGAAGGCCGCGCGACAGGCGGTGGCGAACGGAGTCAGGTAGGTCCGTCACTCGGAGGATGGGCTTCGCCCAACGGATGGGCGAGGCAGTGGCCTTCATGGGCGACGGTGTGGTGGTGAAGGCCGGAGACCCACGAGAGGAACCGACCAAGCCACGCCATGACCGCACCAAGGCCTTCCTGCCGAAGGTGCTCTGACGCAAACGGCACGCTCACCGCGCGAGTGTGCCGATGCGGATACTCGCCAGGTGTCGGCGTCAGGATGCGTTCGGCCCCAGCAGAGCTGCCAAAAGCGTCTCCGCCTGCTCGCGCAGTTCCGCGCGGTCCGGGGGACTGGCCCGGCCGGACCCCGCGGTGGCGTTGAAGAGGATGCCATCACACCAGGCGACGAGGCGGCGGGCGGCGCGCCAGGGGTCGGCGGCTCCCGCCGACGCCAGCAGGTCGGCTGCGAGGTCGACGAAGCCGTGCCCGAGGGAGTCGTAGTGGGCGCGGAGTTCGGGGCGGCGTGTGGCTTCGAGGGCGAGTTCAAGGCGCGCCACGGTGAGGGTGCGGCCGGTGGTGAGCGCCGTGTGCAGGCCCGCGGTGATGGTCTCGCGTAGCGCCGCGCGTGGGCATGGCGCGGGTGGGGGCGCCATGAAGCCGGTCGTCTCCCGCTCGGCGAGGCGAGTGAGCGCGGCCCGCAGCAGTGCGGCACGGGTGCGGGCGTGGTTCGAGGTGGAGCCGGGTGGCAGTCCGGCACGTTCGTCCACGGCTCGGTGGGTGAGGCCGCGCGCTCCACGTTCGGCGAGCAGGGCGATGGCAGTGTCTGCGATCAGGGTGGCGCGCGGTGTGCTCATGCATCCGATCATGCACTGTCCGTACTACGGGCGTAGTATCTCCACTACACCTGTAGTGGAGGTTGCGATGGCGGAACGGCGGCAAGCGGTGGTGATCGGTGCGGGAATCGGCGGTCTCTCCGCCGCACTCGCCCTCCGCCAACAGGGCTGGGACGTGGCCGTGTTCGAGCGGGCGCCCGCCTTGGAACCGGTCGGCTCGGGCCTGGCCGTAGCCCCCAACGCGATGCGCGCCTTGGATGTCCTGGGCCTCGGCGACGAGGTGCGGGCCGCGGCGGTCCGGCAGGGCGAGGGCGGGCTGCGCCGCGCGTCGGGCCGATGGTTGGTGCGGACCGACCTGGCCCGGTTCGAGGAGGCGTTCGGCGATCCGGTGGCCGTCCTTCCCCGCCCGGTGCTGGTCGGCCTGCTGGCCGACCGCCTGCCGGCCGGTACGCTGCGCACCTCAGCGCCCGCCAGCGTCACCGACGCGGGATCCGAGGAGCGGCCCGCACGGGTGCGCATAGCGGCGAACGAGTGCCAGGCGGACCTGGTGGTCGCGGCGGACGGCATCCACTCCGCGACCCGGGCGGCACTCTTCCCCAGCCATCCCGGGCCGCGGTACTCCGGTTTCACCGCCTGGCGCACCGTCGTCGCCGCGCCGCCATGCCCCGTACCGCTCGGCGAGACCTGGGGGCGCGGCGCCCTCACCGGCTTGGTGCCGCTACCCGGCCGGCGCCTCTACCTCTACGCCGCCGCGGTCGCCCCCGCCGGGCAGACAGCGCGGGACGGTGACGAACGTGCCGAACTCATGCGGCGCTTCGGTGAATGGTGCGCCCCGCTGCCCGAGTTGCTCACCGCCGTCTCCCCCGGGCAGGTGTTGCGCAACGACGTGTACGAGATGGTGGAGCGCCTTCCGGCCTACCACGGCGGCCGGGTGGCCCTGTTGGGGGACGCGGCGCACGCCATGACACCGTTCCAGGGCCAGGGCGCGTGTCAGGCCATCGAAGACGCTGTCGTCCTGGCGCGCAGCTCCGACCTGGCCCGCTACAGCGCCGTGCGTCTGCCCCGCGCCACCGATGTGGTCAACCGATCCCGCCGAGTGGGCCGTGCGGTCGCCGTCCAGGCGCGCTCGGCCGTCCTGCTCCGTGACCTGGGCCTCGCCCTCGCCGGGCGTCTCCCGCTGATCCGCATGGCCGCACCGCTGTACGACTGGAACCCGCCCGGTGTGCAAGCTGAACCAGCACCACTCGATCAGGGCGGCGGTCAGTCTCGTTGCCGCCCATGAAGCCGCACCGTGTTCCATGGCACGCAAAGTCCCTTGAGCGTATGGCGAGTTGACCGCCAACTGTTGTCAGCGTTGACGGCGAGGTGCGGTGGCGATCGCGGTCGCGGAGTTGGCGGCGACGATCGCGGCGATCGCGAGCCAGTCGACGACGGGAAGCCGCTGGCCGAGGATGATCCAGCCCACCAGCGCCGCCATCACCGGGTGGGCGCTCATGAACACCCCGAAGATCTGTGTGGGCACCTTGCGCAGTGCGAGCATGTCGACCAGGAACGGCACCGCCGACGACAGCACCCCGGCCGCCGCCGCGCACCCCAACGCCCTTGGCGACGGCGTGTGACGGGCGAACACCAACACTCCGACCGGCACGTACAGCAGCCCGGACAGGACCGCTGCGGCGCCCGAGCCCTGCGCCCCGGGCAGCCTCGCGCCTATGAGGCGATTGAGCAGGATGTACGCGGCCCAGCAGGCCGCGGCGGTCAGGCCCAGACCGAGGCCGAGGTAGTCCGCGGTCGGCTTCGGGCGCAGCAGCACCAGGACGGCACTGCCCGCGACCAGCGCGCACACCAGGTCGACCGCGCGGCGGGAGGTGGCCAGCGCGACCGAGAGTGGCCCCAGGAATTCGAGGGTGACGGCCAGGCCGAGCCCGACGCGGTCAATCGCCGTATAGAGCGTCAGGTTCATGGTCGCGAAGACAACGGCCAGCGACAGCACCGGCCACCACTGCCGCCAGGTGAACGTACGCACCCGCGGACGGCCCACGGCGACGAGCACGACCGCGGCCACCCACTGGCGCACCGCCACCACGCCCGCGGGCCCGATGGACCCGAACGCCAACGCACCGGTGGCGGCGCCGAGTTGGTTGGACAGCGCGCTGGTGAGCATCATCGCGACACCGGACAGCCTTACCGGAGCCGTCGAACGACCGGCGGTTGCCTCGTGAACCGGCGCAGGGGTTGTCATGGACGGGAGGATGCGCCAGTTCACTGGATACACAAAATGCATGGCCGAGTAGACCTATACGCTGAGCGCATGGATGTGGAACTGAAGCATCTGCGCTGTCTGGTCGCCATCCTCGACACCGGCAGTTTCACCGATGCCGCCCTTGAGTTGGGTGTCTCACAGGCCGCCGTCTCGCGCACGCTGGCCGCGCTGGAGAACGCACTGGGCACGCGGCTGCTGCACCGCACCAGCCGCAGCATCACGCTCACCCCGTCCGGTGCGCAGGTCCTTGCACGAGCCCGGCACGTGCTGGCAGAGGTCGACGACCTGGTCCGCGAGGCCGCCACCGGACACACCCGGCTGCGCATCGGACACGCCTGGTCCGCGATGGGCCGCCACACCGCGGCCTTCCAGCGCCGCTGGGCCGAGGCCCATCCGGAGATCGAACTGCAGCTGATCCGCACCAACACGTCCACCGGCGGCCTGGCCGAGGGCATGTGCGATCTCGCGGTCGTCCGCGGCGCCTTCGACACCCACCGGTTCGCCAGCACCGTCGTGGGGCTCGAACGGCGCACGGTCGCCGTCGCCGCGGACGACCCGTGGGCCAAACGACGCTCGATCAGCCTGGACAAGACCCGCGAACGCACAGTGGTCATCGACCGCCGCACCGGGACCACCACGCCGGACCTGTGGCCCACCGGCGCCCGCCCGGCGCTGGAGTACACCAAGGACATCGACGACTGGCTCGCCGCGATCGCGACAGGGCGCAGCATCGGCATCACCCCGCAGAGCACCGCGACCCAGTACCGGCGCGAGGGCATCGTCTTCCGGCCCCTACGCGGCGCCGCACCCGTCGCCGTCCACATCATCTGGCCGCGCCAGGACCCCCATCCCGCCACCGCGGCAGCCGTCGCACTAGCGTCACGGCTCTATGCGACATCGACCTAGCGCCCCCTCGACCCGCGGGACCGGGTTGAGCAGGCGGCCGCGCTTGCGGACTACGTAGCGCACGAAAGACCCGGTCAGGGCTCAGGTCCCGCCACGGCTTCCGCCAACTCAAAGGGCTCAAACAGGCAGGCGTGCCGTTAGTTCACCGCGGGAACCGTCCGTCGCCCTCAGCGGCTCGCTTCGACCGACGCCTGCGCTTGCGCCGAGCGCCCCGACCGTCTCGTGCATAGCGTCGGCGATCGGCGGGTGCCTCTCCGTTGAACGCTGGTGGAACCGCCGAATACTGGTGGAACCGCGCCGCCCGCAGGCTGTCGTGGCCTGTACGCGCGATGATGTCTCGCGGGCTCGTGCCCCGTCACCCGTGCATGTGGCGCCGTAGAAAGTCGTGCCACGTGTGCTCGAATGTGCGGGCGAGGGTCGACTTCGGGGCGAACCGGTCCCAGGCGTGGAACGCGCGGGCGTAGAGGTGCAGTTCGACCGGAACGCCGGCGGTGATCAGTCGCCGCGCGAAATCCATGTCCTCGTCGCGGAACACGTCGAACTGGGCGGCGGCGATGAAGGTGTCCGGCATGCCGGTGAGATCGGTGGCGCGTGCGGGCGCGGAGTACGGATCCAGAGCAGGATCGCCGACCCGGTCACCCAGCACCGCGGCCCAGGCGAGCAGGTTTTCCCGGCGGTCCCAGATGCCGAGGTCGGTCACCTCGAAGCTCGACGGCGTCTCGTTGCGGTCGTCCAGCATCGGATAGCTCAGGGACAGGAAGCAGGGACGCGCATCCTGGCGGTCTCGAAGCATGAGCGCGGTCGCCGCGGCGGGCGCTCCGCCCCCGCTGGCACCGGCGATGCCGATCCGGTGTGGATCGATCCGGTGCTCGGCTGCGTTTTCGCAGAGGTGGGTGTATGCCAGGTAGCCGTCGTCGGCGGCGCCGGGAGCCGGGGTTTCCGGCGCGAGGCGGTAATCGACGACGGCGAGGACGCAGTCGAGCGCCAACGCCAGGGCAGTGTGGTATTCGACGTCGTCGTGGGCGGTACCGAGGATCTGCCCGCCGGCGTGGAACCAGAGCATGGCCGGGCGGGTACGGTCGGCGTTGGCGGGGCGGAACAGGACGACGTCCAGCAGGGATCGGTCGTCTCTCGGAATGCGCAGCGTCTCGACCGTGACCCGAGGATCGTCCGGCGTGCTCGTGGCGAGCGGGCTTACCGCGCGCAGCATTTCGCGCAGCGCCGGGATGTCGGACAGGTCCATCAGACTGCCGTTCGCGGATCTGGGCATCGTCGCGAGCGCGGCCGCGAGCTCGGGGTCGAGCACGGTGTCCATCTTCGGTCTTCCTTCTCCACGAGGCTCAGAAGAGGGAAGGCTGGCCGCTGGCGGCGGTGATTCCCCCGTCGACGGGCAGGACCGTCCCGGTGATGAATCGGGCGTCGTCCGAGGCGAGGAACGTGACCGCGCCAGCGATGTCGGCCGGGGTGGAGTAACCGGCGAGCGCCCGGCGCTGGTTGAACCGGTCGATCAGTTCCTGGAATTGGGGGGCTCGTTCGTCGTCGATCGTGAGGGCGGGGGCGACGGCGTTGACGCGGATGCCGTGTTGGCCGAGATCGAAGGCGAGGCCGCGGGTGAAGTTGACGACGGCGCCCTTGGCGGCGTTGTAGGCGGTGAGGCGGCGGTCACCGCCGAGGCCGGACGCGGAGGCGATCTGAATGATGCTGCCGCGGCTCCGCTTCAGATACGGCAGGGCAGCCTGAGCACCGAAGTAACAGCTTTCGACGTCGGTGTTCATGGTGTGTCGCCAGTCCTCGAGCGTCGTCTCCTCGAAGTCCTTGACCACGGCCGTCCCAGCGTTGGACACCAGCACGTCGATGCCACCGAACCGGGCGACGCCGGCCTGGATCATCGCCTGCATGTCCTCCTGTTTCGTGACGTCCGTGACGACCGAGAGCATGCGGTTCGGGCCGAGTTCGGCGGCGAGGGCGTCGAGCTTGTCCTTCCGTCGCGCCGCGAGCACGACGTTCGCTCCTTCGGCGGTGAACCGTCGGGCAATGCCCTCGCCGATGCCTCCGCTCGCCCCGGTGACGACAACTGTTCTTCCGTCGAAGCGCTGCGCCATGACGATCTCCTTTACGTCAGTAACTGACGAAATACCTGTCAGTTACTGACGATACTTGGCGTCAGTGACTGACGCAACGTGCTGTCAGTTTGTGACACGGACTGGTAGCCTCGGAAAATGCCACGGAGCGGGGAAGAAGTACGGCAGCGGCTGCAGCAGGCCGCACTGGAGCTGTACCTGGAGCGCGGATTCGACCAGACCACGACCGAGAACATCGCGACGCGGGCAGGCGTCACCGAGCGGACGTTCTTCCGGCACTTCGCCGACAAGCGCGAGGTGTTCTTCGACGGCGAAGCGCAGCTCCGCGACGTGCTCACCCGCGCGGTCGCGGCGGTCCCGGCCGGTACCAAGCCGCTGCCGACACTCCGGGCCGCATTCCACGAAGCCGTCCCGCTCTTCGAGCAGAACCGACCGGTCACCGAACCGCGATCCCGCGTCATCGCCACAACGGCGGCCCTGCAAGAGCGGGCGCTGGCCAAGGGCGCGGCGCTCGTCCGCGCGCTCACCGACGCCCTGCGGGCACGCGGTGTCGATGAACAACTGGCGATGCTGTGCGCCCAGGTCGGAATGGACACCTGCACGATCGCGTTCAGAGGCTGGATGGACGACCCGTCGGAAGGTCTCCACGCGCAGCTCGATCGAGCCTTCAGAGAACTGCGACTTGCCGCGGCCGCCTTGAGATGACCGGCGTAAGCGTCCGGGCATGGCCGCGACACCGACGCTGCATGCCGACCCCGGCAAGCACGGGGATGTGCGGTCGGTAAGGGCCAGGCCTGGTCCGCTGCTCTGCGATGTCGAACGGACCAGGCCATCGGCGACCGGCGGCCGGGATCGGGTGAGGTCAGTCCTGGGTCGGCAGGTCCTCGAACTCGACGACCTGCCGCACCTCGACCTCGATCTCATCGAACAGATCGGCATACTGCCGTGCGTACTCGACGGCCTGCGCCCGGTCCTCGGCGTTGACCAACGCGAAGCCGCCGATGACCTCCTTGGCCTCGGTGAAAGGCCCGTCCGTCGCATTGATGGCGCCGCCCCGGGTCTTGCGCACCAGGGCGCCCTTCTCCGACGGATGGACGCCTTCCGCCGTGATCAGGATGCCCTTCTCGATCCAGTCCTGGATGAACGCGCCCATCTTCTCGATGAACTCCTGGCTGGGGTTCCACGCCTCCGGGGCACGCTCGTCAAGCCTGTGCATCATCAAAAACCGCATTACCGCTCCTTGATCTCCGTTGTCACGGGCTGGGATCCGGCCGGTCCCGGACACCACGACCAGCCCGTCACACCTACGCGTCGAACGACGGCACCCGGATTCGACACGTCCGCCGTGACGATTTCAGTCATGCCACGTACATACTGTCGGAGGCACCACGCGGGATGCCGAGGCCGTGGCCCAGCCGGGAGGTCACCTCGCCCTGGAAGACGGCGACCGTGCTGCTGGGCGGATGCAACGAGGCCCGCGGGCGGTCGTGTCACCGTCGACGCGGGCACGCCGACGTTCTTCACCCACCGGTTCCAAGACAGCAAGACAGCACAGCCGACGAACGACAACGCCACGCGAGGCTCCCGGACAGACACGCTGTCCGGGAGCCTCGCGCAAGATCGCGGAGCTCAGTACCGGGAGGGCCAGGGCCGGGAGATCAAGATGGCACTGCCGGGTTCGGCTGACGGATCGGTCGCAGTCACCGTCAGGCTCGGCCCGCCGCGCCGAAGGCCACGCTCTGGCCTCCGTGTACGACGCAGGCACCAGCCGCGCACGCGTCCAGCCAGGTGTTGAAGTCGGCGTCGTAGCGGCTGCCGATCCCGGAGTCGTAGACGGCGTAGCCGCCGGCGTAGTCACCGACCCGGAACTTGGCGAGCATGTTCTCAATGTCCGCCGGATGTTTCTCGACCATGTACCGCACCGCCAGGTACCCCCACGGGTAGGTACGGGTCACGTCGCTGTTGTCATAGGTGTTCTGCCACAGCGTGCTCAACGCGTAGGTGTGCTTGGCGGCTTCGGCGACCGCCTCGGTGTCGGTGACCCCCCGGTAGCGGTAGGAGACGTACTCGGCCAGGCCCTCGATCCACCAGACGTCCGGAACGGTGATCTCCTGGCTGAAGTCGCCCTTCATGTCATAGCGACCGTCGAGGTAGTGGGTGTACTCGTGGTTCAGGTTCCAGATCCGCGCCACGAACCCGTCGTCGCTGCCCTTCTGGTAGGTGAGGGAGCGGGCCTGGTTGGCGGGATTGGTCGGGTCGCCGGTCAGGGTGATGCCGCCGTTGTTGGTGTCGACGCCGAATATCGCCCCGGCGTAGGTCTGGTAGTCGGTGCGACTGGCGAAGACGACGACCTGGATGGAGTCCTCGTGCTGGTTGGGGATCGGTCCGTTGTCCTTGACGAGACTGTGGAAGTACCCGTCCTGCTTCTGCAGACTGGCGCAGGTGGCGGCGAGTTCGGCGGGGGTCAGTGCCTGCGCCCGGATGGTGCGCGTGGCGTCGCAGGCGTGCGTGATGGGCAGGGCGGCCGCGGTGAGCTTGGCGGTCAGGTTGCAGGTGCTGTAGTAGGCGCAGTGGGCTTTGTCGTAGGAGTCGGCCATCTGGGCCACGGCGACCCACAGCGTTGCGGTACGGCCGGTGATCTTCGAGGCCTTGAGCAGCCCTCTCATCAGCGGCCGTACCTTGGCCTGCAGTGCGGGGTGTTGCAGGAAGCGGCCCATCTCGGCGCCCGCGTTGGAGGTCAGCACGGAGTTGCCGGTGCCCAGCAGGCTGAGGTGTTTGCGCGCGAAGGTGTTGAGGGTGTCGATGATGCTCGGGTCGCGCGTCACCGCCTTGACGAAGGCGGGGTTCTGATGTCCTCGGAACAGCGGCGTGTAGACGTCGTTGACGGCGTTCACCATGAAGGAGAACTTGTTGTACGAGCTGTTGTAGCCGTTCAGGACACGCTTGTAGGTGCTGAGGTACCGGGCCTGCTCGTTGGCGCTGTCCGTGAGGATGATGGCCTCGCCGGCTATCGCGCCGTTCGCGTCGCTGACGTCCTTGAAGTGTCGGCTGGCGACGAACGAGTCCAAGGCGCCCTCGACGGCGGTTGCCAGGGTGCGGCCGTAACTGCCCACGTCGCGGGAGTCGTTGTACTGGACGTAGTAGCCGGCACGCAGGAAGAGGACGAGTTGCTGCACGCTGGTCGAGTCATTGCCGGGATACTTCGCCGAGGCACTTCGGAGGGCCTTGGCCACGGTGACCATCTGGGCTTCGCGGAACGCGTTGTGCGCGTCCTTGCCGGTCACGCTGAACAGGGTGTTGACACAGTCGACGGCCGATGCCCTGACGAACGCCACGAGCGCCGATCCGCTCCGGCTGCCGAAGTCAGCCGGAACGCAGGACGCCGAGGCGGCGGGTGTCACGGCTTGTGTGATCGCGCTGTGTGGGCGGAGTTGGGCGGCGGCGAGCGGCATGCGCTGCACATCGTCGCGGTCTGAGGCGGCGGTGGTCGCGCCGGTCGGCGGCAACGCTCGCACCGGGTTCCCGGAGCCGACGGCGGCCTTGGCACCGGCTGTTGGACCAGGCACCGCCAGAGCCGGAGTGGCAACCATGGCGACGACCGTGGCGAACGCCGCCAAGCCGACGGACAGGGATCTGGGCAGGGGGGATCGCATCGCTACTCCCTCGTGAATTCAAGCACCCTGACGTTGATCAGGTACCTGACAGACTCTTGCACCCGCCTGCGGTCGCTATCCATGGGCTGAGGGACAGCACATGCGACGGACACCCCACAACATCCGGGGCGCCCTCGCGTGCCCCACGACCGAGTGTGCGGAACCGTTTCCCCTACGAGCCAACCGCCCCGTAGGTCCGGGACATCCACGCCTGGAAGTGCGTCGACTGGGCGATGAGATCGCGGTAGGACTCGGCGGCGGAGCGAAAGAGCGTCTCCACGACCTCGTCGGCCAGACATTCGCGTCGCCAGGCCAGGAGGTAGCGGCACCACAGCGGCGTGCTGGTCAGTGGTTTGACGAGAACTCCCGAGATGGGCCGGATGGTTGCCTGCACGATGGAGACGCCGAGACCGTTGGCGATCATGTTCTGGAACTGGGCCTGGTCGCCGTAGAACTGGTGGATCGCCGCCGGGCTGAATCCCGCCGCGTGGCAGGCCTCGTAGAAGACACCAGGCCAGCCGGCCCCGTCGTCGGGGGTCAGGAACCACGCGTCGTCGGCGAGTTCGGCCAGCGCGACCTCCATACGGTGCCTCACCCGATGGCGGGCGGGTACGGCGACGAACGACGGCTCGATCACGATCCCGCGATGCGCCAGGGCGTCGGAATGCTGTAGCTCCCGGCCGGGATAGTCCACGCCGATCGCGGCGTCCAACTCGCCCTTCTCCAGCAGTTCCACCATCTCCGAGGAGGCGTAGACGCTGCTGATGGACAGTGCCAGATCCGGCAGGCGACTACGGATGCGTACCACCATCCCGGAAAGCACCGGCGAGTTGGTCGCTGCCAGGCGCAGGACCTGACGGGCTCCCCCAGCGTGATCCGCCGTTCGGCGCCGGATGGCATCAGCACGGTCCAGGACATCGCGCGCCTGGGCCAGAACCTCAACACCACACCGGGTCGGCTGCACTCCCGAGGCGTTGCGCTCGAACAGCGGCTCCCCGAAGTAGCGCTCGATCCGGCCGAGTTGGGCGCTGATGGCCTGCTGCGAGTACCCCAGAATCCGCGCGGCCCGTCCCAGGCTGCCCGCGTCAGCGATCGCGCACAGGGCTCGCAAGTGTCTTAGTTCCAGGTCCATCCGCCCACCTCCACCTCATGTACCGCCTCATGTACTGCGGGGACAACCGCAGCACCTCGCGACGTTGCCCCACCCGTGCATTGATACGCGGCCAAGCGAGGCTTCCACCAGCCTGCGGCCAGGAGGCCCCGCTCACCAGACGTCGCGGGGGACCCAGGCCTCGCCGGGCCACCTCTGGCCAGTAGTCATCCCATCAGGCGCGGCGGGACCTACTCCCCGTCCCGCGGTGCGCCGAGGGGTGGGCGAAGACACACGCCGAGGCCGTACACCCTGGTCGGGGAGGGCGGAAGCTACCAAAAGGCGCGACGTGCTGGTCCAGGTCGGCCCGGCACAGCCCCAGGGCCGGCGGCAACGTTCCCAGGTGGCCGCGGGTCGGGCGTGCCAGGGACCGCCAGTACGTGTGGCCCGCAGCGCAGCGGCTTTGCCAGCCGCGCCGCACCTGAACTGGGTGTCACGCCGTGTGCCCGAGGGAGATGGCGCCGAAGAGTTTCAGCCGTTGGGACCGTTGGGAGATCCATCTGGGCCGACGGAACCGCCGTAAGTGGCGCGTCGTCGCCTCGCGAAGGGCTTGTACATCCACAGCGGGCGACAGAGGCAACGCGGAGTACCCACTCCTTGCCACTCTCAACGTATAGCGCACTGGGGGGCTTGCGGCAAGGCCCGGGTCATGCCGCAGAATCGCTGACTCAGGCCAGAACCTACAGAAATAGGGGATTCGCGAATTGCGTGTGTTGTTGTCGGTTTATGGGTCGTGCCGTGACGTCGAGCCGGTGGTGGAACCCGCACTGCGGTTGCGGGCACTCGCCGCCGAGGTGCGGGTGTGTGCGTCGCCGGACTTCGCGGGAGCGACCTCAGATCGGAGCTGATGGCATGAACTCCCTTACTACCAGCGCGTTCGATCTTCCCGACCACCTCTCCCCCAAGGCCGACCCGACGCTGATCGCCGACGACGAGCAGCACTTCGCGGCCATCGCGGAGAGCCTTGAGCAGACGATCGCCGAACTGTCCGACCGCCTCGATGCCGAACTCAAGGCACCCGGCGGCATTGGCCGACAGGCGATGGACCGGGACATGGAGATCCACCGGCTGAGCGGCCGCCTGCGCGCCTTGCGTCGCTTCGGTTTGGACCTGTGCCTCGGACGCATCGTCAGCGCGGACAACTCCGAGCCCGTGTACATCGGACGACTTGGCCTCACCGACAGCGCGGGACGTCGGCTGCTGCTCGACTGGCGGTCCCCCGCGGCCGAGCCGTTCTTCGCAGCGACCCACGCCAACCCGATGGGTCTGGCAAGCCGCCGCAGGTATCGCTGGACGCGCGGCCGGATCAGCGACTACTGGGACGAAGTGTTCACCGCTGACGGGCTTGACGGGCACGCCGCGCTCGACGACCAGTCTGCCTTCATCGCCAGCCTGGGCAGCAACCGATCAACCCGGATGCGGGATGTGCTGGCCACCATCCAGGCCGACCAGGATGCCATCATCCGGGCGGGATCCCGCGGCGCTCTCGTCGTCGACGGCGGTCCGGGTACGGGGAAGACCGTCGTGGCTCTGCACCGCTCCGCCTACCTCCTCTACTCCGACCCTCGCCTCGATCACCGTCGGGGTGGCGTGCTGTTCGTCGGTCCGCACCAGCCCTACCTCGCCTACGTCGCCGACGTCCTCCCCAGCCTCGGAGAGGAGGGCGTGCGGACCTGCACTCTGCGGGACCTCGTCGCCGAGGGAGCCGGAGCAGCGATCGAGACCGACCCGAACGTGGCCCTGCTGAAGTCGTCCGCGAACATGGTGAAGGCGATCGAGACGGCCGTCAGGTTCTACGAAGAGCCGCCCACCGAGGGGATGACGGTCACGACCTACTGGTCCGACGTCTGGCTGAGCGCCGACGAGTGGGCCGTGGCGTTCGAAGCACCAGAACCAGGTACTCCGCACAACGAGGCGCGCGACCAGATCTGGGAGGAACTGCTCACGATCCTGATGGACAAGCACGACGGCGACGTCCCGCCCGACCTGTTCCGGAGGTCGCTGCTGCACAACAGAGAGCTGATCAGGACCCTCAACCGCGCGTGGCCGCTGCTCGAAGCGGCTGACCTCGTCGGAGACCTGTGGTCGGTACCCGCCTACCTGCGGATGTGCGCTCCCTGGCTCAGCCCCGATGACGTTCGGAAGCTGCAGCGCGAGGACGCCCAGGCCTGGACGGTGTCGGACCTGCCGCTCCTGGACGCAGCCCGGCATCGGCTCGGCGACCCGGAGGCGTCACTGCGCAAGCGTCGGCACAACGCCTCTGTCGCCGCCCAACGCGAGCGCATGGCGAGCGTCATCGACGACCTGCTTGAGGCCGATGACGACGGTGAAGGCGCGGTGACGATGCTGCGAGGACGGGACCTGCAGGAGAGCCTGGTCGACGAGACCGCACTGCCCGGCACCAACTCAGAACCTCTCGCCGGCCCGTTCGCGCACATCGTCGTGGACGAGGCCCAGGAACTGACCGACGCAGAGTGGCAAATGCTGCTGCTCCGCTGCCCGTCCCGGAGCTTCACCATTGTCGGGGACCGCGCCCAGGCCAGGCACGGGTTCACGGAGTCGTGGCAGGAACGGCTCCAGCGGATCGGGCTCGACCGGATCAGCGTGGCCTCCCTGAGCATCAACTACCGGACGCCGGAAGAGGTGATGGCGGAGGCCGAGCTGGTCATCCGAGCCGCGCTCCCGAACGCCAATGTGCCGACCTCCATCCGCAGCAGCGACGTCCCCGTCGTACACGGATCTGTTTCGGATCTGGACTCGATCCTCGACACCTGGCTCGTCGCGCATGCCGAGGGGATCGCCTGCGTCATCGGCGATCCCACGTTCCGGGCGACGCCCCGCGTCCGGTCGTTGACCCCGGAGCTGTCGAAGGGGCTTGAGTTCGACCTGGTCGTCCTCGTCGATCCAGAAGCGTTCGGCAACGGTATCGAAGGAGCGGTCGACCGCTATGTCGCGATGACCCGGGCAACCCAGCAACTCGTCATTCTCACAAGCTCCTGACACCGGCCAAGGCACGTGACCGTCGGACCCTGCCCCACGTCCACGCTGGAGCACCCGGGTATGCGTTCTGACCTTGCTGGTGGGCGGTCGCACATTTGGCGGCCGTCCACCAGCGCGCAACTCCCATGAGCGGCGGACGCGCCGCATCGGGGCTCATGACCTGCAACGACAGGGCTCAACGCTTGGCTTCTAAACTCGGCCTGAGTTGCCGCACGCCCACTGTGCGGCCTGGACCGTTCCCTCCTGCATGGCCTGCTGGGGCAGTTGAAGGCCGAGTGCGTTTTCCAAAGCGTGGAAGTACAGCTCGAACTCGTCGGTCAGTTCGGGATGGTCCAGTTCTGCGCCGCGTATGGCCCGGTTGAGGAAGTCGAGCTGGCCGCCCCGGTAGTAGGGGGCGCAGCCCCGCTTGTACCAGATCAGTTCCAGTAGACCCCAGTCGTCGTCGATGCGGCGGCCGTCGCGCGTGTAGTCGAAGGTGTAGATGGCCTTCGCGGCGCAGGCACTCAGCTGCACGGTCTCTGTGACTCCGAGTCGGGCGAGAGCCGTGCTGTCGACCCGGGTGCCGGGTGGTGTCTCGTGGTACATCAGGAACGCCCACTCGCCTGCCTTCCCGAAGCAGAATGTCTCCCAGGCGATTTCGCCGCGGCTGGCGCCGCGCGTGCTGCACAGGTCCGACAGACGTGTCCCGGTGGCGGTCTGTTCGGGGTCGGCTCCGTGGAGCAGGGCGATCTGTTCGGCGCTGACGCCCTCGCCGCGGAAGAAGGCGAGGTTGGAGTAGGGGGCCTGGTCGCGCCATGCGCCAGCGATCCAGGCAAGCCGTTCCAACGGGTCGCGTCCGCAGGGCTGTGCTACTTGCGTACGGTCCATGCCTCCGCCACGGAATCTGCTTCCCCATGCGGGGTTGATCTGCTCCAGCATCTCGGCCTGCCGGGAGACGAGGTCGGGGGCCGGGCCGTGGCCCGGCGAGTGGACCACGATGTGCTTGGCGAGATTACGGACCGCTTCCTCGGCAGCGAAGTACAGCACCTGGTCGAGATCCTGGGTGGCGAGGATCTCCTGGTAGGGGCTGTGGTAGCCACGCGCAGTGCCGTCTTCGTCCAGTACGAGGAAGAGGCCACCGGCGTCGCCTGCGCGTTGCCTGTACTGGTCCGGTGATGTACCGATGGGCGCAAGCATGGCGTCGTCGAGCAGGTCAGAGCCCGCGGCTAGATGGTGCCAGGCCCGTTTGAGTCCGTGCTCCGTTATCTGCATGGGCGTCAGTATGCTGCCGGGCACTGACAAGCCTGGTCCGCGCCTGAACGCCCAGAGCCTCTTACCGACATCGCCGCCGGAGACAACCGCCGACGCCCAACTTCCGGCGGTTCCACCGTCGATGACATCCTCCGTGCCGCGCGGCCCCGGCCGAGCTCTTCACCCAGCCCTCGGGGGGAAGCGGAGGAGTCCCCATCAGATAGGCGACCCAACTCCCCCGCGTCGCAACCCCTTGACCCAATGGCTCAACGTTAATTATCTTCATGTTCACAGATATTTTTTGATGGGAGGGCGGAGATGGCAGCTGACGTCATCGTGGTCGGCGGCGGACCCGTGGGGTTGATGACCGCCGCGCTGTTGGACGCGGCCGGGGTCCGCGTCGAGGTGTACGAGCGCAACGCGCAACCCAGTGGGCAGTCCCGGGGGGCCACCATGCACCCGCGCACCCTGGAAGTGCTCACCATGCTGGACGCCGGTGAAGGCAGGCGGATCAGCGACGTCCTCATGGCGCAGGGAAGGCGGGTCCGGCAGGCACACTTCGCCGCCCTGCGGGCCACGCTCGACTATCACGAGCTGGACACGCCGTTTCCGTTCGTGCTGATGGTCCCCCAGTGGCGGACCGAGCGGGCACTCGCCGAGTACCTGCGCACCCGCGCCGTGCCCGTGCACTACGGCGCTGAAGTCACCGACGTCGAGCAGTCCGCGGACGAGGTGCGAATACGTGCCGGCCGGACGCGTCGCACGGCGCGGTACCTCGTCGGCGCGGACGGCGCACACAGCATGGTGCGTAAGGCCGCTGGCATCGACTTCGAGGGCACTGTCCCGACCATGGTCGGTTTCGTGGCCGATGTGCAGCTGACCGAACCCGTGCCCGCCGCCCAGCACTTCTGGAACCACGAAGCCGGTCACGCCAGCGTCGTGCCCCTCACCGAGACCACGACGCGGGTCTTCGGGGTCGACGTGGCAGACACCGGGCTGACCGCCGACCAGGTGCGGCGCAGGCAGGCCGAGCCGCTCACACTGGACGAGCTGAGCAGGGCGCTCAAGGCGATCTGCGGCACCGACTTCGGGATGCACAGCCCGTCCTGGTTGTCCAAGGCGAACAACAGCAGCAGGCATGCCGCGTGTTATCGCAAGGGCCGGGTACTGCTCGCTGGCGACGCGGCGCATGTGCACCTGCCCGCCGGTGGCCAGGGCCTCAACGTGGGCCTCCAGGACGCCACCAACCTGGCCTGGAAACTGGCCGCCGAGGTCCACGGTTGGGCGCCGGAACGGTTGATCTCGGGAGAGGCGGACTACGACAGCGAGCGCCGCCCGATCGCGGAACGGCTGGTCGCCAGCACTCTTGCGCAGGACGCGCTGATGCACAACTTCAGCAGTCCCGGCGAGGCGTTGCGTGACATGTTCTGCGGATTCATCCAGCGGCGCGGCGAGTTGGCCGCGGAGCTGTCCGGCTGGCTGTCGGGCCTGGCCGTCGGCTATCCGGGGCCGGAGGGAGCCCATCCGCTGGTGGGCACGAAGGCACCGGACCTGGCACTGCCCGCAGGCACCCTGCTGCGTGCCCTGCGCCCGGACCGGTTCCTGCTCCTCGACTTCACCAGTGGTGCGAGCCACGCCGACCTCGGGTCCGCGCGGGTCGAGGTGGTGAACGCGCAACGGCCGTCCGGTAGGAGCGACCCCGCCTGGGGCGCCGTACGCGCCGCCTTGATCCGGCCGGACGGGCACGTCGCGTACGCCACCGAGTCGGGCGCCGGGCTCGCCGACGCTGTCGCCGAGTGGACCGGAGCGGTCCACGGGCCCGTGTCTGCAGGGGAGTTGTGATGCCGGTCGCACTGCTCGCGCTGGCCATCGGCGCGTTCGGGATCGGCGCGACCGAGTTCGCCATGATGGGCGTGTTGCCCGCGGTCGCGCACGGCATGCATGTGTCCATTCCGCGGGCCGGGTACCTGATCACCGGGTACGCGCTCGGTGTCGTGGTCGGTGCCCCCCTGATCACAGCCGTGTCGGGAAGGTTCACCCGCAAGCGCCTGCTGCTGGCCATGATGGCGGTCTTCACCGTCGGCAACCTGGCAGCTGCGGGCGCCCCCAACTACGGGTTCCTGTTGGCCGCGCGCGTGCTGACCGCGTTGCCGCACGGCGCGTTCTTCGGAGTCGGTTCGGTGGTCGCGGCGGAACTCGTCGACGCGCGGCGCAGCGCCCGGGCGATCTCGGTGATGTTCAGCGGCCTGACCGTGGCGAACGTTATCGGGGTTCCCGCGGCCACCGCGCTGGGGACGGCGTTCGGCTGGCGGCTGGCCTTCGTGCTGATCGGCGCGGCCGGACTGCTGGCAGTCCTGGGCATCGCGGTGCTGGTGCCCGCCGACCGCGCGCACACCCCCGTCCGACTGCGCACCGAGCTACGGGCGTTCACCCGGCCGCAGGTCTGGCTCGCGCTCGCCGTGGGCACCCTCGGTTTCGCCGGTGTGTTCGCCACCTACACCTACATCGCGCCCATGCTGAGCACCCTGGCCGACGCCGGGCCCGTCGGCCTGACCGCGGCGCTGGCCCTGTTCGGGCTCGGCTCGGCAGTGGGCAACCTGTTGGGCGGCCGACTGGCCGACCGCGCTGTGCTGCCCGCGATCTACCTGGCGCTCGGCTTCCTCGCCGCGGTCCTGACCCTGTTCGCACTGACCGTGCACAACGAGGCCGCCGCGTTGGCGACCGTGTTCGCCATCGGCGCGGCGGCGGGACTGGTCATCCCTCCGGTGCAGTTGCGCGCCATGCGGGCCGCTCAGGAAGCGCCGACCATGGCGGCCGCATCGGTGCAGTCGAGCATCAACATCGCCAACGCCGGGGGCGCCGCGCTCGGTGGCGTGGTCATCGGCGCCGGCTTCGGGTACGCCGCACCGAGTCTGGCCGGTGCGGTGATGGCCCTGGCTGGTCTCGGCCTCGCGCTGGTGTCCGGTCGGCTGGATCGCGCCCCCTCACCCGCCAGTACATGAACGTGAAGTTTCTTAACATTCATCGTTAGCATGGGAGGATGGCGATCCGTCCGGAGCAACAGGACTATGTGGACAGGCTGATCGAAGTCGTTTCCGATCAGCACGGTGTTGATGTGGTGCAGGCCAAAGCGCTTGCCTATCGGGTGCGCCGGCTGGCCCACCGGCTGGAGACCGAGATCAAACGCGAGCTCGCGCCTCACGGCATCGAGCTGTGGGAGCTGGAGCTACTGGCCTGTCTGATCCGGACCAGGCCGCACCACCGGCTCAGCGCGGGGCAGCTGATGGCGCAACTGCAACTCACCTCGGGCGCGGTCACCAACCGGGTACGCAGGCTGGAGAGCAGCGGGTGGGTGACCAGGGACTTCGACCCGGACGATCGCCGCTCGGTGCTCGTCACCCTGACTCCGGCGGGCGAGAAGCGCGCACTGGATGTGTTCGCCGTCAAGACCGAGGCGGAGTACGCGCTGCTGTCGGCGCTGCCTGCGACCGCTCAGCGCCGGCTCAACGACGATCTCCGCAGCGTACTGCTCTCCCTGGAGGGCCAGGTGTGATCCAGGATCCGGCCGGACCGACCAGGGGCATTCGGGGGTCAGGCCGTTTCTTTGGGATCGGCTGAGGCGTTGGTTCGGGCAACGGTAGTTGTAGCCGCTCGCGAAGGGCACAGTGATGCGTCTTTTCCGTCCCGTCGTCTTCGGTCTCAGCGGCCTGGCCCTCGCCATGGCCGTTCCCACGGGTGCGGCGGTCGCCGCCAACGGCACGTTCTCCTGGCTGGGGCCGCACAGCCAGGCGCACTTCCTCCAGAACCCGCCGGACAACAAGTGCTACGACATGGGCCAGGAAGCACGCGGCGCGCGAAACGGACTCCGGCAGCCGCTCGTCACCTACCCCCGAAAGCGTTGCAAGGGGACCCCGACACATCTGCGCCCCGGGCAGTCATCACCGTCCGGCGCGCACTTCTCCAGCGTCATCTTCAACCCGCGCTGAGCCCTTTCCGGCCCGAGGCCCGCGGACTCACCATCATGCGGATGTCGTCGGCCGCCCAGAGCACGAACCGTTCGATCGGGATCACCTCGTGTCCTGGCGCGGGCCGGAACCGGAAGCGCTTTAGCAGTACGGCGAGGACCAGCTCGGCCTCGACCATGGCCAGGCCGGCGCCCTCGCAGCTGCGCGGCCCGAGCCCGAACGGGATGTAGGCCAACTTCGGCCGCCCGGCAACCCCTTCGGGGGTGAAGCGCTCGGGCACGAACCTCTCGGGCTCGGGCCAGTAGTCGGGATTCATGTGTACTGCCCAGAACGGGTAGAAGATCGTCGCACCCGCCGGGATCTCGTATTCGCCCAGAACGAGGGCCTCGGTCGTCTCCCGTGCCCCGTACGGGCCGGGTGGGTAGAGCCGCATCGACTCCTTGAGGGTCATCTCCAGATAGGTGAGCCGTCGCAAGTCGGAGTAATCGGGCGCCACACGGTCACCGAGCACGCGGTCCAGCTCGTCGGCGACGCGTTCGGCCGCCTCGGGATGGCGCCCGAGCAGATGCAGGGTCCACGAGATGGCCACCCCGGTGGTGTGGTGGGCGGCCAGCATCATCACCATGACGGTGTCGCGGATCCGCGCGGGTCGCTCACCGGCCTGGACAAGCGCCCCGACCAGGTCGCTCCTGTCCGCGCGGTTACTGGCGCGATGCGCCGTGACCACCTGGTCGAGCATCGCGCGCAGGTAGGCGAGGGACTCCTCGGCCCGCTTGGCGCGTTCCTCCTGCCCAGCCGGGACCGGCGCTTGGTAGAGCCGTCCCAGATGTTCGGTGAGCACCTCCTCGAAGGCGGCGACGACGCCGTCCGGATCCACGGTGTCGCCCCCCAGCGCGTACTCGCAGATCATCCGCAGTGACAGCGCGGTGAGATCCTTCTGCAGTTCGACGGGCCCGCCCTCGGCCCGATCGGCCCAACGGTCCGCGAGTGCCGTCGTCAGCGCGGTGAACCGGGCGAAGTGCCGCTCGTGGGAAGGACGCCCGGCCAGTACCGACAGCAGCAGACGCCGCCACGGGGTGTGTTCTTCGGCCGGGATCACCTGCAGGTTTCCCGCCTCGAACAGCGGGGCCAGGAAGTCGAAGAGTTGCTCCGGCCGCTTGTTGATCCGGGTCGTGGCCTCCAGCAGCACGGGGTCGGCGACCGACACGGTGGTCTCCGTGCCCGGAAGTTGGAACCGTACGACGGGACCGTACTCGGCGTGCAGCCGCAGCTGGTAGTTGTGCAGTCCGCCCGCCGCCGCGATGGCGCCAACCCCGCCGTCCAACTGAGCTGCGGGGCCAGGGATGTTCATGGTTGCTCCTCTTCAGCCGCGACCGGCGGTGATCCAGGATGCCCCGCCTTCGTGGGAAACCACTCCAGTGGAGACCACACATCGGCGTCAATGACGCCGTTGAAGGCGGCAGCTGACTGGCCGTAGCCCGGATGTGCCGGACGCTGCGGTCCGCACACGATGCCGTCGACCCCCGCGCCCTGGGCGTCAAGCCGCTACGGCGGCATGCGTGGAGGCGCTACCCGACGGTTGACTGTGTGCCGAACACAGTGAGGAGGGCGAGGCGTTCGGCGTCTTCGGTGCCGGGTTCAGCGGTGTAGATCATGATGCGCAGGTCGCTGCCGGTGACGGTCAGCACGTCGCAGTCCAGCGTCACGGGGCCGACGTGCGGATGGTCGATGGTTTTGTGCGCGGCCTCGTGACGGCCGACGGCGCCGGAATCCCACAGGCGGGCGAACCGGTCGCTGTTCGCGCGCAGTTCCGTGACCAGCTGCCGTAGTCCCTTGTCGGCCGGATACTGGTCTGCGGCGGTGCGTAGATCCGCGACGAGCGCGGTCTCGAAGGCGCGTAGGGACTCGGGGGTGTGCCGGGCTCGGCTGCCCGGGCCGAGGAAGTGTCGCCACACCGCGTTGCGCTGGTTGCCGCGCCATCCGGAGGGGTCGCCCATCAGCGCCGCGTATGGCGGGTTGGCCACCAGCAGCGTCCAGGCCGCGTCGTAGACCGCGACGGGTGTTCCGGCCAGTCTGTCGAGCAGCCGTTGGACGCTCGGGGTGATGTGCGTGGGTATGGCGTCCGGGCCGGGCGGTGCCAGCCCCGCCAGCTGGAACAGGTGTGCGCGCTCGGGCTGCGACAGCCGCAGTGCCCTGGCCAGGGCCTCGACGACCTGCGCCGACGGGTTGGACGCGCGGCCTTGTTCAAGCCGCGTGACATAGTCGACGGAGATCCCGGCCAGCGAGGCGAGCTCCTCTCGGCGCAGCCCGGCCGCGCGCCGCTGCCGCCCAGCGGGCAGCCCGGCCGCTTCGGGCGAGGTCCGGTCGCGCCAGCGGCGCACCGCGTGACCGAATTCCGCTGTCGCCATGCCCACCAGTGTGCACCGCGACCGACCAGTCGTCCTGGTACCGGCAGTCCTAGGAAGACGGGACGCCTGGCTGACCACGCCGTCCGGGCGAAAGCTGAAGGCATGACGACAACACTGATCACCGGAGCAAACAAGGGACTGGGCTTCGAGACCGCCCGTCGCCTCATCGCCGCAGGCCACACCGTGTACGTCGGCAGCCGGGACCTTGAACGCGGGCGCCGGGCCGCCGAGCAGCTGGGCGCGCGGATGGTGCTGATCGATGTCACCGACGACGCCTCCGTGGCTGCCGCGGTGAAGACCATCGAAGCCGACGGCGGGCTGGACGTGCTGGTCAACAACGCCGGCGTCGAAGGGCGGACGCGGGACGGAGGTGTGGTCGGCGCGGCGGAGGTGACCGCCGACATGATGCGGCAGACCTTCGAGACGAACGTCTTCGGCATGGTGCGCGTCACCCACGCGTTCCTGCCGCTGCTGCAGCGGTCCGCCGCCCCGGTCGTGGTCAACGTGAGCAGCGGCCTGGGCTCGCTGACCCGAGTCACCACCCCTGACACACCCACCTACGCGTACCCCGGGCTCGCCTATCCGGCGTCGAAGACCGCGGTGAACATGATCACCGTGCAGTACGCGAAGGCTTTTCCGAAGATGCGGATCAACGCGGTGGAACCCGGCTACACCGCGACCGACCTGAACCACCACACGGGTACGCAAACCGTCGAGCAGGGCGCCGAGATCATCGTCCGCATGGCGCAGGTGGGCCCCGACGGCCCGACGGGAGGCTACGTCGGCGCCGAGGGCCCGCTTCCCTGGTAAGCCCCGGGACCACACCTGGTCCGCGGCGGCTGAGCGCTCCAAACAGCCGATCCTGTCAACCGGAGCGCCCAGTCAGTCACGTCTCACTGCTGTCCCAGCAGGCCCACCGCCGACGCCGCGATGGCGCAGCTGGTCGCCCGGCCGGATCGGGCGTGAAGTTCTACCGGCGCGGAACCTGGCAAAGGACCCAGCAGCCAATGCCGGGCCTACAGCCGGGAGTTGTGCCCCACCCGCGGCAGGGGCCGGGGACGCGGCCAGGGAATCCTCAGCGGAGACCGCCACCCGGCTGGGGCTGGGGCTGGGGCGAACTACCGTGTCTCCCCTACTCGTTGATGGCGATGGCTCCGGCGGGGCAGACACCGACGGCCTGACGGGCTCCGCGGTGGCGCCCAGGGGGTGGGCCGGGTTCGAGGAGCAACACCCGGCCGTCTTCGGGGTCCTGGTCGAAGACATCGGAGCGGTCAGTGCGCACATTCCGGCGCCGACGCACCGCTCGCGGTCGATGCTGAGTTCCACCGGGCTACTCCTCGTCCCAGGTGACCGGGAGCCGGTGCACACCGTAGATGTTCGAGTGGGTGCGCAGCGGGATCTCCGCGGGCGGGACGGCCAGACGCAGCGTCGGGAAGCGGTCAAGGAGTGCGGGAAAGGCAACGCGCATCTCCACGCGGGCCAGTTGTTGGCCCAGGCACTGGTGAACGCCGTGTCCGAAGCCCACTTGGCCGGTGGCCTTGCGGCGTACATCGAGGATGTCCGGCTCGGGGAACCGCTGCGGGTCGCGGTTGGCCGCTTGCAGCGAGAGGGTTACTGTCTCGCCGGCCTTGATCGACTGGCCCGCGATCTCCACGTCCTCCAGCGCTGACCGCACCCCGGTGTGGGCGATGGTGAGGTAGCGCATCAACTCCTCCACGGCCTGGTCGGTAAGGCCCGGATCAGCGCGCAGGGCGGCGAGTTGTTCCGGGTTGGACAGCAGCGCGAAGGTGCCCAGCGCGAGCATGTTGGCGGTGGTGTCGAGGCCGGCGCCGAGTAGAAAGCTGCCGATGCCGGCCAGCTCGTCATCGGTGAGGTCGCTGCCGTGGGTCAGATCGCTGAGAAGGTCGTCGGTGGGCTCGGCGCGCTTGGCGAGGACCAGCGCGTGCAGGATTTCGTGGAACGCGCCTATCGCGGCGATCCGCTCGTCGTCAGTGGAGAGTTGGTTGGTCAGCGTCGTCGTATGACGTTGGAAGACCTCCCGATCATCGGTCGGCACACCGAGGAGTTCGCAGATCATCAGCGCGGGGATGGGTTGGGCGTAGGCCTCGACCAGGTCCACCACTGGCCCCCGGCGTTCCATGGCGTCGAGGTGCTCGGCGACGATCTGCTCCACCCGCGCGGTGAGTGCACGCATCCGGCGGACCGTGAACTTGCCGGTGAGCAGCCGCCGGTAGCGGGTGTGCTCGGGTGCGTCGATCCCGGTGAGATCTCCAAGCGGCGCTGGTGGCAGCTCACCGGTGGGCCCGTCGGGGAACGGGTAGTGCATGGTCTCGTAGCGCGAGCTGAACCGAGTGTCGGCCAGGACCGCGCAAACCGCCGAATGGCCCGTAGCCAACCAGCCCAGGTGCCCGTCGGGGTAGCGCATGCGGACGATCGGCTGGCTCTCGCGCAGTCGCGCCAGCTCGGTGGGCGGGTCGAAGGGACAGCCCGAGGGACGGGTCATCGGCAGTTGTACTGGCTCGGCGGGCGGAGCTGTGCGCCGGGCACTCTTCTCGGGACATGGGCTTTCCCCCGCTTGAGCGGTGCCGACGGCTTGGGCAAGGGCCGGTGATTCCTGCTGCATGGTGTCCTCCAGATCCGATCCAGGTGATGTGCGGGAACGGTGATGCGACGTATCCGGGTGAAGCGGCTTGTGCGGTGCGCCGGTTACCGCTTGACGCCATGGTTGAAAACCGCCGACGCCAACCGGTGGCCGAAGGACACCGGGCCCCGACCTGGCCTATGTCGAACCGGCCCGACGCGACGGCCTCGATGTCTTCCGTAACGCGGCCCCCACGGCTGTCGCCGCGGTAGGTCCTCAGAGGTTGGCGGCTGCCATCTCATCGGCCTGGACACCAGGATGGCGCCAAACTGGCGCCAATGCAAGGCCGCTTGGGCACCAAAATGGCGTCTGCCGTCTCAGGGTGGCACCAAGCCGCAGGACACGCCGTCGGCAGACCCGCACCGCCCCGCGTCGGTGCACCGGCCGCCACGGCATCACAACAAGCAGCAGCGCGGACAGAACCACGCGGTATCCGCATGAGGTGGCGCCCCGACGACCGGGCTCTGCCCCGACTGCACGGAGGCGACGAAAGCCCGCACCACGTCTCCGGGATGATCTGGGTGCAGGAAGCATCAGCCCTTCGGGTGAACGCGACCGGCTGACTCTTTGAACGGCGCGAGCGATGGCTACGAGTGTGGTGTCCCCCCGTCACCCACTCGCCGAGGAGTCCTCCCGTGCCCGTTCCGACCTCGATCGACCACCGTGCCCGCGGCTACAGCCTGCAGCAGGCCTACTGGTTGGCGAAGGCATCCGACCTCGCCTACAAAGACGAGGCCACCATCGAGGAGCAGGCCCGGAGTTGGGGGTTCGACACCGTACGGCACCACCACACGCGGTTCACTCCACCGTTCCCGCTGGAGGACACCCAGGCGTACACGATGGCCAGCGACAGCATGATCGTCACGGCGTTCCGGGGTACCGAACCGGCGGAGATCCGTGACTGGCTCTCGGACGCCTCCACCCCGC
>NZ_JAPZVN010000129.1 GCF_027533845.1 Streptomyces sp. RPT161 | reverse complement strand
GCCCATCGACTCAGCGAACACCGGGCAGGATTCCAGCAGGTCTTGAGCCATACCAACCCACTGCGCACCCTGACCAGGGAACACAAACACCACCTGGCCATCAGCCCGAGCAGTGCCCTGCACCACCCCTGGAACGGGTTGACCCGCGGCAACAGACCTTAGACCCGACATCAACTCGTTCCGGTCGGCCCCAACAACGACAGCCCGGTGATCAAACGCCTCCCGTGAACTGACCAGCGACCACCCCACATCCGCCGGCCGCAACGACGGATCGG
>NZ_JAPZVN010000128.1 GCF_027533845.1 Streptomyces sp. RPT161 | reverse complement strand
GACATGCGCCGCAGCCAACTCACCAATCGAGTGACCAGAAAGGAAGTCAGGCCGCAGCCCCCACGACTCAACGAGCCGGAACAGCGCCACCTCAACCGCGAACAAGGCAGGCTGCGTGTAGGCAGTCTGGTCCAGCAGGTCGCCGTCGGCTCCGAAGATCACATCCCGCAGCGGTACTTCGAACCGTTCACACACCGCATCCAGGGCTTCGGCGAAGACAGGGTAGGTCGCGTAAAGCTCCCAACCCATCCCGATCCGCTGGCTGCCCTGACCGGTGAACAA
>NZ_JAPZVN010000127.1 GCF_027533845.1 Streptomyces sp. RPT161 | reverse complement strand
CTGTTCACCGGGCAGGGCAGCCAGCGGATCGGGATGGGTCGGGAGCTGTACGAGGCCTACCCTGTCTTCGCCGAAGCGCTGGACGCGGTGTGTGAACGGTTCGAAGTACCGCTGCGGGATGTGATCTTCGGAGCCGACGGCGGCCTGCTCGACCAGACCGCCTACACGCAGCCTGCCTTGTTCGCGGTTGAGGTGGCGCTGTTCCGGCTCGTTGAGTCGTGGGGGCTGAAGCCTGACTTCCTGGCCGGGCATTCGATTGGCGAGTTGGCTGCGGCGCATGTG
>NZ_JAPZVN010000126.1 GCF_027533845.1 Streptomyces sp. RPT161 | reverse complement strand
CAGCGCCTGCGGTTGGTTCGCGATGATGCCGACGACCTGGCCGTCCAGCCGGGACAGCGCGCAGATGATGTTGGTGGCCCAGCGCTCGTGCACCTCGAGGAAGTCACCGTCGTCGACGATCTCCTCGATCACCTTGCGCATGTCGTACGCGCGGTTGCCGTCCGCGGGCACCAGGTCGAGCAGCGCGTCTCCGCGCCGGTCGGCCGGGTCGGTGGTGGGCAGCACCGGCGGGTTCTCGCGGTTGTTCTGCGGCAGCAGGGAGAGCAGGTAGCGGACCTCTTCCAG
>NZ_JAPZVN010000125.1 GCF_027533845.1 Streptomyces sp. RPT161 | reverse complement strand
GAGCACCTGCGGTTGGTTGGCCACCAGACCGACCACCTGTCCGTCGAGGCGGGCCAGCGCACACAGCACGTTCTTCGCCCAGCGCTCGTGCACCTCGAGGAAGTCACCGTCGTCGACGATCTCCTCGATCACCTTGCGCATGTCGTACGGACGACTGCCGTCCACGGGCACCAGGCTCAACAACGCCTCAGCACGCCGGTCGGCGGGGTCCTGGCAGTCCGCACCCGGAGGCATCTGCCGGTTGTTGGACGGCAGCAGCGAGAGCAGATACCGGACTTCCTCGAT
>NZ_JAPZVN010000124.1 GCF_027533845.1 Streptomyces sp. RPT161 | reverse complement strand
CATGAATTCGCGGAACTGGCCCGCGAGTTCGGTGTCCGGCTGTCTGTCGGCCGTACTGGTCAGTGCTGGGACAACGCACTCGCCGAATCGTTCTTCGCCACCCTCAAGAGCGAACTTCCCTGCGACCGCCCCTGGCCTAGCCGGGCCCTCGCGCGTGCCGCCATCTTTGAGTTCGTTGAAGGCTGGTACAACCTCCGCAGGCTGCACAGCAGTCTCGGCTACCGCAGTCCCGCCGAATACGAAGCCGCACTCGCGGCCTGAGCACCACACCGACGGTGTCCGTCAAAGCGGAACGAGCTCA
>NZ_JAPZVN010000123.1 GCF_027533845.1 Streptomyces sp. RPT161 | reverse complement strand
GTTACCCCGCAGTCGTCTGTGGTGCCGGTGTATTCGTCGGTGACCGGAGAGTTGATGGACACGGGGGAGTGGGGCGCGGAGTACTGGTACCGGAATCTTCGGAATACGGTGTTGTTTGAGAAGGCTCTTACGGCTGCTTTGGATGCCGGTGCCAGCATGGTGGTTGAGGTCGGTCCGCATCCGGTGTTGCTTCCCGCGGTCCAGGACATTGTGGAACAGCGCGAGGACACTGCGACGGCGGTGGGCACGTTGCGTCGTGGTGAGGGAAACCTCCACCAGATGGTGTCGGCCGTGGCACAGGTGTATGCGCACGGCGTGG
>NZ_JAPZVN010000122.1 GCF_027533845.1 Streptomyces sp. RPT161 | reverse complement strand
GCACGCCATCCGCATACACCTGTGCCACGGCCGACACCATCTGGTGGAGGTTTCCCTCACCACGACGCAACGTGCCCACCGCCGTCGCAGTGTCCTCGCGCTGTTCCACAATGTCCTGGACTGCGGGAAGCAACACCGGATGCGGACCGACCTCAACCACCGCGCTGGCACGGGCATCCAAAGCAGCCGTGAGAGCCTTCTCAAACAACACCGTATTCCGAAGATTCCGGTACCAGTACTCCGCGCCCCACTCCCCGGTGTCCATGAGCTCTCCGGTCACCGACGAATACACCGGCACCACAGACGACTGCGGGGTAATCGGCGCGAGG
>NZ_JAPZVN010000121.1 GCF_027533845.1 Streptomyces sp. RPT161 | reverse complement strand
GCCTCACCCGAAGGACGGCCAGCGGCGAGCGTGATCTCCGGCCAGTAGCGGCGCCGCTGGAAGGCATAGGTCGGCAGCTCGACCCGGCACGCTCCCGTGCCCTTGAAGAGTGCCTCCCAGTCCACGGCCACACCACGCACATGCGCCCGAGCGACCGCGGCCGTCAGTGTCTCCGCCTCAGCACGCCCACCACGCAGCACCGGAACGAACGCCGCGCCGTCCGACGTCACGCACTCCTGCGCCATCGCCGACAACACACCATCCGGCCCCAGCTCAACGAAGGTCGTGACGCCCTCGGCCTCCAACGTCCGCACACCGTCCAGGAACCGCACGGTCTCCA
>NZ_JAPZVN010000120.1 GCF_027533845.1 Streptomyces sp. RPT161 | reverse complement strand
TGACAGCCGCATCCACCTTCGGCCGCAACACCTCACTGACACGCTCCGCAGTCAACGACTCGATGACACCGTCATCCAGCACACCAGCGGTATGCACCACCGCCGTCAACGGACGCTCCACCGGAACCGCCGCCAACGTCACCGCCAACGCATCCCGATCAGCCACATCACACGCCGCCCAAGTGACATGCGCACCCAACCCGGCCAACTCGGCGCCCAGTTCAGCCGCACCCTCCGCCGCCGCACCCCGCCGACTCACCAGCAGCAGATGCCGCACATCGTGCTCGGCCACCAGATGCCGAGCGACAAGGCCACCCAGCGTGCCAGTCGCGCCGGTGACCAGCACCGTGCC
>NZ_JAPZVN010000012.1 GCF_027533845.1 Streptomyces sp. RPT161 | reverse complement strand
ATTCCAGGGTGAGCGCGAGATCGCCGCGTATAACAAGAAGCTCGGCATGTTCGAGCTGACCGGTCTGCCCCCGGCGCCGCGCGGCGTACCGCAGATCGAGGTGACCTTCGACATCGACGCCAACGGCATCATGCACGTCTCCGCCAAGGACCTGGGGACGGGGCGCGAACAGCGGATGACGGTCACCGGTGGCTCCGCGCTGCCGAAGGACGACATCGACCGCATGATGCGCGAGGCCGAGCAGTACGCGGAGGAGGACCACAAGCGCCGCGAGGCGGCCGAGACCCGCAACCAGGCCGAGCAGCTCGTCTACCAGACCGAGAAGTTCCTCAAGGACAACGAGGACAAGGTCCCGGGCGAGGTCAAGACCGAGGTCGAGACCGCCGTCGGCGAGCTGAAGGAGAAGCTCAAGGGCGAGGACATCGCCGAGATCCGCACCGCCACCGAGAAGCTGGCCACCACCAGCCAGAAGCTGGGCCAGGCGATGTACGCCGCGGCGGGCGAGGGCACCGGAGCCACCACCGGCGGCGACACCGGCGCCTCCGCCACCTCGGGCGAATCCGGCGGCAAACCGGAGGACGAGGTAGTGGACGCCGAGATCGTCGACGAGGACAAGCCCAAGGGAGGCACCGGATGACCCACCCCACCGGCTCCCCGCCCGGGACGCGGCTACCGGTACCGGTGTCCGCCCCGTACGACCCGCGCGCCCACCCGACCGACCCGGTGCTGCGCCTGCGGCCCCCGTCCAGCACGGCGACGGAGACCGGACCCGGCCAGCTCGGCGCCCAACTGGCCGAGCGCACCGCGGACTTGCAGCGGGTGAAGGCGGAGTACGACAACTACCGCAAGCGGGTGCGGCGCGACCGGCTGGCGGTGCGCGAGATCGCGGTCGCCAACGTGGTGCGCGAGTTGCTGCCGGTGCTGGACACCGTGACGCAGGTGCGGCGTCACGGCGACATGACCGACGGGTTCGTCGCGGTCAGCGACGCGTTGGAGACGCATCTGGCCGCGCTCGGCCTGCGGTCGTTCGGCGAGCCCGGGGAGGCGTTCGATCCCACCGTGCATGAGGCGCTGTCGCAGTCCCGCTCTGCCGACGTCGACCGTCCGACCTGCGCGCAGGTGGTGCGGCCTGGGTACCGGCTGGGCGATCAGCTGCTGAGCCCGGCGTTGGTGATCGTGGCGGCACCGTCGGAGCCTGGCTGAGGTTGGTTCGGCACCGCATGCATCCGCCGTGCGGGTTGCCTGCCCTCGCGGCGGGATGACGTTCCTGGGACAAGTCCCCGGAACCCCTGAACCCCGCTCAGCGTGCCAGGGCCCGGGGGCTGCGTGCGGTGTCGCCGCCCGGCACCGGGGCAGAGGGGTCGGCGCCCAGTTCCACGATGCGGTTGCGCTCGTCCACGTGCACCACGCGCGGCCGCAGCGTCCTGGCCTCGGCGTCGTCCACCTGCGCGTAGCTGATCAGGATGACCAGGTCGCCGGGGTTCACCAGATGCGCCGCCGCACCGTTGATGCCGATGACGCCGGAGCCCCGCTCGCCCTCGATGACGTAGGTCTCAAGCCGGGAACCGTTGGTGATGTCGACAATGTGGACCAGCTCGCCCGGCAGCAGGTCGGCGGCCTCCATCAGCTCGGCGTCGACCGTCACCGATCCCACGTAGTGCAGGTCGGCTTCGGTCACCGTGGCACGGTGGATCTTGGACTTGAACATGGTACGCAACATCGGTGCACTCCTACAGGCAGGCTCCCTGCCTGCCTTTTTGCAGGTCAAGGGCCGTTTCCACATCTTACAGCCAGTCGCGTGGTCGGGCAGCGTTCCCCGGGTTCTACCGGACTCATGCTGACCCAATGCCGACTCCTCTGACGCGACATCAGGCATCGACAGGGCTGGTCGGCGTCGTATTCACCCCCACGGTCCGCGTCCTCGCGAACGGCCGAGATCAGCTTGGATATCCCGTTGTGGGGACCAAGACCACGACCATAAGGTCCCGGCATGTCCCTACGTGTTCGTATGCGTCAAGCCCTCCCGGAAGCGATGCGCGCCCGCGACAAGGCCGCCGTGAGCGCACTGCGCTCAACGCTCGCCGCACTGGACAACGCGGAGGCGGTGCCGGTGGACGAAGCCGAGACGCGGGGCCTGGCCCTCGAACAGTCACCGGTCGGTGTCGGCGCCACCGAGGCAGCGCGACGTGAGCTGAGCGAGTGCAACGTGGCGGATATCGTGCGAGCCGAGGCCACCGAACGACTCGAAGCCGCAGCGCAGTTGACCGCACCCGCTCACGCTGACCGAGTCGCGCAGCTCCGTGCAGAGGCCGCTGTGCTACATCGCTTCCTCGACGGCCACGGCACCCCGTAGCACGCACCTTTGCGTGTGCGGCATAAGGTTTTGCCCATGACGCAAGACCCTGGAGGTCTCGACAGCCTGGTACGCAAACGGATCCGTGCTCTGCGCGTGGCGCAGGGATGGTCCCTGGACGAGCTGGCCACCCGCGCCCGGCTCAGCCCGTCCACGCTCAGCCGGATCGAGACCGGTCAGCGCCGCCTCGCTCTGGACCAGCTCGTCGCCCTCGCCCGCGCCCTGGACACCACGCTCGACCAACTGGTCGAGACGGCCACGGACGACGTCATCTCCAGCCCGATGATCGACGCCGCCCACCAGCTGATGCGCTGGCCCATCCGGGCGGACCCGGGCATGACCGTCGTGCGCCAGCGTATGACGAACCCACCGCCCGACAGCCCCTCACGCATGCGCGCCCACCCGGGCCGCGAATGGCTCGTCGTCCTCTCCGGAACCGCCGTCCTGCTACTGGGCAACCGGCGCTTCCGCGTGGAGACCAACCAAGCGGCTGAGTTCCCCACGATGCTCCCGCACGCCATCGGCACCGAAGGCGGGCCATGCGAAATCCTGGGCATCTTCGACCGCGACGCCCGCCGCGGCCACCAACGCAACGACGACAGCACCGGGGACGCAAACAGCCTGTCGCGTTGACCCCAGCCCCGCCGTATGGCTCCTCCTTGCGAAATCCACCAGGTGCTTGCGCGGTCGGCAGGCCAAGCGCCCACCATCTTGCTCTTCCGGAAAACGACCTGTTCGCATGCTCATGACCCCTCTTAGCGTGGGCGCCATGACGTCCCCACACGCGGCGCACGGCCCCGGCGCCCACCCGGCCCACGAACCACAGCACGACGCCGACGGCCAGACGGAGATCCTTGATCTGGACGCCGAGGTGCTCGCCGAACACATCGCCTCCATCACCGCGTGGCTGCCCGTCAAAGGCAGCCCCCGCCACATCGTGGATCTGGGCTGCGGCACCGGTGCAGGCACCCTCGCACTGCTCAAGCGCTTCCCCAGGACTGAGGTGACCGCCGTCGACACCTCGGCCAGCCACCTGCACCGCCTGCGACGCAAGGCCGAGGCAGACGGTATCGCCGATCGGGTGCGCACCGTTCAGGCTGACCTCGACGGGGCCTGGCCAGAGCTCGGCACGCCCGAACTGGTATGGGCATCAGCCTCCATGCACCACATGGCCGACCCCGACCACACCCTGCGCCAAGTCCACGACACGCTGGCTCCCAACGGACTGTTCGCCGTCGTGGAACTGGCAGGCTTCCCGCGCTTCCTGCCCGAGGACGCCCCAGCAAACCGTCCCGGACTCGAAGAACGCTGCCACGCCGCACTGGACCGCCACCATGCCGAGCACGTGCCCCATCGCGGCGCCGACTGGGGACCCAAGCTGACCGCCGCCGGCTTCACCGTCGAGGGCGAACGCATCATCACCGTCAACCTGGGGCCGCCCCCCCACCGAGGCCGTCGGCCGCTACGCACTCAGCAGCCTGACCCGCATGCGCGGCAGCCTCGCCCAGGCGCTGGCAGCCGAAGACCTCACCGCTCTCGACCAACTACTCGACACCGACAGCCCTCACAGCATCCTGCGCCGCGACGACCTGACGGTACGCACCGAGCGCACGGTATGGGCCGCACGCCGCACCTGAACACCGCGGTCTCGTGCAGAAAATGGCACAGCCGGGTGCCCCCAACGCGCCGAAGGGCGTCATGGTGATGCCTGAAGCCCACCCGGGCATCGTCCTTTGCGCCGTAGCCCGCTTCCCCACGCCACCCGCCAAGTGCGTCGCGCCCGTGAACGAAGGGGCGCCCCCTCCTCCCGAGGTACGTGCCTGCGCACGCGTGGTACCGAGCGGGGCGAGGGTGCCCCGCGCCGTCAGGACGGGCGGTGCGCACCGCCCGCGTGGGCGGTGGCGCCGCGGCGGCGGGTGGCCCGGTGCTGGCCGCTGGCGCCGCGCTGCCTGCGGTGCCGGCCGCGCACCCGGCGACGGGTGGCGCTGCGGCTGGTGGCCGCGGCGGCCGCCATGGCGCCGACCGACAGCATGATGGAGAAGCCGATCATCGCGGGCTGCAACCTGACGTGCTGGATGACCATGCTGAACGCGATCGAGGGCGCGCCCATGCCGATGTAGGAGATGACGAAGAACATCGCCAGCACACCGGCGCGGGACGTGGGGGCGGCGGCCATGGCGACCTGGCTGACCGCGCCCTTGAACAGCAGCCCCGCGCCCGCGCCCGCGATCCCGGCCGCCACCAGGAACAGCGTCAGCGTCGGGTGGTAGAGGGAGACCGCGGTCAGTGCCATACCGCCCGGGAAGAGCACCACGCCGATCTTCATCAGCCGGACCAACGGCAGTGTGCCCAGCGCGAGTTGGGCGATCGCGGAGGCGGCGAACATGGTGAACGGCGCGACGCCCGCGATGGCGTGCGAGGTGATGTGCAGCTGGCCGCGGATGATGATCGCGCCGAGCGAGGAGAACAGGCCCAGCGCCGCGAAGGCGAAGAACCCCACCACGGAGGCGGCGGTGAACGCCGGACCGGCACCGGGCCGTAGCGCGAAGCGGACCGGCTGCTGCTGTGCGGGCAGTTCCAGGTCGACGGTCTCCGGGGTGCTCAGCACCAGGACCAGGAAGACCAGCATGGCGACCGCCCACAGCGCGTACGGGGTGATCAGCGGTGCCGGGGCCCACTCCGCCAGCAGCCCGGCTATCAGCGGTCCGAGCGCCAGGCCGCCGAGGTTCGCGGCGGCGGCCACCAGGCCGGGCACCGGTGAACCCTCGCGGTCCGGATGGGCCTCGTGGTACAGGTCGGCCAGATATGTGGTGGCGGTGGAGGCCATCAGGCCCACCGCCACACCGGTCAGCGTGCGGCCGACGATCAGGCCGGGCAGCGCGGGCCAGGCGAGCAGGATCACCGACGCGAGGGTGGCCACCAGCAGGGCGGGCACCACGATGCGGCGTCTGCCGAAACGATCCGACAGATGCCCCAGGGTCAGGAAGCTCGCCGCCGCACCGACCACCATCACCGCGAACGCCACCGTGACGACGGTCGGACCGAAGTGGTCGCGCGCCTGGTACAGCGGCCACAGCGGAGTCGGCAGGGTGCCGAAGGCCATCAGCACCATGAACGCCATCGCCACGAACCAGAACCCGGTGCCGTGCGAAGCCCGGGAGGCTCGCGGAGGCTTCATGGCCGGAGCACCGCGGTCCTCGGTGGCTGGCTCGTACTGGTAGGCCACTGGTTCGGTCGTGGTCACTTCTGTCGTCTCCCGTTCTCCGTGACGGCCGTCGTGCTGTTCGGGCCGTACATACGAGTCAACAGGCCGGTTCCCACTACCTGTTTCAACTCAGGGGGATGGGGATCGCATATTTTCCATCTCTGCCAGAGATAATGGCGTGATGGAGCTCCGGCATCTGCGCCACTTCGTGGCCCTCGCGGAAGAACGCAACTTCACCCGGGCCGCCGCCCGCGAACTCATCGTCCAGTCCGGACTCTCCTCCTCCGTACGCGCGTTGGAGAAGGCCCTGGGCACGGTGCTGTTCGTCCGCGGCACCCGTCCGGTACGGCTCACCGCGGAGGGCGAGGCGCTGCTGCCCGCCGCCCGGCACGCGCTGGAGGCCGCAGAGGCGGCCCGCCAGGTGGTGCACGACGTCAAGGGCGTGCTGACCGGTCAGCTGCGTATCGGCGCGTTGCAGACCAGTCAGCATCTGGTGCCGCTGGCCCGCTGGCTGGCCGAATTCGCCCGCGCGCACCCGGGGTTGGACATCACCCTCCAGCAACTGGCGGCGTTGCCCATGCTCCAGATGGTCGCCGAGGGCGAACTCGACTGCGCCCTGGTGTCCGCGGTGCCCGGCCGCACCGCCGACCTGCGGGTCATCCCACTGGCCGCCGAACCGCTGCTGCTGGCCTGCCGGTCCGACCATCCGCTCGCCGACGCCGAGTCGCTCACCCTGGACATGCTGGACGGCGAACGGTTCGTGGAGACCCGCCCGGAGTGGGCCAACCGGGTCCAGGTGGACGCCGCGTTCACCGCCGCCGGGCTCACCCGCCGGATCACCTGTGAGGTCACCGAGTGGGCCATGGTCCTCGACCTGGTGTCCGCGGGCCTCGGAATCGCCTTCGTGCCCAAGGGAGTTGACCCCGGCGTCGGTCCCGGTTCCGCGGACGGCGGACTACGGCTGATCCCGGTCACCGGGGTGCACCTGGAACGCCGTGTTGACCTGGTGCTTCCCAAGGGGCACGCGGCCAGCCCGGGAGCCCGCCGGTTCGCCGAACACATACGTCGAATGCGTACCGCGCGCTGACCTCGGCTGACCAAGCTGACCGTGCTGACCCCCGCTGACTCTTCAGTTCCCGACGTTCCGCCGCGTTCCATGGAGCGCACACCGGTTCACCACCGTGTCTGCACTCCTCCGGGTCGCCGTGCGACCGGAATCGCCGTGAGCCCGCCCCTGCCGATTTCCGGCACCGGCCCTTTTCTGCCGGGCGGGCGTGAATCAGAGGGATCAGAAAATGAACAAGAACTACGTGGTGCCCTGGGGCAAGCGGGGCAGTGTGCTGGCCGCCCCGGAGATATCCGTACTGACTGAACTCGTCGAGGGCGGGCAGCCGTTGTCGATGGGAACATGGCGGGACCGTTTCGAGCGCGCCTTCGCCGATCTGGTGGGCAGTCGGCACGCCATCTCGGTCACCAGTGGAACCGTCGCACTGGAATTGGCGATCGAAATGCTGGACCTCCAGGCGGGCGACGAGGTGATCGCCACCCCGCAGACCTACCAGGCCACCGTGCAGCCGCTGTTGGACTACGGGGTGCGGGTGCGGTTCTGCGACATCGAGCCGGGCACGCTCAACCTGGATCCGGCGGTGCTGGAATCGCTGATCACCGCCCGCACCAGGGCGGTGCTGCTGGTGCACTACGGCGGCTGCCCGGCCGAGATGGACCAGATCATGTCCGTCGCCCGGCGGCACGGCATCACCGTGCTGGAGGACTGCGCGCACGCGCAGGGCGCCAAGTACCGTGGCCGCAGGCCCGGTTCGCTGGCCGACATCGCGACGTTCAGCTTCCAGAACGCCAAGAACATCACCACCCTCGGCGAGGGCGGGATGATCACCTTCGACCGCGACGACTGGGCGGAGCGCCTTGACCGGCTGCGCTCCAACGAGGTGGACGCGGAGATCGACCAGCAGTACTGGACCGGGGTGGACGAGCCGGTGGTGCTGCCCTGGATGAAGTACTCCGCCTCCGTCTACACCGACAGGGTGCGCCGGCTGCGCCGCGCCGGCACCAACGCCACCATGTCCGAGGCGGCCGCCGCCGTCGGACTGGTGCAGCTCGACCGGCTTGAGGAGGTGGAGCGGGCGCGCCGGTCGATCGCCGCGCGGATCGACGAGGTGCTCGGCCGCTACTCGTTCGTGACCCCGCAGTCCGCCCCCGCGCACAGCGAGCACTCGTACCACCTGTACACCTGCTTCGCGCAGACCCAGGAGCTGCGCGACCAGTTGCTGCTGTCGCTGGACAGGCGCGGGGTGCAGATCGAGCTGCGCTACTTTCCGCAGCACCTGCTGCCCGAATGGCGGCACCAGGGGCACGGTCCCGGTGAGTGCCCGGTGGCCGAACGACTCTGGTTCGAGCAGCACCTGAACCTGCCCTGCCACCCTGGGCTGACCGGCTCCCAGGTGGACTACCTGGCCGACGCGTTGGACCACTCACTGGCCGAGCTGAACGGCTCCCCGTCGCCCCGGTTCAGCGTGGCGTGACCGGGCTGACCGGCGCTGACCAAGCTGACCGGACCAACCTGACCAAGCTAACCGGCAAAACACCTTCCGGGCCGCCCGCTCGGCCGGGCAGCATTTCAACCGCAGCGGACCGCGGCCACCAACCGCCCGCATTCCAGCGGTGATTAGCCGGGCCGCCATCCCGCCCCTCCCCTTCGATGGGAAACCGATGCCGTTCATCTCCGTGCGCATTCTTGAGAAGCGCCTCAATCCGGAATCCGAGCAGAAGCTGATCGCCAACCTCACCGACGCGGTGGTGGAGACCTTCGGCGCAGAGGTCCGCGAGCATGTGTGGATCACGCTGGAGCCAACTCCGGAACACCGGTGGGGAATCGCCGGAAAACCGGTCGGGCAACCGCCGAACGACCCCGCGTAGTCGCGCCCGCGACCAACGTGACGCCACCGCAGGTCCATGAGAAAGGGAAATCGTGGAATTCGGGCTCAACTTCTTTCCGGTCTTCGCTCCGGAGCGCAAGACCGCGGCCGAGTACTACCGGGAGGTACTGGACCTGTCGGTGCTCGCCGAGCGGCACGGCTTCGAGCACGTGCAGACCGTGGAGCACTACGGCTCCCCGTACGGCGGCTACAGCCCCGACCCGGTGACGCTGCTGACCGCCATCGCCGCGCGGACCGAGCGGATCCGCATCACCACCGGTGCGGTGATCCCGGCGTTCACGCACCCGCTGAAGCTCGCGGGCAAGCTGGCGATGCTGGACAACCTGTGCGGCGGGCGGCTCGACGTCGGCTTCGGCCGCGGCTTCCTGCCCGACGAGTTCGACTGGTTCGGCATTCCGATGGACGAGAGCCGCAGGCGGTTCACCGAGGGCGTGGAGGCCTGCCGTCGGCTGTGGTCGGAGGAGAACGTCACCTGGGAAGGGGAGTTCTACCGCTTCGGCCCGATCACCCTGCTGCCGCGCCCGGTGCAGAACCCGCACCCGCCGATCTTCGTGGCCTCCGCGTCCAGCCCGGAGTCCTGCGCCCAGGCCGGGACCGACGGATACCACCTGCAGATCGTGCCATCGATCGTCAGCCACGAGGTCATGCTGGAGATGCTGGACTCCTACCGCCGGTCCTGGGCCGCGGCGGGACGGCCGGCGGGCGCCGGGCGGGTCCAGGTCAAGTACACCTGCTACCTGTCGGAGGACCGGGCGCAGGCGCTGGAGTGGGGCGAGCGGTTCGAGAACAACTACATCGACCTGATGACAGGCGCGATCGCCTCCTGGGCGGCCACCACCTCGGCGGACTACAAGGGCTACGAGAAGCTGATCGACAAGGTCCGCACCTATGACTTCACCAAGTCGCTGAACGACCACAAGGTGCTGGCCGGAACCCCGGCGGAGGTCACCGAGCAACTGACCGCCATCAGGGGCTGGTTCGGTGACGACATCACCGTCAGCCTGCAACTGAACCCGGGCTACATGCCGTACGAGGACAGCAGGCGCGCGCTGGAGCTGTTCGCCGACCAGGTGGCGCCGCACTTCGGGAACGCGGATGTCTGAGCTGGCGGCGGACGTCGCGGTCGTCGGCCTCGGCGCCTGGGGGTCCTCCACGCTGTGGCAGCTGGCCAGGCGCGGGGTGCGGGTCCTCGGCATCGAGCGCTACGGCCGCGGGCACTCGCTCGGCGCGTCGCACGGCGGCAGCCGGATGTTCCGGGTCACCTGCCTGGAACACAGCGGTCTGGTTCCGCTCGCCCGCCGGTCCCTCGACCTGTGGCGGCAGCTGGAACGCGAGTCGGGGCAGCGGCTGTTGCTGGACTGCGGCGGGCTGCTGATCGGCGCCCCGGACAGCCAGGTGGTGGCCGGAACGCTGGCCGCCGCCCGGCAGCACGCCATCGAGGTGGCCGTGCTGGGCCGGGACGAGCTGGTCCGCCGGTATCCGCAGCACGCCGGTCTGGCACCGGGGGACATCGGGGTGTGGGAGCCGTCGGCCAAGCTGGTCCGCCCGGAGGCGGCGGTCCGCGCGGCGCTGGACCTCGCCGAGGCCGCGGGCGCCACGGTGTTCACCGACACCCGGGTCACCGGAATCGAGCCGGACCCCGAGGGTGTGTGGCTGCACACTCCCACCCGCAGTCTGCGGGTGGGGCGGGTGGTCGTCACCGTCGGATCATGGCTGCCGTCCCTGGTGCCTGTGCCCGCGCTGCGGGTGGCGCGTATGCCGGTGACGTGGTTCCGGCCGCTGCCCGGCGCGCTGCCGTACGCCCTGGAGCAGTTCCCGGTGTTCATGCGGCAGATCGGGGAGAACACCGTGCTGTGGGGCTGCGGTTCCGAGGGGCCCTACGACATCAAGCTGGGGCTTGAGCAGTTCGGCGGCACGGCGGTCGCCCTTGATCCGGACAGCAGCGACCGCTCGGTCGACTCGGCGGACTGGAACGAGCTGTGCGGGTACCTGCCTACCTTCCTGCCGGGGCTTGAGGCAGCACCGTCGCGGGTCGCGGTGTGCATGCTCACCCTCTCCCCCGACGGCCAGTTCGTGGTCGGCGCGCTGCCGCACGCACCCAACGTGATCGTGGCGGGCGGTGACAACGCGCACGGTTTCAAGCACGCCACCGGTCTTGGTGAGGCGCTGGCCGACCTGGCGGTGGGCGCGTCGCCGCGGGTCGACCTGTCCTTCACCGATGTCAAGCGCTACTTGTGAAGGGAGGGGCCGGTGACACTCGACATCACCGGTATGGGGGCGGTCGCCGCCGTCGGGTCCACCCCGGAGGAGATCCACCAACGGTTGTGCCAGGGCCGGTTGGGGCTGGCCGAGGTGACGGCGTTCGACACCAGCGGCTTCCGGCAGAAGCACGCGTATCCGATCACCGACCAGCCGCCGGGCTCCGACGTGCCCATGCGGGCCAGCGGATTCCTGCACGCCGCCGTGCGCCAGGCGCTGACCGACGCGGGGATCGCCGACCGTGCCGCGACCTGCCCGGTGCTGGTGGGCACAACCCACCGTGAACAGCGCTCGGTTGAGCTGTGGTGGCGGGGGAGGCACCCGGTGCGCTTCCCTGACCTCAACTTCGACGCCGGGCTGCGCGCGGAGTTCGGGTTCACCGACACCCACACCTTCGCCAACGCGTGCTCGGCCTCGCTGACGATGCTCGGGATGGCACAGGACCTCATCGAGCACGGGCTGGCGGACACCGTCGTCGTGGCGGGAACGGATGTGATGACGGAGAGCACCTTCGGTGCCTTCGACCGGATCCAGAACGTCCCCGACCAGGTCCGGCCCTTCGACGGTTCCCGCAGGGGAATGATGATGGGCGAGGGCGCCGTCGCGGTGGTGCTGGAGCGCCCGGGCGGGGATCGCGACCGGGCACGTGCCAGGCTGCGCGGCGTCGGCGTCAACTGCGACGCCGCCCATGCCACCGCCCCGGACGCCGCCAGTGTCGAGGCCGCCGTCCAACAGGCCCACCAGCGTGCCGGGATCACCGCTGACGAGGTCGGCCTGGTGATGCTGCACGGCACCGGGACCGTGCTGAACGACCAGGCCGAGGCAGCCGTGCTGCACTCGGTCTTCGGCCGGGTGGCGAGGCAGCCGATGGTGACCGGGATCAAGTCGATGACCGGCCACACCCTGGGCGGCTCCGGGCTGCTCAGCCTGATCGTGGCCGCGCAGTCGATGCGCCACGGCCTGGTGCCGCCCACCGCCGGACTCGACGAGCTGATGCCGGAGGCCGAGGGCCTGGACCTGGTGTACGGCGAGGCCAGGGCGGCCGACGTGGCGCTGGCCCAGGTCCACTCGATCGGCATGGGCGGGCTCAACGCGATCGCGATCGTCGAAGGGGTCACATCATGACAGTGGAGCGACGCTCCTCGTTTGAGGGCGGTGGCGGGCGACGGGCGGGCATGACAACAGCGGAGCGAAGCTCCCCGTTCGAGGGCGGTGGCGGAGGGCGGACCGCGTGGATCACCGGTGTCGGGCTGGCCGTTGACGGACTGCGCGGCGCCGCCGACCTGCTGGCGGAGTACACCCGCCACCCGGACGGCTTCGATCCGCGAACCGCCCTGACCGGCAGGGAGATGAGGCACCGCGACCGCGCCTCCCGGCTGGCCCTGCGCTCGGCGGGCGCCGCACTGCGCGACGCCGGGCTGCTGTCCGACGACGGCGGCTACCACGGACCGGCGCGGCGCACCGCGGTGGTGGTCAGCAGCAACCTGGGCAACCTCGACACGGTCTGCTCCTTCCTGGACACCATCGACCAGGAGACCTCCAAGGGCCTGAAGGCCACCGGGTTGCCGCACACCTCAAGCAACTCCATCGCCGGTTGGGTGGCCATCGGCTACGGCCTCACGGGTCCCAACCTGACGCTGTGCAACGGCCCCAGCAGCGGCCTGGACGCCCTGCACTGGGCGCGGATCCTGCTCGTCACCGGCCGCGCCGACCTGGTGCTGGTCACGGGTGTGGAGCCGGACAACGAGTACACCGCGCGGCTGCTCGCCGACGAGGGCGAGCGACGCTGGCCGGACAGCGCGGCGTCGGTGGTGGTGGAGGCCGCCGAGCATGCCGACTCCCGTGGCGCACGGGCGCGTTCGGTGCTGCACGGCTACGCCAGGGCGGCGGACGTGGGCGCGGCGATGACGGCCGCGGCCGAGGGCGGCGGACCGCTCGGGCTGCTGGCCGCCGAGCACTCGGCACTGGACGCGCTGCCCGGCGCGGCCACGGCGCCGGCGGTGACGGATCTGTCCCGGTGGGCCGGGCGGCAGTCCGGTGCGCTGGGTGTGCTGCAAGCCGCCGCGGCCGTCGCCCACTTCGACCGGGGCGCGGACGGCGCGGTGCTCGCGGCGTCCTGCCGACTGCCCGGCGGCACCGCGGCGGCGTTGCTGTGCGCGGCCCCGACCTCGTAACGAGACGACTTCCTCGAAGGGAACGTGACTTCAACCATGGCCAACTCCCAGCAGACCACCGCGGACAAGGACGAGCTGCGCGCGATCGTGGCGCGCGTCCTGGAACTCGGCACCGAGGAGGTCACCGACGACGCCGGGTTCCGCGACGACCTCGGAGTCGACTCGCTCGCGCTCCTGGAGATCGCCACCCAGATCGAGTCGGCCTTCGGCGTCAGCCTGACGGACGACGACATCAGCGCGGCGGACACCCTCGACGAGATCCAGCAGTTGCTGGACAAGGCGCGGCGGAGCGACTCCTGAGCCGCACCGCGCACGCCGCCAACCGTTCGTATTCAGGTTCTGCGACACAAGGAGGCAACTCGATGCCCCTGGAAAACCCTCACGCGTCCGAAGGGGTACCGGCCGACTTCTGGGTGCGGTGGCCGGCGGAGGAGGCCGCACGGTACCGGCAGGCCGGTTACTGGCGCGGTGAGACCTTCGGCGACCAACTCGACCGTTGGGCGGCGCAGTTCGGCAGACGGACGGCCCTTGTGGACGGGGGCAGCCGGTGGAGCTACGCCGAACTGAACGCCGGAGTCGAGCGGTTGGCCACCGGCCTGCGGGAACTCGGCCTGCGTCGCGGGCAGCGGGTCGTGGTGCAGTTGCCGAACTGCGCCGAGTTCGTGATCGTCTGGTTCGCCCTGCTGCGCCTGGGGGTGGTGCCGGTGCACGCGCTGCCCGGCCACCGGCGCAACGAGATCACGCATCTGGCCACCCTCGCCGAGGCGACCGCCTACTTCTTCCCTGACCAGCACGACCGGTTCGACTACCGCGAGCTGGCCGAGGAGGTCGCGACCGCCTGCCCCGGGCTCAAGCACCTGGTGGTGCTGGGCGATCCGCAGGACCGCGCCGGATTGACCTCGTTGAACGGCCTGATGGCCACGCCCGCCGACCCTGACGGCAACCGCGCCGACCCGCCGGCCGCCGATGACATCGCGCTGCTGCTGCTGTCCGGCGGCACCACGGGTACGCCGAAACTGATTCCGCGTACCCACGACGACTACGCGTACAACGCGCGGCAGTGCGCCGCGGTGGCCCGGATGGACGCCGACTCGGTGTATCTGGCGGTGCTGCCGATCGCGTTCAACTACACCATGAGCTGCCCGGGGTTGCTCGGCACCCTCCAGGTCGGCGGCACCGTGGTGATGGCGTCGAACCCCTATCCGCGTACCGCGTTCCGGCTGATCGAGCGGGAGCGGGTGACCATCACCTCGCTCAACCCGACCCTGGTGCCGCACTGGCTGGCCGAGTTGGACCGCGGTCCGGCCGACCTGTCCAGCCTGCGGGTACTCCAGGTGGGCAGCGCGCGGCTGGCCGACGACGTGGCGGCCACCGTGGTGGAGCGGCTGGACTGCACGTTGCAGCAGGTGTTCGGGATGTCCGAGGGGCTGATCTGCCTGACCCGGCTGGACGATCCGGTCGAGCTGCTGCGCACCACTCAGGGGGTGCCGGTATCCGATGACGACGAGATCCTGATCGTGGACGACGGCGGCCGGCCGGTGCCGGACGGCCAGGTCGGCGAGTTGCTGACCCGCGGTCCGTACACGCTGCGCGGCTACTACCGCGCCCCCGAACAGAACAGGACCAGCTTCACCGAGGACGGCTTCTACCGCACCGGGGACCAGGTCCGCAGGCTGCCCAGCGGCCATCTGACGGTGATCGGCCGGGTTAAGGACCAGATCAACCGCGGTGGTGTGAAGATCGACGCCACCGAGGTCGAGGGCCATCTGCTGGCCCACCCGGAGATCGTGTCCGCGGCGCTGGTGCCCGAAGCGGACGGGAAGCTGGGCGAGCGCTCGGTGGCGTTCCTCGTCGTCTCCGGGGAGCAGCCGAGTGTGAAGACGATCGGAGCCTTCCTGCGGGGACGCGGTCTCGCGCCCTACAAGGCGCCGGACCGGGTGGAGATCGTCGCGCAGATGCCGCTGACCGCGGTGGGGAAGATCGACAAGAAGGCCCTGGCCGCCACGTACATCGGCCGTCGGCCGTCGGCCGTAGGAGTCTGGTCAAGCTCGTGAACACACTGATATCCGAAACGGTTTCCACACCGGCAGAGGTCTTCGCCGAGGCGATGTCCAGCCTGGTCTCGGGCGTGGCCGCGGTGACCGCCCGTACCGCGTCCGGGGATCCATGCGGTCTGCTGGTGTCCTCCATCTGTTCCTACAGCGCGGCTCCGCCGTCCGTCCTGGTGGCGGTGGACCGCTCGGCCCGCTCCTACGACGCGCTGTTGCGCGCGCCGGAGTTCGGGGTGCATCTGCTCGGCGCGGACCAGCAGGAGCTGGCCCGGGTCTTCGCCAGCCGCAGTGACGACAAGTTCGGCGGCCGACGGTGGGAATGGGACGGGGCGGTGCCCCGGCTCGCCGGATCCCTGGTGTATCTGCGGTGTGCCACCAGCAGGATCGTGGAGCACGGCGACCATGCCGTGCTGATCGGTGAGGTGGCGTCCTGCGGTACGGCGCCCGGGGAGCCGCTGGTGTACTTCCGGCGCGCCCTGGACTGGCGCCTGGACGTGGGCTGATCCCACAACTGCCTTGGCGGGCCGGGGTGTCGCCCCGGCCCGCCGTGTGTCAGGGCGCGGCCGGGCTGGGGTACGGGCACAGCGCGAGCGGCCGGTCGGCCGCCTCGGGCGGGCCCGCCGGGGCCGGGACGGCGGCGCCCAGCGCCCGTTCGGTGCGGCGGACGATCCGGCGGGCCGCCGCATCGTCGATGTCGCCGAACCGCCCGCTCAGCTCGGTGAGCCGCTGGCGGACCCGCATCGAGGTGATCGGGCCGGCCAGGTCCACCGCGGCGCTCGCGGCCAGCGCGGCGCCGTCGACATCGCGCAGCGCCAACCGGGCCTCGGCCAGCGAGATGTAGTGCAGCACCCTGGTGCGCGGCTGTGCCTCGTCGAAGAGTTCGAGCCCGTACTCCAGGCAGTGCTCGGCCTGCTCGTACCGCCCGAGCTCCAGCCAGGCCCGGCCTGCGTCGGCGGTCAGCACCGCGGAGTTGACCCAGTACGTCCATGACGGGTTGTGTCCGGGCTGCACCGATCCGGCCAGTTCCCTGGCCTCGTCCAACGCCAGTCGGCACCCCTCCTCGTCGCCGATGGTGGCGTGCGCCAGCGCCTGGCGGGTGGCCAGCAGCGCATGGGCGATGCCGATGGGCTCGCCCACCGATCCCTTTCTGGCGATCCGGGCCAGCCGTAACGCCTCCTCACCGCGCCCCTGCCATCTGGCCTGGTCGCTCATGCAGGAGATGATGTGCGCGGCCAGACCCCGGTCCCCCGCGGTGCGGGCGGCGTCCAGGGCGCTCAGCAGATAGCTCTGGCCCAGCCGTTCCCGGCCGAGGTCGGCGGCTACCCAGCCGACCAACTGGCGCAGTTCGGCGATGGCCCGGTGCAGCCGGGGGTCGATCGGCCGGCCGGAGGAGAGCTGGACCAACAGCGATTCGGCCCAGCGCAGTTCGTGCAGCGCCCAGTCCAGGACCAGTTCGCCGCCGTGGGAGTCGTCCAGCTGCCGCAGATGGGCGATGCGGGCGGTGAGGACGCCGAGCACGGCCGGGTGGAGTTCCTCGGCCGGTTCCTCGGTGACCGGCCTGGGGTCGGTGCCGACCAGCCAGTCGACGGTCGCGGTGATGACTTCCCGCTCCGCGAGGGGGCTTGGCTCGGGTCTCTGCGCTGCCTGGCCGCCCGGCTCGGTGCCGGTGGGCTGGTGCGACGCGGGCCTGGCCGCCCAGATCGCCTCGGCGGTGAGCGGCTCGCCTAACTCCTTGGACAGGATCCTGGCCACGACATCGGGCAGTTGTCCACGGGGGCGTGCGCCCTTCAACCAGTTGTAGGGCGCCTTGACGCTGATGGTGCCCGGGCCGCACACCCTGTTGATCTCGCGGGCCAGGCGCTCTGGTGACCAGCCCAGACGGGCCAGGCACGTGGTGAGCACGGATGTGTCGTTCTTCGCGTAAGAGTCCATGACCTCGGTGGAACTTGCTGGCGTGGGTACACGTGAGGGCCGACCGGACCACCCGGCCACCGCGCTCGGCGGTCGGATGAGTCAGACGGTCGGCGGCGCTGCCGCTGGCCGGTGAGGCCGAAGCGGCCGCGGTCGCGGCGTCAGGTCCCGGCGGGACCTGACATCGGGCGGGTCTGCATGGCTCCACGTCGCGGGACGTGTCTGGTCAACACATCTGTCATGGCTGGTTTTCCCCCGTCGGCCGGTAGTGGCTCGTGCCCCCGTAACACGTGGTGCCAGTCCGGATCCCCCATCAACTGGCGAGCATCCAGCTTCGCTTGGCATCCAACATGAGTCGAAGGCCATTACGATCAAGAACCTAAGCAGCCAACCCAGTAGTGTCAACTCATGTTTGGGCACACGCCCATCGCCCCTCACAGGAGTCAGCGATACATTCCCGGGGAGGAATGAGGTGTGACCTTGACCAACTCCAGCAGTACGCCGGTTCGTACACTGGCCGAGAAGTTGAACCACCTGTTCGAGACCGTGATTCCGGCAGGTCGCGGTCCGTACAGCAGCGAGGAGGTGGCGCGCGCCATCACCGAGGGCGGCGTGCCCATCTCCGGAAGCTACATATGGCTGCTGCGCAGGGGACAGCGGGACAACCCGACCCTTCGCCATGTCGAGGGTCTGGCGAGGTTCTTCGGCGTACCGCCCGCCTACTTCTTCGACGACCGGGTGGCGGACGAGGTGAACGCCGAACTCCGCCTGCTCGTGGCGCTACGGGACTCCCAGGTCCAGCGGGTCGCGCTGCGCAGCGCGGGCCTGTCCGCGCAGAGCCTCAGCTCGATCGCCGAGGTCATCGAGCGGGTGCGCGAGTTGGAGGGACTGCCACGGGACCCCACGGCCGAGCGGCCGTAGGGTCCCGGCGGTGCTCAGTGGCCGACGCGGCGCAGCGCCTGTTCCGGGTAGCGTTCACCCACGACCGCGGTGGACGGCACAGCCTTGCCCAGCCGGTCGATCTGCTCGGGGGTGAGCCGCAGTTCGGCCGCCGCGACGTTCTCCTCCAGGTAGCGCACGCGCTTGGTGCCGGGGATGGGGATGACGTCGTCGCCCTGGGCGAGCAGCCAGGCGAGCGCCGCCTGCCCGGCGGTGCAGCCGATCTCGGCCGCCAACTCACCCACCGCGTGGACGAGTTCCAGGTTGGGTCCGATGTTCTCGGCGGAGAAGCGCGGCCAGCGCAGCCGGTTGTCGTCCCGCGTCAGATCCTCGCGCGAGGAGACGGCGCCGGTGAGCATGCCGCGGCCGAGCGGCGAGTAGGCGACCACGGCGATGTCCAGTTCGCGGCAGGTGGCCAGCATCTCGCCCTCCACCACGTCCCGGGTGAACAGCGAGTACTCCAACTGCACGGCGGCGATGGGGTGTACGGCGTGCGCCCTGCGCAGGGTCTCGGCGCTCACCTCGGACAGTCCGAGGTACCGCACCTTGCCCGCCTCGACCAGCGCGGCCATGGCCCCGACGGTCTCCTCCACCGGCACCTGCGGATCCCGGCGGTGCGCGTAGTACAGGTCGATGTGCTCGACGCCCAACCGGCGCAGTGAGGCGTCGCAGGCCACCGGCACGTACTCCGCGGAGGTGTCGACGTCGCCGACCCGGCCGCTCGCCGCGTCGTGCCGCAGCCCGAACTTGGTGGCCAGCACCACGCGGTCCCGGTCCCGCCCGCGCAGCCAGCCCGCCAGCAACTCCTCGTTGGCGCCACGCCCGTAGGCGTCCGCGGTGTCCAGCAGGGTGATGCCCAGTTCACCGGCGCGGTCGAGGACCCGTCTGGCCTCGGTCTCGTCGGCGGGGCCGTACGCGATCGACATGCCCATGCATCCGAGCCCGAGCGCGGAGACCGCCAACCCGCTGTTGCCCAGCCTGCGCTGCTTCATGTGGTACTCCTCTTCGTCCGTCCCAGGGCCGCGTAGGCCTGGGCGACACCGACCAGTCGGGAGACCTCGCCCAGGTAGTCCCCATCCTCATCCTCTTCCGAGACCGTCCCGGGTTCCGCGGCGGGGGCTGGGGAGACGGCGCCGCCGGTGGTCGGCAGGTTGTCCCGTCTGGCGCGTAGTGCCGCCCGCACCTGGGCGGCGCGCACCGCCGCGTCCAGCCGCCCACCGGCCAGACCGGCGCTCCTGGCGGACCGGGCGGCGGCCTCGGCGGCCTCCGGGTCCATGTAGGGGCGCAGTACGAGCAGGCCGTCCTGGATCTCGATGACCAGCCGGTACAGACGGTAGTTGATGTCCCGCGGGGTGAACCGGTCCAACCGCGCGGACGCCGGTGGGCTGAGCGCGATGTCCGGGATCGCGGCGTACAGGTCGCGCCACAGCGGGTGGAGCCGCTGGTAGGCCACGAAGTTGCCGGTCCTGCGCCGTAGTTCGGACAGCTGCGGCCCCCAGGACGGCATGGTGAGCCCGCTCGCCAGGCAGAGGATGCCGATGCCGTTGGCGACCGGTGTCAACGCCTCCCACTGCAGGGGGTTGAGCCCGAACCGGATCGCGATCACCGCCCAGGCCCGGTTGGCGCAGTAGACGATGCAGCACAGCGCGCCGAGTTGGGTGGTGGCCATTCCCCACCGCAGCCACTGCCGTCCGGCGGCCTTGGCGTAGCGTCGGCACAGCAGGGCGATCTGGATCATTCCGGCGCCGAACGCGGTGGCGTACAGCAGGGTGTATCCGGCGACCACCGGGTTCTTCACGTTCTGCAGGATGTAGTCGGCCGACCTGACGTGCCCGTGCGGCTCCGCGGCCAGCCACAGCGCGAACATCGCCACCGCGCAGGCGCCGAAGGCGGTCAGCCAGGCCCGTGCCCTCGGCCGGGCCTGCTGGGCCGGGTGCACCCAGTACGTGATGGCCACCAGCAACGCGGCACTGGACGACACTCCACCCAGCAGATGGATGCCCAGCGCACCCAGGTTCGGCACTCCGGAGTGCGCGTCCACGCTGGCGGAGACCGCGGGAACGGACAGCGCGAAGGAGACGCCCTTGAGCAGGAAGGCGGTGATCAGCGCGAGCAGCGCGGGGTCCCTCCGGTGCTGCCGCAGGTCGCGAAGCTTGTACAGGAACGCCAGGGCGCACAGCGCCGCGCACGGCGGGAAGACAACACCCTTCAGATCTCCCACGTACCCTCCAGCGGGTTCACTCCGGGTGTTGCAGCGTACGGTCGATACGGGCCACGGTCTGCGCCTCGGCGGGCGGGACCTTCCACACCGGTTCCTTCGGCGGCCGGGTGACGCGCTCCAGGATCAGTGACGCAAGGATCTCCGCCTCCTGCTCCTCCTGGGAGGAGTAACTGGTGCGGCCCAGCATCTCGTGCACCCGGCGCGGGTCCAGGTCGGGGAAGAGCTGTTCGAGCCCGGCCTTCTCGGGCTGGTTCACATCGCGGTGGCCGCAGATCATGTGGGCCAGTTCGTGGGCGATGATGTGGTCCCGGTGCAGTCGGCTGGTGTCGGCCTCGAACACCACGAGGTCGGCCACGTCCAATGCGAGCCACATGCCGCACGGGTGGGCCGCACCCATGGCCAACGGCACGAGGTGCAGGGGACGGCCGCGCTCTTGGCTGAGCAGTTCGCAGAGCGTGGGGATATCACACTTGTCCGGCAGGTTGAGCCGGTTCAGCAGTGATTCGGACAGCCGACGCAGTCGCCTGATGTCTCCTTTGCTGGGCTTCGACCCGAAGTGCGAGGAGTGGTTCACCGGTTCCGTTCTCCTTGCCGCGACGGGTCCGTCGGTCCGAAAGCTTATCCGCGCCCTGCGGCGGCGGCCACGGTCGAACGACGTGATCCGGCCAACTGCCCGGTGCACGGGGCGGTCGCGCCAGCGCTCCAGTGGCGGTCATGGCCCACCGCGAGCGGTCCGGAGCCGCCTTCCCGCCGGTACGCCTCGGCTGCCGCGACCAGCGCCGCGGTCGTGGAGGACCGGCCGAGCCGTCGGCGGGCGCAGGGCGTGCCGCCGCGCCCGCCGCCAGTAGGCCCGCCATGGCCGATGCGCGGCCATTCCCCGTGCCGATCGGGCCGTCACGCGTTCCGACCCCCGCTGAAGATCACGTGCTGTTGTGCGTCAACCGAAATCAAACAGCACGCAAAGGGCTGGCCATGAACCGGGGAGTCAGTCGCTGATCGGAGCGCTGCGCTGTCCGCGGCGGACCAGGTACAGGCCCGCGCCGACCGCCACGATGACTGCGGTGAACACGACGGCACCCCACTGGAAGTACCAGTGGTCATGGCCGTAGACGGCCGCCCGGGGCCATGCGAGGTTGACGGTCATGGCCGCCCCGTACAGCACCGCGAAGGCGTTCACCGGGGTGCCCCAGCGGCCCAGGTTGAAGTACGGGCCGTGGTCCGGGCGCGGCCACTGGCCGCGCACCCGGCGCAGCAGCATCGGGCCGGTGACCATCAGATAGGGGATGTAGAACAGGATGATGGCGACCGACGTGAGGATGTAGAAGGCCCGCTGGTTGCCGATGTTGACCAGCAGCAGCGCGATGGTCAGCACACCGGTGAGCACCGCCGGCACGATCGGCGTCTTCGAGCGCGGCGAGACCTTCGCGATCGCGGCGCCGAACGGCAGCCGCCCGTCCCGCGCCATGGCGAACAGCAGGCGGATCGCCGCGGTCTGCACGGCCAGGCAGCACACGGTGATGGCGATGGCGGAGCAGACCAGGAAGACGTTGCCGAGTCCGGTACCGAGGGTGGACTTGATCAGGTACGGCATGCCGAGGGTGCCCAGTTCCTTGGCGTTGATGTCGCCGACCGCCATCATCCCGACCAGCATCAGCAGCCCGCCCGCGAGGAAGGCTGCGGTGAGCGCGCGCAGGATGGCGCGCGGCGCGTGGCGTCGCGGCTCCCTGGTCTCCTCGGCGAGCGAGCCCGCGGTGTCGAAGCCGTAGAAGACGTAGGCGCTCATGATCGAGGCGACGAGGAAGGCGCCGAAGTACCCCAGGGACTGCCCGGCGCCGGTGCCCTGGGTGTGGGTGATGACCTGCGGACCACGCCTGATGTGCACCGCCAGCATGACGATCAGCAGGGTGACGCCGACCAACTCCACCGCCACACCAAGGTTGTTGATCTTCGCCATCAGCCGCACCCCGACGATGTTGACGACGGTGGTGAAGACCACCAGGCCGAGGGCGAGCAGGATGGCGTTCTTGGCGCCTTCGGGGGTGGCGGTCTGCCCGGCGTCGGCGGCCCCGCCGACGATCTGGAAGGCGAGCGAGACCTGGGGCAGGATCACCTGGTACGCCACGGCCACGGCGGCCGCGGTGACCACGGCGCCGATGGTCATGATCCAGCCGGACATCCAGGCGGTGGCGGGTCGCGCGACCTGCTTGGACCACTGGTAGACACCGCCCGCCAGTGGGAACTGCCCCGCCACCTCGGCGAAGCACAGCGCCACCGCGCCCTGGCCGATGAAGACCAGCGGCCAGCTCCAGATGAACGCGGGCCCGCCGGAGGCGAATCCGAAGCCGAACAGCTGGAAGACACCGGTCATGATGGAGATGTAGCTGAAGCCCGCGGCGAAGCTGGAGAAGGATCCCAGCGAGCGCTCCAGTTCCTGGCGGTACCCGAAGCGCGCGAGGTCGCCGGTGTCATCTCCCGGCGGCGCGGGGGGAGCGGTGACGGTCGCAGCGGTTTGTCTAATTTGTCCGGAATCAGGCATGTGACACTCCAGGACGGCAAGTCGGGGGCGGCCCGTAATTTCCTGGCTGGTACCCAGCTACCGACCGGCAAACCCGTTGAGACGCACGACACAGGTTGCGTGAGACGAGACGTGCGCCATGATCCGCAACGAAGGGCCCGGCTTGAACTGCCTCTCGCGGGCGCCCCGTCGTTGCCTTGACACTGGTTCCGAGCCGCCCTCAAACTGCTGGGCGTTGCGGGTCCCGCAATTCGTTTCACTATACGCACCGAGGTGTCATGATGATTCCCGTGTGCCGCCTCGTGGACCTTCCGCGGGGCGAGGCCTTCCGGCTCGAAACGGTCCCTCCCGTCGCGGTCTTCCACACCGACGATGGCGAGCTGTTCGCCATCGACGACACCTGCACCCACCAGGACGCCGCGCTCTCCGACGGCTGGCTGGAGGGGTGCGCGATCGAATGCCCGCTGCACGCCTCGAAGTTCGACCTGCGCACCGGCCTCGCCGACGGGCTACCGGCCCGGCTTCCGGTGCGCACCCACCAGGTGCTGGTGGAGCACGGCATGGTGTACGTGCTGCTGTGCGACACGCCGCCGCTGCCGCGTGGCACGGTGGCGTACCCCGTCAAAGCGTCCGAGTAGGGCCCCGCGACCGGGAGTTCGGGGGCTAGCCCCGAACGAGGATCCGCCGCGACGGCGAGCAACCACGGTGGCGAATCCCCGGCGGTGCGCCCAATCGACCCCAGCCCACAGGGAAACCACGCCGGAGGCAAGGACGTGACAGCGAACAGCTTGCCGGAAAGCCTGATTCCGACCCTGCCCGGTGAGCACTACACCGGGCAGGAGATCTTCGCCGCCGAGCAGCGGCTGATCTTCGAGTCGATGTGGTTCTGCGCCGTCCGCCGCTCCGACCTCGACGGCCCGGGCGCGTACCGCACGGTCACCGTGGGGCGGGAGAGCGTGCTGCTGGTCCGTGGCCACGACGACGCGGTGCGTGCCTTCCTCAACGTGTGCAGGCACCGCGGGGCGCGGCTGTGCGCCGAGGAGTCCGGCGAGGTCAGGCGGGCCTTCCGGTGCCCGTACCACGCGTGGACGTACGGCCTGGACGGCACGTTGCTCGCGGCGCCCAACCTGACGCGCATGCCGGACGTCGACCGCACCACGTACGGCCTGGCCGGCGTGGCGGTGCGGGAGTGGCTGGGCTATGTCTGGGTCTGTCTGGCGCGGGAGCCGCCGTCGTTCGAAGAGCAGGTGATCGGCGAGGTGGTCGCCCGGCTCGGCGATGCCGGGGCCGTCGAACCGTACGGGGTGGCGGAACTGGTGGTGGGCCGCCGGATCAGCTACGACGTGCGGGCGAACTGGAAGCTGATCGTGGAGAACTTCATGGAGTGCTACCACTGCGCCACGATCCATCCGGAACTCACCGAGGTGCTGCCGGAGTTCGCCGAGGGCTACGCCGCCCAGTACTTCGTGGGCCACGGCGCCGAGTTCGGGGCGGACATCAAGGGGTTCACCGTGGACGGCTCCGAGGGGGTGGCCCGCATCCCCACGGTCACGGCGGAGCAGGACCGCCGGTACTTCGCGATCACCATCAAGCCGCAGGTGTTCGTCAACCTGGTTCCCGACCATGTGATCTGGCACCGGATGTATCCGCTCGCCCCCGACCGCACCCTGGTGGAGTGCGACTGGCTCTACCTGCCGGAGGTCGTCGCGGCGGGCACCGACCTGAGCCGCTCGGTGGAGCTGTTCGACAGGGTCAACCGGCAGGACTTCGCGGCCTGTGAGCGCTGCCAGCCGGGGATGTCCTCCCGGCTGTACGCGAACGGCGGGGTGCTGGTGCCCAGCGAGCACCACATCGGCGCGTTCCACGCCTTCGTACTGGACCGCTTGGCACCCGCTAGCCGCGGTGTCAGCCCAGGTACCCCAGGCGGTGGCTGATCTCCTCGGCACCCTTGACCAGCAGCGGGGCGAGCTCCCTCATCCGCTCGTCGGTGAACCGGTAACCGGGACCGGACGCGCTCACGGCCGCCACGACCTCGCCGCCCCGGGCGTGGATCGGGGCGGCCATGGCGTTCAGCCCGATCTCGAACTCCTCGTGTGTGGTGGAGTATCCGCGCTCGCGGACCTCGGCGAGGTTCTTCTCCAACCGCGCCTTGGACGTGATGGTGTGGGACGTCAGCTTCTTCAGGCCCGCCGCGGCCAGCAGTTCGGCACGGCGCTTGGCGGTGAGCTGGGCGAGCAGTACCTTGCCGCTGGACGTGGCGTGCAACGGGGTGAGCTGGCCGACCCAGTTGTGCGCGGCGACCGCACCGGGGCCGCGCACCTGGTAGAGGTTGATCGCGTAAGTCTCCTCCAGCACCGCGATGTTGACGGTCTCGCCCAGTTCCTCGGCCAGCCGCTCACATACCGGGCGGCTCTGCTGGGTGACGTCGATGCGGTCGGTCACGGCACCGGCGAGCCGTACGATCCCGAAACCGAGCCGGTACTTGCCGCGCTCCCCCGCCTGCTCCACCAGACCACGCGCCTCCAGCGCGCCGAGCAGCCGGAACGCGGTGGACTTGTGCACGTCGATTTCCGCCGCCACTTCGCTGACCCCCGCCTCGCCGCGCTCGGCGAGGATCTCCAGGACGCTGACGGCACGGTCGACGGACTGCACACCACCGGCGGACGAGGGCTCCGCGGCTCCACTGAGGTTGCTCATGGCGAAACTATAAGTGCCCTCGACAACAAGACCCTTGCCCGCCAGGTTGCGCTGAACGCAACCTGGTGCGCATCGCGATACCCGTACTAGCATGCCCGCCAATCGACGGCTCTCAGGAGACGGTTCGAAGGAGACGAGGCAGCCATGGCTCTCCCCAGCTACGACTTCGTCATCGTCGGCGGCGGTTCGGCCGGTAGCGCGCTGGCCAACCGACTCTCCGCGGACCCGGGCAACCGAGTGCTGGTGCTGGAGGCCGGTCGCTCCGACTACCCGTGGGACGTGTTCATCCACATGCCCGCGGCGCTCACCTACCCCATCGGCAACCGCTTCTACGACTGGATGTACGAGTCTGAGCCGGAGCCGCACATGGGCGGTCGCCGCATCTACCACGCCCGGGGCAAGGTGCTCGGCGGATCCAGCAGCATCAACGGGATGATCTTCCAGCGCGGCAACCCCCTGGACTACGAGCGCTGGGCCGCCGATCCCGGCATGGAGAGCTGGGACTACGCGCACTGCCTGCCGTACTTCAAGCGGATGGAGAACTGCCTGGCCGCGGCGGCCGACGACGCCCTGCGCGGCCGGTCGGGACCGCTGGTGCTGGAGCGCGGCCCGGCGTCCAACCCGCTGTTCGGAGCCTTTCTGGAGGCCGCGCAGCAGGCGGGGTTCCCACTCACCGACGACGTCAACGGCTACCGGCAGGAGGGCTTCGCCGCGTTCGACCGCACGATCCACCGCGGGCGGCGGCTGTCCGCGGCCGGCGCCTATCTGCGTCCGGCGATGGGCAGGCGCAACCTGACGGTGCGCACCCGGACCATGGTGACCCGGGTGCTGTTCCACGGGAAGCGCGCCGTCGGCGTGGAGTACCGGCACGGCCGCGGCGCCACACGGCGGGTTCGGGCAGGCGAGGTGATCCTGTGCGGCGGCGCCGTCAACTCGCCCCAGCTGCTGCAGCTTTCCGGTGTCGGCAACGCGGACGAGCTGCGCGCCTTGGGCGTACCCGTCGTACAGGACGTACCCGGGGTGGGCGAGAACCTCCAGGACCACCTGGAGGTCTATGTGCAGCACGCCTGCAGGCGGCCGGTGTCGGTACAGCCGTATCTGAAGTGGCGGCACCGGCCGTGGGTCGGCCTGCGGTGGCTGCTGTCGCGCGATGGTCCGGGCGCCACCAACCACTTCGAGGCCGGTGGCTTCGCCCGGAGCAACGAGGACGTGGCCTACCCGAACCTGATGTTCCACTTCCTGCCCGTCGCGGTGCGCTACGACGGCTCGGCGCCCGTGGGCGGCCACGGCTACCAGGTGCACATCGGGCCGATGTACTCCGACGCCCGGGGCTCGGTGAAGATCCGCAGCCGCGACCCACGGTCCAAGCCCGCGCTGCGCTTCAACTACCTGTCCACCGACCAGGACCGCCGGGAGTGGGTCGAGGCGGTCCGCACCGCCCGCGGCATCCTCGGCCAACCCGCCCTCGCCCCCTACGACGGCGGAGAGATCGCGCCGGGACCCGGTGTCCGCACCGACGAGGAGATCCTGGACTGGGTGCGCCGGGAGGGCGAGACCGCGCTGCATCCGTCATGCACCTGCAAGATGGGCACCGACACCATGGCGGTGGTCGACCCAACCAGCATGCGGGTACGGGGAGTCGACGGGCTGCGCGTGGTGGACGCCTCGGTGATGCCGTACATCACCAACGGCAACATCTACGCCCCGGTGATGATGACCGCCGAGAAGGCCGCCGACCTCGTCCTGGGCAATGAGCCGCTGCCGCCGGTCAGGGAGGAGTTCCACCGGCACCGGCACACCACCCGGGACCACCGGGCGTGACCACTGGCACCGCTACGAGCAGGAGGTTCGTGATGGCCGGACCGCGTGTGCTGATCATCGGGGCGGGCGTCGTGGGAGCCGCGCTGGCCGACGAGTTGTCGCTACGGGGCTGGACCGAGGTGACCGTCGTCGACCAGGGGCCGCTGCCCGCCACCGGAGGGTCCTCCTCGCACGCCCCCGGCCTGGTGTTCCAGACCAACCCGTCCAAGACCATGACCGGCTTCGCCCGTTACACCGTGCAGAAGTTCTCCGCCCTCGACGTGGCCGGGCAGCCCTGCTTCCTCCAGGTCGGCGGACTTGAGGTGGCCACCACCCCCGAGCGGCTGGCCGAACTGCACCGACGGCACGGCTGGGCCACCGCGTGGGGCGTACCGGCGCGGGTGATCGGCCCGGACGAGTGCGTGGCGCTGCATCCGCTGCTGAACCGGGAGCGGGTGCTGGGCGGGCTGCTGGTGCCCAGTGACGGTCTGGCCAAGGCGGTACTCGCGGTCGAGGCGCAGACGCGGGCGGCACGCGGCCGGGGGGTGCGCTTCCTCGACCGGCACGAGGTGCTGGACATCCGGACGGTGGGCGACCGGGTCAGCGCGGTCATGACGGACCGGGGCGAGCTTCCGGCGGACGTGGTGGTGTGCTGTGCGGGTATCTGGGGGCCGAAGGTGGCCCGGATGGCCGGGATGGAGCTGCCGCTGGTACCGCTCGCCCACCAGTTGGCGTGGACCGGTCCGGTGCCCCCGCTGGCCGGGCAGACCGCGGAGGCGGTCCGGCCCATCCTGCGCCACCAGGACGCGGCCCTGTACTACCGCGACCGGCACGACCGGTTGGGCATCGGCAGCTACCGGCACCGCCCGATGCCGGTGGCCGTGGACGACATCGCGCCCGTCGGCGCCGGCGACTCCATGCCGTCGGTACGGGCGTTCACCGAGGAGGACTTCGCCGAAGCGTGGGCCGAGACCCGCGCACTGCTGCCGGCGACCCGGGACGCGAAGGTGGAGGAGGGCATCAACGGACTGTTCTCGTTCACCACCGACGGGATGCCGCTGCTGGGCGAGTCGCCGCGGGTGCGCGGCTTCTGGGTGGCCGAGGCGGTCTGGGTCACCCACTCCGCGGGCGTTGGCCGGGCACTGGCCGAATGGCTGGTCGACGGCCACTGCTCGTCGTTCGACCTGCACGAGTGCGACGTCAACCGGTTCGAGCCGCACCAGTTGGCGCCCGAGTACGTGCTCACCCGGGGCTGCCAGAACTTCGTGGAGGTCTACGACATCATCCACCCGCTGCAACCGCCGGGCGCGCCACGGCCCTTGCGCACCAGTCCGTTCCATCCCCGCCAGCGGGAACTCGGCGCGGTCTTCCTGGAGACCGCGGGCTGGGAGCGCCCGCAGTGGTACGCCGCCAACGAACCGCTCACCCGGGGCCGGGAGATACCCGCCCCCAACGACTGGGCGGCCCGCTACTGGTCGCCCGTCGTCGGCGCCGAGGCGCTGGCCACCCGGGAGGCCGTCGCGCTGTACGACATGACGGCGCTCAAACGGCTGGAGGTCACCGGCCGCGGCGCACTGGCGTACCTGGAGCGGCTGACCACCGGCGCCATGGACCGGTCGGTCGGCTCGGTGACGTACACCCTGCTGCTGGACCACGACGGCGGCATCCGCGCGGACGTGACGGTCGCCCGGTTGGGCCCGGAGCACTTCCAGATCGGCGCGAACTCGAACCTGGAGCTCGACTGGCTGCGCAGGCATCTGCCCGACGACGGTTCCGTGGGACTGCGGGACATCACGGCGGGCACCTGCTGTGTCGGCCTGTGGGGGCCGCGCGCCCGCGAGGTGCTGCAACCGCTGGCCGACCGGGACTTCTCCAACGAGGCGCTGCGCTACTTCCGCGCCCAGTGCGCGCACATCGGCACGGTGCCGGTCACCGCGATGCGGCTGAGCTATGTCGGCGAGCTCGGCTGGGAGCTGTACACCACCGCCGACCTCGGGCTGAAACTGTGGGACACGCTGTGGCGGGCCGCCCAGCCGTACGGCGGCATCGCGGCGGGGCGCGGGGCGTTCAACAGCCTGCGTCTTGAGAAGGGCTACCGGTCCTTCGGCACCGACATGACCTTCGAGCACGACCCGTACGAGGCCGGACTGGCCTTCGCCGTCAGACCCGACAAGGGGGACTTCATCGGCCGGGCCGCGCTGGAACGGCGCGCCGCCCGGCTGCGCCGCCGGCTGACCTGTCTGACCGTCGAGGATCCGGCGTCGGTGGTGATGGGCAAGGAGCCGGTGTACGACGGCGGGGCGTGCGTCGGCCATGTGACCAGCGCCGCCTACGGGTACACGATCGGCAAGGGCATCGCCTACGCATGGCTGCCCGCCGAACTGGCCAGCTCCGGGCGCCCGTTGGAGATCGGCTACTTCGAGCGCCGGGTGCCCGCGGTCGTCGCCGAGGAGCCCCTGTTCGACCCGGCGATGCGACGACTGCGCGACCTGGACCGGGGAGCCGCCCGATGAGCCCGCGCCCCCCGGGCGCTGGGCTGCCCGAACACCCCGACCGGCTCTGGCGCAACCCCGACCCCAAGCGGCGCTACGAGGTGGTGATCGTGGGCGGCGGCGGCCACGGCCTGGCCACCGCGCACTACCTCGCCCGCGACCACGGCATCACCGATGTGGCGGTGCTGGAACGCGGCTGGCTGGCCGGGGGCAACATGGCACGCAACACCACCATCATCCGCTCCAACTACCTGTGGGACGCCAGCGCCGGGATCTACGAGCACGCGCTGAAACTGTGGGAGGGGCTGGAGGAGGAACTGGACTATCCGCTGCTGTTCTCCCAGCGCGGTGTGCTCAACCTGGCGCACAGCCTCCAGGACGTCCGGGACGGGATGCGCCGGGTCGAGGCCAACCGGCTGAACGGCGTGGACGCGCAGTGGCTCGACCCGGACCAGGTCAGGGAGGTCTGCCCGATCATCAACACCGCGCCGGACACCCGCCATCCGGTGCTGGGCGCCACGTACCAGCCACGCGCGGGCATCGCCAAGCACGACCACGTCGCCTGGGGACTGGCCCGCTCCGCCGACGCGGCCGGGATCGACCTCATCCAGAACTGCGAGGTCACCGGCATCGAGGTGCGCGGCGGCCGGGCGACCGGGGTGCGCACCTCGCTGGGCCCGATCGCGGCGGACAGGGTCGCGCTGTGCGCGGCCGGCCACTCCTCGGTGCTGGCCGCCATGGCCGGTGTCGAACTGCCGCTGCAAAGCCACCCGTTGCAGGCGCTCGTCTCCGAACTCCTGGAACCCGTCCATCCCACGGTGGTGATGTCCAACGCGGTGCACGTGTACGTCAGCCAGGCGCACAAGGGCGAGTTGGTGATGGGCGCCGGGATCGACGCCTACCCCGCCTACACCCAGCGCGGCGCGTTCCACATCATCGCGGACCAGATGGCCGCCGCCCTGGAGCTGTTCCCGGTGTTCGCGCGCGCCCATGTGCTGCGCACCTGGGGCGGGATCGTGGATGTGACCCCGGACGCCTCACCGATCATCGGGCGCACGCCGGTGGACCGGCTGTACCTCAACTGCGGTTGGGGGACGGGTGGTTTCAAGGCCACGCCCGGGGTCGGCTCGGTCCTCGCGCACACCATCGCGTACGACGAACCCCATCCGCTGGCCAGGCCGTTCCACCTTGACCGCTTCACCACCGGCGCGCTCGTGGACGAGCACGGCGCGGCGGCGGTCGCCCACTGAGCGCGCCGACGGCCCCGCCCGCAGGCGAGCGAAGGACAACAAGAGGAGCCCGACGATGCTGCTCATCCCCTGCCCCTGGTGCGGGCCGCGCGACGAGGCCGAGTTCGGCTACGGCGGCCAGGCGCACGTCCCGTACCCGCAGGATCCGGCGGCGCTGTCCGACCGGGAGTGGGCGCGCTATCTGTTCTTCCGCGACAACCCCAAGGGACCGCACGCCGAGCGGTGGTGCCATTCCGCGGGCTGCCGCCGCTGGTTCAACGCGGTCCGGAACACGGCGACCAACGAGGTCCTCGCCGTCTACCGGGTCGGTGAGCCGAGGCCGGTGACCGGATGACCGCGCAGCCGTTCCGGTTGCCCGCCGGCGGCCGGATCCGCCGCGACGAGCCGCTGTCCTTCCGGTTCGACGGCATCGAGTACCAGGGCTACCGCGGCGACACCCTGGCCTCCGCGCTGCTGGCCGCCGGGGTGCGGCGGACCGCGCGCAGCGTCAAACTGGGCCGTCCGCGCGGGGTGTTCACGGCGGGCAGTGCGGAACCGAACGCGATCGTGCAGATCGAGGCGCCCTTCCCCGAGCCGATGCTCACGGCGACCACCGTCGAGCTGTACGACGGCCTGGTGGCGAGCGGACTGCCGGGGCAGGGGCGGCTCGCCGACGAGCCCGACCCGGCGCGCTATGACGCGGTGCACGCGCACTGCGACGTGCTGGTGGTCGGCGGCGGCCCGGCCGGGCTGGCCGCGGCGGCGGCCGCAGCCAGGACAGGGGCACGGGTGATCCTCGCCGATGAGCAACCGGAGCCCGGCGGCAGCCTGTTGGACACCGGCGAGCTGCCCGACTGGGTGGCCCGGACCACCGCCGAACTCGCCGCGGCGGCGGAGACCCGGGTGCTGAGCCGTACCACCGTCTTCGGCCACTACGACGACAACCATCTGCTGGCGGTGGAGCGGCGCACCAACCACCTTGGCGCACAGGCCCCTTCGCATCTGTCGCGGGAGCGGATCTGGCGCATCCGGGCCCGGCGGGTGGTGCTCGCGACCGGTGCGCACGAACGCCCCATCGCCTTCGCGGACAACGACCGCCCCGGCATCATGCTGGCCGCGGCGGCACGCGCGTACCTCCACCGGTACGCGGTGGTCGCGGGCCGGCGCGCGGTGGTGTTCACCACCGGGGACAGCGCGTACGACGCGGCGCTCGACCTGGCGGCCGCGGGCGTGGACGTGGCCGCTGTCGCCGACGCCCGGCCCCGGCCGGGAGCCGCCGCCGAGCGGGCCGCACGGGCGGGGATCGAGGTGCTGGCCGGGCACGCGGTGATCGGCACGACCGGCGACCGGCAGCTCACCGGGGTGACCGTACGGCCGCTGCACGACGGGGAGCCGACCGGGCCAGCGGCGCCGATCGCAGCCGATCTGCTGCTGGTGTCGGGCGGTTGGAATCCCGCACTCCATCTGTTCGGCCAGGCGGGCGGTCAACTGCGGTACGACCCGGGGCTCGGCGCGTTCCTGCCCGACGGGTGCCGTCAGGCGGTACGGGTGGCGGGGGCCGCCCGGGGGGTGGGCGAGCTGCCGGGCTGTCTGGCCGACGGCGCCGAGGCGGGACGCCGGGCGGCGCAGGACGAGGGGTTCACGGCCGCCCGTCCGCTGCCGCCACCAGAGGCGTCCGCGGCGCCCGAACCCGGCGCGCCCTCAGTGCCGTTGTGGGTGGTGCCGGGCCAGGACAATCTGGACCGCGCCTTCGTGGACCTGCAACGCGATGTCACCGTCGCCGACCTGGCCCGGGCCAGCGGTGCCGGGCTGCGCTCGGTGGAGCACCTCAAGCGGTACACCACCGCTGGCACCGCGCATGACCAGGGCAAGACCTCCGGCGTGCTGACCAGCGGCGTGGCGGCGCGACTGCTGGGAGTCGATCCGGCCGAGCTGGGCACCACGACGTTCCGCCCGCCGTACACCCCGGTCGCCTTCGCCGCGCTGGCCGGGCGGAACCGGGGGGTGCTGCACGATCCGGTGCGGGTGACCGCGCTGCACGACCGGCATCTCGCGCACGGCGCCCGGTTCGAGAACGTGGGCCAGTGGAAGCGCCCCTGGTACTACCCGCGGGACGGCGAGGACATGGCGGCCGCGGTGGCCCGTGAATGCCGGGCCGCCCGCGAGGGCGTGGCGATGATGGACGCCGGCACGCTCGGCAAGATCGACGTCCAGGGCCCGGACGCGGGCGTGTTCCTCGACAGGCTCTACACCAACATGATGAGCACGCTGAGGGTCGGCATGATCCGGTACGGGGTGATGTGCCGGGCCGACGGAATGGTCTTCGACGACGGCACCGTCGCGCGGCTGGCCGAGGACCGCTTCCTGCTCACCACCACGACCGGCAACGCCGCCGCCGTACTGGACTGGCTGGAGGAGTGGTCGCAGACGGAGTGGCCCGAGCTGCGGGTGCACTGCACTTCGGTGACCGACCAGTGGGCCACCGTGGCGCTGGTCGGCCCGCGTTCCCGCGAGGTACTGGCCGCGATCGCGCCGCAACTCGCCGTGGGCGCTCCGGACTTCCCGTTCATGGCCTGGCGGGACGCGACCGTGGCCGGGATACCGGCCAGGGTGTGCCGGATCAGCTTCTCCGGCGAGCTGGCCTACGAGATCAACGTGGCGTCCTGGTACGCCACCGCGCTGTGGGAGGCGCTGCACACGGCGGGCAGACCACTGGGCATCACCCCGTACGGAACCGAGACCATGCATGTGCTGCGCGCCGAGAAGGGGTATCCGATCGTCGGGCAGGACACCGACGGCACGGTGACCCCGCAGGACCTGGGCATGGGATGGGTGGTGTCGAAGAAGAAGCGGGACTTCGTCGGCAAGCGCTCGCACTCCCGCGCCGACACCAGCCGGCCCGACCGCAAGCAGCTGGTGGCCCTGCTGCCGCCACCCGACGTGCTGCTGCCCGAAGGCACCCAGCTCATCGCCACCGATCGGCTTGCGAGGCCCCCGGTGCCCATGGAGGGCCATGTCACCTCCAGTTACCGCAGCGCCGCCCTCGGCCGGACCTTCGCGCTGGCCCTGGTGCGCTCCGGCCGCCGGCGGATCGGCGAGCGGCTGTACGCACCGGTGGGCGGCGAGTTGGTCCCGGTCACGGTCGCCGACCCCGTCCTCTACGATCCGGAGGGGACCCGCCGGGATGGTTGAACACGTCGAGAAGCACAGCCCGTTGGGCGGTTTCGCCGCCCGTCTCGCGGCCGCCACCCGTGCTTCGGGCGGGGCGGTGCGGCTGGCCGAGCTGCCGTTCCTGACCCAGGTGAACGTACGGCTGGACGCCAAGGGCCCGGCGGCGGACGCGGTGCGGCTCGCGCTGGGCATCCCGCTGCCGGTGGCCCCCAACACCATGGTGCGCGGCGGCGGGCTGGCCGCGCTGTGGCTGGGGCCCGACGAATGGCTGGTGGTGGGTCCGCCCGGCACCGCGAGCGGGCTGGAGGCGCGGCTGCGGGGTGCGGTCGGCGGGACGCACGCGGCGGTCACCGACGTGTCGGCGCAGCGCACCGCACTGCTGGTCGCGGGTCCGCGCAGCCGCGACCTGCTGGCACACGGCACGTCGCTCGATCTGCACCCCAGGTCCTTCGGGCCCGGCCGCTGCGCCCAGACCCTGCTGGCCCGCGCCCAGGTCGTGCTGGCCGCGCGCGACGAACGGCGGCCCGGGTTCTGGCTGTTGGTGCGCTCCTCGTTCGCCGGATACCTGGCCGAATGGCTGCTGGACGCGGCCGTGGAGTACGCCGAACCACCGTCCTGAGATATTTGGACCCGGGACGCGCGGTGGTCGCGGCCCGTGGACCTCCTCGGGAAGGCGAGATGACGATAGTTCCGTTGGTCTTCACCAGCGGCTGGGCCAGTGGGATCAATGCCTACGGTGTGGTCATGCTGCTCGGGCTGTTCGGGCGGTTCGGCGGCGCGACCGCCGTTCCGCCGGTGCTGGAGCGCACCGATGTGATGATCGCGGCGAGTGTGCTGTTCGTGTGCGAGGCGGTCTTCGACAAGATCCCTTACGTGGACACCGTCTGGGACGGCATCCACACGTTCATCCGGCCCATCGCCGGGGCCACGGTCGCCGCGCTGCTCGCCGGCCATCACCCCGGATCGCTCGGCGAGGTGGCGGCCGGTGCGCTGGGTGGGGTGAGCGCGCTGGCCAGCCACGCGATCAAGGCGTCGCTGCGGATGGCGGTGAACACCTCTCCGGAGCCGGCCAGCAACATCGCGATCAGTCTGCTGGAGGACCTCGCGGTCGCCGGGCTGGTCACGCTGGCGATCTTCCATCCCTGGGCGGCGGCCTTGATCGCGGCGGCGCTACTGGTGGGCGGGCTGGTGCTGGTGGCGTTCGCGGTCTCCCGCATCCGCCGCTTCCTGGCGCGGCGCCACGAGCGTGCGGCGGCCCGGGCCACCGCGCGCGCCCTGCGGGCGGTCAACGGCTGACCGGGGTGCCCTACGCTTGGGCACGCACCAGACCGTACGCACAGTCACCGTGGAGCCATGTCCCGACACACGCCGCCATCCGGCCGCCCGGCCGGAGCACCTTGCCCGTGCGGACTGCCCTCGGCCTACCAGGACTGCTGCGGGCGACTGCACCGCGGCACGGCCCGGGCGGGGACCGCGGAGCAGCTGATGCGATCCCGGTACAGCGCCTTCGCCGTGCGGGACGAGGCGTATCTGCTGCGCAGCTGGCACCCCGACACCAGGCCGCCCCGGGTGGACTTCGACCCTGGGCTGCGCTGGGAGCGGCTGGAGGTCCTCGGCGGCACCGGGGGCAGCGCGTTCCACACCGAGGCCACGGTGGAGTTCCGCGCCCACTACACCGACCGCGGCCGGGCGGGCGAGCTGCACGAGAACAGCCGCTTCGTCCGGCACGGCGGTGACTGGGTGTACCTGGACGGCGTCGTCAGCGACTGACCGGCGACCGGTCCGACGCGGCCGCGGGGGGCCGCTCACGCAGCGCGCCGTAGGCGAAGAAGTACGCGGGGGCCCGCTTCAACCACGGGGCGGCGGTGAGCACTTGGACCAGTCGCGGCGGCCGGTCCCGGTCGGCACCTGGCGAACGACCGGCGAGCAGCGGTCCGATGACCCTGGCGTGGGCGATCCGCTGCAACGCCTGGGTCGCCGCCGCCGTCGGCCACCGGCGGCGCTGCACCCGCCGTACGTCCCCCGGCCCGACGGTGCCCGCGCGCAGCGGCCCGGCCAGATGGCGGGCGGCGGCGACGGCGTCCTGCACGGCGAGGTTGATGCCGATCCCGAAAACCGGCGACATCGCGTGCGCGGCGTCGCCGATGCACAACAGCCCCGGCCGGTACCAGTGCCGCAGCCGGTCGAGCCGCACGTCCAGCAGCTTCACCTCGTCCCACGAACCCAGCGCCGCCACCCGGTCGGCCATCCACGGCGCGGCCGCGGCGAACTGGGAGCGGAACGTCTCAAGACCGGCGGCCCGCCGCTGGACGTCGGTGCCCTTGGGGATCAGCGTCGCGCACTGCCAGTACTCGCCACGGTCGATCATGGCGACCAGGAACCGCTCCCCCAAGGTGCCGACCAGCCCGCGCGGGTCGCCCGCCCGGCGGGGCAGCCGGAACCACCAGGCGTCCATCGGGCAGCGGAACCGCCGCAGCCCCAGCTCGGGCAGGTCCCTGGCCAGCGAGCCACGGCCGTCGCAGGCCACCGTGAGGGTGGCCGCCAGCTCGCCGGTGCGGCCGTCCGTGGTGCGGTAGCGCACCCCGGCGACCCGGCCGCGCTCGTACCGGAACCCGGTGGCCGCGGTGTCCATGCGCAGCCGGAACGTCGGCTCGCGCCGGGCCTCGTCGGCCAGCAGGTTCAGCAGGTCCCACTGCGGCACCATCGCCACGTAGTTGTACTTCCCGCGCAGCGAGCTGATGTCCCCGACGGTGAACAGCTCGCCCCCCGGTCCGATCGGCAACTGCACGGTGCTCACCCGCCGCTGCGGCAGCTCGGCGAACCGCTCGGCCAGGCCCAGGTCGTCCAGCAGCGACAGGGTGGACGGGTGCACGGTGTCACCGCGGAAGTCGCGCAGGAAGTCCCCGTGCTTCTCCAGCACCGTGACATCCACCCCGGACCTGGCCAGCAGCAGGCCGAGCACCATGCCCGCGGGGCCGCCACCGACCACACAACACGCGGTCCGCTCCATCGTCTCCGCCCTCCGTGTCACTCCCGCTCCCAGCCTGCGGCGCGCCCGGTGGCCGCGCAATCGGCGGCGGAACCAGGGCCGCCGGGGCGCGCTTCCGCTAGCCTTGACGCGGCCTCACAGAAGGCGTGCGGCTGCTCCGGCATCCGCACCCGTCCCCAGGGAGGACGCCCCGATGAGCGCAGCAGCCCGTGCCGCCGCCTCCTACCAGGCGTTGCAGAAGTACCTCGCCGTGGGCGACGGCTCCGGTCTTTACCACGAGCGGTATCCCGTCGTCTCCGGTGACAACGCCTACTCCTACGAGTGGCCGTTCTCCCAGGCGCACACCGCCACGTTGGACCTGACCGGCATGCCCGGTCAACAGGGCGAGGGCTATCTGCCGGACCTCGCGGCGCGGGCGGTCGGCCAGCAGCGGTACTGGAAGGCGTCCGGCGGCACCACCGGCAAGCCCGGGTACGCCTCCTACCCGGTGCCGCCGTACGGCGGCGGGGGTGACTTCTTCTACGATGACAACGAATGGGTGGGGCTGCTCGACGTCCAGCGGTATCTGATGCACGGTGACCGCGAGGCGCTGGCCCGAGCCGAGCAGGTCTTCCAACTCGTGGTCTCCGGTTGGGACTCCGACACCTCGCACGCCGACCCCGGTGGGGTGTTCTGGACCCAGGCGACCTGGAGCCAGGACCGCAACACCGTCTCCAACATGCCCGGCGCCGAACTCGGCCTGCGGCTGCACCAGATCACCGGGCAGGCCACGTACCTCGACTGGGCCCGCCGGATGTACGACTGGACCAACCGCTATCTGCTCAGCCCCGACGCGCTGTACTGGGACCACGTCAACCTGACCGGCACGGTGGAGACCACGTTCTGGACGTACAACCAGGGCGTTCCGGTGGGTGTCAACACGCTGCTGTACCAGATCACGGGCGACCGGGAGTACCTCGCCCGCGCGCAGCGGATCGCCGGCGCGGCACACTCCTACTTCGTCACCGGCGGCAGGCTGCTGGGACAGCCGCCGTACTTCAACTCGATCTACTTCAAGAACCTGTTGCTGCTGGAGTCGGTGGCCGGGGGGCACACCTATCGCGATGCGATGGCCGAGTACGGGGACACGGTGTGGAACCGGTTCCGCGACTCCTCGACGGGCTTGTTCCGGTTCGAGGGCAGCGCGCAGACGGAGACGTTGCAGCAGGCGGCGATGGTGCAGATCTACGCGGTGCTGGCGTGGCCGCCGGCTGACTACCGGCACCTGTACTGAGGGTTCGCCCGGGGGCGGACCCCCGACCCCTTGGTGGGCAACCAGGGCCAGATGCCCGGTGCCTACGGTACGTAGAAGCGGCGGCGGCCGGAATCGGTGCCCTTGGCGTAGGCGGCTGCCTCGGGGTAAAGGCTTGCCGCGCGCAGGCAGCGGATCACGTCCGTGTGGTCGACCCTGCGGCGGGCGCCGATGTAGCGGCAGATGTCCGCCAGGTCCTCCTGGGGGCTGCCCGCGTCGTGCAGTGCCTGGAGCACGTCGGGGACTCGCTCGGGCGGCACCCGGGCCGGGCTGACCAGCGCCGCCATCGCCATCTCCTGGACGATGGTGAGCTGCTTGGTCTTCAGCACGCCCGGCAACGCGATCAGCGCGTCCACGTCGAAGTGCCGTACCACCGCGTCGCACAGTACGTCGTGCAGCGGATGGTACTCGTCGGCGCCGACAAGGCGGTCGACCAGCCGCATCACCTGTTCCGGATCGCGCTTGCCCGCCAGGCTCACCACCAGCTTCTGCGACGCCTTCCTGAACGGCCGGCGCTCCAGGCGCCGGTGTAGCACCAGGATGAGTTCCGCGGTCTCGGCGCCCTGGGGGCGCCGTTCGGTGAAGACCTCGATCGCCTCGGCCATGAGCTGCCGGGCCAGCGCCCCGTAGCTTTCGTGGTCCATGATGTCGGCCAGGTCTTCGATCCGCGCCACCGGCCAGATCCGGCAGACCCAGTTGAGCACTATCTCCTCACCGGCGTGGCAGCGCGGCCGGACCCAGGTGATCAGGGTCCACACCTGCTGGGCGGTGCAGAACTCGGTGAGTGCCCCCAGCAGCCAGGGCAGTTGGTCGTGTGTCGCGCCCGGCAGGGTCGTGAACCCGTCCAGTGCCCCGACCAACGCATCGTCCACGCCGCAGGCCGTACGGTCCGACAGCGTGCGGACCACCCGGCGGACCAGTGCGCGTGCCAGTTGCTGGAACCCAAGATCGGCCAGTCGGCAGGCGACGTGGAGCGCGCTGTCCGCGCGCAGGCCCCACGCCGCCCGGTTGAGCATCGCGGCGACCATCAGGTCCTGCTTCGCCTCCTGGAGCAGGCGCATCACCTCGATGGTCTTCTCCACGGTGGGCGCCCCGGCCAGCACCAGCCGTCCGGTCACCAGCCCGGCCATCCGTCGGCCGCCGTACCGGTACAACTGGACGGCCATGGCGGCCAGTTGGTCGGGCGGCCGGTGCCGGATCGCCGCGTCCAGCGCCGACTCCAGGGTGTCGGCACGCCCCTCGTGGTGGAGCAGCAACAGCAGCCGGGACAGATCACGCACCGACAGCCCGTGCGGCTGCTGTGCGGCGCAGTCCAGCACAGCGGCCCGCGGCCCGTCCGGCAGCGCGTCCAGCACCGGCAGCAGGAACCGCGGTGGGTGCCGTCGCAACGCGGTGAACCGCAGCAGCTCGGCGAAGTCCGGATCCGCCCCGGCGAGATGCAGCAGCTCGGCCAGATCGGCCGCGGACCGGCCGTCTGCCGCGGCCTCCAACAGGGCGTTGCCCAGCTCCCGTTGGCCGGACGCGGCCATCACCGACGCCAGTTCGTACAGTTTCCCGGGCGGGGCCAGCGCGGCGATCCGTTCCACCGCGTCCACCGCGTCCCGGCGGCGCTCGGGCGGCATGCCCCGGTGGTCGTCGGCCTCCCACAGGTGCGTGGCCAGTGCGCTGAGCCGGTCGACCGACAGCGCGCCGAGCACACGGTCGCGTGGCGCGTCGGTTCCGGTTCCGTGCCGCATCCGGGCCAGTAGTTCGACGAGTTGGTGCGATGTCCAGTCGGCGACCGGCGGCCGGGCGCACAACTCGTCGGCCACCCGCGCGCACAGCTCGCACTCCCTGAGCAGCAGTCCGCCGAGCACCACGGCGAAGGTGTCGACGGAGCGGCTGGTCAGCGTGTCCAGGATGGCATCGTCGCCGTGCGACAGATGGATCAGGGCGGCGAAGTCGGCGCTGTCCCGCTGGGCGAGCACCCGCTCCGCGGTGGCGGCGACGTGGTCCGGTCGACCGGCCCCGGTGAACTCGCCGATCAGCAGCGCGATGTCGGCGAGCGTACGGTGGTCGACGAAGCCCGCCAGCAGCCGTTCGGCCTCCGGCGCCGGGGCACCGTCGGGCGGTCCCGTCACATGTCCGGCGAACTCGGCGGGCGGCAGGTCGAGCAGCGGGGACAGCTCGGCGGTGGGCGGGTCGATGTCGTCGGGTCCCGGCCGGAACTCCGGGTTGCGCACCAGTACCAGCCGGTCCGCGTCGCCCCGCATGCCCGGCTGCGGCAGTCCCGCCGCCACCATGCGGGACTTGACCGCCTCGAAGACGTCGCTGATGGTCAGCTCGGCGGGCCCCTCCGCGATGCCCTGCTCCAGTACCTCCACAAGGGCCCCGGCGAAGCCGGTGTACCCGGTCTCCTTCCACACCGAGCTGGCCTCCACCCGGTACTCGGTCGCCGCCAGGGTGCACACCCCGACCACCTCCAGCGCCGTGTTGTCGCGGCGGGCGCCGAGGAAGGAGTCGTCCGCGTAGCAGCAGTCCAGGAGCAGCAGCTTCCGGCGCGCCACCGCGTTGCGCAGGATCTCCTTCACCTGGCGGAACGACAGATGGAGGTTGAAGTAGTCGAAGTCGGAGTCGGACAGGGCGAGTTGCAGTTCGTCGGGATTGCTCATGAAGCGGCTGCCATGACAGCCGAGGTAGACGATGAGCAGGTCGGTGGGGACGGCGGCGGCCTCCTTGAGGGCGTACAGGCACTGGCGGAGGGTGACGAAACCGGTCAGCACGGTGCTGCCGCCCTCGGGGATCGCCCAGATGCTGTTACCCCCGCTCAGCGCCTTCTCCAGCGCCCTGGCGCTGCTGGCGAGCGAGCGCCGGTCGCCGTAGTGGGGGTCGGGGTACTCGGACACACCGATGCTGAGCAGATGGGCGACATCCAGTGGGTCAGCCGTCATCGCGGGAGACCACGGGCAGGGGCTCGCCGGGCGCGGTGACCACGGTGACGGTCACCGGCCCGACCACCACCGTGGTGACCGTGGCGGCGCCGTCCGGCGCCGGACTCCGCTGGACCCTGGGCCTGGTGTCGACATTGCGTCCGAACCGGTTGTGCACCCATCCGGCCACGGCCGCGCACAGTGCCACCATGTCGGCGGCGGCGCTGATCCCGGTGAGCACCTCGGTCACCAGCTCGCCGCCCAGATGCTCGCTGGAGCTCTCCTGCCTGTCGAAGTCAAGGGCGAGTTCGGGGTCGGCCTTGGGCAACCACTGGCGTAGCAGACGCAGTTCCTGGGCCGGGTTCGTGCCCGCGCACGTGATGGCGATGTCCAAGAGTGGCTCCGCAGGTCCGGTGAAGTTCGGAACAGAACCAGCGTACTTACGGTGCGCGTGCTAAGAAGTGGGAACCTGGAAGGAGGGGTTGACGCTCCGTCGGACAACGGGGCGGAGAGCAGTGGTCACCCTCGCCGAAGGCGCAGCACCGCCCACTGACTCACGGGGGAGATCGGATGGCGACGACGACCAGCAGAGGCGTCAGCAACGCGGCGAGCGACCCCGGTCTACGCAGAGCGCTGGGGTTCTGGCACCTCACCGGTATCGCACTCGGCGGCATCCTGGGTTCCGGATGGCTGCTGACCCCGATGTACGCGGCCCAGGAGGCCGGTCCCGCCGCGCTGTTGACCTGGGTGATCGCGGGCCTCGCGCTGGTGCCGATGGCTCTGGTGCTGGTCGAGCTGGGGGCCTCCTATCCGATGTCGGGCGGGCTGGTGCGCTGGCCGTTCCACAGTTCGGGGCGGCTGGTGGGCACGTTCGCCAGCTGGTGCATCTGGCTGGCCTACGCCACCAATCCGCCGGGTGAGGCGACCGCGGCGATCGCCTATCTGCGCCCGCACTGGCCGTGGTTGTACTCCGGATCGAGTCTGGCGCCGTGGGGCTATCTGCTCGGCCTGGGGCTGATGGGCGCCTTCGTTCTGCTGAACTGGTTCGGGGTGCGGCTGTTCGCCCGGTTCAACCTGCTGATCACCATCGGGAAGATCGCGGTGCCCACCGTGACCGCGCTGGCGCTGCTCGCCGCGCACTTCGACCGGCACAACCTCACCGGGCACGGCGGCCTTGCCCCGAACGGCTATCCGGTGGCGCTGACCGCGATCACCACGGCGGGGGCGGTCTTCGCGTTCACCGGTTTCCAGGCGCCGTTGGACTTCGCCGGCGAGGCGACCGGGCAGCGCCGTGACATCCCGCGCGCGGTGGCGACCGCGCTGCTGGGGTCGCTGGCGCTGTACGTGGTACTGCAACTGGCCTTCCTCGGGGCGATACCGCACGCCAACCTGGCGCACGGCTGGTCCTCGGGCGTCAACCAGCAGTCCACGTACCTGTATCTGGCCAAGGCGCTCAACCTGTTCTGGCTGTCTATGCTGCTCTCGGTGGACGCCGTGGGATCCCCGGCCGGTTCCGCACTGGTCTACACGGCGGAGGGCAGCCGCGCCGCGTACGCGATGGGGCTGCCGCACTACGGGCTGCTGCCGCAGCGCATCGGCGCGGTGCACACCAGATCCGGCATTCCCCGCAACGCCCTGGCCGTGAACTTCGTGCTGAGCGCGTGCTTCCTGGTGTTCCTGCGGGACTGGCCGCACATCATCGCGGTCACCAGCATCCTCACGCTGCTCGGCTACTCGATGAGCCTGGTCTCCGCGCAGGCGATCCGCCGCTCCGGGCGGCAGATGGCCCGGCTGGTACCGGGGGTGGCGTTGCTCGCCCCGGTCAGTTTCACCGTGACGGCGCTGATCTTCTACTGGTCGGGCTGGGACCGGCTGCACTACGTGCTGCTGGCGCTGGCCGTGGCCACCGCCGTCGGGTACTCATGGCACGCCTGGGAGCACCGGCGGGACGGCTTCGACTGGCGGGATCTGCTGCACGGCCTGTGGCTGGTCGGCTATCTGGCGGCGATGACGGCGATGTCGAAGCTGGGCAGCTTCCACGGCGCCGGGGTGATCGCGGCGCCGTACGACTCGATACTGGTGGCCGCGATCGCGCTGCTCAGCTACGTCGGCGGACTCGGCGGCGCGGAGCGCCACTTGAGGCGGCGCGGCACGCAGCGCTATCTGGACGGGGTCGGGCCGGGCTGAATGCCGTTACGCCATAGGAGGTTGTGCGGGTGCGGTGCCGCTGCGCGTAAAACGTCGGGTGGGGCGCCCGGGGCTATGCTGCCGGGCGCCACGCACAGGAAAAGCCGTACCACACAGGGGAAGTCATGCCGACCGGGCGATTCAAGCCGTTCGTTTTCCTTCTGACGATCCGGCGCGCCGTCACCTTCCTGGTCACCCTGAGCCTCACGAGGTGAGGGCGCTTCCGCGCCGGGTCACCGCCACCGTTGGCAGCTCCGCGCCGGTGCCCCGGCGGCCGCGGATCCAGCGGAAAGTGAACAAGTGAACGATATGTTGCCCCTGGCAACGGACTACCCTGGTAGGTGAGAGGGCTTGCTCGTGGGTCGGCCGCTCGAGGGACGGTCGTGCGGCCGACTCGCCGGTGGAAAGGAGCGCCGCCCGTGTCTGTCATATCGCCCACGCCGTCCCCGGTCCCGCTGCCCACGCACCGAGGCTGCCCGTTCGATCCGCCCGAGGAGTACGGCGAGCTGCGGCGCAGTCGGCCGATCAGCAGACTCGCCTTCCCGGACGGGAAGGTCGGCTGGCTGCTGACCCGGTACGAGGACGTCCGTGCCCTGCTGGAGGACCTACGGTTCAGTTCCGACCGCCGCCGGGCCTCCTCGCCGGTACGGGCGTTCCCGATCCGCGACGGCGATCCACGGGTGCCGGGCTCGCTGATCGGCATGGACCCGCCAGAGCACACCCGCTACCGCCGCTTGGTGACGCGCTGGTTCACGGTGCGGCGGATGCGCGAGCTGGCGCCGCGCATCGAGCGGATCGTCGCCGACCACCTGGACGCGATGGAGCGCGCCGGCCCGCCGGTCGACCTGGTGGAGACCTTCGCCCGGCCGATCCCGTCACTGGTGATCTGCGAACTGCTCGGCGTGCCGTACGCCGAGCGGGCCGACTTCCAGCGGTGGACGGCCACCCTGTTCCGGCTGGACGAGCCGAAGGAGTCGGTGTACGCGGCACGGGACGCGCTGTGGGACTACATGCGGTCCCTCGTGGCGATCAAGCGCCAGCTTCCGGATGACGCGCTGCTGTCGCAGCTGATCCGCGGCGAGGACCCGTCCGCGGGGTTGACCGACCAGGAGCTGACCGGGCTCGGCCAACTGCTGCTCATCGCGGGACACGAGACGACCGCCAACATGCTGGCACTGGGCACCTTCGCCCTGTTGTGCCACCCAGAGCAGGCCCGCGCCCTGCGCGAGCGCCCCGACGTGGTGGACAACGCGGTCGAGGAGCTGCTGCGGTACCTGACCATCGTGCAGTTCGGCGTCGTCCGGGTGGCCCGGGAGGACGTCGAGTTCGCCGGGGTCAAGGTGCGCGAGGGCGAGACGGTGGTCGCCTCGGTCGCCGCGGCCAACCGGGACCCCGAGCGGTTCCCCGAACCCGACGACCTGGACGTCACCCGTAGCGCCGCGCACCACATCGCCTTCGGCCATGGCGTCCACCAGTGCCTGGGCCAGCAACTGGCGCGCATGGAGATGCGCATCGGCTATCCGGCGCTCCTCCGGCGTTTCCCCACGCTTCGGTTGGCGGTGCCCGCGGACCAGGTGCCGCTGCGCGACGACATGTTCATCTACGGCGTCCACCAGCTGCCCGTCACCTGGCAGGAGTGATCGCCATGCGCATACGGATCGACCGCGGCCGCTGCCAGGGCGCCGGTCAATGCGCCCTGCACGCCCCGGAGTTGTTCGACCAGTCCGACGAGGACGGCATGGTCGTCGTGCTCGACGACCAGCCGCCGCCCGAACTGCGCGACAAGGCCCGGCTGGCCGAACAACTCTGCCCGAACAGCGTCATCCGGGTCCTCGAAGAGGAGGACGGCTGACCGTCAGGAGTGCAGCGCGCTCCCCGCGACCCACTGCGACCAGTCGAGGTTGTAGTCGGCGTAGCCGTTGTCCGGCGCGGCGTTCTTCGGCTCGCCCTTGACGGTCACCGGGTCACCCTGCTTCACGAAGTTGTAGAACCACTTCGCGTCGTCGAGCGACAGGTGGATGCAGCCGTGGGAGTTGTTGTCCAGGCCGGGATCGGTGTCGCCGGTGGAGTAGTGGACGTAGGTGCCGGAGTCCGTCAGGTGCACGTCCCAGGGCAGCTTCAGGTCGTAGTAGTTCGGCCCGTTCTTGTCGCACTGGATGCCGACGCTGCACGAGGTCATCTCCACCACCGGCTGCTTGTCGATCACCGCCATGGTGCCGCCCCAGGTGGAGAAGCCGGCCTTGCCGCTGTCCGCGGCCAGCGAGCGGACCAGCTTGCCGTCCTGGTAGACGTTCAGCTTGTGGCTGGCGGTGTCGGAGACGGCCTCGACATCGCTGCCGATGGTGAAGCTGTGCTCGTAGTTGTGCGTCCCGTAGCGGCCGTTGCCGTCGTTGACGCCGTTGAGGTTGGCGTCGACGGTCACATGCGTACCGGACTTCCAGAACTGCTGCGGGCGCCAGTCCACCCGCTCGTCCCCGAACCAGTGCCAGGAGCCGGTCACCGCCGGGCTGGTGGTGACCTTCAGCTGCTTCTCCACCGAGGCCTTGGCGGAGTCGGCCACCGGGTGGGAGAAGACGATCGAGATCGGCATGGCGACCCCGACCACGGCGCCCTTGGCCGGGGTGATCGAGTCCAGCTCCAGCGCCTTGCCCGGCGTCTCCACCGTGAAGTTGACCTGCTGCGTGGCGGGCCTGCCGTTGTGGCCGGGAGTGGTGGCGCTGGCCCGCAGCGTGTAGTTCAAGCCGACGCCGAACGGCGAGCTGGGGGTCCAGGTGCCGGTGGCCGCGTCAAGGGTGCCGGGTATCGCGTCGCCCTTGGAGTCGGCCACGGTGACCGAGGCGAGCTTGCCGTCCTGCACGCCGATCTTCACCGGCTTGTCCGGCACCACGTCCCCGGAGGAGTCCTTGTCCATGGTCACTGTGATCTTCGCCGGGTCCACGGCGGCGGCAGCGCTCCCGGCTCCCTGGCCGTGGGCCGGAGTCGAGCAGGCGCTCACCCCCAGCGCCAGCGCCGACAGTCCCACCGCGGCGGCAGCGGCACGCCTGCGGTACGCCGCGGCTCCCTTCGCTCCCCCGACCTTCGATCTCCCAACTGTGCGCTTCAACACCCTGCCCCTCGTCACCCTGCACAACCCGACAACACCCAGGACATCCGGACCACGTGTTTCGGTTGCGGCCCAACTCGCCCGGAACACAAGACGTTACCGCCGTCGGCTGTGAGTGCTGTCATCCTCGTACCCCAGGCCCCCGGCGGCAGAGAGAAGGAGGAAAAGCGACATGTGCCGACTCTTCGGCATGAGCAGCGCGCCGCAACGGGTGGGCGCGGTCTTCTGGTTGCTCCAGGCCCCGGACAGCCTCAGCGCGCAGAGCCACCGGGACCCGGACGGCACCGGTCTGGGGTTCTACGACGCGTCGGGAACGCCCCAGGTGCACAAGGCGCCGATCGCCGCCTTCCGGGACCGCGCCTTCGCCGAGGAGGCCAGGCGGGTGGAGTCGGCCACCTTCGTCGCGCATGTGCGCTACGCGTCCACCGGCGCGCTGCTGCAAAGCAACACCCATCCGTTCCTCCAGCAGGGGCGGCTGCTCGCGCACAACGGCGTCATCGAGGGACTCGACGCGTTGGACCGGCACCTCGGCGACGACCTCGATCTGGTACGCGGTGACACCGACTCGGAGCGCTTCTTCGCGCTGATCACCCGGGAGACCGCGGCGCGCGGCGGCGACGTGGGCGCGGGCATCGCGCACGCGGCCCGCTGGATCGCCGAGAACCTGCCGGTGTTCGCGCTCAACCTGGTGCTGATCACCGCCGACGACTTGTGGGCCCTGCGCTATCCCGACACCCACGATCTGTACGTTCTGGAGCGCGGCACCGGCCGTCGTATGGAACACGCCGGCAGCGGCGGCCGGCTGCGGGTACGGTCCCACGACCTGGCCGACGCCCCGGCCGTGGTGATCGCCAGCGAACGGCTGGACGACGACCCGGGCTGGCGGAACCTGCGCTCCGGTGAACTCCTGCACGTCGGTCCCGGTCCGCGGACCGTCTCCCGGCACGTGCTGCCGCAGCCGCCCGCGCGCCGGCTCACCATGGCCGACCTGCGTCCCGAGGCCGCCGCCTCGCAACGCACGGCCTAGGGGACCGGGCACCTCGTCGGCCGGAGGGTGGTCTGGGATGATCCTCCAAGGGCGGATGGCCGGACTACCATCCGCAACGCGCAGAGCCGGATAGCTGGGGGTAATCCATGCGAGCGAAGCATCGCCTGATCGGGGCCGTGGCGGCGTTGACCGCCGGTCTGGGGGTGGCTGCCTGCGGCCCCACGGCCGCGCACGGCAGCCCGCCGGGGCGGCCCCCGGCCGGGCCCCGCGTCAGCCTGTCCAGCCTCCCGGCCACCCCGGCGGTGGCGCACGAGTCCCTGCCCAACTGCCGTACGCACGCCCTGAAGTGGAGCTTCACCCTGCTCCAGCTCTCCGACGCCCAGCTGTCGGCGGTCAACCGGAGCAAGGGCCGTTGTCTGTTCGGTGGGTTTCCGGTGGTGGCCGTGCACAACGGCAAGGCGAACGCGGTCAACGGTGTCGGCCGCGGACGCCCCGCGGCCGTCACCCTGTCCAAGGGCGCGGGCGTGACGTTCGACCTGCGCTACACGCCCCGGGGCGCGAAGGGCGCCAGCGACCTGTGCGTCAGCGAGAGCGAGGCGGTGGTACGGGCACCGCACGACGCGGTGCGGACGGATGTGCCGATCACGGACGCACGCCACCGGAGGGCCAAGTTCCGCGCCTGCGGGGAGACGATGCAGCTCAGCCGGTCGGTCGTCCAGCGCTAACCGTGGATGCGGCGGTGGGCCAACGCCCACCAGATCTCGGCCAGGTCGGCCGGTTCGCGCAGACTGGTGCCCGTCGCCTCCTCGAACCGGCGCAGCCGGTTGCGCAGGGTGTTCGGGTGCACGAACAGGGTCCGCGCCGCCGCCTCGATCCGCATCCCGTACCGCAGATACGCCGCGACCGCCTCCTCAAGCTGAACGCCCTCCTCTCCGCGCTCGTGCAGCGGAGCCAGCCGTTGCTCCACCAACTGCTGGCCCAGCGCGGGCGCGCTGACCACCGCCGCCCGTAGCCCCAGTTCCTCGCGGGTGAAAGCGCCGACCAGCCCGAAGCACACGGCGGTTGTGAGCGCCTGTGTGGCCTGGGTGAACTCCGCAGCGAGCCGGTACGGCGGCACCGCCGCGCCCAGTCCGACGACCAGGTGGCGGCGCAGCCCGCGGGGCCGGGCCACCAGCAGCCCCGCGACGTCCCCGTCCACCGCCGTGACCAGCGGCCCGCCCGCCGAGTCCACCGCGAGCCAGGGCCGCAGCAGTTCGACCACCTCGACCGGTACGGTGCCGCCGGAGACCGCACGGGCCCGGAACGGCAGCCGGATGGCCGCCTGGTCGAGTCCGTCGCCGTCGGCCGAGGCGGCGGCCGGGTCAAGCAGCAGGGTGCGCACATATGCCTCGCGCCGCCGGTCCGCGGCCGGCTGGCCGTCGGCGTTGGCGCGGCGAACCAGGTGCACGGTGACCGCACCGGCCCAGGCCCACACGCTCTCCCCGATCGCCAGCAGTTCCTCGGCGGGCGCCTGCCGCTTCGCCATCTCCGCCTGGAAGCGGGACCACACGGTGTCCACACCGATCCGGTAGGCCGAGATGACGTCCTCCACCTTGGGTGCGTGGTCCGAGGGCCAGGCGCTGCGCTGACAGAAGTCCAGTTCGCTACCGGGGAGTTGGGCCAGCCGGCGCACCGCCGATATGCCGCCGACCAGTGCCCGCCGCACCCGGAGCCTCAGCAGCCCGGGGGGTATCGCCGCGTACGAGGGCAGCCGCGCCCTGAGGCGTTCCGTCACCAGCTCGACCAACTGGTCGAGATCGGCATGAAGCGCCGCGACGGCCTCCTGCACCGTTGTGGAAACCTCCACGCCGTCCTGGCTCAACTCGCTGTCCTTCTCCATGGCTCCCCAAGATCACAAACCGTCATGCTATGGGAGTCCGTCGCCCCTCCGGAGGGACCTGTTCATGGCCGTTTCCTGGCGCCGCGTAGCGGTGCCCGCCGCAGCGCTCGGCGTGCTGGTACCCGCCTCACTCGGCGCCCACGCGCTGCTGCCGTCGTTGGACGACTCGGGCCACAGCGCCGTGGCGGCTGACGCCGGCCCCTCGGCGCCCGCCACGCCGGACGCCCCCCTGGACGCGCCGGTGGACAGCGCCGACACCGGCGCGGGGGTCGCAGAGACGCCCGGCAACTCGCCTTCCGCCGAGGGAGTTTCCGCCCCGATCCGGCTGGCCTCGTACGACGCGCAGGGGCATCGGGCGGTGCTCGACACGCCGAAGACCGCTTCGGTGCGCACCGGCGATGTGATCGCGTCCGCGCCCAACCGGAAGGCGCCGTCCGGCGCGCTGTTCAAGGTGGCGAAGGTCGTCAGGTCGGCCAAGGGCCGGACGGAGGTGGCCACCGCCCCCGCGAGCATCTCGGAACTCCTCGGCGACCAGCGGGTGGACAGGCGAACGCTGCTTGCCCCCCGCCAGCTGCGGGTCAGGCCGCTGTCGGCGGGTGTCACCACGAAGGGCGGTCCGGTACAGGCCCCGGCCACCCCGACACCCTCACCGTCCGCCCCGGCCGCCCCGCAACGGCCCACGCTGCGGCTGGCGGTGAACGTACCGCTGCCCAAGGACGTCGCGGCGACCGACCGCTCCCCGGCACGGCTGGCCGGAGAGGTCGACTTCAGCCCCGAGCTGATCTTCCAGTACGAGCGGCGCGGCGCCCGGGACATACGGCCCGAGCGGGCCGCGGTCGGACTCGGTGGCACGTACGGGTACGGCTGGAGCCTGCACGGCACGGCGCCGGGGCACGTGGACACCGGCACCGTCTCGGTGCCGCTCGCCGCGGTGACCGGCCAGTACACCTTCTGGGTGGGACCGGTGCCGGTCGTGGTCAGCGCCGAGGTGACGTTCTCGTACCGGTTCACGGCCGACGGCCGCATCGTCCTCGACGCCGAACGGCGCACCACCGGGTCGTTCACCGTGGGAGCGCGCTACGACCGTACGCAGGGCTGGCAGCCGCTGCACGAGGTGGACCAGCGCACCGATGGCGGGCAGCCGCGGATCGCCGGTGCCGCCACCGCGACGGCCCGGATCGGGGCGCAGGCCAGCGTGTTCCTGTACGGCGCGGCGGGTGTGGGCGGCGACCTGTCCGTCTACCTCAAGGGCCGGGCGTCCGGGTCCGGCGACGCCAGGCCAGCCTGGGCGCTGTACGCCGGTTACGACCTGAGCACCCAACTCACGCTGCGGCTACGGATTTTCGGCATCGAACTGGTGGACCTGCGCACCACCCCGTTCGCACTCCACGACGAACGCAGGCTCTGCGGCCAGGGCAACCCGACCAACGTCTAACGGCCCCGCAGCGCGACGGGGCCCCGGCGAGAAGCCAGGAGGATCCGCGAACCCGCGCGGTGGGGGGCCCGGCGCGCAGGCAGGAGGATCCACAACCCGCGCGACGGGTTCCCGGCGAGAAACCACAAGGAGCGGCAACCCGCGCGGTGGGGGCCCGGGGCGAAGCCCCGGAGGGATCCCCCAACCCCGCGCGGGAGGCGCTACCGCTTGCGCGGTGCCGTGCTCGCCGTGGTCTGGTACGGCGCCGCAGCGTGCTGCGCGGCGTACACCAGGGCGGGCTTCATCTTGGGCCAGAAGTAGCTGTCCTGGCAGGAGTACGGCGGGGTGAACCCGTCGCAGCCGCGGTTGTCGACGTCGCCGATCTCGATGGTGAAGCTGGCCAGACCGAGCTTGTCGTACGTCCAGTCGTCGGTGCCGCCGGAGGCGTTGTAGAGGATCTCACCGGCCTGCCCTGACTGGTAGCCGGTGATCGACCCCATCTGGCCCGCGAGCGCGCGCAGCGCGGCGTCGTTGCCGGTGTGTACGGTGCTGTCGAACTCCCAGGGGAACAGCACCATGCTGGCGTCGCTGTGCAGGGTGATCATCATGCCCCGGGCGTCGGCGGGCGCCGGGTCGGAGTCACCGGTGCCGGTGCGAACCGCCGGGTAGAGCTGGCGGAACAGCCCTTCCAGGGCGGTGTTCTCCACCTCGGAGTCGGCGGCCGGGCCGAGGTAGACCTCGTCGCACGGCTGGTCCGAGGTGCCCGCGCCGCCCCAGTGGGTGCCCGCGTTGCGGTTGAGGTCGACACCGATCTGGCCGCCGCCCTGACCGCACGACGAGCCGTTGGAGTCATCGGCGTTCTTACGCTGCAGGACGGGGTTGTCGCCGCCCTGGGCGACCATGTCGACGCCGTCCGGGTTGGCGATCGGGACCACCCACATCTCGGTGGTGTCCATCAGCTTGGTGATGTCCGGGTCCTTGCCGTAGTCGTTGGTCAGCTCGTCGATCCAGCGCCAGGAGACCTCTCCGGTGGTGATCTCGCGGGCGTGGATCTGGCTCATCAGGAAGAACCGCGGCTTGGTTGAGTTGGGGTTGAGCTGGCAGTCGCCCTGCTGCTTCTTGGTGACGCAGATCGCCTTGAGGTCATGGCCGCCCATGCCGTTCTGCTTGAGCCAGGACTGGCCGTATGTCACCACCGCGGCCAGGTCCGGGTGCTGCGAGGCGACCTGGTCCATGTGCGCGTAGTTGGCGTCCACGGTGTGGTAGCCGCCGTCATAGGTGCCGCTGGAGTCGCCGGGCAGCTGGCGGGCGGCCGGGCGCTTCGCCGTCTTGACGACCGTGGGGGCGAAGCCGAGGTGTCTGAGCTGTCCGCCGGTCGTACGGTCGCCCAGCACGAACAGGTCGTTGCCCTGGCGGCGTTCCATCAGGTCGTACCCGGCGCGCATCAGCGTCTGGGGGTCCTGTGGACGGTGGGTGGGGACGCGGTAGACGACGACCGTGTCCTGGGTCGCTTCGTTCGTGGTCTGCGGGGGGTTGCTGCGGGCGACGGCTAACGATGCCTGCGGGAGCGTGGCCGCGGCGACCGCGACCACCGCTCCGGCGGCTATGCCCGCCAGGCGTTTCCGGGACATGCGATGGCCTTCCGTGGGGGGAGGGGTTGCGCGTGGACAACGACACCTTGCTGCCGTGTACACGTCAGAACCACTCGCATGATGGCACGCCCATGTCGCCCACAGAAGAGGGATGTTCGAATTTCGCGGCCCCGCTAACGGGGTGAGGCGGTGCCCACCCATGATGAGCGGCAATCGCAAAGGAAAACCATTTCCTCCGGGTTCCCGCGCGACCGGACCGGCCCTTGCCCGATCGCCCCCGCCGCACACCTCACACACGCGACGGGCGCCGTGGGAGCGTCGAATTCGACGGATTCCCGGTATTCGCCGAGCCGCACGGCGACATGCGCCTCCAACTCGGCGGCAGTGCACCGCCGTACGCCGAAGACCGCCACCTCACACGGGACCGTCAGCGGGATTCGACGGCGCCGCGGTTCCGGCCAGTGGACCGCAATGGCGGCCAACAGGTCGTAGGCATAGGTGAGTTGACTCAGTGCCGCCGCCAACTGCGCTGCGGCATAGGTGGACATGGGTACCAGGAAGCCATCATTCATCTTTTGACGACCGGCCGTCCGGTTTTCCATTCAACGGCCGGACGAATACGGCCGATCAGGCTCCCGAACACATCCGGCAGGGGCGATTAGGGCATGATCGACCTGCGTTCTGACCGTGCCGAAGGAGTGGGGATGGACTGTCAGCTGTTAGGAAAGACCGCCGTTGTCACCGGCGCCAGCCGAGGAATCGGCCTGGCCGTGGTGCGCGCCCTGGTGGCCGAGGGCGCCCGGGTGGTCGGCGCCGCACGGACGATCACCGCCGACCTCAAGGACGCCGCGGCCGAGTACGCGCGGGGCGAGGTCATTGCGATGGCGGTGGACCTCAGTACACCCGAGGGAGCCGAACTGCTCATCGAGCGGGCCAGGGACGAACTCGGCGCCATCGACGTACTGGTGAACAACCTCGGCGGCGGCGACGCCTACGCGCGGGAGGGATTCCTCTCCGCGGACGACGACATCTGGCGACGGACCTTCGACGTGAACTTCTTCAGCGCGGTACGCGTGACCCGGGCCGCACTCGCGGGCCTGGCCGAGTTCGGCGGCCCCTGGTCGGTCATCAACGTCTCGTCCATCGCCGCGCACGTCCCCTCCGCCGGGCCCATCAACTACAGCGCCGCGAAAGCCGCGTTGGCCGCGGTGAGCAAGGGCGTCGCCGAGGAGTTCGGACCGAAGGGCGTCCGCGTCAACACCGTCACCCCCGGTCCGACCCTCACCTCGGTATGGGAGGACCCGAACGGCTTCGGCGCGACGATGGCGGCCGTACGGGGGTACGGCCACCATGAGTACGTGGAGATGACGCCGAACAGGCTGAAGATGACCACGGGCCGCTTCATCACCCCGGAGGAAGTCGCCGACGTCATCGTCTTCCTGTCCAGTGACCGCGCCCGCAGCATCACGGGCGCCGACTACGTGATCGACGGCGGAGCGGTCAAGGGCCTTTGATCCAGCGGCCCTTGGGCCGACGGCATGGTCGGGGTCGCGGTTGAACGCCGACTACGCGCGCGTCGGCAGGCTGCCGTAGGCGCTGCCGACCATGCCCTCCGGTGGTGCCGTGTCCGGGGCGTCACCCTTGCCGCGTTCCGGGTCGGTGCTGAGGTAGGCCATCAGTTCCGGGACCGCCAAAGAAGGCAGCAGATACTTCCACAGCACCGATATCCGGCTCGGCAGCGCCTGCCGCCGCTCGTACACCTGGGACATGATCTGGATTCCGGTGAACGCGCCGACCAGTGTTCTGGCGACCTCCTGCGGATCCGCGCCGGGCAGCAGTTCGCCGCGGTCCCCGGCTTCCTTCAGGAGTTCCTCGATGAGGTTGATCGGCTCCTGGTAGGGCGCCCGGTTCGGGTTCTTGTTGGACGCCTGGTCGACGCCGAGCCGAACCGCCGCCCGTAGCACCACATCGGTACGCAGCCGTTCGGCGAAAAGCAGGGTGAGGTCGATGACGGCCTGCAGCCTGATTTTCCGCACCGGTGGCACGAGCGCCTCGGACTGGACGGCCATGACCGCGTCGGCGAGCGCTTCCTTGGAAGGGAAGTGGAAATACAGCGCGCCCCTGGTGAACCCGCCGCGGGCGATGATCTCGGTCGTGCTGGCGCCTTCGTAGCCAAACTCGTCGAAAACCTCCGCCGCGGCCTGAAGAATCGTCCGTCTGGTCCGGATCGCCCGCGCCTGCTGCGCCATTTCCGTCTCCCGACTCCCAAGAACTGGCACCACATCACCCTAGCCCAATGCCGAAAGGGCAGGCCCGGCCGCTGCCGGACTCCGTTCGGCCCACTCGCACGGGCGCGGCGGCGGTGGACCTTCCAAGCTGGACCGAGGGGACCCGGTGTAACCGGCGAAGCGGGAGCGGAGATCCCATGAGGCTTGTGGTCGACCTCAACCGATGCCAGGGATACGCGCAGTGCGCCTTCCTCGCGCCGGATGTGTTCACCCTGTACGGCGACGAGGCGCTGCTGTACGACCCGCACGCGGACGAGGCGCAGCGGGAGCACGTACTGCGCGCCGCCAGGGCCTGCCCGGTCCAGGCCATCGCGGTGGACGAGCGGGTCGAGGAGGAAGGTGCCCGGCATGGCGGTTGACGGGTATCTGGCGGCGCTCCGACGTGAGGGCCGGATCGTCATCGTGGGCGCCTCGCTGGCCGGTCTGCGCGCCGCGGAGACGCTTCGGGAGGAGGGCTTCACCGGTTCGCTCACGCTGATCGGCGACGAGCCGTACGAACCGTACGACCGCCCTCCGCTGTCCAAGCAGGTCCTGCTCGGCCGTACCACCGCCGAGCACACCGCGCTGCCCCGGTACGAGGCGCTGGACGCCCAGTGGCGGCTGGGCGTCGCGGCCACCGGTCTGGACATGTCCGCCAAGCGGGTGCGACTGGCGGACGGCGACGAGGTGGAGTACGACAGGCTGCTGATCGCCACCGGGGTGCGTGCCCGGCCCTGGTTCCATCCGCAGGAGGCCGAGCTCGACGGGGTCTGCGTGCTGCGCACCCGCGATGACGCGGCGGCGCTGCACCGGCGGCTGGCGACGGGACCGCGCCGGGTGCTGGTGATCGGCGCGGGCTTCACCGGCTCCGAGATCGCCTCCGCCTGCCGGGCCCGCGAGCTACCGGTCACCGTCGTGGAGCGCGGGGCGGCGCCGCTGGTGGGCGCGCTGGGCAAGGTGGTGGGCGAGGTGGCCGCGGCGCTCCAGCGGGCGCACGGCGTGGACCTGCGCTGCGGGGTCATGGTCACCGGCCTGGAGGGCGACCCCGCCGGTCGGCTGCGGTACGCCCATCTGTCCGACGGGAGCACGGTCGACACCGACCTGGCGGTGATCTGCCTCGGGGCGACCCGCAACACCGAGTGGCTGACCGGTTCCGGGCTGGCCGCCGGGCCGCGGGGCATCGCCTGTGACGCGGGCTGCCGGGCCTTCGACGTACGGGGCATCGTCACCGACGACGTCTTCGTGGCGGGCGACGTGGCCCGCTCCCCGCACCCGCTGTTCGGCTACCAGTTCCTGTCCCTGGAGCACTGGGGCAACGCGGTGGCGCAGGCGCGGACCGCCGCGCACAACATGGTCAGCTCCAGCGCGGAGCGCCGTCCGCACCTGTGGGTACCGGCGTTCTGGTCCGCCCAGTTCGGCGTCAACATCAAGTCCGTCGGCGTGCCGAGCATGGGTGAGCAGGTCCTGGTCGCCCAAGGCTCGCTGGCCGAGCGGCGGTTCACCGGGGTGTACGGGTACCAGGGCCGGGTGATCGCCGCGGTGACCTTCGACCAGACCAAGTGGCTTGAGTTCTATGAGCGGTTGATCGAGTCGGCGGCGCCGTTTCCGCCGCCGTTCCGCACTGTGGACCGCCGCGTCGAGGGCCTGGAACCGGTCGACGCCGGGTTCCCCGACCCGTCGCTGCCCACCCACGGACCCACCGTCACGGTCAGCGGCTACTCCCCCGTCGACCGCCGTATCACCTTCACCCCGGCCCGCGCGTGACCTTCGGTCCGGGCCCGAAGCCCAGGCGGTTTCCGGGAGTTACCTCCCCGCAGGCGGCCAGAGCACGCGCAGCGGGACGGCGCGGGCCATCGCGCGTTGGCCCGCGTCGCTGGGGTGCAGATGGTCGCCCGAGTCGTACGCGGGGCGCATCCGGACGGGCTGGTGCGGGTCCCTCACCACGGCGTCGAAGTCGAGCACGGCGTCGAACAGACGGCTGTGCGTGATGAACGCGTTCACCTGTCGCCGGGTCCGCTCCCCCGCCGGCTGGTAGGCGGGAAAGCCTCCGTACGGCGCGATCGTGCCCGCCACGACGCGCACATGGTGGGCGTGCGCCCTGGCCACGAACTGGCGGAGGCCGGCCTCGATCGCCCGCGGGTCGTAGACGTGCGGGGTCTGCTGGATGTCGTTGATCAGGTCGGCCAGCACCAGGGTGCGCACGCCGGGGACGGCCAGTGCCGGTCCCTCGCGGTGCAGGGCACTGGTGCAGGGGTGACCGGGGGTGTCGGTGAGCAGGCGGGCGGCGCTGACACTGTCGTTGACGATCGCCACCGGAACGCGGTCGTGCCGCAGGCGCGCGGCGAGCAGATGCGGCCAGGCGGTCCGCTCGCCCTGTGAGCTGCGGTATCCGGCCGCGATCGAGGCACCGACCACCACCGTGCTGCCCCCGGCCGGAACCCGCGGCGGAGGCGGCACGGCCGGGCAGTGGACGGAGGCGACGGCGAAGTCACCGGCTGCGGCGGGCTCCGCCGCGCCGCTGCTGGCCAACGGCAACGCCAGGGCGACGATCGCCGCAGTGACGGCGCCGACCCGCACTCCCGCTCTACCCATCAGACCTCCGCGGCTCCAGCAGGGGCGGCGGGCGCCGGGGTCAGCGGCTTGAGCAGCAACCGCCGACATGGGCGCTCCACGCCCTCGTACAGTACCCACGCGAGCGCCAGCGACACCGTGAACGCGACGCCCGCGGCGGCCACCGCCTCCACCGCCGGGAGGTGCGGTGACGCGGCGAACAGTCGTGCGCCGGCGTACAGCACCAGCAGATGGATCATGTAGAAGGCGAACGAGAGCTCACCCAGCCGCACCAGGACGCGGTGCCGCCACATCGAGGGCTCGCCGTTCATGTCGGCGCGCGCCGCGGCGGGCATCAGCAGCGCGAAGCCGATGATGGTCCCGGCCATGTGCTCGGTGGCACCGCCGAGCCGGGGCGCCAGGAAGTACCCGATCAGCGTGACAGCCAGCGACGCCTCAAGCCCGGGTCCGCGCCACCGGCCGAGCAGCACCAGCCGGGCGCTGGCCGCGCCCAGGATGAACTCCGGCACCCGGGCGAGCGGGAACGAGTAGATGTGCCAGCCGAGTTGGAATTGGGTGTTCGCCCAGGGCAGCGCCATCACCGTGATCACGCTGGCGACCGCGAGCACCGTCAGGGCGCGCACCGGCAACCGCCGCAGCAGCCACGCCAGCGCGGGGAACAGCAGGTAGAAGAAGGCCTCGCAGGCCAGCGACCAGCTGACCGGGTCGAGGGTCTGCCACCACGCGTACGTCCAGGAGTGCACCAGCAGCAGGTTGGCGGCGGCCTCCTCGCCGGTCGGCCGCATCTTCGGCGCCATGGTGTACGCCATCAGCAGCGCGATCAGCACGGTCACCAGGTGCACCGGGTAGATGCGGGCGAAACGCCGCCGCCAGAAGCCGACGGCCTTGTCCCGGGGACGGGACGACCACATCAGTACGAAGCCGGAGAGCACGAAGAAGAAGGAGACCCCCGTGTCGCCCGCGTCGAATCCCCAGGACACGAAGCCCTGGCCCTCGCCGCCGAAGTATCCGAAATTGTGTACGTGCAGGCCGAAGACGAGCAGCGCGGCCATCCACCGCATGCCGGTGAGGGACGGCAGGGTGGACTTCCGGGGCTCTGGAACGCGCTGTGCGGACTGGTCGGCGGGGCTGGGCCGCGTCATCACCGCGATCACTGCCGCACCTGCCGATCCGAGCGAGCGAGAAACATGGCGAAACCAATCGATCTTCTGCGTGGGGGGAGTTCGCGACCGCGACCACCGGAGAACGACTTGTGGTAACGCCAACACCGCGAGTAGCGGCTCCAGGCACAGCTCGCCAGGGCGCGTGGCCTTACGGGGGCCAACAAGCGCATGTCGTTACCTAGCGTTACGCATCGGGATCACTGCCTGTCACCACCACCGGTTGCCCGGTGGCGGCCGGGCATCATGGTGTCAGTTCGCATCGCCCGCGACAACCGACGGTGTCCACCCGCGGGCTCAACCGGTGGCGCGACCCGGGTCGACGGTCGCACCGGGCAGCGAGGCGATCTTGGCGGGCGGGTCGAACGGCCCACGGGTGGTGCTGGCGGTCGTACCCACCGCCGAGGTGGCGGAACCGGAGGACCACTGGCCTGCGGGTTCCGTGGACGCGCTGGACGCCAGGGACATCCGGGAGGACGCCGTGGTGGTGTCGGTGCGGTCCTTCGTCGCCGTCGTGGTGGCGGTGCGCCGGGCGCTCAGCCGCTGGCTGGCCGCCTCGTCCAGGCTGACCGGCCGCTGGAGCTGGGCGGCCAGCCGGGCCGCTTCGCGGCCGAGGGCGGCGACGTCCTCCCAGCGCAGGTGCAGGACGACATGGAGTTCGGCGCCGCCATCAGGGTGGGTCGAGATCGGAAGGCTGTGCTGCTCGCTCATCGGTGGTCCTCCGCGGTGTCCGGCCGGTACGGGGCGTGCTGCGTCAGAGGTGCGACCTTGCGAACAGTGGTACGGGATCCGGTGCCGCCCGGTTCACCGGAGGGCACCGGACCCCGAGGCGGCGCGCTACGGCCGCATCTCGTACGTGCCGGACAGCGCCTCGACCCGCGACCAGACGCGGGCGGTGCGCTCCTGGTCGGTGACCGGGCGGCGGACCGCGCCCAGCGCCCACCGCTGCTGGGCCTCGGTGGCGGACTCCTTGCCGTGCAGCTCGACCGCGTACCCGGAGAAGTCGCGCACCAGCACGCCGAACAACTCGTCCAGCACGTCCCGGTCCAGGTCGGTCAGCCGGGCCTGCTCCAGGATCAACTGGCCGTGCACCACCAGGGCGAACAGCTGGCCGACGGCGAGCAGCAGGTCGAGGTCCTTGCGCTGTGCCTCGTCGGGCGCGGCGGTGGTGACGAACTCGCACAGGGCGTCGGCCTGTTCACGCAGGCGCGCCACGTTGGGCAGGTCCGCGTACGCGTCGTAGGCGGCGCGCCAGTCGTGGAAGCGGATGGCGCCGAGGCCGCGGGCCGGTCCCTGGCGGAACAGGAAGGCGTCGTCGGCCGCGTCCAGACGGCTGGGCACGGGGGCGTACCCGGCGGGTGCGAGCAGGTAGTTGCCCATGAACTTCAGGATCAGGGCGAGGTTGACGTGGACCGTGCCCTCCAGCTTCGGCAGGCCGCGGATCTCGGTGGCGGCCTGGGCGAAGTAGGTGTCCTTCTCGAAGCCCTTGGCGGCGATCACGTCCCACATGAGGTCGATGACCTTCTCGCCCTCGGTGGTGACCTTCATCTTGGTCATGGGGTTGAACAGCAGGTACCTGCGGTCGTCGGGTCCCGCGGTGCGGAAGTAGTCGACGGCGCGGTCGCTGAACAGCTTCATGCCGACGAGCCGGACGTACGCGTCGGTCAACTCCCGGCGGACGTGCGGGAACTCGGTGACCCGGCGGCCGTAGAGGATCCGGTTGTGGGCGTGGGTGACGGCCTCGTACATCGCGTGCTCGCAGATGCCTATGGAGGCGGTGCACAGGTTGAACTTGCCGACGTTTACGGTGTTCAGCGCCGCGTCGAAGGCGGCACTGCCGGTGTGCAGCACGTCCTCGGGGCGTACCGGGTAGCGCTCCAGCCGGAACTCGCTGACGTACTTGGAGGAGTCCACCACGTTCTTGACCAGGTGGTACGCCGGGTTGCGCGGGTCCGCGGCGAAGAAGACGTAGCCGTCCGGGCCCTCGATGTCGCTGCGGCGGCCGAACACGGAGACCAGCCCGGCGGCGTTGCCGTTGCCGATGTAGTACTTGGATCCCGTGGCGTGGAAGCCGCCGTCGGCGTCAGGAGTGAGCACCATGTCGGTGGAGTAGATGTCCGCGCCGTGCGCCTTCTCGGAGAGGCCGAACGCGAACACCTCGCCCTGGTCGAGGAGTTCGGCGGCGCGGGCGCGGGCGGCGGCGTTGTCGCTCTGCCAGACCGGGCCGAGGCCCAGGATGGTGACCTGCCACGCGTACCAGTAGTCGAGGCCGTAGAAGCCGAAGATCTCGTTGAGGGCGGCGATGCGCGCGGTGTCCCAGCGCTTGTCCTGGTGGCCCGCCGCCTCGGCGGCCGGGGTGAGGAAGGCGGCGAACAGCCCTTCCTTGGCGGAGAACCGCAGGAAGTCCTCCAGCCAGGCGCGGCTGCGGTAGTCCTCGATGAGCCTGCGCTTGCCGCGCTCCTCGAACCAGTCGACGGTGGCGCGCAGCAGTCTGCGCGTCTCGGGGTCGAAGTGGGCGGGGTCGTAGGTGTGCGGGTTGAACAGCAGGGCGTCGGCCATGTGCGGGGCGCCTTTCTGTGCCGGGGGCGGTCCTCAGTGCGGTTCGGGGGCGCCGCCGAGGCGGCGCAGGGTGGCGAGCACGTCGTCCAGCCAGTCGAGGGTCATCCGCTCGTAGGCGATGCCGCCGCGCAGCACCACGTGCTGGAGCCGCTGTCCGGCGTCCAGTTCGGCGGACTCCGGGAAGTCCCTTTGCTCTCCGGCGAGATAGCGGGCCAGCCGCTCGGCGTGCACCTCGCGGTGGCGTTCGGTCTCGGCGATCAGCCCTGCGGGGTCGCCGAAGGCGGCGCCGCGGATCTTCACCGCGAGGCTGTGCCGGACGCTTTCCGGTTCCACCGGCTCGGCCAGCCAGTCGGACAGCGCGGTGCGGCCGGGCGGGGCCACGGAGTACACCTTCTTGTCCGGCCGCCCGTCCTGCGGTACGTCGCGGACCTCGACCCATCCGTCCCGCTCCATGCACCGCAGCACGCGGTAGATCTGCTGGTGGGTGGCGGTCCAGAAGTACCCGATGGAACGGTCGAACCGCCGGGCCAGCTCATAGCCGGACCCCGGCTGCTCCAGCAGGGAGACGAGGATGGCGTGCTCAAGTGCCATGCGCGGCATCCTGCTATGCAACTCGTTGCATAGACAAGGGCGGTCGGCCGCGGTGAGACACGGCTCACTCCGCAGCGTGCCCGGCACCCCACGCCACGCACACACAAGGCTCACATCCCGAGCACCGAACCGGAGCGACAGATTCCGTCAAATCCGGGCACAGCCGAATGCAACTACCTCGCCAATGCGGGAGAACTGGACAAACGATCTTGTGAAGAAGTCGTCACCGTTCGGTGCCCGATGCCGCACATCACCCCGCTGACGTGCCGAAACGTTCACGGAAAGACCCGAAACTCCGGTGGCCCGGCGCCCCGCCGACGTGATTGCATTCATCGACATACGGGCGTTGTGAAAACCGGTCCCCGGCTTACCGTCCCCGTTCAGAAAAGCCGGCTAGGAAACACCAGAGCTACGAAGGGAAACGCACGTCATGCGTAACGACTTCACGCCCCAGGTCGAGACCCGTGAGATCGACGACGCCGACCTGGACAACGTGTCCGGCGGCCTCGGCGTCCTCGGCCTGAACGTCTCGGGCGTGGTCGGCTCCGTGGTCGGCACCGTCGACACCGTGGCGCCGATCGCCGCGCCGACCGTCGCGTCGGTCACCGGCGTCGCCCCGGGCGTCACCGGTCTCGCCGGCATCTGACGGCGCCGGACCCCGGAACCAGCGTTCCGGGGTCCGTTCATGCCGTCGGCCAACCGAATCCCCGTGGCCTTCGGCAGGCCGATTCTGAAAGCAGTTGAAGGAATAGTACGTGCAGTTCCGACAAAAGGCGCTTGCGAAGCTGCAATCCCCCGAGGAACTGGACGTACCGGTGCGCTTCGCCCGGCCGCAGGGCTGGCTCGTGCTCACCGTGACAGTGGTCGTGATGGCCGCCGCATGTTTCTGGGCGGTCACCGGCTCGGTTTCCGCCAAACTGAACGCGCCGGGCATTCTGACCCACGCGGAAGGCAGTTACGTACTGCAGAGCCCGGTCGCCGGTCAGGTCACCGCCGTGTTCGCGAACGAAGGCGACACACTGCCCAGCGGCGCACGGCTGTTGAGCGTCCGCACCGGCCAACGGGCGCAGACCGTACGCACGGTGGCCGCGGGCCGGGTGACCACCCTGGACGCCAGGATCGGCGCCGTGGTCAGCACCGGTGCGGACCTGGCGACGATGGAGCGCGTCAACAGCGCCAACGACCCCCTGGTGGCGGTGGTCTACGCGTCCGCCAGCGGCGCGGCCACGGTCCCGGTGGGCTCCCCCGTGGACCTGACCGTCCAGTCCGTCCCGACGCAGCGGTTCGGTGTGCTGCGCGGGCACGTCCAGGCGGTCGGCCGGGTGCCGCAGTCCCGGCAGCAGATCACCGGCTTCCTCGGCGACAGCCAGTTGGCCGAGCAGTTCTCCGCACAGGGTCAACCGGTGGCCGTGCTGGTCCAGTTGGACCGGTCGGACGCCACGAAGTCCGGATACGCGTGGTCGTCCGCGAGCGGCCCGCCGTACCCGATCGACTCCATGACGCTGGTGAGCGCCGCCGTCCGGCTGCCCGCCCAGCGCCCGATCGACTGGCTGCTGCCATGAGCGGCCGGCACCGCCCGCAGCGCGCCGAGCTCAAGCCCCCGCCGCGCGGCAAGCGGCGCAAAGCGGTGCGCACCCCCACCGTGCTCCAGATGGAAGCGGTGGAGTGCGGCGCCGCGTCCCTCGCCATGGTCCTCGCCCACTACGGACGCCACGTACCGCTGGAGGAACTGCGCATCGCCTGCGGTGTCTCCCGGGACGGCTCCAAGGCCAGCAACGTGCTCAAGGCGGCCCGCGGTTACGGGCTGACGGCCAAGGGCATGCAGATGGAACCGGCCGCCCTGGCCGAAGTGCGGGCACCGGCCATCCTGTTCTGGGAGTTCAACCACTTCGTCGTCTACGACGGCATGGCACGGCGCCTCGGCCGGTACGGAGTGCGCATCAACGACCCGGGCCGGGGCCGCCGTTTCGTGTCGCTGGAGGACTTCGACACCAGCTTCACCGGTGTGGTGCTGACCTTCGAGCCCGGCGAGGGCTTCCGTCGCGGCGGTCGCAGGCCGGGCATCACCGACGCGCTGCCGGCCCGGCTGCGCGGCACGTCGGGCACGATGCTGGCGGCGGTGCTCGCCAGCTTCCTGCTGGTGCTGGTGGGCGCCGCGGTACCGGCACTGAGCCGTACGTACATCGACATGTTCCTGCTCGGCGACCAGAGTTCGCTGCTGCCGGTGCTGTTCGCCTCGTTGGCCGCCACCGTCGTGCTGACCGCCGTGCTCACAGCGTTGCAGCAGGCCAACCTGCTGCGCGGGCGGATCATCTCCTCCACCCTGAGCAGCGCCCGCTTCCTGCGGCATCTGCTCACCCTGCCGGTCACCTTCTTCGCCCAGCGCGACCCCGCCGACCTCGTCCAGCGCCTGCAGTCCAACGACGCGGTCGCCGAGACCCTGGCCAGGGACCTGGCGGCGGCCGGGGTGGACGCGGTGGTCGTGGTCCTCTACGCGGTCCTGCTGTGGACGTACGACCCGCAACTGACCGTCATCGGGGTGCTGATCGCGCTGCTCAACGTGGTGGCGCTACGGCTGGTGGTACGGATCCGGGCGAACGGTGTGCAGAAGTCCCGCGCGGACAGCGCCCGGCTGATCAACACCTCGTACAGCGGGCTGCGGCTGATCGAGACGATGAAGGCCACCGGCGGTGAGAACGCGTACTTCCGCCGCTGGGCCGGGCAGCACGCCAGCACGCTGGACGGCCAGCAGCGGCTCGGCGTGCCGAGCGCGGCGCTGGCCGTGGTGGCGCCCGCCCTAGCGGCGTTCAACAGCGCGCTGATCCTGCTGATCGGCGGGACGCGCGCGGTGCAGGGCCACATCTCCATCGGTCTGCTGGTGGCCTTCCAGGCGCTGGTCACCAGCTTCACCGCGCCGGTCACCCGGTTGAACGGGGTGGCGGGCCGGGTGCAGGACTTCGCGGCCGACGTGGCCCGGCTCGGCGACGTGGAGCGCTTCCCGGCGGACCCGCGGTACGCACGGCGCGAACCGGAGGACAGCGTCCGCAGGTTGAGCGGCCATGTGGCGCTGGAGAACATCACCTTCGGCTACAGCCCGCTCGACAAGCCGCTGCTCACCGGCTTCTCGCTGACGGTGGGACCGGGCCAGCAGGTCGCCCTGGTCGGCGGTTCGGGCAGCGGCAAGTCCACCGTCTCCCGGCTGATCTCCGGGCTGTACCAGCCGTGGGAGGGCGAGATCCTCGTCGACGGGCGGCGGCTGGCGGACATCCCGCGCGGTGCGCTGTCCGCCTCGGTCTCCTTCGTCGACCAGGACGTCTTCCTCTTCGAGGGCACCGTACGCGACAACGTGGCGCTGTGGGACCCGTCGATCCCCGACGAGGCGGTGGTCGCCGCCCTCAAGGACGCCGCCGTGTACGACGTGGTGGCCAGGCGGCCGGGCGGCGTCCACAGCCGGGTGGACCAGGACGGCCGTAACTTCTCCGGCGGGCAGCGGCAACGACTGGAGATCGCACGGGCGTTGGTGCGGCAGCCCAGTGTGCTGGTGCTGGACGAGGTGACCAGCGCGCTGGACGCGGAGACCGAGCAGGTGATCATCGACAACCTGCGGCGGCGCGGCTGCGCCTGTGTGGTGATCGCGCACCGGCTGAGCACGGTGCGGGACAGCGACGAGATCGTGGTGCTGGAGCACGGGGCGGTGGTGGAACGCGGACGGCACGAGCAACTGCTCGCCGCCGGAGGGCCGTACGCCCAACTGGTCAGGGAGCATTGAGATGACGTCTGTCGCAGCGAGCGGCGATGTGGTCGTGGGCGCCCTCGGAGGGCTGGGCGAACCGGTCGGCACAACGGGCGTACGCAATCTGCCGCTCGACGGCCCGCATGTGCTGTGGCTGCTCGTGGACGGCGCGATGGACCTGTTCGCGGTGGACGCGACTGGCCAGGGCCGCTGGCACTTCCTGGGTCGGTTGGAGGCCGGAACCCTGCTGCTCGGCCCGGTCGAGGGCCCGCGGCACACCCTTCTCGGGCGGCCGTTGACCGGCTGCGTACTGCGCCGCATCCAGCTCAGGGAGCTGTACGACAACACGTACTACCAGAGCCCCGACACACCGCTGAGCCCGCTGGAGGACGCGTTCGCGCTCGGCATCGGCCGCGGGCTGCGGATGCTGTTCGAAACGCCGGACGAGCACGGCCGGTTGGCGCCTGATGACGACGGCATCCTGTGGATGTCCGTGGACCCCGGCAGCCTGCGGTACGGCGCCGAGTACAGCGCGCAGGCGGCCCAGGACCTGCTGATCGACGGCGCGATGTGGCAGCGCCTGGTCAACCAGCAGGCCCGGCTGCTGTTCGCCCTCGACCGCTGGATCGAAGGGCTGGAGAGAACCCACGAGGACCGGGCGACGGCCGGGATCAAGGCCGGTGAGGCGGTGCGTGCCCAGGCCGACCAGGCACTGCTGGCGTCCATCGACAAGCCGCGCCGCGCCGCGACCGGCCCGGCCGCGGCGTCCGACGACGCCGCGCTCGCCGTCTGCCGCGCGGTCGCCGCCGCGGCGGGGATCGCGGTCACCGCGCCCACACCGGGCGGCGCGGTGAACGACCGGCTGGATCCCGTCGAGCGGATCGCGCTGAACTCCCGGTTCCGTACCCGTACGGTCCGGCTCGCCGGACGCTGGTGGCGGGAGAACTCCGGTCCGCTGGTGGGCCGTTGGGCCGCCACCGACGCTCCGGTCGCACTGCTGTGGCGGCGCGGCCGGTACGAGGCGGTGGATCCGGTCGCCGGCACCCGGACCAGGATCGGCGCGGCGAACGCCGGGCGGCTCGCGTCCGAGGCGGTGATGTTCTACCGGCCGCTGCCGGAACGGCCCCTGCCCGCCTGGCGGTTGCTGCGCTTCGGGCTGCGCGGGACCCTGCCCGACCTGCGCAACCTGGCGCTTGGCGGGCTGGTCGCGGTCGTCCTCGGGGCGATGGTGCCGATCGCCACCGGACAGGTGCTGGGCTCCTACGTGCCCAATGCCGAGACCAGCCTGATCGTCCAGACATCGCTGGCCATCGTGGCCACCACCATCGTGTCGGCCGCCTTCTCCCTGCTGGAGAACATCGCGCTCCTGCGACTGGAGGGCCGGATCGAGGCCAGCTTGCAACCGGCCGTGTGGGACCGGCTGTTGCGGCTGCCCACCAGGTTCTTCGCCGGTCGCTCCACCGGCGAACTGGCCACCGCGGCGCTGGGGGTCAGCGCGATACGCAGGGTGCTGTCCGGCATCAGCTCGGTGGCCGTGCAGGCCGGCACGGTCGGTGCGGTGAACCTCGTGCTGCTGCTGTGGTACAGCCTTCCGCTGGCGTTGACGGCGCTGGCGATGCTGGTGGTCATCGGCGCGGTGTTCCTGGCCCTCGGGCTGTGGCAGGTGCGCTGGCAGCGGCGGTTGACGGTGCTCAACAACAAGCTCAACAACCAGGCGTTCCAGACGCTGCGCGGACTGCCCAAACTACGCGTCGCCGCCGCCGAGGGCTTCGCCTACGCGGCCTGGGCCGGCGAGTTCGCCCGCAGCCGGGAACTCCAGCGGCGGGTGGGCCGGATCAAGAACCTGATCACCGTGTGCAACGCGGTCTACCTGCCGCTGTGCACGCTCATCATGTTCGCTCTGCTCGCCGGTCCGGCCCGCGGCTCGCTGTCGGCGAGCGGCTTCCTCACCTTCAACACCGCCGTGACGATGCTGCTGACCTCGGTCACCCAGCTGACGGGCGCGCTGATCTCGGCGGCATCCGTACTGCCGTTGTACGAGCAGATCAAGCCGGTACTGGACGAGCGGCCCGAGGTACGCGGAGGCAGCACCGCGCCCGGCACGCTGTCCGGTGCCATCGAGGCCAGGAGTCTGTCGTTCCGGTACACCGAGGACGGACCGCTGGTGCTGGACGACGTCTCGTTCCGGGTGGCGCCGGGCGAGTTCGTGGCCGTCGTGGGGGCGAGCGGCTGCGGCAAGTCGACTCTGCTGCGCCTGCTGATCGGCTTCGACCGGCCGCTGACCGGCAGCGTGCTGTACGACGGCCAGGACCTGGCGGCGCTCGACCAGGCGGCGGTGCGCCGCCAGTGCGGGGTGGTGCTGCAGAACGCCCAGCCGTTCACCGGAACGATCCTGGACTGCGTGCGCGGCGCCGAGTCGTACTCCCTCGAAGAGGTCTGGCAGGCCGCCGAGATGGCGGGGGTGGCCGAGGACATCAGGCGGATGCCGATGGGCCTGCACACCATGCTCTCCGACGGCGGCGGCAGCGTCTCCGGTGGTCAGCGGCAACGCCTGATGATCGCCCAGGCGTTGATCCGCCACCCGCGTGTGCTGTTCCTCGACGAGGCGACCAGCGCGCTGGACAACGAGACACAGCGGGTGGTCATCGAGAGCACCCGCGAGCTGAACGCCACACGTATCGTGATCGCGCACCGGCTGTCCACCGTGCTGGACGCGGACCGGGTGATCGTGATGTCGGACGGCCGGATCGTCCAGCAGGGCCCACCCGCGCGGTTGCTGGCCGACACCGGCGGGTTGTTCCACGAGTTGGTGCGCCGCCAGATCCAGTGATCCGCCGGGATGGCACGCCGCTTCGGCGGCGGCCGTGGAGCGCGCCGCCGCGAGGCGCTGACGAAAGCAGCCGAGGCCGCTCCGGCAATGGAGCGGCCCCGGCCGGGATTTGGCTGATCCGCGTCAGCTGACGGTGTAGGTGTACGGGATCGCCGCCAGGACCGAACCGGTGGTGCCGATCTGGTTGTTGGCGGTGGCCACACCGCCCGGGGCGGTCACCAGGTACAGCACGCCGTGCACGGTGCTGCCCTTGGGGCCGCGCGGAGTGATGGTGACCTGGAGCGAGCCGGTGGCACCCGGCTTGACGGTGACCGGGCTGAGGGTCGGGGCCGAGGCGTTCACCGCGACCGCGAACGGGTCGTTGGTGCTGGAGGTCAGCGCCGGGTCGAACGCCTGGGTGTGGGCACTGGCGGTGATGGTCGACGTACCGGCCGGAGCACCGGCCGCCGGGAACGGGCCGATCTGCTGCACGTAGCTGCTCCAGAAGCCCGGAACCACCGGCTGCGCGGCGCTGCCCTGGCCCTTGACGACCGAGACGGTGGAACCGTCCTGCGCCTGCTTGAGGTCACCGAACGAGTCCGGCGAACCGGCGGTGGCGCTCAACTCCAGCTGCGCTGGCGTCGAGGAGGCCGCGACCGAGGTCAACCTGTCGGTGCCCGGGGGCACCAGGAAACCCGGGGTGGTCGAGGTCGGGTGCAGCGGCAGCGCGACGGTGGCCGAGGTGCCCTGCGGCACCAGCGGGACGTCCACCATCTTGGTGAGCCGGCCGTCGGCCTGCACGAGTTGGGTGGCCGCGGTGTTGTTGGTGTAGGTCACACGCACGGTGGTGGGCTTGTCCGCCACCAACTTGGCGCTGGTGCTGTTCGGCAGACCGGTGGCGGTCGCCTGGTCCTGGTCCAGGCCGACGGTGCCGTGGAACGGCTCGTTCAGCTCAGCGCCGCTGACCGGGTTGAGGACGTTCAGGACGAACCGCCAGCGACCGGCCGCCGGGTTGACGGCGGTGGCCGACACGCCCCGCGTGGTGCCGGTCAACGCACCGGAGGTGTTCAGCAGCGCGTTGCTCTCGATGTCCACCGGCGTGCCGTTGGGGGTGATCAGCGCGCCCTGCACGAGTACGTTCGGGTCGCTGAGCGTCACACCGGCGCGGATGTCGCGGTGGCCGGACGGGACGTCGAAGGCGTAGGTGAAGGACTGCGCGGGCGAGGCGTCACGGGCGTTGCCGCCGGTGACCGTGCCGGTGAAGTCACCGCCCTTGCCGGAGAGCCGGACCAGGCTGCGCAGGATCACCGGAACGCTGGTGGTGTGGCCGTTGGAGCTGGCCACGGTGATCGACTCGGCGCTGTCACCGCTGGTCTTCGAAGTGGTGAGGTGGACGTGCAGGGTGGTGCTCTGCCCCGGCGCCAGCCTGGTCACCTGCGGGCTGACCGAACCGGCCTGCACCGCACGCTGGGTGGCGGTGTCCAGCAGCACCGGACCGGTGAACCCGTCGCTACCGGCGGGGGTGTACAGAATCGCGGTCCACTTGCCCGCGACCGGGTGCGGTACGTCGGCGATGCCGAAGTTGGCCGAGACCGGGCCGCCCTGCGGACGGGTGTTGGTCTCCAGCCGGCCGGACGGATCCAGCAGGGTGAGCCGGACCACCGGGGTCACGGTGTTGGCGCCCGACTTCTGCGCCTTGCCCTGCCAGGCGATCGACGCGGCGAGCCGGTCGGCCCCCGGCGGCACGGTGAACTTCACCTCGTGGTGCACCCAGGTGGCACCGTTGGTCGCGTACGCGAACTTGGGGTCGGTGGAGGAGTTCAGCGGCACGGTCTGCCGGGAGTTCGCCAGCGGCGCGAAGGTACGGGTGGCACCGGTGACCGTCTGGGTGGTGTGGCCGGTGTTGACCACGGTGACGTCAGCGGTGTGGCCGGAGCCCGGCGTGCCGGAGATGTCCTGCTGGCCGGTGGTCACGGCAACGGTGCCGCTCTGCTTGGCGCCCGCGGGGCTGTGGTAGCCGCGGGCGGCCTCCACCGCACCGCGCACGTTCAGCAGACCGGCGCCCTGCTCCTGCGCGGGCAGGCCGAGGTCCTGGGCGGTACCGGTGAGGAACTGCTTGACCAGCGCGGGAGTTGGCGACTGGCCGTGGTGGCTGTCCCGGTAGGCCTGGATCACCAGGGCCGCCGCGCCGGCGGTCAGCGGCGCGGACTGACTGGTCCCGCCGAACGGCTGGATCGCGCTGCCCGTCCCGTTGAAGTTCGTGCACTCGGTGTACTCGCTGATCTTGGGCGAGCACAGTGCCCAGTCCGCCTCACCGGGCGCGACCAGGTCGACGGTGCGTCCGGCCTGGGTGAAACCGCCCGACGACAGCGCCGAGATGCGGTCGTTGGCCCAGGTGCCGTTGGAGAACTGGGCGGCGGCGTAACCGGTTTGCAGATAGGTCTGGTTGTCCGTCGAGGCGCCCGTGGAGATCACGTGCGGGTCGGTGGACGGGGTGCCGATGGTGCTGTTGATACCGGCGTCACCGCTGGACACCGTCACCGTCACACCGGCGGCCACCGCCTCGTCGTTGAACAGCGAGATGGTGTCGTGCGCACCGCTGTCCGGGGTGACGTTGCTGCCGAACGACTCGTTGAGCACGTCGACATGGGCGACCGACACGGCGTAGTCGATGGACTGCAGGATCGCCGAGTTGGGGAACGTGGTGCCACCGGCCTTGAGGGCCACCAGCGAGGCGTCGGGCGCGAAGCCCTCGATGCGGATGTTGCACCCGGCGGGCAGCGGGTGGGTGGGGTTGACGAACTTCGACAGGTCGTAGCTCTCCCTCCCCTGCGCGATCATCGCCGAGGCGTCGCCGAACGCCTCCGCGGCGCCGCTCGGCGCGTCCCAGCCGTCGCCCGAGAAGTCCTGGTGGTCGACGACCGCGTGCGTGCCGTCAGGGCGTATGAAGTCCGGGTCGTTGGGGTCCAGGCCGTCCGCGATGTAGGCGACCTTGACCCCCTTGCCGGTGGCGATCTGATGGGCGCCGGGCGAGCCGGGGGTGCCCTCGACGTGCGTCGAGTAGAGCGCCTCGGGCTCCAGCAGCGGCTTGGACGGGTCGCTGGGGCAGATGGCGTACGGGTTCTTCCCGTTGCCGTTGCCCCGGGCGTTGGGCGTGACGGCCTGGGGTCCCTTGGCGCCGCCGCCCTGGGTGCCCGGGGCGGTGGCGCTCGGCGGAGTCACCCTCACCGTCTCGTCCGGGACGACCGAGGCGACGGCGGGGTCGGCCGCCAGTGCGTCGCGCAGCGCCGGACTGACCGTCGCGGAGAAGGCGTTGCCGACGACGAAGCTCTTGATACGGCTGCCGCCGTTCGCCCTGACCTTCGCCAGCAGCGGTGCCTGCGCGGCGGCGGCCTCACGCGCCCGGTCCTTCAAGTGCCCGGCGTCGGCCGGGGCGTTGGATAGCTGGTCCTTCAGGACAACGATCACAGGTGTTGGCGCTCTGTTGTCCGAGAGCGCCTGCGCGTTCGGTGCAGAAGTCAACTCAGCGCCGTTCGCGGTGGTCCCGAAGGTCAGGACCATGGACGCGGCGGCCAGTGTGACGCCTGCCAGCTGCGGTTTCCGCCAGCCGAACATCGACATCCTTTCGTCTGGTAAGACGTCAGGGGGCATGCCAGGGCCACGCGTTCCGCTGTCGGACGCGTGCATGCTGCTGGAACACCCGTCCCGACAAGCTCACGCATTCCAGCGCATCGATGACTTCCCGACAAGGGGGTAATCGCGCAGATGTGCCCGAACCAGTTCCACAACGCGGTCCACCTGCGGCACCAGGTAGAAGTGACCGCCGTCCAGGGCATGGCTGTGGAACTCGGCCGTGGTGAACCGCCCCCACCCCATGACCGATTCCGCCTCGACCGAGGAATCTTGGCGTCCGCTTAGCGCGGTGATCGGTATGTCCAGCAGTGGCCGCCCCGCTTCCGGGCGGTAGGAGTCGAGCAGCAGGTAGTCGTTGCGCAGCACCGGCAGGAACAGCTCCCGTGCCAGCGGCTGATCGAAGATCTCCATCGGCGTGCCACCGTGCTGCCGCAGCACCGCCAGGATCTCCTCGTCCGTACGGGGGCGCGCCCGCGCCTCGGACACCGGGCCGCTCCCGGGTGCCCGTCGCGCGGAGACGAACAGCGCGTCGAGAGGGAGACCGCCCGCCAGCGCCAGAGCGGTCTCGTACGCGATGGTCGCCCCCATGCTGTGCCCGAACAGGGCGGTGTTCCCCGGCTCGTTGCCGGTGGCCCGCAGACCGGCGGATATCTCCCCCACCAACTCGTCCAGGTCACTGACGAACGGCTCGGCCATCCGCGACTCCCGCCCCGGGTACTGGACGATCCACACCTCGACGTCCGGCCCGAACCGCTCGCCCCACGCACGGTAGAAGTTCGCTCCCCCGCCCGCATGCGGGAAGACCACCAGTCGACGCGTGGCAGTGGGCCTGGGGCACGGGATCATCAGACAGTTGGGAATGGCGGTCACCGGTCGGGGCTCCTTCTGCGGGCGGTTGCGTCAGGTGGGCTGGCCCGATCCGCTGCCGAGCGGCGCGGTTCGGCCAGTCCCGCCGCCAACATCCTTACCTGTCACAGGGGTTGCCGCGCACGCTGTTCGCGGCTCGTCAGGCACTCGCCGCGGCCGGGCGGCCCACAAGGGTTCCACCGGCGCTCAGTCGCCGTCGGATGCCGCGTCCTCCGCGTTGATGCCGGTGAACAGCCAGTTGAGGGCCTGGCCGAAGAGTTCCTCCGAAACGCAGTCGGGGTCGACGCGTCGCTGGCGGACCAGACCGATGAACAGAGCCGCCACCACCGTCGCCACGGCCTGCGCGGAGACCCCTTCGGGCGCGCCGCGCCGGGCCATTGCCGCGGCGACCAGGCCTTCCAGAGCCTGGTGCGATTCGCGTGCCGAGTCCGCCAGCGCGCCCATCACCTGGGGGTTGCGGATGGCGTACAGCCAGAACTCGGCCTGCAGCGCGGCGAATTCGATGTCCTTGTCGGCGACGTTGACCAGCAGCCGCCCCAGTTCGGTGACCGCCTCCGCGGTGCCCGCCCCATGGGAGTCCAGCGCCTGGGCGGCCGCCGCCAGGCGGTCCCTCCTGCGGTCCGACAGCAGTTCGAGGAAGAGCGCCTCCTTGCTGCTGAAGTTCGAGTACAGCGCGCCCGTGGAGAAGCCCGCCGCCTCGGCGATCTCCTCCACCGAGGCACCGGTGAAGCCCTTGCGGGCGAAGGTGCGCGCCGCCGCGTCCAGCAGCAGGGCGCGGGTTCGGGCCTTGGTCTCGGCCCTGGTCAGCCGCCGCCGCACCGGTTCCTCAGGCTGTGCATCCATGTCATGGAGGCTATTCAGATAGTGACCACTACGTCAAAGCTCGAATAGCGTGTACAGTTCGAATAGCGGTCACTATCTGAGTTGCGCCCGCGATGCCGAGCCCGGCCGTGCCCGGGCCGCAGGCCCTGTTCAGCGGGCAGACGCCGCCCTGCGGAAAGGGAGAACGATGACCACGCAGCCCCCACCGGACACGCTGCGGCTTGTGGTGGACCTGAACCGTTGCCAGAGCTACGGACAGTGCGTCTACGCCGCCCCGACGGTCTTCCGGTTCCACGGTGAGGAGTCACTGGAGTACGACTACGCCCCCGGCGAGGACACACGACGCGATGTCGAGCGGGCCGCTGCCGCGTGCCCGGTACAGGCGATCACGCTGGGCGCGGCCACCGAGCCGTCGCCGCTGGCCGAGGAGCGTGACCGGTGAGCGCCGGGCGGATCGTGATCGTCGGCGCCTCGCTGGCCGGGCTGCGCGCCGCGGAGGCGCTGCGGGACGAGGGATTCACCGGCGAGCTGACCCTGATCGGCGACGAACCCCATGAGCCCTACGACCGGCCGCCGCTGTCGAAGGCGGTGCTGACCGGCTGGCTGCCCGGCGACCACACCGTGCTGCCCCGGCTCCGCGACATCGACGCGCGCTGGCTGCTGGGCACCGCCGCGACCGGGCTGGACGTGCCCGGCCGCGAGGTGACGCTGGCCGACGGGCGCCGGGTGCCGTACGACCGGCTGCTGATCGCCACCGGGACCCGCGCCCGCCCGTGGCCCGAGTCGTCCGGGGGCGGCCTGCACGGCGTGCACCTACTGCGCGGGCGGGACGACGCCGACCGGCTGCGGACGGAACTGCTCGCCGGTCCCCACCGGGTGCTGGTCGTCGGCGCGGGCTTCACCGGCGGCGAGGTCGCCTCGTCCTGCCGGGACCTGGGGCTGGCGGTGACCGTGACCCAGCGCGGCGCGGCCCCCCTGGCGAGCGCGCTGGGCGGGGTGGTCGGCCACGCCGCCGCCGGCTGGTACCGGGACGCCGGGGTGGACCTACGGCTGAACACCACGGTCCAGGTGCTGGAGGGCGACTCCCGCCGCCGGTTGCGCCGCGCGGTGCTGTCCGACGGCAGCACGGTGGACGCGGAGGTGGCCGTCGTCGCCACGGGCGCCGTCGCCAACACCGAGTGGCTGGCCCACTCCGGGCTGGCCACCGACGACCGCGGCGTGACCTGCGACGCCACCTGCCGGGTACGGGCCGCTGACGGCACCGTCGTGCCGGACGTCTTCGCCGCGGGCGACGTCGCCCGCTGGCCGCATCCGCGCTACCCCGGGCAACTGCTGCGGCTGGACCACTGGGACAACGCCGTCTCCCAGGCGCGCACCGCCGCGCACAACATGACCCATGACCCCCTGGACCACCGGCTCCACCAGCCGCTGCCAGCCTTCTGGTCAAACCAGTTCGGGGTCAACTGCAAGTCCGTGGGCCTGCCCGCCATCGCCGACCAGGTCGTGGTCACCCAGGGCTCACTCGACCGGCGCCGTTTCGTGGCCGCCTACGGCCACGCCGGACGATTGGTGGCCGCCGTCGCCGTCAACTCCCCCCGCGTGCTGGACGGTTACGCCGCCCTCATCGAGGCCGGGGCACCGTTCCCGCCCGTACTCAACGCCCCCGACGGCCCGGCCCAACCCACCCCAGTGGACGCCGGGTTCCCCCACCGGGCGCACGCCGAAGGCCGCACCACCGGCCAACTCGTTCCGACCGCACACACGTAAGGGAGCACGCTGATGACCACGACCGCGCGGCTTTCGCCGACCGACCTGTTCGCCCAGGTCATGCGGTACGAGAACCGGCCCGACCCCTACCCGTACTACGCGCTGATGCGCGAGCGGCCGGTGGTCCGGATGGACAACGGGACCTGGCTGGTCAGCGGTTACCACGAGATCGCGCAGCTGCTCCACGATCCGCGGATCAGTGCCGACCGGCTCAACCCGCAGGCCCCCAAACCACCCCAACGCAGCCTGCTGGTCCAGGACCCGCCGCGGCACGACCGGCTACGCCGTCTGGTCACCCAGGAGTTCGTCCCGCGGATCACCGGCATGCGCGACCACATAGCCGAACTGGTCGACCAACTCCTCGACGCCCACACCAGCTCGGGGCCGGGGCAGCTCGACGTGGTCGCCGACCTGGCCTACCCGCTGCCGGTCACCGTGATCTGCGAACTGCTCGGCGTGCCACGCGAGGACGAGCCGGTCTTCGGCTCCCTCTCCCGTCGGCTCACCCTCGCCCTGGATCCCGTCGACTCGCCGACGGAGGAGCAGATCCGCGACGCCCAGCAGGCCCGCGACCAACTGCTGGAGTACCTGGAGGCCCTCATCCAGCGGCGCCGGGCCGAGCCGGGCGACGACCTGCTGTCCGCCCTGATGTCCAGTGGGGACGACGAGGGCCCGATGGGCCCGGTGGACCTGCGCGTCACCCTCGTACTGCTGCTCATCGCCGGTCATGAGACCACCGTCAACCTGATCGCGAACGGCACACTCGCCCTGCTGCGCGCCCCGGACGTCCTCGCCCGGCTGCGCACCGACCCCGGCCTGGCCACCCCGCTGGTGGAGGAGGTACTGCGGTACGACCCTCCGGTGCAGATGTCGGGCCGCAGCGCACTCGCCGACATCGACATCGCGGGCACCACCATCCCCAAGGGGTCGAGGATCCGCATCATGCTCGCCGCGGGCAACCGCGACCACCGCCGCTTCCCCGATCCCGACCGCTTCGTCCCCGACCGCCGGGACAACACCCACCTGGGTTTCGGCGGCGGTATCCACTACTGCGTGGGCGCCACCCTGGCCCGCGCGGAAGCCCAGCTGGCCCTCACCGCCCTGGCCCGGCGCCTGGAAGCCCCACGACTGGTCGCCGACCCACCCCCCTACCGCGAGAACGCCACGCTCCGCGGCCCGGAACACCTACCGGTCGCCTTCGACCGGCTGACCAACGGATAGGTTCCGCAGGGCCGTTGGCCGAGTACACCGGCAACCGCCGCTCGGCCATCGGCCGCCGGGCTGGACACCTGATCCCATGTCGCTGACCAGCCCTGCCGAATCACCGGAAAATCCGAGTAATCCGGACTTTATTGCAGCAGCCATGTAGTCCGTGCCATTGTCGATGGCATCAAGCCGTTCAACTTCGAACACGGCTTTGTGGACCGGCGGTTGCCCCCGACACCGTCGCACGAATTCCCTTCTCCCCCTTTCCTCAATGCCTTCTTGACGCAACGTAAAGCCAGTAAGGAGGGAATGGGTTCCAGTGATCACCTATGGCGGTCCAGGGAGCGCATGGGCTCGGTTACGGGGTGTACTGCCCAGTCGTCTCGACCTCGTTGACATGGGGCGCTGCCCGCGCAAGGACGTGCTGGCCGGGCTCATGGTGGCGATCACCGCGCTTCCGCTCGCCCTCGGTCTGGGTGCCGCCTCGGGCCTCGGCCCCCAGGCCGGGCTGGCCAGTGCGGTGGTGGCCGGTGGGTTGGCCGCCCTGTTGGGCGGTTCCAACCTCCAGGTCTCCGGCCCCACAGGGGTGTTGACGGTGGTGATCGCACCCGTCGTACACCGCTTCGGTGCCCGCGGTGCGCTGACCGTGGGGCTGATGGCCGGGCTGCTGGTCATCGCACTGGCGCTGTCCCGGGTGAGCGGATGTCTACGCTATCTGCCCGCGCCGATCGTCAAGGGATTCACCATCGGCAGCGCGGCGGTGATCATCCTTCAGCAGATCCCTCCCGGGCTGGGTATCGCCGTGCGTCCGCGCGGCACGGTCATCGAGGCCGCGGTCAGATCCATGGCGCACCCCAACTGGGTGGCCATCGCGCTCTGTTCGGCAGTGGTGGTGGCCCGGCTGGTCGGTGGCCGACTGCTGCCGAACGTGCCGTCCGCCCTGGTGGCGGTGGTCGGAGGCACCGTGCTGGTACGGGTGCTGGGGCTTTCCTTGCCGCGCATCGGGCATGTGCCCTCCAGCCTTCCGCATCCGTCGCTGGGCTTCCTGGACTTCCGCTCGATGCCGGTGCTGCTGCCGTCGGCGGTGACCGTCGCCGCCGTGGTGGCGCTGGAGGCGCTGATCACGGCAGCGGCGGCGGACGCGATGAGCGATGGGGAACCACATGACGGCGACCGGGAGTTGTTCGGGCAGGGGGTGGCAAACCTGGCCGCGCCGCTGTTCGGCGGGCTGGCGGCGACCGGAACCGTGGTTCGTACCGCCAGCAACGTGCGCCAGGGGGCGTGTTCTCGGCTGGCCGCGCTCGTGCATGCCGTGGCCCTGGGGGTGCTCGCCTTCACGGCCGCGCCGCTGGTGGCGACGGTGCCGGTGTGCGCGTTGGCCGGGGTGCTGATCGCCACCGCGACGCGGATGGTGGACGTCCGGTCGTTGCGGGCGCTGGCTCGTGCGGATCGGGGGCAGGCCGCGGTCGTCGCGGTAACCGCCGTGGTCACGCTGGCCTTTGGCCTGGTCGCCGCAGTTACCGCCGGGCTGGTGCTGGCCGCTGGCTTGGCGCTGCGTGCGGTGGTGCGTTCCGCTTGTGTACGACGAGAGCCCGACGGACGGTCGTTCGCCGTCTACCGCGTCGAGGGGCCGCTGCTGTTCGCCTCGGCCGCGCGGCTGCTGCGCCCGCTCATGCGGTGCCAGACGGGCGTGGTCGTACTGCGTATGGCGCGGGTCACCGCCGTCGACGCCACCGGGATCCTGGCGCTACGGGACACCGTCGCCGCGTTGGCCAAACGCGGAACCCTGGTCCTGGTGTGCGGCATCCGCGACCAGCATCTGCCACCCATGGACGCACTCGGTGTCCTGGACGAACTACGCACGACCGGGCGGCTGTTCACCACCGACGCGGAGGCCGACGCCTTCGCCCGGGCGGAGCTGGACCTGCCGCGAGTCGGCAGCTCCAGCCGGGCCGAGCCCCACTACCCGTGACGCGGTGGCGGCGGGATCGTGGCGATGCCCGGCGCCGGTTCCGGCCAGACGAGCAGGACGGGGCACGGGGCGTGGTCGACGACGAAGCGGCTGGCGGGCCCCAGGCTGCGCGGCCCGAGGCGGCTGCGGTCACCGTCGCGGGCGACGATGAGCAGGTCGGCGCCCTCGGCGGCGGCGACCACCTCCCGTTCGACGCGACCGACCCGGGCGAGCCGGGTGCACGGTCGGGCCAGCCGCTCGGCGGCGGCGTCCAGTAGCTCCTGCGCGCTGGCCGCGGCCAGGTCCTCCATCCGCGCCCCGGGATCCCTCCCCCAGCCTTCGGCCGGGTGGTGCCCCTTGGGGTGGCCGCGGCCCAGCAGCCCCGCGTAGACGCCGTGCGCCGCGCCCGGGACGTCGTGCCCGGTGACGTGCAGCAGCACGATCCGCGCGTCCGGCGGTGCGTGGGTGCGGGCGGCGTCGACGCACGCGTACCAGGTGCCCTCGACGATCCAGACGATGACGGTCACGTGCTCAGCCTCCGACGACGCGCAGGGACGTCCACAGTGCTACCACGGCGAGCACCAGTGCCGCGGGTACGACGAGCAGGCCGAGGCGGGTGAACTCGCCGAGGTCCACCTCGGCGTCGTGTTCGTGCACGATGCGCCGCCACAGCAGGGTGGCCAGGGACCCGGCGTAGGTGAGGTTGGGGCCGATGTTGACACCCAGCAGCACCGCGAGGACGGCGCCGGGGCCGGTTGGGGCGGTCAGCGGCAGCAGCACCAGGACGGCGGGCAGGTTGTTGATGACGTTTGCCAACAGGGCCGCCAGCGCGGCGATGCCGAGCAGCGCGGGCAGTGAGGTGCCGCCCGGCACCAGATGGGCGAGCCCGGAGGCGAGCCCGTTGTCGACCACGGCGCGCACCACGATGCCGAGGGCCAGAACGAACGCGAGGAACGGCAGCGCGGCGGAGCGGACGATCGCGGCGGGCGTGGTGCGCCGCCGGGCCAGCGCCCGTACCGCGAGCACGAGCGCGCCACCCAGCGCGGCCCAGGCCGGATTCACCCCGAGGGCGGAGGTGAGCACGAAGCCGCCCAGTGTGCAGGCGACGGTGACCAGGGCGAACAGCGGCGGTTCCGGCGCTTCGGCGGGAGGCGGTGCCTGCGCGCCGGCGGCCAGGTCCGTGGCGAAGAACCGGCGCAGCACCACGTACTCGACGGCGATGGCGACCAGCCACGGCAGCGCCATCAGGGCGGCGAAGCGGGTGAAGCTCAGGCCGCTGGCGGCGAATGCCAGCAGGTTGGTGAGGTTGGAGACCGGCAGCAGCAGGGAGGCGGTGTTGGACAGGTGGGTGCAGGCGTAGACATGCGGTTTGGGCCGTGCCCCCAGCCGGGCCGCGGTGGCGAACACCACCGGGGTGAGCAGCACCACCGTCGCGTCCAGGCTCAGCACCGCGGTGGTGAGCGACGCGATCACGAACACCTGGACCAGCAGTCGGCGCGGTCGCCCCACCGCCGTACGGGCCATCCATGCCCCGCAGGCCTGGAACATCCCGTCGTCATCGCAGAGTTGGGCCAGCACCAGCACCGCCGCGAGGAACCCGATCACCGGGCCGAGCCGGGCGGCCTCCACCCTGGCGTGGTCCAGCGAGATCGCTCCGGTGCCGATCACCGCGCCCGCCGCCGGAACCGCGACCACCGCTTCGGGCCAGCCCCATGGCCGTACCACCGCGCAGACCAGCACCACGACCAGCAGTCCCACGGACAGTACTTCCGCGAACGACGTGTTCAGGGTCGGCTCCTCGCAGCTGACGGCAACGGCGCCCCCTATGGAAGCAGGCTCCGAGGTGGCCACGCCGTATCGCCCCCACCGCTGTGTCGTGTCACCGACGCCACGGCGGCAGCAACTCCCCTACCCGCCAAGGGGAGTGGCAGGATGGGCGTAACCAACGGGAGGGGTTGTCCGAGGTATGGCCGTCATCTACCGCACCACGTTGTCGCCGACCAAGCTGGAACTGCTCACCGGATGGCTTCCCGCGCGGCCCTGGTACCTCGGCGCCGCTGGTCGTACTCCGCAGCTGGGCAGGGCGGGCGGTTTCCGGCTCGATGACCCGAAGGGCGAGGTCGGGATCGAGTTCATGGCGGCCACCGACGGGTCCGGGGACGCGCCGGTCACCTACCACGCGCCGCTCACCTACCGTGGGGCGCCGCTCGACGGCGCCGAGCACGCCCTGATCGGCACCATGGAGCACGGGGTGCTGGGGCGGCGGTGGGTCTACGACGGCGTCCACGACCCGGTGCTCGTCGCCCAACTCCTCGCCCTCGTCATGGGCCGGGCCGAGCCGCAGTCGCAGAGCGTGAACGACACCCCGGACCCGACCGTCGTCGGCCACTTCGCGGAGAGCGGCCACACGGCGGAGGTCGAGTCCTCGGCCGTGGCCGACGGGCCGCACGGCACCGACCTCCTGGTACGGACCGGCGCCCGGGAACTCCGCATCCGGGTGAATCGGGCTCTCAGCGCCGAACGAGGCGAGACCCAGGCCGCATTGGGACATGTCGCGGCGAACTGGCGGCTATCGGACGGATCCCAGGCCCGCGGCCTGTTCGCCGTCGTTCACGAGCAGGCGGCCGAGTAGCCGACCGACCGCGCGCCACGAGCGCGCGCCAAGCCGCACCACCGATCGGCCGCGCACCCACCCCCAGCCCGCGCGGCCGCTCCGCATCACCGCGAGCACCACCCCAGCTCGCGCCACCGATCCACCCGGATCCGCCCCTTCACCCCAACTCGCCGCGAGAAGTCGCTTTTGCTTCTATCGGGGGTGTTCGCCCGCTGGGCACACCCTCCGTGGCCACCGCCGCGACGCTCCGAACACGCGACCGGGTATCAAACACACCGCAATCCGGCAAAGATCCTCCACACAGGGCCTGCACCCCCTGGACGACCCGCTTCGTTCCGGTTACCGTCATCGCTTCTCGGCCACTTGTTCACTTTTCGGCCACCGAACTGCTACGTACTGAGCCCGTCATGTTGCACCGCAGCGTGGCCTTTTCAGACCCCCGCAAGGAGAACCCGTGAACGTGCCCCGTAACCGGGCGATCGGCGCTACCGGCGTCCTGGCCGCGGCGGCGCTCACCTTGAGCGCCTGCGGCTCCACGCCCGCCGCGAGCACCACGGCGAACGACAAGAGCGCTGCCACCGCCACCTCGGCGGCCGACCTCGGCGGTATGGACGCCCTGGTCGCCGCCGCCAAGAAGGAGGGCACGCTCAACGCGATCGCGCTGCCCCGCGACTGGGCCAACTACGGCGCGGTCATCGACGGGTTCACCAAGAAGTACGGCATCAAGGTGCAGGACGAGAACCCGACCGGTGCCAGCCAGGACGAGATCACCGCCGTCACGTCCCGCAAGGGCCAGTCGAACGCGCCCGACGTGCTGGACCTCGGCTCGCAGTTCGCGCTCAGCGGCGCCCAGCAGGGCCTGTTCGCCCCGTACAAGGTGGCCTCCTACGACCAGATACCCGCTGCCCAGAAGGACAGCAACGCCGACTGGTACAACGACTACGGCGGCTACATCTCGATCGGCTGCGACGCCAGGCGGGTGCGGGAGTGCCCGAAGACCTTCGCCGACCTGACCAAGCCCGAGTACCGCGGCCAGGTCTCGCTCAACGGCGACCCGACCAAGTCCGGTGCCGCGTTCGGCGCGGTGTACGCGGCGTCGATGGCGAACGGCGGATCGTACGTGGAGATCCAGCCGGGCCTTGACTTCTTCGCCAAGCTCAAGCGGATCGGCAACTTCAACCCGGCGTTCGCCACTCCGACGTCGATCGAGAAGGGCCAGACGCCGATCACCATCGACTGGGACTACCTCAACGTCGGCTACTCGGACGCCTTCAAGAACAAGGGCGTCGACTGGCAGGTGAACGTCCCCACCGACGGCCTCTACGCCCAGTACTACTCGCAGGCGATCAACGCCAACGCCCCGCACCCGGCCGCCGCCCGGCTGTGGGAGGAGTACCTCTACAGCAACGACGGCCAGAACCTCTTCCTCAAGGGGTACGCACGCCCGGTACTGATGGACGCCATGGAGGTCAACGGCAGCCTGGACGCCGTGGCCGCGGGCAAGCTCCCCGCGGTCTCCGGCTCCCCCGCCTTCCCCACCGAGGACCAGCTGGCGACCGCCAAGAAGACCGTCGCCGAGAAGTGGGCGCAGACCGTCTCATAACGGAACCACCCATCGAAGGAACCACCCACGATTCATCAGTTCAGGCTGACCAGATAGAACTGGACAGCCTGAACTGAAGGATTTACCGTGGGGGCATGGACGAGACCACCGACGGTGTCTCCGGGACGGCCTCCCGCGCCGCGCGCGATGTGTGGGTGGTGTTCAGCCGCCTGCGGCGCCGACTGCGCGAGATCGCCAGTACCCAGGACCTCACGCCTTCCCAGGTGTCCGCGCTCACCCTGCTCTACAAGCGGGGACCGGCGTCGGCCAGCGGCCTCGCCGCCGCCGAGGGGGTTCGCCCGCAGTCGATGGCCACCACGCTGGCGGCACTCGACAAGCAGGGGCTGATCCAACGCGAGCCCGACCCCGACGACGGCCGCCGACAACTGGTCACGCTGACCGGCGCCGGACGGGAACGCGCCGCCGGCGACCGGCAGGCCCGCGAGGAGTGGCTGACCCGAGCCCTCCAGAACCACTACACCGAGCAGGAACGGCAGACCGTCGTCGAGGCGATGGCCCTGCTGGAACGGCTCACCGAGCTGTGAGCGCGATACTCACGCGGCTGCGCGCGTCGCCGCCCGACTCACGCCCGGAGGATGGCTTCGACCCCGAGCTGATCACCCGGACGACCCCGGGGCCGATCCTCAACCCGGCCAGATGATCGCTGTGGCGTTGCCGCCGATCGGCGGCAACGGCCTGGCCAACCGGAACGCGCTCTACCACCAGGCGACGCCGAGCGTTTGGGCTCCGCCGCCGGGCCGCTGCGCACCTGCGCCTACCTGAGCGCGATGGCCACCTCCTCGGCCTGCGCCGCCTTCTTCGAACACGGCGCCCACACCGACGGACCGCACCACCCGGCGCTGTCCATGGCGGGCGGCACGGTCCCGCTCGCGACCGCGACCCCGCTGGCTCACGCACTACCGAAGACGGCGCCGGGCACCGGCCGCCGCTGACCCCCGAAACAACGCAAGGGAAAGACCCACCCATGGCACTGAGTACCCTCGACGAGCGCACCGCGCTCGTACTGATCGACCTCCAGAAGGGCATCGCCGCCTCGGCCACCGCCCCCCACACCGGCCCCGAAGTAGTGGCCCGCGGCGTCGAGTTGGCCGACGCCTTCCACTCGCACGGCCTGCCGGTCGTGCTGGTACGGGTCACCTTCGCGGCCGACGGCTCCGACGCCGTCCCCGGCCGCACCGAGACCCCGCGCCACTCCGGCCGCTGGCCCGAGGGCTGGGACGTGATCGTCGACGAACTGGCCGGCCACCCCGAGGACATCACGGTGACCAAGCGCAACTGGGGCGCCTTCCACGGCACCGACCTCGACCTGCAGCTGCGCCGCCGCGGCGTCACCCAGATCGTGCTGGCCGGTATCGCCACCAGCATCGGTGTGGAGTCCACCGCCCGCGCCGCCCATGAGCACGGCTACCACGTCACGTTGGCCATCGACGCCATGGCGGACCGCAGCGAAGAAGCACACCGCAACAGCGTCGAGCACATCTTCCCCAGGCTCGGCGAGACCGGCAGCACGGCGGAGATCGTCGAACTGCTGGCCAAGACCCGTCCCTGACCCACCACCGCCCGTCGACTGCCGGCCCCCACCGGAGCCGGCAGCCCGCGCGTCACAGAACGGACCCGATCCTTCACGAGCACCGTCCGAGTTCGAGGAGAGCGATGACCACCATGCCGGAGCACGCCCCCGACTACCCGCGCGACCGCACCTGCCCCTACCAACCGCCCGCCGAATACCTCCGGTTACGTACCGAGAAGGAGCCCCTGCACAGGGTGACGCTCTACGACGGCCGTCAGGCGTGGCTGGTCACCAGGCACGAGACCGCGCGCAGGCTGCTGGCCGATCCGCGGATGTCCTCCGACCGCACCCGCCCGAACTTCCCCGCCCTCTCCCCACGCGCCACGGTGGTACGCGAGCGCAGCCGTGAACTCCATGAGTCCCAGCGGTCGTTCATCGTCACCGACCCGCCCGAGCACGACACCAAGCGGCGGATGCTGCTCAGCGAGTTCACCGTGCGGCGGACCAAGGGCATGCGCGAGGACATCGAACGGATCGTGCACGACCGCATCGACGCCATGCTGGCGGCAGGCCCGCCCGCCGACCTGGTCAGCCGGTTGTCCCTGCCGGTTCCGTCGCTGGTGATCTGCCGGCTGCTCGGTGTGCCGTACGCCGACCATGACTTCTTCGAGGACGCCAGCAGGCGGCAGGTGCAGTCCACCGACCCCGAGGTGGCCAACGCCGCCCGCGAGGAACTGACACGGTACCTGGACGGGCTGATCACCGAGCTGGAGCGCGAACCGGCGCCAGGTCTGCTCGGCAAGCTGGTTGCCGGGCCGCTGGCCAACGGTCGGATCGACCGGGCGGGACTGGTCAACACCGCGCGTCTGCTGCTCGTCGCGGGGCATGAGACGACCGCCTCGATGACCACGCTCAGCGTGATCACCCTGCTGGAACACCCCGAGCAGCTCGCGGCGCTGCGCGCCGACCCGGGCCTGCTGCCCGGCGCCGTCGAGGAGTTGCTGCGCTACCTGACCAACGTCGACATCGCCACCAGCCGTGTCGCCACCGCCGACATCGACGTCGACGGACAGCTGATCCAAGCGGGCGAGGGCGCCATCATCGGCACCTCCATCGCCAACCGCGACGCCGCCGCCTTCGAGGACCCGGACGCCTTCGACGTACACCGCTCGGCCCGTCATCATCTCGCTTTCGGCTACGGCCTCCACCAGTGCCTCGGGCAGAACCTGGCCCGCCTGGAACTGGAGGTCGTCCTGGGCGCGTTGATCAAGCGTGTTCCGACGCTGCGCCTCGCGGTTCCGGTGGACCGGCTGACGTTGCGCCCGGGCACGACGATCCAGGGCGTCAACGAACTCCCGGTCACATGGTGACCACTGCGAGAGGAGCACGCATGAGGATCGCCGTTGTGGGGGCGTCGGCGGCGGGAGTGGCCGCCGCCGAGGCCCTGCGCCGGTTCGGGTGGGACGGCGAACTGACCCTGATCGGCGCGGAATCCCATGTGCCGTACGACCGGCCGCCGTTGTCCAAGCGGTTCCTCAGCGGCGCCTGGACGCAGGAGCGGCTACGGCTGCGCGACGCCGAGCAGTTGGACCGGCTCGGCCTCGATCTGCGCCTGGCCACCCTGGCCACCGCACTGGACCCGACGGACCGCACCCTCACGCTGCACACCGGTGAACGGCTGCGCTGCGCGGGAGTGATCGTGGCCACCGGTGGCCGCGCCAGAACCCTGCCCGGCGCCGAGGGCCTTACCGGCGTACACACCCTGCGCACCCTGGACGACGCCCACGCCCTGCGCACCCTGCTGCGCGCGGCGGAGCACCTGGGGATCGTCGGGAACGGCGTACTGGGTACCGAGGCCGCGGCCGTCGCCCGTGAACTGGGCGTAGAGGTGACGTTGATCGGCCGTACACCGCTACCGATGTCACGGCTGCTCGGCGACGAGGCCGCCGCCCTGCTCGCCCGTTACCACCGTACGCACGGTGTCCGCCAACTCGCCTCGAAGTCCGTCGAGTTCGATTCGGCACGTGGCCGGCTCACCGGGCTCCGGCTGGACGACGGCAACCGGTTGGCCGCCGACTGCGTGCTGCTCGCGGTGGGGGCGAGGCCCAACACCGAGTGGCTGCCGGGCTCCTGGGACACCTCGGAAGGGCTGCTCTGCGACGAGTACTGCGCGGCGGCTCCGGGGATCTACGCCGCGGGCGATGTGGCGCGCTGGCACCATCCGGTGTACGGGCGCGCGATACGCGTCGAGCACCGCACGAACGCCACGGAGCAGGCGCTGGCCGCCGCCCGCAACCTGCTGGCCGAACTGCGCGGCCAGCCGCGTCAGCCCTTCTCCCCCGTCCCCTACTTCTGGTCCGACCAGTACGACCTGAGGATCCAGGGCTACGGGCTGCTCGCCGACACCGACAGCGTCGAACTGGCCGTGCAGGGCGACGAGTTTCCCCGACTGGCCGCCCTGCACGGCCGCGCGGGCCTGGCCACGGGAGTGCTGGCCGTCAATCTCCCGCCCCGGCAGCTACGTGACCTGCGCTCCCTGATCGTCACCCCGACCCCCTGGCGGCAGGCCCGCGCCCGCTTCCTGGACGCGGTCACCCCGACCGACGGGCCGGGGTGAGACGATCACCGGAGTACTCGCGGGCCGTTCAGTTGGCGTGCTCCGCGAACTGGTCCAACAGGCCCTGGGGCGCGTCGTCCCTGAAGCAGGTGACGAGATTGTCGGCGGAGGCCTTAGCGGAGACCTCGGCGCGCGGGAAGAGGGCCGACTCGTAGACGGCGAGCGCGGCTTCGACGTCGGCGGGATGGGCGGCGAGGGCCCGCCCGAGTTCGGCTCCGTCGAGCATGGCCAGGTTGGCGCCCTCCCCGGCGAACGGCGACATCACATGGGCGGCGTCGCCGAGCAGGGTCACACCGGGCACCCGGTTCCAGCGGTGGCCGACCGGCAGGGCGTGGATGGGCCGTGGCACCAGCGAGCCGTCCGCGTCGACGACGAGCGCCCGCAGGCTGTCGTGCCAGTCGGCGAAGTGCTCCAGCACGGCGGCCTTGGCGGCGGCGGTGTCGGTGAAGTCGACGCCGGACGCCCAGTCCTCCGCGACCTTGATCACGGCGTAGATGTGCAGGCTGCCGTCAGCCTCGCGGTGCCCGAGGAAGCCCCTGCCCGTGCCGAGCGCGAACAGCATGCCACCGCCGACCACCGCCGCGCTCTGCGGATGGCGGGCGTCGGCGTCCAGCAGGTCCACCTCGACCATGGTCACACCGGTGTAGGCGGGAGTGGCGTCGGAGACCAGCGGGCGGATCCGCGACCAGGCGCCGTCCGCGCCGACCAGCAGACCGGTGGTGAAGGTGGCGCCGTCGGCGAGCGTCACCTCGTGCCGCCCGGCGCCGAGCGGGCGCGCGCCGGTGACCTTCGCGCCCCAGCGCACGGTGCCGTCGGGCAGCGCACCGAGCAGCAGGTCCCGCAACTGACCGCGGTCGACCTCGGGCCGCCCGTGCTCCTCGTCCTGTGCCATGTGGACGGTGGCATGCCGGTCGAGGACGCGGACGGCCTCCCCGCCGGGGTGGATGAGCGCGCGGAACTGCTCGTACAGTCCGGCGGCGCGCAGTGCGATCTGGCCGGAGTCCTCGTGGATGTCGAGCATCCCGCCCTGGGTACGGGCGGTGGGTGAGGCGTCCAGGTCGTAGACGACGGCCTCGATCCCGTTGACGTGCAGTACACGGGCGAGCGTCAGGCCGCCGAGTCCGGCGCCGACGATGGCTATCGGGTGGTGAGTGGGCATGGGTCACCTCTGCGGGTTTCGGGGGTGGCGGGTCTCGGGGGCCGCGGTGCGACGTCGATCAGGATGTGAAGGTCTGAGCCCACCGTAACGAACATGTTCGCTACGAACAAGTTCGTTACGAATGGGCTCGTAAGGATGGCGGGACGGAGCCCTGCTCCACGGCTCCGTCCCCGCAGCCGTACAACCGTCGGATCGGCTTCATGGTCAACATCAGGACCGGCGGGCCCGACGCCGACGGGCCTGAAGCGGCAGTCCGCGGGGAGTTCCGCAACGTCGAGGCCGACGCTACGGATTGGGGGAAGCCGCTCCTTACGAGCCGTACAAGGGGGAAGCGCAGTGAACGTGGGCTCGGGCCTGCAACGGGCGAGATCGTTCATGATCCTGGCCACGATGCTCTATCGGGCGAGCCATCTGGTGATCGGCCTGTTCGCCGTCGTCCAGCATCGACCTGGGCTACCGGTGGCGTGGTTGGTGTTGTTGGCGGCGGTGGGGTGCAGTGTGTGGGTGTGGGGTGGGGCGCTGGCTCGGGGGGTGTTCTCCGGTTGGGCGGTGTGGGCGGATGTCGTGGTCAGCGGGTGCGTGCTGCCCTTCGTGGCCTTGGAGTGGGGTGGACCGCTGGTGCCCGCGGCGGACGGGTGGGTGATGTTGCTGGGTACGTCGGCGGCATCGGCGGCGGCGGTCGCCTTCGGGCGGATCGCGTTGGCCGGAGCCGTGGTGGTCCTGACGGCGACTCATGTCGCGGTGTGCCGGACGGTCGGTGCGAGCGCCGTGGCCCTCGACGGCCATCTCATCTCGCTCGCCTCGTCGGCGATCATGGCCTGGGTGTTCTGGTGGTATCTCAACCGCCAGGGCCGACTGCTGGACGCCGCCAGCGCCCGGGCGCTCGCCGCCGAGGCGCAGAAGGCCCGGTACGCCGAGCGCATCGACCACTACCGGGCGCTGCACGACACCGTGCTGGCCACGCTGACCGCTATCGCCGGTGGTGTGGACGCCAACTCCCCGCAGGTCAGGGAGCGTTGTGGGCGCGAAGCCGCGTATCTGCGCCGCCTGATCCAGCGCACAGCCGACGAGGAGTACCGCCCGGAGCTCGGCGCGGCCCTTGAGCGCGCCGTCCGCTCCGCCGAGAGCCTCGGCCTGCGCGTCATCACGCAGTACCACAACCTGCCCGAGGCGCCCGCCGAGGTCGCCGCGGCCGTCGCCGACGCCGTCACCGAGGCGCTCAACAACGTCCGAATACACGCGGGCACCGGACGCGCCTATCTGACCGCCACCGGGGTCGGCGACCGGCTGGTGGTCACGGTCGTGGACCGGGGCCGCGGGTTCGTGCCCGACCGGGTGACCCGGGGGCTCGGCCTGCGCCGCTCGGTGCACGCCCGGCTGGCCGAGGTCGGCGGCCGGGCGGTGGTGGACAGCCGTCCCGGCGAGGGCGCCGTCGTGGAACTGCGGTGGCCCGAGTGATCACGGTCGGTGTGGTGGACGACGACCGCATGCTGCTCGACGGCATGCGGTCCTGGCTGCGCGACGTGCCGGGGCTGCGGCTGGTGGCTTCGACCGCCACGGTGGCCGAGTTCCTGGCGACCACATGCGGGGCCGTGGACGTTGTGCTGCTCGACCTGGTGCTACGGGACGGCTCGGTACCGGCGCAGAACATCCGCCGACTGCGGGCGGCCGGAAGCCGGGTGTTGGTGATCAGTACGGTGCCGGACCGCTCCCGGATCGTGTCCGCCGTCGCGGCGGGCGCCGACGGCTATCTGACCAAGGACAACGACCTGCCGACGCTGGTCGCGGCGATCGAGGAGATCGCGGCGGGCGGTACCGCGCACTCCCCCGAAATGGCCTTCGCCTGCGCGCACGACGACGACCCGGCCCGGCCCCGGCTTTCGCCCAGGGAACTCCAGGTCCTGCTCGACTACGCCTCGGGCATGACGCTCAAGTCGGCGGCGCGGCGCGCCGGTATCACCGTGAACACGGCGAAGGACTACCTGGACCGGGTCAAGGCCAAGTACCAGCAGGCGGGTCGGCCCACGTACACCAAGACCGACCTGGCGCGGCGGGTGCGCGAGGACGGACTGGACGGTTGCTGACCGCGCAAGCCCCCCGAACTGGTGGCGCCGCCAGGCGGCCTGCCCCCGCTAGCGTCGTTCGGCGGCACTCGTACGTCCGAGAAAGGGGGAGCACATGAAGTCAATGGGCATGTGGCTGGCCCGCCTGCTGTCGGCGCTGGCACTGGTCGCCGGTGGCGTGGTGTTCTGCGCGGGCGGCGCACAGGCGGCCACGGTCTGCGGTGACAGACCGGTGCCGCCGGGGCAGGTCATCACTTCCGAGACGCTGACGGCCAGTTGTACCGGCGGCTACCTCACCGAGACGGTCCAACCGCCGTACGACGGGATCCAGGTCTGCGGCAACTCGCCGGTCCCGACCGGCTATGTCTTCACCTCGCTGTACACCACCAACAGTTGCGGGCCCTACCAGACCGGGCGGCTCAACACGGTCCGCAACGGCATCCGCATGTGCGGCAACTACAACGGGTCCATCCCCAACGGTTATGTGATCACCAACGAAGGCCCGGACGGCACCTGCGCCCAGTGGTACGGCGAGACGATCAACGCCGCCTACAACGGGATCCAGATGTGCGGCAACAGCCCCATTCCCTCGGGCTATGTGATCACCGCGAACTTCCAGAACAGCGGTTGCGGAATCTACCAGGGCGAACGGATCAACACCGTCTACGACGGCATCGCCTTCTGCGGCAACTCGCCGGTACCACCCGGCTATGTCATCACCGCCAACAGCCAGGTCAACAGCTGCGGCATGTACCTCGGTGGGCGGCTGAACCTGCCCTACAACGGCATCACCACCTGTGCCAACTCCCCCGTCCCGAACGGTTGGTGGGTGTCGGCCGACGGCCTTCAGACGCCTGCCTGCGCACCGTACATGGCGGAGACGTTGAAGAACCAGTGACCCGACGACAGCGGCGCTGGCCACCACGAAACCCCTCCGGCCAGCGCGGCTGTCGCGTGCCCGACGATCAGTCCGGCGTCGCCTGTCGGGACGACACGTTGGGGAAGCGGCGGCGCCGCGCCTTCGCCTCTTCGCCGGTCAGGAGAAGGGGCGGTACCAGCGCCGCTTCTGCGGGGGAAGCCGACGAGCGAAGAACTCGGCGAGTTCGGCCAGGAAGTCACGCCGTGACACCGCATCCCGTCAGCCGTCGGCCTCGCGTTCCATCACGCGGACCACGCCGTCAACTGACCGCCTTGAGGCTCTGGTTGCCTTCGGGCCTCCAACTCCCCCTGGAACACGCGGCAGGGCCCCGGTCATCAGACCGGGGCCCTGCTCGCTCGGGTGCTACGTCCCTCAGCTGTCCGCCTCCGCGGCGGTCGGCTTCGGGATCAGGAACGACGTGGCGATGGCCGCGGCGAGGATGACGACGCCGGCGATCATGCTGGCGGTGTAACCGGCGGACGATGTCGGGTCACTGGGCATGACGGCCGTGTTCACCGCGTACAGCACCGCGAAGCTGAGGCCCGCGCCGAGGTTGAACGCGCCCGCGTTGAGGCCGGGCAGGAAGCCGGGGTTCTCGCTCGGGGAGAGCACGATGCCGAGTCCGTTGAGCACGATGTTGGCCACACCGGCGTAGGTGATGCCCACCAGCAGCGAGCCCGCCAGCAGCATCACGTGCGAGTGGGCGGGGAGCGTGACGATCATCAGGACGATCGACGCCACGGCGCCGACCAGGCCCAGCCGCAGTACCCGCCCGTAGCCGAAGGTCGCGGCGAGCCGACCGGCGAGCGGTCCCATGGCCAGACCGGCCAGCGCGTACGGGGTGAGCGTCCACCACGCCGACTGCTCGGCGGTCATACCGAGACCTGCCTTCGCGTCCTGCGCGAAGGCGGGGATCAGCCCGTTCATGACGGCGAACACACCGGTCATGGTGAGCACGGTGGTCAGCAGGATCGCCCAGGTGGAACGCACCTTCAGGTGCCGGGTGGCGACCAGCGGGTGCGAACCGCGCGCCTCGGTCCGCCAGAACAGGCCGAAGGAGATCGCGGCGATGACCGTGAGCCCGGCGACGAGGGACCAGTTGGCCGCCGCCAGCTTTCCGGCCTCGTTCAGCGCGATGAGCAGCGAGCCGACGGACACCACCAGCAGGCCGACGCCCGGCCAGTCCATCCGCTTCGCGTTGGCGACCTTGCTCTCCGGCGTCATGGTGGCCGCCATGACGGTGGCGATCGCCGCCACCGCGGCCATCGCCCAGAAGACCGCCTGGAAGCCGTGCTTGTCCGCGAGGAACCCACCAGCGAGGGAGTCGACACCGGCGACACCTCCGTTGACCGCGGTGAGCACACCGAGCAGGGTGCCGTACCGCTTCGGCTCGGTGACCTCGACCCGCAGCATGATCAGGCACAGCGGCACCGCGGGCCCGGACGCGCCTTGCAGGATCCGGCCGGCGAACAGCATCGGGACGCTCGTCGCCAGCGCCGCCACAACACATCCGACCGCCATCAGCGCCAGCATCCCGACCAGCACCTTGCGGCGGCCGATCACATCACCGAGCCGCGGCAGGAACAGCGAGAACAGCGCGGCCGAGGTGAAGAACGCGGTCTGGGTGAGCCCGACCTCGGCGGCGGTGGCGTGCAGACTGCTCTGGATGCTCCTGAGCGCGGGGCTGAGCATGCTCGCGTTGAGCTGGAAGGCGACGCACGCCGTGAGCAGCGCGGTGACGAGGACGCCCACGCGAACGGTCCGGTTGCCGGTCGCGTCAGCGCCCCGGGCTATGTGGCGGTCGGGTCCGTCGGCGCGGTCGAGGGTGATCTTCTTGGGCAAGGAAAAGTCCCTATGCTCAGCTGAACGGTGTTGCGGTGATCCCCGGGAGCGCGGTACAGGGCAGTTCCTGGCAGGCGCGCCGGTCCGTGGACAAAGGTACCTTCTGCTGTCAAATCGCCAGCGGCTTCGCGTGTCCGTGCGCACACTCTCCGTGCGCTCACGCGCCCGGCCTCACGCCGCGACGGACACGTTCCGCAGCACGTGCAGCTGTTCCGCGACGTCCGCGAGGCTGGCGCAGCGCGTGCCCAGTTCGGCCGCGGTGGGCAGGGCGACCCGGCGGGTGGGGCGGCGGGCCGACGCGTCCGCGGCCAGCCGGGCCAGGGCGTCCGCGAGGCGGCGGGTGTCGTCGGCGGGCAGTGGACGCCGCCCGTGCTCCAGCCGTACCGCGCAGGCGGTGGTGGCGTCGACCAGCCGCTCGACGGCCGCCAGCGCGGGAGCCCACTGGGCGCTCGCCACGCCAGCGGGTGGCAGCTCGGCCGCTGCCTGCACGACGGTCCTACGGGCTTCGGCCAGCGCCCGGTACGCGGCTCGACGCAACCGTGCCCGTTCGTCGTGCTCCTCGCCCGGAGCGCCGACGACGTGTGCGAAGTACGCCTCGGCGGCGCGCAGTGCCGCCGCCCAGTGTTCGTGGACCGTCTCACGGCGACCGCCGATCCGCGGCAGGTGTCCCACGATCAGCGCGATCGCGCAGGCGAGCACGGTGTCCACCAGCCGGGTGCCCGACGCCCCGTGTGTGCCGCTGACCACGGCGAGCGCCAGCACGATGCTGGTCAGCGCGGCGGTCTGGAAGGCGAAGTGCCGGGCGGCGACGGGGATCAGCGCCCCACCCAGCGCCGCGGCGGCCACCGCACCGGCGCTTCCCGGCAGGACCGCCTCCAGCACGGTGAAGACCACGACACCGAGGACGGTTCCCAGCACCCGGCTGACCGCGCGGGAGAACAGCGGCCCCAGGTCCGGCTTGGCCAGAAAGGCAGCGGTGACCGGCAGCCAGTACCACTGGGCGGGCCGCAGGACTTCGGCGACGGCGGCGCAGGCACCCACGCACAACGCCACCCTGAGCCCGTACTCACGGCCGAGCGGGCCGAACGCCCGCCGCAGCGCGGAGCGGTCGCGCGGCCCCGGTACCGGCCAGGCGGGTGCGTCGAACGCCTCGGCGGCGCTCAGCAGCGCCCGGTGGAGTGCGCGGCGGCCCGGAGTGTCGGCGTGCGGCGTGGCGATCGGCCCGCAGGGAGCCGCCTCGCGTACGGCACGGGCCAGCCGCGCGGGGGCGTCGAGGGTCGCGGCGGGCAGCGGCCTGCCCTCCCACAGCAGGGTGACGGCCGCCTCGCCCAGGGTGGTCGCCACGGACAGCTGCGCCCGCAGGCGCCGCTCGGCGGCGGAGACCTGGCCGATGCGCCGGATGCCGCGGTGGTGGTCCAGCGCCGCGTGGGCGGTGTCGAAGGCGGCGGTGAGCCTACGGCGTGCGACCTGACCGCGGCCGGTACCGGCCGCGGTCAGTACGGCGCCGAGCGCGTCGTACACCGAGGCGACGGCCTCCCGCTCCTCGGCGTGCGGCTCGGGCAGGGTGACGCAGACCACCAGCAGTTGCCACAACGCGCCGACGGCGACGAGTACGGGACCGAGCCACACGGGACCGTGGTGCGGCAGGCCGACACCGATCAGCAGCGTGACCAGGAACTGCAGGCTGGCGGCGGATGTGATCGGGCCGACGGCACTGGCCGCCCCGGACAGATACCCCGCGACCGCCAGCACCGGCACCAGCCACACGGCATCCGCGACTCCCCCGGCCGGAACCAGGACGGCGATCAGTACACCGAGCAGGGTCCCCAGCGCGCCCGCGCAGGCAGGGACGCCGATGCGCACCATCCTGGTACGGCGGGTACCAGGACGGTCGTTGACCGTGGCGAACAGCGCACCCAGCGCGGCCAGCACACCCCATGCGACATGCTGGGTGGCGACTCCGACCGCCAGCAGGGGTCCGGTGGTGAGCGCACCACGTACGACGGCACCGTACGGAACGGGCCCGCGTGGGACGTTCAGCGGGTGGCGAAGCCACTCGGGGGCGGTGGGACGGCGGTGGGATACGGCGGCCACGTGGCTGGGCTTCCTCCTCGACGTGTTCGGTGGGACCGAGGTGCGCGGTTGCCGTGTACGACGTCCCATGACCGTCGACGGGCAACCCCGAAGTCAGCGGCCCGGCAAGGAAGTTGACGGGCCGACAGGCTGCGGACGCCATGAGCCTCGGCGGACGACTGCTTCGGCGCCGTGGGCCCCGGGACGAACCACGCCCCGTCGCGGTCAGGAACCCGGCCGCCGGGGCTGTTCGCCCCGCTCCGCGTCCTTCGCCTGCTGCTTGTCCTTGATCCGCGCCGCTTCCTTGCGGACCTCGGCCTGGGTGGCGCGCTCCTTGCGCAGCCACTCGGGCAGGTCCCGTTTCAGCGCGTCGATCTGCTCCGTGGTGAGCGGCTCGGTGATGCCACCGCGGGCCAGGCCCGAGATGGAGACGCCGAGCCTGGCCGCGACCTCCGGCCGGGGGTGCGGGCCGTTGCGGCGCAGCTCCCGCAGCCACTCGGGCGGGTCGGCCTGCAGGGCGTTGAGTTCGTCGCGCGAGACGGCACCCTCCCGGAACTCCGCGGGGGTGGCTTCGAGGTACACACCCAGCTTCTTCGCCGCCGTGGCGGGCTTCATGGTCTGGGTGCTGTTGCGCGACGTCATGCCCCCAAGGATATCGAGCGCGTGCACCGGCTCCGACCACGCCCGGTAACCTGGCCATGTGACAGGCTCGGAAGTACCCCCCTCGTTCCGGCTGGCGTACGTACCGGGCGTGATCCCCGGCAAGTGGGTCCGGATCTGGCACGAGCGGCTGCCCGACATCCCACTTGACCTCATCCAGGCGACCGCCGCCGAGGCACCCGACATGCTGCGCCGCCGTGACGCCGACGCGGGCTTCGTACGGTTGCCGTTCGACCGGACGGACCTGAGTGCCATCCCGCTCTACACCGAGACGACGGTGGTCGTGATCCCGAAGGACCACATCGTGTCCGCGGCGGACGAGGTGTCCCCCGCGGACCTGGCCGACGACGTCGTGTTCCATCCGCTGGACGAGATCCTGGAGTGGGATGTCCGGCCGGGACGGCCCGCGATCGAGCGCCCGGCGACGACTGCGGACGCCGTCGAGCTGGTGGCGGCGGGGGTGGGACTGCTCGTCGTCCCGCAGTCCCTCGCCCGGCTGCACCACCGCAAGGACCTGACCTACCGCCCGGTGACGGACGCTCCGCAGTCACGGGTCGCGCTGTCGTGGCGCGAGGACGCGACCACCGACATGGTGGAGGACTTCATCGGGATCGTCCGCGGCCGCACGGTCAACAGCACGCGGGGGCGCCGCCCGGCGGCCCCGGAACCGCAGAAGAAGAAGCGCCCCGAAACCGGCACCGGCACGCGGCACAAGCCCGCGGCCGGCAAGAACCCGCGCAGGGGTTCGGGCGGCGTCAAGGGCGGCAAGCCCCGCCGCCGCTCGTAGCGGGGGCCGCACCCGGTCACGCGCCCCGAACGGCGTCCGGGAGGAACCGCACCGCACGGTCCAGGAACTCCCGTACCACCGCGCCCAGTTCCGCGGTGTGAGTGATGTAGAAGTCATGGTGGCCGTCGATCGTCACCACCTCTGTGCCCGGTCGGCGGCGCACCATCTGCGCCGCGTGCTCGGCCGGGACGGCGGGACTGCGGTCGCCCCTCACCACCATCATTGGCTGCTTGACGGCGGTGAAGTCATCCCACCAGTCGCCGCGGATGGCGGCCTTGGCCGCGTGCACCTCGTCCGCCCGCCACAGGAACCGCCAGCCTTCCGGTTCCTCCACCGCGCTCTCGGTGAAGTGCCGGGGCTCGTCAACGAACGCAAGCGCGTCCAGCAGCGCCCGCATGCTGGGGAAGTGCGTCGGTAGCGCGCGCAGCCGGTCGTCGGCGATCTGGCTGTGGTACTCCGCGGCGAAGTCGACGACCACCACGGCCGACACCAACTCGGGCCGCCGCGCGGCCAGTTGGTATCCGGTGATGCCGCCCAGCGAGTGCCCGACGACGGCGGTGGGGCCGAGCCCGAGGTGTTCGACGAGCGCTGCCGCGTCGGCGACGTAGCCGTCCCGCCCGTAGTCGTCCGGATGGTCGGAGTGGCCGTGGCCCCGCTGGTCGAGCGCGATCAGCCGGTATCCGGGACCGAGGTGTTCGGCCAGTCCGAGCAACGAGCGCCCACGCCCGTAAGCGCCGTGCAGCGCGAGGACGGGGTGCCCGGCGCCACCGAGGTCGAGGTAGCCGAGCCGGATGCCATCAGGGGTGCGGAAGTACCGCGTGGTTGCCGTCGTCATGGACAATGACTCTAACAGAGGTAACTCGATTCGAGGCACAATTTCACCTGGCTACCCTGGACACCCCGACCGCCACGAAGAACCAGACCCCGGAGGCCCGGTGCTGACGCTCTGCATCCTCGGATTCCTCTACGAGGAGCCCCTGCATGCGTATGACCTGCGTGCCCGTATCTCCGGTCTGAGCGGCCATGTCCGCCCGGTCAGCGACGGCGCCCTCTACCCCGCCATCAAGCGACTGGAAGCCGCGGGCCACCTCACCCGCCACACCGAGCCCGGCGAACGCGCCGCGCCGCGCCAGGTGCTCACCCTCACCGAGTCCGGCCGCGCCGAGCTGCTGCGCCGCCTGCGCGAGCCGTCCGACGTCGAGATCACCGACCGCAACTCCTTCTTCGTCCTGCTCGCCTTCCTCGGCCAACTCCCGGACCCGGCCGACCAGGTGCGGGTACTGCGCCGCCGACTCGCCTTCATGGACGAGCCCGGCAGCTTCTTCTACGACGAGGGCCGACCGCTGCGCGCCCGCGACATGACCGACCGCTTCCGCCGCGGCATGCTCCAACTCGCCAGCGCCACCAGCAAGGCAGACCGGGCCTGGCTGGAACGCACCATCGGGGAGTTGGAAGCCGGGACGGCCCACGCGTAGGCATCCACGACAAGCGGGACCTCAAGGACGACGCCCACGCCGTCGACATCACGGCGGACATCGCCGGCCGTCACGCGCGCCATGCGCACGGCCGCCCGGCGATGGTCCTGGGAAGTCACCGTTGCGGATGCAGGACGACCTTGGTGTAGCCCTCCACGCGCTTGTCGAACTTCTCGTACGCCGATGGCGCCTGGTCCAGGGGCAGCTCGTGCGAGACGACGAAGCCCGGCTTGGCGCGGCCCTCGATGATCAGGTCGCGCAGCTGCCTGTTGTAGCGCTTCACATTGCACTGCCCGGTGCCCATGCGAAGGCCCTTCTCAAACAGTCTGCCGATCGACACCAGCAGCATTCCGCGCTTCGCCTGCTCATCCGGACCACCGGGGTCGGACGGCACATACAGGCCCGGCACGCCGAGCGCGCCGGTCGCCCGTACCGTCTCGACCAGCGAGTTCAGTACGGTCGCCGGCTCCTCCCGGTCCTCGGTGCGCGCGTGGGCCTGGTAGCCGACCGCGTCGATGCCCTTGTCCGTGCCTTCGCCGTCGGTCTGGTTCTTGATCTGCTCCACGGGGTTGCCTTCGGCGAAGTTGACGGGAATCGCGCCGATCTCCTCTGCCTTCTGCAGGCGCTCCCGCACCCGGTCCACCACGAAGACCTTCTTCGCGCCGCGAAGGATGGCGGAGTAGGCGGCCATCAGGCCGACCGGGCCACCGCCGTACACCGCGACGCTGTCGCCCGGGGAGACCTGGGCCAGCTCGTTGCCGTGGTATCCGGTCGGGAAGATGTCCGCGAGCAGGATGAAGTCTGTTTCGTGCTCGGTTCCCGCCGGGAGCTTCAGGCAGTTGAAGTCGGCATACGGAACCCGCAGGTACTCGGCCTGTCCGCCCGGCCACGGTCCCATCGCGACATAGCCGTACGCACCACCGGCGAAGCCGGGGTTCACGGTCAGGCAGAAGGCCGTGTAGCCGGACACGCAGTTCTTGCAGAAGCCGCAGGCAACGTTGAACGGCATGACCACCCGGTCGCCCTGCTTCAGCGACGTGACGCCCTCGCCGACCTCTTCGACGATGCCGAGGTTCTCGTGGCCGAAGACGATGCCGGGCTCCGCGGCCGTGCGGCCCTCGTACATGTGCAGGTCCGAGCCGCAGATCGCGGTGGACGTCACCTTCACGATCACATCGTTCGGATGCTGGATCCGGGGATCCGGGGCCTGCTCCACCGCCACTTCGAACGGCCCCTTGTAGACGACAGCCCTCATTGCCCACCTCCGATCAGCGAGGTACCGCGCACTGCCCGGAGGCGAACGACGCCGTCGGTCGACGTCGCCCTGCGCTGCCGGGCGGCACCCAGCGGCGGCGCCGCTTCGCCTCACGTGACCTACATCTCATGCTCCACCGGGCCGCAGCACCGGACAACTCAACTACTCTGAGGTGAAATGTCCGATTCCCGCGTAGCGCCACAAAGGAGGCTCTGGCAGTGCCACAACGCTTCGGGACCCTGATCGTCCCGGTCCCCGGCCTGTCCGGCACCACCTACCCGCCCGGCACCAAGGTCGCCATCCGCGGCCGTGGAGCGTCGGTCGACGCCTTCGTACACGGCGACTGGCTGCCACTCGCGTGGTGGGAGTTCGCCGAGGGGGTCAACGAGGACGCCATGGAGGGCTGACCCTCCAACGACAGAGTGCGGTGACGCGCACACGCTCCGCAGTCAACACCAGCAGGCTCGATGCCGGAGCGGCCCCTTTCCCTCCCCGCCTGCCAGGCGACGGTCGCCCGACAACCGCGAGCGATCACATCTCGTGATGGCTGCCTTCCCCGATCGCTTCTTGGCCGGTGCTTCGCCCGCAGCTTGACTTGAGGTCGAGCGGAACGGCCGCTCGAAGCCAGCGGAAGGCAGGAACACACCATGACCGGCATCGAGCCCAAGACCGCCGTGCGGCGCTACTTCGACGCGCTGGCCGCGGGCGACCAGGAGGCGATCTGGAACTCCTGGGCCCAGGACGGCAGTTGCTGGTACGGCGGCGACCTGCCGATCTCGGGCACCTGGCAGGGCCGGGACCAGGTCATCAACGGATTCCTGGCAACCGCCTTCGCCCATCTCGACCCCGAGAAGGAGGTCGGGTTGCGCATCACCAACCTCTTCGGCGAAGGCGAGCAGGTGTTCGTGGAGTGGGACTCCTGGGCCACCGGCCGGACCGGCAGGCCGTACAACCAGAAGAACAGCGGTGTCTTCACCGTCCGGGACGGAAAGCTCGTCAGCATGCGGGAGTACTCCGACACGCAGAACTGGGAGCGCGCGCTGCTCACGAACCCGGCCTGAACTCACGGAAGTCGGCGAGTTTCGTCCTGCTGGAAAACCACGCGCGCCGCCCGTGCCACGAGCGGTACGGTCCCGGGATGCATGATGAGGACGGCTACTTCGGTGAGCGCGTCGCGGCCACCTACGACGCGTCGGCCGCGGACATGTTCCACCCGGACGCGGTGGACCCGGCGGTCGAGGTGCTGGCCGAGCTGGCCGGCGACGGCCGGGCCCTCGAACTCGGCGTCGGCACCGGCCGGATCGCGCTGCCGCTGGCCCGCCGCGGCATCCAGGTGCACGGCATCGACATGTCCCGGGCCATGGTGGCCCGACTGCGCGACAAGCCGGGCGGCGACACCATCGGCGTGACGATCGGCGACTTCGCGACGACACGGGTGGCGGGCACGTTCGCGGTCGTCTACCTGGTGTTCAACACCATCAACAACCTGACGACCCAGGAAGCCCAGGTCGCCTGCTTCCGCAACGCCGCCGCCCATATGCGCCCCGGTGGCTGCTTCGTCGTCGAGGTGGGGGTCCCGGACCTGCGTCGGCTGCCGCCGGGTCAGCAGGCCGTACCGTTCCACGTCAGCCCGACCCGGTGGGCGTTCGACACCTATGACGTCGTCACCCAGGCGATGAGTTCGCACTACTTCACCATCGCCAACGGCCCGGCCGAACACCGCTCCATCCCGTTCCGCTACGTGTGGCCGTCAGAACTGGACCTGATGGCCCAGCTGGCCGGTCTACGCCTACGCCACCGCTGGGAGAACTGGGTCCGCGCGCCCTTCACCAGCGAGAGCACCGCACACATCTCGATCTGGGAAAAGCCGATCGATCAGAAAGCGCCACGAAGCGGCGTCAATTCCCGGGCAGGCCAGGCCAGTTGCCCATAGGCGTCCGGGACACGGTAGGGTCCGCGCCCCGGCGGGGAGCGGACCCTACTCCGATGTGCCCGGTCAGCGGGTGTGCCGTGCCGGGGCCACTATCTGCATCTTGTGGTTGACGGCGGTGATCGCCGTGCACTTGTGCGCCGCGTCCTGGTAGAGGCCGGCGCCGAGGGCCAACGCCTTGCCGATCGGGGCGTTCTTCTTGACGTTGATGCGCATCGGCACGTTGATGTGGGTGTGCCCGCTGAGCCAGCCCCAACCGAAGTAGCCGTCGGTGTGGCCCGCGGTGTCCGTGACGTCCTCCCACCGCTTGATCTTCGGGAAGTACGCCTGCAACGACACCTGGCTGGTCGGGAACGCCTTGAACCCGACGTAGGTCGAGCTGACGCCCGCGAACAGGTGGATGTTGGTGAACCTGGACTGCGACGGGTTGTCGATGGTCAGCGTGAAATTGTGCCAACCGCTGCCTGCGGCGATCTTGTTGGGAAGGCCCGTGAGCGCGGTGCGCAGAACAGGCCGGTACTTCGGGTTCCCGGTCATGCACAGACCGGACGCGGACGACGTGGTGGCCGGGTGCCCGGCGGACGCGGCCGACGGCACGACGTCGGCGTTGGCCGAGGGCACGGCGCTGGCGGCGAAGGCCGACGGCGCCGTCATCAGCGCGGCAGGGGCGATGGCCGCGGTCGTTGCGACCGTGACCAAGGCGCGGCGGAACTTCATGGAGACCTCTTTCTGGGTCAGAAATGCAGAATGAGAGGCCGTCGCGGTGGTGGGGGGAGGCTCGCGGTGCGGCAAGCCAAGATCGTAGGGCCAAGTGAAGGTTGTGTGACGTGTTTTTTTCGCGCACCACACACGGCCGCCCGGGCGGACGTCAGCAAACCCGGGCGGTTGCCCACATCTACGTGGCATGCCGGTGATCAACCTCACAGGAGGTCGGGTCGGTCACTGTCCCGCGGTGGAAGTCAGGAACGCTCCGCCGTCAGCAGGTCGGCGAGGTGCAGGACGGTGCGGTCTGCCAGGTAGGGGCCGATGAGTTGCACGCAGAGCGGCAGGCCTTCAGCCGTACGCCCCACCGGGACGGTGGCGGCGGGCAGGTGTACCAGGCTGACGATGTTGAGCCAGGTGGTCTGCTGCCAGTAGCTCCGGCGCTCGCCGTCCACGGTGATGTGGCGCTCGGGTACGGGTACGCCGGTCTGGTCGGGCACCGCCGCCGTCGGAGCCGCGGGTGTGACCAGGACGTCGATGTCGCCGAAGTAGGCCGCCCACCGCCTTCGCAGCCGCTGGCGTTCCTCGTTGGCGTGCAGCCAGTCCCGGTACCGCATGGTGCGGGCTCGTGGGTAGATCGTCTGGGGGGACCGGTCCTCTGGATCCAGTTTGTCGGCCAGCTCGACTTCGGCCGCGAACGCCTCCGGGGAAGCGCTGGCGGACGAGTTGGCGAACATCAGTGTCTGGAAGAGGCGGTCGGAGTCGGCCATGGTGACGGGCCGCGTGGTGTTGTCGACGTGGGCGCCCGCGTCGTGCAGGTCCTTGGCCACCTGCTCAAGAAGGGCGCCGGTCTCGCTGTCCACGGCGCAGTACGGGTCGTCGGCCCAGATGCCGACGCGGTATTGGTGCAGCCGCTCGTGGCGCGGGGCAGGCAACTCCAGCCGCCACGCGGGGCTGTCGTCGGGTGAGGGGCCGGCCAGGACGCCGAGGGCGAGGTCGAGGTCGGCCGCGCTGCGGGCGAGCGGGCCGAGGGTGAGCATGTCCGACGTGGAAAGCCAGCCGGGCGGGCGGGGGATGTGGCCGCGGGTGGGAACGATTCCGTAGCTGGGCCGCAGGCTGTGCACGCCGCAGTAGTGTGCGGGCAACCGCAGGGATCCCGCGAGGTCGCTGCCGACGTCCAGGGGGCTGAGGTGGGTTGCCACCGCCGCGGCCGGGCCGCCTGAGGAGCCCCCGGCCGTGCGCCGCGGATCGTGTGGGTTGGGTGTGGTGCCGAACAGCGGGTTACTGGTCTGCAGGTCCTGGCACATCGGTGGTGTGTTGGTCTTGCCGAGGATGACCGCGCCCGCGGCGCGCAACCGCGCCACGGCGTCAGCGTCCCGGCCTGGTACGTGCTCGGCCAGCTCCGCCGCTCCGCAGGTGGTGCGCAGCCCTTCGGTCTCCAGGGAGTCCTTGACGGTGACGGGCAGTCCGAGCAGTGCCGCGTCGGCCTCGCCGCTGGCGCGTCGCTGGTCCGAGGCCTCCGCCGCGGCCAGCGCGCCGTCGGCGTCGACGGTGACGACCGCGTTGTGTTCCGGATGACGGGCGATGCGTTCCAGGTGCGCGGTGGTCAGTTCACGACTGGAGACTTCTCCTCGTTCCAGGGCGCGCAGTTGCTCACGGGCGGACAGACGCGTCAGATCCATGCGTTGCGGATTCCTGTTCCGTAAAGGGGGTTTCGAAGTGTGCGGCGATACGGAGAAGCGCGCGGACGTCGTCCTGCGGGGTGCACACGTCCTCGCGGGTACCGGCGTCGGCGTACTCGGTCGGGGCCTTTGGGGACTTCTCGCTGCGGTAGGCCACCAACGCCGCACGGAGTTGGTCGGCGGTGACGGCCGAGGTCAGTTCGGTGCCGGTGAGACCGGCGGCGCGGTGGCGCCGCTCGGCCTCGTCGCGTACCGACTCCTCAAGGTGGTTTTCCAGGGCGCACTGCGCGTCGCGGATCTCCACGGCGCGACGGTACAGATGCCAACTGGTGTTCCAGAGGCGGACGCGGGCCGTGACGGCAGTGCGGGCGGGCTGGAGGGCGACGGTCGGCACGGCGTGGTGCAGTGCCTCCCACAGTGGCGCGAGGCACTGGTAGTCGCTGTTCGCACGGGCCCAGGTCCGAACGTGCGGGACGACGTGCACGGCCATGATCGGTACGAAGAATCCCACCAACGTGAGTGTGGTGCCACCGTCGGCACACAGCCACGCGAAGTTCTCGATCGCCGCGGGCGGCGGGCTCACATGGGCCAGGGCGGCGCCGACGTCGGCGAGTCGGACAGCGCTGTAGCCCAGGGTCAGCAGCGCCCCGACCCCGACTATGCGCAGCCCACGAGCGATCCACACCTGGCCCGTACGCCGGGCGGCCTGCCAGCAACCCACCGCGAGCACGGTCTCACCGATGGCGTAGACGACGACATAGAGCGTGAGGTACGTCCGGTAGACGGCCGTGTGGATGTAGTTGGCGGTGAAGCCCTGTGGCGTGGTCCGGCCGGCAGGAGTGAGCTGGAAGAACAGCACCGTCAGGGCGAGGATGACCACTGCCCCCGCGCCGGTGCACAGGCGAGCCCGGTTGCGGGCCTTGTCCGGCGGCAGTGCCCAGTACGCGAGGACGACCGGTTGCAGGGCCAGCAGGGCGACCACGGAGCTGAACGCCACCAGAATGCCGGTGGAGGGGCGACCCGTGACTTCGTCGAGAACTCTCCACACCGGCTCCAGGGACACCAGGAACGAGAGCGCGGAGAATCCGTAGACGCCGACGAGCGCGGCCAGTGCGAGGTCCTGGCGCAGGTACCGCGGCGGCCAGAGCAGCAGGAGGAATCCCGCGATGGCCAGCGTCAGGCACAGAGGATGAAGGAACTGCTGCACGAACCGCCTACCTCCGGGTCCTCAGCAACGTCTCGGCCACGCGATCGCCCTCCCTGACGGGACGGTGAGGGCGGTGAACGTGGCGCTGGAGGTAGGAGCCGATCAGCTCGGCCTCCCGCTCGTCCTGGTACTCGTAGTCGCTGCGGCCCAGCATCATCTTGATGGCCGCTGGTTCGAGGCTGGAGATCAGTCGGCTGCCCACGGGCTTCCCCGCCGGGAACGCCGAGGTGTCCTGGTGGTCGCGCAGGATGTGCGCCAACTCGTGCGCGATGATGTGGTCTTGGTGGGCCCGGCTTGTCTTCTCGTGCACGAACACGTAGTCAATGCCGTCCGTCGTGCGTATCCACATGCCGCACAGGCCGAACCTGGTGCCCAGCTCGGGGGCGGGCGCGATGCGGATCGAGTAGCCCGTCCGTTCCTGCACCGCGGGCAGCAGCTCCCGGATGTTGTCGGCCGGCGGCAGGTCCAGCTCCCGTACGAAGCGGCGGCTGTCGCGCCGCGTGGTGTCCCAGCGCTTCACGACGGTTCGCCTCGGCTCTCGCCGATCGGGCCACGCCCCGGGGCGTGTGTGTGCGTCACCTCAGACGGCCTGTTCGGACGTTCGCCGAAGCCATCCACGGCAGCGACCTCCCAAGCGGCGTGATTGATGTGTGTTGACACTGCTACCGAGAGTGTGTCAAAACCACCGCCGGTAGGGCCACCCGGGGTATCCCACATCACTTGGGCGCCAGGGTCCGCATCGCGCCGTAGGTGAACGGGCGGCACGGCGCTCATTGATTCACCGTCCAGGTGAGCGCGTTGCGGCCGACTTCCACCCCGGTCCGTCACTCGCGGGGTCATGATGCCGGTCGACCGTTCGCATCCGCCGTGCGTGCGGGTGCATATCGGCCGCCGAACGGTCGACCCGGTGGTCGGTGTGACTCGGCGAACCCTCACGCGGTGGGCTCATGATGGGCAGGTGGGACGCCCCGGTACACGGCACACGACCTCCGGTCGGCTCCGGCGCGCCGGGCTGACCAGGGAGGTCGGCTGGTTCGCCGTGATCGGCGCCGCCTCCACCGTGGCGCAGGCGCTGCTGTACTGGGCGCTGCGGCACTGGTCGCCGCCGGTGCTGGCCAATCTCGCCTCCCTTCTTGTCATCACCGCCCTCAACACGGAGGCCAACCGCCGACTGACGTTCCGCGGGTCCGCGGTCCGTGCCCTCCGGGCGCATCTGGCGGCGGGTGGCCTGTTCGTCCTGGCCTATCTGTTCACCTCTGGTGCGGTACTGCTCTTCCGTCACTACCGCCCCAGCGCCTCGCCCGCGCAGGAGGCCCTGGTGCTGGTTCCCGCGTTCGCGCTGGTGACCGTGGTGCGCTTCACCGTGCTGCGACTGGCCGTCTTCGAACGCCGCCGACGCTGACGCCCTCGCGGGCCTGGGCGTGCCGGCGGTCGGTGGGCGGTGCTGAGGCGGTCATCGTCGGTGGCGTGCGGTCGCGGGCTCGCCCTCGTATGGGCCAATAAGCAGTTTGCCTGCTTGTACGCCGTTATGCCTTGGTGCATGTTGACATCTCGCACATGGCGGCGATGGGCCGCCGCTTTGGGGCTGACCGCCGTTCTCCTCCCCGCCGCCGCAACGCCGGCGGCGGCCTACGCACCGCCCGCCGCACATCGCCTGGTGCTGCCCGAGCCTCCGCCGGCGGACACCGTCCGTACTGAGCTGGACGCACTCAAGGTGAAGGCGCCGCGCTCGATGGCCGGGTACTCGCGGGCGAAGTTCCCCCACTGGATCAAGCAGTACGGGGAGTGCGACACCCGCGAGGTGGTCCTGTCGAGGGACGGCCAGGGCGTCACCCAGGATGCGAAGTGCCGGGCGGTCAGCGGGACCTGGTACAGCCCGTACGACGACAAGACCCTGGACTCGGCGTCGACGGTCGACATCGACCACATGGTTCCGCTGGCCAACGCATGGCGCTCCGGTGCGGACACATGGTCCACCGAGCGGCGCAAGGCGTTCGCCAACGACCTGGACGACCCGCAGTTGATCGCCGTCTCCGCGGGCTCGAACCGGTCCAAGGGCGACCAGTCCCCCGATCAGTGGGCGCCGCCGAACCAGGACTACTGGTGCACCTACTCCCGGGCCTGGGCACACGTCAAAAGCCTGTACGGGCTGGATGTCACCCAGCCCGAGAAGGACAAGCTGATCGCGATGCTGAACACCTGTGACTGAGCCGTCCATGCCACCGGAACTTCGCAGCGAGGTCACCGCAGGGCCGGGCGGAGCGATGACCGATGAGGTCGGCGTCATCACAGGCGATCTCACCGTCGCCACCGCGGACCAGGGAGACGGCACGGCCCGCGTCCGCATCCAGTACACCGGGGCCGACGAGTGGTACGAGCTGGAAGGCAGCCCGGCCCGCATCACCGCGGGCGGGCTTGCCGCGGTCCACCGAGCCGTGGTGGACGCCGTACGTGTCGGCGGCGCGGCCCACCTTCCGGCTTGATTGTGAATTCCGTGAAGATCAGGCGAGGATTTGACGCAGGGACCGTGTCACTCCGGAGATGAAAAGCGATAACGGCGTTTTCCATGCGGGTCGTTGGGGCGGCAGGTCCGCGGAATCAGTACCAGGTGTACCCGGCATGCACCTTGCGGATCCTGTCTTCGCCCCTCTTCACGGCGGTTAGCGGCGCGCCGGGCAAATCGGGTCGCGTCCCGGTGGGACGAAAGGGCACTGAGGGCGGACCCGGTGTGTGTCCGCGCCGGCATTCCACCGCTCGTGGGCGTGCGGGACGCTGCCCACAGCGATGACTTCTGTGGGAGGCGGCCCGGCGTGCACGCACGACACGACGAGCGGGCCGGGCGTTCCCCGGTACCGCCTCGCCAGGCGTCCGGGCGAGGCGGCGCCGTGGCCTCCGCCTCATCCCACCTCGCCCTGTTGCAACGCGCCGCGGGCAACGCGGCGGTGACCCGCTCGCTGCGCCGCGGCTCCGCCGCCCTCGCCCTCCCCCTCCAGCGCACTGAGAGCGCCACGGCCGTGCGGGACCGGTCGGCCGGTCAGGAGCAGGGGCCCGCACTCGGCGTCGCGCACCCCTTCACGAACGAGCCCATCGGCGCCCTCGCGGAAGACGGCGTGATCACCTCCTACCTCCTCGACGCGGTCGCCAGGGGCCGGGTCGACCAGGCCAAGGTGATCGTCGGGCGGCTGCCCGAACTCGACCCGGAACACGGGCGCGAACGCGCCCTGCGCTTTCGGCGGACCATCGAGGAGGCGGCCAGCACCTCCCTGGGCCCGCAGGAGAAGCAGCCCATCCCGCCGCTGGTGCACTTCTTCTGGATCGGCAGGAAGATGGGGCGGACCGCCCTGGCCAACATTCACCAATGGGCCGACTGCGCGGCCAACTCCGGCTGGAAGATCTGGATTTGGACCGACGGCGCCACCGACTGGGGCGGTTGGTTCGGCAAGAAGCCGTGGGACCGCGGGGAGATCGAGAAGAAGGACGTCACCACCGCCCTGGACCAGCGCGTCGCGGGCGCCTACCGGCGGGCAGTACAGGCGGGGGCGTACCCGACGGCGTCCGATCTGGCCCGCTACAGCATCCTGCACCGGTACGGCGGCGTCTACGCGGACGTCGACCTCGGCGTCGGCAGAGTCCGCCTGGGCCATGACGTTCCGCGGCTGAGCGCGGCGGACGTGCCCGTTCTCGGCCCGCATCTGCGGGACCGGAAGAACCGGTCCGCCGCCCTGGGGGACGCGGGCTTCGTGGACGGGCCGGACCGTACGGAGGGCGACCGCACCGCCGCTGCGGCCGAGCACCTCTACGGCATCGGCGCGTACGGCAACCAGTTCTTCGCCGCGCAGCGGGGCTCGGCCGTCATGGACCGCATGCTCGACCACACAGCCCGCCGTACCGCGGACGCCGACGAGGACGCCCTGAAGGACGGGGCCGCCATGCTCACCGGGCCCTACGCCCTGTGGAACGTGCTTCAGGAGTACGCGCGGACCAGGACCGGCCTGGCCGACCTCAAGCAGGAGGATCTCGCCCACCTCCAGCCCGATGGAGCGTCCAGCCTCCACCGGGGCATCTCCTGGCTCACCGAGGAGAGCGAGAACCAGGAGTACGAGCACGGCTGACCCGGTCGCACCGCAAGGTAGGGATCTGGCCGATCTCGTTCACAGGACGCCGCCTGCCCCTGCGTCGACGCCCAGAGCGGATACGCGGAGGTTGACAACCAAACCCGAAACGTCAAGCTCGGGCCGGTCGTTGGCCGGGGCATCCCGTCCTCGCCCTGGTTGCGGGTGACCGCGGGGCACGACCGTTCGGGCCGCTCGCCCCCGCGGGTACGGGCGCGACGGGCACTAACGGGCAACGAACGCTTCCCCTTTGGACCAGTTGCCGTATACACAGAGTGGCCGCCGATCACCGAGGGTGGGAGAAGCTGTCCGACAGCTTGGGAATGTCCGAATTGACGGAGCGGCTGAAGTGAGACCGTACTTTCACAGGTTAGGAACGAAAGACACCCACCGCAATTGATCGAAAAACAAAGTTACCTACCATTGCTGCACTTGAAGCCACGGGTTGGAGGTGCCGGGTGCAGCGTGTGCCCGTAGTGGTGGAAGCGGACGATCCCATATCGGCGGCAGGTACGGCCGCCAAGGTCCGCGAGCAGCCCGAACTCGAACTCGTCGAGTTAGTGGCTCCGGGGACCGTCGTGATCCTTGTCACCGAGGAAGTCGACGAGGCGCTGACCGGGCGGTGCAGGAAGCTGATGCGCGGACACGACGCGCGACTGGTACTGGTGGTCTCCCGGATGCGCGAGGCGGAACTGCTGCGCGTCATCGAATGCGGAGTCAGCACCGTGCTGTGGCGCCGGGAGGCGACCTCCTCCGCGCTGCTGGCCGCGGTCCAGGGCGCGCACCGTGGCGACGGTGCCATACCTTCGGACCTGCTGGGGAGGCTGCTGGTGCAGGTCGGCCGGATGCAGCGTGGCCTGCTCCAGCCGCAGGGGCTCGGCTACGGCGGGGTGTCTGAGCGCGAGTTGGACGTGCTGCGCCTGATCGCCGACGGTCTGGACACCGGGGAGATCGCGGCGAAGCTCTCCTACTCGGAACGCACCATCAAGAACATCCTGCAGGGCCTGATGGGCCGTCTGCAGCTGCGCAACCGGGCGCACGCCGTGGCGTACGCGCTGCGCGAGGGATTCATCTGACGGCTGACGGGCCACCAGGGAAGGCATCGGGAGGAGTACGAGTGATCCACGAGGTGGACGCCGCTTTGCGCGCAGTCATCTCCGAAGGCGCGCTACGGGACAGCGGCGTCGAGGTGGCCCTGGAGGCGCCGACCAGGGAATGGGCGGCCAGGCACACCGCCCCCACCGTCAACGCCTACCTCTACGACGTGCACGAGGACCTGGCCCGGCGGGAGCGCGGGGCCGTGGCGTTGCGTGACGAGCGCGGCGCGGTGACACGGCGTCGGCAGCCGCCGCGCTGGTACCGGCTCTGCTACCTGGTGACCGCGTGGACCGCACGGGCCGAGGACGAACACCGGCTGCTGTCCGCGGTGTTGGCCTGCCTCATCCGGACCGAGGTGCTGCCCGAGGACCTCCTCGGGCAGCACCTGCGGGGAACGGGGTTGGCCGTGCCGCTGGCGGTGGCCATGCGCGGTGATCGGGACCGGCCGCTCTCCGAGTTGTGGACCGCGCTCGGCGGCCAGCTCAAACCCTCGCTCGACGTGGTGGTGACCGCACCCTTCGCGGTCGGGCCGGAGTACGACGTCCCGCCCGCCGTCACAGAGCTTGAGGTCCGGGCGCGTTCGACGGACGGCGCCGTGGTCGACGCGCCGCGTCGGGCGCCGCGGGCCGCGCACGAGCTGCCGGTGGAGGGCAGGTGAGCGATACGCAGGTGCTGGCCGGGCTGCTGGAGGAGCTGCGGCAGGCGGTCGCCTCCCGGGTGGCCGAACTCTCCGCGGACGACCCGACCGCGCACGACCCGTTGCGCGGTCTCTACCTCTCCCCCGAGGCCGCCGATCAGCTCCTGGCCCGACCTGGGCCGGCCGAAGCGGCACCCCGGGACCACGCGGCGTCGATCGCCGAGACCAACAGCCATCCGCGATGGGACCTGCTGTGCACGCGCTTCGGGCTGGACGCCCTGGACCGCGCGCTGCTGCTCGTGGCCCTGGCCCCCGACCTGGACCGCCGCTTCGCCCCGCTGTACGGGTACCTCAACGACGACGTCGGCAAGCGCCGGGCGACCGTGGGGCTCGCCCTCGACCTGTGTGGACGCTCCACGCTCTGCGGAACCGCCCGGGCCCGGCTGCTGCCCGGAGCGCCACTTGCCGACGGCCGGCTCCTGTTGCTGGAGCAGCCGGAACGGCCTTTCCTCGAACGGGAGTTGCGAGTTCCGGACCGAGTGACCGCGTACCTGCTCGACGGGGACGGTGCCCTTCGAACCGTTGCGGGTGGGGCGGTCTCCACGATGCAGTCAACGGAGGGCGCGGCGCCGACCGTGGTCGGCGCCGCGCTGCGCCGCGAACCGGCCCGGCCGGTGTATCTGCGCTGCCCGCGCGGCCAGGACCATCCCGCGAGCGCCGCCCGAGCCTGCGCCGGTCTCGGCCAACCGCTGCTGCACCTCGATCCGGCAAGGGTGGACCCCGCACCGCACGCCCACGGCGAGGCGGTGGCGGACGCGGTGCGGGAGGCGCGGCTGTGGGACGCCGTACTGCTCGTCGGACCGCTGCCCACCGGCGCGGAGGCCGACTGGGTACGGGCGGTGGCCGAACTGCCGCCCGTGTCAGGGGCGGTGGCCGTACCGCAGGTGCTGTTCGCGGCGGCGCCGCTCGACCCCGTGTGGACCCGCGCCCACCTGCTTGCGCTCGACGCGGCGGAGGAAGCGGAGAACTCGGCTGTGCCGTCTGCCGAGTTGTGGCAGAAGGCGCTGCCCGCCGCCGGTTTCGACCCCGCCGAGGAGGCGGGCGCCTACCGGCTGTCGCCCGACCAGATCGACCGGGCCGCGCGCACCGCGCTCGACCTCGCCGCCGTTCGCGCCGAGCCGCTGAGACCGGAGCACCTGCACCAGGCCGCCCGCTCGCAGAACGCCGTCGGTCTGGAGCGGCACGCCCGGCGGGTGCGGCCCGCGGTCGGCCTGCCGGACCTGGTGCTGCCCGCCGAACCGCTGCGCCGCATCGAGGAGTTGGTGCACCGCGCCCGCCACCGGGAACAGGTGCTGCGCGGCTGGGGCATGCGGCGCGGCGGGGGCCGGGGCAGCGGGGTGATCGCGGTCTTCGCCGGAGAGTCCGGCACCGGCAAGACCCTCGCCGCCGAGGTGGTCGCCGGGGCGCTCGGCCTCGATCTGTACGTGGTGGAGCTGTCCGCGGTGGTGGACAAGTACGTCGGTGAGACGGAGAAGAACCTGGAACGGATCTTCGCGCAGGCGGACGCGGTCAACGCGGTCCTCCTCTTCGACGAGGCGGACGCGGTGTTCGGCAAACGCTCGGAGGTCAAGGACAGCCACGACCGGTACGCAAACCTGGAGAGCGCCTACCTGCTCCAGCGGTTGGAGGCCTTCGACGGGGTCGCGGTGCTGACCACCAACCTGCGCGGCAACATCGACGAGGCGTTCACCCGGCGGTTCGACGTCGTGGTGGACTTCCCGTTCCCGGACGAGGAACAGCGGCGCGCCCTGTGGGAGCACTGTCTGCGCCCGCCGCTGCCGGTCGCCGAAGACGTTCAAGTCGGATTCCTGGCCCGGGAGTTCGAGCTGGCGGGCGGCGCCATCCGGTCGGCGGCGGTGACCGCCGCGTATCTGGCCGCGGCGGCGGGCCGTCCGGTCGGGGCAGCCGACCTGCTGGAGGGCGCCCGCCGGGAGTACGCCAAGTCGGGACGGCTGGTGCCCTCGAACGAGGCGGAGGCGGCCGGGATCGGGACCGGCACGCTCACCAGGTTCTGGTGAGCGCGTGGCTCAGTTGCCCGCCGGGGTGAACTTCCACCTCTGCTGGTCGGTGACGCCGTTCGCGCAGGGACGCCCGGCGGCGAAACCGGCGGCGTCGGGGTTGACCGGCAGCGAGGTGTCGTCGGTGAGGCAGTCGCCGGTCTTCTGGTTGACGATCTGGAAGTAGCCGCCGCCCACCGGAACCAGGTTCCAGCGCTGTGCGCTGTTGATGTTTCCGTTCTTGAGGTCCTGCACCCCGTTGGAGAGCTGGATGTCGTGGAGTGGCTGCATGTTCGGGTTGGGCTGCTCCTCCATGACGCTGCCGGGGCGGCGCAGCACCTCGATGCCGACGGAGTTGTCGGGATAGCGGAAGACGCTGTAGTAGGTGTTGCTCCAGGACTGGGAGTCCCAGGGCGCGGTCAGGAAGGCCGAACCGTCGCCCATCGGCTCCCGGCCGGTCACCAGATACAGGTTCTGGCCGCTCTCCAGGGTCACCTGACGCTCGTCCGCGTGCTGCCCCCTGGCGGCGTTGGGGTTGCTCGGCACGCGGGGCGAGGGCGCGGCACCGTTCTGGTTGCCGTCCGGCGACTTCTGCGGGGTCGGGGAGGGCGGGGGCGGTACGGAATTGCTCGGGGCGACCACCGCGCCCGCCGGGGAGTTGTTCGGCTGCGGGGAGGCCGCCGTGCTGATCGAGGGCCGGAAGGTGAACCAGAGCACGATGAAGGCGACCAGCAGCATCACCAGGAGCATCAGCAGCCGCGACAACCACCCGGCGAACAGTGCGGGCTGGACGTACTGGCCCTGCGCGGCGACGGGCTTGGCACCGGCGCGCTGGACGTCCACCGTGTAGTCGTGCTTCTGCTCGCGCCCGGCCCACAGGAAGCGGGAGGGGCGCAGCCCCAGCCGCACGAACCGGGCCCGGCCCGGCGGGATCTGCACGGTGTTGGGGCGCATGTCGTAGCGCAGGTCCGAAGCCTGGTCGTGGCCGCGCAGCGAGGCCGTGACCTCGGTGTTGCCCAGGTTGTCGACGGCCAGCTGGGGACGCCCGCGCCACCGCCCTCGGACACTGCCGGGCACCAGTTCGGCGCGCACCTCGTGGAAGGGGGTGACCGTCAGGTTGCCCTCGGGGACGGCGACTTGGTCCGGGTGCTCGGCCGGGGTGATCTCCAGGGCGAACGGATTGGGCCCGGCGGGCACGTCGGGGGTGCGCGGCGGGCTGAGGGTCACCTCGGCGGTTCCGGTGGTGCCCGGATACAGCCGCAGCACAGAGGGTTCGACCCGGATGTGGGGGGCGAGGTCGCCGACGGGGTTGACGCGGTACTCCTCGACCACGTCGCTGGTGTTGCGGATGCGCAGCCGCACGGTGGTGCTGCTGCCGGGATCGACGGTGGTCGCCGCGGGTTCAAGGCTCGCCCAGGTGCTCACCGGCACAGCCTAGGGCGGTCCCGGAAGGTGCACAGCGGGCGCGGGGGAAGCCTTACGGGCAGTGTGAGCTGCCCGGTTGGCTCCATGGCGGCCGTTCGGGCAGCATCCGCTGCCCTCGCGGCTGCCCTAGCGCGGCTGCTGGCGGGCGCGTGGCAACGGCATGGTGGACAGGTGGCCTGGGTTCTCCCCCCGCCTCGGGCCGCGATGAGCGTTCGGGTTCGTCGCGCGCTGCCCGGGGAGGCCCTGCGGGGTGCCCACAGGACGGGCCGGGCGGACATGCCGCGGCCGCGCGCGCGGCGGCAACATGGCGGACGCTGCCAGTCGTTCCTGTACTGCGAGGAGTACCCAGCCAATGCCGTCGTACCTGTCGCCCGGGGTCTATGTGGAGGAGGTGGCCAGCGGCTCGCGCCCGATAGAGGGAGTGGGCACCGCAGTCGGCGCCTTCGTCGGGCTGGCCCCGGAAGGGCCGCTCAACGAGCCGACCCTGGTCACCAACTGGAGCCAGTACACAGCCGCGTTCGGCGACTTCACCGCCGGCTACTACCTCGCGCATGCCGTGTACGGCTTCTTCAACAACGGCGGCACGGCCTGCTACGTGGTGCGCGTCGGAGGCAACGTCGAGGGCACCTTCGGCGCCTCGCCGGACACCGGGGCCGCCTCGGACGGTGCGACCGGCGCCCCGGCCGCGCTGACCGCCGGTGAGCCGCAGGCGCTCGGCGGATTCCGGGTGGCGGCGCTGCCCGCCGCGGCGGAGGCCGACGGTCCGGTCACCGTCGAGGTCACCGACGCCGAGGGCGACGGCCCCGCCGACCGGTTCCGGCTGCTGGTGAAGACCGGGGACCAGGTCAAGGAGACGCTGGACGTCACCGCCAAGCGCGGCTCGCGCGCCTACGTGGTCACCCAGGTCAAGGAGAAGTCCCGGCTCATCACCGTCGAAGAGGCCGTACCGGCCGGGCAGTTGGCCCGCCCGGAGAACCAGGCCGTGGCCCTGCCGCTGCCCGCCCCCGCCGCGCCGGCACCGTCCCGGGGCAAAGCACCGGCCGACGGTCGGCTCACCCCCCAGCAGTACCTGGGCGACTCCGCGGACCGCACCGGCTTCGGCGGGTTGGAGGCCGTGGACGAGATCACCATGGTCGCGGTCCCCGACCTGATGGCCGCCCACCAGGCGGGCGCGCTGGACCACGAGGCCGTCAAGGCCGTTCAGTTGGGTCTGATCGCGCACTGCGAGCAGATGGGCGACCGGATGGCGATCCTCGACCCGCTGCCCGGGCTCAACGCCCGTCAGGTGCGGGTGTGGCGGCAGGACACCGCTGGTTACGACTCCAAGTTCGCCGCCCTCTACTACCCGTGGGTCAAGGTCTTCGACCCGTCCGTGGGCCGCGCCGTAATGGTCCCGCCGAGCGGGCACATGGCGGGCATCTGGTCCCGCAACGACTCCGAGCGCGGGGTGCACAAGGCACCCGCCAACGAGGTGGTGCGCGGCGCCGTCGACCTGGAGCTGCAGATCACCCGCGGCGAGCAGGACCTGCTGAACCCGATCGGCGTCAACTGCATCCGCGCCTTCCCCGGGCGGGGCGTCCGGGTGTGGGGCGCGCGCACCCTCGCGTCCGATCCGGCCTGGCGGTACCTCAACGTCCGGCGGTACTTCAACTACCTGGAGGAGTCGATCCTCCTGGGCACCCAGTGGGTGGTCTTCGAACCGAACGACGAGGCGCTGTGGTCGCGCATCCGGCGTAACATCTCGGCGTTCCTGGTCAACGAGTGGCGGAACGGCGCCCTGTTCGGCTCCACCGCCGAGGACGCCTTCTACGTCAAGTGCGACGCGGAGACCAACCCGCCGGAGTCGGTGGACCTGGGACGGGTGGTGTGCGAGATCGGAATCGCACCGGTCAAGCCCGCCGAGTTCGTCGTCTTCCGGATGGCCCAGCACTCCAGCGGCGCGGGCGAGTTGGACGAGTAGCCCGGCGCGTCGGGCCATCCCTTCCGGAAACTAGAAACGAGGACCACGGAGCATGTCTCTCCAGCCTGGTGATGCCCTCACCTCGCACAATTTCGGACTGCAGATCGACGGCGTGATGGTCGAGTACCTGCAGTCGGTCGAAGGCCTGTCGATCGAGCAGGACGTCATCGAGTACCAGCAGGTCTCGGCGGCCGGAAAGCCGGTCGTCAAGAAGCTGCCGGGCGTGAAGAAGGCCGGGCAGTGCACGGTCGTGCGCGGCGCCACGCAGAGCGCGTCCTTCTCGCAGTGGATCAACCAGTCCATCGCGGGGAACATGGGCGCCGCCCGCAAGAACGCCAGCATCATCTTCATGGACTACATGAACAACCCGGTCAAGCGGTACCACCTGCGGAACGCCTGGTGTTCGAAGGTGGACGCCAGCTCGGCGAAGGCGGGCGAGGCGTCGGCGCTGACCGAGACCGTGACCATCACCTTCGAAGAACTGGTCATTGAGTAATGCGCCGTCAGATCGCCGGGCGCGCTGAGGCCAAGGTTCCGGCGCCCGCGCCGGAACCCGAGGCCTCGGTGCCTGCACGGGAGTCGGAACCGCGAGCGCTGCGCACCGAGTTCGACTTCGAGCTCCCGCGCGGCTACGTCGACGAGTCCGGCACCGTACACAGGCACGGCACCATGCGGCTCGCGACCGCGCGGGACGAACTCGTCCCCCTGCGCGACGTGCGCGTGCAGGAGAACTCGGCGTATCTGTCGGTGGTCCTGCTCGGCCGGGTGATCACCCGGCTGGGCACGCTCCCCGTGGTGCACGACGGCGTGGTGGAGGAGATGTTCGCCTCGGACCTGGCCTTCCTGCAGGACTTCTACCGGCAGATCAACTCCGAGGGCCACACCAGGGCGGCGGTCAGCTGCCCGAACTGCAAGGACACCTTCGAAGTGGAGATCGGCGGGAGCCGCCTGGGGGAATCGTGACGTACGCGGCCGACCAACTGCACGAGGAGGCCGCGTACATCGCCTACCACTTCCACTGGGGTCTGGACACCATCCTGGACATGGAGCACCGCGACCGGCAGCGCTGGGTGAGCGAGATCGCCGCGCTCGTGGACCGTGCTGAACGGGGGGCATGAGATGCGGTTCCCCGGACTTCGGCGTGCGCGCGGGGCGGTGGCGCGCGGGGCGGTGACCCCCGAACCGGCGCCGCCCGCCGCGTCTGCCCGTGCGGAGTGGCGGCAGGTGCCACCGCCCGCGCCGCGTGCCGGACTGACGGCGGTCGGCGCGCGCGCCGATTTCGGCGACTCGTTGACCGCCTGGCAAAACCCGTCGTTCTCAAGCGGGTTGACGCACCTCGTCTCACCCGTGGCGCCAGCCGGGGTGGTGCACGGGCTGCTGCGTGCTGTTCCGCAGTCCGGTGAACGGCTCCCGGGCCACAGCCCGGCGGTCCCACTGCTACCGGTAGCCCGGCGGGAGCCGCCGGGGGCGGACGGGTGGGCGGAGTCCGCGGCAACCGCCACGCGGTCGACGCCCGCGGTACGGGTGCGGGCGGTGTCCCGCCCTCGGGCGTCCACCGTTCTCCCGGTCCCCGGCACGGCCGCCTCCGGCCTGGGGGCACCCGCCGCGCCAACCGCGCCGGAAGAGACGGTTCCCGGTCCGGCGGCGCCCGGTGCGCGGCCCACGCCCGAAGGGACGGCGCCCGTGCAGGCGGCGCCCGCGCCCGCCGGGTCGACGTCCGGTAAGGCGGCGTCCGCTGCTGAAGCGGCGGTGCCCACTCCGGCGGTGCCCACTCCTGAAGGGGCGGTGCCCACTCCGGTGGCGCCCGCCGCGCCGCCCGCCTCTGAAAGGACGGTGCCCACTCCCCCGACGCCCGCCATGCCAACCCCGCCCGGCGGGAGGGCTTCCGCTCCGGCGGCTCCCGTCGCCGAGGCGGCCCCCGTCGCTGAGGCGGTTTCCGAGCGGTCGGCCCCGGTGCGCATCAAGACGCCCGCGTCCAAGGCGGGAGCGGAGGTCCCGACCGGTCCTGCTTCGGCTCAGGCGCCGGGGGTTGCGACGCGTGCCGCTCTGGGTGCGCCGCTGGGTGCGGTCCCTCCGGGGGCGCGTCGGCTTTCGGGGGGCGCTTCGGCGGCGCCCGCGCCCGCTTCGCCTTCCCGCCCTGCGCGACCGCGTCCGAACCAGAAGGTCGGGCTGGGCGCGCCCGTGCAGCGCCGAGTTGACACACTGCCGCCCACGACCGCACCGGAGGGCGGACGGCCCTCGGTCGCGAAAAGGGCGGATGCGGCGGCCTCCGGGCCCACCCCACCTGATGAGCCTGAGCCATTCTCCGGGAGTGCCGCTCCTGTGGGCGCGTCTGCTCAACGTGACCACCGTGGTGGGCAGTCGGGGACTGCTCCGGCGCGTGTCCAAGAGGCCCCTGCGGCAACGAGCAGTCGGCCTGTGCCGTCCGCACCGCACGTGAGCGCCGCCGCCACGCCCGAAGCGGAAGCGGAAGTCGGAGCCGTGTCCGCGTCTCCGACGGCGACCACGGTTCTGCGCACACGCGACGCGCAGCACGGTGGCGCGTCGTCAGCGGACGCGCGAAGGGCGCCGATGTCCCAATCTGTGCCGTTGTCCTCGGCGGCGGAGCGGACCGTACAGTCAGGCCTCTCCAACGTGCCGAATCCGCCGAGCGGTTCGGTGGCGAAGCGGGGAAGTGCCAGTCCGGCAGTGGGCATCACACCCGCGGTGCGCGCGGATCGGCCACGGCGCGCCGGCTCGCAGCGTCCGGCTCCGGAGGTCCAGCGGTCGGTCGAGGCCCCGAGGTCGGCCTCAACCGCCCCTGTTCGCAGGTGGCTGCAGACCGCGACTCCGACAACTCCCGGACGGTCCAATGCGGTTCCGGGTGCCGCCGCCCGCCCGGTCATCCCGGTGCAGACCGTCCCGGTACCGGCTTCGCCGCGACGCTCCCCCGACGCCGCCGCCCCAGCCGCACCCACGCGTACGGAGATCCGCAGCGCGCCGACGTCCGGCGCTCCCCCACGGGGGCTGCCCCCTGCTGGTGGAAGCCCGGCCGCACCCGTGGCGGTCCCCCAGCACTCCGGCATGCCCACCGCACCATCGGCCGCAGGCACCCTGCCGCCCGCCGCGGGTCCCGTAGACGTGAGCGGGGTGACTGCGCCCGGGCTGACCGCCCGGACACCGGCCGCGCACCCCTCAGCCGCCTCGCCGTCCGCGCTGCCCGGACCCAACGGCGGGCCCGCCCCCGCCGTGCCCAACGCTCCGGTTCCGGTCGCACGTCGGGCCAGCGGCCCCGGAACGACCGCACCCGCGCCCGCCCTCACCCCGCACCCCTCGGCCGCACGAACCCCCGCGGCAGGCAACACCGGCGCGGGCCATCGCGCGATTCCCGTCGCGCGACTTGCCGCCGCCCCCGGGACGACCGAGACCACGCCTGCCCTCAACGCGCACTCCCCGGCCACACCCGCTTCCTCGGCAAGCGCCCCTTCCGCACCCGGCGCCGCGATCCCGATCGCGCGTCTGGCCGCCACCGTCCCGGGGACGACCACACCCGCTCCCGCCCTCAACGCGCACCCCTCAGCCGTACTGCAGTCCCCCGCCGGTGCCCTCGCCGCACCCAGCGCTCCGGCTCCGGTCGCACGCCTGGCCGCCACCCCCGCCCTCAACGCGCACCCCTCGGCCGTACGGCCGCCCGCTGGGGCAAGCAACCCCGGTGCGGCCAGTACCCCGGTCCCGATCGCGCGACTTGCCGCCACCCCCCGGACGACCGTGCCCGCACCCGTCAACAACCCGCACCCCTCGCCCGTAGCGCCGTACCCTGCCGCCCCCGCGCGCAGTGCGACTGCCGGGCGCAACGCCCCGATTCCGGTCGCACGCCTGGCAGCCGCCCCCGCAGCGGCCGCGCCCACACCGGCCCCGCACCCCGCAGCCGTACGGCCGCCCGCCGCTTGGCCGGGCCAGGCGGCTCCCCCGGCCCCTGCGCAGACGGCCAGCATGTCCGGCCGCACCGCCGCCCACCTCCCCGTGGCGCGCGCCGTACCCGCACCGTCCCGGTACGCCGCGGCGGAGACCGCCGCCCCAACACGCCCCACGCGTACGGCCACCGCTCCACCGCCGATCGCCCCGCAGGCCTCCACCAGGCCACGCCCCGCCGCGCAACCCGCGCCGCCACAAGCGGCCCCGAAGCCGCAAGCGCCTCGGCAGTCCGCGCCGAAGCCCGACGCGGGGCCGACCCCGACGGGCCCGCGGGCCCTGAGCGACCCCGAGTTGGACGTGCTGGCACGCCGCCTCGTCGGACCGTTGGCCCGACTGCTGCGGGCCGAGCTGCGGCTGGACAGGGAGCGGTTGGGGCGGCTCCGCGATCCACGCCGGTAAGTAGGCGAACCAGCAACCCCACCATCCCCACCAGGAGCACGACGTGACCACCGCCCAGCAGGACCCCGGGTCCTCCATCTTCTTCCGGCTCACCATCGACGGGCTGGACCTCGGTCTCTTCAACAGCTGCGAGGGCCTCGCCGCGGAGGTCGAGGTGCAGCAGTGGGAGGAAGGCGGGAACAACGGCCACGTCTGGCAACTCCCCACGCGGGTACGTCACTCCACCATCCGCCTCTCCCGGCCGCTGACCCACGAGACCGCCAAGGTGACCAGCTGGATCTCCTCCATCGCCACCGGAATCCGCCGTCCCACCGCGCAGATCGTCGCCCTGCGCGCGGACGGCAGCCAGGTCGCCCAGTGGGGACTGCTGGAGGTGCTGCCGGTGCGCTGGCAGGGACCGTCACTGGACCCGGCCTCCCCCGCGGTGGCCACCGAGACCCTTGAGATCACCCACCACGGCTTCACCGACGCCGGAGCGGCCTGATGTCCCCCAGTTCATCCAGCACCACCGGCGGCGGCATGCGGCGCGCCTCGCTCCGGGTGTACGAGCCGCCCACCGATGTGACCGCGGGGCCCGGCGGGCTCCTCGCCGAACTGCCCCTGCAGTACAACCCGTCCACCATCGACCTGCGCAAGAGCGCGAGCTGGGAGCCGGGCCGGGCGATCGGGTTCCAGCGCACCTCACCGCCGCAGTTCCTCAACGCGGACCCGCGGGTGCTCTCCGTCCAGGTCCTGCTGGACGCCTCGGACCAGCCAGGGAGCAGCGGTGTCCGCAGCCGGGTGGAGACCCTGCTCGCCTGCTGCGAGCCGACCGAGGCCAGCCTGTCCCGCAAGGCGCCTTCACCACCGTGGGTGCGCATGGAGTGGGGAACCTTCTCCTCCATCGGCTTCGACGCCTGTGTCACCTCGGTCGACGTCAGCTACACGGTCTTCTCGCCGGGCGGCGAACCGCTGCGTGCCACATGCTCGTTGACGTTGCAGGAGGTGCCCGGCCAGACCCCCGGCCAGAACCCGACCTCGGGCGCGCTCACCGCCCGCCGTGTGCACCGCACCGTCGCCGGGGACTCGCTGCAGTCCCTCGCGTGGCGCGAGTACGGCGATCCCGGTGCCTGGCGGGCCATCGCCGAGGCCAACGGCATCGACGACCCCATGGTCCTCTCCCCCGGCAGCGAACTACTGCTGCCCGCGGCCGAGGAGTTGGCGCCGAGCCATGAGTGAGACTCCGTACACCGAGGTTCTCCAGGTCACCCTGGACGGCCGCCCGCTGACCTCGGCCCTGGCATCCCTGCTGGTAGAGGGCTGGGTGGACGCCAGCGTCAATGTCCCGGCGGCCTTCCAGCTGACCTTCCAGGACCCGCACCACCAGGTGCTGGCCGCGCTGGGCGTCAGGATCGGTTCACGCGCCGTACTGCGCGGGCTGGCCGACGGCAAGGACTCCGGAAAGCCGCTCCTCACCGGCGAAGTCACCGCGCTGGAAACGGACTTCGACGGGGCCGGGGCGTTCACCGTGGTCCGTGGGCTGGACTTCGGCCACCGTCTGCTGCGCGGCCGCCGGGTGGCCGGATACCGGGAGATGACCGCCTCCGACATCGCCCGCCGGATCGCGGCGCAACACGGCCTCACCGTCGGCCGTGTCGATTCCACGGCGACCGTCTACCAGTTGGTCACCCAACCTGGCGTGTCGGACTGGGAGTTCCTCAACCGGCTGGCCGACGAGAACGACGCCGAGGTGGTCTTCACCGACCAGGGCGAGTTCCAGTTCGTGCAGCCCAAGCCCGCCTCGGGCGCGCCCGCGCCCAGCACGCCCGCCAAGTCCAGCCCGTACGTGGTCGAGAAGGGCCGCAACCTGATCCGCTGCCGGGTCGGCGTCACCGCGTCGGACCAGGTGACGAACGTCCAGGTACGGGGTTGGGACGTGCACGCCAAGCGTCCGCTCACCGCCCGGGTCAGCGCCGCGGACAGCGACGAGCTGAAGATCGGGCTCACCCCCGGCAGCGCCGCGGCTCCCTTCGGCACCGCCGAACTCCTCGGCACGGACGTTCCCTACGACACCCAGTCCGAGGTGGAGCACGCCGCCGACGCGCTGGCCGCCGACACCGCCGCCGCCTTCGCCGAGTTGGAGGCGGAGTTGCGCGGTGACCCGTGGCTGCGCCCGGGCGTCCCCGTCGCGCTCAACGGCATGGGCGTGCCGTTCGAGGGCCGCTACACCGCGACCGCCGTACGCCATCACTTCAGCGCCGGAACCGGCTACCGCACCTGGCTTACCGTCAGCGGCCGCCAGCACCGCACCCTGTACGGGCTGGCCTCCGGTTCCGGGTCCGGGGCGGCGCTGGAGCAGCGGCTGTCCGGGGTGGTGATCGGCACCGTCACCGACGTCAAGGACCCGCTGGAGCAGGGCCGGGTGAAGCTCAACTTCCCCTGGCTCTCGGATGACTACGTCTCCGACTGGGCGCGCACCGTGCAGTTCGGCGGCGTCCGCGGCGGGGGCGTGATCAGCCCCGAAGTGGGCGACGAGGTGCTGGTCGCCTTCGACCGGGGCGCTCTCGACCACCCCTATGTGCTGGGCGGGCTCTACAACGGGCGGGACAAGCCCTCGCCGCACGATGTCCCGCTGACCGACGGCACCAGTGGCCGGGTCAACCGGCGCAGCCTGGTCTCGCGCAGCGGCAACCGGCTGGAGTTGCTGGACGCTCCGGTCTCCCCGCGCGGCGTACGACTGCGCACCGGGGACGAGTCGATGACGGTGCACCTGGACCAGACCGGTACCGCCATCACCATCCGCAGCGACGGCGAAGTGAGCATCACCGGCACCAGGGCGGTCTCGGTCACCAGCCAGGGCCCACTCACCCTGCGCGGGGCCGTGGTCAGCATCAGCTCGGAGTCCGAACTCTCCTTCAGCGCCGTGGAGGTGAACACCGCGGCGACCGCGGTCACCACGGAGGCCACCGAGGTCAACACCACCGCGGCGTCCGTCTCCACGGAGGCGACGACCGTCTCCATGGAGGGCGTGGTCACCGCGAACGGAGCACCAGTCGTCTGATGGAACACAGCACTATGCGAGGAGCGCACCCATGAGCGGCCAGTTCGTCGGCTCGGGCTGGGCCTTCCCGATGCGTACCGACGCCTCCGGGGCCATCGCGCTGGTCTCCGGCGAGCAGGAGGTCGAGGAGGCGATCCGCCTCGTCCTGTCCACCGCCCCGGGCGAGCGCCCCACCCGGCCCGAGTTCGGCTGCGCCATCCACGAGTTGGTGTTCGCTCCGGTCAACGGCTCCACCGCGGGCCGGATCGCGCACGACGTGCGCGCCTGCCTGGACCGCTGGGAGCCGCGGATCGAGGTGCTGGACGTGGAGGTCTCCGCCGACCCGGAACGCGCGGTCGTGCTGTACATCGACGTCCGCTACACCATCCGCGGCACCAACAACCCGCGCAGCCTGGTCTTCCCCTTCTACGTCATCCCCTCGCACGAGGAGCCTGGCGCGGCCGACGGCACCGATCCGTCCGACGCCGCTGCCGCGCTCCCGGCCGCAACCGCCGGAAAGTAGTGAACCGCGCATGGCGCTGCCCTCTCCCAACCTCGACGACCGTCGCTTCCAGCAGTTCGTGGACGACGCCAAGCGCTATGTGCAGCGGCGCTGTCCGGAGTGGACGGACCACAACGTCTCCGACCCCGGTGTCACCCTCATCGAGGCCGTGGCGCACATGGTGGACCAGGTCAGCTACCGGCTGAACCGGGTGCCCGACCGGAACTACCTGGCCTTCCTGGACCTGCTGGGCTTCACCCTCTTTCCGCCCGCCGCCGCCCGCGCCGATGTCACGTTCCGGCTGTCCGCCCCGCAGGAGCAGCCGATCGTGCTGCCGCCCGGCACCGAGGTGGCCACCCGGCGCACCGAGGTCGAGGAGGCGGTGGTCTTCGCGACCACCGGCGAACTGCGCGTCGAGCCCTGCTCGTTGGACGCCCTGCTGGTCCAGCACGGCTCGGGCGGCGCGCCCGCGGACCGCACCAACGAGCTGCTGGACGCCGGGCGGGACCTCGCCGTCTTCCAGGAGGAGCCGCAGGTCGGCGACGCCGCCCTGTTCGGCCTGTCCGGCCCGGTGCCGCACTGCCTGGTTGCGCTGCGCCTGGACAGCCGGGTGGACGGCGTCGGCGTCGACCCGCGTCAGCCGCCGTTGCGCTGGGAGGCGTGGACGGCGGACGGCTGGGCGCTCTGCGAGGTCGAGGAGGACAGCACCGGTGGCCTCAACCGCCCCGGCGAGGTGCTGTTGCACGTGCCCGGCGGACACGAGCGCACCCGTATCGGCCGCCGCGAGGCGGGTTGGCTGCGCTGTCGGGTGGTGGCCGCCGAACCCGGCCAGCCGTTCTACTCGGTGAGCCCGACCGTGCGCGCGGCGAGCGCCTTCACCATCGGCGGCACCACCGCGGTGACACACGCCGAGACGGTGCGCGGGGAGATCCTGGGCGAGTCCACCGGCGTGCCCGGGCAGCGCTACGTCCTCGCCCACGCACCGGTCGTCGCCGACGATCCGCCGGTGCTCATCCAGACCGCCGCGCCAGGCACTGGTGCCTCCGACGAGGACGGGGGCTGGCGGTCCTGGCAGGTCGTGGACGACTTCTCGGCCTCCAGCCCCACCGATCGGCACATCCGGCTCGACCTGGCCACGGGCGAGGTGGTCTTCGGTCCGGCGGTGCGTCAACCGGACGGCACCATGCGGCAGTACGGCGCCGTACCCCAGCGCGGTGCCGTGGTCCGCGCGGCCAGCTACCGGGTCGGCGGCGGACGCCGGGGCAACGTCGCACGCGGCGCCATCTGCGTGCTGCGCAGCTCCATCCCGTACATCGCGGGCGTGATCAACCGCGAGTCCGCCACCGGCGGGGTGGACGGCGAGACCGTCGACGAGGCGAAGCTTCGTGCCCCCATCACCCTGCGCACCCAGGAACGCGCCGTCACCCAGCGCGACTACGAGGAGCTGGCCCGCCGTGCCGCCCCCGGCGTGGCCCGGCTGCGCTGTCTCTCCGATCCCGAGGAGCCGGGCGCGGTGCGGGTCCTCGTCGTCCCGCGAGCGGTGCCCGATCCCGGCGGCAGGCTGCGCTTCGAGCAACTCGTGCCGGACGACGAGCTGTTGGCGACGATCACCGAGTACCTGGACGATCGCCGCCCGATCGGCACCCGGCTCGCCGTCGGTCCACCGTACTACCAGGGCGTGACCGTGGTCGCCACGATGCACGCCTTCGCCGGAAGCGCGGGCGACAGGGTCCGGGCGGCGGCGAACGAGGCGCTGTACCGCTACCTCGACCCGCTCACCGGCGGGCCGAACGGGACCGGCTGGCCGTTCGGCCGCCCGGTGCACGCCGGTGAGGTGTACGCGGTCCTACAGCGGGTGCCGGGTGTGGAACTCGTTGACGAGGTGCTGCTGCACCCGGCCGATCCGCTGACCGGGTTGCGCGGCGAGGCGGCCGACCGGATCACGATCGCCGCGGGCGCGCTCGTCTTCCCCTTCGACCACCGGGTCCGGGTGATTGTGTGAACGCTTCTGCCGAGGGTGCGTCGCGCGGCGGCGTCGACGGCCTGCCCAGCCCCCATCCTCTGGGCGAACGCCTCCCGGCGGTCTTCGCCCAGGACGATCTGATGCAGCGCTGGGTGGCCGGACTTGACGATCTGCTGGCGCCACTGCTGGTCACCCTCGACTGCTTCGACGCCTACCTGCGCACCGACCTCGCCCCGGAGGACTTCGTGCTCTGGCTGGGCAGTTGGCTCGGCGCGGAGAGCGGTCCCGAAGCGAACGGCGCGCGCCTGCGGGCGGCGGTCGCCGCGGCGGCCGCGCTGCACCGGGTGCGCGGTACGGCGGCGGGGCTCGCGGAGGCGGTCAGACTGGCGTTCGGGGTGCGGCCGGAGATCGAGGAGAGCGGCGGCGCGAGTTGGTCGGCGCGCCCGCTGGGGGCCTTTCCCGGCGGGCCGGTACCCGGTGTCGTGGTGCGGCTGCGGGTGCCCGATCCTTCGGCGATAGACCGCCGCCTGCTGGAGGAACTGGTCGCCGCCGCCCGCCCGGTGCACGTGCCGTACCGCGTGGAGATCCTGCCGTCGCCGCCCTCCGGCGGCTTCGGTCCGCCTCCCCCACCCGGCTTCGGTCCGCCGCCCGCCGAGCCCGCGCCCCCGCGGGAGGCCGATCCGCCGCCCACCGCAGACCCCCGTACGCAGGCCCTCGTGGACAACGGACAACCGAAAGAACAGTGATGACCGACGCGACTGGAAACACGGCGATGACCTGTCCGGAGTGCGGGGCGACCGGACAGACCGAGTCGTTCTGCACCGAGTGCGGAGAGTTCCTGCGCTGGCAACGCGGCGACCAACCGCCCAAGTCCAAGGGCACGCCGTCCACCACGCCCGCATCCAGTGCGCCCCCCGCCGTGGACCCGCGGCTCGCCCACGGGCTCCCGACGATCCCTCCCGTCGGCGAACCGGTGGCGGACAACCCGTACCGGACCACGTCCCCGGCCCCCGTAGCGGGCGCGACCGGGCCCGACCTCCACCATCTGGAACGGCAGGAGGAGCCACCCACCGAGGAGGTGCCCCCCTACGGCGAGATCATCGACCGCACCGAGCGCGCCCGCGCCCTCATCGTCCCCGTCCAGGAGCCCACTGCCGGGCAGTCCGAGCCGGAGACCCCGGCGGGCCCGGTGCTGCCCGGTCGCGCCGACCAGCAGCGACCGCGCCGGGTGCGCCGGCTCGCCCCGGAGGAGGAGCCGTACGACGGGGTGGCCTGCCCCGTCTGCGGCACCGTGAACCCCGAGTCACGGCACTACTGCCGCCGCTGCGCGGCTCTGCTCACGGTCACCGGCCACACCGAGACGCCGCCGTGGTGGCGCCGCATCTTCCGGCGCGGTGCCAAGGGGCCCGAGCGCATCCCGATGGCCGGTGAACGGCCGCGCCTGCGCGGCCTGCGGGCCCGCTGGCCGGTCTGGGCGGTCCGCGCGGCGATCGCGGTGGCCGTGGTCGTCTGTCTGGTGCTCTACACCGGGCAGGCGGTCAACGCGATCGAGGACCACTTCACCCACCCGGTCCCGATCCACGCCCAGACCATCACGGCCTCCCACTCCGACCCCGGCCACAAGGCGTCCAACCTGGACGACGGGTACAACAACACCTGGTGGGGTGACGGGGTGGCCGGCAACGGCGGCGGTCAGTACATCACCGCCGACTTCGGCCGCCCGGTGCACCTGCTGGACCTCGGTATCACTCCGGGAACCAGTACCCAGCAGGACGTCTACTTCCAGCAGGCCCGCCCCCTGGAGATGGAGGTCACCCTCTACCACGCCGACAACACCACCACGGTCCAGCGCATCACCCTCGACGACCGCCCCGGCTTCCAGGTGTTCTCCGTCCGGGGCTCGGACGTGCAGATGCTGCGGCTGACCCTGGAATCCGCCTATGGCGCCTCGGCGAAGACCGAAGTCGCCATCGCGGAGCTGGAGTTCTTCGGTCGCAGCACCGCGGGCACCGCCGACGGCACGGGCACCACCGGCTGACCGGGCAGGAGTCCCTCGCGGTTCCCGAGCCGCCTGGCGGTTCAACCGCGGACGGACCGCAGCGAACAGGCCAGGGCCACACCGCCGCTCATGTGGTCCTCACCTGTCCGGGTCCCCGGCCGACGGACCGGCCGGGGACCCGAACGAAACCCGCGTGGTGGGCGCGAGGCCGACGGCCGTCAGTTCTCCCACACCTTGTACGCCCGCACGACGAACGGCGATTCGGGCACCCACGTCCCCGACGGGTACGTGGTGAACTCCCCAGTCTCCGCGCATGTTTCGCTCTGGTACGTCGTGACGGGCCGTCCCAACCGGTTGGCCAGGGAGGCCTCCGTCACCCCTTCAGGCAGGGACGTACAGTGCTCGATGCCGATCTGGGCCAGTTCGACGGTCTGCCGCTGCCCCCGGTATCCCGTTTTGGGCCACAGGCACAACTGGCCCGCCGCACAGGCGCCTTGACTGCCGCCGCCCTGCGCGGGCCGCGCGTTCGCGCTCGTGGCGGACATGCCCGCCAGCACGAGGGCGGCGACGGAGGCGGTCAAGGCGACATCACGGATCGTCCGCATGGTGATCACTCCCCAAGATCGTCGGTGTGACGAGTCTCACGATCAGTGATCATCGCCGTCAAGCGGGCTGTGGTGTAACGGCCCCGACGTGATAGGGGATGCGCGGAGCGACACGGACGGCGGACCGCATCACGCGGGATTCGCCGCGGGCCGGTAGCGGAGCAGGTTGGTGTGGACGCTGTCGACGTACGGCTGAATGCGCTTCAGCGCGGGGCCCTGCTGTTGCACGACCCAGGTGGCGGTGCGGTAGGCGGCGGCGAGGTTGAGCGCGGGATCGCCCGGGACACCTTCGAGTTCGGGGGCGATGGCGCACAGCATCCTGCCCAGCGCGGGGATGGACTCCTCAGGGGTGAGCGGTGGTCTCGGGACGGCTCCCTGCCTGTTCGGCGGCAGGTAGTACCGCAGGACGCGCGGTGTCCAACGGGCGATGCCGTACTCGTCCCTGGCCGGGTCGCTGAGGTCGGGGTCGAATCCGCTTTCCACCTTGAGGATGGCCGCCACCAGTGCGGGAGTGACCTGCGGGTCGTCGCACATGGTGCCGGCCTGGACGATCAGTTGCCGGTAGCGCGGTGGGATGCCGGCGTCGGTGCGCAACCACCGCGCGTCGTCCCGCAGCCGGGTGGCGGCCGTTGCCGTGTTCGGCCGGGTGTCCCCTGGTGGGGCCGTGTCACCGAGCACAAGCGCGCCGAACGTCACCACGGCGATGAGACCGGCACATCGCCGCGGCGGCAGCCGGTGCCGCCAGCCGAGGACGCGGCGCGGCTCCGCCTCGGCGGACGGCCCGGCAGGTCGGTGGTCGCTCGCGGCCGCGACGTCCGGTGGAGCCGCGTGCGCATCCCCCTCGGGGAGCGATGCGGGTGGGCGGGTTATGAGGTTGTGGGTGTCGAGGCGGCGCTGTTCCCAGTACTCCGGGTCGCCGCCACAGGCGTTCACGAAGGCGGCCAGCACGGCGGCACTCGGCAGGCGGTGTCCGGCGGCGGCAGCGGCCAGGGTGGAAGCCGAGTAGTGGGTACGCGCGGCGAGCAGGCGGTAGGGCGGGCTGCCGGCTTGGCGGCGTAACTCCCGCAGGTCGTGGGCGAATCTGGCCAGCGGCCCGCGCAGGGGATCAAGTGGCCTTTCCTGACGTCCCAACTTTCATTCCTTTTTCATTCCCCCCTGCAACGGTCTGGTCGCGGGGGGAGTGCGATGTCCAGCGATTGTCAGGAATTTATCCGACGAGGTCGCCCGGCCGGGACGGAGTACGCGAGGCCGGTTTGAATGGGCCCGGCCCACAGGCGGGAAGCCCCTCCGCGCGAGGAGGCAGACACCGCCTGCCCGCCCACCGCTCAAAGCCGTTGAAAGGAAAGCGCGTGCGCAAAAGACGAGTTGCCGGCGTCCTGGCCGGAGCCCTCGGGGTGCTGCTGGCCATGACCGGCGTCACGGGCGCGTCAGCCGCCCAGGCCGGATCCGGGAAGCGTGTCTTCAACGCCATGCAGATCATCTTCAGCCCGGACATGCCCAATGCCTTCTGCACGATCGGGGCGGTCGGCACCGACAAGTACGGGCGCGAGATCGCCATCTCGGCGGGTCACTGCCTGCGTCCCGACAAGAGGTACTCCGACCGTGACATCCCCGAGAACATCCAGCCCGTCTACGACCGCGGCGACGTCGCGTTCGGCCCCATCGGGTACGTGCGGTACTTCAAGGACCCCGAGGGCTCGACGGTGGGGCATCCCACCAAGGACTACATGATCATCGAGCTGGTGCCCGCCGTTACGCCCTCCTCGCAGGGGCCGTACCTGAAGGAGACGGGCGAGGTGGAGGCCGCCGGCGGGCAGCCCAGCCCCAATGCCCTCACCCCGCCGCTGGACGACGAACGCCTGCTCGGCGCCGGCTTGTTGGACGACAACGAGCTGGTGGTCTCCGGTCAACTCGGCGTCTACTACGGGCGCATCACCGACAACTCCAAGGGCGTCTACCAGTCCTGGGCCGCGCACAAGGACGGCGACTCGGGAGGCCCGGCGATCTGGCACGTGCCCGGCAGCGCCTACCCCTCGGCCCAGAACAACTTCCAGGCGGCAGGACCCTGGGCCGGCATCACCAAAGCCGTCGTCGCGGGCGTCCCGCCGTTCGTCTACACCAGTTCGGCGAACATCCTCGCCGACCTGCGCGCCCGGGACGCCGCCCACCCCGGCGTCTACGGTGCGGGCTTCCACGTCACCGACAACCCGTAGACCGCCCCGCCCCTCCCACGACGCCCGCATCGCACCCACTGACCACCCCTGTTGGAAGGAGAACGTCTCATGAGACCGCTGCTGACCGGCGCACGGAGCCGTTTCCCGTTGCGCGCCAAAACGGCCGCCGCCGCGACCGCGCTGGCGGCGCTGACCGTGTTCGCCGGGCCGGTCGCACACGCCGACGCCCCCTCGATCCCGAGCTTCACCAACGGCTACGGCCTGACCCAGGTCTCCGGCGCCACCGAGGTGCGCTCCGCCACCGACTTCACCATCACCGTGACCAGCCAACAGCTGTCCGGCCAGCACAAGATCCGCGTCTTCCTTCCCCGTGACTACGCGGCCGATCCCAGCAAGCGGTGGCCGGTGGTCTACTTCCTGCACGGTGGCGGCGGAACGGTGGACGACGCCGCGGCCGCCCCGGCGCTGCGTTCCGACTCGGCGATCACCGTGGTCCCGGACGGCGGCCTGAAGGGCTGGTACGCCGACTGGCTCATGCAGAACACCGCCGCGGGCGCGGCGAACTGGGAGACCTTCCACATCGACCAGGTCGTCCCCTTCATCGACGCCAATCTGCGCACCATCGCCGACAAGGGCCACCGGGCTGTCACCGGCGTGTCGATGGGCGGTTACGGCGCACTGCACTACGCCGAGTCCCACTCCGACGTGTTCGGCCATGTCGCCTCCCTGTCAGGCGGCATCGACTTCGGCATGCCGGCGGTGCGCGGGGCCGTCCTGGCCACCGAGCTCAACCTCACCGGCGCGTGGTGTGCCGTCAGCACATCCAGCTCCTCGGGCACCGGCCAGTGCACCGGTTACGGCCCCTACGTCGACAGCGACGCGATCTTCGGCTCCCCGTACCCGGTCCTGAACGCCGATCACATCTGGAACGAGGTCAACCCCGCCGCCCCGGCCAACCTGGCCAAGCTCGCCGGAGTCGACGTGACGCTCTACACCGGCAACCAGGGTCCCATCGACAACTTCACCGAGATCGCCGCCCAGAACGTCAAGTCAGGTCTGGACAAGCTCGGCTACCCCAGCCGCCTCGTCGACTACGGCAACGGTTCGGCCCTGGCCTCCACCTGCGACGGCGGGCACAACTACGGATGCTGGGCCCCCGCCGTCGCCGACTACATGAGCCACCTGCGCGGCGCGTTCACCACGACCAGCTGACCCCCGACGGCAGACGGCCCGCCGCGTCGGGCACCGCACACCTGGAGGATTGACCGATGTCCAACACCTCGCGGCCGGACCAGCGCCCGGCCAGCCGCCGATCCGTACTCAGGGCCGGCGTGGGCCTTGCCCTGGGCACCAGCGCGCTGGGCGCCGTGCCCGCCGCCGCGGACTCCCGCGCCCGGATGCGGCCGATGGCCCAAAGCGGCGCGCCGTTGTGCGACCAGCCCGGTGACTCCGCGAGCGGTCAGGGGCTGGGATCCGGGGATCTCGCCATCCCGTACCACCGGGAGCACGACAACAGCTGGGGCTACGTCTTCGGTGACTCCTGGTCCGGAGCCGGGCAGAGCGGCGGCTATCTCGGGTCGCCGGTGATGCTGTGCCAGGACAGGTTCGACTCCTCCGGCGCGGCACCGATCTCGTTCACCTGGGCCATGCCCACCGGGGGCGGTGCCCGCCAGTTGTTCGACTACCAGCACAACGCCGACAACGGGTACGGCTTCGAGGTCAGCCGGATTCCGAACGACTGCATCGAGTTCGGCGGCCGTACGTACATCCAGTACACGTCCGTTGCCGTCTGGGGTCCGCCCGCGGGTTACGACGGCTCGCTGATGTCCGGCGTGGCCTACTCCGACGACTACGGCGTGACGTGGAACGACTACCCCTACCACTGGGCCGGTGACACCCAGGGGGTGAACCAGTCCATGTACGGCATGTGGTCGTTCGCCGGCATCGATCCCGACGGCTGGCTGTACATCTTCTCGAAGCGGTGGAACGGAACCCACAGGAACACCGCCGACGGCGGAGCGATCCAGCTGTTCCGCATCCAGCCGGGCGACTTCCGGAACGGCAACTTCGGCGCCCAGCAGAACTGGGCCTACGTGGGCGCGTCGTGGCAGTGGACCACCTCGGCCGCGCCGTCGCCGATCCTGACGGGAAACAACATCGGTGAGTTCTCCGTCAAACGCGTCGGCAACACCTACTGCATGAGCTACTTCGACGTGACCGACTACTCGATCTGCACCCGCACCGCACCCCGCCCGGACGCCGTGTGGACCGCTCCCAAGGTGCAGATCGTGGGCAACAACACCTGGCCGGTGAGCCACTGGGGCAAGCCCCAACTCCCTTACCTCTACGGCGGATACATCCATCCGGGCAGCGCCGGCGCGACGTCACTGACCCTGATCGTGTCGCAGTGGAACGGACAGCAGGGGCAGTCGCCGTACCGGGTCGTGCAGTACGACGGCATCAACCCGTAGCGGTGCGCCAGGCGGTCAGCGCACCGCTGACCGCCGAACCCGCCTACAGGCGCTTGGCGTTGCGCAGGCCCGAGGCGTAGAAGCCGTTGCCGTCGAGCCGGGCCGTGCGGCCGATGTCGCCGAAGGTGGGGCCGTTGTTCTCCTCCCGGCTGGAGATGAACCGCGGATGGCCGTCGGTGTCCAGGCCGAGATAGATGCCGATGCAGTTCGTAGCCGAGGACCGCTCCCGTGACGGCGAGCGTCGAGACCAGGGCGATGGACAGCCGGTTGCCGCCCTTGCGCGGGGATGTGGCCATGTCTGTCGGGCTCTCTCTCGGTAGCTGTGGTCACACCGCCGGCAGGGCGCCCATCAGCAGCCCAGCCGCGAGGACGACATATGCGCCGAGGGTGACCGCGGTGGTGGACAGCAGGGTCGCGCGGGGCGGTTGGCGCACCAGTTGGTAGGCGATCAGCCCGAGGACGATGTAGCCGAGGGCCTGGTGGCCGAACAGCATCGGGAACTCGACCGCGATCAGTTGGCAGTCACGCGCCGCGGCCTCCCAACGCACAATGCACAGCACGGCGGATTCCCCAACCCTCCTATTTCCGCCGCACAGTTGACGGGCATAAAGCCCGTGTGAACACGGTCGGTTTGTGGCACACATCACGCCGTCGCTATTGGTGTGTAGGGTCTTTCTCCGTGCGTTCTCCTTCCCTCTGGCGCCCGCGCTGGCGCGCCGTCACACTCATCACCGCCCTTGCCGTGGCGGCGGTGGGCACCGTCGTCATCTGGCAGTCGCGCAGCGCTCAGGAAGGGAAGTCCGTGCCCCCGTCCCAAACCATCGATCTGACCCGGCGCATAGGCGAGCACATCTCCGGCCTTCCCAAGGAAGGGGGCTACCGGATACCTGACCGCGGGGAGCGGAGGGCGATCGCGACCGGTGTCGCGCTGGTCCTGGACAGACGCCTCGACGCCGCGCGCCAACGACTCGCCACCGTCGGCTACACGGTGCGCACCCTTCGCGTGTCCGGCACGGACCGCGAGGTCGCCGAGGTCGCCGAATCACCCGCGACGCACCGGGGCTGGGGCTGGGTGTACGTCGACCTGGCGCACCCGGTGCGCTGGAACGTGCAGGCCCCGCATCCGCGCTCCGACCTGTACACGGAACTGCTCGCCGGCGACCTGTTCACCAGGGCGCCGGGCGGAGTTCTGGTCCTGGCGGGCGCACCGCGCAACGCGGGCGAGGGGAACGCCGCCGATGTGGCGCATCGGGAGGACTCCGTCTTCGGCGCGGTGTGCGACATGCTGGTGGCACGCGGCCTGCCCGCGATCCAGGTGCACGGCTTCGCCGACGCCAGTTCCCCCGACCACGACGTCATCGTCTCCCCCGGCCCCGCCGAGCCCAGCCGCCCGGTGCGCGAGGCGGCCCGCCTCCTGTCGGACAAGGGGTTCCGGGTCTGCCGCGTCTGGCGGGAACGCTGCAGCGGCCTCGAAGGCACCACGAACGCGCAGGGCAACAAGGCGGCGGACAACGGGGTCCCGTTCCTGCACGTCGAGAACAGCTTCACCGTACGAGCCGATCCGGCGTCCCGCCAACGGGTCGCCGACGCCTTGGCGGCGGTGGCTCGCGGCTGGGAGTGAGGTGTCCTCGGGGTGGCACGGGCGAAGCTGGGGCAGGGTGCGCAACGGGCCCGACGGCGCGCTGACGCTGGGGCGTGGCGCATGCAGTCGGGCGGGTGAACTCGTATCCGCCGCGGCGGGCTAACTGGACAGTGTCGCTTCGATGCCTGCCAGGACCGCGTCCAGGCCCTTCTCGAAGCCACGGTCGAAGTCCTGGAACATCTCACGGCCGGCCTGCGCGGCGAGCGGATAGGCCGCCAGGCGCTCCGCGCGGGCGTCGACGTCGTAGCCTTCGGTGCCCTCGAACGGGTTGGGTCCCACGGCCTGTTCCTCGATGACAAAGCCGATCGTGTAGCTGCATGCCGTGAACCAGGCGCGGGCCGCCGCCGCCTGTGTGAAGCCCGCCTCCGTCAGCATGCGAAGACTGGCTTCCAGTCCCTCCGCGTACGAGGTGTCGGTGAACCGCGTGCCGCTGTAGACCTTGGCGCCGTCGCGGTACCGCAGCAGGTGCTCGCGCAGGGCGCGCATCGTCGCGCGGAACGCTTCCCGCCAGTCCCCCTCCGGCCGCACCGTGCCTAGCCGCATCCGCCGCATCATCTCTGTCGCCATCTCGTCGAGCAGCGCCTGCTTGTCCTTGAAGTGCCAGTACAAAGCAGGGGCCTTGACGTCCAGTTCCCTGGCGATCGCACGAAGAGTGAGGCCTTCGAGGCCCACCTCGTTGAGGAGTGTCAGCGCCGTCTCGGCGACCAGCTTCCGGTCGAGCTTCGGAGTTCTCTGAGGGGTCACGGTTGACAGCTTAACGCCGTTAAGGGCAGACTTCGAATCGTCAACTTAACAAAGTTAAGGAGATCTCATGGCTCTCCTGGAGACAAGCACGCACGTCGACGTGCTGATCGTCGGCGCCGGCCCCACCGGCCTCACGCTCGCCGTCGACCTCGCCCGGCGCGGCGTGGACGCGCTGGTCGTCGAACGCGGCCCGGCCCTGTTCCCCGGCTCGCGCGGCAAGGGGCTCCAGCCGCGCACGCTGGAAGTCCTCGACGACCTCGGCGTCGTGGCCCAGGTCCGCGCGGCGGGCGGCCCCTACCCGGCGAACATGATCTGGAAGGACGGCGAACGGCAGGGCGAGCAAACCCTGTTCGACGCCACCGAGCCGTCGGAGGCCGAGCCGTACGCCGGATCATGGATGCTGCCGCAGTGGCGCACCCAGGAGGTGCTGTACGAGCGGCTGCGCGAGTTGGGCGGTCGGGTCGCCTTCGGGCAGGAGGTGGTGGGCCTGGCCCAGGACGCGGACGGGGTGACCGCCGAGTTGGCGACCGGCACCACGGTGCGGGCGCGGTACGCGGTCGCCGCCGACGGGGGACGCTCGGCGGTGCGCCGACTGCTCGGCGTCGGGATGACGGGCGAGACCGTGGACCCGAACCCGATGCTGGTGGCGGACGTCCGGGTCAGCGGACTGGACCGCGACAACTGGCACATCTTCCCGCCCGCCCAGGAGACCGGCGAGGGCCTGCTGGGCCTGTGTCCGCTGGTCGGCACGGACGACTTCCAGCTCATCGCGCAGTTTCCCCACGGTTCGGCCATCGACACGTCCCTGGACGGCATTCGCAGGGTGGTCGCCGCGCGCTCCCACCTGACTAAACGTCAAGTGCCCGAGGTGCGTTGGGCGTCCGAGTTCCGGCTGCGGGCGGCGCTGGCGGACCGGTTCCGGGTGGGCCGGGTGTTCCTCGCGGGCGACGCCGCGCACGTGCACTCGCCCGCGGGCGGTCAGGGCCTGAACACCAGCGTCCAGGACGCGTACAACCTGGGCTGGAAGCTCGGCGCGATGCTGTCCTGCGGGGCGCCGGAGGCCTTGCTCGACACGTACGAGGAGGAGCGGCTGCCGAACGCCGCCGACATGCTGATCCTGTCGACCCGTGTGCACCACGGTGAGGTCCGCCGGGGCCGAGCGACCCAGCAGTTGGGCCTCGGCTACCGTAAGTCGTCGTTGGCCGTGGAGACCCGTCCGTGCCTTCCCGAGGACACGCTGCACGCGGGTGACCGTGCCCCGGACGGCCGCCGGGGCGGCGTACGCCTCTTCGACGCGTTCCGGGGCACACACTGGACGCTGCTGACGGTCGGCACCGACGTGGAGCTGCCAACGGTCCCGTTCCCGGCGGTCCGCATCCCGCCGTACGAGGCGTACGGCACCGGCGTCTTCCTCATCCGCCCGGACGGCTATGTGGGCTGGGCGGGCGCGTCGGCGGACGGTCTGGTGGAATTCGCGACCCGGGTCGGGGCTCTGAGCGCATAGCAAGCTGGCGGGACGGCGGGTCCGTCGTCGTCGAGCTGTGCGCGGTGAGAGCGAGCCGCCCATCTCGACAGGTCGTCAGGTCTCGACGTACCGCAGCACCGGCATCATCCGCAGCTCGTCCGTGGTGGACGGCTCACCGGTCTCGACACAGCGGTTGAGTTCCTCGGTGAGGGAGCGCGCGTTCAGACCGGCGCCGATGAAGACGAGCCGGGTGCTGCGCGGCTCGCCCTCGCCCCAGCGCCCCAGGCGGAAACGCAGGTACTTGCCGACGGTGTGCAGGGCGTACTTCTGCCTGGCTCCGGTTTCACCGAAGTCGACGAAGCCCTTGATGCGGTAGATCCCCGTGGGACCGCCGTCCAGGAAGTCCATCATCTTGCGCGGGTTCATCGGCCGCTCGGAGACGAAGCTGACCGTCTCATAGGCGGAATGCAGGTGATCGCAACCGTCGGCGTGGTCATGGGTGTGGTCGTGATCGTCGGTGCGCAGGTCGTCGAAGGACAACTGCCTCACCGCCGGCTCCCGTGATGCCTTCCCTCTCCGGTCGAACAGCAGCTCCGGGTCGATTCGTCCGTGTGCCGTCGCTACGACCGGAGTCCGCGGGGTGATCCGGGACACGGCAGCCAGCAGTTCTTCGCGCCGCGACTCGCTGAGGCGGTCGCTCTTGTTGAGCACGATCAAGTCAGCGCACTTCAGGTGGAGTTCGATATGTGGATGCCGGGTGCGGGTCTCTTCGAACTCCACACCGTCGACCACCTCCACCAGGCCCCCGTAGGCGATCCGCTGGTTGTCGCTGGCCAGGACCATGCGGATCACCTCCTGGGGTTCGGCGAGTCCGCTCGCCTCGATGACGATGACGTCGATGCCGGCGCTCGGCCGGGTGAGCCGGTGGAGCATCTCGTCCATGTCGCTGGTGTCGACCGCGCAGCACAGACAGCCGTTCCCCAGCGAGATCATCGAATCGACCTGACCGGCCACGCTGAGGGCGTCCACGTTGATGCTGCCGAAGTCATTGACGACCACTCCGATGCGCACCCCGGCCCGGTTCCGCAGGAGGTGGTTGAGCAACGTGGTCTTACCCGACCCCAGGAACCCCGCGAGGATGACAACGGGAATCCGGTGCTTCGACAACGTGGGTCCTCTTCACGACGGCGTGGCGGGCGCCTTCGAGGCTACTACCCGTCCGGCGACGGGACCCGCGCCGGGGCCGGGCCCTCCCACGACCGGACTCGGCCGGGGGTGGCACCGCGGCGGCCTCAGCGTGGCAATCCCCTGGCTCACCGGCGCGAGGGCGACACCACCCACGGTCGCGCTAGTGTGCGGGCGTGAGTCTTCATGTGGTTTTGGGGTTCGGGCCCGCCGGGGCGGCCACTGCTCGACTTCTTGCCGAGAAGGGCCATTCGGTAAGGGTCGTCACCAAGTCGGGCCGAAGCGCGGAGCCCGGCATCGAGCACATCGCGTCGGACGCGACGGACAGCACCCGACTGATCGAGGCGGCGCGGGGCGCGGACGCCATCTACTGCTGTGCCGCACCGCCCTACCATCGCTGGGCGAGCGCATGGCCGCCACTGGCCTCGTCGGTCCGCGCGGCGGCCGAGGCGACGGGTGCCGTCCTGGTCATGCTGGGCAATCTCTACGGCTACGGTCCGGTGGACGGCCCCATGACCGAGGAACTGCCGCTGGCGGCGACCGGCCCCAAGGGGCGGGCGCGCGCCACCGTTTGGGAGCAGACGCGCGAACTGCACGAGCAGGGCCGTATCAGGGCGGTCGAGGTGCGGGCCTCGGACTTCTTCGGGCCCGGCGTGACCGACGGCGGGCATCTGGCCGCACGGGTCATGCCACGACTGCTGCGCGGCAAGCCGGTCTCCGCGCTCGGCGATCCGCAGGCCCCGCACAGCTGGAGCTATCTCCCCGACGTGGCCAGGGCCCTGGCCGAGGTGGCTTGTGAGGAACGGGCCTGGGGACGGGCCTGGCACGTGCCGACGCAGCCCGCGCTGTCCACCCGGGAGATGGTCGACCGCCTTGCCGCCGAGGCGGGAACGGGGCCGGTCGCGGTGCGCAGGCTGTCGCCAGCCGCGCTGGGCGTCGTGTCGGTCTTCTCCCCGCTGATCCGTGAACTGAAGGAGATCCGTTACCAGTTCGACCGCCCGTTCATAGCCGACTCCAGCGCTTACGAAGCCGCATTCGCGGTACGGGCCACCCCCGTCGACGAGCAGATCAGGGCGACGGTCGCCTGGTGGCGCGAGCGACTGGCCACCACCGGGTGACATCCGCCACGGCGGAACAGGCAAGAGGGCTCGTACTTACGCGGACCGGAGGTGTAGCTTTGTTCTCAACCAGTCGGTTGAGAACGAGGCATCCGGAGGCACCCAGTGACGGACGAACGGCTCTCCCGAGCGTTCACCGCGCTCGCGGATCCGACCAGGCGGGACATCATCGCCCGGCTCTCGCTCGGTGACGCCACTCCGGGACAGCTGGCCGAACCGTTCGACGTCTCGCTCCAGGCGGTGTCCAAGCACCTGAAGGTGCTGGAGGACGCCGGGCTGATCAGCCGCAGCCGCGATGCCCAGCGCCGCCCGTGCCACCTCGAAGCCGAGGTGCTCGACCTCATGACCGCCTGGATTGATCGCTATCGGCGCCGCGCCGAGGAGCGCTTCCAGCGCCTGGACGCCGTCCTGGCGTCACTTGACGAGGAAGAGGAGGAAGCATCATGACGAGCCGACCCGCTCACGAGACCCGCGTCGAGGCCGACCCCCAGCTCCCCACCATCCGCATCACCCGCGAGTTCGCCGCGCCCCCCGCCAAGGTCTTCCGCGCATGGACGGATCCGGACCTCGTGGCGCAGTGGCTCGGCCCCAAGAGCGTCACCACGAAGATCGACAGCTGGGACATGCGGACCGGCGGCAGTTATCGCTACCGCGCGATCCGGGAGGGCCAGGAAGTCGCCGCCTTCTACGGCTCCTTCCACGAGGTGCGCCCCCACGAAAGGCTCGTGCAGACCTTCACCTTCGAGGGTGTGCCCGACGGTGTCAGCCTGGACACCGCCGCATTCGAGGATCTCGGCGACGACCGCACTCGCGTCACCATCCTGTCGGTGGTCGACTCCCTCGCCGCCCGTGACGCGATCCTGGCCAGCGGCATGGGCCAGGGTGTCACCGAGGGGTACGAGCGCCTCGACACCCTGCTCACGACCCTCGGCTGAGCCAAGGGAACCAGGTCAGGGGCGCCTGATGGCGGACGGCGGGCTTGCCGGACGTCCAGGTCGGCCCGTGCGGGCCGACCTGGACGTCGTCATCAGACGAGGTCGAACCGGTCGAGGTTCATCACCTTGTCCCACGCAGCGACGAAGTCGTGCACGAACTTCTCCTTCGCGTCATCACTCGCGTAGACCTCCGCCAGCGCGCGCAGCTCGGAGTTGGACCCGAACACCAGGTCGGCGCGGCTGCCGGTCCACTTGACCTCGCCGGTGGCGGTGTCGCGACCCTCGAAGGTGTTCGCGTCCTCGGACGTCGCCTTCCACGTCGTCCCCATGTCGAGCAGGTTGACGAAGAAGTCGTTGGTCAAAGCACCGGGGGTCGTGGTGAAGACGCCGAGCGGCGACTGCTGGTGGTTGGCGCCCAGGACACGAAGGCCACCGACGAGGACCGTCAACTCGGGGGCGCTCAGGGTCAGCAGGTTCGCCCGGTCCAGCAGCAGGTACTCGGCCGGCAGGCGGTTGCCCTTGCCGAGGTAGTTGCGGAACCCGTCGGCGGTCGGCTCAAGCGCGGCGAACGACTCGACGTCGGTCTGCTCCTGCGACGCGTCCGCGCGGCCGGGCGTGAAGGGCACCTCGACGGCGAAGCCGGCGTCCCTGGCGGCCTTCTCGACGGCCGCGCCGCCCGCGAGCACGATCAGGTCGGCGAGCGAGATCTGCTTGCCGCCGCTCTGGGCGGCGTTGAAGGACTGCTGGATCCCCTCAAGGGTGCGCAGCACCGACGCCAGCTGGTCGGGGTCGTTGACCTCCCAACCGCGCTGCGGTTCAAGGCGGATGCGCGCACCGTTGGCGCCGCCGCGCTTGTCGCTGCCCCGGAAGGACGAGGCCGACGCCCAGGCGGTGGAGACGAGTTGGGACACCGACAGGCCCGAGGCGAGGATCTGCTCCTTCAGGATGGCGACGTCCCCGGCGTCGACGAGCTCGTGCGTCACCGCGGGGATCGGGTCCTGCCACAGCAGCATCTCGGTCGGAACCTCCGGCCCGAGGTAGCGCACGACCGGGCCCATGTCACGGTGGGTCAGCTTGAACCAGGCACGGGCGAAGGCGTCCGCGAACTCCTGGGGGTTCTCCAGGAAGCGCCGCGAGATCGGCTCGTAGACCGGGTCCACTCGCAGCGCGAGGTCGGTGGTCAGCATCGTCGGGGCGTGGCTCTTCGACGGGTCGTGGGCGTCGGGCACGGTGCCCGCCCCGGCGCCGTCCTTCGGCCGCCACTGGTGCGCACCGGCGGGGCTCTTGAACAGCTCCCACTCGTAGCCGAAGAGGATCTCGAAGAAGCTGTTGTCCCACGCCGTCGGGGTGTTCGTCCACGTACCCTCGAGGCCGCTGGTGATCGCGTCACCGCCCTTGCCGGTGCCGAAGGAGTTCCGCCAGCCGAAGCCCTGCTGCTCGAGCGGGGCGGCCTCGGGGTCGGGGCCGACGTTGTCCGCCGGGCCCGCACCGTGGGTCTTGCCGAAGGTGTGACCGCCCGCGACGAGGGCGACCGTCTCCTCGTCGTTCATCGCCATCCGGCGGAACGTCTCACGGATGTCGCGGGCCGCGGCGAGCGGGTCCGGATTGCCGTTCGGGCCCTCCGGGTTGACGTAGATCAGTCCCATCTGGACCGCGCCGAGGGGGTTCTCCAACTCGCGGTCGCCGGTGTACCGCTCGTCGCCGAGCCAGGTGGACTCCGGCCCCCAGTAGACGTCCTCCTCGGGCTCCCACACGTCCTCACGGCCGCCGCCGAAGCCGAAGGTCTTGAAACCCATCGACTCCAGGGCGACGTTGCCGGCGAGGACCATGAGGTCGGCCCACGAGAGGTTCCGGCCGTACTTCTTCTTGACCGGCCACAGCAGGCGGCGGGCCTTGTCGAGGTTCGCGTTGTCGGGCCAGCTGTTGAGGGGGGCGAACCGCTGCTGTCCGGCCCCGGCACCGCCACGGCCGTCGCTGATCCGGTAGGTGCCCGCGCTGTGCCACGCCATCCGGATGATGAACGGGCCGTAGTGGCCGAAGTCGGCGGGCCACCAGTCCTGTGAGGTGGTCAGCGCCTCGGCGATGTCCCGCTTCACGGTCGGGAGGTCGAGGGTCTTGAACGCCTCGGCGTAGTCGAACTCCTCGCCGAACGGGTTGGCCACCGCGGGGTTCTTGGCGAGGATCTTCAGGTTGAGCCGGTCCGGCCACCACTGGCGGTTTCCGCCGCCCTGAGTCGGGTGCGGGGCACGCCCGTGCGCGACCGGGCAGCCACCTCCGCCCTCCGTCTTCGCGTCTACGACGATTGCCTCATGGTTCTCAGACATGGGAATCCTTCCGGACTAGGCGGATCACGGTGTTCCGGAACTGCGGGCGGTGGAACAGTCGGGGTACAGGCAGACATGGCCCATGCGATCGCGCGCCCTGGAGACGATCGCCTCGACACGGAGGTGGTCTCCGTCCCGGGCGGTCGTCGGGCAGCGCGACGCGGGCGGCCGTCACCCGCAGGCTGGCACCGCGCAGTTCCTCGGCGGGGGTCCCGTCAAGTCTCTGTCTCCTGCCGTACTGGAGTCTTCCTGTCCCTTGGTTATCACCGGAAGCGATCCTACGATGGACAGAGTCCAAGTCAAGAAGCATGCGAAACCCGTACCCAATCGGATCCCGGTGAACTTCGGGCACCCACCGAACCTGATAGGTGAACCGATATGAGTGACCTGCTGGAGCGACTGCGAGGACGCGGCTGGCGGATGACCTCCCAGCGGCGTGCCGTTGCGGAGGTCCTCGACGGCGAGCACGTGCACCTCACGGCCGACGAGGTGCACACCCGCGCGGCCGAGCGGCTGCCCGAGATCTCCCGGGCGACCGTCTACAACACCTTGGGCGAGCTGGTGTCCCTCGGGGAGGTCGTGGAGGTCTCCACCGACGGCCGCGCGAAGCGTTACGACCCCAACGCGCACCGCCCGCACCAGCACCTCGTGTGCTCCAACTGCGGCACCATCCGCGACGTCCACCCGACCGGCGATCCGCTGGCCGACCTCCCCGCCGGGGAACGGTTCGGCTTCACGGTGTCGGAAGTCGTGGTCACCTACCGGGGGTTGTGCCCGTCCTGCGCCTAGCGCGCCGTAGCGCGCCGGAGCCGGTGCGGCCTACTGGCCGAAACCCTCAACGGCCAACGCCGGTTCGGCAAGGCCTTGTTGGCAGTTCTCAGCCGCCGCCGGTCGTGACGGGTGGCGCTTTGTTCACCTGCTGCTCATCTGGTGTCGCACAGTGCCTAACCTTGCGTCACACATGAGTGCCTGATGCACAACTCACAGTCAACTTGAGCATCAAACTGCCTACTTGCCCTCGTCAGACCCGTTGACATCTCCTGACGCACGCCAGTTCACTGCGTCTCATCGGTTGGACCGACAGGTCTCCCACCTCGGGGGACGTGAAACTGGCGTGTCCCACCGCCCATGTGATGTGCGACGTCGAGGGAGGGGGGACACCATGGCCAAGAAGATCCGCGAGGCGATCTTCGGCGCGCGCAGCTTCAAGCGCGTCGCCTGGTACCACTGGTACTAAACCGCCAGCGATTCCAGCACCGGGCCCGCACACCGGCACCGGCTCCTCGTTCCCCGAGCTGCTGGGTTCCGCCGGTTGCGGGCCCTGGTCCGCATCCACGCCACGGAGCGTCCTGTTGCCTGCTTCCACACCCCACCCTGCCGTGCGCCGGACCACGGTCTTCCATCCGCGTCTTCGAGCTCTGCTCGATGACCACCTGGGCAAGGACCTCATCCGCCTGGAACCGGACACCATCGGCATCGCCGGGGCCGAACTGTCCGACAAGATCCTCGCGGGGAGGAAGGCGACCGAGACGGAGCGGCCCACTTTCAAGCCGCTGCACGGCCGGTCGATCTCGAAGGCAGAGGCGTCGGCGGGCATTCGCACCATCGGCAAGGATGTGCGCACCGCACTGGAGCAGCCCGACCCGCTGCCGAAGACAACGGATCTGTCGGGGCCATGGCCGATCACCGGGCACATGTTCCTGCGGGACCTCGTCCTGCGGGACGACCCCTACCGCCTGAAGATCCTCATGTCCCGCACGCTGGAGCTGACGCCCAAGCTGACCTGGATCACCATCGTCGCCGGCGCCGCCCTGCCCGGGCGGCCGACACCGGGGCCGCAACTGACGCACACCGGGAACCTCTTCGCCGAAGCCGAGGGGTATCAGGACCGCCGCTGGGCGATGGGCATCTACCGGCGTCTGGCCGCCCCGGTCTGCTTCACCGTCTCCACTCTCGTCGCCAACGCCCTGTGGCTCGGCGCCCCGTTCGACGACGGCGTTCCCACGCGGAACATCATCTGGGAGGCGATGCGGCTCTTGCCGCCGTCGTGGAACATGCTCCGCGACGCTTCCCCCGAGTACCCGGCCATCGACCCGCGCATCGGCGCCGCGGACGATGTGCTGATGCTGCCGCTGCTCACCCACCGCGACCCCGCCCTGTGGGACCACCCGCACGAGTTCCGCCCGGAACGCTGGGATGCGCTCGACCCCGACGACACCCCCGGCTACATGCCCTTCGGCCACGCCTCCGAACGCTGCTGGGGCCGCCACATGGTCATGCCACTCGCCGAACTGCTGCTCAGCCACATCCGCGAGACCGACCTGATGGTGGCCCCCGGGCAGCGCGAGGCGTATGTGCCGTTCGAGGGGCTGCTCGGCGTCGATGCCGTGCACATCGGCCCGAAGACAAAGGTGCGCCGCCGCCGCAACGGGCTTGAACGCCCTCCCCGGATCGCCGGGGACGCCACCGCGGGGTCTCGCTGACTGCCGTCGCCGCCTGCGCGTCATCCGCCCTCGGCCAGGTCACGAGCGGCTGACAGTCGGGGAGTACAGATCCATCCACAAGGCGAGGTCCAAAGCGCGCTCAAGGCCCTGGCGGGCCTCCTGAGTGATCCGCGGTGAGTCGTCCTTCGCCAGTCGCCCCAGTCGGTCGTGGCTGGGTGCCGGCCGCTGGCCGGTCCGAGCACACGAAGGCCCAGGCCAGCCGGTGATCAACCGGCTGGCCTGGGCCTTCGTGTGCTCGGGCCGGATCACGAGGCCGGAGTCGGTGTGGCGGTCAGCGGACGAAGTTGATTTCTGGGTACTGCTTGTTGGGGCCGTTGAGGAGAGTGCTGTGCTTGTTGCGAAGCTGCTGGTCGAAGAACGCGGCGAGGTAGACGCGCTCGACGTCGATGGCGCGGTTGGGGTCGATGGTGCCGAACTGCTGCTGGAGGTCGGACTGGGAGAGCCCCAGGAGATCCGCCTCCTGGGGGACCATCGCCTCGTTGTCGCTGAACGACAGGTGGGCCGAGCCCTTGAGTTGGATGTCGAGCCGGTAGCCGGTCAGATGGGACCAGAACGTGCGCCACGAGGAGTCGTTGTTGCGGTTGTGGGTGCCCGAACTGAAAAGCATGAAGGGCCGGTTGAGGTTCTCGCTGGTCGCGGGGCCGAAGAACTGGCCGTCGAGGTCGGCCCCTGCGGCGATGCGCGAGTCGAGTTGCATGGAGGTCGGCACCGCGGCGCCGCCCAGCGACCAACCGAACATCCCGATGCGCGACATGTCGACGGCGCTGGCCAGGCCCGAGGGGAGCTTGGCGTGGTCGACGTCGGGGTTACCACCCTTGGCGATCTTGGCGAGCTGGTTGATGACGAAGTGGATGTCCGCCGCGCGCACGGCGACCGTGTGGGAGGAGTGCGCGTTGGACGGCATGGCGTCGGTCTCAAGTCGCCCGCCGGGGAACTCGACTTCGTTCGCGTCGTGGGTGTGGTCGACGGTGACGACGATGTACCCGCGACTGGCGAGGTCCTCGACGAGGGCGGTACCCATCGCACGGTCGGAGTGCAGCCCTGTGGAGTAGAGCAGGACGGGCAGCTTGCCGAGCTTGGTGTCGACCGGGGCGAGTACGTGGCCAGCCGTCTCGGGCAGGGAGACCTCATCGGGAGACAGGCCGCGCGAGGCGAGGAAGCTGGCTCCGGAGACCGACGGCATCCACGGCGCCTGCGCGTGCCCCGAGGTGGAGGCGGCCGGGTACCAGACGGAGACCATCAGTTCGCGCGCGTTGCCGGGCACGTACGGATCCGTACGGGACGTGTCGACGAGGTGGAGGCTGACCGTCCCGACCGAGTAACGCCCGGTCGGCGCCGGGAGGTTGAGCTGGAGCGCATCGCCGTCCGTGCGGCCGCGGGTGGTCGCCGGGTGGACGGACTTGTGCTGCAACGGTGCCTCATCCTTGGTGGGCGCCCAGGGGACGTCCTCGTCGGGTGAGAATCCGGTGGCGGGCGCGCCGGGTGCTTTAGCGGCGGCCGACGCGGGCGCTATCCCCGCGCCCAGGACGACGGCCAGCGCACCCGCCGTGCCGACAGCTCTGGAGAGCAGCCTGCTGCGGCGGGGCGGTCGGCGGTGTGGCATGGAGAAACCCCCTTGGTGGTCCGCGATCGCGCGACCGGCGATCGACTGCCGCACACCGTACCGCCACACCGCCCACACATGTTCGTCAGCCCTGTAACGCGGCGCCTGCGCCACCCACTGCGATGTCGCGGGTCCAACCACCTTGTACGGAAAAGGCGTTCCGGCGGTTCACCCCGCTCGCGTCCTCGTGACGCGGCACCAGCGCCGAGGGCGGCGCCGTCTGCGCGGTGCGGTGGCAGCCGGGGCGCCGGTCACCCCCAGGGCTGGCAGTCGTAGAGGGTGAAGCTGCCGTTGGTGGTACGGCCGTAGGCGGAGGGAGGAACCCGGCTGCAGTGGTTCTTGACCCAGGTGGTGGCCGGGGTGGTGGGGCGCTGGGTGGTGAGCATCGCGTAGCGGAGCTGGTGCGCGGCGACCAGATCGCCGAGCTGCTGGGCGGTGGGGAACGGGGTGCGCCCGGTGAAGCCGCCCATGACGAGCATGGGTTGGGCCGTGGCGCGCAGCAGCGGCTCAGCGGTGTACGCCGCCTGTGTGGCGAGCAGGTACTTCTCGCCGTGGCGGTGCGCTGTGAGGTAGCTGAGCACCGCGCTGTCGCGGGCGGACGGCTGGTCGAGACCGATGCTGCTGACCTTGGCGCGGTGGTGGACAAGGTCGGCGTAGGCGGTGCCGACCGGACCGGCCACCGGCGAGGTCGAGGCACCCGCGTAGCGCGGGTCGAGGCTGGAGGCGGCCCACCCGGCCGGTACGACCAGCGTGGCCGCCACCCCGGACGCCAGCGCACCGTGCACCAGCCGCCGGGTGGTGCGCGGGCCCCTGGTCCACAGGCCCAACGCGCTACAGAGCGCGAGCATCACGGCGACCGGCAGCAGCCAGGAGACGAACCGGGTCGGCCAGTCGACCACCAGGGCCCACACCACCGTCAGCACGATCGCGCCGGGCAGCGCCGCCCGCCGGGGGCCGCCGCTGTCGAACTCGGTCCAGAAGACGGCGAGTCCGCCGCCGGCGAGCGCGGCGAGCGCCGGCGCGATGACAGCGGTGTAGTAGGCGTGGTTGCCGTTGGAGGCGCTGAACACCACGGCGTGGACTGTCAGCCAGCCACCCCACAGCACGAATCCCGCGCGGGGCAGGTCGGTGCGCGGCAGGCGCGCCCGCCACATCAGGCCCAGCACCAGGGAAAGCACGGCGAGCGGCAGGAACCAGGCGATCTGCGGGCCGATGGTGTGGTTGACGAGCATGTCCCAGCCGGTGTTGCCGGTGGTGCGGCTGGCGGCGGTGCCAGGGACGGCTCCGAACGCGGTGGGATTGCTGCCGAAGCGGCTCAGGCCGTTGTAGCCGAAGACGAGACTGAACGGATTGTTGTTGGACGTTCCGTCGAGGTAGGGGCGGGCGGCGGCGGGCGTCGCCCAGGCGATCAGCACCCAGAAGCAGGAGACGGCCAGGGCCGTCGTGCCGCCCAGCAGGACACGCACGGCCCGCTTCAACGGTGAGCCGGGCGCGGCGAGTTGGTAGACCGCGGCGAAGACCGGCAACACCAGCCAGGCCTGCAGCATCTTCGTCTGGAAGGCGAGTCCCACCCAGACCCCGCAGGTGATCAACGGCAGCAGCCGCCCGGTGCGCACGGCCTTCTGCAGCGCGCCGGCCGCCGCCACCAGCAGCAGAGTGAGCGCGGTGTCCGGGATCGTGGCCCGGTTGAGGACCACGGTGACCGGGGTGAGGGTGAGCGCCAGTGCGGCGATCAGCGCGGCGAGCGGCCCCGCCCAGGCGCGCACGATGCGGTGGAGCAGGTAGACGGTGAGCACGCCCTCGATGACCTGCGGGAGCGCGGCGGCCCAGCTGTGCGGGCCGAAGACCCAGACGGCGACGGCGTCGGGCCAGAAGGCGCCGGGAAGCTTGTCGATGGTGATCGAACCGCTGGGGTCGAGCCCGCCGAAGAGGAAGGCGCGCCAGCTGGTGGCCATCGACCGTACCGCCGCGCTGTAGAAGGGGTGGATCGCGGCATGCCCGATGCCCCACGCGTACAGCACCGTGGCGAGGGCGAGCACCGCCGCGAGGGCCGGGCGCTCCCAGCGCAGGGTGGCTTCCGGCCGACCGGAGCGGCGCCCCGCCGACCAGTGGCGGCGGGGCGCCGCCCGGTGGCGGCGGCGCGCGCCGGTGGGCTGATCTGCGGGGATGGTGGCCATGGCGGGTCCCTCGGGGGTACGTATCGGGTCAGCGGTTGCGGATATGAAGGGACGTCACAGTCGGCGGGCCGTCCGGAAGCCGCGGGCGTAGAAGTCGGTGCCGTCCAGGAGCGCGTGGCCGGACATGTCGCCCATGGTCGGGCCGTTGGCGGCGGAGCGGCTGGAGTAGAAGCGGTGGCGGCCCTGGTCGTCGAGTCCCAGATACATGCCGCAGTGGTCGATCAGCTTCGGATCGGACTTGATGATGGCGAAGAAGACCAGGTCCCCGGGTTGCAGGACGCTGATGTCGGTGGGCTGCTGCCCGGTGTCGGGGATCAGCAGGCGGCCGGGGCCGTAGGCGGCGATGGCGAAGGCGCGCCGAGGCAGGCCCGCGCCCGCGGTGTTGGTGTTGTGCAGCGGAATGCCCATGCGGTAGCCCCACACCAGGCGTTGGAAGCCGGAGCAGTCGATGTCGCCGTAGCGGGCCTTCCGCGGGTCGACCCGTGTGCCGTCGGGAAAGGTCCAGGGAATGCCCAGGTAGTCGTAGAAGTCTGACTTCTCGTCGTGGTAGGCGAAGTCCAGCGGGTTGCTGACGGCGTTGTTGCGCGGGCCGAAGTGCGCGGTTCCCGCGTAGCGCACGCCGGAGGCGTTGTACTTGTCGGGGGCCCCGGCGCTGCTGTACTGGAACGCCACGGCGAAGACGTCGGGGCTGGTGTCGCCGAGCGCCTTGGTGAACCAGCCCTTGAACCAGGAGGACTTCTCCATGTCCTGCCGCCACTCGTGGGGCAGCACCCGTACCCAGGCGTCGGTGGTCACCGCGGCCGCGGTGGTCCGCGGCTCGGTGAACCGGCGGGAGGGGCCGGTGAGCACGGCGGTACGGGCGCCGTCGGTGAAGGTGGCGAGCGTGGCGCCGTCGGCGGCCCGCACCACGGTGCGGTTCGGGGAGGACAGCCGCTCGAAGCCGTAGCCGCCGGTGGAGTGCGCGCCGGGGCCCCCGCCCGCGGTCGGCGCGCCCCTGCTCGCCTCACTGTGGCCGCCGCCGAAGCGGTCCCAGGCGTAACCGCCCGCCGCCCCAGCGGCCGCCACGCCTGCGATGGCCCCGAGAACCGTACGGCGGCTGACGCGCCGTGGGGGGTGTCCGGGGTCGTGGTGCATGGCACGTCCTCCTGGTGGTACGGGGGCGAGCGGGCGGGGGCGGGTCAGCCGGTCGGCAAGGCGCCGAGCAGCAGTCCGGCGACCAGCACCACGTAGGTGGCCAGCGTCACCGCCGTCGTGGAGATGAGAGTGGGCGCCAGCGGCTGACGGACCAGTTGGTAGGAGATGAGACCCGGCACGATGAAGCCGAGCGTCTGCGATGTGTACAGCAGCGGGAACTCGTGGTTGAGCGCGAGCATCACCGTGGTCTGCATCAGCACCGCGCACAGCACCACGGCGGCGAACAGCCGCTTGCCGTACAGGATCACGTTGCGTTGCAGCAGCTTCGTCGCGAAGAAGGTCAGCGCCGCGACGCCCACCATCATCGCGGCCATCTGCACGTCGGTGACGAGTGTGAGGGCCACCCAGCCCGGGGTGATCATCCCGCCGGGCGAGAGGTTGGTGGTCAGGTAGCAGACCAGCGAGAAGACCAGCCCGAGGGCGATCCCGAGCGCGGCGGTCTGTGCGGTGAGGTTGGCGGGGATCACTTACGGGTTCCTCGTCGGCTGGTACGGATCGTAGGACTGGTGCGGGTCGGTCTCGCCGCCCCCCTCGGCCGGGCGGCCGTGGCGGGCGGCGAACCGGCGGGCCAGCTCGCGCTGTCCGGGGACGTGCAGGCCGTACGCCGGGGTCTCCAGGGGTGCCACCCAGCTGTACGGCTCCGGCTCGGGCGGCCGGGAGACCGCGATCTGCACGGTGTCCTGGTCCAGGCCGTCGGGGGCGACGGCGAGCGGCTCATCGGAGTCGTCGAGCGGCAGCTCGGCGAGGCACTCCAGGAACAGCTCGCCCTGGCCGTGGATGTTGCCGATCGCCACCAGCGAGGAGTTCGGGGCGAGTTCGGCGAGGATCGCGGCGGTCAGCTCCTCCGGGTCGCGCCTGTCGCCGCCGAGGTCGACCACCCGGCCGGTGAAGCCCGCGGGAATCGCGTCGCGGGCGCTCTTGGTCGGGTGCCCGATCAGGAAGACCACCTCGGCGCCGAGGTCGGAGACGATCGCGCCCATCTGGCCGTTGCGCTCCACCCGGTCCGGGCGGCAGTTGATGACCACGTTCAGCGGCCGCCGGATGGCGCCGAGATCCTCCAGCTGCTTGACGTTCATCAGCGTGGACTCGGGGTCGTTGGCGGCGAAGACATTGGCGAACCGCAGCCGCTTGCCCTCCGGCGTGGCGTAGCGCTCCACCGACAGCACGCCCGGGTCCGGCGGGGCGTCCCACATGCCCTGAAGGGCGGTCTGCCGTTCCACACCGAGGAGTTCGGCCACCGCGAGCGCGATCGCCACGTTCTCCTTGAAGGTGAACCAGCTGAAGCCGCGCAGTTCGGCGTCGGTCACCGTCTCCGGATCGACCGCGACCAGTCGGCAGTTCCGCTTGTCGGCCTCCTCCTTGAGGATGTGCAGCCGCTCCTTCTCCGCGGTGACGCAGACCCCGCCGACCGGCATCGAGCGGGAGAGCGAGCGGGCGACGTCGTCGAGGGTCGGCCCCATCTCCTCAAGGTGGTCCTCTCGGACGTTGCACAGCACGCCGATGGTGGAACGGATCAGCTTCTCCTGGTTGATCTCCTGCAACGCGGGCATCACCGCCATGCACTCGATCACCAGCGCGTCCGGCCGGTACGCCGCCGCACGCCGCACGATGCCGATCTGCTCGACGATGTTGGACAGCCCGAACTTGCGGTAGACCGGCTCCTCGGTGGCGTCCGGGTGGATGAACCGGGCGGCCGTACCGGTGGTCTTGGCGACGGTGGCCAGACCGCCGCCGCGCAGCGCGCCCGCGCACAGCCGAGTGATCGAGCTCTTGCCGCGGATGCCGTTGACCAGCACCCGTGTCGGGATCTGCTCCAGCGAGGCGAAGTGCCGCTTCTGCTCCAGGACTCCGGCGACCAGCAGCGCGGTGCAGCACAGCAGCAGGACGAGATAGAGAAAGAGCACGTCGATTCCGTCCTTCTACCGCTGGGGTGCGCTCGTGTGCCGGGACTGGGCGGGTGGGCCGGGTTGGGCGGCGGAGGCGTGACCGGATCTGCTCCCCCGGCCCCGTTCCGCCAGCGCCTGCCGGATCAGCTCCAGGCTGCGGGTGACCGAGCCCGCCTCGTCGTGGTTGACCGGGTACAGCACAGTGCGCCGGTCTCCACCGGCGAGCCGCTCGGCGAGCACGGCCATGGTGCGCAGCGGCCGGATCACCACGATGTGCAGCCAGCCCAGGCAGGCCACGCCGACCGTGAGGCCGAGCACGCCGGCGAGCATGGTGCGCTGCTCGGCCTGGAACGCGGGTAGTTGGAGCGCCGCCGCCGGTTCGGCGGTCACCACCCGCCAGCCGAGCCCGACGGTGGGGCCGCTCTGGGCGAGCGGCGCGGCGGCGGCGACGGACGGGCCGGAGGAGGAGTGGAGGACCGCCGAGGTGGCGGTGCCCGCGGTACCCGGGGCGCTCTGGGTCGAGGTGGCGAGCCGGGTCAGGCCCGAGCCGGGCAGCGCCTCGAAGGCCCGGTAGCCGATGCTCGCCGCCAGCACCTTGTAGTTCGCGTCGGTCACCCAGACACCGCCCAGCTTCGGTCTGGGCAGCTCGGAGTTGAGCGCGTTCACATCTATCTCACCGAAGAGCACCACCCCACCACCCGCGAGGGCCCCGCCCTTGCCGACCGGTATCTGGGCGTAGGCCGCGATCGCCGGGATCCGGCCCGAGGTGTTCACGGTGGTGATCCCGCTGCCGCCGGGCACGTGGACGATGGTGCGCAGCGGCGTCTTGCCGACCCGTAGCACGATGGCGCCGGTGCGGCCGATCAGGTACAGCGAGCGGAAGTGGTGGTGGTCGGCGAGGGTGCGTCCCAGGACCGTGGTCTGGGCGGCCTTCGTCGTGCCGGACAGGCTTTTCGCCACGTCCGACAGGTCGGTGTACGACTCGCCGAGGGACTGCCTGATCCGGTTCGCCGCGATCTCGGTGCGCGCCTGCTGGTCGGCGACGACGGGCGCCGGCACCGCGGTCGCGGTATCCGCCCGGTTCAGCAGGAAGATGAGCGGCGCCGCCCAAGCGGCCACCAGCAGCATCGCGATGACGGCGAGCGCCCTGCAGCCCGGGCCGCGCCGTACCGGTATCTCCTCCGGACCGCTCTCGCCCAGCAGTTGGCGGCGCAGCGACTCCAACGCCCGTCCGATCCGGGCCGGTTCGCCGAGCCCGTGCACCGGAACCGGCCGGGCCAGATCCTCGGCGGTCCGCGGACCGCTCTCCCCCGCACCTCTGGCCAGCCGGTCGGCCGACAGGTACAGCCGCAGCAGGGGCCGCTGCACGGTGAGTTGGAGGAGCAGGCCGACCAGCAGCGCGATCCCTGCCAGCACCCCGGCGGCGACCAGCGCGAACCGCGAATAGTCGACCGAGGGCCCCATGACGGGAACCGGGCGGAAGGTCAGCACGACCAGCCCGAGACGGTCGGCGTCGCCGGTGCCGGACGACGAGGCGACCGACGCCCATCCGGCCACCGTCTGCCGGCCACCCGAAGTGGCTCCCAGCAGGCTTCCAGAGGCTCCGGCGCCGTGGGCTGACACCGCCGCGTCGACCGCCGCCGAGGGGATCCCGAGGTCGGCCGCGTCCAGCGGCTGCGCCATACCGCTGGCGGCGGTGGCGAGCATGTTCCCCTTGGCGTCCAGCACTTGGGCGGTGCGCCCGTCGCCGTACGAGGTGAGCGCGGGCAGCGCCTCGGAGACCACCAGCAGCCACTGCTTGCGCTGGGGCAGGGCGGCGTCCGGGTTCTGGTCCTGGTTAGCGTCCACGCTCTGCGCGGGCAGGGTGACGTTGGCGAAGTACAGCATCCGCTGCCCGGTACCCGCGGTCACCAGCCGCGGCGGGGCCGTGCCGTGGTCGCCGGTCAGCGCCTTGGCGTCCACCCCGGTCAGCGGCACCCGCTCGCCGCCGGTCGCCAGTACGCGGCCGGACTGCGTGTCCAGCAGCGCGCCGCCGAGCACCGCTTTCCGCGCGGCGGCCAGTGACTTGAGCACCTGCGCCGGAGTGGTCCTGCCCGTCACCGTGTACGAGTCCCCGGTGCGGCGTACGGTGGTCGCCTCGGCGTCGATCGCCGTCCGCACGGAGACGGCGATGTCGGCGGCGGTCTGCTGCTCGCCGCCCAGCACGGCTTGCGGCACCTGCTCGCCGTGGACGCTGCCGAGACCGGCGACGGTGAGGGCGGCGACCACCAGCAGCAGCACGATGAACGAGGCGATGGGTGGGCGGACTCCGCCGAGCAGCGGCATGTCGGCGCGGCGGCGCGTACGGTGCCGACGGGGCGCCCGGGAGACCGTAGGCAGGGCGGGCCTTCCTCTCACGACTGGCGCCTAGCGCCCGAATGTTTGAGCAGCCCACACTTTAGCCGCAGACGATTACACAACAATCACACTTTCGCTCCTGTGTTGTACAGGTGATACGGAGTCACGGCCTCGGACGGCCTTCCGGCGTCGCCCGACCCCGGGAAGGCCCGCGAGGGCAAGGCGGCCTGCGAGGGCGTCTCGTCGTCGTGGACCAGATCAGTGCTCGCCGCGGCGCGGTAGTCCTCACAGGAGGCGCGGATGGGGTCTCGGGCAAGCGCAGTGCCGCACAGCGGTCATGCGCGGGTGGACGGAACGGGAACGACTTCCCCGTCGTCCACGAGTACTGCCGTGATGCCGCGTGCCTCGGCGGCTTGACGGAAGCGCTGCTCGATGTCCGGTTGTTCGACGTAGGTAGGCGGGTTGTGGAAGAGCCCGTAGTGGATCGCGCAGGCGGAAGTGGCACCGAGTACGGCGGCGGCCTCTATCGCCTGCTCGGGTGTCATGGTGACGGGCACGTTGGCCTCGTAGCCTTCGAAGCGGGCTATGACGCCGTTGACCGGCAGGAAGGCGACGTCGAACGGGCCGTGGTCGCGGGCGATCTGCCACCAGTTGCCGTGCCACATGGTGTCGCCGCAGTGGATGATCCGCCGTCCGGCGCCGGCCACGACCCAGGCGACCTGGTCGGCGTCGCCGCCTCGCCAGTCCAGCGCGGTGACAGGCGTTACGGTCAACGGGCCGATGGCGCGCGGCTGTTCAAGTTCCTGCGGGATCGCGTCGATGCCGGCTTCCGTCAGCGTTGGTGCGATGGGCGCGTGGCAGCCGACGGTTCCGGAGACCGTGAGCCGCGCGAGCAGTTCATGGTCGTAGTGGTCCGGGTGCAGATGCGTGATCAAGGCGTGTGTCCCAGGCGCCGTGTCGACGGGTGGCAGGGGCCGCCGCGGCGCCCCGAGGGCGGGGGCGAGCGGCTCGGCGTGCTCAAGGGGGTCGATCAGCAGACGGGTGTCGCCGAGGCGGACCTCGACGCCCGCCCACGCCAGGCGACGCAGGTGGAGAGTGTCGGTTTGGTCTTCGCCGGTCACGTTGAACCTCCTGGTGCGGCCGGTCGCCGCTGGTCGGACGATGATTCGCGTTGCCGTGAGGGTGAATGCTCCGGCACCGCGGGCGAAATGCGAGTGACAGCCGGGCATCCGGCATTCGGGCTGGAAGAGCGTCAGGCGGCATCTCCGATGACGAAGACGTCACCGACGGATCGGACTGGCCGGAAACCGTCCGTGGGCATTGCAGGGGAGTCGCTGTGTGGAGGGATGTCGAGTTCCAGAGGGGGCGGCGATTCGGTTCGCGCGCTGCGCACGACGGCTCGGCGCGCTCCCGGGTGACCGCTTCGCCGAGCCGTCGCCCGGCGCTGCGCGGTCAGGACTTCAGCGCTTCCCGGACGACATCCGCCAGCGCCTTGGGCGTGTGGCCGGTCAGGTCGGCGACCGCTGAGCTGACGTTCGCGAGGAAGCCGCCGCGAGTCGCCGCGCCGAACGACGTCACCAGCTCCGCGGTCTCGTCCGGAAGCCCGGCCGCCCGCAGGCCGGCTGTGGACGCGGCGTCGTCGACGCTTACGAGTTCGACGTCGCGACCGCCGATCTCGCGTGCGAGGGCCACGAGGTCGACGGCGCTCAACGCCTCTGGGCCGGTGATGTCGTACGCCTGGCCCTCGTGCCCTTCCTGGGTCAGGACCGCGGCGGCCGCCGCCGCGCAGTCTTCGCGGGTCACGTAGGCGGTGGCGCCGGTGCCGCCGTTGGTCACGAGCCGGCCCGAGGCGACAGCCTGCTCGATGACCGGCACCTGCATGTGCGCATACAGGTTGTTGCGCAGGACCGTCCACCGCAGACCGCTGTCGCGCAGCGCCTGCTCGGTGCCCGCGTGGTCGGCGACCACCAGTGCCGGGTTGGCCGGTACCGGTTCGGGAACGGAGGTGTACACGACGTGCCGGACACCCGCGTCGGCAGCGGCAGAGATGGCTGCGCGCTGCTGGTCGAGACGCGAACCGATCGCGTCGGTGGAGATGAGCAGCAGCCGGTCAACGCCCTTGAACGCGGTGGCAAGCGTGCGCGGATCGGCGAAGTCGGCCCGTCGCACGTCGGCACCGCGCGCGGCGAGTTCGGCCAGTGAGTCCGGATGCCGAGTGGTGAGCACGACCTCTCGCGGGTCGACGGCCTGCAGCAGAAAGCCGGTGCTGGCGCGCCCCAGAGGACCGGAAGCCCCGGTGATGGCGATCGTCATCTCTCCCCAATTCGTAGTCATCATGATTGCGGATTTACTAACCGTAGCCACAACGGTTGCGATATGGCAAGATGGGCGCATGGCCCGGTCGACCAACACCCAGTTCGCGGTCGCCGTGCACGTGTTGACCTACCTCGCCGGCGTGACCGAAGGCCGCCCCGCGAGCTCGGAGGAACTGTCCGAGAGCACCAACGTCAACCCCGTCTACGTGCGCCGGGTGCTCGGCCCACTGCGTGACGGCGGCTTGGTGCGGTCACGTCCGGGCGTGCATGGTGGCTGGGAGCTTGCGACCGACGCCCGGGACGTCACGCTCGCCCGGATCTGGCGGCTCCTCCAAGGCGACGACCCGGTACTCGGCCTACACGGCCCCGATCCGGCGTGTGCCATCGGGCGCGGCGTCCAGAAGTCGCTGACCGCTCTCGATCGTGCGGTCGCCGACGCTGTCGCAACCGAACTCGAGCGGTTCACGGTGCACGACGTCCTGGTGGGAGGCGTGACAGCCCCGGCAACGCCGCGCCACAGGTGACAGCGCCAGCCAAGCCCGGACCGTCAACAGGTCGCCCATGAAGCCAGCCCGGCTTCCAGGGCGTCATCACCTCCCACGGCACCGTCGCCGCAACCATGATGGGCGTCGCCGTCGACAGCGGCAGGACCTCTCCCCCACCGGGCTACGGACGTGCCCCGAAGTCACCTGCCGTCAACGCGCCTGCGCCGGCCGACCGCACGGCCATCAGCCCGACTCGCCGGAAAGCCCGGCGCCCGGGTACACCCGGTCGACCGCCGCCCAGCCGCTGTCCCGTGCCACCTCGGCCCGCTGCGCTCGCCCCCCGCCCCGCACGCCGAACAGCCGCTTGGCGAACAGCAGATAGGCCACCACGGCGCAGTTGATGACAAGCGTGATGACCTTGCCTGCGGTCACCGTTCCCGTCAGCTCGTAGACCTCGGGAACAAGCAGCACGGAAGTCGCCACGAACGTCAGGTACTCGGCCCACCGCCGCCCTGTCCACAATCCGACCGCCTCGACGCCCTCCAGCACGGCGTAAGCCGCCAGGACCGCGCCGATGGCCCACAAGGTCGCCGAGCGCGCCCCGAAAGCCCGGTCCAACTCGCCCAGCAGTCCATGCGCCGAGCGGCCCCCCACGCCGCCGACACCGTTCTGCAAGGCATCTACGACGCGGTAGAACGGAGCACGCAGACGACTGCGCTCACCGGCGAAACCCAGCACTGCCGCAGCCAGCACGGCCAGGACCAGGAAGTGCAGCAGACGGTCGAGCGCGATCAGGCGCAGCACGTACCGATCGCGAAGTGCCCGGCCCCGCAAGGGGAGTTGGATCTCCTCACGCCCCGGGGCGTACTCCCGGCCTGGCGTGCTGGGGGGAGGCAGGGCCAGCCAGGCGTCACAGCGCAGGCAGCGGTGCCAGCGCAGACCTTGGTGCTCGCGGACCAGCCAGGCGTCCTGCGGCCGGATCCGAGAGGCGTCCCTGGCCACCAATTCGTGCCCGTGGCCAGCGCAGCCCAGCAACTCGTACCACCAGCCCCGCTTGGACCGGTCGGCACCCGGCGCGAGCCGCGACGTGTCATCCACCGTGCGCGCCTCCTTCCCACTCATCGCCGTCCTCAGCTGTAGCCGCTCGCCTGCCCCAGCCGACTTGCGCCGCACCCGGGTGACCCGTCACACCGAGGCTGTTCCGACTCCTGTCACGCGTTACCGTGACGGCGCACCGCCCCAGCCCACCACGGTGTTCGCCTCACCCGACCGCCCGACACGGAAATTCCACCTCATGGCAGGGCGACGAACCGGGCGGCGGTGAAGCGGCATGGTGAGCGGTCACGCCGCTGCCCCGGGCCTGTCTCGCGGCAACCAGCACCCCTGCGTTGCCGCGCCTACTGGGCCAGTACCGTCCAGGCGCTGCGGAGCAGGGCACCAGACAGTGCGAGGCCCCGGCCGGAGACCGTCCGACCGGGGCCATTCGCGTTGTTACGCCAGGCGGATGCGCTCCGCCTGGGGGCCCTTCTGGCCCTGGGCGACGTCGAACGTCACCTTCTGGCCCTCCTCAAGCGAACGGAATCCTTGAGCGTCGATGTTCGAGTAGTGCGCGAACACGTCGGCGCCGCCACCGTCCTGCTCGATGAAACCGAAGCCCTTTTCCGCGTTGAACCACTTCACGGTGCCGCTGGCCATGCTTGTCTCCTCAAGGGACTCGTATCGGAACCCGCACTGTGCGGGTTCCGGAGGTGATCGCCTTGGCCCGGAGATGCGCTGAACAGCAAGAACGCCCGCGAGCGTGTCACGGGCGAACGGGACTTCGGAACCACGACTACTGACCTCGACGCTACACGCACCGCAGCCATCCGGCTACAGGACAAGCGGGGCGCCATCCCGACCAGTCACCTCAACGGATTCCTGACGAAACGGACGGAAACGCAGGCCAACGGGCTTACGCGACCGTGTGTGCAAGCCGCGCACCGGCAGGGCCATTGGGGTGAGGCCGATGACCACCGCCTACCACGGGCCGCCACAAGCCGAGAACCGTTGTGTTCGGGCTCAGGCGGAGCCGCTGTCAGGGGTTCCAGAAGACGGTGGCGAACGTACGGTCGAAGCGTCGCGCGGCCAGGTCCTCGCGTTGGATCACCCAGTGGACGGTGGCGCCCTCCCTGCCCTCGATGCAGGGGTCCCAGTCGGCGAGCAGCACCCAGTCCTCGACGGCACCTGACACCACTGCGCCCCCACCCCAATGGCCTGCCTCCGCCGCCTTCACCGCGCACCACACGACGCCTTCGACCGGGTCAAGATGGACGGCCTCTTCCGAAGCGTATCCGCCGATCTGGAGAGGCCCCCAGGTGGCGATGTCATCCCGTGTGTCCTCCCACACCTGGGCCAGTTCCTCGGAGCGGGGGTGCCCGGGGAGCGGCTCGCTGTAGGGGTGCTCGGGGATCTCGACGGCGTAGTGGTAGGGCAGGGAGACGTTGGGCGTCGCCCGCAGTTGCCCCCGCGGAAACGCCTCGACTATCTCCCGGTACTCCTCGATCTCGAACCAGGCCCAGGAATCCTTGTCCCGCTCCTCCACGGCAACACCGGCAGGGACGTACACCGCTTCGCCCATGGTGGCGAAGTCGCCGTCGTCCTGGGGAAAGGCGAACAGCAGCAGGTGGCCGTCCGGAGGCAGGGGGAGGTCCGTCGCGTCGTCGGGCAGGGCCGCGAGATCGATGGAGGCGACGAAGGGGTAGAAGGGAGCGGGGGTGTCGGCGGGAAGCATCAGGGGGCCGCCGAACCGGCCGACGACCGGTCCGTCCCCTTCCTGCGCCAGTGTCGCGCAGGGGCGAGCGGTGTCCAACCACCGCTCCACGTCGTCTGCGGGGATGCCCTGTGCAATCGCCTTGGCACGGAAGGGACTTAGCCTGTCCCGCATCTCAGGAGTCATGAAGGAACGGTAGAGCCAGGGTCTGACACTCCCGCTCCCGAGGCCGCCGGAAGCCGTCGGATCGGGTCCGCCGATCATGCCGTGCTCGCGGAACGGCGCCGAGGCCGCCGTGCCGCTCGCTCGATCGCCTCGATCGCCGAGCTGCTTGGCGTCTCCAGTGGGACACCGCCTAACCCGAGCGGCGTGCTCTTTGCCGTCGGCACCGTCCCGATGGCCATGCTGACCGCCTACGCCTACGAACGCGGGAGTCGTCGCGTCGATGGCGGTGCACTTCGCGGTCAACACGACGATGGTCCTGCTGGGTGTCAACGCCCCTGTGACACAAGCCATGATCATCGGAATCCAGGCGACCGTCACAGTGCTCCTCCTGGCCACCAGCCGCCCGGCGACCAAGGCCGCCCCGACCGCCCTCGCAACCCCGGCGCCCCAGGCGGACGGTGCCGCCCGAGCCTGACAGCCCAGCGGGGACACCCAAGGCGTTCCTCGGACGAACGCGATCGCCGAACGCCCGATCAGGCCAAGCCGACGCCGAGCCACCGCCCGCATCACGACCGCCGCAGCGCGCCACGTCCACCTCGTCGGCGGCGAACGGAGTCGGAGCAGATCGCGGGTTGGGCGCACCCGTACTGCCGACTGGGTGCGGGCGGCGGATGCCGTGTTCGAGGAGGGCCAGGGCGCACAGGCGTTGCAGGCCGATGGTGTCGATGTCCGGCAAGCCGCAGGCGAACGTGCCGATGGCGTGCGCGGGCACGAACTCGCGCCAAGTCGGGCCGAACTGCCGAGGGGCAGGTTCGGATCCACCCGCGTGCGGAATCTCCCAGACGGTGGAGGCGGCGATCGGGTGCCCAAGTCGCGCCGGTGCGGCCCGGGTTCGTCGGTGCCTCCAGCGACTGTTGTCGCGGGCGAAGCGTAGTACGGGCATTGCGGACCTGCGCCCGGTGGTGGCGGGCGGAAACCCGGCCGCGTGGTCCGATCACGCGTTCTCAAGCTCCCACGGCCTCAAGGCCGTGGGAACCCGTGGTGCTCCCGCACCCGTCGAGCGGCTCAGGCGTTACGGCGGCGGGCCAGCAGAGCGGCCCGCCGCTCGTCGAACCGCTTGGCCTGGTCATCGAGGCCGCCCATGAACCGACCGATCTCGTCCTGTGCCTGCAATCCCTCCGCGCCGAGCCCGGAGACCTCCAGCACCTTCAGATGGCGCAGCACCGGCAGCAGTACGTCGTCGTGGTGGATGCGCAGGTTGTATATCCCGCCGATGGCGATCCGGGCCGCTGCCCGCTCGAAGCCCGGCATCCCGTGACCAGGCATCCTGAAACCGGTGACCACGTCCGCGATGGCCCGCATCGCCTGGTCGGGAGCGAGCAGCAGGGCCGCCGCCAGCAGATTGCGATAGAAGACCATGTGCAGGTTCTCGTCGGCGGCGATCCGGGCGAGCATCCTGTCGCACGCCGGGTCACCGGCGTGGAGCCCGGTGTTGCGGTGCGAGATGCGGGTGGCCAACTCCTGGAAGGCCACGTACGTCACCGAGTGAAGCACGCTGTGGCTGTTGTCCGACTCGAAGCCCGCCGACATGTGCTTCATGCGCAGACGTTCAAGCTCGACAGGGTCGACAGCCCGCGAAGTGAGCAGGTAGTCGCGCATCACGATGGCGTGCCGCCCCTCCTCGGCGGTCCACCGGTGCACCCACGTCCCCCAGGCGCCGTCCCGACCGAAGAGGGTGGCGATCTCGTGGTGGTAACTGGGGAGGTTGTCCTCGGTCAGTAGATTGACCACCAGAGAGATGCGGCTGATGTCGGAGACCCTGGACTGCTCGGGGGACCATGCCTCGCCGCCGAAGACACCGTCGAAGTTCCGGCCGTCACTCCAGGGCACGTACTCGTGGGGCATCCACTCCTTGGCGACCCTGAGATGGCGGTTGAGTTCTGTCTCCACCACTTCCTCCAGGGCGTGCAGCAGTTGGACGTCACTCCACCTCTGCGAAGTACGAGGACGGGCGGCGGCAGTGGTCACAACGGCTCCAGACGGGCGACAGCAGTACTTACGGCGCCGTAGGTTACGGCAACGTAGGTTGGATCCGCGTAAGGGGTCCCAGTCAGGACCCGATCACCGGGTTCCAGATCTCCGTCACCAGGGCCGATGCACGCTGCGCAGCGCTACGACGAGCAGGGCGGCCAGCTCCGGGCCGCAGCGAGAGGCGGTGTGATCCGCCGGGCCGTTGGCGGCCGTGACCGGTGGCAGGACCACTTGGACCGAGCAGGCGCGGCCGGGACGTGCCCGAGCCCGGACGACACCTGCCGCCGCTGGCCCACCGCACCCCGGGCGGCGACGTCCTACCTGATCAGGGACGCTCGCGGCTGGCGGCGACAGTGGGGCCGCGTTCCCAGGCAGGTACGGCGAACCCACCATAGACTCAAGGAGACGGACCTCACCGAGGGACCGCCCTGCTGATGACGCGACCGCCGGTTGGTGCGCGGTAGGGGACACACATGGCAGGTCCACCAAAAAGGCGCGCACGTGTGGGGCTGGTGCCCCTCACCGCCGTCTCTGGTGGGTTGCTCGCCGCGCTGATCGGGCTTGCCTTCATGCTGCTCCTGTTGTCGATCATCGACCTCGGCGAGTCGACGGCCAGCGAACGCCATACCCATACCGCACTCACTCAGGCGAGGACGGTCGAGGGGCTCATCGTCGACCTGGAGACAGGCCAGCGCGGCTTCGTCATCACCGGGCAGAACCAGTTTCTTGAGCCGTGGCAGACCGCCCGGACGACGTTCACCGACCAGGCACAGCAACTCGTACGCCTCAGCACCACCCCCGGCCAGAAGAGACTGGCCCAGCAGATCAGCCAGGCTGGCCAGTCCCTGATCCGTGACTACTCGATTCCGCTGGTCGCGGCGGCACGCCGGGGAGATCCCCGTGCGCGCGGCGTGGCGGCGACGCTGGAAGGGAAGCGGCGCGTCGACGCGCTCAGGAAGCAGTTCGGCCAGTACGACTCGGTGCAGGAAGCGCTGATCGCGGCGCGTGAACGCGCGGCCAACGATGACGCCCGGGGCGCGGTCGTCGCGGCGTCGATCGGCTTCACCGGCTCAATACTCCTCATCGCGGCGTTCGCCGGGTACGTGATCCGGGCCGTTGTCTGGCCGGTCCGCAAGGCAGCCGACGCGGCGTCCCGGCTCGCCGGCGGCGACCTGGCCGTACGAATGCGTGAAACCGGCAGGGGCGAGATCGAGCAGCTCGGGACGGCGTTCAACACCATGGCCAGCTCACTTGAGGAGAGCCGTGAGCAGGCACGCCACGCTCACGAGCGCCTCAGACTGCTGTACGAAGCCAGCATCGCCATCGGCACGACACTCGATGCCGAGCAGACCGCACAGGAAATCGTGCGGGTGGCGGTCCCCCGCTTCGCCGACTTCGTCACCGTCGACCTGACCTTGCCCGTCCTGCTCGCCGACGAACCGCCGGAGGACCACGGCGCCTATGCTCGCCGCGTCGCCCTGGGCGGGGTCCACGACGACCCCCCGCTCGACCCCGTGGGCTCACAGATCGCTCTCGCCTCCTTCACGCCGCAAATCCGTGACATAGCCGGCGCGAGCGCCACCTTCGTGCCGGACCTTCGTACCGCCTCCGCGTGGCAGGTCCGTCACGGCCACCAGGCCCGCACGCTGCTGGACTACGGCATGCACTCGCAGATCACCGCCCCGCTGTACTCACGGCGCACGCTTGTGGGTGCGGTCGGCTTCTGGCGATCGGAGAACCCCAGCCCGTTCGAGGAGGACGAGCTGTCCGATGCCGAGGAGATCGCGGCCAAGGCCGCCATCGCGATCGACAACGCCCTGCGCTACGCCCGCGAACACGACATCGCCCTGACCCTGCAGCGAAGCATGCTGCCCCGCAGCTTCAAGCCGCCAAGCGGCATCGAGATCGCCCACCGCTACACGCCCGCTTCCGAGGCCGCCGAGGTCGGCGGCGACTGGTACGACGTGGCCGCCATGACCCCCGGCAAGGCCGCGCTCGCCATCGGTGACGTCATGGGGCACGGCATCCCGGCCGCCGCCGTCATGGGGCGGATGCGCACCACCCTGCGTGCCCTCGTCCGCCTGGACCTGCCGCCCGACCAGCTCCTGCAGCACCTCGATGAGACCATGCAGGACCTCGACAGCCCCATTCTGGCCACATGCCTGTACGGCGTATGTGACGCCGTGGCCAACCGCTGCTGGCTCGCGCGGGCCGGACATCCCCCGCCTGCCCTGATCACCCCCGACGGCACCGCCCGCCTCATCGACCTGCCACCTGGCGCACCGCTCGGCATCGGCGGCATCTCCTACACGACCACCGAGGTCCCCCTCACTCCCGGGAGCGTGCTCGTCCTGTACACCGACGGGCTCATCGAAGCCCGCGGATACGACCTCGACGAGCGCCTGGAGGAGCTCCTCGACCTCCTCAGCGGTACCCATCCGTCCCTCGACCAACTCGCCGACACCCTCATCGACCGCCTCGCCCCAAGCCCCGCGCAGGACGACATCGCCATCCTCCTCGCCCGCGTCAGCACCCCTCGGTGAATTGCCCGGGAGGATCCGGAGCCCTGAACAGCGCCACCTTGTGCCACAACGGATAGCCGACGGCGTTTCAGCACACACCCGCGGAATTGCGCTCCAAGCTGCCCCAGGTTGATGGACTTGCGTCCGACCACCGCTTCGCGGCCATACCAGAGGCCGGTGACGCGGCTACCGCTGCGGCCGGACAGCATACGAACGGCCCGCTACTACGCCCGTCGGCGCGCGGCCGAAACCCACTGGGCAACTCGTTCGCCGGAGGCCGTGGCCATACCGCCGCCAACCGCCGGTGACCACAATTACCGCGCGGAGCAGATTCCTTTCCGTTCGTCAAGGCGGCCATCGCGCTGATCAGATCCCCAATGTTTCGTCAATACCGTTTCCAGGGCGAAGAGTTACCACTCACCCCGCACCACCCGGCTTACGTGGTGCGCTAATATCGACCACCGGACACAACTCGGCCCTGACAACAATCGCCAAGCCTTTTCTCTGACATCTCGGCCAACTCACTCCGAAGAAAGCAGAGGATTTCACAGATGACCGCTGTGCGTGGAACATCCGTGGACGTTCCCACCCCGGACGGCACTGCCGACGCCTACCTGGCACATCCCGACGGCACCGGCCCGCACCCCGCAGTCCTGCTCTACATGGACGCCTTCGGGCTGCGCCCGAACCTCAAGCAGATGGCCGACCGACTTGCCGCCGCCGGCTACACCGTCCTGGTTCCCAATGTCTTCTACCGCCACGGGCGGGCTCCACTGTTCGACCTGCCCGATTTCATCGACGTGACCCAGCGCCCGGAGATCTTCCAACAGATCATGCCGGTCGTGCAGTCGCTGACTCCGGAACTGGCGATGCGCGATGCCCAGGCCTACTTGCGCTGGCTGGCCGACTCCCCCACGACCACGAGTGGGCCGGTCGGCATCACCGGCTACTGCATGGGCGCGGCCCTGGCCCTGCGCACCGCCGCCAGCTACCCGGACCAGGTCGCCGCGGCAGCTGGTTTCCATGGCGGGAATCTGGCCACCACCGGACCTGACAGCCCGCATCTTCTCGCCGACCGCGTCAAAGCCGAGTTGTACTTCGGCCATGCCGACCAGGACCACGCGTTGCCGCCCGAGCAGATCGACCGTTTCGAGAAGGCGCTCACCGAGGCGGGCGTGCGCCACGTTTGCGAGGTTTACACCGGCGCCCAGCACGGCTTCACACAAGCCGACACCGCCGCCTACAACCCTGATGCCGCCGAACGCCATTGGACGGCGCTGCTCGACCTCTTCGGCCGCAGGCTCTGACGGGCAGTCGCGCGAGACGGCGCACTGGAACCAGCCCCGCCTCGCGCCACGCGGACACGACGTCCGGGATCCCTTCCGGCCTTCGTGGTTGATCACCGGAACCGGCGCTGGGTCTTGCCTCTGTCCGTCGGCCTTTGGTGCGGGCATGGCCGCTGCCGCACCCGGGGTGCGGCAGCGGCCACGCTCGGCTTGGGGCGCCTGAGACCAGGTCAGCAACCCAGGTTGCCGCCGGTGGGGGTGCCGAGGATCTGGGTGAAGCTCTGGTAGTAGTTGATGCGGTCCTGGACCTCGGCGGGGTTGCCGCCGTTGCACTCCACGCTGCCGTTGATGCTACGGATGGTCTCCCCGAAGCCGGCACCGTTGACCATGGCGTTGTGGGCGGTCATGCTGCCCGCGCCGTTCTGGGTGTCCCAGAACCACAGGGCGGTCTTCCACGCCACCGCGGAGTCGTTCTGTACCAGGTACGGGTTGTCGAGCAGGTCGATGCCGAGGGCGTCCCCGGCCGCCTTGTAGTTGAAGTTCCAGCTCAGTTGGAGCGGACCGCGACCGTAGTAGGCGGACTGCCCGGCCGGACAGCCGTAGGGCTGACTGTAGTCGCAGTAGTGGGAGTAGTTCGATGTGTTCTGCTCCACCACGTACTGCAGACCACCGGTCTCGTGGGCGACGTTGGCGAGGAAGGCCGCCGCCTCCTGCTTCCGGACGGTGTCGCCGCCAGTGGTGGCGAAGCCGGGGTACGCGCTGAGGGCGGCGGTCAGTCCACTGTAGGTATAGAAGGGGTTCCGGTTGGGGAACATCTGGTTGAACTGGGCCTCGCTCACCACGAATCCCGAAGAACCTGGCCCGGAATCGCAACTGTAGGGGTCCCAGTACCAGGTGCTGATCGTGGGGTCGTAGCCCGGGTTGTCGTGGCTGGCCCGGTAGTACTGGCCATTGGTGTATCTGACGATGTCCCCGGTGACGTATGGCCTGCCGGCGACCCAGTCGGGGTAGTTGCCGCAGCTCAGCGCCTGGCGCGGGGCCGCCGAAGCGGTGGTCGCGGACGCGGGGAGGGCGACTGCCATGGTGGCGGCCACGGCGAGGGCGGCGAGTAAACCTGTGACGCGCCGTTTCAGCACGTGATCACTCCTTTGCGGCGTGGGGGGATGCTGGCTCGACAAGCGCGCACCACTCAACTCGCGCTGGTCTGGACCAGTCAAGGCGGTGACCGGTAAAGCTTCTCCAGTTCCCGTGATGTGACCGGGAGTTGGCGGGTGGCGTGTCTCACCGCCCTCGGCCCCGAAAGCAGTTCAGAAGTGCCGCGTGCACGTCGGCGAAGGCCGACAGCCGACTTCACCGACGCCGGGATCACCCGCGCGACGGTCGTCGACCTTGAAGGTCTGCGCGAGGCACGGCGCGGCGAACTGACGACCAGTCAACCTGCTGGCGGAGAACGGGCGGACAGCGAGTCCGGCTACGAACTGCTGATCAGCACCGGCGGCTTCAAGAACTTCCTTCTGGGACTTCGACGTCAACAAAAGCAACGTGGCTGGGGCCCGCACCCAAAGGTGCGGGCCCCAGCCACGTTGTACGCGTCAGCGTCAGGCGGGAACGATGTTCTCCGCCTGCGGGCCCTTCTGGCCCTGGGTGACGTCGAAGGTCACCTTCTGGCCTTCCTGAAGCTCACGGAAGCCCTGGGTGGCGATGTTCGAGTAGTGGGCGAAGACGTCAGCGCCGCCGCCGTCCTGCTCGATAAAGCCGAAGCCCTTTTCCGCGTTGAACCACTTCACGGTGCCAGATGCCATATTGAATCTCCTTCGGGGGCAGTGCCCGGAGCCCGCACCTTGCGAGCTCCGCGTCGCCGCGATGATTGCCCCGTCCGGAATGAACACCGGAGGTACAAAAGCGCACCCACCGGCATGGAGAGCCGACAGGAGCACTTGAAGACTTTGGGAACCACAACTGCAACTGCGATCGACAGTAGCACGGAGCGAGCCGCTGAGCACGGCAGGTTTCCACGCCTCACTCTCTGGGCCATAAAACCTCACCGGCCATCGCACTGTTTTCTGCACCCTCGGCAATAGGTATTCGCGTCCGCGAGCACGGGCCGCGCGGGGGGCCCAGCGCGGGTGGCCCAGGAGCCGTGTGCGGGTCGGCGCGAGATGAGGGGACGATGGCTGCCGTTGTCTGGCCGGGTTACGAGAACTCCGTGAGGTCGATGGCGTGGACGCGCAGCGGAAAGCCGTACACCGGGTGCGTCGTTTCACGCTCCGGCAGCATGCCGAGCTTGCGCATCACGTTCTCGGAGGCGTCGTTGCCCACGCGGGCGATGCTGATGACACGGTCGAGGCCACGGTCTCGGAGCGCGAACTCCAGCACGGCGCAGGCGGCTTCGGAGGCGTACCCCTGACCCCAGAACTGGCGGCCCAACCGCCAGCCGATCTCCACGGCGGGCAGTACCTCCGGCAGGAACTCCGGTACGGACAGGCCCACGAATCCGGCCAGCTCGCCTGAGGCCAGTAGCTCGACGGCGAAGAGGCCGAAGCCCTCCTCGTCCCACTCCTCCTCCCACCGCTCGACGGCCTCCGCAGTGCTGTCGAAATCACGGACCGAACCGTCGCCGATCCAGCGCATGACCTGCGGGTCCGCGTTGATCTCCGCCATGAAGGCAATGTCGTCGTCATGCCAGCGGCGAAGGAGCAGGCGGGGGGTGAGGATCTCAGTCATGACCCCGATTCTGTCGAAGGCAGGGACCCCGGCGAGAACCAGTACCCGGCCTGCCGCCCTCAGGAGGCGGCGATGCCGGGGTGGCAGCGGGCCGAGCGGTACGAGCCCGTCGAGCTGGGGGCGGGTCCGCGGCTTCGCCGGCTCGGGAAGGCGAAACCGGACGAGCAGTGGTTGCCCGGAGGAGGTCTCGACTTGGTTTCGTTCGCCCGCGCGGAGCGGCAGCTCGCTCATCGGGCGCATACTGAGACCAATGACAAAGCCAGCCGTAGCCCGGCGCCACCTGCCGTCAAGCCCCTTCAAGCCCCCGGTCACGTCGCCTCCCAAGCATTTCGCGGTAGGAGACCGGGTCACACACGACCAGTTCGGCCTCGGCCGGGTGATCGGTGTCGAGGACGAGGTCGCGGTACTTGTCGACTTCGGTTCACCACAGGTACGGATAGCGAGTCCGTACGGCAAGCTGACCAAGCTCTGAGGCCCGTTTCGGCGCCGGGACCGCCGCGCGTCGCCCCCGGCACCCGAACGATGTTCCCGCTCGCCACGACAACGTCGCCACCTCCGACGACGGCTCCCTGCCGGACACCACGGGAGTGGGGCAGCACAGGAGGCTTGGTCGCCCACAGGATCGTCCGGCGCCGATCAGAGACTGGACGGCATCCGCACCGACGGCAGCACCGCCTTGCCGGGCGTGCCCGATGACTGATCGCGTACTCGCCGAGCCCTTCAGCGTACGCCTGGCTGCCAAGGGCGACATGAGCCGTCGACGTCGGCAGAGCGATCGACGAGCCGCTGGAATCCGCGGTGGGTGCGCAGGAGCTCGGCGTACGTGCCTGTGGCCTGAGCCGCGCCGTTCGAGAGCATGACGACAGTGTCAGCAGCTTCGATGGTGGACATTCGGTGGGCGATGACGAGAAGGGCGCACTCCTGCCGCAGGTTGTGCATGTTGACCGTCAACGCGGCCTCGTTGGCAGGGTCGAGGTGCGCGGTGGGTTCGTCCATCAACAGCAGCCGGGGGCGGCCCAGTACCGCTCGGGCGATGGCGATTCTCTGGCGTTCGCCACTGGACAGACGCGCCCCGCGCTCGCCGACGTCGGTGTCCAGCCCTGCCGGTAGCCGGTGGATCTTCTGGGTCAGATTGACGAGGTCGAGCGCCCGCCACAGCCTGTCGTCGGTGGCGTCGGGAGCGGCGTAGCACAGGTTGTCCCGCAAGGTGCCGTGCAGGAGGGGGCAGTCCTGTTCGACCCAGCCGATGTGCGAGCGCCACTCCTGGAGATCGACATCCGTGGCGGGCTGCCCGTCGATGCGGATGCTGCCGCTCCACGGCTCGTAGAACCGGTTGATCAGTGCGAAGGTGGTGGACTTGCCGGCTCCGGACGGTCCGACCAGGGCGACGAGCGCGTGGTGCGGGACGGAGAGCGACAGTCCCCGGAGCACCGGAGCGTCGGGACTGTAGCCGAATCGCAGATCGCGAATCTCCAGCGACGCACTCGAAGTCGGGCGCTGGGGTGGGTGCCGCCACAGTGGGCCGCGGCTGGTCGCCGCGTTGCCGCTGTCCTCGGTGGGGAGCGCGTACACCTCCTGGATGCGGTCGGTGGCGCCTTTCGCCCGGTGCACCGAGGCGACCCCTTCCATCAACTCGGTGATGGGGCCGCCGAGTTGGGTGGCGTACAGCAGCATCGCCACGAGGGCGCCGAGCGAGAGCGCCCCTTCGTCCACACGGACCGCGCCGATCAGCAGGACCAGGACGAAGGCGGCGTTGATGGCCATCTGGGCCGTGGGGGCGATCGTCGCCGTGAGCCGGGCGCTGTGCACCGCGGCGTCGTAGGCCCGGTGGGCGAGGGTGGTGAGACGGTCGATCTCGCGCTGTTCGGCGCGGTTGGCGCGGACGGTGCGGAGGGCGGACAGCGCACGTTCCAGTCCGGCGGAGATCTCTCCGACGGCGTTCTGCAGCGTCGTGGACGCGCGGCCGATCCTCGCCGAAAGCCCATTGATCACAAGGCTGCCGACCAGCATCACGCACAGGATGAGCAGCATCAGGACGGGATCCATCACGAACATGGCGCCGACGCTGCCGAGGGCGACGCACAGGTTCGTGGCGAGCTGGACGGAGAGGTGCGTGAGCGCGTCGCGCAGGACGGCCACGTCCGTCGAGGCGCGCGCCATGAGGTCGCCCACACGCAAGCGGTCGAAGGCATGCATCCGGACCCGCAGCAGGTGCGAGAACACCCTGGTGCGCATGCCGAGGACGAACCGCTCACCCGTGCGCTCCAGCAGGAAGGCGGCGAAGGCGCCGACCAGCGCCTGGGCCAGCAGCAGCAGGACGAGGACGGTGACAGGGAGGAGGAGCGGCCGGTGTGCGGTGAGCGCGTCGACCACTGCCTTGGCGGCCAGGGGCTGCGCGACGCCCACGGCTGCCGCGGCCAGGGTGAGGAGGAGGGCGGTGGCCAGGGGCCGCCGCTGCCCCTGGGTCAGGGCCCAAAGGTGTCGAAGCATCGCGTGCGCGGCTCCTTCTCCAGCCCGGCGCCCGGGCCGTCACGACGAGCGAGTTCGAGGCGGGACGGCCGGCACCGCGCAGGGCACCGCAGGCCGGGGCCGGTTGTCAGTCGGCCTCCACCAGCCCGGACGACCGGAGTTGGTCGGTCAGCGCGGTGAGGTCTTCGCGCGCCTGGGCCGGTGCGATGTCGTAGCGTGCCGCGAACTCCTCGGCCACTTGTTCCACGGTGCGGCCGGCCAGCAGGCGCTGGAGCGCGTAGGCGCCGGTGTGGTTGACCTGCCAGTAGTCTCCGGTGCGCTGGCTCAACAGCACCGCGCCGTCATCGGTTTCGGTGGTGACCGTATGGGCGGTCAGGCGTAGCGTCATGGGGTCCTCCGAGCACGGTCTCGGCGCGGCAGCGGCCAACGGGCCGCTCGCCTGGGCGCGTTGGGGGCGACGGTGAGCAGCGGCCGGTAGTAGCCGTCGGGGTACGGTTCGTCGATCATCTGGCCGTCGGCTTCGATCCAGGCGTGGGCGGCGAAGGGCGTGGTGCGCACGCCGGCCTGCCAGGTGGGCCACACTCCCTTGAAGCGGCACAGCACGGCCGCCGCGATCGACCGCTGCAGGCAGTTGTGGACGGCGCAGTGCAGGCTGACCGCGACGACCGCGGTGCGGGCCGCCGACGCCTGTGCGGCGGTGCCCGGACGTGCGCCGACGCGCAGCGTTTCGAGTGTGACGCGCAGGTACTTGGGGGGCAGTTTGGCCAGGGGCCAGGCGATGGACACGGCGGTCAGCGGCAGCACACGCCGGTGCAGGGGCAGGCGGATACGGGGCGGCAGCGCGCAGGGGGGACTGGTCACGGCGTCTCCTCGGGTTCGGTCACTCGGTGGAGGTGGCGGGCGCCGCCGCGTGTGGAGCCGGCGAGTGCCGCCGTGGGGCGGACCGCGATCTCCCGCAGCCACAGTTCGGCGCCGAGCGTCGCCTCCAGTTGGGCGGACCAGACGTCTCCGGTCCGGGGCGGTGTGAGCAAGGTGGTGCGCATACCGGCCACGTCGATAAGGCCGCGGCGCGCCAGGAGCGAGTCCGCGAACAGTTCCAGCAGGTCGGGAACATGCTGCTGCAACGCTCGGTCGACGGATTCCTCACAGTCACCCTTGGTGGTGCGGTCCAGGATCACGTCGGGCACGAGGCCGCGCATCGCCGCGGCCAGCACCGGCTTGTACTGCCAGGGGGTGTAGCGCTCATGGGGACGGATGGACAGCACAGCCTCGACCACCCGGTCATCCAGGTAGGGCAGTTCCAAGCGCAGCCCCTCGGCCGCGTACTCACGGCAGACCAGCCGGAGCACAGGCCCTGCGCTACGCAGGGCTGTCAGGGCCTCGTGTTGCCCTCGGTCCGGTGCCAGCGGGGCGACCTGATCCGCCACGTCGTAGAAGAGCGTCCGCGTGGTCCTCACTGCGTCCCCGGTGGCCCACGGCGTCGCCGGGAGCCGCTCTCCCCAGCCGAGCGCAGGAGCCGGGCGTAGCGGCGTGGGGCGGCGGAGGTCGTCGGCGCACCGCCGCCACCACGCGCCGAGGTCTTCTCCCCGCAGCAGACCGGCCAGGCTGGACGCCAACGGCCCGCGGCTCAGCGCCCGATGGGCGCGCAGCTGCCGCAGGGCGGTCACCGGTCGGCGGCGAAAGAGCGTGTGCAGGTAGGCGGCGCTGCCGGTGAACAGCTCATCGGCCCCGTGCCCGGCCAGGTGTCGGGTGGAGCCGTTCTCGACCAGCAGTCGGATCCCCGTGCGGATCGCGTTCATCCCGCGGGTGGCAGCCCGCGGGGCTTCCGTGTCCGGCAGCCAGTACGGCGGGGAGAACACCGGCGGAGCGTCGGTTTCCAGCATGGTCAGGTGCTCGGCGTGCTCCAGCGAGCGCGCGGCCTGGGCGGCGTAGAGCGGGTCGTCGTTGATCGCACTGCCGCCGATCCAACGAAAGGTCAGCAGGTCGGGGCGGTGCTCAGCCGCGAGGAAGCACAGCGAGGTGGAATCCATGCCGCCCGACAGGTCCGCCGACAGCCTGCCCCGGCGGGGTTGTCGCAGGGCCACGGCCTCCCGCAGACTCTCGCGCACCCGGGCCGCTCCCCGCGCCAACGGAACGTTCGGCTCCGGCGGATGCCACCAACGCGCCGTGCGCGCGGGGCCGTTGCCGGGGAGCAACAGACAGGAGTCCGCGGCCACTTGGCGTACGCCGCGCCACCAACTGCGCTCGCTCAGTGGCGTGAAGAGCATCCCGTACGTCACACCCGCCGCGAGCAGGTCCTCGTCCGGCTCCGCGCCGACCATCCCGGCCAGCACGTCGGCTCGGTCACTGGCGACCGGAACATCACCCAGACAGGCGGTGAACACGCAGCGGGTCCCGGTGACGGTGCCCTGGACCCGCACCTGACCATGGGCGGACGCCATCACATGTGCACTGCCGGGAAGCCGGCGGGCCAGCCGGTCCAGGTCCGGCAGGCCGCGCATCGGGGAGACCAGCTCGGAGAGCCGATTCGGCGTGATCGATTCCGGACCGTACACGGCCACCCGCACCGGGCCCGCGTCGGCCACCACCAGATCCTCCGGTGCCCACGAACCGACCAGCCACGGCCGCCCGGAAGCATGGGGCACCATCTGCGGTGCCTCCGCATCGACCTGACGGTGAGCCCAAACGCCGCCTGGGGAGTCCGGGAAGACCACAAGGTTGTCGTTCAGCGATTGCACATGCCTCACCCACCCGGTATCAATGGCGACATCCGCCCGTCGGCATCGCGTCCACCCGCCCGGCCACCGATCCCACTCGGCCATACGGCTGCCCTGTCAGCGCCGGACCGTAGGGGGCGACACCCACGCCGCACGCGGGCAAGGGGCGGGTCCCGCACTGTCCCGCGCCGCCGCAAAACCGTGCCCCACCGGGGGAAGGTCTGGCAACTGGCCGAAGTTGACATCGCGCCAATTACCGTGACGACAAAAGAGCAAAAGGATCCGTTCCGATAACCGATCAGACCGAGTCCGCGAATCACGGCATACATACAATAAGTCAAGTTCCATGGCGGCCACCGAATCTCCTCCACCCCTCCCCCGCCAGGTGAAGTAGCAATTGAGAGGGCGGAGTGACGCACGAGGCTCCTGGTTGTTGCGGACAGCGTTCGCAGTGCACCATGCGCCTCGTGGGACCTGGCTTGGACCTTCTCCAGCCATGCTCGACAGCCACGTGAAGCGGTCGGCGCGTGCGCATAGCCGATCCACGCACGTGGCAGTGAAGTCAGCTCAGGATGGCGGAAGTTGTAATGCCCAAGTGGACACCTCTGGTTCGAGGGCGGTTACATGATTTGACGTCATTCCAGGTTCAACCGAGACACAAGGGAGAAGGCCATGACCAGGAACAAGCAGTTGCCCGCGCGCTACACGCCTCCCACCGTCGCCAAGGTCGGCCACTTCACCAAGGACACGGATGGAACCATCTACACGCAGAAGGACGCCACGACCCTGGGCTTCAAGAAGCCCCGCTAGCGCAGACAGCGGCGTCGGCTGACCGGTCGACGGTCGTCGTTCCCGGCCCTGCACCGGACTTCGCCCCAGCTTTCCCTGCGGCAGCGCAGCAGGGGCGAAATCCTCCGGAGCAGGGCCGGGATCGCACAACATCCTTCTTCCCGCCCTGCCCTACGGTGGAGCGCTATATCGGTTGTCCCCTGACTGGCCAGATCAGGGATTACCGCTTTACACACCACACGCTGCCAAGGTCGTCCCGTAGCGCTGGATTTCCCGCGGGCAAGCCGAGGGGCGACGTCCGGCTTTCCCTACTGCGGCGGCAAGCCCGAAGTCGCGTTGCGCTTCCGCGTCACCAAGTCGTAGCCGATTCCTTGCGGTTGCGAGAACTACGGCCGCTGTATCCGGCTTGAGAAGCGGTGCCTTTACCGTCGGCCTCACCGATCGTCGCCGCATACGTTCGCGCCAGGCCACACGCGGAGGCGACATCACCGACGGATGCGGGCCTCTTGGCCCGCAGGGCATCGGCATAGTCGGGAGGCGTCCGGTTCGGGACGATCTGCCTGCTCGACTGGCCCGGGACGCAACAGGCACGGGTTTCCAAGATCATGGAGTTCTCGACGCCCCATGATCCGACTGGAAGACCGTGCCTGCCGACGCATCATCCCCGATACCGCCTGCCTTTGACCAACCGCGCGCGCAACCCGACGTCGCTCCTGACGAGGTCCCGAGCCTGTTGGAGCGGTTGACCCAGGTGCCCGATCCGCGTGATCGCCGCGGAGTGCGGCACGCTCTGACCGTCGTACTGGCACTGACCGCGTGCGCCGTGCTGTCCGGGGCAACATCACTCCTGGCGGTCGGAGAGTGGATCTCCGGTGTACCGCCCCACCTGCTGGAACAGCTCGGCACACGTTGCGATCCTGTCCTTCCAGGCAGGTGCCTGCCCACAGAGTCGACAGTCCGTCGGCTGCTGGCCCGCATCGACGGCGACGCGTTGGACCGGGCTGTCGGCCGTTGGCTGGCGGACCGCCGCCCAGCCGACACCGCCGCACCGCGCGGCCTGGCGGTCGACGGCAAGAGCCTGCGCGGCGCAGGCAAGGCACAGGGCCGAAAGATTCACTTGCTCGCCGCGGTCGAGCACACCTCCGGCCTGGTCCTGGCCCAGCTGGACGTTGGCGAGAAGACCAACGAAATCACCTGCTTCCAGCCGCTGCTGGACAGCATCGCTGAACTGACCGGAGCAGTCGTCACCAGCGACGCACTGCGCACCCAGCGCGAGCACGCCGAGTATCTCCTGCGGCGCCAAGCCCACTGCATCGTGATCGTTAAGGGTAACCAGAAGAACCTGCGCAAGCAGCTCAAGTCCATGCCCTGGAGGGACATCCCGCTCCAGTGCCGCACCCGGGGCATCGGACGCGCTGAAATCCGCAGCATTAAGGCCGCCACCGTCAAGAACTTGCTCTTCCCCGGAGCCCGCCAGGCGATCCAGATCAAGCGACGCCGCACCGACCGCAAAACCAGCAGGACCACCGTCAAGACCGTCTACGCCGTCACCAGCCTGACCGCCGAGGAAACCACGTCCGCCCAGCTCGAAGCGCATCCGCGACCACTGGAAGATCGAAGCCCCGCACCACGTCCGCGACACAACCTTCGCCGAGGACGCCTCCCAGCTGCGAAGCGGCAACGCACCACGCGCCATGGCCACCTGGCGAAACTTGGCCATCGGCGTCCTGAAGCTCGCCGGCGTCACCAACATCGCTGCTGGCCTCCGCCGCAACGCTCGCGACCCCCGGCGACCGTTCGCACTCCTCGGGCTCTCCTGACTGCCACCTGTGGATCAGGCGGGGAAGCTTGGTTGATCGGCTGGGGCCACTCGTATAGGAATGCCCTGTGATACGTGGCGAAAAGATCGGGCTGCGTGCCCGGCACGAGAGCGACGTCCCAGTTCTCCACTCCGAGCTGTACGACGATGTGCCCACACGGTCACGCGCCGACTCTCGCCCGTGGCGACCCATCTCACCAGGTTTGGGCCACTCGCCCTTCGCCGTGACCGAGCCATCGGACGAGGCAGCGTGCTTCTCCGTCGTCGAGCTGGAGTCGCATGAGCTGGCCGGCGAGGCCCTCCTCTGGGGCATCGACACGCACAACCGGACGGCTCACATCGGCATCGCCCTGCGCCCCACATTCCGCGGCCGCGGGCTCAGCGTGGATGTCCTGCACACACTGTGCGAGTACGGATTCGCCGTACGCGGACTACAGCGGCTGCAGATCGAGACCCTCACGGACAACAGCCCTATGCTCGCGGCGGCAACCAGGGTCGGGTTCACGCGGGAGGGAACACTGCGGCGCTCCGCATGGGTGTACGGCACATACGCAGACGAAGCCGTCCTTGGGCTCCTCTCGAACGATTGGACACCCCGGGGCTGAACAGCACGAGCGAGGTGTCGCGATAGCGACCTGCGGACACAAAGGGCAAGGTAGAACTTTGACGAAGCCCTGTCTTGGCCCGTACCACAGGGATGTTGAGCAGTTCCCGCAGATTCATCGCCTCAGCGGCTTCAGCCGGTCGGAGTTCCGCCGGGCGCGCCCACCCCCCCTGCCGCCGCTTCTGAGTTGACCGGCTAGGCATGACAGCGCGCTCACGGCTTCGGCCGGAGAC
>NZ_JAPZVN010000119.1 GCF_027533845.1 Streptomyces sp. RPT161 | reverse complement strand
GGGAGACCGTGCGGTTCCTGGACGGTGTGCGGGCGTTGGAGGCCGAGGGCGTCACGACCTTCGTTGAGCTGGGGCCGGATGGTGTGTTGTCGGCGATGGCGCAGGAGTGCGTCACGGCCGAGGACGCGGCGTTCGTACCGGTGCTCCGCCGCGACCGCGCCGAGGACGAGACACTGACTGCCGCACTCGCTCAGGCGCATGTGCGTGGCGTGACCGTCAACTGGGAGGCCTTCTTCTCGGGCACCGGTGCGCGCCGCGTTGACCTGCCCACGTATGCCTTCCAGCGGCAGCGCTACTGGCCCGGTATCGAGGCGCTGGGTGCTGGGGACCTCGAATCGGTTGGTTTGGGTGC
>NZ_JAPZVN010000118.1 GCF_027533845.1 Streptomyces sp. RPT161 | reverse complement strand
CCCGATCACGACAGTGAGCCACCAACAGGTCCAAAGCATCGGACTCGCCCGCGACCACCGTTGACGCCGGGCCGTTGATCACAGCCACGGACAGCCCCGGCCAGTTCAAGATCAGTTCTTCAACCTGCACGGCAGGCAGCGACACGGCCACCATGCCCCCACCAGTCAGGTTCTCGGCGATGGCGCGACTACGCAAGGCCACCACCCGCGCGCCATCCAACAACGACAGACCACCGGCAACACACGCCGCAGCGATCTCACCCTGGGAATGCCCCACCACCGCAGCAGGCTCCACCCCGAACGACCGCCACAGCGCCGCCAGCGACACCATCACCGCCCACAACACCGGCTGAACAACATCCACCCGCGCCAACGCGGCCTCGTCAC
>NZ_JAPZVN010000117.1 GCF_027533845.1 Streptomyces sp. RPT161 | reverse complement strand
GCACGGGCCGTCGTCCGTGTCGAGATCGCCCTGTCCCGGGACGAGCTGCTGTGCGCCCTGGCGAACCGCTACTGCTCCGCCGACCAGACGGTCAGCCCCGACGAGATGCCCGTCGAGGAGATCCGCCTGTACGTCGAGAGTTGGGTGTCGGCCATCAACGACATCGAGCTGAACCGCGAGGCGGAAACCTTGTGGTTCGGGTTCGAGGACTGGCCGACCGAGGACCAGCAGCGTATGCGCGCGTTGGCGCGAGCCATCGACCGGGCGTACCCGCCGGAGCAGTACACGACGGTTGTCCTCGACGGCACGCCGCTACACCCGCGGGTGCGGTGCGTGGCCTCGGGGTGCGGCTGGTCCCTGGCTAGTGGCGAGGTCGAGCCGATGATGCGGGC
>NZ_JAPZVN010000116.1 GCF_027533845.1 Streptomyces sp. RPT161 | reverse complement strand
GGGCCCGGCTCCGGGACGTCGGCTACCGGTGAGGGCGGGTTCGTTGACGGTGTCGATGAGTTCGATGCGGCGTTCTTCCGGATCTCGCCTCGGGAGGCGTTGGCTACTGATCCTCAGCAGCGGTTGTTGCTGGAGGTGTCGTGGGAGGCTTTGGAACAGGCGGGAATTACTCCCGCTTCGTTGGCGGGTAGCCACACGGGTGTTTTCGTCGGTGCCTATCAGACCGGTTACCTCGATCTGGTCTCTCGTGGCAGTGAGCAGTTGCAGGGGCATGTGCTCACTGGTGCCGCGGGTAGCGTGATCTCTGGCCGTGTGGCTTACACGTTGGGCCTTGAGGGGCCTGCGGTGAGTGTGGACACAGCCTGCTCGTCGTCCTTGGTGGCGATGCACCT
>NZ_JAPZVN010000115.1 GCF_027533845.1 Streptomyces sp. RPT161 | reverse complement strand
TCGATCACGTCGTCGACCAGACCGCGTTCGGCCGCGTAGTACGGGTGCATCAGCTCCGACTTGTACTCCTTGACCATCGCGGCCCGCATCTCGTCCGGATCGTCGGCCTCGGCGATCTGCCGACGGAAGATCACGTTCGCCGCGCCCTCGGCACCCATCACCGCGATCTCGTTCGTCGGCCACGCGTACGTCAGGTCAGCACCGATGGACTGCGAGTCCATCACGATGTACGCACCGCCGTACGCCTTGCGCAGGATCAACGAGATCCGCGGCACCGTGGCGTTGCAGTACGCGTACAGCAACTTCGCGCCATGCCGGATGATCCCGCCGTGCTCCTGGTCCACACCCGGCAGGAAGCCCGGCACATCCAGCAGCGTGACCAACGGAATGTTGAACGCATCACACATCTGCACGAAGCGCGCGGCCTTCTCCGACGCCTCGATGTCCAGCACACCGGC
>NZ_JAPZVN010000114.1 GCF_027533845.1 Streptomyces sp. RPT161 | reverse complement strand
GCGTTCCTGTTCACCGGTCAGGGCAGCCAGCGGATCGGGATGGGTCGGGAGCTGTACGAGGCCTATCCCGTCTTCGCCGAGGCGTTGGATGCGGTGTTTGAGCGGTTCGAACTTCCGCTCAGGGATGTGGTGTTCGGCGACGACGGTGCGTTGCTGGATGAGACCGCTTACACGCAGCCTGCGTTGTTCGCCGTCGAGGTGGCGTTGTTCCGGCTCGTTGAGTCGTGGGGTCTGCGGCCTGACTTCCTTTCTGGCCACTCGATCGGTGAGCTGGCTGCGGCGCATGTGGCTGGTGTGTTGTCGCTGGATGATGCCTGTGCGTTGGTGGCCGCTCGCGGTCGTCTGATGCAGGAGCTGCCGGGTGGCGGTGCGATGGTGGCGGTCCAGGCGGCGGAGGACGAGGTTGTTCCGCTGCTGGTCGAGGGCGTGAGTATCGCCGCGATCAACGGGCCGACGTCGGTGGTG
>NZ_JAPZVN010000113.1 GCF_027533845.1 Streptomyces sp. RPT161 | reverse complement strand
CCTAATGCCTGGTTAATGCTTTTGGAGTCCCCGACGAAAGAGGTACCCCTCGCATGCTGCGCTTCACCAAGCCCTCGACCCGCCGCCTGACCAAGGCCCGTACCTTCGCCCTCAGCGGCCTCGCCGCCACCGGCCTGTCGGTACTCGCCGCGACCGCCGGCGCCCCGAGCGCATCGGCGGCCACCCAGAGCGGCAGCGTCGACAGCTGGATCAAGCAGGCCCTGGTCGTCATGCACGACAAGGGCATCCCCGGCAGCTACGACGGCATCCACCGCAACCTCATGCGCGAGTCCGCAGGCAACCCCAACGCCATCAACAACTGGGACTCCAACGCCAAGATCGGCACCCCCTCCAAGGGCCTCATGCAGGTGATCGACCCCACGTTCAAGGCCTACCACGTGGCCGGTACCTCCTCGAACATCTACGACCCGGTCGCCAACATCACCGCCTCCGCCAACTACGCGGC
>NZ_JAPZVN010000112.1 GCF_027533845.1 Streptomyces sp. RPT161 | reverse complement strand
GTCAGTGCCCAGCAGCGCATCCAGATCCCAGCCACGATCAGTGGGGAACGGCGTGATGCCATCACTCTCATCAATGACCAGCCGCCACAGATCCTCCGGACCCGACACCCCACCAGGAAACCGACACGCCATCCCCACCAGGACAATCGGATCATCGGCGACCGACACCAACGCCGGCACCACAGCCGACCCAACAGGTTGCGACTCCCCGAACTCACCCGCCAGGTACCCCGCCAACCGCGTAACAGTCGGGTAGTCGAACACCACACTGGCGGGCAGGCTCGCCCCGGTCTTGGCTTGTAGCAGGTTGCGTAGCTCGATGCCGGTCAGTGAGTCGAAGCCGAGTTCCTTGAAGGGCTGGTCACTATCGATCTGTGTGGTGGAGGTGTGTCCCAGTACGGTGGTGGCGGATTCCCGCACCAGGGCAAGCAGGACCTGTTCGCGTTCCGTAGGGGGTAGTTGGGCCAACTGCTGGCGT
>NZ_JAPZVN010000111.1 GCF_027533845.1 Streptomyces sp. RPT161 | reverse complement strand
CGCCAGCCAGCACCCCCACCAACCAGGACAACACCCGCCCATCCACCGTCTCCGGCAGATCAACCAGCCCACCCCAACGCTCCGGATGCTCCAACCCCACAACCCGACCCAGACCCCACACCCCAGCCTGAGCCACATCACGCAACCGATCCGACGCCGCAACCGACACCGCACCCCGCGTCACACACCACAACGGCGCCACCACACCGGCATCACCCAACGCCTGCACCAACACAGCCGTCGACACCACACCCGGCAACACCGACACCACACCAACCAGCGACCCACCCACCCCGGCAAGCCGCTCCGCCAACACACCACGGTCAGCGTCAAACACCAACTCCCGAACACCGGCCCCACGCTCGGCCAGCCCCGCCACAACATCCGCCGAAGCCCCCGCCTCCGGCACCACAACCAACCACTCACCAGACAACCGCGACGCCGCAGAAACCCCACCCAACGAACGCCACGCCACCCGATAACGCCAACCG
>NZ_JAPZVN010000110.1 GCF_027533845.1 Streptomyces sp. RPT161 | reverse complement strand
CGCTGCGCAGGCGTTGCGGTCGGGGGAGTGCACGCTGGCCCTGGCCGGCGGTGTCACGGTGATGGCCGCACCCGACATGTTTGTTGGGTTCACGGTGCAGGGTGGACTGTCTGCTGATGGCCGTTGTAAGTCGTTTGCCGACGCCGCTGATGGCACTGGGTGGTCTGAGGGTGTCGGTGTGGTGGTGATGGAGCGGTTGTCCGATGCCCGCCGTCATGGCCACGAGGTGTTGGCTGTGTTGCGCTCGAGTGCGGTGAATCAGGATGGTGCTTCGAATGGTTTGACGGCGCCGAATGGTCCATCGCAGCAGCGGGTGATTCGTCAGGCGCTGGCTGCGTCTGGGCTTTCGCCGACTAAGGTCGATGCGGTGGAGGCTCATGGCACGGGGACTCGGCTGGGTGACCCGATTGAGGCTCAGGCGTTGCTGGCCACGTACGGCCAGGAGCGTGCCGAGGGGCAGCCGTTGTGGCTGGGGTCGTTGAAGTCCAACATC
>NZ_JAPZVN010000011.1 GCF_027533845.1 Streptomyces sp. RPT161 | reverse complement strand
CATGACCACCGCCCAGCCCAGTGCCAGCGGCCACACATGCGGCGGCAGGCTCTGCGCGCTCACGGTGTCGATGAGGGCGTACCGGGTCAACGTCAGGTAGATCAGGCCCGGATTGGCCTCCAGTAGCGCGGCGACCCAGTGCGGGGCGTGCGCCGTGAACACCCGCAGGTTGTAGAAGATCCCGCAGAAGTACATCCAGGTGCGCAGCAGGAAGGGCAGGAGTTGGGCGACATCGGCGACCTTCGCCCCGATCCGCGCCAGCGCCAGCGCCGTTCCGGCGTTGAACACCGACTGGAGGAGCAGCGCCGGAACCACGAGCAGCCAGTGCGCGGTGAACGGCACCCCGCAGGCGAGCACGATCACGCCCAGCACGCCCATGGAGAAAAGCAGTTGTTGGAGCTGGATGAGCGTGATGGCGATCGGCAGACAGGCCCGCGGGAACTGGAGCACCCTGATCAACCCTAGGTTGTCGGAGATCGCCCGCGTTCCGGAAAGCGCCGAGGTCTGGGTGAAGTTGAAGACGAAGACGCCGGTGCACAGATAGGGGATGTAGTTCGGAATTCCGTGTCGGGTACCCAACAGCAGCCCGAACACAAGGTAGTAGACGCCCGCGTTGAGCAGCGGGGTCATCACCTGCCAGGCCTGGCCGAGCCTGGCCGTGGCGTACATGGCCGCGAGCCGCGAGGTCGCGTAGGCGGCGACGAAGTGGCGACGGGCCCACACCTGCCGGACGTAGTCGGGCAGCGACGGCCGGGCGCCGCTCACCCTCAGGCCGTACGCGGCGGCCAGTCGCGCCGGATCCGGTTGCGGGGCGGTGACCGCCGCCAGAGGGGGCGGCGCCAGGTCAACAGTCACGTGGAGGGTGCTTTCGTCCGAGGGCGGGCACGGCACGGCGACGGGGAGCGCACGTCGGAACGATGCCGTCTCGTCGCTTGGTGGACGGTATCCGGGAATCCGATGGAACGCAACCGTTCCGTCGCTACGTCGCGTAGGCTCGGCACATGTCGCAGTCACCGTCGTCCCGCCGCACTCCCGCCGGAGCCGCCGTGCTCCGGGAGGACGTGACCGCCGCCATCCGTACCGCGGTGTTCGAGGAACTGGCCGCGGTCGGCTACGCGCGGATGACCATCGAGGGCATCGCCCGCCGGGCCGGGGTCGGCAAGGCGGCGGTCTACCGGCGGTGGCGCTCCAAGCTGCCGCTGGTCCTCGACGTGGTCTCCGAGGTCGCCGTCCAGGGCATGCCGGTCCCCGCCACCGGCAGCCTGCTCGGCGACGTACGGGCGCTGCTGGAGGTCACCGCCCGGGCGCTCGGACACCCCATGGCCTCGCAGATCGTCCCGGACCTGCTGGCCGAGGCCGCCCGCAACCCGGAGATCGCCCAGGCGCTACGGGCCGCCCTGCGAGGCGTACAGCAGGGCATCACGCAGGCCGTGGTCGGGAGCGCGGTCGAACGCGGTGAACTTCCCGCCGACATCGACCCCGACCTCGCGCTCGACCTGCTCGCCGGCCCCCTCTACTGGCGCCTCGCGGTGTTCCGCTCCCCAGTGCCCGTGGCCGACCTCGACGCCCTGGCGGCGGCGACGGTGGCCGCCCTCACCGCGGCGCGACGCGCGTAACGGAAGGGCCCATGGGGTGCATCCCATGGGCCCCTCCGCCGCGACGGCCGACAGCCGCTAGCTGAGCGAGAAGTCGTCCCCGTACACCTTGCCCTGGCCGTACCAGCCGTGCACGTAGACCGTGACCTTGCCCGACGACCCGGTGGTGAACGGAACCGTCAGCTTGGTCCAACCGCTGGCCGAGGTCCAGGTGTCGGCCGTCGCACCGCCGCTGACACCGATGTACGCGTAGTCGCCCTGGACCCAACCGGTCAGCGTGTAGGCGGTGTTCGGAGCGAGGGTGAGGGACTGGTCGCACTCGCCGGTCTGGCTGGCCGTCGGCGTCACCTGAAGGGCGTGGCTGCCGGAGTGGACCGGAGCGCTGACCACCGTACTGCCCGACTGGCAGGTCCACGGGCTTGTACCACCGCTTTCGAAGCCGCCGTTGACGATGGCGCCGGAGCCCCCACCAGATCCCGTCACGGTGAGGGTGTACGTCGCCGTGTGACTTCCGGAGGCGCCCGATCCGGTGACGGTGATCGGGTAGCTGCCCGGCGCCGCCGACGAGGAGACCGACGCCGTCAGCTGCGCCGTGCCGCCCGCGCTCACCGACCGCGGGTTGAACGCCACCGTCACCCCCGAGGGCGCGCCGCTCGCCGTGAGGGCGACGTTCTGCGCGGCGCCCGAGGTCACCGCGGTGTTGACGGTGGTGCTGGCCGTACCACCGGGCGCCACGGAGCCGGACGACGGCGACACGGCGACGGAGAAGTCGCTGCCCACCGAACCACTGCCGCCGGTGAAGGGTTCGAAGGCGTGGCTGAAGTACCACTGACTCTGCGCGATTCCGGAGCAGGTGTCGGAGCCCGCGGTACCCGGGCAGCCACCGTTGTCGCGCTGTAGCGCCCAGAACGACAGGCTGCTGATCCCCTTCTGGACCGCCCAGTTGTAGACCGTCGTGGCATCGTCGGTGGTGAAGGTCTCCGCGGCGCCGTAGTCGTCGATGCCGGGCATCTCGGTGATGCCGACCATCGCCCACAGCTGCGTCGGGGTCTTCGACGGGTAGAGGCTCGCGAGTTGGCCGTACAGGCCGGAGGCGGCGTTCTCGGTGTCCGTCGCCATCTCATGGGTCGCGCCGTCGTAGTAGTCGAACGTCATGATGTTGACGATGTCGATGCGCGCCCCGTTCGACACCGCGTTCTGCAGCACGGCGAGCCCGCTGTCGGCAAGACCGCTGGTGGTGGTCGGCAGGGTGTAGGAGAACTGCACGGTACGGCCGTTGGCCGCCGCCCAGTCCTCGACCTGCTTGATCGCCTTGTTACGGCGGTCGATACCGGCGCTGTTGGTCAGCGAGTTGTCCTCGGTGTCGAGGTCGATGCGGGTGACACCGTAGGTGGTGATCACGCTTTCGTACGCGGCGGCGATGGCGGAGACGTCGGTGCAACTGTCCGCGATCTCCGTGCCGGTGTTGTCCGCGCTGTAACCGCCGAACGAGGGGATGACATCGCCGCCGTTGGACTGGATGGTGGCGATGTCCGAGCCGAACGACGAGGCGGCGATCGGCTTTCCGGTGTCACCGTTCCAGTACGGGGTGCACGAGCCTTTCGAGGCGGCCTGGATGAAGGCCATGGTCAGGTACTTCGCCCCGGAGGCCGATGACAGCGCGGCTGGGCTGTCGCCGTTGTACGCCTCGAAGTAGGGGGCGAAGACATGCGCGGGAAGGGGGGTCGCGGCGTGCGCCGCGCCACCGCCGGTCACGATGAGTCCCATGGATGCGGCGGCCGTCGCCAGGGCCGTCAGGGCAGCGCGAATCGATCGTATTCGTCTCATGTTTGCTCCCAGCAGGGTGAGGCGGCGTGGGGGGCCTCGGTGCGGCAAACATGATTGGACTAGACCAAGAGACTGTCAATACTCCTAACAATTAGCGTCGTTAACTTCCCGGCGGCCGCAGCAGTCCCTTCGCATAGGCGACGGCCACCGCCGCGGCCCGGTCCTTGACGCCGAGCTTGGCGTAGATGTGCAGCAGATGGGTCTTGACCGTGGCCTCACTGATGAACAGCCGCGCGGCGCTCTCCCGGTTGGTGGAACCCGCGGCGACCAGGCCCAGCACCTCGATCTCCCGTGGGCTGAGCGGCTCCCGCTCCGGGGTACGGACCTGGCCGAGCACCCGGCTGGCAACCGCGGGAGACAGCACCGACTCACCCCGCGCCGCCGCCCTTACCGCACGCACCAGTTCGTCCCGTGCGGTGTCCTTGAGCAGATAGCCGGTGGCGCCCGCCTTGACCGCGGGCAGCACATCGCTGTCGGTGTCATAGGTGGTGAGCACCAACACCCGTGCGGGCACGCGCCGTTCAGCCATGGCGCGGATCGCGGAGACTCCGTCAAGCCGCGGCATCCGCAGGTCCATCAGCACCACATCGGGGCCCAACCGCTCGGCGAGCGCCACCGCCTCGGCGCCGTCGGCCGCCTCGGCCACCACCTCGAACCCGGGGTCACCGGCGAACATCCCGCGCAGTCCGTCCCGTACCACCGGGTGGTCATCGGCGATCAGCAGCCGGACGGGAGCGTCGCACCCGATGTTCTCAGCCATCGACGCCCCCCTGGCTGATCGCCGGAAGCGTGGCGGACACCGCCGTACCGCCACCGCACTCCGACTCGACCTCCAGCCGTCCGCTGAGCCGCCGCACCCGCTGGCGCATCACGGTCAGCCCGAAACCACCGCCCCGCGCTCCCGCGCTGCCCGGCTCCGGCAGCGTCAACGGATCGAAGCCCGTGCCGTCGTCACGTACGTCCAGTGTCACCACGTCCTCCATGTACGACAGGGTCAGGCCGACGCGAGAGGCTCCCGCGTGCTTGGCGACATTGGCCAGCGCCTCCTGCGCCGCCCGCAGCAGCGTTATCTCCACCTCGGGGTGCAGCGGCCGGGCGGTGCCCGTGACGGTCAACTGCGCCTCGACGCCGTGCAGTTCCCGCCACTGACCGACCGCCTCGGCCAGCGCGGCGGGCAGCCCCGCGTGCTCCAGCGCATCCGGACGCAGCGCCCGCACCGCCCGACGGGCATCGGCCAGGCCCTCCCTGGCCAGTCGCGCCGCGTTCACCAGATGCCGCCGGTCGGCGTCCGGACCCCCGCGCTCCCGCGCCTGGTCCGCCGCGTGGAGTTGGGTGACGATCCCGGCAAGCGCCTGCGCCAGGGTGTCGTGGATCTCCCGCGCCATGCGCTGGCGTTCGTCCATCACGCCTGCCTCCCGGGCCTGGCTGATCAGTTGGGCGTGCAGTCCGCGGTTCTCCGCGAGCATCGCCGCCAGCCGCACGTTGGCCGTGCTCAGAGCCGCGTTGGACGCCTTCCTGCGGCTGCTCTGCCGCTCGGTGATCCCGTCCAGGGCGAGCACCGCGCCGACCGACACCACGTTGAACAAAAACGCCACCGTCAGGTTGACGAAGCCCGCGCTGGTCGTCGGCAGCATCCCGCCCGTCTGCGACACGGATACCGGCATCGCCGTCACCAACCCCCCCACGATCCGCCAGCGCCCGCGCAGATAGCGCATCGCGTGCAGATATCCCGCGAAGCCGAAGTACCCGAAGACCGGACTGGCCAGGGTCATCAGGAAGATCAGCACGATCAGCCCGCTGAAGTGGAACACCGTCAGCCACAGCCGGCCCCGGTCCTCGCCGAACCGGTCGTAGTGCTCGTAGCGGTCCAGCGCCGCGCGCAGCAACAGCCAGCCCAGCGCTGCCGCGGACAGTGCGAAGCAGTACGGGAGCGGCTTCGCCGTCGGCACCGGGACCGTCACCGCCAGCAGGACGGAGACCAGCAGCGCCGCGTACGGCAGATAGACCAGCATGGCCTGTAGCCGCTTCTCCCACAGCTCCAGGCGGGAGTCCTCGTCCGTGAGCGGTCTGTCCCTGCCCGCGCCGACCATGGTGTGTCCGGTCCCTTCCCCCGCTGCCTGCCCCCGGTGGCCTGCCGGGCTCACTCCCAGCGGAACAGCCTGGCCGCCGCGCACCCGGCGACCAGCGCGAACACCGTCATTGTCGCCAGATCACCGGTGTGTGGCCAATGGCCGTTCCAGGCGTCAAGCACCGCCTCGGTGGCGGCACCACTCGGTATGAAGTCCCCTGTGCGACGCAGTATCTCGGGCATCAGATCGCGCGGCACCCACAGCCCGGAGAAGAACATCAGCGGGAAGAAGCACGCGATGCCAATGGCGTTGCCCGCCTTGGCGGACGGCGCCAGCGCCGCGAGCAGCATACCGATGGCGAACAGCGAGGCGGCGGCCAGCACGAAGGCGACCAGGAAGGCCAACGGTGCCTGCGGCAGTTCGATGTGGAAGGCGAGCCGTCCCACCACCGCGACCAGCACCACGGAGACCACGGAGACCACCGCGTAGAGGCAGACCAGCGCGCCCAGTATCGTCGCCGCGGGCACCGGGCTGGCCGAGATTCGGCGCAGCACGCCCTTTTCGCGGTAGGCGGTGAGGACCGGTGCCATACCGTTCATCGCCAGCATGACGAGCGTGAATACGACCATGACCGGTGCGTAGACCTCCACGGTCGACAGTCCGTGCAGTTTGGGTGACGTCCGGCGGAACTCGGGGACGGCGCCGAGGACGGCGAGCAGCAGTACCGGAAAGGCCAGGGCGAAGAAGGCCGCGGCCGGATCGCGGAGGAACAACCGCCCCTCGGTGATGGTGAGTTTGCGCAGTGCGTACATGGTCTCCCTCCTCCCGGCGATGCGGCAGGTGGTGGTGGCGGTCATGTGAGGCGTCCGGTGAGGGCGGCATAGGCGTCGTCCAGGGTGCGCTCGTGGATGCGCAGATTGGCGACGAGGATCCGGTTGCGGGCGAGCAGGGCGGTGACCTCGTCGATCACCGATCCGCTGCCGCTGACCGTCACGGTTTCCAGGCACTGTTCGACCCGGGTGACGCTGGGCAGCGCGGACAGGGCCGCCAGGTCCACTTCCTGAGTGGGCCGGAAGCTGAGCGCGGTCCGCCCAGCACCGCCGTGTACCAGCTCGTCGGGGGTCCCCTCGGACACGATGCGCCCCTTGTCGAGGATGGCGGCGCGGTCGCACAACGCGGCCACCTCGTCCATGAAGTGCGAGACCAGGACGACCGTCACTCCGCCGTCCCGCAACCGCCGGACCAACTCCCAGGTGACGCGGCGGGCCTGCGGGTCCAGCCCGGTGGTGAGTTCGTCGAGGAACACCACGCGCGGATCGCCGACCAGTGCGAGGGCCATGAACAGCCGCTGCTTCTGCCCACCGGACAACCTGCCGAACTTCGCGTCCCGTTGCTCCTCCAGGCCCCACTGGGCGAGCAGCTCACCGGGGTTCCGTGGACACGGGTAGAAGGCGGCGTACAGGTCGAGCGCTTCGTGGACCCGCAGGGTGTCGGGCAGATGGGCCTCCTGTAGCTGTACGCCTATCTGGCGGCGCAGCTCGCGGCCCTGCCGCGTCGGGTCCAGGCCGAGAACGCGTACCGAGCCGGAGTCGGCGCGCCGCAGCCCCTCGACGCACTCCACCGTCGTGGTCTTCCCGGCGCCGTTCGGACCGAGCAGTCCGAAGATCTCGCCGTCCTCAACGGTGAAGGAGACACCGTCCAGCGCGGTGTGCCCTCCATACGTCTTGGTGAGGTCCATGACCTCGATGACCGCCATGCCGATCAGCTCCTCGTCCGCCGTTCCCAGGGCACTGAAAGCGTCCCGCGCGGACCCGCCCCCGCGCGTCGCCCGACCGGTTGGACGGGCAGATCGGTGTGGTGGACGCGGCGTGCCCACCAGGTGGTTGACAGGCACCCACCGATCGGTTGATGGACGTGTTCGCCAACTCCTCGGTTCAGACAACGCGTTCGCCGCGGCCCGGCGGCCCCCGGACAGCACGACGGCGCCCACCCGGAGGAACCACGGGTGGGCGCCGAGCGCGAGCGCCTTCGACCAGGCCGAAGCCGGAGCGGGGTATGTCCCCGCGTCGACTCACTTGATGGCGCAGGTGTTGCCGAAGGCCGGGTTCAGGATGCCGATGATGTCGATCGTGTTGCCGCAGAGGTTGACCCCGAGGTTGACCGGAATCTGGATGGCGTTGCCCGAGATGACACCCGGCGAGCCGACCGCGACGGCCCCGGCGCCGGCGTCGGCCGCGGCCAGTCCGGCGCTGCTCGCGACAGCGGCCCCACTCACAGCGGTCACCACGAGCGCCTTGGCGATACGCGACATGGTTTATTCCTTTCATGCATGAAGATCAGCGGATCACGCTCCCCACCGACAGCGGCAGGGACACTGACCAACGCGCAGATGCCCCATTTGTAGCGCAATGCCCCTCGAACAGGTGAATACCCGTGCAGCAGTCGGCGCAATGGTGACGTCCACCGGCGAGTCTCCCGCCCCACCGCACCCCAGTTGCCCTCCGCGCGGCGGGGCTTGACGACACCCGGGGCAACCGTCCGCTCCGATGGAGCAGCCGCGTCCGGCTCGCCGCGACAGACCGGCGGGAGCCACCTAGCGTCGCTAAAGTCCCATTCGCTTCGCTCGCTCCGAGGAGCTGATCGTGAAGAAGACCCTCGCACGTGGCGCCGCTGTCGCCTTCATGTCCGCCGCTGTCGTCCTGCCGCTGTCCGGCGTGGCCCAGGCCATGACACCCACCTGGAACCACCCCGACCACCAGCAGCGCCACTGCCGACACCACCATCACCACCATCACCATCACCACCTCTGGAACGACGGGTGGGCCAACCCCTGGGGTTGGCGCGACCACCGGGGCATGTTCGACCACCACTGACCCGGTGCACCCAGCGGCGTGACATCGACGGTCCCCGGCACTGCCGGGGACCGTCGCATGCCGGGCGGAGTCAGCCGTCGTTGGACGTGTGCGCCACTGGTTGCCTACGGTTCGCCGTATGACGCGGCGACAAGTGATCCTGAGCGGTTCGACCTTCGAGGAGCGGATCGGGTACGCCAGAGCGGTGGTCGACGGCGACTGGGTGCATGTGTCCGGCACGACCGGATTCGACTACGCGACCATGACGATCTCCGACGACGTGGTCGAGCAGGCCGAGCAGTGTCTGCGCAACATCGAGGCGGCGCTGGCCGAGGCAGGGTGTTCGTTCGACGATGTCGTCCGGGTGCGCTATCTGCTGCCCGTACGTGAGGACTTCGAGCCGTGCTGGCCGACGCTGCGCCGCCGCTTCGGGGAGGTCCGCCCGGCCGCGACGATGATGGTGTGCGGCCTGGCGGATTCGCGGATGAGGATCGAGATCGAGGTGTACGCCCGACGGCCCGCGCTGGGACGCTCCTCCTCGTGAGCCCGGGGTGCCACGCACCACTACCGACGCCCAAGTGGCGGAGGTGGTGGTGCTTCCCCGACGGGATCGACCGCCAGACCGAGCCCGGCCTGGCGGTCACGTCATCTGCGACAACCCGCGCACCCACAAGGCCTGCGGTGCACAAGTGGCTGCTCGCGCATCCCCGCTTCGAGCAGCACTTCCCCCGACGTGCTCAACGACGTCGAGCGGTGGTCCGCCGAACTGCGACGACGTTGTCCTGAAGGCGGGGTGTTCTGCTCGCTGGACGAGCTGAAGACCTCGATCGAGGGCTGACCAAGCACTGGAACGACCAGGCCCGGCCCTTCGGATGGACAAGGACACCCGCCCAGGTCATCGACCGTGTCCGCCGCGCATGCGACAGGATCTGCCGACCGGCTCGCTAGGGTCGTCGTCCCAGCAGGCACAGGAGTCTGGTCTGGTCGTCCGCCCCCTCCGGCGGCTTGATCGACTGTGCGAACAGGCCACTCTTGGAGAGGCCCTTCGCATAGGGTTCGACTTCGCGCAGGCAGGCGGCGGCCAGACCGTCCGGCATCCTCTCGTCGGCGCCGATCGCCCGGGCCAGGTCCCAGGCGTGGACCGCGGCGTCCGTGGTCATCTGGGCGCAGTAGGCGCTCGCCGGGCTGTCACCGTAGGACAGGTGGACCGTGCGCTTGAGTGCGCCCGGAATGCGGAACGCCTCGTAGGAGGCGGCCGACGCGCGGTCCCAGGCGGCCACCGGATCGTCGCCGAGCTGGTCGCCGTCGTACGCGTCGCCCACGTCCGCGACGCTGGCCCCGTCGAGCACCAGGTCGGGCACCCAGAGCTGCTCAACGGTCAGGTGGTTGACCAGATCGCGCACGGACCAGTCGGTGCAGGGCGTGGGGGCGTCCCACTGGTCGTCGCGTACCGCGTGCACCGTGGTGGTGAAGAAGTCGATCGCCTCTTCGTGTCGGCGCAGGATCTCTTTCTCAGACATGCTGCCGATTCTTCCCCCCGGCTGCCCGCGCGGCGCATTGCCGTCAGCACGTGTCGGGGGCGGCACGGTCCGGCGCCGCCCCCGCACTCCCCGGTCAGCGCAACGGGGCGGTGCCGCTGTGCAGGTGTACCACCCCGCCGTCCAGCGGGCGCCAGTGGACCCGTTCCCATCCGGCGGCGGCGATGCGCGCGCCGAGGACCGCCGGATCCGGCCAGTCCTCGATGGACTCACCCAGGTAGGCGTACGCCTCCGGATTGCTGCTCACCCTGCGGGCGATCAGCGGCACGAGATGCCGCAGGTACGCGCGGAACAGAGCACGCCGCAACGGTGTCTCCGGCAGGCTGAACTCACATACCGTCAGCAGCCCACCGGGCCGGGTGACCCGGAGCATCTCGGCCAGCACCCGCGAGGAGTCGGCGACGTTGCGCAACCCGAAGGATATGGTCACCGCGTCGAACGTCCCGTCGGGAAAAGGCAGTTGGTGGCCGTCGCCGACGACGAAGTCCATCGCCGGATGCCGACTGCGGCCTATGGCCAGCATGCTCGCCGAGAAGTCGCAGGCTACGACCCGCGCGCCCCGCGCGGTCAACGCCATCCCAGAGGTACCGGTGCCCGCCGCGACATCGAGGATCCGGCGGCCGGGGCCGGCCTGAACGGTTTCGGCCATCTGCCGGCCCCAACTGCTCATCCGGCCGAGCCACAGCCGGGCCCGGGTGCGGTCATAGCCCTGCGCGACCTCGTCGAACATGGCGGAGACCTCCGCCGGATCCTTCTCCAGACCTGCTCTGACCACGGTGTTCCCGTCTTCCGGACAATGGGGGGACAACACTTCCATGCCCATGGCGGAAATGTCCCTCCCTCGTGCGGCCGGATCGTTACGGTCAGCCGCCCGCGCCCGTCGACCGTCCCCGGCCCTCAACCGGCCTTTCAGCCCGTGACCTTGGCCGGGCAGAGCCGGTGCGTACCGTGCTGTCCGCGCAGCGTGGCGTCCACGCACCCGCCGGCCAGCCCGTCGTGGGAAGTGGTGCCGAAGTTGGCGGTCACGGTCAGCGTTCCGTCACCGAAGACGGTGCGCTGCACCTGGTGGTCGTCGGTGAGGTAGCGGAACGAGGTCATCGGCTGGGTGCCGGCGGCCTCGTGCAGCGGTGCGAAGTACTTCTGAAGAGAGGCGAGTTCGGCGCCGTGCTGCTGCAACGACGGCCCGTCCAGCACGAAGTTGAGCGGCACGTTGTACAGCATGGCCAGCAGCGCGCGGGTGTTCCTCTGCTGCGGCAGCTTGTCGAACGACAGCTCCCAGCGCTCCACGTTGACCACGGAGTCGTGCAGGGCGGTCTCGTAGAGCGGCACCCGGTACTTCGGGTCGTACATCGCGGTCGCCAGGTCGGCGGGCAGGTCGACCGGCTTGAAGAAGACGCCGGGCGCCTTCGCCGGAGCGTAGCCGCCCCAGGTCTGCCGGTCCTTCTCCAGCGGCCACAGGCCGTCGGCGACGGGTGTCGCGGAGCCGTGGTCGTAGGCCAGCACCTGGTTGGCCCAGGAACCGGCCGCTTCCGAGCCGAGGACCAGCTTGTCGCCCGCGGACAGCCGCTTCATCCGGGCCAGCCGGTTGGCACGGTCCTGGGCCTGGGTCATCGGGTGCGCCGCGCTGTGGTCCTGGTACAGCTCGCCAGCGGCGTCCACGTCCAGGAAGTAGCTGTTGACGCCGTTGGCGGTCATCTGCCGGGTGCGTTCGGCCAGGTAGTGCTGGCTGGGCTCCGCCTGTTCGAAGGCCTGCGAGCTGAGGTAGCAGCCGCGGTCGTGGAAGCCGGGAACCGGCTTGCCGTCGGCGCCCTGTACACAGAAGTCGGGGTACACGGTGCCGGGCCAGCTGGAGGTGGGGCTGTCCGAGGTCTTCGGGTCCTGCCCGTTGGCCCATGAGTCGTACGGCCCGACCAGGTACCCCGCCTTCTTGGCGGCGGTCACCGCCGCGGCGCTCATCGGTGAGCCGTCGGCGTCGTAACCGAGCCACATCCGGGAGACGCCCAGCTTCTTCAGCTTGGCTATGCCGTCCGGGGTACGGGCGTCGCCCCACAGGTAGGCGTGGAAGGCGCCGAGCAGCTTGGCGTTCTGCGGATTGGCGGCGATCTTGTCGCGCAGGCTGCCGAGCTGGCCGTGCTGCGAGAGCCAGCCGCGGTAGTCGACCGCCGGGGCGACCGGGGAGCCGTCGGTCAGCGCGAAGGTGACCGTGTAGTCGTCGGTGGCGTCGGCGTGCGAGAACTTGTGGCTGGTCGTGGTGTGCAGTCGGCCCTGGTCGGAGCTGAAGCTCAGGGTGCTGCCGATGTCGGTGGGCACCAGGTAGCTGACGCCTCGCCCGGTGCCGCGGAGCGTGTAGCCCCACATGGGCATGCTCAGGTCGGCGGACATGTCGGCGGCACTGCCCGCGAGCCCGGCGGCCGAGGAGTTCCAGAAGCGGTCGCCGACGGGGACGGACAGCCCCTCACCGCGCGGGAACTGGACGGCGTCGGTGGCCGGGTCGGTGCCGGTTACGGGCCAGTTCAAGGTGGTGTCGCGATGGGCGGCGGCGGTGACGCTCAACCGCCCGTGGTCGGCGCGGGCGGTGAAGTCCAGCCCGGATCCGGCGTAGCTCCAGTGCGCGGCGCCGTCGGAGGCGGTGATCCGGCCCGGGGTGCCGGGTGCGGTGGCGGGCGCGTCGGACAGCCGTACCGTGCGGCCGTCGTCGGTGCGCGCGGTGACCCGCAGCGATGCGGTGTCGATGCTGGCGGTGCCGCCCTGGACGGGCACGTCGATGCGGTTGCCGTCGACCCGCGGTGCGGCGGCGGGCCGGACGGGACCGGCATTGGCGACGACGGCGGTGCCCGCTGCCACCAGCGCGGTCGCGGCGGCGAGGAACGGTACGGCGCGCCGGACCCGGCCGCGCCTGCGGTGCGTCGTCGGTGCTTGTGTGTGTCGCGTTGAGTCCATGCGGAGTTGATAGGGACCGATACTGAACGGTTCCTGAGAATGGCCCGGCAACCCCTGGACTCCCGTGCTCCCCGGGTATTCGCGCGCTGACCACTCGTCACTCACCCTCAGTTCGTACGACGATGGCAGCGTTGTGCCGCTCGTGCCGCCGGTCCCGCACCTCGTTTCCCGTGGAGGAACCGCCCATGTGCAGATCGAGTGCTCTCCGTGCCCTGGCCCTCCTGCTCCTCACAGCCCTGGCCGTCGCCTACGGCGGCCCCGCTTCGTACGCCGCCGCACCGCCACCCCCCGCGCCCGGCGCCTCGGCGCCGACGTCCGCGGGCGGCGACGACTCGTACTGGACGGCGCGGCGCATGGAGGCGGCCCAACCGGTCCAGGACAGCAAGCCGGCCAAGGCGTCCGTACGGTCCGAGGCGACCGTGCCGCCGAGCCACCCGTTCAACGGGATACCGCAGGTGGGCACGTTCTTCTGGACCGACGGCAAGAACATCGGCCGCTTCTGCGGCGGCACCGTCGTACGCAGCCCGCGGCGCGATCTGGTGGTCAGCGCCGGGCACTGCCTGAGCCACCCGGACCCCAAGAGGCATCTGTCGTTCGTCCCGCAGTACCACGACGGGCTGAAGCCGTTCGGCATCTTCCCGGTCTCGGCGATATACATCGACCCCCGGTACTACGCGCTGGGTTCGGGCAAAGGCGCCCGCTGGGACTACTCGGTGGAGCGGTTGGCGCCACGGCAGGACGGGCGCGAGGTGGAGGATGTGGCCGGTGGCTTCGACCTGGCGGTCTACTCCGGGTACGCACATTCCCATGTGCGGCTGATCGGATATCCGGGGTTCAGCGACGCCAGCCACCCCAAGCCGCTGGACTGCTGGTCGTCCACGCACAAGTACACCAGCACCGACCCGGGCGCGCCCGGTGACTTCCTGGAGATCGCCTGTGCGGCGTACATCGACGGCACCTCCGGCGGGCCGTTCCTGGTGCGGGATCCGTTCGGCTACGCGCTGATCGGCGTCATCGGCGGATACCACACCGGCGGTGACACTCCCGACATCTCCTACAGCTCGTACTTCACCAAGGACACGCTCGCGCTGTACGTCCACGCCGTGCTCGGCGATCCGCCCGCGGGCGGCGGTCAGCCGGCCGCCTGACGGCGTCCGTGAGCGGTGGGGCGGGTCCGTGGCGTACGCGGCGCGGACCCGCCCCTTCGTCACGTATGGCTTACCGCGAGTTGCGCTGCGTGGTGGCCTCTCGCACGGTGGTCGAGTCTGAACCCCGCCACGTATGTGAAGGGATTGACCCCCATGCGCATATCCCGGAAGACCGGCATCCTCATCTCTTCCGCCACCGTCGCCGCGATGACGCTCGGCACCGTCGGTGCCGCGGCCGCCGTCACCGCCGAGCCGCCCGCCCGGCCCGTCGCCCACGCACCGGCTCCGGACCCGGCCGTGGTGCTCGGCCGACTGGCGAACCTCGGCGCGGTCAGCAAGGCCGTCGAGTCGCTCCAGGCCGCCATGACCGACAAGCGGGATCCGGCCAAGATCACCCGGCTGGTCGACCAGGCGAAGCGGCAGCTCGACGACGTCGCCGCCACGTCGAGGACCACCAGGGCCGGCATGAACGCGAAGCCGCGCAAGGCCGGGAAGCACGGCGCCTCCGGCAAGGTCGCGGACCCGACGCCCAGCACCGACGCCACCGACGCCCTGATCGCCAAGGCGGTCAACCAACTCGAGGCACGGCTGAACTCCGTGGTCCAGGCCGTGGACGCGAACAACCCGACGAACATCCTCGACGCGGTGAACGCCGCCCTGCTGTCCACCCTCAACGTCGTGAACGCCGTCCTCACCGCCAGCGGTCTGCCCGCGGTGAGCGTGCCGGGCCTGAGCCAGAGCCCCAGCCTGCCGAGCACCGTCACCATCACGCCCGCGGCGCCCGGCTCCACGGCCGTACCCGCCAAGCCCAGCGCGCCGAGCGCCCCCAAGGCGAAGCGCAGCGCTCCCGCGGCCCCCGGCGCGGCCGCACCCAACTGACCTCCGCCAACGGCGTGTTCGGCGGAGCGCGCCTCGGGGCGAGGCCGCCGGACGCGGATGGGCCTGGACCGTCCCGGAGCGGTCGGGAGCGGTCCAGGCCATCGGCCCTCACGGGCCGCCGGTCACCGTGACTCCGCCGTCACCAGGTCACCGGCAGTTCGTGAACACCGTAGATCGCCATCTCGGTACGGAAGCGGATGTCCTCGTACGGGATCGCCAGCCGCAGCTTGGGCAGTCTCCGGAACAGCGTCTCGACCGCGATCTGCAACTCCACCCGCGCCAGCGGCTGTCCGAGGCACTGGTGGACGCCGAAGCCGAACGCGACATGGCGGCGGGACTCGCGGCCGATGTCGAGTCGGTCCGCGCCCTCGAACACCTCCTCGTCCCGGTTGGCGACGGAGATCATGCACAGCACGCCCTCGCCCGCGCGGATGGTCTCGCCGCCCACCTGCACGTCCTCGGTCGCGACCCGGGGCAGCCCGGAGTGCACGATGCTCAGGAACCGCAGCATCTCCTCGACCGCGGGCTTGATCAGCGCCGGTTCGGCCCGCAGCCTGGCCAGTTGGGCCGGGTCGCGCAGCAGCGCCAGGGTGGACAGCGAGGTCATGTTGGCGGTGGTCTCATGGCCCGCGACCAGCAGGAGCAGGCAGGTGGCGGCCACTTCCTCGTCGGTCAGCTCACCGCGCGCCACCAGTCGGCTGATGATGCCGTCATCCGGCTCGCGCCGCTTGGCCTCCGCCAGCCGGCCGAGGTATTCGGTCAGTTCCTCGCGGGCCTGCCGGACCTCATCGGCAGTCGAGTGGTTGTGCAGCAGGACCCGGCTGCGTTCCTGGAAGTACCCGTGGTCGCCGTAGTCGACTCCGAGCAGTAGACAGATCACCAACGACGGTATGGGCAGGGCGAATTCGGAGACCAGGTCGGCGGGCGCGCCGTGTGCGACCATCCGGTCGAGGAAGTCGTCCACGATGCGCTGTATGCGCGGCCGTAGCGCCTCGGTCTTCTTGATCATGAAGTCGGCGGTGAGCATGCGGCGCAGCCGGGCGTGCTCGGGGTCGTCAAGGCGGATGAAGCTGGTGCTCTCGTTGGCCAGCGCCCGACGGCCGTCGGTGACGAACGGGAAGCCGGGGTGCCGGGCGTCGGCGCTGAACCGCTGGTCACGCAGTACGCTGCGGACATCGGCGTGCCGGGTGACCAGCCAGCACTGCGAACCGTCCCACAGCGTGACCCGGCTCACCGGCTGCTCCCGGCGCGCCTGCTCGTAGGCCGGTGGCGGGGCGAAGGGGCAGGCGCCGCGGGGTGCGGGGAAGTTCGGCGGTGCTATGGGGTGCGCGGTCGTCATCGCGGATCTCTCCTTCACGGTCAGGTGCGGAACGCGTACGGCGCGCCCCCTGGGGCGGGTGCGCCGGCGCGGTTACGCCTCGTGCACTTCGATGGCTCCGGACGGACAGACGGTGGCGGCGGTACGGACCTCGGCGTGGAGTTCGGCGGGCGGCCGCTGTTCGAGGAGCCGGACGATGCCGTCCTCCTCGCGCTGGTCGAAGACGTCGGGGACGGCCAGCACGCACTGGCCGGAGCCGCAACAGCGGTGGGTGTCGACGCTGACTCGCATGGGCCCTGTCCTCCATCGGGTCGACCCGTATACCTGGGCAACTAGATACCTAACAAAGGCAATTAATGCTGTTGCCACGCTAACTCCCGCGCCCGGCACGGAAACAAGGGGTCGGCGGGGCCGGACAGAAGTTGGCCGATTCCAGGTGATCTGGCGTCCGGGGTGCCCCGCGGGACTAGAGTTCCGCCATGTCCGACGCCGCCGCCGACGCCCCTGATGCCGCCGACGCCACCGCGGCACTCGACCGTGTTCTGCTCACCCTGTCCTACCTGCTCACCCGTCCGCAGGCGCATGACCGCTCGGTGAGCCGGGCGGAAGTCCAGATCGGCAGGTCGGATGTGCACCTGCTGATGGCGTTGGAGAACGACGGCGGTTCCTGCCGGGTCGGCGACCTGGCCGCCCGGCTGCTGGTGGAGCCGTCCCATGTGACCCGCCAGGTGGCCCAACTCCAGCTCCAGGGGCTGGTGGAGCGCACCCCCGACCCGACCGACCGCCGCGCGCGCAACATCACGATCACGCCAAAGGGCACCTCGGTGCTGGTGCGGCTGCGCCGCTCGAACCACGAGCGCCTGCGCGAGGCGCTGCACGACATCGACGAGCGGGACATCGACGCCACCGTTCTGGTACTGCGAAGGCTCATCGAGCGGTATGTGCGCGAGGTGCGGGCCGGCGGGCCCTGGCACCAGTGAGGACCGTGCGGACGGTGCGCGAACGCCGGAAGGCCCGGATCCGTGGTTGCACGGATCCGGGCCTTCCGCTTCGAGGCGCTCAGCGCTCCCGGGAAGAGGGTCAGCTCAGGCGCGCGAGCGCCGGGACGAAGCGGGCCGCGTCGACGGTGCCGACGCCGGTCGCCATGTCGTAGCCCTTCACCGCGGTGTAGCCGGTGACGCCCGCGTAGCTGTTGTTGGTGCCGTCCTTGACGTCCACGATCCCGGTGAAGGGGTTGTGCGCCGACAGGCTGTTCAGCTTGTACAGCGCCTTGTGGATGTCGCCCACCCGGTGGCCGGCCACCTGGTCGGCCAGGGCGATGATGCCGGAGAACAGCGGGCTGGCCTCGCTGGTGCCGCCCGAGACGTCCCAACCGACCGAGGTGGGGTCGTAGCTGGAGTAGACCCAGGCGCCACCGTCGACGGCGGCGGCCATGGAGATGTCCGGGGTGCCGCGGCGAGCGCCGACCACGTTCTTCACGCTGTCCTGGAACGCCGGGCGGGTGAAGACGTGCGACTGACCGCCGCCACCGGCGCCGTGGTCGTTGTACACGCTCTCGGGCTTGATGCGGTCGCCCTTGTCGTTCAGGTGCAGCTGCGTACCACCGACCGAGGTCACCAGCGGGTCGGAGGACGGCCAGGAGTTCACCCGGTACTTGTAGTAGCCCTTGCCGTCCGCGGTGTTGTCGGTCGCGCCGCCGTCACCGGAGGACGCCAGCACCGTCACCTTGTGCTTGGCCGCGTCCTTGAACGCGTAGCGCAGGTTGTTGATGCTGGAGAAGTCGCCCTTGTCGAAGCCCGGGAAGGTGTTCTCGGTGGCCCCGAAGCTCTGGGTGATGACATCGCCGATGTTGTGGTCGATCGCCCACTTCTCGGCGTCCATCATCTCCGGCAGACCGGTGACACCCTCGGTCTCGGCGACCGCGGTCTCGATCAGGACGATCTTGGCGTCAGGCGCGATGGCGTGCGCCATCTCGACGTCGAGGGTGGTCTCCCCCGCCCAGCCGGTCATGTCGGCGTTCTTGGGGTCCCACGGCGGGACGTTGCCCCACTTCTTGACCTCGACCTTGGTGTGCGGCAGGCCGAACTGCTTGCTGTACACGTCCAGATCGTGCTGGACCGTCGGCGAGCCGAACGAGTCGACTATCACGATCGTGCGCCCCTTGCCGGTGACGCCCTTCTTGTACAGCGGGTTCAGGTTGTACGCCTGACGGTACTGCAGCGGTGTGTAGCAGGCGAGCTTCCACTTCGCCTGGCACTGCTCCGTGGTCAGCGGGCTGCCGACGCCCTTGATCAGGGTGTGACCAGTGATCGCCGGAACAGCCTTGACCTGCGGCGCGGCGGCCGCCGACCCGCTCAGCGGGGAAAGCGCCGCAGCGGCGACCAGGGCGGTGACCCCGGCGGCTGCGGCCACGGCGCGCGGCCGGGGACGAACTCTTCGCATGAACTCTCCTTGTATGGAGGGAAGTCGTACTCAGACGACTGCGGCGATCCCACCTGGCAGGTCATGACCAGGACAAGAGTGTTTTGTTTTTACTATCAAATGCTTTACCTCCCTGCGTAATTCTTTGCCCTCCAATGACCACACCTTGACCGGAATTCACCTACGAAGCGGGACATTCGTCCCCACGGACCACCACCCCCTGTCCGTACTTCAAGACGCCGAGGGGCAGTTCCGCGCCCTCGCACCAACACGCCACTACCCGCATGGGCATGATCGGCAATCAGCACGGTGTGTCGTTCGGCACACCGCCGGCGGACAGCGGGCCGACGGGGCGTCACCTCTTCGGTGGCACGCGCAGCGCGGCGTACCCGGGACGGTGCGGGCGTGCGGTTACCTTCGCCGCCCACCCCCAACTCCCAGGAGACGAGGACCACATGCCCATCACCCGTGCGCCGCGGCGCGCCGCCGCCACCGTGGCGGCCTTCCTGCTTCCGCTCGGACTGGCGGCCCCGGCCGGCGCCGCGCCCGACCCGGTGGGCGGCGAGACCGCCACGGTGGCGCAGAGCCCGGACGGCCACACGTCCGGCAAGCCGTCCTCGGCCCTGGACCGGGTGGCGGACTTCTACGGGGCGTACGTCGACGCCCGCAACGGCGACAACGACACCTCGCTGACGGGCGCGCTGCGCCGCCACTACCTCAGCCAGGCGCTACGGGACCGGCTGGCCACCTGGGAGGAGGAGAACCGTGCCGACGGCGTACTTCGGGCGCAGAACGCCCCGCGCGGCTGGCGCGTTAGCTACGCGGGCGCCGGCGACGGGCAGAGCATCGCCACCGTGCGGCTGGCCTGGGGCAGCACGGCGCACCCCACGTACACCTATCTGAGGGTGCGCACCACGCTGTCGACGATGCGGATCAGCGACATCGACGACGCGCCGGACCACTGAGCCCCGACCGCGTGGCTCGCGGTCGGGGCTCAGTGTCACACCGTGGGCGGCGTCAGCCGGTGAACGCCTTGAGCCCGTTCGGGGTGCCGAGGCCGGTCGGGCCGTTGTAGCCCTGGCCGCCGTTGCACAGGTACGACGGGTTGCACGAGCCGTTGGAGCCCGAGGTCACGTTGTTCAGCGCCGACGCGTTCTTGTAGGGGAACGACGCCGGGTTGCTGCCCGAGGACGGCGCACCGGCCAGCGCGTACACGCTGGCGATGATCGGCGACGAGGCGCTGGTGCCGCCGACGACCTGCCAGCCGTTCGACTGGTAGGTGTCGTAGACCGCCACACCGGTCGCCGGGTCGGCGACCGCGGAGACGTCGGCCACCGTGCGCTTGGAGCAACCGGTGTCCTTCTGCCAGCTCGGCTTGGTCTCTACGGTGGAGCAGCCGGAGCCGGTGCCCTCACCGCCCGCGCTGGTGCCCCAGACCTTCTCGCTCCAGCCGCGCGAGCTGGAGTCCTTGGTGAGCGAGGTGCCGCCGACCGAGGTGACGTTCGGCGAGGCCGCCGGGTACTCCACGCCGAAACCGGAGTCACCCGCCGAGGCGGTGATGACCACACCCGGGTGGTTGAAGTACTGGGTGTCCGCCTGGGCGTCCGAGGCGTCCTCGCCACCGCCGTAGCTGTTGGAGACGAACTTGGCGCCGGACTTGACGGCCTGGTTGACCGCCGCGCCGAGGTCGCTCATGTTCGCCGAGTTCGCCTCGACCAGCAGGATGTTGGCCTTGGGCGCGATGGCCGAGACCATGTCCAGGTCGAGCGAGATCTCACCGGCCCAACCGGCGTCCGCCGTCGGGTAGTTGGTTCCGCCGTTCTGGTCGATCTTCTTGAAGCAGCCGTCGCCGCAGTCCGGCAGCCCGTACTGCTTGCGGTAGGCGGCCAGGTCCTGGGCGGCGTTGGGGTCGTCCTGGGCGTCGACGATGGCCACGGTCTGGCCCGCGCCGTCCCCGGTGAGGTTGTACGCCTTGCGCAGGTCATCGGGGCCGAAGCCCTGCGGGGTGTCGTTGGCGCCCGCCACCTGGTGCTTGACGATGTCAGTGCGCACCAGCCCGAGGCAGGCCATCATGCCCGGCTGACTGGGCTGCGAACACATCCGCTTGACGTGCGGCTGGTCGGCGGTGGTCGACGCCGCGCCCGCCGGAGCGACGATCGCGTACGTACCGGCGACCAACGCGCCCAGCGACGCCGCCGCGATGGCACCCTTGCGGAATCCGCGCTTACGCCTGTGCGCGGAGGGAGACGATATAGGCAATGAACGGCCCTCCCTGGGGGGATGGGGACTGCGCGCAGGCCACCCGGCCGGGTGGACCGAACCGGACGCGGTCCCGGGAATCGCCACTCGCGCCTGTGCCGCTCCCTGACGTGATTGGGGCACGACAGGGGTGGGGGTAGCACACGGATGGCAGGAACAGGCATGCCCATGACATGCAGGAAAACTGCCACCCCGGCGAGTGGTGTCTGGCGTTCAGGAAGCTAGCCGACCTACCCGCCTCGCGACAAGGCCGCAATGGCCCCATCCGGCCCGCGAAACACCCATGTAACCAGGCCACGAGGGCGTCACGGAAGGGGTGTTCGAGATCCGTAACACTTCGCCCGCCGCACCCTCAGCCAACCGCCCACCACCCATGAGGCCTTGCCCCAACTGCGACTACCTGCGGTAATGCGTTCACCAAGGGCAGGCAACGGCTCGACCGGGGAGTCCCACCTGACGCGCCATCACCTCTGGCGGACGGCCCGCCGCCCTCACCGCGGAATTACGCAGGATTCCTCAAGAAATAATTTCGCCCGCAGCCCGCCGAACGGACACCTGTCCCATACCGCGGATCCACGGCAGAGCATCACAAACCACGAGGTACTACAGCAGTCCGGCGCGAGCCGCCTGGATGCCCGCCTGAAACCGGGTCCGCGCACCGAGGGCGTCCATCACCTCGCGCACCCACCGCTGGACGGTGCGCGGTGAGACGCCCAACTGGCGGGCGATGCTGTCGTCGGTGAACCCGGCCGACAGCAGCGTCAGAAGTTCACCCTTGCGGTCCCCCGAGCCGAGCGGCGGACCGCTCGCGTCCGGCACCCTCACCGCCCGGTGCCAGTACGCCTCGAACATCCCGTTCAGCGCGTCCAGCAGGGACGAGGCGCGGACCAGCACGGCGGCCTGCGACTCGGAGCCGGTGGCCACCGGCAGCATCGCCCAGCGGTCATCCACCATGGCCAGCTTGCACGGGAGTTCCGGCAGCATCCGGGCCTCCTCCCCCGCCGCGACCACCTCGCGAATCTCGGCCAGTCGGCCGGGGGCGCTCACCGAGCCCGCCTCGTACACCGCGCGGATGCGCACGCCGCGGGCCAGCAGGGAGCGCTCCAGCTCGGTGTCGGTGCGCGAGATGTGCGGGGGCTTGTCGAACAGCAGCAGATGCCGCCGTGCGCCGTCCTGCATCTGCCGCCAGCGGTCGGCGATGGCGGCCTGGCCGGTGACCACCTCGACCAGATCGGCCGCCTGCGGCTGCTGCGCCCGCCGGTAGGCCCGCATCAGTTCGCCCACCCGGCCGCGGGTGCGCAGCAGTTCCTCCTCCCGGCGTAGCAGCAGCGCCTCGATGGCGACGTCGGGCGCCGCGGCCGACCAGCGGGCCGGAGCACCGTCATGCCGGGCGACCAGGCCGTGTTGGGCGAGCGCGGCCAGCAGCCGCTCGGCTCGGTCGGCCGTGATGCCCAACTCCGCGGCAAGACCGGCTGCCGTACAGTGCGGAGAGGCGAGGACACGTAGATAGGTGTTCTGTTCCGCTTCTGGGATGCCAAGGCCTTCGAGCAGACCGCCCGAGGCCGAGCGCATGGGCGCCGACCAGTGGGTTCCGCCTGACACCGTGTGGAAACCGGCTGGGAACACCCTGACCGCCCTTCGGTTCCGGGCGGGCGAAGCTCGACGAGCGGTACCCGCCACCACCCGCTATTGTGTCATGTTCTCGCCATGGCGGGTTCCGGTTGGCGCCTGACTCTTGAGGGTTCACGCAGGCCACACCCACGATGAACCCCGGTCTGACAGGCCCCCGAACATCGACTCCATCCCCCACAGGAGACCGGTACATGGGCACGAATGCAGGAACCAGACGCAAGCGTTTCACCGGCAGAGCGGCAGCCGCGGGTCTGCTGCTCGCCGCCGCGGCTCTCGTCCCGGCGGGCGCCGGGACGTCAGCGGCCGTCGCCTCCACGGGCTTCGGCCCGCACGCCGGCCGCTTCCAGGACAGCAACTGGGGCGGCTACGTCGCCACCGGAAGCTTCAGCACCATAAGCGGCTCCTGGACCGAACCGCACGTCACCTGCAACAGCAGCAACGACCTGTTCGCCCCCTGGGTCGGCCTGGACGGTTACGGCTCGCAGACCGTGGAACAGACCGGTGTGCAGACCGACTGCTCCAGCGGCTCGCCCGTGCTCTCCGCCTGGTACGAGATGTACCCCGCCGCGCCGGTGTACTGGAACGACCCGGTCTCCGAAGGCGACAGCATCACCGCCTCCGTGGTCTCCAACGGCGGCGGCAGCTACACCCTGACGCTCACCGACAACACCAAGGGCTGGACCGAACACGTCGACCAGAACCTCGGCGCGGAGAACGTCAGCGCCGAAGCGGTCATCGAGTCCCCCACCCAGAGCTATCCGTCCTTCAGCCAACTGGACTTCTCCGGTGTGACCGTGGACGGCCAGTCGTTCGACGCGACGAACCCGCAGTCGTTCACCAGCGGCGGCTACTCGCCGGGCCCGCTGTCCGGCGGCTCGTTCTCCATGACACCGGGCGGCGGTCTCGCCCGTACGCCGCACGCGCCCGCCAAACGGCCGAGCGTCATCCGCTACTGACGGCCGACCCGCGTTAGCGTGGAACCACAAGGGGCGCCCGGACCGCGCGACCGGTCCGGGCGCCCCCGCTCGGTCATACGGCGGGCGACACCCGGCCGGTGACCTCGCCGAAGCCCACCCGCCTGCCGTCCGGACCCGGCGCCCAGGCGGTGATGGCCACCTCGTCGCCGTCCTCCAGGAAGGTCCGCGAGGCGCCGCCGCTGAGCCGCAGCGGATCACGGCCGTTCCAGGTCTGCTCCAGCAGGCAGCCGCGCTCGTCGTCACCCGGACCGCTGACCGTGCCGGACGCGAACAGGTCACCGGTGCGCAGGGATGCGCCGTTGACCGTCATATGGGTTAGTTGCTGCGCCGCCGTCCAGTACATCGTGGCGAACGGCGGGCGGGACACCACCTCTGTGTTCAGCGCCACCTCAAGCCGCAGGTCCAGGCCCCACCCCTCGGACTTGGCGTCGTCCAGATACGGCAGCAGCGGAGTGTCCCTGGCCGGTGGTGCGACCCGTGCCGCCTCCAGCGCGTCCAGCGGCACGATCCACGGCGAGACCGACGTCGCGAAGGACTTGCCGAGGAACGGACCCAGCGGCACGTACTCCCACGCCTGGATGTCGCGCGCCGACCAGTCGTTGACCAGGCAGACACCGAAGACATGGTCGGCCAGCGCGTCCAGTTCCACCCGCTCCCCCTGCCGCGACGGCGTGCCGACTACGAAGCCGACCTCGGCCTCGTAGTCCAGCCGCGTCGACGGGCCGAAGACCGGCTGCGGATCGTGCGGCGTCTTGCGCTGACCGGTGGGACGGACCACATCGGTACCCGAGACGACGACCGTTCCGGCCCGTCCGTGGTAACCGATCGGCAGGTGCTTCCAGTTCGGCGTGAGGGCGTCGCCGTCCGGGCGGAAGATCCGGCCGACGGTGGTGGCGTGGTGCTCACTGGCGTAGAAGTCGACGTAGTCGGCGACCTCGAACGGCAACCGGAGTACGACCGAGTGGAGCGGGTGCAGCAGCGGTTCGACGGTGCGCCGGTGCTCGGGCTCGGTCAGCCAGGCGGTCAGCGCGCCGCGCACCCGCCGCCACACCGGCCGACCCGCGGCCATCAGCGGGTTGAGCACGGGCTGGGAGAGGAGTTCCGCGTCCTCGGAGCCGAGCGCGCGGGCGGCGGCGCCCGCGTCGAGCACATGGTCGCCGATCCGCACGCCGATCCGCGCGGAGCCGGGGGCATCGGCGGTGGTGAAGACCCCGTACGGGAGATTGTGCGGGCCGAACGGGCCGTTTACGGCCGCATCCAGCGGGCTGACTTCGGGCATCTGTGGTGCCTCGCCTTCCACGTCGCGGGTGAACGCGGAGGTAAGGCTACGGCCTGAACGCCTTCGGCGGGGGTGCGGGGTTGAGCATCTCACGGTGCCCTGGCAGGCGGGTCTCGGCCACCCGGGTGGTGTCCGCCGCGACGGGCGACGGCTCGACGCCGTGCGGGGGAATGTTCCGCCGGACGGGCTACCAGCGGCGCAAGGCCATCAACCGGCGCCGAACGTCCACACGTTGCTGCTGGAGCCGCGGCTGGCGCTCCCGCGGAGTCTCGGGGGACGGATCGGTGTCGGGGGCAGAGCGTTCGGCGTCCTGGCTCGCGTTCATCGCTGCGCATCCTTAAGCCGGTCGGAGCAGGTGATGGACATCAGGACGCCCACCCCACGGCTATGGTTCCCCGCCCGGGCGGCCCAGCACCAACAACGCCGCGAGGGCCACCGTGGTCACGGCCCGCGCCGCGACGCCCGCCGGAACGGGCACCGCGGCACGGCACCTGGTCAGTCGCCGGCGACAGGCGCGTACTTGTACCCGACCCGGCGGACGGTGACGATGCCCGCCCGGTGCTCGGGGCCGAGCTTGCGGCGCAGCCGGGCGACGTGCACGTCCACCGTGCGCCCGTCACCGACGTGGCCGTATCCCCAGACGGTGTTCACCAGCTGGTCGCGGGTGTGCACCCGGTGCGGATGGGCCACCAGGTGCGCCAGCAGTTCGAATTCGAGGTAGGTCAGGTCCAGCTGGCGCCCGTCGATGCTCGCCGTACGCCGTTCGTGGTCGATGTGGATCGGGTCGTCGGAACCGGCGGGCTCGGCCGTGACCACGGGCGGGGCCTGGTCGGCGGGGACCAGGACCAGGTAGCCGACCATCGGCGGCTGCCCGGCGACCGCGGGCAGGGAGTGCCCAGGGGCGGGCATCCAGGTGGCGCCCGGTGGCAGGAAGTCCGGCGCCGGGATGACCTCGTCGGGCCGTACGGCGCGCAGCCGCTGGCGGGCCGGGACGGGAGCGTGCAGGGTCTGGGTGTTGGAGATGTTCGGCATGGAGTCTCGGCTCTTTCGCGCGAAGGGACGTGTGGGACGTCGTGCGCGGGGCCGGGCCGTACCGACGGCGATGGCCGTTGGCGATCAGCCGTGGACGCGGGCCCGCGCGGGGGTCGCGCGGCAACACAGGCGGTCGAAGTGGTGCGCCTGCCGAGACGGCCAGAACGGCTCAAGGTCACTGCGACCCGTCGCGGTCTCAATCAAGCTGGCCATGGGCCCATTGAACCAGAAAGCCTGTACCCGTCGCGTCAGTTGTTGTAGGGCACATGTTTCCGGCCGGAAATCCGGCCGATACACGCCGTGCGCAACCGGGGACGCACATCCGTTCCGCCGGGATTCGTCCCTATGATCCGGGCATGACCTGGCAGCGCTCGCTCCGCGAGGCGGTCCGTTCCGGTCTGGCCGTCGAGCGGACCCGGCTGGAGCCGCTGGCGGCACTGCGCGGTGCCGCCGGAGTGGCTGTCGTCGTCGCGCCGGCACTGTGGCTGACCACCCCGGCGTTCGCCGCGTCCTCCGCGTTCGGGGCCTTCGCCGCCGGAATGGCCACCTTCCAGCGCAGTTGGCGGCCGCGCCCGGTGCTGGCGCTCGCCGCCGGCGGCGGACTGGCGTTCAGCACCTTCCTCGGATACCTGGCGGCGGGCCACACCGCCGCGTTCGTCGCCCTGCTGGCGGTCTGGTCGCTGGGCGCCGGAATGGCCTGGGCGCTCGGGCCGACCAGCGGCGTGGTCGCCTCACTGACCGTCACGGTGATGCTGGTCGTGGTGACGCTGCCCACCAGCTTGCCGGGGGCGCTCGGGCACGCCGGGGTGATCGCCTTCGGCGGTCTGGTGCAGGCCGCCCTGATCGTGGCCTTCCCGATCCGCCGCTGGGGCGCTCAACGCGACGCGCTCGCCGAGGCGTTCGCCGCGGTGGCGGACTACGCGCGTCGGCTGCGGCACGACCCGATGGCGCCGTTCGACCCGGAGCCGATGATGACGGCACGCAGCGCTGCCACCCTGAGCCCGCGGCAGGCCCGGCGGCGCCCGGCCCAGTTGCGCGGCGTGCGCGCGGTGGCGGAGCGGATCCGGCCGGTGCTGGCCTCGTTGGCGGATCCGGCCCTGGGCGCGGCGGCCGACGGGCCGGAGCGGGAACGGGCGCGCCAGTTGCTCGCCGTCGCCGCCGAGGTACTGGACGCGGTGGCGCACGCGATCCGTACCGGCCGCCCGGTGCGGCTGCCCGGCCAGGTCGCCGCGGTGCTGGAGGAACCGGAGGGCGGCTCGCCACTTCGGGGTCCGGCGCGGCGGGCGGCCGGACGGCTGGCCGCGCTGCTCGAAGAGGCCGTCGAGGAGGCGAACGGCCCGAGCGCCGCCGACCAGGCGGCCGTGCAGGGCGCGCTGCTGCGCCCGACCGTGCCGAAGCTCATGCCGCTCGCGCTGCGGGCGGTACGGCGCGAGCTGCGCTGGGACTCTCCGGTGCTCAGGCACGCGGTACGGCTGGCCGTGGTGACGCCGCTGGGTTATGTCCTGGGCTGGGTACTGCCGTTGGGCCACGGCTACTGGGCACCGGTGACCTCGACGGTGGTGCTGCGGCCGGACTTCTCGCAGACGTACGCGCGCGGGGTGGCGCGGTTCGCCGGCACCCTGGCCGGTCTGCTGGTGGCCGGTGCGGTGATGCGGTTCGCGGCTCCGGGGCCGCTGGTCTGCGCCGGACTCGCCGTGTTCTGCGTGGGGTTGATGAACCTGCTGCTGCGCACCGGGTACGCGGTGGCCTCCGCCTGCCTCACGGCGTACGTGGTCTTCCTGCTCGGCATGGCCGGCGTCGGCTGGCACGAAGCGGTCACCGACCGGGTGTTGCTGACGCTGCTCGGCGGTGCTCTGGCGATGGCGGCGTACGCGGTCTTCCCGACCTGGGAGACGACGCGGTTGCGTGAGCGGCTGGCCGACTGGCTTGAGGCGACCGGGCGGTACGCGGCGGAGGTGGTCGCCTGCTACGCCCACCCGGCGGACCGCCGCCGCCACCGCCGGGTGCGCGAGGCGCTGCTGGAGTTCCGCTCGGCCCGGCTGGCCTGGGACCAGGCCGTCGGCCGGGCCCGCGCCGAGCCGGTGCGCCATCGTGGACTGTCGCCCCGGGCGAGCGAACTCGCCAAGGACGCACTGACGTTGATGGCCCGCGGTGGAATGCTCCTGGAGGCCCATCTGCCGCCCCGCGACGCGCCCCCGATCCCGGAAGCCGAGGGGTTCGCCCAGGCGGTACGCGCGGCGACCGCGTCCGGGTCGGCCGCGATCCGCCAACGCAGCCCGTTCCAACCGTCGTTGAGCACCCTGCGGCAACGGACCGCTGATCCGGCTCTGGCACGGGCCACTGAACTCATCGCGGAAGCGCTGGAGGACCTGGCGAACGCGGTACGGCCGTCCACAACCGCCGTACGCGAAGAGAGAGGTTCGGGCGCCGCACGGGGGAAGCGGCGCCCGACACCAGAAGCATAGCGGACCGATGGCCCTTACATCTACCCTCGCGTGAAGGGGAGTCGGGGGTCAGGGGCCGCATCGTGCGCGTGCTCCAGCGTCGCCAGGGCCACATCGGGCTGGCCGTCGAGGTGATATGCGCGGTGCTGCTCGATCCGATGCCGGGATCGCCGCAGCCGGGACGGGATCACATCCGGGCGCGGTACACGCCATGCTCAAGGGATTGGGCTATACCCCGGTGGTCGCGTTCGAGAAGCACTGCCGGAACTATCGGTGCTCGACGGGCGGCCGGTCGATGCTCGCGACGCTGGTGCGGGTACCGAAGATCGGCTGCACGTTCACCGAGGTCCGGACGCTGGTCGACGAGCACGAGTCGCAGGTGGCGTCGGGTGATGTGCGGGCGGTGCCAGGCGAGTTGGGGATCGAGGAGAAGGCCCTGACGGCGGAGGGGTGTACGGATGCGGTGGCGGCCAGCCGACAGGGCTGACCGGCATATGCCGTCCCGCTCGACGGGGCCAGTTTGTCAGTGCCTGCCCGTAGACTGATCGCCATGCCCCGCACCCCTGAGCCGCCTACGACGCGTGTGCCTGCGGGGCAGCGTCTTGCACGGGCTCAGACGGCGATCCGGGCACTCACCCGGCGCGGGCGCCTGACGCGGGAGCAGCGGCTGGAACTCGCCGAGTGGCAGCGGGAATGGGTCGCCGCGTACCGGGACAGCCAGCAGTACGCCATCGCCGCCTAGGGCTTCCACTCCGCGGTGTTCGGCAGCGTGAACTGGTGGCCGCAGGGCTCGAAGAAGAGTATGTAGTGCGGGGCGTTGGTCGCCGAGATCGATTCCGCACGCTGGACGCACCTCGGACAGTGCGGCTGCGAGTTGTTGGGCGCGGACTGACGGTTGTGTTCTTCCATCTCGGCACGGAAGATGTCGAACTGCTCGGGGGTGAGCTGGATCGGTTGACTGGGCTGAATCATGGGGTCATCATCTCGCGGTCGCGGGCTGCCTGCCCCGTCGCGTATCCGGTGGCGAAGCGCCCCGAGCGGTCAACTGCGGGAATTCCAGCGGGGCATGACGGCGGCGGGCGGCATGAGTGCGGCCCCGCCGACGGGGGAGACAGCGGGGCCGCAAGTACAGTGTGGCAGACCTGTTCTCCCGTTGCCCCGGCGCACCGCCCGACGGCTGCCCGGCCGGGCGTCAAGGCCGGTGGTGCGGGGAGCGAAGGCGCGGGCGGGAATCCCGCCGGTGCCCGGCCGCCCAGATTTCTGCCATTCAGTTTTCGACCATGTGCGAGTGCCCTTCCGGGACCACCGGAAGGGCACTCGCCGTTCGACCGGCAGCGGGCCGGAAGTCGCCTCATGACCTGCGCGGATGTCTCACCGGATCGGCAGCCCCGAGATCGTCCGGGCGATCACCAGTCGTTGGATCTCACTGGTGCCCTCGAAGATCGTGTAGATGGCCGCGTCGCGGTGCATGCGTTCCACCGGGTACTCGCGGGTGAAGCCGTTGCCGCCGAGGACCTGCATGGCCTGGGCGGTGACCCACTTCGCGGTCTCGCCCGCGTAGAGCTTGGACATCGAGCCCTCGGCGGCGGTGAACGGCTTGCCCGCGGTGGCCATCCAGGAGGCGCGCCAGACCAGCAGGCGGGCGGCGTCGATCCGGGTGCGCATGTCGGCGAGGGCGAAGGCGACGCCCTGGTTGTCGATGATGGGGCGACCGAACTGGACCCGGGTCTTGGCGTAGTCGAGCGCGACCTCGTACGCGGCGCGGGCGATGCCGACCGCCTGGGCGCCGACCGCCGGCCGGGAGGCCTCGAAGGTGGCCATCGCCGCGTTCTTGATCCGCTCGCCGCCGGCGCGCTGCCGCTCCCTGGCGCGCGCCAGCCGCTCGTCGAGCTTCTCCTTGCCGCCGAGCAGGCAGGAGCCGGGGATCCGTACGTCGTCCAGTACGACCTCGGCGGTGTGCGAGGCGCGGATGCCGTGCTTCTTGAACTTCTGCCCCTGGGAAAGTCCCGGCGTGCCCGGCGGAACGATGAACGAGGCCTGCCCGCGGGCACCGAGTTCGCTGTCCACGACGGCGACGACCACATGGACGTTGGCGATGCCGCCGTTGGTGGCCCAGGTCTTGGTGCCGTTCAGCACCCACTCGTCCCTGGCCTGGTCGTAGACCGCGCGGGTGCGCATGGCGGAGACGTCCGACCCGGCGTCCGGCTCGGAGGAGCAGAAGGCGGCGACCTTCACGTCGTCGGCGGTGCCGAACATCTGCGGCACCCAGGTGCCGATCTGCTCCTCGGTGCCGTTGGCGAGCACGCCGACCGCGGCCAGCGTGGTGCCGACGATGGACAGGCCGATCCCCGCGTCACCCCAGAACAACTCCTCCATGGCGACCGGGATGCCGAGGCCGGTGGGGTCGAAGAACGCCTGGGCGTAGAAGTCCATGGAGTACAGGCCGATCTTGGCGGCCTCCTGGATCACCGGCCAGGGCGTCTCCTCGCGCTCGTCCCACTCCGCGGCGGCCGGGCGCATCACGTCCGCGGCGAATCCGTGCACCCAGTCGCGGACGCTTTTCTGGTCGTCGTTGAGCTCCAGCGCGAAGTCGCCCATGGTTCCCCTCCACCTGCTTGTTACTTACGGTAACACGCAGTGTGTTACCAGCCGGTAGGGATGTCAACCGCCGATCCGCGCACCGCCGCGCCCGCCTCCGCCCCTGGCACGGACGCCGGGCGTTGCGGCGTTCGGTGGAAAATGCAGTACGTTGCGCACAGCGTGCGGAATCGAACGGGCGGGGAGGCTCGATGCAGACCAGCCAGCGACTGGACCAGCAGCAAGCGACGGAGAACCGGCGCCGGGAGCTGCTCGAAGCCGCGGACCGGGTGGTGCTGCGCGACGGACCCGAGGCGTCCATGAACGCCATCGCCGCCGAGGCGGGGATCACCAAGCCCATCCTGTACCGGCACTTCGGCGACAAGAGCGGCCTGTACCGCGCCCTCGCCAAGCGCCACACCGACGCGCTGCTGGACACCCTGCGCACCGCGCTGGACTCCCGCACCGCCCGTCGTGACAGGGTCGAGGCCACCCTGGACGCGTACCTGGCGGCAATCGAGGCGCGTCCCCAGGTGTACCGCTTTCTGATGCATCCCACCGAGGACGCGGACGCCGAGAAGGACTTCGACACCAGGCGCTACTCCGCGCCCCTACTGCGCCGACTCGGCGAGGAGTTGGCGAAGATCATCGCCGAGCGGCTCGACCTCGGCCCCAACAGCGAGGAACTGGCCAGGGTGTGGGGCCATGGCATCGTCGGCATGATGCACGGGGCCGGAGACTGGTGGCTCGCCGAACGACCCTGCGAGCGCGCCCAGTTGGTGGCCCATCTCGCCGATCTGCTCTGGGGCCGCCTGGCCGCCGCGGGCGACATCCCGGGCGGGCCCGGCTTCTGAGGCGTCCTATCCGCCGCGTGCCCACGGTGCGCGGCGGGCGGCGCGCAGGGCACGGCGGCGGCGCAGGCCGGTGAGCCGGTCGGTGAACAACCCGCCGCCCAGGTGGTCGCATTCGTGTTGCAGGCAGCGGGCGAAGAACCCGGTGCCCTCCACCCGTACCGGCGCACCGCCCAGGTCGTACCCCTCCACGACCGCGTGGTCGAAGCGCGGGGTGGTCGCGGTGACACCGGGCAGCGACAGGCAGCCCTCCGTCCCGGGGACCACCACACCGTTCGCCTCCGTCAGCCGCGGATTGACCACCGCGCCCAGGTGTCGGCGGTCCTCGTCGTCCGGGCAGTCGTAGACGAACACCCGCGCCGGCACGCCGATTTGGGGCGCGGCCAGCCCCACCCCGTCGGCGGCGTACATCGTGGCGTACATGTCCTCGACCAGCCGCGCCAGTTCGGCGTCGAAGTCGGTCACCTCGGCCGCCGCCGACCGCAGCACCGGGTCGCCGAGCAGCCGCATCGGCCGTACGGCTCCCGAGCTGCCGGGGATCGCCCGGCCTGAGGGTCCGGGACCCGCCCCGGAGGAATGGTGCATGAGCGCAAGGTTACGTCGCCGCGCCCGGCCCCCCGGCCGACCGGGGCTCGCCGTCGTGAGCCCACGTCCACGATGCGAGAACCCGAGGTGTGACTGTCCGCCGCGACGGCGAGCGAACCGGCCGGGCCCAACCGCCCGCGACCCATCGAAGGTCAACCCCCAACGCCCGCCCGAAACAGGGCGTTTCACCCTCCTGGCGGCCGGTCGCACACCTCACTCCGACCCCCGCCTGCCCCGGTACCGGGGCAGGCGCCCGGTGGCGCGGTGCGGGGCCGGGCCGAGGACTCGATAGGCTGATCCGAGACCGAAGCCTCCCGCCCCGGCGGACCGGCGCGGCCCGCGCGGGCATCCCAGCCGCGGTGCGGCACCGGCGGACGCGCTGCGCCACCCCCATCCAGGCGGTGGTGGAGGACGCACCCGGAGGCCCGGTGTCGAACGCGAGGAGGATCGAAAGACGATGGCAGGCAACTCGGAGCCGCTGTCGCCGCGGGCGAAGCTGGCCGTGACGGCAGGCAAGGCCGCGGCGGCGGTGTCGCGCGCCGCGGGCCGCGGCAGCGGATCGGTGATCGGCGGCCGGGTGGCCCTCAAGCTCGACCCCGAGCTGCTGGGTCGGCTCGCCGGGCACCTGGACGTGGTCCTGGTGTCGGCCACCAACGGCAAGACCACCACCACCCGCCTGATCGCCGAGGCGCTGCGGGCGGCCGGTCCCGTCGTCTCCAACGCGCTCGGGGCCAACATGCCAGCCGGTATCACCTCCGCCCTGGCGGGCGGCTCGGAGGCCCGGTACGGCGTGATCGAGGTCGACGAGAAGTACCTGGCGGGCGTGGCCCGCGACGTGTCCCCGAAGGCCATCGCGCTGCTCAACCTCTCCCGCGACCAGCTCGACCGCGCGGGCGAGACCCGGATGCTCGCCGAGAAGTGGCGCGAGGGCCTGGCCGGTATCGAGGCGATCGTGATCGCCAACGCCGACGACCCGCTGGTCGCCTGGGCCGCGTCCTCCTGCCCGACCGTGGTGTGGGTGGCCGCGGGCCAGGAGTGGAAGGACGACGCTTGGTCCTGCCCGTCCTGCGGCGGTGTGCTCCAGCGCCCCAGCGACGACTGGTTCTGTGCCGAGTGCGGCTTCCGCCGCCCGCAGCCCACCTGGGCGTTGTCCGGCGACTACGTGGTCGCCCCGGACGGGGTCGCCTGGCCGATCCAGCTGCAGCTGCCCGGCCGGGCCAACAAGGCGAACGCGGCCACCTCCGCCGCCGTCGCCGCGGTCTTCGGCGTGGCCCCCAAGATCGCACTGGAGCGGATGTACGCCGTGCAGGCGGTCGCCGGACGGTACGACGTGGTCTCCTACCTCGGCCGTGACCTGCGGCTGCTGCTGGCGAAGAACCCGGCGGGATGGTTGGAGACCTTCTCGCTGATCGACGGCCCGCCCGCCCCGGTCCTGCTGTCGGTGAACGCGCGCAGCGCGGACGGCACCGACACCTCGTGGCTGTGGGACGTCGACTACACCCGCCTCGCCGGGCACCCGATCTTCGTGATCGGCGACCGCAAGCTGGACCTCGCGGTCCGCCTTGAGGTGGCCGGACTCCAGTTCCGGGTCTGCGCCGACGTGGACGAGGCGGTGCGCTCGGCTCCCCCCGGCAAGATCGAGGTCATCGCCAACTACACGGCGTTCCAGGACCTGCGCCGTACAGTGGGCAACTGACCCACCTACCAGGACTCCTACAGAAGGATTGCGAGCATGAGCGACACCAGCCTGCGCCTGGTGTGGGTCTACCCCGACCTGCTGAGCACCTACGGCGACCAGGGCAACGTCCTGGTGGTGGAGCGCCGCGCCCAGCAGCGGCACATCCCCGTCACCCGTATCGACGTACGCTCCGACCAGCCGATCCCCACCTCGGGCGACATCTACCTGATCGGTGGCGGTGAGGACCGCCCGCAGCGGCTCGCCGCCGAACGGCTGCGCCGGGACGGCGGACTGAACCGGGCGGTGGGCAACGGCGCCATCGTCTTCTCGGTCTGCGCCGGCTACCAGATCCTGGGCACCGAGTTCATCAACGACCTCGGCCGCCCCGAGCCGGGCCTGGGCATCCTCGATGTGCGCAGCGTCCGCAACGAGGGCGCCCGGCACGTCGGCGACATCATGGGCGACATCGACGAGCGGCTCGGCCTGCCGCCGCTGACCGGCTTCGAGAACCACCAGGGCAACACCGTCATCGGCCCCAGCGCCCGCCCGTTCGCCCGGCTCCGCTTCGGCAGCGGCAACGGCACCGGCGACGGCACCGAGGGCGCCTGGTGCGACACGGTCTTCGGCACCTACGCGCACGGCCCGGTGATGGCCCGCAACCCGCAGATCGCCGACATGCTGCTGAAGTTGGCGCTGGACGTGCACGCGCTGCCGCCGGTCGACGAGCAGTGGTACGAGGCGCTGCGCGCGGAGCGGATCGCCGCCGCGACGCAGGCGTCGGCCTGAGCCGCCGAACGGAGCGTGCCGGTTCCGTCATCCGGACGAAACCGGCACGACGGACCGTTGTTTCCCCCGTATGGATAGGCTGTCGGGGTCCTTCCGGACGACGGGGTCCGGTCGCCGGTTGACTTGCAGGTGCAGGAGTAGCGAGAGCAATGCGTATTGGTGTGCTGACCAGCGGCGGAGACTGCCCCGGACTGAACGCCGTCATCCGGTCGGTGGTGCACCGCGCCGTGGCCGACCACGGTGACGAGGTCATCGGCTTCCACGACGGGTGGAAGGGTCTTCTGGAGTGCGACTACCGCAAGCTGGACCTGGACGCGGTCAGTGGCATTCTCGCTCGCGGCGGCACCATCCTCGGCTCGTCCCGGGTGCAGCCCGCGCATCTGCGTGACGGTGTCGAGCGGGCCAAGGGCCACGTCAAGGACCTCGGCCTGGACGCGATCATCCCCATCGGCGGTGAGGGCACGCTGAAGGCGGCCCGGCTGCTGTCGGACGCGGGGCTGCCGATCGTGGGCGTGCCGAAGACCATCGACAACGACATCTCCTCGACCGATGTCACCTTCGGCTTCGACACCGCGGTGATGGTGGCGACCGAGGCGCTGGACCGTCTGAAGACCACCGCCGAGTCGCACCAACGAGTGCTGATCGTCGAGGTGATGGGCCGCCACACCGGCTGGATCGCGCTGCACTCGGGCATGGCGGCCGGTGCGCACGCGATCGTGGTTCCGGAGCGGCCGTTCGACATCGAGGAGTTGACCGAGCTGGTCGGCAAGCGGTTCGCGGCGGGCAAGAAGTTCGCGATCGTGGTGGTCTCCGAGGGCGCCAAGCCGCGCGAGGGCTCGATGGCGTTCGAGACCGGCGGCACCGACATCTACGGGCACGAGCGGTTCGCCGGAGTGGCCCGGCAGTTGTCGGTCGAGCTGGAGCAGCGGCTCGGCAAGGAGGCGCGTCCGGTGATCCTCGGCCATGTACAGCGCGGCGGTACGCCCACCGCCTACGACCGGGTGCTGGCCACCCGGTTCGGCTGGCACGCGGTGGAGGCCGCGCACAACGGCGACTTCGGCATGATGACGGCGCTGCGCGGCACCGACATCGTGCTGGTGCCTCTTGCCGAGGCGGTCGACCATCTGAAGACGGTGCCCGCCGAGCGGTACGTCGAGGCGGAGTGTGTGCTGTAGCAGTGCGATTCGGATGAGCGTTCAACGAGCCGCCCCCGCCCGAAGCCTCGGGAGGGGGCGGCTCTAGTCTGGTGCGGGCGCATCGGTCGAATCGGTTGCAAAGGGGCGCCCCGCGCTAGGTGCGACAGGAGAGTTGCGGATGGATCACAGCGGGCACGGCATGTCGGGCATGCACGGCATGCACATGGACATGGATATGCCGCCGTTCACGCTGGCGCGGGGCCTGCAGTTCAGCGGGGACCCGTTCTTCCTGATCGGCTGTCTGCTGGCCCTCGGCCTGTACGGCTGGGGCGTGGTCCGACTGCGCAGACGCGGCGACCAGTGGCCGGTGGTCCGCACGGTGGCGTTCGCGGCGGGTGTGCTGACCGTGGGCGTGACGATGTGCACCAAACTGAACGACTACGGCATGGTCATGTTCAGCGTGCACATGGTGCAGCACATGATCATCAGCATGCTCTCCCCCATCCTGCTGCTGCTCGGCGCGCCGGTGACGCTGACACTGCGGGCGCTGCCCACCGCGGGCCGTGGCCGCAAGGGGCCGCGCGAACTGCTGGTGGCCCTGCTGCACAGCCGCTACATGCGGGTCATCACGCACCCCGCGTTCACCATCCCGCTGTTCATCGCGAGCCTGTACGCGCTGTACTTCACCCCGCTGTTCGACCTCCTGATGGGCAGCAAGGTCGGGCACATCGCGATGATGGTGCACTTCCTGGCGGTGGGCCTGGTCTTCTTCTGGCCGATCATGGGCGTCGACCCGGGACCGCACCGGCCGGGGTACGTGATGCGCATCCTGGAGCTGTTCATGGGGATGCCGTTCCACGCGTTCTTCGGCATCGCGCTGATGATGGCCAGCCAGCCGATGATCAAGACGTTCGAGCATCCGCCCGCCTCGCTCGGGGTGGACCCGCTGTCGGACATGCACGCGGGCGGTGCGATCGCCTGGGCGTTCAGTGAGATCCCGTCGGTGCTGGTACTGATCGCGTTGGTCATGCAGTGGTACTTCTCCGAGCAGCGGCAGTCCCGGCGCAAGGACCGGGCGGCGGACCGCGACGGCGACCAGGAGCTGGTGGCGTACAACGCCTATCTGGCCTCGCTCCAGGGACGCGGTCGCTGACCCGGCGCGCGTTATCCGTCGTCGCCCCGTAGCGGTAGGCACCGCTGCGGGGCGACGATGGTTTCGGAGGTGGCTGGGGCGATGCCGGGATCCGCGAAGGCGATGACGGTGTGCACGTTGGTGGTCCTGGTGGTGGTCACCGCGTACACCGTGGCGCTGGGCAGCAACGGGTGGCTGTGGTTCGGCTGGGTGGTGCTGGGGCTGCTGACCACGGGCACCGCGCTGACCCGGCGGACCTGAGGAGGCGTCCGCAGTGTTCTATTACGTTCTGAAGTACGTGGTGCTCGGGCCGCTGCTGAAGCTGCTGTTCCGCCCGCGTATCGAAGGGCTGGAGAACATACCGGAGGAGGGTCCGGCGATCATCGCGGGCAATCACCTCTCCTTCTCCGACCACTTCCTGATGCCCGCCGTGCTGCCGCGCCGGATCACCTTCCTCGCCAAGCAGGAGTACTTCACCGGTCCGGGCCTGAAGGGCGCGCTGATCGCCTCGTTCTTCCGCAGCGCGGGCCAGATCCCCGTGGACCGTACCGGCGGGAAGGCGGCGCACCCGGCCGTCGCGGAGGCGCTCGGGGTGCTGGAGCGCGGTGAGCTGATGGGCGTCTACCCCGAGGGCACCCGATCGCACGACGGACGGCTCTACAAGGGCCGCACCGGAGTGGCGGTGATGGCGCTCCAGGCGCGCGCACCCGTGGTGCCGTGCGCGATGATCGGCACCTTCGAGATCCAGCCGCCGGGGCGGCTGGTGCCGAAGGTCCGCCGGGTGACGATACGGTTCGGCAGGCCGCTGGACTTCTCCCGCTTCGAGGGGATGGAACACGACCGGTACGTGCTGCGCTCGATCGTCGACGAGATCATGTACGCGATCATGGAGCTGTCCGGTCAGGAGTACGTCGACCGCTACGCCCCCGACGTCAAGGCCGAGTCGGAACACGGCGGTTCCACCCACCACCTGCGCAGGCCCGCCTAGCGGCCACGGGTCCGCCCGTCGAGAACAGCGGTTGCCGCGTCCGGTCCCGTGGTCCCGCGGGCGGTGGGCGGTACGCCGTGGTCGCCCCCACATCCGATGGTGCTCGATCTGTCCGAGGCCGAACGGGAGTTGGGCTACCGCCCGGTAATCGGGGTACTTCGAGTCGCTCCCAGCCACCGCCGAGTGGACCGGGGCGCACCGGGCGGCCGGGACTGGCGCGTCGTCTCCGGCGGGCCGACCGAGATCTTCCCCAGGGGCCACGAGTTGTTCGACTACCCGTCCAAGGACCGCTGGTTGCGCGACTTCCTCCGCGGCTGACCGGTCAACTCAAGTCGCGCCAGGGCCACTTGAATCCGCCACGCATCACCCGTACGTGGCCGAACACCGACCGCCCGGTGATCCGGACGACGGGACCGTCCTCGCCCTGCGGCCCCTTGCCGCCGGGCAGTGAACGCTTACCGAACAGGGCGGTGCCGGTGTCGTAGACCCGCGCGTTGTCCGGCACCAGGATCTCGATCTTGCCGCCGAACGAGTTCGCGTCGATGACCACCTCCCGCCGGGTGAAGACGGCGTGCCGCAGGTCGATCACCGCGGCGCCGAAGGTGGAGCGGACCTCGGTGAGCGGCGGTACCGGCCACTGGCCACCGCGGCGGATCTTGCTGAACACTGCCGTGACCGGCGCGGCGTCGAGGTGCGCCGCGGGCGCCGGTTCGGCGGCGGGCACGGGCAGGTCCCGGGTGATCGGGACGAGGTCACCGACGGTACGGGAGGCGTAGACCGCCTCAAGCCGCTCGGCGTGCTCCTCGGGTGCCAGCCGTCCGGTGGCCAGCGCGTCCGCGAGAACGGCGGCCACCCGGTCCCGCTCCTCGTCGGAGGCGCGCAGATCGGGTGCGGCACCGGGCAGCTTGGCCAGTCGGGCGGGTTCCGGGTCGGGTACGGGGGCCGATGCGGACATCAGGTCTTCCTCTTCCACGGCGTGCGCGGACTACGACGAGACTCACGTTATATCGCGATACCCGCGACTGGCAATACGCGTCGCCATGCCCTGCCACCACGCCGCCCTCCGCCCCGAAGACGACGGTGCCGCGCTCCCGTTCAGGAGCACGGCACCACATCAACCGCGTTCAAACAGGAGTCACTTGGCGTTGGGCACCGGCCCGGCGTGCGGGCCGCAGGTCACGTCGTGGCCGTCGAGCCGCCCGTCCACGAAGTAGGCGGTCACCCGGTCGTTGATGCACGGGTTCACCAGGCCCGTCACACCGTGCGAGCCCGCGCCCCGCTCAGTGATCATCTCCGAGCCGGCCAGCCTGCGGTGCAGCTCCACCCCGCCGGAGTACGGGGTCGCCGCGTCACGCGTGCTCTGCACGATCAGCACGCTCGGCAGCCCCTGGTGCGAGCGGACGTCGACCGGGGTGTGCTGCGGCTGGGTCCAGGTGGCGCACGGCAGGTTCATCCACGCGTTGGACCACGTCATGAACGGGTACTTGGCGTTCAGCGCGGTGTTGTCCCGGTCCCACCGCCTCCAACTGGTGGGCCAGTGCGCGTCGTTGCACTCCACGGCCGTGTAGACGGCGTTCGAGTTCTCCGCCGCCGCCGCGTTCGTGTAGTCCGGCCCCGCCGCCTTGACCAGCGGCCGGGCGTCACCCGCGACGTACTTGCCCCATGCGTCGGCGATGATCGGCCAGTACTGGTCGTAGTAGGGCGCGTTCTGGAAGAAGGAGATCAGCTCGGCCGGGCCGACCACGCCGCCGATCGGCTGGCGCTTGGCGGTGACACGCAGCCTCAGCCACTGCTGCTGGACCTTGGCCCGGGTGCCGCCGAGGTGGTACACGCTGTCGTACCGGGCGACCCAGTTCTCGAAGTCCTTCCACCGGCCCTCGAAGGCCACATCCTGGCTGAGGTTGTTCTGGTACCAGATGTCCTTCGGGTCGGGATTGACCACGCTGTCCACCAGCAGGCGGCGCACATGGGTCGGGAACAGCGTCGCGTAGACCGCGCCCAGATACGTGCCGTACGAGACGCCGAGGTAGTTGAGCTTCCTGTCACCGAGCGCGGCGCGGATGACGTCCATGTCGCGGGCGGTGTTGGGCGTGGTCATGTAGCGCAGCAGCGCCCCGCTGCGCTGCGCGCACCCGTCCGCGTACTCCTTGGCCAGCTTGCGCTGCGCCAGCTTGTCGGCCGCGTCCGCGGGTACCGGGTCGGCCTTGGGGGCCTTGGCGAACTCGCGCGGGTCCTCGCAGCTGATCGGGGCGGAGCGCCCGACGCCGCGCGGATCGAAGCCCACGAAGTCGTAGGCCTGGGCGATCTTGGTCCACAACGGGTTCTTGGTGGTGACCCGGGTCGGGAACTTCATCCCGGAGCCGCCCGGTCCACCCGGGTTGTACACCAGCGAACCCTGGCGCTGAGCCGGGGTGCCGGTACTGCGGACCCGGTCCACGGCGAGCCTGATGGACGGCCCGTCGGGGTGCGCGTAGTCGATGGGAACCGTCACATACCCGCACTGGACGGGGGACTTGAGCCCCCACGCGGTCGGGCAGTCGGTCCAGTGGACACCGGCCTTCGCGGCACGTGCTGCCGCGACGCCCACCCCGCGCGCCTCGGCACTCACCCCCTGTGCGGCACCGCCCGGCGTAAGGTCCCCGGCGGTGGCCACGGGAGCCGCGGCGATGGTACCCGCGAGCAGGGCCCCGGTGGCGCCGAGCACGGCAATGCGTCTCAAAGAATTTCCCCTCTCTGCTGGAGTGCCGCTGACAGCGGCATCGATCAAGCAGGTGCAAGAGGATCTTGGCGTTCGGCCACAGGATCGGCACAGGCGTTCCCAAGGATTCTTTACCATTTCGTAAGACTCGCCCGCGGGTTGACCCACCGCCATCCCAGTGCCGCCGCTTGGCGTAGAGCAGCCGACCAGCGGCGGCGGCTACCCCGCCGAGGGCGCCACCGCCGCGTGGCCGGCGTCCAGCAGTCGACGAGCCGTCAAGGCGTCCCGGGCCAGCGCGGTTACCAGGACGGCCGGTCCGGCGAGCGGGGTGAGCAACGCCTCCCCCTCGGCCGGGTCCGACGGCAGCGCCGCCGCGGGCGGGGCGTGCTCCTCGAAACGCGGCTCCACGACGAGGAGTTGGCCCATCGCCCGGTACCGGTCGAGCACCGCGGGCCCCGACCATCCCGGCGCCCCGGGACCGACGGCGATCTCCTGGTCGAGCAGCGTCCGGCCGCCCCCGCGTACGGTCAGCCTGCTCGCCAGCCGTCCCGGCTGCTCCCCCGCCCGGCCCAGCACCAACTCCTCACGCAGCACGAGCCGGGCCCCTTCGGCCAGCTCCACCCGGGTGGTCATCGCCAGATCGCTGCCGGCCGCCGCGATCAACGGCTCCGGCAACCAGCGCAGCTCCGCGCCCGCTCCCACGGTCAGCCGCACGTCGTACCCGGCGCGCGCCCCGTTCCGCCCCGGCAGTGAGACCGTGGCCGCCGCCGAGCCCACCGTCAGCCGTGCCCCGGGCAGCACCCGCGCCCGGAGCGAGAGGTGGTCGCCGCCCAGCGGCGCGCTCATCGCCCCGACCACCGTGACCTGGGCGGCACCCGGCCGGGCCGACCGGGTGCGGCGCAGCGCCAGCGGTCCCGCCCCGTCGAGCACCGGCAGCGCCGTGCCGCCACGGCCGTCCGGAGTGGCCACGATCCGCGCGGTGGCGCGCACCCCGCTGGGAGCGGCGCAGGGCAGCGCGACGGTGGTCATACCGCCGCCGCGGTCCACCCGGCGAGCCGCTCACGGACCCAGCCGATCACCGGAGCGATGCCGTCCGGTTCGGTCAACGCGGTGAAGGCGACCGGCAGTTCGCCCCGCTGCGCCTTGGCGTCCCTTGCCATCACCCCCAGGTCGGCGCCGACCAGCGGCGCCAGGTCGGTCTTGTTGACCACGAGGAGGTCGGCGGTCGAGACCCCCGGGCCGCCCTTGCGCGGGATCTTGTCGCCGCCCGCCACGTCGATCACGAAGATCTGCGCGTCGACCAGCCCCTTGGAGAAGGTGGCGGTGAGGTTGTCGCCGCCGGACTCCACGAGCACCAGGTCCAGCGGACCGACGCTCTCCTCCAGGTCCTCCACGGCTTCGAGGTTGGCGGAGATGTCGTCCCGGATGGCGGTGTGCGGGCAGGCGCCGGTCTCCACCGCGGTGATCCGCTCGGGCGGAAGAACGGCGTTACGGAGCAGGAACTCGGCGTCCTCCCGGGTGTAGATGTCGTTGGTGACCACGGCGATGGACAGTTCGTCGCGCAGTTGGCGGCAGATCGCGGCGACCGTCGCGGTCTTCCCGGAACCGACCGGTCCGCCCAGCCCGATCCGCAGTGCCCGGCGGGTGCCGTCGGGCCGCTCGGCCGGGGCGCCCGAAGACGTGGGCGCGCCGCGCTTCCCTGAAAGGGCGCTGGCGGGCGATGCGTGGGCGTGCCGCTGGGGGTAGGTCTCGGGGTGGTCCAGGTGCATGGTCGGCTCCGGGCGGTGGGGTACGGGTGGGCTAGGAGGCGAAGAGGCGGACGGGCCAGGCGGCGTGCTGTTCCGCGGCGATCTCCAGCAGTGGCGCGGAGGCGGCCGGTAGCGCGTCGACATCGCTGTCGAGCGCCGACTCGGCGGCCAGCACGGCCCGTTGGGCGACATGGTCCAGTTCGGGGGCGAGCCGGGCGAGCACGGCGGTGGCGTCGAACGGATCGAGGCTGAGCAGCCGCACTGCCGCCGTCGCCGGTCCGCTGACCGCCTCGTACGCCGCCGCGTACGCCGCGTCCAGCGGCCCGAGTCCGGCCGCGGCGGCGGCCAGTCCGAGGACCACCGGCTGGTGGACGCCGCGCGGTCGGGCCGCCGCCAGTGCGTCGAGGGCGGGCGACGGCCAGCAGGCGCGCGCCGCCCGCATCAACTGGCGGCCGAGCTTGCGGCCGGTCGCCCGCAGCGCGGGCGAGGGGGTACGGGCGTCGGCTGCCTCGTCCAGCAGCAGCGGATCCACGCCGGCCGCCGCGGCGGCGGCGAGTGCGGCGGCGACCAGCCCGGCGGTGCCCAGCCGTCCCCGGCAGAACGCCTCCAGGGACACCGCGTCGTGCACCCGTCCGGCCGCCACCGCGGCCTCGGCGCCACCGGAGTGGGCGTGCCCGCCCGCCGGAAAGCGGCCGTCGGCGAGGACCAGCAGCGCGGCGCGGCCGGTCGTGGTGGTCGTCATGCCGTGTCCTCGCGCCTCAGAACAGGAAGTAGCGCTGGGCCATGGGCAGTTGGGCGGCCGGCGCCGGATCGATGACCTCCCCGTCGATGCGCACCGTGAACGAGTCCGGGTCGACCTCCACCCGCGGCAGGGCGTCGTTCTGCCGCATGTCCGCCTTGGTGACGGCGCGGGTGCTGCCGATGGCGGTGAACCGCTTGCCGAGGTCCAGCCGGTCGGCGAGTCCGGCGTCGAGCGCTGACGAGGTCACGAAGTTGACCGAGTTGCCGCCCGGCGCCCGGCCCGTCGCGCCGAACATCGGCCGGGGCAGCAGCGGTTGCGGGGTCGGGATGGAGGCGTTGGCGTCGCCCATCTGCGCGTACGCGATCTGCCCGCCTTTGATGACCAGTTGTGGTTTTACGCCGAAGAACGCGGGCTCCCACAGCACGAGGTCGGCGAGCTTTCCCTCCTCGACCGAGCCGATCTCGCGGTCGAGGCCCTGGGCTACCGCGGGGTTGATGGTGTATTTGGCGACATATCGACGAGCACGCTGGTTGTCCGCCCGGCCGTCGCCCGGCAGGGCGCCCCGGCGCTCCTTCATCACATGGGCGGTCTGCCAGGTGCGGAGCACGACCTCACCGATCCGGCCCATCGCCTGTGAGTCCGAGGAGATGATGGATATCGCGCCGAGGTCGTGCAGTACATCCTCGGCGGCGATGGTGGACGGCCGGATACGGGACTCGGCGAAGGCCAGGTCCTCGGGCACCGTCGGGTTGAGGTGGTGGCAGACCATCAGCATGTCGAGGTGCTCCTCAACGGTGTTGATGGTGTGCGGTCGGGTCGGATTGGTCGAGGACGGCAGTACGTTCGGCCGGGAGACCACCGTGATGATGTCCGGCGCGTGTCCACCGCCCGCACCTTCCGTGTGGTAGGCGTGAATACCGCGTCCGGCGATCGCGGCCAGGGTGTCCTCCACGAACCCGGCCTCGTTCAAGGTGTCCGTGTGGATGGCGAGTTGCGCCCCGCTGGCCTCGCAGACCGTCAGACAGGCGTCGATGGCGGCCGGGGTGGCGCCCCAGTCCTCGTGCACCTTGAAGCCGATGACTCCGGCGCGCAGCTGGTCGTACATCGACTCGGCGCTGACCGTGTTGCCCTTGCCCAGCAGGCCGATGTTGACCGGCGAGCAGTCCAGCGCCTGGAACATCCGCTCAAGGTGCCAGGCCCCCGGGGTGATGGTGGTGGCCTTGCTGCCCTCGGCCGGGCCGGTACCGCCGCCGACCAGGGTGGTCACCCCGGAGGACAGCGCCTCGTCGACCAACTGCGGGCAGATGAAGTGGACATGCGCGTCGATGGCGCCCGCGGTGACGATCCTGCCGTTTCCGGCGATGATCTCCGTCTCCGGCCCGATGACCAGTCCCGGATGGACGCCGTCCATGGTCTCGGGATTACCCGCCTTGCCGATGGCGGATATACGTCCATCGCGGATACCAATATCGGCCTTGATGATCCCCCAGTGGTCGAGGATCACCGCGCCGGTGATCACGGTGTCCGGTGCACCCTGCGCCCGGGTGACCCTGGACTGTCCCATCGACTCGCGGATCACCTTGCCGCCGCCGAAGACCGCCTCGTCGCCGCAGTTGCCGGGCCCGCCGGACAGGTCCCGCTCGATCTCGATCAGCAGGCTGGTGTCGGCGAGCCGGATCCGGTCGCCGGTGGTGGGGCCGAACAGGTCGGCGTACCCGGCGCGGTCGAGCCGGACCGGCGGGTGAACGGACTCAGTCATCCAGTGCCCCCGCCGTCTGGCCGCGCAGTCCCGCGACGATCCGGGCGCCCGCGATGGGCACCAGTGCGACCTCGACCGGGATGCCGGGCTCGAAGCGTACGGCGGTGCCCGCGGCGATCCCCAGGCGCAGCCCGTGGGCGGCGGCCCGGTCGAAGCCCAGTGCGGGGTTGGCCTCGGCGAAGTGGTAGTGCGAGCCGACCTGTACCGGTCGGTCGCCGGTATTGAGCACGGTGAGCCGGGTGATCGGCCTGCCCTCGTTGAGGGTTACCGGCGCGTCGGCGAGGAGGATCTCTCCGGGGATCATGAAGTGCCCTGTCCTGTCAGCCGGTTCAGACGATCGGGTCATGGACGGTGACCAGCTTGGTGCCGTCCGGGAAGGTGGCCTCGACCTGTACCGAGTGCAGCATCTCCGGGATGCCGTCCATCACCTCGCCCCGGGTGAGCACCTTGCGGCCGGAGGCCATCAGTTCGGCGACCGTGTTGCCGTCCCTGGCGCCTTCCAGTACGTGCGAGGTGATCAGCGCCACGGCCTCCGGGTGGTTGAGCTTCAGCCCCCGGGCCCGTCGCTTCTCCGCCACATCGGCCGCGACATGGATCAGCAGGCGCTCCTGCTCATGCGGAGTCAGTTGCATGCGCACACCTCACAGTTGACCTGGTGACCGACCGGAGCACTTGGCGCGATCGCCCCTCCCGGGACGGCACCGCCCGCACTGTACCCCCGGCGAAACCGCACTTGACCTGCCGCTTCCCAGGATTTTGCAGGGTGGTTACGCCATGGGTTCGGCGCTGTTTCCACCGCGTAAAGGACGCCCCGCGTAGGGGGTTTCGGGCGGTCAGGTGGTGTCGCGGCGGGGCGTCCCCGGTTCGATGTGCTGGGCGGCGATGCCGAAGCGGCGGCGTTCGCCGGTGGCGGACGCGCCGGGGACCTGGGTGGAGACGGTGCTGATCACCGGCTCCTGGCTCTGCTCGTCGCCCTCTTCGAGTCGCCGCAGGTCAGCGGCGGACACCAGGGCGACGAGGGGCTTGCCGTGCCGTGTCACGACGACCCGTTCACCGCCGTAGACCACGCGGTTGATCAGTTCCGCGAGTTCGGCTCGGGCTTGTGTCACCGGAACTTCGTGCGCCATGCTCCCATCATAACGGGATGTACGTCCTGTACATTTTTTACAGACGAGCCACTTCCTGGCCTCACGGCGGGATGGTTCCCAGCGGCGCGCCTGCGCCATGGAGGTGTGGAGCATGATCCGGCCAACCGCCCGATTTGTCCTTCCGGAGTTCACCGAACGCACCACCCACGGCCTGCGCACGATGGATCCGTACTCCAAGCTGCTCTCCGAGCGGGTGGTCTTCCTCGGCGCGCCCATCGACGACACCTCGGCGAACGATGTGATGGCGCAGCTACTGCACCTGGAACACGCCGCTCCGGAACAGGACATCCAGCTCTACATCAACTCGCCTGGCGGATCGTTCACCGCGATGTCGGCGGTCTACGACACCATGCGGTTCATCACCTGCGACATCCAGACGGTCTGCCTGGGCCAGGCGGGCTCCGCCGCGGCCGTACTCCTGGCGGCGGGCACCGCGGGCAAGCGGCTGGCGCTGCCCAGCTCGCGGGTGTTCCTGGAGCAGCCGGGCATCCCGGAGCCGGTCCGCGGCCAGCCCTCCGACCTGGAGATCCAGGCCGACGAGATCCGTCGGCAACGGGAGCTGACGGAGCGACTGCTCGCCGAGCACACCGGCCAGCGGTTGGAACGGATCCACGACGATCTGGAACGCGTCACGGTCCTGGACGGCCCCGGCGCCGTGGCGTACGGACTGGTGGACCACCTGGCCCGCGACCGCAAGGCCGCCCTGTCGCTCAGGGAGCGGTGACCGCCGGTGCTCCCCGAACTACCGCGACTGCCCGCGCTCACCCGTGCGGAGGGCGCCCTGGTGGACCGCTACCTGGAGACGGTCGACCTGCTGGGCAGGATCAACCCGGCCCGCTGCACCGACACGTACTCCGCGCTGCGCGCCGCCCAGGCCCTGGTGGGCACGGCGAACGGGCTGCGCGAGGCGCTGGAGCTGATGCACGAGCGCGGCGAGCACGAAGTGCACGGCCCGGCCCTGGTGCGGGCGCTACAGGTACTGGACGGCGAACGGCGCTCCCGGCTACCGGCGATCCCCGCCCCACCACTCTGACGGGCTATTCCTGACCGGCATCCCAAAAGGGCCGACAACGGCTTCGTTTCGGCCTCTTCCGGTCGTCGGGGTTCCCGAACGGAGCATCTTCCGGTCGGATTTGATGCGTTTCATGGGTAATGATCCCTGCGACGACAAGCCCCCGCCACAGCGACGGGGCGGTCCGGGCGGACGCCGAGTCCTGCCGCCGCCTGGATGCCGAGTCGACACCACAACGGCAGGAGCGGAGGACCCAAGCAGTGCGGGGTCGTTCCGGAAGGTGACGGCCCCTAGGGGTGAAGCCGCCACGGCGGCCGGGCAACTTCGCCAGCCCGAACCCGACAGGCCATCCTTCGTAGGCGGACGACGAAGGGGTGCCCCATGAGTGCGCCGATAATGCCGTCCGTTCTGCTCTCCCGCGCCGCAGCGACCGTGGCACTGGTCACCGCCGCCCTGGCCGGAACCCTCGTGGCCCCGGGTCTCGCGCAACAGGCGAGCGCCAACCCCGTATCCATCCGGGCCCTGAAGATCGCCGCGTCCAAGCAGGGCTCCCCCTACCGGTGGGGCGCCACAGGCCCATACAGCTTCGACTGCTCGGGACTGACCTCCTACGCCTTCCGCAAGGCGGGCCGCAGACTACCGAGAACCGCGGCTGCCCAGTACTACCGGACCCGCCACGTCTCCGCCAGCGCCCGCCGCCCGGGTGACCTGGTCTTCTTCCACCACGGAGGTTACGTCTACCACGTCGGTGTCTACGCGGGGCACAACAGGATCTGGCACGCCCCCAGGACCGGAACCCGAGTACGCCTGGAAAGGATCTGGACCCGCCACGTCTGGTACGGCCGGGTGCGCTGACCCCGGCTCGGCCCGGGGCCCCGACGGCAGCCACCGTCGCGGCGCCCCGGGCCGAGCCGTACTCCAGGCCCTCAACCGGCCGCAGGAGCAGGAATCCGGTGGAACCGCGGGCCCCAACGCATCGCGCTACGGCATGGGTTCGCACTCCCGATCCCATAACTCGCCCCGCTCGCCTGACAGTACGGGCCAAGGCAGTGCGATCCAGACGGTCTTGCCGCCCTCCGGCCGCGGCGCCACGGACATCCGGCCGCCGGACTCCGCCGTGAGGTAGCGGATAATGGACATCCCCCGTCCATTGTCCTGCTGCACCGCCGCGGGCAGCCGTTGCGGCCAGCGCGGATGGCTGTCACTGACGCCGATCCGCAACCGCTCGTCCCGGTCGAGCAGCAGATCGACGGTGAAGGTCGGCGACTGGCCGAGGGTGTGCTGTACGGCGTTGGTCGCCAACTCCGAGACGATCAGCCGCACCGTGTCGGCGGCGGGCGCGGTGTCCGGCAGCCCCCACTCGCCAAGGACCCCGGTTACGTATCTGCGCGCCACCGTCACCGAGGCTGGATCGCTCGGCAGGGTGACGGATGCTTCCTGGTGATCTGCCATGGCGACGCTGTCCCTCTTCCGCCGGCTCGGACTCCGCTCGCGGACCGTTCGCAGCGGTGCCGACCGTGGATATGTCAGTGGCACGACTACGGACAGTTGCTTTTCTCAGAGTGCGATCCATGCTGCCGTCGACCCGGGTGATCCGCCAAGCACTGCTTTGCTCTGTCCCTCAAAGCAGTGAACTCTGCTGGGTAATAGCGCAGTAGAGGGTTGTGGGCACACTCAGCGGGAGCCGGCGGGAGCAGTGCGGATGATCACCTCGCAGGCTTTCGAGATGTCACTCACCGTCATATCAGCGCGAGCGGAAAGCCGTAGCCGCGAGATCCCGTCCGGCACGGACGGCGGACGGAAGCAGCCGACCGCGACCCCCGCCGACCGGCAGTCGGCGGCCCAGCGCACCGCGGCGTCCGGCCCCGGCGCCCGCACCGACAGCACACAGGCGTCCGGCGCGGCCGAGTCAAGCCCGGCCGAGGTCAACCGGCGGTGCACTTCACGGGCGACGGCACGGGCGCGCGCCGCCCGGCCCGGCTCCCCGCGCAGCAGGCGCAGCGCGGCCAGCGCCCCGGCCGCGGCGGCCGGGGCGAGCCCGGTGTCGAAGATGAACGTCCGCGCGGAGTTGACCAGGTGTTCGATGACCCGCGCCGGGCCGAGCACGGCGCCCCCCTGGCTGCCCAGCGACTTGGAGAGGGTGACCGTGCACACCACGCCGGGCGCGCCGGAAAGTCCCGCCGCGGCCACCGTGCCCCGGCCGCCGTCGCCCAGCACCCCGAGTCCGTGCGCGTCGTCGACCAGCAGTGCCGCGCCCGACTCGGCGCAGAGCGCGGCCAGTTGGGGCAGCGGCGCGGCATCGCCGTCGACCGAGAAGACCGAGTCGGTGATGGCCAGCGCGCAACCCGCGTACCCGTCGAGCGCCTTGCGGAACCCCTCCGGCTCGCGGTGCGGTACGACGACGGTCTCGGCGCGGGCCAGACGGCAGCCGTCGATCAGCGAGGCGTGGTTGGCGGCGTCGGAGACGATCAGCGACCCCGGCGGGGCGAGCGCGGTGACCGCGGCGAGGTTGGCGGCGTATCCGGTGGCGAAGACCAGGGCCGCCTCGAAACCGCAGAACGCGGCGAGCTCCGCCTCCAGTTCGGCATGCAGCTCGGTGGTTCCGGTGACCAGCCGCGACCCGGTCGAGCCCGCGCCCCACCGCACCGCGGCCCGCGCCGCGGCATCCGTGACCTCGGGGTGCCTGGCCAGCCCCAGATAGTCGTTGCTGGCCAGGTCGAGCAGCTCCGAGTCGGCGGGCCGGGGGCGCAGCGTACGGACCAGCCCGGCGCGCCGGCGCGCCTCGGCGCGGGCGTCGATCCAGTCGAACGGGTCACGGGTCATGTTCGTCCAGTCGTCCAAATGCTCGGGCGGGCGTAGGGGGTCACACCGGGTTTGCCTGCAACCTAACGGGCGTACGGCGCGGATCGGGGTGTGGCGATACACACATGTTGTTCGGTTGGTGTTGTGTGGTTCGCCATTGGCCCTTGGTGGCTTACTGGGCCAGGATCATCGCCATGGACCTGCTGAACACGCTGGTGGACAAGGGGCTGCGGCGAGAACTGCCGACCCGCGAGGAAGCGCTGGCCGTACTGGCCACCTCCGACGATGAACTGCTCGACGTGGTGGCCGCGGCCGGAAAGGTCCGCCGCCACTGGTTCGGACGCCGGGTGAAGCTCAACTACCTGGTCAACCTGAAGTCCGGGCTGTGTCCCGAGGACTGCTCGTACTGCTCCCAGCGGCTCGGCTCCAAGGCCGAGATCCTGAAGTACACCTGGCTGAAGCCGGACGAGGCGGCGGACGCGGCGGGCGCCGGGATCGCCGGCGGCGCCAAGCGGGTCTGCCTGGTGGCCAGCGGACGCGGCCCGACCGACCGGGACGTGGAGCGGGTCTCCAGGACCATCGAGGCCATCAAGGGCGAGCACGAGGGCGTGGAGGTGTGCGCCTGCCTCGGTCTGCTGTCCGAGGGCCAGGCCGAGCGGCTGCGGGCGGCCGGAGCGGACGCCTACAACCACAACCTCAACACCTCCGAGGCGACGTACGGCGACATCTGCACCACGCACGACTTCTCCGACCGGGTGGACACCGTCCGCCAGGCGCAGGCGGCGGGCCTGTCGGCGTGCTCCGGACTGATCGCCGGAATGGGCGAATCGGACACCGATCTGGTGGACGTGGTCTTCGCCCTGCGCGAAATGGACCCGGACTCGGTGCCGGTGAACTTCCTCATCCCGTTCGAGGGCACTCCGCTGGCGGAGAAGTGGTCGCTGACCCCGCAGCGCTGCCTGCGCATCCTGGCGATGGCCCGATTCGTCTGCCCGGACGTGGAGGTACGGCTGGCGGGCGGCCGGGAGATCCATCTGCGCACGCTCCAGCCGCTGGCGCTGCACCTGGTCAACTCCATCTTCCTGGGTGACTACCTGACCAGTGAGGGCCAGGCGGGCCAGGCCGACCTGGAGATGATCGCGGACGCGGGCTTCGAAGTGGAGGGCTCGGAGACCACCACGCTGCCCGAGCACCGGCGCGGCGCCTCGGTCTGCGGCCCGCACGACGGCTGCGGTCCGCACGAGAGCGCCTGCGGGCCGTGCGGTGCGGAACCCGAGCCGGAGCCGGTGGCGGCGCCCGCAGCGGCCCGTACCGACCTTGTCGCGGTGCGCCGCCGTGGCGCGGGCACGGACCTGCCGCCCAATGCCTGAGCCGCTCGCCGTACGCTCACTGCTGGACCTCGACCGGGAACACGTATGGCACCCGTACGGGCCGATGCCCGGCCGTGCGGAACCGCTCCTGGTCGAGTCGGCCAGCGGGGTACGGCTACGGGTCAGCGATCCGGCGGGCGGCACCTTCGAACTGGTGGACGGGATGTCCTCGTGGTGGTCGGCCGTCCACGGCTACAACCACCCGGTACTCAACGAGGCGGTGCGCAGCCAACTGGACCGGATGAGCCATGTGATGTTCGGCGGGCTCACCCATGAGCCCGCCGTCCGGCTGGCCGCCCGGCTGGTGGAGATCACCCCGGAGCCGCTGCGCCATGTCTTCCTCGCCGACTCCGGCTCGGTGTCGGTCGAGGTCGCGGTCAAGATGTGCCTGCAGTACTGGCGGTCACGCGGACGGCCGGACAAGCGGCGGCTGTTGACCTGGCGCGGCGGGTACCACGGCGACACCTGGCAGCCGATGTCGGTGTGCGATCCGGACGGCGGCATGCACCACCTGTGGTCCGGTGTGCTGTCCCGGCAGGTCTTCGCCGACCCGCCACCGGGCGGCTTCGACGACCCGGCGGACCCGCGGTACGCCGCGCACCTGCGGGAGTTGGTCGCGCGGCACGCCGACGAGCTGGCCGCGGTGATCGTCGAACCGGTCGTGCAGGGGGCGGGCGGGATGCGCTTCCACTCCCCCGACTACCTGCGGGTGCTGCGCGAGTTGTGCGACGAGCACGACGTGCTGCTGGTGCTGGACGAGATCGCCACCGGCTTCGGGCGCACCGGCGCGTTGTTCGCGGCCGACCACGCGGGGATCGCACCCGATGTGATGTGCCTGGGCAAGGCGTTGACCGGTGGCTATCTGACGATGGCCGCGACGCTGTGCACCTCGCGGGTCGCCGAGGGGATCTCGCGGGGCAAGGTGCCGGTACTCGCGCACGGCCCCACGTTCATGGGCAATCCGCTGGCGGCGGCCGTCGCAGGCGCCTCGATCGACCTGCTCCTCGGCCAGGACTGGGCGCTGGAGGTCAAGCGGATCGAGGCGGGTCTGCGCGAGGGCCTGGCGGACGCCTCGGCGATCGCGGGAGTACGGGACGTACGCGTGCTCGGCGCGATCGGTGTGGTGCAGCTCGACCACGAGGTGGACATCGCGGCGGCGACCCGGGCCGCGGTCGGCAGCGGCGTATGGTTGCGGCCGTTCCGCGATCTGGTGTACACGATGCCGCCGTACGTCACCGGGGACGAGGACGTGGCACGGATCTGCGCGGCGGTACTGGCCGCGGCGCGGGAGGGTTGAGGAAGCGATATGGGTACGGTGATCGTCGTCACGGGGACGGGCACGGAGATCGGCAAGACGGTGGTGACCGCGGCCGTGGCCGCCACCGCCGTGGCGCTCGGCCGCACCGTCGCCGTGCTGAAACCGGCCCAGACCGGTGTGGCGGCGCACGAGGCCGGCGATGTCGCCGAGGTGGCGCGGCTGGCCGGTGAGGTGACGACCGCCGAACTCGCCCGCTACCCCGAGCCGTTGGCGCCGGGCACCGCGGCCCGGCGCGCCGGGCTGCCCACGGTGGATCCCGAGCAGATCGCGGACGCGGCGCGCAAGTTGGCCATCGACCACGACCTGGTACTGGTGGAGGGCGCGGGCGGGCTGCTGGTGCGCTTCGACGATCGGGGCACGACGCTGGCGCACGCCGCCGAACTGCTGGGCGCCGGGGTGCTCTTGGTCGCGGCGGCGGGCCTCGGCACGCTGAACACGACCGAGCTGACCGCGCGGGAACTGCGCCACCGGGGGCTGGACTGCCTCGGTGTGGTGGTGGGCAGTTGGCCTCGGGAGCCGGATCTGGCCGCCCGGTGCAATCTGGCCGATCTGCCCCGGGTGGCGGACGTCCCGCTGCTGGGTGCGGTGCCGCAGGGGGCCGGAGCCCTGCCGCCCGCCGACTTCCGCCGGTCGGCGGCGGGTTGGCTGGCGCCCGCCCTCGGCGGTTACTGGGATGCGAACGCGTTCCGCGCTCGCGTGGAGGCCTGACCGGCGGCACACTGGATGGCGTCGGCCCCGCGCGAGGAGAGGCAACGCCATGAGCGCACTGACGCGGGCTCCGCGGGAGGCGGTACACCACCCGGTCTTCGCCCGGTTCTACGTCCGTTGGGCGGCGGTCGCCGAAGAGCGGCTGGAGTTGGCACGGCACCGCCGAGAGCTGTTGGCCGGGCTCTCCGGCCGGGTCATCGAGATCGGCGCCGGGTCGGGGGCGAACTTCCGGCACTATCCGGCGGCGGTCTGCGAGGTGGTGGCGACCGAGCCGGAGCGGCTGCTGCGGCGCGCGGCGGCCGACGCGGCATCGCGGGTGGAGGTGCCGGTGGATGTCGTCCCCGCCGCGGCGGAGGCGCTGCCGGTCAAGAGCGAGGCGTTCGACGCGGCGGTGGCCTGCCTGGTGCTGTGCTCGGTACGTGATCAGCGGCGTGCGCTGGCGGAGTTGAGACGGGTGGTGAGACCGGGCGGCGAGCTGCGGCTGCTGGAGCATGTACGGTCCACCGGCCGGGGCATGGCGGCCGCCCAGTGGGCGGTGGACCACACGTTCTGGCCGCTGCTGTTCGGCGGCTGCCACACGGGCCGCGACACGCTGGCGCAGGTGACGGCCGCGGGCTTCGAACTCGGCACGGTACGTCGCCTCAAGGTGCCGGATGGCCCAATTCCGTTCCCCAGCACGCCACATGTCCTGTGCGTGGCGCGCCGCGCCTGAGTCAGTGCTCCGAGCCCCCGGTCCAGCCCCGCAGTTCGTCGGTGATGCGCTCCAGGTCCGCCGTACCGTCCTTCACCAGCCGTGCCAGATCACGTACCTGCTCCGGCGAGGTGACCACTTTCATGCCGCAGGCGACCAGGTACGCGTAGGCGACGGCGCAGGCGAACATCACGTTGGACCGCTCCAGGGCGGGCACGTGCACCAGCAACTGGAGCAGCGCGGCGGCGCGTTGCCGTGGGTCGGGGTAGACGGGCGTGCCGAATATCTCCGCCTGGTGGCGGGCGACCGCGGCCAGCAGCGATCCCCAGTCGGTGACCTGTGGATCACCGGGGGTGTTGCGTTCGGCGACCATCAACAGCCAGGCAAGGTCGATGCGCAGGGTCACGCCGGCGTGCGCCCCGAGCCGGAGCCGCCGTTCGACTCGTCGTCCACGGGCAGGGCGTTGGCCCGGCTCCCTTCGCGATCCCGCCCGAACTCCTCGGCGAACACTGCTTCGTACTGCTTCATGAAGTCGGCGGCGGCCTCCACGAAGGCCCGGCCGTTCTCCGCCTGGTCGGCGCGGACCAGTTCCTCGATGTAGCGGTTGACGCTGATGCCGCGCTGCGAGGCGCGGGTCTTGGCGGTCTCCGCGGTGGTCTCGTCGACCCGCACGTTCAGCTGCGTCTTGGCCATAATCCAAAGCTAGCGCTCATCCGCTAGCATCGGCAAGACTCGCCATGTCGACCAGCAGCCGCGTGTACGGATCGTCACGGCCGCGTATCACCCGCGGTACCGCCATGAGGACGGCGGAAACCTGGCACCAGCGCCGCACCCGGTCCGCGGCGAGCCCCGGGACCAGATCCGCGAGCCGCAGCGTTCGCTCCTCGACCACGCCCGGCGTGGTGGCACCGGACAGCGCCCAGTCGACGGCGTCGAAGTCGGGATCGCCGACCGCCGGGCGCGGATCGATCGCCACCAGAGCGCGCCCCGCTCCGGCGTCCAGGACGTTGCCCGGGTGCAGATCACCGTGCACGACGGCGTTCGGGCCGCCGTCCGCCAGCCGGAGGGCGGCGCGTCGGCAGCGCTCGACCAGCCCGCGACCGACGGCGGGCTCCGACGGTGCGGCGGCCAGCCGTCTGAGGGTGAGGTCGAAGAGGAACTCGACCCGCTCCGCGAGCGTGGGCAGAGCGCTGTCCGGACCGGGACGGTACCCGCGGATCGCCGTCAACAGCCCCGCCACCTCGGCCAGTCGGAAATCCGCCGCCGCCCGCAGCGTCGGCGCGGGACGGCCGTCGGGACACTCGACCGCCGCGAGCAGCAGGGCGCCCTCGTCCGGTGCCGCCGCGAGCAGCCGTGGCGTACGGCCCCCGTCCTGCCAGAGCCGCAGCGCCTCCGCCTCCTGCACGGCGACCGTCGGATCCGGGGTGAGCTTGAGGTACGCCCGGCTGCCGTCCGGCCGGGCGCAGACGATCACGCGCGAGGTGCCGCCGCCCATCTGCTGGACGGGCCGCAGCGTCCAGCGCTCCGCCAGCGCCGTCACCCGCGCGGGCAGCCCGTCGCACCAGGCTTCGGCCCCCGCCCCGAACCGCACCGCCAACCCCTCACGCGCCGCCCGCGGCACCACGATGTCCATGGGTCCCCCTCCTCGGATCGCCACTGCCCCACCTGTGTACCGCAGGGCACTGACAAGAGCCGCCGGAGGGCGAGTTGGCACCGGTCGCGGGGCGACTCGCCTTGCCCCAACCGCTCCTGGCCCTCGCTGCCGAATCGACGCGGCACCGCCGCCCTGGCCACGCTCGCGGCCGACCAACTGCCCACTCCACGGACGGCCTCGCCCACGAAACACGCCGCTTCCTCCACCGACTTCAATGTCAACCGCACATCAACCGCGGCTACTTCCGCGGCCCACACGTCCGCTACACCGTCGAATAGAACCCTTTGAGTTTCTGATCAATTTGACGGCGTTGACAAGTGGCATGCGGGGCGGGAGCCTATTGAGCGCCTGAGCACACCTGCTTTCTTCCAAAGTAGCCGCCCCGACCTCAACAGAGGACACATGTCCCGCACTCGTAGACGATTACTCGCTACCCTGCTTGGCGCCGTTCTGTGCCTCTTCGCCGCGGCCCCCATGGCCAGTGCCACCACGGGAGACCTCGGTGGCATGGAACTCAATGAGTACTGCCAGGCGATGCACTACCAGGGCGCCGAGACGATCGACAATGGCAATTCCAACCCCTGGGTCTGTTACTACGGCAACGGCGCGTACTGGACGCCGCTGAACCTGTTCGCCGCCTGCGACTGGCAGTTCAGCGACCTGGTGCGAGTCGGCTTCAACGTCCGGTACGTGGGTAACGGGCGCTGTTGGGCGATCAACGCGATCGACTATTCATCCCCCAGCGACATGCCGCTGGGCGGCTACTGCAAGGCCCTCGGGTACAACACCCCGGCCCTCGACGTACACAATGTCGCGGGATGGCGATGCGTCGGATACAACGGTGTCCACTACGCCATCGACTTGCACGCCGCCTGCCGCTGGCTCAACCCGACGCTCGTCACCCAGGGATACAGCCTGGTCTCCTACTTCAACAGCTACGGCGACGTATTCGGAATCCGCTGTCTGGCAATGAAACACAGCTGAGATCGGCAGCCACCTGCCCCCACGAGGGCTTCGGAGAGATATACAAGTGCACAACTGGAAGCCGTCCAGCCGCAGAAGCAGCCGGTGAAGGCCGGCTCCCGCATGAAGGCAAAGAGGGTCTGCACACCGGTCTGCACCACACGGAGTTCCTGAAGGAACTGCACCAGATGGCGGTCGGCTCGCACGCCCGCGCCCGCCGCACCGGCGAGCAGTCGCCGCCCCCTTGACGTGCAGCGCATATCGCCCTGGAAGAGTTCGGACTATTACTTGGCCTCCAGGCAGCCAAGGCGGGTGGGTTCGGCGGAGGGTGACCTCGCTCCCACCCGTGCGTTGAACCGCGCGTGGTGCGGTCACGTCCCTCCGCCGCCCCGCGCTGCCCCGGCCGGCAGTCTCGACACCCGATCGGCCACGAGCCTGCCGGACCGGCTGGCCATGGCTGGGCTCCGTCCGGCCCGCGCAGCCGCCTGCCGACCTGGGTGGACACCACGGCCGGCATCGGCGTTCCCTGGAGGTACTGGCGCACTACAGAACGCCGAGGGGGCGCCCGTGTCCGACACGTTTCACGTCAAGGTCCAAGCCACGACGACACAGAGGCCGTTTGGCGGTTTGGCGCGGGCCAACAGCCGGGCGGTGACCCGGAGTTCGTCGAGACCGTTTCTGATAGTCCCGAAGCCCTGACCGCCGAGGCTAATGCTCCAGTGAACAGTGCCCTGAACTGTCCGTTCCCGGGGAGTCGTAGCTGCGGGCGTTCTTGGTGGCACTCGCGCCAACAGGACAACTGGTGAAGTCAGCAGGGACCCTCCACAACTGCGCGTAGCCCTGGCGGCGGGGTCGGTGAAGATCGCCACGCACTCCACGTGATGGGTCATCGGAAACAGCACGGGGGCGCGCGGCCAGACGCCCGGTCATCACCACCTGCACCCGTGAAGCACGAGATTCGACCAACGGGCTCGCCGCTTGTGCGACTCCGGGAACGAAGCCCCCTCCCCGGCCCCTTGGCGTGGAAACCCGTTCGCCGGACGCTCTGACAGTCTGCTTGGCTCGATCCCATGAACGATCTCCGCATCCGCCACGCCACCATCTCGGACATCGACACCGTCCTGCGGTTCTGGCGCGAAGCCGCAGAAGGAACGAGCATCAGCGACGACCACGACGGAGTGGCACGCCTTGTTACACGAGACCCCGAAGCCCTGCTTCTGGCAGAGCAGGACGGCACCCTCACGGGAACCGTCATAGCCGGCTTCGATGGATGGCGGTGCTCCGCCTACCGACTCGCCGTACACCCGGACTTCCGCCGCCAAGGCATCGCCACCGCCCTACTACAAGCAGCGGAACAACGATTCGCCACCCTGGGTGGCCGACGCGTCGACGCCATGGTCCTGGAGGCCAACGAGCGGGCACACCACACGTGGACCGCGACCGGCTACCAGCGCGAGGACCACTGGCGACGCTGGGTCAAGCCACTGTAGGCACGGGCACGCGGTTGTGAGGGGCGAAGATTCGACGGCTGGCGATGCCATCTGTACCGCATAGCCGTACATCCGGACGCCCGGCGCCAGGGCGTCGTCAGCGCGCTGCTCGACGCGGCGGAGTGCCGCTTCACCGCACTCGGCGGGCGGCGCGGGGACACCATGGTGCTGGACCGCAACGAGCGCGAACGAGCGCAGGCAGCACGCCTGGCGGGCCACGGGATACGTGCCGGAGCCCCAGAGGAGTCGCTGAACCCAGCCGCTCACCCCATAACCCCGCTTTGCCCTCCCTTTACCATGAAGGTCCGCACGCCGCTGGAGCGCCCGAGCTCGCCGCGGCCCGACCGAAAGGTGTGAACGCCCCCCATGGGCGAGCCCCGCCGCCGTCGCATTGAGTTTCCCTCGCATGGTCAACACCGCGCGTTCCGCGCGGCACGGACCGATCATGGAACGGAGGTGTCGCGATGACCGAAGTGCTCCTGCTGTTCCTGGCCCTGGCCCTGGTGCTGGCCTGCGGCGTCTTCGTGGCCGCCGAGTTCTCACTCACCACGGTCGATCGCGCGGAGTTGGACCGGGCGGTGGAACGGGGTGAGCGCGGCGCCGAGAGCGCTCGCAAGGCCGCCCGCGCCTTGACGTTCCAGCTGTCCGGCGCGCAGCTCGGGATCACGGTCACCGGGCTGGTCATCGGCATGATCGCGGAGCCGTCCGTCGCCCGGCTGCTGGCCGGGCCGCTGCGGTCGACGGGCCTCGGCGGCGCGGCCGACACGGTGGCCCTCGTGCTGGGCACCGCGCTGTCCACCGTCGTCCTGATGGTGGTGGGCGAGCTGATCCCCAAGAACTGGGCGATCTCCCGTCCGCTCCAGGTGGCCAAGGCCGTCGCCACACCGCAGCGCGCCTTCAGCGCCACCTTCCGCCCGCTGATCCGGCACCTGAACAGCACGGCCAACCGCGTACTGCGGCGCTTCGGCATCGAACCGGCGGAGGAACTGGTCTCCACCCGCAGTCGCCAGGAACTCGAGGCGCTCGCCAAGCACTCCGCCAAACAGGGCGCCCTGGAGGCGGACACCGCCGAACTGTTCGTCCGCACTCTGGGCCTGTCGGACCTGACCGCGGAGAACGTCATGACGCCCCGGGTACAGGTGACCGCGCTCGACGCCCGCGCCACCGCTGCGGATGTCGCCAACGCCACCCGTGCCACCGGACTGTCCCGCTTCCCGGTCTACCGGGACAGCCTGGACTCCGTGGTGGGCGTGGTGCACATCAAGGACGCGCTGGCGGTCCCGGCCGAACAGCGCCATCTGCACCCGGTGACCGCGCTGATGAAGGAGCCGCTGCTGGTCCCCGAGTCGCTGCCGGTCGACCGGCTGCTGGACCGGCTCTCCGGCGAGGACACCATGGCCGTGGTCATCGACGAGTACGGCGGCACCGCGGGCGTCGTGACCCTGGAGGACATCGTCGAGGAGGTGGTGGGCGAGGTCCGCGACGAACACGATCCGCACGAGACCCCCGACCTGGCTCTGGTCGGTGCGGATCCCTCAGGCCACCCGCTGTACGACGCCGACGGCGCCACCCGCATCGACCAGTTGCAGCAGATCGGGCTCAACGCGCCGGAAGGCCCGTACGAGACCCTGGCGGGCCTGGTCGCCCATCGGCTCGGTCGGATCCCGCGCGCGGGCGACACCGTCGAGGAGTCGGGCTGGCTGCTGGAGGTCACCGAGGCGGCCGGACACCGCGCCGCCCGGTTGCGGCTGACGGCGCCTCCGGCCGACACCGACGAGGGCACCGGCGAGAGCGGGGAGGCCACGCGATGACCGCGCTCCAACTGCTGCTCGGCGCGCTGACGTTGGTGGCGAACGCGTTCTTCGTCGGCGCCGAGTTCGCACTGGTCTCGGTGCGCCGCAGCCAGATCGAGCCGCTCGCCGAGAGCGGCAACCGCCGTGCGCGCGGCGTGCTGTGGGGCCTTGAGCATGTCTCCGCGCTGATGGCGACGGCCCAACTCGGCATCACCGTCTGCACCCTGGTGCTGGGCGCGGTCGCCGAACCAGCCTTCGCCCACCTGCTGGAGCCCGTCTTCCACGCGGCGCACGTGTCGACGACTCTGGTGCACCCCGTCTCGTTCGTGATCGCGCTGGCCGCCGCGACATATCTGCACATGCTCCTCGGTGAGATGGTGCCGAAGAACGTCGCGCTCGCCGACCCGGCCCGCGCGGCACTCGCCCTGGGTCCGCCGCTGGTCGCCCTCACCCACGCGCTGCGCCCGGTGGTCCTCGGCGTCAACGCCCTGGCCAACGCCGGGCTGCGGCTGCTGCGGGTGGAGCCTAGGAACGAGGTGGCGGCGGCCTTCTCCGACGCGGAACTGGCGCGCATGGTCACCGACGCCGGTCAGGCCGGGTTGCTGGACCAGCGCGCGGCCGAGCGGCTCCAGGACGCCCTGGAACTGGGACGCCGGCCGGTGGGAGAGGTGGTGCTTCCGGCCGAGCGCGTGGTCCACGCGCCGCCGCGCACCACCCCGGAGGACCTGGAGCGGCTCGCCGCCTCGACCGGTTTCTCCCGCTTCCCGGTCGCGGACGACTCCGGCCGGGTGCTCGGCTATCTGCACGTCAAGGACGCGCTGGACGCCGAGCCCCGGGACGCCCCGTTCCCGGTGTCCGCGCTGCGCCCGATCACCCGGGTGCGGGCCAACACGCCGTTGGACGACGCGCTGACAGCGATGCGCGCCCGCCGGGCGCATCTGGCGGCGGTGGTGGACGACGCCGGGCGCACCGTCGGCCTGGTGACCATGGAGGACGTGCTGCGGGAACTGGTCGGACAGGCGCCGCACGGTCTTCAGACCGCGCCGGAGGCGTAGCGCTGGGTGGGGGCATGGCGGCGGGGCGAACGGGCCCGCGCGCCCGGCGGGGCGGCGGGACTGGCTGGTCGCGGATCTCCACCCACGGGTCCACCCGTGGGTGGAGCCGCTCCACCCACCCCGGGTGCGATCGTGAAAGTCAAAGATCCCGTCGCGGGGGCGGATCCTGGACCGGTCGGAGGTGCCCGTCATGCATCACGCTGTGAACGTCGCGCTCACCCTCACCATCTGGGTGTGGGTGGCAGCCGAGGGGGTGCTCCAGATACGGCAACGACTACGCAGCGACGCCACCGAGCGGACGGAGTGGCTCAGCCTGCTGCTCATTCCTGTGCTGATCAGCTGCGGCATCATGCTGGCGGGACCGATCCGGCACGCCGTGCCCGCGCTGTCGTACTCCCCGCACGCCCTGGGGGTGCGGATGGTGATCCTGGTGGTGGCCTGGATCGGGATAGTGGTCAGGTTGTGGGCGATCATCGCCCTCGGCCGCTTCTTCCGCGGCACGGTGCACATCCAGCACGACCACCGGGTCGTCACCACCGGTCCCTACCGCTTCGTACGGCACCCGGCCTACAGCGGCATGCTGCTGGCGGCGCTGGACCTGGCCCTGCTGATGGACAACGCGGCGTCCTGGCTGGTGTTCACCGTCTGCTGCCTGGTCGCCCTGGGCTATCGCATACGGGTGGAGGAGCGGATGCTTCTCGACGCGCTCGGCGAGGAGTACCGGTCGTACGCCGCCCGGACCCGCAGGCTGATACCCGGCGCCTGGTAGCGCCCGCGGGGCCGCGGCGGCGACCGGATAGGATCGCCGGCGCCATGGAGATCGATGTCCGGTACACCAGTTTCGCCGCCGTGGGTGACTCCTTCACCGAGGGCATGTCCGACGGCCTTCCGAACGGCGCCTACCGCGGTTGGGCGGATCTGCTGGCGGCTCGGCTGGCCGCCCGCTCGCCCGGCTTCCGCTACGCGAACCTGGCGGTGCGTGGAAAGCTCATCGGCCAGATCGTGGCGGAGCAGACCCGGCCCGCCGCGGCGATGGGCGCGGACCTGGTGACGCTGGTCGGCGGGCTCAACGATGTGCTGCGGCCCAAGTGCGATGTCGAAGCGGTCTGCGCGCACCTCGAAGAAGCGGTGGCCAGCCTCGCCCCGACCTGTCGGCAACTGGTGCTGATGCGCAGCCCCGCCCGCCGCGGACCGGTGATGGAACGGATGCGGCCGCGCATGGAGCAGCTGTTCGACTTCGTCGACGAGCTGGCGGTCAGGCATGGCGCGCTGGTGGTGGACCTGTTCTCCTCGGAGACGCTGGGCGACCCCCGGATGTGGGCGGATGACCGGCTGCATCTGAACGCCGAGGGTCATCGGCGGGTGGCCGAAGCGGTGTGGCAGGCGCTCGGTCACGAGGCGGAGTCCGAGTGGAACGCGCCGCTGCCGGCGTATCTGCCACCAGGGTGGCTGGCGCGCCGCACGGCGGACCTCCGGTTCGCCCGTGAGCATCTGCTCCCCTGGATAGGCAGGCGGCTGACCAACCGGTCCTCGGGCGACGGCCGGCCCGCCAAGCGCCCCGAACTGCTGCCGTACGAGGGCTGACCGCGACGCGAGCACACCGCGAACCGCGGCACCGTACCGCCTCCCGGCCGGTACTGGTAGCAACCTACAAACCGGACCACCGCGCTGGCCTGCGTAAACCGCCAGTAGACTCTGGTCACGTGACCGTTAAGCCGCGCATCCCGAACGTCCTGGCCAGCCGCTATGCCTCGGCGGAGCTGGCCACCCTGTGGTCCCCGCAGCAGAAGGTGATCCTTGAGCGCCGACTGTGGCTCGCCGTGCTCCGGGCTCAGCGTGACCTCGGGATCGAGGTGCCGGAGCAGGCACTGGCGGACTACGAGCGGGTGCTGGAGCAGGTTGACCTGGACTCCATCGCGGAGCGGGAGAAGGTCACCCGGCACGATGTGAAGGCCCGCATCGAGGAGTTCAACGCCCTCGCCGGCCATGAGCATGTGCACAAGGGCATGACCTCGCGTGATCTGACCGAGAACGTCGAGCAGTTGCAGATCCGGCTGTCTCTGGAGCTGGTGCGCGACCGTACCGTCGCCGTGCTCGCCCGGCTGGGCGGGTTGGCCGCCGAGCACGCCGAACTGGTGATGGCGGGCCGTTCGCACAACGTCGCGGCGCAGACCACCACGCTCGGCAAGCGCTTCGCGACCGCCGCCGACGAGTTGCTGGTCGCCTTCGGGCGGGTCGAGGAGCTGCTGGACCGCTACCCGCTGCGCGGTATCAAGGGCCCGGTCGGTACGGCCCAGGACATGCTCGACCTGCTGGGCGGAGACGCCGCCAAGCTCGCCGAGCTGGAGACCCGGATCGCCGAGCACCTGGGCTTCTCCCGGGCCTTCACCTCGGTGGGCCAGGTCTACCCGCGCTCGCTGGACTACGAGGTGGTCTCCGCGCTGGTGCAGCTGGCCGCCGCGCCGTCCTCGCTGGCCAAGACGATCCGGCTGATGGCCGGGCACGAGCTGGTGACCGAGGGCTTCAAGCCGGGCCAGGTGGGCTCCTCGGCGATGCCGCACAAGATGAACACCCGCTCCTGCGAGCGGGTCAACGGGCTCGCGGTGATCCTGCGCGGATATGCCTCGATGACCGCCGAGTTGGCGGGCGACCAGTGGAACGAGGGCGATGTGTCCTGTTCCGTGGTGCGCCGGGTGGCGTTGCCGGACGCGTTCTTCGCCTTCGACGGCCTGCTGGAGACGTTCCTGACGGTGCTGGACGAGTTCGGAGCCTTCCCGGCGGTCATCGCCCGCGAGTTGGACCGCTACCTGCCGTTCCTGGCCACCACCAAGGTACTGATGGCCGCGGTACGCGCCGGGGTGGGCCGCGAGGTCGCCCACGAGGCGATCAAGGAGCACGCGGTGGCGACCGCCCTGGCGATGCGGGAGAAGGGCGCCGAGCGCAACGAACTGCTGGACCGGCTGGCCGCGGACGAGCGAATTCCGCTGGATCGGGCCGGACTTGAGGCGCTGATGGCCGACCGGCTGTCGTTCACCGGCGCCGCCGCCAACCAGGTCGCCGAGGTCGTACGGCGCGTCGAGGAGATCGCCGGGCGCTACCCGCAGGCCGCCGCGTACACCCCCGGGGCGATCCTCTGACCCCCGAGGAACTGGCTGCTGCCCGCGACCGCATTGTGCCGGATGTGGTCGCTGACGGCCTGCGCGTGCTGTTCTGTGGAATCAACCCCGGACTGCTGACGGCCCACACCGGCCATCACTTCGCCCGCCCCGGCAACCGGTTCTGGCCCGCGCTGCACGCCTCCGGTTTCACGCCGCGCCAACTCGCCCCGGCAGAGCAGGAGGAGCTGCTCGGCTACGGCCTCGGCATCACCAATGTCGCTCCTCGTGCGACCGCCAAGGCCGATGAGCTGAGCGACGAGGAACTGCGCGAGGGCGGCCGGGTGCTCGTCGCCAAGGTGCGGCGGTACCGGCCGCGCTGGCTGGCCGTGGCGGGCATCACCGCGTACCGCACGGCCTTCGGCGAGCGTACGGCCAGGATCGGCCCGCAGGAACGCGTCATCGGCGGCACCCGGATATGGGCGCTGCCCAACCCCAGCGGTCTGAACGCCCATTGGACACCGCGCACCATGGCCGAGGAGTTCGCACGGCTCCGTGCGGCGGCGGACCAGGCCTGAGGGCCGCGCGGGCATTCGGCGAACACGTTCCGGTCAAGGCCGGATCAGTACTGGTCCGGACCAAGTTGGCACTATTCGCCGCATTGGGTCGGGCCGGGTACGATCCCGCAAACACGCATCACCACCAGGTGCCCGACCCGGCGGATATCCAGCCGGGCGGGACGGAGACGCCGGCGCGCTCGCGGTGGGGTCATGCGTACAGTCAGGGAGGCGGACGTTGGGGCGGCTGACCGGCGGGGACCCGTCCCTGCTGCGCAGAATCAATTCAGCGGTGGTACTCCACACACTGCGTGGTGAACGACCCCGCACCCTCACCGAACTTGTCCGCGCCACCGGCCTGTCCAGGCCGACCGTCGAGGGTGTGATCGACGGTCTGACGCAGGCCGGCCTGGTGGTGGAGGCGGCCGCCGACCCCGGTGACGCCCGTAAGCAGGGGCGTCCCGCGCGCCGGTTCCGGTTCCATGCCGAGGCGGGCCATCTGCTGGGCATCGAGATCGGAGTGCACCAGGTGCGGGTGGTGCTCGCCGACCTCAGCGGCCGGGTGCTGAACTGGCTGGGGCATGACCTCGACGAGCTGATCCCCGCCGAGGAGCGGCTGGAGCGGGTACGCGGCGCCGTCGCCGAGTCGCTGCGGACCTCCGGGGTGGCGCGCAGCACTCTGTGGGCGGTGGGAGTGGGCAGTCCGGGCATCGTGGAGGCGGACGGCACCGTCCGGCTGGGTACGGCGATGCCGGGGTGGACCGGGCTGCCGCTGGGCGACCGGTTGCGCCGCTCGTTCCGCTGCCCGGTACTGGTGGAGAACGACGCCAACGCGGCTGCCGTCGCCGAGCACTGGACGGGCGCGGCGCAGGGCAGCGAGGACATCGTCTTCGTGATGGCCGGGCTGAGTCCGGGCGCCGGTTCGCTGATCGGCGGGCGGCTGCACCGCGGCTTCGGCGGCGCGGCCGGTGAGATCGGCGCGCTGCACCTGCTGGGCCGGGAGGCGACCCCTGAACGCTTGCTGTCGACCACGGGCACACCGCTGGACCCGTTGGACGAGCCCGCGGTGGCTCGGGTCTTCACGCTCGCCCGGGACGGCGACCCACTGGCCCGTGAGGCGGTGGACCGCTTCCTACGGCGGCTGGTGCACGATGTGGCGGCGCTGGTGCTCGCGCTCGATCCGGAACTCGTCGTCCTGGGCGGCTGGGCGGCAGGTCTCGACGGCGTACTGGAGCCGCTGCGCGACGAGTTGGCCCGCTACTGCCTGCGCCCGCCGAAGGTGGCGTTGTCCTCGCTGGGCGAGGAGGCGGTGGCCACCGGTGCGCTGCGACTGGCACTCGACCATGTCGAGGAGCAGCTGTTCGCGGTGGACCGGGCCGCCTCGGTACGCCGTTGAGAGACCCTGCGCCGGGCACTCCGTGACGCTCTGTCAGGAAGCCTGCCTGCGTTCCGGGTTGCCGCCATGGCCGTGGTGGGTGATCTGCATGGTTCCGGCGTCGCCGAAGGTCAGTCGGCAGGTGTCGGCCCGGTATGTCGCGACGGAGGCCGCGGCGACCCGTCCGGCGGCGAAGTAGCGGGTGGTGACGAGCAGCACCGGGGCGCCGGGCAGGCGCTCCAACTGCTTGGCGTCCTCCGCGCGAGCCGAGCCGAGTTCCACGGCACGGTCCTCGCCCTCCAGTTCAAGCCGGTGCAGCTCGCGCAGCACGGCATGCGCGTGCGCCCCCGGAGTCAGCATTTCCGGCAGTCCCGGAACGGAAGCCGGGGGTATGTACAGCAACTCGGTGGCGACCGGCTGAGCGTGCGTCATCCGCACCCGCCGGATGGTGTGCACCGGGCGGTCACCCTGCGCCGACGCCCCGAGCAGTCGCGCCACGTTGGCGGGTGCGGCGGTCTCGGCGCAGCCGATGGACCGCCAGGCGTCGTTGCCCTCACCCGGCCAACTGCCTTGTGCCGGGCCGACGGAGATGCCGATGCGCGGCGGCGCGACGGTGGTGCCGACGCCACGGCGCCGTTGCAACCGCCCCTCCAGCTCCAACTGCTCCAGGGCCTGGCGGAGCGTGGCCCTGGCGACACCGAAGCGCGCCGCCAACTCCCGCTCGTTGGGCAGCACTTCACCCACCGCGAACTCGGAGTCGAGCGCATCACCCAGAACGGTCTTCAGATGCCAGTACTTCGGTTCTTGCGGCGCCCCTAGCTGCGTGGTCCCCACCCTGTCCTCCGCATCCGGCGTGTGTCGGCATGTGCCCTACGGGCTTGCGCGCCCCGGATGTTGACCACCCCGGGGGTTTCTCACCCTTATTTATTAAGGGTTGTTTCAGTACTCTCACCGCGACCATAGGACCGGGCCACCCCTTGGTCAAGACCAATCCTCGCTTCCCTACCCCCTGTGCGCACGACACTACGCGCAGCGTTCACGCCAAGTTCGCACACGCCGTTTCCCACTCCCCTATCGGGAGAAAACGGGGCAGCGGGCCGGAACCGGTGGTGCGCTAGCGTTCTAGATCACCGGCGAACGCGTTCGCCGTACAAGACGCGACAGTGGGAGCGGAGCGGATGAGTCCAGTCACGGTGGTCACCGGCGGCAGCAGGGGAATCGGAGCGGCCGTCGTCCTACGACTGGCCAAGCAGGGGCACCGCATCGGCATCGGGTACGAGCGCGCCGCCAACGCCGCACTCGACGTCGCCGAACGCGTTCGCGACATGGGCGGCGAATGTGTCGTGGTCCAGGTGGACACCAGCGTCGAGGAGCGGGTCGACGCGCTGTTCGACGCCGTCAAGGAGCGCCTCGGGCCGATCACCGGACTCGTCAACAACGCGGGAATCACCGGCCCGTTGGGCAGGTTCACCGAGACCCCGGTCGAGGTTATGCGCCGGGTGGTGGACGTCAACGTGCTGGGCGCGATGACGTGCGCCCGGCGGGCAGCGCTGGAGATGTCCACCCGGCACGGCGGCGACGGCGGCGCCATCGTCAACATCTCCTCCGGCGGCGCGACGCTCGGCAGCCCGGGCGAGTACGTGCACTACGCCGCGAGCAAGGCGGCGGTCGACGCGCTCACCATCGGCCTCGCCAAGGAACTGGCCCTGGACGGGGTGCGGGTCAACTCCGTACAGCCCGGCATGACGGTGACCGACATCCACGCGGCGATGGGCGATCCGGAGCGGCCCTGGCGCAACCCCGAGCGGGTGCCGATGGGACGGCCCGGCGAGCCGGACGAGATCGCGGCGGCCGTCGAGTGGCTGCTGTCGCCGGACGCCTCGTACACCACCGGCGCCGTCCTACGGGTGGCGGGCGGCCTGTAACCGGCCCTGACCCGAACGGCCGAACGCGTTCCGGATGGGCGCCGCCCGCTCCCGCCGGGGTGGGCGGCGCCGGGCGTACCGCCATCCGGCGCGGCTGCCCGGGCGCAAGGGCTCGGGGCGGCTCAGAATGGCCCTGCGCGTCACCGCGGCGGCGACACTTCGCAGGCCACCGCGCCGGACGTGTCTTGGTCGTGGCGACAGCGCGGTGGGCACCAACACCGAGGTACGGAGGGCTGGTTGGCCTCAACACTTTTGTGACTGGCAAGACCCTTGCCGTGACCACCTGTCGGCCGGACAGTGTTACCCAGGGGTTACCACTGAGTAGGGACCGGAGCGACACATGACCACCACCACGGCTATGACCTCCTTCGTCCATGTCGCCCCGGCCGGGCGGCCCACGGTGACGGCGGCGTACGAGCGGCACGGCATCGGTGAGCCGCTCGTCCTGCTGCACGGCATCGGGCACCACCGCCAGGCATGGGACCCGGTCGCCGACGCGCTGGCCGCCCACCGCGAGGTCATCGCCATCGACCTGCCCGGGTTCGGCGAGTCGCCCGCGCAACCGCCGTCCATCCCGTACTCGCTGGACTCCGCGGTGGAGGTGTTCGCCGCAATGTTCAGCGCACTGGACGTCGAACGCCCCCACATCGTCGGCAACTCCCTGGGCGGGCTGATCGCCCTGCACCTCGCGCGCGCCGGTCACGTGCGCAGCGTGACCGCCCTGTCCCCCGCCGGGTTCTGGACCGAACCCGAGCGGATCTACGCCTTCACGGTGCTCAGCACCATGCGGCGCGGCGCACGCCTGCTGCCGCCCGCCACCGTCGAGAAGATGGCCCGCAGCGCCGCCGGACGGGCGGCGCTGACCGGCAGCATCTACAACCGCCCCGGGCGGCGGTCGCCGGAGGCGGTGACCGCCGAGACCAGGGCGCTGCGCGAGGCGCCCGGCTTCGAGGCCACCTTGTCGGCGGGCCGAAGGGGCGTGCTGTTCGAGGGCGGCATCTCCCGGGACGTCCCGGTGACCATCGGCTGGGGGACCCGCGACCATGTGCTGGTGCGGCGCCAGGGCGTACGCGCCAAGCGGGTGGTGCCGCACGCCCGGCTGGTCCGGCTGCCGGGATGCGGCCATGTGCCGATGAACGACGACCCGCGGCTGGTCGCCCGGGTGATCCTGGACGGCAGCCGCTGATCCACCGTTCCCCCGGCCCCCCGCCCCTGCCCGGCCCGGATGTCAGTGCCCCGGTCTAGTGTGGGAACCACGAAGACAAGGGGGTGGAACGGTGGGCGGGTTCACCTATGACGAGGTGGGGGCGGTAGGGCGGATCGAAGAACTGCCGCCGCCCGGATACCACCTCTTCCGCGTCCGCACCCGGATCGGTGACGGGCCGTCGGTACTGTCCGCCGCCGGCGAGGCGGTGCTCGGCTGGCGCATGCACCGCGCGATGGGGGTGCGGATGGACGCCACCGCCGAACGGGCCGCGCCGGGGGTGCGGGTCGTGGTGGGCCTCGGCATCGGGCGTTGCCGAATACACGCGCCCTGCGAGGTGGTGTGGACGGTGCGCGAGCCGCACCGGATCGGTTTCGCCTACGGCACACTTCCGGGTCACCCCGAGCGCGGCGAGGAGTCGTTCGTCGTGGAGCGGGAGGCCGACGGAGCGGTCTGGCTGAGCGTCACCGCGTTCAGCCGTGCGGCGAGCTGGTACATGCGCGCCGCGGGACCGCTGGGACGTGCGCTGCAACGCGCCTACGCGCGGTGGTGCGGAGTGACGCTGCGCCGCTTGACCCGAGCCGACATGACCCGATCCGCGGCATCCGGCGCCAGCCTCGCCCCCGCTTCCCCGGGATACCGGGTGGACGGTAGTAAAGGGGACAACTAACCCACACCGGGCCTCCTTTACCCATCCGTCACGAAGCGTTCGTGATCACGCAACACGCGTTCGACAGGGTGGGAACCATGAATCAATCGTCACAGTCACCAGCTGTATCCCGCCGCAGCCATCACCACTGGCGCCGCGAGGCGGTGGAACTCGCGGCCGTCTTCGTCGCCGTGGCCGCGGCCGACCTGGCCGCGAACCTGATGGCGCACGGTCCCGGCGGCCCCGTACTACTCACCGGCTCGGCCGTACTGCTGTTGGCGGTCACCGGGTTCCACACATGGTGGTCTCGCCGCCACGGTCACTCACCTCCCGGCCCACCGGCGCCGGATACCGCCACGTCCCCGGTGGCCGGTGAGTCCGTGCTGTGGCGGCTGCGCACCACCGTGTGTGACACACCGGGCAGCCTTGCCGCGCTGTGCGGTGCGCTCGCCGCCGAGGGCGTGGACATCCTCACCCTGCAAACCCATCCGCTCTCCGACGGCACCGTGGACGAGTTCCTGGTCCGCGCGCCGAGCACCGCGCAGTCGCAGGAGCTGATCCGCACGGTGTCCACCGCGGGCGGCCGGGACACCTGGCTGGAGCGGGCCGACACCCACGACCTGGTGGACACCCCCACCCGGGTCCTGACCCTGGCCACCCGCACCGCCCTGGACACCGCGGAACTCCCCCTCGCGCTGCGCCAGTTGCTGGGCCGCTGCCGGATACGGTCACTGCCCGCCGGGAGCGGTGAACTCCCGCCTGCGGACGGTGTGCTGGAGGAGTTCGCGCTGCGGCTGCGGGACCCGTCCGGCGGCACGCTCGTCATCGAGCGGCCCTATCTGCCGTTCACCCCGACGGAGTTCGCCCGGGCCCGGGCGCTGGTCGAGCTGGACGCCCAGCTGGGCACCAGGGTGCCGCATCGCCGCGATGTGCTGACGTTGCCGGAGGGCAACGAGATCACCGTGCGCCGCGCCGGTCCCGCCGACCTTCCGGCCGCCCAGGCGATGCACGACCGCTGCTCGCCCACCACGCTCAGCCGCCGCTACCACGGCCCGATAGGCGACGCCACCCGCTACCTCGGCCATCTACTCAGCCCGCGCCACGGTCGCACCCTCGCGGTCGAGACGGCGTCCGGCAGGCTGGTCGCCCTCGGCCATCTGCTCTGGGACGGTGACGAGACCGAGGTCGCGCTGCTGGTGGAGGACGAGTGGCAGGGCCGTGGCGTCGGCGCGGAGCTGCTGCGGCGGCTGGTCGCACTCGCCCAGGAGGCGGGCTGCGGCGCGGTGTACGCGGTCACCAAGTCCGCGAACACCCCGATGGTGGCGGCCATGCGCAACCTCGGCCTGCCGTTGGACTACCTGGTGGAGGACGCCACCCTGGTCATCACCGCGACCCTGAACCACTCCGCCGAGAACAGTCCCCGAGTACAACGGCAGCCGCACGGGCACCAGCACACAAGGGAGTTGTGACTGACCGCCCGCCGCCGAGTGGTCCCGTGGCCGCCTCCCGTCGCCCCCGCCACGGGGCGGTGGGAGGCGGCCGTCGCGCAGAGCACAAGCGCAAAGTGATCGACGCGGGACCGGCTCCCGTACCAGGATGGCCGCATGTCCGATACACCTGACGCTGCCAAGAGCCGACCGGACCATCGGCTCCCGCGGGCGATCGCCGACGCCTACGTTGACGCGCTGGCCGAACTCGACCCGCTGACCGGCCTCTACCTCGGTCTGAACCCGGGCGACGACCGGCTGCCCGACTTCTCCCCGGCGGGCTTCGACGCCCTTGCCGACCTGTCCCGGCGCACCCTCGCCGAACTGGACGCCGCCGAGGAGGCGGGCGGCTCCCGGGACGAGGCCGAACGCCGCTGCGCACGGCTGCTGCGCGAACGGCTCACTGCCGGGCTCGCCGTGCACGACGCGGGGGAACGGCTGCGGTGGATCAGCAACCTCAGCTCTCCCGTGCACTCGGTGCGGGAGGCGTTCACGCTCATGCCGACCAAGACCGAAGCGGACTGGACCGCGGTCGCCGGGCGGCTGCGCAACGTGCCCGAGGCACTCAGCGGTTACCGTGCCTCGCTGGAGGCGGGCCTGGCGCAGGGCCTGCCTGGTGGGCCGCGCCAAGTCGCCACCGTCATCGAGCAGTTGACCGAGTGGACCGGTGACGAGCGCAGCTGGTTCGCCGAACTCGTCGCCACCGGACCGCAGGCACTGCGCGGCGAACTCGACACGTCCGCCGCCAAGGCCACCGCCGCCGTCGCCGAACTGCGCGACTGGCTGCGCGACAGCTACGCCCCCGCGGTCCAGGGCACCGCCGACCCAGTGGGCCGTGACCGCTACGCGCTGTGGGTACGCGAGTGGACCGGCGCCGACCTCGACCTGGACGAGGCGTACGCCTGGGGCTGGCAGGAGTTCCACCGCATCCACGACGAGATGCGCGCCGAGGCGGAGAAGGTGCTGCCCGACTCGACGCCACGCGAGGCGCTGGCCCATCTGGAGACGGCGGGCGAGGCCGTCGAGGGGGTCGAAGCGGTACGCGAATGGCTCCAGGGGCTGATGGACGAGGCGATCGCCGCGCTGGACGGGACGCACTTCGACCTCGCGGAGCCGGTGCGCAAGGTCGAGGCGATGATCGCCCCACCGGGCAGCGCGGCGGCGCCGTACTACACCAGCCCGGCGCTGGACTTCTCCCGTCCGGGCCGGACCTGGCTGCCGACGCTGGGCCGCGAGCGCTTCCCGGTCTACGACCTGGTCAGTACCTGGTACCACGAGGGCGTGCCCGGCCACCATCTGCAACTGGCCCAGTGGGTGCACGTGGCGCCGCGGCTCTCCCGCTACCAGGCCTCGGTGGGCCTGGTGAGCGCCAACGTCGAGGGCTGGGCGCTGTACGCGGAGCGTCTGATGGACGAGTTGGGCTTCCTCACGGATCCGGGCCGCCGACTGGGCTACCTGGACGCGCAGATGATGCGCGCGGTCCGGGTGATCATCGACATCGGAATGCACCTGGAGCTGCCGATCCCCGCGGACTCGGCCCGGCGGATCGGCTGGTCGCACGGCGACGGCCAACGCTGGACACCCGCGCTGGCCCGGGAGTTCTTCGGACTGCACAGCGGGCGGCCGGCGAAGTTCCTGGACAGTGAACTCGTTCGGTACCTGGGCATGCCGGGCCAGGCGATCGGCTACAAGCTGGGCGAGCGCGCCTGGTTGACCGGCCGCGAGGCCGCCCGGCAGGCGCACGGCGCCGACTTCGACGCCAAGTCCTGGCACATGGCGGCCCTCTCCCAGGGTTCGCTGGGCCTGGACGACCTGGTGGACGAGCTGTCCCAGCTCTGACACCGCCCGAGCCGACGGCGGCGGCCGGGTCGACGGGCCCGGCCGCCGCAAGGACCCGCTAAGACCCGCAAGGACCCGCTAGGAGTCGCTGATGGCGCCGGACGCTTCCCACGACAGCGCGCGGCTGGAGTTGCGCGACGGGCGGGTCGCGCTGCGCGAGGTCACGCCCGAGGAGGCGGCGCGGATGGCCGACGGCGCCCCCGACGGCCTGCGCTGGATCGACGGCGCCCCCGGTGAGGGCACGGTGGTGGCGGCCAGGATGGTGGCGAATGCCGCCGTAGCCGGTCAGCACCGGCCGCACTGGGGCCTGTTCGCGATCCTGCGCGCCGAGGACGCCATGGCCGTCGGCGGCATGGGCTTCCATGGGCCGCCGGTGGACGGCGTGGTGGAGGTCGGCTACGACCTGTCGGTGTCCGGCCGGGGCGCGGGCTGGGCCACCGACGCGCTACGGCTGCTCACCGGCTGGACGCTGCGACAGCCCGAGGTGCGCACCGTGCTGGCCACGACCGAGCCGGACAACCGGGCGTCCCAGCGGGTGCTGGGACGCGTCGGTTTCCGCCGGGTCGAGGACCGCGAGGGCCTTCGGGCCTACGAACTGACCGAACCGGGCACGCCCCGCTGACCCTGCCCGAACGCGCCGCCTCACCCGCCGACCCGCGCCTCGGCACTCGACCGCTGCCGCACCACCGAGCCGTAGCGGCCCTTGACGACCTCCAGTTGGGCCGGGATTCGCTGGCGCAGATCGGCGACATGGCTGACGATGCCCACCGCCCGGTCGCGTTCCCGCAGCCCGTCCAGCACATCGAGGACCTCGTCCAGCGTCTGCTCGTCCAGGCTGCCGAAGCCCTCGTCGATGAACAGCGTGTCCAGCCGCACCCCTCCGGCCTCCTCGGTCACCACATCGGCGAGGCCGAGCGCGAGGGCGAGCGATGCGAAGAAGGTCTCGCCGCCGGACAGTGTCGTGGTGTCCCGCTCGGTCCCGGTCCAGGCGTCGACCACCCGTAGCCCCAGGCCCCAGCGGCCACGACCGGAGATCCTGGCGTCGGTGTGCACCAGGGTGTAGCGGCCGGAGGACATCCGCCGCAGCCGCAGGCTGGCCGCGTTGGCGACCTGCTCCAGTCGGGCCGCGAGGACGTAGGACTCCAGGCGCATCCGGTACTGGTTCTCCGTCGAGCTGCCGGACACCAGTTCCGCGAGCCGCCTGAGCCGGGTGTACTCCTCGCGCAGCGGGGCGAGTTCGGCGGTCTGCCGTTCCGCTTCGGCCGAGAGGCGGTCGAGTTCCGCGCACCGGGACCGTGCCGCCTGCCGTGCGGCGAACGCGTCGCGCAGCCGGTCGCTGGCGGCGTCGAACTCGTCTCGCCGCCGTCGCGGGTCGGCTGGCGGTAGCGCCGCGGCGGCCAGCACCTCGGGGTCCGCCAGTTCACGGGTGACGGCGGCCTGCCGCGTCTGGTGCTCCTCGATCCGCTCCCTCAGTGCGCGCAGCCCGGCCGCGTCCAGGCGGGCGTCGGCGGCCTGTGACACGGTGTCGAACCCCGCGCCACGGGCGGCTGCCGTGAGCCGGGTCTCGGCCTGCGCCAGGCGCTCCGCCGTACCGGACGCGGCCTTCGCGGCGTCCGCGGCCGCGGTGTACGCCGCCGCGAGCCGCTCCAGGCGCGAGGCGTGCTCGGCGGCGCTGCCCTCGCCGTCCAGCAGCCCCGTCAACTGCTCGCGGAGCGCGGCGAGTTCGGCGTCCAGGGTCTCCCGGCGGGCGAGCAGGTCGGCGGCGCGGGCGCTGGCCCGCTGCTGGGCGTCGACGCGCCGCTGGTGCTCCCGTTCGGCGAGTTCCCATGCCTCACGGGCGGGGTGCACATCGGCCGCCGCGCGGGCCGCCTGGTCGTGCGCGTCCGCCAACTCGGCAAGTCGCGCGGCCAGTTCGGCCACCGGCCGGTCGGCCACGGTCTCGCGGGCGGCGGCAAGGCGCTCCCGTACGGTGTGCAGTTCGATCTCGGCCGCACCGCGGGTCTCGTCGGCCCTCAGAGAGTCGGCCTGGGCCCGCTCCTCAGTGTCCCGGTCGACATGCCCGGTGCCGGGTTCGGCCGGAGCGGGATGGGCCGCCGAGCCGCACACCGGGCACGGCTCTCCGTCGGCCAACTCCCCGGCCAGTTCGGCGGCTATGCCGCGCAGCCGTCGTTCCTTCAGCTCCAGCCACCGCTCCCGTGCGGCGGCCGCGGTCTCACGGGCGCGCAACAGCCGTTCGTCCGCGGCGCGCTCCAGGTCGATCAGCTCGTCGCGACGGCGCGCGGCCGCCAGTGCCGTGCGCGCGGCGTCCAGTTGGCCGGCGAGTTGTATCGCGCGTTGTCCTGCCTCGTGTGCGGTGTCGATACGGCGCTGGTGGGCGGCGCGTACCTGGTCCCAGTCGGCCAGCCATGCCGCGGTGTCACGTTCTGCCTGTTCGTCGGCGGCGGCCTCGCGGTCGAGGCCGTCGCGGGCCGCGACCAGTTCGTTGACCCGGTTCTCGGCTCGGCGGGCCGCGTCGAGCCGACCGAGGTCCTCGCGTAGTCGGCCCGCCCGCTGGGCCAGTTGGTCGGCGTCGGCGGGGCCGTCGGGAAGCGCGGCGGCGGTGCGCTGCCTGGCGGACTCGGCCGCCTCGTGTTCGCGCTGCGCGGTGTCACGCGCGTCGAGGGCGGGGGTGACCTGTTGGGCGGCGCTGGCGCGCTCCCAGCGCTCGGTGTCCGCCTCGTACCGTGTGCGCTCGGCGGCCAGCTGCGCCGAGCGGGCCTGTGCGTCGGTGTACCGCTGCTGGAGCTCGGCGGTCTCGCGGGCCGCCTCCAGGTCGCTCTCGGCTTCCTTCAGCGCCGACTCCGCGGCGCTCAGGGCGAGTTCCGCGACGTCGGCGTGCTCCCTGGCGGCGGTACGCGCGAAGGCGGCCCAGCCCAGCACCCGCTCGGCCAACTCCGGCTCCCCCGGCGCCGTTTCCGGCGGCGGCTGTTCAGCGGCGGCCCGGCCCGCGGCCTGCCGCATCTGGTGGGCCAGCGCGATCAGGCGCTGGTCCTGGGCCCGCACCCGGTCCTCCACGGCACCGCGCCGCTCGAACAGCCAGCGCTCCGCGCCGACGAACCGGTCGGTGCCGAACAGCCTGCCCAGCAGCTTGCCGCGCTCGGTGGCGTCGGCCCGCAGGAACGTGGCGAACTGGCCCTGCGGCAGCAGCACCACCTGGCAGAACTGCTCCCTGCTCATGCCGAGCAGTTGCCTGATCTCCTCGCCGATCTCCTGGTGCGAGCGGCTGAGCGCGGTCCACTCGCCGGTGCTGGGCGACAGTTCCCGCAGCGCGCTGAAGTGCTTATCAACGGTGGTTCCGGTGCCGCGCCGCTTGGGACGCTCCTGTTCAGGTCGCCGGGTCAGCTCCAATCGGCGCCCGCCGACGGTGAGTTCCAGAACCACCTCGGTCAACTGGTCCGGGGTCGCGTGGTCGCTGCGCAGCCGGTTGCGCGGCCGAACGCCCGGCACCTCCCCGTACAGCGCGAAGCACACCGCGTCGAGCACCGAGGTCTTGCCCGCGCCCGTGGCGCCGTGCAGCAGGAATATCCCGCCGGAGGACAGTTCGTCGAAGTCGATCTCCTCGGTGCGGCGGTAGGGCCCGAAGGCGGTCACCTTCAAACGGTGCAGCCGCATCAGACCGACTCCCCCACCGCCGCGCGCACCCGCGCCGCGTCCAGCGCGTCCCGCAGCACCGCGCTCTCCCGCGGATCCGGGCCGTGGCCGCGTACGTGGGCCACGAAGTCCTCGGCGATCTGCTGGTCGGTGCGGTCACGCAACCGCTTCGCGTACGACACCAGCGGATCCACCTCGGCGCCCTGCGGGTCGAAGTCGAGCGCCAGTACATGGGGGAAGCGACGGGCCAGCCGGGCCATCGGATCGTACGGGCGCTGGGCGTCGGTCAACGTTGCCTCCACCCAGGCGTCCTCGTCGGCCTCCAGCGCCGGGTCGGACAGCAGCTCCGCCAGCGTTCCCCGGAGCCGGGCCAGTCGGCGCGGCACCGGGCAGTCCACCCGCTCCGCCGAGACCTCACCGCCCGGGCCGAGGTCGACCAGCCACATGCTCTTGCGGTGCAGATGCTCTGAGAAGGAGTACGCCAGCGGGGAGCCGGAGTAGCGGATCCGGTCGGTGATGGTCTGCGCGCCGTGCAGATGTCCCAGGGCCACATAGTCGACGCCGTCGAACACCTCGGCGGGCACCGCGGCGACTCCGCCCGCGGTGATGTCGCGTTCGCTGCGGCAGCCGACGCCGCCCGCGACGAAGGCATGGGCGAGGACGACCGAGCGAGTACCGGCCGGGCGGGCGGCGAGATCGGCGCGGACCCGGTTCATGGCGGCGCGGAGCACGGTGGTGTGATCGGCCCGTTCGGCGGCGAACTCGGCGCGTACCAGGGCGGGTTCGAGGTACGGCAGCCCGTACATCGCCACCTCGCCGTGCTCGTCGCCCAGCAGCACGGGGGTGCCGCACTCCCCCGGCGCGGTGCGCAGATGGATACCGGCGCGGGACATCAGCCCTGCGCCGACGCCGAGGCGACGCGCCGAGTCATGGTTGCCGGAGATCATCACCGTGGGAACACCGAGCTCGCCGAGCCGGTGCAGCGCGGAGTCGAAGAGTTCGACCGCGGGCAGCGGCGGCACCGCACGGTCGTATATGTCGCCCGCGACCAGGACCGCGTCGACCCGCTCGGCACGCACCGTCTCCACCAGGTGGTCGACGAAGGCCTCCTGGGCGGACAGGAGGTTGACCCGGTGGAACGACCGTCCCAGGTGCCAGTCGGAAGTGTGCAGAATTCTCAAGACGCCGCTCCGACCTGCATGTCTCCCCTTACTCCGCCCCTGGGCCCGGCACCGAACCAGCACGGTCCTCGCTGTCGGCACCGACCACGCTAACGCCTGTCAGCACCTGGTCCCTCACGGACCTCAGTCTGCCACCGGCGTCCGGCGTGAGGTGGCAGTAGATGTGCGCGGAAACGGCGCACGTGTGCGCAGGCCGCATGGCCCCCCAGCGCCCGCTGTGGCAACCACACCAGCGCGACCGACGGCACCAGGAACCGGGTGGGTGCCCGGGCCGTGGGCGCATGGAGCCCGGACCGTCGATCAGGACGGAACCTCATCCTCTCGTGCGCGAACTCAGGGACGTCCTCGCGCGGTTGGGAGGATGACGAGCAAACGGCTGTGCCGAAATGCCCGAAAACTTCCGTCCCATGAAGGCGGCACCGGCCGCGGGGACAACGCGGCGCGGTACTCCGTACAAGCCCCGGCCGTGCAGGGGGTGGCCCGCGTCGCCGACCCGCTCTCGGTGGCTCAGGGGGCGGGGGCGTAGGGGCGGGTGCGGATGTGTTCGTGGGTGAGGTGGGTGAAGACGCGGGCGGCGGCGCTTTGGTAGGCGTCGGTGCGGTGGAGGAGGGTGACGGTGCGGGCGGGGAGGGCGGGGTCGAGTGGGAGAGGGCGCAGTCGGGGGTGGTCGTGGGTGATGGCGTCGGGAAGCACCGTGGCGAGTGGGGTGCGCTGGATGATCTCGGTGAGGGCCTGGATCGAGTTGGCCTCCACGGTGATGCGTGGGCTGACCGCGTGTTGGTTGAAGTAGGCGTCGATGTGCGCGCGGGTGGCGAAGTCCCCGGTGAGCAGAGCGAGTTGGCGCCCTGCCAGGGTGCTCACCGGCAGCGGCACGCCTGGGCTGGTGTCGGCGTGGTTGGCGCCGGCGACAAGGCTGAGGGTTTCGATGAACAGCGGGGTGGCGGTGATGCCCGGCAGGTGGTGGCCGGTGAAGGCGATGCCGAGGTCGAGGTCGTCGGTGAGCAGGCTGGTCTCGATGCGGTCCTGGGTCATCTCCTGAACGGTCAGGGTGATGCCGGGGTGCCGGGCGTGGAGTTCGGCGGCGAGCGGGCCGACCAGGTAGGCGGTGAAGGTGGGGGTGACCGCCAGCCGCAGGTGACCGCGGGAGAGGTCCCGCACGTCATGGACGGCGCGTTCGGCGGCGGCCAGGTCGCGCAGGGCGCGGCGGGCGTGGTGGGCGTATGCCTGGCCGGCGTCGGTGAGCCGTACGGCACGGCCGGTGCGGTCCAGTAGCTGCACGTCGAGGGCGCGTTCCAGCTGCTTGATCTGCTGGGAGAGCGTGGGCTGGGAGATGTGCAGGTCCTCGGCGGCGCGGGTGAAGTTGCCGTGCTCGGCCACGGCGAGCAGATAGCGCAGGTGGCGCAGTTCCAGAGCCATGTCCGTAACTATAGATGCAACCAATAGCTTCTAGGGCTAGCAAGTCTTGGACACTATAGACCGAGGTCATGCAGGGTGGTTTTCGCCAGCCGCCGCAGGCGGGAGCCACCGAAGGGAGTGACCCATGCGAGACCTCGCCGAGGGCGTCGCGCGTTTTCAGCGGGAGGTGTTCCCGGTCAAGGCCGACCTGTTCGCCCACCTGGCCGACCACCACACGCCGCACACGCTGTTCATCAGCTGCTCCGACGCCCGCGTCGTGCCCGAGTTGATCACCGGTTGCGAGCCGGGCGAGCTGTTCGTCATCCGTACCGCCGGGAACCTGGTCCCCTGCTACTCCCCCGGCGCCGACGGGGTGGCGGCGAGCATCGAGTACGCCGTCGCCGTGCTGGGGGTGGCCGACATCGTGGTGTGCGGGCACTCGGCCTGCGGCGCGATGACCGCCCTCGCCCAGGAGCACGACCTGAGCGCCGCCCCGGCGGTCGCCGACTGGCTGCGGCACGCGGACGCCTCCGTCGCCCGCGCCGCCACCAGCGAAGTGGACGCCCTGGTGCGGCAGAACGTACTGGCCCAGTTGACGAACCTGGCCACCCATCCGTCGGTCGCCCGCGCCCTGGCGCGGCAGCGGGTGTCCCTGCACGGCTGGGTCTTCGACATCGCCACCGGCCGCGTCGACGACCTCAACGCCACCGTCGCCACCGCCGCGCTCACGGCCTGACCCCGCCCTCGCGACCTATCCGGTCCGGGGCCACCACCCGGAAACCACCGCTTCGCGCACTGTGCGCTCAGCGGTACCCGTCGAAAGGAACCCATCTGATGGTGCACGCCCAGTTCGACCCCGCCGCCCGCCAGGCCCTGGCCAACGCCGCGGTCGAGGCCAAGACCCGCAAGAACCTCTCGTGGCAGCAGATCGCCGACGCCTCCGGACTGTCGGTCGCGTTCACCACCGCCGCCGTGCTGGGCCAGCACGCCCTGCCGGACAAGTCCGCCAGGGCCGTCGCAGAGCTCCTCGGCCTCGACGAGGACGCGGTGATGCTGCTGCGAACCATCCCCACCCGCGGCTCGATCCCCGGCGGTGTCCCCACCGACCCGACCATCTACCGCTTCTACGAGATGCTCCAGGTCTACGGCACCACCCTCAAGGCCCTGGTCCACGAGCAGTTCGGAGACGGCATCATCTCCGCCATCAACTTCAAGCTGGACGTGAAGAAGGTCGCCGACCCCGACGGCGGCGAGCGCGCGGTGATCACCATGGACGGCAAGTACCTGCCGACCAAGCCCTTCTGAACCACGGTCTGAGTCACCGCCCGATCGGTGACCGGGGCGGGCCGGACACCCTTCCTTCCGGCCCGCCCCGGCCCTCCCCCGAACGCCGCCCCCGCGGGGCGGCCCGCCCCCTTCTTCGTCCCGCCCGGAGGACCTTCGTGGACTTCATCCAGCGCACCATCGACATCGCCCGCCAGAACGTCGCCGAGGGCGGCCGCCCGTTCGCCACCGTCATCGTCAAGGACGGCGAAATCCTGGCCGAGAGCCCCAACAAGGTCGCCCAGACCAACGACCCCACCGCGCACGCCGAGATCCTCGCCATCCGCGAAGCGTGCACCAAGCTGGGCACCGAGCACCTGACCGGCACCACCATCCACGTCCTCGCCCACCCCTGCCCGATGTGCCTGGGATCGCTGTACTACTGCTCGCCGGACGAGGTCGTCTTCCTCACCACCCGCGACGCCTACGAACCCCACTACGTCGACGACCGCAAGTACTTCGAACTCGCCACCTTCTACGACGAGTTCGCCAAGGACTACACCGAGCGCCGCCTTCCCATGCGCTACGAAGCGCGCGATGAGGCCGTCGGCGTCTACCGGTTCTGGCAGCAGCGCAACGGCGGCGAGCGCCGGGTGACCGGGGCCCCGACCACCGTCTGACGCCGCGCCGCGACCGCCCGCCGCCCGCGCCGGCCACCCAGGTGCACCGCCCCGGCCGCACGCCGGGCGGTGCACCACCCCCTTGTTCCCCATCCCACAGCAACCGGTGGCGACCACCGCCGAGTTCAACGAGTCACGGCGTCAGGAGGCGTATTCGCGCAGCAGCCTGAGCGTGTCCCCTTCGTGTTCGACCGCCTCGGTCTTCCGGCGCTGCGCGGGCAGCGGGGCCTGCTGGGCACGGCCGAACCGCCCGCGTCGCTGGCCGACCAGATGCACGCGGCGTGGGTCGCGTTCGCCCGGGCCGGCGACCCCGGCTGGCCGCCGTTCGGCCGGGGGCGGCTGATCCGCCGATTCGGCGGCGAAGGGTTCGGTTGGCGAGGGTCACCATGACCAACCGGCCTGTCGAGGCGATCGAATGCCGCCGGCCAGGGATGACGGGCGGCGCCCACCCACGTCAGCACCGAACCGGCAGCGGCACCGCCGACGAGCAGCCGAAGTCCGTCAACCGACCGGCGCGCTCGCCGGGTCAGGGCGTGCCGTACATCTCACCACCCAGTTCCAGTACCGCGCTGCCCGCACTGGCGTCGGCCAGCCAGTCACGGAAGGCGCCCAGCTCGGCCTCCGGCAGTCCGACCTCGATGCTCACCGCCGTCCCGTACCGGACCTCGCGCACCGCGCGGCCGGTGGACCGTAGGTCGTTCTCCAGCTTTCCGGCCCGCTGGTGGTCGACGGTGATGGTGGCCAGCCGGTACCGGCGGCGGATCACCGTGCCCAGGGCGTCCAGCGCCTCGCCGACCGATCCGCCGTACGCCCGGATCAGCCCGCCTGCGCCCAGCTTGACCCCGCCGAAGTAGCGGGTGACCACGGCCACGGCGTAGCGCACGTCGCGCCGCGTCAGCATCTGCAGCATCGGCACGCCCGCGGTGCCGCCGGGCTCGCCGTCATCGCTCGCCTTCTGCAGCGCGGCGTCGGCACCTATGACGTATGCGAAGCAGTTGTGGTTGGCGGACGGGTGCTCGGCCCGGACGCGACGGATGAAGTCCTGGGCCTCCTGCTCGGTCGCGGCGGGCGCGAGCGAGCAGATGAAGCGGGACTTGTTGATCTCGGTCTCGTGCACGCCCGCGCGGGCGATCGTCCGGTACTGCTCCTGCATCCGTCCAGCGTATGCGCATGCCCCGCCGCCGTCGGCGGGCGGTCGGCGTGCGGCGTGGGGAAAGAAGGGCGACCCGGGACGGGTGTGGAACGTCCTGTGATCGGGAGCATACGGCTCGCCGCCACCGAAGGAATGTGAATGACAGTTCAGCGCGCGGAGCGGGCGGTCCGGAATCCGGCCGTGCCCGCCCGACGAGCGGCACCAAGCGGGGCAGGGCTGGCGTGGTGCCTGCCGGTGGCCGGTGCCGCCGCCGACGAGCTGGCCACCTCGGCACCGGGCTGGGGCCTCACGGTCGGCGCGGTGCTCGCCGCGGCGGTGTCCGCCGCGCGCTGTTCCCGGGCGGGCGCCTGGTGGGTGGTACCGGCCCCACCCCTGGTGGTCGCGGTGGTCACCGTGGCGGCCGAGCTGGTGTCCGGCGGTACGGGCCACCACGGCAAGAGCCTGTCAACCGCCGCCGCGCACTGGGCGGTTGACGCCTTTCCCGCCATGGCGGCGGCGGAGGCCACGGTGCTCGCGGTACTGACCGTTCGGGCGCTCAGGGCGCGCCGTAGGCGGGGGTAGCCGGGGCCGGGCCGCGGGCGACCTCGCGATCCGCGGGGGCGACGAGGGCGGTGGGCCGCCACAACACCGTGGAGCGGAAGTCACACGGCAACCGCGGCCCAGGGCGTCCCCTAGGCGGCAGCGGGATGCTTGAACACCTGCCGGTCGTGCCACGTGATGAACGCGGGGTCGACCGGCGGGTTCCCCGGCCGTGGCGCGGCCAGAAGCTGCCCGGCCAGCGCGTCCACCGCCCGGCCCGCCTCGTTGCGGGCCACGTACAGCCCGGAGACCCGTATCCGCATGTCCAGCGTCAGCCCGAGCACCCCGAGGTCGAGCAGGGCGTGGTGCAGGGCGCACAGGGCCAGGGCGTTGCGCACCTCGTCGGGGCCGTCCTGGCTGTGCCACCGTATGTGCGCCGCCTGGAGGCCGACGGGGTTGCGGCCGAGTGCCCCGTCGTAGCCGCACATCGCGCAGGCGAACGCGTAGGCGCGCAGCGCCTCTTCGGCGAAGCCCGAGCGTCGGGTCCGCCGCCGCGGGGTCCTGGGGGCCAGCGCGTAGGCCGCCTCCTCAAGGCTGGTCAGGTCCAGTCCGGCGCCTTCGCAGACGAGCGGTTCCAGCGCCGGGGTGAAGTGCCGGTCGAGCAGGACCCGTACGGCGGCGGCCAGCGTGCCGGGATCCGAGAGCAGCAGTTCCACTTCGGGGCGCAGCCGGCCGACCGCGCCATGGGACCGCAGCCAGTTGCCGCGTTCCGGCGCGCCGGAACCGATCGGCTGCTCGCTTCCGTCGAGCAGCTGCCACAGGGTGCGTTCAAGGTGCACGAACGGCATGGCGGCGCGCTGCCGTTGGGCCGTGACGCTGACGACGGACGGGCCGAAGTCGTTGATCAGCCGGCTGACCGGCTCCTCCGCGTCGGCGTACGTGACGGCGGTGCTTCCGGTCTCCGCGTACCGCCCGAACAGCCAGAGCAGCAACAGGGGTTTGTGCGGCGCCCGCCGCCCACCGACCGGCGCGGTCTTCAACCGGGCGAGCCGCTCGAACAGTTCCTCACGCGTCACGTGTCAAACCTTACGAAGGCCGTGCGTCCGCCTTCCCGTTGGCGCCCCACCACACCGATCCGAGCAGCAGCGCCCCCGGGACGACTCCGGCGGTCGTGGCGATGGCCGCCGCCGAAGCGCCGTAGCCGGCCAGCGCGAGGCCCGCGGCGCCGCAGGCCGTCATCGCCGCTGCGAGCCAGTGCAGTTGGGGCCGCCGCCAGACGACCGCGAGCCCGAAGAAGTGCACGCCGACGACGAGCGCGATCCAGGCCACCGCCGCCTGGGGCGCGTGCAGCACGGCGTTGACGACCACGATCCCGGCCGCCCCGACCACCGCCTCAAGGCCCACCACGAGCCAGTACCGGCGTCCGAAGCGCACACCGCTGGACTCGGCGGCCCGGCCGCGCCGCCGCAGCACGGCAACCAGCCCGAGGAACGCGGCGACGGCGAGCACCCGCAGGCTGCTGCCCACCGGCGACGGCAGGGCACCGGCGTTCACCTCGACGAAGGCGAGCCCGAAGGCGCCGCCTGTCAACCAGCCTGTCTGTTCTCTTGTCACAGCCCACAGTCTCGGCGACGCGGATCACGGAACAAACCCGGGTCGCCGGGAATCCCCAGCCGACGACGCTCGTTACGAGGCAGAACGCATTTCGCGACCCGCAGGAGGCAGGCGTGTACGGCGACCCGGCATCGATCCGCAGGATCCTGACTGGGCTTGGTGACACCTGGGCCGTGGTGGGGCTGTCCACCAACGAGCAGCGGGCCGCGTACGGCGTCGCGCAGGTGCTCCAGCGGTACGGCAAGCGGATCGTGCCCGTCCATCCGAGGGCCGAGACGGTGCACGGGGAGAAGGGGTATTCCTCGCTGTCCGAGATCCCGTTCCCGGTTGACGTGGTTGACGTGTTCGTCAACTCCGAGCTGGCCGGCCCGGTGGCGGACGAGGCGGTGGCGATCGGGGCCAAGGCGGTGTGGTTCCAGCTCGGCGTGGTGGACGAGGAGGCGTACCACCGGGCGCGCGAGGCGGGTCTGGAGATGGTGATGGACCGCTGCCCGGCGATCGAACTGCCGAGGCTGCGCTGACAGCGGCGGTGGAGGAAGCACAGCGCTCTCCCCGGCGAGAAGCGGACGATCTAATTCCGTGGACGGTTCAACGAGGCCCCACCGGTTGCGCTAGCGTCCTGGCGTGATCACCGTACGAGCCGCCGGTCCCGAGGACGCCGCCGAACTGGTGCGGCTGCGCCGTCTGATGTTCCGTTCGATGAACGGCCGTGACGAACCAGGAGGTTGGGAGGAGACGGCGCGCAGGCTCATACGACGGCAGTTGGCCGACCCGGGCGGAACGCTCGGCGCGTTCGTGGTGGACGCGCCGGACGGCGGGCTCGCCGCCTGCGCCGTGGGCACGGTAGAGCAGCGGCTGCCCGCTCCTGGGCACCCCACCGGCCGGTTCGGGTTCGTCTTCAACGTGTGCACCGACCCGGCCCACCGCCGTCGCGGCTACGCGCGGGCGACGACCGAGGCGCTGCTCGGCTGGTTCGCCGAGCACGGGGTGACCCGGGTTGATCTGCACGCCACCCCGGAAGCGGAGGAGATGTACCGCGACTTCGGCTTCGCCGAACACTCCACCGCGCTCTCCCTCGACCTGTCGCGTCCCAACGGCTGAGCCGCCGCCTCACCCAGCGGCCCGGCCGAGCCCTTCGAGCACCACCGCGTCCGGCAGACCGGCCAGCGCCTTGCCGGGCACCAGCAGCTTGCCGCGCCGCCGCCCGCTGCCGATGACGACATACGGGGTGTCGGCCACGGCCGCGTCCACCAACAGCGGCCATTCGCGCGGCAGTCCGATCGGTGAGATGCCGCCGTACTCCATGCCGCTCTCCCCCACCGCGGTGTCCATCGGCGCGAACGACGCCTTGCGGACGCCGAGATGGCGGCGGACCAGGCCGTTGACATCGGCCCGGGTATGGGCCAGGACCACGCATCCGGCGAGCGTGACGTCCTGCCCGCGCCTACCCGCCACGACCACGCAGTTGGCCGACCGCTCGGGCGGAATGCCGTGGATCTCGCCGAAGACGGCGGTGTCGGCGTCGGCCGGGTCGGAGTCCACGTAGAGCACCTGGTCCACCGGGACCGGTCCGCGCCAGGCGCGCAGCGCTTCGGCGACCGGTGGGGCCAGCAGGTCGAGGTGGTCGGAGGCCTGGAGTACTTCCGCGAAGTTTCCGATGGGAGCGTGCATACTCCGCACGCTAGCGCGCCGACGAGGCTCAGCGCGGCGGCGGTACGGAGATCGCCAGCGTCATCTCCACCGGTTCCGGGCCGGAGTTGTGGTAGCCGTGCGGCGCCGCCGCCTCGAAGCTGGCGGTCGCGCCGGCGGGGATGTGGAACTCCGCGCCGTCCAGCACGAGAGTCAGCCGGCCCGTCTCGACCCTGATCAACTCCGCGGTGCCGACCGGGTGCGGGTCGGAGTCGTGGCCCTCGCCCGGCATCAGCCGCCAGGACCACAGCTCCAGTGGCCCGGGTGCCTCGGTGCCGACCAGCAGCGTGCCGTGGCTGCCCGCCGGGGTCTCCCACAGCCTGACCGCCTGTTCCGGCGGGACCATGCGGACGGCGGGCCCCTCCGCCTGGTCGACCAGTCCGGCGATGCTCACCCCGAGCGCGTCGCCGAGGCGGACCACCGTGCCGATGCTGGGATTGGTACGGGCCTGCTCGATCTGGATGATCATGCCGCGGCTGACTCCGGAGCGTGCCGCCAGCGCGTCGAGGGAGTAGCCGCGCTCCTGGCGCAGGCGTTTGAGGTTGCGCGCCAGCGACTGCGCGACGTGTTCGAGATCCGGCACCGACCTACCGCCCCCTTGGTGGTGTGTCCGGGCACGGCACCAGAGGCGACCGCACCGTTAAGTATTTTGAATGACGTAATGCAATACAGTGCACTACGCTGGACTGCACTAAAACGTCCATCCCACTGTACTGCGAGGTAGTGCCGTGACAGCGGTTTTCGCCCTGGCCACCAGTCTGCTCTGGGGGCTCGCCGACTTCGGCGGCGGGCTGCTGACCCGCCGGTTCCCCGCCCTGACCGTGGTCGTGGTGTCGCAGACCGCCGCCGCCCTGGTGCTGGGCGGCATCGTGGTCGGCACCGGCGGATGGAGTGAAGCGGGGCCGCGGCTGTGGTTCGCGGTGGCCGCGGGAGTGGTCGGCCCCGCCGCGATGCTGTGCTTCTACCGGGCGCTGGCGCTCGGCCCGATGGGCGTGGTCTCACCGCTGGCCACGATCGGCGTGGTGGTGCCGGTGGGCGTCGGGCTGGCGCTCGGCGAGCGCCCGGGACCGCTGCGGATCGCGGGCATCGTGGTGGCCGTCGTCGGGGTGATGCTCGCCGGCGGCCCGGAGTTCCGCGGTGCGGCGGTGCGGCGGCAGGCGATCATGCTGACCCTGGTCGCGGCGATGGGTTTCGGCGCCGTGATGGCACTGATAGCCGCTGCCTCGGTCAATGTGACCGGCCTTTTCCTCGCGCTGTTCGTCCAGCGCCTGTGCAACGTCGTGGTCGGCGGCACGGCGCTGGCGGTCTCGGTGCGCCGGGGTGCCCCGGCGCTTCCGGAGGGCGGAGCGGCACTGGTGCGGCGCAGTCTGCCAGCGCTGGTCTTCGTCGGACTCGCCGATGTGGCCGCCAACGGCTCGTACGCGCTGGCGGCACGGCATGGCTCGGTGGCCGTCGCCGCCGTGCTCGCCTCGCTGTACCCGGTGGTCACGGCGCTCGCCGCCCGGTTCGTGCTCAAGGAGCGGCTGCGCATGGTGCAGGCCGCGGGCGCCGGGCTCGCGCTCGCCGGGTCGGTGCTGCTGGCCGCCGGGTAGCGGCGGCCGAACGCTACTGCGCCTCCGGGTCCAGTCGCGCCAGGGCCAGCACCTGTTCAGGGGTCAGCCCCGGCGGCAGCGGCACCGGCGCGGGGGTGCGCAACGGCGGCTGCCAGCCCTGCTCGGCGTCCCAACGCCGTACGATCCGCGCGGGCGCCCCGGCCACCACCGAGTGGTCGGGCACCTCGCCGCGTACCACCGAGCCCGCCGCGACCACCACGTTGCGGCCGAGCCGGGCGCCCGGCAGGACCACCGCGCCCGCGCCCAGCCAGCTTCCGGTGCCGATCTCGACCGGCGCGGTGCGCGGCCACTGCTTGCCGATCGGCTGGCCGGGGTCGTCGTACGAGTGGTTGTCACTGGTCACGTACACGTACGGGCCGCAGTACACCTCCCGTCCGAAGACCACCGGCTGGGAGGCCACCACATGGCTGCCGCGCCCCAGCACGACGCCGTCTCCGAGCCGCAGCACCGGATCCGGCCCGAACTCCATGCCCGGCACCATGCCAACGGTCAGGGTGACCTGCTCGCCGATGATGCAGTAGTCGCCCAACTCGATCCACCGCTCGCCGAAGATCGTCCCCTGTGGGTACGCCAGCCGCGTGCCGGGGCCGATCCGGCCGAAACGGAACGGGCCGGGGCGCTCCGCACTGACCGCGGCGGTCTCCCGTATCCAGCGGGCACCGCGGTGTATCAAGCCAGAGGCGACGCGGCGGCGCCAGGCCGTCAGAGCCGCCAGCGGCGGCAGGGATGAGAACACGTTGCTGTTCTTCGGCACTCGCACACAGTAGCGACCACGTGCGATCATCGCGGTACCGGGACAGGGACGGAGGAGTCTGCATGGAGCGGCGGGCGTTGGTCACCGGCGTGGCGGGACGCGAACCCGAGGTGGCCGCCGAGGCGTTCGTCGCGCCAACGGCCGTGGTACTGGGCGAGGTTCGACTGGCTGCGGGCTCCAGCGTCTGGTACCACACGGTGCTGCGCGGCGACTGTGAACGGATCACGATCGGCGCCGACAGCAACATCCAGGACAACTGCACCGTGCACGCCGACCCGGGCTACCCGGCGGTCGTCGGTGAGCGGGTCTCGGTCGGGCACAACGCGGTGCTCCACGGCTGCGTCATCGAGGACGACGTACTGGTGGGCATGGGCGCCACCGTCCTCAACGGGGCGCGTATAGGCGCCGGTTCGCTGGTCGCGGCAGCCGCCCTGGTGCCGCAGGGCCTACAGGTGCCGCCCGGTTCGCTGGTGGCCGGTGTCCCCGCCCGGGTCAAGCGCCGACTCACCGATGAGGAACGGGAGTTGGTGCGGGCCAACGCGGCGCACTACGTACAGCTGGCGGCGGCCCACCGCAAGGCGTTCGCCCCGCGGTGAGCCGCGCCGGTCACTCCCCGACCGGGGCGGACACCGGCTCCGCCGCCGTCTCCTGTCGCGCCGCGTGCGACTTGGCCCGGCGCCGCACCACCACGAACGAACCGATGCCGATCAGCACCGCCGCCGCGAGCCCGAAGTACGAGAACTTCTTCAGCCACGCCTCGGCGACGACCCCGACGTAGTAGACCGCCGCCGTGGTGCCCCCGGCCCAGGCGATACCGCCGAGCAGGTTGGCGGTGAGGAACTTCCAGTACCGCATGTGCAGCATGCCCGCGATCGGACCGGCGAAGATGCGCAGCAGCGCGACGAACCGGCCGAAGAACACCGCCCACATGCCCCAGCGACGGAAGGACCGCTCCGCGTTGGCCAGATGCTCGGGGCCGAAGTGCTTGGGGAACTTCCGGCCCAGCCGTTCGAACAGCGCCCGGCCGCCCTTGCGCCCGATCGCGTAGCCGATGGAGTCGCCGACCACCGCGCCGGTGACCGCGAACACCCCGACGAACAGCGGGTCGACGGTGCCGTGCGAGGCGAGCAGCGCGGCACTGACCAGCACGACCTCACCCGGCAGCGGAACGCCCAGGCTCTCCACCCCGATCACCCCGGCGACCATCAGATAGACCGCGATGGGCGGGATGGTCTGAAGCCACTCCGATACGTGCAACGCCGCTTCCCTCCGTTGACCCCCGTGACCGCCTGCCGGGCCGAAACCGTTGACGGGAAGCCTAAGCGAACGCAGGTGTGATGGGGAAACAGCGCCTTTACCGGGCGCACACCTCAGGCCGCGGGCGCGTCCCAGTCCTCCGGGATGCCGAAGGTGCGCACCATGCCCGTCCGGCCCTCGTCGGTGATCCGCACGACACGCCGGGCGTCACCCCGGCGGATCCAGCCCAGCGCGAACAGCCGCCCGGTCAGCGCCGCGCCGAGCGCGCCGGACAGGTGGTGGCGCTGCTCGCTCCAGTCCACGCAGTAGCGGACCGCGGGCCTGCGGCGCGGCAACTCGTCCGGGTCGACCCCGAACTCGGTGAGGACCCGCCGCCCGTGGCCGGTGAGTTCGTACGCCATGTCGCGTCCGTACGCCGAGGGCCGGTCGTGGTCCGCCGCCTCCTCCCGGTACCGTCCGTCGCCGCCCGCGAGGACGCCGTTGGCCAGCAGGGCGTCCATCAACGCCACCCCGAGCCGTCCGGCGAGGTGGTCGTAACAGGTACGGCAGCGCCGCAGCTGCGCGGCCCGGGTGCCCTCGCGCAGCGAGCGCACCGCCTTGGGCGGCGCGACCCTGGCGAGCGCCTCCAGTACGTCGGAGACCTCGGGACCGCTGAGCCGGTAGTAACGATGGCGGCCGTGGCACTCGACGGTGACCAGTCCGGCCTCCAGCAGCCTGGCCAGGTGGGCGCTGGTGGTCGAGGGACTGATCCCGGCCTCCGCGGCCAGCACGCTCGCGGGCAGTCGCCGCCCGTCACCGAGCGCCAGCAGCACCCGCACCCGGGAAGCATCACCGAACACGGCTGCCGCACTGGCCACATCAGCCTCGTGTTCCTGCGGGGCGGTGTCCATCTGCATGCCTCCAGCGTAGGCGGCACACATTTCGCCCCGCACCGAAGCGTGCCGGGAAGCCGGGCGTCCATGCTTCGCCGACCGCCGAAGGGTTTCGGCACGAGGGTGGACACATGGCCTCCACCGACCAACTCACCACCGCCTCCGACCAGTCGGCCCGCGCCGCACGGGCCGCACCTGGGCGCTCCTGGCTGCCGCTGCTCGCGGTGTCCCTCGGCTTCTTCATGGTCATCCTCGATGTCACCGTGGTCACCGTGGCCGTCCCGGTCCTCGGCGGCGCGCTGCACACCAGTGCCTCGGCGCTGCAGTGGGTGGTGGACGGCTACACCCTGGTGTTCGCCTGCCTGCTGCTGCTGTGCGGTGCGCTGGGCGACAGGTTCGGCCACCGCCGTGCCTTCCTCGCCGGGCTCGCGGTGTTCACGGTGGCCTCGGTAGCGTGCGGCGCGGCGACCACCGGCGGACAGCTGATCATGGCGCGCCTGCTCCAGGGCGCCGGCGCGGCGCTGATGGTCCCGGCGTCGCTGGCACTGCTACGGGCGGCGTATCCCGAACCGGCAGCCCGCGCAAGGGCGTTCGGGGTGTGGGGCGCGGTGTCCGGCCTCGGCGCGGCGGCGGGCCCGGTGATCGGCGGCCTGGCCGTGTGGGCGATCAACTGGCGCGCGGTCTTCCTGGTCAACCTCCCCTTCGGGTTGCTGGCGACCGCGCTCACCGTGCGCTGCGTTCCGGCGCCGCGGCCGCACCGGGGCGCGCGGCTGCGGCTGCCCGCACAACTGCTGGGCGTCGCGGCGCTGGCCGCGCTGACCACGGCACTGAACGAGGGCGGCACCCGGGGTTGGGCCGATCCGCTGATCGTCGGCTGCCTCGGCGGTGCCGTCGCGGCGGGCGCGGCCTGCACGGTGCTGCTGCGCCGCCCGGTGGATGCCGCGGTTCGGTCGAGCCGGGCACAGCGGCGGGGTCTGGCCGGTGGCGCGACCGTCGGCCTGCTGCTGAACCTCGGCTTCTACGGGCTGCTGTTCCTCGCCACGCTCTACTTCCAACGGCAGCGCGGCTACGGCCCGTTGACCGCCGGGCTGGCGCTGCTGCCGATGTTCGTGGTGATGACCGTGTCGTCGTTCGCCTCCGGACGGCTGGCCGCCCGTACCGGACCGCGGGCCCCCATGGTGGCGGGTCTGCTGGCGGGCGCGGTGGGCCTGGCCGGTTGGCTGCTGGCCGCGCCGGACACCCCGTACCCGGTGCTGGTGGCGCCGATGGCCCTGGCGGGGCTGGGCACCTCCTTCGCCATGCCCGCCGCCACGACCGCCGTGATGGAGTCGGCGCCCAGCGAACGCGGCGGTACGGCCGCCGCGCTACTCAACGCCGCCCGGCAACTCGGCAGCGCGCTCGGGGTGGCCCTCTTCGGCAGCCTGTCGGCGGCCCACCTGATCCCGGGGATCCATCTGTCGGCGCTGCTGGCCGCCACCGGGTTCGTGCTGGCCGCGGCCACGGCGGCGGTGACGGCGCCCGGCCGCCGCGCGTAGTGCCGTCAGCAGGTGGGCAGTCCGGGTACCGGCTGGTCGTTGGCGCCGCCCTTGAGGTAGACGTCGCTCACGTACACATTCGTGTTGCCGCTGTCGTCGTCGGTCCTCGCCCACCATGTGTTCGTCCACCGGCCGCTGGTCTCCCGGCGGCCCAGATCGGCCTGGCAGTAGAAGGAGTTGGTGCCCGCGTGCAGCGTGCCCACCCGCGCCCCGCCCTGGTTGTACGTCGCCGCGCCGTGCCAGGTCGTGCAGTTGTACCTGCCGGCACCGGCGGGCGTACACGGCGGGGGCGGCGGGCCGTCGCCCTTGTACGAACCCGGGGGCGTGGCCGACCCGGTGCCGTTGGTCGGACGGCCGCCCTCGTGCTTGCCGTGGCCCGGCTTGTGGGACGAGCCGGGTGGCTCCTCGCCCCGTACTCGGTGGCCGCCCTGTCCCGGCCGCGTCGTGCCGTCGGTCGAGGTGTCCAACGAGGGCGCGGCGGCGCCCTGTTGGGGAGCGGCGGCGGTGCCGTTGCCGCTGTCGCCGGAGGTGAGCGCGTAGGCGACGCCGCCCGCGGCCAGTACGACGACGGCCGCTGCCGCGGCCAGCAGCGCCCGTCCGTGCCGCCGCTCCGTGGGCCGGCCGCCCTGCGGGCTCACCAGCGGTTCCGGCTGCTGCGTCAGTGGCGGTTGCGCCCGCGTGACCAGCGTTTCGGTTCCGGCCGCCACGGCCTGGAGCATCTCCCGGGCCTGCGCGGCGGAGGGCCGGACCGCCGGGTCCTTGTGCATCAGCGCCCGCAGCACGGGGGCCAGCGGACCGGCTCGGCGCGGCTCCGGCAACTCCTCGGTGACGATGGCGGTCAGCGTCGAGTACACGGATGAGCGGCGGAACGGCGACGCGCCCTCCACGGCCGCGTACAACGTCATGCCCAGCGACCAGATGTCCGACGCCGGCCCCGGCTGCTGCCCCTGGGCCCGCTCCGGTGCCATGAAGTCCAGCGAGCCGACCAGTTCGCCGCCGCGGGTCAGCTTGGTGGCCGCCTCGTCGCCCGGCGCCTCCATGCTGGCGATGCCGAAGTCGGTGAGCACCACCCGGCCGCCGCGCTCCAGCAGCACGTTGCCGGGCTTGACGTCCCGGTGCAGCACCCCGGCCCGGTGCGCCGCGTCCAGCGCGTCCAGCACCTTGGCGCCGATGCCCGCCGCCTCCCGCGGGTCCATCGGGCCGCGCTCGCCCAGCACATCGTCAAGTGACGGTCCGTCGACCAGTTCCATAACGATGACCGGGCGGCCGTCCTGCTCGATCACGTCGTGCACGGTGATCACACCTGAGTGCCGGATGCGGGCGGCGGCCCGCGCCTCGCGCTGCATGCGTACCCGCAGATCGTCCAACTCCGGTGCCGAGGCGTCCGTGTAGGCCCGCAGTACCTTCACCGCGACCTCGCGGCCCAGGACCTCGTCCCTGGCACGGCAGACGACGCCCATGCCGCCCCGGCCGATCTCGCCGGTCACCCGGTAGCGACCGCCCAGCAGTGCGCCGGTGAGGTCACCACCCGTCTCCCCCGCCGTAGCCACGGATCCACCGTCCCCTCGCTCACCCGTCCCCTGGCGGGCAACAGCCTAGAGGAGGGGCACCATACGTCCGGCACTCCGACCGGGCCAATCGAAGACCGCCATCAGAATGAATGCGCACGAATCCCGGCATATGCCTTCTCCGTAGTGGTCACAGACACGGGCGTACGACACTCACCGCCACTGGCAAGTGGCGGACGTCCACAGCTCTGGAGGCATTCGTGTCCCGAACCCTGCCCCGTCTCGCCGCCACCGTCGGCGCCGCCGCCATGCTCGTGCTGGGCGCCGCCGGGCTCGCCAGCGCCCACAACCAGCACGACCACGACAACCAGCACGGCGACCACCACCACGCCTGGTCCAACGGGGCCTACCTGCACGACGCCGCCAAGTACTGGAACAAGGGCCTCGACTACGTCGACGACGAGCACGTGGCCGACGCCTACAAGAAGGGCGGTGCGGAGCTGGGCAACGGCGTGACCGGGCCGGGCAACTACTACGGCCCCGCCTCCTGACGACCGGCCGCCACGGCCCACGTTCCACCCCTGGCTCAGCAGCGGCCCCTCAGGGGCCGAGTGACCGGAAACAGCACGGCGAGGCCCCGCGCCCAGGTGAGGGCGCGGGGCCTCGCCGTGCTGCCACCGCCGGACTCAGTGGTGGTGCACCACGGTGGTGTGGTGCACCACCGTGTGGTGAACGACGGTGTGGTGGACGACCGGTTGGTGCACCACGACATGGTGGACGACCGTGCGGTGGTGGGTACCGCATCCGGTCGCGAGCAGGGCCGTGGCGGCCAGCACGGTGACGGACAGCGCGGTCTTCAGGCGGTACACGTTGCTCCTCGGAATCGTGAAACGGTGCCGTACATCCCTGAGGACGCACCGGCGACACGATCGTATCCCTGTCAGGAACACGCCCATCCGCCCCGGCGTGCGGGGCACTACGGGTACGGCGCCGTGCGGCCACCTCGCCGGTGGGGGCGCCGCCTTCGCGGGTGAGCTGGCCGCGTGGCGCCCGCCTTCAGGGCGAAGCCCATGCCGATTCCGGAGCGAGTACGAAGGGCGTGATACTCGCTCAGCATGTTTTGAGGTAGGGGCCGTCCGGGATGTGGGCCTGCCATTCCTGCTTTGTCAGGCCGCCCGACTCGGTGCAAGGCTCTCGGATCAGCCGCGCAGGTGCCATGGTGTAGGTGAAGAACCGGCCGTCCTTGTCCACACCGGTCAACGTCGAGCCGTCCGGGCTGAACGTGAGCGCGAGGATCTCGTCGAAAGTGTCGTGATCGGGCGTCGTGAGCGGGACGCCCAGCTCGGACCCGGTGCACCTGTCCCACACCTTGACCTGGTAGCCGGTGCCGGATTGGTGCACCGTGGCGAACAGCCGACCGTCGGGTGAGACGGCGGTGGCACTGTCCTGGCCGCTGAGCGGCGGAGATATTTCCGGTGCGCAGGTCATCACAAGGTCCGGGGCAGTTCCCGTACCGCGTCACCGACCCGACCGGCCTTCACCGGCCCATCGAACCCCGGTGCGTCCTCCACCTCCTCCAGCAGGAAACAGTCCCATTGAACCCGAGGTTCGCTCCCTCCCCGGAAACCGTCACATACGGAGCAGGCGGCTCCACAGCAGCCCGCGAGCGGGGGTGTTGTCACCCGACCGACTGCTCACCGCGCCAGCAGCGTGATCGTCGTCGGCGCGGGCGCGCGTTCTTACCGGGCAACGGCTGCGACGGGGGCGGAAACCGGGGCAGGGCTCGGCTGTGGCTTCGGTCGCCGGGTGCGCGGGGTGATGTGGCCCAGATGCTGAAACTGCCAGACGAGCGAGCGCCGCACGCACCGCTTGACCTCACAACTCAGGGCGGTGATACGGGAGTTAGCCGACCGCGCCAGCACACGTGCATCATCCGCCCTGGCAGTGTTCGTCTCCCGACGCACCGACCGCACACACTGCTACGGCTGCCGCTGCCTGCGGCGGTCACAAGTGCCGTATGCGCGAAGTTGGCAGCGCCACACTCGTCACACAACCCAGGCGCCTGGGCGCGTGGTGAGTTCGCGAATCTGAGGCGCAGCGTCGGCATCGGCCCCTTCGCCTAGGGCGACGGGGCATCCGACGCTCGGACGCCCCTCGCCGTTGCCGTCCGAAAGCCTGGAGCCCGCGATCCTCTCGGCTTCGCTACCTCAACTCAGCTGTTGGGACGGAGAGTCCACACCACCGTCATCTCCCCCGTGACCGCCTCGTCCTCGCGCTGGATGGCGATGCTCACCGGGAACTCCGGGCGCTGGCCCGCGTCGAGTTCCGCGATGACCTCGGCGATCGGGCGTCCCAGCGTGGCCGTGGCTGTGACCGGCCCCATGGCGAGCTTCTTGTAGCCGATCTCGGCCCGCACCGCCAGCGGAACGGCGCGCGAGAGCTGGTCTCCGAAGGCGGCGAGGACGATGGCGCCGCTGGCGGACTCAGCCAACGTGAACATGGCGCCCGCATGCGGCCCAGCGATGTGGTTGTGGTACTCCGGCTGGTCGGGGAGCCGGAGCACGGCACGTTCCGGAGTGACCTCCAGGAACTCCAGGTTCAGGGTGCGCACCATCGGCACCGTGGCGGCGAGCATCTCGCCAATCGACGTGTTCTCAACGGTCATGGCCGCAATGTTACCCATCAGTAGCATCACTGGCCATACCTGTTCGCGGCACGCGGCCAGCCCCATGGAGCCGTCGAGCTCGAACGTGGGAGGCGCGAGCCCCAAGTTAAGGGTGCAGAGCACGGGAACGGCGACGCTCAGCATGTCGCCGCTTCGGCAATGCCTAAGACGCGCCCGGACGCTACCAGCCGGTAGCACCGCCCGACCGTGCCCTGCGCCACAGCCTCCAACGCCCCCGATTCGCGCTCCCCCGGCGCACGGTGGTGCGAAACCGGGCCTGGCATGGTCCACGGTCGACCCGACCCGTATCGTTGCTGGCCATGTGGCCTGGAGAACAACAGCCCGGCGGACAGCCGGATCCGCAGGGAGCACCCGCCGACGCCCGGTCCGGTGGGCAGCAGCCCGGTCATGGGCAAGCGGGCGCCTTCGGGCCTCCGAGCGGCTTCGGACCCCCGCCCGGCGGCCAGCCCCCGGCGTTCGGCCAGCCCACCGCCGCGGGGCCCGGCCAGCCTCCGTACCCTCCGCCGCAGGCGTTCGGGTACGAGCAACAGCCGCCCGGCTTCGGGCAGGTGCCGCCGCAGTGGCAGCAGCCCGGGCCGCCAACCCTTCCGCCGCAGCCGCCCAACCGGCGGCGCACCACGATCGGCATAGCGGTCGCCGCCGCGGTCGTGCTGATCGCCGCGGGCGTGGGCGTCGCCATGGGGCTGCGCGACGGCGGAGGCGATACGACGACGAACGCGGCCTCGCCCACGCCGTCCGCCGCAGTCAGCGCAGCGCCCTCGAACGCGGCGCCCAGCGCGCCGCCGGAGGCGGGACCGCGCGGCGACGGCTCCAACGTCCAGCCGGTGGTACCGGGTTGGCAGGCCGTGGTGCGCGCCGACCGCAAGGTCGCCTTCGACGTGCCGCAGGGCTGGACGGTGAAGCAGCAGGACGTGCTCATCGGCTTCGAGGACGAGAAGGGCAATCCGGCGGTCGGCATGGGCGCCCCCGCCATCTACAAGGAGAACTACTGCGGCGGCAACACCAACGCGGCCGCCGCGGGCACCAAGGGAGCCGAGGGCGCCAAGAGCGTGCAGGACGCGGCCGAGAACCAGGCCCAGGCCTGGGCGTACTACGGCTTCAACGACATGAAGAGCAAGCAGAAGGGCACCCTGAAGTCCACTTCTGCCACACCGTTCTCCAACTCGCACGGCATCAACGGCTACCTGGCCTCCGCCACGGAGACCAACGTCCCCAAGACCAACCAGTGCGCCACCGACGGCGCTGCCTACGCCATCGCCTGGGTCGGCCACAACAGTCAGCTCACGGTGTTCGTGCTGTACACCAGCACCGGTGTGCCCTCAGAGGTCCCTTCGCAGACCATCAAGACGATCGAAGGCAGCATCCGGCAGATCCCGTGAGCCGGAGGCTCACCCCAGGCTGAAGGCGCCGTCCGGTGGACGCGGCGAGGGCACCGCGTCGGTGTCTCCCACCGGACGCGCGTCGCCCGCCAACTCCCTTAGCGCGGCACCGTGTTCGACCCTGGCGGGGAAGACGTCGGCGGCCACCCGCCGTGCGAGGTACGGGATCGGCAGATCCCGCGCGCCCGCCACCAGTACGGCGTTGCCGAACCGCCGCCCACGCAGCACCGAGGGTTCGGCCACCAGGCATGTCTGCGGGAAGACCGCCGCCGCGGTGGCGATCTGCGACCGCAGGAAGTCGAACGGCGCCCCGTCGGCGAGGTTGGCCAGATACAGTCCGTCCGGCCGCAGCACCCGGGCCGCGGCGCGTACGTACTCCACCGACGTCAGGTGCGCCGGCACCCGCGAGCCGCCGAACACATCGGCCACCAGCACGTCCACCGACCCGCTCGGAGCCTGCTCCAGCCAGCCGCGGGCGTCGCGGGTGTGCACCTCGATACCGGAATCCGCCGCCAACGGCAGCACGTCCGCGACGAGTTGGACGAGGCGGTGGTCGGCCTCCACGACCTGTTGCCGGGAGCCCGGCCGGGTCGCGGCCACGTACCGCGGCAGCGTCAACGCGCCGCCGCCCAGATGCACCACATCCAGCGCACGCCCCGGCGCCGCGGCGGCGTCCAGCGCGTGACCGAGCCGCCGGACGTACTCGAACTCCAGGTACTCCGGGTCGTCCAGGTCGACATACGACTGCGGTGCGCCGTCCACCGTGAGCAGCCACGCCCGTGGCCGGTCCACATCCGGCAGCAGCCGGGCGGCGCCGAAGTCCACCTGCCGGTACACCGGTGCCCGCTCGTCCTCGTCCATCACACCATTGTCGCCGGTCCGGCGACCCCCTTACTCAGCCGTCGATACGGCCCGGCCAGTCCGCGTAGCGGATCCGCGAGATCTCCAGGACGTCGCCGAGCGTCCCCCACTCGTCCTTGCCGAGCCGGCTGAGCGGCCGCATCTCCCGCACCTCGGGGTGCCTGTCGCTGAGCACCGCCTCCGACACCGCGGCGTGCACCACGCGTCCGAACACCACGGTGGAGTCACCGAACCGCAGCGTGCTGTGCAGCTCGCACTCCAGCGCCACCGGAGACGCGGCGACCCGCGGCGGCTTCACCCGCACACTGGGCTCACGTGCCACACCGACCTCATCAAACTCACTGACCCCACGAGGAAAATCCGTCGCGGTCGCGTTGATCTGCTCGAACATCTGCTCCGGGGCGAAGTTCACCACGAACTCCCCCGTCTCCTCGACGTTGCGCAGCGAGTCCTTCCGCCCCACCGACGTGAACTGCACGATGGGCGGCTGCACACTGGCGATCGTGTAGAACGAGTGCGGGGCGAGGTTGGCCGTTCCGTCCGCCGACATGGTCGACACCCAGGCGATCGGCCTGGGCACGACAGTGGCGGTCAGCAGCCGGTAGAAGGTGTTCCGGTCCAGCTCGGCGGGGTCGAAGTCGATGCGCATACCGCCCAGTATCCAGGACGACGCCCCGCACCATAGCCGCGGATCGACGGCCGCCCCCTCGTCGCGATATTCGCCGAGAGTTGCCTGCCGTCACGACGAACTCACCGCCCATCTCCGCGCGGCCGGCCTCCGCGCCCCGGTAGAGCACGGCTCCGCGCACTTGAGGAACTGGCGCGTCCTGGGCAAGGTCCGCGCGGATCCAAGGTGGGCGACCGCGCTGGTGCGGGCCCTGCTGGTGCTGACAAACCTGGAAGTCGCCCGCTGACCGGTGATCTTGTCGCTGGACTACCGCCCGGTCCTGGCCGAGCTTTCCGACGCCTACGCACATCTGACCATCTGACGTGCATTTTTCGCGATGCACACTACTCAATGACTCAGGCCGCGTGTTGGCTTCAACGACCCGGGCCGCGTGTGGTTATCTCGCGGCAGTGAAGATGATGACCATGGCAATTAGCCAGCACACCCGCCATCATCGGCTAGTCAATCACGGTCATTCGCTAGGGCAGACCATCGATGCCAGGTGACGGCGGCGATGCACTCCACAACGGAGAATAAGTTTCATGACAGATAACAACGAAAATGTGCGTGCAGCACGAGCCCTCGGAAGCTTGAGTAGGCGACGCCTTCTTCAGGGGACGGGGGGCGCTCTCGGTGCCGCTCTGGCATCCGCCGGCATCTACAAGATGATCGACACCATGGCAAAACCACCGAACCGGCCCGCTGCCGCCGACAGCCCACCCATCCAGGAACAATACATCCTGCAGAACGAGCAGGTGGTCATGGTGGATGGCACAGGCGTGAAGAGCAGCAAAGGATCGATTGCGGTCCGAGTGCCGGCCCTGCATGATCACATCATTACCGCAAGGCTGAATGTGCCAGCGAATGCTAAAGCGTTGCAGGAGGCGCAGCACCATTTCGAGGCTGCCCTCCTGGATCTGGAACGCCAATTTCCGCCCACTCCCACAGGAGTGGCTACCACGGTAGCCTGGGGACTTCCCTACTTCCACCACTACATCCCGGCCCTGGGCAAAACCTCGGACTTCTTCAAGGCGGGAACACGTTACCCAGCGTATCTGCCGGTCGATTTGCAGACCTCCAAGACGGAGGGCCATACCGTATATGCACTGCAGGAGGCCAGGACGTTTCCCAGTGACCAGCCCCCGCCTGGCTTCGGTGCGGTCCGCTTGGAGCAGAACGACATGGCCGTGCTACTCCGCAGTGACTCGATCGCCAACATCAAGGCAGCCCAAAACGCCCTCTTCGGGTCTGGAAGCAACCAGGGGGGCAGCCTGTTCAAGGTGACGAGCATCCGCCAGGGCTTCTCCGGGGGCGGTTTCTACGGGCAACAGGGCCTGCCGAGCAAGCTGGCGCTGGCAGCTAATATCCCCGGTGCGCAGTGGATTCCTCGACAGGCGCAGGGCTTCCTCGGCTTCGCCACCACCCTGGATTCGAACATGGGACCTGGCAACATCGGCAGTCTGGAGACCCTGCCCGGCCTCACCGATCAGTGGCCCCACGGTTACTTCAAACAGGGGACCACCATGGGTCTCTCGCACCTGTTCCAAGATCTGGTGACCTGGTACGAACAGAACTACCCCAAGTACGCGGATCGCGTCCAGGCGATGCTCCAACCCGGTCTCTCACCCGCGCCCGCACCGGGTACGTACGCCCTCCAGCCGCCAGGCCAAAGTGAGGCCCAAGTGGCGCAAGGGGTCCGTAAGTACCACGCCTACGGCCACAGTGGGAGCATGTCGGAGGTGGACAGCACCACATCGCCGACAACCAGCAACTACGGGAAGGCCTACCCAACTGGGACGACCATCCCCGTGCGCGGCGATTTCGACACGCTGGACAACCCATTCCACTACACATCTGATCCGACGGCAGATCACTACAGCAAGAAGCCAGCGGCCGGGTTGCACTTCATTCAGTTCCAGCCGACGATTGCTATCTTCAACCGCGTTCGGCTCTCGATGGACGGCTACTATCCCGATAGGACACTACCCATCGCACCGCGCAGCCCCCACGCTGGCATCAACTCGGTCCTGCATACGACCCACCGGCAGAACTACCTGGTTCCACCACGTCGCCATCGCTCATTCCCGCTCGCCGAGTTCCTTGTCTGACACGAGCCGCGCGCAGGCGCCCGTACTGCGGCAAGGGCCCGGTTGGCCGGTTTCTGTCTCGTTGACCGCGGTGCCGACAACACGGGTGCGCGTCGGCTGACACTAACGTCGCCACCCCGACGCCAGGTGCGTTCCGGCGAGTGCGATGGCCAGCCCGGCGCCGAGGGCGAGAGCCAGAAGAGACCAGCGGCGGCCCCGTCCGGGAGCCGAAGCCCCGTGCTGCGCGGGGCGGTTGCGCAGGTCGGCGCCGATGAGGCGGGGCAACCGCCAGATGTGGGCCAGTACGTGGAGGCCGGTCACTGCCAGCCAGCAGAAGAAGCTGGCCTTGTGGAGCAGGAGCAAGGGCACGGGGCCGGCGTGCCTGCCGAGCAGGGCCATCAGGACACCCGTCGTCAGGACGGCGACGGTGGTGGCGACGACCAGCGGGCCGAGCACGCGCAGCAGCGGCGCGGGAGGGCCTTGGCGCCGGTAGGCCGGGGAGCCGGTGTAGTAGCGGAAGAACCGGTAGCCGGTGGCCGCGAGTTTCAGTCCCACCGGGCCTATCAGCAGCAGGCCGACGAAGAAGTGGACGGTGAGGAGTTGGTGCAGGGAGAGGATCGTGACGCCCTGGACGGCGAACAGGATCAGCAGTACCGCACCGACGGCTGCGGTCAGTCGCGCGTTCCCTTCGGGACCGCCATGCCGTGTCGTTGGTGGTTGGGGCTGCCTATCGACTGTTGCCGTGCTGCTGATCGAGGTCACTCGACCGTCCTTCCAGTGGTCCGGCTCCGAGGCGTCGAAGCGTCAGATCGCATGGGTTCCGCCATGGGTGCGCAGCAGTGTGCCGGAGCGATGGTTAAGAAATGGTTCACGTCCGGCCGGACTTCTGCCGGACCACGCGGTCCAGTCGCATGGCGAGGACGGGGCAGGCGGCGACGGCGCGTCGGGCATGGCCGAGGAGCTCGGCCGTGACATGCGTGTCGCGCAGGATGGGGTAGCCCCACTCGTCGAGTTCGATGAGCTCCGGGAGCAGTTCAGCGCACACCCCGTGGCCCCCACACTCGATGCGGTCGATCCGCAGGGAGTGGCCAGACACACCGATCACCGCCATTCGTGGTCTTGAGGCACCGACGCGTCGGGCACGGGGAGCACGGGCTCGCCTCCAGCCGCCGCACACGGTCCTGACAACAGGTGGTGGCGCACGTCGTCGGCGAAGGCGCGCAGCGCGGTGGCGGCCAGCCGTGACGCACCGTCCGGGTGGCGGCAGGCGCCGCGCCCGGCAAGCAGGCCGACCCGGCGCTCCAGGCGATGCGACAGGTCCGCGTCGGCCTGGCCCCGTGCCAGCGCCGCGAAGTCCTCGGCGACCGCGGGGAGTCCGAACCGGCACGGGCCGCACTGCCGGGCGCTGTTCGCGGCGAGGTAGGCCAACACCCGTGCGGTTTCCGCCAGTCCACAGGCGCTTCGGGGCAGGACGACGAGCACGCCCGCTCCCGGGCCCGCGCCGAGCGCGGCCAGGTCGTTCTTGGTGAACGGCACGGACATCACCTGGTCCGTCGGCAGCCAGCTGCCGAAGAAGCCGCCGAGCAGCACCGCGCCGAGCGGCTGGGACGAGCCACCCGCGGTACCCAGCATCTCGCCCAGCGGCAGGCCCATAGGCACCTCGTACACGCCAGGTGTGCGGACGGCGCCGGAGAGCGTCACCAGGGTGGTGCCCGGTGCGTCGGGGCGACCGGCGCCGCGGAACCATGCAGGGCCGTAGCGGGCGATCAGGGCGAGGTGGGCGAGCGTTTCGACGTTGTCCACCAGGGTGGGACGCCGGTCCACGCCCTTCTCGAAGGGGCGCGGCGGGGTGGCCGACGGACGGGCGTCACCGCCGTTCAGCCAGCGCACCAGCGAGGTCTCCTCACTCGAGACGTAGTAGTGCGGCAGACCGTGGACGTGCACCGGCACCGGATCGAGCCGGCGTTGGCGGCGGTGCTCGACCGCCTCGCCGAGAGCGCGTATCTGGTGATGGCGGGTGCGGGGCAGGCACAGGTGCACGGCTTCGGCACCGACCGCGACGGCGGCCAGCGCCGCGCCGTCGAGCACCAGGTGCGGGGCGAGATCCAGCAGCGTCTCGTCCTTGTGGCTGGCCGGTTCACTCTCCATGCCGTTGGCGATGACCACGGCGGGGCCGCGGCCTTCGGCGACGGTGCGCAACTTGCGGCCGGTGGGGAACGCGGCGCCGCCGCGGCCGGTGAGCCCCGCGTCCTCCACCGCGCGGATCACGGGGGCGACTGAGCCGCGCCCCGTAGCGCGCGACAGCGGCGGGGGGCCGTACCGGTTCAGGTGCTCGTCCAGGTCCGCGGCGCCACCGGTGGTGAACCAGCCCTGCAACAGCCGGGTGCCGTAAGGACCGGTCGGTTGTTCAAGTACGTGAGAAGCCGGAGTGGTTGGGGAGCTGGTCATGCGACGCTCCTTCCGTTGTCGAAGGTCGAAGCCGCCGATGTCGCAGACGCGCTACCCGTACCGTCGGCGCGTTGCGCCCAACCGGACTGTGTGGGACCCCAGTTCAGGAACATGGCCAGCACCACGGGAACCACCGCGGCGGCGACGCCAGCCCACAGGCGGGCGGCGAGACGGCCAGGACCGGCCCGGTACAGCCGCCACCACACGGCGGCGACGACAACCGCCACGCACCCGGCGTACAGGGCCAGTTGCACGGACAGCCGTGTGTCGGTGCCCGTCCCGGCGGCGTGGAAGAGCGCCACCGGCCAGGCGGCGTAGCCCAGCCAGTGCACCGCCTTCCACCGCCGCTGCCCCAGGCGCAGCCGCACGGCGCTGGTGGCCGCGACGGCGAGCATCAGGTCGAACGCCACGGTCCCCAGACCAAGCCAGAACGTCCGGTAGGAGGCGGCGAACGGCACCACCGCCACCAACCAACCGAGGTTGACGAAGGTGTCGGCGATCGCGGTCACGATGTGCAGTGCCAGGAAGACCAGGGTCAGCACCGACAGATTGCGGTGCAGCGCGCCGATCTCGAACCGGGCTCCCCGCCTGGGCTCGTATCGCCCGCCGACGGCGATGCCGAGCGCGACGGTCGCGGTGAGCAACAGCAGGGCGACGGTGCCGCCGGCGCGGGTGGCGTACCACAGCGGGCTGGGGCCGCTCGCGGCGAGCTGGACGATTCCGGTCATCGGTCACCTCCCGTACCGTCGTCGGACCAACCGCCGAGGTGGACGACGGTGCCGTCCACGGTCACCAGCCGGGCGGGCAGCCCCGTCCCGCGCAGCCAACTGACCGCGCGCTCGCCGAGGACAATCGCCGCGGTGCTGGCGGTGTTGGCGTCGGTACAGGTGCCGGCGGCGACGCTCACCGTCCGCCACACCGCGGTCGGCAGGTCGCCGGTCGCCGGGTCGACGATGTGATGGAGTACCCGCCCGCCACGGCGCCAGGTGCGCGCTGTGGTACCGGAAGTGGCCAGTCCACCGCCGGTGATGCTGACCGTCGGGCCCGCCGGGGCGGGCTCGGCGTGATCGTCGGCGATCGCGATCCGCCAACCTCCCGGCGGCGCCTGACCGCCTGTGGCCACGTCCCCGCCGAGGTTGACCAGCACACCGCAGCCCAGCGTCGCGGCCGCCCGCCGCGCCGCCCGGTCGGCCACCCACGCCTTGGCCGTCGCACCCAGATCCAGGGCCGTGCCCTGCGGCACCCGCAGCAGCCGCGATTCGCCATCCCACTGGACAGCGCGCCAGTCGGCGGCGGGCCGCACGGGCCGCACCGAGCCGACGTCCTGTGGCCGCAGCGCAGTGAACGTACGGTCGTAGCCAAGCGCGACCACCGAGGCCCCCACGGTGGGATCGACGGCACCGTCGGTGAACTCGGCTGCCCGCAGCGCCACTTCGAGGGCTTCGGCGAACACGGCGCCAATTCGCACAGTGGATCCCGCGACCGCGTTGGCCCGGGAAAGCTCCGAGTCGGGCCGGAAACGACTACACGCGGCGGCGACGGCGGCCAGTTCCTCGTCGAGGACGGCGCGGGCCGCTGCCAGCGCGTTCGGATCCGTGACGAGCAATGTCGCGGTCGTGCCCAGCGCCGGGAAGCAGACCTTCACTGGTTCGCTCGTGGTGACGGTCATGACGCCCCCGAAGTGGTGTGCGACGGGTGCGGCGTCGGCGCGGGGGGCGGTGCCGGGGTGGGCGGGTTCGCCGCTGGCGGCTCGGCTGGGTTGGTGTGTGGCCGGGCGACGGTTGCGTGAGGGGTCGGCGCCGAAGGCCAGTGGGAGGTCCGGGTCGGGTTTGGGGGTGGCGCCGAATGCGATGCGGCCGGCACGGAGGGTGGCTGGGCGGCGGGGGTGGACGCGCCGGGCGATGGGGTGCCCGGAGGTGCGGGGGACTTCCCTGGGAGGGCTTGGGCGTATCCGGTGCCGAGGGCGACGGAGCCCGCGGCGGCGGCAGCGGCCACCCAGCGCGTGGTGGTCCCGACGCGCCGCAGGCCCCGGTCTCGTCGGCGTACGGCGGCGCCCGCGGCGTGATCGGAGTCCGGGAAGCGATCGGGGTGGGACATGGTTTCCTCCTCGCCCCTTGACTGGGGGCATGTGCCGCACGTGTCGGTCACGATGCGGGCATCCCAGGTGGATGCCCATGCACCAGATTGCGGAGAAAGGCGTCGGGTTCTGGTTCAGGAAGTCTTCAGAACCGGCAAAGATCGGCGGATCCCCTGGTAGGCAGGGGTGCGGAGGCGTGCAGTGGGGTGACTCAGCGCTCGCCGGGGCGGGTGCCGCCGCTGTCCGTGCCGCGATCGCGCCCGCGGCTGGCCGCTGGCAGGGTCAGCAGCACCGTCAGGCCGCCGCCGGGCGTCTCAGCCAGCTCGGCGGTGCCGCCGTTGGCGGTGACCAGCCGGTGCACGATGGCCAGGCCGAGGCCGGTGCCGCGCCCTTCCGGGTTGCCGAAGCGGCGGAAGGCGGTCGCCCGGGCCGTCGCGCTCATGCCGGGACCGTTGTCGACCACGGCCAGCCGGACCGTGTCGCCGTGCGTCGTGCCATTGATTCGTACCTCACTGCCTTCGGGGACCGCGCCGAGCGCGTTGGCGATGAGGTTGTCGAGTACCTGCTCCAAGTCACCCACCCCGGCGAAGGCGCTGAGCCCCGGTCGGCAGTCGGCGATCAGTTCAATGCGGCGTTCGTCGGCCACCGGTTCCCAGGCGGCCACCCGCTCCGCCACGACTTCGTCAACCCGGACGGCCACCGGCTGCGGAATGGAGTGCTCTGCCCGGGCCACCGCGAGGAGTCCGTCCACCAGCCGGGACAGCCGGGCGATCTCCTCCTGTGCGCTGGACAGTTCGGCTCCCATCTCGTCATCCGCGTCGGCGGTGAGCAGGTCGAGGCGCAACCGCAGCGCGGTGAGCGGGGTACGCAGCTGATGCGACACGTCGGCGACGACAGCGCGGTGACCGTGCACCAGGGCTTCGGTGCGACCGGCCATGGTGTTGAACGTGGCCGCCAGCCGCCGCACCTCCGGCGGCCCGCCCGCGTCCGGAACCCGCGCGTCGAGCGCCCCCTCCCCAAGCCGTCGGGCCGCCACGTCGACCACCCGCAACGGACGGCTCACCCACCGAGCCAGCCATACCGACACCGCCACTGCGGCACCCAGACCACCGACGCCGATCAGAGCGGACCAGCCCCACAGCACCATGATGTGGTCGTTCAGCGCATCGGTGGAGCGACTGAGGACGGCCACCCCCGTGGCGTCGGAGTCGTCACCGATGGGCACCACGGTGGTCAGCCGCTGGCCGTCCTCGATCGTTCGCGTCTGTGGATGCGCCAGCGCCGAGTTCACCAGTTGGGAGGCATCGCCCCCGGCGACGGTGGTGCACGGAGTGGACAGAATCGCTGTGCCGAAGGAGTCGTAGACGGTGGCGCAGTCCCCTCTGCGCCGGGCCTCTTCCAGCAGGTGCCGCGCGGGTGCCTCGGACTTGTGGTCGGACAGGTGCTCCTCGGCGGCGGAGGCGATCGACCGGGCCATCGCCGCCGACTGCTCCCGGAACGAAGTCTGTTCGCGTTCTGTCATCAACAGGCCCAACGGCACCACTGCCAGCACCAGGAGCACGGTGATCAGCGCGAGTACGGACAGTGCGATGCGACGGGTCATGTCGACCGGCCAACGTCAGCAAGGCGGAAACCGCGCCCGTAGACCGTCTCTACCAGCCCCTGCACACCCAACTTGCGGCGCAGCGCCGCCATGTGCACATCCAGCACCTTCGTCGGGCCGTACCAGTGGGCGTCCCAGGCCCGCTCCAGGATCTCCTGCCGGGTCACCACCCTGCCCGGGTCGGCAGCCAGACAGTGCAGGATGTCGAACTCCTTGGGCGTCAGGCTGACCTCCTGCCCGTTGACCGTGACCTTGCGGGTACGCGGATCGACAACCAGCGGACCGTGGGCCAGAACCTCGGGTGCGGACGGGCGGGTGCGCCTGAGCACCGCCCGGATCCGCGCGAGCAGCTCGGCCAGGCCGAAAGGCTTGACCAGGTAGTCGTCCGCCCCCTCGTCGAGCGCGGCCACCCGGTCACCCTCCTCACCCCGTGCGGTCACCACGATGATCACCACGTCGGACCGGCGACGCAGCAGACGGCAGATCTCGAAACCGTCCACATCTGGCAGTCCCAGATCGAGCAGCACCACGTCCGGCACCGGGTCGCACACCAGCGCCGCCCGACCGGTGTCCACGCTGCGCGCGTCGTAACCCGCCCGATTTAGGCCCCGAACCAACGACCCCGCGATGCCCGGGTCGTCCTCAACGACCAGCACCTTGAGCACCTCAGTGCCCGACCCGGAACCGATGCCTTGCGCCATGGCACTCAGCCTAGGCCGCCACCACGCCGCTCCTGACCACCGGTCGGCGAGCACCCCGGCGGACGCGGACCGCCCGAGCACCTTTGTCGCATCTGAAGATTTCCCGAACGCGATGGCAACGAGCCACCGCGCATCCTAAAGACACGGCCCCCAGCGACAAGCGAACCGGAGCGCGTCACGCCAAAGGTCATCGCTTTCACACGAAAGAGGGACAGCCATGCCAAGCTCCACGCCGCACACCGACCCAGCCTCCGTACAACGACGCGAGCGCGGACTACGGCGGGTGAGCACCGCCACCCGCTGGACCGCCACCGCCGCTCTGGCTGGGACGTTCACACTGGGCGTCGGCTACGCCCAAGCTCTCCCCGGAACCGCGGACACGCCAACCGGCACCGCACAACACTCGCCCCGCGCCGACCGCCCGCAACCACCGGCCCAAGCCCCCACGCCCACTTCTCAACCGCCACAGACCACGTCAGGCGCCTCCTGACACTCCCTGTGGAACGTTGCGTGGCGGCATCCGGATTCGACGTCCTTGCACCTTGAGCGCCTCGGGTCCTCACGAACTTCAAGCGCAAAGCGGACTCGAGACGCCCTGCGCGGCTGGGCGCAGCGACATGGTGGCCGGTGGTAGCTGGCGAGGCGGTGCCAGGCAGCAGCGGTCGGCCGCCGCGGGGGTGGGGCAGTAGCGGGTTCCGGACGAGCCGATCCCTGCTCGTCGCAGCGATGCTGCCGTCGAAGAAATTTTCGCCCATAGTGGCTATATGGGCCTATGGGGCAAGCGGGACGACATGATCGTTCACCAGAGCGAGCCGTACAACGCTGAACCACCTGGTGAGGCGCTCATGCACCAGGTCACGCCCCTCGACACCTTCTACGGCCGCAATCACGGGCCGATCCCTCACATTGACGCGGCGCTTTGGCGGCTGCGGGTGGACGGCCTGGTCGATCGCCCACTGGAGCTTTCGATGGAGGACTTGCAGGGCCGCTTCCGCGAGCGAACGGTGGTGGCGACACTGCAGTGCGCGGGCAATCGCCGTGCTGAGCTCATGCGGTTCCGCGACATACCAGGCCAGGTCCCGTGGGGGCCGGGGGCCGTCTCCACGGCACGCTGGAGCGGCGCGAGCCTGGCGGACGTGCTGGCTGAGGCCGGACTGCAGGCGGAAGCCGCCCACGTAGCCTTCATCGGCACCGACGTGTCCCAGGGCGCCGAGCCGCCGCAGCCTTTCGGCGGCTCCATACCGGCGGCGAAGGCGACCTCCAGCGAGGTGCTCCTAGCCTGGGCGATGAACGACCAGGCGCTGCCTGCCGCGCACGGCGCACCACTGCGCGTGGTCGTCCCTGGCTGGATCGGGGCCCGCAGCGTCAAATGGGTCCAGCGCATCACCGTGCAGACCGTACCGTCCGAGAACTACTTCCAGACCGAATACAGCGTCCTGCCAGCCGAAGCCGAACCTGAGCAGACCGAGGCGACCGACGGCATCACCCTCGGCCCGATAGCGATCCACTGCACCATCGTGCGGCCCGGCGAGGGCGCACGGCTGCATCCCGGGGCAACTGAGATCACCGGATTCGCCTTCGCTGGGGACGACCGGACCGTGGCACGCGTCGACGTATCCCCCGACGGTGGGAGCAGCTGGGTGCACGCGGATCTGGACGCCCCGGAGAATCCGTGGACGTGGCAGCACTGGCGCATCACGCTCGCCCTGCCTGCAGGGGCGACGGAACTGCTCGCCCGGGCCTGGGACTCCACCGCGGCCGTGCAGCCCGAATCACTGGCGACCGTCTGGAACCCCCGGGGGTACTCCAACAACTCCTGGGCCCGCGTGCGCGTCACATGCAGCCACTAACCCCGCTCCGGCGGAGGCGGTTCAAGGACGGTGCGGTGGCGGCGGGCAACACAAGCATGTACAGCCAGCTTCGCTGGGGGGCGAGTCGATTTCCCACACCGGGTCCCGGCGCCGACAGGGTGCCCGAGCGCGAGACGCCGCGCTCCACCGCCGCAGGAACACAGCACGGTCGCGGCGCCATCACCGAACCATCACAGCTGAAGTATTCGCCATCCCCGGCCTGTTGACGCCACGAGGATTGGTGATTCGTCAGACCGTTCAAAGGGGGATGGCCATGAGCCGCACCACCACATCGTCCGCCCTAGCCCCGCACCGCGGTGCCATATCCACTGGCGCCGCTCCTGGCACGTGGAAGTTCCGGAGGGCCGCAGCGGCCGTCATGGTCGCCGCGGCCCTCCTTGTCCCAGTGGGCGAAGCACAGGCGGCAACGGCCCGCCCGACCGCCCACTGCGCACACCACACGACGGGCACCTGCCCCCCTGGGTCAGGCATCCGCGTGGAGCCACCGCCCAGTGCAAGGACGGCACGTTCAGCTACTCCGCCCACTTCTCTGGCACCTGCTCACACCACCGGGGCGTTCGCTACTGGTTCAAGTAGGCCACTCCCGGAAGGCGCGGGACGCGGCTGAGCCACCAGCCGCGTGCGCACCACTCCGCAGGGTGCGGGCGTTCGGTTGCCTGCACTGCTGACCCGGCCCAGCGCTTGAGCCAAGGGCACCCGGCGGCCAGGTGCGGTGTACCCCTGCGGACGGATCAGCTCGGGGTCAAGGCTCGCGAGGCCGATCCGACCTGGCGCGCCCGCTTCACGCCCTCCGTACCGACCGACGCGATCCGGGCGTTCACCGCCGCCCTGCTCGCCACATCCTGACCCCGATCCCCAACTCAAGCCGCCCGAGCCGCCTCCCGCCTCGGGCGGCTCGTCTTCCGCCACACCACTTCACCAACAGGAACGAAACCATCACCGCCTTGACCGATTCCCTCCAGCCACTGCCGACGCTCCGGCACACCCCCATGCCTGCCGGTACCGCAGCGAGGTCGCCCACTTCGGATGGCCGCAGTGCGGGCCCCCGGTCGAGCGGTGCGTCCAGGGTTGCACCCTTCACGCCCAACGGGGCGATTGCGTCTTCACGCCGCTCGCCCTCGGCGTCCAGGGGCGTCAGGCCAGTAGGGCCGAGCCGAGGTGGTCGTCAGGTCCGGTGACGCCGGGCAGGGCGAAGAAGTAGCCGCCACCGGTCGGGGAGATGTAGTCGACCAGCGGCTCGCCGGCCAGGCGGTGCTGGACGGCCTGGAACTGGCGGGCCACGTCCTGCTGGTAGCAGCAGAAGACCAGGCCGACGTCGAGGTTGCCGTCGAGGTCGAGCCCGCGCTCGTAGTTGTAGGCCCGGCGCAGGATCTGCTGGTTCGCGGTGGCCTGGGTGCGCGGGTTGGCGAGCCTGATGTGGGCGTTCATCGGGGTCAGCAGCCCCAGGGGATCGGCGTGGTAGTCGGGCGGGTCGGACTCCCGGGTTCCGTCCAGCGGCGCTCCGCTGTCGCGCCGCCGTCCGATCATGTTCTCCTGCTCGTGCAGCGAGACCCGGTCCCAGAACTCGACCAGCATCCGGATGATCCGCACCACCTGGTACGAGCCGCCCTCGACCCAGGCGGGTTCGCCGGAGGAGCCACCGTGTGTCCACAGCACCGCGTCCGCTACCGAGCCGTCACCGACGTCGGGGTTGGCGATGCCGTCCTTGAAGCCGAGTTGGTTGCGTGGGGTACCGCTCGGTCGCGGTGCCGCGTGGAATCCGTCGACCTTCCAACTCGCCTGCATCGCACCGCGGGTGTGCCTGGTGATGTCGCGCAGTGCGTGCATCACGGTGTCCCGGGAATCAGCGCAGATCTGCAGCATGATGTCACCGTGCAGTTCCCTGGAACCCACCAGGTCGTCGTCCGGAAAGACCGGCATCGGCACCAGCTTCGCGGGCTTGCGCGTGGCCAACCCGTAACGCCCGTCGAAGAGCGAGGCGCCGACGGCGACCGTGACGGTCAGGCCGTCGGCGGGCAGTACCGGGCCGAGTGTGGCACTGTCACTGGGTGGGGAGGCGAGGTCGGTGGCGGGCACCGGGCCACCGGCGGTCAGCGCGCGGATCCGGTCGGTCAGGGTCTGGAAGAGCCCCAACAGGCCGCCCCGGTCGCGCCCGATGACGGTGAAGGCGACGAACGACGCCGCGGCCTGCTGCGGGGTGGTGATGCCCGCCTGGTGCGGTCCGTGGAAGGGGATCAGCCGACCGGACGGCCCCGGGCCGGGCTCGGCGGCCGCCGTCACCGCCCCGGCCAGTGCCCCCGCGCCGACCGCGGCGCCGACGGTGGCCCCCAAGGTGGCGCCGCGCAGGAAGGAGCGTCGGCGCAGCGGTTCGGCCTGACCTGCGGCCATCGGGCAGCCGCCGGGAGCGGGAGTGTGGGGGGCGTTCATCTGTTGCCTCCGAAGAGACCCCCGGCTGTGGCCGGAGAAGGAATCGGAACTCGTGCGGAGCGGGTCGGGGACAGGCGTCCAACCGTCATTCGGACCTCCGTCCACCATCGACCGCACGCAGGCGCCTTGCCTGTCTTGTGTCACTCCGTTTCCGGCCGGCTGAGGAGGTCATGCGTGGTTCCTTGGAGTGAGCAGGTTGGGTACGGCGGCCAGTTCCTCCAGGAGGTGGCCGAGGTCGCCGTCGAGCCTTCGACGCTGGGAGGCGTCGAGCCGGGTCACCGGCGTCCAGACGCCGGAGGCGCTCCGATGGGACGTCACCTCAGTCGAATATGCCGCCAACTGCTGGTTCAGCTGGCTGAGCAACTCGGGGTCGCGCGGGCTGAGTACCGGGGCCAGCACGCTCAAATCCTCTTGTGTGCCTTGGATGTTGGCGCTCAGGGTGGCCAGCGTGGTGCCGCTGCCGTAGTCGGCGATGCCGCCCAACTGGAACTGCAGGGCGTTCTCCAGTATTTCGTGCGCGCGTAGTGACAGATCGCCCGGGTCGGTGTCCTCGCTCGGGAAGTCCTGCCGCAGGTTGACGATGTCGGCTACCAGCCGCCGGCCGAGCTGTTGAAGTCGGCTGACGGGCGCACCGTGCCAGAGGCCGTGCTCCAGGGCGAAGAAGCCGGTCCACTGCGGACTGTCCATGCCCTGCGGCAGACCGTTCGCCATCCCGTTGATCGCGTCGTCGTACTCGCCGAAGGAGTGGTAGGCCGCACCCAGGCGCTCATACTCAAGGTGCGCGGTGAGCCAGTCGGTCTTGGCGGCGGCCAGGTCGCCGCGGGTGAGATCGGCTTCCAGGGTACGGGTGGCCGCCAGCAGCCCGGGGAACGCGGCAGTGACGTACGCGCGGTAGGCCTTGACCGGTCCGGTCATCTCCAGGTCGGACAGCGGACGGTAGCCGGCCACCGCGCCGGTGGCGGTGCCGGAGACCCGCACCGTGCGGGAGGTTCTCACCGTCCCGTTCGAGAAGACGCAGCGGATGGCGTAGTCACCGCCGGTCAGTGTGGTCGCCAGCGGCAAGGTCTTGTTCGGGCCGAGCCAGGGGATCTCCGCGTAGGCCAGACTGCCATCGGGCGAGACCACGTAGATGCTGGCGAAGACTTTGTCGCCGTTGGTGACGGCGAAGGAGAGCCGGCCGGCGGGCAGATGCGCGGGAGGCGTGCCGCAACCGGCGGCGTCCACCCGCAGCGATCCGCCGGGCAGGGCTTCGCCGGGCGCCTGCGTGGAGCCGGTCAGCGCGGCCGCCCCCAGCAAGAGTAGGACGGCCAGCCCGGCACCACGCCAACGTCCTTGACGCGCGGGTGATTTGCGGGGTTCGGACAGCACAGGGTCCGGCATGGCGGCGGGATGGTCCCTTCGGTCGTCGGGGCCGGGAGGAGGCGTCCCCCGGGGAGTCCGGGGGACGGATGCGAGGGACGGCTGTCAGCCGAAGATGTCAGTGATCGGCGTGGCGTTGGCGCTCTCGCCGACCGGCGACAGGCCGTAGAACCGCTCCAGAGTGGCGAGCACGTTGTAGTGGTTGATCGCCTCGCTGTACTGGCCGGGCTTCACGCCGGCACCGACGATGATCGTGGGGATCTGGTTGCTCTCGGTGTAGTCGTCCTCGTCCCAGGTGACGACGAGCAGGCTGTTGTTCTGCTGCGCCCAGGTCGCGTAGGAGGAGATGTTGCTCTGCAGCCAGCTGTCCGCCTGGTTGATGGTTCCGTCGTGCATGTCGTCGTCCAGGTTCGGGATCACGAACGACACGGTGGGCAGTGTGCTGTAGTCAGTGGGGAAGGAGCTGAACGGCAGTGAGTCGGCGCCCGGTACGTTGCTGAAGTTGACCCACGGCGAGTGCTTGCGCGCGTAACTGCCGCTCCTGCAAACGGTCGAGCCGGTTCTGGGCAGGTCCTCCGAGTAGCCCTTGAACGTGTAGCCGGCGCCCAGCAGTTCGGAGCCGAGGTTGGGCGTGTCGCCCTCGTTGGTCGGACAGGCGTCGGAAGTGAGCCCGAAGTCACTGCCGCCGAACAGCGCCATGTAGTTCGGCTCGCTGGGGTGTGTGACGGCGAACGACTGGGTCATCAACGCGCCCTGTGACGCCAGGGAGTTGATGTAGGGGGCGTCATTGGTGTCGCCGATGATGTCGTCGTAGGAGTGGTTCTCCTCCATCACGACCACGATGTGCGAGGGAGCGGAGGCGGTGCTCGACGCCAGCTGGGTGCGGGCGGCGGCCGGGCTCTGCGGGAACAGGGCGAAGCACGTGGCGGCGGCGGTCGTCAGGGCGACCGCGGACAACACGGCAAGACGCGACCTCGAACGCATGGACACTGACACTCCAAGGAGAAGCGGCCGGCGTTCGGTAGCCGGCCCACAGGGGAGGTGCTGAAACCCGCGGCCCCGGTCCGTGGTGTGAGCCGCGAACCGGTTCGGGGCGGGGCCGGGCATCGCGCGTCCCGGCTTCGGTGCCGTCGGGGAGTATTCCCGGCGAAGGCACCGCCATGTTGTCGATGAACTGTCAATTTCGTGAACTCATGGGTGACAGCCCATCAGCCGGGGCCGCAGCCCTGATCACCGCGACGCTGACGCACCGCCGGGTAGTGGTGCGCCGCAAGGTGGTTCCGCGGCGGGCGAGCAGGCACCGTAACGCCGCGCGGCCGATCCTGATCAGGCTTCAGGATGACTTCGCCGGACTGACCTGGCACGACGCACTCGCGGTCAGCCATGACAGGATCATCGGGATGTTCCACCTGATCGCCTCGCGGGTCTTCGCGCGGCTGATCCCGCTCTACGCACACCACTCCAACGAGACCGGCCGAGTTGCTGACGCCCTGTCAGGTAAGACGGAAACGCGGACATACCAGGCCAGATCATTGATCAGTCGGGGCAGCCGGTCAGGCATACCCAGGCCGGTACCTTCGATGGCGGCCTCGGAGCTCTGTTCGCCGGACGCGGGTTCCCGGATCGAAGAAAAGAGCGGTGAAATTCCGTACCGCCTCGGCGATCCGGATGTAATTGCCAGGAAGCTCGCTCTATCGAAAACCTCTTAGCTTTGCTAACGTGTCTGTTGCGTATTCTTCCGAGCACCGTCGGGAGTCGATGGGGATGCACCGCAAAAGCATATGATCGGCCACCCGCTCAACGCCATTGAGTGCTGGCTGTCCCCTGTCCCGGGAAGAGGGAACCGATGAGCCGGACGACGACCCGTCCAGCTCCCTGATCATGGGGTGATCAGGGTAAATGCGAGGTCAGTCCGTAACGCTCCCCTCGCTTCGTGCATTTTTCGCACCTTTGCCGGGCCTTTCGCGCTTGCTCGAAGCGCGACGTTTCCCCCGATCGACATGAATTCAGGGATGCGCATGAAAGCTTTTCGTGCAACTCGGGAGTTCCCCCTCGCATTGCGGTTGCTGTTGATCAACCAATTCGGGGTCGACATCGGGTTCTACATCCTGGTGCCGCTTCTGGCGGTTTATCTGCGGCGAGATCTCGGCCTCTCCGCCGCCTCTGTCGGTCTCGTACTGGGGATCCGCAACCTGGGCCAGCAGGGGCTGTTTCTGCTCGGCGGCTCGGCCACCGACCGGCTGGGGCCCCACACCGTGATCATCGCCGGGTGCGCCCTGCGCACCCTGGGCTTCTCGCTCTTCGCCTTCGGTAGCACCCTGCCGGTGGTGTGCGCTGCCTCGGTGCTCAACGGGCTGGCGGCCGGGCTGTTCTATCCGTCCACCCGCGCCTATGTCGCCCTGGCCCCCTGCGTACGCAAGGCGGAGGCCTTCGCCCTGCTCAACGTCTACGCCACCATCGGCTCACTGATCGGACTGGTCCTTGGCAGCGTGGTGTGCGGCACCGACTTCCGGGGCTGGGCGGTGGTCGGCGCCTGCGTCTTCGCCCTGCTGACCGTGGGCCAGGCGATGGTGCTGCCGAACAGCCCGCCCGTCGCCGCCAGCCGGGGCAGCGTCCTCGGCGACTGGCTGGAGGTCTTCGGAAACCGCAGGTTCCTGCTGTTCTCCTTCGCCACCACCGGCATGTTCATCGTGGAGAACCAACTCTGCCTGCTGCTACCGGAAGGCGCCCGCAACGCCTCCGGCTGGGAAGGCGCGGCCGGCGTGCTGCTGGGCCTGGGCGCGGTCGCCAACTGCTTCCAACTGCCCATCACCAGGGCGTTGGAACGGCATGGCGGCGGCCCGCGCTGGGTCGCCCCGGGCCTGGTGGTGATGGCACTGTCCTTCCTGCCACCGCTGCTGATCTGCCATCGGCAACCGCCCACCGGCCTGGCGCAGATCGTCCCACGGATGGTGATCTTGAGCATCGGCTCACTGCTCCTGTTCGGCGGCACCATGGTCGCCCACCCCGCGGTGCTGGAGATGATCCCCAGGTTCGGACGGGAGTCCCTGGCCGGCACCTACTTCGGGTTGTTCTACGTCTTCGCCGGGCTGACCGCGGCCGGCGGCAACGCGATGGTCGGCTGGTCCATGGACGTCGCCAAACGGTTTGCCGTGCCCTGGCTGCCCTGGGTGTGCTGCACGTGTTTCGGCCTCTCCTCGGCGACGGCCGTGGCCCTCATGTACCGGATGCGGAAGCTGCCGGACCGCACCGGCGCCCCGGGGGTGGAGGGCACCATGATCTCGCCCGGCCTGCCGGCGACCTCCGGTTCGGAGGCCGGCGGCGGGCCGGAGGCGGCGGGCTCCTGGGGCACCGGCCGCCTGCCCGGTCCCGCCCGGCAAGCGGTGGACGACGCCGAACGACAGCCCCCGCGCTGAACGGCCCCCCGGCGCGGCCCAGCCTTCTGCCCCAGCGACTTCTACTTCGGCGGTGGGGGGTAAGCGTGGTGGCACGTATTCGACGGATGGTGGCCGAGTTGCCGAGGTCGGGCGCCTACGGCGGCCTGTCGTGCGGATGTCGCACGAGTTGTCGTATCGCCGGAAAGCCACGTTCTCGTCTCGGCAATATGCCAGCAAAGCGGGACAGAACTGTCAAGAACCGGTGTGGTCGACGGCGTAGCGTCCATGTCCGTACCTGCGGAGGGAGGTCCTCCGACTTCCTGGAAGGAGCCCGTTGTGGCATTGCAGCATGCTGCCTGCCCACCAAGCTGTACCTGTGATGATCACGTGTCGTCCGGTGCGCCGTTGCGTCTTGCCCGTACGGAGTTGCCTGAGGAGGAGATGGAGCCGGAGGCCGCCTACCGGTTGGTCCACGACGAACTGATGCTGGACGGCAACGCGCGGCTCAACCTGGCCACTTTCGCGACCAGTTGGATGGAGCCCCAGGCACGGGCGCTGATGGACGAGTCGTTGGCGAAGAACGCCGTCGACCGCGAGGAGTACCCGCAGACCGCGGCCATGGAGGAACGGTGCGTGCGCATGCTCGCACGGTTGTGGAACGCGCCGTTTCCGGACGCCTGTGTCGGCTGCTCCACCACCGGCTCCAGTGAGGCCGCGATGCTCGCCGGACTGGTACTCAAACACCGCTGGCGGGAGCGTCGCCGCGCAAGTGGCCTCGATTCCGGTCGCCCCAACCTGGTGATGGGCGCCAACGTCCAGGTCTGCTGGAAGAAGTTCGCCCGGTACTTCGACGTGGAGCCACGACTCGTCCCGCTGGAGAACGGCCGCTACCACCTCACCCAGGAACTCCTCGCCCAGTACTGCGACCAGAACACCATCGGTGTCGTCTCCGTCCTGGGTTCCACCCTCGACGGCTCCTACGAACCCGTCGACCGGATCTGCGCCGCGCTGGATGCCCTCCAGCAGCGGACCGGCATCGACATCCCCGTCCACGTGGACGGGGCCTCCGGGGCCATGGTCGCCCCCTTCATGGATCCTGACCTCGACTGGGACTTCCGGTTGCACCGCGTGGTGTCCATCAACGCCTCCGGCCACAAGTTCGGCCTGGTCTACCCCAGCATCGGCTGGGCGGTCTGGCGTGACGCCGAGACCGTCCCGCAGGAGCTGATCTTCCAGGTCAACTACCTCGGCGGCCATATGCCGACCCTCGGGCTAAGCTTCTCACGTCCCGCCTCCCAGGTGGTGGCCCAGTACTACAGCTTCCTGCGCTACGGCCGCAGCGGGCTGCGCCGGATTCAAGGACGCTGCCGTAGCATCGCGCGGGCACTGGCCGAGGAGATCGCCGCGATCGGCCCTTACCGGCTGCTCAGTGACGGATCCCAACTTCCGGTGCTCGCTTTCCATCTGGCCCCGGAGGCCGGCAACTTCACCGTCTTCGATGTCTCCCGCACCCTGCGCGAACGAGGCTGGCAGGTCCCCGCGTACACCCTTCCGCGCAACCGCGCGGACCTGGCCGTCCTGCGCGTGGTGGTCCGGCACGGGTTCAGCGGTGAGCTGGCCCAACTGTTCCTGGACGACCTGCGCCGCGTCACGGACCAACTGGCCAAACAGTACGGCCCTCGCGTCGTACTGCGTGGGGGGAGCCAGAAGCCTGCACCGTCGCCCTCGATGATCAGCGGCGGCAAAGGCACCGCTGGCTGAACGGCGTGGCGGTGGCCCGTCGGTCGACTCCCTTCATAGCCCGCGGGCTCCCGCAGGCCCAGTGCTCGCCTGCTCCCTGTGGGGTTGCTGAGTGGCTCCTCCACGCTCGCCTCTGTCCAGGTCATCCACGAAGCGGCGTGATGGAGTGCCGCCGGACACCGCCAGCAGCCGGGGACCGCAGCCGTTGCAGTACGCCATCGACTCCGGCTCGGCGTCCGCTGGCATCGACTCAAAACCAACATCACCAAGCATGACAGGGTGACAACGGTAAGCGGCGAGCCGAGTCGGGCGGATGGGGACGCACGCCAGAACCGCGCCGAGTCTGTGCCACTACTTCCGCATGATGGCGGGTTCGTGCCGACGCAGCATTCTCAACACGAGGATGCCCTCAATGACCGAGAGCACGAGCATCATGCCCATGTTCAGCCCCCAAACGCCCGGCGAGTGCGTGAAGAGCGGATCCGCGGTGTTGGTCGAGGGCGCGATGGCATGCAGGTCGACCGTCCCGGCGACGGCACCGAACGCCCAGCGCGACGCCACCAGCCAGGAGAGCTGCTCCAGCCCGAGCACTCCGTTGAGCTTGAGCAGCGCGCCGCAGAACACAACCTGGACGAGGGTGACAAAGACCAGCAGCGGCATGGTGCCCTCCTCCTTCCGCACCAGCGCGGAGACGAGCAGTCCCAGCATCATGGAAGTGAAGGAGAGCAGCGCCACGGCGAGGGTGATCTCAAGGAGCGGCGGAAGAGACACCGCGCCCCGGCCATGGATCCCCAGACCCACTCCGGAAAGCCCGACGAGAGTGAGCACCACGGCCTGGCCCACAGTGATGGCGCCAAGTACCACGATCTTGGAGAACAGGTAGGCAGCACGAGACAGCCCCACTGCCCGCTCCCGCTGGTAGATCGCCCGCTCCTTGGCCAGCTCCCGCACGGCGTTGGCCGCCCCGGTGAGCACCCCTCCGACGCACAGGATGAGGAGCGCGTTGAGCGCCGTGTTCTGATTGAGCTGGCTCCCTGCGAGAGCACGAGCCATCGCCCCCATGACGAACGGCAACGCGACCATGATCGTCAAGAAGGTCCGGTCGGACGCGAGTACGGCCGCATAGCGGCGAATCAGCGTACCGAGCTGGACGGTCCTGCTCTGTGGCTTGGGCAGCTGGACGGTCGCATGCCCCGGGCAGCTCCTGGGGCGCGGCTGTTCCATGGCCTCGACGATGTACTCATCGTGCAGGGGCGAAGCGCGGTATTCGGCGGCCCAGTCCCGTTCCTTGTCGTGCTCGAACGCTTCGAACGCCTCGGGCCAGTGGTCGAACCCGAGGGTGGGCAAAGTCTTGTCCGGCGGCCCGTAGTAGGCGAGCCTGCCCCCGGGGGCGAGGACGAGGAGACGGTCGCACACATCGAGGTTGAGCACGCTGTGGGTCACGACGATGACGGTGCGTCCGTCGTCCGCGAGGCCGCGCAGCATCTTCATCACCGAGCGGTCCATACCGGGGTCTAGGCCCGAGGTCGGCTCATCCAGGAAGAGGAGTGACGGCTTGGTGAGCAGTTCGAGGGCCACACTGACCCTCTTGCGCTGGCCGCCCGACAGGCTGTGGATCCTCTGGTCGGCTCGGGCCTCCAGGCCCAGGTCGCTGATCACCTCGTCCACCCGCGACTGCCGCTCGGTCTTGTCGGTGTCTGCCGGGAAGCGCAGCTCGGCGGCGTAGCTCAGAGCTCGGCGCACGGACAGCTGGGAGTGCAGGATGTCCTCCTGCGGCACCAGGCCGATCCGTTGGCGCAGCTCCGCGTAGTCCCGGTAGAGATCGCGGCCGTCGTACAGGACCGTGCCACCGTCCGCCGGGCGCAGGCCGGTGAGCGCGTTGAGAAGGGTGGACTTGCCTGAGCCGCTCGGACCGACGACAGCGAGCAGGCACTTTTCCCCGACGGGAAACGACAGGCGCTCAAGGAGCGTCTTGCGGCCGTCGTCGACCCGCACCTCCAGATCCTGGACGCTCAGCGAGACCTCACCGATGTCGACGAACTCCAGGAGCTCGTTCCCGACGAGGCGGAAGTCCGCGTGACCGATGCCGATGATGTCGCCCTGATGAACCACCGCCCGCAAGACCGGCTGGCCATTGAGATACGTACCGTTGTGGCTGCCCAGATCAACGATCTCGTAGCTGCCGTCGGGCCGTGCCCTGAGTTCCGCGTGGTCGCGTGAGACCAGGAGATCGTCGACGACGAGGTCGTTGTCAGGTGAACGACCGATCCTGATCGTGCGTACCGGCAGTGGCCGGATCAAGATCGGGCTGCGGAACTCGCCCGTCGCCGACGGCACCTCCGCCGGGGCGGTCCGGCTCTCTGGGGCACCCGGCACGCTGCTGAGCGTTACCCACGGACCGTCGTCGGGGTCCCCGAACCTTATGACGCTGCCCGGACCGACCTGAGCATGACGCACTCGTCGGCCGTCGGCGTACGTTCCGTTGGCACTGCCTGCGTCCGCCAGTATCCAGCCGCCCCTGGCCGGACGAAGCACCGCATGGTGCCAGGAGACCCGGGGATCCGCGCACACAACTTCCCCCATCGGGTCGCGCCCGAAGTGGTAGGAGCGGCTCGGAAGGATGACCTGGGAATCGCCTTTCGTCCCAAGGACCAGTTCAGGCGCGAAGGATGGGAGCAATCGCCTTCCCATGAGCGGAATTTTACCGTCGGGAGGCTTGGCACGCCTGGGCGGAAGCGTGGGTCTCGGCCGTCATCCGCAACCTGGCCGCCAAGACGAGCACACCCTGTTCCCGGAGCGGGTGCGGCGCAGAACATTCCTAGACAGTGAACGCCCACTTGGCGCTAGCTGCCAGGAGGGCAGTGACGGGCGGAAGGGCGACCTCGCCGACCTTGACGGCCAGGCATGGCCGACGCATTACCGGTGCACCGCGACCGCCGTCGACACCGGCGAGGTCGTGGTGTTCACCTCCGAATCCCAAGTGGAACCGCATCGCGCCGCTGTTTCGCGTGGCGACTGGACCTCAACTCTTGACGGCCTCTGCGATCCGCACGGCGGCCTGGGCGGGCGTGAGGTGCGTGGTGTCGACTACCTCGGCCTCGTCGTGTAGCCACGTGCGGGCCGCCTCGGCGTACGGCTCAAGGTATTTGAGACGGAACGGGGAGTTGGGGCCAACAACGGTGTCGGCCGCGATGCGCCCGCGGAGGGTGTCCTGGTCAGCGTGGAGGACGAAGTGCCGTATCGGAATGGCATGTTGGGCGAGGCCCACGCTGATCTCGCGCCAGTACTGCTCGACCAGGACGGTCATGGGCATCACCAGAGTGCCGCCGGTGTAGTCGAGTACGCGGCGGGCGGTCTCGACTACGAGCTGCCGCCACGGCGGCCAGTGCTGGAAGTTGTCCGTCCTGGGCAGCCCCGGCGTGATGTCCATGAGTGTCTCGCCGACCTTCTCGGCGTCGAACACCCGTGAATCCGGGATCAGTGGCTGCACGAGCGCACTGGTCGTCGTCTTGCCTGCGCCGTGGGTGCCGTTGAGCCATACGATCATGCGACCGACGCTACCGCTGTGCGGGCCTGGGGAACGGGCACAGCAGCAACCCGGTACGGCTTCGGCGCTTCTTAGGGGCACACCTCGACGACGGCTTGACCTGCTGCATGGCCACACGCTGAGGGCGATAGTCGGCACCGAAGGCGGCGTACTTGCCACCAGCTCCGGGTTTGCAGTCCCGCCGTCACCGACGCCGGGCCTGAGGCACGTCGTGACGGCGGGCACTGACAATCCCCCCGTCGGTGGGGCCAGCCTCAGGCCAGGGCTCCCTCGTTGACACCGTCCCATTGCAGCTTGACGGCGGTCAGGTCCGGGAGGGTGCCGCCCGAAGGCAGAACTCCCTCCAGTGTGAAGTTCATCGGCCCCGCGGCGCGGAGGAAGGCGCCGCCGGTGGGGGATCCGTCGGGATTCGTGCCCTGGGGCGGCGGCGGGAAGTGCGTGAGAGTGCCGGTTGCCTGCGCTGGTGTCGTCATCCTGAACGTCAGAGGGCCGGCGAGGTCACCAAGCCGGTCGATGGTCATCTTCGGTGACATGAGCAAGGTCTCGATGAGCCCGGCGGGGCCCAGCTTGAGGATGCTGCTCGGTGAGGTGTCGATGTCCGGCTCGCTCAAGGTGACCTTCCCCAGCAGTGGATGGTCTGCCTCCAGCGACAGGCTCAGGATCTGCATACGGACGAAGTCGGTGCCGCCGATGAGGATCTTCACGGTCTGCGAGCCAAGGAAGTTCAGCCGCGGAAGCGGCTTGGGCAGTGGCAGGACCAGAGAGGCCCCGAAGATGTTCAGGCTGAGGTTGACGGTCTGTGCGATGGGTGGCAGCAGCGCATCCGCCCGGCGCGAGGCTGCGTGGGCCGCCGGCCCGGCCGTCGCAAACAGCCCTGCCCCGGCAAGGGCGGCAACCGCTGCCTGACGCAGTACGTGGCGTCGCCCCAAGGGCGCAGAAGAGGTCATGAGGTTGATTGTCGGCAACCTCACCAGGTACAAGGGCGACGCTGGCGAACCATCCGCCATACGAGTGACGGCAGGCCCGCATCATGTGGGTTGGCCCGTTCCTGTGACGACTTGCGCCCCTGGAGCGGCGGAGTTGGCGCCGCCCCCATCGGCACCGCCATCGGCCCCGACAGCAAGGCATTGATCGGAATGTGCGGCTCGGCCCGCTGCCCGCAGGCCACCCCGGCCCCAGCACCGTCAAGACCGTCCCGACTGGCCCCTGTCCTACCTGGAGGAACTGTTCCTCACGCGCGTTGAGAACGGCAGGTGACCTCCCAGGCCGCCTCGATCATCCGGAAGATCTCGTCCACAGCGGCCTCGGGGTCGGCCGCCTCACGGGCCAGCGAATGGGCGTCGATCACGAACCTCGCGATCGTCCGGCAGGCCGTTGTGGTGTGCGACAGGTCGAGATCGGCGGCGATGGCCGTGGCCAGCGACTGTGCGTGGCGCAGCCTCATCGACTCCTCGTACTCCCGCAGGGCAGGTGATTCGTCGACCATGCGCCAGATCGGGGCGGCGCTGTCCGCCGCGCAGTGTCGCACCAGGGCCTGCATCTCGCGGCGCAGCGCAGGGATGAGCGGCTCGTGCGGCGCCCGGCCGGTGACCGCCTGCGTGAGGCGTTGCTCGAAGTCTTCGTCCTGCTCGAACACCAGGGCCTCTTTCGAGGCGAAGTGGGAGAAGAGCGTGGTGACGGCCACGTCGGCCTCAGCGGCCACGTCTCGGATGCCCACCGCGTCGTACCCGCGTTCCAGGAAGAGCCGCAGGGCGGCGTCAGCGATCTTCTGGCGGGTCGCGGCCTTCTTACGTTCACGGCGTCCGGACGGCTCGTTCATGGGCCTGACGCTATCAGACACAAAGACGGAACTGTTTCGAAACACTAACCGTTAGTGCTACGGTCGGCCGCATGAAGAAGGTGAGCTTCGCCGAGTTCGGCGGTCCGGACGTTCTGCAACTCGTAGACGCCGAGGAGCCCCACGCGGGCCCCGGCCAGGTACGCATCGCCGTGCGGGCGGCGGGCGTGAACCCCGTCGACTGGAGGATCCGTGAAGGCCAGTTCCAGAAGGTCCATCCCATCGAGTTGCCCGCCGGGGTCGGACAGGATGCCGCCGGGGTGGTGGACGAGGTCGGCGAGGGCGTCGACGGGGTCGAGGTCGGCGACCACGTCTTCGGCGAAGGCTCAAGCACCTATGCCGAGTTCGCCGTGCTGTCGGCCTGGGCCCGTATGCCCGATGGGTTGACGTTCGAAGAGGCGGCCGGGTACCCCTCCGTGGTGGAGACCGCGCTGCGCGTCATCCGCCAGGTCGGTGTGCGGTCCGGGCAGACGCTGCTGGTCAGCGGTGCGTCCGGCGGAGTCGGATCGGCGGTGCTGCAGATCGCCCGCGACCGCGGCATCACGGTGATCGGCACGGCTGGGGCCGCGAACCAGGACTATCTGCGGGGCCTGGGCGCCATCGCCACGACGTACGGCGAGGGCTGGGTCGAGCGGGTGCGGCAGCTCGGCCACGTCGACGCGGCTCTCGATCTGGCCGGCTCGGGCGTGATCCGTGAGCTCGTCGAGCTGACCGGGGATCCGCAGAAGGTGATCTCCATCGCCGATCTCGCCGCGCCGGAGTTCGGTGTCCGATTCTCCGGCGTGGCCGGGAGCATGCCGGAAGCGCTCGCTGAGGCCGCCGGCCTCATCTCGCGGGGAAAGCTCCACATCCCGGTCGAGAAGTCGTACACGCTCGCCGAGGCCACGGCGGCGCACATCGACAGCCACGCCGGTCACACGCGCGGGCGCCGGGTCGTGGTCGTCTAGGACTCCAGGTCAGCGTGTGGCGTGGGACCGACACACCCGTGCGGCGGGCGGACTTGTCGCCGGTGGCGGATGTGGGGGGCGATGCTGCGGAGCTTCTCCCGAGTTACCTCGAACCCCCTGTTCGGAGTCGACCCTGCCATGACTCCCGCGGCCCGCTCTGAGCCACGTTCGCCCATCGTGGTGGAAAACCGTCCGCAGGACCAGTGCCGCGTCCACGACACCTTCCGTGTCTGCCGTGATCACAGCGCCGCCGTACAAGCCTCGCGGCGCCTCCTCGTACCGGGACAGCGCCGCCAGGGCCTCCCCCTTCGGTGCGCCCGTCACCGTACCCGCGGGGAACAGCACCCTGAACGCGTCCCAGGGGGCCTTGGCCCTCCCGCAGCAGACCGCTCACGCGCGAGGCCAGGTGCTGGACGGATCCGCGTTCCTTGGCGTCCATGAATTCCTCCACGACCACCGAGCCGGGACGGCAGACGTCCGTGACTTCCTGGCAGGCCAGCCGTACGGAGACGGCGTGCTCGTGCACCTCCTTCGGGTCGGCCAGCAACTCCCGCCGCAGGCGCTCGTTTTCCGCCGCGTCCGTGCCCAGGGCGCGCGTGCCCGCCAGTGGCTGGGTGGCGACCCTGCCTTCCCGCTCCGCCTCGACGACGGTCTCCGGGCTGGAGTCCGCTGCCTGCCAGCCAGCCACCCAGGCCCAAAAGGAAGGAACGGACGGGGTGTTGACCCTGCGGCCGGCCAGGTAGGTCGCGGGTAGGCCCACGGGCCCGCCGGTGAGGATCACGGGCCGGGGCAGGACGGCCTTGTCCAGGCGTCCCGCCTTGATGTCCGCGATCGTCGCGGCCACCGCCTTGCGGTAGTCGTACGGGTCCGCGGCTGTCACGTCGCCGTCCGTTCGCTCCCAGGCCGCCGGGGCTGAGACCGGTGCGGTCAGGAGGTCCGTCGCCCTCCTCAGCCAACTCGCCGTGTGCGCCTGGGCCGTTGCTCTCCCCTCGCTCAGGGCCACATCCACGCTCGGCACGAACAAGTGCACCAGCTCGCCCGGTTCGCAGTCGTCAGACGCCAGCCTTCCGCCTGGGTGCGCTGCCGCCAGAATTCGCGTACCTGCCGCCCGCCGCCAGCAGTTCAGGATGCGTGCCGCGCTCGGTGATCCGGCCGTCTTCCAGGACGAGGATCTGGTCGGCGGCCTGGACGGTACGAGGTCTGTGCGCGATCACCAGCAGCGCTTTCCGCCCGGCCAGGGCGGGGCACGGTCGCGTCCACGACGCTCTCGTTCTCCGGATCCAGCGCGGCAGTGGCCTCGTCGAGTACGAGGGTCGGTGCGTCCTTCAGGATCGCGCGAGCCACGGAGATACGTTGCCGCTGGCCACCGGAGAGCGCTTTCGCCGACACGGGTGTCCCAGCCGTCCGGCAGCTCGGCCACCACGCCGTCGAGGCCTGCGAGACCGGCCGCGTGACGCAGTTGTTCGTCGGTGGCCTCGGGACTGCCGAGCCGGGCCAGCAGCATTGCCACCGTCCTGCCCGCACCGGACGGGCCGCACACCGTAGGCGGCGATGGCCCTGGCATGGCGGACCGCGCCAGCGGCCGTATCGCGATCGGTCCGCGCGGGCGCGCCCATACCGCGAGAAGTGCGGGGCACGTGAGCCCACTTAACCGGGCCCTGAGGCCGGATCGCCAATGTCCTGGGCGTATTCTCCGGCCGTGTCGGCCCGACATCACGCGAGGCCGCCCCGACGTCTCGCCGCGCCCCGGGCGTGAGGCCGAGCGCTGTGCCAGACGGGGCCAGGCCCTATTCATGCTTTTCTCATAGACAGTTGTTAGCTTGCGCAATCCTGCAACCTTTGGGCAAGGCTGCTCGTCTGGTTGACCGAGGTTGCACGGGGCCGCACGCCGTCCGTGCGCCCCGGTCCGCACGGACACCCGCCGGAACGGCCCGGCGCAAACCGCATAAGGGTGAGGGATGACCGCATCGCACAGCCGGGGGGCTTCGGAAGTGGACGACGCCGTCCCGGCCGGCACACGGCCGGGCCGACGGGCCGCACGAGCACAGGATGCGTCGCGAGCCGGACGCCGGGCATCCGGTCGCAGGGCGGCCGGCCGTGGCCGCGACCGGTCGCGGCGCAGGAAGCGCAGAGTAGGCAAGACCATCGCGATCACCGCGTCCGCACTCGTGCTGATCGTGGCCGCGACGGGCGCGGTGCTCTACGAGCACCTGAACGGCAACATCAAGAGCGTGGCGATATCCGGCGCCGGGACGGAGAAGGCGGATGCGTTCGGGCGCACGCCGATCAATGTCCTGGTGATCGGTTCCGACACGCGTTCCTCGGCGCAGGACTGCCAGCTCGGTGGCGATTGTGGCGGCGGTCCCAGCAATGCGGACGTCGAGATGGTCATGCACGTCTCCGCCGACCGCTCCAACGCCACGGTGATGAGCGTGCCCCGCGACACAGTGACCCAGCTGCCGGCATGCAAGGACCCGAGCACCGGCAAGGCGGTGCCCGCCCAGACCGGCATGGTCAACAGCGCGCTCGCGTACGGACCTGCCTGCCAGGTCGCGGCCGTCCACCAGCTCACCGGGATCCCGATCGACCACTTCATGATGATCGACTTCGGGGGTGTGGTGAGCATGTCGGACGCCATCGGCGGCGTTCCGATCTGCGTCGACAACAACGTCTACGACACCTACTCGCACCTGAAGCTGGCCAAGGGCACGCACACGCTCAAGGGCGTCTCCGCGCTGGAGTTCCTGCGCTCCCGGCACGGCTTCGGCGACGGCAGCGACCTCGGGCGTACCGTCGCCCAGCACATGTACCTGTCGTCCATGGTCCGTACCCTCAAGAGCGCGGGCACGCTGACCGACCCCTCGGCCCTGTACGGGCTGGCGGACGCGGCGACCAAGGCGCTGACCGTCGACGACGGGTTGAACAGCATCACCAAACTCCTCGGTCTGGCCAACGACTTGAACAAGGTGCCGTCCAACCGGATCACCTTCGCCACCATGCAGACCATGCAGGACCCGACCGACAAGAACCGGGTGGTGATGTCCCCTGCCGCGCACAACCTGCTGAACGCGATCAGCAACGACCAGTCCCTGACGACGAGCAGCGGCGGCAAGTCGGCCGCGGACGCCCAGGCGACCTCGACGGCCACCGCCACTCCCAGCCCCACGCAGGCCGCCATCCCCGACTCCCAGATCACCGTCCGGGTGAACAACGCCAGCGGCATCACCGGCCGGGCATCCGACATCGCTCAGTACCTCATCAACCAGGGCTTCAGTTCCGACAGCGGATCCCGCAACGCCCCCGCCCCGGCCGCGACCACCTCGATCCACTACGCGTCCGGCCAGCAGGCCGAGGCCCAGGCCGTCGCCCGCGCGCTGCGGATACCCAGCAGCCGCCTGCGGGAGGACAGCAGCGTCAGCAACGTCACCGTCGTCGTCGGCAGCGACTGGAGCAGCGGCACCACCTTCGCAGCCGGAGGAGGCGGCTCGTCGAAACCGGCCCCGGCCGACACCAAGGCCGCCGTCGCCGGAGCCAACGCCCAGACCGGCGATCAGAAGGAGTGCGCACAGGTCAGCACCTACGCCACGGTGGAAGTCAACGGCGTCGCCATGACACCGACCCAGGCCTACGCCGACAGCCCCAACGTCCGTGACTCGGCACCCTGACCAGCTCTGACAACGACGCCCGCCAGGTGCCGTCCGGCAGGGCTGAGCGCACGTACAGCGCACAAGACCACGGTGGAAGGAAACCGGGACAGATGACAGCAGCCGGTGGGAGAGGCGAGGATCCGCCGACTCAGGCCTTGGAGATGGCCGCTGCCGCCTTCGCCATGCTGAGCTCCGCCGTGCGGCTGCACATCGTGTGGGCGCTCACCCAGCGAGAGTGCGGTGTGTCCGAGCTGACCCGCCGAGTGGGCTGCACCCCACAGGCGGTCAGCCAGCACCTGGCGAAACTCAAGCTCGCCGGGATCGTGCGGGTGCGCCGCGAAGGCCGCAACCACGTCTACGCACTCAGCGATCGCTCCATCGACGCGATGGCGGTCCTGATGATCGAACGGTTCTCCCCCCACCCGGCAGCGGAACCGGCCGGGCCGCCTTGGACGGCCCCGCTCGTGAAATCCCTGGGCCGACGCACGGGTTGACCTCCTAACGACCCGTCCGACAGTGCCCAAAACACCACGCGCCAGAGCCGTTGTCTGTCCCTTCTCTTGGACAGGGGACCATCAGGACGCGCGGCCTGTTTGCGTGGGCGGCCAGTACAGACAGACCCAGCCGTGGCCGACGGTGCGGCAGGCAACCGCACAGGGCGAGGTGATGCGGCGATTGCCCAGGAACGGCCTTGTTTTCATGGCGATTTCATGGAACCTCCTAGGCTCGTGGAACGGGGACCGCAACCATCCTGCGGCGATTTCCACGTCAAAGCTCATCAGGAAGCGGGAGGCGTACCCCGGATCCACGAAGGATCGCTGCCCGCGACAGGACGTTCACAGGCCAATCACAGAAGGTCGAGATGCCAAGACATCACAGACGTGCCCGCCACCTCATAGCGGCACTGTTCATCGCCCTGTTAGTGCTCGTCACCGGCGCTGGCGCAAGCTACGCGGCCCAAGCGGGCGGCGCGACTGCTCACGCGGCGCCCGCGGCCGACGATGACGCGTGGACGTTCGCCACCGCCAACGGCCGGATGCTGGACGTGCAGAACGGGACCCGGGACGACGGCGCCATCATCGTCGCGAACAACACACCCGGTTACGCCCAGAGTTGGCGCCTCATCTCCCTGGGGCACGGCGAGTTCCAGGTCGCCAACAACACCACCGGCAAGTGCTTGTACTCCACCGTTCCCCTGCGCCAGCAGGCGTGCGGGAAGCCGGGCGAGGAGTGGCACTTCCGCCCGGTGACCGGCAAGGCGAACACGTTCACGCTGGTGCGTACCGACAACAACTACTGCCTCGACATCATCCTCGGTGCCTCCTACTCGGACGCCTGGACGCAGCCATACGGCTGTAACGGCACCTCGGCGCAGGAGTGGTCCGTCCCGGCATCGAAGACGCCGGAAGCGATGAAACTCGCCATCGAGTACTACCAGAACCTGTGCTCCACCAACACCTCCACCTGCACCTGGACGGAGACGTCGGAAGGCGCCCCGGAGGCGCTGCCAAGGGAGAAGGCGTCATCGGTGTGGTACAACGACACCTCCGACACCGTGCACCAGGTCTTCACCACGATCTACCACAGCGGATGGTCGCAGAGCATTTCCGCCGGCGTCTCCACCTCCGTGGGTGTCTCCGCTCCGGTGCAGGCCATGATCTCCTCGCAGTTGCAGTCGACCACCGTCTACCAGTCCGACGACACCACGATCAACGGCGTGATGGTCACGGTCCCGCCCAAGCAGTACGGCTGGGTCGACTTCGCGACGGTGGCGAAGAAGGTGACCGGAACGTGGACCTTCGACCTCGGCAACTTCCCGTGGAAGGCGGACGGCACCGTTACGGTTCCGGTCGTCAACTCCCCGGCCGGGTCGACGATGTACATCGCCCACACCGGCCCGACCCCGCCCAGCGCATGAAAGAGGGAGGACTCTGATGACGCCGCGTCTGCGTGCCCTGTCCGCTGTCGTCTGCGCCCTCGCCGCATCCGCGTCCCTCACCACGACCGCCCACGCGGACTCCCAGGGCGCCGACAAATGGGCGGTCACTGTCACCCGTACGTTCGCCCCGCCGCCCGGTACCCACGTCGCGCCCTACGGCTACGGGGCGAAGGTCACCGATGACGCGGGACGCACCCTCGGCACCGTAGTGCCGGGAGAGGTGGAGGACACCAGCGGCAACATCCACCTCATCACCTGGTCCGTCACCGGCAACACGGTCGTGCAGACGATTCAGGGTGCGCCGCCAGGGGGCAGTATCGAGGGGACGATGAGCCCGGGGACCACCTCCCTCGCCGCTCCGGCGTCGCTGCTTCCGCGCGCTGCCAACGATGACGATCCGAAGGCGAAGTGGCGCAAATGCATGAATCAGCAGGTGATCGAGGGAGCGCTCCTGGGAGGTGTCGCCACCATTGAGACGGGAGGGGAAGGCGCGGCGTTGGGCGCGTTCGGCGGACTGATGCTCGGGTTCGGCAAGTGCGGGCTACACCCCTAGCCGCCAGGTGATGTCCTTTCCCAGCAGCGTGCTCGCGGGGGAAGAGAGGGAAAGGCCGACAACGGGGTCGGGTGGGCCGGGGGGTAACTCCCCCGCACCGCCCGACCCTTGCCTTTGGCTTTTGGCGTCCGCCATGGCGACCGTGACCCGTAGCGCCGCGCGGCACCTCGCGTGGTCGGTCACAGGATCGAAGCCGCCCATGCCACGCCTCCTGACATCCGACGGCCCCGCACTTCAGCGCCGCTGGTCCGCCGAGGACAGTGCCCCGCGGACGGGACGGAGGGCGGGAGGCGAGCCGGGGTCGCGCCGTTTTCGTCGCGCGACGAGGACTGACGAGGCCGAGGGTGTGGTCAGCGTCGGCGGTTTTCCGGTGACCGCGCGGGGAACCCGCGCAGTAGATAGGCACACACGAGAGCGAGAGGATCGGTCATGGCGACTGGTGAGACGGGTTTCGGTGACCTCTTCTACGACCTGGTGTCCGTGCAGTACCACTCGCTGAAAGCGGGGCACGACTACGGACAGTACGTGCGGGATGCCGAGAACGCCGGCAAGAAGGAGATCGCGGACTTCTTCCGCCAGGTGATGCAGGAGGACTCTCAGCGAGCGGCGACCTGCCACCGCTACCTGAAGGCACTGTCCGGCACCGCGGAGGGTGGACCGGCCACGACCTGAGCCCGAGGCCGGCCGCCCGTGCGGTCCGCCCCCGCTACGGCACGCGTGGGGCGGCGGCCGTGCGGTGGGTGAGGACGCCCAGCATCACCAAGCTCACCGCCGCGATCACCACATAGCCGGTCAGCGTGCCGATGCTGTCCCAGGCCGTGTGCAGCAGCACGGCAACCACGAAGACCAGCAGGAAGCGCAGCCAGCGGCCGGTGAGCCGGGCCGTCCACAATGCGGCGGCAGTCGCCCCCGTCCAGGCCATATGCCCGGCTGGCGCCAGCAGCCCCCGCAGCACCAGGATGTCCTCCAGCGCCGTGACGCTGCCGTGGCTGCGCACCAGCGCGACGAAGGCGTAGCCCATGGTCTCCAGCGCCGCGAAGCCGGCTCCCGAGGCGACGCCGATCAGCACCCCGTCCGCGGGCTGGCGGTAGCGGGTGAGCAGCAGCACGGCGAGCGGCACCAGCAGCTTCGCGGCCTCCTCGATCACCGCGACCGCAAGCATCGGCAGCACGCCCAGCCGCAGCAGCGTGTGGTACTCCAAGAAGCCTGCCACCACCGTGCCGACCACCCCGCCCAGCAGGGCGGTAACGAACACCACGGTCGGCGGTACGTCGTAGGGCAACCGCCGCTCCGCCACGAAGAGCACGAACGCCGTCGGCACCACTGCGGCGCCGAGCAGGATCACCGAGGGCACGAAGTTGGGGTTCGCCGTGTCCACCATGGCCCGTTCGTCCGCGATGAACAGCACCGTCCCGATCACCAGGGCGCCCAGCCAACCCAGGCGTGCAACAGTCATCCGCGCCACCTCCCGTCCGCCACCGCCCAGCCGGGCCCGCCACTCAGCGCTTCTACCCCGAAGCGGGGGTGCGACGCGTCGTAGCGGGTGAGCGGCGGCGACTGCGGGACATGCGGCACCGGCCGACCGGGCTGGTCCGCGGGAACATGAGTGCCTGGCACGCTCCGGTCACCATGCCCGGCGCACCGGGCGTCAGGTGTGCAGGATGCTGTTGCGGCCGTCGTGGCTGTCGGCGTCGTCCTCGTCGAACCAGTAGTCGCCGTGCGCGAGGTAGCGGAAGCCCACCTGCTGGCCGACCGGCAAGGTGACCTTGACCGCGCGGCTACCGTCCGGTCGCGGCATCAGCGCGTGGGTGCCGGGCCGCCAGTCGTTGAAGTCACCGACCACACTGACCTCTCCCGCCGGATGGTCGGCGGGAAGGACGAAGGTGACCTCGGTGTGCTTCTTGTTCCGGGTGCGCTCCAACATCGGGATCACTCCTTGGGCGTTCGGGTGGGGCATGCCAGCCGATCCTCGCCCGCGCGGGCGTCCAACGCGCGTGGCACTCGACCACACGGGTCCCGCTGTCAACCGTCCGGCCGCATCACTCCCCCTGCGGGTCGCCGCCACTACGCGGCGAGCCCTACCTCGATCAGCCGTCTCAGCCCATCGCTCACCGCCCCACGACTGCGGCGGAGCTGGCACCGTTATGCGCACCGAGGCGGGCCCCGGCCAGCGCCAGCGCGATCAGGCGGGTACGGGAGTTCCTCAGCGGGAGTTCCTCAGCATCGCCCGGACCAGTTTGCGACGCTTGCCCAGCACCGTCAGCCCGATGGCCATGTTCGCTGTGCCCAGTGCGTCCACGGCCGCGCGGGACCGCAGAGCAAATGGAGGTTCTGCGCGGAAGCTGTACCCGTTCGTGCGGTCCGCTGCGAGGCGACCGCTGTGATCAGTAGCCTGGTGTTTGACCACCTGTAAGGGGAATCAATGCGGAGATCGCTTCTCCTGGCCGCCGGAGTGACGGTACTGGTAGCTGTTGTCGCCGGGGTGTTCACAGGAATTCACGGTGCCGTGCACGGCGCGGGCAGATCGTCGGGGCCACTGGCTTCCGACAAAGCGGCGGTGGCCCAATCACAGCAGTCCGTCGAGCCGTTGGGAAAGCAGGGCGCACAGTACCCGTGGATGATCCGGCTGCAGCATTCCGGAAATGCCAACGGAACGATCATCGCCACCTACACCAGCTATGTCGACCACCGCGCTGAGGACCCGGTCTTCGCGAGCACCAACGAAGGCAGGACCTTCTCCCGCATCGCGACGCTCGCCCCCGGGGCGACGTCGAAGAACCTGTGCTGCACCAGTCTGTTCGAACTGCCCCGCCAAATCGGAGCGTTGCCCGCCGGCACCCTGCTGTGGGCGGGTGCCAAGAACGCCAACGCACGTCCCATGTCGCTTCCGGTTTGGCGTAGCGAGGACCACGGCCACAGCTGGACCTTGCTGTCCACTGCCTACACGTCGCCGAACCAGGGGGGCGTGTGGGAACCGTCGTTCTCCGTCGACGCCTCCGGACAGCTGATCTGCTACTTCTCAGACGAATCCGACACCGCCCACAGCCAGTTGCTGGCACGGACCGTTTCCACGGACGGTGTCCACTGGGGACCGAAACAGCAGGTGGTGGCACTGCCTGATCACTCTGCCCGCCCTGGAATGGCGGTGGTTCATCGGCTTCCCAGCGGCCAGTACTTCATGACCTACGAACTGTGCAGCACCCAGGGCCCAGACTGTCCGGTGCGTTACCGGGTCTCCGCCGACGGTAGCGACTGGGGAAACCCGGCCACGCCCGGCGCCGAGGTCGTCGGACCGAATGGCCGGATTCCGGAGCACACGCCGAAATTCACGGTCACCCCGGACGGACGGATCCTGCTGGCCAGCCTGGCCTATGACAACCCCGACGGTTCGCCGGCCCCCGGCAACGGTGCGGTACTGCTGGTCAACGGCTCGGCAGGTGCGGGTTCATGGTCGGTGATCCCAGCTCCCGTTTCGGCTCCCGAAAACAACCGGAAGGTGGGCCCGTGCACCAACTACAGCCCTGCGCTGCTCCCGGTCGGCAACAACGGGAATCAGGTCCTGGAGATCACCACGCGTGATGAGGCCGGGATTTGCAGGGCCTACTACGGCACAGGGGCATCCAGCCGATAGACCGCGCCCGCAGCCCGCTGCACAAGCGTCGCACGGGCGATGACGCTCGTCATGCCGCAGTGTCCGAGCGGCGGTGACCGGTGGTTCGCACGGCTACTGCGCGAGGTCGATGCCGTACTCGCGATGGCGGCGCGTTTGCTGCCCATCATCGCCTCGGCGGCGGCGGCGAGCAGCGCTGCCTGATCCGGGGCGGAGAGGACCTGGCGGGCGTGGTCGTTCATCATCACCACGTCGTTGTTGAGGGCGAGCACGATGCCGCTGCTTTGCCGGCAGGCCCGCAGGTACTCCTGGAAGAGTGCGAACTCACGCAGACCGGTCAGCGTGGTGAGAGGCGTTCGCCTCCCCCTCAGCGGGCGAAGCGCACGTGAACTCCGAGCACTTCAGGACCGCCATGGCGTGGATGCCCGAGGTGATCGCGGAGAAGCCGGACATCATCCACGTCGAGACGACCGGCACCGAGTGGTCCGAAATGGCCGAACTCACCCCCAGGTGACGGCCTGCTGCGCCGCCACCGGCTTGGAACCCTCGGCGGCGAGCGCCTGTGCGTGGAAGAAGCGTCAGCAAGTGCGGGATTGGTGTTGTTGCTGAGGCCGACGGTGTCGGCCTCACCAGCGAACGAGGCTCAGGGCGCCCGGTACTCGGGGCGAACCGTGTGGTCCACGCTGGGGTGACCGTCCAGCCCTTCGGCCGTGCGGTTGACGGTGTAGTGCGCGATGAGCGGCAGTGAGCGGGACGAGCCGCCAACGGCGACTTCATAGGTTCCGTCCTGCACGGTGAACGCCTGCGCGCCGGAGTCCCAGTACGACAGTTCGCGCGGGCTCACCTTCAACGTGACGCGCCGGGTCTCACCGGGCCGCAGGGTGACCTTGCCGAAGGCGCCGAGTTCTCTCGGCGGCGAGGGCACGAAGGTGTGCGGCTTGCTCACGTAGACCTGCGGCGCCTCGGCGCCGGTGCGGGTGCCGGTGTTGGTGATGTCGAACGAGACCGTCACCGGGTCGCCGGAGGTGCCGCTGCGGTGGCCGAGGGCGAGGTGGGAGTAGGCGAACGAGGTGTACGACAGGCCGTATCCAAAGGGGAACAGCGGTGTGACGCCCCGCGCGTCGTACCAGCGGTACCCGACGTCGACGCCTTCGGAGTAGCTCTCCTCGCCGTTGACCCCGGGGTACTGCCGCGCGGTGTTGGCCGGGACATCGCGTTCGCGGGCGGGCCAGGTCTGCGGCAGTCTGCCCGAGGGACTGACGTCGCCGAACAGCAGGCGGGCGATGGCGGCGCCGCCGCGGGCGCCGGGATACCACGCCTCCAGCACGCCCGCGACCTTCGGCAGCCACGGCATCAGCGCCGGTGCTCCGGTCTCCAGGACCACCACGGTGCGTGCGTTGGCGGCGGCGACAGCGGAGATGAGCGCGTCCTGGTTGTCGGGCAGCGTGAGGCTGGTGCGATCGGAGCCTTCGGAGGAGCGGTCGCGTACGAAGACAAGCGCGGTTTTCGCCGCCTTCGCCGTGTTCGCGGCCTGGCTCAGGTCGGATCCGTCGGCGTAGGTCACCTTCACACCGCTGGCGGCGCGAGTGGTGATGGCGTCGTAGGCGTTGTCGACGGAGAGCGGGGTGACCTGACTGCTGCCGCCGCCCTGCGCGGAGTTCTTCGCTGTGGCTCCGATGACGGCGACGCTGCCCGCCCCGCCGGACAGCGGCAGGACGTCGTCGTTCTTGAGCAGGACCGCGCTGCGCTCCTCGACGCGTTGGGCGACGGCGTTGTCCGCGTTCTGGTCGATGGGTGAGGTCGCCGTGGTGTCGCGGTCGAAGAGCCCGAAGCGGAAGAGCACGGTGAGCGTCTCACGTACCCGGTCGTCGATCTGGGCGCGCGTGATCTTCCCGGCCGCGAGTGCGGCCTGTACGGCGGGCAGTGTCTCGTGGAAGCCCGTGGGCAACTCGACGTTGAGTCCGGCGGCCACGTCGGTGGTGTCGTGGGTGGCCGGGTAGTCGGAGACCACGTAACCGTCGAAGCCGAGCGCACCGCGCAGCGCGGTGGTCAGCGTCGCGGAGTTCGAGCACGAGTAGACGGTGTTGACCCGGTTGTAGGAGCACATCACCGAACCGGGGTGGCCGTCGGCGATGGCGATACCGAAGTTCTTCTCGTAGATCTCGTGCAGGGTGCGGTCGTCGATGTTCGCGGAGATCGTCTGGCGGCTGGTTTCCTGGTTGTTGGCGACGTAGTGCTTGACCGTGGCGATGACGCCCTTGCTCTGCACACCTCGGACGTATGAGCCCGCAATCGTGCCGGAGAGCAGTGGATCCTCGCTGAAGTACTCGAAGTTGCGCCCGTTGGTGGGTACCCGCGCGATGTTCATGCCCGGTCCGAAGAGTTGGTCCTGCCCGAGGTCGCGCGCCTCCGTGCCGACGACGCCGCCGTAGTCCCGCGCCACCGAGGGGTCGAAACTCGCGGCCTCGGAGATCGGTGCCGGCATCTCGGTCGCCTTCTGCCCGTTGCGTACGCCGGCCGGGCCGTCGGTCATCGTGACCCCGGGCACGCCAAGTCGGGGGATCGGCGGGAGGTATCCAACGGTTGGCACCGGAGAGAGGCTCTGGGCGACGCCGTGCAGCATGTTCACCTTGTCGGCCAGGGTCATCGCCGCCAGCAGTTCGTCCGCACGCCGTTGCGGGGGCTGGCCCGCGTTCCGCCAGGGCTGACCCGACGATGCCGATACGGGGACCGCCGGTGTCACCACCATCGCCATGGCCAGCGGGAGCGCCGCCGCGACGACCATCCCCAGGCGTCCGAGGACGCTCGCACCGGATTTCGGTCTGGACATGTCACCTACTTCTCCTCATGCGACGCATGATCAGTCGTTTCGGTGTCGTCCGGGTGCGAGGCGTCCTCCACGCGGCACCCGGACATCCGACCTTTCGGTTTCGGGAACCTAAGACGACACTGCGAGGACGTCAAGAGCGCCACTCATCGACCATCCCGCCACGACCCCATCGGCCGTCCGCGGGAGCCGCCTTGGCGGTCAGTGGGCCGGGGGTAACGCGATGTGGCCCGGGGCGGCTCCTGACGCTATGTCACACTCGGCCTGGAAGGCGGTTGATCCCGCAGCGCAAACGTGGAGCGACGATGGCCGAAGACTCACCGGCGGGACGAGAGAGAACCTACGTGGCCGTCATCGGCGCGGGGAACGCGTCGGCCGCCGAGAAGGAGGCGGCCGAGCGCATCGGCGCCCTGCTGGGGGAACGCGGCGTGGTGGTGGTCTGCGGCGGTCTCGGCGGGGTCATGGAGGCCGCGTGCCGGGGCGCCCAGAGCCGTGGCGGAACCGCCGTCGGATTACTGCCGGGTCGGGACCGGGCCGTCGGCAACTCCTATCTGACCGTCGCACTGCCGACCGGAATGGGCGAACTGCGCAACGGTCTGGTGGTGGCGGTCTGCGACGCGGTCATCGCGGTGGGCGGAAGCTGGGGCACGCTCAGCGAGATCTCGCTGGCGATGAGGACGGGGAAACCGACAGTGGTGTTGGACAGTTGGGACCTCAGGCCCGCACGACCGGCCGCCGTCGGTATGCCGACGGCGGCCGACTCGGCCGAGGAGGCGGTGGATCTGGCCCTGCGGATGGCCGATGGAGGCTCTGGGCAGGGCGCGGCCGGGTGACGGCTGGCCGACGCCCCACGCCCCGTCGCCGAGCGGCACCGCACCACCGTCGCCGAGGTGGTCATCGCCCGGCCCTGTCCTCCCCCGGCGTCACCGGGTTCACGCGCCGGTCCGTGCGCCTGTTTTCCGTCAGGGAAGCGCGGTGATCTCACCACCGTAGGCGCGAACGGTGACACCATGGTCATGGAAGGGCCTTACTGTTCAGGTCCCCATTCTGGCCGCTCGCGGCGGGACGCTCCGGGGACTCGGTCGACTCGGTCCGGGTGGCGGAATCGTGCTGTGCCGGGGAGGTGGCGGAATGCCGCAAGCGGCGGTGCTCGATGTGGGGTGCCACAGCGCTCTGCTCACTGTGGTGCGCTGGCGGCCGGGCGCGGTGCTGGAACCCGTCTTCTCGCACAAGGTGCGTCTGCGACTGCACGAGGCGCTCGACCGGAGGGGCTGCCTGGGCAGGGCCGGAGTTGAGAGTGTGCAGCGGGCGGTGGTCGAGGCGGTGACCGCGAACCCGCGTCTTCGCCCGCCGGACCTCTTCGCGTTCGCGACATCCGTGATCCGGGACGCTCCCAACCGGGACGAGGTCATCGCCCGGGTGGCCCGCCAGACAGGTACATGGCTACGCGTGCTGCCCGGCGAGGAGGAGGCGCGGCTGGCCTATGTGGCCGCCCGCAGGTGGGCGGGCGGCATGGCAGGGCCCATGCTGGTCCTGGACATCGGCGGCGGCACCGTGGAGCTGGCCTCAGGGACCGGCGACCGTCCCGACTTCGTGTGCTCGCTGCCGTTGGGAGCCCGCACGATCACCCGGGACTGGCTGACCGGCGCCGCCCTCCCGTCCACACGGCGCCTGGCCGAGGTCAAGCACTACCTGCGTCAGTCCCTCAGTGAGGCGCCCGACCTGCCGCGGGCCGTGGCAGGCGACCGTGTTCTCGCCTGCTCCAAAACCTTCGAGCAGCTAGCGCGGCTCGCCAACGCCCGGCGGGGCAGGCCGTCGCGCCGGGCCCGTCACCTGACGGCGCAACAACTGCGTTCCGCAATCTCACTGTTGGCCTCGATGGGCTTTGACCGCCGTGCCATGCTGCCCGGTATCTCACGGCACCGCGCCGGGCAGTCACTGGCGGGCGCGCTGGTGGCCGAGAGCCTGATGGAAGCGTGCGGGGTGGGGTACGTCGAGATCTGCCCCTGGTCCACCCGCGAGGGACTGCTGCTCGAACGCCTCGGCGTGACAGGCGACTCCCCTCGCGGCCACGATCCGCTCAGCTGAGCACGGGCCCCCGGAACGCCTTGCCGTGGCCCACCGCTGGCCGCGGGGAGCGTCGGCCCTCACCACCCGCCGAGTGGCTCCCCGAGGCGCAGCCCCGAGGCGCGCACCCACTCGTCCTCGACGTGGTGGTTACGCGTACCGATCGACACGTAGACGCAGAACGCTCCCGGCTGGGGCTCGGAGTACTGCCACTTCCAGGCGCCGTTGAGGCAGAGTTGCACCCCGCACAGCTTGCCGTGCGGCAGCCCCCGCAGCGGGCACTCCCACTGCACGTCCAAGGTCAGCGGTCCCAGGTCCGCCACCATGGCGTCCACGTCCGCCTCTGTGCACTCCTCGAACCGGAACACCCCCGTCACGCCGAGCATGATCCTCCGCGAGGCGAGCAGCGGCCACAAGTCCACCAGCCCCGCGCGCAGTTCGGCATCGATCGTGTCGCCGAATTGGGAGGGCACAGCATGGGGAATTCCGTGGCGATTCAGCTCCGCCCGGACCGCCGCGACATCCGAAGTCGAGAACCCGGCGATCCGAGCCGTGCGGAAACGCTGGACGGCATAGCGGAGTTACTCGGCGCTGACCACTTCCCCGAGTTCCACCCAGGGGTCGTCGGGCTCCCGGGAGCCATGGTCACGCAGCAGCTCGCGGGCCCGGGCCAAGGCGGACGCGGCATCCGGCATTGGCTCCAGGACGGGATAGCGGAAGGAGGCACCCATAGACGTTCAATGCTCCCAGACACACCTCGTCGGTGCCCGCGAGCCAGCTGGGGCGGACAGACGGCGAGGCTCCGCTTCAGCTCTTGGCGATTTCGCTGACAGCGTGGCCGGTTAACACCGGGGGCGCCGATGGGCACAGTCAGACGCATGAGACTGCTGATGCTGGGTGGAACGGAATTCGTCGGTCGCGCCATCGTGGACGCGGCACTGACACGCGGATGCCAGGTGACGGTGTTCCACCGCGGGCGCCATGAGCCACCGCCCGGCGTTGCCGTGTTGCGCGGTGACCGTACGGCGGCCGACGGGCTGGCGGCGCTCGGCCGGGGCGAGTGGGACGTCGTCGTGGACACCTGGACCGGCGCGCCGTCCGCCGTACGGGATGCGGCGCGGCTGCTGGCAACCCGGGCCCAGCGGTACGTGTACGTGTCCAGCCGCTCCGTCTACCGCTATCCCTCCGCCGCCCGGCTCGACGAGGACGGACCGCTCGTCGAAGGCTCGCCCGATGCCGGTGAGGTCGAGTACGCACAGGCCAAGCGCGGCGGCGAGTTGGCCGCGACCGCCGTCTTCGGTGACCGGGCGCTGCTGGTGCGGGCCGGTCTCATCCTCGGCCCATGGGAGAACATCGGCCGACTGCCCTGGTGGCTGCGGCGGGTGGCGCGTGGCGGCCCCGTACTGGCGCCCGGGCCACGTGAGTTGGCCCTCCAGTACATCGACGCCCGCGATCTCGCGGCGTGGACGCTCGACGCCGTCGAACGCGGCCTCGGTGGCCCGTACAACCTCGTCAGCCCGGCCGGGCACACGACGATGGGTGAACTGCTGGAGGCCTGCGTCCGGGTCACCGGCGCCGATGCCGACCTCCGGTGGGTGGAGCCCGAACGCATCGCGGCGGCGGGCATCGAGCCGTGGACCCAGCTTCCGATCTGGCTGCCGCCGGGCGAACTGCACGACCACCTGCACCAGGGCGACGTGTCCAAGGCCGTTGCCGCGGGCCTGCGGTGCCGCCCCATCGGGGAGACCGTCGCCGACACCTGGGCGTGGCTCCAGAGCATCGGCGGCGAACCACCGCAGCGCCCCGACCGCCCAGCGGTTGGACTGGACCCGGAAGCTGAAGCGAGGGTCCTGAAGGGATGACGCGTACGGCGCTGGGACGAGGACCGCGCTCGAACCCTTCTGCGAGGTACGGCGGTTCGCGGCTCGCGTAGTGACAAGGCAGGTGGCCGAATCTCGTCGAGGACCACTGCCAGGAGGCCGTCCAGCCCGTCGAGATGCCGGGCTGGTCGGCCGCGGGTGGGGCGTACCGGGCGGCATCGAGTCGATGCCGAAGACGCGACAAGTCAGCGCCGTGGAACGCCCGTCCGCGGCGCCCACGAGCCTCCGGGCGACGCCCGGCAGTCAGCGCCGATCCCGCTGTGCCGCCGCTATCTGGCTGACCGTCCGTTCGGCGGCGGAACCGCGCTGGAACCGCTCCGCGATTGCGGGGAACTGTCCGGCGAACGCGCTCAGCAACCGCAACTCCACCGGTGCCACGTTGACTTCGCACAGGTCACGTTCGACGGCTCGGACGACCGCCGTCGCCACCTGGCTCGGGGAAACCGTGCGTATGCCGGCGGGTGGCGTGGCGCCCGTCGCCGCGAACATGCCCGCGTCGCGGACGAAGCCGGGTTGGATGAGGGAGACGCCGACCCCCGTACCGTGCAGGTCCTGGCGGAAGCCGAGCGTGAAGCCGCGCAGGCCGAACTTGGTCGCGTTGTAGAGCGAAGAGGACTTGGTGGCGGTCTTGCCGGAGATCGAGCCGACGATGGCGATGTGCCCGCGCCCCGCGTCGACCATGCGGGGAGCGAGCGCGCGGGCCAGCATGACGGGGGTGCGGAGGTTCACGGCGAGCGCCCGGTCGATCTGCGCGGGCGTGTACTCAAGGAGGTCGCCGCTGGAGGGGAGGGCGGCGTTGGCGATCAGGATGTCCGTGTCGGCACAGGCCTTGGCGAGGTCGTCAACCTGGTCCGGGTCGGCGAGATCGGCGGTGACGGTGCGGGCGCCGAACTCGGCGGCGATCGGTTCCAGGGCGTCCGCGCGGCGTCCGGTCAGCACCAACTTGGCACCTCTCACGGCGAGTTCGCGGGCGATGGTCTGGCCGAGGCCGCCCGTGGCCCCGGTCAGCAGAACGGTTGATCCTGCGATGCGCATACGAGTAGCCTCCCGAGAGCTGTTCGTTCGAACGAACGTTAGGGAAGGGGAACGGCAATGTCCACAGCCGATTTCGCCGGGCTCGTCGAATGCACCCGATCCCTGACGGATGGCCGGGACACCTCCGTGTCCCTCGTGCGGGCCTCGCTCGAACGCATCGCGGCGACCCAGGACACCATCAACGCGTTCCGCTGCGTACGCGCGGAGGCCGCGCTACGGGAGGCGGAGGAGGCGGACCGCAGACTCGCCGCGGGCGAGCGGTTACCGCTGCTCGGTGTGCCGATCGCGGTCAAGGACGACACCGACGTGGCGGGTCTGCCGACACGGTTCGGCTGCGACGGCGAGGACCAACCGAAGTCCGCGGACGGCGAGTTGGTGCGACGGCTGCGTGCGGCCGGAGCGGTGATCGTCGGCAAGACCAACGCCTGCGAACTCGGCCAGTGGCCCTTCACCGAGGGCGCCTTCGGTGCCACCCGCAACCCCTGGAACACCGCCCACTCCCCCGGCGGTTCCTCCGGCGGCTCGGCCGCGGCGGTCGCCGCCGGACTCGTCCCGGCCGCGGTCGGCTCCGACGGCGGCGGTTCCATCCGAATCCCCGCGGCCTGGACGCATCTGGTGGGCATCAAGCCCCAGCGCGGCCGGGTCTCCCTGCACCCCTACACCGATGCCTTCCACGGCCTGACGGTCAACGGCCCGCTGGCCCGCACCGTGGCGGACGCGGCCCTGCTGCTGGACGTGCTGGCGGGAGCGCACCCCACCGACGTAAGCCGACCCGCGCCGATCGACGCCTCGGCGGCATGCCGTCGAGAGCCGGGCCGACTGCGCATCGCCGTGGCCTGGCGGCCCCCGCTCACCCTCACCGGCACGCGCGTCCACCGCGATGTGCGCCGCGCCGTCGCCGGCATCGCGGAGACGCTCGCCCGCCTCGGCCACCACGTCGAGGAGGCGAGGCCGCGCTACGGGCTGATCGGACTGAGCTTCGTGCCCCGTGCCGCGGCGGGCGTGACGGATGCCGCCGCCCGGCACGCCGTACCCCACCTGCTCGACCCGCGCACCCGCAGCACCGTGCGCACCGGTAGAAGGCTCGGCGGGCGCGTGCTGGGCATCGCCAGGGGCCGTGAGCCGCGCCAGCACCGCAGGATCGGCGGCATCTACGACACGTACGACGTGGTGCTCACCCCGACCACAGCCGTTCCGCCGCCGCGCGTGGGCGACTTCGACGGGCTGAGCGCATGGCGGACCGACACTGCGATGGTGGCGGCCTGCCCCTACGCCTGGCCTTGGAACGCACTCGGCTGGCCCGCGGTGAACGTACCGGCGGGCCTCACGCCGGACGGGTTACCGGTCGGCGCCCAGTTGCTCGGACCGGACTCCGGCGAGGAACTGCTGATCTCCCTCGCCGCCCAACTCGAGGCCGAACTGCGCTGGTCGCGGCTGCACCCGGCCCTCGGCAGCACCGGCAGGACGCCGGTGGAACAATGATCGCCATGTCCAAGCCCCCCGGAACCCGGCAGTCCATCATCGATGCGGTCCTGCGCATCATCGGTGAGGACGGCGTCGCCGGGGTCACCAACCGCCGCATCGCCAAGGAGGCGGGGGTTTCCCTCGGTTCGGTCACCTACCACTTCGCCACCCAGCACGAGTTGCTGCGCGAGAGCCTGCTGCACTTCGTCGCGGAGGAGACCCGGCGCTTCACCGAACTCGCCGACCAGTGCCAGACCGACGTGATGGACCTCGATAGGGCCGCCGCGGCGGTCGGCCAGGTGGCGCGGGGCACGGAGTTCGACAGCAGGCACATCGCACCATTCGAGCTCTACGTCCAGGCAGGGCGCGACGAGCGGCTGCGCGCCGCGGCTGCGCAGTGCTTCGCCGCGTACGACCGGTTGGCCACCCGGATCCTGACCGGCCTCGGCGTGCCCGACGCCGAACGGTTGGCGAGCAGTACCGTCGCCCTGGTCTTCGGGCTGCAACTGCGCAGTCTGGCCACGGGATCGCCCGCGGAGGAACTCGTCGACGCGCTACTGCTGCTGGCGCGCGGGGCGCAGCACAGCTGATCCCCCGGGACACGGCTGTTCCAGCGAAGCGACCCGAAGTGCCCTTTCGAAAGGTGTCAGTGGGCATGGACGAGGCCCCGCCGCGCCGCGTGTGCGGCGGGAATCGGCACGTTCTGCGCGCTGTCGGCCCGGGGGTCGTGTGAATGGTTCGGCAAGTGGGCGGCGAACAGCTGGCGTTCGTCTTGTGACGGCTCCGGACACGGCCGATGTCAGAACCTGGCCTTCACGGCGTCGGGTGTGTACGGCTGTGTGCGGGCGATGAGCAGGGCGACGTCGTCGGGGTCGTCGGGAGAGCGCAGTGCGTGGAGGAGCCGGTCGCAGGTCTCCTCCAGGGGACGGTCCGCCGCGTCCAGCAAGTGGCGCAGGGCGTCGAGGCGTTGATCGATGGGGTCGTGCCGGGTTTCCACCAACCCGTCGGTGTACAGGACGAGTTGGTCCCCTGCGACGATGTCGAAGGTGGTGGTCTGGAAGGGCACGCCGCCGACTCCCAGCGGGGTGCCGGTCGGCAGGTCGAGCAGCCGCGGGTGCTCTCCGCGGCGTACCAGGACGGGCGGCAGGTGACCGGCGGTCGCGATGCGGCACTCGGCACGCAAGGGGTCGTAGACGGCGTAGACGCAGGTGGCGATGTAGTGTTCGAGACGCCGGGTGATCTTGTCGAGGTGGCGTAGCACTTCGGCCGGGTCGAGGCCGAGGTCGGCGAGGGTGGAGGTGGCGGTGCGCAGCCGCCCCATGGTGGTGGCGGCGTCGATGCCGCTGCCCATGACGTCTCCCACCACGAGTGCGGTCCGGTCGCCGTCGAGTGGGACGACGTCGTACCAGTCACCGCCGACGGCGTTGGTGGACTGGGCGGGACGGTAGCGGGAGGCGACCTCCAGACCGGGATGGTGCGGTGGGAGTTCCGGAAGCAGGCTGCGCTGCAACGTTTCGGCGGTGATGCGCACGCTCTGGTGCGCGCGGGCGTTGTCGATGCACACGGCGGCCCGGGAGGCCAGCTCTCCGGCGAGTGCGAGATCGTCCTCGTCGAACGCCAGGGGGTTGCGGGTGCGGGTCAGCCCGAGGAAGCCGAGGACCTTGCCGCGGGCGGTGAGTGGAACCGCCATGTAGGAGTGGACTCCGGCGCGCGACAGGAGCGTGGCGGCCTGCCCGTCGCGGGCGATGCGCGCCAGGTCGCCGTCGTCCGCGTGGGAGACCAGGATCGGTCGGCCGGTGCGTACGCACTGGGTGGCCAGGCGGTCGGCGGCGTAGGCGGCGATGCGGCCGGGTGGGTCGGCGGCCTGGGCGGCCTCACTGGGGTGTGCGGCCTGCACCGCCAGGGCGCGGAAGCGCACCTTTCCGTCGCGGCTGGGCGGGCGGCGCTCGTCCAGTACGGAGTCGAGCACATCGACGGCGGCCACGTCGGCGAGTTCCGGAACGGTCACTTCGGCCAGCTCGTGGGCGGTGCGTTCGACTTCCAGGGTGGTGCCGATGCGGGCGGTTCCGTCGGCTATCAGTGCCAGGCGGCGCCGGGCCTGGGCGGCCTCGGCGGCCGCCCGGTGCCGGTCGGTGACGTCCACCACCGAGTCGACCACGCCCAGTACGCGTCCATGGTGGTCTTCCAGCCGGTAGAAGGAGAGCGACCACGCGTGGTCCTGCCCCGAGTCGGGCCGGGGGCGGGCGACCACGGTGTACTGGTCGATGCTGGGAATTCCGGTTTCCAGCACCTGCCGCATCGCGGCCTCGGGAACATCGAACTGCTCGGCGGGCAGGATCTCGCGGTAGTGCCGACCGAGGTGGTCCTTCTCGGGAAGGTCGTGTATCCGCTCCAGTGCCGGGTTTACGGCCACGTACCGCAGATCGGTGTCGAGGATCGCCAGCCCGATCGGTGACTGGGCGACCAGCCGGGTGGACAGCGCGACGTCCCGTTCCACCTGGCGCAGCGTCGGCGAGTCGGTGGCCAGCCCGAGGGCGTAGAAGTCGCCGAGGTCGTCCAGCAGCCGCATGTTGCGGAACTCCAACAGGCGGGTGCTGCCGTCGCTGTGCCGTACCGGAAAGGCTCCGGCCCAGCTCTCGCCGGTCTCCATGACGTCGGCGAACAGCTTGATCACCAGGTCCTGGTGCTGTTGGTGGACGAGCAGCGGGGCCGCGTACTGCCCGAGCGCCTCCTGCGCGGTGTATCCGAACAGCGCCTGCGCCTGCGGGCTCCACAGGACGATGCGGCCTTCGGCGTCCAGCAGCACCGCCGCGACGCCGAGCAGGTCCATCAGCCCGCTCGGGTGCGACGACCCCGTGTCCACTCGGCCCGCGTCCCCCGGCCGCCCGCCGACTGCGCTCATCGCAGGCACTCCCTCCGCCCGCATATATCCGGGCCGTCCCCCGTCTTCAACCCACGGCCTTCTTCCGCGTCCATCTCTGGCCTTCGGATTCCATGGTCTCCTGGGCGGGGCGATCACACACCCCTTGGTCAGGTATCACGATATCGAGTATCTTGACTTCGAGAGAAATCCCGAGGAGGCTTTACAGGAGATACCTTGACGCCAAGACACTTAGCCGAGGTGCCCATGCCCACGCCCCACTGGGACCCGCAGCAGTACCTGCGCTTCGCGGAGGAGCGCACCAGGCCGCTACACGAACTGCTGGCCCGGGTGCCTGAACTGCCCTTCCAACCCGTCGTCCTGGACCTCGGCTGCGGCCCCGGCAACTCCACCGCCGTGGTGCGCGAGCACTGGCCGCAGGCCACCATCACCGGCGTCGACAACTCCGCCGAGATGCTGCAGACCGCCCGCACCACCGGCGAACCGACCGCCCAGTACGTGCTCGCCGACGCCGCCGCGTACGATCCGGCCCCCGCCCGCCCCGACCTGATCGTCAGCAACGCGCTGATCCAGTGGCTGCCCGGCCACCTCAAGCTGCTCCCCCGCTGGGCGCGGGCGCTGCGTCCCGGCGGAGTACTCGCCTTCCAGGCCCCCGGCAACTTCGACGCCCCCAGCCACACCCTGCTCCGCGAGCTGATCAGCGGCCCGCGGTGGAGCGCGAGACTGGATCTGGACCCCAAGCGCGCCGGTGTCCACGACCCGGCCGAATACCTGGAGGTCCTGCTGGCCGAGGGCTGCGCCGCTGATGTGTGGGAGACCACCTACTACACGGTGCTGACCGGCCCCGACCCGGTCCTCGACTGGACCAAGGGCACCGCGCTGCGTCCCGTACTCAGCAAGCTCACCGACCCGGGCGACCAGGCCGCCTTCCTCGCCGAGTACGGCGCGCTGCTGCGCGAGGCCTACCCCGCCGGGCCGCACGGCACGGTCTTCCCGTTCCGCCGCCTCTTCGCGGTCGCGGCACGGCACGCCTAGGCCGCCGTCCCCTGACTCACCGATCGACCGCACCGGAACGGGCATCAGGGCGCGCGCTGTCCACTGGATTTCGGACAGCGCCGCGCCGCCGTTCCGCTTCGCCGCCCGACCGCATGTCGACGACAAGCGTTGTTGACGACCTCCGTACGACGTTGATTGGCTAGAGGAGGGTGCCCCACGGCCCGGACCGACCGTGGGCGAAAGGGTGATTGGAGGGGATAGTCGCACCATGACCACACGGCGCGTCAGGAAGAAGTGCCAGGCGTTGGTCAGTACGCTCGCCCTCCCCCGACCGTTCTCCGTGGAGAGCCTCATCCACGACCTCTCCTTACAGCGCGGCCGTGCCATCCGGCTGCGCAGCCTGCCCACTGGCTTCGGAGCCCATGCGTGCGGACTGGTGATCTCCACCGACACGGCCGACGAGATCTACGTCGAGGAGAAGACGACCCGGTTCCACCGGGATCACATCGCCCTCCACGAAATCGGCCACATCCTGATGCACCATGACAACGGCGGCCGGGAGGATCCCGGTGCGCTGTCCGCGCTGCTGCCGAACCTCAGCCCCGAGGCGATCAGCCGCATACTGGCCCGCACCAGTTACACCACGGAGCAGGAGCAGGAGGCGGAACTCGTGGCGAGCCTGATCCGGGCCAAAGCCGGAACGCTCGCGCCGCTGCCGTCCACCGGGGTGCGCGGCAAGCTCGAAGTATCCCTCGGAATACGCGAGTAGGAGTCATGGACGACGCCTCGGTGTACAACATGGGTTCCGCCGTTGAGCTTTCCGGCGCACTGGCCCTGTGGTTGGCGGTGTTCCTGCGGGTGCCGACGGCCCGCCGCTCGCACCAGCAGCGGATGCTGCTGCTCGCCGTGGCGGGTCTGGCCGGGTCGATCACCGTCTATCTGGACCCGGTCACCGCGGCGCTCAACCGGACCTTCGTGTTCGCCCAGAGCTGCGGGCTGTTCATGAACGTCTGGGGTGTCTTCAGCTCCGCGCTCATCCTCGACTTCGTGCTGGCCGCCATGTCCCGCCGCCGCCCCTGGCTGGTGTACAGCGCGATGGCCGTCACCACCGTCGCCCTGGTGGCGCTCAACGCCACCATCGCGCCCAACTCGGGCTGTGTCACCTCGGAGTACGTGCCGTGGTACAGCCTGTTCTGGTGGATCCTGGTCGCCGCGCATCTGACCGGAACCATTCCCTGCGCGGTGATGTGCGTGCGCTACAGCCGCCAGGCGAAGCGGGACCGGGCCTTCCGCGTCGGGCTGGTGCTGCTCGCCGGTGGTTTCATCTCGTCCTCGGTCTTCTGGACCGTGGTACTGGCGTTCCTGCTCGCCCGTCCGGCCTGGCTGGGTGCGCTGTTCCCGCTCAACATCGGCGTCACCGCGTGGCTGATGACCGCCGGGACCGCGCTTCCGCTGCTGCTCGCCGCCCACCGGCTGGGCCGCAACGCGCTCGCGCTGTGGCGGCTGCGGCCGCTGTGGCGGGAACTCGTCGGGGCCGTGCCCCACGTCGCCCTGGACTCTCCGCGCGGCAGGTTCCGGGAGACCCTCGGCGGACCGCGGTCGGTGTACCTCCGGCTGTACCGTGAGGTCATCGAGATCCGCGACGCCATCTTGATCCTGCGTGACCATGTGACCCCGCAGACCGTGGAACGCGCCCGCGAGTACGTCCGCACGCGCGATCTGCCGGAGAACCGGATCGAACCCGCCGTCGTCGCCTGCTGGTTGGCGGAGGCGCGCCGGGCGAAGGCGAACGGGTCCCCGCCGCTGCCCAATCCCGCGGCCTCCGCGGGTTTCCGGGGACACGACCTGCGCGACGAGATCGACTTCCTCCTGGAAGTGCACCGGGCCCGCCGAATCCTGCCGTCGTTTCCGCTGGGTTCCGCGCGTCCCGAGTACTCCACGCCCGTTCCGGACGGATACGGCGAGGAGATGACGCAAACCCTCCAGCCCGAACCCCAGCCGCAGTCAGGAATCCAGCGAGAGCCATGAACGCCGACAATCCCGCCGCCAACGACCGTTACAGCACCGGCATGTTGGGCAGGAACTCCCCCCACGAACGCAACCGGCTGGAGTCCATTCAAAGCAGCGTGGACGCCCGGACGGTCGCGGTCATCGAGGACCTTGAGGTCGCACCCTCCTGGCGCTGCCTCGAACTGGGCGCGGGCGCCGGTTCCATCGCCTACTGGCTGGCCGAGCGCTGCCCGGACGGACAGGTGGTCGCGGTCGACATCGACACCGGGTACCTCGACGCCGACCGGGCGGACAACCTCGTGATCCGGCGGGCCGACGTACTGCGCGAGGAGTATCCGCCGGGCGGCTTCGACCTGATCCACGCCCGCTATCTGCTCTGCCATCTGCCGGAGCGCGACGAGGTCATCGCGCGGGCCACGCGCTGGCTGGCGCCCGGCGGGTGGCTGGTGGTCGAGGACCCCTACCAACTCCCCGCGCACACCTCGCCGTTCCCGCTGGTCCAGCGGCTGATGGCGGCGTACGAGCGCAAGTACGGCGAGCACGGCGCCGATCTGACGTGGGCGCGCGGCCTGCCCGCGGTCCTCGCCCGCAACGGACTGCGGGACGTCGGCTTCACCGGGAACCTTGGCTGCATGGGTCTGCTCGGCAAGGACCGTTGGCGTCCGCTGATCAACCAGGCGGGCCCGGCCCTGGTCGCCGACGGCCTGATCACCGAGGCGGATCTGAAGGGGTTCTTCGAACTGCTCGATGACCCGGCCTTCGTCGACATCCCGCAGTTCACGATCTCGGCATGGGGCCGCCGGCTGCCGTGACCAACCGCTGCTACCCGAACAGGCCGTTGAGGTAGGAGGACTCGACCGCGCCCTCGACCGCCTGGTACGTCCCTTCGTTCAGCAACTCAAGAGCGGCCTCACGGGCCGCCGAGTACGCGGCCCGGGCCACCCCCGCGCCAAGGCTGATCCTGCGCACCCCCGCCCGCGTCAGCTCGGCGACGCCGGGGCCGCCGGGCATGGCCAGCACGTTGAGCGGCAGCGGGGAGGCGTCGGCCAGCTTGCCCAGCGTCTCCAGGTCGAGCAGGGCGGGCACGAAGAGGCTGTCGGCGCCCGCCTCCGCGTAGGCGGCCGCCCGGTCCAGCGTCTCCCCCAGCCGCCCCTCGGCCTCACCGACCTGGGAAAGGTACACATCCGTACGGGCGTTGACCACCAGCTCGGGCAGTCCGGCCTCGGCCGCCGCCGCCCGGACCGCACGGATGCGGGCGGCCTGCCGCTCCACGGTGAACAGCGGTCCGCGCACCGCCGTGGAGTCCTCCAGGTTGAGGCCGATGGCACCGGCCGCGACCACCGCCGTGGCGGTGTCGGCGGCGTCCTCCTCCGTCGGGCCGTAGCCCGCCTCGGCGTCCACGGTCACCGGCAGGTCGACGGCCGCCACGATCCTGGCGGCGGCCTCGGCCATCTGCTCCCGGCTCATCGCCTGGCCGTCGCCGCGCCCCAGCGACCAGGCCATCCCGGCGCTGGTGGTGGCGATCGCCCGGGCGCCCGCGGCGGCGATCACCGCGGCGCTTCCGGCATCCCAGGCGTTGGGCAGCACCAGCACCGACTCCTGCGTCAACGCCCGGAAGCGCCGGGCCTTCTCCGTGGTGCGGGCGTCAACAGCCATGATTCTCCTCGTTGTCGGGTCCGTGCGGGGTGGTGTTCAGTCGCGACGGTACGCCGGAGGCAGTGCGGGGAGAAGATCCAATCGGCGGCCGGGGAACTGCGCCATTCGCGGCCGTGGCGGCGTAGGCGCGTGCCACCTCGACCAGGAACCGGGTCTCGGTGGCCAGGTCGTGGCCGCCCATCTCGGCGACGGTGCCGGCCGAGGCACGCGGTGGACGCCCGCCGAGCTTTGCGCCACGGGCCTGCCGCAGCAGCGCGGCCAGGGCCACCGGATCAGCGGTTCGCGACGTGGCGGGCGCCGGCGGTGCGTAGTCACGCAGCACGAGGATGGCGTCGCGGATCTCCATCACCTTGCGGTAGACCAGGTAGTTCCAAGCGCCGCGCGGCTGGAGCATCTCCAGCAGTCGGGGCCGTGGATCGGCCAGCGCCACCTGCGGCACCGCGTCCACCAGGTCCCGCCACAGCGGCCACAGTTGGTGCAGGGTGCGCAACTCGGCGGCGGTGCGCCGGAGGTTGGCCAGCAGGGGCAGGGTGAGGGCGGCCGTGCGCAGCAGGCTGTGCAGCCCCATCAGCAGCGGCAGCAGCGCCGGGATCCAGTTCGCCCGCAGCGGTATGTACAGCAGGTAGAGCAGCCAGTACGTCCCGGCGAACGCGGTGCCGAGCCCGAAGAGGGCCAGTCCGATCCGTAACGCCCGGTTGGGCCCGTAGCGGCCGTAGCGCCAGCACACCCGGACGCAGGCGGCGTTGGCGGTGAGGTGGGCACCGATGACGATCAGCCAGTAGGCCAGTGAGGGTTGCGGGGAGGACACGTCGAGCACGGTGTGCTGGGCGTTCCACGGCGCCGTGAGGTCGAGCAGCACCATCGCGGCCATCACCGCCGCGGCGGCGAGGCGTCCTCCGGCTCTGCGTTGGCGGTTGCCGGTGGTCGCGATGACGAAGTCCAGTACCGCCGCGGAGGACAGCACCCCGCACAGACTGGTCACCGCCGCGGTGAGGTGCGGCTGGCCGAAGGCGTGGTTGACGAAGCGGCAGACGATGCCTCGGTTGAGCGCCATGGCCGCGGCGGCGGCCGCCACCGCCAGCCAGATGCCGCGCTGCGGCGGCGACCGGAGGGCGGCCGGGGCGCGCAGCAGCACGGCCGCCACCATGCAGACCACGCCGACGTTCTCCAGCAGCGTTCCGGCGTCGGTGAGCCGGGTCAGGGCGGCTGACATGCGCGCCGTCAACCCGCTGCCGGGATCTCGCCGGTGCCGTCCACACCGAGCGCGGCCTCCAGCCCCCCGAGCACTCCGCTGGCCGCGGGCGCGGCCAGCCGGTCGGCCTCGGTGCGGATGAGGCTGGCCAGCATCTCGGCCTCCCGCTCCTGGTCGGTGGTGTAGCTGGTGCGGGCGAGCAGCCGACGTACCAGTCGCAGGTCCAGGTCGGGCAGCAGGCCGCCCAGCGCTCCGCCGTCCCGCGCGCCCGCCGAGTGGTGGTCGAAGAGCAGATGCGCTATCTCGTGCAGGATGATGTGGTCCTGGTGCGGGCGTGTGGTGCGGCGTTCGAAGAAGATGTGGTCGTCGGTCTCGGTGGCCAGCCACAGTCCGCAGGCACCGGCCGTGGCCATCTCGGCGGGCAGCATGTGCAGATGCAGTGGACGGCCGCGCCGCTCGGACAGTTGGCGGCACAGCGCCGCCACGGAGAACGGCCTGGGCAGCCGGATCCCGTCCAGTACGGTCCGGCATCTGCGGCATAACTCCCGTTCGCGCTCGCGCTCCCGGTGCCTTTCCAAAGGCGTGCGGTCGGTGGACTTCCCCGTGTACGGCATGTCGCCTCTCCCGGTCGTAGCTGTCCGGCCGGTCAGACGTCGGTGGCCGGGGCCGTGTTTCCGGCGTCGTTTCCGGTGTCTTCGATCGGGGCGAGCCGTTGCAGCTTGCGGGCTTCGTTCACCATGGCGAGCAGCGCGTCCAGGCTCTCCATGGACAGCCCGTCGGCGCGCAGCGCGAGGTTGCGCACCCGGGCGTCGCGCAGCGCGGTGGCCAGCTTCAGCTGGGAGTTGACGCGGGCGGCCACTTCCTCGTTCAGGAAGTACTCGGGTGGTACGCCGAAGAACTCGGCCAGCACATCGAGCTGTTCGAGCGTGACGTTGCGCTTCTTGCCGGTGGCCAGTTCCCACAGATACGTACCGGATATGGCGCCGCCGGTGGTCTGCCGTATCTCGGCGGCGAGCCGGGCGTATCCGGGGCGCTTGCGTTCGTCGGGGTAGAGGGCGGCGATCAGTTCGTTGAGCCGCTGGTCGAACTTGCGCAGTAGCGGGCGTACGGCCTTGTCCGGTGTGCCGCCGGATCTCGCCGGCGGCTCGTCGTGGGTCATGGGGGCCGTCCTCACCGCAGGCCCAGTACCGGCCCCGCCATCCGCTGTGGTGGGTCAATCCTACCCGTGGGCAGGGAAGTTCATCAGCCCACGTTGACAGGCCGTCCCATCGTCAGCGTATGCTCCATGACGACGGCATCCGCTATAGCGGATGCCGTCGTCATGGAGGGAGTACGGCTCGCGTGAATTCCGATCGGATACGACCCGAGTTAGACGGCGCCATCCCTGACAGCCATCGGCGGACCAGAACGGTCGCGGTGGTCGGCGCCGGAGCCAGCGGCATCCTCACCGTGGTCCAGCTCATCGAGCAGGCTCTGGCCCAGGATCTGGGGGATGGCTTACGCATCCAACTCTTCGACAAAAGCGGCAGGTTCACCAGCGGCCCCGCGTACGGCACCCCGTACGACTGCCACATCCTCAACATGCGCGCCGCTACGATGAGCGTCATCGACGGCCGCCCCGACGACTTCTGCGACTGGCTGGCCGCCCGGGACGAGGGCGGCGGTCGGCGAACCCAGCGGGACGCGTACGTCCCGCGCCGCCTGTACGGGCGGTACCTCACGGAGCGGCTGGCCCGCGCAGCGGACCGGGCCGAACGGCACGGGGTGGCCGTGGAGTTCCTGCCGTTGGAGGTCACCGACTGCCTGCCGGGCGACGGCAAGGCACTGCTGCAGTGCGGAGACCGCACCCTCGCCTGTGACGCGGCGGTGCTGTGCTCCGGCGACATCCCCGGAAACCGCTTCCCCCAACTGACCGGGCACGACGGCTACTTACCATCGGCGTGGCACTACGACGCCTTCGAGCGAATACCGGAGCACGCCCCGGTCGTCGTGCTGGGGTCCAGCCTGACGGCGGTGGACGCCGTTCTGCTGCTGGACGCCCTGGGCCATCGGGGCCGGGTGCACTGCGTCTCCCGGGTTCGATCCCTGCCGAAGGTGCAGGGCGGCCCGACCACCCCGGCGCCGTCGCGCTTCGTCACCCGGGAAGCCATCGACCGGATGGCCAAGGGCGGCGCCCGCCCGCTGGCCCTGGCCGAGGTGTTCGACCTCTACCGGCGCGAGATCGAACACGCCACGGGAGCCCCGCTGAACGTTCCGGGACTGCTGGCCGCTCCCCAACTCCCGCTGGCGGACGCGCTCTCGGCGGACATCGCGCAGGCCGCCGAGGGGCGCAACCGCTGGTATCCGGCGCTCGACGCCACCGGCCACCTGGCGCCCTACCTGTGGCACCGGCTCGATACCACGGCCAAGGACACCTTCCTCGCCCGGTACGCATCGCTGTGGGCGATGTACCGGCACAGCATGCCACTGCCCAACGCCCGCAGGATCCAACGGCTGGCCGCGGACGGACGGCTCCAGGTGCACACCGGCTTCCGTTCCGTCTCCCGGCCGGATGGTGGGCGCGGCGGCTTCCGGGTCAGCTGCGGCACGGACGAACGCCACGGCGAACTGTCCGCCGCGTACGTCATCAACGCCACCGGAGCGTCGCCCGACATCACACAGCTGGACGATCCGCTGCTGCGCAACCTGGTGCGCGCCGGGCATCTGCGACCGCACCGGCACGGCGGTGTCGACGTGCAGTTCGGCACCGGCCGGGCGATCGCCGCCGACGGCGTGGCGCGGGCGCCGCTGTACTTCGTCGGTCCGCTCACCCGGGGAGTGCACTTCTACACCAACTCGATAGAGACCCTGCTGGCGAACGCGTCGGCCACCGCGGCGTCACTGCTGCGCGACCTGTGATCACACGTACCAGAGAAAGGTCCCGGACGGATGGCGCTGGAGACAGCCTTCTTCGTGGGAAGCGACATCACCTCCCACATGGTCGTCAACGCGGCCGTGCGCTCGCTCTCCCGGGAGGCGGACGTGCGGATCCACCTCTTCTACACCTACCAGAAGGCCAACAGCGAAGCGCCACCGGACCGCCGCAGACTGTTCTTCGTCGAGCACGAGCTGAGCAATTCGGTGCTCTATCCCCTCCTCGACGCCGCGGACGCCACCGGGGGCGAATACCTCTCACCCGAGGGGCTGGCCCGGCGTTATCCGGACGTGGTACGGGTGGACCGGCTGGGGAGCGTCAACTCCGCTGAGACCATTGCCGAGTTGCGTCGACGGGGAATCACCGTGGGGTTCTCGGTGCGCTGCTACCAGAAGTTCGGCGAGGGGATCATCGGACACTTCGCGACGGCCTCGGACACCTCGTGCCTGCTGAATCTTCATCCGGGTGTGCTGCCGGGTTATCGAGGGGTCCTCACCTACGCCAGGGCGATGGCGAACAACGAGGAGTACTCCGGATTCACCCTGCACCACATCAACACCGCGTGGGACGCGGGTGACATCGTCTCCGGCGCGGTACAACCGCTGTTGTACGACCGTTCGGTACTGGAGAACATGCTGGGTCACCACCGGCTCGGCGCGGCCCTCGTACATGAGGCGGTCAGCCAGGTGAAGTCCGGTATGCCCGTGCCCTCCGTACCGCAGAACGAGAACGCGGCCCGCTACTACACGCATCTGACGCCGGAGGAACTGCGGCAGACCCGGCAGAAAGGCATAGAGCTGTACCGCGCGGACGCCGTCGTCGACATTCTGAGCCGGTCCTTCGGCGGCTCCGAGGGGGTGCACGCCGATGACATCCGCAAAGTTCTCACCGCCGCCGCGACCGACGCGGACCGCCTAGCGGTCTGATTCCCCGAATCCCTTTCCGTACAAGGCATCGCCCCGGCGGCAACTCGCCGGGGAAAGGCCCTTCCAGCAGTCGACAAGTACCGGGAGCTTCATGAAAGGCAGCGGTCTCGGCCGTGCCCTGACGGTCACCCTCGCGCTCGCCTGCGCGATCACCTCCTCGAACATCTACATAAACCAGCCGGTGCTCACCGAGATGGCGAGATCGCTGGGGGTGTCCGACGGAGCCATGGGCGCGGTGCCCACCGCCACCCAGTTCGGCTACGCGCTGGGCATCCTGCTGCTGGTGCCGCTCGGCGACACCCGGGACCGCAGGAAGCTCATCCTTGGCCTTTCGGCGGCGGCCACCGTCGCGCTCGCCGCCACCGCGCTCGCGCCCAACCTGGCCGTACTGACCGTCTGCAGCCTGCTGCTGGGCGTGCTCACCCCGGTGCCGCAGATCGTGATCCCGCTGGCCGTCGCCCTCGCCCCGGGCGAGGGCAGGGGGCGGATCGTCGGCATCCTCCAGGGCGGACTGCTGGTCGGACTGCTGGCCTCCCGGGCCTATGCGGGGGCGCTGGCCGATCTGGTCGGATGGCGCTGGGTCTACGGGTGCTCGGTGGGGTTGATGATCGCCCTGGAGGTGATCCTCTTCCTGACGCTGCCCAGGGGGGTGGCGGGCGGCGCCCCGCTCGGCTACCGCGAGTTGCTGCGGTCGCTGCCACACACGTTCGCCCAGTCGACGCTGGTGCGCCGGGTGTGCGTGTCGGGGGCGCTGGTGGGCGTGTCCTTCGGCGCGTTCTGGACGACGCTGGCCTTCGTCCTGCAGGACTCCTACGGTTACGGTCCCGGGATCGCCGGGCTGTTCGGGCTGGTCGCGGCGGCCAGCGCGCTGGCCTCGCCACGGGCCGGAAGGATGGCGGACCGGGTCGGTGGCAGGCGCACCCAGACGATTCTGCTGGCGGTTTCGCTGCTCGGCTGGGTCGCCCTGCTGGGTGGCAAGAACTGGCTGGCCCTACTGGTACTCGGCGTTATTCTCCTCGACGTAGGGGTCTGGGGAAACCAGGTCGTGAACCAGGCCATGCTCTTCACGCTGGCGGACGAGAAACACAGCCGCCTGAACACCCTGTACTTCACCTTCCGGTTCCTGGGAATCGCCAGCGGTTCACTGCTGGGTTCCCAACTGTGGGACGCGGGCGGATGGTACGCCGTCGGCACCGCGGGGGTCGCCGCGCTGCTGCTGGCCGCACCAATCCTGTTCACCACCCGCGACAACCGTCCCGTACCGGAGGCGTCACGCGGGGCCGCACGGAAGACGGCGGCCCGTAACTAGCCACTCCGAGCCTCATTCCACAGCAGACGGGAGTGCACCATGTTATCGATCAGCAAGGAGTTCCACTTCTCCGCGAGCCACCGGCTGGACCATCTCGCCCCGGACCATCCGTGCGGACGGATGCACGGTCACAACTACATCGTGGTCCTCGAACTCTCCGCGAGGCCCGAGGAACTCACCCGTCCCGGCTTCGTCAGGGACTACGGCGAACTGGGTTCGTTCAAGAAGTGGGTCGACGAGGTGCTGGACCATCGGCATCTCAACGAGGTGATGGAGGGGCGCAATCCGTCGGCGGAGAACATCGCCATGTGGATCCACGAGAAATGGTCGACGGAGTTCCCGGAACTCACCGCGGTCCGGGTCTCGGAGACCCCCAAGACCTGGGCGGAATTCCGCGCGCCTGCCGTTGCCCGATGACACTGCCGTCGAGTGAGATCACTGAAGGGGGTGGTGCGTTATGGCGGGACCGGAGCAACTCGTGGTGAACGAGATCTTCGGCCCTACCTAGGGCCGTTCAGGGCGAAGGGCCGTCCACCGGAAGGTCGTGCTGCTTCCTGCGGCTGGGCGGTTGCAATCTGACCTGTCGCTGGTGCGACACGCCCTACACCTGGGACTGGAAGGGGACGTCGGACACCGGCGTCGCCTACCGCCCGGCCGATGAGCTGCACACCCTGGCCACCGACACGGTCACCGCGCGACTGCTCGCGTTCGGTACCGGCATGGTGGTGGTCTCCGGCGGCGAGCCGCTCAGCCAGCAGGTGCGGCTGCTGCCGGTGGTGAGGGAGTTGCGGCGGCGCGGCGTCGACGTGGAGGTCGAGACCAACGGCACCCTGGCTCCGAGCCGCGATCTGGTCGCGGCGGGAGTGCGGTTCAACGTGTCGCCGAAGCTCGGGCACTCGGGGGTGAGCGAACGCCGCCGGGTCGTGCCCGATGCGCTGCGCTCGCTGGCCCAAGTTCCGGGCACTGCCTTCAAGTTCGTCTGCGGTGAGGTGTCCGACCTGGACGAGGTCGACGCGCTCGTCGAACGGTTCGCACTGCGCAACATCTGGATCATGCCGCGCGGACAGCACCCCGAGGAGATCAACGAGGGGTTGCGCAAACTGACCGACGCCGTCATCGCGCGGAAGTGGAACATCTCGGGAAGGCTGCACGTGACTCTATGGGGAAGCAAGCGGGGGGTTTGATGAGCAACGGAATCGAAGACCTGCTGGAGGAAGAGGCTTTCAACGCGGACCCGGCCGACCCGGCGCACGGCGATCCGTTGGAGGCCCTGGCCCGTGCGCTGCTGGTGGAGATCGGAGAGGATCCCGAGCGCGAGGGGTTACGCGAGACTCCCGCCCGATACGCCCGCTGGTGGCGGGAGTTCACCCAGTACGCGCCGGGAACGGTGGACACGCTGTTCGAGTCCAGCGTCAGCGGTGAACTGGTGGCGGTGTCCGGAATACAGGTCTGGTCACTGTGCGAGCACCATCTGCTGCCGTTCTCCTGCCGGATGACGATCGGATACCTACCGCGCGAACGGGTGCTGGGACTCAGCAAGTTCGCCCGGATCGCGCATCTGCACGCCCACCGGCTGCAGTCGCAGGAGCGACTGACCCAGGACATCGCCGACGACATCGAGAAGCTGGCCGGCTCACCCGACGTGGCCGTGGTCGGCCGCGGCGAGCATCTGTGCATGGCGATGCGCGGCATCCGAACCCCCGCCACGATGACCACCGCGACGTGGCGCGGCGCGCTGCGCGATCCGGCGCTGCGCACGGAGTTGATCGCCCTGACCGGGGATCCGTCGCACGGGCCCGCCCGATGAGCGGGCGCCACGACCGACGAGTCCACCGGACGGAGCCGAAGGAGGGGAACAGATGCGCATCACAGAACCGCTGCGAACCGGTCTGAGCTTCGACGACGTACTGCTCGTACCGCAGCGCACCACGCTGCGCAGTCGGCGGCAGGCCGACACGTCCAGCGAGCTGCTGCCCGGGGTGACACTGCGGGTTCCGGTCATCTCCGCCAACACCCAGTGGTGCACCGGCGATCGGATGGCCATCGCCATGGCGCTCGCCGGTGGCCTCGGCTTCCTGCACCGGATGCAGACGGTGGACCAGCAGGTGGCACAGCTTGACGCGGTCAAGGCGGCACGGCCGGCCACCGCGGAGGAGAAGGAACAGGCCACCGTGGACACCGACGGACGGCTCCTGGTGGGCGCCGCGGTCGGGGTCACCGGCGACTGGCGGGAGCGCGCCGCGCGGTTGGTGGACCACGGCGCGGATCTGCTGCTGGTGGATGTGGCGCACGGCCACAGCGACCAGGTGATGGAGGCGGTGGCCGAACTGCGCGCCGCCTACCGGGTGCCGTTGGTGGCGGGGAACGTCGCCACCGCTCAGGGGGTGCGCGATCTGGCCCGCGCCGGTGCCGATGTGGTGAAGGTCGGCATCGGCCCCGGCGGGGTGTGCACCACGCGGTTGGTCGCCGGTACCGGGGTGCCGCAGCTGACCGCGGTGCTGGACTGCGCGGCGGAGGCGGCCCGGCAGGGTGTGCGGACCATCGCCGACGGCGGCATCCGGCAGGCCGGTGACATCGCCAAGTCCCTTGCCGCGGGCGCCGACGCGGTCATGCTCGGCACCCTGCTCGCGGGCGCCGACGAGAGCGCGGCCAGCGCGGTGGAGCGCGACGGGCAGAGGTACAAGGCCAGCAACGGCTTCGTCTCCCTCGGCATGCAGCTGACGCTGCGCAGGGCGGAGGGCGGCACGGTGACCCGTGAGGAGGTGGACGACTACGTGCCGGAGGGCGTGGAGGCCACCTTCGCCGCTTCGGGTCCGCTCAGTCGCACGCTTCGGCAGCTCGTCGGCGGTGTGCAGTCCGCGATGAGCTACTCGGGGGCCCGGACCGTACCGGAGTTCCGGGAGCGCGCCGAGTTCGTCCGGGTCACCGCGGCGGGTCGGGCGGAGAACGGCCCGCACGCGCAGGGCCGTACCGAGCAGATCGCCATCGACCATGTGGCGCGGGCGGTGGGCGAATGAGCCGGCTCGACCAGACCGACGGCGCACCCGCCGCGCCAGGGGAGGGCTCCGGAATGTGGACCCGGCAGGGGCCGTACCTGCTGGACTGGGCGTCGTTCGGCGCGCTGCTCGGCGAGATCGCCGAGCAGGTCCGCGTGGACGACTTCCGGCCGGACGCGGTGCTCGCGGTGGCCCGCGGCGGGCTCACCGCCGCGGGGTATCTGTGCTGCGCACTGGACGTGCCGGTGATGCACACCATCCGGGTGCGCAGGACCCGGGGTGACGAGCGGTACGCGGCCAAGCAGCGGCCGGTCATCGACACCGACGGCCCGCTGCGCGTCGGTCCCGGAGACAGGGTGCTGGTCGTGGACGACATCGTCGGCACCGGGGCCACCGCGGAGGCGGTACGGGAGCATCTGCGGTCCGCCGGAGTGGCGGACGACGGGGTGCGGCTGGCCGCCGTGGTGCGCAACCACCAGTCGCAGTACCTGCCCGACTACTGCCCGGCGGTGATCGACGACTGGATCGTCTTCCCCTGGGAGGCCGGTTGGCAGGACACGGCCGACTGCCGCCCGTTCGCCGCCCAGGGGCCGTCATGACGGTGGGGCGACTGGTGCCGGTGGCCGGCGCGGCCGAGGTCGGACTGCCCGCGTGCTACGACGCGGTACCGCTGTACGTGTACGACCAGCCGCTCAGCAGCCGGATCGAAGTGGCCCGTACGCTCGCCGAGTTGGAGCGGGAACGCGGCAGTCGGCCGACGACGGTGTTCACCAGGATCACCGAGCGGCCGGGCACCCGGGTGCTGGGGCACCCCTATCCGCGGGCGGTGCTGCTCGCCGCGCTGGGCACCACCGAGCAGGCCCGGCTGCCGCTGATGGCGGCAAGGCTCGCCGCCGCACCGCACCCGGTAAGGCCGGGTGCGGTGCGCCGCCAGGAGGTGGGCGGGCTGGAAGCCTTGCCGGTGCTGCAGCACCGGCCGGGTGACGCCGGCCCGTACATCACCGCGGGGGTCGGGGTGACCACCCGTCCCGACGGCAGCGGGGCCAACCTGGGCTTCTACCGCATCCAGGTGGTCGGCTCCGACGAGGCGCGGATCTTCCTCGATCCGCGCACCGACGGCCATCGCAACCTCCAGGCGTGGCACGCCACCGGGCAGCCCATGCCGATCTCCGTCTTCCTCGGCGCGGACCCGTGCTTCACGGTGGTGGCCGCGTCGCGGCTGCCCGCCGACGGGGACGACTACCAGATCGCCTCCCGGCTGGCCGACCGGCCGCTGGGAGTGGGCGGTTCACCGCCGGTACCGGATGACGCCACGCATGTCATCAGCGGTCTGGTGCTGGACCGGGACGAGGTGGAGGGGCCGTTCGGCGAGTTCAAGGGGTACTACGCGGAGGCGCGGCGCAGTTCGGTGCTGAGGGTCACCGGGGTCAGCGCGGTGCCGGGCGCGCCGTTCCCGTCGATCGTGGCGGGCGGGGAATCCGGGCTCACGCTGATGAGCTTCCAGAACGAGTACCTGATGTACGCGTATCTGACCGGCCATGGGTACTCGGTGCGGTCAGTACGCTATTCGCTCAGGGCCCGCGGCGAGTTCGTGGCGCTGATCGAATCGGACGAGCCGAGCCGGGAGTTGGTACGGGAGGCGATGAAGTTCGATGTGCGGTCGAAAGTCATCATCTGCGGCCCCGATCTGTCGAACGTCGGCCAGGCACTGGCGACATACGGCTTCGACACGCTGACCGAACCGTACTACCGCAAGGGAAAAGTGGAGGGAGAGCGCGTCGGACTCGCTCTTGTCATCCCTCCGGTGGGACGGCCCGTCGAGTACTGATCCGTCCCCGTCATGCCACGAGTGAGGAACTCACGCTGCCATGAACCGTTTTGACCGGGTGCTGCCCGCCGCATTGCTGGTACTGCCGGGACCGGGGGGCACGGTGACCTTCGTCCGGCAGATCAAGGGGCCGTATGCGGGGAACTGGCTGCTACCCGGTGGGGGAATCGAGCCGGGTGAGGCTGCGGAGGCGGCGGCGCGCCGGGAGGCGGCAGAGGAAACCGGATGCGTGGTGGACTCATGTTCCCTGTTCGCGGTGTACGAGTTCACGGGACGGTGGGCGCAGGGTTCCTACCATCTGCTGATGTTCGGGTTTCTCGCCGATCGGGCCTACGCACTGCCCGGCGGTTTCACCGGACACAACGTGGGCGGTATCCGCCAGGCCCGCATCGGTGAACTACCGCTGCATTCCACGGATCTGCAGATCCTCACCGATGCCGGGCTGGCAGGCTTCGACGAAAAGGTGATCGCCAAGGCGCTCGCGGCGGACGGCATCACCATGGCGGCGCACCGGGTGCACGGCACCGTACGGTGCGCCGCCGACCGCGGCTGAACGTGGCTACCGCACGGCGGCCGGGGAGAGGGAACGGCACGTGGTGTTCCGGCAGTTGATGGTCACCCGAGCCGCGCGCAGCCCCTCGCGCAGCGCGTCGACGGGGTTCTGGCCGCGCACCGCGGCGGCGATGAACGCGGAGGCGAGCGCGTCCCCGGCACCGGTGTCGTCGACGCACGGCCCCGGCTGGGCGGGCAGCCGTACCACCTCGGGCCCGACCAGTACGGCGCCGCGCGCCCCGCGAGTGACCACCACGGTGCCGGGGCCCAGATCCGTCAGCGCGGCGGCGAGTTCCGTCGCGTCAGGGCGCGGTGCGCCCAGGATGGCGGTCGCCTCCGCCTCGTTGAGCACCAGCACGTCGAAGGCGGGCAGCAACTCCCTCCGCGCACCCAGGTCCCGCAAGCGGGTGGGCAGGCAGCACACCGTGGCCCCGTGCCGCCGGGCCTGCCCGGACACCCAGCGCAGCAGCCTCGGATCGAGCCCGCCCTCCACCACCACCGCGTCGGCCCCGGCGATCCGCTCGGCCAGCGCCGGGTCGCACAGGTGCCGGGTCTCCGCGGGGTCGGGCAGCCGAATACCGGAGGACAGCAGAGCACCCCCCGGCCCAAGGAACACCTCGAACCGTCCCACACCGTTGGCGATCCGCCGCAGCAGCAATAACACCCCGAGTTCGGTGAGTTCCGCTTCCAGCGCCGCCGCGTCGGCACCGGGTCCGGTCAGTCCGCAAAAGCTGACCCGACAGCCGAGGCGGGCCAGATTGACCGCCGCATTACGGCCCACTCCGCCGTGGTGCCGTTCCCTGCCCCAAACCGTTCCGCTGCCGCCGGAACCGCTGCCGCAGCGGTACGTACCGCTGGCGAAGGACTTTCGGTCAACGGCCAGAGAACCGATGACCACAATGGCTGGGTGCGTTGTCACCATGCCGGTAAATCCCCCCAGGATCCACACCGCACGTTCCCAACGGACCACGCATCAGGAGGAATTGGCCACCGTGCGAAGAGAAGGCGAGAGTACGGCCATCCAGGGCGACGGCGTCCAGCACAGCGACAATGCGGAACCGCTGGACGGCTCCGGGCGAGCCTATTGGCGGAAGTTCACCCCAATCTACCTCTCCGGGGTGATGGCTGCCATAGGCATCGGAAAGATCGCGCCAATTTCCGTGGCGTTGCGATCGGATCTACGGCTTTCCCTGGGGCAGATCGGCCTGGTGGCCTCGTCGGTGACCTCCGTGGCGGCGGTTCTGGGGTTGTTGGTCAGCTTTCTGCTACGGCCGTTGAAACCGCGGCGGGTGCTGGTGTGCGGACTGCTGGGAATGGCGGTCTGCGGGGTTCTCGGAGCGCGCTCACAGGGTTTTCCGATGCTTATCGCGGCGCGGTTGGCGGAGAGCCTGGGATATGTCGTGGTGGTCATCGCCGCGCCGGTTCTGCTGATGGGCCTCGGCGGTTCGGCGCGCCGGACGACCACGGCGCTGGCGGTCTGGGGCACCTTCATGCCGGTCGGGCTGGCACTGGGTTCGTTCGCGGGCGGAGCGCTGTCCTCGTGGTACGGCTGGCGGGCCTGGCTGACCATCGCGGCGGGCGCCACCCTCGCCGTGGCCGTGGCGGGCGCGGTGCTGCTGCGCGACGCGGGATCGGGCGTGGCCGGACCCGGCCCGGAAGGGCGAACCGGCGGCGGGTTGCGCAGGTTGCTGCGGCCCACCGCGTTGGCGCTCGGGTTCGCGACGATCAGCGGGGCGATCGTCTCCTTCGTCGCGATGTTCCCCACCTATCTGCACGAGCGGCTCGGGTTGCCGGTGGCCCAGGCGGGGACCTTGACGGGTGCGGTGTCGTTCGTCGGCGTGGCGGGCGGGTTCGCGTCGGGTTGGCTGCTGCGCCGGGGCGCGAACATCGCCACGGTGTTCTTCGCGGGCCTGCTGATGCCGCTCGGCGCGTTCGTGGCGTTCGCCGGAGTGGGCGGTGTCGGGACCGCCGCCGTGGGGGCCGCCGTGATCGCGGTAAGCAACGAGCTGGTGGTCGCCGCGGTGTTCGCGGCCCTCCCGCTGGTGGTGGAAGCCGCCTCGGACATCGGCACCGCCAACGGGCTGGTCGCACAGCTGGGCAGTGCCGGTTCGCTCGCCGGACCGCCGCTGGTCGGACTGGCGGTCGGGGTGGCGGGAGGCTGGTGGGCGGTGGGCGCGGTGCTGCTCGTGGGCTGCGCGAGCGGCGTCGGTCTAATTCGCTACGCGGTGCGCGGCGGTTCTGGCGAGGATGGCAACCATGAGGAACAGCAAGCGAATTGAAGGCATCGCCTTCGACTGGGCGGGCACACTGACCCCCTGGCACACCATCGACGTACCCGACACCTGGCTCCAGGTGGCACGGGTCATCGACGGCGACGACGCACCGGCGATCGCGGACCGGCTGCTGTGCGCCGAGCGGGAGTTGCTGACGCGTTGCCGCGAGGAGCATGTCTCGGCCACGCTCGACCAGGTCTTCCAGGCGGCGGGAGTCGCCAGCGGCCCCGAGGTGCTCGACGCCTACCGGCTGGCGTGGGAGGAGCACACCTTTCTCGACCCGGCGGGGGTACGGGTGTTGCGGGCGCTGCGGGAGCGCGGGTTGACCATCGGCGTACTGTCCAACACGCTGTGGCCCGCGGACTGGCACCGGGAGATCTTCGAACGGGACGGTGCGCTCGAACTCATCGACGCCGCCGTGTACTCCAGCGAGGTGCCGTGGACCAAGCCGCATCCGCGGATCTTCGCGAACATGACCTCCGCGATGGGCATCAGCGACCCCGCGCTGTGCGCGTTCGTCGGGGACCGTCTGTTCGAGGACATCTACGGCGCGCGGGAGGCCGGGATGCCGGCGATCTGGGTGCCGCACAGCGTCATCCCCGAGGAGGAACTCGGCTCCGGCACGGCGGAACCGGACGCGACGGTGGTTTCCCTCCAGGAACTGCCGGAGCTGATCGACGCGTGGAACAACGCGTAGGCGTTCTGGCGGCTCCGGGACGTCGCGGAGCGCGGTGAGTTCCTCACCGCCCTGCCGCGCCATTGCGGTTGCCGGCCGTTGCGGCGGAATGTGATTGCCGTCGCAGCGGCAGCGCAACCGGGCCACGGATTCTAGCACGCCCGTGGAATGCCCGAGTACGCCCGCGACCGGCCGCGCTCGGCCGACTGTTCACCGGGTGGGGTTTCGAAATCGCCGGTTACGCCCCCGCAAGCGGCTGGTAAAGCCGTTCGAAATACGCATCGTTGCGCGACCCCGACGCCCGCTCAGTTTTCTCTTATGTTCTTCTCATGCTTGGCTTACCAACGTCTCATCGGGGCGCCCGGCGCTCCTTGACGTTTTTTCGAACAGATTTTATGGAGGGCTACTGACTCTTGGTCCACTGTTTGCGCCTTTGTCGCCAACTACGGCATCCCGTCGCGCGTCTGTATATGTGCAAACAAGCTCGCCCGCTCAGGGCGTGATCCAGAAGGACTCTCCTTGACACTGCAACCGCAGTACGCCACCCCGGCGCGCCGGATTCCGTCCCAACAGGACTTACTGACCAACTCCCCCGCCTCGGGGGCGCTCTGGCCAGCGGTACCGCCCGCACCGGCCCGTACGCTCATCGACGTCCTGGAGTCGTCCGCGCGGACACATCCCACGGCTCCGGCCCTGGACGCCGGGGGCGTTGTCCTCGACTACGGCACGCTGCTGGCCGAAGTCACCGCCTTCGCCGACAAGTTGGGCGCGGAGGGCATCGGCGCGGGTGACCGGGTCGGCATACGCGTGCCCTCGGGCACCGCGGACCTGTACGTGGCCGTGCTGGGCGTGCTGTACGCGGGGGCGGCCTACGTACCGGTGGACGCCGACGACCCCGACGAGCGGGCCGAGATGATCTGGTCCGAGGCGGCGGTGTCCGCCGTCATCGGTGCCGGACTCTCCGTGCTCGCCCGCCCCGAGGCGCCGCCGTACGGCAGGCGGCGCAGACCGTCGCCGGAGGATGACGCCTGGATCATCTTCACCTCCGGAACCACAGGAAAGCCCAAGGGAGTTGCCGTCACCCACCGGTCGGCGGCGGCCTTCGTGGACGCCGAGGCCCGACTGTTCCTCCAGCGGGCGCCGCTGGGACCCGGCGACCGCGTACTGGCCGGACTGTCGGTGGCGTTCGACGCCTCCTGCGAGGAGATGTGGCTGGCCTGGCGGCACGGCGCCTGCCTGGTGCCCGCCCCGCGTTCACTGGTCCGGGCGGGCACCGATCTGGGGCCGTGGCTGGTGGACCGGGCGATCACCGTCGTGTCGACGGTGCCGACCCTGGTCGCCCTGTGGCCGGTCGAATCACTGGACCGGGTGCGGTTGTTGATCGTGGGCGGCGAGGCCTGCCCGGCCGAACTGGTGGACCGGCTCGGCGGCGAGCGCGAGATGTGGAACACCTACGGCCCGACCGAGACCACGGTCGTCGCCTGCGCCACCCGGATGGTGCCGGGCGAGCCGGTGCGCATCGGCAAGCCGCTGGACGGCTGGGAGATCGCCGTGGTGGACGCCGAGGGCCGACCGGTGTCCTGGGGCGAGCCCGGTGAGTTGGTGATCGCCGGCGTCGGCACCGCCCGCTACCTCGACGCGGCCAAGGACGCCGAGAAGTTCAGCGCCCACCCCGCGCTGCCCGGCCGCCGCGTCTACCGAAGCGGTGACCTGGTACGGGCGGAGCCAGAAGGACTGGTGTTCGTCGGACGCGCCGACGAACAGGTCAAGCTCGCCGGACGCCGGGTCGAACTCGGCGAGATCGACGCCGCGTTGCAGTCGCTGCCCGGGGTAAGGGCCGCCGCCGCGGCGGTGCGGAGCACCTCGGGCGGCGGCCAGGTGCTGGTGGGCTATCTGGTGCCGGCCGGGGACGGCCTTGACACCACGGCCGCCCGGCGTCAACTCCTCGACCAGCTACCGCAGTCACTCGTTCCGGTGCTCGCCGTGGTGGACGATCTGCCCACCCGTACCTCGGGCAAGGTGGACCGCAACGCGCTGCCCTGGCCGCTGCCGAACACGCAGCCGCGGGCGGACGAGGAACTCGACGGCACCGCGGGCTGGCTGGCGGCGCGCTGGCAGGACCTGCTGGGCCTGCCGGTCACGGCGGAGTCGGACTTCTTCGCGCTCGGCGGCACCAGCCTGGCCGCCGCGAAGCTGGTCTCCACGCTGCGCGAGCGGTATCCGGACGTGTCGGTGGCGGACGTCTACCACTGCTCCGGGCTGCTGGCGCTGGCCGAGCGGCTGGACTCGTTCGGCGAGTCGTCCGGGGCCCAGCGCGAGGTGCGGCCGACACCGAAGCGCGCCGGAGTGGTGCAGTGCCTGGTGCTGGCCGTGCTGTACACCATCACCGGAATGCGCTGGCTGCTGGCGTTGGCCACGCTGGACAACCTGGTGGGGCCGCTGCCGTGGGCGCCGCACACCTCGTGGTGGGTGGTGCTCGGCGGCTGGCTGGTGTTGTACAGCGCGCCCGCCCGGCTGGCGATCGGCGCCGGAACGGCCCGGCTGCTCACCCGTGGTCTGCGGCCCGGCGCGCATCCGCGCGGCGGCGCCGTACACCTGCGGCTGTGGGCGGCCGAGCGCGTGGTGGCCACGTTCGGTGTGCCGGGGCTGATCGGTACGCCGTGGGCCGCACGGTACGCACGTGCGCTGGGCTGCACGGTCGGCCGTGATGTGTATCTGCACACCATGCCGCCGGTGACCGGCATGGCCGAACTCGGCGACGGCTGCGCCGTTGAGCCCGAGGTCGACCTGGCCGGTTGGTGGCTGGACGGCGATGTGCTGCACCTCGGCGGGGTGAAGGTCGGCGCGGGCGCCCGGGTGGCGGTCCGCTCGACGCTGCTGCCCGGGGCGTCGGTCGGCGAGGGCGCGGAGATCGCACCCGGTTCGCTGGTGAACGGTGTGGTGCCGGCGCGGCAGCGCTGGGTCGGCAGCCCGGCCAGGCCCGCGCGGGACGCGGATCCGGTGGGCGCCGAGTGGCCCGAGCCGCGCGGTGGGCACTCCAAGCGGTGGTATCCGGCGTACGCCGCGGCGTTGTTGGGCTTCAACGTGCTGCCGTTGGTGTCCACGATTCCCGCGCTCGCGGTGCTGTACTGGATCGCCGGGCGCGATGCGTCGCTGGGCACCCTGCTGGGCCATCTGCTGTGGACCGCACCGGTGTTGACCGCGATGACGATGACCTTCTACGCGGGGCTGATAGTCGTGCTGGTCCGGCTGGCGAGCCGGGCGCTGAAGCCCGGCTTCCATCCGGCGCACGGCAAGGCTGCCTGGTGCGCCTGGATCACCTCGGGGCTGATGGACCAGGCGCGCGGCTCCCTCTTCCCGCTCTACGCCAGCTTGTTCACTCCGGTGTGGATGCGGCTGCTGGGCGCCCGGGTGGGCCGCCGGGCCGAGCTGTCCACGGTGCTGGCGCTGCCGGGGCTGATGACGGTCGAGGACGGCGCGTTCCTGGCGGACGACACGCTGGTGGCGCCGTACGAAGTGCGCGGCGGCTGGCTGCGGTTGGGGCCGTCCAGCGTGGGCCGGCGCTCGTTCGTCGGCAACTCGGGCATCGTCGGTCCGGGTCGGTCACTGCCCGACGAGTCGCTGGTCGGGGTGCTCTCCGACGCGCCCGCACATGCCGAGCCCGGCTCGTCCTGGCTGGGCAGGCCCGGGTTCACCGTCGCCCGCAACGCGGACGGCGCCGATCCCAGCCGCACCTTCGCGCCGCCCACGCGGCTGGTGGTGGCCCGGGCGGCGGTGGAACTGTGCCGGTTCATCCCGCTGTTGTGCACCGCGGTGCTGGGCGACGTGTCGTTCGTCGCGTTGCAGGAGTTGGTCGACCTCGACGGCTGGGCGGCGGCACTGGCGCTGGCCGGGGTGCTGCTGCTGGCGGCGGGCACGGTGGCGTGTGTGACCACCACGGCGGCCAAGTGGCTGCTGGTGGGCCGGTTCCGGCAGGGTGAGCACCCGCTGTGGTCCTCGTTCGTGTGGCGCAACGAGCTGTACGACGTGTTCGTCGAGGAGTTGGCGATGCCGTGGCTGGCCGGTTCCCTGGTCGGCACCCCGCTGCTGAACATGTGGCTGCGTTCGCTGGGCGCGCGGATCGGGCGCGGAGTGTGGTGCGAGAGCCACTGGCTGCCGGAGACGGACCTGGTGCGGCTGGGTGATGGGGCGAGCGTGAACCGCGGCTGTGTGCTGCAGACGCACCTGTTCCACGACCGGCTGATGCGTGTCGACGGCGTGCGGCTCGGTCGAGGCGCGACACTGGGTCCGCACTCCATCGTGCTGCCCGGTTCCGCGGTCGGCGACGGTACCGTGATCGGCCCGTCGTCCCTGGTGATGCGCGGTGAGCAGGTGCCCTCGGGCACCCGCTGGCTGGGCAACCCGGTGTCCTCGTGGACGTCGGACGCCGAGCCGGTCGCCTCGGCGTGAACCGCCTCGTTCCGGGCCCGCCGTGTCGACGTGACGCGGCGGGCCCGGAACCCCCCGGATTCCCAAGGAGATTGAACCGTGTGTCCGTGGACTCGCCGGGCGTTCGTGGCCGGTGCGCTCTCGCTTCCCGTGTCGTGCGCCGCGGCGGACGCCTACGAGGGGCCGGATGACGCGCGTGCGGCGGCCCCGGGCCGCTACTTCCCCAACCACGGCGACCCGGGCTTCCATGTCGCCGAGTACGACCTGCGGTTGACGTACCGCCCGGCGACCCGCACGTTGGACGGCGTCGCACGGGTGACCGCGACCGCGGACGCGGCGGGCGAGGGTTTCGGCCTCGACCTGTCGTCCACGCTCACCGTGTCCGCGGTGAGCGTGGACGGGGCCACCGCCCAGTTCCGGCACCGCCGCGGCAAGTTGCGCGTCACTCCGGTCAGCCCGCTGTCCGCGGGGCGGCGCTTCGTCTGCGAGGTGCGCTACTCGGGCAGGCCCAAGCCACTGCGCACCCCGTTCGGAGAGATCGGCTGGGACTACACCACCGGCTCGCCCACCGGTGTGCTGGTGGCCAGCCAGCCGCTGGGCGCGCCCTCGTGGTTCCCGTGCAACGACCAGCCGGGCGACAAGGCCGCGTACCGCATCGCGGTGACGGTGCCCGAGAGCTACCAGGTCGTCGCCAACGGGGAGTTGACCGACCGTACGGCGGTGCCGGGGGCCGGGACGACCTGGACGTACCAGCACGCCGGGCCGATGGCCAGCTACCTGGCCACGCTCAACATCGGCCGCTTCGTCTTCACCACGCAGGAGGGCGGCCCGGTACCGATCCGCAACGCGTACCCCATGCGGCTGGCCGCCGCCTTCGACCATGACTTCGGGCGGCAGCCGCAGATGATGCGGCTGTTCCAGGACCTGTTCGGGCCGTATCCGTTCGAGGTGTACGGGTCGGTGGTGGTCGACGCCGAACTCGACGAGCCGGTGGAGAACCAGACGTTCTCGCTGTTCGGCGTGAACCACGTGGACGGCAGGCGCGGCAGTGAACACCTGGTCGCGCACGAGCTGGCCCACCACTGGTTCGGCAACAGCGTCAGCCTCGTCGAGTGGCGGCACATCTGGCTCAACGAGGGATTCGCCACGTACTGCGAGTGGTTGTGGTCCGAGCACTCGGGGGGCGCCAGCGCCGACCGGCTCGCGGCGCGCAACTGGGCCGACCTCGCCGACGACGGCCAGCGGCTGCGGATCGGCGACCCGGGACCCGACCGGATCTTCGACGACCGGGTGTACTCCCGCGGCGCCTGTACCCTGCACGCGCTGCGCACCACGATCGGCGACGAGGCGTTCTTCGCCACACTGCGGGCCTGGGCGGCCGAGTACCGCCACGGCAACGCCGCGACCGGCGAGTTCATCGCCCTGGCGGAGCGGCACGGTCACCGGAAGCTGGACGACCTGTTCCGGCCATGGCTGTACGAGAAGCGGCTGCCGCCCCTGCCGCAGCGCGTCTGACCAGACCAGGTTCGATGACGTCAAGGGCTCGTCAAGGAGTGCGCGGCGGCCGTACGGAGCTCGTCAAGGCGGTCATTGCCGCAGTTGCGCCGGACGTCCACTGGAGGGGCGGATCGCCCGGGGCAGCAGGGACCCCTGGGACGGAGCGGGAAAAGGGAAGCGAACGGTCATGGCCGAGGGCATGCGGGTCATCGTCGGGGTGAGTGGATCGCTGAGCAGTCTGGCGGCGCTGCACCGCGCGGTGGACGAGGCGCGCCGCCGGGACGCCCTCCTGGTGCCGGTGCTCGCCTGGACCCCGGTGGGCGGCGAGGTCGCGTACCGCCGCAGTCCCTGCCCGCCGCTGCTGAGGGAGTGGGAGAACGCGGCGTGCAAGCGGCTGGACACCGCCTTCGCGCAGGCCTTCGGTGGCTACCCGGAGGGGATGCGGATCCACGGCCGGGTGGTGCGCGGCGACGCCGGTCAGGCACTGGTGCACTTCGCCGACCGGCCGGATGACCTGCTGGTGGTGGGGACCGGTAGGCGCGGTCGGCTGCGCCGGCTGTTCCACGGTGCGGTGAGCCGCTACTGCCTGGCGCACGCCAAGTGCAGCGTGCTGGCCGTGCCGCCGTCGGAACTGCTCGACACCCTGGAGCGGGCGCTGCGCGTCGGCGACCCGATGACCATGCTGGCCCGCGCGGGGCAGGCCACCGCCGCGCGTTGACCCCCGAGTGGCGGCCGACGCGGGGCTCGGCAAGGGTGGAGCCGAGGGGATGGACATCGTCCGCCGTGCCGAACGGCGGACCGCCGAGACGTGGAGGCGAGGGCATGTCCGAGGTCACAGCTCCGTACCCGGTGGGGAGCCCGTGCTGGGTGGATCTGATGGTGGGCGACCAGCAGGCCGCGCTGGACTTCTACGGCGAGCTTTTCGGCTGGTCAGGGGAGGTCGGCCCGGAGGAGGTGGGCGGCTACACGGTCTGTACTTTGCGCGGCAGGGCCGTGGCGGGGATCGGCAAGGCGATGGCGATGGAGGGTCAGCCCGCACCGCCGACCGCCTGGACCACGTACCTGTCGGTGGACGACATCGACGCGGCGGCAGCGGCGGCCGGGACCAACGGCGGGCAGGTCTTCATGGGGCCGATGGACGTGCCGCCGAACATCGGCCGACTGGCGGTCGGCGTCGACCCGACCGGTGGTGTGTTCGGGTTGTGGCAGCCCCTGGACTTCTTCGGTGCCCAACTCGTCAACGAGCCGAACACACTGTGCTGGAACGAACTCAACTCGCAGGATCCGCAGGCCGCTTCGGACTTCTACTCGCGGATGCTCGGCGTCAGGTTCACCCCGTACAAGGAGATGCCCGGCTACTTCACGATGCACGCCGGAGGACGAACCGTCGCCGGGGCGCAGGGACTTGACCAGTTCCCTGAAGGCACGCCCTCGCACTGGCTTTCGTACTTCTCGGTGAACGACACCGATGCCACGGTCGAGCAGCTGACCAAAGCCGGTGGAGCGGTGCTGCAGAAGCCCTACGAGATCCCCGCGGGCCGGATGGCCGTGGTGCGCGATCCGCAGGGCGGGGTGTTCGGTGTGATCGCCATGCCGCCCTCGGCCTGACGCCGCACGGCTTCACGGTCTACGGCGCGAGGGGGCCGCGGCCCCCTCGCGCCGGTGCCGGGCGGTCAGCCGGTGTAGCCGCTCATGGCCTGGCCGTACGCGCCGGGGCTCTGGTCGACGGAGGAGCAGGTCGGCTGGGCGTAGCCGGTGGAGCCACCCGGGCAGGGCTGGTCGCGGGTGGCGGACCAGAACGACAGCCAGGCCAGGTACTTGCTCTGGGCGAACGAGACCAGGCTGGCGGCGTTGTCGAGGGTGAACGTCTCGCTGGTGAGGTCGTTGAGTCCGATCATCGGGGTGACCGCCACCTTGTTCCACGCCTGGTCGTCGCTGAGGTCCGGCCAGACGGACTTGATCTGCGCCTGGGTCGCGGTTGCCGCGTCGATGGCGTTCTGCCCCATGTCCGTCGGGAACGACGAGCCGTAGTCCATGGCCATCACGTTCACCGCGGCGATGGTCGCGCCGTTGTTCTTGGCGCTGTTGAGGATGTTGACACCGTCCGAGGTCAGTCCGTTCGGCAGCACCGGCAGGGTGTAGGAGACCTGGAGGACGGGGTTGTTCTGCTCCAGGATGGCGATCGCCTGGTTGCGCCGGTCCACTGACGTGGTGTCAGCCACCGAGGCGCCCTCGACGTCGAAGTCGATGTCGGTGAGCGAGTACTGGTCGATGACCTTCTGGTACGCGGCGGCCAGGTCGGTGGCCGAGGAGCAACTGGTCGCCAGCTCGGTGCCGTTGGCGCCGCCGAAGGACACCCGAACGTCGCCTCCGGCGGACCGCAGGGCGGCGATGTTGGCGGTGGTGGTCTGGTCGGACAGGTCGGTGACGCCGCCCCACTTGGGGTCGCAGCTTCCGCCGTCGGTGACGAAGGCGAGGTTGAAGTACTTGGTGCCCTCGGTCGAGGCGCCGTTCGCCAGGTCGTACTGGGGGTAGAGCGACAGGTCCGCGTACGGGGAGAAGCCGCCGAAACCGCTGGCCGCCGGGCGCGGGTGCGTGGTGGCCGCCGCGGCGCTGCCGGTGTTGGCGGTGAGCGCCATGGACCCCGCGAGGAGCGCGGTGGCCGCGGCGAGCACCGCGGTGCGGCGCCTGCCCTTGTCTCTTGGGGGCCTGATGGGCAGGGCGGAGGAGCGTTGCGGCATGGCGGACTCCGGATGTGGGGGTGGAGCCCGCGCCGGGCGGCGTGGTCGGGCACACCGTCCCGGCGCGGGTGATGGCGGCGCCGCGGCCATGGGGAGGGCGGCGTCCTGGCGTGCGTGGGGGCGCATACGGCGCGGGTGCCCCGTGGGACACCGCGGTCACCGCACGCTCAATAAATTGGCCTGGACCAATGTCCCGCGTCAAGACGCCGACACCGAGAAAATCGCCAACGCCCCTGTCCCTTCGGCCGGTTACCCGAAGGAGAGGAAGACCGTCTCCTCGTGCTCCCCGTCGCCGCGCAGCCGTACGTCGAAGCGGTAGACCCCGGTGCGCTCCGGCACCGCGATCAGTGTGGCGCGGCGCCCCGCGTCCAGCGAGGACAGCAGCGGATCGACGGCCTGCGTCAAGTACGCCCGGGTGAAGGGTGTTGCAGCAGTCCCCGGGCGAGAACGCACACCGACAGATACGGCACCCCGCCGGGCCGCAGGGTGCGCAGTACGTAGCCGCCGTCCGCGCCGGTGGCGACCCGGCCGAACCCGGTGAAGGCCACACCGTCCCGGCCGACGGCCGCACCGCCCACCGCCTCCCGGCGCAGCGAGCCGGGCGCTCCGGTGCGCGAGCCGTCGGGGGCCGGCTGCCAGAACTCCAGCAGGGCGTCGTCCACCGGTTCGCCCTGGCCGTCGAGCACCCGGCCGTGCACGGTGATGGTCTCCGGGTGCCCGGTGGGCGCGATCCGGCCGCCGTCCGGACGCGGCAGCGCGTAGCCGAAGTAGGGGCCGATGGTCTGGGGCGGTGTGCGTCGCCCGGTCATCGCGGGCCCGCGTCCAGGACGACGTCCCAGCGGTAGCCCAACGACCGGCCGGGGACGGACAGTTCGGGGTCGTAGGCGGCGACCAGCCGCTGGCGGTCGGCCGCGTCGCGTACGGCGTGCCAGATGGGGTCCAGCGGCAGCAGTGGGTCGCCGGGGAAGTACATCTGGGTGACCAGCCGCTGGGTGAAGGCGGTGCCGAACAGGGAGAAGTGGATGTGCGCGGGCCGCCAGGAGCGGGAGTTCCCGCCCCAGGGGTAGGCGCCGGGCCGGATCGTGGTGAACCGGTAGCGGCCCTGCTCGTCGGTGAGGCAGCGTCCGGCGCCGGTGAAGTTGGGATCCAGCGGGGCGTCGTGCTGGTCACGGCGGTGCGCGTAGCGTCCAGCGGCGTTGGCCTGCCAGATCTCGACCAGTTGGCCGCGCACCGGGCGGCCGGCGCGGTCCTGTACCCGGCCGGTGACGGTGATGCGCTCGCCCAGCGGCTGGCCGGGGTGCTGCCGGGTGAGGTCGGCATCGGGTTCGGTGACGTCGGCGGTGCCGAACACCGGTCCGGTCAGCTCCACGGCGTCCGGGTCGTCCACCACGACCAGGGCGTTCCTAGGTTGGCGGGATAAGGCGCCGGTGTACGGTTCTGGTCCGTCCGTCGCTGTCATGCGCGACCTCCTGGTGTTCGGGCTCCTAGCGTTCCAGAACGAGGGCGAGGCCCTGGCCGACCCCGATGCACAGGGCGGCGAGGCCCGTACCCGAGCCCGCGGCGGCGAGTTGGTGGGCGACGGCTCCGGCGAGCCGGGCGCCCGAGGCGCCGAGCGGGTGGCCGATGGCGATGGCACCGCCGCGCGGATTGACCACGGCCGGGTCCAGCTCCGGCCACTCGGCGAGACAGCCCAACGCCTGGGCGGCGAACGCCTCGTTCAGCTCGAAGGTCCGCAGGTCCGCGAAGCGGCGCCCGGAGCGCTCAAGGGCGCGGTTGACCGCCTCCACCGGGCCCAGCCCGAACAGGTGCGGCTCGATACCGGTGACGGCGGTGGCGCTGATCCGGGCCAGCGGTTCGCGGCCGGTCGCCTTCAGCCCCGCCTCGTCCACGATGAGCAGCGCGGCGGCGCCGTCGTTGAGCGGTGAGGCGTTGCCCGCGGTGACCGTGCCGTGCTCACGGAACACCGGCTTCAGCCTGGCCAGCGCCTCCAGCGAGGTGGCGTCGCGGATGGTCTCGTCGCGCAGCAGGTCGCTGCCGTCGAGCGGTACCACCTCCGGTGCGTACAGTCCGTCCTTCCAGGCCCGGCTGGCCTTCTCATGACTGGCGAGGGCGAAGGCGTCCTGTGCCTCGCGGGTGATGTGGTGGCGGTCCGCGACGAGTTCGGCGCCCTCGCCGAGGGAGACCGTCCACTCCTTGGGCATCCGCGGGTTGGTCATCCGCCAGCCGAGCGTGGTGGAGTACATCTCCTGGTGCCCGGTGGGGAAGGCCCGCTCCGGCTTGGGCACCACCCACGGCGCGCGGCTCATCGACTCCACACCGCCCGCGACGGCGATCGACGCGTCACCGAGCGCCACCGCGCGGTATGCCTGGATGACCGCCTCAAGCCCGGATCCGCACAGCCGGTTGACGGTCGAGCCGGGCACGGTGACCGGCAGCCCGGCGAGCAGCACGGCCATCCTGGCCACGTCGCGGTTCTCCTCGCCGGCGCCGTTGGCGTTGCCGAGCACCACGTCGTCGATCCTGGCCGGATCCAGCTCGGGGCTGCGGTCCACCAGGGCCCGTACGACATGCGCGGCGAGGTCGTCCGGCCGTACTCCGGCGAGCGCGCCGCCGTACTTGCCGATGGGGGTGCGCACCGCGTCGGCGATGTACACATCACGGGCTGCCACGCCAGTACTCATCGGTGTCCTTCCCTGCGCCCTGCCCTGTCCACCCGGCGAACCGAAGATCGCGGCGGCTCGCGCCCGAGTCTGTGCCCGGCCGTCGGCGCTGTCAACGCCTCCTTCCCCGCCACGGGCGTAACCGGGCCGGTGGCGGTGGCGTTGGTCTTCCGGCGGTCGCGGCAGAGGCGAGGAGGGCAAGTCCGTGTCGGCGCAGCCTGTCGATCTGGCGCAGCGCATCGGGGCGTTCATCACGGGTTTTCCGGTGACGGGCGGCTATCGGGTCCCGGACCGGGCGGAGCGCGAGGCACTGGCGGCCGGGGTGCTGGAGGTGCTGGACGGGCGACCGGACGCGGCGCGCGGGCGGCTCGCGACGATCGGCTACACACTGCGCACGCTGCGCCGCGCCGGCGGGGACCTGGCGGAGCTGTGCGAACCGTCGTGGACCGGGCGGGGCTGGGGCCGGGTCTACGTCGATGTGACCCGGCCCGCGCGCTGGAGCGTGCAGGCCCCGCATCCGCGCTCGGATCTGCGCACCGGGCGGCTGGCGGCCGAGGTGTTCGACCGGGCGCCGGGCGGGGTGCTGGTGCTGGCCGGTGCGTTACGTACCGCGGGCGAGGGGGACTGCGCCGATGTGGCGCACCGGGCGGACTCGGCCTTCAACGCGGTGTGCGAAGCCCTGGTGGCGCGCGGGCTGCCCGCGATCCAGGTGCACGGCTTCGCCGACGCCAGCGCTCCCGGGCATGACGTCGTGGTCTCACCGGGCCCGGCACCGCCGGGGGACGCGGTGCGCAAGGCGGCGCGGCTGCTGGACGGCCAGGGGTTCCGGGTGTGCCGGGTGTGGAAGGAGCGCTGCGACGGCCTGGAGGGCACGACGAACGTGCAGGCCAGGCGGGCGGCCGCGCACGGGGTGCCGTTCGTGCACGTGGAGAGCAGCTTCACGGTGCGGCACGATCCGGCGGCCCGCGCCCGGATCGCGGACGCGCTGGCCGAGGTGGCCCGCGGATGGCTGCGACCGTACAGTTGACGCCGCGTCAGGTAGTGGTGCGGCGCGAAAGCGCCGTGGCCGCCGAGGAGTTGTGCACGGTGAACGCCACCGTCCCCGGCAGATAGCGGTCCTCGGACCACTCCACGGGAGATCCGGTGGGATCGGTGCTGCACCGTCGTTCGCGCAGCAGCGCCGCACCGGCGCGGCAGCCGAGCAGTGCGGCGTCGTCCGCGTCGGCATAGGTCACATCGATGGTGTGGTGCACATCGGTGAAGCGCACGCCGTGCTCCTCCAGCGGCACGGTGTGCGAGACGGCGGCCGGGTCGAGCCCGGCGACGATCTCCCCGATGTGCCGTGGATACACCGAGCGTTCGACCATCACCGGCACGGCGGACAGGGTGCGCACCCGCAGCACCAGGCACACCTCCTCGCCCTCTGCCAACCGCAGCTTCTCGCGCTCCACCGGGTCGGCGGGGCGCCGTACCACGTCCACCACCCGGCCGCCGGGCTCCTCGCCGAGCGAGCGCGCCCAGCGGGTGAAGCTGACGGTCTCGCTGAACGTCTGCACCCTGGCGGTGCCCAGCACCACCCGGCGGGTGCCGCGCCGGGAGGTGACCAGCCCGTCGGCGCGCAGCAGGGCGAGGGCCTGCCGGATGGTGCCGCGGGAGACGCCGTAGGCCTCCGCCAGCGCGGCCTCGGCGGGCAGTCTGCCGCCGGAGCCGTAGGCACCATCGGATATGCCCTGCCGCAGTTCGGCGGCGACCTTCCGGTACATCGCCTGGCGCCCGTCCGCCACGATCATCCCCGTCCACATCCCTGCACGCGATCCGTGCGTGTGCCACGTATGTGATCGGGAGCCTAACCGCAACCTGTGGCCGCATCCGGGCCGTTCCTGTCGCCTTCGTCGAATCTCGGCCACTCGTTCACTTTCCGGCCATCCAGCTCGTACGTACTTGGCGCGTCAAGTTGTACAGCCAACCTGGCCGCCTCTCAGAACCTCGCAAGGAGACCGAAGTGAACGTGCCCAGAACCCGAGCCATAGGCGCCGCGGGCGTCCTGGCCGCGACGGCACTCACCCTCAGCGCCTGCGGCGCCGCTCCCGCCACCGGCACCACGGCGAGCGGCAAGAGCGTCGCGAGCGCCACCTCGGCCGCCGACTTCGGCGGAATGGACGCGCTGGTCGCCGCCGCGAAGAAGGAGGGCACGCTCAACGCCATCGCGCTCCCCCGCGACTGGGCCAACTACGGCGCGGTCATCGACGGCTTCACCAAGAAGTACGGGATCAAGGTCCAGGACGAGAACCCCGAGGGCGCCAGCCAGGACGAGCTGAACGCGATCACCTCCCGCAAGGGCCAGGACCGCGCCCCCGACGTGGTGGACCTCGGCTCGTCGTTCGCGCTCAGCGGCGCCCAGCAGGGCCTGTTCGCCGCCTACAAGGTGGCCGGATTCGACAAGATCCCCGGCGCGCAGAAGGACGCCCAGGCCCGCTGGTACAACGACTACGGCGGCTACATCTCCATCGGCTGCGACGCCAAGCGTGTCAAGGAGTGCCCGAAGACCTTCGCCGACCTGCTCAAGCCCGAGTACAAGGGCCAGGTGGCGCTCAACGGCAACCCGACCAAGGCCGGTGCCGCGTTCGGCGCGGTGTACGCGGCGGCACTGGCCAACGGCGGCTCGTTCGACAACATCCAGCCCGGCATCGACTTCTTCGGCAAGCTGAAGAAGGCTGGCAACTTCGACCCGGTGCAGGCCACCCCGGCGACGATCGAGAAGGGTGAGACCCCGATCAGCGTCGACTGGGACTACCTCAACTCCGGTTACGCGGACGAGTTCCGCGGCAAGGGAGTGGACTGGCAGGTCACCGTCCCGTCCGACGGGCGCTACTCGCAGTACTACTCGCAGGCCGTCAACGCCTCCGCGCCGCACCCGGCGGCGGCCCGGCTGTGGGAGGAGTACCTGTACAGCGCCGAGGGCCAGAACCTGTTCCTCAAGGGGTACGCCCGCCCGGCCCTGATGGACGCCATGAAGCAGGCCGGAACGCTGGACACCGCGGCCGCCGCCAAGCTCGCCGCGGTCAGCGGCACCCCGAGCTTCCCGACCCCGGACCAGACCGACAAGGCGAAGCAGGTCGTCACCGAGAAGTGGGCTGCGGCGGTCTCCTGATGATCTCCGCAGTCAAGTCGCGGCTGGGCGGCGGGCTCGCCGTCGCCCCGCTGCTGTTGTTCATGGGCGTAGCCTTCGGGCTGCCCGCCGTCGCCATCGCCACCGGGGCGTTCACCACCAGCGCCGACGCCCCCGGCGGGGTGCACTGGACGCTGTCCAACCTGACCACCTCCGTGCACGGCGCGTATCTGACCGCGCTGTGGGGCAGCGTCAAGCTCTCCGCGCTGTCCGCCCTGCTGGCGACGCTGCTCGGAGTGCCGCTGGCACAGGCCGTGACGACCTCCAGCAGCCGGGCGCTGCGCGACGCCGTGATGTCGGCCTCCGGTGTGCTGGCCAACTTCGGCGGTGTGCCACTGGCGTTCGCGTTCGTCGCCACCCTGGGCAACGCGGGCGTACTCACCACGCACCTGGGGCTGGCCGCCAAGGGCTGGAGCCTCTATAGCTTCTGGGGCCTGGTGGTGGTCTACCTGTACTTCCTGCTGCCGCTGATGGTGCTGACCATCGCCCCGGCGCTGGAGGGACTGCGCGCCGGCTGGCGGGAGGCGGCCCGCAACAACGGGGCCACCGCCTGGCAGTACTGGCGGCACGTGGCACTGCCGGTGCTCGCTCCGTCGCTGCTCGGCGGCTATGTGCTGCTGTTCGGCAGCGCCTTCGCCGCCTACGCCACCGCTGCCGCGATGGTGGGCAGTTCGGTGCCGCTGCTGACCTCGCAGATCGCCGACGCGCTGTCCGGCAACGTCCTGGTGGGCCAGGGCAATGTGGCGCTCGCGCTCAGCATCGACATGGTGGTGGTCGCGGGCGCGGTGATGGCGGTCTACGTACCCCTACAGCGAAGGAGTGCCCGATGGCTCGCCTGACGAACCGGCGAGGGATCCGCTGGTGGCGCGGCGCGGTCGCGGCCGTCGCCGGGCTGTACTTCCTTGTGCCGCTGGCCTGTTCCGTGCTGTTCACCGTGGACGTGCCCGGTCAGGGCTTCACCCTGAGCGCCTACACCGGCATCCTCGGCGCCAGCGGTTTCACCGGCAGCCTGCTGCTCACCCTGGAGTTGGCCGCCGCGACCATCGTGCTCGTGCTCGGTCTGCTGGTCCCGGCGCTGCTCGCGGCGCGACTCGGCGCGCCCCGGCTGCGGCCGCTGCTGGAGGTGGTCTGCTCGCTGCCGCTGGTGGTGCCTTCGGTGGCGCTGGTCGCCGGATACAGCGGTGTGCTGCGCTGGGGTCCGCAGTACCTGTCCCGCACACCGCTGTTCCAGACCTTCGTTGCGGTACAGAACGCCGACTTCCCGGTGGTGCTGGTGCTGGCCTACACCGTGATGTCGCTGCCGCTGGCCTATCGGGCGCTGGACGCCGGGATGCGCGCGGTGGACGTGCGTACGCTGATGGAGGCGGCCCGCAGCTGTGGCGCGAGCCCGGTGCGGGCGGTGTTCCAGGCGGTACTGCCGAATCTGCGCGGTGCGCTGATGAACGCCGGCTTCCTCACCCTGGCGCTGGTGCTCGGCGAGTACACCGTCGGCGCCCTGCTGGGCTTCCGGCCGTTCGCGGTGTGGATCGTGGGCATCGGCGGCAGCCAGGCCCAACTGTCGGTCGCGGTCTCGGTGTTGAGCCTGCTGCTGACCTGGGCGCTGCTGCTGGTGTTCGCCGCCGCGGGCCGCCCCCGTACCCGTATCCCCCGCCGGGCGCTTGCCAAGGCCGCCCCGGCGCTCGTTCCACAGGAGTCGGCATCATGACCGTCGAATTCCGGGCGCTGCACAAGTCGTTCGGTGCCACCAAGGCCCTTGATGGGCTCGATCTCACCGCCCACCAGGGGGAGTTGCTGGCGCTGCTCGGCCCGTCCGGGTGCGGCAAGACCACCGCGCTGCGGATGCTGGCGGGCTTCGAGAAGCCGGACTCCGGGCAGGTGCTGGTGGACGGTGAGGACATCAGCGACGTTCCGGCGCACCGCCGCGACGCCGGGATGGTGTTCCAGGCGTACAGCCTCTTCCCGCATCTGACCGCCGCCGACAACGTGGCCTTCGGGCTGCGGATGCGCAAGGTCGGCGCGGCCGAACGCCGCTCCAGGGCCGCCGAGTTGCTGGAGCTGGTCGGACTGCCGCAGCACGCCGACCGCTATCCGCACCAGATGTCCGGCGGCCAGCAGCAGCGGGTGGCGCTGGCCAGGGCGCTGGCGCTGCGCCCGAAGGTGCTGCTGCTGGACGAGCCGCTGTCCGCGCTGGACGCCAAGGTCCGGGTGCAACTGCGCGAGGAGATCAGGCGGTTGCAGCAGGAGCTGGCGATCACCACGGTGTTCGTCACCCACGACCAGGAGGAGGCGCTGTCCACCGCCGACCGCGTCGCGGTGATGCGGGACGGCCGCCTCGAACAGTGCGCCGGCCCTGCCGAGTTGTACGACACCCCGTCGACGCCGTTCGTCGCGGAGTTCGTCGGCACCATGAACCGGCTGCCGGGGCGCGCGTCGGGCGACGGCAGTGTGGAGGTGCTCGGCCAGCGGCTGCCGGTGCGCGGCGACGCGGGCACGGCGGGCGCGGTCGACGTGCTGGTACGCCCCGAGGCGGTGGACGCCACCGCCGACGAGGACGGTTCCGCGCGGGTTACCGCCACCGCCTTCCACGGCGCGGTCACCCGGCTGACGGTGGCGCTGGCCGACGGCACCACGGTCAAGGCCGACATCCCCAGCCACCGTGCGTCCGGCCTGGCGGCGGGCGCCTCGGCGACCGTGACGCTGCCCGAGCGGCCGGTACTGGTGGAGGCGCGCGCCGCATGACCCTGGCAGCGGTTCTCTTCGACATGGACGGCACGCTGGTGGACACCGAGGACGTGTGGTGGCAGGCGGTCGCCGACACCGCGTCCGACCTCGGCTACCGGCTGTCCGGGCGGGACCTGCCGGATGTGCTGGGCCGCCCGGTGGAACACACCGCGGACCACCTGCTGCGCGTCACCGGCACCGACCGCGAACGCGCCGCGCTGGCCGCGGAGTTGGACGGCCGGTTCGCCGAGCTGGTCGAGCGCGACATCCGGCCGCGCCCCGGCGCGCTGGCGCTGCTGGACGCGCTACGGGCGCAGCGGCTGACCACCGCCCTGGTGTCGGCCTCGCCGCGCCGGGTGGTGGACATGGTGCTGCGGGTACTGGGCCGTGACCGGTTCGCGGTGACGGTCTCGGCGGACGACACCCCGCGCACCAAGCCCGCGCCCGACCCGTACCTGGCCGCGGCCCGACAACTCGGCGTGGACCCGGCGCACTGCGTGGCCGTGGAGGACACGCCGACCGGCGTGGCCTCAGCGGAGGCGGCGGGCTGCCAGGTACTGGCCGTACCGTCGGCGGTACCGATTCCGGAGGCGCCGGGCCGCACGGTGTTGCCGTCCCTGGAAGGGGCGGGGCCGGAGCTGCTGCGTTCGCTCATCCCGAGCCCGCGATAAGGGCGTAGAAGGCGGGGGGGAAGGCATACGGGTGGTGGGCGGAGGGGAAGCACCGTGTCAGCCGACAACGACGAGCAGCACCCCGCATACCAACACAAGAACGCTGCCCGCGGCAATGAACCCGTACTCCAGCCCCACCCGCTCCCGCCGGTGCACAACGACGCTACGCGGATCAGCGGGATCGTAGGAAACCAGCACGGTTTCCCCGTCAAGCAGACGCAACCGCCGACTGGGCGGCACGGGACTGACGATCTCCACCACCCGCCCGTCGGAGGTGGCGAACTGCAACGACGGTCGCGGCGGCCAGGGTTCACCGGAGACATCCCCAGGCGCGCGCTTGACCAGCGCCCTGGCCACCTCGCCGAACCGGCGAACCCGGCGGACCTCGCGCAGTCCAGCCGCTCCGGCCAGCGCGGCAAGCACCCCGCAGACGCCCGTGATTCCGGCGAACACCGCCACCACCACGCCTGCCTCCAACGGTTCGCTCTCAAGGGTCGAAGCGGTAGCCCATCCCCGGCTCGGTGATCAGATGCCGGGGGCGGGACGGGTCCGGCTCCAGTTTGCGGCGCAGCGCCGACATGTAGATCCGCAGGTAGTTCGTGCGGTCCTCACGCCCGGGACCCCAGACGTCGCGCAGCAGCTGGGCACCGGTCAACAGTCTGCCCGGATTGCGCAGCAGCGGCACCAACAACCGCCACTCGGTCGGCGTGAAGTGCAGCGGCTCGCCCTCCCCCGAGTTCGGCACGGCGGTGTAGGAGTCGAGGTCGACGGTGAAGTCGGCCACCTCCACCGTCTGCCGCCGTAGTGGCGCGGTGGCCGGGCGGCGCAGCACGGCGCGCAGCCTGGCCAGCAGCTCATCCATGGAGAACGGTTTCGTCAGGTAGTCGTCGGCGCCCGCGTCCAGCGCCTCGACGGTGACCGCCGGTCCGCTGCGTCCGGACAGCACGATGATCGGCGCGGAACTCCAGGCCCGCAGGCCCTCGATCACCTCGACACCGTCCACGTCGGGCAGGCCCAGGTCGAGGACGACCGCGTCCGGTGGGCAGCGCGAGGCCAGGCGCAGCGCGGTGGTGCCGTCCGGCGCGGTGGCCACCGCGTAGTGCCGGGCCTTGAGGTTGATGCCGAGGGCGCGCAGCATCTGCGGCTCGTCGTCGACGATCAGGACGCGCCTCATGCCATGACCTCGTCCCGCACCGGGTGCACGGCGGGCAGCGAGACCACCATGGTCAGCCCGCCGCCAGGGGTCTCCTCCGGCGTCAGCGTGCCGCCCATCGCCTCGGTCAGGCCCCGGGAAAGCGCCAGGCCCAGGCCGAGACCAGCGCTGTTGTCGGTGTCGCCCATGCGCTGGAACGGCTCGAACGCCCGCTCTCGTTCGGCCGGTTGGAGGCCGGGGCCGCGGTCCACCACCCGTATCTCCACCCAGGGCCCCAGCGCGCTGGCGCTGACCGACACCGGCTTGCCGGACGGCGAGTGGCGTACCGCGTTGGCCACCAGATTGGCCAGCACCCGTTCCAGAAGCGGCGGATCGGCGAGCACGTCGGCCGCCTCCTCAAGTCCCGGGGCGAGCACCGGAACCGAACTTTCCGGCAGGGTGTCCAGGGCCAGCGGCAGCACCTCCGCGGGCGCGGTCGGCCGCAGCCGCAGGGTGAGCGCCCCGGCCTGGAGCCTGCTCATGTCGAGCAGGTTGTCCACCAGCCGGTTGAGCTTGGCCAGCGACTCCTCGGCGGTGGCCAGCAGTTCCTCGCGGTCCTCGTCGCTGAAGTCCACGTCCCGGCTGCGCAGCCCGCTGACCGCGGCCCAGCCGCTGGCCAGTGGGGTACGCAGATCGTGGCTCACCGCGGCCAGCAGCGCGGTGCGCATCCGGTCGGCGGCCTTGACCGGCTCGACCTCGGCGGCGGCCTCTGCCAGCCGGGCCCGCTCGAGCGCCGCCGCCAGATGGGCGGCGAAGGCGGTCAGCACACGGCGCTCGGAAGCGGCCAGGGCGCGTCCCTTGAGCAGCAGCAGGCTGTCCGGACCGATCGGGATGCTCAGGTCGGCCTCGCCGCTCGGGCACGTGGGCTCGTCGCCGGAGCGCCGCACCAGGACGGCTGAGGCCATACCGAAGGTCTCCCGGGTCAGGTTGAGCAGCGCGGAGACGGCCTGGTCGCCGCGGAGGATGTGCCCGGCGAGCGAGGAGAGCGTCTCCGCCTCGGCGGTGGCGTTGGCCGCGCGCCGGGACAGCCGCAGCGAGCGGTCCACGATGGCGGCGACGATCACCGCGACCACGGTGAACGCGGCCAGCCCCAGGATGTTGTTGGGCTCGGCGATGGTGAACTCGCCGACGGGCGGGATGAAGTAGTAGTTCAGCAGCAGCGAGGCGCTGATCGAGGCGAGCACCGCGGAGACCACCCCGCCGATGCACGCCACCGCGACCACGGTGGTCAGGAACAGCAGCGTCTGACTGGTGAGGTTGAGGTGCAGCGGGTGCGAGGCGGTGCGCAGCAGCACGGTCAGCAGCACCGGCAGGACGATCCCGGCGACCGGTCCTGCCACCCGCCGGGTGACCGGCAGCGAGTTCCCGTGGAGCGGCAACACCCGTCCGCCGCCGGCCCGTTCATGGGTGACCATGTGGACATCGATGTCGCCGGACAGTTCCACGGTGGTCTCGCCCACACCCTGTTCGGCCAGCAGGCGGCGCAGCCGACTGCGGCGACTGGTGCCGACGACGAGCTGGGTGGCGTTCTCCGCGCGGGCGAACTCCAGCAGCGCGGTGGGCACATGGTCGCCGACGACCGAGTGGAAGGTGCCGCCGAGGCTCTCCACCAACTGCCGCTGCCGGGCCAGCGCGGCCGGTGAGGAGTCGGTGAGGCCGTTGCTGCGCACCACGTGAACGGCCAGCAGGTCACCGCCGGAGGAGCGCGTGGCGATCCGGGCGGCCCTGCGAATAAGCGTTTCTCCTTCAGAGCCGCCTGTGAGCGCGACGACCACTCGCTCCCGTGTCTCCCACACCTTGCCGATGCGGTGCTCGTAGCGGTACTTCTGCAGCGCCTCGTCGACCCGTCCGGCGACCCACAGCAGCGCCAGCTCGCGCAGCGCGGTCAGATTGCCGATCCGGAAGTAGTGCGAGAGCGCGGCGTCGATCTTCTCGGGCGGATAGATGTTGCCGTGCGCCATGCGGCGGCGCAGCGCCTCGGCGGGCATGTCCACCAGTTCGATCTGTTCGGCGCGGCGGACGATCTCGTCGGGCACGGTCTCCCGCTGCGGCACGCCGGTGATCTTCTGCACGACGTCGTTGAGCGACTCCAGATGCTGGATGTTGATCGTGGTGACCACGTCGATCCCGGCGGCCAGCAGTTCCTCGATGTCCTGCCAGCGTTTGGCGTTGCGCCCGCCGGGCACGTTGGTGTGCGCGATCTCGTCGATCAGGGCGACCTCGGGGCGGCGCTCCAGCACGGCGGCCAGGTCCAGCTCGGTGAAGTCGGCGCCCCGGTAGGCGCGTTGGGCCCGGGGTATGACTTCCAGGCCGTCCAGCATCTTCTCGGTGTGCGGACGGCGGTGGCATTCGGCGAGCGCCACCACCACGTCCTTGCCGCGTCCGGCGCGGCGCCGTCCCTCGTCCAGCATCCGGTACGTCTTGCCCACTCCGGGCGCCGCACCGAGGAAGACCTTCAGCTTGCCGGGTGGGACGGCGCTGTGCACCACCGGGAGCCCCTCCTTGTGTTGTCAGGCGTCGTGCCGCCCTTGTGCCGTCAGTCGTCGTGCCGCGCGGGAGGGCCGGTTCCGCTGGCACTCACAGGGTGCTGCCCCGTCGTTCGTAGCGTGCTGCCCGGGTACGTCCCTCACCGTTGCCGTTAGCGGGGTCCTTACACGATGACGTGACTCCTTGACGGCGCCTTGACGCGATACGGCCGATAGGGTGAGGGGCGGAGCGCTTCTCCGCCGCCGCGGTGGGCGCGGTCGCGGCGGCGTTCACCCCGCTGCCGATGTCGATGGCGTTCGTCCTGGGCACGGTGCTGGCCAGTACCGACCCGGTGGCGGTGACCGCCTTGGGGCGCCGGCTGTCGCTGCCGCCGCGGGTGCAGGTGCTGGTGCAGGCGGAGAGCCTGTTCAACGACGCGACCTCCCTCGTGCTGTTCCGGGTCGCGGTCTCCGTGGCGGTGGCCTCCGGCACGGTGACCTGGCGGGTGGCCTCAGGCCAGTTCGCGATGCTCGCCGGCGGCGGAGCGGTGCTCGGGGCGGCGGTGGCGGGCGCGATGGCGATGATCCGGCGGCGCACCGAGGAGCCGGTGCTGGAGACGGTGGTAGCGCTGGTGACCCCGTACTCGGCGTACGTGCTCGCCGAGGCGGCGCACACCTCCGGCGTGACGGCGGTGGTGGTGTGCGGAGTGCTGCTGGGCAGCGGCGGGCACCGGCTGACGACAGCGCCGATAAGGCTTCAGCTGCACGCGGTCTACGGCACGGTGGTGTTCCTGCTGGAGAGCGTGGTGTTCAGCCTGATAGGGCTGGAACTGTCCAGCCTGATAAGGGATTTGAGCGGCGCCGACCGCTGGTGGCCGGTTCAGGCGGTGGCGGTGGCGTTCACCTTGATGACGGTGCGGATGCTGTGGGTGTTCCCGCTGTCGGCCGTACTGCACCGCAAGCACAGCGATACGAACGGCGGCTCGGCACGGGTGGCGGCGGTCGCCTCCTGGGCGGGGGCACGGGGCGTGGTGCCGCTGGCCGCCGCCCTGTCGATTCCGCTGACTGCCGCGCACGGGGCCGCGCTTGCGCACCGGCCCCTGGTGCTGGTGCTGGCCACCTCGGTGATGGTGATCACGCTGATCACCCAGGGTTTCACCCTCGCCCCGCTCGTGCGGCGCTCCGGGATCGCCATGGAGCCCGAGCACACCCGGCGGGAGGAGGCGGAGGCCCAGCACCTGGTGGTCAGCGCCGGGCTGCGGCACCTGGAGCAGATCGCCGAGTTGGAGGCGGCCCCCGAGGTGGTGGTGGAGCGGCTGCGCCGCACCCTGCGCTCCCAGGTGGAGCACGCCCGCGAGCGGCTCGGCGAGGAGGAGCAGGACCGCACGACGGCGGACGCGTATCGTCAGTTGCGTATCGACGTCATAGCGGTCGAGACCGCCGAGTTGCGGCGGCTGTACGACATCAACCGGATCAGCGACACCACCCGGCGGCGCGTCCAGCGCCGCCTCGACCTGGAGGAAGCCCGACTGGGCGAGGGCTGACCCCGACCCCGGCAGCCGTCGACCCGGCCCGGCACTCCCCGATCCGTACCGCCGCCGTCCGGTTGCCGCCTAGCTGACCTGGGGAGTCTACGAAGGTGACCACCGTCCCGAAGCTCACCAAGCCCCGCCGCCGCAGCCCCGGCGCGACGCGGCGCCAGGACATGCCGCCCCGGGACGCCCGCCACCGGCCCTCGCTCGCCTCGCCCTGGTGGCGCGGGGCCGCCGCCGTCGCCGCCGGAGCACTGCCCGCCTTCGCCTTCCCGGCGCCCGCCCTGTGGTGGCTGGCCTATGTCGCCCTGGTACCGCTCACGCTGCTGGCCCGCTCGGCGCCCACCAGGCGCCGCGGAGCGCTGGACGGCTGGCTGGGCGGAACCGGATTCATGATCGCCGTGCACCACTGGCTGCTGCCCAGCCTCAGCGCGTTCATCGTGGTGATCGCCGCGCTGCTCGGGCTGATGTGGCTGCCCTGGGGCTGGCTTACGCAGCGGCTGCTCGGCGGGACACCCGGGCTCGGGAGCGTACTGGCGGCGCTGGTGCTGCTGCCGTCGGCGTGGCTGCTGGCCGAGATCGTCCGCTCCTGGCAGTACCTCGGCGGTCCATGGGGGCTGCTGGGAGCCAGCCAGTGGCAGGTACCGGCCGCGCTGCGGCTCGCCTCCGTGGGCGGAGTGTGGCTGCTGAGCTTCCTGCTGGTGGCGGTGAACACCGCGGTCGCGGTGCTGGTCGCGGTGCCCCCGGCGCGCCACGCGGCGGTGGCGGCGCTGCTGGCCGTGGCGCTCGCCGGTACGGCGGTGTGGTTCTGGGTGCCCGCGGCACCGCGCACCGGTGCCGTACGGGTAGCGGTGGTGCAACCGGGGGTGATCGAGAACCCCATGGACCGGTTCGACCGCAGCGCGCAACTTACCGCCCAACTGGCCGGAACGCATCCCGATCTCGTGGTGTGGGGGGAGAGCAGCGTCGGCTTCGACCTGACCGCGCACCCGGCGCTGAGCGCACGACTGGCCGCGCTGTCCCAGCGGGTCGGCGCCGACCTGCTGGTCAACGTGGACGCGCAGCGCGCCGACGGCCGCGGCATCTACAAGACGTCCGTACTGGTGGGTCCCGGCGGCCCGACCGGGCAGAGCTACGACAAGATGCGGCTGGTGCCGTTCGGCGAGTACATCCCGCTGCGCTCCGTGCTCGGCTGGGCCACCAAGGTCGGCAAGGCGGCCAGCGTCAACCGGCACCGCGGCACCCACCAGGTGGTGATGGACGTCGGTGCGCTCCATATCGGCCCGCTGATCTGCTTCGAGACGGCCTTCCCCGACATGAGTCGCCATCTGGCCGACATGGGCGCCCAGTTGCTGGTGGCGCAGTCCTCCACCTCGACGTTCCAGCACAGTTGGGCACCGGCCCAGCACGCCTCGCTGGCGGCGCTGCGCGCGGCGGAGACCTGGCGGCCCATGGTGCACGCCACGCTCACCGGCATCAGCGCGGTCTACGACGCCCGCGGCGCCGAGGTCGGCCCCCGGCTCAGCACGTCGAGCAGCGCCGCCCACGTCTACACGGTTCCGCTGTCCAACGGCCGCAGCCCGTACGACCGGTTGGGCGACTGGGTGATCGAGCTGTCGATCGGCCTGCTGGTGCTGAGCGGCTGCTACGAGGGGTACCGGGCGGTCAGGAGGACTGCTGCAGGGCGGCGGTGACGATACGCTCGCACAACTCGTGGGTCAGCAGGTCACCCTGGGCGCTGAGCACCCTGCCGGTGCGCACCGAGTCCAGGAAGGCGAGGGTGATCTGCTCGATGCCGCGCTGACGGGCCACCGGTACCCAGTCACCGCGCCTGCGCAGGCTGGGCTGCCCCTTGTGGTCGATGATCTCCGCGAGATTGATCACCTGGCGCTTGCTGTCCTGGCCCATCACCTCCAGGACCTCCTCGCTGGAGCCGCTCATCCGGTTCATGATGCCCAGCGCGGTGAAACCGTCGCCGGACAGCTGCAGCACCACATGGTGCAGCAGACCGCCTTCGGACCGGGTGCGGATGTCGATCTGCTCGATCGTGCCGGGGGCGAGGAAGCGCAGGGTGTCGACGACGTGGATGAAGTCGTCGAAGACGAACTCCCGTGCCGGCGCGGCGAGTCCGACCCGGTTCTTCTGCAGGACGATCAGGTCGCGCGGATGGTCGAGGCACTGCGTGTAACCGGGCGCGTAGCGGCGGTTGAAGCCGGTCATCAGGCTCACCCCGCGCTGCTCCGCACGGCGCACCAGCGCTTCGGCGCCCGCGTAGTCGTCGGCCAGCGGCTTGTCGACGTAGACCGGCACCCCGGCGTCGACCAGCGCCCCGGCGATCTCGGCGTGCACCGCGGTGGGGGCGTGTACGAAGGCGGCGTCGAGGCCCTGGTCGATGAGTGCGCGCAGATCGGTGTACCGGTGGTCCACCCGGATGCGGTGGCTGTCGCCGATCCGGTCGAGCGTGGCACGGCTACGGGTGTGCAGGTGGGGGTCGACGCCGGGCAGTGCGGTGAGAACCGGCAGATAGGCCTTCTGCGCTATGTCACCGAGGCCGATGACGCCGACCTTGAGCGGCCTGCCTGTTGGTGCCACTGATCGTCTCCCGTGTCCGGCGGTACGGATCTTCCCTTCTGAGCAGCATATGTGCCCTGCCCGGCGGCGGTACGGGGCAGGGGCGGCGGGCGGAGCCGACCGCGGCGCGCCGCGGAAAATAACAGGAAGCCTGGCCGTCGGCCGCGCCATGATGACGGCCATGACAGCGATAGAGCGAACCGATACGCCCACCACCGCGGACGAGCGCACCACCTTGGAGGCGATGCTGGACTACCACCGGGCGACCCTGGCGATGAAGTGCGAGGGACTGTCCGACGAGCAGTTGCGCACCGCCACCGTTCCGCCGTCGGAACTGACGCTGCTCGGCCTGGTGCGGCACCTGGCCGAGGTGGAGTGCGGCTGGTTCCGCAACGTGCTGGGCGCGGAGGACGCCAAGCCGCTCTACTACTCCGACGAGGACCGGGACGGCGAGTTCCACGACCTCGACAGCGCGGACACCGAGGAGGCCTTCGCCACCTGGCGGGAGCAGATCGACCGCGCCAGGCGACTGGCGGCGGCGCACTCGCTGGACGACACCGGGACCCGCCGGGGCGGCGGCACGTACTCGCTGCGCTGGATCTATGTGCACATGATCGAGGAGTACGCCCGGCACAACGGGCACGCCGATCTGATCCGCGAGCGCATCGACGGCGTCACCGGGGAGTAGGGCGGCCACCACCGCCGCGCGGCCCACGATGCCCGCGCGGCCGTGTACGCGGCGCGGGGCGCCGATCACCCCTGCGGGGAATGGCCAACCACCGTGACACGGGCCAGAGTTGGGCAGGTGCGCCGATTTCCCGCAATGGTCGTCATCGCGGCGGCGGCCGCCCTGCTCACCGGCTGCGTCAACGTCTCCGAACGGCCCGACCCGCCGGGCCGTCCGGCGGCGCCGCGGCTACCGGCGATGATGCGGATCGCACCACAGCCCGCCCGCGAGGAACTGACCACCACCGAGCCGACGCCGGGGGCTTCCCCCTCCCCCTCCCCTCCCGCCCACCCCGCCTCCGCCACACCGACCACGGCGCCCAACGGCCGGGCCGGTGACGGGGCTGGTGGCGCCGCCATGGCCGAGCCACCGGGCGGGGGGCAACCGGGGGCGCCCGCGGGAGACTTGGGGTCTCCTCCCCCGGCCCCCGCTCTCCCGCCACCCCCCGTGCCGCCGCGTGCCGCGCCGCGGCCGCACCCGCGACCGGCGCCGCCTCCCCCGCCGCCGACGCATCACGACGAGCCGGCACCGGCGCCGCCGCCGGTGAGGCAACCCGCCGGGAGCGGCGGTGTCTGCGGGCTCGGCGAGACCTACGGCCGCTGGGCGACGGACAGCCCAGCGGACCGCATCTGCCGCCAGACCTACGGCAGATGACGCCGGACTAACGCGGATGGTCCGGTCCGGCGGCCCCGGCCAACCGCAGCTCCAACCGGTCGAGCGCGGCCCGGATCCCGTCCCCGTAGGCGTCGTCGGAGAGCGCGTCGGAGGTCTGCCACGCTCTGCCGAGGTAGTCACGCGCTATGTCGTTCCTGCCCAGCTTGTGGTAGTCCGAGGCCAGGTTGAGATACAGCGACGGGTAGAAGCCGCGGATCGAGAGCACATGGCCGTGCCATGCGACATCGTCCCGGTCGATCTCGTTGGCGGCGCCCAACGCCCGCAGGTCCCAGGCCAGTTCGTCCTCCGGATCGTCCTGGGTGTCCGCCATGTAGTGGGCGAGGGTGCAGCGGTGCAGCGGTGATCCGTCCTCGGCGATCTCCTGCCACAGCGTGGCGAAGCGACTGCGCGCCTCCTCGCGGTCGCCCCCGTGCAGCAGCATGATCACTTGCCCGATGCGGGTGGTCATCTCGTCCGGCATCGTCGCCTCCCGTGGTCGCGCGGTCGCTGTGTGTCGTGGTTACGACGCTAGCGGGAGGGTCTGACAATCACCGTGAAGGGCGAGACCGCTGAGGCGGTGAACGGGGCATCGTGGAATTGCGCGGTCGGACCGGAGCGCGCAATTCCGTCGCGCCGACAGCGAGGAGCGCAGCCATGAAGCGGCATGTGACCGGCACCTTCACCTTCTCCGGATGGGCGGAGGACACCTCGGCGGAGGCCGAAGGCGGTGCCCGGCTCGGCCGGGCCTCGGTGGCCAACACCTTCACCGGCGCCCTGGAGGCGTCCGGGGTGGTCGAGTACGCGCTCGCCTACACCGGGCCGACCGAGGGCGTGTTCTGCGGCTACGAGCATCTGACCGGTTCGGTGGAGGGCCGCCGGGGCTCCTTCGTGATCGAGCACCGGGGGCGGTTCGCGGGCGACGCCGTGCACTGCGCCCTGACGGTGGTCCCCGGTTCCGGCAGCGGCGAGCTGGCCGGGATCACGGGGGGCGGCAGCTTCATCGCCCGGCACGGCGAGCCCAGCACCACCTACGCCCTCGACTACGGCCTGGGCTGACGCCTGGCACCGCGCCGGGCACCAGCCCCTGGGCGGTGCGGCTACTTGGCGGGCACGCCGAGGTCAGGGAGCCGCCAGTCGATCGGCGGGTGGCCCTGGGCCGCCACGGCCTCGTCGATCTGGGTGAACGGGCGGCTGCCGAAGAACTTCTTGGCCGACAGCGGCGACGGATGCGCGCCCTGCACCACCACGTGCCGCTCGGTGTCGATCAACGGCAGCTTCTTCTTGGCGTAGTTGCCCCACAGTACGAACACCGCCGGGTCGGGACGCTCGGCGACGGCCTTGATCACGGCGTCGGTGAACTTCTCCCAGCCCTTGCCCTTGTGCGCGTTGGCCTCGCCCTCGCGTACCGTCAGCACCGCGTTGAGCAGCAGTACGCCCTGGCGTGCCCAGGGCATCAAGTATCCGTTGTCCGGTACCGGATGCCCCAGTTCGGCCTGCATCTCCTTGAAGATGTTCCGCAGCGACGGCGGGGTCTTCACCCCGGGCCGCACCGAGAAGCACATCCCGTGCGCCTGGCCCGCGCCGTGGTACGGGTCCTGCCCCAGGATCAACACCTTGACCTGCTCGTACGGCGTCGCCTCCAGGGCGGCGAAGACCTCGTCGCGAGGTGGGAACACGTTGTGCTGGGCGCGCTCCTTCTCGACGTACTCGGTGAGCTCCTGGAAGTAGGGCTTGTCCAACTCCTCGCCGAGGACGGCCTGCCAGGACTCGGGCAGCATGCTGGGCACGTCAAGGACCTCCGGTGCGTGTTCCGTTACTCACCACAGAACGTACCGGCACCCACTGACAACGGCGCCGCCGCGCCCCCAACGGTGAGGGGGCGGTACCCGGCGCACCGCCCCCTCACCCGCCCAGGTGGCGGCCGCTCAGGCCACTCCGGCCTGGAGGAACAGGCCGCCGTCCACCACCAGCGTCTGGCCGGTGACCCAGCCGGCCTGGTCGGAGAGGAGGAACGCGGCGGCGCCCGCGATGTCCTCCGGTACGCCGAGCCGCTTGAGCGGGTATCCGGCCGCGGCCTCCTCCTCGCGACCCTCGTAGAGGGTCGCGGCGAACTTGGTCTTGACGACGGCCGGGGCGATGGCGTTGACCCGTACGCCCGGTGCCAGTTCGGAGGCGAGCTGCAGCGTGAGGTTGATCAGCGCCGCCTTGCTCATGCCGTAGGCCCCGATGAACGGCGACGGGGCGAGTCCGGCGACCGAGGCGATGTTGACGATGGCGCCGCCGTGCTCCTTCTGCCAGGCCTTCCAGGTCTGCTGGGCGAAGCCGAGCGCGGAGATGACGTTGGTCTCGTAGACCTTGCGGGCCACCGCGAGGTCGAGTTCGGCGATGGGCCCGAACACCGGGTTGGTTCCGGCGTTGTTGACCAGGAAGTCGACCCGGCCGAAGGCCTCCATGGTGCGGGCCACGGCTTCCGCTTGGTGGGCCTCGTCGTGTGCCTTGCCCGCGACGCCGATCGCCCGGTCGGCGCCGAGTCGGTCGACGGCCTCCTTGAGGGCGTCCTCGTTCCGTCCGGTGACGCACACCCGGTCGCCGCGGGCGACGAGTGCCTCGGCGACGCCGTAGCCGATACCGCGGCTGGCGCCGGTGACGATCGCGACCCGGCCGCTGTCTGGCTGAGTGGTCATGGTGCTGGGTGCCTTTCCCTCGCGTCTGCTGTGTGTGCGCCGTTGTCAGTCGAGCGGGCCGCCGGCGACGTAGAGCACCTGGCCGGAGACGAATCCGGCCTGGTCGCTGGTGAAGAACGCGATGGCGTTGGCGATGTCCTCGGGCTGGCCGACCCGCTGGACCGGGATCTGGCTGGCGGCGGCCTTCTGGAAGTCCTCGAAGTCCATGCCGACGCGGGCGGCGGTGGCGGCGGTCATGTCGGTGGCGATGAAGCCGGGCGCCACGGCGTTGGCGGTCACGCCGAACTTGCCGAGTTCGATGGCCAGGGTCTTGGTGAAGCCCTGGAGTCCGGCCTTGGCCGTCGAGTAGTTGACCTGGCCGCGGTTGCCCTGGGCGGAGCTGGACGAGAGGTTGACGACCCGGCCGAACTTGGCGTCCACCATGTGCTTCTGCACGGCGCGCGTCATCAGGAAAGCGCCGCGCAGGTGCACGTTCATCACGGTGTCCCAGTCCGACGCGCTCATCTTGAACAGGAGGTTGTCGCGCAGCACACCGGCGTTGTTCACCAGGATCGTGGGCGCGCCGAGTTCCTCGGCGACCTTGGTGACGGCGGCCTCCACCTGTGCTTCGTCGGAGACGTCGGCGCCCACGGCGATGGCTCTTCCGCCCGCCGCGGTGATCTTCTCGACGGTGTCCTTGCACGCCGCCTCGTCCAGGTCCAGCACCGCGACCGCGCGGCCCTCGGCGGCCAGCCGCACGGCGGTGGCCGCGCCGATGCCGCGGGCGGCACCGGTGACGATCGCGACGCGTTGCTCGGCGGACAGGGGCTGCTCGCTGGTGGACATCTGCTCTCCTCGCCCTAAGGTGCGGTGCCACATGTGAGCGACCGCTTAGTACGTCCCGTGCACGAAACCGTAGGAGGGTGGTGACCCACTGTCAACGGCCCGGCGCCAGATGTGGCTCAGGGCACGGGCCGACCGGGCCGTCGGCTCAGCGCACCAGCAGGTCGAGCAGCCGGTCCGCGTCGGCGGCCGGGTCCGCGGTCAGGCCGGTGTGGATGGGGCCGGGCTGGACGACGGTGCTGCGCGGCGCGGTCAGCCAGCGGAACCGGCGGCCGGGGTCGTCGCCCGCCGCCTGCCCGGCCAGCTCCCCGCCCGCGCAGACGCACTCGACGGCGCGCAGCGCGGAGCGCACGGCGGCCACGTCGGCGTCCGGGTCGAGACAGCGCAGCCGTGCCTCGTCCAGGTGGATGCGGGCGGAGATGAAGGACCGGGCCCTGCAGTACACCAGGACACCGGCGTTGATCTGCTCACCGCGTTCGACTCGCGGGACGACGCGGACCAGCGCGTACTCGAAGACGTCACGGGCGGTCATCGGCCGTCCTCCTGCCGCGATCCGGCGGCCTTGCCCTCGACCCAGGTGCGCAGCCACTCCGGTGGGGCTTCGGCCTTCTTCGGCGGCGCGGACAGCTGGATCCGGTCGTGGATGGTGGCGGCCCGGTCGCCCAGCACGTCGGCGTAGGCGCTGCGCACCGCGTCGGGCGTGCCGAACCCCGGTTCGTCCAGCAGCCACTCCTGCGGGATCAGCGAGGTGACCTCGCGCAGCAGCGCCTCGGTGATCCGCGGTGCGAGTTCCGCGGCGGCCGCGGCCAGTTCGGCGGCGGTGACGAAGCGGGCGAGCGCGTGGTCGGTGGCGTCGTACGGCTTGGCGGCGGAGGCCTGCGCGCCCTTCCAGTTGTGGTGCCAGATCAGGGCGGCGCCGTGGTCGATCAGCCACAGTTCGCGGTGCCAGATCAGCATGTTGGGGTTGCGCCAGGAGCGGTCGACGTTGTTCACCAGCGCGTCGAACCAGATGACCCGTGCGGCCTGGCTCGCGTCCACCTCGAAGGCGATGGGGTCGAAGCCGACGGAGCCGGGCAGGAAGTCCATGCCGAGGTTCAGCCCGCCGCTGGCCTTGAGCAGGTCCTGTACCTCGGTGTCGGGTTCACCCAGCGCGATGACCGGGTCGAAGTTCAGCCGTACCAGCTCGGGCACCCGCAGTTCCAGCCGCCGGGCGAGTTCACCGCAGACGACCTCGGCGACCAGCGCCTTGCGGCCCTGCGCCGCACCGATGAACTTCGCCACATATGTACCCAGATCGTCGGCCTCGACGATTCCGGGCACCGATCCGCCCTCACGCAAGGGCGTGACATAGCGGATCGCGGTCACTTCAGGAAGCATTCCGCCAGGTTACTGGGCACAAGGGCATGCCTTCGACGGATATATGGGGTGCCCGGCGACGGCCGTTCTGCCATGGTCCGCTCATGGTTGCCTTCGACTCCGCGGAGTTTCCCAGCCAGTTGGCCCGTACCGGACGCTTCACCTATGGCGCGCCCCGCGCGTTCACCGTGTCACCCGACGGGGAGCGGGTGTTGTTCCTGCGCAGCCGGGCGGGAGATGACCCGGTCTGCTGCCTGTGGATGTACCAGGACGGCACGGAACACCTGCTGGCGGATCCCGCCGAGCTGGACGCGGGTGACGCGGAGCTGCCACCCGAGGAGCTGACCCGTCGCGAGCGGGCCAGGGAGCGCGCCGTGGGCATCGTCGGCTACGCCACGGACACGGCCGTGCGCACCGTCGCCTTCGCGCTGGGCGGACGGCTGTGGACGGTGGACACCGCTCACGGCACACCGCGTCCGGTGCGCACGGTCGGGCCGCTGGTCGATCCGCGGCCGGATCCGACCGGCGCGCGCATCGCCTATGTGTGCGGCGGTGCGATGTACGTCGTGGAGCTGGACGGCGGTACGAACCGGATGCTGGCGCGGGCCGAGGGACCGCACATCGGCTATGGCCTGGCCGAGCACGCGGCGGCTGAGTCCATGGGGCGGTCACGTGGTTACTGGTGGGCGCCGGACGGCTCCCGGCTGCTGGTCGCCAGGGTCGATGAATCCGCCGTGCAGCGATGGTGGATATCCGATCCGGCCCACCCCGACCGTGCGCCGCGTTCCATGGCGTATCCGGTGGCTGGCACCGCCAACGCCGAAGTGACCCTGCACATCGTGGACCTGGCCGGCGGCCGGACCGAAGTGGCCTGGGACCGGGCGGCTTTCGAGTACGTCGCCGCCGCCGTGTGGGACGCGCACGGCCCGCTGGTCACCGTGCAGAGCCGGGACCAGCGCACGGTACGGGTGCTCGAAGTGGATCCGGAAACCGGTGCGACCGCGCTGGCACACGAGCAACACGACCCCGCCTGGGTGCAGTTGGTGCCCGGCACCCCGGCGCGCACCGCGTCCGGCCGCCTGGTGCGCCCGGACGAGCGGGACGACACCCGGCGGCTGTCGATCGGTGACGGCGCGGTCACGCCCCCCGGACGGCAACTGCGCGAGGTGCTGGGCGTCAGTGGTGAACGGGTGCTGTTCACCACGAGCGAGGAGCCCACCGAGGTGCACGTCTGGTCCCGTGATCCCGAGGAGGGCCTGACGCGGCTGAGCACCGAACCAGGAGTGCACACCGCCGCGTTGGGCGGCCGGACCGTCGTGCTGGACAGCCGCACGGCGGACGGCCGCGCGTTCACCGTGCTGCGCGACGGCCAACCGGTCGGCGCTGTCGCCTCGTTCGCCGAACGGCCGGTGGTCACGCCCCGGATCAGCTGGCTGCGCACCGGGGAACGGGGCATCCGCACCGCGCTGCTGCTGCCGTCCTGGTACGCGCCGGGCACCCGGCTTCCGGTGCTGCTGTGCCCGTACGCCGGGCACGGCATGCAGCTCGCCGTGGCCACCCGCGACTGGTGGCTGTGCGAGGCGCAGTGGTTCGCCGAGTCCGGATTCGCGGTGGTCGTCGCGGACGGGCGCGGCACGCCCGGGCGCGGGCCGCTCTGGGAGAAGGCGTTCCACGGTGACAAGCTCAGCGCGGCTCTTGAGGACCAGGTCACCGCGGTGCTCGGGGCCGCCGAGCACTGCCGGGACCTCGACCTGACGCGCACCGCGATCCGCGGCTGGTCGTACGGCGGTTATCTCGCCGCGGCGGCTGTGCTGCGGCGGCCGGACGTCTTCCACGCGGCGGTGGCCGGCGCCGCGCCGTTCGACCAGCGGCTGTACGACACCCACTGGGAGGAGCGGTTCCTCGGCCACCCGGACGAGCAGCCGGAGAACTACGACCGCTGCTCGCTGATCGCCGACGCGCCGCGGCTGCGCCGCCCGCTGCTGCTGGTGCACGGACTCGCCGACGACAACGTGACCGCCGCCCACACCCTGCGGATGTCCGCCGCGCTGCTGGCCGCCGGGCGGCCGCACACCGTACTTCCGCTGTCCGGTGTATCGCACGCGGTGCTGGGCGCGCGGGCCGTCGAGCGGCTGCTGTTGTTCCAGCGGGACTTCCTGCGCGACGCGCTCGGCCGCACGGATGGCGCGGGCCGTTGAACGCGAGTGGCCCGCGAGCCGTATGGGAAGGGGCGTCGGAACGGCGCGCCGCCCGACGCACTTGGCGACAACCTCATCGAAGGACGTGACCCATGGAGCACCAGACTTCCGGCTCCCCGGTATCAACCTCCCGCCGCACCGTGGTCGCGGCGGCCGGGGCCGTCGGCCTCGGCGCCGCACTGGCGGCGTGCGGCGGGTCCAACAACTCGGCCTCCTCCACGCCCTCCCAGGACAGCAGCAGCCAGGCGTCCGGCTCCTCGTCGGCAGCGGGTTCCTCGTCCGCACCGGCGGGTGGCAACGGCGGCGGCACCATGCTGGCGAAGACCTCGGAGATACCGCAGGGCGGTGGGAAGGTGTTCCCGGACAAGCAGGTGGTGGTGACCCAGCCGACCGCCGGTACGTACAAGGCGTTCACCGCGGTCTGCACCCACCAGGGCTGCACAGTCAACCAGGTGAAGAACGGCACCATCGACTGCCCGTGCCACGGCAGCAAGTTCCATATCGCGGACGGCAGCGTGGCCGAGGGTCCGGCCACCCAGCCGCTGGCGCCCACCAAGATCACCGTCGAGGGCGGTTCAGTGAAGCTGGCCTGACCCGCGCCAACTGGCGAGCAGGGCCTCGGTCGTGGTGACCGTCGCGACCAGCGCCAGGGTGTGCCGGAGCACAGCGGCCGCGTAGTCGGCGGGCACCCCGGCGACGGCGTCGGCGGGCACCACGGCCGTGTAGCCGCGATTGACGGCGTCGAACACGGCGTTGGGCACCGCGATGTTGAGCGACACCCCGGTGATGACGACGGTTCGGACGCCGAGGTTGCGCAGCAGCGCGTCGACCTCGGTTCCGGCCAGCGGCGACAGGCCGTGCAGCCTGCGGACGACGAGGTCGCAGGCGGCGACGGCGATCTCGTCGGCGAGTTCGGTGGCGGGCGTTCCGGCCAGTTGCCGCACCGGGCGGCGTTCGGCCGCCCGGAACAGCGGTGCGTTGCGGCTGGCGCCGAGGCCGTCCGGGCGACGCTCTGCGACCGCGTGCAGCACGGCCACCCCTGCGGCGCGGGCGGCGTCCGCCAGGGCTGCGACCCGGGCGAGCGTGCCGTCGGCGCGTACGGCGACGGCCAGCTCCGGCAGTGCGCTGCCGGGCCCCACGACGCCGCGCTGGCATTCGACGGTGAGCAGCGCGGTGTGCGCGGGTTCGACCAGCGCGGCCAGTGGTTCCCGTTCCGCCATGGCGTTCCTCCCGGCCCGACCTACCGTTATCCTGACGCTACGTCAGGTTTCGGGGTGAGGGGAAGGCGCCGATGAGCACCGCACAGCGGCGCGGCCGCAGGATCATGATGTCGCCGCGGGAACTGGACAGTTACCTCGCCGGACAGCGCACCTGCCGGGTGGCCACCGTCTCGGCGGACGGCACGCCGCATGTCAGCGCGCTCTGGTTCGCCTGGGACGGCGCCGCGCTGTGGCTGTACTCCCTTGTGCGCAGCCGCCGTTGGGCCCACCTGCTGGCCGACCCGCGGATCGCGGTGATCGTGGACGACGGCGAGGAGTACGGGGAACTGCGGGGTGTCGAACTCTGCGGCACCGTCGAGTTCGTCGGCGAGGCACCGCGCACGGGGGCGCCGTGCGCGGAACTCGCTGTTCCGGAAGGGCTGTTCGCCGGGAGGCACTTCGGCCTTGCACGCATGCCGCACGACGGCCGCCATGGATGGCTCCGGCTTGCACCGGAACACATCGTTTCATGGGACTTTCGCAAGCAGTAAGCCCTTCGGGCGGATTTAATCCGGCTGGGGGTGCGGGTTGTTGGGCGTCGCCGTTCGCGCGATCCGGCCGTCGCGCAGCGCGGCCATACGGTCGCCGAGCCCGCCGTCCGATCTGCTCGCCGTCGCAGCGGGGTGGTTCTGGGCACCCCCAACCCCCGCGTGGGACCGGTCACACCCCGACACCTTCCGCCCGAAGTGCTACCGCTCGGCGCCTGCTCGGCGGAGGGCGTCCACCGCCGCCCTGATGGAAGGGCGGCGGTCCGCGTCGGCGCGCCAGGCCGCGTAGACGTGGCGGCGCATGGTGTGCCGGACCGGCACGATACTGACGCCCTCCGGGACCGGGCCACGCCCCAGACGCGGGGTGATCGCGACCCCCAAACCGGCGGCCACCAGCGCCAGTTGGGTGTGGTGCTCCTCAGCCGCGTGCGCGATGCGCGGCTCAAGCCCCTTGCCCCGCAGGGTGAACACCAACCACTCGTGGCAGAACTCACCGGGCGGCCAGCCGATCCAGTCGTCACCGGCGAAGTCCTCCAGGTCGCACCACTCCCGCCCGGCCAGCGGATGCCCACTGGGCACCGCCACATCGGCGACGTCGTCGAGCAGTTCGGCCTTGGCCAGCCCGTCCGGCAGCGGAAGGGGCTTGTTGTACCAGTCGAGCACCACCGCCAGGTCGATGTCACCGCGCATCAGCCGCGGCACCGCCTCCCGGGGCTCCATCTCCTCCAGATAGGGGCGCAGTTGCGGATGCTCGTCCCGCAGCGCGGCCAGCACCCGAGGGAACAGTCCGCGCGCCGCGGTCGGGAAGGCCCCGATGGCCAGCGTCCCGACCGGCGCCCCGCGGTGCGCCTCAAGGTCGGAGTGGGCCAGCTCGACCATGGACAGGATGCGGTCGGCGTGACCGGACAGCAGCCGTCCCGCATCGGTCAGCCGCACCCCGCGGCCGTTCTTGGCGAGCAGTTGCTGACCGGTCTCCCGCTCCAACTTGCCCATCTGCTGGGAGATCGCGGACGTGGTCACATGCAGCACGTCGGCCGCGGCGCTGACCGACCCGTAGGCGTCGATGGCGTGCAGGATACGCAGGCGCTCCAGACTCAACATATAAGAAACACTACGCCATCATTCTCACGAAAACTCACTTGTCCTAAGAGATGACCTCCCGGCATCCTGCTTGCCATGAGCGCCACCACGAGTTCCGCCGCCACCTCCGCCTCGCCCGCTTCCGGCTCCCCCACCGCCGCCTCCCCTGTGAGTGACCCCGCCCCGCGCCGCCGTGCGGTGGACTGGCGGATCCGGTTCCTCGCGCTGGCGCTCATCTGGGGGTTCAGCTTCCTGTTCATCAAGGTGGGCACGGAGGCGTTCGCCCCGCTCCAGGTCACCCTGGGCCGGATGGTCTTCGGAACGGCGGTGCTGGTCACCGTGCTGGCCGTCAAGCGCCAGCGGCTGCCGCGCGCCGGGCGGGTGTGGGGCCATCTGCTGGTGGCCGCCTTCCTGCTCAACGCCCTGCCGTTCTCCCTGTTCGCCTACGCGGAGTTGACCATTCCGTCGACCCTGGCGGGCATCTGCAACGCCACCACCCCCCTGTTCAGCATGCTGCTGTCGGTGGTCGCGCTCGCCGAGGACCGGCCGACCCGGCGCCGCTTGGCCGGGGTCGGGCTGGGCTTCGCCGGCGTGCTGACGGTGCTCGGCGCGTGGCAGGGCTTCTCCGGGCAGGACCCGCTGGGCACCTCGCTCGCGCTGATCGCCTCGGCCAGCTACGCGGTCGGCTGGATCTACGTGCGCCGTACGCTCGCCAACACCGGCGAGTCCAGTCTGTCACTGTCCGCCGGGCAGCTGGCCCTGGGCACCCTCCAACTGGCCGTGGTCACACCGCTGTTCACCTCGCCGCCCAGCTCGTTCCCGATCGCCTCGGTGCTCTCGGTGGTGGCGCTCGGCGCGCTGGGCACCGGCCTGGCGTTCCTGGTGCAGTACGGGCTCGTGCAGGAGGCCGGCCCGACCATCGCGACCATGGTCACCTATCTGGTCCCCGTGGTCGCCACGACGGCCGGTGTCTTCGTGCTGGGCGAACACCTCACGTGGAACGAGCCGGTGGGCGCGGTGATCGTGCTGATGGGCGCGGCCCTGACCCAGACCCGGTCACGCTGAGCGGCACACCGTCACCCGTACCGCAGTCCCCCGCCGGGCCGCGCCGCCAGCGCCACCGCCTCGGCCACGGCGTCGACCTCGCCCAGGGCCAGCGGTGAGACCGTCACCCGTACCCCCGGCCGGGAGGCCAGTCGGTGCCGGGCGCCCGGAGCGGCCACCCAGCCGCTCTGCTGGAGCCGCAGCATCGCCCCCGTCTCGTCGGGCACCGGGACCCACACGTTCATTCCGCTGCGCCCATGGCTGGCCACCCCTCGTTCGGCCAGCGCGGCGACCAGCGCGTCCCGCCGCCGTCCGTACGAGGCCGCGACCGCCGCGGGGTCCACCGCGCCGGTCCGCCACAGGTGCAGCAGGGCGCTCTGCAGCAGCTGGCTGACCCAGCCCGCGGCGAGCCGGTACCTGCCCTGCACCCGGTCGACGGTGGTCGGGTCGCCGGTGAGCACGGCGATCCGCAGATCGGGGCCGTACGCCTTGGCGGCGGACCGGACGACGACCCAGTGCCGGGTGCTGCCGCCCAGCGGATGCAGCGGCAGGTCGACGATGGCGTGGCCGTGGTCGTCCTCGATGAGCAGTACGTCGGGATGGGCGGCGAGGACCTCCCGCAGTGCGTGGGCACGGGTCTCGGTGACGGCCGCGCCGGTGGGGTTCTGCGCCCGGTCGGTGACGATCAGCGCCCGGGCGCCGGAGCGCAGCGCCCGCTCCACACCGCCAGGCAGCGGTCCGTCGTCGTCCACGGCCACCGGTACGGTCCGCAGTCCGAGCGCCGGGATCAGGTCGAGCAGGCCGCCCCAGCCGGGGTCCTCGACCGCGACCGCGTCACCGGGCCGTAGATGGGCTCCCAGTACCCGCTCGATGGCGTCGAGGGAGCCGGAGGTGACGGTGACCGGACCGTCCGGCACACCGTCGGTGTCGAATCCGGCACGGGCGAGCGCTGCCAACTCCGGGTTGACGCCCGGCATTCCGTACAGCATGGGATGCTCGGCGTTCGCCTTCGCCGCGGCGGCGAGCGCGTCGTCCAGCGGGGGCAGCAGCGCCGGGTCGGGGTTGCCGCTGGACAGGTCGCGGGCGCCGGGCGGCACCACCACGCCGAGTTCCTCGCGTGGTGTGCTGGCCGGGCGGTGCCGTACCCGGCTGCCGCGCCGGCCCGCGGTCTCGATGACCCCCCGGTCGCGCAGCAGCCGGTACGCGGCGGCGACCGTGTTCGGGTTCACCCTCAACCGCCCGGCGAGTTCCCGCAGCGGCGGCAGCGCCTGGCCGGGCTGCAACTCCCCGTCGCCGATGGCACGTTCGACGTCGGCGGCGATCTCCGTAGCGCGCCGCCCAGTGATCCGATACTCTCCTAGCACAAACTACATTATGCACTAGTGCAAAGGAGGATGCGATGGCGGCCACCACCTCGTACCCGCGCACCGAGCGCACGGTGCCCACCCGCTCACCGGAGCGCGGTTCCTGGGACCGGGAGACCGTGCACTCGATACTGGACGAGGGCTACATCTGCCACCTGGGCTTCGTGCGCGACGGCGCGCCCGTGGTGCTGCCCACCCTCTACGCGCGGGTCGGTGAGCGTCTCTACGCACACGGTTCCACCGGCTCCCCCGCGCTGCGCGGCGCCCGGCAGGACGGGGGTCTGCCGGTCTGCCTCACGGTCACGCATGTGGACGGGATCGTGCTGGCCCGCTCGGCGTTCCACCACTCGATCAACTACCGATCGGTGGTGGTGCACGGCATCGCCCACCAGGTGACCGACCCGGCCGAGCGCGCCGAGGCGCTGGACGCGCTGGTCGACCACATCGTGCCGGGCCGCGCCGACGACTCGCGGCGCGCCAACGCCAGGGAGCTGGCCGCCACCGCCGTCATCCGCCTGGACCTGGCCGAGGTCTCGGCCAAGATCCGCACCGGCGGTCCCAACGACGACGACGCGGACCTGGAACTGCCGCACTGGAGCGGTGTCCTGCCGGTCACCCGTGGCTACGGGCCGCCGATCCCGGCCGATGACCTGGACCCGTCGATCGCCGTGCCCACGTACCTCGGAGCCCGCCAGGAGAGTCGATGCTGATCCACCCCTGGGACGCGGCCCTCGGCGACGACGAGTGGCGGCACTGGCTCGGCACCCACGACTTCGGCCAGCTCGCGGTCAACGGTCTCGACGGCGAGCCGCCGTTCGTCCAGCCGCTGCACTTCGCCTACGACCCCGAGCGTGCCGAGGTCGTCACGCATCTGGCCCGGCCCAATCCGATCTGGGCCGCGCTGGAGGCCGCCCCGCGCGTCACGCTGAGCGTGGTCGACGACTACGTGTTCGTCCCCGGCCCCTGGCACGCCCCGGACGGCGCGCCGCCCGAGCACGGCACCCCCACCAGCTTCTACGCGGCCGTACAGCTGCTGTGCGTCGCCCACATCGTGGACGACGCACAACTGAAGGCCGAGCTGCTGCACCGGCAGTTGGCGCACTTCCAGCCGGACGGCGACTACGCCGAGGTCGCGCCGGGACAGCCGCCGTTCGGCCGGATGCTGCCCGGGATCCGCGGGCTGCGGCTCGAAGTCGCCGATGTCCGGGCCAAGTTCAAGTACGGCGGCAACAAGCCGCGTGCCATGCAGCAGCGGGTCACCGGTCTGCTGGCGCGGCGGGCCACCGGCCATGACGCGGCGGCCCGCGAACACCAGCTGCGCCGCCTCGCGGCGCCCCCGGAGGCTAGGAGCTGACCGCCTCCTCCTCGCGGGCGGCCCGGTGTACCGCCCACTCGGTGCGGGCGCCTCGGGTTTCGGCTATGGCCAGGGCGGTCACCGCGCCGATCAGGATCACGGTGCCCGACACCGTTGACACCGTGAGGCGTTCACCGAGCAGTACGACGGCGAGCACTCCGGCGGCCACCGGTTCGATCAGGGTGAATACCGAGGCGGTGGCCGCCCGCACCACCGCCGCGCCCGCGAAGTACAGCGCGTAGGCGAGTGCCGTGGGCACCGAGGCGAGATAGCCGAGCAGTGACAGCGCGCGGCCGACGTCGTGCACCTGCGGCCACAGGCCGTCCATGGCCGCGAGCGGCAGCAGGCAGACGGCGCCGACGGCGAACGCCCACATCGTGGTCGTCAGTGGATCGGTGCCGCCGCCCCGCCTGGCGGTCCAACGGGTGTGGAGCGTGATGCAGGCGTAGCCCGCGGCCGACAGCAGCGCCCAGCCCACGCCCGCCGGACGCACCGCGCCGGATGCGCCGCCGTCGTCGGCGAGCAGCAGCACGGCCAGCCCCGCGAAGGCGCCGAGCACCGCCAACGCCCCGGCCCTGCCGAGCCGTTCGCCCATGGTGAGCCGGGCGCCGAGCGCGACCAGTACGGGGCTCGCGCCCAGCGTGACCACCGTGCCGACGGCGAGTCCGGTGGACTGGACGGAGGCGAAGTACGCGCTCTGGAAGACGGTCAGCCCGACACCGGTGACCAGGATGCGGCGGACAACCCTGCGGCGCGGCTCGGCGACCGGGCCGGCCGCCGGACGACCACGGCGGCCGATGGCCCGCACCGGGAGCAGCAGCGCCAGGCCGCCGACGTAGCGCCAGAAGGACAGGGTGATGGGGCCGAAGTCGCCGACCCGGTAGAGCAGGGCGGCCGCCGCGCCCGCGGTTCCCCAGGCGGTGGCGGCGAAGGCGACGTAGAGCAGGCCCCGCCCGACGGGCAGGGGACGGCCGGCAGTCCGGCCGGACATGCGTGACACGGGCGTTCTCCAACGGAAGAGTCAGGTGGTCGCGTGATCCCGGGTGCGGGCGGCGACGACCCGCTCGGTCAGGTCCGTGACCCCGAGCCGGTCTTCCGTGGCTTCGCCACCCGCGCTAGGCGGCGGGAGGCGGGAGAACTGTCTGGTGCATGATCGCCACCCTAGGCGTGGCTCGTGGTGTCGGACAACCCCTTGTCCTGGGCCGGATCCGCCAGCGATCCGGCGACGGCATCGGTCGCGGCCTTCGGTGTGGCCGTCTGGGCGATGAACGCACCGGCCAACACCGCGGCGCCACCGGCCAGTTGCCAACCACCCAGCTTCTCGCCGAGCAGGAACCAGGCCAGTACCGTCGCGATCACCGCCTCCAGGCAGGCCACCACGCCCGCGACCTGCGGGGACAGCCGGCGGATGGACAGCACTCCGGTCAGATAGGCGACCACGGTGGCGACCAGCACCAGCCACGCCAGCAGCAGGATCGCGGGCACCGACTTGTCGCCGAGCGCCGCCTGGCTGGCCAGCACCCGCCAGTGCATCTCCCAGGGCCTGGCGACCACGGTGAGCAGCACGGCGCCGATCAGCAACCCGTAGGCGATGACCGCCAGCGGGTCGACCGGGTCGTCCCCTTCGCTGCCGTGGTCGGAGAGGATGAAGTAGCCCACCTGGCAGCACGCGGCGCCGAGCGCGAGCAGCAGTCCGAGCGGGTCGAAGCTCAGCCCGTGCCACACCTCGACCACCGCGCCCAGGCCCAGCACGGCCAGTACCACGCCGATCGCCGCCGACCTGCTCACCGACCGCCGCTGGACGAACCGCACCCAGCCCAGCACCAGCGCGGGCGCCAGGTACTCCACGAGCAGTGCGACCCCTACCGGAATCCGGGAGAGCGCGGCGAAGTAGCAGGCCTGTACCCCGGCGACGGCCAACAGGCCGTAACCGACGAGCAATCCGGGGCGGCGGCGCAGCACGTCCCGGTGGCGCAGCGCCACCGGGAGCATGACCACCGCGGCACCGGCGGCCCGGAGCCACACCACGTGCAGCGGGGCCAGCCCGGCCTCGATCAGCGGCTTGGCCGCGACGCCCGAACCGCCGAACGCGACGGCCGAGGTCAGCGCGGGCAGCAGGCCGGATCTGCGCGCCGTCGTCCCCGATATCCCTTCCATCGGGTCATCATGTCAGCCCGCCAGGGTCGGCCCCTCACCCAGGTGCTCCAGCGCGGTGCCGTGCCGGGGCAGGGTGGCGGCCAGCCGGGCGGGGTCGAACCCGGCGGCCCGCAGCACCTCCACGGCCCGGCACTCGGGGTCGGCGGCGAGGGCGGCCAGCAGGTCCACGCCGTCGGCGGCGGCAGCGCCGCGCGCCGTCGCGTGGTGCCCGGCCTCGTCCAGCGCGACGACGGCGGACGGGCTGCAGCCTGGCGCGACGTCCCTGGCCAGGACCGGCAGGGCGCCGGAGTCCTCGACGGTGCCGCGCCACTGCATGCCGTAACCGATGGTGCGCTGCACCAGGTACGCCAGCACCCGGGCGACCCGCGCGGTGCCGTCGGCGCTGCCGGCGGCGAGCGCCTCGCGCGCCCTCGGGTCGGACTCCAGCAGGGAGTGCAGCAGATGGGCCGTGTCTACCTGGCGGTCCCCGTCCCGGGAGGCACGCCGACGCGCGCTGGAGACCACCGACAGCAGTTCCGCGCTCAACTGCGGTCCGCTTCTGGCGCTGGTGGGTTCTCCGGGACGGGTGTCGCTGTGCACGACTCTCACCCCATCAGGACATAGCGCCCGAAGCATCCACGCCGGGAGGCATTTGCCCATCCACCCCAAGAAGGGCACGAATGACCGCCGCCTCCTCCTCAGGGAGGAGATTCACCGGCGCCGCCGTCAGGGCACGGGTGCGGCGAGCCGGGCCGCGACGGCGATCACGGCCACAGCATGCGCCGCGTCCACCGCTCGCCCTCGCGCACGTACCGCAGCCTGCGGTGGAACCGGTCGGGGCCGCTGTCGCCGTGGAAGAACTCGGCCTCGTCGGCGCGCAGCACATAGACCGTGTGACCGTCCGGTACGGCCCGCGGGTCCGCGCTGACGATCTCGCGGGCGTGGGCGCGGGCCCGCTGGTAAGCCGAATACGCGTCGGTGTCCGGGAGTTCGGCGCTCATCAGGCCGGTGAACCCGGCGGCCCGGGAGGGTTCGCTGCGGCCGAGGAAGTCCTCGCGCGCGGCCTGCCGGTCCAGTGCCGTGACCGGTCCGGTGGCCCGGATCTGGCGGCCGTGCCGCGGCCAGTACCAGTTCAGCGCCGCGTGGGGGTTGGCGGTCAGCTCCCGGCCCTTGCGGCTGGCGGCCTCGCTGGCGAAGACGAAGTCCAGTGCGCCCGCGTCGAGTTCGAACCCGCGCAGCATCAGCACGCGGGACGAGGGGCGCCCGGCCGCGTCGGCCGTACTGAGCGTCATCACATGCGGTTCCGGTACGGCGTCGTCGAGGGCGTCGGTGAGCCAGTCGGCGAACAGCGGGCCGGGCTCCGGCGGCGCCTGCCGGGGGTCGAACGCGGGGAGCGGTGCGGCCAACGCCGGTGTGCGGCGCAACCGTTCGCGCAGCGCTTCGTACTCCACCCTCGGCCCTCCTGACTCCGGTTCGCCACCTTGATCCTGTCACACCGCGGACCACGCGTTTCTGACGGACAATCAGTATTGAGTATTCGCACCCGAGCGGCTACGTTCCGCGGCACCGCTGCCGCGATGCCACGCGGCACCCGAGGGACGCAGGGTGGTCACCATGGCCGAGGTCACCGCGGAGGCCCGCATCGCGGCTCCGGCAGCACGCGTTTGGCGGCAGCTGACCGACTTCGCCGCGTACGGGCGGTGGAACGCCACGCACAGCGGCTTCCCCAAGGGCGGCCCGGATCCACTGGCGGTCGGCGCGGTGTACGTGGAGAACATGAAGCTGATGGGCTTTCCCGCCGAAGTCACCTGGACGGTGGCCGAGTTGATACCCGAACGAGTGCTGTGCACCACGGGCACCGGGCCGATGGGCGTCAGCCTCGCCATGCGGTACGAGCTCGTCCCTGACGCCGACGAGACGACGGTCCGCGTCGACGGCAGCTTCACCGGCGCCGCGGTGTCGTTGATGGCGGGCAGGCTCAAGGACTCGGCGACCGGCGCTCTGAACGAGAGCCTGCGCGAACTGGCGGTCCTGGTGGAGTAGCCCCTCCAGGACCGCCGGTTCCGCTGTCCCGCGCGGCGGTGACCGGTGGTGCCGGACCCCGGCGGAACCTCGACTACTGGTCGGCGGGCTCGTCGGCCAGGATCAGGTAGAGCTTCTTGCGGGCGTCGTTGACGACCGCCATCGCCTTCTCCCGCTGGGCGGGGGTACCGGTCGCCCAGACCTGGCGGAATGCCTCGACCAGGCCGAAGCCCGCCTGCCTGATCTCGTTCATCGCCTCCCAGTCGACGCCCCGTCCGGCCCCCTCCCAGGGCGCGTCAGGTCCGCCCTCGGCCTCGGCGCGGCCCGCGTCGGTGAGCGTGAACAGCTTCTTGCCGCCCTCGGTCGCGCTCTCGATCAGGCCCTCGTCCTCCAGGAGTTGCAGCGTGGGGTAGACCGAGCCGGGGCTCGGCTTCCACGCGCCGCCGCTGCGCTCGCCGATCTCCTGGATCATCTCGTAGCCGTGCATCGGCCGGTCCCTGAGCAGCGCCAGGATCGACGCCCGCACATCACCGCGCCGCGCCCGACCGCGCGGGCCGCCGCGCCCTCGGCCATGCCCCCATGGGCCGCCGCCGAACGGCGGCCCGAACGGGCCGAAGGCCGCCCGCCGCTGCTCGAAGCCCTCCGCGCCCTGGGCGAGGCGCTCGCCGCCCGGTCCGCGGCACTCTCGTCCGTGTCCGTGTCCGTATCCGTGGGAACGCATGGTCGCGCTCCTTCCATGTCGATGGGTGTGCCGACGTGCGCGGATCGCGCACGAGGCTCGCAGATCCTTCATTGATCTGTCGCGATGGTTCAACGATATATCGGTGACTGTCGCTCGGCAAGGCTCTTGTGCCGGCTTCCGTGAATTGGCCGTGTCCGGCGGCCGCCCGGGCCGGATACCGTCGCGATCATGAAGATCCGCATCGTTGACGCCTTCACCGCCCGCCCGTTCGCCGGCAACCCGGCCGGTGTCGTACTGCTCGACGCAGACGGGTTCCCGGACGAGGACCGCATGCGTCAGGTGGCCGCCGAGGTCAACCTGTCGGAGACCGCCTTCGCCTATCCGCTGCCGCCCGGCGCACCGGCGGACTGGGCGCTGCGCTGGTTCACCCCGGTGACCGAGGTCGACATGTGCGGCCACGCCACCCTCGCGACCGCGCACACCCTGCTGAGCACCGGCGCCGCGACCGGCATGATCCGCTTCACCACCCGCAGCGGCGTGCTACGCGCCGCGTCCGCCGACGGCGGCGCGGTCACACTGGACTTCCCCACCGCCCCGCTCGCTCCGGTGGAGCCGCCCAGCGCACTGCCGCAGGCGCTGGGCGCGCCGGTGCTCGGGGCCTACGACACCGGGCGGAACGTCGGTGATCTGCTGGTCGAGCTGCCCGACGAGTCGGCGGTGCGCGAGCTGTCCCCCGACCTGGCGGCGATCGGCCGACTCCCGCACCGCGGTGTGATCGTCACCGCCGCCGCGCGGGACCGGACCGGCGGCTACGACTTCGTCTCCCGGTTCTTCGGCCCGGCCGTGGGCATCCCCGAGGACCCGGTCACCGGCAGCGCCCACACCGCGCTCGCCCCGTTCTGGTCCGCACGCCTCGGCCGTACCGAACTGACCGGACTCCAGGCCTCCGCCCGTACCGGCCTGGTGCGCACCGCGCTGCACGGCGACCGCACCCTGCTGACCGGCCACGCGGTCACCGTCATCGAGGGTGACGTGCTGGCCTGACGCGCGTGCCGGGGGCCTCGCGCCCCCGGCACGCTCACTTCGTCGGCAGCCAGCCCACCTTGCCCGCCAGCAGCACGTAGCCGACGAAGGCCACGGTGTCGATCAGCGCGTGCGCCGCGACCAGCGGCCCCACCCGGCCCCAACGGCGGTACAGCAGCACGAAGATGACGCCCATCACCATGTTGCCGACGAACCCGCCAATGCCCTGGTAGAGGTGGTACGAACCGCGCAGCACCGCGCTCACCGCCAGCGCCGCGCCCGACCGCCAGCCCAACTGGTCCAGCCTGCGCAGCAGATAGCCGACGACGATGACCTCCTCGACCACCGCGTTCTGCACCGCCGCCGCGATGAGTACCGGAATCCGCCACCACACATCGGGCAGCGACTCCGGCACCACGGTGAGGTTGACGCCGGCCGCCCGCGCGCCCAGGTAGAGCGCGAGACCGGTACCGCCGATGCCCGCCGCGACGAGCGCGCCCCACGCCAGGTCGAAGCGCGGCCGGCGCAGGTCGAAGCCGATCGACCGCATCCCGACGCCCTCCCTGGCCAGCAGATGCGCGACCAGCGCGACCGGGACAAGCGCGGTCCCCACCGAGAACAGCTGCCACGCCAGGTCCAGCCAGGGCCGTCCGGGCGCCTGGGTGCCGACCAGGGTGGCCGCCTGGTTCCGCAGCGCGCCGGGCTTGGTGATCGATCCGATGAAGCTGATGAGCGCGCTGACCGCGCTGGCGCCCAGCGAGAGGGCCAGCACCAGCAGGGTCTCACTGCGCAGGGTGCGCGGGGCGAGGGCGGATCCGTGGGTTCCGCGCGGGGTGGAGGGTGTCACAGCACTCCCAACGCGGGCGGACCCCGTCGAGGTGCCGCCGGTGCCCTCGGAAAACTCTCCGTGCACACATGCCTCCGTCTGTGCGATCCGCCGGCACTCCGCCGTTCGCACACGATAGGCGCTCAGCTCAGCGGCAGCCCCGCTGGCCAGCTGTGCACCGGGTCGCCGGAGCGCATCAGCTCGCTGTAGCGGCGGGTCATCGCGGCCAGCGCCTTGTGCCGGTCCAGGCCGCGTTCCAGTGCGCGGTGGTAGGCGGCGGCCTGCCAGGAGGCGCCGTTGACCCGGCAGCGGCAGCGCTCCTCGATCACCCCCAGGTAGCGGTCCCGGTCGGCGGGCGCCACGCCCCACGCGTCGAGCCCCGCCGAGGCGAGCGGAAGCAGTTCGTCCTGTACCAGCCGTACGGCGGGGACGCGGGTCAGACCGCCGCGCCCGGGGCGCGGCCAGGTCAGCTCCGCCTCGATGCCCTGGCGGCAGGCGGTCTCGAAGTTCTCGGCGGCGGCCGAGAACGGCAGCCTGGTCCACACCGGACGCGAGGACTCCGCGAGAGCGCGGATCAGGCCGTAGTAGAACGCGGCGTTGGCCACCACGTCTGTCACGGTGGGACCGGCGGGCATCACCCGGTTCTCCACCCGCAGATGCGGTACGCCGTCGACGACCGCGTAGACCGGCCGGTTCCAGCGGTAGATGGTGCCGTTGTGCAGTTGCAGTTCCTTCAGCCGCGGTATGCCGCCCTCGTCCAGCACCCGTAGCGGGTCCTCGTCATCGCAGATGGGCAGCAGGGAGGGGAAGTAGCGCACGTTCTCCGCGAACAGGTCGTAGGCGCTGGTGATCCACCTTTCGCCGAACCACGTCAGCGGGCGCACGCCCTGCGCGATCAGCTCCTGCGGGCGCGTGTCGGTGGCCTGCTGGAACAGCACCGGGCGGGTCTCCCGCCACAGCTCGCGGCCGAACAGGAAGGGCGAGTTGGCGCCCAGGGCGATCTGCGGGCCGACCGCCGCCTGCGCCGCGTTCCACACGGCGGCGAAGCGGCCGGGCGTCACCTGGAGGTGCATCTGCATCGAGGTGGCCGCCGCCTCCGGGGCGATGGAGCCGGAGGTGGACGTGAGGTGCTCGACGCCCTCGATGTCCAGGGTGAGGTCCTCGCCCCGGGCCGCCAGGATGCGGTCGTTGAGCAGCCGGTAGCGGTCGACCCGGGAGAGGTTCGCCTGTACCAGGTCCTGTGCGCTGAGGGTCGGCAGAATTCCGATCATGACGATACTCGCGCCGACTTCCGCGGCTTTGCGGTCGGCATATCCAAGGCCTATCCGCAGTTCTTCCGCAAGTTGATCGAGGACCCGCCCCGAGAGCCGGTGCGGGGCGATGTTCACTTCGATGTTGAACTGCGCGAGTTCCGTCTGGAAATCCCGGCTGGCGATGCGTTCCAGGACCTCTTCGTTCATCATGCGGGGCAGTCCGTCGGAATCCGCGAGATTCAATTCGATCTCCAGCCCCATCAGGTTGCGGGGCCGGTCGAAACGCCTCTCCTCCAGGAGTCGCTCCAGACCCGCCAGACACTGCTGCAGCTTGCGCCGGTACCGCTGTCGATCGGACAGGTCGAACCCGCTGGCCACGACCTTTTCTCCCATCGCAGGGTCCCTCCTCGTATGGGCCGTGCACCGATGATGCCCCGCACAGCGGATCCATAACGCCCAGCGTGCGCCCGGTGGACGCGGGGCGCTCGGTTCGGCCGTTCCGGCACATTCCGTTGGCATACGAATCCGTCCAGCCCAACTGGCACGACCGACCCGAAAAATCATGCGCGGGAACCGGCCATCCGCGCAGCCGTTGTTGTGCCAGCGTATCGCCGCTATGCTGCTCGAGAATGGTTCTGAATAGCGCGATCGAACGGCTTGATACAGCCTTGCCACTACTACCGCAACCCGGTAGCCGAATCGCCGGGCGAACACGTTTCGTATAAACTTCGCGCACAGGCAGAGACTCCACGACCCGCCGGGTGCGCCCCCGCGCACACCCAGGCCCCGGGAAGAACTCTGCATGCCACCGCCGGAACCGGACATCCCGCGCGCCCAACGGGCGGGGTGCCCGGCCGACAGCGTCTCGTAACACCCTGTAGTACAGCAGCTTCACAACGTACACAGAGCCGTACGCACCGCGTCCTGCACCACCCTGTCTCCAGCGAGAGGCGACCCACAATGCCGCTGCATGTCCCCCCGGCCCCCGCGCCCGCTCTGCGCAGCGTTCTCGCGGCCCTTGCTTCCCCGGTGGCTGTCCGCGCCGCCAGCACGCCCGCCCTGCGCGCCTCCGCCGGTCCGCTGGTGCCCGAGCACCCGCTTGCGGTCCATCTGCTGAACCCGGTAGCGGCGAGCGACGGGATGCCACGGGCCAGGCTGACCGGGTGGCGGTTCCTCGTCCGCGGCGGCGACCGGGTGGTGGCTGCGGCCGAGACCATGATCACCCCGGACGGCTGGGCGTTCGCGCACTTCTGCGAGGGGCCCTACCTCGCCTCCACCGAGCACGCGCTACGGCAGGCGGAGTTGCTGCCGTCCGCGTACCAGCCGCGGCTGCTGTCCATCCCCGGCCTGTACATGCTCTGCCTGTGGCTGCACGGCGACCTCGCGGACGGTGACGACGCCCAGCCCGCCCCGGCGGACGTGCTGATTCCGCTGGCTCCGGCACCGCCGGGCATCGCGGCGCACCGGCCGTACCGTGTGGCGGACCTGGTGCCGGTGCTCACCCACCGGCTCAGTCCGGTGCCGCTGCTCGGCAGCGGGGTGTAGCGGAACGCGCGGCGCGAACCCGTGCGCCCCCGGCCAGAGCGCCGGGGGCGCACTGTCGCTGCGGGTGGCGCGTTCCGGTGGCGCGCTGAACCGGAACGTGCGCCGTAACGTATCCACTGACGCGGGCCGTCCCGGCGGCGGTGGATCCAGCGGCAACCGCCCGGGCGGGTGACGCGTCCCCAACTGTTGAGGAGAGCTGAGCCGAAATCCCTGCGGAACCAGGCCCGTAGGGCAAGACTGGACCCGACCGAATCGAAACGGGGGGCGGCCATGAGCACGGTAGACCACCGATCCAGCCGCACAGCAAACCAATCGCAGCGAAAGACCACGTCAATGTGCCAGCACCAGCCTCAGTGCCCGTCCGCAGACTCCGCCGACCGCGAGGCCGCACACCCTGTGGCCCATCACCCGGAACAGGGTTGGAGCCTGCTGTGCAACGGCGTCCTGCTCTTCGAGGACACCGGTGAGCTGCTGCCGGACGGACAGATCATCGCTCCGCACCGGCCACTGGACGCCGGGAACATCGCCACCGCGGCCTGATCACACCGCGCCGCGAACCAGGGCGGCGGATCGCCGCCGCCCTGATCCCACGGTCTTCGATCAGGCGTCGTACTCGTCCAGCGGCGGGCACGAGCAGACCAGGTTGCGGTCGCCGTACGCGCCGTCGATCCGCCGTACCGGCGGCCAGTACTTGTCGGCCGCCGAGACCCCGGCCGGGAAGACGGCCTCCTCGCGGCTGTACGGGTGGTTCCAGGCGCGGGTGAGCGTGGCCGCGGTGTGCGGCGCGTTGCGCAGCGGGTTGTCGTCCGCGGGCCACTGCCCGGAGCCAACTCGGTCGACCTCACCGCGAATTGCGATCATCGCCGCGCAGAACCGGTCGAGTTCCGCCAGGTCCTCGCTCTCGGTCGGCTCGATCATCAGCGTTCCCGCCACCGGGAACGACATGGTCGGCGCGTGGAACCCGTAGTCGATCAGCCGCTTGGCGATGTCGTCCACGGTCACCCCGGTCGCCTTGGTGATCGGCCGCAGGTCGATGATGCACTCGTGGGCGACCAGCCCGCCGGGCCCGGTGTACAGCACCGGGAAGTACGGGGCCAGCCGTTTGGCCACGTAGTTGGCGCTGAGCACCGCGACCTGGGTGGCCCGGCGCAGCCCCGCACCGCCCATCAGTCGTACGTACGCCCACGAGATCGGCAGGATGCCCGCCGAACCCCATGGCGCCGCCGAGATCGGACCGACTCCGGTGGCCGGACCGGCGGTTGGCTGGAGCGGGTGGTTCGGCAGGTAGGGGGCCAGGTGCGCGCGCACCGCCACCGGGCCGACGCCGGGGCCGCCACCGCCGTGCGGGATGCAGAAGGTCTTGTGCAGGTTCAGGTGCGAGACGTCGGCACCGAACTTGCCCGGCTGGGCGAGCCCGACGAGCGCGTTCAGGTTGGCGCCGTCGACGTAGACCTGGCCGCCCGCCTCGTGCACGGTGGCGCAGACATCGGCGATGTTGTCCTCGAACACCCCATGTGTGGAGGGGTAGGTGACCATCAGAACGGCCAGTTCCGAGCGGTACTGATCGATCTTGGCATGCAGATCGTCCAGGTCCACATCGCCGTCCGTGCTGGTCTTGACCACCACGACCCTCATCCCGGCCATCACGGCACTGGCCGCGTTGGTGCCATGGGCGGAGGACGGGATCAGACAGACCGTGCGCTGGGTGTCGCCGTTGGCGCGGTGATACGCGCGCACCGCGAGCAGACCGGCAAGTTCGCCCTGCGAACCGGCGTTGGGCTGGATGCTCACCCTGTCGTAGCCGGTGATCTCGGCCAGCCGCTCCTCCAACTCGCGGATGAGCGTGACATAGCCTTCCGCCTGCTCGATGGGGGCGAACGGGTGCAGCGCGCCGAACTCCGGCCAGGTGACCGGCTCCATCTCGGTGGTCGCGTTGAGCTTCATCGTGCAGGAGCCCAGCGGGATCATGCCGCGGTCCAGCGCGTAGTCGCGGTCGGCGAGGCGGCGCAGGTAGCGCAGCATCGCCGTCTCGGAGCGGTGCTGGTGGAAGACCGGGTGGGTCAGGTAGTCGACCTCGCGCAGCAGGCCGTTCGGCAGCGCGTCCGGGGTGGCCCCGTCCAGCGCGTCGATGTCGTTCCCCGCCACGCCGAACGCGTCCCAGACGGCGGCCAGTTGGGCCCGGTCGGTGGTCTCGTCGCAGGCGACGCCGACCAGGTCGGCGTCCACCTGCCGCAGGTTGATCCCGGCCCGGCGGGCGGCGGCCACCACATCGGCGGCGCGGCCGGGAACCCGGGCGGTGACGGTGTCGAAGAACCTGCCGTGCAGCACCTCGACGCCGCCCGCGCGCAGCCCCTCGGCGAGCACCGCGGCCTGGCGGTGCACCCGGCGGCCGATCGCCGCCAGGCCCTCGGGGCCGTGGTAGACCGCGTACATCCCGGCCATCACGGCGAGCAGCACCTGTGCGGTGCAGATGTTGCTGGTCGCCTTCTCCCGGCGGATGTGCTGCTCACGGGTCTGCAGCGCCAGCCGGTACGCCTTGTTGCCGTCCGCGTCCACCGAGACGCCGACCAGGCGGCCGGGCAGGCTGCGGGCGTACTGCTCGCGCACCGCCATGTATCCGGCGTGCGGTCCGCCGAAGCCCATGGGCACCCCGAACCGCTGGCTGGTGCCCACCGCGATGTCGGCGCCCAGCTCACCTGGCGAGGTGAGCAGGGTGAGCGCCAGCAGATCGGCGGCGACGGTGACGATCGCGCCGAGCTCGTGCGCCCGCTCGATGACCGGCCGCAGATCGCGTACCGCGCCGGAGGCGCCCGGGTACTGGAGCAGCACGCCGAACACCCCGCGCTCGGCGATCCCGTCGGGGATGCCGGCGGACAGGTCGGCGACGACGACCTCGACCCCGGTCGGCTCCGCGCGGGTCTGGATCACCGCGGTGGTCTGCGGGAAGCAGTCGGCGTCGACCAGGAAGACACCGTCCTTGACCTTGCCGACCCGCCGGGCCAGCGCCATCGCCTCGGCGGCGGCGGTGCCCTCGTCCAGCAGCGAGGCACCGGAGGTGGGCAGTCCGGTCAGATCGGCGACGAGGGTCTGGAAGTTGAGCAGCGCCTCCAGGCGGCCCTGCGAGATCTCCGGCTGGTACGGGGTGTACGCGGTGTACCAGGCCGGGTTCTCCAGCACGTTGCGCAGGATCACCGGCGGGGTGAAGGTGCCGTAGTAGCCCAGGCCGATCATCGGGGCCAGCACCTGGTTGCGGTTGGCGAGGGAGCGCAGCTCGGCCAGTACCTCGACCTCGGTACGGGCGTCCGGCAGGCGCAGCGCCTCAAGGCTCTTGATGGTGTCGGGCACGGCTGCCGCGGTCAGCTCGTCCAGCGAGCCGTAGCCGACCTGGGCGAGCATCTTGGCCTGGGCGCCGGCGTCCGGGCCGACGTGACGCCGCTCGAACGGCGTGTCGCGCTCCAGCTCGGCGAGGGGGATGCGGTGGGCGGTCATCTCTGGGAGGCCTCCTGGTCGGTGTGCGACCTAGCGAGGGGCACCTCGGCGCGGTGCCCTGTCGGCCTCCCCCTCTGTCATCGACCTGAGAGCTTCACCGCGACCGCCGAGGCGGCGCGGCTTTCACCGTCGGTGAGGACGGAAACCGCCCCGGCCCGATCAGGCACCGAGTCAGCCCGCCCTGCTTTCCAGAGTGACCTCGTCCGCGCGGTACGGATGCCTGAGAGATTCCGGGGAGGGTTTGCTCCTTCGGCGCCTGGCGACGGTTTCCGGTGTCGTCAGGACTCTCCCGCACAGGGTCAGCGGCCACTTGCAACCCTACCAGCGCAGTCGTCGCAAACCGATGGTCCTCGAATGGTCCTTCGATCGGACTTGACCGCCCTCTCGATTCGACACGCCCCGGAATGTGGCTTTTCGTGAAGGTGGTGGACTTCCCCCACCGCCTTGAGGGCGTGGGTGGTATCCCCGCCCATCGCCTCGCGGGCGTGGGAGGGGCCCCTTCGACCACATGGAGGGATCGTGCAGACCGATATCGATCCGCGGAGCCTGATCGGCCGCAAGGCGTTCGACCGAAACGGCGTGAAGATCGGCACGGTGGACGAGGTGTATCTCGACGACGCGACGGGCGAGCCGGAGTGGGCCGCGGTGCGCACCGGGCTGTTCGGGCGCGACGCGTTCGTGCCGTTGGAGCCCAGCGAACTGGAGGGCGATTCGCTGCTGGTGCCGTTCGACAAGGCCCTGGTCAAGGACGCCCCGGACTTCGGCGTCGGACGCCATCTCTCCCCCGAGCAGGAACTCCAGCTCTACCACCACTACGGCCTGGAGGTGCCGCCTCCGGGGCCCGAGGCGAAGCCGCCCGCCGACACCGACTTCGGCCGCATCGCGGGCGAGGACGCCCAGGACTGACCGCTTACGGCGGATCCGCCGCGGGCGCGGGCACCAGCGGCAGCGGCTCGGCGGGCGCCAGCAGCGGATCGTCCACCGCGAAGGTGCGCACCCGGCCCGGCTCACCGCCCGGCACCTCGAAGCGGACGGTGACCCGGCCCACCCCGCTGCCCTGCACCCACCCGGGGCCGTGCTCGGCGTGTGTCACGTCCTGGCCCGGTCTCCAGTGGCGCGCGACCGGCCCGGGGACCGGCTCCGGACGTGCCGGGGCGGTGTCGGCGGACTCCGGCTCGGCCCGGCCGTCCTCCTGGACCTGGGCGAAGAGGTCCTCCTGGGTGAAGTCCGCGAGGCCCGCAACTCCGACGCCGAGCAGCCGGACCCCTCCGGTGGTGTCCACCGCCTCGATCAGCCGTCCGGCGGTCTCCCTGACCACCAGCGGATCGTCGGTGGGCGCGCGCAGGGTCTCGGAGCGGGTGAGCGTGGTGAAGTCGTAGCGGCGCACCTTGAGGACGACGGTACGGCCGGATCGGCCCGCGGAGCGCAGCCGTTGGACACAGCGGTCCGCCAGCCTGCCCACCTCGGCCCGCACCCGGGCCCGGTCGGTGAGGTCCACGTCGAAGGTGTCCTCCACCGAGATCGACTTCACGTCCCGGTCGGCCACCACCGGCCGGTCGTCCTGCCCGGTGGCCATGGCGTACAGCGAGGCGCCGTGCGCCTTGCCGAGCAGCCGGACCAACTCGGCCTCGCCCGCCTCGGCGACATCGGCGACCGTGGTGATCCCCGCCCTCCGCAGGTGCTCGGCGGTGGCCGGGCCGACGCCCCACAGGGTGCGAACCGTCTTCGGGCCGAGGAAGTCCTGCTCCGTGCCCGGTTCGATGACCACCAGGCCGTTGGGCTTGGCGGCGTCGGAACCGATCTTGGCCAGCAGCTTGGAGCTGGCCAGCCCGACCGAGGCGGTCAGCCGGGTGGCCGCCGTGATGTCCGCCCGCAGCCGCTCGGCGACCTGGCGCACCCTGGTCGGCAGCTCGGACTCCGGCAGCGCGCGCAGCCGCTCGCCGCACTCACCGGCGGCCAGGTCGACGAACGCCTCGTCCAGGCTCAGCGGCTCCACCAGCGGCGACAGCTCGTGCAGCAGGGCCATGACCGTGTCACTCACCTGGCGGTACAGCCCGAATCTGGGTGTCAGATAGGCCGCGTTCGGGCACAGCCGCCTGGCCTGCGCCATGGCCATCGCGGAGTGCACACCGTAGACCCGCGCCTCGTACGAGGCCGTGGAGACCACACCGCGCGGCCCAAGGCCGCCGACCACCACCGGCTTTCCACGCAGGCTCGGCTTGGCTGCCTGCTCCACCGCGGCGAAGAAGGCATCCATGTCGAGATGCAGGATCGTCGGTGTGTTCCTCACAGCCACTGATGCTGCCGCATGACACCGACAACCGCCGTACATGTGTACGGCAGGCGGGAATGGCCGCTTCGGCGGTCAGCCCGCGCGGTTGCGGCGGCGGGCCAGTTCGTCCCCGGGGTTGTGCCCGACCAGCGTCTCTCCGGTGTCCACCCGCTCGCCGTGCAGCTGGGCGAGGCTGCTCTCCACGTCCCGCCAGACCACGCCCACCGCGATACCGAAGACGCCCTGGCCGCCCTGAAGCAGGCTCACCACCTCGTCCGGCGAGGTGCACTCGTAGACCGTGGCCCCGTCGCACATCAGCGTGGTGCGCACCGCGTCCGCCTCGGCCCAGGTGCTCAGATAGCGCACCGCGGTACGGATGTTCTGCAGAGCGACGCCGGTGTCCAACAGCCGCTTGACGATTTTGAGGACGACGACGTCGCGGAAGCTGTAAAGTCGCTGGGTTCCGGACCCGTACGCGGGCCGGATACTGGGCTCGACCAGGCCGGTGCGGGCCCAGTAGTCCAACTGCCGGTAGGTGATCCCGGCCGCCGCGCAGGCCGTCGGGCCTCGGTAGCCGACGCTCTCGGCCTCGCGCTCCGCCCCCGTGACACCCTCGTCCGCCATGCGGTGCGGGGTACGGGACACGGCCCCGTGGACCGGAAACGCACCGCCCGCGGCCGCCCCGTCGCCGGTGCTTCTCACGCCGACCTCCGTCCCTTCACATCCCGGAGCACACAGGTACGCGACCCTGCCCGCCACGGATCCGCGGGGGACACGGCATTGCACCCTCCAGGACTTTCCCACTCGACGGTAGGGAGTCACTCGGAGTGCGTCAACGATCGCCACACTCGGCACGCCGAGTGGTTTCCACCCCAAGAGTGGTTTCGCGTGCCCTCTCGGCGGGAAAGGCTAGCCGAATGCGCTGAACGGCCTCGGCCGGGTCACTGATTGCTGGTGCCGAAGTCCTCCGGAGAGATCTGGTCGAGGAACTCCCGGAACTTCTCGACCTCGTCCTCCTGCTCGTCGGGGATGGCGATCCCCGCGTCGTCCAGGACACCGTCACTGCCGAAGATCGGCGTTCCGGTGCGCAGCGCGAGCGCTATGGCGTCCGACGGCCGTGCGCTCACCTCGACCCCGCTGGCGAACACCAGCTCCGCGTAGAACACGCCCTCCCTCAGGTCCGTGATCCGTACCTCGGTGAGCTGCTGGCCCACCGCGTCGAGAACGTCCTTGAAGAGGTCGTGGGTCAGCGGGCGCGCGGGCGTCATGCCCTGCTGGGCGAAGGCGATCGCGGTCGCCTCCCCCGGTCCGATCCAGATGGGCAGGTACCGGTCGCCGCCCACTTCGCGCAGCAGCACGATCGGTTGGTTGGAGGGCATTTCCACCCGGACACCCACGACGTCGAGCTCATTCACACAGCAACCCTAGGCCGTTACCGAAGACTTTGGGTAGTCGGGCGTCCCGCCCCTCGGGACCCCCGGCCCACCCGCTGGCCGAAACATTTCGCCAGTGACCAGGTCATACATGGTTACCGCCGAGTCAACCGCGGCTGCCAGATCCCGTTCAGATCTGCCGCACCCGCAGCGCCGACTGGACGAGTGCGGCGTGCAGCCGTACCGACAGGGCGGCCAGCTCCCGCGCCGTCGCCTCGGCATGCGCCCTGGTCTGCGGGTTCCGGTGCCGACGCAACGGCGCGACCACCTGCTCCACCAGGCTGACCTGGCGGTCCGCGGCGGCCTTGACCGCCCGCAGATGACGCGGCTCCAACCCGAAGTCACCGAGGTCGCGGATGAGCTTGGCGATAGCTGCCGCCTCGGCGTCGTACACGCCGTCCGCGTCCGGCTCGATCAGGCCGTACGACTCCCAGCCGTTCAGCTCCTCCTCGCCGACGCCGGAGGCGGCCAGCAGCTCCTCCCGGGCGATCCGGGACCCACCGCCGCTGTGCGGCTCCGTACCCGCGTCCAGCAGGTCCACCGGCTCGGCCGGGCCCGGCAGGGCGACCTGCTCGCCCGCGTCCAGCGCGTCGAGGTACTCCCTGATCACTTTCAGCGGCAGGTAGTGGTCCCGCTGCAGCCGCAGCACCTGAGCCAGCCGTTCCACATCGCGCACCCCGAACTTCCGGTACCCGGAAGGGGTGCGCTGCGGCTCCACCAGGCCCTCCGCTTCCAGGAAGCGGATCTTCGAGATGGTGACCTCGGGAAACTCGTCACGCAGCAGCGCGAGCACCGCTCCGATGCTCATCAGCCGCCCGTCCGTGGCGGCGGTGCCGTTTCCGGCACCGCCCGGCGGTGTACGCAGCATGAACCTTCCCCTTGCGGGTGTGCGGGTCAGTAGCTCCGCTGGCTCGTGTAGAAGACCAGCCGGTACTTGCCGATCTGCACTTCGTCTCCGTTGTTGAGTGCAACGGAGTCGATCGGCTCACGGTTCACGTACGTCCCGTTGAGGCTGCCGACGTCGGCCACGCTGAACCCGCCGTCGGCACCCCTGCGGAACTCGACGTGCCGCCGAGACACCGTCACGTCGTCCAGGAAGATGTCGCTCTGCGGGTGCCGTCCGGCCGTGGTGACCTCGCTGTCCAGCAGGAACCGGCTGCCGGAGTTCGGGCCGCGCTTGACCACCAGCAGCGCCGAACCGAGCGGCAGCGCCTCCACCGCGGCCTGCGCCTCCGGGGTCAGCCACGGCAGCGCCGTCTGACCGGTCACCTCGGCCTCGTAGGCCTCCAGGCCGGAGATCGAGATGGTGGAGGTGGTCTCGGAGGAGCGCTCCGCGGCGGCACCACCGCGCAGCGGCGCACCGCAGTTGGAGCAGAAGCGGCTCGCTTCCGCGTTCTGGTGTCCGCACCTCACACACACCGGCAAGGACGCCATGGGCTGAGCCTCCTGCCGCGGCTGGCCCGCGGGAACGTTCGACGCATACGGGTCGGAGGAAAACCCTCCACCCGTACCTGAGGTCGATGGTTCCTGGAAACCTATGCGGCCCGACGCGGCAGGGTCAACAGATACCGGCCCATGGCCACCCGAAATGTCGCCACCCGGAGCAACCGACTCATCCCGGAAAAGCGGACGCTCCTGGCCCGTCCCCTCACCCTGCGCCTGCCGTGGTGCCCGGTGACGCGCCGTAGCCGGGTCACCCGCCTGACGTGCGCGCCTGCCGAACAACTTCTCAAACAACTTCACGGGCGATTCCCCTTGAAAGAAACAGACCCGCCCGTGGGGCAGGACGAACCCTCGCAACACCGACCGGCCGCTCCGGTCATCCGGACAACGAACCAGGTCACTCCACAGTTTCCACCACGTACCGCCCCTTCGGTACGCCGCCCCCTCGCGCCGTCAACCCCTCCCCAGCTACGCTCCATGTCCCCCCGCCTCACTGGCCTGACGACCGAGCGTAGTCAGGCTGTTTCACCGATCGCAAGGCGTCCACGACGATCTTCTGCGACGGTACAACGGATACCGTAGCCTGCTCCTTCTGCAAGGTCTGGACCACGCCGCCGGGGATGTTCAACGCCGGTTGCAGGTCAGGCGGGTTGCCGATGACCTTGAACACGTACGGTGGCGACAGCTGGTGCCCGTCGACCGACACGCCGCCCCCGACGTCCGTGAAGTACGTGCCCGCCACCGCCCGTACGTCGTTGATCTGCACCGCCTCCGCACCCGCGGCCCGCAGTTCCTGCAACGTGTCCAGCAGTTCGTCCGCCGAGACGGCACCACCGGACGGGCGGATCGTCAGCGTGATCCCGGGGCCCTGGGCGGCCACCGTGCCCGCCAGCACGCCGAGTTGCTGCGCCTTCTGCTGGGTCTGCTTCTGTGCCTCGGCGGCCTGGTTCGAACTGCTCTGCAACTCGGTGCGCTGGTTGTCCAGACCGCGCTTCTCGTCCTCCAGCCGCTGGGTCCTGGCGTCCAGTTCGGACAGGATCCGCACCAGGTCCTCCTGACGGGCGCCGCGCAGCACACCGTTGTCACTGGCGGTGCGGACCTGGATGGCGAACCCCAGGCCCAGCGCGAACAGCAGCAGGGCGAAGATGAGTTGGGCCCGGGTGAAGCGCGGCGGCCACAGCCCGTTGACCAGCCGTTGCATACCAGTGGGTCGTCCGGTGGTCCCGGTCTCCCTCTCCGGGTCCGGCTCTGACCTGACCTCAGGTTCCGGTTCCGCTTCCGGACCGGGCGTCGGCTTGCCCTCGGACGCCGACTCCGGGGGCAGCGGCTGGCGCTCCGGCTGCTCCTCCGGCCGCTCGTTGTCGCTCATCGCCGCCTCACGCCCGGAACACATGGCGGCGGATGGCCGCCGCGTTGGAGAAGATGCGGATGCCGAGCACCACGACCACGCCGGTCGACAACTGGGCGCCGACGCCGAGCTTGTCGCCGAGGAAGACGATCAGCGCGGCGACCACGACGTTCGACAGAAACGACACCACGAAGACCTTGTCGTCGAAGATCCCGTCGAGCATCGCGCGCACCCCGCCGAACACCGCGTCCAGCGCCGCGACCACGGCGATCGGCAGATAGGGCTCCACCGCCGATGGCACAACGGGCCGCAGCACCAGCCCGACCACGACTCCGACGACGAGCCCCAATACGGCGATCACTTCTTGACCTTCCCTGTCTGCGCGGTACCCGAGCCGCCACTACCCGCGACCGGCGTGGCGATGCGCACCGCCACGCTCGGGGCGGCGGGCAGCCGCACCTCGTCCTTCACCGAAATGCTGGTACGGATGCCATAGTTCTGCTGCAACACACGCAGGTACTGGCCGTCCGCACTGCCCTGGAAGGATGTGCTCAGTCGCGGTCCGTCACCGATCGCGAGCACGGTGTACGGGGGCACCAGCGGCTTGTTGTCGACCAGTATCGCCTCACCCGCGGCCCGGATCGCGGACAACGCGGTCAGCCGCTGCCCGTTGATGGAGACCGCCTCGGCACCGGACTGCCACAGTCCGTTGACCACGCGCTGGAGGTCACGGTCGCGCACCCGGCCGGTGTCGGAGAAACCGCTGGTCTCCCGCGGCCCGGAACCGGTGCCTCCGGAGGCTTCCTTGGCGTCGTCCACTACCAGTTGGACACCGGGTCCGCTGACCGCCGTCGCACCGGAGAGCAGACTCATCAGGTCCGCGTCGTCCCTGCCGTGCCGGGGCAGCGCGTGCCGCTGCTGTGACTCGACCTGGCCGCGCAGGGTGTTCACGTCCTTCTGCAACCGGTCGGTGCTACGGGTCTCGGCGCTGATCCGGTCGATCAGCTCCTGGCGCTCCCTGGCCAGCGTGGGCGCGGAGTACTGCGCCTGGGCGGCGCCGAGCGTGATCACCAGGGCGACGACCACCAGCCCGCCGGCGAAAACGGCCCGGGCGCGGGTGGTGCTCGGCAGCCGGGAGCGCCCGGTCTCGCCACGGCGGGCGGCGGCCTCCGCGTAGCCGTCGTCCAGGCTGTGCTCCATGATGTTGGTCAGCAGCGACATGGAGGCGTCACGGCGCGGTGGCGGCGTCGAGGTGCTCCGAACGGGGGGCTGCTGCGGCATGCCGCACATCGTCGCACGTCGCACCGACACTTCTCGAACGGCCCCCGTACGACGCGCCGTTCAACTCCGCGTCAGCTCCCGTGGCGCACACGCGCGGCGATGAGACCCGCACGTACGGCACGCGTCGCCGCCCCGAGGGAACGGCGACGCGCATACGTCCGGAAATCAGTGACCGGCGCTCTCCACGACGGCGGACCACTCGTCCAGCAGCGCCTGGGCGGAGGCGTCATCCGGTCCCTCCGCCCACAGCCGGGTCACCGCCTCCGCCGGGTCGGGCAGCACCAGTACCCAGCGGCCGTCCGGCTCCACCACCCGCACACCGTCGGTCGTGTCGACAAAGCGATCGCCCGCCTCCTCCACGACCCGCCGCATGACCATTCCCTTGACCGCCCAAGGCGTGGCCAGGTCCCGCTTGAGCACATGCGCCCGCGGAATCCGCGCGTCGATCTGGCTGAGCGTGAGCTGGGTGCGGGCGACCAGGCCGACCAGCCGTACGAAGGCGGCGGCGCCGTCGAAGACACTGCTGAACTCCGGGATGATCAGACCCCCGCGCCCATCACCGCCGAAGATCGTGGACTCCATCCGGCAGACCCGGGTCAGGTCGTCAGGCGAGGTGGTGGTCCACTCCACCTGCGTGCCGTGGTAGGCGGCGACCTGCTCCGCGATCCGAGTGGTGGTCACCGGCAGCGCCACCCGCCCGCTGCGCCGCTCCGCCGCGACGAGGTCCAGCATGACCAGCAGAGCGCGGTCGTCCTCCACGATCCTGCCGCGCTCGTCCACCAGGGAGATCCGCTCGCCGACCGGGTCGAAGCGCACTCCGAACGCGGCCCTGGCCGAGGCGACGATCTCGCCCAGGCGGATCAGCCCCGACCTGCGCTCGTCCGCGGTCTCGGTCGGCCGGGCCTCGTCCAGGCCCGGGTTGATGGTCAGTGCGTCGACACCGAGCCGGCCGAGCAGGTTGGGCAGCACGATCCCGGCGCTGCCGTTCGCGGCGTCCACCACGACCTTCAGCCCGGCCTCGCGCACGCCGGTGGTGTCCACCGCCCTCAGCAGCGCACCGGTGTACGAGTCGAAGACGCTGGACGGGAAGGTCAGATCGCCGATCTCACCGGGGAACGCCCGACGGTACTCCTGGCGCGCGAACACCCGGTCGAGCTTGCGCTGCCCGGCCTGGGAGAGGTCGGCGCCCCGCTCGTCGAAGAACATGATGTCGACCGAGTCCGGCACCCCGGGGGTGGTACGGATCATCACCCCGCCCGCGCTACCGCGCGCGGTCTGCTGCCGGGCCACCGGCATCGGCACGTTCTCCAGGTCGCGTACGTCGATGGCGCTGGCCTGCAACGCGGAGATGACGGCACGTTTCAGCGCCCGCGCGCCACGGGAGTGGTCACGGGCTGTGGTGACCGTGGAGCCCTTCTTGAGGGTGGTGGCGTAGGCGCCCGCCAGCCGTACCGCCAACTCCGGGGTGATCTCCACGTTCAGGATCCCGGAGACGCCGCGCGCCCCGAACAGGTGCGCCTGACCGCGGGACTCCCAGATGACCGACGTGTTGACGAACGCGCCCGCCTCGATGGTCTTGAAGGGGTACACCCGGACATTGCCCGCGATGATCGACTCCTCGCCGATCAGGCACTCGTCACCGATCACCGCCCCGTCATCGATGCGCGCAGCACGCATCACATCGGTGTTCTTGCCGATGACACAGCCGCGCAAATTCGTCTGCGGGCCGATGTACACGTTGTCGTGCACCACCGCCTTGTGCAGGAAGGCACCGGTCTTCACCACGACGTTCGACCCGATCACCGTGTGCTCGCGGATTTCCGCGCCCGCTTCCACCTTCGCGTAGTCGCCGATGTAGAGCGGGCCGCGCAGTACGGAGTCGGGATGCACCTCGGCGCCTTCGGCGGCCCATACTCCAGGGGAGATCTCGAACCCTTCGATCTCGACGTCCACCCGGCCTTCCAGGACGTCCGCCTGGGCCTTGACGTAGCTCTCGTGGGTGCCGACGTCCTCCCAGTAGCCCTCGGCGATATAGCCGTAAATGGGTTTGCCTTCCTTCATCAACTGCGGGAAGACATCCCCCGACCAGTCGACCGGAACGTCCGGCTCGACGTAGTCGAACACCTCCGGCTCCATCACGTAGATGCCGGTGTTCACGGTGTCGGAGAAGACCTGTCCCCAGGTCGGCTTCTCCAGGAAGCGCTCGACCTTGCCCTCCTCGTCCACAATCGTGATGCCGAATTCCAGTGGGTTCGGCACCCGGGTGAGGCACACGGTGACAAGCGCGCCCTTTTCCCGATGAAAGTTGATGAGTTCGGTCAGGTCGAAATCGGTCAGGGCGTCCCCCGAGATGACCAGGAACGCGTCGTCCTTGAGTGCTTCCTCCGCGTTCTTGACACTCCCTGCGGTGCCGAGCGGCTTCTCCTCATGGGCATAGGTGAGGTCCATGCCCAGTTCCTCGCCGTCACCGAAGTAGTTCTTGACCAGCGACGCCAGGAATTGCACCGTAACCACGGTCTCGTTCAGACCGTGCCGCTTGAGCAGCCGCAGCACATGCTCCATGATCGGCCGGTTCACCACCGGCAGGAGTGGCTTGGGCATGCTGGAGGTCATCGGGCGAAGGCGGGTACCCTCGCCACCGGCCATCACGACGGCCTTCATGTCGGAAGCGTCCTCCTCGAAGAGACGGCAATCTCGCCGACTTCACCCGTCCAGATCCCCGTGGATCCAGCGCTTTCCAGCGTTGACCCGGCGCTCGAGCACTGGCCCGGCGCTCGCGCACCCGGCCTCGTGTGCGCCGGGTGCGCGGGCTCAGTCGGCCGTGGCGTCCGCCCTGACGAGTCGGCGGACCTGAACCACGTAGAGGATTCCTGCCCACCAGTACAGCGTTGTACCCCATCCGGCGAACGCCCATCCGAAAATAGCAGCGAGCGTGTGCAACCACCCGTTGCCCTCGCTCAGCAGCAGTAGCGGAAAGGCGTACATGAGGTTGAAAGTTGCCGCTTTCCCCAGAAAGTTCACCTGCGGCGGACCGTATCCGTGCCTGCGCAGCACCAGTACCGCCACACCCAGCATCAGCTCGCGGGCGACCAGGGCACCGGTCAGCCACCAGGGCAGGATCTCCCGCCAGGTGAGGCCGACAAGGGTGGACAGAACATAGAGCCGGTCGGCCGCAGGGTCGAGGATGCGGCCGAGACTGCTGATCTGGTTCCACCGCCGGGCGAGTTTGCCGTCCAGGTAGTCGCTGACTCCGCTCAGTGCCAGTACCAGCAGGGCCCAACCATCACAGTTCGGTCCGCCGAACGTCGGCCAGAGAATCAGCCACAGGAAAACCGGCACACCGACGAGACGCGCCATGCTGAGGATGTTGGGGATGGTGAGGACCCGGTCAGTCTGCACCCGTGTCTCCTGGACCTCCACCCGCAGTGCCTCCTGTTGTAAGTCCGGTACCGGTCAGTAGCGGTAAGTGGCGCTCGCCGTCTGGACCATGCGGGTGACGCAGGCCGTGTGAACGAACGTAACGACGATGTGTCTTGACCTTACCGGGGCACGAGCGTGCCCAGCGCATAGGGGGCACGTCGGCGGCACTCCGCGCGGCTCCGGGAACGCGAAAGGGGCCTCTTCCCCGACCAAACGGTCCGGGAAGAGGCCCCTTTTTGCAATG
>NZ_JAPZVN010000109.1 GCF_027533845.1 Streptomyces sp. RPT161 | reverse complement strand
TGGGCGGTGTGCCGCCGATGGCCGCCGATCTGGCGATCGAGGCCCTACAGCACGCGCTGGACCAGGACGAGACCGTGCTGGCCGTCGCCGACATCGACTGGGAGCGGTTCGCACCCGGCTTCACCGCCGTACGCCCCAGCCCGCTGTTCGCCGATCTGCCCGAGGCACGCCGCGCCCTGAACAAGAGCAGCGCTGGCACGTCCACCTCGGCTGACGAAAGCCGAGGCGTCGACTCCTCGCTCGTGCGGCGGCTGGTCGGGCTCTCCGAGGCCGAGCAGGGCCGCGAGCTGCTGAACCTGGTGCGCGGTGCCGTGGCGGTAGTGCTCGGGCACGCCGGTGCCGAGTCGGTCGGCGCCAACAGGGCGTTCAAGGAGCTTGGTTTCGACTCGTTGACCGCTGTGGAGTTGCGCAACCGTCTTGGTGCGGCGACCGAGTTGCGGTTGCCCGCGACGCTGATCTTCGACTATCCGACTCCGGCCGCGTTGGCGGAGTACCTGCGCAGTGAACTCCTGGG
>NZ_JAPZVN010000108.1 GCF_027533845.1 Streptomyces sp. RPT161 | reverse complement strand
ACCCATCGACTCAGCGAACACCGGGGAGGATTCCAGCAGGTCTTGAGCCATACCAACCCACTGCGCACCCTGACCAGGGAACACAAACACCACCTGGCCACCAGCCCGAGCAGTGCCCTGCACCACCCCAGCAGCCGACTCCCCAGCAGCAACGGCCCGCAGCCCGGCTATCAACTCATCACGGTCACTTCCCACCAGCACGGCACGGTGATCGAACACCGCACGCGAACTGACCAGCGACCACCCCACATCCACCGGCCGCAACGTCGAATCCGACTCCACAAACTCCAGCAACCGGACCGCCTGCGCACGCACCGCCTCAACCGACTTCCCCGACAACACCCACGGCACCACACCACCCACACCCGAACCGAATGGAGCCTCTGTGTCAGATTGAGTGTCAGGTGCGGTCTCGGTCTCGCTCTCGGAGGGAGCTTCGAGGATGACGTGCGCGTTGGTCCCACTCACGCCGAACGAGGACACTCCAGCCCGGCGGGGATGGTCGTTCTCCGGCCAG
>NZ_JAPZVN010000107.1 GCF_027533845.1 Streptomyces sp. RPT161 | reverse complement strand
GGCCAAGATCGAGCTGTCCTCGTCCACCGAGACCTCGATCAACCTGCCGTACATCACGGCGTCCGCCGAGGGCCCGCTGCACCTGGACGAGAAGCTCACCCGCGCCCAGTTCCAGCAGCTCACCGCAGACCTGCTGGAGCGCTGCAAGACCCCGTTCCACAACGTGATCAAGGACGCCGGCATCCAGCTGTCCGAGATCGACCACGTGGTGCTGGTCGGTGGCTCCACCCGTATGCCCGCCGTCGCTGAGCTGGTCCGCGAGCTGACCGGCGGCAAGGAGGCGAACAAGGGCGTCAACCCGGACGAGGTCGTGGCGATCGGCGCCAGCCTCCAGGCCGGTGTGCTCAAGGGTGAGGTCAAGGACGTCCTGCTGCTGGACGTCACGCCGCTGTCTCTCGGTATCGAGACCAAGGGCGGCATCATGACCAAGCTGATCGAGCGCAACACCACGATCCCGACGAAGCGTTCGGAGATCTTCACCACGGCCGAGGACAACCAGCCGTCGGTGCAGATCCAGGT
>NZ_JAPZVN010000106.1 GCF_027533845.1 Streptomyces sp. RPT161 | reverse complement strand
ACCAGTCGGCCGATGGGCCGGACCGGCACCAGTTCTTCGGGGATGATCTTCGTGGCGTCGAGCAGGTCGAAGTCGAAACTGAACTCGTCCTCCTCGGCGACCAGTTGAACCCCCAGCTCCCACTCCGGGAACTCGCCCGCCTCGATCGCCTCCCACAGGTCGCGCCGGTTGAAGTCGGGGTCGCGGCCTGCGGCGATCTGCGCCTCATCCCACACAAGGGAGTTGACGCCCAGCTTCGGCTTCCAGTGGAACTTCACGAAGGTTCCACGACCCTCGGCGTTGACGAACCGGAAGGTGTGTACTCCGAAGCCCTGCATCATCCGGAAGCTGCGCGGGATGGCCCGGTCCGACATCAGCCACATGAGCATGTGGGTCGATTCCGGCTGCAGCGAGCAGAAGTCCCAGAAGGTGTCGTGCGCCGAGGCACCCGTGGGCATCTCGTTGTGCGGCTCCATCTTCACCGCGTGCACGAAGTCCGGGAACTTGATGGCGTCCTGGATGAAGAACACCGGGAAGTTGTTGCC
>NZ_JAPZVN010000105.1 GCF_027533845.1 Streptomyces sp. RPT161 | reverse complement strand
AGGTTCAGGCGCGTCGGATTGCGGTGGATTACGCCTCTCACTCGCACTTGGTCGAGCGGATCCAGGAGCGCTTACTGAGCGATCTCGCGCCGGTTACCCCGCAGTCGTCTGGGGTGCCGGTGTATTCGTCGGTGACCGGAGAGTCGATGGACACCGGGGAGTGGGGCGCGGAGTACTGGTACCGGAATCTGCGGAATACGGTGTTGTTTGAGAAGGCTTTGACGGCTGCTTTGGATGCCGGTGCCAGCGCGGTGGTTGAGGTCAGTCCGCATCCGGTGCTGCTTCCTGCGGTCCAGGACATTGTGGACCAACACGAGGGTGCCGCAGTGACTGCAGGGACGCTGCGTCGTGGTGAGGGGGACCTCCGGCGTGTGGTCTTCGCGGTGGCGCAAGTGTATGCGCATGGCGTGGCGGTGGATTGGGCTAAGGCGTTTGCTGGTTGTGGTGCTGTGCGGGTGGGGTTGCCGACGTATGCGTTCCAGCGGCAGCGTTTTTGGCCTGACGCGGCCAGTGGGTCGGCCGATGTGGCTGCTGCG
>NZ_JAPZVN010000104.1 GCF_027533845.1 Streptomyces sp. RPT161 | reverse complement strand
GGTACTGAACTCGGTCGGCGGCGGCGACGGCTTCATGAGCACCGGAAACTCGGCAAGCGTCGTATCCGGCCGGCTCTCGTACACGTTCGGGCTTGAGGGCCCGGCCGTGACGGTCGATACGGCGTGCTCGTCGTCGCTGGTCGCGTTGCATCTCGCGGTGCAGGCGCTGCGCAACGGCGAGTGCGAGCTGGCGCTGGCCGGTGGTGTGACGGTGATGTCCACGCCGGGCGCGTTCATCGAATTCAGCCGTCAGCGCGGTTTGGCGGCGGATGGTCGGGTTAAGGCGTTCGCGGCGGGCGCGGATGGTACGGGGTGGGGTGAGGGCGTCGGCATGCTGCTGGTCGAGCGGCTTTCGGACGCCCGGCGCAACGGGCACCCGGTGCTGGCGATCGTTCGTGGTAGTGCGGTGAACCAGGATGGTGCGAGCAACGGTCTTACGGCGCCGAATGGTCCGTCGCAGCAGCGGGTGATTCGACAGGCGCTGGCCAGTGCGGGGCTTGACGCCGCGGATGTGGACGCCGTGGAGGCGCACGGTACC
>NZ_JAPZVN010000103.1 GCF_027533845.1 Streptomyces sp. RPT161 | reverse complement strand
CGTACCATGCGCCTCAACAGCGTCAACGTCGGACGCGTTCAGCCCAGCGGCGGCCAGCGCCTGCCGGATCACCCGCTGCTGCGACGGACCATTCGGCGCCGTAAGACCGTTACTCGCACCATCCTGGTTCACCGCACTACCACGCACGATCGCCAGCACCGGGTGCCCGTTGCGCCGGGCATCCGACAACCGCTCGACGAGCAGCATGCCGACGCCCTCACCCCACCCCGTACCATCCGCGCCCGCGGCGAACGCCTTAACCCGACCATCCGCCGCCAAACCACGCTGACGGCTGAAGTCGATGAAGGTGCCGGGAGTGGACATCACCGTCACACCACCGGCCAGCGCCAGGTCGCACTCGCCGTTGCGCAGCGCCTGGATCGCCCAGTGCAGCGCGACCAGCGACGACGAGCACGCCGTGTCCACGGTCACCGCCGGGCCTTCAAGGCCGAAGACGTAGGAGAGCCGACCGGAGACGACGCTCGCCGCGTTGCCCGTGCCCAAGTGCCCTTCGAGGCCCTCGGGTTCCTGTAGCAGG
>NZ_JAPZVN010000102.1 GCF_027533845.1 Streptomyces sp. RPT161 | reverse complement strand
TCGCAACGGAGACCCGGTGAACGTGCACCCGTTCATCGAGGCGGAGAAGCAGAGCGGCCACAGCGTAAAACGCGCCTGTGAGCTGCTGAAGGTCTCCCGAGCCGCCTTCTACGCCCGCCGCACTGGCGCCCTTGGCCCCCGCGCGGTCCGCGATGCGGAACTCACCAGGAAGATCACCGAGGTTCACCGGTGCTCACGTGGCACCTACGGTGCCCCTCGCGTCCACGCCGCCCTCCAGCGCGAGGGCATTGTCTGCGGCCGCAGGCGCGTCGCCCGGCTCATAAGATCCGCAGGCATCACGGGTCGTTATCGCAGGGGACAGCACCGCACCACGGTCCCTGACCCGTACGCGTCCACCCGTCCCGACCTCGTGGGCCGCGACTTCCAGCCCGACCCGGCAGTCCTCGACACCCGCTGGTGCGGCGACATCACCTACATCCCCACGGAAGAAGGATGGCTCTACCTGGCTACCGTCATCGACATCGCCTCCCGCCGCGTCGTCGGCTGGGCCACAGCCGACCACCTGCGCACCGCCCTGGTCGCCGACGCTCTGCGAGCGGCCTGTACCCAGCGCCGCCCGACCAGCGCAGT
>NZ_JAPZVN010000101.1 GCF_027533845.1 Streptomyces sp. RPT161 | reverse complement strand
CCAGCGAAGTCCTCCCGCGCTTCCGTGGAGATCTCCGGCCAGTAGCGCTGACGCTGGAAGGCATAGGTCGGCAGGCCCACCCGACGCGCGCCGGTACGGGCGAAGAACGCCTCCCAGTCCACGGTCACACCACGCACATGCGCCCGAGCGACCGCGGCCGTCAGCGTCTCCGCCTCAGCACGCCCACCACGCAGCACCGGAACGAACGCCGCGCCGTCCGACGTCACGCACTCCTGCGCCATCGCCGACAACACACCATCGGGGCCGAGTTCGACGTAGGTGGTGACGTTCTGGTCTTCCAGGGCGCGTATGCCGTCGAGGAAGCGGACGGCCTCGCGGACGTGCCGGACCCAGAAATCGGGGGTGCCGATCTCCTCCGTCGTCACCAGAGAACCGGTGAGGTTGGAGACGATCGGAATGCGGGGAGCCTCATACGTCAGCCCCGCAGCCACCTCGCGGAAGGCGTCCAGCATCCCGTCCATGTGCGACGAGTGGAACGCGTGGCTGACGGTCAGGCGCTTGGTCTTACGGCCCTGCGCCTCGAAGCCAGCCGCGATCTCCAGGGCCGCAGCCTCGTCACCGGCGATGACGATCGATGTCGGT
>NZ_JAPZVN010000100.1 GCF_027533845.1 Streptomyces sp. RPT161 | reverse complement strand
CCGCCGTGTTGGCGGTGGCGCGGCGGGCGGGAGTACGCACCAGAGCGCGCAGCAGCGGGGGCAGCATGCCACCAGCCGCCTGAGCCCGCAGCCCGGCCAGGTCCAACCGCATCGGCACCAGCAACGCATCCCCGGCACACCCGGCCGCGTCGAACAACGCGGTGCCGTCAGCCACCGACAGCGAGGCGACACCCCCACGGTTCAACCGCCCGACATCAGCCGAGTCCGCCATGCCCGTGGACCACAGACCCCACGCCAACGAACTCCCCACCAGGCCCAGGGACCTGCGGTGCTCCGCCAACGCGTCCAGGAAGCTGTTCGCCGCCGCGTAGTTGCCCTGACCCGCACCACCGAACACACCAGCAGCCGACGAGAACAACACAAACGCCGACAGGTCCGCATCGCGGGTGAGCTCGTGCAGGTTCCACGCCGCATCCACCTTCGGCCGCAGCACCTTGGAGACACTCTCCCCGGTAAGCGAACCGATCACACCGTCATCCAGCACACCAGCGGTATGCACAACAGCCGTCAACGGATGCTCGACCGGAACCGCCGCCAGCACCCCGGCCAACGCCTCCCGATCCGCCACATCACACGCCGCCCAGGAAACCTCGGC
>NZ_JAPZVN010000010.1 GCF_027533845.1 Streptomyces sp. RPT161 | reverse complement strand
CCCGGGGCGACGCGCACGTGTTGTCGCTGTCGGGGCCGCCTTCACACCAACCGCTGCTCGGCCCATATGACCTTGCCCTGCGCGGTGTAACGGGTGCCCCAGCGGTCGGCGAGGTGAGCGATGAGGAACAGACCACGGCCGCCCTCGTCCTCGTCCGACGCGTAGCGCAGGTGGGGTGAGGTACTGCTGGAGTCCGACACCTCGCAGACCAGGGCGCGGTCGTGCAGCAGCCGTACGCCGATGCGGCCCGGCGCGTAGCGAATGGCGTTGGTGATGAGCTCGCTGAGTACCAGCTCGGTGGTGAACGCCTTGTCCTCCAGCCCCCATCGCTCCAGCTGGCGGCTGATGTCGGCACGCACGCCGGCCACAGCCGCAGGGTTCGACGGCAGCTCCCAGTTGGCGACCCGGTCGGGCGACAGGCGGCGCGTGCGGGCGACGAGCAGGGCGGTGTCGTCGCTCTGCTGGGAAAGCGGAAGCGCCGAGAGCACCTTCTCGCAAGTCTCCTGCGGACCGCGCCCATGGCGCGCGAGCACGGTGCGCAGGGTGTCCAGGCCTTCGTCAACGTCGTGCTCGCGGTCCGCGACGAGACCGTCGGTGTAGAACACCAGGCTGCTGCCCTCGGGTAGATGCATCTCAACCGCCTCGAACGGTAGGTCGTCCATGCCCAGGGGCGGGCCGTCAGGCAGTTCGGGGATGTCGACGGTGCCATCGGGGCGGACTACCGCTGGTGGCTGGTGACCGGCACGGGCCAGGGCGCAGCTGCCGGAGACCGGATCGTAGATCGCGTACAGGCAGCTGGCGCCCGCGATCTTCGGGCTGTTGTCCGTCGTGGCGGACTCCTGGTCAATGCGGGCGACGATTTCGTCCAGTCTGCCGAGGAGTTCGTCCGGTGCCAGGTCCAGGGAGGAGAAGTTCTGCACGGCGGTGCGTAGCCGTCCCATGGTGGCGGCCGCATGTAGACCTTGGCCGACGACGTCTCCGACGACGAGGGCGACGCGGGTGCCGGACAGTGGGATGACGTCGAACCAGCCCCCGCGCACACCGTCCTGGGCGGGGAGATAGCGGTGGGCGATGTCAAGTGCGTTCTGACCGGGCAGGCGCTGTGGCAGCAGGCTGCGTTGGAGAGTCACGGCCATCGCGTGTTCGCGGGTGAAGCGGCGCGCGTTGTCGATGCACACCGCAGCGTGGGCCGCCAACTCCTCGGCCAGTGTGAGGTCCCGCTCGTCGAAGATATCGCTGTCTTGCGTGCGCCAGAAACTCACGACCCCCAGGAGGACACCACGCGCCGTGAGCGGGGCCACGATGAGCGATGTGCATCCGACGTCCAGTACCCGCTGGAGACATTGCGCATCGGACGTGACTTTTTCGGATGCGACCGTCAAGTCGGCTACCAGGGTTGCCCGTTCACCGGCGCCTTCCTGGGCGGCCGTGGTGAACGTGACCGCCTCGCCAACGCGGCGCAACGGGTGGTCATCGTGCCGGCCGCTGACCGCCACGCGGCGCAGTGCAAGTGTGCGTTCGCCGGCCAGCAGTGGCGGATCCTCGCCGCGCCTCACTGCGTCGGCAAGGTCGACGGTCGTGTAGTCAGCGAAGCGGGGGACGACCACCGAGGCGATCTCCTCGGCGGTTCGGCGGACATCCAGGGTGGTGCCCACAGCCATGTTCGCGTCGTAGAGCAGGCGCAGCCGACTCCGGGCGAGCTGGGCCTCGCCCGCCAGGGCACGCAGTTCGGTGCAGTCGCGCAGCGTGGCCGCACTGCCGGCTGGGCCTCCCGCCTGGCCTGTCGGGCGGACGTTCACCACCAGCGTCCGGCTCGCCACCGGCACCACCTCGTCGTTGGCCGTGTCGCCGCAGGTCAGCAGCTTCGTGACCCGGGGTGCGAGGCCGAGATCAGACACCGCCCGCTTCTCGGCGTCCGGGGGCAGGCCCAGGAGCCGATGTGCTTCGTCGTTCGCCAGGACCACCGTCCCCCCACCGTCGACGATGACCACTCCTTCGCGCACGGAGTGAAGCACCGCGTTGTGGTGCTCGTACATGCGGGTTATCTCGGCCGGTCCCAGCCCGTGCGTCTGCCGCCGCAGCCGCCTGCTCACCAGTGCCGAACCCGCCGTTGCCAAGGCCAGAGCGGCGGTGCCAACCCCGAGGATCACCGGCAACTGCCGCTGGAGCGCGGACGTCACCGAGCTGATTCTGAGCCCGGATGCCACCGCACCGACGACCGCGCCGCGAGAGTCGGTCACCGGGACCACGGCCTCCACCTTCCGGCCGAAGGGAGCGTCGATCTCCTCAACCGTGGAGCGGCCCGCCAAGGCCGGCCCCAGAGTGCCGACGAACTTCTTGCCGATCAGCCGCGGTTCAGGGTGCGTGTAGCGGGTGCCCTGCCGATCCACGACCACCACGAAGTCGAGCCGACCCTCTTCGCGAACGGCGTCGGACAGCGGCTGAAGCACGGCGGTCGGGCTGGGCCCGCCCAATACGGACGCCATACCGGGGCTGTGCGCGAACGCCTCGGCCGCGGCGAGCGAACGGGCCCGCGCCGCTTCTAGCCGATCGCTGTGTGCCTTGAACAGCAGCATGGCCAGCGAGGCCACGACGAGGGACACCACAATCAGCACCTGTAGAGCGAACATCTGACCGGCGACGCTGCGGAACCAAACCAGCGGCTGCCGCCCCTCCGAGGAGCGCTTCGTCTTTCTGGTGGTGTGCCATGTGTACTTCAAAATCGATGTCCCTCCCCCGATTCGTGGGGAGAAGCCGACGCCGTTCGGCGAGCCGCTCCACGACCGTACGGTCGTGGAGCGCAGGAGTGGCTCGGGCGTCGGCCGACGATCAGGGTCAAGGGAGTGGGCCCGCTGCGCCGACTGGGCAGGAACTCCGCGATCTCCCTGTGGCCACGCGCGGTGGCGAGGCCGCGACGCCACGTCTCCACCAGGCTCAGGGCGCCGTTGCGGCGGCCAGCCGTGCACCAGCTCTGGCGGACTCGTGAGTCGTTGGTGGTCAGTGTTACGGTGCTGCCGTTCACGGACGCCGCACCTGACGTCATAGCGGCCGCGTTCGCAACGCCTGGGGAAGTAAGGTCATTCCCACGGCCATCAGCGCCGCAGGGGTCGCGGCACGACGCTTGGCCGCATTCACGATCATCCTTTCAGCCTCGGATACGCTCACTCTAAGTTCGGCGGGGGCTGGTCGCCCTCCCCCGATCGGTTAATCGAACGGGTGACAACCGAACCCGCCAATCGGCCCCTTTGGACAACACCCCGCCGTCATGCGCTGTGGGGCACGTACGACGGCGGGTCCTGAGCCCGCTTCCCGTGGCTGGCACCTTGGGCGCGTCGGGGCGATGTACTGCTGGCGCGGCTGACCGGGGGTGCCCTGATCGGCCCCGAGGAGGGCCAACGGGCCATCGGATACCCGAGGATCGGGCTCCGCCGGGGCTTCGGGTGCGAAAGCCCGGTCGTTCACTCGAAGGGGCCGTTGCTGGCGAACGCGTGGGCGGCGAAGCGTTCGCCGATTCGACGGTATGCGGCCGCGGTGGGGTGTAGGCCGTCGGCCAGGTCGTCCACTTCCTCAGGGCCGAGGAGCTCGCGTCCGTCCAGATAGTGCAGGTGGGGATCGGATGCCCGCCGGGCCGTCACGATCCGGGCGAGCTCCGCACGAACCACCGTCAGTGACAGTGCCCCGTGGGCCACATCGGCCGGGTCGCCGAGGGCTGTCACCTCACCGTTCGGACCCGTCGTGGCCGGGCCGGGGGTGTCCTCGAAGGCTGGGCAGCTCAGGGGGGATATCACCAGCAGTGGCGTGTGCGGATGCCCGTCGCGGATGGTGTCGAGGAAGCCGTGTACCGCTGGGCCGAACGTCCGTCGCCGGAAGGCGGCCAGGCCGACGATGTTGATGCCGATCTTGAGGCTGATCAGGTCCGCGGGCATGTCGCGAATGGTTCGGGCGACGTAGGGGTCCAGCATCGCGTTGCCTGCCTGACTGAGGTTGATCACCTCAACACCGCCGAGCGACGCCGCCACCACCGGCCAGGTGCCGGTCGGGCCGTCGGCCCCGAGGCAGTGGCTGATGGAACTGCCGTGGTGCACCCACCGGCGTCGGCTGTCCGGCAGTGGCGCCAGCACCTCGCCGTCGGCGCGCAGCGCCACCAGTTCCGTGGGGGTCTGCTGCGGCAGCCACAGCTCGACGTTCTTCATGCCCGTCGGCAGCCCGGCGAACCGCACCGTACCGGGTTCGCCCGGGATCAGTTGCTGCACCGCCCCGGGGCCTGCCATCCGCAGGACGTTGCCCAACGGCGCCTGTTGGCGCCCGGCCGGGGCGCCGTCCACCAGCAGTTCCAGCGTCCCGGTCGGCTGTGGCTGCGGATCGCTGTCCAACTGACCTGTGGTGGTGAGGACATCGAACTCCACTTCCCGCGCATCGGTGCGGAACACCAGTCGCACCCCCGAGGGCATGACGGTCACCCCGTACTCCGTCGGGTCCTGATGCTGGTCCTTGGTCCATGCGGGCAGACGACGCGGCATCACCCCCGACGGCGTGGTCACCAGGTCCAGCGCACCCCGTATCTCCACCGGACCGCCCACCAGCGGAACCGACCGCATCGTCACTGCCACTGCTCCTGCCTTCCGACTGCCCCTGATGGGGCGTCAACTCCACCGATTCCCACATGCGAATGGCATTTGAGTATCCTTGATCACTGCGTCCTGGAGCGGGGGATGGGACTCGGCCCCGCGATTCGAGCTGGGCAAATACCGCGTGGTGCTGGGAGCTTGAGGCGCTGACCTGGAGTTCCGCAGCGACGCGGGACCGTGAACTGCACTCGCCCCGGTGTGGACGCCAGCTGTTCTGGTTCGTGCGTCCAGGTCCCGTGTCGGCTGTCCTAGCCTGAGGTCAGTACCAACCCAACACGCCTGACCGCCCAGCGGCATTCCACCAGCGCCACGCCGCTTATGGCATCTCGTACGCGTCGATCACCGGGCCGGGAACACAGCGTGTTCCCGCTCCCCAGCGGTCAAGCGGCGTCACGAGCGGGGCTCGAAAATCCAAGGCTAAGGACATCGCAAATCGATGGGTAAATCCTGGTAGGTTTGAGGGCGGAGGTGGAGCATGGCGAGCCAGGAAGAGCTGTTCGCGGCCGTGGACGCCCTACTGGAGGGTGAGCCGCAACTCCCGCCACCCGAGGAGCGAAAGCGGCTGCGGGAGGCCGCTGGTGTCACGCAGGCGCGTCTGGCCCAGGTCCTGCAAACGACGACCCAGACCGTGAAGAACTGGGACACCGGCCGCAGTGAACCCAGACCACCACGGCGCCAGGCCTACCTGCGCCTGTTGGAGGGCTGGGCCGCGAAGTACCCCAAGACCACCCCCGACGCATCACCGGCGTCGCCGCCCGAGCCGGAGCCAGTGCCGCGGACCTCCACCACGAACACTCCACGACGTCCGGTTGACGTCCCTCAACAAACCACCCCGGCACCCCCTGCGGTGAGCCCTCCTTCGGCAGGCGCCAGGCGCGTGGTGAGCACCAAGCAGGCGTCCACGCCGCATCGCCCGGCTGCGAAGAAGGTCGCGCAGCCGGCCCTCGACCAGCGGTTCCCCCATGGCCCGCTCGGTGTGTTGGACGGGGATGGCATGGTCTACTGCCCCGGTGGTGTGGTGCTGGACTGCCCGGCGACCACGATTACGCAGTTGGTCGAGTGGACTTTGCAGGACTCCGGGATCGGCGCAGCGCGGCTGCACCGCAACGGCAAGGATGCCGATCCGCTGGTCGTGTTGACCGCGTCGGCGGCCGTGAAGCTCGGTCTGCCGGAGCGCCTGGAGGGCCCAGAGGCACGCCGTAGCCTGCGCCTGCCGGAGGACCACCCAGTGGTCAGACAAATCGCGCGTGCGAAGTGGAAGTTGACGCAGCGTGGGTTCGGGCCGTGGCCCAGGATCTACCGTCCCGCCAAGGGCAGCGAGCGGCAGTGCGTGCAGCTGGCGATCTTGTCGTGGGACGCCCTGGACGCCAGGGCCTGGGGAGAGGCGGCCGACCTGCCCCCTGCTGAACTCGCCAGGGTGCTGGGCGAGTTCGCCATTCGCGTGATCACCCCGCGAGGCTCGACCGCGGTGTGCGGTTTGGAGTTGATGACCGCGTTGCGGCCGCCGACGCGTGCCGCCAAGGACGCGTCCGGTGCGTGGGTCTCAGCGCCGAACCCGGGTGCGCTGACTGCCGTGGTGGACCCGGCGCCGCCGGAGGCCCCGGCCGAGCATCCGGTCGCCCAGGGCTGGACGGACGGGTTCCTCGACGAGGAGGCCTACCAGTGGGTCCGCGACGTGGACCTCCTCAGTGACGAGGAGTGCCTGCTGCCCTTCGCGGTGGGTATCGACATCAACACCGCGTTCCTTGCTGCCGCGGCGCGGTTGACGGTCGGGCTCGGATCGCCCGTTCACGTTGACCGCCCCTCCTTCGACAAGAAGGTCCCCGGTTCCTGGTACGTGGACCTCTCCCACGTCGAGCTGGATCCACGTCTGCCCAGCCCCTTCACCTCCACAGGCGAGCGCCCCTCGGGACCTGCCTGGTATCAGACCAACTCCGTCGCCTACGCACAGGAGTTGGGCTACGAGGTCACCCCCGTCGAGGCGTTCCTGCGGTACGAGACGGGTGCGTACCTGGATCCGTGGCACGACCGCCTCAGGGCCGCCTACGTGGCCACGATGGGCGACCTCGGTGTCCCTGTGGGAGGCGACGTCGGTGAACGCGCCTTCCTGGAGGCGATGGAGCAGCACAAGCAGACCGATCCGGGCCTGGCGTGCGTGTTGTCAGCGATCAAGTCGACGGTCAAGGGCGGTATCGGGAAACTCCGGGAGCGCCCTCAGGGCCGCCACTACCGTGACGGTGAGCGGTGGCCGGCACTGGAGCGGCCGACGTGGCGGCCGGACATTCGGGCCGCGGTGATCGCCAAGGCACGGGTGAACATGCACCGCAAGATGCTCAACGTCGCGAAGGCGACCGGACGTTACCCGCTGGCGGTGCTGTCGGACTGCGTCGTCTACCCAAGCCCGGGCCCGTCACCGCTGGACTTCCTGCCGCTCACCGAGGACGGTCGCATCCTGCCGGGTACGTTCCGTCTTGGCGCCAGCCCGGGCATGGCGAAGCTGGAGGGTGTTCAGGAAATGGCGTGGGCGGTGGACCTGATGGAGCAGGGCTACAACCCCGCCCGCCACATCAAGGGCGGCGACGCCGTCATGGACGCGGGGGAGTAGGACCGTGACCGAGATCCACAGAGCCCTGGAGCGCGCCGAGCAGGAGACGTTCACGCGCTCCATCCCGGCCACGACGTACGGCCAGGTCAAGTTCCTGCTGGAACAGGCAGAGGCAGCCGACCGCAAGGCGATCCGGGGCACCGACCTGAAGCCTGCCAGCAGGGCGGAACTCGCCCGTCGCGTCGCCGTACAGATCGGCGTCAGCCAGCGCACGGTAGAGCGCTACCGCGACAAGAAAATCAAACACGCCACCAAAGACCACGCCACCCGACTGCGGGCCCTGGTCCTCGCCATGTGGCAGCCCCGCGTCCGAGCGCAAGCCCGAAACAAGGCCGCCAGCACCGCCGGCATCACCATCGAGACCCGCGCCCGCTTCGGCTACACCGCACCCATCGGCACCACCGACGACGGCCGCATGCGCCGCCTCACCGTACATCTGCCAGCACCTTACGCACGCCGCCTCTTCGACGCCCGCGAACAAGGCGCCACCGACCAGCAGATGCGCGGCATCGTCGCCGAGGGGCTCCAAGAGATCTACTTCAAAGACGAAGGACGCCGTGCTCTGGACCTCGAAGTAGAGTTCACCGACATCGACTACATCGACGTCGCCTTCTGAAGAAAGAGGGAAGCGAATGGCGAGCATCAACGTGTGAATGAGCAAAGGCAGCTCGTCAGTGCGTAAGTCATGGCTGGGAGCGCTGTGGGGCCTCGTGGGTTCCGGCCGCGCGCAGCCGCGCGCGGAGGGCCTGGAGGGAGCACCGGGGGATCGGTCTGTGGGGCCTCTCAGGGCAGGGCGTGGCTTCCGGTGCAGATCGGATGCACCTACTACGAGCCGCGCTACTTCGCGAACGCACTGAGCACGCGCTTGAGCCGGTCGACATACCCGAAGACGCGCCGCTCGGGCGGCGGCGTCGCCAGGGCGATCACCCGCGTGACCGCCCGGTCCGTGGCGGCCTCTCGGTGCCCGACTGCCGCGCCCTGGGCGCTCGCGGCTCCATGCCGGCTGCATCACCGCCCGAGGTCGGTTACGTTGATAAAGCACCTGGTCAGAGGGGGGCAACAAGCCGCAACCTACCGGGGACGCTCCATGACCGGTCTGACCGTCATCCTGCTGCTCGTGGTCCTGGCCACAGCGGTGGCGACCGGTGCCCGGCGCTGGAGCCTGCCCGCCCCCTCGCTCCTGGTGATTGCCGGTCTGGTGGTTGGGCTGATGCCCTGGGTCCCAGAGGTTCGTCTGCCGCCTCACGTGATCAACGTGCTGGTGCTGCCGCCACTGCTGTTCGCTTCGGCCGGGGAGATCTCTGTCCGTGACCTGCGTACCGTGTGGAGGCCTGTGACCGGCCTGGTCTTCGGGCTGGTCCTTGCCTCAGCCATCGCCGTCGGGTACGTCGCCCGAGCGCTCACCCCGCTCACCGCCGCGACCGCGTTCATCCTCGGCTCTGTCCTGGCCAGCACCGACCCCGTGGCCGTTACCGCGCTCGGTCGGCGCCTGGCTCTGCCACCGCGCGTGCAGGCCATGGTGCAGGCGGAAAGCCTGTTCAACGATGCCACGTCCCTGGTCCTGTACAAGGTCGCTGTGGCCACTGCGGTTTCCAGCAGCGCCATCACCGTGCCCGGGACCGTCGAGCAGTTCTTGATCCTCGCAGGCGGAGGAGCTCTCATCGGCGCGGCGGTTGCCGCAGTGGTGACCCTCATCCGCAGACGGACCGAGGACCCCATACTGGAGACCGTCATCGCCCTGGTCACCCCGTATGCCTCGTACGTCATCGCGGAGCAGTCGCACACCTCCGGCGTGACCGCCGTCATCGTCTCCGGGGTTGCCCTCAGCAGCACCGGCCACAAGCTGAGCAGCGCCCCCATCCGCCTCCAGATCCACGCCGTCTATGAGACTGTGACTTTCCTGCTGGAGAGCGTCGTCTTCGCCCTCATCGGCCTTGAGCTACCCTCCGCTGTCCGTCAGCTCGCGCACGACGAGCACGGCTGGCCGCTGTGGGTACCGGTGATCGCACTCACCGTGCTGGCGATCCGCCTGCTGTGGGTCTTCCCGCTGTCCGCCCTTATCCACCACCGGCACAGGGAGGGCGACAGTCGCCTCTCCTGGCGCGTCCCGGCCGTCTTGTCCTGGGCAGGCACCCGAGGCGTCATGCCGCTGGCCGCCGCGCTCTCCATCCCCCTGACCACCCACACTGGGGCGCCGCTGCCGCACCGGGCGCTCATCCTCACGCTCACCACCGGGACCATCGCGCTCACTCTGATCTTCCAGGGTTTCACCCTCGCCCCTGTCGTCCGCCGCTCCGGCATCGCCCTGGAACCAGAGCACACCGCCCGCGAAGAGGCCCGCACCCGCCGACGCATCGCTCACGCCGCTCTCGAAGAGCTCAAACAGCTTGGCGATCTGGATCAGCTCGCCGATCTGGGTGCCGCCGCCGAGGCCGCACTGAAACAGGTCCGTCGCCAACTGGAAGCGCGTATCCACCAGGCCGAAGATGCCCACTACAGCGACCCGGACGCCCGTCCTGCCGACGCCTACCGCGAGATACGCCGGACACTCATCGCCATCGAGGCGGCCGAGCTTCAGCGCCTCTACGAAGCGAACAAGATCAGCTACGCCACCCGGCGGCGGATCCAGCGCGAACTCGATCTCGAAGAAGCCAGCCTCCGCGCCCGCGGCTGACGGCCAGTCCCGCTCACACAACGCGACGGCCTCGGCGCGCGGCCACTCGGGAGGGACCGCTGTGGACACGGGAAGGCAAGCCAACTCTGGAACTCCCCAGCCCCGCAGGTGAGTTGCTCGCTGGAGTTCTTCAGGACTTCTCGGGGGCCGGTGCGGGGGCCGCTCCGTTCATGCTTGGTGCTGGGGTCGAGTTCCGCAGCGCCTCCAGGATCGCCAAACCCTGTGCGACGATTCCCGATGCGACCTCGTTGACCCCCTCGGTGCCGTTGAGGACAGTCAGGCGGGCCCCGGCGATGCCCTGGGCGGCGGCCTCGGTGAGTGCCGGCAAATTTTCCACTACGCGGTTCGCGGCGATGAGTTCCTGGTTGCCGTCCCTGAGCGACGCCGCCCGGGCGCTGTTGGCGTCGGCTTGAGCCTGCGCGACGGTCCGCTCGGTATAGGCCCGACCGTCCGCCTCGAACTTCGCCTGGTCACGTTGGGCCTCGGCCAGGGTGCGCTGCCGGTACGCTTCCGCGTCCGCGGGGCGGCGTACCTCTGCTTCCAACCGCTGTGCCGCGAGGGCAGCCTGACGCTGCGCCAAGGAGGTTTGCTCTTCGATGACTTCTTGGGAGGCCTTGGCTTGGGCCAAGGGGCCCGCCTGCGCAGCACGGGCGTTGGACTGCTCGGTCTCGGCCAGGAATCCCGCCCGCTTGATCGCCGTGTCGCGTTCGTACTCGGCCTTCAGAGCGGCTGCCTGCTGTTCGCGCTCGGCAGCCTCCTGGTCGGCCTTCGCCTGCGCGATCCGGGCCTGGCTGGCGACGGCTGCCGCATGCGGGGCCGCCAGGTTGTTGATGTATCCGGTTGCGTCCGCGATCTCCTGGATCTGCAGGGCGTCGACGACGATGCCCAGCTTTTCCATCTCGGTGTGGCTGGCCTCCTTGACCTCCTGCGCCACCCTGTCCCGCTCCCGGATGATCTGCTCGACCGTCAAACCGCCAACTATCGAGCGCAGATGACCTGCGAAGATACGGCCGGAAAGTTCCTCCATACGGTCCTGTTCGGTAAGGAAGCGACGGGCTGCGTTGGCGATGGACGTCGAGTCGTCGCCCACCTTGAACACCGCGACGGCGCGCACATTCAGCCGGATACCCTGCTGTGTGACGCACTCCTCTACGATCTCCGCCTCCCGAAGCGCGAGAGACAACATGCGGGCCTTCTGCTTGATGGGAAGGACGAAGCTGCCGTGTCCGGTGACGATCCGGAACTGCGTCTCCTGCGCCTGGCGCTTGGACCCGGAGATGAGCATGGCCTCGTTGGGTGCCGGAACGTGCCAGAACAACATAAGAGGCCTCCTGTCGTGTCGAGGGAGGTGAGTCGGTTGGCAGCTACGGGAAGGGCGCGACGATTACCGAGCGGGCCGACGTACGGTCCACGACGATCACGAGGGTGTGCTTGCCGATCGGCTTCTCGGACCAGGCCGCGAACGCCTCGCTCCCGCCGCGCACCGCGACCAGCACTTCGCCCGGCCCGTCCGGTGGGATGGAAACGGTCACCCGCCCGATGGCTCCGATCGGACTTTGGTCTGCCTCCTCCAGTGGCTCCATACATTCATCATCCCGCCTCTGACCCGACGGGCCTTCGGCCTGCCCGGTCAGAACCACGACACTCCGCGCGCTCAGTCGCCGCCCCGGATACGTCTCGCAGGCGGCTGCCGCCTGGGCTCCGTTACGCGAGACGTCCTGGACAGTTCCACAGCTCCACCGCCATTCCTTGAATGTTCAAAAACTTCGAGTGTCGCCGGACCGTCCGCCGAGCGCGCCGCGTCTGTGACCGGCCCCCGAGGCGGGGACGAACGGCGCAGCGCGTCAGAGCCCGGCAGGTAGGACAGTGGAGACAGGAGAGGAAGTGACGAGCATGAGCAGCATCGCGCGTCGCATCACCGCGTTGTTCCGGACCAAGGCCAACAAGCTCCTGGACCGGGCCGAAGATCCCAGAGAGATGCTGGACTACTCCTACGAGAAGCAGCTGGAGCTGCTGCAGAACGTGCGACGCGGGGTGGCGGACGTGGCGACCAGCCGCAAGCGCGTCGAACTGCAGATGACCCAGTTGCGGCAGTCCGACGAGAAACTCTGGGGCCAGGCGCAGCAGGCGCTGGCCGTCGGCCGGGAGGATCTCGCTCGCGAGGCCCTCACGCGGCGTGCTGCCCTCGCCACGCAGCTCGAAGACCTGCAGGGGCAGGAGGCCTCACTCCAGGCGGAGGAGGAGAAGCTCACCCTGGCATCCCAGCGGCTGCAGACGAAGGTAGACGCTTTCCGTACCCGCAAGGAGACCATCAAAGCCAGCTATACCGCAGCCGAGGCCGAGACTCGCATCGGCGAGGCCGTTACCGGCATCTCAGAGGAGATGGGCGACCTCGGCATAGCGATGCGTCGGGCCCAGGACAAGACCGAGCAGCTGCAAGCCCGCGCCGGAGCCCTCGACGAGCTGCTCGCCTCCGGCGCGTTGGAGGACGCCACTGTCCCAGCGGGCCGCGACGACATCCAGGCCGAACTCGAAGCGGCCACCGCGGGTCACGATGTCGACGCGGAACTCGCCCGGTTGAAGGCAGAGCTCCCAGCGGCCTCCGCCCCGCCTGCCCTGGGCAGTGTCGGCGAGAAGCCGTCGGGCCCTGAGGAATCGGGCCGGGAGGCGACATCGTGATCGTGCGGATCCTCGGCGAAGGCCAATGCGAGATCGCCGGAACACACCTGGAGAAGCCCGACGAACTGGAATCCGCCGTGCGGTCGGCCGCCGAGTCCGGCGACGAACTCGAGTTCGCCAACGCGTTGCGCGCGCTGCTGAACGCGGTTCGCAGCCTGGGCGTGCCGCTGCCGAATGACACGCGCACGCCGTCTGACCTGGCACTGCCCGACGAGGCCACCGGCCACTCGCGGGTGCTGGCCGGGCTGGCCGACAAGGGACTGAGTCTCAGATGAGCGCGATGCGCAGCCGCTTCCGCCCCGACCGGCAGCTGAGCGTACGCATGGTGATCACCATGTTCCTGCTCGGCCTGCTCTACGTTGCCTTCATCGCGGCGCTGGTCGCCTTGCTGAAGTCCTGGATCCTGGTGGTGGTCGTCGCAGCCGGACTGCTGGCCGCTCAGTACTGGTACTCGGACAAGATCGCCCTGTTCGCCATGCACGCCCACGAGGTCAGCGCACGGGAGCAGCCCCACCTGCACGGCATCGTCGACCGCCTGTGCGCCACCGCCGACATGCCCAAACCGCGGGTGGCCATTTCGCAGATGGGCATGCCCAACGCGTTCGCCACCGGCCGCAACCCCGACCACGCGGTGCTGTGCGTCACTACCGGCCTGCTGCGACGCCTGGAGACCGAGGAACTGGAAGGCGTGATCGCCCACGAGCTCTCCCACGTCGCCCACCGCGACGTGGCGGTGATCACGATTGCCTCGTTCCTCGGCGTCCTGGCCGGACTGCTGGTGCGGTTCGCCTTCTACTCGGAACTGTTCGGCGGGCGCCGCAACGACCAGAACACCGCGCTCCTGCTCGCCCTGATCATGGCCGTCTCCGCCGTCGTGTACACGATCAGTTTCCTGCTGATCAGAGCCCTGTCCCGGTACCGGGAGCTTGCCGCCGACCGCGCAGCGGCGATGCTCACCGCACGCCCCTCGGCACTTGCCTCTGCGTTGACCAAGGTCAGCGGCGACATCGCCCGCATCCCGTCGGAGGATCTGCGCACCGCGCAGCCGTTCAACGCGTTCTTCTTCACCCCTGCCCTCGGCGACGGAGCCACCCTGTTCAACCTCTTCTCCACCCACCCCAGCCTTGAGCGCCGCCTCGAACAGCTCGCGAAGATCTCCACCGAGCTGAACCAACCCCGCTGACCGCGCGGTGCCGTCGTCCTGTCCGATTGAGCAGACCATCTAGCACCGCAGCCGCTTCGGCCGCCTCGCGTATGGCGCATGCCGCGGTCTCCACCCCGCTGACATCGACGGCCCGCGCGCCTACGCGGAGAACGGGGGTCGCTCGCCCGACCACGGAGCGGCTTGTTCGAGCTGGGATGCCAACCGGATCAGCACGTCCTCCCGCCCGTAGGCCGCGACGAGTTGCAATCCGATCGGCAGTCCGTCGGCGTTGCGGTACAGGGGCAGGGAGACGGCGGGCTGACCGGTGACGTTGAACGGCAGGGTGAAGGCGATGCCTTTGGTGACCCCGGCCACCAGCTCCATCGGATCCTTCGCCGTCGGCGCGAGCTCCCCGAGCGGCAGCGGCGGCGTGGGCAGCGTTGGCGTGAGCAGCACGTCGACGTCGGTCTCCCACAGGCCTGCCACGCCGCGCGCCCACTGCTGCCACGCCTGTACACCGGAGAGCCACTGCGCGGCCGTGACCGAGCGGCCAGCCTCCGCGAGTAGCCCGTTCATCGGTTCCAGGTCGGCGGGTTCGAGCCGCTCACCGAGGCGTTCCGACCATTCTTCGAGCTCCCAGGCGAGAATCGCCGAGAACAGCGTCGGCAGCGCCTCGAACAGGGCGGGAGAATCCAGGGCAGCCGCCGGTGTCGGCTCGACGCGGTGGCCAAGCGCGTCGAGCAGCCGCGCAGTGTGCTCTACGGCCGCCACGCAGTCCTCGTGGGCTGGGGCGGTCGCGCCCGGTGGCGTCGAACGGAACCCGATCCGCAGGGTGCCGGGATCGGCACCGACATCCTCGCGGTAGGGCCGCATCGGAAGCGGGGCGGTGTACGGGTCACCGACCGCCATGCCGGCCGTCACGTCCAGCACGGCGGCGGTGTCACGGACCGAGCGGGTCAGCACGTGTTCGTGTGTTCCCGCTCCCCAGTACTCGCCGTACCGCGGCCCCAATGTGGTACGGGCCCGGGTGGGCTTGAGGCCGACGACTCCGCAGGCGCTCGCGGGCATCCGGATCGAGCCGGCCATGTCGTTGCCGTGCGCCACGGGGACCATGCCCGCGGCGACCGCCGCCGCCGAACCACCGCTCGAACCGCCCGGGGAACGGGTGAGATCCCACGGATTTCGAGTCGCCCCGTGCGCGAGCGGTTCCGTGGTGACGCTGGTGGCCAGTTCAGGGAGGTTCGTCTTGCCGCAGAACACGAATCCGGCCGATCGGAACCGCGCCGCCAAAGTGGAGTCCTGCGGAGCCCGCCAGTCCCGGTCTCGCAACGCGCGCATCCCGCCGTAGGTCGGGTCGCCCGCGGAATGGCACAGTATGTCCTTCAGCAGCATGGGCACGCCGCGGAACGGGCCGTCGGGCAGCCTGGCTGCCCCGGCCTCGGCGAGCGCTTTCTCGAACAGGGGCGTGATCACCGCGTTGAGCTTGTCGTTGAGCAGTTCGATCCGCTCGATCGCCGCCTCGACGAGCTCCGTCGGCGACAGCACGCTACGGCGCACCAGGTCGGCCTGCGCCGTAGCGTCCAGCCATGCGAGCTCCTCGCCGGGCCCCGAACTCGCTGTCATATCCGCCTCTTTCCTCGCAGTAGGGCTCTTCGCCATCCGTCAGTCCGTCCGCTGCGCGCCGGGCCTGGTCCGTCTGCTGTCCACCGCGGGGGTGCGCACCGATCGGGCCGGGGCGTCACGGACACAACCTCATCCGCGTCGGCCGCGGCCACAACTGCTCGCAGCTGTAAAGCTGTTGACACCGTAAACGTGCGAGATCCATTCGGTGGTGTGGGGCCTGGTTCTGCGTGCTCTATGCCATTGGCGCCGTACGTGTGGGGCGACTGTCACCGTGGACCGTCCGTCGACTGCCTGGCCCGGTTCCTCCGTGTCAGCCGCGCCCACTGACCCGACCGGGCCGCCCGGGTCACTCAACCGCCGAGCAGCAGCCGCTCTTTGCCCCTTCTCCTGGCCGGTGAACCTGGCCCCCGCCCGCGCCCGCCCGTCACCACACCCATGCGCGAAGGCGAACCGGCGGGCCACTTCAACGACTTGCTCCAGCACCGCATGCCCTGCCGCCCAGGAACACAGGTCCGCCCCCAGGGCCGCTTCGACGTCTCCATCGGACGCGATGTCGCATCCGGGTCCCAGTAGGTCTTCGACTTACACCCCTCACACGGCCAACCTGCCACCGCCGTCCCGAAGTCCACGATCACCCGGACGCAACTCACCAGCTCACCCCACCTGTCCGACCCAGAAGCAACAGGCCACCTGGCCTCCCGAGGATTCCTAGCCGGAAGCCCTGCCCCTGCGCGTGTTGTCGCGGAGGGAGCAGGGCTCTCGGCGGTGGTGTTCGTTCCTAGGCGCGGCGGGCCTCGGTGATCTGGGCGGGGATCGTGTCGAGCCACCAGGTGGGGTTGGCGGTGCCGTCGGTGGTGCGGCCGTCGCGGTGGACGTAGTGGCGCACGTCGCGCCCGGGCTCGGCGAGTTCGCCGTTCAGAGCACGCTCGATCCACTCGGCGCCGAAGCGGAAGATCTCGGCCGCGACGCCGCCCAGGGGGTGGAACTCGTTCTCGTAGACGCGCATCTCCTTGGGGGCGCGCACCCGCTCATAGTTGGCCAGGGCCTGTTCCAACTGGGTGAGTTCGTCGAACTCGCCGATGCCGTACAGGACCGGGCAGGTGATGTCGGCGACGAGATCACCCAGTGGCATGCGGGCGACCAGCTCGCGGTCGAAGGCCTCCTCGTCGCTGTAGCCGGACATGAACATGTAGTTGTTCTTGAAGGTCGGCTGGGCCCGCTCGAAGATGGTGGCGAAGTCGCCGGTAACGGCCTCGAAGGCGGCCAGGGCCGCGAGGCGGCGGTCGGTGGCGGCGGCGCGCGAGCCCCAGTAGCCGCTCATGCTTATGCCGAACATGCCGATCCGGTCCGGGTCGACCTCGGGCAGGGATGCCAGGTGGTCGATGTAACGGCTGATGGCACGCTCGTAGTTGGTGAGGTCGACGGTCAGCCCGTTGGCCCGGGACTCGCCCTGCCCGGGGCCCTCGATCGACAGGGCGACCATGCCGCGCGAGGTGTAGTACCGCTCGGCGGCGTAGATGTAGTCCTCCTTGATCATGTCCATCCCCGGGCCGAGGATCACCGCGGGCGCGTTGTGGACCTCGCCGGCCGGCAGGTGAAGCAGGGCGTAGATGTGCTGGCCCTCGAAGTCCAGGACCACCCGGCGGACCCGGCCGCCCCGCAGCGCGCCCAGGCGCTCGACGCAGTGGTTGGCGTGCTCGCGGAAGGCGAGCTTGCGCGGGTCGGCGGCGTCGAAGACGGAGTACTGGGCGCGGCCCCACATCACCGCGGCCCGCGCGTACAGGTCGGCGGCGGTCTGCGTGAAGCCGCCCTGCTCGTGGTGGGCGGCCCGCTCCTCGGCCTGCCCGGCGACGGTGGCCCACGCCTTGGGCAGCATCGCCCCGCTGCGGACCAGCTCGAAGACCTTGTCGAAGTCGGTGTGGTCGTGTCCGAGCTGCTCCAGGGTGCCCTTGGCGCCGGGGTGCAGCGCGTCGAAGCCGCCCTGGGCGAGTGCGATGTCCAGGGCCCAGGTCTGGCCGGTGGAACGTGTGGTCATGACGGATGTCCTTTCGGGGGGATTCAGCGGCGCACCGTTCGGCATCTCGATAAGTACTTAACTATTAAGTACTTACGGTAGTCTGGATGTCAACTGCACGACTTCGCCACGAGCGCCGAACCGGAGACCCCTCCCATGACCGAACAAGCCCAGGTCACCCCGGCTGAAAGCCCTCGAGACCACGCCCTGGACCGGCTCGCCCGCGCCGCCTACAGCCTCAGCGCCGCCGACGCCCGGCTACGCGGTCGCGCCACCCGCACCGCGGGCGCTCTCTCCCTCACCCACGCCCGCGCCATGCGCGCTCTGGCCGACCAGGGCCCCCTCACCGTCACCCAGCTCGCCACCGCCACCGAGACGACCAACGCCGCCGCCACGCAGCTCGTCAACGGCCTGGTCAACGCCGGCTACGTCACCCGCGAACGCTCCGCCGGCGACAAACGCACCGCCGTCGTCACCCTCACCCCCACCGGCACGCAGCGGCACCGCGAGCGCCAAGCGGTCCTCACTCAGGCCCTGCACGCCGCACTCAGCCACCACGACACCGCCGCCCTCGACGCCGCCACCGACGTCCTGCGACATCTGGCCGCCATCTACGACCAGCTCTGACATCCCGCCACAGCGAAGTCCGCGACGGTTGCCGCGGCGCCTCGCGCCGGGGCGGAACTGCGCGCCCAGGGCGCCGTTTCCAGTCGGGCCGACCGCTGAGCGCCCGCCGTCGAGCGGGCCCGGCGCCACGCTCGAAGGAGGGCCGTCGGCCTTCGACCTTCCCCTGCGCGCGCCATCCGCCCGTGGCGCGCCTGTCCCGGTCCCCGCGCCCGCCGTATGGCTGCCACCGCGCGGCAGATCAGCTCATACGAGACGGCGAGTGAAGAGGGCCAGATCAACTGACAGCGCGCCGGACGATCGCGTCGGCCGCCGCATGTGGGCGGCATTTCGGCGGTGGCGGCTCACTTTGGATACTCCGTTGACTCCGGCTGAACGGCCGTGCGACGGTGAGGGCGCGCTCCTCTTGAGAACCGCTGGGAACTGGAGGCAGACCGCTGTGACCTTCGGAAACGATAACTCCCGCCAGGCCATGGATCGCAGTTTGACCCCGGATCAGATTGAGTTCTTCGAGAAGGAGTTCGCCGCCCGGCCCGTGAACCGGCTGATGCAGAACGCCGTCACCCAGACGCCGGTGGACGATGTCGCCCTGGATCGGCGGGTCCTCACCAGCATCGACCACTCGGTCTCCCACCACCTGGACGACTGGAAGGTCACCAACCAGAAGCAGAGCGGGCGCTGTTGGATGTTCGCCGGGCTCAACCTGCTCCGGGTCGGCGCTGCTCGGAAGCTGGGCGTGAATGACTTCGAGTTCTCCCAGAACTACCTGCTGTGGTGGGACAAGTTCGAGCGGGCGAACCACTTCCTTGAGGCGATCATCGAAACCTCGGACCGGGATGTGGACGACCGAACGGTGGCGCATCTGCTCGCGGACCCGATCGGCGACGGTGGGCAGTGGAACATGTTTGTGGCGCTCGTCGCCAAGCACGGCCTGGTACCCAAGTCGGCCATGCCGGAGACCGACAGCTCCTCCGCGACCCGGGCGATGAACCGGGCCCTGAAAACCCTGCTCCGCCAGGGCGCCCGCGACCTGCGTGGGCAGGCCGACGAGGGAGTCGAAGCGCGGCGCGAGCGCAAGCGGGAGGTGCTGGCTGCCGTCCACCGGGTGCTCAGCATCCACCTCGGCACGCCACCGCAGCGGTTCCTGTGGCAGTGGGAGGACAAGGACAAGCAGTTCCACCGCGATGGCTGGCTCACACCGGCAGAGTTCGCTGCCTCGTATGTGGAGCTGCCGCTGGACGAGTACGTCTGCCTGGTGCACGACCCGCGGGAGTCGAGCCCGGTCGGCCGCACCTTCACCGTCGAGTATCTGGGCAACATCGTGGGCGCCCCGCCGGTGGTCTATCTCAACGCGCAGATGGAGCTGCTGAAGCGGCTGGCCGCGGAGGCGATCATCGGTGGTGAGCCGGTGTGGTTCGGCTGCGACGTGGCCAAGATGATGCGTGCGGACGTCGGCGTCTGGGACGCGGGGCTCTTCGACTACGCGGCCGTCTACGACGCCCCTTTCACCATGGGCAAGGCCGCTCGGCTGCTGCACCACGACACGAAGATGACCCACGCGATGCTGTTCACCGGCGTCGACGTGGTGGAAGGGAGCCCGCGCCGCTGGCGGGTGGAGAACAGCTGGGGTGAGGAGAAGGCCGACAAGGGCTTTTGGACCATGAACGACTCATGGTTCGGTGAGCATGTCTTCGAAATCGCGGTCCGGCGCTCCGCGCTCCCGCCGCAGCTGGCTGCCGCCCTCGACCAACCGCCGATCGTCCTGCCTGCCTGGGACCCCATGGGCGCCCTCGCTGACTGACGATGGAGAGGAGACGGCCCGTACCACGCGAGTCCCACGGACTCTTTGATACTCCAGCGCGGCCTTCATCCCACACTCGCGGTCCGGATGAGTTGCCGTGTCCGACGCACACCACATCGGCGTGACTCGATGACTCTGGCGTGGGCGTTGGCCGTCAGCGACGCTGCTTGGTGGTTCATGTAGCGCTGGCCCCCAGACCGGCGGTGGTGCGGGGTGGGGCGGCCGCCGTTTCGGAATGCGGCCGCCCCTTCCCTCGTATTCAAAGGGTGAGTTGGCGGGGGGTGAGTTGTATTCCGTTGTGCACGCCGGTGGCGTCGACGCCGGGGTAGAGGGTGCGGCGGCCGACATCAGCGATCCTCACCCGGGCTGTGCCGTCGGCGATGCTGTTTGTCCGGCTCAACAGGGGCGCCACTCTGCCATGTTGCACAAACTTATCCATGCGGATAACGTTATCCGCATGGATAACGGACTCTACAGGCGTATCCGCGCCCTGTTCGCCGCCGTGCTCGTCCTCTCCGTCGCCACCCTCGGCATTGCCGCCCTCATTGGCGGCAATGCCGCCGTGTGGGTTCGAAGTGGCATCGTCACCGCGATCGCCACTGTGCTGATCGCACTGGCCAGGCGAGCCTTCGGTGGCAGCCGCGCCGCTTACCTGCGAATGCGGTTGATGTCCACCGTCGCGCCCCTCGCGATTGTGATCATCGTCGCCCTGCCACACGACGGATTCCCCGCCTGGATGAAGGTCGAGCAGGCCGTCGTGGGCGTCTTGCTACTGGCGGTCGCGGTCATGGTGGGCCGCAAGGCCGTACGCCAGGCCTACCCCAAGGCTGGTAAGCAGGTCCGATGAGCGCGACCACCCGTCAGGCGGCGACCGCAGCCCGCAAGGACCAGATCATCCGCGCCGCAATCGCCTTGCTGGCTGAGCGCGGCTACCAAGCCACGACCTTCGAGGCCATCTGTGACAAGGCCGGTCTCAGCAGCAAGCGACTGATCACCTACCACTTCTCCAGCAAAGACGAGCTGTTCACAGCCATCGCTGACCAGATCGTCACTCACGCCGGCGCGCACATGCAACCCGCCCTGGACGCCGCAACCGGTGCTCGTGAACTCCTGGCCGCCCTCATCCGGGCGAACGTGGCATTCATGGCAAGCCACCTTGAACAGATGCGCGCGCTCCAGCAGATCATCCTCAACGGCGACCGGGCCTGGGACCGGCACCACCTCGAATCCCTAAACCGACTGGCCGACCTGTTCGACAACGGCCAGCGCACCGGCGCCTTCCGGCCCTGCAACTCGCAGATCATGGCAGCGGCGCTGCGAGCATCGCTCGACAGCACGTACGGACTGCTGTCCGCGGGCCTCGACGCAGAACGATGCGCGAACGAACTGGTCGAACTCTTCGACCGCGCCACCCGACCCGCGTAACACACCCGCGACCGGCCCCCGCGGAACGCAAACAGGTACGCACCGCGGCCGAGTGTGCGGCAGAACGACCGGTCCGGGCGGGTGTGGCGTCCGTCCGCAGCCGCCGCAAGCCCCGGTGCGGCGGCGGACGGACGTACGGCCCGCGCCGAACAGCCATGCTGCGGCATGTGTGCCGGAACGGGCTGGTCGTCACGACGCCCGCACCCGGGGATGGGGGATGCTGCAATGCTTCGTATCCACTTCACCACCGATGACTTCACGCGCACGCGGATCGCTTTGGCACCGGACCCGATGTGGGAGATCCTGCTCAGCCTCCACTTACTGAAGCAACGCGAAGAAGGCGCAGTGGTGTTCGGCCAGTGGAGGGCGCGTCTACGCGCCCGACCAGATGCCACGGTGGCCCCACTGGCGTCTCTGGCACCACCCCGCGGGTACTCGCCTGACTTCCTCACTCCCACCGGCACCGTGGAGTTGGGGGCAGGCATCGACTCGGTTCTGTCCACCTCGCCAACGCGGTTGCGTTCGGAGCTCACCCTTCTCGCCGCGCAGCAGCCGCTCACCGCGTGGACCCACGCCCTTGCCGACGGGCGTACCGAGCCCCTGCGTCAACTCGGTGTGGCGCTGCAGGCCTACTACGAGCGCGCTCTCGCCCCTCACTGGGCGCACATCAACTTCGGTGTGGACGCGGACCGTTCACATCGCGCGCGGGTGCTCGCCGATCACGGTCTTGGGCAGATGCTGTCGGGCCTCCACCCGTCAATGCGTTGGCAGAACAGCACGGTGCTCAGCCTCCCGTATGGCCCCTGCGATCGGGACCTCCATCTGGACGGGCGGGGCCTGCTCCTGGTCCCGTCCTTCTTCTGCTGGCGCAGACCCATCTGCCTGCGCGACCCCGAACTGCCACCGACCTTGGTGTACCCCATCGACCACGAACTCGGTTGGGACACGGCCGACGGGACAACGGTCGGGGAGCCGTCCTGTCGGCCATTGTCGGCACTGCTGGGCCGCACTCGGGCCGCCGCCCTCGAAGCGATCGCTAAAGGGTGTACAACCACCGAACTCGCCGCTCGCTTGAGTGTCTCACCCGCCACGGCAAGCGAACACACCACAACTCTTCGCCAAGCCGGTCTGGTCATCAGCCACCGGTACCGGCGCTCGGTCTGCCATACCCTCACCAGCCTGGGGCTCCAACTGCTGCACTGCGGTCGTCCGATACGCGTTCCGGCGAACTGCTCCGCAGAGATCGTTTCGGTTCTGGGCGAAAGGTCACAACCTGCCCGCGAGTAGAGCCGGGCGGGTACGGCATCGTCGATACCGCCCGCAGGCACCGCCGAAAGAGCGGAAGACATCGTGCCTGCACAACCACTCACAAGGGGGAGAGCACATGCGTTCACCAATCCGAACCGCGGCCCTGGCGTCCTCGGCGGCATTGCTCGCCGTCGCCGGCCTCGCCGGTACGGCCACAGCGGAACCCGCCACGCCCTCAGTGAACAGCGCACCGGGCGGCGCCTCACAGAGCGTGGCGGTGCCTCTGGACGTCATCAACACCTTCAAGAACCAGGCCACCGGGCGGTGTATGGACGACAGCAACCTCGGCTTCCGCACCTACCCGTGCAACGGGCAGCCCTTCCAAAACTGGACCGTCCACGTGTGGAATGACGGCACCCGCAGGTTCCAGAACCAGGCCACGGGACGCTGCGTCGACGACAGCAACCTCGGCTTCCGCACCTACCCGTGCAACGACACGCCGTACCAGAGCTGGTTCGTCAGCCGCAACGGTGGCTTCCTCCAGTTCAAAAACCAGGCCACGGGCCGGTGCATCGACGACAGCAACCTGGGCTTCCGTACGTACCCGTGCAACGGCCAGCCGTACCAGAACTGGAGCTGATCTCCTGACAGCGTCGGTGCCTCGCCCTTCCACAACAGGCGAGGCACCGACACGCCGCTGCCCTCAGCGTGACCCGGCCCGTGCGGCGCGGTTTCAGGCGCTGGGGGGCGTGGTCGACGGGGGGAGAGGAGGCGATCATCGAGATCGACGCGATCGTGGACGCCGCGCGCGCCGGGGTGCGGGCGTGAGTGATGAGTGGAGTTGGGAGCATCGGGGTTCTTGGGCTGATCGCGGATGGCGCTAACTGAGATCTCGACGCGTACCAACGTGCCACTTGAACAGGCCGGATGATTACGTAATCTGGAACCCGCAGTGTTTCCAGACGGCCAGCAGGAGTGCGGCCTGGACGACTACCGAGCCTGCCGTTAACCGGCTGGCACCGCCGCATGACGCTGGCCATGGCAGCCCACGCCTGCCTGACGTCCTGCGTGGCCGGAAGCCGCTGGAAACCGTAGCCCGACTTGCGGCCGACTGCGGTTCGTTAAGGCCTCGTTGGCCGTCCCCAGCGAAAGAAACCCATCCACGCAGGTGACTCCCTCGCCTCCGGCGCAATGCCGTACCCACCCGGTCCGTCGGTGGTCGGCCGACGTTCTTCACCTGCGGGCTCCGGCGCGCCGGGCCGACAACCCGCTCGACCCCACAGGGCGCATCATGCGCGGCGCAGCGGGTAGGCAGCCAGCTACCCTGCGCCGCGATCCCGCTGGCCAGGCCGCACCACCGGAAGACTCTTCGTGAAGGGTAAGACATGGTTCTGCGCTTGCTGACACGCCTGCCGGCAGCGGGACTTGACCTTGCGCTGACCGCTCCTGTTCAGGTCGCATGCCGCGCCATCCCCATGGCCGGCGCTGCGGCCCGTTCGGCGATCGACATCGCGGAAGCGGGGGTACGTGCCACGGCGGAGGCCTCCGTCACGGCGGTAAGGGCCGGCCGGGTCGTCCGTAATGCCGTGCTACCCGGGGCAGTTGAATGGCGGGCGGGCTCCCGGATGCATGTGGCGCTGCGGCGGAGCCCGGACTTTACCGGGCGCGGCGGGCTGGAGGTGGCAGCCAAGCGCATGGCGGTCGCGCTGGCAGAGCACCCGGAGGTGGTGACCGCCTACTGGGACGGCGGGCTGGCACGGCTGGTGATACAGGTCAGCGAGGGCGCGCTCACCGATCGGGTTGTGCGCAAGGCGGAGAGGCTGGCGGCCCGGTACGGACTTGAGCGGCCGGAAGTACCGGTGCTGGAACGGGCACACCCGGGGAGCACCGGTGGGGTGCGGTCCGGTGCGTTGGCCCTGGCGTGTGATGCGGTGGGGATCGCAACTGCGGTGACCGCGCGGACGATGCGGCTGAGGAGTTCTCCCCGGCTGGTCACCGCCGCGGTGACGCTGGTACGGGAAGACTCCCGGGTGCGGGCCGTGCTGCACCGTCGGCTGGGGACCTCGGGTGCCGAGGTGGTGCTGGCTGCGGCCAACGCGACGGCCCACGGCTTCGGGAAGTCGCCTGGCTCTTTGGTGCTGGATGCGGCTTTGCGGACCGGGCAGTTGGTGGAGGCTCTTGCCCGCGGTGCCGCGTTCGATGCCGCGCACGATTCGCTGTGTGCCCCGGACCGTCGAAGTGTGTCGGGGCAGCGGGCCCCTCGCCCGTCGATCGGCCGGTCCGCCGGGCAGGAGTACGCGGATCAGGCCGTGACCGGGAGTCTGGTCGGCGCGGCCGCGACGCTGTTGTTCACCCGTGACGCGAGGCAGGCTGCTGAGGCGATACTGGCGGGCTCACCGAAGGCTGCCCGCTACGGGCCGGTGGCTTTCACGTCGGCACTGGCCGCCGTTCTGACTCGCCAGGACGTGTTGGTTCGCGACACCGATCGGCTACGGCAACTGGAGCGCGTGGATACCGTGGTGCTCCATCCGGAAGCGTTGCGCAGCACCCGGCGCACCGTACTCGAGGTGCATCCGAACGCCGCGCAGTGGGACCATGAGCGGCTCTGGCATGCTGCCACCGCGGCATTGCAGTCGCCCGAGGTTCCAAGCACACCTTGGGACGAGTCGGCGGTCGCGCTGCGTCCGGTTCCCGACCAAGGGCCGTCCGAGACCGATGGCTTGATGATCGCCTCCGCGCACGGTGAGGACATCGGCACCGTGCTGGTCGGGTGCGAACTCGATCCGCTGGCCGAGCCGGTACTGGACGCGGCACGCCGCGCCGGGCTGTATGTGGTGGTACCGCAGGACGCCTCGCTCGGTGACTTCACAGCGCTGGCCGACGAAGTCGTCCCCGGTGAGCGGCCATTGGCGGATGTCGTACAGGGCTTGCGTGAGCAGGGACGGGTGGTCATGGCCATCGCCCGCGTACCCGAGGACAACCACGTGCAGCAGGAACTGGACGCAGACCGCCAGCACATCGTGGCGGGGCTCCTGGCCAGCGACCTTGCTGTGGCGGTCACCGACGCCCGAAGCGCGGTGGTGTGGGGCGCGGACGCCCTCACGCTGGACGGGCTTCAGGGGGCTTGGCGGCTGCTGGCAGCCATCCCCGCCGCGCGCAGGACCGGCCGACACGCCAAGATCCTCGCCCAAGCCGGCGCCGCACTGTCCGGGCTCGTGGTCATGACCGGCACATCCCCAGCCCAACGGGCCCTGTTCGCTTGGGGTCCGCGCCTCAGCCCAGTCAACGTCGCCGCGGCCGCGGCTCTGGTCTCCGGATGGCGCGCCGCTACGGGCGTTGCCACCACAGCGGCACCCCGCCCCCGCCCAAGGGTGCCCTGGCACGCCTTGCAACCCGAAGAAGCCGTTTCCCGGCTGGCCGCCACGCCCCGCGCCAACCCCGGCGGCCTGTCCGTTCTGCGAGCCACCGTCCGTGAGAGGGCCGGTACCTTGCTCCGGCTGCCGGTCTTCACCCCCGCCCGCCTGACGGCACGTCTGGTCACCGCAGTGCGCGCCGAGCTCGACGATCCGCTCACCCCGGTCCTTGCCGTCGGCGCGGCGGCATCCGCAGTGCTGGGAGCGCCCGTGGACGCGCTGCTGGTGACCAGCGCCATGGCAGTCAACGCCGTCGTCGGCGGGGTGCAGCGGCTGCGCGCCGAACGAGCACTGGCCACCCTGGCGACCGGTCAACGGCAACTGGCCCGCCGCGCCACCCGATCGGGCAGCGCGCCTGCGGACACGGTCGACGCCGTCAAGCTCAGGCCGGGTGAAGTGATCGAGCTGCGCACAGGCGACGTTGTGCCCGCGGACGCCCGGCTACTGGAGCTCACTGATCTGGAAGTCGATGAATCCTCACTGACCGGCGAGTCGCTTCCCACGCCCAAGCAGCTTGCCGCTACCCCGCAAGCCGCCGTCGCGGACCGCAGCTGCATGGTCTTCGAGGGAACCACCGTGGTTGCCGGACACGCGCGGGCGGTCGTGGTCGGCACCGGCGAGCAGACCGAAGCCGGCAGGGCAGCCCACCTGGCCTCACGCTCCACCTCCGCCAAGGGCGTCCAGGCCCGCCTGCACGAGCTGACCCGCAAAGTGCTGCCCCTCACGCTGGCTGGCGGGGCAGCGGTCACTGCCCTGTCGCTGCTGCGCGGACGACCGGCTCGGGAAGCCGTCAGCGGCGGTGTCGCCGTGGCGGTGGCCGCAGTCCCCGAAGGTCTGCCGCTGGTGGCCACGGTGGCGCAAATGGCCGCGGCGCGCCGCCTCAGCCGCCACGGCGTCCTGGTCCGCACCCCCCGCGCTCTGGAGGCGCTCGGCCGCATGGACACCATCTGCTTCGACAAGACCGGCACCCTCACCGAGAACCGACTGCGCCTCCTACACGCCGTCACCGCAGACGGCACCACCCTCGCGGCGGATACCTCTCAGGCGGAGCCGGTGGTGCGGGCGGCTGCCCGGGCCTGCCCGCAGAGCAACGGTGAAGCCGGCCACGCCCATGCCACCGACGAAGCCATCCTGGTTGCCGCCCCGCCCGATCCGCACTGGGTCCAGGCCGAGGCCCAGCCGTTCGAGGCCAGCCGCGGCTACGCCTGCGCGATCGGCCACGATGCTGATGGCACACGCATGCTGATCGTCAAGGGCGCCCCGGAACTGGTGCTGCCCTGCTGCGAAGACGTCGCCGAGACTGCCCCCACCGCCGCACGAACCCTCGCCGACGAAGGACTGCGGATCCTCGCCGTCGCGCAGCGCCGGCTTGAGCCCGGCGAGACGGCCGACATTCTCGACCAGCCACTGAAGGCCCTGGAACTGGTCGGGTTCGTGGCACTCGCCGACACCCCCCGAGCCAGCTCCGCGCCCTTGATCTCCGACCTGGCAAATGCCGGCGTACGGCCGGTGATGCTCACCGGAGACCATCCGCACACCGCCCGCGCCATCGCTCTCAGCCTGGGGTGGCCGAAGGACGTCACCGTGACCACTGGAGACGAACTGGCGGCCCTGGACCGCGCAGGCCGAGCGCGCCTGCTGGCCGACTGCCAAGTCATCGCCCGCGTCGCACCCGAACAGAAACTCCAGGTCGTCGAAGCACTGCAGGAGGCCCGACGAGTGGTGGCGATGGTCGGCGACGGAGCCAACGACGCCGCGGCCATTCGCGCCGCCGACGTCGGCATCGGCATCGCCGTACGCGGCTCCGCAGCTGCCCGCAACGCCGCCGACCTGATCGTCACCGGCAACGACTTGACACCCCTGGTAGCCGCCGTCGACGAGGGCCGGGCCTTGTGGCGCAGCGTCGCCGACGCCATCAGCATCCTCATCGGCGGCAACGCCGGAGAAGTCGGCTTCACCGTGCTCGGCACCCTGATCACCGGTGCCTCACCTCTGTCGACCCGTCAGCTCCTGCTGGTCAACCTGCTCACCGACATGTTCCCCGCCATGGCCGTCGCCGTCACTCCGCAGGACGAGCCGGATCCCGAGCCGAGCAGGCGAACCGAGCACGAGGAGCTGGCTCCCGTGGGCGTCGCCGCCCTCGGGAAGCCGTTGACCCGTCAGATCCGACAGCGCGGGATCGTCACCGGGCTCGGCGCGGGCACAGCCTGGCTGATCGGCACCCTCACCCCCGGCACAGCCCGGCGTACCAGCACCATGGCCCTGTGCGGACTGGTCGGCGCCCAACTCACCCAAACCCTCACCGGACGAGGGCGCAGCCCTTTGGTGCTGACCACCGCACTCGGCTCCGCCGCAGCCCTGGCCGCCCTGGTACAGACACCCGGGCTCAGCCACTTCTTCGGCTGCACACCCCTGGGACCCGTGGCCTGGACAGGGGTGGCCGCTGCTGTCGGCGTTGCCGCCATCGGCCCGAAAGCCATGCCGTCAGTTGAACGACTCCTGTCCGAGGCCACCGCAAGAATGCCTTCCCTCGCGCGTGTGACTCCCTGAGCAACCTCACGCGAGTACCGGGCGACGTCCCCGTCGTCCTGAGTTTTGACCAAGTGATCGGGGGCTGTGGGTCGAGGACCTGGTTTGAGATCGGGGGAAACGCGTGCCAGCGAAGTCCGAGTGACGGGACGGCCTGGGCCCCGTGCGGCCCCAGACCGTCCCGCAGACGCGGTGGACCAAGGCCCGGTCGCGCGGTCAGGCAGCGTTGGTCGGGATCTCGCTGCCGTGCTCGGCGAGCAGCCGGTAGCGGCCGTTGTCCCGGCGGACGGTGCCGGCCGTGGGCTGCGGGAAGTGGGTGCCCAGGAGCAGCGCGTCGGTGTCCGCGAGGGCGTCGAGCAGCCGCCCGCGGGTGCGGACCGCCTGGGCGGAGTCGATGTCGACGCAGCTGTTCACGTGGGGGTGGGACAGCTGCACGGGGTGGTGGATGCTGTCGCCGGTGATCAGCGCCTGGCGGTCGCTGCCGCGTAGTTCCACGGCGACCTGCCCCGGGGTGTGGCCGGGAGCCGGGACCAGGAAGATGCCCGGCGCCACCTCGCGCCCCTGCTGGGGCACGTCCACGAGGTCGTACTGTCCGGCGTCGCGGACGGGGGTGACGGAGTCGCGGAACATCTGACGGCGGGCCTCGTCCAGGTCGGTGGCGGCCCAGTGGTCCCATTCGGTGCGGCTGGTGAGGTAGCGGGCGTTGGGGAAGGTGGGGACCCAGTCCTCGCCGACGAGGCGGGTGTTCCAGCCGACGTGGTCGGTGTGCAGGTGGGTGGTGATCACCAGGTCCACGGACTCGGGCGGGAAGCCGGCCGCCGCCAGGCGCTCCAGGAAGTCGGTGTCGAGACCGTTCCAGGCCGGGTTGGCGCGTGGCTTGGCGTTGCCGATGCCGGTGTCAATGACGATCCGCAGCCCGCCGGACTCCACCGCGAAGCTGTGGCTTGCCAGGCGGGGGACGTCGGCGTCGGCGAAGTCGGGCCGCAGCCAGGACGCTTCGTCCAGCACCTCCTTGGTGGCGTCCGGCAGCAACCAGGGTCCGGTCTGCCGCGGCAGTTCGATCTCGTCGACGCGGCGTACGGCGATGTCGCCGAGGCTCCACCCCGTGCTGGTGAAGGGGGTGGCCTGACGGGGCGTGGCGGTGCTCATCGGTGGGTCCTTTCGGTGGGCAGGGCAGGGCGGCGCGGAAGGGTAGGACTCGGTCAGGCGGTGCGCGGCTGTCGCACGGCGCGGGTGAGGCCGATCAGGGTCAGCAGGATGACCGTCACGGCGTAGAGCGAGACGGCGGTCTGCAGGCCGTACAGGTTGGTCAGCAGGCCGGCGAGGACGGCGGGGATGCTCATGGCCAGGTAGCTGAGGACGTAGTAGGCGGCGAGCGTGCCGGCGCGTTCGCCCGGGGCGGCCGGGGACAGCAGCAGGCGCAGGGCGCCCTGGGTGACGGCGCCGAAGCCCGCGCCCGCCAGGGCGGTGCCCGTGAACAGGGCGAGAAGGCTGTGCAGTTGCGGTCCGCTCAGGGTCAGCAGGGACCCCGGGATCAGGAACGCGGTGCCGACGAGGCTCACGATGCGGGCGGGCAGCGTTCGGGCGGCGTGGCCGGCGAGGCCGGCCGCGGCCGTCAGGGTGAAGAAGACCAGGCCGTCGGTTGCGCGGGCGGCGTGCGGGGCGATCAGCCGGGCGAGCGAGGGGCCGAGGGAGGAGTAGAAGCCGCCCAGTGCCCAGGCAGCGACGATGCCGGGCCCGGCGAGCGCCATGGCCGGCCGGGAGGCGGCGGCGACGGTGATCGTGGGGCGCAGTGAGCGCCAGGCGCCGGGGTTGGGGCGGGCGGTCTCGGGAGTGAGCAGGACCGCGGCGGCCTGCGCGGTGAAGAGCAGGAGCAGCACCAGGTAGACGGTTCGGGTGGGGGCGGGGGCGTACTGCACGAGGGCGGTGGCGGCCAGCACGCCGACTGCCATGCCGACCACGGGGGTGATGCTGTTGGCGACCGTTGCCCGGCCCGGGCGGTTGGGGGCCTCGAAGTCGAGCAGGGCGGCTCCGGCGGCGCTGGTGGCCACGCCGGTGGCCAGGCCCTGCAGGATCCGGGCGGCGATCAGCGCCGGCACGCCCTGGGCGGTGGCGAATATGGCCATCGCGACGGCTTGCGCCAGCAGCGCCCCGGCGAGGACGGGGCGCCGGCCCAAGTGGTCCGAGAGCGTGCCCGCGGTCAGCAGGGCCACCAGCAGGGCGAGCGCGTAGGCGCTGAACACGACGGTGAGCGTCATGGCCGAGAAGTGCCATGCGGCCTGGTAGAGAGCGTAGAGCGGGGTCGGTGCGCTGGAGGCAGCCAGCAGGCCGACCAGGACCGAGGCGTGGAGCCGGAAGGCGACACGGTGGCTCAGCACGGGCGGGCGGCGGCGGGAAGGCAGGGCTGTGACGCTGGTCATGGAAGCACCTCTGAGCCTTAAGGCGAATGCTTTGCATTAAGCACTCTAGGCTCACGTCCGCCTCAAACGCAAATATTTAGCTTTTAGGCGGCGAGAGGGGTGCGGTGCGGCCGAGGGCCGTCGCTACCAGGTGGTCGGTGTAGGCCGCGGACAGATCCGAGGGGCGGAACAGGATCCGATACATCAGGGGGGCGACGACGACGTCCAGCAGTGTCTCCACGTCGGGCACGGCCTCCCCGCGCCCGGCCGCGCGCACGCCGAGGGCCTTCAACTGCTCGGCGGCGTAGTCGGAGCAGCGGGCCGCGTTGCCCTGCTCGGGGTCGCCCACCAGGGCGTCGCGGATGTACGTGCGGCCCGCTGTCGAGGACATCTCCTCGGCGAACTGCACCGTCCACGCCTCCAGGTCCGCCCGCAGACTGCCGTGATCCGCCGGCGGGGTGTCGGGGCGCAACCGCTCGACGGCCACGTCGGACAGCAGTTCCCGCAGGTCCCCCCAGCGCCGGTAGACGGTGGACGGCGTGACCCCCGCGCGGGCGGCGATCAGGGGCACGGTGAGCGCATCCCGCCCCAGTTCCGCCTCGAGTTCTCGGACGGCCTGGTGCACGGACTGCTGGACGCGGGCGCTACGCCCGCCGGGGCGAGTGGTCGCTCGGGTACTCATGCGCACAGCTTAACGCGAAGAAGTTGCGTCTGGCGGGCCGTCGGCTCAGTTCAACGGTCAGGGGAGCCGATCCCGTCCGGTCGGCACGCGGTTCCGACGTGCCGACCGGATTGCCTCGCCGGCCCCCGATAGTGGTTCCGCGCCGCTGTCGGTGGCCACCCGCCCGGCGAGCTGAGCGAGTTCACCGAGCTCGACCAGCGGTCGAAGTCCCACCGCTTCGGTGTGGCACGTGCCGTTGTACAGCCTCACGTCCGACCGCATCTCCCGCACCACGGTCCCTATCAGATCGCCGCCGACCAGCTCGTCGTCGGCCAGCCGCGGCTCGTGCACTCGGCGCGACGGCCCTTCGGTGTCGCCCCGTAGGACGTGGTTGGTCGATGTGATGTTCGGAACCACCCATGCATCGCTGGAGCGCGCAGCCGTGAGGCTCATTGGTGAGCGCCCTCTGCGGGCGGCGATGGTGGTCAGGAACCAGGACATTTCTTCCGCCCTGCGCCTCGCCTCACTGGCCCCTCCAGGACACCGCACGGGGATGCGGTTCGGCCTGGACCGCTACCCGTCTGGGCGCGCCAACGCCGTTCACGTCCTGCACCTGTTGGCCGCCGGGCTTCCAGAGTGCGCAGTTCACAGGCCCCAGCAGTTCTCGGCCACTTGGACGAAGCTGCGGACCAGCGGGCTCCGCCCGGTCTTCGGCCAGGCCACGACGAGATCGCTCGGCGAGCGATCGCTGAGCGGGACTGCGACCAGGCCGACGGGTAGCGGCTGGTCGACCGGGGCAACGGCCAACGTTCCGTTCCACAAGGCCGCTTGCAGGCACTCCTGGATCGTTCGCACCGTCGGCGACGCGTCGTCCTGCCCACCGCCGGTCCAGTACGCGGTCCACGCGGGATCGGAGCCGTCCGGCAGCCGGACCCACCGGCGCCCGGCGAGTTCGGCCGAGGACACCGAAGCACGACGGGCGAGCGGGTCGTCGTCACGCATGACCACGCCGACCGGTACCGAGCGCAAGACGTGCGTAGCGATGCCGGTGTTATCGAAGGGAGTTCGGGTTATCGCCACGTCGACGAGCCCGGCGCCAAGCCCGGCCGTCGGGTCACCGAGGTCGGATTCGCGGATGGTGACGTTCACGTGCGGATGCCGCTCCCGGAAGAGCGGGACCAGCCGACCGCCGACCTGTTCGGCCGCGTCCGCCAGCGTGCCGACGGCCAGGGTCGCCGTCCCCGCCGCGTCGGTCACTCGGCTGCGGATCCGGTCGGCTTGCCTCAGCAACGCACCCGTTTCGTCGTACAAGACCGTTCCGGCGGGCGTGAGGACGACGCCCTTGGAGGTGCGCTCGAACAGGATGACGCCGAGTTCGTCCTCAAGCTGTCGGATCGCGCGGCTGAGCGGCGGCTGCGTCATGTGCAGTCGACCCGCCGCCCGGCCGATGTGGCGTTCCTCGGCGACGGCGACGAAGTAGCGGAGCGAGCGAAGGTCCACTTCAACACGATACCCGTGGGGTATCGGACGTGCAGAGAGGGTCTTGGACAGCAGGTCCCGCGACGGCCGAGGATGGGAAGCCGTAGGGCCGACGAGGAGTGATCCACATGACCAACCCCGCTCTGACGGTCGGGTGCTTCCCATACGACACGACACGGTCGCTGTTCGACGGGAGCGTGAGCGCCGACGGCATCGACATCACGATGAAAACCGCTGCCACCCTCCCGGAGATCTTCGACCGACTGATCCGTGGTAACGAGTTCGACGTCGCCGAACTGGGGCTCACGTTTTACCTGCGGCTGCTGGAGACCGGCCTGCCGTTCGTAGCGCTGCCGATCTTCCCGAATCGCGTGTTCCGGCACTCGTGCGTTTTCGTCAACACCCACAGCGGGATCACCGAGCCGGGTGACCTCGCGGGCAAGACCATTGGCGAGTTCGGCACCTTCGGCCAGGACTCCGGCGTGTGGGCCAAAGGGATCCTGATGGACGAGTACGGGTTCAAGCCCGAAGAGAGCCGTTGGGTGATCGGTGGCCTCGAACACCCCTCGGCCCCCTTCGACTTCATCCCGCATCCGCATCCGGCCGAAGTCGACCTGACCGTCGCGCCCGAGGGAAAGACACTGAGCGTGATGCTCGACGCGGGCGAGATCGACGCCCTGTTCTCGGCGAACGTCCCGCAGTGCGTGCTCGACGGATCACCGAACGTCGCCCGGCTGTTCCCCGACTTCGAGCCGCTGGAGCGCGACTACTATCGGCGAACCGGTGTTTTCCCGATCATGCACACGATCGTCGTCCGACGGGATCTTCTGCGGGACCGCCCCGGCATCGCGCGCCACGTCTACCGCGCCTTCTCCGAAGCGAAGGACGTCGCCGCCGACCGTTACCGCCAAAACCGCAGGCTGTACGAGGTCCAGACCATGGTCCCGTGGATGAACGCCCTGGTCGAGCGCAACGACGCACTGTTCCCCGAGGACTGGTGGCCTTACGGCATCGCGGCCAACCGGACCGCCCTCGACACCTACCTGCGCTACCACTGGGAGCAGGGCCTGTCCGCCCGTCAGTGGAGGATCGAGGACGTCTTCGCCCCGGAACTGCTCGATACCTAGGAGTCGTGGGTCATGACGTTGTTGACACCTACGAGGGCGTAGCGCGGAGAGAGTTGTAGCTGTCGTTGGGTCAGCTCCCTTCGGTTCGAACGCGGGGGCTGACTGCGGACCTTCGTCGGGTGACTGTGTACCCGTTTACCCGTCACCACTGTTGGCGCTGCGGCGGGATCGGCTCCAGTGAGCACCAGAGAGGGCGGGGATGTAACTTCCCGCGCAGCACTGGGAGTTGCTGGATACGGTCCGCGAGCGGGCAGCAGCGGACGCGTGGTGGACGTGCGAGGCCGGGGAGCCGGATGCGGGCTGGGGCGGTTGGCTGCGTGGGGCCGGGACGAGCTGCTCGTCCCTGCGCCCGACTGCGGGGTGGTTGGGCGGTGCGGGCTGACTGCGGACGGCGCTGATGCGTTGGAGTATCGCGGGCTGCGGGCCGAGTCAGCGGGCGCGGTGTCGGACCGGTAGTTGGTGGAGGAGGCCGATCACCTCGCCCTGTTCACGATCTCCCTCGTCGATGAGGACGCCCACCCCGTCACCGAACACGAACTGCGCCACCTGATCACCGATGCCGGCCTCGAACTTGCTCCCGGCAGCATCGCCCGCGGCAGCAGCCTCACCCTCACCGCCCACCGCAAGCCCAGCGAGGCCAAGAACGACCATGTGCCTCTGGCACGCCCCGCCGTTCCAAGTCGATAACCTCGGCATGCGACGCGGGCCTGGGCATCAGCCCTGACTGCGACGGCTGCGACGTGTGCAACGGCGGCGCCCACCGCAGCAACAGCGTCGCCGTGCAGCAACTGGCCTACGGGCCGCGGAAGGTGCAGTGGACGGCGCGGCCGCCGAATGCAAGGCCCGTGTCCTGTGGCAAACGGTCCTTGACCGTTTGCCACTGAAGAGTGACCGTCCAGGCCAGCCCTGGTAGCCCTTTGAAAAGAGCCCCGAGGCTCGGCCACTCGGTGGGCGAGCTGGTGAGCCTCCGCGCCGGCCACGTGCAGAGCCTCCGCGGTCGAGCGGGTAATGGCGTCCAGGTCCTCCCAAGTGCCCATCCGGATTGTGCTCTGTGGCCGCGCAGGGGGAGTGCGATCGGGCCTCGTCACCAGTCGCGGTGAATGCGAGGGCCAGACCTCAGCTGATACTCCGGACCGGGAACACAGTGCTGCCGTTGCAGCGATCACCTGATTCCGCCGAACCAGCGGAGGCATCCAACTCGCCTGAAGCTGAAGGAGTTTCGCGCGCAATCCCGTGGCGCCATCTGACGTGAGTTCGTCATGTCGCGTTCCCGTCACTGCCGTTGCCTTCCCCGGGCGCGGTGGTGGCAGCAGTATCCCGCTGTCCTGTATCGGCGGCAGCCGACACCCCCTGGTACCGCTCTGCATGTCAGGAGAGACATGTCCAGACTGGCAAGAGGAAGAACACCCCTCCTCATCGGTGTCCTGGCCGCGGCGATGGCGTTCGCCACCCCCGCGCTCGCCCCCCAGGCCTTAGCGGCCACTCACGCCCCCCACGCCACCACCCCCGCCCTCGCCCAGGTCAGCAGTGACCCTTACTCCGACTCGCAGGCCCAACACGCCACCGAGGTCGAGCCGGACACCTACAGCTACGGCAGCACCATCGTCGCCGCCTTCCAGGTCGGGCGGGTCTTCGGCGGCGGGGCGTCCAACATCGGGTGGGCGACGTCCACCGACAGCGGGCAAACCTGGACGCACGGGTTCATGCCCGGCTCCACCACGAACACCGGCGGCTCGTACTCCGCGGCCAGTGACGCCTCCGTGGCATACGACGCCAAGGACGGCGTGTGGATGGTCTCCTGGCTGGGTATCGGCTCCGGCAACAACGTCGACGTCGAGCTGAGCCGTTCCACGGACGGCGGTCACACCTGGGGCAACCCGGTCAGCATCTCCACCGGCACGTTCGACGACAAGAACTGGACGGTCTGCGACAACCACCCGTCCAGCCCGTACTACGGCCACTGCTACACCGAATACGACGACGCCAACTCCGGTGACGCCGAGCACATGAGGACCTCGACCGACGGCGGCGCGACCTGGGGCGCGCAGCAGAGCCCGGCCGACGGCCCGAGCGGGCTCGGCGGCCAGCCGGTCGTGCAGCCCAACGGCACCGTGGTCGTGCCGTTCGCCTCGGGCAGTGAGGACAGCGAGCGGTCCTTCACCTCCAGCAACGGCGGCGCCAGCTGGGACTCCAGCGTGCAGATCGCCACCGTCGCGCACCACCCCGTCGCGGGCCTGGAGGACAACGCCGCCGACATGTCGCGCCTGGACACCCTGCGCGAAGGGCCGCTGCCGTCTGCGGAGATCGACGCCTCCGGAACGGTCTACGTGGTCTGGTCCGACTGCCGCTTCCGTACCAACTGCACCAGCAACGACATCATCATGTCGAACTCGACGAACGGCACGTCGTGGAGCTCACCGACCCGCGTGCCGATCGACGCAGCCACCAGCACCGCCGACCACTTCGTGCCAGGCATCGGCGTGGACCCCAGCAGTTCGGGGAACACCGCCCGAATCGCGCTGACGTACTACTACTACCCGAACGCCTCCTGCACGGACACCACCTGCCAGCTCTACGCCGGCTACGTCTCCTCCGCCGACGGCGGCACCACCTGGACGGCGCCGACCCAGCTCGCCGGTCCCATGACGCTGGCCTGGCTGCCGAACACCTCGCAGGGCCGGATGTTCGGCGACTACATCTCGACATCCGTCCTGTCCGGCGGCAACGCCGTCACCGTGATCCCGGTCGCCCACGCCCCCAGCGGCTCAACCTTCGACGTGGCGATGTACGCGCCGACCGGAGGCCTGCCGATCGGCGGCAGCCAGCCGCCCGGCGGCAACACCGTCACCGTCGCCAACCCCGGTGACCAGACCGGCACTGTCGGCACCGCGGCGAGCCTGCAGACCACCGCGACCGACTCCTCGTCGTCCGCCAAGCTCACGTACAGCGCGACCGGTCTGCCGCCCGGCCTGACCATCGCCTCCGGCACCGGCCTGATCTCCGGCACACCCACCACCGCCGGCACGTATCACGTGACCGTCACCGCCACCGACGACACCAACGCCACCGGCTCCACCGCCTTCACCTGGACGGTCAACCCGGCCGGCGGCGGGACCTGCACCAGCCCCGGCCAGAAGCTCGGCAACCCGGGTTTCGAGTCCGGCAACACGGTGTGGTCGGCCAGTTCCGGCGTCATCGGGCAGTACGGCTCGCAGGGCGAGCCCACCCACAGCGGCACGTGGGACGCCTGGCTGGACGGCTACGGCTCCTCGCACACCGACACCCTGTCGCAGTCGGTGACGATCCCCTCCGGCTGCAAGGCCACCCTGAGCTTCTACCTGCACGTCGACACCGCCGAAACGACGACCACAACGGCTTACGACAAGCTCACCGTCAAGGCGAACGGCACCACACTGGCGACCTACTCCAACCTTGACGCCGCCACCGCCTACAGCCAGAAGACCTTCGACGTATCATCCCTGGCCGGACAGACCGTCACGGTCACTTTCACCGGTACCGAGGACCAGTCCCTGCAGACGTCGTTCGTCATCGACGACACCGCTCTCACGCTCAGCTGACCCCCGGCTGAGGCGACCCGCCGGTCGCGACGGAGCCCCGCTCTGTCGTGACCGGCCCATACGCCTCCCGCGCAGCGGTCGGCCAGCCCTAGTAGGTCGGCGTTCCCCGGACAGATGCGCTTGACGGTGATCGTCTCCTCGTTGCTGGCGTTGATGCGCAACCATGTCGAGTCGGGAGCGCGGGCGGTATCCGGGCCGCATGATCAACTCGGCTAACGCGGAGGAGTACTATGCCTGTTTTGCTTGTGGCGGCCGGGCTGCTCAGCGACCCGCCGGAGGCGAAGACCCGGGCCGAGTAGCCCGGGGGCACGGCGATTGAGCCGTCAGCCGCCGTCGACGAGGTGGTGGACGCGCCGATCGCGCTCGGCGCGAGCAGGGCTGCCCCGACACCGGCGGCGACCATGCCCGTCATCGACTACGGCAACCAGGTAATGCCCAACCTATGGGTGGCCTTCGGCGCGGTGGCGGCCGTGGGCTTGTTCCTACGGGCGACCAAGGAAGGACCGCGCCCCGGATACCTGGTGGGGCTCGCGTGCGCGGTCGGCTGGGTGACGCTCGTACGCGCACCCGACGGGGCGTTGCTTGCCCTGCCGCTGCTGGCCGCCGTGGTGTGGGTGCGCGCTTGGCGGCGGCCCGCCCTCGCCACCGCAGTCGTGGGAGGGCTCGCCGCCGAACTTACCGAATGGGTCATCGAGTCCTACGTCCGCTTCGGCGGGGTGACGCAGCGGCTGGCCGACTCCAGCGTGATCGAGGGCGGCATGCGCCTGACATGGAACGTGGGCAACGCCCTGCGCAGCGCCAACGGCCAGGCCCGGACGTGATACGCGCCGCCCACCGACCCCTCGCGGTGCGGCGGAGTAGCGGTCGGCGCCGGCCTTCGCCCCACAAAACCGACACCGCGCGCGGGCAGATCACCACAGCCGCTCGTGAAAGGCGAGACGCATAAAACGCAATCATGTCTCGGACGGCACGGAGCGGTATGCCCCTCGTCCCGACTCGTCGTACATCCACGCCGTCAACCTGAAGTTCGACGGTGAGCGCATGAACGTGGGATGTTCGCGCGAACAACTGGCTGAGTGGTCGAGCAGTACAAACAGCGGCCGTTCGTGGAACCCGGCCATACGCTGTCCGGCCTTAGGGAAACGACCCAGCCGTGAGGCGGACTTCAGCATCACCAACAGTGCAAAGACCCGGCCGGGTGGGCATACATGCGCTCACGTGCCCGTGTCATCTCCTCCGCCGACGGCGAGAACTCCCGCAACTTCCGTTCCGGGACGAGCCTGTTGAACCTCGGATACGCCGTCCGCTCCAGCGACGTCATACCTACCGCCCCCACGCCCGCCCGAGGGAGTGACGAAGGTTCGGCGCAGATGCGCCGTCAGGTGTTCCGGTACGGCCGGGTGGAAGCGTCCGGAGAGGTAGCCGTCCGGGCGGATCAGGAGGGCCTCGCCGTCACGCGGCGCATAGGCATTGCGGAACTCGCCCGCCGCGTCGCGCACCCGCGGCGGGCGCAGGCCGACCGGGCGGGCGTCCTCTGGTACCTCTGCGGCGGTGACCAGATAGGCGTCGAGCAGGCCATGGGCGGCGCGATGCGCCTCGGCGGCGCAGGCCTCAAGCCGGGCGGCGCCGTCGCCCGAGGCGTGCTCCGAGCCCGCGAACAGCAGCAGCACGTGCCGCGGGGTGCGCAGCAGGTCGAACAGCCGCCGCGGGTAGGTGGCGAGGTCGCTCAGCAGGCCGCGGCAGTCCGGTGCCCGGTCGCCGGGGGCGGGACCGGCCGCGGGTGTGCCGTCCGCCGCCTGCGGCTGGATCAACGGGCTGTCCGGGTAGGCGACCAGCAGCTGGGCCTGGCGCCGCAGCATCATCTCGGCGTCGTCCCCGTTGTTGCCGAGGCCGGAGCGGGCATGGCGGGCGGTACGGGCATGGCGGACGGTATGAGCATGGCGGACGGTGCGGTTGACCACCTCCTGCGCGACCGGGTGGCGTTCGGCGTGATAGCTCTCCAGCACGTCGTCCGTGGCCAGACCGCGGACGGCCAGGGCCAGCTTCCAGGCGAGGTTGTAGGCGTCCTGCACGCCGGTGTTCAGACCCTGCCCGCCGATCGGCGGGTGGATGTGCGCCGCGTCCCCGGCGACGAAGAGGCGACCGTTCCGGTAGCGGTCCACCAGGCGGTGGCTGATCCGGAAGGCGGACGACCAGCGCAGCGTGGAGGCGGTCGTCGGCTGCGGGGACAGCCGGTCGAGCACGGCCTGGATCTGGCCGAGGTCCGGTCCCTGGCCGTCCCCCATCCCGTCCGGCGCGCTCGAGCCGTCTTCGCTTCCCGCTTGGGCGGAGGGGCGCAGCATCGACAGCCAGTACCGCCGAACGCCCGGCATCGGAATGCAGACGACCATGTCGTCCATCTCACCGTTCGCGTCCAGGTTCACGGCCCGCATGCTGTGGCCGGCGGGCAGTTCCCAGTCGACCTCGACGTCGCCGATCATGTACTGCTCGGGGAAGGCGTCGCCCTCGAAGGTCAGCCCGGCCGCCTTGCGGACCAGGCTGTGCGCGCCATCGCAGCCCACGACGTAGCGGGCGCGCAGACGCTCCATCCGGCCGTCGGCGTGCGCGAGGACGGCCTCGACCTCGTCAGGGTGCATCTCCACCGAGCGGAGCTCGGTCGGCCGCTCCACCTCCGTGCCGAAGCGCGCAAGATGCTCGGCCAGCAGCCGCTCGGTCGCGTACTGGGGCAGTGTGGCGAAGGGGTAGGGGATGTCGGGCGGCAGAGTCAGCTCGACCCGGGGGGCCGGCTTGCCGTCGATGAAGACCAACTGGCCCAGGTGCGGCACCGCGACGTCCAGCGCCCCGTGGACCAGGCCCATGGCGTCCCACACCTCCAGCGTGCGGGGCAGGACGCCGATGGCCTTGGCATAAGGTTGCGGGACGGCCAGCCGGTCGACGATGCGGCAGTCCACGCCGTGCCGCCGCAGCTCGGCCGCCGCGGTCAGGCCTACCGGGCCCGCGCCCACCACGAGTACGTCGACATCGGCCATGACCAGGCTCCCTCGTCGTCCGTAATTGGTTCCCGAGCCAGTGTGCTTCACCAGGTTGCGCCAACCCGACAGGGTTGAGGTTCCCGCGCGGTGCGAATTTGCTGATCAGCTGGTCAGGACAGGGTGACGGGGTTTCAGGTTCACTGATTCGGCCGTTGCCGGGTTGGCGTAGTGTTTCTCCTCGGGCACTGGCAAGTTGTCTTGAGCGGTGGACTATCCGGTATGGCTGAGGGACTTTTCGCTTCTGCAACATGAGATGCCGGTGTGCCGTCGCTTCGGCCCCACCACCAAGTCGTCGTGAACTGAACGCTGTTGTGCGGCGGAGCCTAACCACTGCAACGGCGGGCCGACCCAAAATTGGGTCTGCTGGCGCTTTGTCGCCCGTCTGCCACGCCGACTGCGAACCGGCGGACGTCTGCTGCCATGACCGTCGATCGGCTCGCCGCCCACCAGGGAACCTCACGCACTCCCGCGCGCCGAGTGCGGGCCGCCCGCGCCCCGCGGCGCTTGCGGTACGGCGACGCCAGAGGGTATGACGCACATCACTGGAACTCGCTCTCGGGCGCCGGACAGCCCACAGGAGTGACCACAGATATGCGAACCCGGGTACGGGCCGGGGACCCGAATGTCTTCGCGGAGCTGTTCGATCTCTATGCCCGAACCGTCTACAACCACGCCTTCCGCCTGACTGCCGACTGGTCCGTCGCGGAGGACGTCATGGCGGCGACGTTCATGGAGGCATGGCGGCTGCGCGGCAAGGTGGACCCCGAAGGAGGGTCGCTGCGGCCGTGGTTGCTGGGGATCGCCACCAACCTCGCTCGCAACCACTGTCGCAGCAACCGGCGTTACCGTGCCGCGGCCACAGCGCTCGCCGCGGCGGGGCCGTCGGCGGCGGAAGTGCCGGACCACGCCGAGGAAGTGGCCGGCCAGGTGGACGACCGGCGCCGGATCGCCGCGGCGCTCACCGCCATGGGCTCGCTGCGGCGTTCCGAGCGCGAGGTCCTGGTCCTGTGCCTGTGGGAGGGCTTCGAGTACGCCGACGCCGCCGAGGCCCTCGGCATCCCGCTCGGCACGGTCCGCTCCCGGCTTTCCCGGGCCCGTACGAAGCTGCGCAAGCTCGCCAGTGCGGAACTGATGGCGGACAGACGGGAACCCGCCCGCCGCTCTCGACAGATACATGGCGACCGCGCGACCGCGGTCCGGTCCGCACAGGAAGGAAACCGATGAACGCCAGCCCCTCCCAGCCGCACCCGGCTGAGTGGCAGGAGACCGAAGGGCTCCTGCCGACCGTGGAGCGGGAATTGCCGGCGGGCCGCCACCAGTTCCACAAGGAGCGCCTGATGGCCCAGATCCACGACGACCTCGACAACTCCGGCTCCCACCCCGCCCGAACCCGCGCCGCCAAGCCGCGCAACCCGTTCCTGCGCCGCGCGATCGTCCTGCCGGTGGCGGCGTGCGCCCTGACGGGCGCGATCGTGACCGGGGTCCGCATGTTCGGCACCTCGGGCAGCGTCACCGGCCTGGCCACCGGCCCCGTGCTGACCACCCGGATCGGTACCGCCGACGTGCACGGAGTCAGCCAGCTTCTGGACCGGATCTCCCTCGCCGCCCAGGAGAACCCCGGTCCGCAGGCAAGTGCGGGCCAGTACATCTACATCGAGACGAAGACCGCCAGCACCCACGTGCGGACGGTCGACGACAAGAGCTCAGTGGTCAGCGACGCGCTGCACACCCGTCAGACCTGGCAGTCGCCCGACGGCCACAAGGGCTGGCTGATCGAGCCGGGCAACACAGACTCTACGGGCACGTCCCTGGACTCGAAGGTCGAGCCGTACCTCAACGCACCGTCGTATGACTACCTGGCCACCCTGCCCACCGACCCCGACGCCCTGCTGAAGAAGATCTACACGGAGACCAAGGGTCACGGGCCCAGCCCAGACGCGGAGGCGTTCACCACCATCGGTGACCTGCTCAGCCAGAGCTACCCGCCGGGGAGGCTCTCGGCCGCGCTCTACCGGGCCGCTGCGAAGATCCCCGGTGTGGTCAAGGTGGACGACGCGGTCGATGCCGCGGGCCGCCACGGGGTCGCGGTGGCCCGGCTCGACGAGGCCAGTGGCCAGCGCACCGAGTGGATCTTCGACAAGGAGACGTTCACCTTCCTCGGCGAGCGCACCGTCCAGGTCAAGGGCACATCCGGCGACCACGGTCTGATCAAGCCCGGCATGATCGTCGACACCGAAGCCGTCACGGAACGCGCGATCGTCAACGGCATGAAGCAGACGCCTTCCCACACGGGCTGAACAAGCCCGGCGGCAAGACCTACCCGAGTCTCCTGGGCGACGCCGCCCAGGACGACTTGGACAAGGCCCAGACTCCGGGCCTGCGGGCCCTAATCGCTGACCCGCAAGGTCAAGCGGCACTACGACGCCACCCTCGCAGCGATCGCGGCCGGTCAACTTCGCTGAGACTGGTCACACTTCGCTGCAAAAGGTCAGCGCGGCCGCTGACCTTCCCGAGCGAATCGCCCGGCTGACGACCGAGACCACCTGGCCACGCCCTACACCCGAACCGAGATCACCACTGAGGGTGGGAGCCGCGGCTTGTTCAAGGGGAAGACGCAGCGTGCCGCAACCACCTGCCACCCAGCGTTTCCGCTTCCCCGCGGCCTACCATCAGTACGTCATGGCGGGGGCCGTCCCCGACGGCGACTTCTGCTACCCGATCCCGGAGCCACCCACTGCTCCGCCCGTCAGTGAGCAAAAAGGCCTGGTGGAGAGAGCGGCTGACGGCCTGTATGCACACGTCACGACAGAGGGGTGCAGCACGGAGACGTGGACGTGACCTTCCACGTCCACCCCAGCGAGCCGGCTTTGGAGCTCGACGCCTGGAGTGACGTTCCGAGTTCAGCATGCTCTTCGACGAAAGCGGCCTCCTGCTCACCTTGCCCGCCGACAACGAAGAAGCCATCGACCTACCTGGGAACGAGGATGGCGCCCGCTGGCGGCGGCTGCGACTCCACGTCCGTGGCCCGCGTCGAGACACCTACCCAGGTCTACGCCGCCCACGGCTACGACGTCATCGAAGAACTCCTCATCCAACTCTGGCCCGCCACAAGGAACGTTGAGGTCCGCCACAAGCTCACCGACCAGCTGGGACTTCCCGCGCGCACCTCGCATCAGCCGGATCCCGAACTGGTCGGCTCATGGCCGATGCTGCTGAACAACCAGTGCCGCTCCTTCACCCTGCGCATCGGCGTGGAAGAGTACGAGGTCCTCGCCTGGCCAGCTCCCTATGCGCGGACCGTGGCCCACCGTTCCGGCGGCACCGAAGGCGGGCCGGGGCCCTGACGGTCGCGATCCGCCGCGGGCCCCTGCAGAGAGTTGCGCAGGGGCCCACGGTCTGGAGAGCTGCGGAGGGCCGGGACCTGTCCTCGATGAGCGGCATGCCGACCGACATCAGCTACCCCCCGCTGCCGGTCTGACGGCCCGGCCTCACTTCAGATGTCGGGTGAAGAACTGGGCCGCGGCGTCTCCCGCGAACTGCGGGACGCCGGTGTGCCCGCCCATGTTGGCGTGCAGGGACTTCTCCTTGGAGTTGAAGGCGTCGAACAGGTCCAGGGCCGCCTGCCGGTCGTTGCCTTCGTCGTCCCACTGCAGCAGGACGTGCAGTGGAATAGCGATCTGCCGGGCCTCCTCGAACATGGCGCGAGGCACGAAACTCCCGGCGAAGAAGCTGGCGGCCACGATGCGCGGCTCGACTACCGCAAGACGGATGCCGACGGAGATCACTCCCCCCGAGTACCCGACCGGGCCGCCGATCTCGGGCAGCGAAAGGAGCGCGTCCAGGGCGGCCTGCCATTCCGGGACTGCCTTTTCGACCAGCGGGAGGATGAGGGCGTCGATGATCTCGTCGCTGACCGGCTCGCCGGCGTCCATTGCCCGGCGCAGGTCGGCGCGGGCCTGCTCGGCGGCGGGCCAACGGGGTCGGTCGCCGCTTCCGGGGAGCTCGATGGTGGCCGTGGCGAAGCCCTCCGCTGCGGAGTGCCGGGCCCGGGCCACCAGTCGGGGGTACATCTTGCGCAGCCCGAGGGGAGGTTGGCCGAACAGGATCAGCGGCACCGGTGCAGATGCGGATGCGGGTGTCCACAGGATGCCGGGGATCTCACCGAGGGTGAACTCGCGTTCGAGGACCCCGTCGTCGAGGTGCTGCTGGGAAGTGAAATGCATGGTCGTGCCTTTCGGGAGTGCACTGAAACGGCGCTCCCGGACGACCTATCGCCCGACCGCGACCCCGGAGGGGAGCACCCATGTCGATACAGCGTTCACGGGTACCACCTCCTCGATCTCTCGCACGGCCTCCCGAAAAGTAGCAGTGGTCGCCGTGGTCCGCCAACGTGTTTTCGCGGAGCCTCCGTGGCCGCATAGCGCGCAGACACTACGCAGAGCTACTTGCGGTGTCGTCGCGACGACTTCCCGAGTGGCGGTTCTGCGACGGAGGGGTGCACTGGCGCTCTTGTTTCTCATGAACATCGAACACGACGCACCGCCGACGCCTCCCAACTCGGATAGAGGTTCTGTCGGTTCTCGTGAACAAAGCCACTTGGCCGGTCTTCCGGCGCTGCACGGCCACCGGTGGTGCGTGAGCAACCAGGGCCTGTCTGGAGTCGCGATCAGGTGCACTCGCATCTCCGACCACACGTCCCGCAATTGCGGACGTGAGCTGGCCGCAATGCCTCCTAGCGTGAGTGTTGTCCGAACGGGAACACGGCACGGAGGCGGGGACAATGAATCAGAACGCGACTGGGATGGCGACGGCACCGACGACTGCGGCTGAGATCGGCGACGAGCGTGCCGATCTGCTGGCGATGCTCGCCGAGAAGCGCCGTCTTCTGCGTTCCACAGCCCGAGACCTCACCGACGAGCAGGCCGGCCTGCGGCCGACCGCGAGCGAGCTGTGCATCGGCGGCCTGATCAAGCACGTCAGCGCGGGCGAGCGGAACTGGGCGAACTTCATCACCCAAGGCCCGTCGGCGATGCGCGACTTCGCCGCCATGACCGAGTCCGATCTGGCGGAATGGGCCCTGCAGTTTCGGATGCTGCCCGGTGAGAACCTTGCCGACATCCTCGACGAATACGCCGATGCCGCATGCCGCACCGACGAGTTGATCGCCACCCTCCCCGACTTGGCCGCCACGCAGCCACTCCCGAAGGCGCCGTGGTTCGAGGACGGGGCCGCCTGGTCGGCGCGTCGGGTGATCATGCACATCACAGCGGAGACCGCGCAGCACTGCGGCCACGCTGACATCATCCGCGAATCCCTCGACGGGGCCAAGAGCATGGGCTGACGCCGTCGCCGGAGGCAACAGCCCGGCCACTCCGTCCGGGTCTCTCCGGGCCATGCTGTGGAGGCGGCTGGCAACCTCGTGGCAGGGCAGGCGCCGAGATTGCCAGCCGGTGGCAGCGCGGGAGGGGGATGGCGGCCACGCCGCGCGCTCTTGTTCAACGCTTCGGCGGTGGCGAGGTCACCCCGGCGGGGCCACCACCGACAGCACGGCCTGGCTAGTACAGGACTTCGCCCATCGGGGAGTTGTCGCCGACGATGTAGGCGCGGATCGATGCCAGGTACGCGTCGCGGCCAACCCGGCCGTCGCCGTCGGCATCCAGCGCGTCGAACGCGGCGGCGGCGTTCTCCGGCGGGTTGTTCAGTGCGGTGCGCAGCGTGGTGAACTCGGCTTTGTCCAGGGCCCCGTCCCCGTCCGCGTCGGCGAGGTCGAAGAGCGCGCCGAGCGCGAACCGGCAGACGTTGTCGAACTTGTCGGCGCCCACCCACGCGTTGTACTCGTCGAAGGTCAGCTTGCCGTCGTTGTTGGCGTCCATCGCGCCCCAGGCTTTGATGCCTTCCGTACGGGCGGCGACGACGAGCGGGTCGTCCTCTGTGCGCCCGGTGGCCAAGACGGTCCGGTCGATGCGGGAGAGATAGTCATGCCGCGTGATGACCTGGTCCCCGTCGGCGTCCATCATGGCGAACACACGCACTCGCGCGGCGGTGGCGGCTGCGACGGTCATACGGCTCACTAGGGTCTCCTCCTGCTCGGTTCATGCTCCGATTCGACGAGGACTCGTCCGGCGCTTCCTACCCGGCGCGTGCCGGATTCCAAGCGTTCCGCCGGGAGGACAGGCGTGTGCGACGGCGCAGATGGGCGGGCGTACGCCGGTGGTGCACTTCGAGGCGCCGGATCTGCGGATCCGGAGCCGGGGTAGTCAAGTGCTCATAAAGATCAGACGACTTGCTGGAGGGGCATGTGGTGAGCAGGCGCGGTATGACGGTGATGCTGGGATCCCTGGCGCTGGTGGCCTCGTCGCTGGTGTGGGCGCCGGCCAGTCATGCCGGGACGGGCCGGTACGAGGGTGTCACCTGCACGGGCAACGCCCATAGCAGCTACGACCCGCCGCTCACACTCCTGCCCCGCAAGACCCGCAACCACGCGGACGTGCGCTACACCTGCACCAGCGCCCGCGGCGATGCTGTCCCGGCGACAGGCTCCTTCAACGCCGTCGCGCCGTCGGCATCCTGCGTCTCGCTGTCCAACGCGAGCGGTCGGGAAATCGTCCGCTACGCGGACGGCGGCCGGTCGGTGATCGTCATCGACGGTGCCACCACCACCCGCGTCGCAGGCGTCCTACTCGTCCTGCAGTCGGGCCGGGTCATCAAGGGACGCGGCGAAGGCCACTTCGTACGCCGGAGCGTGACCGCACTGCCCGACCAACTGCCCACGGACTGCCTCACCTCCGGCATCCAGGGCACCCAAAGCGCCGTTCAGCTGGAGGTTCTGCCGTAGCATCAGCCCGCCACCGCACCGGCGCGTACAGGGCGGTGGCACCGTCACCGCCACAGCACTCCTCGCTCGACCTGCTGGCCCGGATGCCCATGCTCGCCCTGCCCGGGCAGGCCCTACTCCGGGGACCCGCCGCCTACGGCTCCGCCTGTTCACCGCTGCCGGATAACTCGTCACCGCCAGCCGACGCCGCATCCTCCGCCTCGCCCGCCACCGGCCCCGAACCCACCACAGCAGGGCCGCCCTCGACCGGCTCGCCCAGCTACCCCGACGCAAGTGCCCTGGCATGATTTGGTCAGGACGTATGGGCACCAGGTCTTCGGCAGCAGTCGACACCAGGGTTGGGGCGCTCGTGACGAGGATGTACTCGACGCGGCCGCGTGGCTTCCGGTGAGAACGGGAGCCACTGATCGGATGACCTCCCCGGCCGGGAGTGGCGTGTGCGGTTCCGCGGTCTAGGGCCGAGACTTGGCGGACTGTCAGCCGTGGTGGGCGATCGCCTTGCGTAGGCCGTAGGCGGCGGCTCCGGCAGCAATGACCGCGACTCCGGCAAGGACGGAAGCCAGGGGGAGGGCGAAGGCCAGCACCAGGCAGCCAGCCGTTCCCACGATCGGCACGGTCCTGGGTGGGCGGCCTTCGTCGGGGGCAAGGGTCCACGCGGAGGCGTTGGCGACGGCGTAGTAGGCCAGGACGCCGAAGGAGGAGAAGCCGATCGCGCCGCGCACGTCGGCGGTGGCCGCGAGGACCGCGACGACCGCGCCGATGGCGAGTTCGGCGCGGTGCGGGACCTGGAAGCGCGGGTGGACAGCGGCCAGAGTGTGCGGCAGGTGCCGGTCGCGGGCCATGGCCAGGGTGGTGCGCGAGACCCCGAGGATCAGCGCGAGCAGAGAGCCGAGCGCCGCGACGGCGGCACCGACCCGCACGACCGGGGCTAGGCCGGGGAGGTCGGCGGCGCGGACGGCATCCGCCAGCGGGGCGGTGGTGTGGGCGACCCGGTGGGGGCCGAGCACCAGCAGTACCGAGACGGCGACGGCCGCGTAGAGGACCAGGGCGATGCCGAGCGCGAGCGGGATCGCGCGGGGGATCGTGCGCTCGGGATCGCGGACCTCCTCGCCAAGGGTGGCGATGCGTGCGTATCCGGCGAATGCGAAGAACAGCAGCCCGGCCGCCTGCAGCACCCCGCCGAATGAGGCGTCCGCACCGACGTCCAGCCGCGCGGCGTCGGTGGCCCCCGAGGTGAGACAGGCGGTGACCACCGCTGCGAGCACCGCCACGACGAGCGCGACGACCACCCGGGTCAGCCACGCCGCCTTCTGCACGCCGACGTAGTTCACCGCGGTCAGCGCCACCACCGCGGCGATCGCCACCGCGTGTGCCTGGGACGGCCACACGTAGGAGCCGACGGTCAGGGCCATCGCAGCGCACGAGGCCGTCTTACCGACCACGAAGCCCCAGCCCGCCAGGTAGCCCCAGAAGTCGCCCAGTTGCTCGCGGCCGTAGACGTAGGTGCCACCGGACTGCGGGTAGCGGGCGGCCAGCCGGGCGGAGGAGGTCGCGTTGCAGTAGGCCACCACCGCCGCCAGCGCGAGGCCGAGCAGCAGTCCGGAGCCGGCCGCCGACGCGGCCGGGGCCAGCGATGCGAAGATCCCGGCTCCGACCATCGACCCGAGCCCGATCACCACCGCGTCGAACAAACCCAGGTGACGCCTCAACTCCCGCGACCCGGCTGGTACCGCCGCCCCACTCATCGCTCACTCCTCGCCCACGGCCGCCGTCAAAGCGAGACCGGACAACGCGCTCCGCTACCGGCGCACGCTATCGGAACGCGACCTCGGGTGGTCACCCGTCACCGGGCGGTGCCTGGATGCCGCCGTCGCGGCTCCTGGAGGTCACCGCCCAGGACGGTCGCGGCGGCAGTCGGCTGGCGTCACCCGCCGCCGCAAAGGCGGCGACCACTCCCTTGCATCTGACATGCCTTCTGATAAGGAGTGCTCCAGGCTGTCTCAGGTCGATGTCACAGCCGCTCAGTCTCGCGATGGTGGCATTTCCTCCAGAACCTCCTTTCAGGCTCATGGGGCTTCCCGCTGCTTGAGCAGCCGGAACAGCCGCTCCGTTCACTTCATCGCCTAGGCAGAACGGCCTCACGAACGGAGCTTCAAGCCGTCGAGGGTGAGGTCGAGCAGGCGTTCGGCCCGTTCCCGCTGTTCGGGTTTGGCCGAGGTGAGGGCGATCCCTTCGAGGGCGGCCCCCATGTCGCTGGGGCTGATGTCGGTGCGGATCATCCCGGCAGCCGCACATGCGTCCATGAGGGCCGTGATGGCGGTCTGGATCATGTCCCGACTGGGGCCGTAGGGGTTGCTTCCCGTGGCGGCGATGGCACGCAAGGCGTCAGCCATACCGGCTTTGGTGGTGACGTAGTCCAGGAAGAGGCGTGTCCAGTCGTGCAGGGCTTCGTAGGGCGGCTTTTCCGCGAGCAGGCCGGGAGCGGCGTCGCACAGCTGGGCCACCTCGTTGCGGTAGACCGCCTCGATCAGTGCCTCCCGGGTGGGGAAGTTGCGGTACAGGGTTGCGCTGCCCACGCCCGCCTCTTTGGCGATGCGCTCCAGGTGCGCGTCCAGCCCCTCCTCGGCGAACACGCGCACCGCGGCCGCGAGGATCTTGTCTCTGTTGCGCCGTGCGTCAGCTCGCAACGGGCGTTGTGCACTGCTGGCCATCGGTGGTCGCCATTCCCCTCTCCGGTCTCCCTTCACCTTGCTAAGTGGAGGCGCGCCCACTTAGTCTTGGTGTAACTGGTGGCGCCCCCAGTTCCACACTAGGTCATGGCCTGACCTGCGTGCATCCACCCCTGAAGGGACATTGATCATGTCGGGTATCGAAGGCAAGGTTGTGGCGATCACCGGTGCCAGCAGCGGCATCGGCGCCGCAACGGCGACCTACCTAGCCGAGAAAGGGGCCCGGCTCGTGCTCGGGGCCCGACGGGAGGATCGGCTGAGCGCGGTAGTGGACCAGATAACGGCGCAAGGCGGCTCGGTCGTCGGGGCCATCATCGACGTGACACGCCGCGAGGATCTCAAGCGCCTGACGGACACCGCGGTGGACCGGTTCGGCCGGCTCGATGTTCTGGTCTCCAACGCCGGCACGATGGCGGTGTCACCGTTTGACGAACTGCGCCAGGACGACTGGGATGCCATGGTCGCAACCCATGTCACCGGTTTGCTGAACGGTATCGGGGCGGCACTTCCCATCTTTCGGCGGCAGCGCTGCGGCCAGTTCGTCAACGTGGCCTCCACCGCGGCGTATGTCGTGAAATCTCCTCAGGGCGTCTACGCGGCCACCAAGACGGCGGTGAAGGTGCTGACCGAGGGCCTGAGGCAGGAGTCGGGGCCGCACCTGCGGGTCACCCTCGTCTCACCGGGGTTCACCCACACTGAGGGCGTGGGCAAGGGGGGGAGTCCCGAAGCAGCAGCGGCGGCTGTCCGACAGCGCGACGAGATTGCCATCCCGCCCTCAGCCATCGCATCCGCGATCGGTTACGCGATCGAGCAGCCCGTCGGCATCGACATCAGCGAGATCGTCGTCCGGCCCACTGTGCAAGCCTGACACCCAGAAACGTTCGCCACGGAGCAGCTGACTCCACCAGCGGGGCGGCTGCTGGCGCGTTGGAAGTTGTGGGGTCGCTGCCGATCCGGTCGCGTCCCGTTGGACGCCATGGTGTGGGGCGCCTTGCCAGACGAGGACGCGACGGGACCTGACGAGAAAACAGGAGCTGGCCCATGCGCACGGATCCCGGTGGGAGTCGGGGCCTCGACGACTACTTCACGCGGGACTTCGCACGCAACATCGGTGCCGAGATCATGGGCCGCAACAAGTTCGGGCCACAGTGCGGGCCGTGGCAGGACCATGACTGGCGCGGCTGGTGGGGAGAGGAGCCCCCGTTCCGCCCACCGGCGTTCGTCATGACCCACCACAAGCGTCCGTCGTTCACGCTGTCAGACACCACATTCCATTTCGTCGACGGCGGCCCGGCCGGTCCTCGAACGGGCGCGGGGAGCGGCGCAGGGCAAGGATGTCCGGCTCGGCGGCGGCGGGATCACCACCATCCGGCAGTTCCTCGACTTCCTCAAGCTCGCCCGGGTTACGCAGCGGGCGCAGGTCCTGGCCGGGACCGCTGGCCTTGATGTTGAACGGAGCGGGCCCAGGAAGTTGATGAGCCGGTCCTTGAGCGGGAGCAGCCGGGCGATGCGCTCGTCCTTGATCTCGTGGTCCTCGGCGCGGAGCTGGGCGCCTAGTGCTTGCGGAGCCAAAGGAGTTGGCTGCTGCCGCGGGGTACCAGGACGGTGCGGAAGCTGCCGGGGGTGCGGGACATGACGACTTGGTCGGTGACGCCCTGGTAGTGGCCGCAGGGGGTGTCGGCGGTGAAGGTGTCGGGGTCGAGGTAGGCGTGTGGGGAGTCGGGTCCGCCGGTACCAGCGACCTCGTGGCGTAGGCGCGGTCGAAGAGTCCGAGGCTGAGGATCCACGCGGAGACGCGCCTGAGGTTGAGTGTGACGCGGTAGCTGCCGCCTTCGGTGGCTCGGCGCATCAGCGCGGCGATGATGCCGGTGGTGGCCAGCCACGAGAGGACGTAGTCGTTGACGACGCTGATGGCGGGCAGGGCGGGGGCGCCGTTCTCGCCCTCGGCGAGCATGATGCCGCTGAGGGCTCCGGCGGTCTGGTCGAAGCCGACGCGTCGGGCCCAGTGGCCGGTTTCGCCGGCCAGGGAGATGCTGACGTGGATGATGCCGGGGCGGATGGCGGCGGCTTCCTCGGCGCTCAGGCCGATCTTTTCCAGGTAACCGGGGCGGCGGTTGGCGTGGAAGGTGTCCGCCTCGCGCAGGAGTTCGCGGATGCGGGCTCGGCCCTCGGGGCCGTAGGGGTCGATGGTGGCTGAGCGGACGCCGACGTTGGCGGTGTAGTAGGTGACGTTGCTCCAACCGCCACCTCCCCTCTGGCTGATACGCAGGAAGACAGTCGCTACGGACCCGAACGCTGAGCCCATTCGGCGAACGCGCCGTCTCGGCGATGCCGAGCCCGACGGTGTTGCGGCACCGGTGGCGGCGGCTGGCCACGCAGCTGCGGCAGGTTCCGCAGACGTGGTGCCCCTCGCTGCCCGACCGGCTCGGTGCCGGCGCCCGCGGGCCGGGGCAGGTCGGTCCACACTGCCCCGGCCTGCGTACGGCAGGGGTCGACACGCTGCGAGCTGGGGCACGAGACGGAAGCGAGCGGTGTGGTCAGCTGAGGAAACCCTCTTTCAGGGGCAAGTAGCTAGCTAGCCGGCTCCGCCGTGGGGCGCCGGGCGAAGGCCGGGGCGTGCTCCGGGCGCGGGCCAAACGCGACCAGGCGGGAGGGGAGTTGGCGGAAGCCGGGCAGGTACCGGGTGGCCAGGACAATCGAGGTGGGCGGGCCGACTCGGCGGCCGGTGAGGACCGGGGCGAAGAACCCGTCGTGCAGCATCAGTTGCACGCGCTGCATGATCACTGTGGGCCGCCACCTTCGCCGCTGGACCTTTCCTAGGTCGGCGGTGGTCAGCCGGTCCCGGCGCAGCGGTTCGACGAGCAGCGTGGCCGCCGCGACCGCGTCCTGGATGGCGAGGTTGACCCCCACCCCGCCGGCCGGGGACATCGCGTGGGCGGCGTCGCCGATCAACAGGAGGCCGTCGGCGTACCAGTGCGGAAGCCGGTTGAGCCGGACGTCGAGCAGGTGGACGTCGTCCATGCTCGGCAGCTGGTCGACGCGGTCCGCGTACTGCGGCATCAGGTCGGCGATCCGAGCCCGGAAGCGTTCGATGCCTTCGGTGCGCAGACGGGCGTCGGATCCCTTCGTGGTGAAGTAGGCGATCTGGAAGTAGTCGTTCCTGGTGAGGCTCAGGGCGAACTCGCCAGCGCGGAACGCGGCAACCAGCCGGGGCTCCTGGGCCTGCTCCGCGGCATACCTAGGCAGCCGGAACCACCAAGTGTCGAACGGGACCGGGAACTCCTGCGGCACCAGACCGGCGTCCTGGCGCAGCGCGGAGTGGCGGCCGTCGGCCGCGACGGTGAGGGTGGCGCGGATCTCGCCCTCCTCGCCGTCCTGGGTGCGGTAGCGGACGCCGACGACCTTGCCGCCCTCCCGGACCAGCCCGGTCGCCACGGTATTCATCCGCAGGGTGAACGACGGTTCGCGCCGGGCCTCCTGGGCAAGCAGGTTGAGCAGGTCCCACTGCGGGACCATCGCGATGTAGTTGTACGGCGCTGGCAGGGCGTCGAAGGCGGTCAGCCGCATACTGCCGCCGTCCGACGTGGGCACCACCATGTCGCTGAGCTTGCTCTGCGGCAGCGAGGCGAACTTCCGGCCCAGGCCCAGCTCGTCCATCAGTCGCACGGTGGACGCGTGGATGGTGTCACCGCGGAAGTCGCGCAGGAAGTCGCCGTGCTTCTCCAGCACGGTCACCTCGATCCCGGCCCGCGCCAGCAGCAGGCCCAGCATCATGCCTGCCGGTCCGCCCCCGGAGATGACGACGCTCATGGCATTCCCCCCTCATTCCAGTGGAACTCTTATATATAAGGTCTTTGGTACGGTCTCAGATGTCAAGTAGTATCGTGTTGCACATGCAGGACCATGAGCAGATGCGGGATCTAGTGGCCGCCGCCCTGGCGGCGGCGAACGAACGCGGCCGGGACGTCGCGGACGTCCCGCTGACAGTGATCGCTGCGGCGGCTGGCGTCTCCCGCAGCACATTGCTGCGCCGACTGGGCGGCTCACGGGCCGCGCTGGACGAGGCGGTCCGGCGGGCGGGCGTCGACCCCGGCGGTCGGCGGCCGGTCCGCGAGCGGGCGATCGAGGCGGCGGCGCAGCTCGTCGCCGAGCGAGGCCTCGGCGCGATGACCCTAGACGCCGTCGCGGAGCGGGCCGCGTGCTCGCTTCCCAGCTTGCACACGGTCTTCGACGGCCGCGACGGCCTACTCGGCGCCGTCTACGAAATCTACGGCCCCCTACCCGACTTGGAAGCCCTGGCCGCCGACCCGCCGGAGCGCCTGGAGGACACTGTGCAGGCGCTCTACCGTGCCGTGATCGTGGCGTTCGACCGCGAGCCGCGAGTGCTCCCGGCGATCTTCGCGGACCTCTTCAGTCGACCCGACGGGCCCGCCGCGCGAGCGACGCGGGCGTACCTCCCGCGCCTATTCGACAGCCTCGCACGGCTCCTGCTGCCGCACGTGGAGACGGGCCGGATACGACCACTGCCACTGCCGATCCTGGTCCAACTCCTGCTGGGTCCGGTGATCACCCACATCCTCACGCGACCGCTCCTCGAACCCATACAGAGCCTTGACCTCCCACCCATGAACGAAGTCTGCGAACTCTTCACCGAGGCATACCTGCGCGCGATCACACGGCAGGAATGACGGGGCCACCCGCTGCCGCCCCGGCGTCAGCCCCAGCCCACGCGACCGACCTCTTCTCGCAGCGCAAAGCCCGCGCTGCGAGAGGCATCCAGGCCGCGCGTAAGTACACCCCGCGCACAATCCGCGCCGCCCTGAACGTCCCCGCCGCCGTAGCGGCCGCCGCACCCGGCTCGCCCGCACGGTCGGCGTCCGCCAGGGCAGCGAGCAGCGAGGTGAGGGCAAGCATGGTGCTCCAGGGCGCTCGTCGGGAAGGCGGTGGGCTGGTGGGGCCAGCGCCACACCGGCGGTCGGTCGGGGCCTCGCCGGGCGCGGAAGACCGGCTCGTGGGCCGGTGGCATGCCGGTCTTGTCGAGATAGGCGGCCAGTCTGACAAGTCACCGCAGGCGTAGGCGCGTTGACTAGATTTCGCCACGGGTATGTCTGATTCCGCACCAGTCACTTGCTGCTCACTCGTATAGCGCCCCAGACGACGTTGAAGCTGGCCGCGGCTGGTGAGAGACGTGTACCCGTTCGGGCGTATTGGCTGTTTGCGCCCTATCCCCAGGCGCGTCGGGGCGGTTCACCGGCAGCGTGGAGTTCATGAAGCTGCGATCCCAGCGGGAGGTGTGGCCGCAGTTCGAGGGGTACCTGCCCGGGGGGTTTCCCGGCGACGCGGAGGTCACGGAAACGGGCCTGTCGCCGTTGTTGCTGGTGCCTGATGTCTGCTTCACGGCGGCGCCGTTCGTCGTGGGTCTGGCCGTGCCGGGGTGTGCACACGTTGTAGCGCAGCGACACCGAGGCGCTGGTGTGGTTCATCAGCCTCCTTGACCGGTCCTGGGCTGCGGTCCGTTGGCCGAAGGATGGCGATCGGGGTGTGGTGTTCCAATCTGGAGCGCGGCGCCTGTGGGATGAGGTCGAGGCGGCGTGGTGGTGGTGGGACGGGGCCGGGCAGCCAGGCGTGGACCGGTTCGGGCTGACTGTGCGGGTAGACGGCACGCAGGTGGCGTGGCTGTACGAGCCAGGGCAGCCCGTGCCTACCGCGGCCTGAGGACTGCGGGCGTCCACAGTCGAACGCGTGGGCTGGTCGTGGATCTTCGTCGTGTGACTGTGTGCCCGTTTCCCGGTCACCTCTAAGGGCGCTGCGGCAGGATCGGCCCCAGTGAGTACCAGAGGGGGCGTGGATGGAACTGCGACCGCAGGACTGGGAGTTGCTGGTCCGCGAGCGGACAGCAGCGGTCGAGTGGTGGACGTTCGAGGCCGGGGAGCCGGACGCGGGCTGGCGGCGGTTGGCTTAGAGCGGGGCCTGGCCGAGCTGCTCGTCCCCGCACCCGGCTGCGAGAGTGGTTGGGAGGTCAGGCTGACCGTGGACGGCACGGACGCGTTGGTGTACCGCGGGTTGCGTGCTGAGTCAGCGGGCGCGGTGTCGGACCGGTGGTTGGCAAAGCAGGTCGATCCGGCGTATCGGCGGTTGGAGTTGCTGCCGTCGGAGATGGCCCTGGTCCGAAGCTACGTGCGGATGGCCGGGCAACTTCGCGGCGCGGGCCCGGCTTTGGTCGATGCCGCAGTGGAAGCGGTGTGGGATGACGAGCGGCGACGCTGGCTGATGCAGGTGGCCGAGGCGGAAGCACAGGAGATCGGACGGGTGTTCTTCTTGGAGGGCTTGTCGGGATCGGTGCTAGCGAGGAATCGGCTGGCCCGGCATGAAGGCATTCGCTACCGGGCTGGCGGTGTGGCGACGTCTGGGCGCCGTGAGGCCGAGGGAGACGTACAAGCTGGCGATCGAGGCCTACCGTCGCGGGCTAGTGCCGCGTAACGACCGCCTGCCTCGATCCTCGACCACTACCACACAACGATCCCACCGCCGACGGCCTTGGCTCGTAGCGCGGCGGCAACGACGTTGTCGAAGCGCTGAGTGACGTAGTCGGCTTGGTAACCGCCCTGCTTGGCAAGGTTGTCGAGGTGTGGACGAATCGCCTCACACTCGGTGAGGAACTCATCGATCTCGTCCCGCTCTACGTAAAGGTCGCCGCCGCCGAGTTGTGGGAAGAACCGGGAGCCCAAAGCCCGGATCGCCGCCGAGCCCCACAGCCGGGTCCGGGTGCTCTCGAAACCAGCCAGGGCCTTGCCGTGCTCGGGGTCCTCCAGGAAGTCGCGACCGCCGTCGGCGTCGTAGACAAAGGTGTGTACGAGGAGACTCATGGGCCGATCCTCCTGAGCAGGACAGCGCTATGTCGAATCTTTAGCGACCCGTGAGGGCGGCGGGGCACCAAGCGTGTGCCCTCGTCGGGGTGTCGCGACGCGCTCTTGAAACGATGCTTTGTGCGATTCCGATCGTGGCCGAACTCCGCTTCCTCGATGACTTGATCCAGCTCCAACGCGACTGGCAGCAAGCCCAGCGCGACCTCGCCGACCTGTACGCGCGCCTCCCGCACCGGCCGGAACCCGAGCCCGAGCCGTACACAGACGCGCGCGGCGTGCACCACGACGCATCGGTCGGCAGGACGACCACGCGGCAGTTGACAAGCTGCTCGCCCGACAGCGGGAGCTGGCCAAGGCTCTGGCGACGCACGCGTTCTGGGCGACGCTCAGCGGCCCGGACGTACCCGAGGCCCCGATGGCACTCAAGCACGTCGACGACCCGCAGCCCGCCGCGGACGTCTGACCGCGGCGTGCACAGGCCCCGCTTCCGAATATCGGGAGCCGGGCCCGTCGTCGTGAGGCCGTGTACCGGCCTCAGCCTGCGGCGTTGGCCTGTGCATGGAAGAGTGCTACGCGGACTACCTGAACGACCTGCCGATCGTCGATGACGCGGTGGAGGTGTACCTGCGTGGCCCGGCGGTGGATCTGGCGGCGGTGCGGACGTGGATCGAGTCGCATGCGGGTATCGCGGAGGCCCGCACGGATGATGATCCGGAGCGGCGGGGTGGGGCGGTGTACCGGATGATCATCGTGCGGGCCGAGCAGGAGTAGCGCCAGGAAGCGAGGGGCATGGGCGCTTGCGTAGGTGCAGGGTGCCAGAACCGTGAGGGGTACTGCGGATACTGCGCACGGTGCCACAAGGAACGGCAGCACTGCTCGAAAGGCAGCGGGGAAGAGGTACGGCGAAACCTTGGTGCCGTTCCTGCGGCAGTGCGCCGGGAGGTGCTCGCCTCGGCGTCATGTGTGTACTGCGGCGGACCGACCAGGTTGATCACCTGCGGCCGGTGGCGAATGGCGGAACGCATGATCCGGAGAACCTGGTACCAGCCTGCGGGCCCTGCAACATGGACCGCAATGCGAGCTCGGTGCTGACCTGGTTCAAGCGCGACAAGGTCACGCATGCGCTGGCAAAGAGCGAGAATGTTCGTGCGATGGCTTACGACGCTCTCCGGGCCGTGGCTCGTCTACTTAGGGCGACGGTAGGCGTCTGGCCGTTGACGTGTCGAACCTGCGGGGTGAGGTGGCCGTGCCCGACTGCCAGAGCGCTCCACGGCCAGGGCCTGCCGCCCGAGGAGGGGTAGCCGCGCTGGCTGGCCGGTGCGCCGGCCGGTGGGCACAGGGTGCGGCCACGAGCCGGCGCCTACACCGGGTACGACGACGCGTGCCCCACCGGCACAGACGCACACCTGCCATGCGGCGGCCACCAGCAGGGCGCAGGCTGGGCGTATGGAGCAGCCGCCGATCGTCGTGCACGCGCCTCATGGCGGTGAGCGCCGTATGACGGTCCTCGGCGAGCCTGTCGGCGTCGCTACGTCGCTGGCGGATGTCGAGGAGTTCCTGCGACGTGTAGGCCTGGACCCTGATGACCTGGCTCTGGACGATCGGGATCTGATCGAGTGGCGGGGCGACGGCCCGGACCTGTGGAGCTACGAGGGGCAATCATGATCTGGTACCTGGTGATCAGGCGCGGTAAGCGCCCGGCGGAGCCACAACGAATGCTCGCGGCGCATTTGGACTGGATGCGGGACCAGCACGAACAGGGCACAGTCCTGATCTCCGGGCCCAGCTCGGATCCCACGATGGGGCTGTACGTGGTACGTGCGAGCTCCCGCTCAGTCGCAGAAGCCATCGCACAGGACGATCCCCTTGCACGCGACGATCAGGCAACGATCGAGATCATCGAGTGGCACGTCCACCAGCTGCTCGGCATCGGCCCGTTCGACATCGAGGCTGTGCAACGGGCCGAAGGTGGGGTGTAATCACCGCAGCCGGGATCAACCGGTTTTCTCCGCTGGCTGCTTGCCGTGGCCTTCTTCGGCCGAGGGGCTTCTTCGTTGTGCACCCGGCGCCGGGGCGCAGCACGCTGGAACCATGAGCGCCATCTGGGCGGCCCACATCACATTCGGCCTGGTCGGTTTGCCCGTGCAGCTCCACCCGGCGACCCAGGGGGCCCGGCCGCGGCTGCATGAAGTGCACGCCGCCTGCGGGGCGAGGATCCGGCACCGGCGGGTGTGCGAGACGGAGGGCCGGGAGGTGGAGCAGCATGAGATCGCCCGCGGGTGGCAGGCCCCCGACGCGCCCTCGCCGATGCCAACCGCCTTCCGAAGGTGGAGATGTGGTTCCGGCGCGGCGCCACCGCGCGCGGCTACAGCAGGTCCGTCATCGACGAAGTCTGGGAGACGTCAAAAATCGCGTGGCTTTGTTCACGAGATTCGGTTCTGGCTCAACTTCTGTGGTCCGCCCACGCTGAGTGATGGCTGGCGGCTGGAGCGGCCGCCGGGAAGTTGCCCGAAAGTGATCGGCAACCCGGTGGATGTGGCCGATGTTCGGGGCCGTGCAGGAGATCGTGCTCCGGCTGAAGGAGCTGCTGTTCCCATCAATCGCGGACATCATGGTGCTGTCGGTCGTCGCGGGCCATAGGTGCGTCGGACCTGGGGCAGCAGCGAGACGCCCGATTCGTCGAGGAAAACGATCCAGGCACGTTTGTTCATCGCCCCTTTTTGATGCGTGGCCACTCATGAGCGATCCAGCGGGCGATCTCGGACTCGTCCCGCTCCACCGCCCGACGCTCCGGCCGCTGCAGGCTCCAGCCCAACCGACTGGTCAGCAGACGCCAGACCGACGCCCGCGACAATGACACCCTGTCACCCGCTCGACCACCAGACCAACCCGCTCCAGCGTCCACAGATCAGCCTCGAAGCCATGCGCCTGGGCGCCCTGTTCCAGCGCGGTCCGCACCTGTTCGACCTGGGTATCGTCCAGTTTCGGCGGACGACCGGTGGCCGGGCGTCGCCGCAAGGCATCAGCGCCGCCTTCCTCCCACACCCGTTTCCACCGCCGTACGCTTTCGTGGCTGACCCCCAGCATCCGTGCGATCTCAGCACTCGAGCGTCCTTGCTCGAACAACTCAGCCGTCCGCACGCGCCGAGCCTCGGTCAACTGAGGCCGCGTCAAAGGCGGAACGACAGGCGCGGAGGCAACAGGCGAAGGCTTGTAAGACACGACACCAGGATCCCGCCAACAAGCCCATCACACCCACAGAACTAACGAAAAGATCAGTAGAAGCTGTTTCACATCCTCTTTCCGCAGGTCGGCGGTGAGGCTGGACGGGTAAGTACAGAGTCGGATCACCCGCCTTCCGAACCTCCCACAGGCCAACCGTCTTGAGCATGGTCATCTGGGCCGGATCACACTGCCCATCGTCGGCGGGCCGTGTGATCCGGTCTGGCACCCGGCGGTGGCAGTGGCGCTGTCTCACTTTGCCGCGACATGCACAGCTTTCGGGGCGGCCGGTCTGAATCAGGCGGTTCAGTAGAACCGCGGGCTCTCCACATCGCCGACGTAACTGCCGTTCACCCAGGCTCCCGCGGAGATCGCATCTGGGTCGTTCGTCGGCGGGGTAAAGGTTATGCCGCCATTGGGCGGCACGACCGGTCGGCCATCCGGCAGCGACGGCTGCCTAGTGGACCATGCTCCAGATCTGCCACTTGTTGGAGTGGTTGTTACAGGTCTTCTGGAACTGGCCGATGTCGAAGACCATGTTGTTCGCGTGGCCTGCCTGTCCCCGGTCCAGGCAGAAGTCGAACTCGCTGCGGCCCGACAGCGGGCCTGATGGCTGCCAGTTGAGGAACTGGAAGCTGTTGGAAGGGTTGCCCGGGGTGTTTCCGACCCAGGTCATGTTCCACTGGTCCCGGTAGTTGCTCGCGTCGCAGCTGTCGGTCTTGGCCTCGTAGCCGTTTCCGGCGAAGAACTGGACCCGCAGACAACGGCCGGTCTGGACGTTCTGGATCTGCACCCTGCTGTAGTAGTTGTTCACGTCCGGGGCGTAGGACGTGACGTTCCAGCGCTGGAAGCTGCCGCCGTTGCAGGGCAGGATGTAGAGCGACCCATTGTAGTTGCTGTCCAGGCAGTCGATGCCCTGGTCCTGGAGGTCCTGCAGCTGGACGTTGCGCTGGTAGGTCTCGGCGTGCGCCGTCCCCGACAGGGCGAGCGTGCCGGCCAGGGAGCCCATGGTCATGACACCCGCCGCCACCGCGGTCCTGAGCTTCTGCTTCATATGCCGCACACCTGCCAGTTGTGGCTGGCCTCGCTGCCGCCGGTGGCGAAGCTGTGGCCGTTGCCGTAGTAGTCGGTCGGGCGACAGGTCGGGGTCCTGCCGCCGCTGAAGGTGAGCCCGATGTGCAGCCTCGGCTGGCTGTAGCTGTAGCCGAAGCTGTCGATGGGCACCAGGTTCGAGGACCCGTACTCGCCGTACTGGCCCAGGCTCCCGATGTCCGCCTTCCCCGCCTGGTGGCCGTGGGCGTCCTGCAGCCAGATGTAGTTGTCGCCGATCATGGACAGGTCGGCGTTCTGGTCCCAGTGCACCTCCGCGTACTCCATCCGGCAGCTCGGGATGTACCCGATGTACAGCTTGCCGAGGTGCTTGTTGGAGATGACGCCGAGGTTGTACCCGTAGAGGTCGGTCGGGTTGCTCGCCAGGACGCGGTCCGAACCGCAGGATGCGGCGTGCGCCGCCGGCGCGTTCACGGCCACCAGGCCGGACGTGGAGATCAAGGCCAGCGCCCCCGCCAGGATGGAACTTCTGATTCTAAGTTTCACTGATTGTCTCGCTTTCGGTGTACTCGAAGTAGCCCGGCCTGCGCCTCGCGCAGTCCCCGTCGGGCTTGACCCCATCCTCACCGGGCGACCGGTTGCTCCCCGGTCGCTCCAGCAGTCGGCGTCGATCCCGTCATGCATCCACGGGTAGAGGTCTTGGGCGCCCTTGTGATTGTTGTCGATGTTGAAGTACCACCCGTACACCGCCACGGCGTGACTGGTGCTCAGCCGGATTCCCACATCCGCGATCGTCGGCGTTACGGCGCTCCGCGGTGCCGCGTCCGCCGGTGCCCCGGCCAACATCCAGCCCGTGGCTATGGCGCCGATCAGCGCCGTGGTCGCGGCCAGCTTCTTGCCGAGACTTCCCCCTGAACAAGTAGTGACGTCGCGGGCGCGATGGCCGCGATCGCCGTGTGCCGTCTGACAAGGTGATGAGTTGAGGCTGGGGCCGACGCCCTTTCGGTGAGCCCGCTGCGGTGACGCTATGGACAGGGGTCCGTCAGCCGTCCTAGGTTCGTCCTAGTGCGAGGTCAGCCGGGGGATCGGCGCTGATCGTCAAGTTCCGGGGGGAACATGAGATTTGGCGTGCTGGGACCGTTACACGTCCAGATCGCCGGGCGCGAGGTGCGGCTCGACGGACCGCGGCAGGCCAAGATGCTGGCCGCGCTTCTGGTCGACGCCAACAACCTTGTCGCCACGGAACGGCTCGTCGCCGTGATGTGGGACGAGAAGGCACCCACCACCGCTGTCCGTCAGGTCCAGGATGCTCTTTCCGGGCTGCGCCGCAACCTCGCTGCCTGCGGAGCACCCGGCTCCTTGATCAGCACACGGCGCGGCGGCTACCAGATCCACCTGACCCCGGATCAGCTCGACCTACTGGAGTTCGACCACGAGCGGCACCTCGCCGAACGGCACAAGGCCCCGTCCGAGACAGCTGTCGCGCTGCGGCGCGCGCTGACCTGCTGGCGCGGCAACGCCCTGGTCGACATCTCCAGCCGGATCCTGGAGCTCGATGCCGCACGGCTGAACGAGAAGCGCGCGGCCACGCACAAACTGTGCCTGAGCATCGAACTCGACCTGGGGCGTCATCGTGAGGTCATCGAGGAGCTGACCGCCCTGCTACGCGAGCACCCCTACGACGAGCAAGTCGCAGAACACCTGATGGTGGCTCTCTACCGGTGCCGGCGGCAAGGCGAGGCGCTGCAGGTGTACGAGCGGCTGCGCCGGACACTGGCAGGCGAACTCGGCGTCGACCCCACCCCACCGATCCAGGCGCTGCATCTGCGCATCCTGGCCGCCGATCCCGCCCTGGCGGTCCCTGTCCCGGCGAGCGGCCCCTCGGACCCACGACCGGAAAGTCCTGGCAGGGCGGCCGCTGAACCGGTTATGGCGATGCCGGTGCGCCAACTGCCGCTCGACGTACCCGACTTCGTGGGTCGAGCCGACGCGCTGGCCGATGTCGCTCGATTACTCGACGGGTCGGCGCCGAACCGGGCCCCGGTGGCCGTCATCGTGGGCGGTCCCGGCGTCGGCAAGTCCTGTCTGGTGACGCACGCCGCGCGACTGGCGAGCGCCACCTTCCCCGACGGCCAGCTCTACCTCAACCTCGCCGCGACATCGGATGAGCCGCGGGATCCGGCGATGATGCTGGCCGAGGCGCTCCGTGCGTTTTCGATCGCCGGCAGCGCGATCCCGAAAGGGCTGTCCGAACGGGCCGCGCTCTACCGTTCGTTGCTGGTGGACCGCCGGATGCTGGTGGTGCTGGACGATGCCGGTCACGCCGATCAAGTGCTGCCGTTGCTACCGGGGGCCGACGGCTGTGCCGTGTTGATCACCAGCCGCACTCTGCTGACGCAACTTCCCGGCGCCCGGCATATCGACCTGGACGTGCTGAGCCCGGCAGAAGCGCGGGAGTTGTTCACCGGCATCGTCGGGCGGCGGCGGGTCGAGCGGGAACCGGCGGAGGCCGACGCGATTCTCGACTGCTGCGGCAACCTGCCGCTGGCGATCCGGATCGCAGGCGCCAAGCTCGCCGGCCGCCCGGCCTGGTCGCTGCGGGTGCTGCGGGAACGGATCGAGGATGAGTCCCGGCGGCTGGCCGAGCTGAGGATCGGGGATCTCAGCGTGCGAGCCAGCGTCGAACTGAGCTTGCGGCTGCTGCCGGACGACGCGGTGCGCGCTCTGAGCCTGCTGGGTCTGCTCGGCGCCTACACTCTGCCCGGCTGGGTGCTCGGCCCGCTGCTGGACCGCTCTGACGCCGAGGAGGTGCTGGACACCCTCGTCGACGCCAGCCTGGTGCGGCTCACCGCCACCGACGCCATCGGCCAGCCGCGCTACCGGCTGCACGACCTGATCAGGACCTGTGCGGTGGAGATCGCCGCTCAGCTGCCGGCGGCGGACAAGCGGGACGCGATTGTCCGGGTGCTGTCCGCCTGGCTCGATCTGGCCGGGCGCGGCACCGATCGGCTGCCGGCCGGGCTGCTGGTCGGCGAGCCCGGTTCGGCGCCACGCCTGTCGCTGCCCGACGCGGTCGTGGACCGGCTGATGGCCGACCCGGTCGGCTGGTTCGACGCGGAACGCGAAACCCTGCTCGGCGCGGTGAAACTGGCCGTGGACTGGGGACTGGACGAGTTGGCCTGGGAGCTGGCGGCCAGCGCGGTGACCTACTACGACCACAGGTGCCTGTATCAGGACTGGGAGCACGGGCACCGGCTCGCGTTGGGCGCGGCCGAGGTCGCTGGCAACGTGCGCGGTGCATCGGTGCTGCTGCGCGGCCTTGGCCAACTACACATCTACCGAGACGAGTTCGACGGGGCGACACGTGCCCTGGAGTCCTCCGTCGCGCTGTGCCAGGACGGCGCGGACAAGCGCGGCGAGGCGTTGTCGGTGGCGATGCTGGGCACGGTCAGCCGGGTGCAGGGCCGTGACGACGAAGCCCTCAAGCGTGTCGAGCAGGCGCTGGCCATCGCGGTCGGCGAGGGCGACCGGCACCTCGAAGCGTACCTGTCCTGTTCGATGGCCGTGATGCGGCTCATGCAGGGCGAACTCGACGAGGCGGAGTCCTGGTTCGACCAGGCCTTGCGCCAGGCCAGGGCGCTCGACGACGGGCATCGGGTAGCGGTCGTGCTGCGGCGGTTCAGCCGACTGCACGATCGGCGCGGTGATCCGGACGAGGCGCTGCGCTGCCTGTGGCAGGCGTTGACCACCTTCGAGGAACTGGCCGACGAGCGGTGCGCCGCGTACACGCTGCTGGAAGTCGGCCGCGTGTACGCCGGTCAGCACGACCGGGACCGGGCGAGTCCGGCCCTGGAGCGCGCGGCGGACCTGTTCCACCGGCACGGCGACCGTCAGGACGAGGCCGCGTGCTGGCAACTGATCGGCGACCTGGACGCCGCCGCCGGCGTCCACGACCTGGCGCGCCAGCACCGCGGGCGGGCACTGCGGCTGTGGCAGACGATCGACGACATGAATCAGACGATGGCTCCAGCGCGACCATCATCGCCGTGACCCAGATGGCGTTGGCTCGCCGAGGCGTTGGAGCGCGAGGACTTCGAGACAGTGGCCGATCGAGGCGAGGGCCTGGCACAGTTGCTCGATGGCCTGTGGCATGCGGCCCGGGTGGCTGATCGGGCTCCGCTGCCGCCGGAGGGCGTCCTGCTGGCCGCAGTCGACCCTGAAGCGCTGGGTTCTGCGGTGGACCGGGCCCTGCACGGATGAGATGTGGTCTCCTGCCGCGGGGGGATTGGCAGGAAGTCACGAAGGACCGCGCCCACGGGGGAGGCACGGTCCGGTCAGGCTGTGGCAGCCGGTGAGCAATTGCGCGCCATCCCCGAGCCGAAAAGCCAGCGGGCCAACCGCCAACGGCGCGGTAGCAGGGGCGGACGCTCCACCGGCTTCGACAAGGCGATCCACAAGCGCAGGAACGAAGTGGACGGGACCATCAACGCGCTGAAGAACTTCCGGGCCGTGGCCATGAGGTTCGACGAGCGCGCCCAGTTTTCCATGGCACCGTCACCACTGCGGCGATCCGGCTCTGGCTCCGGACGTGATCGTCCGGGCGGCGCCTCAGCAGGCCAGCATCTTCCGAATGGCCTGACGCGTCGCGCCGAGCTCGCGTGCGATGTCGGCCTGTGTCACGCCCTGGTCGATGAGGCCCTGCATCAAGTCGCGCCGTTTGGCCGCCGACTGCTGAGCCAGGTGGCGTAACGAGTCCGCGTACTACCGCTGCGGCGGCACGTTCAAGGGCCAGTCCGCTGGCTGTGTCTTCCGCGATGCGCCGGACGTGGTGAGCATGTTCGGCCTCACCTGCATCGACGGCGGCACCCGCGCTCTGCGTGCACGCGGTGGGCACCCGGTGACCTCGCCGGTTTTGCTCACCTAGCGGGCCGCGACCCATGCGTCGCGTTCCCTCAGCAGGTACCAGATGTCATGGCTGTCGACGGGCCCGGACCTTGCAGCGAAGACCGGCCTCGGCACTATGCGGCAGTGAGCCGATGACCGAGGAGTCTGTGCTCGGAAACTGACGTTCATCGACACCGGCGGGACTGACGACAGTGCCGTAAGGCTTCTGGGGCGTAGTCGGTAGCTCTTCCTCCGCAACAGTGAGGTAACGGAGAGCGCGCGGACTGGAAGGAATCGCGTCTGCCCGGGCGCTCGGGGCGTACCCAAAGAGTGCCCGGAGGCACGCAGCCGTGCCGTATCACCGTTATGCCCGCGGCCCACTGGCGAAGCCGACCGCCCTGCGAACCCGACGTGTCGAGATGTTCCGTGCGTGCCGGGAACAACCGCTCCCGCCAGCACTGTTGCATCGACCGAGGGACCGGGGCGGCACGCGCGGAGAACACGAAGACCACAAGGTCGTCGCCCCGTCAGGATCCGGGCCCTCGGGATCGCGGTACGCCCGCCGCGCACTCGGATCGAGAAGTATTTCTGCAGGAGGACTGTTTCATGACTGACCGGCCCTTGACGCTCATGGCAGTGCACGCCCACCCCGACGATGAGGCCACCGGAACCGGAGGGGTCCTCGCGCGGTACGCGGCGGAGGGCATCCGTACGGTCCTGGTGACGTGTACCGACGGCGGCTGCGGTGATGGACCGGGAGGTGTCAAGCCGGGTGATCCCGGGCACGATCCGGCGGCCGTTGCCTTGATGCGCCGTCAAGAACTCGAGGCGAGCTGTGACGTCCTGAAGGTCAGCGATCTGGAGATGCTGGACTATGCCGACTCCGGGATGACGGGCTGGCCGAGCAACGACGCCCCGGGATCCTTCTGGAAGACCCCCGTGGAGGAAGGCGCCGCCCGACTCGCGGAACTCATGCGGCATTACCGACCCGATGTGGTCGTCACCTACGACGAAAACGGCTTCTACGGCCACCCCGACCACATCCAGGCCAACCGCATCACGATGGCGGCGCTGAAGATGACCGCGCTGACACCGAAGGTGTACTGGACGACGGTGCCCCGCTCGATGATGCAGCGGTTCGGCGAGATCATGCGCGAGTTCCATGAGGACATGCCGGAGCCGGATCCTGCCGAGGCCGCCGCGATGGCCGAGATAGGCCTGCCCGACGATGCGGTCACCACGTGGGTGGACACCACCGCGTTCAGCGGTCAGAAATTCGACGCGCTGGCCGCGCACGCCAGTCAGGGCGAGAACATCTTCTTCCTCAAAATGGGCAAGGAGAGGTTCGGCGAGTTGATGGGCATGGAGACCTTCGTACGTGTCCAGGACGCCACCGGCGCGGCCGTACCCGAGAACGATCTCTTCGCCGGACTACGCTGATCCGCCTGTCAGACCGGGGCCCGGGAAAGCTCATCGCCCGCACGGCGTGATCGAGCGTGCTCGCACACCCAGAGGCTTGAACGCGGGGTTCCGTGCCCATTCCCGGGGGCCCCGCCGTGCCCGGTTCTGCTGGCCGTAGGTCCAGTACAGGCGTCAGGCGCGGGCGCCCCGGCCACCAGCTCACCCGCGAGAGTCCGGTCCAACTCCACCATCAGGTCGCCCTGAACGCCACCGGCGCCCCCGCACCGGGCCTGACCGGCCCGTTCGGCGCCCGGACCGACGACGCGAGGGCAGCGACTCCGCCCGGGGGCTGGGCCCGCAGCGGCGGAGGTATCGGCGCGCGTGCCGGTTCCTCCCTGTGCGGGCCCGGGCCCCGGGCCCCGGTCAGTGGTCGGCGGAGCCGATCGTGTCGAGGATCTTGTCGTAGGTGAGGTCGCCCTGATCGGACGTCGCGATTTCGATCGAGAAGTCCTTGATGATCGACTTGATCTGGGGCTTGTCGACGGAGACCTTGCCCTTCGTTAAGGGCGATACGTTTTCGCCGACCCAGGAGACGAAGACGAACTTGGTGCGCGTTGCGTCGGATGCCTTGACTTCCACGCGGTAGTAGGCGTACAGCGGCGCATCGTCAGGGAGCATGTCTAGGAAAGCGCCGTGGTCGGTGCCGGATGTATCGACGACCACCTTGGAGTCGTCGTACTTGAAGGTGACCCACTTGAGATCGGACTGGGGGAGCCTGATCTTCTCGTACGCTTCCTTGACTTCCGGAGCGATTTCCACGGGCTAACTCCTGTTCCGCTGACCTGATGTCCCTGTCGAGTACTGCCTGCCGGCCATCACGACCATCGGCAGCCAGCAAGTGCTACCCCCAGGCGGCCCTCTGCACGCCACTCGAAGGCGTGATGGCCGGAACGTGTGCCGTACGCCAGTGGTCCAAGAGCCACCAGACCTGAGTGAGCGTTTACATGAGTCTTCGCTCGAGTTCTCTACGGGATGCGGTGTGGTGGCGGCTACGTGCAGGATCCCGGTAGGTGTCCTGCTTCCATTGCTGGAGGTCGGAGGTGGGATCGCAAGCAAAACCGGGAACTTCTACCCGTAGGCGCGGGATGCCGCGCTGTACCTGCGCCAGGCAGCCGGGCTGGTACCCCGGCTGTCGCTGCTGCTGGTCCTGGCCGGTGCCGCGATGGAGCTGCTGTACCTCAAGAGCCCCAACGCCGTCCGGTACACCTTGTTGACCGGCGGCTGTCCCTTGGTCGCTGGCGACCTCGGCCGTGGGCTGGCCATCGAGCATGGCCGCACGGCCAACACGTGGGCAAAGTGTCTCTTGGTGCCGCGGGCGACCGGGTCGCCCGCATCGAGGAACTGACCCGCCAGAACCAAGAACTTGCCGCCGAGCGCGACGCGCTCAAGCGGGAGAACGCCGAGTTGGCAGCGAAGCTGGAGGAGACCGAAGAGGACCTGGCCGCCGCCCGCATCAGCCTGCGGGAGATGATCCGCCGGGAAAACACCTGACCGACAGTCATCGTACGCCGAGTCGTACGCGACTGGGTACGTTGACGCGTACTCCCCCCTCCTCGATCGAGGAGGGGGGAGTGTTCGGTGCCGCGCAGACATGCGGGCTGCAACCCGCCCTGGCTGGTGGCAACGGTCCGCAATTGTTCGGCCAGGGCCTTGGGCCCGAGGCACATCAGGGAGTGGACCGCGCTGATCGTGCGCCCGCTCTGCCACAGCCCGTTGGCTGGGGTCCGGAACGGGATCACGGCGATGTCCCGGGCGGTGAACAGGTCGCTCTCCAGGTATTTCATGCCGCCCGTCCCGCATAGGTAGCCCCGGGCGCCGGTGGCATCGGCGAGGTCGGCGAGTCGCCTCGATCGGCCGGGCCGAGCAGGCAGGTGGCTGCTGCGGAGGATCCGGCCAGTCCAGCCGAGAAGTCCAGCGACAGGCGGGTGGACGTCTCGGCGACCTCGGCAGTCTTGTCCGTGGTGGTGAACAGGTCGAGGACCGGCGCGAGTGCGCGACCAATGGCCAGCCAGTGCAGACTGGCCCGGTAGTAGTGCGGCAGCATCTGAGCCAGACGCCGTCGCCACCCGGCTGGGGCGGCGATCACGGCCTCGCAGACGGGCGTCTGGCGGCCTCGGGGCAGGTGGGTGGGGATAGTGAGCCACTGGCGCCGTTGCGGGTCCTCCAAGGCCGCCAGGCGGGTGCGGTGCTGGTAGTCGCGGCGGGCGAACTGGACGTCGTCGAGGACGATCCAGTAGTCCGCTGCGAACAGCTTGGCCAGTGTCGTCAGCCGCGGGAACAGGTTGGGCTGGTGGATCGCACACAGCCCGCCCGGAGGCGGCAGGTCAGGAGCTGATAAGGCGGCTGGTGAAGCCTTCGCGGATGAGAGATTCGTACGCGGCATGCACGTCCTCCGGGACGTCTTGCTCGATGGCGAACCCGAGCTTCGGATACTCGATCACCCGTTGCAGGTCGCCGACGAGTTGGTCGGTGACGAGCTTTTCGTCGCCGATGCTCTTGAGGTAGTCGTCGAACTCCAGCGGCTCCGAGGCACAGATCACCTCGACTTCGGGCCACAGCTTGCAGGCGGTGGCGAAGGAGCGTCGCTCCATATACGGCATGGAGACCAGCAGCACCGAGGCCGGGCTGATTCCGGCTGTTGCCAGCACCTCCCGGGAGAAGGTGATGTTCTGGCCCGTGTTGCGAGCCTTGGGCTCCAGCAGGATCGCCTCATCCGGCACACCGAGCTCCAGCGCGTGCTCGCGGAAGTGCACGGCCTCGCCGCGCGGGAACCGTTCAGGGGCGGTGGGGTTGGGGCCACCAGTGAATACCAGGGTCGGGAAGAGACCGGCGCGATACAGCTGGGCACAGAAGGCGGGCACCCCAAGGTCGTGGCTGCCCAGGCCGATCGCGGCGTCGACCGGCCTCGCGTCGTGGTGCATCTGGTGGTAGTCCCAGATCAGCTTGGCCTGCTGCCGCTGGTCATCGGTGATGGCCCGCTGGTTGTCCGCCACTCGCTTCTCCCTGGTCACCGTCGCCGGGGGCGGGCTGCCCCCTCGGTCATCCTGCGGATGCTCTCGATGCTGCGGAGCTGGTGGCTCAGGCCGACCTTGGCGGCCAGCGTCGCGGCGTCGTTGAGCACCCGCAGCCCATCATCCCGTGTGGCCGGGTCGGACAGCAGGATGTGGCCGTGGGCGGTGTCCAACCGCACGCGCTGCATGGGCGAGTCCATCACGCCGGTGCTGCGGGCGATGTCGATGAAGTGCAGGGCTTGGTCCAACTGGCCGGTCCCGCGGTGGGCCAGGGCGAGTTTTTGGTGGGCGACTGACCAGTCGTCTACTTCACCCAGGTCCTCGAAGTCGCGGGTGGCGGCCAGCATGACGCGGGCGGCATAGTCGTGGTTGCCGTCCTTGCTCAGCGCGGTGCCTACCCACAACCTGGCCCGTGCTCGGTCGCGGCGGGAGAGCCGGTCGTCGACGGCGAGGGTTTCGTAGTGGCGGGCTGCGGTCTCCAACTTGTCGGACATCTCGGCGACCACCGCCAGGGACAGGTCGAGTTGGGCGACGCGGCGGGGGTTGTCGAGCTGGGTGAAGATCGAGTGGGCACCGGCATAGGAGTGCTGGGCCGACATCGGTCCGATCACGGCGCCTTCGTCGCGTCGCAGGTCGCCGAGCAGGACGGTGGAGCGGGCGAACAGATACAGGCCCTTGTCATCCAGTTGCATTGGCTTGAAGCGGGCCAGCCAGCGGTTCAGCAGGTTGTCGGCGAAGGTGAAGTTCTGCCGGGACAGGGCGACGACGACGCGTTCCAGGTCGTCGGTCCACGACTCGTACTCCCAAGCCCTGGGGCCGGTGACCGTTACTCGTCGGCCAGGTGTGGGGCGTCCGGCTTCGGACAGGTTTGTCTCGAACCGCAGATGCACTGCGGCGTCCGCGCGAGCTAGCGCGGTGTCCAAGATGGCTTGGGTGTCGGGCCTCGGCTCGGTGGCGGTGAGGAGCTTTTCCCACTTGGAGACGGTGCGAATGCCGACGCCGAGGTGTTCGGCGAACGCGCGGACGCTCATCCGCAGGGCCAGACGCAGTGCTCGGGCCTCAAGGCCGGTCCAATGGTGCACGGTCGCCACGCGTCGCTCCCTTCTGCGTCGCCATGGAAGCACGGGAACTCAAGCGGGGAGACGGAAGTGCTACGGAAGTGCAACAGCGGTTCACTCTGGGCACGCTGACCAGACGTCAGGCTCGGGTTGTCACTCTTCCCGAGTCTTGTTTGGACGGTTGTACGCATGGAACCGCTCACTGAGCATCGCCAGGTCGCAGGTCCGGTCGTCTATGGCTACCTGCGGCTGGCGCGGGCCTCGGCGACCCGCCAAGCGGCCTTGGCCGCGTCGCTGGCCGAGTACTGCCGCCAGCACGAGCTCCTGCTGTCCGGGGTGTTCACCGAACGCTCCACCTCGCAGGAGGTGGCGTTCATCGGGCTGCTGGATGTCCTGGCACTACCCGACACCTACGGCGTCGTGCTGCCGTCCGCCTCCCACCTCGGCCCCAAGGCGATAGCCGCCGCCCGGGAGAAACAGATCGAGGCGGCTGGAGCACGGCTGCTGCTGATCCGCAGCAGCCGCCAGCACCGATCAGTCGGCCATCGCTTCTCCAGCCCGTCCAGCGCGGCCCGGCCTCGCCGCCGGGCCTTGGACGCGGAGACGTGAGGCCCGGCATGCCCGAGGTGATGCAGAAGTACTTCGAGTCAAAGCGCGAATCCGTAAGCCTAGCCAGGAAGTTCACCACCGCAACCTTGATGGCCTGGGGACTGGACGGGGCCGCAGACGACATCCAGCTGTGTGTCTCCGAGTTGGCCACCAACGCGCTCATTCACGGCACCGAGCCCGGCATCGGCTTCCTGGTCAGGCTGACCGTCGAAGACGACGACTTCGTACTCCTGGAAGTACACGACAGCCGCCGCGACGGCCACCGGCCACAGGTCCGCCACCCGAAGCCGTCGGACGCCTCCGGACGAGGGCTGCTGATCGTCCAGGAACTCGCGGATGGGTGGGGCATCTGCGACCGGCAGCCGTCCGGGAAGATTGTCTGGTTGCGGTTCAAGGCCGTCGCCGTCCGGGAGGCGGCATGCTGACCCGCACTCCGTCGTCGCTCACCGGCCCGAGGCCGGGGCTGCTGGCCTCCCTCGGGGCATGGACCTGGCCCGGGATGGCGCTGGACGGTCAGCATGTCGGGCACGTCCTGCTCGCCCAACCGCCCGGCCGCACCGACCACGATGCCCCCGAGGCGATCGAGGCCCGGATGCGGGTGATCGCCGACTGTCTCGGCGGCCTGGCCAATGCCCGAGACCCCATGCCCGTCCTGCCGGGGCGGCTTCAGGTCGTCGGCGACCGGGTGCTGATGCGCTTCCACGGCAGCCGCTACGGCCTGCGGCTCCCCACCCACCCTCGCTGGACCGCACTGGTCGCCCGATCCGGCGAGGCCGTCGTGATGGTCGGCCTGGACGCACTGCCCCCGTCCGCTGACGCCGCCCGCGTCGACGCCTACCTGGACGCCGAACTTGCCGCGGATCGGCTGCTGTTCGGTCTCGCCCGCACCATCTGAACCCAGCCTTTCCATGCACGAATCCGCACTGACGGATGAGAGGGAACTGCCATGGAATCCTTCGAACGCGCCCGGCTGGACGCCTACTTCGCCAAGCTCACACGGCGGAATCCCGATCCGCAGCCGGGTTGGCCACTCCTTCATGAAGGCCCTGATGGCCGAACATGACGCCGTCCTCGGCGGCGAGCACTCCGGCCACTACTACTTCCGCGACGTCTGGCGAGCCGACACCGGCATGCTCACCGCCCTCCACGTCCTGGCCGCCCTCGGCGAACAGGACCGGCCGCTGTCCGAACTGGTCGCGGGCTACTCCCGCTATGCCGCCTCGGGCGAGATCAACTCCGAAGTCGCCGACGTACCCGCAAAGCTCGACGAAGTCGAGGCCGCGTACGGGCAGTTCGACGGCGTGACCACCGACCGGCTCGACGGACTGACGGTCACCCTCGGCGACGGCCGCTGGTTCAAACTCCGCCCCTCCAACACCGAACCCCTGCTCCGCCTCAATGTCGAGGACCCCACCCAGGAGGCCGTCGACCCCCTACGTGACGAGGTCCTCGCCCTCGTTTGTTCCTGAATCCACCGGTAGCGAGCAGCAAACGCACCCCAGGACGCCGGGCATCTACCCGGCGTCCTGGCCCTCCGGAACCTGATCTCCCCTTCGAGCGGTCTTCTCCGGCGGGGTACTCCGTCACGTACAGGCCAGCGGCGTAGGCGTGGTGACGCCACACGCGTCAGCCGTATTTCGGTTAGCCTGCTGCACCACCTAGCGCCGTGCCCGCCGTCAGCAAACCGTGATCCAGCTACGGTCCGACGGCCAGCGCCTTGGAAGCGCAGAAACCGCTGCGGCCAGACAGCGAGCGCTTCACCGGGATTCGTGAAACCGTCGTCTCATCGGCGGGATACCGTACGGACACGCCGCGTTGCCCACGGTCATCCGAGGAGGAATCCTGTGTCATCGCCCTGCGATCCCCAATACGCTCCCGCCGGCGATGTGGGTGCAGCGCTCATGGTGATTGACTCTCGGCTCAAAACCATCTACGACGGCAGGGCCGAGACCGACCCCGAACAGCAGCAATTGGCAGACCAATTCACCGCGTCATTGAGCCCCAAGCAAGCCAATGACCTGGTGGACGGCGCATGCACGCTCATCTACATGTTCATGCAGTGGCTGCGGATGGCCTACGAGGACCATGACAGGGACGTCATCGAGTACGTGGTGCCCAGCTTCGTGGCCTCGATGCGGATGATGCCCAAGAGCGTCCGTCCCGAGACCATCCCCACCATGGCCGGCCTGGTCGTCGCGGCCGGCACCGGCCTAAGCCCCAACCTGTGGCGCAAGCAGTACGGAGACTGGACTGGGGAGGAGATGAACTCCCTGGAAGCCACGGCCTTGCTACTCGCGGAACACATCAACCGGCTCACTGACGACCGCGACTTCGCCTCCCGCCTGGTCACCGAAGCTCTGTCCAGCTCGAACCAGGACTGACGCGCAGCACCAAAAGTCCGCCTGATCAGGCAGGGATGGCTTCGTTGATTTCTAAGAGCAGCGTTTGTCGACGGTTTCCGGGAGGCAGTTGGTGATCGATCGGCTCGTGAATGTCGAGGAGAGATGACGGCACTGCCGTGGCCGTGAACGCGGGACGCCCAGCCGCCCGTCACAGCGTGTTCGAAAGCCCCGGGGGTGGCCCCGTTCTTTGTTGTCACCGCCCTCTGCACCGGCGAGACATGGCCAACGAAAATCGCGTTCGGTATGGCTGCGGCAGCACCAGGACTGCGTGTGGCAGGTGGGGGGACCCAGGGCTTCGGCGTAGTCGGCGAGCGTCCGATTTGTGATCACGCGAGGCCGAGGAGTTCGAGGGAGCGGCGGGCGTCGCGAGCGTTGCGGCGGAGTCCGGCTGCGATGTTCTTTATGCCGTTCAGCCGGAGGGCGCCAACGGCGAGGTTGCGCCAGGTCGCCATCGCGCGGGGAGCGTTGCCGGTCCGCAGTTGGGAGGCATCCTCGGCGAAGGTGGTGTCGCGGACGTGGTACAGCGCCTCGATCTTCCAGTGGTCTCGGATCAGCTGTGCGAGCTGGGCGGGGTTGGCTTGGTCGGTGGTCAGGCTCGTGACCGCGTAGACGGTCGTGATCGTGGTCCTGCCGGTCTTACGGTCGGTGCGGCGGCGCTTGACCTGGACGGCCTGGCAGGCGCCTGGGAACAGCCGCGATGCCGGGGTCCGCCGAGCCCGGATCGACGACGTGTCGATAGGCATGTTGAACGATGAAGACGCAACGTGAGGTCCAAAATGCCCCCATGGAGATCGAGAGCTCGACGTGCCTCGTCACCGGGGCCAACCGCGGGGTAGGGCGAGTGTACGTACGTTCCCTTTTGGAGCGGAAAGCCCGAAAGGTCTACGCGGCGGCTCGTCGCCCTGAGACGGTCGACATCGCCGGCGCGGTCCCCATTCAATTGGACATCACCTCACCTGATGACGTTACGCGTGTGGCTGCGGAGTGCGATGACGTCACGGTGGTCATCAACAACGCGGGTTTCGTCCGGTCGGCTCAGCCACTTGACCACAACGGCATGGAGGCGGCCAGGGCGGAGATGGAGACCAACTACTTCGGCACGATGTCGATGTGCCGCGCTTTCGCCCCCGTGCTGGCGGTGAACGGTGGCGGAGCACTGGTCAACATGCTTTCCGTCACCAGTTGGTTCGCGTCCCCGATCAATGGGACATACAGCGCCTCCAAGGCCGCTGGGTGGCTGCTCACCCACGCCGTTCGCCGTCAGTTGCGCTCGCAGGGAACGCTTGTGGTCAGCGTCCATTCCACGTGGATCGACACCGACATGTCAGCGAACGTCCCGGCAGGCGAGTACAAGATCAGCCCCGAAGCCGTCGTCGATCAGGTCCTGGAGGCCATCGAGGATGGTACGGAGGAAGTGCTGACGGACGAACCCACCCGCCGGGTCAAGGCGAGCCTCCCGGAGGACATGCGGCTTTACGTCCAGTGACGCTTCCGGTGCCGATCAGGAAGGGTGACGAAGACGGGCATACCCCAACGGGGTGGTCTCTGCGAGAGCACACACCACCGAGCAATGTCACCGCCAGAGACACTCCGCGAGCCTCGACTGGATTTTCCCACCGTTCACCATAGCGTGCACGCATGACTTCCACCACGGCAGACAAGAGCCTGACGGTCGCCGTCCTCGGCACCGGCATCATGGGCTCGGGCATGGCCCGCAACATCGCCGCCGCGGGCCACGAGGTGCGAGTCTGGAACCGTACGATCTCGCGCGCCCAACCCCTGGCGGGTGATGGGATCAGAGTGGAAGCGGACGCCGCCGACGCGGTGCGGGATGCTGACGCAGTGGTCACCATGGTGCTCGACGGCGCCGCCGTCCTGGACGTCATGGGGACCGTGGCCCCCGCTATGCGCGAGGGCGCCGTCTGGGTACAGAGCACCACTGTCGGCCCTGCCGCACAAAGCCAACTGGCCGCGCTGGCACGCGAGCAAGGCCTGATCTTCTTCGATGCGCCCATCTGGGGTACCCGGACGCCCGCCGAGACCGGGCAGCTCACCGTTCTGGCCGCGGGGCCCGCGGCTGCCCGCCCGGTTGCCCAGGCCGTTTTCGACGCCGTGGGCCGCATTACCCTCTGAGCCGGTGAGGACGCCAGCGACGGTCCGGCCAGCAGCCTCAAACTCGTTCTCAACAGCTGGGCAGTGGCGGTCACCAACACTGGTGCGGAGGTCATGGCGCTGGCCAAGGGGCTGAAAGTCGACCTGAACCAATTCTTCGCGGCGATCGATGGCGAACCGTTGGACCTGCCCTACCTGCGGATCCAGGCGGCATCGATCCTCCACGGTGACGCCACCTTGAACTTCAGCGTCGACGTCGCCTTGAAGGACGCCCGCCTCATCGTGGAGGCTGGCGAGCAGGCTGGCGTCCGCATGGACGTCGCCGCCGCCTGCGTCGAGCGCTTCCGCCGCGCGTCCTCGCAGGGGCACGGCGGGGAGGACTACATGACGGCGACGTACTTCGCCAGCTTCGACGCGTAAAGGTCCAACCGCTCAGCCAGATCCCGCACGGACCAGCCAACGAGTCCGGAGCCCAAAAGAAACCGACACCGTCCTACCTTCTTGGTCGGGTTGCAGGGCTTCGGCGTAGTGGGCCGCCGTCTGGTTCGTGATGCTTCGTTGGGCGTCAGGGGTGGAAGCAGAACAGGCACGGACTTCCAAGATCATGGAGTTCTCGACGCCCCGGGACCTGCCTGGAAGACCGTGCCTGTCGACGCATCATCTCCGATTCCGCCTGCCCTTGACCAACTCCGCGAACAGGCCGACGTCGGGCCCGGCGAGGTGCCCGGCCTGCTGGAGCGGCTGGCTCAGGTCACGGACCCGCGTGACCCACGCGGCGTGCGGCACGCGCTGGCCGTCGTGCTCGCCCTGACCGCGTGCGCGGTGCTGGCCGGAGCGACGTCGCTGCTCGTGGTCGGTGAGTGGATCGCGGACGCGCCACCCGAACGTGCTGGAGCGTCTCGGTGTGCGACCCGACCCGGTGCTGCCCAGGCGGTTGGTCCCGGCCGAGGCGACGGTCCGCCGGCTGCTGGGCCGTATCGACGGCGACGCCTTGGACCAGGCCGTTGGCCACTGGCTCGCCGACCGCCGCCCCGCCAGTGGCGGGCTGAGCGGCCTGTCCGTGGACGGCAAGTCCCTACGGCGGTGCAGCGAAGGCCCGGGGGCAGAAGATTCACCTGCTCGCCGCGGTGGAGCACACTACCGGGCTGGTCCTGGCCCAGCTCGACGTCGGCAAGAAGACCGGAGAGACCACCTGCTTCCAGTCGCTGCTGGACACCGTCGCCGACCCCGCCGGGATGGTCGTCACGAGCGACGCGGTGCATACCCAGCGCGAGCACGCCGGATACCTCCTCGGCCGACGGGCCCACTACATCGCGATCGTCAAAGGCAACCAGAAGAAGCTGCGCAAACAGCTCACGTCCCTGCCCTGGAAGGACATTCCGCTCCAGGGCCGGACCCGGGGCACCGGTCACGGCCGCTCCGAGATCCGCCGGGTCAAGGTCGCCACTGTGAACAACCTGCTCTTCCCCGGCGCCTGCCAGGCCGTCCAGGTCAAGCGCCGCCGCACCGACCGTAAGACCGGCAGGACCACGATCACGACCGTCTACGCGGTCACGAGCCTGACCACCGACCAAGCCAACCCCGCCCAGCTCGCACAGCTGATCCGAGACCACTGGAAGACCGAGGCGCTGCACCACGTCCGCGACACCACCTTCGCCGAGGACGCCTCCCAACTGCGGACCGGCAACGCTCCCCGCGCGATGGCGACCTGGCGCAACCTCGCCGTCGGCGCCCTCCGGCTGAACGGCATAAAGAACATCGCAGCCGGACTCCGCCGCAACGCTCGCGACGCCCGCCGCTCCCTCGAACTCCTCGGCCTCGCGTGATCACAAACCGGACGCTCGCCGACTACGCCGAAGCCCTGGGGGGACCAGGTATGGAATTTCACCTCGTGGGGTGGCTGGCCTCTCGCCGGATCTGCCGACGGACGTCGTCAGCACCGCATCGCATCACCATCGCCTACCCAGTTGCTCCAGCACGGTGCGGACATGTGTGACGACGGTATTCCCGCACGGTTCCGGGGCCTCAGTTGGTCCGGTCGGCCCAGCCTTCGGGGAGGTCGCCGGGTGCGATGGCGACGGCGTCCTCGTTGTTCTCTCCGACGAACTCGTCAAGGGTGATCTTCGCGAACTCGGGGACGACGTAGATCGGGTACGTGGGCCCGGCGTCGCGGTAGGCGCGCATCTGGTCGAGGTGGTCGTTCTGGAAGAGCACGGTGCGCTGCGGGTGCTCCTCGACCCAGTGCGGGAAGAAGATCGTGCCGTGCAGCACGCGTTCGCCGGGGAGCACGTTCACCGCGACCGAGGTACCGGTGGGCTCGGTCCAGGAGACCTTGTAGACGCCCGGAGTGAGCATGACCAGGTCGACGTCCTGGTCCCTGACCCACCGGCCGCCGACCATGCCGGTGTGGATGCGGTAGTCGATGGTCTTCGCGTTCTTCACGTACATCTCGTACTGCCAGCCGTTGGCGTAGGTGTAGATGAAGCGGTGGCCGACCATGGCGGAGAGGTCCTGCGGCGGGACTGGGCTGGCGACAGTGGTCTGGTATGCGGGGGTGTTCATGGAGATTGTCCTTGTCTTGCGGTGCGGCCGCGCCGTCTGGCTGGGCGAGAAGTTCATTTTGGCACAAAACTGTTTTGCGGCAAAATGATAGGTGGCAGAATGTCGGCATGGACACCGCTTCCGAGCTCAGCCGACTACTGGGACCCCTGCGCCGAGCCGTGGTCCGCGCGACACGCAGCGCCGAAGGGCTCCCCGACCTGCCCGAAGCCCAGATCGAGCTCCTGCGTGCGCTCGCCAGCGAGGGCCCCCTCAGCCCGCGCGCCACCGCTCAGCGACTGGGCATCGCGCCCTCCACCGTCAGCAACCTGGTCAAGACGATGTCCGCAGCAGGCCTGGTGACCCGCGAGCCCGCCCCTGGCGATCTGCGCGCAGTGGTTCTCGCGCCTTCCATAACCGCTCTCGACCTGCTCGACCGCTACGACCGCACCAGCTCGGCAGCACTCGCCCAGGCCATCGACCAACTGCCCACGGACGACCGCGAGACGCTGACGGCCTCACTTCCGGTACTGGCCCGCCTCATCACCGCCCTGGAGCCGAGCCGACAACAACCCTGACCCCGCAGCACAAAGCCCCTCTACCATCGGGGGCGCCCAGGTACGGGTGTGCGATCGGCTCCGCTCCCGTACGTGGCAGCCGGGCCCGGCGCTCGCCACCGTGCCCGCGCCCCAGGCTGCTCGGTTCAGCCCGGCGCGTCCATCAGGGCAGTGACATAGGCATCCAGCCGCTCCTCCACAACTCGCGTCGTCAGCTCTGTCCTCCCCGCCTCTCGCCATGACTGCGCCACCAACTGCACTTCTTCTGAGCACGCCAGCCCGTCCCGCACTCGCCAGTACAGCCGCTCGCTCGCGGCCGCGGCCAGCATCCCGCCGGCCTCCTCATACGCCTCAGGGAGCCGTAGACCCCACTCCGGGCCGTGCAGCAGCGCGAGATTGGTGGAGCAGTGCGCCACATCGAGATCCGCCGGGCCCCAGGATGTCGCTGCCCAGTCGACGACCCCCGTGATCCGGGCACCTGCCGGCCTTGAGGGCGGCAGGTCGAACAGCACGTTGCCGGGTTGGAAGTCCCGGTGCAGGAATCGCCCTTCATAGGGCGGCGCAGGCTTGCGGATCACGTCGATCGCCGCGGCCCATGCCGCCGCGTCGGCGCCCTTCGGAGTGACGACAGTGTCGGCGGTCGTCAACGTCACATACTCCCGGGGCCGCTGGGCGGGTCGCAATGCGTGGATCGCAACGAGTTGACGAGCCATCAGGGGAACGCGCGTCTCCAGTCCCTCGTCGTCGAGGACCGTCCGGCCCGCCAGATGTGTCATCAGGAGCGACGGATACTCGCAATGTGCGGCGGTCGGATCAACTGCGACCAGTCCAGGAGCCGGCACGCCGGTCCCCGCGAGCAGCGTCAGGGCGCCAGCCTCCCTGCTAAGCCAGTCTTCGGCGTGCTCCACATAGAACGGGTCGACGAAGGTCCGCAGCACCAGGTCACGGGTGCTTCCATCCCGCGTGGCGATGGTCAGCCTCCGCATTTCTGCAGTGATGCCGCCGTGCAACGTGTCGGCTCTGACGATCCGTTCGCCGACCTCCAGGTGCCGGCTCACCCAAGCCAGTGTCAACGGTCGGACAGCCGCCATCTCATCGAGGTGGGTCACCGCGCCCCCTCAAAATCCGGACGGCGGCATGCGCAAAAGCTTTCCTGGGAGCGTACGCGGTCTCACACAGAGCTGAGCCCCCGCAATCGAACACGGCGGTGTCGCCCCGCGACCGCTCCCCAACATCTGCGCCAGAGCCCACTACTGCTCGACAAAACCAACCGGCACTGGCGTGGTGACGGTGAGAGCCATGCCGCAGAGCGCGCGTTGTCAGTGGGGGTGCGGCCGAACGCCATTGCGGCGTGGACGTCGTAGGCGGCGAGGTAGGCCAGGGCACCGCCGCGTCCGTAGTGTGATTGACGCGCGTCGCCCTGGCCTTGCCGGCAGGCGAGGGTGGGGTGGCAGCGGCACAGGGCCTGGATGGAGGTCTTCTCGTCCGCGCTGATCACGAACTCGTCATCGCCCAGCTGTTCGCCCTGCCAGGTGCGGATGTAAGCGTTGACGGTCTTTGAGCCCGGCAGGCCCGCGTGGAAGAACCGGCCAGGCCTGCGGCGCACGGTGTCCAAATGCAGCCCCTTCTCCCGGGCGATGAATCCGTTGGAGCGTCCATGCGCGGCGTGCAGCACCGCTTGTACACGCACCCGCAGCCGATGCTCGGTCTTGTGGCCGTAGGCCATCTTCTTCAACCGCACGCGTTCGGCGGCACTCGGGGCTATCGGACAGTGGGCGCGGACGGGCATGGCGGGCGAACCGATCGGCCGAAGGGGATCACTGGTACCCCGCGGCCTGCCCCGCCCGTCACCGCCCCAGCCCCCGTAATGACCGTTGCAAGAGGCCACTTGGACAGGGAAAACGCAACTTCGACATGGCCCGCAAAGGCAGCTACCTTCACCTGGTCTTCGGCGATCGCCCACGGTCGCACAGGAGTTCCTTCAGGGTGAGCTACCCGCGACGGGATGAGTTGGTCATGCCCCACAAATCCTCGCCCCCATGCGTAAGCCACCGAACCGGGTCCACAGCAGGCACCCCCAACCAGGGAGAGACGTATGCCCCATCTTGCTCTGTACACATTCGGCGTCCTGAAGTCGTCTCTCGCCGATTCCGCGCCTCTCACGCGCGAATTCCACGACAGCGGCGAGGCCATCTACCGGAAGATCAGCCAGCACCCCGGATACCTCGCACATGCTGAAGCGGCAGACGGCGACCGGGGCACCCACTTCGACTTGGACTGGGGTGCATGGGGAGAGTTCGCCGTACCGACCTGGTACGGCAAGGGTCGTACGGTGGAGACCACCGCCCTGGCCGCGACCCTCTCACTCTGGGCCGACCTGCGCCCCGCCTTCGACGCCGTCTACACCGGTCTGCACCGCGAGGCGCTGAACAGGCGGTACGACTGGTTCGAGAGGGCAGGACACCCGAGTTACGTGTTCTGGTGGGTCTCCGACGGCGTGATACCCACCTGGCAGGACGGCGTTTCCAGGCTGGAACACCTCCACGACCACGGCGCCACGCCGCACGCCTTCACCTTCCACCACTCGTTCGCCCCGGACGGAACTCCGACCAGGACCAAAGACATCGGGCCGAAGAGCGACCAGGCTCGCTGACAAGGGAGCCTGAACGACTGGGGTCGCTGTCAAACACCCGACTGAATGACGGCGAACAGACGCGTCCGCGCTACGGCGGATCCGCCAGTACCTGGGGCTCCGCCTCTACCTCGCGGCTTCGCCGGCACCCCCGAACACCCTCGACTCGGCTGCTGCCTCTACCTCACCGACCCCAGCATCTGACCCCGCATCACACACAACACAGGCTCCACAGCCAACCCCCGAAGGATTACAGGGCCGACCACTAAGCGGCTTTGATGAAGTTCGCTGCTGATCCTTGGGCGCCTTTAACGAGGGGCGAACGAAGAAACTTGTAGCTGAGCGTGGTGTTCGCCGGGTCGATTTCATCGAGGGTTCTCAGGCCTCGGGCGTGCGATGGAGACATGGGCTGGGCGCACGGCGGGCTACATCGCTGCTGGCCATACGGGTGGTTCTCCTGTTGCGCCCAGCCAGGGTGAGCGATCAGCCCAGGGCGTTTCACCCAAGACTGTCACGGAGGGGACCGGGCGCCTGTCGAGTGGCTCGGCGAACTGCCAGACCAACGAAGGACGCCGAACGTCATGGCCTCTTCTTCCACGGCCGCACTGGCCACGCAGACCGATGTCCTGATCGTTGGTGCCGGGCCCGCCGGGCTCACACTCGCCGCCAGCCTTACCCAGCTCGGCGTGGACCACGTACTCATCGAACGTACCGATGCGGTCCAGCCCGGCGCCAAGGCCGCCTTCGTTCAACCCCGCGCTCTGGAGTACCTCGACCGCGTTGGCATTGCCGATCGTCTGGTCGCCGCAGGAGTTCGAGGCCGTCACTTCAGTGTCAACGACGGCCCGCGCACTCTGCTTCGCGCGTCCTACGACAACCTGGACTCCCCGTTCCCGATGATGCTGCTGGTCTCCCAGCAGACGACTGAGGAACATCTCAATCGCCGCCTGACCGAGCTGGGCAGCATGGTCCACCGCCGCCACAAGCTCATCACCTTCAGCCCCGACTTTCCCGGCGTGACCGCTGCCGTCGCCGCGCCCGACGGATCGGTGCGTGCCGTGTACGCCCGCTACTTGGTCGGAGCCGACGGCGTTCACAGCAGGGTGCGCTCCACGGCAGGGATCGACTTCCCCGGCACGGCACGAGAGCAGTTGTTCGCATTGGCGGACGTCCGCCTCGAGCCGGGTGCAGCTTCCGCGCTGCTTGAGGACACCACGTTCTTCTTCTCTTCCGAGGGAATGCTGCTGACGTCACCGCTGGCCGGGGGCCAGCACCGGGTGGTTGCGTCCGTTCCTCCCGGTTCGAAGGCGCCCACTGCGGAAGAGACCGAGACGCTACTGGCCACTCGCGGCCTGCGGGAAGGCGGTCCGAGGGTCGTCGAGGTCATCACAGCATCCACGTACCACGTGCAGGAACGCGTGGCCGAGAAGCTCTCGGACGGCCCAGTCTTCCTCCTGGGAGACGCTGCGCACACCCACAGCCCAGCCGGAGGCCAGGGCATGAACACCGGCATCCAGGACGCCGGCAACCTGGCCTGGAAGCTCCATGCCGTGCTCACCGGGCTGGCCCCTGAGAGTCTCCTGGACACCTACCACGCCGAGCGCCATCCCGTCGCTGTAAGCCTGGTCGCCTTCACCAGCCAGATGACCGGACTCGCCACCCTGCGCGATCCGGAACTGTGCCGACTGCGCAACGACATCACCGCCGCAGCCGCCAAGGCACCCGGCATCACCGACTGGCTGGCCAGGCGGTTGTCCCAGCTCGACATCAGCTACGCGCCTGAACCGGCCGACGGTACCTATCACATCGGGCAACGCGTCTCCCCTACGCTCGTCCCGGCCACAGGTCTCGACTGGACCCTGGCCCTGCCCGCCTCCTCCACCGGACCGGCCGAGACCGGCCGAATCGGTCCTTTGAGCGTCCAGTTCGTCGACGGGCTGGACACGCCCCTCCTCATCCGTCCGGACGGCTACCTGGCCGCCCACGGGGTCTCGACCGATCCGCAGGACGTGCTTGCCAACCTCGCCTCCTACCTGCCCGGCAGGCCGACGTGATGAGTCGGGCCTCGATGGCGGCCACCACCTCACTGCCCGCCGCCGTCCGTGCTCGTGTTTCCACACTCATCCGGTGCTGAGCGGGCTTGGTCAGGGCATGTTCGCCGCACGGCGTGCACCTCGGCGGCGCGGGGCCGCTATCAGAAGGCCGGTCAAGAAACCGGACCGGCCGACGCGATGAGAGGACGGAAAGAATGGCGCAGAACGCCCTCCTCGTGATGGACGTCCAGCGGGGCATCGTGGAGCGCATCGGCGCGGATGCCGGATATCTGGCACGCCTGCGCGGTGCGATCGACGCGGCTCGCGCCGCGGACATGCTGGTGATCTACGTGATCGTCCGATTCCGCCCCGGGCACCCTGAGGCCAGCGCGCGCAACAAGATGCTCCGTGGGCTCGGCGGCAGTGTCGGGTTCACCGACGAGGACTCGGGCGCCGAGATCCATCCGGACATCGCTCCCCGGTCCGTCGATCTCGTCGTGACCAGGACGCGTGTCAGCGCCTTCGTGGGCAGCGACCTCGGCCTGCTCCTGCGTGCCCGCGAGATCGACGGGCTGGTCCTCACCGGTATCGCCACCAGCGGAGCCGTGCTGTCCACCCTGCGTCAAGCCGCCGACCTGGACTTCCGCCTCACCGTACTGGCAGACGGCTGCATCGACGCCGACGCCGAGGTGCACCAGGTGCTCACCGAGAAGGTCTTCCCCGTGCAGGCCGACGTCGTCACCGTCGACGACTGGATCACGTCGATCAGGTGACCTGTGCCCGGTGAAACGCGGCACGGCGTGAGCATCACGCTCAGCTACACGTCACTTCGTTCGTCGCTCATCAACGGCGCCCCTCCTTGGATGCGGTCTTCTGGCGGGTCAGTGCCTGGTCCACGGTGGTGCCGATTGCTTCGATGCTGGTGGGGGCGGTGGGATAGCCCTCGTACTTGGCTGTGCCGTGGAAGTGGACGTCGCGCTCCGCTCGACGACGTCGATGCCACCGAAGGCCTCCGACTCACCATGCCAGGGCTGGCGCTGTGGGGTTCCGCGGGCCTGCCGGCCCGCCTGCCGACACTGGAGCCGGGCGCGCGTACGCGAATGACGTCACCGGTGCCGAGATCCCCGAATGCGGCCACTTCATCCCGGAGGAGCGCCCGGAGGCACTCCTGGCACATCTGCGCGGCTTCCTGGCCGCCGGGACGAACCGGTGACCCCACCACCGTGAGCACTGACGTGCCAGGACTGCCCTTTTCAGGGCGTGTCAGAGTTTGCGCGTGCTCGAGATCGTGGTGAAGACGGAGAACTGGGAGCGGCACGTCCGTGTGTCCGCCGAGGAGTTGGCAGGGCTGGTCCGGCGGATCGGCGGTGACGGTGACCGGTTCCTCGTAGTCCAGCGGATACCCGACGTGCCTGACGTCTTCGCCCAGGTCTGGCACACGGCCGGTGGTGACTACACGCTGGAGCACCGCGACGGTGCTGCTGCCCGGCACTTCCAGGCGACGGTCGACGGGCCCGAGGTCGTGATTGCGGCGATTACCGGCTGGACCCGCCAGGAGGCCGGTTGGGACGCTGGTCTGGCTTGGTCGCTGGTGGACATGGGCCCCACCCGCGAGGTGCCGCAGCTCGACCTCGACGGCGAGGATCTCGAGGAGTTGGAGAAGCGCGTCCGAGAGGTGCTGGTCGGCGGCTATGTCTCCCGCGCCGAACTGGCCGAGTTCGCTGAGGAGTACCTGGTCACCGAGGGACGTCGGCCGGTCTCGCGAGAGCAGGCTGAGGCGTTGGCCGACCGGATGTGGCTGGAGCGAGTCGCGGAGCAGGCCAAGTGGAGGGGCGAGACCGACCCTGAGCGGCTCGCTCGCGCGTTCACTGCCCTGCAGGAGGCCGGTATCACCGCCCGCGAGAACTTTACCTGCTGCCGCAGCTGTGGACAGTCTGAGATCGGCGGCGAAGGTGGGCCCGACGCCCGCGGCTTCGTCTACTTCCACGCCCAGTGCACGGACTCCGCCGCAGCCGGCCACGGACTGATGCTCTTTTATGGCGGCTTCGACGGCTCCTCCGAGACCACCGCAGCCATCGGCCACGAGGTCGTGGCCGCCCTCGAAGCAGCCGGCCTCCACGCCGAGTGGGACCATGACCCCGACCGGGCCATCAAGCTCACCCCCCTGGACTGGCGCCGCCGCCTGGTCGGATAGGGACCGACGTCGAAGATCACACCCACATGATGAGTGAGGCGAGAGTGACGGCCGCCTGGTAGTGCCTCCGAGTACCGCTCTGCACGATCTCGCGGCTCCTGCAAGATCTCTGGCCACGCCGTCGAAGCCGTCCTCATCGAGCGATTCGAGGCTGACACCTTCGTCACGGAGACCTACCGTGTTCGCATCCGCTCCGGAGCGACGCAGGAGTCCGCCGCCCAATCCTCGGGTATGGCGGAGCACATCATCGTTTTTACCGGCATGGCACGCGTCGGTGGGCCCACCGACCCTGTCCTGGTCTGGCCCTGGCATGCACGGCGGTTGGGCCGCAAAGCAGCGGGCGCGGCGGAAGCAAGCGCACTGCGAGGTCGCCGAGTTAACCGCGTAAGGGGGTGACGCCGCCGCAGATCGTGTAGCGATTACGAGGCTCCCGGAAGTTCGCGTATGGCTGGCGTGCCTTATGGCGGGGGCGGCGTGCAGGCGCTGCGGTTCAAGGGTCGTCGGGGCCGCCGTCGGGTAAGAATGGCGAGGCGGGCACAAGGAGGCGGCGGGTCCCTCGCAGGGGAGAGCCTTACCCACCCCGCCATCAATTGCCGCATACCCCGCGACGCGGCTGCAACGCACGGAAGCGGAGGGGTCGCCCAAACTTGCCAAAGAGGCCGGGTGGACACCATCTTTGCGAGGGTGTCCACCCGGCCTGTCACAGGTGGGCTGGTGTCAGGTCACCATCGGTACCAGCGAGACCGGCCAGCACCTTCGCCTGTTCGAACCAGGAACCCGAGCAGCCAGATGACCAGGACCGCGACCGCGACCCACCAAAGGACCTTCAACGCGAAGCCGGCGCCGAAGAGAATCAGGGCGAGCAGGAGAACCAAAAGCAAGGGACCCATTGTCATGCACCTCCACCACGCCAACTGCCCCTACCTTGGGCGATCATTCCTGGCGTACGAGAGGTTTGTTTAGCCCGATGGGCGGTGAGGCGGTGTGGTGTCACACGCTGGACCGAACGGCAAGGAGGCGCGGGATATGAGTGCCGAGCAGAAGGCCAAGGCTAAGGCCGAGCAGGCCGCGGGCGCGGTCAAGAAGGCCATGGGCAAGGCTGTCGGCAACGAGACGATGGCCGCCAAGGGCGAGGCCGAGAAGATCAAGGGCGAAGCCCGCGCCGCGAAGGAAAAGGGCAAGGACACTGTGCGCCCGTAACGAGACTCTCCCTGAGGCAGGGAGACACAAGCGAGGGGCGGGGACCGGTGGCCTAGTTGTCCCCGCCCTTCGCGATGCCGTGCTTTTGGACGCCGCCGACGCCCACAAGCACGGCAAGCGGCGCCCCACCGCCCTCCTTTGTGGTCGCCGAATCGCCCGCTCAGGGCAAAGGGCTGCAGCTGGTACCGTCCCGGCGAGGCGATCGGAGCCGGGGCATGGTTAGTTCAATCAGCCAGATTGTGGTTGCTGTTCTGGGTATTGGCGGCACGCTCGCTTCCGCCCTGCTCACACAGCGCAGCGCCAACCGCGCCAGGGATCGCGAGCTGGAGCACGCAAGACGTCTCCAAGCAGACGAACGCGAGTACGCCACCCGCTAGGCCCAGCTTGAGGCGCGGCGTACCTGCTACGCAGCCCTCAACGCCGGTACGCGTGACTTCATCAACGTGATCACGAACGTCCTCCACGCCCTGGAAAGGGACGAGGTGACCGAGGAGCTGAGGTCAGAGCTGGATCGGGCGCGCCGGGATCACCGCCTGCGGCACGCTGAGGCCCAGATGATGCTGCCCGATACGGTGATGGCGGCGGCCAGCACGGCGAACCGCTACCTCGGCGATCTTTACGGCCTGCTGATCCGGCTCGACAGTGGCACGGCTGAGCAGGGAGAGAACGTGGAAGCCGCCCGGGCGAGGATGAACGGGCTTTGGGACTCCCTGTGGAGAATGCGCCACGTGATGCGTGTCGACCTCGGGATCACAGCACCCGATGAGGATGTGTAGGGCGAGTCGGTCGACGCCGTTTTCATGCGTACGCGTACCTTCCAGTTCACCAATCAATATGCTGTCCAAGCAGGCCAATGAAGACAGCCAACGGGCCGAGTCCGGTCGACGACTCGAGGGCGGCCCGCCGGACACGCCCTAGAATGTCGATGAAGGTCTTGAGATTACGCCCGCCTTGCGTCCGTATGCCTCGACCGGCCTTTGACGGCGAACCAGGGTGAAGCGGGCTATCCAAGTAATGCCGTGGCGGGCGGCGATGAAGTGGGCGGGCATGCCGCCTTTGACCGGGCCGGGGCGGAAGAGGCTGATGTCGGCGATGACGTCTTGCATGTGGCGAGGTTGCAGCCGTCCGATGAAGTCCTGGCGGCCGGGCGACTCGATCTGGAAGCACCCCGGCACGTGGCGGCGGATGAGGTCGAAGGTATCGGGGTCGGCGACGTCGAGGTGATCGGGGCTGTCGAGGTCGAGTTGGCGGCCGGTGGTACGGCGGATCTTGGTGATGGCGGGGGCCATGGCGGAATGCATGCGCACTCCGAGCACGTCGAGCTTGAGCAGGCCGAGTTCCTCCACGTCGTCCTTGTCTGCCTGCACCATCGGGTAGTCGCCCGGTGTGGGCTGGGCCGGGAGCCGGTCGAGCAGAGTGGCGTCAGACAGGATCACGCCGCACGGGTGCATGACGTACCCGCGCGGCAGCGCATCCAGGCCTGCCGCCAGCTCCCACCACGGCCCGAACCCCCCTGCGTCGGCGGCGAGTTGCCGCAACTCGGGCAACTCGACGAGAGCGCCAGGGATGTCCAGGGCGCGCAGGTGCGGGAACGCTTTGGCGATCCGATCAACTGGCTGCGGCGCAATCCCCGGGCACGGTGACGCACGTCGAGGAGCACGAGCAGACCCGGATTCTGGGATCACTCGCCGTCGCGGGAAGCCCAGAGATCCGCTGAAAGGGCAGCCACCCGCCGACCAGGACATGGGCTTATGACCCGCGAAGATCATTTCGCAAGGACTCCTAAGTGCGCACGCCTCGCGCCATCCCCTGCCGCGCCAGTCCCCTTCGTGGTCGATCGGATCAGGCGGAGGTTCCCACGGTAAGGGTGCCGTGCCCCTGGGCGGGGCGGTAGGTTCCGTCTCCGAGCAGGTCGGCGTAGTAGCCACCGCCAGCAAGGCTGTGCACGGTCGACAGGCCGACGTCCAAGTAGGCATTGCGGCTCGCAGTGCCCTGGCTGTTGGTGAAGGCGGTACCCAGCAACTTGCCATCACCTAGGTAGAACTTGACCTCCTTGCCCGCGAGGGGCTGGCCGGTTTCGGCATCGGTGACCTCGGCGTTCAGGTTCTCCACCTGGAGGGTCACGACGTTCAGCGTGGCCCGATCGGCTTGGACCCTGGCCAACTTGAGCGCGACGGGAACCCTGTCACCGCCTCCACTCCCGCTTCCGGCAGCAGTCCGGGTGCTGGCCGCAGGCCCGGCGGCCGAGGCCACGCCCCCGCCGAGCTGACCCGCCAGTGCCGTGAGCAGCGTGACCAGCACTGCTCCCTTGCCAAGAAAACTCTTCACTCAGGCCAACCTTCCGATTCACGGTGGATACCGGGCTCACCGGCCCGGTGCGCTGAAGAAGCGTTGCGGATCGGGAGAGTTGAGACAAGACGATCAGTGTTATCACCTGCCAGAATTCATCACGGTGAGTGATATCGACTTCTGGCAGTGGACGCGGTTGGCACTCGGACGGCCAAGCGTCGCATCAGCGCGTCTCTGACCTCCGGCTGGGACCACTCGTCAGCCGTGATGAGCACGACGCACATGCAGCCCCGCTTCAAGTGGCGGGCCTGCGTTGGATAGTGCGGCACAGCGCGTTCTGAACTTTAGTGGTCGTAGGCGGTCAGTGCGCGCATGACTGGCTGGCCGCGCATGAACCTGGGTCCACTCATCAGGCCCCCTTGGGGTCGATCTTTTAGGGAACCGGAAGGCGCTCTACCGGCGGATCGCCGAGATCAGTCCGCCGGGCCGCTCCTCGCGCTGCGGCGGGGTGCTGATCGGGCGGCCGTAGGCGGCAGCGCACTCGCGCAGGGTGTGGCTGTCGGCCTCCCAGCCGTGCCCGGCCAGCCAACCCACCGGGTCGTCGGGCATCTCCGAGACCCACATGGACGCCGCCGATCCCGGCGCGGCGTTCGCGCCGAAGCGCTCGATCACGCCGCGCGAACCCAATGTCAGCCCCATCCGACTGCCTGGCGCCGACTGCGCGCTGATCCGGGCCAGCAGTAGCTCCACCGCGTCCTCGGGCAGATAAATCAGTAGTCCTTCGGCGATCCACGCGGTCGGCACGGCCGGGTTGTGCCCTGCGGCGGCCAGCGCGCCTGGCCAGTCCTCACGCAGATCCACCGCGACGGTGATCCGCTCGCAGCGTGCGACGGCCCGCTCCTGGCGCAGCACCGAAGCCTTGAAGTCCAGTGGCGCGGCGGTGTCGACCTCGAACAGCCGGGTGCCCTCGGGCCAGCTCATCCGGAACGCCCTGCTGTCCATGCCGGCGCCGAGCAGTACGACCTGCCGGATCCCGGACGCGGAGGCCTGCTGCAACAGGTCGTCGAGGAACTTCGTCCTGATGACGATGGAGAACGACACGGCCAGCCGGCGGCGTCGCGCGGCCTCGTCATCGGGCAGCGGCGGCGAGGAGGGCCACAGGCCGCCAGCGGCGGCGAAAGCCTGTGCCAGTGGGTCGCGGAACAGCGCGTTCTCCCGCTCGGTCTCCAGCGCCCGAACCCTGGCCACCCCCACCGCCGTGGCCCACACTCCCGACGGCTGCACCCGCTCCTGCTCATCAGTCACCGCGCCAGCCTAGATGATCAATTCCGAGGGGCCTGATGAGGGGATCGCGGCCAGCCAGTCATGCGCGCACCGACCGCCTACGACCACTACAACCCCCATGAGGCGAAGATCAACAGTCACCCTGTACGCGACCACACGAAGTGGACCAGAGCCCGAGAACGGACAGCAGATGTTCACCACTTCGGGAGCACCCACGTCGGGGTCTGTTCGATTCACGAGGTCGGGTAGCACCACGTAGTGACGGTAGAGCAAGCGTGGTCAGGAGATAGCGGGCACGCCGTGGGTGAAGCTGGTGAGGGAGCAGGTGACGGTCTGTCCGGTGCTGCTGCGGATGGTGATCGTATCGCTGTTCATGTCGGCGATGGCGGTGCAAAGGGTCATCAGTGGGTCCGGGCCTGCGGCGACGCGGTACACACCGTGTGGCAGGGGCGCTGAGGTCAGGGCCTGGAGGAACCAGGTCCTCGACGGCTCGGTCGGCCCCGGCGTGAGGCCGGACAAGGCCCGGCCACGAGCGACACTCTCGGCGTACCGGTCTCGGAGCTCGGTGGCTTCCGGGCCGGCAGGCGGCAGGTCAGGTGGCTCCGGGATGTGGCGCAGATGGTTGGTATGCCAGTGCAGCGGATTGTCGGGGGTAGCTTCGACGATCGCGATCTGTCCGGCCACGGCTTCCACCACCGTGGCTCGGCCACTGGCGCGCTCTGCGATGGTGTAGGTGAACCCTCCGGCACTGGGGTGCGTCTGCAGATGCGCCACTGCCTCATCCAACCCTGCGGCCTGCTGTAGTGCGCGGGCGACGAAGTGCCGCCCTGCACCCCCTGGGTACGGATGGACGGCGGGAATGTGGTTGATTCCCCAGGCCAAGCCCTGGCCGGTGACAACAAACGCATTGACCGGCAGAGTTCCCGGGTACCACAGGGCTGTGACGGCGGCCTCGCCCTCGACCAGCAAGGTCAGCAGCATCAGACGGCCGTCCAGAAGGGGATCTGCGTCCTCGTTGTGCGCCACAACCGTTGTCTCACGCCGCCACGCAAGGTCGCTGCATCCCATCCTGGCCGCTGTGCCGAAGTCACCGCGCAGACTGGTCAGCAGTAGGTCTTCGACCGGGACGCCCGCGCCCTCGGCAAGAGCCGCCAGTTCGGCAAGCTGGGTGCCGTAATCGCGCTCGGTGGCCGCCAGCACGGGTCCGAAGCACGCCTTGCCCTCCACCGTGTCCGCCCATCGGCGCAAGACGTCGAGGTCCACCGCGGACTCGGCCAGCATGGCCTGGACATCCGTGCGTACCCACTGCCCCAAGGACCGGAACACCTCATGGCGTGCGCCCTCCACCACGAGCCATCGCATTCCTGCCCATCGCCCTTCACGTACCGCTGTCGTCACTCCTCCCTGATCGGACGCATCCCCGCGCCACTGCAGGGTTGTCAAGCCAGTGGTGTAACCCGGTTGTCGGGTTCTACTGACCTTTGTTGAGCGGGTTGATGAAGTCCACTCACGCCGCGCGGGCCTTGCACCAACTCAGCCGCGAGCACCCCGACGAACTCGCCGCCCTGCGCGACGTGGGCGCCGAACTCCGCCAGGCCTACGCCGAACTGTCCCGAGACCGTATGCGAGAAGTCTTCGAACAGCGCCGCAAAATCGTCTCCACGCTGACCCGCCAAGCCAAGGCCCTCGCGGGAAACGCGGGATCCGCTTGGGCGACGCCGCCGAACGCGAAATCACCGAGTCTCTCGAAGCAGCCCTGGCCGACCTCGATGCGGCGTCCCAACTCACCAGCGGGCAACTCACCACCGCTCTCCACCCGCCGCCCTCTTTTCCCTTCACACCCGGTGCGCCCAAGGCACCAGCACGGCGCCCACCATCACGTGCACCGCGGCCCAAAGCCGAGACCATTGAAGCCACCAAAGGGCTGGTGTGACAGGCTCTCGGGTTCTCATGCCGGTCGAGGGCAGGAGTCTGCGGAGTAGATCGGCCGTCAGCGTGGCTTCGTCCACGAGAGCGGGTAGACGTGCCAACCACCATCCGGCCCTCACGGTGCCGTGGACATCCCAGCATAATGATCAGTGCGGATGCTGCCGCGTAGCAGCAGAGCTATAACGGGGGAGTTGCCATGCAGAACACGAACGGCGGGGCTGCCCTCGTCATAGCCGTGGTAGTCGTTGACCTGGTGGTGCGACAGCACTGCGCACCCGTCCTGTACGGCGTAACGCCTCGCTGATCGCTCCTATGGTCCTCGGTGTCCTTGGCGCCGCCGGGATCGCCTTCGGTATCTCCTCAGTCGTCAAGTACCACCCCGCTGACCACGCTGCCCATCGTCCTGCTGGTGGCAAGCCTGGCCGTCGCGGCATCGTTCGGCATGGCCAGGGCCCGGACCGTACAGATCTGGCGTGGGCCCCAGAGCGAGGTGCTGCGCAAGGGGACGGTGGCGACGACCGGACTGTGGCACGCCTCGGTTGGTGTGCACATCGGGCTGGCGCTGTGGATTGACCACGCGGCCGGGGCCGGACTGCTGGGAACCGCGTCGCTTTACTCGTACCTGGCGCTCAGCCTGGGGACGCAAAACCTCCTGGTGCGTAGGCGCGCCGCCGCGCTGTGACCTCCCAGCCAGAGCCCACTCCGGCCGTAGCTCCAGAGCGGTATGACACCTGCGAATACCGGAGCGATCGTAGTTTCCGCTCTGGTCGGGGGCCTGATCAGTTGGCGATTTCGACGTTGGGCACTGTCCCGAGACAAACGGGCGCCTTGATCGCCGGTAATTAGGGAATGCGGCTAACAGATCGGGGGCTGTGAGCGTCTTGGAACGTCCACGGCCTCCGAGACAGACCCATTGAGGCTGCTGTCCGCGCTCCGCGGGTGAGACGATGATGACCTGGCCTACGGGACGGCGGTACCGCTTCGGTGGACGCATCAGGAACGTCTCGGGACGTTTCCGTCGCTGCGAAGACAATGGGACTGCGGCCTTGCGGACAGCAGGACAGCGGCACAGTGCGGAGGAGCGGCGGGGCGGAGGTAGCTGCGCATGTACCGGATGACTTTCGGGGAAGTAATCGGGGCTCCGAGCACGATCTGCTGCACAGTCAGCCCAAGGACCGAGGCGAGCGTGGCCACCGCGGCACCTCCTCAACCGCCACTATCACCACACTCCATGCGACAATGATGTGAACTCGCCCAGGGGTTGCGGTTGTTGCCGCGACCAGGCCTCGGCATGATGGATACCGCATGCCGTGGAGTCGACGCTGCCCGTGGCCTCTTCGTGATGAGACCCTGCAGGGATCTGTATCGCGATATAGCGTTAGTCTTCTACTCGTGCCGCTGCCTGTGTCGCGCGGAGACCTTCGACAGGACCGGGACGGAAGTATGTCGGGAGAGATTTCGCCCACCGGGAAGCACTCTGGCCCAGGCTCGTCGCCCGAGCTGCGAGCCTCTCATGCGGACCGGGACCGGGTGGTGGACGTGCTGCGAATCGCGGCGGGGGACGGCCTGCTGACCGCGGACGAGCTGGACGAGCGCCTGGAAGCTGCCCTGTCGGCGCGGACTCTGAGCGAACTGGCCGTGCTCACCGCCGACTTGCCGACCGTGCCGACCGCCGCGGACAGTACTGCGGTAGAGGTCAAGGACGTCGTCCGGATCGAGCAGGTGTTCAGCGGAGCGGTCGAGCGGACGGGCCGCTGGGTGCTGCCGCGGCGGCTGGAGCTCGCGGTGAGCTGGTGTGATGTGACGCTCGACCTCACCGAGGCCGTGATCACGCAGGACCCCCTGCGGATCGACGTGGCCATGGTGGGGAAGAGCCTGACGCTGGTCACGAAGCCGGGCGTTGAGGTCGATGTCGACGGCCTGACCCTGGTCCACTGCAAGCTCAGACACCGCCGCATGCCGACGCCCGCAGACGTACCAACCACATTGCGTGTGGAACTGGTCGGCCAGAAGGCCCACGGCAAGGTGGTGGTGCGGCCCCCGCGTCGGACGTTCAGGCAGTGGCTGCTGCGCAGACCCGCGCGCCTTCTTCAGGCGCCTGACTCCATCGGCCACGAACGCCAGTGACCCAAGCCACTCAATCTTGCTGAGAAACGCTCAACCTTCCCTACTTCCCCGGGTTCGTGCCGGTCCCAGCCGCCGAGGTGGCGCTCGCCTACCTGCGGGCCATCCCCAACCCCATCACGGGCCGTATCCTCAAGCTGCACCGGACCGACAGCTGAAGGCGTGCAACGGGGGACCCGCCCGAACCACCTGTGACCGAGCGCCGTAGATGACCAGTTGGGCGTTCAGAGCCGGGTGCCTGAATTCTGCCCTTGCCAGGCGTTGCCTGCGTGGACTCCAGGATGGAAAGACCGGCAAGCGGCGCGTCTCCGTCACGTCCGCTGTGGATCTGGCCGCAGCAAAGCCCTCTGGGCTGTCGGCGGTCATCAGCAGCGGCACCGTGACTCTCCCGAGTGCCGTGACGGCGGTCCTTACTAGCTCCACGCATCGGCTCGCAAGGCTCTGGCTGATTTAGGCGGCCGTATGGGCACCACGTCTTCGGTGGCAGTCGGCACCAGGGTTAGACCGTTCGTGACGTGGATGTACTCGACCGTGCTTCGCGGTTTTCGGTGAGAATGGGCGCCGTTTCGGTGAGATTGGGAGCCACTGATCGCCTGACCCTCCAGCCGGGCGGAGTGTTCGGTGATGCCGCCGGTGGGGTGTCGATAGCTTGTGGCTGCTGACCCCTGGCTGCCTTCCTGACAAGACGCGGGCAGGGGCCCGCCCCCGGTCAGCCACGCACAGGGGGTTAGTTCCGCGGCACATTGTTGTGCCCGGGGCCGGGGTCGACTTGTTCCGGCACGTGCTGTCCTCGGTTGGGGTCAAAACGCGCGGAAGTTCTCGAAAGAAGGCTCGAACGAGGGGTCAGGCAAGCGATAGGCCTTGCACCGGGCCCGTTGTTTGCCGTGAGGTCCGACGCCGATCGTCTCGTCGGAGAAGGCGTCGGGTATCACCGTCCATCCCAGGTTCCGCTCGTAGTACTGCGCGGCCGTGTGCACAGACGGCCACCAGTCGTCGTCGATGACGATCAGGCCACCGGGTCGGACGATCTTGCGCAAGAAGTAGAGATCCACGAAGACTTCGTGGAACCGGTGACTGCCATCCACGAATGCCGCGTCGGCGACGAAGCCTTCGGTGAGGAGCTGCGGGAGCGCGATCGACGAAGGAGTGAGCATGAGCGTGGCGATAGAGTCCAGCCCCGCAGAGCACAGCAGATCCCAGCCGGCGTTGGAGTACTCGCGTTCTTGAAACGGGTCGATGATGACGTGCCGGGGGAGCGGACGGTTGACGATTGCCAGTGCCTCACCGATGGCGAGCGCAGAGCTGGCGTAGGCGAGACCGACCTCGACAACCTTCTCGGCCCCCTCGGAGACCATCAGATCGCGCAGCTGGTCGCAGTGCTGCTCGGGCACCGTGACGGTCTCGAAGTCTCCCTCTTGGTCTCGCGTCCGCGGCGGCCCCTCCTGCGTAAGTCGGCGGCGCACCTCGCGGACCCGCGTCGCACGTTCATCCGTGTTCGTCATGCTGGCCACCCACCCCCGGTAAGGCAGTACCTCACCCTCACCATAGGAGGGGGAGACGAACCTGTGGGCCCCATCGGGCGCTGTAGGTGTGGTTCAGGCCGTGGGGCTGCGAGGGCTGTTCGATGCGGGGCGGGGTGGCTGTTTCGAGGCCGGAAAAGCGGTTTCCTGGGTGGCCTCGAAGCGGTAGGACTCGGTGCCGGTCTGGATCAGCGTGCACCGGAAGTGATCCGGTCGGCGATGGCCGCGCAAAGACGTGGGGCGCCGAAGGCCTTGCCACGAGTGCCTCGGCCAGGGCATCAGCAGGCAGGCGGGCCCAGTGCGCCAGGTCCGCCAGCCCCACGCTGGCCTGTGGGCCGCTACTGCGTTCTCCGCAGGGCCTGGTCGATCAGCGTGGCGGCATGGCCGAGGTTGCCCAGCAACGGCCGCGCGGCATCGGCGGTCTTGCTGTACGGGGCGCCGCGCAGCTGGGGCAGCTGCTCTTCGGTGTCGTTGATCCAGCTGGGGATCAGCGCACGCCGTTCGGCCGACGCCACCGAGCGCCACGTGGTGTCCGAACCGGGCGAGTTGCGCTCCTTGGCCAGGACGCGCAGAGGGTGGCCATGGTCGCGGGCTGGTGCTCCTGCCGGACCCACCACGGGTTGTTGACGTACCCGGGTGGTCCGCTAGCGCCGCGGCGCACACGGATGACGCTGTCCATCCAGGCAAGCAACGGCCCGCTGTAGACGGTTGAGGTCAGCGGACCCAGCCACGGCCGTCCCCCCCGCTCACCCAGCCTCCGGTCAAACGCCCCGTTCTGCTCGGTGCGGGCGGGGCGTCGCTGATGGAGCACGGGGGGACCACGATGAGGAACGGCAGGCCGCCGACGTGCGCATGCGCACCGCGCCTGGGGCGTTTGGTGAGGTGCACCAGGTTCGTTCGGGGCGGTGCGCGTGGTGAGTTGGTGCGCATTCCGGGCGGCGTTGCGTACCGGATCACCACGATGAGCAAGCTCTCCGTGGTCCGGTCTGCGGTTGCCACGGCACCCCCTACCGAAATCACTACCGTCACCCGGCGACGTCTGTCCGCGTGGCCGAGGCCGGGCCACGTGCCGCTTCACCTGCCGAGCCCGGCCAGGCTGCTACGAACATGGGTCGACCAGGTCCTCGCCGATGTCGCCAAGCGCCTGCCGGGCTCCACCCCCGGCGCACCGTTCAAGTTCACAGTCGAGAAGACCGGCGTCGCCAAGAGGGGCGCCGAACGCCTCTACCGCATCGGCGACTTCAAGCGCTGTGCCCGCAACCGGCCCCGACGCCGCCGCCAGCGCCACTGAGCAGTCCCGACGCGACGGGCCATCCTGCGGCCCTGGTGGCGGCACATCGCCGCGGTCGCCGATGAATCGAGACGGGGTGCACTGCTCGGCTCGGCAGCGCACCCCGTCTCAGTTGCTCCGATCCCGCGTCAGGGCCCGGATGGGGCGTCTTCGATGTCCGAGATGAGTTTGGTGCTCAGGTCGCTCTGCACGGCCAGTTGGGTGTGTCCGGCGTCTGGGCCGGTGCCCCAGGTGAGGGTGACGGTGGTGAACAGGTGCCCGGCACCGGAGTCGTGGTAGCGCACTTCCCAGTGGGTGGGCACGTCCTGGGCGCGCAGGACGCCGTCGGCGTGGTTGGCCTCCTCCCAGGCGGCCAGACGCTGGCGGAAATCTTCCGTGAGGTAGTGGGCGCGAAGTTGGTCGGACAGATCGTCGGTGCCGTCGGAGACGGCGTCGATGTAGGCGCCGTAGAAGTCGGCCACCCGGTCGACTGCGGAGTCCGGGCTCCCGCCGCGGATCACTTCGCTCGCCTGATTGTCCGGCATGAATTCCCCCCTGAAACAGTGCTGTTGTGGTGCGCCTATGCCTGGGATTCGAGCAGCCAGCTGAAGGGAGAGTTGTCGTTGGTGTCGGTCGCTGTCTTCTTCACCCGCCCGATGCTCAGCTTGGTGGTGCCTGCGGCGACCTCGAAGCCGACCCTTGGTCTGACTGCGAGGACGTCGTAGTTGGTGGTGGTCCAGCTGGTGCCGTTGTGAACGGCGACTTTGATGCGGACGTCCGCGTGGTCCGCGCCGAGGGAGAACCAGATCCTCTTCCAGCCGAAACCGCTGTGGTTGGGCGGCGGGACGGGGATGGCCATGGCGTCCTTGTAGTGGATGCGCTCGCTGGTTTCGTCCATGGTGAAGCCGTGCGGGACTGAACCGGTCTGGAACGATGGCATGCAGTTGCTCCTCTCACCAGCGGTGATTACAGCAAGATGCTCTACGAATACGATGCGCTATCGGCTGGCCGTATACTCCCAAGTCTCCTATAACTAGCCATAGTTGGCGTGAAATGCTTGTACTGGGCATAAAAGGATCAACGCGTCGCTTCCGACGGGCCACACGAATGCCATCCGGGCACACGCGGGGGAGATCAACTGACACATCGGGGGGCAATGCTCGACCGTCGATGGTGCGCCAAGTTTTCCAGCGTCACCGACGCATTCGGATCTCGGACCACACGTCCCGCAAATTGCGGACGCGAGCTGGCCGCAATGCCTCCTAGCGGGGCCTAGCCCTGCCGCTGCCTCGCGCGGACGTCGTCGTCGGGTTCGGGCAGCACTTAGTGATCACAGGTCCGGGAAATATCGATGCGAACCGACACCGGTGCGGGCGGCGTGGGCGCCGAAGGGGGCGGCGGTCAGCACTGGTTCCAATGCTCCGGTGCGCAGGTGGGCGACGAGGGGGACCGCGGTGCGGCCCGGGATCGCGCTGGTCAGGTAGGCGACTGGCAGGGCTAGGAGGGCCGTCTTAGCCAGAGACCGCGGACCAGTGCGTAAGATGCGCGGCTGACGGATCATTGGGAGGGGACCGCATGGGAACACGTATACGCGCCGTCGCAGTTGCAGCCGCCGCGGCACTGGGGTTGGTGTCAATCGGCGCAGGCACAGCGTCTGCGGACCCGTCCGACACGCACGTGTCCGCGCCTCAGCAGATCGGGACGTTGGAGCAGTGGGCGAGCGGCATCCCGAAGTCCCTGCACCGGGGTGCCACAATCCGCCTCACCATGTCCTACACGCAGAAGTCCCGGGACGTCTTGGCGCCGACCGGCTTTGCGCTGTCCTTGTGGAACTTCGCCGCTCCGGGCTTCAAGCAGATGCAGGGCATCTCCGCCAAGTGGTGGGATCCGGTTCACCACCGCTGGGAGAAGGCCAGCCACTACGAGTCGAACGGACTGATCGGTCTCAACCTTCCCGGCTACTCGCCCACGGTGAAGGTCGCCTCAGGCAAGGTCGGCCACGTCTACCTGCAAGTCACCTTCAGCAAGACCGCTTACACGGGCACGTGGCACTTCGAGCCGATGGTGAGCGGATACTGGCTGCTCACCTCGAAGGGCACCTACGACAACAACTACCTCGGCGACAGCAGGAGCCAGTACACCTCCACCCTGCGCCCATGAGCTGATGCATTGACTGCCTATCGGCAGTGTTCGTAGCGTCCCCGCCGCGCTCGCCGGCGGCGGGGAACGCCACGCTTGCGGCCGGCCGCGCCGAAGACCGGCGCGCTGTTGTTGCCTTACCCAGTCGGTGCCGTCAGGTGAGGTCCAAGGTGACGCGCAGGGCGGCGGAGATGCGGTCCATGGTCCCCGCGTCGACGGTGCCGAGGAACTCGTCGGCCATCAGGCGCTTGTCGGTCAGATCGGTGAGGTCGGTGGCGACGGCGGCTCCGCGCACGGGGTGGGCTATGGGGATGGTGACGACGGTATCCGGGGCCCCTTGAATCTAGTCGATCATCATGCACACCGCGGTGCCGGGCAGGGCGTCCAGGGCAGCGTCCGACTCAACGATGACCGCGGCCCGGGCCTTGGTAGCCAGCTGGACGCCAGACCTGGCCTCGGGCGAGGGCGAGGGTCACGCGACGTCCTCACCAAAGATGTCGGCGAGCTCCTCGGCGTCGGCGTCGCGCGCGGCCCGCGCGCGCCAGGCCCGCACCGCAGGTGCCGCGTCGCGCAACTGCTGGGCCCCGCAGCGCGTCGATGTAGGCCGAGAGGTTGCCGCCGGGGACGGCCGCGCGGGCGTGGGCGGGAAATCGTCCGGCAGGTGTATGCCGCTATGGCGCACGCCTGCCGTACACGCCATTGGGAAGGGGTCGGCACCCCGTCGCGCGGGGCACGAGGGGTGCACCATCGACTTTCGCGCCCGGTGACGGCCCGCTTCGTGTACTCGATCGACAAGTGATGCCGCATCAAAGGCGAAAAGCCGGGCGACGGGGCCTGTGTCCTCTTGGCTCTTGGTGCCTGGCTTCGCCGTCGGAGGCGAGATCGTGAACACCGCGGGAACCGTCGGCTGACGGTTGTGACGACGAGGTCGGGGCGTCGGGGGAACGGCGCCTCATGAACCGTAAGCGACTTGACGGCCGGTCACTCCCACCACTTAACTCACGCCCTGAAATTACTTCCTCTTCGCTTCCATTCGCCCCGCCCGGGCTCACGCCCGGCGCGGCCGCCCCCCACGGAGGCCCGTCATGCCGAAGTCCCACCGCACACCGACCTGGACGCGCCGCAGAGTGCTCGGCGCGACGGCCGGTGGTACCGCGGCCGCCGCCCTTGGCGCGTTCGGAATAGCGCGGGCCGCCTCGGCGGCCACCGCGAGCGCCACCGCCAGCGGCCCCGGCGACGTGGTCGGCAAGATCACCGTGGGCTACCAGGGTTGGTTCGCCTGCAAGGGCGACGCCGCGCCGATCAACGCCTGGTGGCACTGGGCCCCCAACAGCGCCCAGACCCCTTCTCCCTCCAACAACGGCATCAAGGCCTGGCCCGACGTCCGCGACTACGCGCAGACGTACCCGACGGCGTTCAGGCACCTCGGTAACGGCCGCACGGCGTCCCTGTTCTCCTCGTACGACCAGCAGACCGTGGACACCCACTTCCTGTGGATGCAGCAGTACGGCATCGACACCGCCGCGCTCCAGCGCTTCAACCCCACCGGCAGCGAGGGCCCGACGCGGGACGCCATGGCCCGGAAGGTGCGCAGCGCCGCCGAGGCGTACGGCCGGAAGTTCTACATCATGTACGACGTCAGCGGCTGGACCGCCATGCAGTCGGAGATCAAGACCGACTGGACGAACAAGATGTCCGCGCACACGCGGAGTTCGGCGTACGCGCACCAGAACGGCAAACCAGTCGTGTGCATCTGGGGCTTCGGATTCAACGACAGCAACCACCCGTTCAGCGCGAGCGCCTGCCTGGACGTCGTCAACTGGTTCAAGAGCCACGGCTGTTACGTGGTCGGGGGCGTGCCGACCTGGTGGCGCACCGGCAACAGCGACTCGCGCTCCGGCTTCGCCGACGTCTATCACGCCTTCAACATGCTCTCGCCGTGGATGGTGGGCCGGATCGGCACCGTCTCGGACGCGGACAACTTCTACAACCAGGCCACCGTTCCCGACCTCCAGGACTGCGCCGCCCACGGCATCGACTACCAGCCGTGCATGCTGCCCGGCGACGTCTCCGCCCGCCAGCGCGCCCACGGCGACTTCATGTGGCGGCAGTTCTACAACATGGTCCGAGCCGGAGTGCAGGGCATCTACATCTCCATGTACGACGAGTACAACGAGGGGAACCAGATCGCCAAGACCGCCGAGTCGAAGGACTGGGTACCCACGGACTCGGGACTGCTCGCCCTCGACGAGGACGGCACGGCCTGCTCCGCGGACTACTACCTGCGCCTGACCGGCGACGGCGGCCGCATGCTCAAGGGCGACCTTGCCGTGACCCCCACTCGTCCCACCCAGCCGACTGCCGCCGGCATCTCCGCCGGCACCTCGGACACCGCCACGGTCACCCTACGCGCGCGGGGCAACAGTAAGTTCGTCACGGCGGCAAGCGCCGGAGCCCAGCCGCTGATCGCCAACCGCGACGCGGCCGGCCTGTGGGAGCGGTTCGACCAACTCGACCTGGGCAACGGCACCATCGCCCTGCGCTCCCGCGCCAACGGCCGCATCGTCAGTGCGGACAACGCGGGCGCCTCAGCGCTGATCTCCAACCGCACCTCCATCGGCGCCTGGGAGACCTTCCATCTGGTGCACAACTCCAACGGCACGGTCAGCCTGCTCGCCTCCGCGAACGGAAAGTACGTGACAGCGGAGAACGGCGGCGCGGGCCCCCTCATCGCGAACCGCACGTCGATAGGCACATGGGAGCAGTTCGACCTGGCAACGGTCTAGCTAGTGCGACACGTCGGGGCCACCGCCCCACCATTCGATCAGCTCTCGGCTGTGCAGGGTTTCTCGTCCTGGTTGAGGCCAGCGCGGCGCAGGAACTCCTCGACATCGCGCAGTGATTTCGCGACAGGACGGTCATGAAAGCGCCGCACCTGGCAGGCGCGCTGAGACGACAGCGTCCGGGGCAGCCGGTAGTCATGTTTGAGTGGCGTCCGCCGTGAAAAGGCCCGGTCGCCCTAGTGATACAGGTCACATTTCAGCCATGTCACAGGGCGGCGGGCTGCCTCGTCTCGGGTGTGTATCCACTCACGAGCACGGAGGACACACCATGGACGCGCGACTGGACTTCATGGCCGAGCCGAGCACCAGCAAGGCCCTCAAGTACCTGATGTCGGCGGGCAAGGCGCTCAGGGACACGACGCTGCCGATCACCACGCAGGAGCTTGTGTCGGTGCGGGTGAGCCAGATCAACGGCTGTGCTGCCTGCCTCGACATGCACACCAAGGAGGCCCTCGCCGTCGGCGAGGATCCGGTGCGGCTGGGTCTGGTGGCGGCGTGGCCGGAAGCCACGGTCTTCACCGACGCCGAGCGGGCTGCGCTGGAGCTGGCAGAGGAGGGAACCCGGCTCGCGGACGCGGCCCACGGCGTCAGCGACGAGGTGTGGGCGAACGCCGCCAAGCACTACGACCAGCAGCAGCTTGCCGCCTTGGTGCTGCTGGTCGGCTTCATGAACCTGGCGACCCGGATGAACATCATCACCCGGCAGCCCGGGGGCGACTACCAGCCCGGGAAGTGGCACTGAAGCACGGAGGCGCGGAATCACCGAAGCAACTGCGAAGTCGCGGACATCCGTAGTCGACCGGCCGGCGGGACGTACGCTGACCGGTCGTCGGGCCGAATGATCACCATACAGAAGGGGCAGGTTGTGGGCAGGGTCGAGGAGTTCGCAGAACTGCGACCGCTGTTGTTCTCGATCGCCTACCGGATCCTGGGCAGCGTCAGTGAGGCCGAGGACGCGGTTCAGGAGACCTGGCTGCGCTTCGAGGCCGACCCGACGCAGCCCAGGTCGACCAAGTCCTTCCTGTCGGCCGTGGTCACCCGGATCTCGATCGACGTGCTGCGCTCGGCGCGCGTCCGGCGGGAGGAGTACGTCGGGCCGTGGTTCCCGGAGCCGCTGCTCGCCGATCCCTACGAGGACCCGGCGCGCTCAGCCGAGCTGGCCGACTCGGTGTCGACGGCGGCCCTGCTGCTGCTGGAGCGACTCAGTCCGCTGGAGCGCGCGGTCTTCGTGCTGCGCGAGGTGTTCGACTTCGGCTTCCCCGAGGTCGCCTCGGCGGTCGGGCGATCGGAGGACGCGTGCCGCCAACTCGCGGTGCGGGCCCGCCGGCACATGAGCGCGGGCCGGCCGCGCTTCGAAGCCGACCGCAAGGAGCGCGAGGAGCTCGCGGGCAGGTTCTTCGACGCGCTGCGCGAGGGCGACGTCGACGGCCTGCAGCAGCTGCTCGCCGCCGACGTCTCCATGGTTGGCGACGCCGGCGGCAAGGCCCCGCAGCTGGCCAGGGCCATCATCGGCGCCGAGAAGGTGGCCCGGCTGCTGGCCGCTGTCTTCCCGGCGATGGCCCGCATCGGCATCACCACCGAGCCCCACGCCATCAACGGTCGGCCTGGTGCGATCTTCCGCGACCGCGACGGCAAGGTCCTGCACACCCTGGGGCTCGACGTGCTCGACCGGCAGATCCAGACGATCCGCCTGGTCGTCAACCCCGACAAGCTGGGCCATGTCGGCCCCGTCGCGGACGCCTGGGTGGTCTCCCGCGAGCTGAAGGAGTCACGTCGGCTCGCGGAATGACCGCGGACCGGGCCGGAGCTCAGGTGTGGTCGAACCAGGCGAACGCGGTCCCGGCGGGGCGTCAGCCCGCGGTCGCCACCACTCCGCAGGGCGGCCGGGTCGACCTCGGATGTCGCAGGTGGCGCTGCAGGGACGAGGCGCGCGACGCGGTCGCGGACGCCATGCAGCACGACACAGTGCCAGCCGGGGCCTGCGCACGTCACTGGACCGAGTGGCGTGTGTCGGGATCGCTCTGGACAGTCAGGTGATGCTGATTTCCAGGAGGTTGAGGAGTCGTGGTCGCACGCCCCGGGTGATGTGGAGTTCCGGGGCGTGCAGTTGCCGGGTGTGGTGAGCAGGTCGAGTCTCTTCCGCCCCTTCGCCATCACCGCCGACGAAGGCGTGCAAACCCCCGTCTGGCTCGCCACCACCTCGCCGGCCCCGCAGCCCAGCGGCGGCTTCTTCAGCCGGTCCCAGCCGGACACCCCTTCCCACTCGCCCACGACGACGCCCTCGCCCGCATCGTCTACGACAAGACAGCCGCCCTCCTCGGCGAGCCTGAGGGCCTGGATCAGCGCGGGTCTTCGTCGTCCAGGGCGAAGCGCAGGTAGCGCTCCGCGGAGCGGCGTACAGTCGCCGATCCGCCGTCGGTGACCACGCGCCCCCAAAACGCCCCGTAGATGCGCGCGAACTCGAAGGGCTCGACCAGCGCGAGCGCATTGCGGATGGTGCGCGGCCGTTCCGGGATGAAGTTGGGGATGCTGTACATGAAGCTGACCCACCGGCGGTCCGCCACCACCATGAAGATGTCACCGCTGAACAGCGCACCGCGCCCGTCCGGGTCGTCGGCCCAGTGCAGCACGGTGCCGCCAGCGAAGTGCGTCCCCGCGTTGATCAGCGTCAGGCCAGGCGCGATCTGATGGGTGTCGCCCGACCAGTGCTCGACTTCCGGATCCGGCCGGGGGACCCACGCGCGGTCCGCGGCGTGCACGTACACCGGAGCGTCGAAGGCGCGGCCCCACTCGGTCATCACGCCGTAGAAGTGTGGATGGCTGACGGCGACCGCGCTGACCCCGCCCAACTGCTCGACCTCGGCGGCAAGGTCGTCGTCGAGGTAGCCCAGGCAGTCCCACAGCACGTTGCCGGCCGGGGAGCGGACCAGCAGCGCGCGCTGGCCGATCCCCACCGAGGGCTCGGCGCCGATCCCGACCACCCCCGGTCCCTCCTCCTGCAACCGGCCACGGTGGCCGTCGCCGTGCAGCTCGGCAAGGCTGGTCCACTGCTGGCCGTCCCAGCCGACGTACTGGCGCTCGTCCAGGCAGACCGGGCAGTCCTCGCGCGGCGCCGCGTACTGCAGCCCGCAGACACGGCAGATCGGCAGTTCCAGTCCCTCAACCGGCGAAGGTCGCTTCGAAGGCGGCATGGAAAACCTTCCAGTCGGCGGATGTCGATGGCTTGTCGTTCCGGAGCATAGGAAGCGCCGGGTCCCGGGCACCTCGGTCCCAAGTCGTGCCTGCGCTCGGTCTTTGATCCTGGACCCAGGCTCCCGCGACCGGTGGAGTTGCGGCGGTACCCGATCCGTCGGCGGTCCTGTTGAGAGTTTCCCTCGGTCGTGCCCGCGTCCGCGTCGCCGGACCTTGACGCGGCGGCTGACGCGGACGGTCGATGCTCAGGTCATGAACCAGCGTCGTAGGGCTGTCCGCAGGTCGGCCAGCGACTGCTCCTCGGTCATCGATCAGCCGTCGGCCGGGCGTTCCCGGCCAGTTCGGCGAGCCGGGCCTTCTCCGTTCGGGTGACAAACTCCAGCTCTGGCGCAAAGCGGCCGACCGCCGGGTGGGGGTCGGTGATGCCCATGTCATAGCGAACGTCGCTGCCCGCGATGAGGTCGGCTACTGGAGCATTCTTCGAAGACAGTCATGACGCCTGCGCCCACACTGTGTTCCACTCCGGCCTGCTGCTGGTCCGATGCACCGTTGAACGGCGCGGGACACGCCGAACCGTCGTCGGCGAGATGGCCTGGGACCTCGACGCCGTCGCGCCGGTCCGCGACTGTGGTTCACTCACGACGCCCGGCGGCGGTGCCGCCGGGCGGTGGTCAGCGCGTTGATGAGCTCGTCGCGGCTCATCGTGGATCGACCGGGGATGCCGGCCGCTGTGGCGTGGGAGTACAGCTCGGCCTTGGTCAGCTGTTCCAGCTCTGCCCTGCGGCCAGAGCGGCGCTTGGCCGCGACCTCGTCGGACGGTCGCGCGGCGGCTGGTTTGCGGTCATCGGTCGCGCGTTCTTCGGCCCGTCGCACGCTGGCCTGCAGGGCAGCGGTGAGGTCGGCGACTTCGGGGGTCGTCGGCGTCGGTGGCGCTTCTGCCTTGGCCTGTAGCGTTCCGCCGCTGTGCTTGGCCTCGACCAGTTCGCGGACGCGGTCGGCGTAGTGATCGCGATACTGCTCCGGGTTCCACTCGTGGCTCATCGCTTCAACCAGGTGCACCGCTCCTTCCAACTCCTCGGTCGTCAGCGGCGCCTCGGGGAGGGGGAGCGTGGGGATCTGCCGGTAGGGGTCGCGTACTTCGTCGGCCCAGTGCATGGTGTGCATGACCAGGACGTCGTCTTTGGCCTTGACCGCGACGAGGTACTCCTTGTTGTGCATCACGACGGTGGCGATCCCGGCTTTGCCTGACTGTGCCATCGCTTCGCGGAGCAGCACGTAGACGCGTGCGTACTCCTCGCCGCGGGGGGCCAGGTAGTAGGTGGAGTCGAAGTAGATCGGGTTCACTTGGTCCAAATCCACGAACCCGGTGATCGTCAGGCTTTTCGACCGGCCCGGGGCAATGTCGTCCAGTTCCTCTGGCTCCACGACCACGTAGTCCACGCCGGTGTCGTACCCCTTGACGATCTCCGAGAGGGGCACTTCTTCCCCGGTGCGCTCATTGACCCGCTTGTTGCGCACCCGGTCACCGGTGCCGCGCTGCAACTGGTGGAAGCGCATCGTGTGGCTCTCGACCGCGGTGAGGGCCTGGACGGGCAAGGTGACCAGACCGAATGACAAGACGCCGCCCCACACCACTGCCACGACGACCACCTCCTTGCTGATCACGACCATCGCACCGCCCCTTTGTTGTGATCGCATCTTCGGGGCGGGGTGAGGCAGACCGCTGGCGGCGTCGTCACCGCGCTCGCGCACCGTGCGACGGCGTCGGCCACCCAGTGAAGGCGCGACCCGCAGGCCGGTACCTGGTCACCCGGCGGGCAGGCTGCAAGGCGCTGCCGCTCGTCGGTGCCCTTGACGTAGTAGGTGTCGAAGGTCGCTACGCCGCATGCCTTGTCCCTCGCATCAGGTAGGAGCCGGCCCGGGGCGATGTCACCTGTTCGGCGGTGCTGATGTGCGGCACGCAGCAACATGGACTCTTCTGGGAAGCGGCAGCGAACGTTCTCCTCCCATGAAGGGGATGATCCTATGAACGCAACCGACACGCAGATCGTCGAGGCTGAACTGGCGGGCCAGGTCGAGGCCCTGCTGGACGCGGCGGAGCCGGAGGCCAGCTTCCGTAACTCGGTCGAATGCGCGGCGTTGGGCCTGCTTTTGGGAGCGGCTCTCCTGTCCCCGCCCACGCCGAAGCCGAAGAAGGGCTGACGGTCGGGAATGGCCGCGCAGCAGACCGACGCTGGTGCCCGCCTTGCGGATGTTGTCCAGCATTACGCGAGGGTGGTCGCCTCTGCCCTGAGCGGCGGAGGCGACCACTTCGATCTGTCCGGTTCGGTGATGACGGCCCCACGGGACCCGGTTGCGGTGGCCGCTGTACGGGTGTTGGGGGCGGATGTACTGGCTCCCTGCTTGCTGGCCGGCCAGTCGCCGTGTCCGGCCGACCTCGCCTTGGCCGGCGAGTCGGCCCGGGCGTTTCCGCCCGGCCCTTCCGCCACCCCGGTGGTCGCTTGGAGCCATTGGGCCCTGCACCGCGCGCTTGAGCGGGCCGCCGCTGGTGGGCCGCTGGCCCCGGCGGTGGCCGGTATCGGTGAGCCTGACGCCGGGTGGGTTTCGGCGCTGCCTTGGCAGGAACTCTGCCACCGGGCCGCGCAACTGGCGGCATTGGCCGATCCCGGCGCGCCCTGCGGGCTGTCCACGGCATTCGCCGCCCGGCCGGTCGATCTGGCGCGGGGCTTCGTGCGGGCCGTGCGTCGGCAGGACTGGCTGCAGGCGGCCGGTACCGGAAGGTGGCTGGCCGGGATGTCGGGCGTCCCGGACTCACTAGGGCTGGACGCCGGCCTCGCCTGGGTCGCACACAGGTCCGAAGGCGACGCTCGTGTCGCGCTCCATCTGGCTGCCGCCCGCCTGGCGGGCCGGGCGGGCCGGACGTGACAGCGCACCCGGGCCTGCTCCACCAAGTGGGTTCCCGCTCGCTCAGCTGGCTCTATCAGCACCTTCAGTTCTTCCGCCTGCCGACCGATGTGGTCGGGGCCGCCGACCACCACACCACGTTGAAGCCGCTGGGCGAACTGGCGCGGATCGCTCTGTCGGTCCGGCGGGCCAGCCCACCGGGGAGCCCGTCCTATGACTTCGCGAGCGGGCTGCTGGACTTCGCCTGGCGCGAGTGCCGTGAGGGGCAGGTGCTGTTCGATGTGCTGCGGGCGCACCCGATGGTCACCCATCCGCTGGAGATTTACGCGGTGTTCGCCCAAGGCGGTTTGCGCCACCCGGAGTTCGAGGCCCTTGCGCGCACGCTGTCGGCGACCCGCGCCTGGACTGCCTTGGAACTGGAGCCCACCCGGGTACTCGCGGTGCATGAGGCGCAACGTGTGCTGGGCATCGCGCCGCGCCCGGACGTCGTCGAGTCGGCGATGGGCCGCACCTGGCTGGGCGGCAGGCCCGAGCCATGGGCCTTCGAGGTCCGCAGCGGCTACGCGCTGACCCACTACGTCTTCCACGTCACCGGGTGGGGCGAGGCTCCGGGCCGACTGCCCGGCGACGTGAGTGCCTATCTTGACCGGTGGTTGCCCGCCTGGCTGGACTGCTGCCTGGAAGAAGAGCAGTGGGACCTTGCGGGCGAACTGCTCGCGGTCGCGGCGAGCCTGCCCCAGGCCCCGACACTGGAGGAAGCCTGGCAGGCACTGGCCCTGGCGCAAGAGCCGTCAGGTGCGTTGCCCGAAGTGGGGGACGCCTCCGCCATGGCCGGGGACTACTTCCGGTTGCGATACCACTCCACCCTCGTGGCGGCCTTCGCCGCCTCACTCGCCGTCGCCCGGCTCGCCACCCACACCACGGCGGTACCAGCGAACAGCGGGAGCACCGTATGACCGACACCGCTCTCATGCACGAGGTAGGCGTCAAGGCCCTCGACTGGCTGTACGACAACCGTGAGGGCTTCCGCCCGCACCGCGGGCCGCGCACCTCCGCCCACGAGGCGAAAGAACGCCTCAAGCCCATCGGGGAGCTGGCCATCATCGGAAAGGTCATCTTCCGTGAGGGAGTAGCCGGCTCCCGGCAGGCCCAACGCACCCGCCAGCTTCTGGACTTCGCCTGGCGGGACCTACTCGACGGCGGGCAGGTCCTGGCCCGCATGCAGACCGAGGAACCGCTCTCAGCGGTCCCGATGGAGACCTACGCACCGTTCAAGGAGCTCGGCCACCGCTGCCCGGCTCTGGAGAGCACCCTGGCCATCACCACCGCGCTGCGCAGCTGGCCCGTGGACGCGCACACGGTGCGCCACCTCGGCATCCGGCGGACGCAGACCCGCGCCGGGGCGACACCACCCGAGGACGCCGACCTGGCCCACGCCCTGGACGCCACCTGGCTCAGCCGTACACCGGAACCGTGGACGGTCGGAAAGCACACCGGCTACGACATCACGCACACCGTCTACCACCTGACCGACTGGGGCGAGCAGCCCCACCGTCTTCCACCGCATATCGCCGACTACCTGGCGGTTTGGCTGCCGGTCTGGACGGACGACTGGGCCGACATCGGCAACTGGGACCTTCTCGGCGAACTCCTCGCCGTCGACGCGTGCCTGCCCGCACCGGAACTGAACGAGAACGTGTGGCGGCGGTTCGCAGACGCCCAACAATCCGACGGACTCGTACCAGACCACGCAGGCGCCGAACTCGGCGACGACCGCTGGGAAACGTTCGACCTCCACTACCACCCCACCTTGGTCGCCGCGTTCGCCGCTGTCCTGGCCACCTCCCGCGCCATGGCGGCACTCACCCCAGCGTCATGACCCAGCTCGCCACAACCCGACTGCCCCCACCCGGCGACCAGGCCCTCCGCAACCGACTGCGCACCGCGGTCGAGGCCCTGAACGCCCCACAGGTGGTGTTCGCGTTCTCCCACGACGGAGTCCGCACCGTGTGCGCCGGAGGCAACGACCGAAGCCCTGACACAGTCAACCCAGGCTCGCCCGGCACGTCGGACGGGCAACCGGGCGCCGGGCCCCAGTACCAAGCCGGTTCCGTCTCCAAAACGTTCAGCGGGCTGCTTCTCGCTGTCCTCGTGCAGCAGGGCCGGGTGAGTTACCACGACCGGGTACACACCCTGCTGGACCTACCCGCGGCACCGCAGCGGCCGGAACGGGACCAGATCACCCTGTTGCACTTGGTCACCCACACGTCCGGGCTTCCCAGGCTGCCGCACGATTTCTACTCTCACGCGCTCACTCGTTGGAACGTCAATCCCTACGCCGGCTACAGCCAGCAGCGACTCGTCAACGCCTTCGCCCGCAGCACACCCGCCACCACTCCCGGCAGTCGGTGGAAGTACTCCAACTTCGCCGTCGCGCTCCTGGCCTGCGCACTGCAACGGGCCACCGCCACGCCCTTCGCCGACCTGCTCGAGCGCCACGTCCTCGCCCCACTCGGCCTGCACCAGACCAGCCTCGGGCCCCACCCCGACCTGCCCCAGGCCACCGGGCACCGACGAAGCGGCGCCCCCCTCCCACCCTGGGACATCGGCGGGTGGGCAGCGGCAGGCGGCATCCACTCCACCACCGACGATCTGCTCACCTACCTCGAGGCCCACCTGCGCCCCGGCAACACACCGAGCAGCCGCGCCCTGCACGCCGTTCAGAAACCCCTGCTTGCCCGAGGGAGGCCAGGACGGCGGGAGTTCCACACCCTCACCTGGTTCCAGCACAACACCGACGACGGCCCCGTCCTGTTTCACAGCGGCGCCACCACCGGACAGCAGATGTTCCTCGGCTACTGCCCCACCACCCGCACCGCCCTCGTCGCCCTGGCCACCCGACGCCACACCGCCCGCTCCCCACTCGTTCCCGCCGCCTACGACCTGCTCACCACAGCACCTACGCCTGACGCCTAACGCTCGACGAGCTTGCACCTTTGTCGACCGTCCGCAGGGCGCCGGGCTGTTGAGGGGAGCCTGGTACGCCGCACCGTCGCCCAGGCCAAAGAGGTGAGACACCGCACGCGACGGCCCCTGCCTGCTCGCTCGGAGCGGCGGACGGATCGCGGACGATCGTCGTTCCGGCAAAGTGGCCGAACAGGACCAAGTTCGCCCGTTGTTCGCGTGAACGGCACCCTTCTTTGTTGAACTATTGACCGACGGCTGACAACTCGCTACGTTCTCAGCCGCACACCACTCCACGTGGTGGCACACCATCAGCAACCATCAACATCGTCCGGCCATCCCCCCACCCCAAGGCACGGATTCCACAGTCATCCCCGCTCGCGCCACACGTCGCCACATGCAATGTCATGTGCACAACATGCCGGCGTGTTTCGCGCCCTCGACGGATGACCGTGGGGGCCGCCCGTCACCGACGGACGGACCCGATCGCCCCCTGTTGGCAACCCTCACAGAAGGACACCATGTTGCTGAGCACACCCCGCACCAGAGACATGCTGTCGCGCCGCGCCGGCCTCGCCACCATCGCGGCCGCCTCGCTGGCGGCATCCGCCCTGCTCTTCGCCGCGCCCGCCGGCGCGTCCGCAAAGGCCGCTCATCCCATGGCCCCGCATTCCCGCGCCGTGGCAAAGGCCTCGGCGTCCGGGGGCAACCTCGCGTACGGCGGTGGGTCCGTCGTCACCAATCCCACGATCTACATCGTCTATTGGGGAAACCAGTGGGGCACCGGCTCCACGGTGACCAACGACCCATCAGGTGAAGCCAAGCTGCAGCTGTCGTTCTTCCAGCACACCTACGGCAGCGGTGACGCCTGGTCCAACAGCCAGACCCAGTACTGCGAGGGCGTCGCCGTCGGAACCACCCAGTGCAACGGTGCGGGCACAGCCGTCGGACATCCGGCGTCCAACCCCGTCGCGGGCACCTGGCTGGACAGCTCAATCCAGGCACCGTCCAAGCCCAGTTCGTCGCAGATCGCCGCCGAAGCGGTCAAGGCGGCTTCCCACTTCGGCGTATCGGGCGACAACGTCGAGATCATCGTCGACGCACCACACGGCGTCGTCCCGCAGGGCTTCAAGACGAGTTACTGCGCCTGGCACGACCACACCACCGCGTCGAACGGCGCCGACCTGCCGTACACCAACATGCCGTACGTCCCCGACGCGGGCAGTGGGTGCGGTGCCAACTTCGTGTCCACCGGCAGCAGCGGGGTCAACGGGGCGACCGAGGGTGTGACCATCGTCGGCGGTCACGAGTACGCCGAGACCCTCACCGACCCGGCGCCCAGCAGCGGTTGGGTTGATTCGACCGGGTCCGAGACCGGCGACAAGTGCGCCTGGGTCTCCAGTGGGCAGGGTGCGTCGTCCATCGTCGCGTTGAACGGCGCCAACTTCGCAGTCCAGTCGCTGTGGAGCAACAACTTCAGCGGCGGCGCGGGCGGTTGTGTGACCCACTACGTCAGCTCGGGCAACCAGGGCTGAGCCCCGTTCCGTACCACAGGTGAAGTGCCGTCGCTGTCCCTCGCTTGAGCAGGGGCAGCGACGGCCATACGGGATATGTCCCGCGGCGACAGTCAAGGATGGTGATGGTGTGCGGCGAACGAAGTCGGAACGAAGGCAGTGCGGGAAGCTGCGTATGCCGTGCGCGTTGGGTGGACTGGCGGCGCTGACCGCGTTGCTGTCCGGATGCGGTCATGAGGCCGTTGCCCAAAGTCCCGTGGCCTGTCGCACGCTGCCGCCCGCCCAACTGCCGCACTCCGCGGGCACGCTCACCGAGACCGACTCCGGGACGTACTGCCTTCGCGTCGGTGGGCAGCTCGATGTCTTCCTCACCGCCAACGGCACCCAGATGTCGGCACGGTGGAGTCCCGTCACCAGCTCCGCCCCGCAGCTCCTCGCCCCGGCCAACAGCGGCGTGCTCACCCCGCCCGTCGGCGTGACGCCCGGTGTCTTCGTGGCAACCGCACCCGGAACGGTCCAGCTCAGCAGTCGCACGTCCGACGGCAAGCGCTGGCAGGCGACCGTACGGATCGGGTAGCTAAGCGAGTTGGGGGGCGTAGGACACCAGGCCGCGAGACAGCACCACCGGGCCTGACAATGCCCCATGCTGTCCCGCGCTCATACGGAGCGCGAGACAAGCCCCGGTCGCCGAGGACGGCGGAACGCAGTACGGCCGGAGCCGCACCCGCACGGCGACGTCATTCCGCCGCCCACTCCAGCCCACGTCGGCCAGTGGCCGATCCGCGATGAGCACGAACCGCAGCTACCGTGTCGGTTCGTGACGGTTCTCATCATCGGGGGTAGTGGTTTCCTGGGCGCGGAACTGATCCGGCAGGCCACCGCGGCGGGGCACAAGACGCCCGCGACGTTCGCCTCCCGGCCCGGCAGGGCCTCGGGTGTCGCCTGGCATCCGCTCGACGTCCGGGACCCTGTGCGTGTCGCCAGGGTGATTGCCGAGGTGCACCGTCGGTCGTGGTCAACGCGTCGAGCGGCCAGTCCGACTGGGCGGTCACCGCCGACGGCGCGGTCCGCGTGGCGCTGGCCGCCGTTGAGCAGGGCTGCCGCCTGCTGCACGTCTCCAGCGACGCAGTCTTCTCCGGTGCGCGCGTCCGCTACGACGAGAGCTGCCTGCCCGATCCGCTCACCCCGTACGGCGCCGCGAAGGCCGCCGCCGAGACGGCGGTGCGGCTCCTGGTGCCGGGCGGCGCCGTGGCCCGCACCTCGCTGATCATCGGCGGAGACGGCCAATCCGAGCATGAGCGCATGGTGCACGCCTTGGCGCATGGCACCCGCGACGGGCTCTTGTTCACCGACGCCATCCGCTGCCCGGTGCATGTCGAAGACCTGGCCGCCGCTTTGTGGGAGATCGCGCTGTCCGACGCGGCTGGTGTGTTCCACCTCGCGGGGCCGGACGCCCTGAGCCGTGATATCTGCCTACAGCTGGGCACGTGTCTTCGTTGAGACCGCAGTGGCCAACCATCCCTGGGTCAAACGGCCGACCATCGGTGAGCACCGGCCGCTCACCAGCGGGCTTCCCACCATCTCAGCTGACAGCGGCCTGGGCGCGTGCGCGGCACGCTGATCGGCCTGTCGCAGCATGAGGGTCGGACGATAGGAGGCGGGGATGGGGCTCTCTTGGTGCTCGACGGCGGGCAGTTGAAGCAGCTCTACCCCGATCCATCATGGCGCGGGCGGGGGCTGGGCGATCGGTTGATGTCACTGGCCAAGCAGCGGCAGTCAGATGGGCTGGCGCTGTGGACGTTCCAGGTCAACGAAACGGCGCAACGGTTCTATCAACGGCACCGCTCGGCACGAAGGATCGCGCCACGGACAACACACGGAGCCTGACATCACCAGGCGATGCCCCGGAGCGTGGCACAGCGGCCACAGGCCGGCGCCGGTTCTCCCCCCGTACCGGCACGGGCCTGTCACATGCCAGGCTCAGTGCCGATCGGCGATGGCGGCGGCACCGTGAACTCCCGGCCGTGCTTGGGCGTTGGGCCGCCCTACGGGCACTTCGCGCGGATGCGCCCAAAGGCGTCTCCGTGGGCTGAGGCTGTCCCCAAGGCCGCCAACGCGAGCGGTCGGATGCGGACGAACCATTTCGTCCCGTGACGACCTGCGCCGGATAGCACCTCGAGTACCACGCCTACGGCCCGCCGCCCGGGATTCGGTTCCGGGCGGCGGGCGGCCGTGAGCCGGAGCAGAGCGGTCAGACCACGCCGGCGACGGTGACGACAGTGCCCTCGACGGTGGTGAAGGCGATGTCGGTGACGCCCTGTTGGCAGTGGCAGGTGTCGTGGGCGCGGTGATCGCCGGAAGGGGTGGCGGCCTGTGCAGGGCCGGCGAGTGTAATGCCGGATAGCGCGACGACGGCGCCGACGACGGCGGTGGTAGCGATACGGCGGAAGTTCTTCAACGGGGCGCTCCTGGTGGGAAGTTGGAGGCGTGTCGCCCGGAGGCTACCCTGCTCGGGGCGAAGCGCACGGGTATGCACTCCTGTGGGTGAGGGCGCACGGGGGCCCGGCGGGGCGCGTCCGCCGCCCTTGACCTCAACTAGTGGGGCCCGGCACATGACTTCGGAGCAGACGATGACGCGGCGGCCGTGGAGTTCGGCCAGGTCGGTGGGGTGGCCCTCGTAGGGGCGCGCATGGACGCTCTCCTTCGGCCGCACTGCTGTGGTGTTGGCGCTCTCTGGAATTCCGTAGGGGCGTTCACCTTCCCCACTTGCTTGCGTGCGGACGATCGGCAGGGACGGCTGCTCTCGGGAGCCCGGGGTGCCCTCCTTACTGATTGGCGGACTGCGGGAGCAGACCGTCAGCGATCAGCCCGGCGAGGACCGCCTCGCCCAGGGCGTGGACGGCGGACTGCGGCCGGACCATGACCGTGAACTCCTTGATCCGACCGTCCTCGTCGTAGTGCAGCAGATCAATGCCGTGGATCTGCTTGCCGTTGACGGCGGCCCGGAAGAGCAGGACCGCCGAGGGGGAGGCGATGCCGTCGGCGCTTGTCTCCCCGGTGCCGGCGTAGTGGCCGATGTAGCGGAAGTTCTCGAAGGTGCGCAGCAAGACCCCGAAGAGGCCCAGCACCATGGGCCTGCCCTCGAACGGGGTGAACTTCACGGGGCTGTAGAAGCGGATGTCGTCGGTGAACAGGTCCTCCAGGGCTGTGAGGTCGCGGCTGTCGACGGCGGCGCGGAAGCGTTCCGCTGTAGTCATGGCTTCCCCTTCCATACTCATCGATATGAGTAATCAGATACATGAGTAGCATGAGGTGTGTCCATGGACAGACGCAAGAAGGAGGTGACCCGATGGCATTGCGGCACGCTGTTCTCGCGGCGCTGCTCGATGAAGAGCTGAGCGGATACCAACTGGTCAAGGCGTTCGATCTCGGTGTGGCGAACTTCTGGCACGCTCAGCCGCAGCAGGTGTACGCCGAGCTGACCCGGCTGGAGAAGGACGGACTGATCACCGGCCGGGAAGTGGTCCAGGACACCCGGCCCAACAAGCGCCTTTTCCAGGTCACCGACGCCGGTCTGGCCGAACTGGACCACTTCGCAGTCGCCGCCGCCAAGCCCTCCTTCATCCGCGACGACCTGCTCGTCAAGGTCCAGGCCGCCGACCACATCGACACCCGGACGCTGGTCGAACAGCTCACCGAACGCGCAGCTTTCGCCCGGGCCAAGGCCGACCTGTTCGACAAGCTCCTGCGCACCATGCGGGGCGACCGCACCGAAGAGGAGTTCCTGCGCCACGGCGAGCGCATCGGCCCGTACCTCACATGCCTGCGCGGCCTCGCCTTCGAGCAAGGCAACCACGACTGGTGCGAACGCACGGCCACCATCTTGCGCGAGAGAGAAGGCGGCCATGCCCAGCAGTGACGCGCACTACCTGCGCTATGTCGCCCTGGGCGACAGCCAGACTGAGGGCCTCGGCGACGGCGACGACACCATGGGGCTGCGCGGATTCGCCGACCGGCTCGCCGAACACCTCGCTCAGCACAACCCTGGTATGCAGTACGCCAATCTGGGCGTACGGGGCCGCCTCGTCCGCCACGTCCACACCGAGCAGCTCGCCCCCGCGCTCGTCCTGCGCCCCGACCTAGCCACCGTGGTCGCCGGGGTCAACGACCTGCTGCGGCCGCAGTTCGACGCCGACGAAGTCGCGGGCCATCTGGAGGCGATGTTCGTCGCCCTCACCGCTCAGGGAGCCCGCGTCGCCACCCTCACCTTCCCTGACCTCACGCGCATCACTCCGCTCGCCCGGCCGCTCAGTTCCCGTGTCACCGCCCTCAACGAGCGCATCCGCCGCGCGGCCCGTCGCCACGGCGTCGCCGTCGCCGAGACCAGCCACCACCCCGTGGTCACCGACCCCCGCCTGTGGAGCCCGGACCGGCTCCACGCCAGCCCCCTCGGCCACCAGCGGATCGCTGACGCCATCGCCCACACCCTGGCCCTGCCCGGCAGCGACGACGCCTGGACACACCCTCTGCCCCCTCTCGCAACTCCCTCGCCCGCCGGATGGAAGGCCGCCGCCGCCGAACTGCGCTGGGCCGCCGCCTTCCTCGGCCCCTGGCTCAGCAGGCGCCTGCGCGGCAGGTCAACCGGCGACGGCCGCACCGCCAAGCGCCCACAACTTCTCCCCGTACAGGTGCCCAGCAGCACCCGCCACGGTGAGGAACACAGGTAAGCAGGTCTGCAGACAGCACGAGCAGCTAGTGGGGAAATTCAAAGAGCGCCATCAGTGGCGCGGCCGGATCAGTCGACGGCGCCGCCCAGCGTGGTCAGCAGCCCGTGTTCACAACGCTCCTGGTCCGTCGACCTGATCCACGAGTCGGCGATGAGCGCGAGTGCGCACGTCATCGCCTGCGGCTCGCTGTCGGGGACCGGCCCGGTCTGATCCCGGCAAGCAACCGGGCCGTGCTCATCGAATACGGTCTTCACGACCTCGCGCACCATCGGCAGGTCGGCTGGCTCCACCATCTCGGTCTTGGCCCACTGGCCGACCTTGTCCATCAGCGTCTTGGTGAACCGCTCGGCCAACTGTGTGCCGTCGGGACTGCCAGCGCCGATCCGTTGCAGCGCACTGCCGATCAGGAATACCGTCCCCATACGAGTTCGTCCGTGCGTAGAAGACCCTGGCTGTCGCGATGCGCTCGGCTAGGTCGGGCCACGCCCTCTGGACGTCTCCTGAGCGCAGCATGCATGCCTGGTCCCACGCCGCTTTTGCTGCGCCGATCTTGACCCGAGCCCCGCTCGTCGTCATGACGGCCGAGCGTAGCCGCGTGTACCGCCCCGGCGGGCGGCGACTGCGCGATCAGACCCGAAAGGGACCATGGGCGCAACGTGCCTACTGGACCGGCCTCGGGACTGGTGAGCCCGCATGTCGAAGTGTCGCGTATTCAGCGGACGGAGCCGGCTCCTGATTACTGACTGTCGCCAGTTCCGGTGGTCCAACGTGGATCGATGTGGCCCAGCCATGCGTCTTGATCGTCGGCCAGTGGTTCCTTCAGGGGGAGGGGGAGGAATCGGCAGGTGAAGGTGAGGCCAGCGTCGTCACCGTCGCCGTTGACGTAGTGGTCCCACGCATCGGGGGTTTCTGCTGACGCCTCGAGGAAGAAGAAGGTGGTTCGTCGGGCCTGCCCTGTGTCGGGATGGGGCTTGTCCTCCACGGCGATCTGCCGGACCATCGCGGCTGTCAGTAAACCGGACTCCTCGGCGACCTCTCGTAGGACCGCTTCTTCCGGGTCTTCGCCTGATTTGACTCCTCCGGCAGGGACTTGGGTGCCGGCCTCGGGCATACCGACGTGGTCGAACACCAGGACTTCGGGGACGGCGCGATGCCGGATTACGTATGCGGCGACACGGATTCTGGGTCGGGTCATTCCGGCATTGTCAGTCATCTGTGCCTTTCATGGTCGCCAGGGGCGTATCGGCTCCAGGCGCCGCCGGCTTCGGTGACCAGGCGGGTGGTGGTCTTTTGAGCACAGGCGCCTCCAGCAGGGCCACTCACTCGCCAACTTCGAAGATAAGAAATGCGGCGAATCCATGGCTACGGTTCGACGGAGTCCGACGGCGGAAGCGTTCCGGACGTGGCTCGCCCGGGCGGTGAACCGACCGCGGCTCCAGGCCCCGGTTTCCGCCGCTGACGGCTGGCCGTCAGCGGCGGGTCTCGATCCGCAGGCCGCCCGTGGTCACCTGGCGGATGTGGTCGCTCGCCAGCAGGTCGTGCGGTTGGCCGAGTTCGATCGCGCTGGCCGCGTCCAGGCGGGCCAGCTGGGCGGCTGTGAACTCGACCTCCAAGGCGCCCAGGTTCTCCTCCAGTTGGGTGGGGGTGCGGGCCCCGATCAGCGTGGTCGCCACGCCCGGGTTGCGCAGGGTCCAGGCCAGCGCGATCTGGGCCGGGGTGCGGCCCAGATCGGCGGCGACGTCCCGGGCGACTTCGGCCACGGCCAGGTTGCGTTCGGTGAGCGTGCCCAGGGCGAGGTTGAGGCCCTTGCGGGTGCCGTCGCCGGTGCCGTCGCCCGTCGCGGTCACGTCGTTGCGGCCGTACTTGCCGCTGAGCACCCCGCCGCCCAGCGGCGAGTACGGGACCACGCCCAGGCCCAGTTCCTGGGCCATCGGGATCAGGTCGCGCTCCGCGGTGCGTTCGATCAGGCTGTACTCGAGCTGCAGCGCGACCAGTGGCGCCCAGCCGCGCAGGTCGGCGATCGCCTGCATCCGGGACACCTGCCAGGCCGGGGTGTTGGAGATCGCCACGTACAGCACCTTGCCCTGCAGGACCAGGTCGTCCAGGCCGCGCAGGACCTCCTCGACCGGCGTCCGGAAGTCCCACACGTGCAGGTACAGCAGGTCTATGTAGTCGGTGGCCAGCCGCCGCAGGCTCCCCTCCACCGAGCCGAACAGGGCCTTGCGGTGACCGCCCCCGGAGTTGGGGTCGCCGGGGCGGCGCAGCGTCGAGTACTTGGTCGCCAGCACCAGGCGTTCGCGCTCCTGGCGGGCGAACTCGCCCAGCAGGCGCTCGGAGCTGCCGTCGGTGTAGGTGTCGGCGGTGTCCAGGAGGTTGCCGCCGAGCCCGACGTAGTGGTCGAACAGCTTGCGGGCCTCGGCCCGTTCGGCGCCCCAGCCCCACTCGGTGCCGAAGGTCGCCGTACCCAGGGCCAGCGGTGAGACCCGCAGTCCCGAGCGGCCCAGCAGCCGGTAGGCGTCGAGGGTCAGTGCCATCAGGTCCTCCTGTGCTCGAAGTCCGTTGCCGACACCGAGTCTGTGACGGCGGCGGCCCGGGGGTAAGGGACGGCACTTCCTGGGAAGACCGATCCCACCCTGGCGGTTGGACCGGTCATGACGACCCGAACCATGGACACCGCCCAGGAGTTGGCCGCCTTCCTGCGCAGCAGGCGCGAAGGCCTCGACCCCGACCGGCTGGGCCTGCCGTCGCACCGCCGGCCCCGGCGGACGCCGGGGCTGCGCCGAGAGGAGGTCGCCGAACTGGCCGGGGTCAGCACCGACTACGTGGTCCGGTTGGAGCAGGGCCGCGGGCTGCGGCCCTCGGCAGAGGTGCTGGCGGCGCTGGCCCGGGCCCTGTGCCTGGATCCGAGCGAACGCGACTACCTGTTCGACCTGGCCGGACACCGCCGCCCCCGCACCACCGGTGGGCCGGCCGCCGGTGCGGCGCCGTCGCTGGGCCGCCTGGTCGCTGACCTCTCGCCGCTGCCGGCCATGCTGCTGGACCACCGCTACGACATCCTCGCCTGGAACCCCGAAATGGCCCGGCTGCTACCGGATTTCGAGGCGGTGCCGTCGTCACGGCGCAACGCGATGTGGCTGTGCCTGCTGCACCCGGCGATGCGCGACTTCTACGCCGACCGGGAGCAGGTGCTGCGGGACGGGATCGCCCACCTGCGCGCGGCATGGGCCGCGCACCCGGAGGACCGGGAACTGACCGGCCTCATCGCCGAATTCGCAGCGCAGGACGCGGACTTCGCCCGCTTGTGGTCGAAGCGGCAGGTCGGTGTCAACGGACGCGGCCGAAAGTTGCTGCGGCATCCGGTCGCCGGTGCGATCACCGTCGACTTCGAAGTCCTGCTGCCGCTCCAGGACCCGCAACTGCGCCTGCTGGTCTACCGCGCCGCGGACGAGGAGAGCCGCGCGTCCTTGGACCGGCTGTGCGCGCAGTGACTGGGCCAAGAGGACTGACAACCCCGATGGGTTGCAAGAAGCGTGACCAGTTGGTGCCAACAAGCGTGTCCCACGGACCAGAAACCACAGCTCACCGACCTTCACTGGTTCCAACCAACGTGTCCAGGCTCGCTGGCTGAGTCACTGTGCAGCTCAGGCGACTGGCGGACCGCCGTAGCCGGTGGCACCCACCATGCTTCGCGCGATGCTGGTGACAGGTAGCGCGCCGAACTGGTGACGACCACCGTGCTTCAACGCCGAAGTTGCAGGTCGGCAGGCGCCCCCGGTGACAACTGTCGTGCTTCGGTTCATACCCGTTGAGGCGAGGCATGATGGTTGTCACAAAGGCAGACTTGTTGTCACCAAGGTCCTCTGCGCGTGGTGGTGGCTGCGTAGGACGTTGGTGTGCCTCCCGCTGGGGAGCAAGCAGCAAGCAGCAAGCAGCAAGCCGGGGGCAGCCCATGCTCAGTTGACGGCTCCGGTACGGGCGTGGCGGCCCGGGGTGATGCCCACGACTCACTTGAAGTGCCGGGCGAGATGGGACTGGTCTTGGAAGCCGGCTGCGGTCGCCACCTCGCCTGGAGGCTGTCCGTCAAGTAGCAGACGGCGGGATAGGTCGACGCGGCGGGACATCATGTACTGGTGCGGGGCGATCCCGAAGGCGCCGCTGAAGGCACGTACGAGATGCGCGGGTGGGCGTGGGCCAGGCGCGCGGCCTCTTCCAGGGCGGTACCCTCACGCAGTTGCTCGTCGAGAAGGTCACGCAGGCTCTGGGCGACGCTGCGGTCGGGCCCGGCACTGCCGAAGACCAGCCTGGGGCGCAGGTGCTCGCGCAGCCGCTCGCTCGCCGTCGCGGACCAGCGGCGGGGCGGCGAAGGACAGAATTCCATCGCCGCGGCGCACACTTATCAGGCTGGCGGCGCATTCCTGCAAGGCGTCGTGGCCGAGCGGAGGGCGTCTGACCGCCCGGCGGCCGACAAGCCGCCGGGCGCTGGTGCCCGAGTCGCAGCTTTTGTCACAAGCCAGTGAGGGTGGTCTTGCCGATGGCCGTCCCGGATTCCTGGATGCGGTGGGCCTCGCGGAGGTTGTCGGCGTTTACGGGGCCGAGGTCCTGGGTGGCGGTGGTGGTGAGGACGCCTATGCCCACGAGATGGGCGACCTGGGTGAGGATGTGATGCTGCATTGCCTGGTCCGGGGTCTGGAACATGGAGCGGGTGTACATGAACTCCCAGTGGAATGAGGCGCTCTTGGGCTTGAGCGCGCCGATGTCGAGGGTGTCGAAGTCGTCGATGGCGACGATCTGGCTGAAGGGGTTGAGCGCCTCGGCGTAGGCCGCGATGTTGCGGTCGGTGCCCGCGGTGCTGAAGATGTAGTCCGCCCCGCCGGGTGCTACCTCGGCCAACTGCGCGGCCAGGGGCTTGCGGTGGTCGATGATGTGCTGGGCGCCCATCCGGCGTGCGAACGCGGCGGTCTCCGGGCGGGAGGCGGTGCCGATCACGGTCAGCCCGGTAAGGGCGCGGGCGAGCTGGGTGACGATCGAGCCGACCCCGCCTGCGGCGGCGGTCACCAGCAGGGCCCCGGTCCGTTCCAGGGCGCCGTTGCGCAATCCCATGCGGTCGAAGAGGCCCTCCCAGGCGGTGAGCGAGGTCAGCGGCAGCGCGGCGGCCTCGGCGAAGGAGAGCGTGGTCGGCTTGCGGCCGACCAGCCGTTCGTCCACCGTGTGGAACTGGGAGTTCGCGCCGGGCCGGTCGAGCGCGCCCGCGTAGTAGACCTCGTCGCCGACCTTGAAGAGCTCGACCTGCTCGCCGACCGCGACGACGGTGCCGGCCGCGTCCCAGCCGAGTACTCGGAGCTTTTCGCCCGGGTCGGCGTTCTGTCGGACCTTGTAGTCGACCGGGTTGACGGCGACGGCCTCGACCTGGACGAGCAGGTCGCGCGGGCCGGGCGAAGGGACCGGCAGTTCGACGTCCAGCAGGGACTGGGGGTCGTCGATCGGGAGGTTCTTGCGGTAGGCGACCGCGTGCATGGTCGTGCTGTGGTTCTCACTCATGACGGTTTCCTTCGTCAGGTGTTACGGGAGCAGTGCCGGGTGGGCGGTGAGGTAGCGGTCGGCGGCCTGGAGCGGGGTGAGGCCGTCGGCGTTGATCAGCGTGTCGAGTTCCTCGATGCCGTCGTTGCCCAGGTGGAGGGCCTTGAGGCGGGTGAGGGTGTCGGGGTGGATGCGGTCGAGGGACTCCCGGCGGATGACGGGACTGGCCGCGTCGACGGTGCCCAGCAGCCCCTTGGGCTCGGCGAGGGCGCGTAGGCCGTGGCAGCGGTTGAGGTACTGCGGGCGCCAGAGCGGGATGACGAACCATTCCCGGTCGGCGATCCCTTGTTCTACGCGGGCGATGAAGGCGGGCTCGGTGCCGGGTGTGAAGGTGTAGCCGACCCGGTCGAGGCCGTACTCGGAGACGATGTGCGTGGAGAATCTGCTGATGCCCGCGCCGGGGTTGATGCCGTCGATGGCGAGGGTCATCCGCGCGGCCACCTCGGGGCGGGCGAGGTCGGCGACCTCGCCGACCAGCTCGGCGGGGACGTACGGCGGCACGGCCCAGACGCAGTACGGCTCGTATTGCGGAGCGAGGACAACGGCCTGGTCGCGGTAGGGGGCGAGGTAGGCGTCGTGGCTGGAGGGCAGCCAGGCGGAGACGAGCACGTCCACCTCCCCGGTCTGCTGGAGGTGGAAGAGCTGCTCGTGCGGGGCCTCGAGGCCGCGCACCCGGTGGCCGTGGGCCTCCAGCACGCGGCGGGTGACGGCCGCCGCGGCGCGGTGGAAGGAGAGCGCGATGTTGCCTACGGTCAGTGCGGGCACGGGAGTTCGGGTTCGGGTGGTCATGAGGATTCCTGTCGCGTGTGGAGGGCGTCGCGCAGCGTCGCGGTGATCTGGGCGGTGGCGGCGCGGGCCGCCGGGGTGTCGCGCAGGTCGTTGAGGACAACGAAGGCGTGCACGGTGCCCAGGTAGCGCACCGCCGTGACGGGCACCTGGGCGGCGCGCAATCGGGCGGCGTACGCCTCGCCCTCGTCGCGCAGTACGTCCGCCTCGGCGGTGATGATCAGCGCCGGTGGCAGCCCGGCGAGTTGCTCGGAAGGGGCGTGCAGCGGGGTCGCGGTCGGCTCGGTGCGTCTGGCCGGGTCGGGGATGTACTGCTGCCACAACCAGCGCAGGTAGTCGGCGCTTTGGAGGTAGCCGTGCGCGAACTGCCGGTAGGAGGCGGTGTCGCCGTCCGCCGACAGCGGCGGGTAGAGCAGCACCTGCTGGACGAAGGAGAACGCGCCGTGCTCCTTGGCCAGCAGGGTCAGGGCGGCGGCCAGACTCCCGCCGGCGCTGTCCCCGAGCACGGCCATCCGGGACGCGTCCAGGCCGGCTGCGCGGCCGTGCGCGGTGATCCAGCGGGCGACGGTGTCGGCCTGCTGGAGGGCGGTGGGGTAGGGCGCCTCCGGGGCCAGGGCGTAGTCGACGAAGACCACGGCCGCCCCCGTGCCCAACGCGAGTTCGCGCAGCAGCCGGTCGTGGCTGGTGGTGCTGCCCGCGATCCAGCCGCCGCCGTGCAGGTGCAGCACCACCGGCAGCAGTCCGGCCACGCCCGCCGACTCGGGCGGGCGTACGACGCGCACGCGCACCGGGCCGGTGGGGCCACCGGGCACGGTCAGGTCATCGATGCGTGCCCCGGGTCGGGGGACCGGGCCGGACTGAGCCCGGTCCAGCCCCGCGCGGATCTGCGAGGGCGTCAGACGCCGTGGGTCCGGACCGGCGGCGGCCTGGCCGACGAGCGCCTGCGCGGCCGGGTCTAGCACCGGCGCCAGCAGGTCAGGGATGTCGGACATCGGTAGGCTCCAGACACTGCGGGTGATGCCGGACGCGGACACGGTGCACGCGCCCGGCAGGGGGTCGCGTCAGTCCTGCGGCAGCTGCAGCGGGATGAGCGGCATGATCGACTCGGTCTCGACCAGGCCGGCCGCGACCGCGGGCAGGGTGGCGAGGACGGCGCGGGCGGCCTCGACCGTCTCGGCGTCCACGATCAGCGCCGCGCCGACCAGGTCGGTGCGGTGGTAGCCGTGCACGATCACGCCCTGGTCAACGAGTTCCTTGGCGCGGGCCAGCTCGGCGTCGATGACCGTCGCGAAGTCCGCGTCAGTGGCCTGCGGGGCCGCCGCGAAGGTGGCGAGGACGGTGGCCTTGGGCTGGTCGGACATGACCATGGCTCCTTGGGGTTTCCAGACGAGGATGGGAGGCGCGGGTCGGGGCAACGCCCTCGCCGCGCGGCATGAGCCCATCCTGCGGAAACCCACTGCCATAGGTCCAAGGAATGGTTTCTATCAAGGGCATAAGCTGAGCACATGCCAACGCTGCGACAGCTCGAATACCTCGTGGCCATCGTGGACGAGGGCTCCTTCACCCGCGCCGCCGAGCGCCTCCACGTCACACAACCAGGGCTGTCCCACCAGTTCCAGGCCCTGGAACGCGAGGTCGGCGGCCCGCTGTTGGAACGCCTGCCCCGCGCGGTCCGGCTCACCCCCGCCGGGCGCGCCATGCTCCCGCACGCCCGCGCCGCCCTCGCCGACGCCGAACGCGCCACCACCGCTGCCCGCCGGGCCGCCGGCGTGGCCACGGGCGAACTCCACCTCGCCACGCTCTACTCCATCAGCTTCGGCGTGCTGCCCACCGCGCTCGGCATCTGGCGCGGCCGACACCCCGGAGTGCGGATCCGACTCTTCGAACACCGGCACGCGCACGACCTGACCGCGGCCATGGCAGCCGGGCAGGCCGACATCGCCCTCGGCCCACCGCCCGCCGACTGGGACGGCCCCACTCGGTACATCGGCGCGGAGGAGTTCCTGGTCGTCACCCACACCGCCGACCCCATCGCCGCATCTGACCAGACCGCGCCCCGGGTAGGCCTCGCCGACCTCGCGGATCGCGAGTGGGTGCACTTCACCCCCGACAGCGGACTCGCCGACATCCTCGATCAGGCCTGCGCCAGTGCCGGATTCCACCCGAAGACCGCGGTACGCACCGAACAGGCCCCCGCAGCGGCCAACTACGCGTCAGCCGGGCTCGGTCCCACCCTCGTCCCCGCCAACACCATCCCCCGGCACTTCGCCGGCGCGGTCCTGCGCCCCGACCCCCCGATCCACCGCCGGATCACCGCCTACACCCGCACCAGCCCCGACCCCATCGCCGCAGCGTTCCTGGAGATCCTCGCCGACCAAGCACTCCTGATGCCGGCCCACATCCGTCGACGACTCCACCTCCCCGACCGAGTGACCCGGCCCGCCCGATAGGCACTCGAGGTGCCCATCCCACCCGAAGAACTCAGCCCACGGTGACCGCCCAAGTCGACGCCTTCGTCGTCCACGGCTTGCGGCACCTTCGTCGCAAGGGTGGGGAGATCAACTGAGCAGGTCTGGCCCAACCCGGAGCACGGGGTGGGGATATTCAAGCAGCGCCATCAGAGCTGGCTGAGGAGACCGGTGTCCATGTGGCCGCCGACGACCTGCGTCAGATCGGCGTCTGGGATCACCCCGAACGCGACCCGCGCGGCAGGTACGTCACCGTTGCGTACACGGTTGTCGTCACCGCCGGGGCCGATGCCCGCACCGCCCGCTGGTGGCCCTTGGACGACCTGCCGGTACGGCTGGCGTTCGACCGCCGACATCCTCAGCGCGGCCGTGCCCTCCTGAGACACCGCAACGACACCAGAGCGCCGTGCCCCACCGGAAGGTCGGGCACGGAACTCCATCGCTGCGGGAGCCGGGACGCTGCTGGAGGAGATCCGACAGCAGATCCCTGCCTTGGACACGCTGGTCGTAGCGGTCGGCGGTGGCGGCTTGTTCGCCGGGGTCGCCACCGACGCCGCGGAGCATAGGGTACGCACCGTGGCGGACGAGCCGGGGAACTGCCGGGCATTGAACGCGGCGTTGAAGGCCGGCCGGGTCGTCGACGTGACGGTCGACTCGATCGCCGCCGACTCGCTCGGCGCCCGCCGTACCTCCGAGATGGCTCTCCACGCTGCCCTGCAGGAGGGCGTGCGGCCGGTCCTTGTTGCCGACGAGGAGACCGTGCGAGCGCGTCGGGCGTGTGGGACCACCGCCGCCTGGCGGTCGAGCACGGTGCGGCCACGGCCCTCGCGGCGCTCACTGGCGGCGTCTACGCGCCGGCCGAGGGCGAGCGCGTCGCGGTCGTCCTGTGCGGCGCGAACGCGGATCCGAGCAGCTTGTAGCCCCGAACGCGCGAACGGCCGGGTGCGTCAACGCCCGGCCGTTTCCTGATCAGCGGGGTGGGGGCCACCAGGCCCACTCTTACGGTGGGGGGAGTGCGTCCATCATGCGGGAGGTGAACGTCTCGAAGAGTTCCGCGACGGTTGCCCATGTCGGATGGCCTGTGTGCGCCTGCGCGTACTGTTGGCTCAGCTCGCTGATGCCCTTCGCGTAGTCGAGATGAATGCCGCTGTCGTCGATCGCTTTGAGGTGTTGTCCAGCATGTTGGATGTTCGTTTGAACAGTGTCGAGCTGAAAGTGCTGGGCGCAGCGCATATAACCCCATCCAAGGTGCGCACCGGCTGAGAACGCGTTTGCCAGGCGTGCCCCGAGTGTCGCTGACTCTTGGTTGAGGAACTCCGCCATGCGATTTTGTATATCGAGGGACAACGGAGTGACGGGGTAGCCGGACTGGGCTGTCTGGTGGGCTGTGCCTTGGATGCTGCGAAGTTCCCGGCACAAGGTACCGGTTTCAAGAATCGGGTTGATAGCGAGGTCTGCAAGCGCCTGTCCAAGGAACTGTTGCAGTAGTTCGGGCGAATTGGTAGCTGCTGCGATGTTGGCAGCGCCGATCGCGTGCCCCGACCCCATCATCCATTTCATCGCTTACTCCTGAACTGCGGGAGGGATGGGGAGGAAAGGACGAACCCGCGCGTGACCTCTGAGCAGCGGGATGCATGCTGCAGCACCGTAGCTGCTGTCGGACTGCGGGACTCGTTGCGGTTCCGTCTGTACCGGGCGTCTCGTTGCCGCGTCGAGGACCGTTTTCTCCACGCTAGTGCAAGGTGTGGGTCGGCGCAGGACGAGCGTTGGCGGCCCATCGAGATCCTGCGCACGGATCGGAAGGGGCGGCTTAACTGGTCGAGCAGGTCGAGGCACAACTGGACCTGCTGGACCACCCGGCGGTTGAGCTGCCGTACCGCGACCTGGCCCTCCAGGAGGCGAGTGATGCCTGATCGACACCGGCCCGGTGCGAACCGGGCCGGTGGTCGGGTCACGCTGGCCGGTCGTCGATGACGATGCTCACGACGTCCTTCGCGTCCTGGTCGGCTTTGTCCGCGGTTGGCTTGCTGCTGGTGGCCTCGACCGCGCTCAGGGCGTTGACAATCCGCTCGTAGACCTTCTCCGCGAGCGCCTGAGCGCCCGCGGTCATCTCTGGGGCCTGCTTGGTGTGCCACAACGCGTCGAGGACGGCGATGAGGGTCGGGCCGGAGAGGTCGGCGGCGATGAGGCCGTGTTTGTCGGAGGCGACGTCGGAGGGGAGGTGGAAGTGTTCTCCGTTGGCGGATTGGGCGACGAGGAACGCCCAGGTGTCGCGGTGGCAGTCGATGTGGGCGTAGGCGATGCCCGCAGCTTGGCGCAGGACCGCCGGGTAGTCGTCCTCGTTGCTGCTGGGGGCTGTGGGCCGGTCGCCTCCACCTCCGTCGCCGCTGACGGCCGGTTGTGGTGCGCGTGCTTCGGCGGCTTCGGCGCGCATGGTCAGGATCGTTTCGCGGGCCTGGGCGAGGTGCTCGACGGCTCGGTCGAGGCGGGCGCGGAGTTCGAGGTTCTCGGCGTGGACTCGGCCGAATCCGTCGCGGAGGGCTTCGGTGAGCTGGTCGCGTAACTGGTCGTTGTCGTGGCGGAGTTCGGCGAGGCCGCCGGAGAGGGTGTCGACGAGTTCGCGGCGTAGGTCGCTGGTTTCGCGGCGGTTGTCGTCGAGGCCGTTGGCCAGTCTCTGGGCGAGTTGGTCACCGGCCTTCCTGTGGGTCTCGCGGAGGTGCTTGAGTTCGTCGCGAATGCCGTCGTCGTTCCTCCAGGGCATGGTCGTCCCCCTCCGTGTCGCTGGCATGTGCCTGCTCACGATCGGGGCTGGTCGCCGGGCTGGGGTAGCTGTATTCCGGCCGCGGAGTGGTGTCGGGGGCGGTGGGGCGCGTCGGGTGGGTGGCCGCGCGCCCTGGCCGGTCTGCCCACCAGCCGCACATGCTCAGCCAACTCGGCGGGAACACGCCTGCGCAATAGGGCGCAGCCACTGTTCCAGCAGCCGCCACGCCCGCGGCGACAGCAGCAGGCTTTCTCTGCCGTGCGGCCCTTGGTGTAGGACAGCAGCGGCACGTCAGAGGGAAGAGGTTGCCATGAGTACGGCCATGCGTCGGCGGTCCGGGTGGAGTGTCGCGATGCCGAAACCCCGTTCCTCAAACCAGTCCGTCGTGATCTCGATGTCGAACCACTGGTGTTGCCAGGCCGCAGCCTCCACTTCGAAAGCCGTCCCGCCGATGGTGTCCGTCATGCCAGCGAGGGACCGCCATACGGCAAGGCGGGCGAAGGCGGAATACTCTCCGGGGCGGCGCGTGGCCGTTCCCTGGATCGATGCCGAGTACAGCAGCTGCCAGGCGTCGCGTAGATGGGTGGGGACGACGCTGAGGCAGTTCTCGGGCTCTCGTAGCTGCCCCTGTCCTGCGAAGAAGCGCATGACCGATGCGTTGAATTCCTGGGTGTCGATTGTGGTCCGGTCCAGCCCGCGCAGGCTTTCCAGTGGAAGGGACGCGAAAGCGTGCGGGATGTCGCCGACCGGTTCGGCGAACTCGAACGTTCTGGCCTCGTGCTTGACGAGCACTGTCGGCGAAGCGGTCGCCCGCGTCGTCTGCGGGCTTGTGGTCTCCTTCGCCGAAGGAACGTGGACCCCGGGATGGAAGGCGAACATCGGGTTCACCAGTCCGCCGCGCATGCAGGGGGCGTCGCCGCCTGTGTCGACGTCGAAGTCGAGTTCTTCGATGTTCGTCTCCATCGGTCTGAGCGACAGCGGCAGCCACGAGAGTGGATGACGGTGCCATTGCGGAGAGGACCGTGTCCAAGCCGTAGCGGGCTTGGGCAGTTGCTTTGCCCGTATGACCAACTCCTGTACCAGGCAGGCGCGTAGGTCGGTGATGTCGCCTGGGGTTGCGCGGTCGTCGAAGACGATCACCAGGTCGTCCGGGGTGTGGTGTTTTACCAGCAGGTGTGCCAGGTGCGGCTGGGCGCGGCCGGTCAGGGACGCTACCCGGCAGGCTTGTTCGATGTTCTCCCGGCCGGGTGAGCTGCCCAGCGTCTCCATGGCATCGGTGAAGAGGTGCGAAGGGGTTGCCGCGTTGGGTGCGGTGGACAGGTCGAGTTCGTGGAGCCTGATGGCGAAGTCGGCCAGTTGCTTGACGGCGCCCGCGCTGTGGCGGGCTCGTGCCGTCCTCCAGGCTTCCCGGAGTTCGTCCTCGTTGGGGCGGCCGAAAAGGCCAGCGGAATCGTCGTGGGTCACGGGTATCGGCTTGTTCCTACCGCTCGGGTCGCCACGTGTGTGGTGCCAGAGACGGCAGGGACTCTGGGCACCAACAGCGTGGGCCGTGCTGCGATGTGCTCGGGACTGGATGAGCATCGAATGCCAACCCGGCCAGAGCGTCAAACTCTTCACTACAACCGGGCCGGTTCCTGCCGTCACACACGCGAGCGGAGCGAACGGCCTGGTCGCTGTCACGGCACTGAGCAACAGACACGCCAACACATCCTGTCGAAGCTTTCGCCCTGACAATCCACGCAGCCCGCAGCCCGCAGCCCGCAGCCCGCAGCCCGCAGGCCGAGCCTGTCTGCGCTTGTTCCTCACCGCCTGCGTGGCATCCGGCATCCGGGGCGGGCGGAGGTCCGGTCAGACGGGAAGTGCTGAGGTTAGGCCTTGGCCGAGCAGCCGGAAGGCGCGGTCGGTGGCGGCGACGGCTTCCGGATACACCTCGTCGGCCGATCGGCCGGCTTGCAGCTGGCGGCTGTTGCGTTCCGCCAGCGTGCGCAGGACGGTGACGATCTGGACGGCGGCGAGCCGGGCGGTGAGCTCGTCGGCCCCTGCCTCCTGCAGTGCCTCGGCGAGGGCTGCCGTGCCGCGCTGCTGGTAGCGGATCAGTCGCTCGGTCAGGCTCGCAGTTTCACTGAGCAGTCGCAAGAAGGCCAGGATCTGGGGGTCGGAGGTGAGTCCGGTGTTCGGGTCCCGCCGGGCGAGGGCGTCGAGCTGGTGGGCGTGCAGGGCGGTCAACGGGTCCGTGCCGGCCGGGCGGGCGCGGACCACGCGGGCCGATTCGTCCTCGTGGTCGGCGAACCTGTGCAGGACCAGGTCCTCCTTGGCCGGGAAGTAGGCGAACAGCGTGCGCTTGGAGACCTCGGCTGCCTCGGCGATCTCCACGACCGACACATCGTCGAAGCCACGGCTCGTGAACAGCTCGATCGCCACGTCGGCGATCGCTTGCCGAGTGCGCTGCTTCTTGCGCTCCCGCAGTCCAAGGTGCTCATCCATGCGGCCATGGTAGCGGCAAACAGTCCCCGAGGAGATAATTGCACCCGGTATAGTTAGCTACCGGGTTGATAAATCTCCCGAGAGGAGCACCATGAGCACCAAGATCACCGAGGCTGTCGAGGTCATCGTTGTCGGAGCCGGCGGCACCGGACTCGTCCTCGCCGCCGAGCTGGCCCTGGCGGGTGTGCCAGCCGTCGTGCTGGACCAGCTGCCCTGCCGCAACCCCCAGTCCCGCGCCGGGGCGATCCAGCCCCGGACCACCGAGATCCTCCAACTACGCGGCCTTCTCGACGGCGTGCTCGAGCGGTCGGTCGACCGCTCCTCGCTCGGCGGTCACTTCGCGGGGTTGCCGGTTCCTCTCGACTACTCGGTCTGGGACACCCGTTACCCGTACCCCGTGAGCCTTCCGCAGGACCGGCTCGAGGAGCTGCTCGAGGACCGGCTCACCGAGCTCGGCGGGCGGATACTCCGCCAGCACCGTCTGGTCGCTCTCCAGCAGGGCGCCAACGGGGTCACGGCCACCGTGACCAGCCCGGACGGTACCCGGTCGTTCCACGGCCGCTACCTTGTCGCGTGCGACGGCGCGCACAGCACCGTGCGCAAGCTCACCGGCGCGGCGTTTCCCGGTCAGGCGGGCACCATCCGCAGTGCCAGCGCCGACCTGGTGCTCACCGGCGACATCGACGACTCCGCCCGCCACATCAGCGGCAACATCCGCACCTCGCCCCAGGGCTACTTCACCCTGCTCACGCCTCTGGGTGACGGGCTGCACAAGCTCATCTTCTCCGGCCCGCAGACCTCGCAGGCCGATCGCGACGCACCGGTGACGATCGAGGAGGTCCGCGCGGTGCTGCACGCAACCTACGGCACGGCCGTCGACGTGGCCGAGGTCCGCTACGCCTCACGGTTCAGCGACGCCAGCCGGCAGTTGGAGCACTACCGGCACGGCCGCGTGTTCTTCGCCGGTGACTCCGCCCACATTCACCTGCCGGCCGGCGGTCAGGGCCTCAACCTCGGTGTCCAGGACGCGTTCAACCTCGGCTGGAAGCTCGCCGCCGTCGTCCGGGACGGGGCGGACGAGCGCCTGCTGGACACCTATCACGCCGAACGGCATCCGGTCGCCGCCCGTGTGCTCACCCTGACCCGGGCCCAGGGCGCGATCATGGGGCCGCAGCGCGACGGTGGGCTGTCCGAACTGCGCGATGTCCTCACCGACCTGCTCGGCCTGCCCGAGGCCAACCGGCGCCTGGCCGGCATGATGTCCGGGCTCGACCTGCGCCACCCCATGCCCGCCGCTGCCGACCACCCGCTGCTCGGCCTGCGGATGCCCGACTTTGACCTCCTCGTCGCCGACTGCCGTGTCCGCTTCAGCGAGCTGACTCGCACCGGACGAGGTGTCCTGCTCGACCTCGGGGACGCCCCGGTCACCGACGCCGCCCCCTGGAGCGACCGGCTGGTGCAAGTGCGGGCGAAGACCGACGCGATCGACGCCGAGTCCGTGCTCGTGCGCCCGGATGGACACATCTGCTGGGCCGGCGGCACAGGCCTCGCCGACACGCTCACCCACTGGTTCGGCCCGGCTGCCGGCTGACCCCGCCAGGGCGTGCGACGGGCGTGACCGGTCGGTTACGACGAACCGGCCGATCTCCACCCCCACTTCCACCGCTCCAGCATCTCGCGCCCTGACACAGCAGGCCTGAACCCAGCTCAACGGCCGAACAGGCGAGCGGAACCGACCAGACAGGCACCGCGCCCTCCCCGGGGCCGCCACTCGCCCTACGTCCGGTCCCCCCACCACCGGTTCAGCACGACACACCACCCCTCAAGAAAACCCGGAGAAAAGGTCATGAAAGCCAACCAGATCCTGCTCGGGCTCCTGCCCTGGCTTTTGTTCTCATTTGTCACCCAGCATCTCGGCGCGGACACCGTTGGTTATGCCGCGCTGGCCTCCTGTCTCATCGGCATGGTCCTGACCGTGCGCGGAGCCCTCGTCGACGGCTTCAAGACCATCGACGCGGCCGGTGTGCTGACCTTCGCCGCGCTGGCCGCGGTCGGCCTGACTGGCGGCCACCACACCCGGCAGCTGCTGGTCGACTACGGACGCGCCGGCTCGGCCTTCGCCCTCGCGGTCATCATGCTGATCTCCGTCCTCACGGTGCCGTTCACGGAGCAGTACGCCCGGTCATCGGTTGACCGCCGCCACTGGAACAGCCCGGCCTTCCGGAGCGTGAACCGCCGTATCTCCCTGCTCTGGAGCGGAGTCGTTTTCGCCGCGGGAGTCTGCCACCTGATCGCGGGTGCCTCCGGTACCGGCAACCTGCTGCTCAACTGGGTCATCCCGCTCCTGCTCGGGGCGACCGCCGTCAAGCAGACGAAGGCGATCGTCCAGGAGAGCAGGGCCCGCGGCACACGGACACAGCCGTAAGCCCGTCTGCGGCACCCCTTGCAGGGACGGCAAGTCCCTGGCATGCGGGCCGCACCCCCTCTCCATCTCCTGCCCCGGCAGGCCCGAACGCAGCCTTCGGTGCCGGACCTGGCGGAAGAAGAATCCGAAGTAAGGAAGGAAGTAAGGAAGGTTGAACTGCCATGCAGCCCCAACACCCCCTGGCCGCTGCCTGCCCCTCGCGCCCCGCCGGGCAGGTGGCCCGATGACCACCGCCTCCGGGCAGGCACCTCTGCGGAAACCACGCGCCCGTCGGGAGGAACTCACCGCATACAACCTGCCGGTGACCGGAACGGTCCCGCCCGAACTGGCCGGCTGGTACCTGCGCAACGGTCCCAACCCGGCCGACGCCGCCTCCGGCCACTGGTTCTTCGGCGACGGCATGGTCCACGGCATCCGCATCGAGGACGGGCAGGCCGTCGCCTACCGTAACCGCTGGGTCCGCACCACCCGTTGCACGGACGGCGCCCAGCCGGGGCAACCTTGCCCTCACCGCCGGCGCGGCCAACACCCACGTCGGCCGGCGCCCTCGCCCTGGTCGAGAACGCCCTGCCCTACGAGCTGACCTGTGATCTGGACACCAAGGGCTCCTACGACTTCGACGGGCGGCTACACACCGCCATGACGGCCCACCCAAGACCCGCCCCGTCAGCGGGGAACTGCACTTCTTCGGCTACGGCTCCCGCGGCCCGGTCCACCTCACCTACCACCGCACCGACGCCACCGGGCAATTCCGCGCCCGCCACCGCTGCGAGCTTGTGCGCGAGGTGACGGCCCAGCAGCAGCACCTCGATCAGCGCCCGAGGGCCCTCGGCGTCGCCGTGCGCAATGACCGCCGCGGCCTACCAGGCGTCGTGGACCGGGGGGTGTGGTAAAGCCGTGCGGTCGACCGGCAACATCCCCCGCACCATTCCCCGCACCGTTCCAGGCATGGGCCGTGCGTTTCCGCTGGTCAGCCTGCCTTTTCGGGGCTGCTTGCCAAACGCTGACTTCCCCTCAACACCGCCCCGCCCAGCAACAGGTGGAGGAGGAAAGGGAGGTGGGGGAGCAGGCTGGGTGGTCTCGGCCGTGAGTCTGCTGCTGTCCGTTCGGGTGACAGGGAGGCGGCTGACGGTGGTCTTGGATCCGCACCGCTGGCTGGAGTTGAGGCGGTTTCGTCCGCTGTACGAGTCCGGAGCGATGAGCCTGCGGGAGATCGGCTCCTCCACGGGTGTCCTGGCCAGCGGTCGGGCTATTTGACGCGGTCGAGGAAGTCCAGTACTCGATCGGTGGCCTGCGTTGCAGCGTGTTCGTCGTGCGAGGGCAGGCTGCTGTCGGTGAACAGGTGCCTGTCGCCGGGGTAGAGGAACAGTTCGGCATCCGCCGCCGTCTCGACGAGCGCCCGGGCTGCCTCCAGGTCCCCTTCCCTGGCGAAGAACGGATCCGCGTCCATGCCGTGGACCTGGACCGGGACGTCGTGAGGCCAGGCGCCGCCGAACTCTGCGACCGGGACGCATGCCTCCAGCAGCAGCGCCCCCTTTGCCCGGGGGCGGGTCTGGGCCAGCTTCTGCGCCGGCAAGACGCCGAGCGAGAACCCGAGGTAGACGAGTTCGGCAGGCAGCCCCTCGGCGGCGGCGGTTCCGCGTGCGATGACCGTGCTGATCCCGATGTTCTCGGCGTAAGCCATGCCCTCCTCGAGGCTGTCGAATACGTGCCCCTCATACAGGTCCGGGACGTGGACGGTGTGTCCGGCCCGTCTCAGACGCTCGGCGAACTCACGGACGCCGACGGTCAGCCCGTACCCGTTGTGGAAAACCAGCACCTCAGCCATGTCGCTCCCCTCGTACGGTGCCCGAGCGGCGCCGCAACGCGAGTATGGCCTGCACCACTGACACCTGCTGAGTCCACCCGGACGCGATCAGATCGTTGAAGCTGGACCGGTGAGGCGGGCTTCGAGGTAGGCGACGCGCTACCCCTGGAAGCGGAACTTGAAGCGTGCGGTCTTGAGGCTCCCGTCAAGGCGCCGGGCGTGGAAAGCAGGACGCCCCACGGCCCCCGCCGCCTGCGCAACGCGCTGCGCGCATACGTCGCGCGCAAGTCGAGGCCATCACCGGGGAAGCCGAGATCCACGCCTTGGACCGCGCCCTGGCCGTATTGTCGGTCGACCCGGCGCTGGGCACCCCGATTCCCGCATCCCACCCCGAGCTACGCGAGTACGCCGACGACGTCGATGACGTCCGCGTCATCTACTACGTCACCGCCCTGCGCACCGTCGTCGTTGCCTACGTGGAGGCCTGAGTGACCACCCCGGCCCCGGAGAAGACTGCCGATGACGACATCCTCGTCTGCTCTTACTACCGCTGATGTCACGTTGGCGGCCTTGTTCACCCACCGCCGGACTGGGCCGCGACGGTGTTCTCCGAGTGATGCTCCTGCGTGAAGGTTGTGCCGGTTGGCCAGGCGCGGGCGGCTCAGGTCACGAACGTGTCGAGCATGGCGAAGAAGTCGTCCAGTGGCTCCCTGCTCCGCGTCACCTTGGCCCGGAGAGCGGCCCCTTCCCAGGCGTTGACGATGAAACCGGCCAGCCTCTCGTGCTCCAGAGGGCTTTTCAGTGTCCCGGCGGCGTCGGCCTCCTTCAGTACCGCCGCCACCAGGGCAGCCCAGAGGTCCAGCCCAGCTTTCACTTGGTCGCGGATCTCTTCGCTGTGAGTAGAGAGCTCGGCGCCGAAATTGCCGAAGAGGCAGCCTCGAGCGAACTGAAACTGTTCCAATCACGCACTGGGAGGACATGCTGCGCGTCGCGGGCTCCCTGGTCACCAACCAGGTGCGGGCCTGTGACCTGCTGCGGATGTTCGGCCGCGAGGGCAAGCCGACCCCGCTGGGGCAGGCGTTCGCCGAGTACGGGCGCATCGCCAAGACCCTGCACCTCCTCCAGGTCGTCGACCCGGTCGATGACACCTACCGGCGGCAGATGGGCAAACAGCTCAGTGTGCAGGAGTCCCGCCACACCCTCGCCCGGGACATCTGCCACGGCAAGCGCGGCACCATCCACCAGGCATACCGGGACGGAATGGAAGACCAGCTCGGCTCGCTGGGCCTGGTGCTGAACGCAGTTGTGCTCTGGACGACAAAAGACATCGACGCCGCGGTCGCCCAGCTACGTGCCGAGGGCCACGAAATCAGCGACGAGGATGTCGCCCGCCTCTCCCCGCTGAAGTTCAAGAACCTCAACGTCCTGGGCCGCCACAGCTTCACCCCCTCCACCCCGCGCCAGGGCCTGCGCCCCCTGCGCGACCCGGACGCTGCCGAGCTCGACGATGACGAGGACAGCGCGGACTGACATCTGCGGGCGACACGCCAGCTGGACCTTGACGTCGCACGGTGTCCCTCTCGGCTTGTCAATCTCAACTGCCGTGGCCGATATGGCTTCCGCGTCTCCCGCCCCATGACGGTGGCCTGCGACCCTTGCGCGATACGGCTACGACCGATCCCGACGAAGACGAGGACGCCTTCCTGGAGCGGGAGCACCAGGAAGATTGCAGTTTCAACCAAGGAGGATGGGAATGGATGATCGTATTGCCGCCGGACTTGCGGAGACGATCCAGGCGCTCCGTGCGGAGCTCACCGCTGCGATGAGCAGTGGACGCGACGAGGATTTGCGGTTCGAACTGGGAGCCGTGGAGTTGACCGTCACACTGGCGATAACCCGAGAAGCCGCAGGGGATGCCGGGGTGCGGTTCGGCGTCGTATCTTTCGGCACGAAGGGGCAGATCGGCGACCAGGCCACCCACCAGCTGTCGCTGTCACTCTCACCGGTCACGGTCGATGGCAACGGTCAAACCACACCGGTCAAGGTCAACGCCCAAGCGGTAGGTGAACCGGACTGACGTTTCGGAGCGGCGGACACCGAGACGAAGGAGTGCAGTGGTGCTGAATGAAAAGCGGGTCGTCGAGATCTATGAGCCTCAAACGGGCTCAGTCGGTTCCGGCTATTTGATCAACGAGTACGCCGTGCTGACCGCACGGCACGTCGTCGAGGGAGCGCTGCGAGATGATGGTCCGCTCGCCCCACCACCACTGGAGAACCTAGGGGAAGGGTTGGAGGGTCTCGTACGGGACCATCCGCATTGCCGAATCCGCCAACTGCATCGCGGAGGACAGGCGACTTTCGACGACGCCATCGTTGCATGGTGGTCACCACAGTTCGATGTGGCCCTGCTAATCGTCACTGACATCACCAAGTCGCGCACCCAGCACGGCAGGGATTTCGACGATTTCGACATCATGTGGGCGGATGTGACCGGCACGAATCCGGTCGAGGTAACCGCAGTGGGGTTTCCGGACAGCGACGTAGACGGACGGGTACGCGAATCTCGCCAGATCAAGGGGTTTGTCACGCCGTTGTCGGGGGTGAAGAGCGACCGGTGGGTCATCCAGATCGAGGGCGGGGCCCGTCTTGCACGGCCCGGTGGCAGCAGTGTCTGGGCCGGTATGTCGGGAGCGGCGTTGTTCGCCGACGGTCTTTTCATCGGAATCATTGAATCGGACAAGACCCCTGGCCATCCCGAGGGAAGAGAGCTGTGGGCGCTGCCAGCAAGGGCCTTTGCCGACGACCCGCATCTGATGGCCTGGGCGCGATTGCGGGCGAGGGCCTGGCACCGGTCACCGGCAGATCCCGGCGATACCCAGCGGATGCTGCGCCAAGTCGTTGATGCCAATCAGCGCCTGCCGGTGCTGGATGACGTATCCACGTCGAAGATCGCGCGGGCTTTGGCCGCGTTGCAGCATGCGCGCGATGACCGAATGGTCACGCGGCGTGCGGTGGGGCGCGTCCTTGCGATGATGCTCAGCAAGGGCGCGCTCCACGACGACCTCCATTTTGAGGTGTGGAGAGCCGTTTTCGGGTCGCTGCGGGAACTGCGCACGGCTCTGACGGAGGCCTACACCGAACTGGTCGTCACGGGGCCCGAGCCGGTGCGGGCCGCAATCGACGCCATGCTCACTACAGTGCGCGGCTACCTGGGACGGCATGAAGCGTCTTTCGACCGCCACGCTGCTGAGACGACCGGCACCTGGATGCAGGTACAGGACAGCTGGCCTGGGCTGCCGCGAGCTTCCCTCGAATTGCTGGCGGTGCGCGAGACCCTGGACGCGCTGGTTTACCCGCTCAACCAGTACGTCGACAACAGCGAGGTTGACGCTTCCAGGTTTACGCCCCCCCATTCCAACCGCCAGTCAGTATCAAGCTCCTACCTTCGCTGTCCTGTAGGCGATGCTGCTTCGAGGACACCTATGGTGTCGATGGCAGTGCTTGCGACTGCGTTGGAAAGTGAACCGCGCTCGCTGCGCATGGCGGCGCTCGAAGAGCTCGCCCAGCGCGCCGAGCGGGGAAACGTCCCGGCGGCGAGAGTACTTCTCGATCTCATGAGCCACCAGGACGACGTCGTGCGCACACGGGCCAAGACCATGCTGCCCAGGCTGCCCTCGGAGGCCGCCGAGCGCAGCCATATACCGCTCCTTATCGCCGCGTACGACGACCCAATGGACTGGGCGCATGAGTTCGACCGCGACAAGGACTTGGACCCGGGGTGGTTGCCGAGCGACTGGAGCCGAGAAGGCTGGCAAACGCAAGTATGCGTAGCAGCCCTACAACTGCTCACGCCTTGGAAGGCTGAACCCGGCGTCTCTGCTGTGTTCGCCCGAGCCGCCAACGACCCGCTGCTCACGCGCTGGAGGGCTGAGCCCGGCGTCTGACGGGGCAAATCCGCGAGCGACAGGATAGCGCCAAGTGACAGTTCACGGTGCGCGACGGTCGTCGCGCACCGTGATTCTCATAAATGACCATCTGTGAGAGTTCTGCGAGAGCCTCGGACCGCACCGCGTTTCCGCAGGTCACCGTTCGCAAAAGTCCTCTCGAACCCGCACGTTGTGCGAAGCATTTCTGAGAGGCCGCCGGCATCGACTTGACGCCCGATCAGGCCGCATTGGCGGTAGAACGTCACGACTGCCCGAACTGTGACGCGCCCGCCGGCAGCGCCTGTCGCACGAGGGGCGGGATTGGCGGTTCTGGAAATGGGCGCGATCGTCTGGGTACGAACGTCTGTGGGCAACGGTCTGGGACTGGAACACCGCTTCTCGCCGAGTGCTGGCCAAGGTCGGGTTCACCGAGACCGATCGGAAGGAAGTGGACGCGGTGCACGGGACCAACGTGTTCACCACGAGACGGCTCTGACACCCCCGACGCCCGGCGTGCCTCGCAGCTGGGGCACTGTCCGAGAATCACCCTCTACCAACACTGACCTCGCGGCGGTGCCCTCGCAGGCCGGCGGCACCTGGGCCACCTACGCCTCCCACCGACGCCAAGCCCGAAAAGCCTGATTCCACTCAGCGCTCAACCAGCCTCAGCCGATTTGGTAATTCGATGGCGCTAAGCGCACCCAACATCGACTCTGGTCACCGTGTCAGAACCCAAGCATCAGATCCGCGCCCTCCATACGGCCACCACCGTGACGGTCTACCAGGCATACGCGCCGGAGATCGGCCTGCCCGCCGCACTCGACGGCCGCTTCCCCGCGACCTGGCAGCGGGACCGAATGACGTGGATCAAACCGTCGTTCCTCTGGATGATGTATCGCTGCGGATGGGCGGCCAAGGAAGGCCAGGAGACCGTCCTCGCGATCGAAATCACACGAGAGGGCTTCGAATGGGCCCTGGCAAACGCCTGCCTGGCCCACTACGCACACGGGCTGCATCCCGACCGCGCCACCTGGAAACGCCAGCTCAAGCGAGCCCCGGCCCGAGTGCAGTGGGACCCCGAACGCGACGTGCACCTACAGCCGCTTGCTCACCGCTCCCTCCAACTCGGCCTCGCCGGCGAAGCTGCCGAGCGCTACGCGGAGGAGTGGATCGTCTCGATCAGCGACGTCACCGCGCTCGCGCGCACGATCCATGCCCACGTAAGGGGCGGGGCTCTGGACGCCCAGCAACTCCTCCCAGCGGAACGCCCCTACCCGGTGAGCGACACGCTTCTGGCCCATCTGCGCGGCTGAGCCGTCTCCGACGACCTGGGACTGCGGACTCCTCGTTCCTGCACCGCCCGCCTGGGCAACTCACGACGGTCCAATACGCGATGCCATCGGTAAACTCAAGGTGAGCTGGGCGGTCAGACCGGGTCGGCTGCCGGAAGGCGCTGGTAGAAGACGTGTCTGGAGCTGCGGGTGCGCTGAATGAGTCCGGTGCGGTGCAGGATCTGAAGGTGGTAGGAGACGATCGCCGGGCTCAGGTGCAGGCGTTGGGCGAGTTCCCCGGTCGTGCGGGGCTGCGCCCGGGTTGTGCCGATCAGTTGGTTCACCTACCACGGTCCAGTGATCCTCCACGGCACTGACTATGCAGCCTGACGCCATGTGAGGGTCAAGAGCCTCAGTCACGGCAGCAAGAGCCGAACGCGAAGGCTGACGCGGCGAGGTGGAAGGACTCAAAGTCAGCCTTGCCGGGACCGAGGACAAGATCACCCAGGTCGACCGACGCGCTCGCACGCGCATAGTCGATCTTGACCTTCCTGCCTCACAGGCATGACCTGACGAGACTGCATCGACAAGCCCGAACAACCAACGGGATAGTGGAGGATGCCAGAATGGGGCTGCGATCCAGGGGGAATTCATGATCACTGGTGCCGAAGTCGCGACAGTGGCAAAGGCCGGTTCGAGTGTCGCCCAAGGCATTAAGGCGACACTCGCTCAGCCCGAAAGCAGGTGGCCAAACGCTCACGAGGCACTGATGGAGCTATATATCATCCTCGACGACTGGTGCACGAGCGCCGAGGAGAGCAACAAGGCCGCACATGTTGCGGTCAGTGCGCGCCTGGGGCTTGGATCGCCACCGGCGCCATTCCTTGGGAGAGGCCAGATGTCGGGGCCGCCACCTCAGATGGCAGGTCACACATATTCACAGATGGCAGGCGGCGGCGCCCTGTCAAACGTCTTCCCTGGCTACATTGAGCGCACCACTCGGGACGCGGAAGCAGTGCTCAATCCGCCAGTTCCCTGGCTCAGTCGGTGGCGACGATCACGGAGCCGAGCTGCGGCGCGTCGCACACTCCGCAGCATGTTGCGGATCTACTGCCCGGATCTACTGGACGCATTTGAAGAGGCCGTAGCCAACCGCGCGAAGTGGGTCGTCGAGCATCGACGCGGGTTCACGGCGACCCTTGCGGATCCGCAGACATCCCTGGAAGTGCTCCGGACGATGGTGGACCGCATGGACGGCACACTCAACGACTTGCGTGCCGTTCGCGATGACCTCCGCGAATTGCTCCACGGACAGTACCCGCTGCGGCCATCGACGGACTGACGAGACCGCCCTGCGTTGCACGTGACCTTCCCGGACTGCAAGTTCAGAGAAGCTTGCGTCAGATGCTCGCTCCTCCGGCCTGAGCCGTCGCAGCGAGACCGGCTGATCGAGATCCGCGACAACCTGATCAACCGGATCTCCGAAGCGCAGCGCGAGGACTGGCTCGGCGAGGTCGAGGGCCTGGAGATCAGCCTGGCCGGCGCCAAGGACAAGCTGGCCCAACTTCGGATCATCCGGCGAGGCAGCGGGTCGGTGGTGACCTGGCGGCGGGCACAGACGGTGCTGCTTTCCGCGCAGGGCAGGGGCGAAGATCGCCGAGGTGACATTCACCAGCGGTACGACGCTCATCGTTGCGACGCGCCGCGAGGCCCACTATGTGCTGGATGAGATCCTGGGCAACGCCACCGACCTGCCGATCACCGTGCACGCCACCGACACGCATGGCGTGACCCAGGTCAACTTCGTCTTGTTCGACCTGGTGGGCAAGCAGCTCTCACCGCGCGTCCGCGACCTGGGCAAGATCACCCTGTACTGGATGGGGGCGAAGGCCGACTACGAAGAGCGTTTCCCACGGCGGGACCGCTGCTGACGAAGAAGGCCAATCGCGATCTCGTGGCAGCGCACGGGACGATCTGCTTGGTCTTGCCGGGTCACTGAAGTACGGGGACGCCATCGCGTCCCTGATCGTCGGCAGGCTCTCCGCCGACAGAACGCGCTGGCGGCGGCGCAGAGGAGTACGGCGCTGTTCGCAGGACGATCTACGCCGCCGTCCGCTGGGTCAACTACGTCCAGCGGGACGGGACGGAGTACCTCGCGGCCCGAGCCGGGGACCAGAAAGAACCGTCCGCAAATGGAGATTGCCGATAACAGGCACGATTCGTGCAGCCGCCGGGGCAATCGATAGGGTGCCGGTCACGACCGCACCCTGTTCGATCCACGGGCCGGTCAGGGCTCTGCCGCAGCTTGTGGCACTTCCACGGCTGCCTAGCCGACTCCTGCCTGTCCGAGCCCTCGGACACGGGGGCGATCTTGACGGCGGGGCAGCCGGGCCCCGGTCGACGGGTCAGGAGGAACGAGTGGCACAGATCATCGCCGAGGTCTCACGGACGTTCAACGAATTTTTGCTTTTGCCGAACCGGACCCGGACCGATTGCTCGCCTGCGACGGTTGACCTACGCACGCCCCTGGTGCGGCACCTTGCGGGCGAAGCATCGGCGATCGAGCTGCACTCCCCGTTCACCTCCGCGATCATGCAGGCCGTCAGCACACCCGACCTCGCGATCGCGCTGGCGCGCAACGGCGGTCTGAGCTTTCTGCACCACAACCAATCGACCCAGGACCAGGCCGCCGCGGTCCGCCAGGTGAAAAACTTCAAGGCTGGATTCGTCACCAGCGACACCAACGTCCGCCCCGACGACAGCCTGAGACTCCTGGCAGACCTCATGCGACGCACCGGCCACAGCACCGCCGCAGTCACCCACGACGGGACCGCCACCGGCCGCCTCCTCGGACTGGTGACCTCCCGCGACTTCCACCCCCAACGCCACGACCTCGACGGACCGGTCAGCGGCCGGATGACCACCATCGCCGACCTTCCCCATGCCGGGCCCGACACCACGCTGTCCGAGGCCAACACACGGCTGTGGGACGAGCGGCTCGACTGTCTCCCGGTGCTGAGCGCCGAGGGGCACCTGCAGCATCTGGTATTCCGATCCGACTACACCGACAACAAGCGCTTCCCGAACCAGGTCGTGGACGCCGCCAAGCGCCTGCGCGTGGGCGCGGGCATCAACACCCATGACTACCAAGAGCGTGTCCCGGCCCTGCTGGAGGCAGGCGCGGACGTGCTGTGCTTCGATTCGTCCGACGGGTACAGCGACTGGCAGGCACAGGCGCTGACCTGGGTGAAGAAGCACTATCCGCAGATCCCGGTCGGCGGCGGCAACGTGGTCGACGGCGACGCGTTCACCTTCCTCGCCGAGGCGGGGGCGGACTTCGTCAAGGTCGGCGTGGGCGGCGGCTCCATCTGCATCACCCGCGACCAGAAGGGCATCGGCCGCGGCCAGGCCAGCGCAGTGCTCGACGTCACTGCGGCTCGGGACGCCTTCCGCGAGCGCACCGGCGAGTACGTGCCGATCTGCTCCGACGGAGGGCTGGTGCACGACTACCATGTGGCCCTGGCTCTGGCGATGGGGGCCGACTTCGTCATGATGGGGCGTTACTTCGCGCGCTTCGACCAGGCAGCCGGCGCCAAGTTGCCCACCCGCGACGGCTTCGTCAAGGAGTACTGGGGCGAAGGATCGAACCGTGCCCGCAACTGGCAACGCTACGGCCAGGGAAGTCAGGGGCTGGTCTTCGAGGAAGGCGTCGACGGCTACGTCCCCTACGCCGGCGACCTCAACGAAGGGCTCGCCCTGACCATCACCAAACTCAAGACCACGATGGTCTCCTGCGGCTCCACCACCCTGCCGGAGTTCCAATCCACCGCCCGGCTCACTTTGGTCTCAGACCAGAGCTTCCAGGAGAGCCACGCCAACGTCACCCTGCGGGACACCCCGCCGACACTCGCCTGAGAAGCCATCCGCTTACCGACCAGCTGATGACGACCGCCTGGTCCCTCGGGAGGAGATGAACAGCGTCGCCAGCTGACCTCACACCAGTCCCTCTCCTGGTGATCGGCTGATCGATCACTTGGCCCGTCCTCGAAAGAGAGATCATCATGTGGGGATGTCTGACAACCAATCCTCTGTAGCACCGGCTGTAGTGCGGCTTTCTCAGTACACCAAGACGGACCAGGAGGAGATCCTCGGTCACGGCGATGATCCCTTCGGTGTTTCTGCGGCCGGTTTGACCTGGCTGCCCAAAGAAGAACACTTCGGTATCAGACACGGCGACCGGCTTGTGGCACACGCCGGCCTCCTACGGCTGCCTGTTGCGATCGGCGATGTCGAGACAGAGGTAGTAGGCGTCGGCGGAGTGGCCGTCGCACCCGACATGCAGGGCCAGGGGTTGGCCCGGCGCGTGGTCACAGCGGCACTTGACCACGCTCGCACGATGGGCCCTCAGCACGCGCTCCTGTTCTGCCGACCTCCCTTCGTGCCGCTGTACCAGCGCCTCGGATGGCACCCCCTCGACAAGGAGGTGCTTGTCGAACAACCCGAAAACCGCCTGGTGACCATGCCACTGCGGACCATGGTGACGCCCCTGCGCGACAACGCACGCTGGCCTTCAAAGCCGGTGCGTCTGTTTTCCCTCCCGATGTGACGGGCACCTTCCCCGAGCGGTCCAGCATTTTCCGGCTCTGTGATCAACAAGTGCTGCTCGAACTCGGGCTCTGGCCCACTTCGTGTGGTCCGGTGACGCTCGGTCACGCCAATAGAACCCGCGGGCGGAGGAGTTCGAATCCTGCGCGGCCGAACATCTGGCGCTTGAGCATCTTAAAAGTTACGTGGAATCTGCCGGGGTGATCATGTCTCCCCGGCACAACCACGGACTTGGGAGATGGCTTGAGCGGCACGACGGTGCTCACGGAGAAGTGGCCGGTGCTCGGCCGGCACGAGCAGGCGGCGGCCTGGCTGACGGTCTGGACGGATCTCGGACGTGCACCACGCACGATCGATGCTTATGGCCGGGGACTGGCCGAGTACCTGCTGGTGTGCGAGCGGGAGGGCGTCGACCCGGTTACCGTGAGCCGTGCACATGTCGCGCTCTTCGTACGGGAGTTGACCTCACGGCCGCACCGCCGGGGTGCAAACGTGATCTCGATCGACTCAGGGGCGGGGCTGGCGAACGCGACGATCCAGCAGCGGCTCGTGCCGGTCCGCCTGTTCTACGACTTCCTCATGGAAGAGGGATTGCGGGAGTCCAACCCCGTCGGCCGCGGTCGGTACACCCCTGGCCGGCGGAAGGGCGGTCAGCAGCGCGGTCTGGTGCCGCGGCTGACGAAGCTGCCGTGGATTCCCAGCGAACAGCAGTGGCTGGAGATCTTGGAGGTCGCACGGGAGGAGTCGGTCCGCAACCGAGTGATGCTGGCCCTGGCCTACGATTCCGCGCTGCGTCGCGAAGAGCTGTGCTCGCTGCGGACCGATGACCTGGATCCGGCTCACCGTACGTTGCGGGTGCGCGCGGAGACGACGAAGAACCGGCTGGAACGGGTGGTGCCGTACTCGGCGTCGACCGGCGTGCTGATGTCGGCCTACCTCACCCACCGGGCCACGGTCAGCCGGGCGAGAGGCCCGCTGTTCCTCTCCGAATCGCGGCGCAACTACGCCCAGCCGCTGAGCCTGTGGACGTGGTCGAAGGTCGTACGCCGGATCGCCGTGACGGCCGACGTCCCGCAGTTCTCCACGCATACCACCCGGCACCTGTGTCTGACCGATCTGGCCCGGATGGGCTGGGAGTTGCATGCGATCGCATCCTTCGCCGGCCACCGCCACACCGACTCCACGCTTCAGTACATCCATCTGTCCGGCCGGGACCTGGCCGACAAGCTCGCCCGCGGCATGGAGCACATCCACGCGTGGCGAATAGAGGCGCTCACCTCCCCGAACGGCACGTCGCCGGAGGTGGCGCGGTGAGTGCATCTCGGCTGACCCTGCCCGCGGAGGATGGGGCCGAACGCTGGTCCTGGCCGATCATCCCGGACCACTACGACACTGCTGTCGAGATCCGGCCCGCCGAGGCACTGGCAGTGAGCGAACTCGGGGTGCGGAATCTGCGCCGGCTCAAGGACCACGACCCGTCCGCTGCCGGCTGGCGGGTGATCCGCCGTCTGCTGGTCCCGCTGGAGGCGGTCAACGCCGCCCTGGACTCGCCACCCACCCCGCACCGACGACGTGCCATGCTCGACGTGATCGCTGTGCTGCTGACACGTTGCGCGGAGACCGGCCGGACCTTTTGGGGATGGACCCCGCAGGAGTGGATCCATCTGCTCGGCCGCAACCAGACCGAGTTCCATCAGCACGCCCCGGGCTGGGTCAACGACGAGGTCCGCCCCTATCTCGCTACGCACGCCTACCTGTTGGGCTCCTTCAACGAGTTCCACCGACTCGGCAGCTTCCAGCGACTCACCCTGTCCTGGCGGATCTTCGGACGCGGTCTGGTGAGCAGCGAGATCGCCCGCATCCGCGCGGTCCTCGCCTCGTGGGGATACCAACTGGGCCGGGACGATGACACGCTGCTGCCGATGGTCGTCTGCCAGCTGCTTCTCCTCAACCGCAGCCCGCATCTGGAGGATCTCGACACGTCGCTGTTCGACCGGGTCCGCCGCGAGAAGATACTGGACGGCTCACGGCTCTACACCCTGCACGCCACTCAGCGAGCGGTTGCCGAGCTCGGATTCTGTGATCCTCCGCAGCCCACCACGGGCCGCCAATCGGCACGGGCGACCGGCGGCGCGAAGACGTGGGAACAATGGGTTGATCGCTGGCACGCCACCTCTACGCTCACCCCAGGCGCCCGCGGCGGCATGCGCTCCACCCTCCTCAGAGTGGGCCGGTGGATAGCGGCTGAACAGCCCGACGCTGCAGACCCGACAGACTGGACGCGTCAGACCTGCGCGACCTGGATCGCCGCGCTGGACCGGATGAAGGTCGGTGACTACGTTCAGCGAACGGCTGGCCTGGGGGACCGTCTCGGCAAGCCGCTCGAAGCGGCGACCAAAGCCGGGCAGATCACCGCGCTGCGGACGTTCTTCAGGGACTGCCAGGAATGGGAGTGGCTGCCCCGCCGCTTCGATCCACTGCGCGCGCTGGCAATCCCCCGCAGCATCACCGCCCTCCTCGGCCCCGACCCGCGGGTGATCGCCGATGAGGTCTGGGCGAAGTTCCTGTGGGCGGGCCTGAACCTGGAAGTCGCGGATCTCCCACAGGCCCAGGCCGGGCACTTCTACCCCTTCGAACTGGTCCGCGCGGTCACGCTGACCTGGTTGTTCTCTGGTCAACGCAGCAACGAGATCGCCCGGTTGAGGGTGGGCTGCATCCGCTGGCAGCATGACGGAGTCACCATCACCGGTGACTCACAGCAGGTCTTGGCCCGCGACACGGTCTGCCTCCTCGACGTCCCGCCTCACAAAACCGGCACTGCCTTCAGCAAGCCGGTCGACCCGATCCTCGGCCAGGCCGTCGACGCCTGGCAGGCCGTCCGCCCAGACCAGCCGAAGTTCACCGACCGCCGCACCGGCGAACGCGTTGACCTGCTGTTCGCCATCCGGGCCCGCCGCGTCTCCACCCACTACATCAACAACACGATCATCCCGATGCTCTGTCGCAAGGCCGGAGTCCCGGATGCCGACGTCCGCGGGAACATCACCAGCCACCGGGCCCGGTCCACCATCGCCAGCCAGCTCTACAACGCCAAGGAACCGATGACTCTGTTCGAACTGCAAGCCTGGCTCGGACACCGATCACCGCAATCCGCCCAGTACTACGCGAAGATCACCCCGAACACCCTGTCCAAGGCATACTCCGAAGCGGGCTACTTCGAGAGGAACGTCCGCACGATCGAGGTCCTGGTCGACCGGGATACGGTTGCCTCCGGCGCCGCTGCGACCGGCGAACCCTGGCAGCACTACGACCTCGGACACGGCTACTGCACCTACACCTTCTTCGAGCAGTGCCAGCACCGCATGGCTTGCGCACGCTGCGACTTCTACACCCCCAAGGACTCCACCAGAGCCCAACTGCTAGAAGCCAAAGGCAACTTGCAGAAGATGGCCGTCTCGATCCCGCTCACTGAGGATGAGCAAGCAGCCGTCACCGACGGCCAGAGCGCGCTCGACCGCCTCCTCGACAGACTCGCCGACACCCCCACCCCGGCCGGACCAACACCCCGACAGCTCGACGTCCCGGCCGGCACCACCCTCCTGCCGATCCTCGGCGTCCGCCAGGGCAAAACACAGCAAGCTTGACAATTCTGATTCCATAGAATGATCCTTTTGACATGGCCTTCCACGACGCCGGAGTTCCAGTGGAGGGTGAGGCCAGCGGTGACGGCGTCGAGGTCGCGCAGGAGGTGCTGCGCGAAGTGGTGGATGCTGGGCAGTTCGGTGGTGGCACTGACGGCTTTGATCCATTCGGGAAGTTGGTTACCTTGCAGATGGGTGAGCATGTGAGCGAAGGAGCGCACGTGTTCGGCGAGTGCTGTCAGTTCGGGGCAGTTGGCCAAGGTGGCTTTGAGCTGGAGCCGGTCGCCTTCGGGTAGAGCGTCGGGGTGGGTGAGGATCCAGCGCGTGACGGCTCGGGCCGATGGCGGCCGGGGACCGACTGGCTGGGGCTTGCCGTGAAGAGTCCTGCTGACGTAGTCCCGGACGCTTGCGTAGCCCCGGGGATAGCTCTGTTCCTTGATCTCCTCCCACAGTTTCCAGGCGTTGGTGCAGCCTTCCCGCCAACGCTGGTCGAGGTAGGGCTTGTAGTCGTCCAGCCTGGTCGCACGGCTTTGCCACTGGCCGGTGAACATCTCCTCCGGGGTGGTGGCGCGGGAGAAGCGCAAGATCGTGTTGAGGGTCATTCCGAGTTGCCGGGCGACGGACCGCTTGCTGTGCCCGGCGGCGAGGAGAGCGTGGATGGTGGCGTGCTTGGCGCGGGTGCGTTCGGCGAACCGGTGCCCGGTCGGCCAGGGAGACAACGTGGCTGGCTCTGCGTCCTCCTGAGGTTCCTCCGGCGGTGTCGGCGTGGGTCGCAGGCAGCCTCGGTGCCGGTAGACGCACTTCTCGGCGGCTTCCCCCAGGTTGTGCCAAAGGTGCCATCGGTCGGCGACCTGGAGGGCCTGCGGGGCGCCGCGGGTGGCGCCATCGGCGAAGAAGGAAGCCCGGTCGCGGCAGATGATCTCGATGCCGGGCCGCTCGGCGAGCCAGGCCGCGAGCGTGTCCGCCTGCCGGTCGGGAAGGAGGTCTATCGGACGGCGTGTTTCGACGTCGACTAGCACAGTCCCGTAGATCCGGCCCTTGCGCTGGGCGCATTCGTCAACGCCGACCACACGGGGCGTCGCGGTAGCGGGGTCCGGAAGCGAGGCGATCAGCCTCAGCAGGGTGTTTCTGCTGACCGGGACCTGGAAGGCATCCGTCATGCGAGCGCCGGCCCGGCCTGCGAGTGCGAGACCGACCGATACCAGCGTCGATCGCAGCCGCTCGGTCCGTCGTCCGAACCGGCGAGTGAGCCCGGGGACTTGCTCAGCGAAGGTCTTACGCGGGCAGCATTCCTCCGTGCAGACGAACCGCCGCACCCGTAACGACACCACGACAAACTTGCCCGCTGTCGGCAGGTCACGAGGAATCCGCAGGTAGGAGCCATGTATTCGACCTGACGACCATCCGCACTCCGGACAGGCCGCCTGCCCTGCGGTCGTTCGAGCCTCGACGAGGATGACCGCGTCGGTCACCCCGACCGACTCCACCAGCACACCCTCGATCGAGGAGAACAGCAGCTCATCCAGCTGCGGCAGCACTTCGTTCACGACGAAGGACTGTCGACCGCGCCACCATCCAGCCGGGCGATTTTCGGGCGAACTCAACCGCCATCACATGAAGATTGACAGTCACCCTGCGTATGCGACCACACGAAGTGGGCCAGAGCCAGCTCTCGGTTACGAAGCCACGGGCGCGGCCTGAACGACCCGCAGCGTCGTCAGCTGCATCTGCGGGACTTCTTCCGGTTCACCATCGACGAACCGGAGTTGCATGGCCGTCGGGCCAGCCGGCCCTTCCCCGTAGTGCGGCAGATGACCACGTCGATCCTCGAAGAGGGGCTGAAGAAGGACGACTGGAACCGCTCCTGACCATTAAATGCGGCCGCTGCGTGGTTCGCAGGGCGCACGCGCCAACTGTAGTGCTCGGTGCGGGAGTAGCCTGCGGTCTCGGGACACGGACGAGAAGCGGGGATGGTATGGAGAGGGCACCTGGCGGCAGGTGTTCGGCTCGGTGCACCGGGACTTGGCCCGGTTCGCCGAGCCGAGGCGAGTTGTCCGGCCGCAGTCGCTGTCCCGGCAGATGGTGCCGGAGCCGCCATCCCGGCTGGTCAGGCGAGGTCGGGGTGGCGGTGCCGGACTGGGCTGACGTGTTCCAGGGCCGCGCCGAGCTTCAGGAGCGTCGCCTCGTCGTACCAGCGGGAGACGAGCTGGATGCCGATCGGCAGTTTCCCGCTGGTGGCTCCGAAGGGAAGGCAGAGCGCGGGCAGGCCGGTGAGATTGAACGGGACCGTCGCGCGCATGATGCCGCGCGCCGGGACGGTGACGCCGCCGACATCGAATGTCCGTCGGGCGTGCGGCGGCGCGGGAACGGGACACACGGGGCACAGCAGGACGTCGTAGTGGTCGAAGTACCCGGAAAACATCGAGCTGAGCACCTCGACCTGTTGCTGGGCGGCGACATAGTCGATCAGCGTCACGTCCGGCGCGGTCAGCGCGCGCCGGATGACGCTGTGCAGCTCGGACTCACGGCCGGCGACGGCCTGCCGGAAGTACGGCACGACCTCGGCTGTGAACAGCACCGTGCTCAGCTCGGTCGCGTCGAGGGTCTCCAGCTCGGGGAGCGGGGCCGGTTCGACCACGCAGCCCAGGGTGCGCAGGGCATCGGCCGCCGCGGTGACGGTGGCAGCCACCTCGCGATCCACCGGGCCGAAGGCGGGCTCGGTTGCCCAGCCGACCCGTAGCCCGGCTACGTCCCCCGGTCCGGGCAGGTCGGCAGGGTGCGGCTGGTGCCGCACGTAACCGTCGACACCGTCGGGTCCCGCGAGGACCTTCAACGCGGCCGCGATGTCCCGCACGCTGCGGGCCATCGGGCCGACGTGCCAGTAGCGCCGGGGAACCTCGGGCCAGTGGCCGGTGGCCGGGATACGCCCCCGGGTCGCTTTCAGCGCGACGATGCCGGTGTCGTGCGCCGGTCCGCGGACGGAGATGGCGACATCGCTGCCCAACCCGAGCGGGGACATCCCGGCGGCGATCGCGGCTGATTCCCCGCCACTTGATCCGCCTGGAGTGCGCTCGTGGTCCCAGGGGTTGAGTGACCTACCGGTGGTGAGGTTGTCCGTCTCGGTCCAGTAGGAGAACTCGGGCAGGTTCGTCTTGGCCAGCGGAATCCCGCCCGCCGCCCGGAGTCTGGCCACCGCGGTCGCGTCCCTGGCCGGGACACGGTCCCGGAACAGGGCCGAGCCGCGTGCGGTGACCACCCCCGCCACATCCAGCGAGTCCTTGACGGTGAACGGGACACCATGCAATGCGCCCACAGCCGTGCCCGCCCGCACGGCCCGGTCGGCGGCGCGCGCCGCGTCGAGTGCCCGCTCGGCGGTCACCGTCACGGCGTTGATCTTCGGGTCGACCGCCGCGATACGGTCCAGGTGCGCCTGCACCACTTCCACGGCGGATACCTGTCGTTCCGCGATGAGCACCGCCAGTTCGGTCGCATCCCGGTAGTACAGCTCACTGTCGCCCACAGGCCTACCCTTCCACTATCAAAAAGATGCGTATTACATCGACCGGCCGACCGGCCTGGCCATCAGTCACGGCAAGCACCGTTGCAGTACTGGCTAGTGCGGCGTTCCTCAAAGGACGTACGCATACCGGTGGCGTAGTCGGCGGGTTGGTGGGGTGGGTCTGCCCCATACCCAGGGTCTTGCACGGGCGTTCAGCTCGGCTGTCGTCGCACTGATGGCGTGGTCGATTTCGTCTGGGCCGGCGAAGGACTGGCCGGCCAGGGCGGCTTTGCGGAAGATCCGCCACCAGCCTTCTTGCAGGTTGAGCCAGCAGGCACCGATCGAAATGAGGACATCCGGATGCGAGGGTGGTCTTCCAACCAACTTCGGGTGGAGACACTGTTGTGTGATGACAGAGTAGAGGGCGCTGTTGCGGGATGGAGCGGTCATGGTTGACTTCGTGGCCGTCGGCCAGGCGTAAGGCACCGTAGACCCATGTCTTCTCTGGTCCGCGGCTGTAGTCGAGTTCGGCTTTGATGCGGTGTCCGTCCGGCGACCAGCCCGGCGCCGGCGCAAACGTGCGGGGGATCACTGGCCCCAGCTCGTCGGCACACACGACGGGGCACCGTCGGGCGGGCTGGTGTAGAGCTCCATGATCCGCGTCCCTTTCCCTCAAAGTCCGCGTCCTTCGACCTGGCATGACCTGGTGCGGTGCCAGCACACACCCTCGGCCAGCAAGATCCTGCGGACCGGCGAGCGCCCGACCTCGATCCCCAGCCGACTGGCCTCAGCCGCCAAGCTGTCGAGCGTCCACTCCAGCCGCCCTGCCCCGTCAGCCGCGGTCAACTCCCCGTCTGCCTGCACGGTCAACCGGCCCGGCGGAGGCTGCTTGACCAGGCCGATGATTCTCGAACGCTCGGCCTCGGTGATCCGCCGTTTGCGGCCCTGCCCGCCCCGGTCCTCCAGTCCTTCCAAACCCGAGCGGTTGAACCGGTGCAGCCTCCGCCGCACCGTCTTCTTGCTGCAGCCCAACTCGGCAGCGATCGCCGGTACCCACCAGCCCGCCCAGCTCAACTCGACCATCCCCGCCCGCATCACCACATCAAGCGGAGCTTTCCGCGCCCGCGCCAGCCGACGCACTACCGCTTCCTCGTTCTCATCACGGCTTTGCCGTGCCCGCAAAACCACTGACCAGTGTGGCCAGCCCGGCGCTTGCCTGGTGGGACAGCATTAACCCAGCCCGAAGACGATCGTGCGGTCCTCGCGACTGAAGCCGCGGCGCGTGAGGGATGGTGTTCAGCTTGCGAGGCTTGAGCTTTGGCGCCGGTTAGCGAGGAACGGCGGGCCCGGCCAACCACCGATCGACTGTTGAGGGCCTGTGCCCGTCCATGGAGACGAAGGGGCGCCACCGCACGACCGCCGCCCTCGACACGGACACGCGGGTAAGACCCGATACGCTTCTTCACCTGGCAAGCGCTTCTTTCCTCGCAGCCAACAGGACCCTCAGCAAGTCCTATCGCTACAGGGCAGGCGCTTTCCGCGTTTTTGATCAACCCTCGGACAGACCACCTCGCGGAGGCGCGAGGCTAGCCCTGCCGCTGCCTGGCGTGGACGTCACGAACGAAAGCCGATGATGCCGAAGCCAGGCCGCGCTGCCGCGCTACGCATCCAGCCGAGGCACTGCATGATCGCCTCTACGACCTCCGGCTCCAGCGGAGGGGCGTGGCCGGCCGCCTTGGTGGCCTCGAACTGCTCCAGCGCCTGCCCGATCTGCTCCGGCGACCACTCGCCGCAACCCGGTGTGTACGTCCACGGCAAGGAATCGGGCAGATTCGCGCGGTCGAAGCAGGCCACGGACACCGCGGTGATGCGCAATGCCTCCAGGCCCTGGTCGACCACCGACAGCCAGTCGCCCCGGTACGGACAGAAACAGTCGTTGTCCAGGGGGACGCCGGTCAGGGAGCACAGCCGCTTGTAGGCATAGCCGTACTGGAAAGCGTGCTCCTCCTCGCCGCTGAACGGGCCACCGTGGACGACCGCATGCAGCGCCTCATAGGCGGTGGGCGCGCCCTGCCCGATCTCGTAGCGGAAATAGTCGTCGTCGGAGGCCAGGTCGTCCGCGAAGCGGCTGCGTATCGCTTCGAGCAGCTGCTCGTCGCCGGACCCGACCAGGCCGCGCGTCGCGGCCGGATCGAGCAGAAACACACTCAGGGAGGAACTCATACAGGGGACTCTAGGCGCGAGCACTGACAGCGCACCAAGTGGCTGACCAAGCAGTCGATAAGGGCTTGCAAGGCCAGCACCCCGTGGTGTGGGCGGACCACGGCCACGCGCTCACGGGTGCGAGTGGCTATTCGACAGACGGCCACACAGCCGGTGCGCGCGAGCGCGGCGCGCACCCGGCAGCCTCGCCGCACACTAACGGTGCGTTCCCGCCGCACTGCGACGTAGTAGCGCAGAGGCGGCTGCGCGGCGAGCGCTGAAGGCGCGGTCTGGGCCGAAGCCGTCCGCGCACGACGTGCTGAAGGCGATCCGGCCCGGGTGGGAGAAGGAGGCGGCGCAGCAGGGGTTGACCGGCGAGGCGCTGGACGCGTTCAAGAAGCAGATCCTGGCCTCGGACGCCCCGCAGGTCTTCTGCGACATGGAGGGCCTGCTTGGCCTCGAGTACCACATTCACCTCAACAAGGCCGCCGTCGAAGTGATCTCCTGGAACACGGATGTCGTCCTTGAGGCGCTGGAGTGGGCCGCGGTGGGCCTCCCGATGATCGATGAGCTGCTCTCCCCGCTGGAAGCGTTCATCAGGGCAGAGGTCACAGCGATCCAGGCGACCGGCGCGGCCAACAGCAACGGTCAGGCCCAGCTCGTAGGGGTCTGGCCCGTCCCCATCCCCATCGTCGAGTCCGACGACACGGTCTGGGGCGGGCTGGACGACATCATCGGCCACCTCGGCCACTAGGGCCGGACAAACCCCCGGCCGCCGCCGGCGCCTGCCCTCCCGCGCAGCGCCCGGCGGCGGTGGGGGTAACCCGCTGGAGAAGCTCAGGCTGGGCCGAGATGAGCCAAGGCGGTGGTCCAGTTGGAAGCGATCGTCCGACGAGCCGCATCGAGGGTGACGGAGCCATCGCAGACCGCGGTCTTGAAGCGGCTTTCGACGCGGTCCTTGTCCGCGGCGTTCTTGCCGCCCACCTCATAGCGGGGCTCGGGCCATAGGGTCCTCGGATCCCGTGGCGCACCGCCCAGTTCGAGGGGCACGAGGTGGTCTTCCTCGTAATCGGCTGGGCTGGTGTCGCTGTAGTGGTACTCGGTGATCTGTCGCCTCTTGAGCGCGCTGGTGTAGGAGAGGGGGGTCGCACGGTTCTGGTCCAGCCAGGCATGCAGGTGGTCGAGTTGATGGTGCCTTGGGTGACGTCCGGGTTGAAGGTCCCGGGCTGGCGGGTTGGCTCAGGTAGCGGGAGATAGGCCTGTGAGTAGTTGACAGTCTGGCAACCCGTGCCGTCGGTGCGCCCGGCGCTGGTGAGAGCGACCGCGGAGTTGGCGGCGACCATTGCTGGTCGACTTGGCCCGCGAACGGATCGTTCGGACGCCCTGGACGCTGGTGGCGGGGGATCTGTGCGTCAACGCCGAGTTGCTGCGGGGTGGGGTCGTCGGGCGAGCGCGCTTTGACAACCTTCCCCCCGGCACGCAGCTCGCCTCGGACGAGCTGCCCGAGTGGTGGGAGGACGACCCTCCACCGTGGGGACCGTCCCGCGAGCAGGCGCGCGTACTGGCCAGGGGCGATGCCATCCTCGATGTGCTCCCCGCACTGCAGGCGGCCCCTACGGGGCCGAGGACATCGCCGTCGCCTTCTCCAGTCTCGACTTCACCAACCCCACCATCCTCGACCACTACTGGGCCGAGGACGGCCGAACGGTCCTGGCCTGCTACGCCCTGGCCACCTCGCAGGCCCGTTGGACTTCAACTCGACCGGTGAACCTGGTGGGCCGACGCACCCTGTTCGAACGTGCGTGGTCAGCACCTTCAAGCTCGGGGGCCGCAGCCCCTGCCTGGCGATCGAACGGGTTGTCTCCCGCCATTTCGCCTCCGTGCTGGTCTACGGCCACAGATACGGGTGAGATGTGGCCTCCTGCCGCGGGGGAGCGGCAGGAGGCCCGCGAAGGGACGCACCCACCAGGGAGGCACGGTCCGGTCAGGCTATGGCAGCCGATGAGCAGTTGCAGCGGGAAGCCGATGAGGGGTTGCGGCGGGGAATGAGCCGAGCGGCCGGGCCAGGGCTTGTGGGGTCCGTCCGCCTGGGCGTGGACGGTGCGCACGGCCTCCAGACACGTTGTGGTCTTACGGCAGTACGACGAGCCCGTTCCGCTCCGGGGCCCCCGAGTGCCAGGGGTCCGCACTAACCGCGTTGACGTTCAGGCTCACAACCTTGCTCCACGGGGCGTCATCAGCATTGGCGGGCAATGGTGAGCAACCCGAAGAACGCGGCGATGCCGAGGAGAATGGTGGTGCTACGACGCATGAACAGGCCTTTCACGTAAGGGCGAGTGAGTCCTGCGAGGACTGCCCTTGCCGATGGCCGACCATGCGTCAGGTCACCCGCACGGGGACGCAGAATCGATCACTCGCCCCCGGGCGCTGTCAGACGAAAGACAGGGAAGGCGGTCAAACCGCCGCCCGCCGCCGGGCTTGAGCTGGAAGGCTGCCCGGCCCAAGGGCAGTTCGCTTGAAACCCTGCGCTACCCTGCCGAGGGGCGAACGGGGGTAGCCATGGACATGCACGTAAGTACGGATCACGTCAGGCAGGGCGCCGGCGGTACCAGTGACGCCGCGACGACCGCGCTCGACAACCTTCGAAAGTCTCTAAACTCCAGCATCCACGTGGCGGCAAGCCACCACGGGTGGGCGTCGTCGGCGGCGCTGCAGCGGTGCGCCACCGCCTGGGAGAACCACATGCTGGACCTGGCGAAGCAGATGAACTCCATGGCGGATGGCTTGCAGGATGCCGCACGCGACTACGACAACACCGACCAGCAGATCGAAGAAGCCATGAACCGGCTGCACCGGGGCGTCAGCGACCTCGGGAAGGCGTGAGCATCATGGTGGTCTACAACGACCTGCACGACTGCCGCGTCGACCAGTGGACCAAGGCGGCCGACGACTGGGCGAAGCTCGCAAAGGACGCTCACACTGCCGCCGACGACCTGCGGAACCAGGGCAGGAAGCCGCTGGACGAACACTGGACGGACGCAGTCGGCAAGCAGGCCGCGAAGCGGCTTACGGACATCGCCACGCGGCTCGAAGCAGGTGGTGACATCATCAAAGGCGTCACCATGGTCGTCGACGGGCTGACCTCCTCGATGGACTTGGCACAACGGACGTTGAACCACGCCATCGACCTCGTCAACGAGTACGGGCTGCGCATCGAGAGCGGGCGCGCCGTGGGTACGTACACCGGCAACGCACCGACCGGACCCGACGTGCCGCAGAACGTACGCGACGCGTACACCAAGGAGTGCAGGCAACTCGACGAGGTCAACGGCCTCATCGACGAGGCGCTGCGCCAGGCGACCCAGGCCGACGAGAAGGCATCCGCCGAACTCGACAAGCTGGCCACGGACATCGACGTTGCCGATCCGGTCAAGGCACTCAACGAGGTGCAGAACGAGGCCTCGCATACGCAACTCGACATGCTCCAGGCGGACATCCCCACCGGGAAGGATCCGCACCTGGTGCGCGAGTGGTGGGACGGGCTCTCGCCGCAGGAGCACAAGACGCTGATGTTGGCGGAGCCGGTGGCCCTCGCCAATCTCAATGGCATTCCGGACAGCGTGAAGCAGGAACTCCGCGGCACGGATGGCAAGCTCGACCGCGTCAAGCTGGTGCAGTACGCGCTCGACCACTGGAACACGCCGGATAAGGAGAAGTTCGACAACAACTGCACCAACTTCGTGTCCAGTGCCCTGGAGGTCGCCGGCATGCAGCCCAAGTCCGACTTCTGGACCGGCTACATGGGCGACGACACCTGGGGGCACGAGAGCGGCACTGGCTGGGACTGGCTGGACCAGCGAGCGTACTACTCCAAGAGTTGGGCGTCGGCCGGCCATCTCCAGGACTTCCTGCTCAAGCACGGCGCCGAGGACGTTCCCGCGTCCGATGTGCGTCCGGGCGACATCATCTTCTTCGAGCAGGACGAGCCGGCCGAGGGCCGGGCCCCTGGGACGACCCACCATGCCGCAGTGGTGACGGCGGTGACACCCGATGGCGACATCCGGTACACCCAGCACACCGACTCGTACCAAAACGTAAGCCTGGACGGCCGGATGCCCCATGAGATCGAGGCGGAGGGCCAGCAGAAGATCCGCATTGTTCGCCCGAAACCGGACTGGTACTGATGAGCACAATGACTGAGCAGACGGCCCGACCCTCCACCGCTTGGCGCATGGGGGTCCTTGCCGTGCCGCTGTTCGCCGCGGTGGCGGCCGTGTGCTTCGTCGCACATGTGTCGTTGGCCAACGACCACTCGGCGCAACAGGCGGCGAGCTGCACGTGGCTGTCGCTTTCCTGGACGGTCTACGCGACGGCATACGGCGCTGTGCTACTCGCCGTTGCCGCTGTCGCCGTGCACTTCGGGATGTTCCGGCGGGCGAAGCGCAACCAGCAGAACGCCACGGCCGTCTGGCAGGGCTGGCTGTCGCTGCTCGGGGCGGCGGTGGCGATCCTCTGCGTCCTGGCCGGTGGGATCGCGGTTGTGCTGACACACGTGGAGGCGGCCGACCTCGCGGGCAAGATCGGTACGCACCTGTGCGAGGGCTAGATCCAACGCCGTGACTCTGTTGGCGATCTTTCGAGGGGTACTGACGGCGGGGGTTGGTCGGTGCTTCGCTGAAGGAGCGCGGGGTGGCCTCGGGCTCCGGGGGGTGGGTGCGGTGTCGCCAAGGCCGTCGAGGGCATCACCATCACGGTCCTGGCCACCACGCTGCCGCGCCTGCAGCGCGGTGAGCCGTGGTACGAGATCGGTGTCGATGCCCCCTACCGTCGGCGTGAGCGCTACCCGCAGGCGGTCCGCCGCTGAACGCGCAGGGTGGTACTGCGGAGATGGATTCGCTGATGCCTTCTTGATGTCGCCCAGGCCTCGTTGAGGCGTCCTGACCTGCCGTGGTGAGTTTCCGTACGGGCAACTCACCATCGGCGGTTCTGCACTCACCACGACAAGCCGCAGAACTCACCACCGCAGGTGAGCCACAAGGCGCGCGCCCGGGCGGTGAATCGATCTTGCCGCCGACTGACAGCCCGTCAGGATCTCCAGGCCGAGGCGTAGGGGGGCCGCGGATCGTGTGGAGGGCAAAGCCCCGGCGCCCGTCGGGGCCGGGTCACGCCAGAGCTATCAGCAGGACGGGGCGGCGACGAGGGTGAATACGGTCAGTGCCGGGCGGAGGCTGCGGCAAGGCCCGGCACCGACCGCGACCAGGGCAACGCTGAGCACTGCCACCAGGACCAGGACGCCGAGCCATGCCACGATGCGCTCGGACGCGCCGACTGCCCGGGCAGTCCAGGTGACCGCGCGGCCCACCACGAGACAGGTTCCGGCGGTCAGCAGTGCCCAGACCGCGCGGGCCGCCCACTTGGTCGTGGGGTCGGCGCTGTCGAAGGCGTGGTGCAGGCAGGTCCACAGCCGGAGCGAGTGCCGACGCAGCCAGGTGCTCATCGGGCTAGTGTGCTGACAGGCCGGGCTGGCTTGCCGGTGTTTGCGGCAAGACGCCCGTGGTCGCAGGCCAAGGGGCAAAGCTCGTGTGGTCGCCCGGCAACATCCCCCGCGCCGTTCCCCGCAACATCCCCGGCATCCTTCCGGCGATGCCCAGCGGGTTTCCGCTGGTCAGAAGCAGCTTTTCAGCATTGCTAAACGCTGACCTCCCCTCGATGACCGCCCCGTACCGCAACAGGTGGAGAAGGAAAGGAGTGTGGTGGTGGGCGGGCGGTGGTCTTGGGGAAGCCGGACGTGCGCTGCGCGTTGCTCTCAGAGTGGGCGTCGGCCGATGGCCGCCGCGGTGCGGCAGGGGCGCCGCTTGGGTGGATTCTGTCGGCCGCTCAGACCGGAGCTGCTGCCTTCGCTAGCGCGGCGAGCGGAGAGCGCCGGCCTTTGCCGACCCTGCGCAGATGCTCCCAGTCGACCTCGGCCCGGGCGGAGGGCAGGACATCCACGTCGGCGGTGCGGTAGAGCGGGACGTCGACAGCCCCGGCCCGGCTCGTGCCGAAGCGGACCTCGATTGACTGCGGCGAGCGGATCCACCCGAGCCGCACCATCCAATCGAACTCAACCCTGCGCCAGGCCAGCGGGTTCGCGGAGTCCTGAAGGGGAAATCCAGGGAACCGGAGGGAGGTTCCTCACCCAGAGGCAGAGTAGCCCGTGGGTTTGGCTTCGTTCACTTTACCCGGGCAGCGTCACTGCGTTGCCCATCCCACTCGTCGACCTGCTCCGCTGATCGACGCGATCGTTCCGCGGAAATGAAGCCGCACTGTCTGCCGCAGAGCTGACACCATGCGGTGTCATGGCAGATGACAGCACCAGTGAGTTTCAGGCGGGCCAGACGGCACTCATCGTCCGGATCCCGCAGGCGGAACCATCCGTCCGCAGGTGGCGTGAACGGTTCGACCCCTCAGCCTGGGCCGGGGTCCCAGCCCACATCACCGTGCTCTTCCCGTTTCTCGACGAGAGCCGAATAGATGCGCTCGTCCACTCCGCACTCACGGACGTGCTGGGCAGCCGCCAGGCCTTTGACCTGTGGTTCGAGAGATGCGGACGGCTTCCGGGAGTGCTCTACCTCGTCCGTGAGCCTGACATGCAGTTGCGGCAGCTAACGGAGGCGATCGCTGATCGTTGGCCTGAGGCTCCGCCGTATGGCGGCCGATTCGCCGAGATCGTGCCGCACCTGACCATCGCTCAAGGTCAGGAAGACGTCGTCTTGGAGGAGCTCGAGGCCGACCTCGCGGGCAGGCTCCCGTTCACCTCCCACGTCTCGTCAGTTGAGCTCATAGCTCACGACGGCACAAAGTGGCAGGAACGGGCGTCGTTCGCGCTCCGAGAATGAAGCGGGTCAAGAAGGCCTGACCGGGCCGCTGCCCGTTGGGGTACTGGCCCAGCAGAGGGCTCCGGTCAGCTGGCTTCAACGTCCTCGGCGCGCGCCCGGGCCGACCACTCGCCAGCGAGCACTACGCCCATTCGATGCCTAGTTGGGCGAGGGCGGTTCGCTGTGGTTCGGTGAGTTTGTTACGCCTTGTCTTGTTGTTGCTCATAAATACGCCTAGTTTGATGCACACGGGCGCTGCCTCGCCTTCGACCGTGATTGTCTCTGCATGCCCTCTGGGTACGCGGTGGTGGCCTTCGCGGGCGATGTATTGGGCGAGGGCTGCGATGCCTCGTTGGAAGGCCGCTGGCACCTTCTCGGCAGCCTTAACTGTCGGCGCGGGGGTGGGCGGCCGCTCAGTGGGCGTCACGCCCAGTGCGGACAGTCGCTGTTGCTGTTCTGCGGATAGTTCTGTCTAGTTGTTCGATTGCCGTTGTTTCCATCGTCCTAGGTCGTCGCCTTCGAACTGGACGCCGGGTTGAATGTCGGGCAGCGTGCCGTCGGTGTCGACGAGGTCGGCGAGGACCCGGTAGTGGCGTTGCCAGTCCAACGACCAGGGGCAGTCCCAGTCCGGGTCGATCTCGGCCAGTTGCGCGGCCCGCAGCGCGACACGCTCAGGATCCTTGCCCAGACCGTCTTTCCGGCGGAGGTTGGCCATGTGCTGCCCGACGGGCGCCAGCTCACCATCGGCGTCCCCCCACACGGCGTCTTGCCGCGGAGCCAGGTGCCCGTGCGCGCGGTGGTAGGAGCGTAGGACGGCGAGTTTGGTCTCCCAGGCTTCCTCGCCGGGCTCCCACACCATCCCTTCCTCGTCCAATTGTTCTTTGCGGTGGGCTCCAACTGGCCCGCGCGGTACGCGCGCCGCTGCTGGTGGACCCAGCGCCCCACCGGAAACATGCCGACTCCAGCTGGACTTCGCTGTCATAGGGCACGGCGTGCACCCCGGTGATCCCGTGTTCGGCGCGCCAGCGGCGCAGGGCTTGGAAGCCTTCGAGCCATACGGTGCTGTCGGGTCGGATGACGCGGGAGCGTACGAATGCGGCGATGGTGGCCGGGTCGCGCGGGCTGGCGAAGTTCAGCAACGCCGACTCCACGCCCTCGATCTTTTCTTCCTCCCGGCTCCCACCCTCACCCTCGCCGGTCGAGGCGCCGATGATGTTCCCCTCGGCGTCCCGCTTGACGTGCACTTTCCGCTGCCCGCTGCTCAGCGCCCGGTTGGCGAGTTGCTCGATCAGATGCTGCGAGTAGCTGCGCAGGCCCTGGAGGATGTCGATGAGGGGCTGGTAGCTGGCGGAGGCGAGCATGTTTTGCGGGTCTTCGCCGGGGGGCCAGGACGACGGGGATGATGATGTGGGCGACCTTGGTGGTGCCGTCCGGAGTCGGACGCAGCGCCCGGCCGATGGCCTGCACGATGTCGACTTGGGAGGTGCGGGTCGGCGAAGCACACGGCTTCGACGCCGCGTCCACGAGCCACACCAGGGACCATCCCCGCGCAAGGTCACCGTCGACGCCCAGGGCCACGAGCCCACCCTGAACGTGGGGGAGTGGGACGAGGTGGTCGACGTCAGCATCCACTTCGACACCGATGAAGCCGACCTCGAAAGCTTGGGCGGCGCCATCGAAGACGAACCGGAGGAGATGCCCATCTCCGCCGCAGGCCCCGGCTGGTACCGCTTGCGGGTCTATGCCCGCGGCCGCGACCAAGGCGCTGAAGCCATCGACCTCGACATCGACGACGACCCGGTCGAGGAATACCTGATCCAGTCCTGGCCCGCACCCCAGGCACCAGAAACCCACCACAAGATGACCGACGCCCACGGAGCCGAAGTCCGCGCCCGAAGGTAAGCCCTCACGCTGCGGCTCGGTGATTGACGGCCAGCGGTTCCCCTCGGCCACACAGACCGAGGCGGACCGCACCGTACGGCGCCGCTTCAGCTTCCGCAGGTGCCCTTCAACACGCTGGCCACCCACGGCGACCGTGCTGCGAGCGGGAGAACAGACGGCGTTGGTCGTTCTCCCCGCTTGGCACAGCGGAAACGTGCTGGCCCCCTGTGGCGACATGGGAGCTGAGTCGCATCACCTGTAGGGTCCGGGTCTTGCTGCGCACTGTCGGCGGATGATGCGCAGTGAATGCGCAAATCCGCGCTTCGATGCGCACTGGCTGCGGACGGTAGTGGCCAGTTGGCGATCACTTCTGGTCTTTCGGGAGAGAGTGTCTGGGCAAACGAGCAAGAGGCGCGTGCTTTCATACGGCGGGCGCGGACAGGGGACGCTGAACCTCCAGGACGATCGCCGTTCCGGCCACGGATCGGTCCTCGTGCATGGTGATCACTTGGCCGGGCCGAAGGTGCCGCCACTGCGAGGGGTCAAGGGGTGCGAGTCGCACCGAGGATCGTCCACCGGGCTCCAGGAAGGGCGTGAACTCCACCCAGAGCCGGGCAATGTTGAGGGCCGCCTCGCCGGTCGCGGTTCGATTGCCGATGTCCCACATCGGTCGCAGGATGCCAGCTCCGGGAATCGGGGTCTGCCGTCGGGCTTCGGCGGCCGGCCGGAGAGTGAGGTCGGCCCGGATGATCCCGTTGCGAGTTTCATAGCACCGCCAGTGACACCAGGCCGCGCTCTTCTCCAGCCGCAACTGCTCGGCTGCCGTGGCCAGGAGCTCCCAGAAGCTGAGTGGGAGCGGGCGTACGTCGCCGAGTTCCTCCAGCAGCCCGAGGGCTACCTCCCACTCGTCCTGGGTGAGGTACCCCCAGACGTCGTTCACCATGATGTCGTTCTCGGTGGCGATCTCTTCGGGGACCAGCAGGGAGGCCGCCTCCAGCAGCTTGGGGACGTCCATGCCCTGATTCTGGACCCCCGGCTATGAAGCGATCGGCTTACGCCCCTCTCCATGCGCCGGTCGCACATCCGACCTCGAAGTGCCACCAGCCCTCGTCCTGGCCGCGAACGAGGAGCTGTTTGATCTGGCTCAGGTCAGAGTCGGCCGGCACGTTGAAGCCCACCAGCGGGAACTCGTCGCTGAATGCTTCGCCTCCCAGCCCGAAGGGCGCCATTCGCTGGTGGACGGCCTGGGCGCTTCGTCCCAACGGGCCGTTGGGAAGCGGAAGAACGCGGATCGTGCAGTTGCCCGACGCCGACACCCGTTCCTTGGCCCAGTGACGACCGTCAGCGTCGGTGGTGAAGCGGACGACGTCACCTTCGGCGACTCCGTCCTGCAGGAAGGGAACGTTCTCCACGCGGGCGGTGTCGTCGCTGATTCGCGTGGCCCAAAGCCCCTCGGTGTCGTGCGGGAGCCAGCCTTCACGAGGAACGAACCGGAACCAGATCTTGATGCGCTGATGCCCGACCGTGTTCGGCTCTGGCTCTGTCGTCGACGTCATGGCAGACATGTTCGCGCATCTGGATCTTCGTGCCGAACGTGACAGGTAGTCGGTCCCAGTGCCGATGCTGACCCGAGTTGTGGGAGCATCCGGCTATGCATTTGATCACCGACGGAGCGACGCCCGTTCCGTGCATGGTGCTCGTGGATGAACTCGACACTGATGCCGGATACGCCTTTGAGCTGGATCAGCCGCTCTTCTTGGCAGTTGGTGATCGGATCAGCTTCGAAGACGGTGGCCTCACCGTCGCCCGCGCCAATGGCGAGCAGGTCCGGCCCGCCGGCTGCTGGTCCACACGCTGCAGGCTCCGATACCGACGACCGGTGGCGGCCTCTATGTCACCTCGCGCCCAGAGACCACGATGACGCACACCTGGGTGACCTCGATGGGCGGGCCTCTGATCGTGGTGCCCGAGTCTGCCTGCCACCTCTGGGGCGGCGCTCCACGAAACTACCCGGACGATGAAGGCGACTACGGCCGCGCCTGCGCGGTCGAGGACCTCATTGGCCTCATCGACGTCGGTCCGCCCAAGGCGCTGGTCCTCGGGGACGATCCGGCAGCGGCTACGTTCCTCCCGGGACATGGCGTCATCGTCCGTGAGATCGCCGGCGATCCTGACGTTGACTACGAGCCCATCGTCGCTCGACTCCTGCCCGATGTCACATGGGACCCAGAGCTCTCCTGGGACGTCCGGGAGCCGGTGATCCTCTTCGATTCCGTTCACGCCTCATCGGAGATCGCCAGCGGGGAACACCTCCGCATCGAGCTTTCGCCAGGGCGCTACTCCGTTGGGGCCGCCTACACCGAGATCCCTGGGGAGGCGTCTCTGATCCTCATCCGTCTCACCTTGGACGCCGGAGCCATCTGACGGCCGCACCGAGTTCGGTCACATTCCGTATGCAGCTCCCCACCCGGGAAGACAGCGATTGCGCAGCAACCACCGACGGGGCCAGTGCTCACTTCACCCGGATTCCGACGTTTCCGCAGGAACCGGTGCGCACCGAGTCGCGGGCCCTACATCACCGCTTAGGTGAGGATCTGAAGGGCCGGGAGGCCGTGGCCCGGCTTTCCTGACCAGGACGCGGGAAGGGGCGGCCGGTGTACCCGGCCCCCCGCCTCCCCCCGCTGCTGGAAAGTCGAGCGAACGATCGGCTGGTGCATGAATGCCCGCCGCAACGCACGCGACTACGAACGACTGCCCCAGCACTTCGAAGCACACCTGAACTGGGCACTCATCACCATGATGATCCGGCGCCTTACTCGCAAAAGCCCCCGCACCAGCAGTTGGACGAAGAACCCCACCCGCTGACCTGGCCGGGCTGGTGTTTTTGGCAACCGAGCAGCACCTGTGCGAGCCTGCTGCCACTCCTCCGAAAGGGCTGTGATGCTCGGCATGGTTGTCTGGGACGTCCGCTCTCGCGCTTCGACCCGAGAGCGGTAAACGGCCACTTGCCTCAACGTGCACGCCTGTCCGATGGACAGGCGTGGGTTCAGTCTGCTCCTTGTCGAAGTGCTCTTCGTGCCCCTGCACGTTCGACCACGAGGAGTACGTGGTGTCCACCATCCACTGGACCGAAGGCCAAACCGACCAGTCCGCCCGCTGGCATTCCGAGAACGCCGCCCCTCTTCCACAGCGAACCGTCGTCGCTGACGACGGGATGAAGGCCAAAGACGCCTACCGCCAGGCATGCGAGGGAACGGCGCTGCTCTGGCAAGGCGACTTCCACAACGCCCGGCAACTGTTGCAGGCGATGGGCCGCCGGATCAACCGCAAACTGCCCAGGTCCACCACTTCCCCGAGCGACGCCTTCGACCTGCACCGACGCGGCAGCAGTCACCGTGCCTGTGTCCTTGGAAAGCTCTTGGTGCTGCTGGACGACGACTACACCCTGGCGTTGCGCCGGGCTCCCGACGTCCGCCAGGCGTGTCTGGATGCCTACGGCCCCCCAAAGGGACCCATGGCGGTCTCACTCCGGGAACTTCTGGGAGTGATCGGCGCGAGCCAGTGGCGCTTGAGAGGGGTCGATGTGCCGGCGCTCGGCACCCGCGTCCACCCGCACTACGGCGTGTTCGCGCCCATCAGGGGCGAGTACGTCAACCTGGTCGCCCACACGCCGCTGCCACCGGCGACACGGCGTAGGCCCGCCACCAGTACAGCGTTTGATCTCGGCACGGGAACCGGCGTCCTTGCTGCGGTCCTGGCCCACCGCGGAATCAGCCGCGTCGTCGCCACCGACATCAGCCCACGCGCCCTGGCCTGCGCCAGGGACAACGTCCGCCGGCTCGCACTGAGCGACCGTATCGAGGTATCGGGCCCCGGCCTGTTCCCCGAAGGCCGCGCCGACCTCATCGTCTGCAACCCGCCCTGGATCCCCGCCTGTCCGACCAGCCCCATCGAGCAAGGCGTCTACGATCCGGACAGCACCATGCTCCACAGCTTCCTCGCTGGGCTGTCGGCCCACCTCCGACCAGGCGGCGAGGGCTGGCTCATCCTGTCCGACCTGGCAGAACACCTCGGACTCCGGACGCGTCAAGAACTGCTCGACGCCGTCCAGGCAGTACACCTCCGCGTTGTGGACAAGATCGACATCAAGCCCTGGCACCCACGCTCCAAGGACGCCACTGACCCACTCCACACAGCACGCAGCGCCGAGACCACGTCCCTATGGCGTCTGATCACAACAGAATGAACGGCACCCGGATCACGCAACGGCATCTAGCCTCCCAGTTCACCAGGTGAGCACATCCCGTGGGTGACTTCGTCGCGCCCACGGGATGACCCGGTTCCTCGCCAAGCCCGGCCTCGGGGATCAATAGAACCGTGATTGGCGCTGAGATTGATCAAGGTGTGCCAAGCCGTAGGGCTGCTGGTCGCCTGTGCTGCCACCTCAACACCCCGCCGATCCAGCAGGTACTGGCCGAGTCGAAGTGGGCCGACCGCCTCACCGACGCCGACCGCCTGGGCCTGGCCCCGCCGTTCTGGACGCACGTGAACCCGTACGGTCGGCTCGACTGGGAGCGCCGGGGCTGAGAGTGGATCGTCGGTGCCCGCGGCACAAGGAGCCAGCGGAAGCTCGGAGCGAGGAGGGGGATCGCTGTCGGAGCGTCGTATTTGCCCAGGTCGTCGCCATAGGGCGCCGCGCTGGCGGCTGACGGGAACAGGTAAGTCAAGCCTTACTTTCTCGGTAATTCGGCTGCATAGTGGGGAGCCTTAACGAGGAGAGGCTGGCCACGGCTGCGGTTCAATGACGGGGATGCTGTGCGCGAGGTCCGGGCGGAGCAGGTGCATGTGGGTGCCGCGTACCGGCTGCTGGACGAGCGGCTGGCCGAGGCGCGGGTGCAGTTGGCGGACGTGCTGAGGAGCGGGGCTGCGGCTCCGGCTGGGGTGCAGGAGCGAGAGGCTGCCGTCGGGCGTCTGGCCGGGCGCATCCGGCAGATGGAGGGGGCCGAGGAGGGGCTGGTGTTCGGCCGGATCGATGCGGTGGATGGCACGCGGTTGCACCTGGGGCGGATCGGTCTGCACACCGAGGGGTACGAGACGCCGATGGTGGTGGACTGGCGGGCGGAGGCGGCGCGGCCGTTCTACGAGGCGACGCCGCTCCATCCGATGGGGTTGCGCCGCCGCCGCCACCTGCGGGTCGAGGGCCGCCGCGTGCAGGCGGTGAGCGACGAGATCCTGGACGGCTCGGCCCCGGCAGCCGACGACGTCGTGGGCGACGGGCCGCTGGTGCAAGTGCTCGCAGCCGGGCGGACCGGACGGATGCGCGCTGCGGTAGCCACCCTGCAGGCCGAGCAGGATGTGATCGTGCGCTCGGCGCACCGTGGGGTGACGGTGGTGCAGGGCGGCCCCGGCACGGGCAAGACGGTGGTCGCGCTGCACCGGACCGCCTACGTCCTGTACGCCTTCCCGCGCGCCGCCGAGCAGGGCGTGCTGGTCCTGGGCCCGAACACGCGCTTCCTCGACTACATCTCCCAGGTCCTGCCCTCCCTCGGCGAGAACGACGTGGTCCTGGCCACGTGTACCGACCTCGCACGGATCACCGCTGTCGTTGAGGCGCCCGAGACCGCGCGCCTGAAGGGCCGGAAGGAAATGGCCGACGCGCTCGCAGCCGCGGTCCGCTCCAACCAGGCCCCGCACTGCTGTTTCGCCGCCCGGGTCGGGCGGGAGCTGGTCCGCCTCCCACTGGAGGATGTGGCCAGAGCGCGGGAGGCGGCCGTCACGAGCGGTCTGGCGCACAACCCGGCCAGGGAGCTGTTCAAGCACCACCTTGTCGAACAGGTTACAGACGCTCTGGAGCGCGCCACGGCCGCTGCCCTGGAAGCCATCGACACCGAGGCCGCGGAGAGCACCGGCCTGGATCTCGACCAGGCTGTCGAGGCCGATTTGCGCTCCCTCGGCCTCGACAGCACACCGACCACGGCGCCGGCCGTGGAGTTCGACGCGGACGCCGTCCGAGCGGGCCTCCTCGACGACCCCCATTTTGACCACGCCGTGGAGGAGCTCTGGCCTCATCTGACTCCGGACGGCGTCGTCGATGCTCTCCTGACCGACGCCGAGGCGATGACCCACCGCCTGCCCGCACTGACCGATGGAGAGCGAGAACAACTCCTGCGAACCCCCGGTGCCAGCTGGAGCGACGCCGATGCGGCCTTGCTGGACGAGGCCGCTGCCCTCGTCCAGGGCCCGCCCGGGCGCACCTTCGGGCACCTTGTCGTCGACGAGGCCCAGGAACTGACCGCCATGCAGTGGCGCATGGTCCTGCGCCGCTGCCCCTCGCGGTCCATGACCCTGGTCGGCGACTTCGCCCAGGCCGGCCCCGCCACGACAGCGCACACCTGGGACCAGGCGCTGGGGCCGCACCTGGGCACCCGGTACAAGCTGCACACCCTGACCGTCAGCTACCGCAGCACCCACGAGATCCTCTCCACCACCCGGGACCTGCTCGCCCGCATCGCGCCCGACCAGCCACCGAGTCGCGCGATCCGGCACGGCCAAACCCCTACCGAGCTCACCGCTTCCCGAGACCGACTCACCGACGTCCTGGTAGCCGAACTCCAAGCCCAGACAGCGGCACACCCGGGCGATCTCATCGCGGTGGTCTGCGCGGACACCCGCACAACCGCCCTGGCTGCCGCCGGGATCGGGCGGTGGGCCCGGATCGTCCCGGTCTCCCAGGCACGCGGCCTGGAATTCGACACCGTGCTCCTCATCGACCCGCCAGAGATCGCTATGGCCCACCCCGGCGGCGAACGCGACCTCTACGTCGCCCTCACCCGCGCCACGAAACGGCTCTGCACCATCGCCGTACAGTCAGCGCGAGCGGACCGCTCGCCCCGCGCCACACCGGGGCGCCATCACGGTCACGAGCCCCTATAGGGCTCACCACGGCCGCGCGGGACCCAGAAACCCAGGGCTACCCCCGGGGCCATGGCAAACCGGCCCCACGCGGCTGCGCAACTGGTGACCAGCGGGTGTCAGACCCACCTGCCACCATCGTGTCCAGGATTGGCCTCGAAGACGTACTTCACATGCCAAATGGAACCCTTGCGACCGACAATGCCCAGCTTGTCCGCGCCGCAGTCCGGCAGGTTCTCGGCACGCACCGCTCCCAAGATTGATGCGACGAGCTCCCCTGGGACATTTACGTCGAAGGCGCGCATATGCGGGATAGGAAGCGACCAGGCTCTCGCTGCCCTCCCCAAGGCCGCGGCGACGGGCTTCGGCCGAACCCGGGAAGCCTGTGGCAGCTGGTTCGCCCGACTTCCTAACTCTCACAGCGGCAACTGGGCCGTGCTGCCCCGCTGACCGGCGAGGAATGCTGGCGGTTTGCCATACATGTCCGCGGGCGTGACAGCGCCAGCCGCGAGGAAGAGTACGAGATCCTCGCCTGGCCAGCGGGAGGTGCGGTACTTGGCCACCCTGGACTGCGACGTGCTCGCGGTCCAGGACAGCGACCTGCGCATCGTCGCCTGCACCGCCGAGCCCGGCAGCGACAGTGCGAACCGGCTCAGCGTGCTCCGCGCCTCCCGCCATGCGACAGCAGCCGAACGCAGCGCCCGGCCTCGGTACCTCGCAGCCCGTCGTCCGGCTTGCTGCCGAGTGACTCGCCGTCATGTAGCTGGAGTTAGCGCAGGCGGTGAGCGGGCCGCTGCTGTCAACGCCGGGTTCAAGCCGACACTTGAGTGCGGTCCGCCCCTCGCGCCGCAGCGCCGCTGATCACTTGCCGGACTGACTGCCGCTCAGCCGGGTGAACGGGGCTGTCCAAGCAGCTACGGGACAGCCCCCAGCTGTTGCTCGATGATCTCGACAGCACGGCGAGTTCCGTCGGCTGCTCGTACTTCTTTCCGTAGCTTTTCTACGTTGGCTGTGATCCGGCTGTTCGAAGCAAGGTCGAGAACGGCTTCGCGTAGTGCTGGCGCGCTACGCGTATCGCACAGCTTCCGACCGATACCAAGTCGAGTAATGGAGTCGGCATTGGTGAATTGGTCGAGCGCTTGCGGTACGGCCAGCATGGGCACGCCACTCCATATGCCTTGCACGGTGCTACTCATTCCAGCGTGAGTGACAAAGACATCCGCCTGTTGTAGAACCGCCAGTTGCGACAGCCAGCGATGCAGGGGGTGGTTGGCCAAGCCTCGCAGTCCGGCGGTGAAGATGTCGGTCCGGAAGTTTCTCGCAAGCTCGTCGGCGTGGCCTGGTCGCAGTCGAAGTTCACCGACCAACCGAAGTAGGGGGAGCTGACGATGCCATAAGTCAGGGACCGTGCGTGGTCGTCCAGTGCCAGGAGGGACTCCACCACGGTCTGCCCGTCGGCCATGGACAGAGTGCGGACGCAACCGACACGGTCGGGTGCTTGTGCGTCCGACAGGACACAATCGGCGACGGCCGGCTGCCAGATGGCCAGGCCACCGAAGTCGCGGACCACGAGCCACACCTTGGTGACCTGGGCCGGGATGACAGCGCTGACGAATGCTTCGGGCATGAAGGAACTCCGGTTTTGAGGTCGAGGAAGCTGCCATGGCTGCCGTGACGGCTTCCTCGACGTGCCCGGGATGAGGACGGCAGAGGCGGCATCGGAGTGCGGTCGGCAGCGCAGTGACTGGAGACAGCACCGACGCTACGAGCGCGGCCGCGGGCGTGGGAGGGTGTGCTGCGGCTATCCGTGGAGCGTGCTCGGCTGTCATGTTCGGATGGGTGCAGCGCACCCACGCCCCGGCGTCCGTCCGCGATTAGCGTGGCTGTCATGGAAAGCGTGAACGAACTCGGCGACTACCTGCGAGCCCGCCGGGCGGCGGTCGCGCCGGCGGATGTCGGCCTGCCCGACGACGGGTCGCGGCGGGTGCCGGGGCTGCGGCGGGATGAAGTGGCGCTGTTGGCCGGGATGAGCACGGACTACTACATCCGGTTGGAGCAGGGCCGTGAGCGGCACCCGTCCGAGCAGGTGCTGCGGGCGATCGCCGGGGCCCTGCGGTTGAGCGACGCGGCGGCCACCCATCTCTTCCGGTTGGGCCTGTCCGTCTTCGGCACGGCGGCTGCCACGACCAGCGTCGCTCCGCAGTTGCTGCGGTTGATGGACGGCATGTGTGAAGTGCCGGCCTTCGTGGTCGGGGCGGCGCAGGACGTGCTGGCGGCCAACGCGATGGCGCGGGAGCTGTACGGAGGTTTCGCCCGGTACGACAACCTGCTGCGAATGATCTTCCTCGATCCCTTCGCGCGCGAGTTCTACGCCGACTGGGACCATGCGGCGCGGATCGCGGTGGGCAACCTGCGGGCGTCCTCCTCGCAGTTCCCGCAGGACGAGCGGATCGAGCGGGTCGTCGGCGAACTGAGCGTGCGCAGCCCCGCGTTCACGGGCCTGTGGGCGCACTACGAGGTCCGTCCCCGTACGCACGAAGATAAGCACTTGCGGCACCCACAGGTGGGTGAGATACGTCTGCACTTCGAGGCACTCGCCGTCACCAGCGCCCCCGGACAGCACCTGTCCGTGTACAGCGCGGAACCCGGCAGCGCCAGCGCCGACGCCCTGGTCCTGCTCGGCCAGCTGTCCGAGCAGGAAGTGGTCCTGACAGACCAGGCCACCCCCGCAGAAGAAGGAGAATCCCGATCATGACTGCGTCGCTCTCCGACGCCGCCGGCACCTTCGAGATCGCCGGCAAGAAGGTCGCCCGTCTCGGTTTCGGCGCCATGCGCCTGACCGGACTCGGGGTGTGGGGTGAGCCCGACGACCGTCAGGAATGCGTGCGTGTGGTGCGCCGCGCCGTCGAACTCGGCGTACAGCTGATCGACACCGCCGACTCCTACGGCCCGTATGTGAGCGAGGAGATCATCCGGGAGGCGATCCATCCCTACCGCGACGACGTGTTGATCGCGACCAAGGCCGGGCTGACCCGCAACGGGCCCGACGTGATCAGAACCGACGAGGGACTGATGCGCCTCGGTCCAGCCGCGTGGCCGCCGGTGGGCCGCCCCGAGTACCTGCGCCAGCAGGCCCTGATGAGTCTGCGCCGGCTCGGCGTGGATCACATCGACCTGTTCCAGTTGCACCGCATCGATCCGAAGGTGCCGTTGGAGGACCAGGTCGGTGAGCTGAAGAGGCTCCAGGACGAGGGCAAGATCGTCGCGATCGGACTGTCCCAGGTCACTGTCGGCCAGATCCAGCAGGCCCGCACGATCGTGGAAATAGCCACCGTGCAGAACCGCTACAACCTCACCGACCGCAGCTCCGCTGACGTCCTGGAGTACTGCACCCGCCACGGCATCGGCTTCATTCCCTGGGCGCCGGTGGCCGCGGGCGAGCTGGCCCGCCCCGGCGGCCCGGTCGACCGGATCGCGACCGCCCACCACGCCGGCCCGTCGCAGGTGGCGCTGGCCTGGCTGCTGGCCCGCTCCGGCGTCGTCCTGCCCATCCCCGGGACATCCAAGGTCGCGCACCTGGAGGAGAACCTGGCGGCGGCGTCCCTGAGGCTGAGCGACGCGGAGGCCGACGAACTGACTGGCGCAGCGTGACAGCCGTCCCAGGAAGGCAGATCTCCTGCTCCTTCGCACCGTGAGCCGGCTGTTTCCCTGCCTCCTTCTCCCCTTCCCTGTCCCCACCGAAGAAAAGACGCTTGCCATGCTGCTGCCCTCCGACGAAGCGGGCCGAGGCCGCCCCGTCGTCCTGCTGCACGCCCGTCCCACCGACCGCACCATGTGGGGCGCCCACCTTCCCCTGCTCGCCGATGCGGGCCTGCGGGCTATCGCCCTGGACCTGCCCGGCCACGGCGACGCGCTCGTGCCCGCCGACCGCGAGGTAGCCCCCTGGACGGACGTACTCGACACCCTCGACCACCTCGGGGCCGACCGCTTCGTCCTAGCCGGGAACTCCCTCGGTGCCCTGGTGGCACTCCAGGCCGCCGTCACGGCGCCCGAGCGGGTCGAAGGCTTGGTGCTCGTCGGGTATCGGCCCCACGACCAGCCGGCCTCTCCCCGTCTGCAAGCCGCCTGGGACGCCGAAAGAACAGCGCTCGCCGCCGGCGACCTCGACGCAGCCGTGACAGCCGGCGTCGAAGCGTGGACCTCCGCTGGCGCGACCGACGACGTACGCGCGCACGCGGCCCGCATGCTCCGCGGCCAACTCACCGAACAACTCGCCCACGGCGAGCCGTCTTTGGCAGCGGACCCGCTCGGAGAGGGAACGGCGGTGCTGCGCACGCTGACCGTCCCCGCCTTGGTCGGTGTCGGTGAACACGACATGCCCGACTTCTTCGAGGGTGGCGAAGGACTGGCCTGGGACCTCGACGCAGGCGAAACCGTGGTCATCCCCGCCGCGGGGCACCTCGCGCCGCTGGAACAACCCTCCGCGTTCTGCACCCTGCTACTGGACTTCGTCCGCCATCTCCCGGAGCGGTAACGCTGAACCGCGCACTCCGAGGTGGAGCCCTCTCTGCTGAACGACCAGGTGGCCCCACCATCCCAGGCTCCTCTCGGCAGGCCGGGAGGCTCGACGCGGTCTGTGCCGGATAAGTGAGGAGATCCACTGAGCAAGTGTGGGGACACCCCCGAGCAGGGAGTGGCCGCTTTCAGGAAGCGCCATCATCAGCGGGAGTGCGGCCTCCGCGCACGCTGACAGTGCCGACGCGGTGAGTGCAGCGGCGCCCGGCACGGTTCTCCAGGTCGGCCCGGCTGGCGGGGCGGTGGAGCGGCTGACAGGCGAGGAGCTGCCGGGGCTGGGTGTGCCGGTGGCGGCAAGTGGCAGCGGTGCTGGACTAGACAGTACGTCCGCACCCAGCCCTGTCCTCGCCTCCTAGCCGGCGTCGGCGGCCTCCTCAAAGGCGTCGGCACCGTTGTCGGCGGCGTCCCCGTTGCTGGCTCCATCGTCAAGCCCATCACCGACACTGTGATCGACAGTCATTTCTGATGGCTGGGCCGGTAGCGGGCGCTGGGGCGTGGGGGGTGTGAGACCCGGTAGCGGCGAAGGGGCGCTGGAGGACTTCGTCACCAGCCGCAACCGGATCGCCCACGATGGACGCGACGAATGGATCTTAAGGCGGCAAACTGCCGTTCAGCGGCTCACCAAGGTCGGGCCACAAGGGCAATGAGCCCGGTGATTATTCGGAATTACTCGTCTAGCTAGCGGCCTCATGGTCGTACCCCACGCTTTCTCGACGCGTAACCGTACGACCGCCCGCGTCGCCCCGGCGAGGGGCCACGCGGGCGATGATCACCGGCCACTTCAGACCAGCTGCGCGGACACGATCGTCACCGGCTCCTTCGGCACATCGCCGTGCCCGGCCTTGGTCGTGGTGGCAACTCCCTCGATCGCATCTACTACCTCGGTGCCCGCCGAGACCTTGCCGAACACTGCGTAGCCCCAGCCGTCCTGGCCCGGGTAGTTGAGGAAATCGTTGCCGTTGGTGTTGATGAAGAACTGCGCGCTCGCCGAATGCGGGTCCGATGTCCGCGCCATCGCCACCGTGTACTTGTCGTTGCGCAGGCCGTTGTTGGCCTCGTTCTCCACCCGCTGCGGTGCTGCCCTCTGCTGCATGTCTGCGGTCAGGCCGCCGCCCTGAATCATGAAATTGGGGATCACCCGGTGGAAGATGGTGCCATCGTAGTGGCCGGACTCGACGTACTCGACGAAGTTCGCCACCGTCTTCGGCGCCTTCGACTCGTCGAGCTCCAGGGTGATGTCCCCAGCGGAGGTATTCAGCAGAACTGTGGTCATTTGGCCATCGTATGCATATAGCTCGAAGAAACTTCAGGAACAGCCCAAAGCTCATCTCGGCCATGTCTGATGGGCTTTCGTGATCCGGCGTTGCGGAGGTTGTACTCGACGAGGCCAGCCTGGTCGACGGTGGAGGTGTAGCGCAGGGCCGCACCGACGGTCAGGCCGAACAGATCGCAGATCCTGCGGGGATCGCCTCCGGTGGCCTCGGCCTCGTGAAGGAGGCGGTCCTCGCGGAGGCGGCGGGCGGGCATGCCGAGTACGTCGTTGACCTATACGTGGCTGACGGGCTCCACGCCGCAGGCAGTGGTCTGGGACAGGAACAGGTGAGCGTTGGCGGTGCGTGGCCACCGTCTGTTGCGGTAGTCGAGGTAGGCCGCGAGTCGGTCGCGTACGGCGTCGGCGAGCAGGACGGTGCGGTTGGGCAGGAACAGTCTTCCGTCGCGCAGGTCCGTGGTCAGCAGGGTGCGCAGCTCCGTCGAGGTGAGCGCACTCCACCCCTACGCAGACCTTCAACCAGCCGGAACGCGCTCGGCCGACCTACGTAAATTCAGCCACCGCAGGCCCGGATCCGCCGGGTTATCCCCGGGGTGGGGCCGCCAATGGTGGTCGGCTCGTCGGTGTGACATGTGGTCAACGAATCGCACTTGTGGGGCGTGCTCACGACGCCCGGCGGCGGTGCCGCCGCGCAGTAGTCAGCGAGTTGATGAGCTCGTCGCGGCTCATCGTGGATCGACCGGGGATGCCGGCCGCCGTGGCGTGGGAGTACAGCTCGGCCTTGGTCAGCTGTTCAGCTCTGCCCTGCGGGCAGAGCGGCGCTTGGACTCCAACTCACTGGCCCACAGGCCCGCTTCGACATCCGACTCCATGACCGGCTCAACGCACTTCGATCGGGTGAGTCACGAACCACCACCCCCCTGATGGCGCGTCAGTCAAATAGACTCGAAACAGACGCACTGACCAGCACAAATAGAGAAGCGCGACTGGAGTATTAGGCGCCCGCAGATCACACCGCTGGCGATCAGTTGCGGCCGCATCGAGGGGGCCGCCCGCCTTCAGATTCACCAAGAGTGAAATTGCGTTCGATCACGCCTGAGGAATCTCCGGATCAGCAAGAACGCACCCACAGCGATCAAGGCTGCCCCCATGAGGATCAAGATCGCCCCTAGGGTCAACAGAAGCGACCCAATAAGGATCAATAGTGCCCCGATGATGAAGAGAAAGATAGCGAGGACGGTCACGGTTGCCCTCCTGTCCTTCCTCCCGCTCTAGCTTCTCCCCCGCTCCAAGAGTCTCCGATGCCGTCGATGTCTCGGGGGAGTGGGGAGTGCGAGGCGCGGATGATCCCGTAGACGTAACGTGGGGCGATGCCCGCCCGCCCCACGTCCGCAACGTGCCGGCCGCTGTCGCAGTACCTCATTGGCCGCCGCGGTCAGGGAGGCAGGCCATCAACGGTGCTGGAGGCCATCCGAGCAGACGCGTGAGCGTGTGGCATGTCTCAGAATAGTGAATAACATATGAAAGGGCTCTAATCGCATCGGAAGGTGGCAAGCTGATGAGAATGTCCGCAGAACCCGATGCAGGCAGCGGCGCCTCCAACAACCCGCCTTCCTCCATGACCGGGCCCAAGAGCCTGGTGACGGAACGGGGGCGCACCACGATCGCGGACGTGGTGGTGCAGAAGATCGCCGGCATCGCCGCCCGTGAGGTGGCGGGGGTGTACGACCTGGGGACCGGGGGGACGCGGGCGATCGGCGTGGTACGCGAGCGCATCCCGGGCTCACGGCGGCCGAGCGTCACTCAGGGCGTGTCGGTGGAGGTCGGGGAGACGCAAGCCGCCGTAGACGTGGTCATCGTCTGCGAGTACGGCGTATCGATCGCGGAGCTGGCGGCCGCGGTCCGCCGCAACATCATCCAGGCGATCGAAGGCATGACCGGTCTAGAAGTCGTCGAGGTGAACATCGCGGTGGACGATCTCCGCGTGGCCGGGGACACGGACGAGGACACGGGCGCAGGCCCAGCCACGCGCGTGCAATGAGGCGATCCCAGATATCCGGCCCCGCTGCCGCGGCCGAAGCCTCGCCAGCGCTCGAACGGGACCCGGACGCGATCGCGGCCGCCGCTGGCGGCTGTCCGGCGGTCAGCCGTCTGTCCGCGGGCCCAGTCGGCGCCGCAGCTGCCTGTCTGCCGGGGCGGCGCGTGGCCGGGGTGCAGGTCGCAGGAGAAGCGGTGCGCGTGCACGTGGTCGGCCGTCACGGCCATACGATGGCGGAGATCGGGGTGCAGGTGCGCGACGCCGTGGCCGCCGTCGCCCCAGGAGCGATGGTGGACGTGGTCATCGAGGACCTGGACCTCGGCGATCTGCCTCCCGACGGATAAGGCTCGCCAGCCGCTGCCTGTTTACTTCCGCTATTTCTGCTGTGAGGTGCGCTGTGACTCCTACCGCTCTCGGCCTGGGCTTTGGTGTGGCTCTGGGCTTCGCCGGTGTCTTCGGCGGCATCGTCGCCTTCGTCGTGGTCCTGGTCGTGGGGCTGGCCGGCCTGCTCGTCGGCTGGATCGTCGAGGGAGGATTCGACCTGCGGGCATCCCGCGATGCCTACCGCGCCGGTATCCACCGCTCCCGGACGCGGGTGTGAACGGCCCCCCCGGCGGCGCCACTGGCGCGCCGCAGGATCAGGCGTTTGGTCCAGCAGGCGGCCCGGGCCGAACCGTAATTGCCGAACGGGTGGTGGAGAAGATCGCGGCCCGGGTGGTGCAGGAGTCCGAATGGATCGGCGGTGATGTGCCCCGGGTGCTGGGAATGCCCTTCGGACATCGCGGCATGGACCGACCGGCGCGGGTGACGGCTTGGGTCGACGGCCACGTCACCGGCCTGACCATCACCGTCTCCCTCATCTGGGCGGACTCAGCGCGCGCCACCACCCGCCGGCTACGCGCCCATGTCATTGACCGAGTGGAACACCTGACCGGTCTGCACGTGGACCACGTCGACATCGACGTCGCACGGCTGCCGCCACCGCCGCGGCCGGCGCGGAGGATGGGATGAGCGGCGTCGGGCACCGGATCCTGTGCGCGCTAACCGCCCTGGTGCTGACCGCGGCCGGCACGAGCGTGCTCATCGACGTGATCGCGGTGGCAGCAGGCCACCCCACAACGGTCTGGCCGCAGCAGGCCCTGGCCACACACCTCGCAGATAGCCACTGGGGCGACATCACGGTCATGGCGGTGGCGGCCGCGATCGCCGTCCTGGGCCTGCTCCTGCTGCGCGCGGCAGCCTCCCGCGGTCGGCGCCGCCTGGTCCCGCTCCTCAGCGCGGACGAACACACCCGCACCGTCGCCACACGGCGCGGCCTGTGCCGGAGCGTGGCCGAGGCCGTAGGGCAGATCGACGGCGTTGACGCCCACCACACACGGATCGGCCGCCGCCGGGTCAAGGTCAAGGCCACCACACCGCGGCGCAGCATCGAGCAACTGCACGACCTGGTCCGCGACGCGGTCCACGAGCGGTTGGAGGCGCTGCGCACCGACCGCGAGTACCGGGTGACCGTGAAAGTGCGCACCACCGGGAGACGGCCATGAACCGTCCCCCGCACCGCATCAACCGGATCGCACTGGCCCTGGTCGGCCTGGTGCTGCTGGCTGGCGGCGTGCTGGCTCTGCTACGTGGCACTGGGTTCTTCGGCGCGGCCGGTCCGGACGCCGCACTGCTCGTCCCCGGTGAACGTCACTACGCGGCGGCCTCGGGCTGGGTATGGCCCGCAGTCGGCGCCGCAGCCGCCCTGCTAGCCGTCGCCGGCCTGGTATGGGCCCTGGCTCAGCTACGGCGGGCAGGAGTGCGGACCATCGCCCTTGAGGCCGACCTCAGCCGGGGCGCGACCCGACTGAGCGCCGTCGCGGTCACCGACGCACTGGAGGACGAACTGCAGTCGTACCGAGGCGTCCACCGCGCACGTGCCCGTCTCATCCACAGCTCCCGCCACCCTCGCCTCGACCTGCGCATCACCCTCGCCGCCGACGCCGACCCCCGCCCCATCCGCGCCAGGATCGAACAACAAGCCCTGACCCACCTACGACGCGTCCTCGACCAAGAGGACCTGCCCGCCCGGATCCGCCTGGACATTACCCCCCGCCCCGCAGGCGGTCGCATCGGATGAGAGGTGGACCAGTGCCGGGGCCACCGGGGGGACCGAAACCGCGATCACGAACGGCCTCGCGCGGTGGGTGAGTTGGGGCGTCAACTTCAACGTCGATTCCAAGGGGGCGCCTTACTCGGCGACGGCGTTCTTGAAGCTCGACCCAGCTCTCGGAGATGGTTGGTAGGCATTCTTGGCCTGGTCGAGCAGGTGTACTCCTACGGCGTTTTCCGACGGTTGCGGCTCGCTTCGAGGGAAGTCCGATCTCGGGTGTCGCACGCTGGACTGTCCTCGGCGAAGGCTTGACGTCGGAATCCTCGGCTCAGTTGTGGTCACGTGCGCGCATGAGGCAGCGCGGTCTGGTGCACGTGATCAGGAGAGTGACGTGGGCGGCGAGTCTGAGGGGATGACTTCCCCGGCGGAGGTGGTCCGCGGGCTTCGGGCTCTGGTTGCCCCACCGATCAGTGGCGGGAACATCATCGACTGGACGCAGATGGTCGACTACGGCCACGGCTTTCCCGACGACTACCGGGTCTACATGGAGGTCTACGGCGAAGGGATCGAGGTCTATATCCCCTCTTCTCCCGTGCGGGAGGAAACGGACAACGCTCGGTACACAGCGGAGATGGGGGACTTCGACGAGCCCGACATGCTGATCGCGCGTGGAGACGGGGAGAAGCAACAGACTCTCTTCGCCGTGGACTTTAAGGACTACCGGTGGTCGAACCACCTGGTCAGCAAGTTGCGGGCGGACGGCGGGGACAAGGGCAAGGCCGGATGGATCCTCGTGCCCGACCACCGCGAGAGCCAGATACGCCAGCTCACCGAGGGGTGTCGGCGGCACGGGATGAAGGCCGCCACCGCTACGGACTTCCTTGAACTGGTCGTCGAGACCGTCAAGCGGGTGCTGCCCGGTGAGCGACGAACTGACAGTAGAGCAGGCCGGGCTGCTGGTCGCCCTGGCCTTGGCGGCGCACTTCTTTCCGCGCACTGACGACGACGGCAGGATTATCGCCGCGTTCGAAGACGCCGCGTACTTCGCGTACCGCAAGCCGCAGGCGACCACCACGACGACCTCGTCGCCGTGGCCGCCACCCACCCCTGACTAGCCGCAGCTTGAGGGCCGACGGCGGGTTGGGGCCGACGGCTGCGCTGCTCTCGCGTGTAGGAGGCAGGCGCCCAGTACATGCTGCTGTCCCTGCCCCTACGCCGAGTTGACTGCGGCTGCCACCGGCGCCATGGCTCTCGGCTGGCTCATCGTGTGCTCGGCGGGCCATGGCCTGGGCCCGGCACCGGCCTCCCCTGGACGGGCCTCCTGGAGGGCCTGCTGGAGGTCGGTCCTTTGAACTGGCCGCGGGCGGCATCGGGGTGGGGGTGCTGAGGGTGCGATTGCCGAATACCTCATCCGTCGAGGTCAGGACGCATCTCGGTACTCGTGGAGGAGGCCGCCCAGGCGTTCACGCCTTCGAATGTCGGGGTGGGTAGTTTGCCACCGTTCGGTGACCGGTTGGGGGAGTGGGTGTAGCGGGCGGGCGTTGGTGAGCCCTCGGTGTGGCCTGTACTCGTTGTAGAAGTGCTCGAACTCGCGCAACGCGTGGAGCAGGTGGGGCTGGTTCCAGACCAGGGTGCGGTCCAGCAGCTCGCGTCGACAGGTTTGCACCCACCTTTCCATGATGGAGTTCATGCGGGGCATGCGGGCTCCGGTGAGTACGACCTTGATGCCCGCATCATTGAGGATCGCGTCGAACAGTGCCGGAAAACTTCCCGTCCCGGTCCCTGATCATGTAGCGCGCCCGGCATCCGGCGTCCTCAAGGTCCATGACGAGGTTCCTGGCGGCCTGCACCACCCAGGAGGCGGTGGGATGCGCGGTCGCACCGAGAACCCGGATCTTCCGGTTGCATGCTCGATCACTGCGAACACGTACAGCCGAGCCCCGGTCAAGGTCACGGTCTCGAAGAAGTCACACGCCAGGAGTGCCTCCGCTTGCGAGCGCAGAAAGTCCGTCCAGGTAGCAGAGACACGCCTGGAAGTTGGCGGGATGCCGGCGTCCTTCACCCAGACCGTGGATGCGGCCACCTTCACCTCGGATGGCGCATATCAGGCCGCACAACGGCCCCGGGACCGTATGAAGGAGGCGCCGCAGCTTGTCGGCGGAGAGGTGGTGAAGGAGGCCAGCGAGCACGGCGCGGTCGGTGTCGGCGAGTGTGGGCTTGCCGATCTGGCGCTGCCGACCCAGCAGTTGGTGGCGCAGCGTGTCACATCCCAGCCACCAAAGTCATTCGGTTCCGGGGTCCCAGGGCAGAAGCGGGCCCAGCGGGCCAAGGTCAATGTTCAGGTCTTCCGGTGACAGGCCGAAGTGCTCGCGCAGCTCGGTCATCCGCTCCTCCAGTGCCATCAAAGTGAGTCCGATCTCCTCGACCTGCTGTCCGGTCAGGTCGCCCTCGTCGATGCGACGTAGCGCTTGACGCTCCATCAGTTGCCGTAGAAGTTCAATAATGGTCAGGACCAGACCCGCCAGCCCACGCTCGACCGACTCACGATCCATAGCGACACGTCGGCCCACTCCTGGCTCGTGGTCGACGCCAGTTCGGCGGCCGACTACAGTGCCTTCAGACAGTTCTGGCTCTTCGCTGCGTTCGTCGCCATCGGCTGCTGAGTCGCGCCGTGGCTTGTTGTCGCCGATGCCGGTCACCGTGAGGTTCCTTCTTGGAGTTCCTCGGGGAGGCGGCCTCTGTCCGGCCTTGAAGCTGCGCGCACTGACGCTACGAGCGCGCGGAGGGAGACCCGCACGAGGTCGACATCGGCGATGGACAGGGTGATCTCTCCGGCGATGACGACACCTCCGGCTAGCACACGGTCGAGCAGGTCGACGAGAGCTACTTGTCGGCCCCGGAGTGCGGGAGGCGTCGCGTTGGGCAAGTCCTCGCCGCGCGAAGTACTCACGTGGTATCTCCCTGCTGCACTTCTTCCTCGTCCCCGGTGAAGGAGTAGGCCGGCCAGGGACCGCTGAGTTCCAGTCGCACCTCGGGGAAGCGTGCGTCACATGAGGTCACCAGTGCCGCGAACTGTTGGGCGCGATCGTCATCGACCAGGTAGGAGTCATTGAGGACCATCCACCCCCGGTACTGGGCGAGCCGAGCGTCCTGTGGCGGGTGCTGTACGGTGCGGGTGGCCACCTCCTTCAGCGCTGTCCGGATCTCTTCCGCACGCTGGAGCGCGCGCTGCTGCGCATCTTGCTGTCCCTGCCGCTGTGCTCTGCGACGCAGGAGGTAGGCAGTTCCGGGGCTGTCATCCGCCCCGGATTGCTCGGGAGTTGTGGGGAGTGCATCCGGGTCTACATAGGCCTTGACTCCCCACTCAGTACGCCCCCTAACGCGCTCCAGGGCCGCTTCGAAATCGGCGGCGCGCTCCATCAGGACGTCTTTGACAGCAGAGTCGTCGTGGTAGATCGTGGCGAACCGCAAGGGGACCACGTCTCCTGTGTTGCCCACCGCATCAATCACTTGGTGATGTGCGCGAGCGGTCTGTTCCAGCCAGGACAGATCCTCCAGGTGGTTCCGCAAGGGTTCTTCCGCGAAGTCACTCAACGGGACGGATCCGACGACAGCCGAAACGCCCTCCCCCGCGATGAGGCGCACCGGCCCACTCGCGACGCCCGTCAGCTCGGTGGTCTGCACGCACTGTGTGGCAGGGACCACCGCATAGAGCCAGACTGCGAAGTCTTCGGTCATGGTGACGCGTCTCCGCTCTGCTCGGAGGTTCCTTCGTCGTCCGGGCGCTGGTGTGGCGCCTCTTCCTCGGCCTGTCGCCCCCCGGACTCGATCGCACCGTCAGATTGCGTGTTCCGCCCCGCTTGGAGCTCACCGATGCGTTGGCGAAGACGACGGTTCTCCTCAAGCACATCGCGCTTTCCGGAAGACAGCGACGGATCGTGTTCCCACCAGTCGATGCCCATCTCGCGAGCCCTGTCCACAGAGGCAACGATCAGCCGGATCTTGATCGTCAAGAGCTCGATGTCGAGGAGGTTGATTCGGATGTCCCCAGCGATGACGATTCCCTTGTCAAGGACACGTTCAAGGATGTCGGCCAGGTTCGCCGGCTGCGGGTGGGCCACCTCACGTGAGGTTGCAGGACTTCTGCTGACGCCGCTCCACACCGGCTGCTGACTCATACCTCACTTCTCCTCTGCTCGGCCGCGGTAGTACCGGTCGGAACGGCCGTACGAGATGAGCTCGCCCCGGTCGTCCACCTCGACGCGATACACCGCGAGGATGTCCGTGGAATCCGGTATCCGGTGGGACTCGACGACCTCGATGCCGACGCGCCATCCGTTGTCGGTCCGTTCCAGTGACGTCACGCTCTCGGGCTGCCGCCCGGTGAGGCCCGCCACCTGCTCGGCGGCGCACTTTGCCGCCTTCCGTGCGGTGATCGCCGAGTGCTGGCGGTGGTGCGCCTTCTCGGCCTTGTCCTCCTCGTTCTCGTTGTGGCCGACGGGCTCCAAACCTGCTCGCCGGGTATTTCGCTCGTAGTCTTCCGCGCGTCCTTGCGCCGCCTTCCTGCGGGAGGCGGGGCGCCGCGCGTCTTGACTGTCGCGGCGGTGGCGCGAGGAGTCGCTCGGGCCCCCGTTGCCTGCTCGGGGCACGACTCACACCTCCAGGCCGCCGAGCGGCGGCCCAGATGCCAGCAAGCGGCGCACAAGGTCCTCCTGCAGGCGAGCGGCCTCGTCCTCAGGGATCTCTCCGGCGTCCCGTGCTCGCTCGACCTCAGCCAAGCGCCGACGCAGCGCCTTCGGGTTCTCGGTCTGCCGAAGGGCCTCGTCACGCACCTGCTCGGCAACCCAGATCACGCCACGGACCGGCGCGAGCGGCAAGGTGAGCAATCCAGTGATCAACCCCATGCTTAACCTTCTTCCTCCCCGCGGTCGCCCATGGCATTCGCCACGAAGTCGTACGGCGCGAGCGGCCCCAACAACTGGAGCCGGAGCCTGCCGTGCAAGCGACGGGCCAGGTCCTCTGCGGCTTCTTCGAAGTCCGTTCGGCGCGCGTCCTCCACCAAGAAGGAAGCATCCACGAGGCCGTCCTCCGATGAGGACTCCGACACGGCCGTCGCGACCGCCGAGGGCGCCAAGCACTTTTGGACCAAGGCCGCGTCCGCGTCACCCTTGGCGGCGACAGCTTCCGCCACGAGCTGGCCCAGTTCGATCCGCTGATAGTAGCCAGCCTCGCCGGACAACTTCTCTAGCTCTTCCCGCAACTTCACGATGTCGGGCCGCTCGTCCAGCACTTCACGCAATACTGCCTCTTGGTTGTACTGCGCCTTCAACGTGAACTGTGCACAGCCTTTCAAACGCTCCAAAGCGGCAACGAAGGCGTCGTAGCCGCTGGCGAGTACATTCTCTGCGACCGACTGCGCGTCCTCCACTACTGTGCCGAAGCGGAACGGCAGCACGGGCGCCTCTGCGGCAGCCAGGGTGTTGAGCACTCTGGCATGGGCCTGTAGGTCTTCCGGCGCACCGAGCGGCCGGTCGGTGGGTATTTCACTCACCACCGCGGCGATGGCGCGGTGCGGGACGAATGTCACGGGCGCGTTGGGGTTGCCGACTGCGGGCAGGTCTCCGAGTGCGGTGGCGGTGTCGGATTCCCGGACCACGCCGTATACGTAGCAGGCGCACATAACGGCCTCCCGACGTGCTGCGCTGGCCGCGGACTCATCGTTGTCGGTCCTTGCGACTCATAGGACGAGACCTGCCTTGGGGATGTTCCTCGTGTTCCACCTCGCGCTCGCCCTCGTCTTCTTCCTCATCGCCCTCGCCACCGCCAAGGACGTTGCCGACGGTGTCCTTGACGCCTTCCAGGACACCCTTCGTCTTGTGCTCGGCGCCTCCCTCGCGGATCTCTTCCATCATTCCCGGCAGGCCGCGCGTCTCGGTCCCACTGCGGGCAAGATCGAGTCGGTTGACGGCCTCGGCGAAGCGCAGATAGGTATCAACGCTTGCCACTACGACTCGTGCGTCTATCGTGAGAAGTTCGATCCCCACCAGGGAGACCCGGACATAGACATCGATCACCAGACCCTTGTCCAAGATCAGGTCGATCACTTCGACCAGACCGCCCCCTGAGGGCCTGTCCAGGTACTGCCCCTGTCGACTAGCTACGGTCATCGCCCTCACCGGGCCCTCTCCGCGGACCGGCGCTGGGGACGTCGCGCCCGCTCGTCCTCGGACTCACTGTTGTCCTCGGCTTCACTGTCGTCCTCGGGCCCTTCTTCACCCTCCGCTTCTTCCTCGTCGCCCTCCTCGTCGTCACGGTCTTCTTCGTCCTCTTGGCCCTCTTCGGCCTCGGGGCGTCCTTCTTCTTCCTCCCCTGCTGAAGTTCCCCGCTCTTCGCGGCCCTCTTCTTCCTCCCGCACCTCCTCGTCGCTGCGCACCACCTCTCCGTCAAGTACCTCGCCCCTCCACCCGTGGATGTCATCGGGGTTCAATATCGCCTCGGTCATGACATGGCGCTGGAAATGCTTGAGCTCCAGCCGTGCCCGCCGCCCTTGAGCCCGCCATATGTTCCCGGTCCGCTCGAAAAAGCCTTGGGGGTGGTACTGAAGAACCATGACGATTTTGGTCAGGTCAGGCGTCAACTCATGGAAGGTGACCGCCCCATCGACATGCCCCTTCTCCGCCTCCGACTCCCAGATGATGCGCTCATCGGGCACCTGCTCGATGACTCTGGCCTTCCACTTGCGGTGCGAGAAAAAGACCTGAGCCTTCCAGTCGAGCTCGGTTTCAGACTGCTGTTTGACGCTCTCCACCTTCTTCATGAAGGTCGGGAAGTCCTCGAACTGGGTCCACTGGTTGTAGGCGAGTGACACTGGCACGCCCACGTCGATGCTTTCGACGATGTTGGTGACCTTGATCTTCTTACCCTTGTCGCCGCCTCCGTCGTGGCCGCCGACGACATCCTTCACCTTCTCCTTGACCTGAGTCATTCCGGCATTCAGCAAGGAGGTGACCATGGACTTCCCCTCCGTCAGGCTGCGCCCACCGGTGAGCAGGGCGGTCAGCCCCGTACCGCCGTTGTTCGCGTAATCGGTGAGCCGCTCCGTCGCATCCCCGATCTTGCCCGCGACCCCCGTGAGGGCCCGCTCACCCGCCGCAGTGATCAGATTCTGCGCCTCCTCGAGTAGACGATCTGTGGGCAGTTCCTGAAGGAGACCACCAGCGCCACTCACAGCACGTTTGCCCGAACGATCAGCCATACGTCATCACCCTCGGCTCCGCCGCGCCGGCCTGCCGGAAGCGGTCCCAGCGGCGGACCGTCCACCGGATGTTCCTTCTCGGTCTGCCCTCTTCGTCCGGCTCCCCGCCGACGAAGGCTTTGTGGATGCTCGCGCGGATCCACTCGACTTCGACGCGCCCTCGGTCCCACTCCTGCTGCGGCTGCCACGACTACTTGCGCCGCCGCGCCGCGCAGCCTTGCGCCTGCGGGGCGTCTCCTCCCCACCGTCCTCGTCGCTGTCCTCCTCAGCCTCGCCAGGCGGTTCTCGGAGGGAGGCTGCGCGCTCCCCCATCTTGTCGCTCAATTCGTTGATCCGAGTGCCAACCGCCGCGACGGCCGCGCTACGGCCAGCCGTCAACAGATCGCTACGGATGTCCTGGGCGAGCCGCCCCATTTGCGGCGATTTCAGTAGTCCGGCGGGGAGTCCGCCCCCGTTCGCACGGAGCCGCTTCCCCGCCGCCAGGCCGGCAAGTGCCAACGCCCACCGCGCCTTGTGGAGGCGCCCCAAGAGGTAGCCGCCCGCGAGCGCGAGAGCGACCTGTCCGTTCTTCATAACTCTGCTCCCTTCCGCATCAGTACCGATGCGCCGCCGGAGACACCATGAACGGATGCCGCGATCTGCCGCCGCGTGACTTCGGCTGAACGCGCTACGCCCACTCCCACCGCGCTCGCCTGCACCGCCATACCGGGAACAAGGAGCACGGAACAGAACGGGTTTAGAGTCAAGTATGAAGCATTTGAGCGTGTTCGTCCGAATAGGTGCGGATCCACTGAGGAGCCTCGACTGCTCGCTGTAGGTGACCACAGGGCTGTCGTCATCGGCTGCATCCGCGCCAGCGCAAGGAAGGCTCGACACGCAGCCGATCACGGGAGATCCGCTCAGTATCGACATAAGCCCGGAGGGTGACATGGGCATCGGCAAGAAAGCCAAGAACCTCAGCAAAACGGCAGAAGGCAAGACCAAGAAAGTCACGGGCGAGGCCACGAGCAACGAAAGCCTGAAGGCGAAGGGGAAGGCAGAGCAGGTCAAGGGCGACGCCAAACAAGCCGCCGAGAAGACGAAGGACACCTTCAAGCACTGATTACCCGTCCCACGCGACCGACCGGTAGCCGGTCGGCCGCGTGGCAATCTGCCGTCAAGCCCTCTCATTACGATGCGACACCACCACGCGCACCCTGCGGGTCCAGGTGGGTGCACCCGGCCGCAGTACGCGCGCTGGTAGTAACACCAATGACGGGCTCCGGCCGACATCGGGACGCACGGCAGTTCGCCACGGCGCTCAGCCGCCACCTGTACGTCATGCGGGACAGTGTGGCCGTGCGGGACAGTGCGGCTGATGCCGAGGACTTTCGACGTTTGGAAGAGACCAAGGACAACTTTCGCGACCGCTGGTCCGAGGCGCTGATGATCGGTCCCGACACGGTGATCTCTCCGGATCACGAAGTAAACGAGGCACTGACTCGGGTCTACGGATTGGTCAAGCGCCTGAAGCGCCTGAAGCAGGGAATCCCCGGCCGGGTGAAGCCGCACGATCAGGGGCCGAGGCGCATCATCGACCCCATGCGTGAAGCCATGCGCCGTGATCTGGGTTTGTGTGAGGAGGAGCGTCCCAGAGCAGGGTCAGCTTAAGGCCATGTGCGATCAACGTGTCGTGTGCTGGTTGCGCAGCCCGATCCTCCGTTACCCGACCACGGTGAGGTTGTGCAGGCGAGCGATGTCGAGCATGGCGTGGTGAACGCCGTCACCTTTCAGTCGGCAGCCACCCAGGAGCTTCCAGCCTTTAATCCGGGCGGAAGCGTGCTCGACGCGGGCGCGGATCTTGCGGTGAGACGCGTTGTGTTCTTCTTTCCAGGCCGGGACTTCGGCCCCGCCGCTCTCGCGTCGGTGCGGGATGACCAGGCCGGTGTGTCTCGGTAGCCGCCGTCCGCGATCACGGTAGTGCGGCTGGCGGCGTCCTTCGCGCCGGACAGCTCCCACGCCTTTGCAGTCGTTGCGGTTGCCGGGCTCTGCCTGGCCGACGGCTACCAGGAACCGGGTGTCGGCATCGATGACAACTTGGTGGTTGGTCAAGTACCTGTAATTCTTCGACCGCTCGGCGATGTTGTGGTCACGGGTGGGCACCAGGGTTCCGTCCACGATCAGTACGTTGTCCTTGCGGAACCGGCTGCGCGGCTGGAGTGCGAGCGACGGCCCGAGCTCGTCGATGATTCGGTCGGCTGCGGACTTGGACACCGAACAGCGGAGTGGGGTGAGCAGCAGAACTCGATCCTCCGCAGGCTCCACGGCCGGCCTTGCGTACTGGGGCTGTCGCCCCGCAGTTCGCCCTCGGCGGCTTGGCGGCACCGCTGGTCGGCCTGGACGGAACCAGGTCCGCCGCACCCATGGCCTGGGCGGTCGTCAGCTTCTCGACGGCAGGGCTGCTGGTCTACGCGCTATCGGTGCTCAAGGCTGGCGCTCAAGAGCCCGAATAGTGTGACCCTGAGCTTCAGGACGACGCTAATGCCGCGGCGCAACCCACTCCCGCCGAAGCCTACTGCTCGACTGTCGGTGTGGGGGCGCGGCGCGCAGGCCGCGATCGGTCCTGAGGCCGACGTGACGCTATGGGGCTAAAGTGGTGGGATAGGGGAAAGGGGGAATTTGGTAGGGGCGTCCATGAGGCTCTAGGGGGAGAGCGAAGAGTTCGATCTGCGGGACACGGAGTCAGCAGACCGCGTGAGTCAATCGACGATTGGAGATCCATTGTGGGAATCGTCGCTTGGGTAGTGCTTGGATTGCTGGCCGGCATTATCGCCAAGATACTGATGCCAGGAAAGGACCCGGGCGGGTGCGTGGTGACGATGGTCCTCGGCGTCGCGGGGGGTCTACTCGGCGGCTGGCTCGGGAAGGTGATCTTCCACGTCCACTCCATCAAGGGGTTCTTCCATCTTTCCACCTGGATTGCGGCCATCGTCGGCTCGATCATCATCCTTATTTTCTACCGCCTCACTCTGGGACGACATCAGCAGAAGCGATAGGTAAGTCGCGTCACGCGCAGCTCACCCCCAGCACAGGTCTTAGCGCTGCAAGGAGTTCGCTGGCTGTGAGCTGATTGACCCTCAGGCTGCTCGGTGACGCACGCTGCCAAAGATCAGAATCAGTTGTGCGCTCTTCGCGCAGAGAGTGCACGAATCTTCCGTGTGCGGGCTTCAGCGGGGCTGCGCGGCGGATGCTCTTCGTCGCGGAGTGGCTGTAGCAGAGCGAGCCACGCGAAGGTCTGCGCGGCGAGGGACAAGTCATTCGCACGAGCGTGATATCGGATTCATGCCCGACCGCGGGCGACGCTCAAGAGAGCCGCAGGCACTGGCGAAAACGTCGGTCGTCGCGAACGGCGAGTTCCTCGGACACGACCAGGTCGAGGAAGTCGAGGCAGTCCCTCTTCCCTTCGTCAGCCCTGTGAGTGCCGGAAAGTTCATCCATGTTGTTCAAGCCGTATATCGGTATTCGTGGAGGCTTCCGCCGAGCCGGTCACGGCGGCGTATGTTCAGTTGGGCGATCCAGTCCGGCTCTGTGATCAGCATGGGCCGCGCTCTCAGGGATGAACCTTGGGCGTGGGCGCGGTGGGGGCGGTGGGTGTTGTAGTGGTGTTCGAACGCGCGTATGGCGCTGAGGAGACGCTGTTCCAGATCAGCGTCCGGTCGAGGAGTTCACGTCGGCAGGTGGCTACTCAGCGTTCCATGACCGGTTCCAACGGCGCTCGGTCGGCTTGTCGTTGGAGCACGGCGAGCTGATGCCGCAGCACCAGCAGTTCGACGTCTTTGGCCGCGCTACCCATCAGCCGTAGGCCTGCCAGCTCCAGCGCCTTCCGTGTCAGCAGGTAGATCCATGACCACCGCATGGACTCGGATCATCCTCGGTCTAATACTGCTCCCGCAGAAGAATGCACCAGCTCAGCGGCCCGAACCGGGGTTTTCACGCGGCACAGGGTGAGTTATCGGCAAGGGCAGGGTTGTTGATGAGCGCGGCAGGAGGTCGAGTCCACGCTCACCATGCTCCAGTCGATCCGGCCCTCTGCGTCGGCTTCGGCCTGGAGAGTCTGCAGGACCTTGTCCCACGTGCCGTCCGCTCGTAGACGGACTTTCATGCCCCGAAACGCGCAGGTAAATCCCGCCACGGGACGCTCGTCCGCTCGCGGAAGAAATCCCGTTGATCACCCTGCGATGGCTGGCCCAACGTCCGCCCCGCTGCAGATTCGGCTTCAGTCGTGCCCACTCGGCATTCGTCAGATCGCCTCGGCCCATGCCCAACACGCAGCCACGAGTACCGAACGGTTCAAAGATCCGCCGGACAGACCTTAGCCGCGGATGTCCGTCAAACCGAAACAAGCCCACAGCCCGTCGTCGTGGGTCTACCACCAGCAACCCGCGACGATGGCCGGACTGGCGAGCTGTGTCAACTGGCGTTCCGCGGCTGGAGCGGCTCCGATCACACTCTGTGAGAACTGGCGCCAGCGGCATAGGAGTTGACGTGATTGCCACCCGCGCAAGACATGAGCGCGGGTTCGGACGGAATGTCAACCCCTGGTACAGGCGTGATGGGCGCAGAAATGCTTCCGTGGAAGCATGCTCCCGCGCATGCGCTGCTACTTGTGCGCCCCGTCGTGCTTCTGGGCTCAGTCTCACCGAGCTATGGGGTCGCCGTGGCCCTTCGCTGGTCCCCGCGGCTTCAGTTGTGCCGAAGCGTGAGTCGCCTGACAGGTGCGAGGTGTATGTTTCGGCAACCGCCTTTGGGGGAGGCGTTGGCGGGCAACCGTGTGGTGACGACCGGCACGACGGTTGTGCCGGGCGAGGCCCTGTCGAAGCGACCGGGCGGTCAGAGTAAGCACTCGACAAAAGGGCACCTTTGTTCAACCTCGGGGGGTTGCTATCGGGTGACTCACCGTGAAAACTGGGCCCGAGTTCGACCGAGACGAAGGCGTGGAGTGCGCATTGTGCCAACTGTCGGACAGCGCTTTTCAGATGCGCGTAGCCTCTCATCATGCCTTGTGCTTTCGGCGCTTGGTGGGCGGCCAGCGGCCCCGGATGCGCTCGACCGGAGTACTGTGCGACGGTCGCGCGGAAGGTGTCGCTGGGAGCGCCATGTTGCTTGGTCCGTGAGGCGGGAGCCGTACGTTTCTCGTGGACGCAGGCGAGCCGGGAGCGCGGACCCGCAGCTGTGGTGACGGTGCTCGAAGCACCTCAGTGACGAACGCGTGACGGCCGCCCGCCTACGGGACCGCGACGTCACCTCACTGTGCCGGGCATATCGCGCACCGGTCGGCTGAGCCAGCGGAAGACACTACGGTTCGCCGCGGGTCGGCAGGCCGGGGAACATACCGCGGCCATGGGGTTTCCCCAGGAACGGTCCCGCGGACGCGTCGCGCGACGGTCCTCCTGCGGCGCGTTATGCCGACGTTGCGCGGAACCTCTCAAGTGCGTGCCGCCGATGCAAGGGAGAAAAGGTGACCACTGAACAGACGACGCCGCCCGCGTCGGTTCTGGAAGAGTTAGCGGGACGGTGGCGGTCCTTACGCGAAGCCGGGCCCGTCCGGTACGACGACGCACAGGGCACGTGGCGGGTGGTCGATCACGCGGACGTCGCCGCCGTACTCGCGGACCCGGTGACGTACTCCTCTGATCTCTCCCCGATCGCCCCCAGCCAGCCCGACTTCGAGGCGTTTCGCCAGGGCAACTTCGTCGGTATGGACCCCCCGGAGCACCGCAAGCTGCGCGCCCTGGTGAGCCAGGCGTTCACCCCGCGCGTAGTGCACGGACTGGCGCCGCGCATCGAGGAGGTGTGCGCGCGGTTGCTGGACGCCGTCGCGGACCGAGACCACTTCGACGTGGTCGACGCACTGGCCTATCCTCTCCCAATCATCGTCATCGCCGAACTGCTCGGCGTGCCCGCCGCTGACCACGAACTCTTCAAGGAATGGGCGAGCATCCTCTTCGGAGGGGACCAACTCGGTGAGGCGGCCGGCATGGCCGATCTCGAGCGGGCACTGGAAGCCATCGCACCGACCGTGCGTGAGATGAACGACTACGTTCTAGACCATATCCGCCACCGCCGCGCGCACCCAGCGGACGACCTCACCGGCAAGCTCCTCTCGGCAGAGGTGGACGGCGTCCGCCTGGAGGACCAGGAGATGGTCGGTTTCGTGGCTTTGCTGTTAGTCGCCGGGCACATCACCACGACGGCGCTGCTGGGCAACGCCATCGTCACCTTCGACCGGCACCCCGGCACGCTCAGCGCTCTGCGCGACGATCCCGGCAAGCTGCCGGACGCCGTGGAGGAGGTGCTGCGCTGGCTGCCGCCCTTCCCCGAGTTGGGGCGCCGCACCACTCGGCCGGTGATGCTCGGCGGTCACGAGATCCCGCCCGACAGCCTGCTGATGGCCCACCTGGGCGCAGCCAACCGCGATCCGTCCCGATTCACCGCACCCGAAGTCTTCGACGTCTCCCGAAGTCCCAATCCCCATCTGACCTTCGGTCACGGCATCCACTTCTGCTTCGGCGCGCCGCTGGCCCGGCTGGAGGCGCGGGTCGCGTTGAATTCGTTGCTTAAACGTTTCTGCGCGATCGACGTCCCGTCCCACGACGACATCACGTTCCAGAACCCGGCGGTCATCGTCGGCGTACGCCATCTGCCCGTCGAGGTCACCAGACCGTCGCGCACGTGCTGACGCTGTGTGTCCGGGCCCCGCGCCGCTCACCTCGCGGGCGCCCAGACCACTGCCATGAGTCCCAGCCACCTGGAGTCCCCTACTCATGCCCTACGCCACCACCGCTACCCTCACCGATCGGCGACTGTCCTCCCCACCCCGAGCGTTACAGGAGCGCCTGGAGTCTCTAGCCCTCACCCACCGGGTACCCGGAGCCCAACTGGCCGTGGACACCGGGACGCACGTCCTCAGCGTGTGCACCGGAACGGCCGACGCCGCCACCGGTGCCCCGTTCACCGCGGACACCGCCGTTCCGCTGGGATCGGTCACCAAGACCTACACCGCCGCCGCGGTGATGCTTCTCGCCGACGACGGCGACCTCAGCCCGGACGATCCGGCCGCCCTGTTCCTGCCGGAGCTGCGGGCGTTACCTCAGTTGACGGTGCGCCACCTCCTCAGCCACACCGGTGGGTTGCCCACCGGCCCCGACTCGGACACGGCCGTCGGCACCACCTTCTCCCGCTACCTGGCGGAAGCCTGCACCCCCCGCGACACCCTGTTCGCACCGGGAGCGGGCTTCTCCTACTCCAACGCCGGATACGTCGCGGCCGGACGACTGGTGGCGGAGGTGACGGGCATGACGTGGCAGGACGCCGTCCGAGCGATGCTCCTGGAGCCGCTGGGCACCGTGCCCGCCTTCCTCGGCGACACCGCCCCGGCCCGCCCCACCGCTGCTGGCCACGCCCGCAACACGGCTTCCGGCCGCGTGCGTACGGCGCAGCAGAACCTGGCCCCGGTGGAGGCGGCTGCCGGTGGCCTGCTGGCGAGTGCCCTGGATCTCGCGGCTCTGGGAAGGAGCCTGGTGGGCCGGTCTGCGGTGTTGCCGGCCGCCGTCGCCGCGACAATGCGCGGTCCCGAACCGGAGGCCGACCCCGGGGCCTTGGCCGACGCCTGGGGACTGGGCGTGGCGCTGTTCCAGCAGGACGGCCGGTGGTGGTGCGGCCACGACGGCAACGCGCAGGGCACGTCGTGCCATCTGAGGGCTGAGCCGGACAGCGGAGTGGTGGTCGCGTTCACCGGCAACTCCAGTGGCGCTACCGCTCTTTGGCACGACCTCGCCGAGGACGTGGCCCGGCTCATCGGCCTACGGGTGCCGACCGCTCCGGCCCCCGTGCACCGTGGCCGTCCCGTGGATCTCCCCGAGTGCGCAGGCACGTACCGCAACGGCCGCACCGAGTACCGGATAACACTCGACCCGGGCGGCTCGCCCACGCTGTCAGTGGACGGCGACCGCCCGCTGCCGCTGGTGTGTTACCCGGACCTGACCTGCGAGCTCGTCGACCCGGCCACCGGTCGGCGAGAACCCGGTGGACGCTTCCACCGCGACCCGGCCACAGGCGCCATCGACCGGGTGCAGATATCCGGACGCACCGCCCGCCGCACCGCGTCCGTCTGAACGGCGGTCTGCCTCACCCGTTCGCACGCGCGGACGCCCGCGACACCGCTCCGCCGCGCCCGGCCTGTCCGCCTTGCCCGGCGCGCCCCACTCCGCGCGCACCGCATCGTCCCCGCCCCGAAGGACTTCTCCCATGACGGACCTGCACGACACGCCCGCGGCGTCCCCCCTGCCGCGGGCCGAAAACGCCGCCGCAGTTCCGGGCAGCGCCGCGGCCCGTCCGGCGCCGCACCCGCCGTTCGGTGAGCTGTTCACCGCGTGGCTCGCCCGTACACCGCACGCGCCCGCAGTGACCGACGGTCGGCGGACCTGGTCCTACGAGGAACTGGCGGCGCGGGCAGAGAGCCTGGCCGACGACCTCCTGCGGCGGGGAGCCGGACCGGACCGGGCGGTGGCGCTCGTGCTGCCGCGGTCCATGGAACTCGTCGCCGCAGAACTGGCCGTGGCCCAAGCGGGCGCCGCCTTCCTGCCAGTGGACCCCGACTATCCCACCGAGCGCCGCGCCCTCATGCTGACCGACGCCGCACCCGCCGTGGTCCTCGACGACCTGACCGAGGTCCGTCACCTCATGGGTGACGGCACCGGTCGACGGCGAGTGGCCCGGTGCGCGACGGTGGAAACGGACCACGCGGCCTACGTCATCTACACCTCCGGTTCCACCGGGATGCCCAAGGGCGTGACGGTCACTCACCGGGGCATCGCAGGCTTCGCGGAGGCCGCCGCCGAACGCTATGCCGTGGGCCCCGGCGACCGTGTGCTGCAGTTCGCGTCCCCCAGTTTCGACGCATCCGTTCTGGAACTGTGCATCTCCGTCCTGTCCGGCGCCACCCTGGTCGTGCCGCCGGACGGCCCCTGGTTGGGTGACGAACTCGCCCGCGTCCTGGACGAGCACCGCATCACCCACGCCCTCATCCCGCCGGCCGCCCTCGCCACCCTGCCCGATCCGGAAAGATGCGGTGCGCCGCATCTGCGCACGTTGATCGTGGGCGCCGAGGCGTGCCCGGCCGCACTGGTCGACCGCTGGGCACCACGGTGCCGCATGATCAATTCGTATGGGCCGACCGAGGCCACCATCGTGGCCACCTGGACCGGGCCGCTCGCCGCCGGCCTCGGCACCCCCACGATCGGCAGCCCCCTGCCCGGCACGCAGGCACATGTGCTCGACGAGACGATGCGGCCGGTACCGGTGGGCACCGACGGTGAGCTGTACGTGGGCGGGGACGGGCTGGCCCGAGGCTACCTCGGCCGCCCGGGCTTGACCTCGACACGATTCGTCGCCAGCCCCTTCGGGCCGCCCGGCACCCGCCTCTACCGCACCGGCGACAGGGTCCGCTGGAACGCTGACGGAGAACTGGAGTTCCTCGGCAGGCTCGATCGCCAGGTGAAGGTGCGGGGCTTCCGCATCGAGCCGGGCGAGATCGAGGCGGCCCTGCTCTGCCACTCCGATGTGCGAGAGGCCGTGGTCGTGGTGCGGGAGGACGAGCCGGGCCGGCAACGGCTGGTCGGCTACGTCACGCCCGCCGACGGAGAACGAGCGCCCGAGTCCGCGCGGTTGCGCGCAGCGGTCGCCGCAGCCCTGCCGGCGCACATGGTGCCCTCCGCCATCGTCGTCCTGGACCGGCTGCCGCTCACCCCGCAGCACAAGGTCGACCACCGCGCCCTGCCCGCGCCCGGCCCCACATCGGTGGCAGACCACGTCACGCCGCGCACCCCGAACGAGCGCAAACTGGCCGCCATCTGGTCGGACGCGCTGGGGGCCGAACCCATCGGTACGCAGGACGACTTCTTCGATCTGGGTGGCGACTCGATACTGGCCGCGCGCGTGCTCTCCCGGATCCGCGACGAACTGGGCGCCCGGCTGTCGGTCCGGGACGTCTTCACCGCCCGGACCATCGCCGCTCTGGCCCCATTACTCGACGACCCGTCAGCCGCCGCGCCGGCGGAAGCGATCCCGCCCGCCCCGCGCGACCAGCCGCTGCCGCTGTCCAGCGCGCAACGACGGCTGTGGTTCCTGGACGACCTCACCGCGGGCGGTACCGAGTACAACACCGGCGTGGCGCTGCGATTGCGCGGACCACTGGACCCCGGTGCGCTGCGCCGCGCCCTGGACCGGCTCGCGGCCCGTCACGTGTCCCTGCGCACCACCTTCACCACCGTCGACGGCCAGGGGGTGCAGCGGATCGACGCCGACGCCACGCTCCCGTTGCGCACCGCGGACCTGGGCGCGCTGCCCGCCCAACAGCGGGCCGAGGCCGGCGAACGCCTGCTGACCGAGGAACTGAGCCGCCCCTACGACATCGCGACGGGGCCACTGTCCCGGGCCCTGCTCATCCGCATCGACTCCGACGACCATCTACTGCTGCTCGCCCAGCACCACATCGTCACCGACGGCTGGTCGGTAGGCGTCCTCACCCGGGAGCTGGCCGCGCTCTACCACGCGGAGGTGTCCGGCGAGCCCGACTCCCTACCCGTGCCGAGCGTCCAGTACCCGGACTTCGCCGTGTGGGAGCGGCAGCGGCCGGCCGGGGACGCTGATGCGGAGGATCTGGCGTACTGGAAGCGGCACCTGACCGGTATGCAGCACCTCGATCTGCCCACGGACCGCCCCCGGCCCGCGGTGCGCACCACCCCCGGCGCGGCGCATCGCCAGCACCTCCCGGCGGATCTGGTCGCACGGCTGCGGAACCTGGCGGGCGGCCGGAGCACGACCGTCTTCACCCTCTTCGCCGGGGCGGCTGCCCTGCTGTTCTCCCGGTACTCAGGGCAGCGCGACGTGGTCTTCGGCACCATCACCAACGGACGGGGCCGCCGGGACCTTGAGGACGTGACCGGCTTCTTCGCCAACACAGTGGTACTGCGTGCCCAAGTGGACGACACCGCCACGGTCGACCGGTTCGTCGAGACCATGCGGGCGACGGTGCTGGACGCCTTCGCCCACGACGGCGTGCCGTTCGACCGCGTGGTCGAGGAGCTGGCCCCGGCCCGGGACCCCAGCCGCACGCCGCTGGTGCAGGTGCTGGTGGTCCAGCAGGCGCCCCTGGACCTCCCTTCGCGAGCCGGTGGGCTGCGGATCGACGACCACCCGCTGCCCCGTCCGGCGGCACGCTTCGACCTCGTGCTGGAGTTCACGCCGCGCGCGGACGGCACCTGCGAACTGACCGTCGAGTACAACACGGATCTGTTCGAGGCCCGCACCGTGGACCGGATGAGTCGTCATCTGCACCGCCTCCTGGAAGGCATGGCTGACGGCCCGCACCGGACGCTGGGGGAGCTGCCGCTGCTGTCGGAGGAGGACCGGCGCACACTGCTGGAGGCCTGGAACCCGCCCGTACGCGCCCAACAGGGCGGAGCGGCCAGCACGTTGCCCGCACTGTTCGAGGCGCAGACGGCCCGCACCCCCGACCGGACCGCGGTGGTCTGCGGCCCAGTCCGGCTGGACTACGCCGAGGTGAACCGGCGCGCCAACCGGCTCGCACGGCTGCTGACGGCTCGCGGCGCGGGCCCGGAGACCCTGGTGGCGCTCTGCCTGCCGCGCTCGGCCGACCTGATAGCGGTTCTGTGGGCGGTGCTGAAGTCCGGGGCCGGATACCTCCCGGTCGACCCCGGTTATCCGCCCGACCGTATCCGCTTCATGCTCGCCGACGCCGCTCCCGCCCTCGTCATCGCCACCCGCGAGACCGTGGGCGCGCTGCCGGAGGGCTGCGACCCGCTGGTTCTGGAGGACTGCGCGGCCCACGACGGGACAGCCGGGAAACAGGACTGTCTCCCGAGCACCGTCGCGGACGGACCGGCCGACGCCAACCCGACCGACGCGGACCGGCTGCGGCCACTGGACCCCGACCATCCCGCGTACGTCATCTACACCTCCGGGTCGACCGGCCGCCCCAAGGGTGTGGTGGTCACCCACAGCAGTGTGTCCGCGCTGGCCGACTGGGCGGCGGAGCGGTTCGGCCCCGAAGGGCTGGCCCATGTGGTGGCGTCCACCTCGCTCAACTTCGACGTCTCGGTCTTCGAGATGCTCTGCCCGCTGCTGGCTGGTGGATCCGTCGAGGTGGTCGCCGACCTCCCGGCGCTCGCCGACGCACCGGAGCCGCGACAGGCCGGGCTGGTCAGTGGTGTGCCGTCGGTGGTCTCCCGGATGCTCACCGAGGGCACCGCCGTCCAGCCGGACACGGTCGTGCTGGCCGGCGAGGCGCTGCCCGCCCAGACCGTCCGCGACCTGCGGCAGACCCTGCCCTCCTGCGCGGTGGCCAACATCTACGGGCCGACCGAGGCCACCGTCTACGCCACCGCCTGGTTCGTCGGCGAGACCGTGCCGGACCAGGCGCCGCCGATCGGCAAACCCGTGGCCCGCACCCGGGCCTACGTCCTGGACCGGCTGCTTCGCCCGCAACCCCCAGGGGTGACGGGGGAGCTCTACCTCGGGGGCGGCGGCCTGGCGCGCGGCTATCTACGCCGACCGGGCCTGACCGCCGCGCGGTTCGTCGCCGATCCCTTCGGGATCCCCGGGGACCGCATGTACCGCACCGGCGACCTGGTGCGCTGGACCGCCGACGGAGAGCTGGAGTACCTCGGCCGGACCGACCAGCAGGTGAAGGTACGCGGCTTCCGCATCGAACTGGGCGAGGTGGAGGAGGCGCTGCGGCGCTGCGAGGGTGTCGCCGAGGCTGCCGCGACCGCCCGCGAGAGTGACCGCCACCGCCGTCTGGTCGGCTACGTGGTGCCGGCCCCGGGCGCCCGGGTGGAACCGGAGACGGTGCGCCGCACCCTCGGCCGTACCCTGCCCGACTACATGGTGCCCTCGACCGTCGTGGTCCTGTCCGCCCTGCCGCTGAACCCCAACGGCAAGCTGGACCGCGGCCGGCTCCCCGACCCCGGCCCTGCGGCGCAGGGCAGCCGCCATGTCGCCCCGCGCACCCCGACCGAGCGGACGCTGGCCGCGATCTGGGCGCATGTCCTCCATCTGGAGCGGGTGGGGGCGGACGACAACTTCTTCGCACTGGGGGGCGACTCGATCCTCAGCATCCAGGTCGTGGCCCAGGCCCGGCAGGCGGGCCTCACACTGACCTCCCGCGATGTCTACCGGCACCAGACGCTCGCCGCCCTGGCCCGATGTGCGGACGCCGCGGACAGTCGGCGGTCCGCGGCCCCAGCCGCGGTGTCCGCCACCGGCCCGACACCACTGACGCCCATTCAGCAATGGCTGTTCGACAGCGCCGCGGAGCGGGCTGGCCACTACGCCCAGACACTCTCCCTGGAAGTCCCCGCAGCCGTGGACGCGAGCGCCCTGGAGGACGCACTCAACGACGTACTCGTCCACCACGACGCGCTGCGCTCCCGCTTCCTCACCGAGGACGGCGATACCGGTGTCCAGTGGCACATCGACGACAACGCGCCCCGTCTGCGCCTGGTACGCCACAGCGGCCCGGAAACCGACACACCGCACCTGGGCCCCTTCGACCTGCGCAACGGCCCGCTGCTGCGTGCCGTCCTGCACGACCGGGGCTCCCATCAGCCCCGTGTGCTGCACCTGGCCGTCCACCACCTCGTGGTGGACGGAGTGTCCTGGCGCATCCTGCTGGAGGACCTGGACCGGGCTTACCGCGCCCGCCGCGACGGGCGCGATACGACGCGGGAGCTGCCCGCGAAGTCCTCGGCACTGCGGCACTGGGCCCAGCGCCTGACCGCGTACGCCGCTGAGGGCGGCTTCGACGACGAGCGGGAGTACTGGACACGGTCGGTCGCGGGCGCCCGGGCGGCGCTGCCAACGGACCTGAGCGGCATCAACTCCTATGCCACAGCCCGTTCGGTGACCGTGCGCCTCAGCGCGCAGGACACCTCCGCCTTGCTGCGTACCCTGCCCGAGACGTACCGCACCCAGGTCAACGACGTGCTGCTGAGCGCCCTGGGGCGGGTGCTGTGCGCATGGACCGGACACGACCGGGTGGTGGTGGACGTCGAGGGGCACGGCCGCGAGGAACTGTTCACAGACGTCGACACCAGCCGCACCGTCGGCTGGTTCACCACTCGCCACCCGGTCGCCCTGGCCGTTGCGCCGGACGACGACTGGGACACCGTCCTCAAGCAGGTCAAGGAGCAGTTGCGGGCGGTGCCCCTGCACGGCCTGGGCCACGACGTCCTGCGCTACCTGGCGGCTCCCGGGGCGCTGCCGTCTGAGCCGGCCGCGCAGATCAGCTTCAACTACCTGGGACGGTTCGCGCAGCCGGGAGGACCGAACGGCCTCTACCACGGCCCCTTCCGCCCGCTGGAGTTGGACGCCGACCCGCTGGCCACACGTCCGCACGCTCTGGAGGTCGTGGGACGCCTGGACGGCGACGTGCTGGAGTTCACCTGGTTCCACTCGGCACAGTTGCACCAGGACAGTACCGTCGCCCGCCTGGCCGGCCGGTTCGCCGAGGCGCTGGCCGACCTGGCCCGGCACGCCACACGACCGGGCACCGGCGGCCGCACGCCCTCCGACTTCCCGCTGGCCAGGCTCGACCAGGGTGCCGTCGACCAGATTGTGGGCGAGGAGCCGGAAGCGGTGGAGGACATCCATCCGCTCACCCCCACTCAGGCGGGCATGCTCTTCCACGGCCTGTCCCCGGACGCCCGCGGCGTGTACTTCCAGCAGCTGACCTTCGTCCTGAACGGCGTACCCGACCCCGCCGCACTGGCCGAGGCATGGCAGCGGGTCGCGGACCGTACCCCGGTGCTGCGCGGGCGCGTCGTCTGGCAGGACGTGCCCGAACCACTGTTCGTGGTACAGCGTCACGCACCTGTGCCGGTCGCTCGTCTGGACTGGCGCGACCTGCCGGAAACCGCACGGGAGGGACGACTGCGCGAGCTGCTCCTGGCAGACCGTGAACAGGGCATCGACCTGGCGAACGCCCCCCTTCAGCGCTTGGTACTCGCCCAGCTCCCGGACGCCGCGGTGCAGGTGGTGTGGTCCTTCCACCACCTGATCCTGGACGGCTGGAGCCTGTTCCAGGTCCTGTCCGATGTCTTCGCCTCCCACGCGTCACTCGCCGGACGCCCTGGACGGCCGGGCATCCCGGAGCAGGACGCCCTGCCCGACCGGCGCCCGTTCCGCGACTACGTGGCCTGGCTGAGCGGCCGCGATTCGGCGGAGGCCGACCGGTACTGGCAGGCCCGCCTGCGTGGCCTGACCGAGGCCACCGCGCTGCCGTACGACCGCGAGCCGCGCGAGAGCCACCGGGCGCAGTCCACCGAGGCGGTCCGCGTCACCGTCGCCGCCGACACCACCCGGGCGCTCGAAGCCCTGGCCAGGACGGCGGGGCTGACCCTGAACACCCTCGTCCAGGGCGCGTGGGCGCTGCTGCTGAGCCGACAGGCGGGCCGCGACGAAGTGGTCTTCGGCACCACCGTCTCCGGACGGCCACCCGAGCTTCCCGGCGCTGATGCCATGACCGGTCTGTTCATCACGACGCTGCCCACCCGGGTCACGGTGCCGCGCACCGGAACCCTCCTCGCCTGGCTGCGGCAGCTTCAGCAGGACCAGAGTGAGGACCGGCGCTTCGACCACCTGCCGCTTCCCCGGATGAGGACGTTCACCGGCCTGCCCGAGCGGGCCGCCCTCTTCGACAGCATCGTCGTCTTCGAGAACTACCCGGTCGACGACACGCTCGCCGCCGCACACGGGCTGCGTCTGAGCGGCCTGGACGGCATCGAGACCACCAACTACCCGCTGAGCCTCGTCGCCTATCCCGGCGCGGAACTGGCCCTGCGCCTCGGCTACGACCCCCGGCTGTTCGACGCGGACACCGTCACCCGGATGGGCGAGTACCTCACCGTGCTGCTGGCCGGGATCGCCGCCGACGCCCAGCGGCCGCCCACTCGGGTGCAGCTGCTGGCGGCCGACCGCCGGGAGCAGGTGGTGCGCGAGTGGAACGACACGGCCACCAACACGCCCGACGCCACGGTGGCCGAACTCTTCGCCGCCCAGGTGTCGCGCACGCCCGGAGCCGTCGCCCTGGTGACCGCAGACGAGCGCTTCACCTACCGGGAACTGGATGCCCGTGCCCAGGCGTTGGCCGCCCGGCTGGCGGCGCTCGGCGTGACGGCGGAACGCCCGGTGGGCGTGCTGATGGATCGCTCTGTCACGCTGGTCGCCGCCCAACTAGCCCTCGCGCGCACCGGCGGGGTGTACGTCCCCTTGGACGGCAGGGCGCCACTGGAGCGGCTGCGGCGGATGCTCGCCGAGGCGGGTGCCGATCTGTTGCTCGCCGACGCCGCTTGGGAGGAGACGGCACGGGATGTGCTCCCCGGCGGACGTGTCCTGAGGGCGGACGGTGACGCCGCCGCATCCACGCCGCCACGTGCGGCCGACGCCGCGGTGCACCCGGACAACGTCCAGTACCTGATGTTCACTTCAGGCTCCACTGGCACGCCCAAGGGCGTCGCGGTGCGCCAACGGGACGTCGCCGCGCTCGCCCTCGACCGTGCCTTCGCCGGTCACGACCGGGTGCTCGTGCACTCCCCGCACGCGTTCGACGCGGCCACCTACGAACTGTGGGTGCCCCTGCTGCGCGGCGGCACCGCTGTGCTGGCGCCGCCGTCGGAGCTCGACGTCGCCACGGTGCGCCACGCGATCGCCGACCAGGGCGTGCGGTGCCTGTGGCTCACTGCCGGCCTGTTCCGTCTGTTCGCCCAGGAGGACCCCGGCTGTCTGCGCGGTGCCCGGGAGGTGTGGACCGGGGGTGAGGCCGTGCCCGGTGCGGTGGTGCGCCGCGTCCTGGACGCCTGCCCCGGCCTGACAGTCGTCGACGGCTACGGCCCCACCGAGACCACCACCTTCGCCACCCGGCGCGTCTTCCGCGCCGGTGATCCGCTGCCCGCGGTGCTGCCCATCGGGCGTCCCCTGGACAACGTGCGGGTCTACGTCCTGGACGGCGCGCTCCAGCCCCAACCGCCCGGCATACCCGGCGAGTTGTACATCGCGGGCGCCGGAGTGGCGCGCGGCTACGCCGGTCAGCCCGGAGCGACGGCCGCGCGCTATATGGCAGACCCGTTCGGTCCACCCGGCGGGCGCATGTACCGGACCGGCGACGTCGTCCAGTGGAGCCCGAAGGGCGAACTGCACTTCGTGGGCCGCGCCGACGACCAGGTCAAGATCCGTGGGTTCCGCATCGAACCGGCCGAGATCGAGGCCCGGCTCACCTCCCACCCGGCCGTCGTAGAGGCGGTCGTATCGGTGTACGAGCACTCCGGACACAAACGCCTGGCCGCCCACCTCGTCCCGGCCGAGGGCGGCGCGGTACCGCCCGCGGCCGAACTGCGCTCCCATCTGTCGGCCGACCTGCCGGACTACATGCTGCCTGCCGCGTACGTGACGGTGCCGGAGCTGCCACTGACCGCCAACGGCAAGGTGGACCGGCGCAGCCTGCCCGTCCCCGACTGGTCGTCGGCGGCCGACGTCACCTACCGCGCGCCGCGCACCGAGACCGAGCGCCTCCTCGCCGGGATCTGGGCGGATCTGCTCGGCGTCGACCGGGTCGGTGCGGACGACAACTTCTTCATGCTGGGCGGCGACTCCATCCTCAGCATCCAGGTGGTCTCCCGTGCCCGCACCGCGGGTCTGGCGCTGACCCCCCGGGACCTGTTCCGGCATCCCACGATCGCCGCCCTGGCCGCCGCCACCGGTACCAGCGCGCCCGTCGTCGGAAGCGCACCGGTGAGCGGGGAAGTCCTCCTCACGCCGATTCAGCACTGGTTCCTCGACCCCGGGCCGCGGTGTCCGGAGTTCTTCGACCAAGCCGTCGTCGTCGAGACGGCCGGCGACCCCGACCCGGATGCCCTGCGCCGTGCGCTTGCGGCCCTGTGGTCCCACCACGACGCCCTCCGCTGCCGTTTCGTCCGGCGGGAGGATGGATCCTGGTACCAGTCCTGCGCGGCTCCCGACGCGGCCCCACCGGAACTGCTCACGGTGTGTGACCTGACCGGGCTGGACGCGGCGGCGGCCGAGGCGACCGAGGCGCGCGTCACGCAGGAGGCGCACAGCGGGTTCCGGCTCGACACCGGGCCACTGGTCACCGCACGACTGTTCATGGCCACCGGTACCCGGCCCGCACGGGTCCTGCTGGCCGCACACCACCTGGTGGTCGACGGCGTCTCCTGGCGGATCCTGCTGGAGGACCTGGAAACCGCCTACCGGCAGGCACGGGCGGGGGAGCCGGTGCGCCTGCCCGAGCGCACCACCTCCGTCCAGGAGTGGGCGCGGCGGCTGCGCGCCCACACCAGCGACGGCGGTTTCGCGGCACAGCGCGACCACTGGGAGACGGCGGTCCGGCAGTGCGCGGCCCCCCTGCCGGTGGATCGCGACGGCGGCAACTCCGTAGGCGACGTACGGGCGGTGACGGTCCGTCTGGACCGACGGCGCACCGACGACCTGCTGCGCAAGGTGCCCGGCGTCTACCGCACACGCATCGACGACGTGCTGCTGGCCGCCCTCGGCCGGGTGCTCGCCGCATGGACGGGATACGACACCGTCGCCGTAGCCCTGGAGGGGCACGGCCGCGAGGACCAACTGTTCGACGACGTCGACCTGTCCCGGACCGTCGGCTGGTTCACCACCCTGTTCCCGGTCGCCCTCAAGGTGCCCGAAGGGGACTGGGGCACCACCCTGAAGTCCGTCAAGGAGCAACTGCGGGCCGTACCGGACCGCGGCATCGGCTACGGGGCCCTGCGCCACCTGGCCGGGGACGAACGGCTCACCGAGGCGCCGATGCCCGGCATCAGCTTCAACTACCTGGGCCGCTTCCAGTGGTCCGCCGACCCAGGGGGACTGGTGTGCGCGGTGCCCGGCGGCCTGGGCGGCGCGGAGGCCCCCGAGTCGGTGCGCCCGCATCTGCTGGACGTGGTGGCCCGCGTCGAGGACGACCACCTGGAGATCAGCTGGCACTACAGCACAGGACGGCACCGCGAGGAGACCGTCGCCGGGCTCGCCGAGGGCATGCTGCGGACTCTGGAGGAGATCGTCGCCCACTGCTCCCGGCCGCACGCCGGCGGCCGCACGCCGTCCGACTTCCCGCTGGCCCGGCTTGACCAGGCGGCCGTCGACCGAGTCGTGGGGGACGGCCGGGCGGTCGCCGACCTGTACCCGGTGACGCCGATGCAGGCGGGCATGCTGTTCCACAGCCTCATGAACCCCGATGGCCGCACCTACGTCAACCAGGTGCAACTGGTGCTGTCAGGGGTGACCGATCCGCATGCCCTCGCTGATGCGTGGCAGCGCACGGCGGACGCCAACCCCATGCTGCGCACGCGGCTGGTGTGGCAGGAGACCGCCGAACCGCTCCAGGTCGTGCAGCACAGGGCCACTGTGCCCGTCACCCACCACGACTGGTCCGGCTGGCCCGTCGAGCGGTGCGAACGGGAGCTCGCCGCACTGCTCGCCGAGGACCGGCAGGACGGAATCGACCTGGCCGCGGCACCGCTGATGCGGCTCACGCTGATCCGGTTGTCGCCGGAGCGCGTGCGGATGGTGTGGACGTTCCACCACGTGCTGCTCGACGGGTGGAGCGCCGCCCAGGTCTTCGACGAGGTGTGCGAGCGGTACGCGGCCCTGACCAGGGGGTGCCGCCCGGACGTGCCGGAACGTGCGCCCTTCGCGGACTACCTGCGCTGGCTGGCCGGGCAGGACACGGCGCGCGCGGAGCGCTACTGGCGAGAGGCGCTGGCCGGTTTCTCCGTCCCCACCCGACTGCCGTGCGACCGGCGGCACGCGGAGGCGCATCGCACCTCCTCGTCCGGGTCGGTGCGGGTGACGCTGGATGCCGCACTCTCGGCGCGGCTGCGGGAGACGGCGCAGCGGGCCGGCCTGACCGTCAACACCGTGCTCCAGGGCGCCTGGGCGCTGCTGCTGTCCCGCTACGGCGGCGGCGACGACGTGGTGTTCGGCACGACTGTCTCCGGACGCCCGGCCGAGCTGCCGGGAGTGACCTCGATGGTCGGCGTGTTCATCAACACCCTGCCGACCCGCGCGCGGATCGACGGGCGGCGCGAGGTACTGGAGTGGCTGGGCGAACTCCAGGCCGCCCAGTCGGAGTCGCGGCGCCACGACTTCGTCTCCCTGGCCCAGTTGCAGACCTGGAGCGAGGTCCCGGGCGGCACGAATCTCTTCGACAGCATCGTGGTCTTCGAGAACTACCCGTTCGACGGCGACGCCCTTGCCCGGCACGGGTTGTCCATGGAGCAGGAACGCGACCTGGAACCGACCAACTACCCGCTCAGCGTGGTGGTCGCCCCCGGCGACGCCCTGTCGATCGCGCTCGACTACGACCCGGCGGTCTTCGACGCGGAAACGGTCGAGGGCCTCGGCGCCAGTCTGCGGACGCTGTTGACGCAGATCGCCACCGACCCGGACCGCAGCTTGGCCGACCTGCCGCTGGTGGACCCAGTGCAGGGCCGCAACCTCCTTGAACGGTTCGGCGGCCCGGTGATCCAGGTGCCGCACCGGACGCTGCCCGAGGTCTTCCAGGAGCAGGTCGCGCGCACCCCGGACGCCCCGGCCGTGCTGGCCGGCACCGAACGCCTGACCTACCGGCAACTCAACGAGCGCGCCAACCGGCTGGCCCGCACGCTCGTCAACGCGGGCACCGGCCCCGAGCGGTTCGTCGCTCTGGCCCTGCCCCGCACCGCCGACCTGGTCGTGGCGCTGCTGGCGGTCCTCAAGAGCGGCGCCGCGTACCTGCCCGTGGACCCCGGCTACCCCGCCGAACGCATCACCTTCCTCTTCGACGACGTCCGGCCCGACGCCGTGGTGACCAGTACGGAAACCGCCGGTCGGCTGCCGGACGGCCCGTTCGAGCGGATCGTGCTGGACGACCTGGCGTGCTCCGAGCGGCTGGCGTCGGCGTCCTCCGCCGAACTGCGGGACGAAGAGCGGCACGGCGCGCTGCTGCCCGCCCACCCGGCCTACGTCATCCACACCTCCGGCTCGACGGGGCGCCCCAAGGGCGTCGTGGTCGCACACGAGTCGGTGGTGGCGCTGACCGACTGGGCCGCCGTCGAGCTCGGGGGCCGGGGGCTCGGTCATGTCGTGGCCTCCACCTCACTCAACTTCGACGTGTCGGTGTTCGAGATCCTCTCCCCGCTGCTCTGCGGCGGGTGCGTGGAACTCGTACCCGACCTGCTGGCCCTGGCCGAGCGTCCCGGCCCCTGGCGCGCCGGCCTGCTCAGCGCGGTGCCGTCCGCCCTCGGACGGTTGTTGGCGGAGGACACCGTCCGCGCCACCGCCGACACGGTCGTGCTGGCCGGCGAGGGGCTGCCCGCACGGACCGTCCGCCAGGTACGTGCGGCGATTCCCGGCTGCAGGGTGATGAACATCTACGGCCCCACCGAGGCAACCGTCTACGCCACCGCTTGGACCTGCGACCCAGCGGACCCCGATCGGGAACCGCCGATCGGCCGGCCGATCGGCGGTTCCCGAGCCCATGTCCTGGACGACCGGCTGCGTCCCGTCCCGGTGGGGGCGCCGGGAGAGCTGTATCTCGCGGGGACCGGAGTGGCCCGCGGCTACCTGGGCAGGCCCGGTCTGACCGCCTCCCGGTTCCTCGCCGACCCCTTCGGTCCTCCTGGGGCCCGCATGTACCGCACCGGGGACCTGGTGCGGTGGACCGCCGAGGGTGACCTGGTCTACCTCGGCCGCACCGACGACCAGGTGAAGGTGCGGGGCTTCCGCATCGAACTCGGCGAGGTCGAGGCCGCATTGGCTCGGCACCCGCTGGTGTCGGCCGCCGCCGCCCGCGTGGTGGAGGACGGCGGTCACCGGCGGCTGGTGGCCTACGCGGTGCCCGAGGGGCGCGCGGCGCTGGAGCCCGCCGCGCTGCGCTCCTTCCTGGCGGGCACACTCCCCGACCATCTGGTCCCGTCGCTGGTGGTCCCGCTGGAGCGGCTGCCGCTCGGCGCCACCGGCAAGCTGGACCGGCGTGCGCTGCCCGAACCGGTGTGGTCCGCCCCGGCCCCCGGCGGGGGCCTGCCGCCGCGCACGGACGCCGAGAGGACACTCGCGGCGATCTGGTCGGAGGTGCTGGGCGTGCCCGACGTCGGGGCGCGCGACAACTACTTCGCGCTCGGCGGCGACTCGATCCTCGGCATCCAGATCGTCTCCGCCGCTCGCAGGGCCGGTCTCGCGCTGACCCCCCGGCACCTGTTCCAGCACCAGACGGTCGCCGAACTGGCCGCCGCGGCCGAGGACCTGCCGGTCCCGGTCACCGCCGCCGAACAGGGCCCGTTCGTGGATGAGGCCCCACTGACGCCCGTGCAGCACTGGCTGTTCGACACCCTCACCGGCGATCCGGCGGCCTTCACCCAAGGGGTCTGCTTCCACTTGTCCGCCGACCCTGACGAGTCGCTGCTGCGCGCCGCGCTGGCCGAGGTCCTGGAACAGCACGACGCGCTGCGCCTGCGGTTCACGCTGGGCGGCGACGGCCGATGGCGCCAGCAGGGCACCGCGCCCGGCGGCGCACCGCACCTGGACATCCACGAACTGCCCGAGGAAAGCGCCGAGGACCTCGACAGGACGCTGCGACGGCTGGCCGACAGGCTGGCCTCCGGCTTCGACCTGGCCGACGGACCGCTGCTCAGGGCTGCCCTGTGCCGCCCAGCTGGCGACCGGCGCCCGGTTCTGCTGCTGGCCGCCCACCACCTGGTGGTGGACGCGGTGTCCTGGCGGGTGATCCTTGAGGACCTGGACGCCGCCTACCGGGCGCTGCGGGACGGCTACGCGGTGGACCTCGGGCCGAAGACGACCTCCTTCGGGGCCTGGGCCACCCGGCTCGCCGGGCATACCGCGGCTGGCGGCTTCGACGACGAACTCGCCCACTGGCAGGGCCTGAGCGGGTACGCCGACGTGCCGACCGACCTCGACGGAGGCAACACGGCCGAAGACGAGGAAACCCTGACGGTCGGTCTGGACGACGACCTGACGCGCCGACTGCTCCAGGACGTGCCGGAGGTCTACCGCACCCGGGTCAACGACGTCCTGCTGTGTGCCCTCGGCCGGGTCCTGGCGCGCTGGACGGGGCGGGACCGGGTGGCGGTCGTGTTGGAGGGCCATGGCCGGGAGGAACTCTTCGACGACGTCGACCTTTCCCGTACCGTCGGTTGGTTCACCACCATGTTCCCCGTCGCCCTCGCGGTGCCGCCAGGAGCGGACACCGGGGCTGCCCTCAAGTCCGTCAAGGAGAGCCTGCGCGCCGTGCCGCGGGGCGGAGTAGGTTACGGCGCCCTGCGCCACCTGCGCCCCACGGCCGAGGCGCGGCTGCCGGAGCCGCCGCGGATCGCTTTCAACTACCTGGGCCAGCAGGACTGGAGCGCGGCCCCCGGCGGCCTGCTGCACACGCCGTACGGCGCGTTGGCGGGCGGTATGGACCGAGCGGGAGAGCGGCCGCACCTCATCGACGTTGTGGGTCAAGTGCGCGACAAGCGGCTGGAGTTCACCTGGTCCTACTCGCGCGAGGCGCACCGGCGCGAGACCGTCGTCCGGCTGGCGGCCGAGATGAACCAGGAACTGGGGGAGATCGTGCGGCACTGCGCCGAGCCCGGCGCGGGCGGCCGCACCCCGTCGGACTTCCCGCTGGCCCCGCTGGACCAGGCCGCCGTCGACCGGTTGGTGGGTACCGGCCGCGACGTGGTGGACCTCTATCCGCTCACCCCCACGCAGACCGGCATGGTCGTTCACGGGATGGACGAGCCCGGCCAGCGCCTGTACGTCGAACAGATCACGTTCGTGGTGGACGGAGTGCGCGACACCCGCCTGCTGGCCGCCGCCTGGCAGCACGTGGTCGACCGCACGCCCGTCCTGCGCACGGCCGTGGTACTGCACGGAGTTCCGGTGCCGCTCCAGGCCGTGCACCGCACTGCCACCCTGCCGGTCACCGAACACGACTGGAGCACCCTGCCGCTGGGGGAGCGCGAGGCGGAACTGGAGCGGCTCCTCGCCGCCGACCGAGCCCGCGGTCTGGCCCTCGACAGCGCCCCGCTGCTGCGCGTCGCCCTGGTCCGACTGGGCCCCGACGCGGTGCGGGTGGTGTGGACCTTCCACCATGTGCTGCTGGACGGGTGGAGTGTCTTCCACGTGCTGTCGGACGTCATGGCCTGTCATGCCGCACTCGCCCGGGGCGACGAGCCCCGTCTGCCGGAGCGCCGGCCGTTCGCTGACTACGCCGCCTGGCTCGCCAGCCGGAACACCGCCCGGGCCGTGGAGCACTGGAAGCGTGCCCTCGCCGGTATGACCGCGCCCACGGCGCTGCCGTACGACCGCAGGCCCGCCCAAGGCGCCGTGGCCCGCTCCGGGACCTGGTTGTCGCAACGTCTCGACGCCGCGGAGACGGCCCGGCTGACGGAGTTCGCCCGCCGACACCGCCTCACCCTCAACACCGTGGTGCAGGGCGTCTGGGCGCTGCTGCTGTCGCGCTGGAGCGGCGAGCGGGAGGTGTGCTTCGGTACCACCGTCTCCGGGCGCCCCGCGGACCTGCCCGGCGCCGACACCATCACTGGCCTGTTCATCACCACCCTGCCCGCCCGGATCACCGTGGAGGGCACCGCGCAGTGCGACGCGTGGCTGCGCGAGGTGCAGGAGGCGCGGGCGGAAGACCGCCGCTTCGACCACCTGCCGCTGACCGACCTGCACGCCTTGACCCAACTGCCCGCCGGGGCGCCGATGTTCGACAGCTTGCTCGTCTTCGAGAACTACCCGGTCGGCGATGCGACGGCCGACGCGAACGGCGTACGGGTACGGGACCTGGACGCGCGGGAGGCCACCAACTACCCGCTCACCGTGGTGATCTCGCCCGGCGACCGGCTGAGTGTCGAACTGGGCTACGACCCCAGGTACTTCGAGCAGGCCACCGCCCGCTCCCTGGCCGCCCAGCTACTGCACACCCTGCATGCCCTGGCCGCCTCGCCGGACACCGTCCGCCTGGTCGCGGTGGACTCGCTGCCGCCCGAGGAGCGGGCACGGCTGGTACGAAGCCCCGCGCGTCCGACGTCATCGCCGGTCCCCCCGGCCACCCTGCCCGCGTTGGTCGAGGCCGCGGTCGACCTCCTGCCGACGGCACCGGCGCTGAGCGCACCGGGTCTGCTGCTGTCGTTCGCCGAAGTGGAAACGCGGGCGAACCGCATGGCGCACCGGCTCATCGCCCGCGGCGCGGGCCCCGGCGACATCGTCGCCCTGCTGCTGCCGCGCTCGGCGGACATGGCCCTCGCCCAACTGGCGGTCGCCAAGGCGGGCGCCGCGTTCCTGCCGGTGGACCCCGGCTATCCGGCCGAGCGGGTCGCGATGATGCTGCGCGACGCGGCCCCCGCCGTGACCCTCGACGCCCCCGAGGTCGCCGAGCTGCTCACGGCACCGACCGAGGGGATGCCCGAGAAACGGCCCACCGACGCCGACCGGCTCCGCCCGCTGGACCTCGACGATCCGGCCTACGTCATATACACCTCGGGCTCCACCGGCACCCCCAAGGGAGTCGTCGTCACCCACCGGGGCCTGGCGCCCTTCGCCGCCGCCGAGGCCCAGCACTACCACGTGGCCACCGGAGACCGGGTACTGGCGTTCGCCTCCCCCAGCTTCGACGCCTCGGTGCTGGAACTGTGCATGTCGCTGCCGCACGGCGCCCGTCTGGTCGTACCGCCACCCGGCCCGCTGCTCGGCGCCGAACTGGCCGAGGTGCTGCGCCGCGAGCGCATCACCCACACGCTGCTGCCGCCAGCCGCGCTCGCCACCCTTCCGCCGGACACTCCCGGCACTCTGCCCGACCTCAAGACCCTCGTGGTCGGCGCCGACGCGTGCGGCGCCGAACTGGTCGCCCGCTGGGCCCCGCACCACCGCATGGTCAATTCCTACGGGCCCACCGAAGCCACCGTGGTGGCCACCTGGTCCGCCCCACTGGAACCCGATGGAGCGGCGCCGCCCATCGGCCGCCCGCTGCCGGCTACCGGCGTCTACGTCCTCGACGAGCGGCTTCGCCCTGTCCCCGACGGTGTGCCGGGTGAGCTGTGGCTGAGCGGCCCGGCCCTGGCGCGCGGCTATCTGCGCCGCCCGGGGCTGACCGCGACCCGCTTCACCGCCGACCCGTTCGGCCCGCCGGGCGCCCGCATGTACCGCACCGGTGACCTGGTGCGACGCGACGCCCGCGGCGAACTGCACTACCTGGGGCGCACCGACCATCAGCTCAAGTTGCGCGGCCACCGGATCGAGGCGGGCGAGGTCGAGGCCACCCTGGCCCACCACCCAGCCGTGGTGGACGCGGTGGTGACCGTACGGGAGGACGAGCCGGGGCTGCCGCGTCTGGTGGCCCACGTGCTGGCCCAGCCGGGCGCCGAGCCGCCCGCCGCCGCGGAGCTGCGGGCGCTGGCCGCCCGGTCCCTGCCCGGTCACATGGTCCCCTCGGCGTTCGTGGTGATGGACCGTTTCGCGCTCACCGAGAACGGCAAGACCGACCGGGCCGCCTTGCCCGCCCCGGCACCGGCCGAGGAGGAGCCGGCCGGCCGCGTCGCCCCGCGCACTCCCACGCAGGAGGCCCTGGCCGCCTTGTGGGAGGAGGCCCTGCACACGGCCGTGGGCGTGGAGGACGACTTCTTCTCCCTGGGCGGCGACTCCCTGCGCGCCCTGCTCATCGCCTCCCGGGCCAATGACGCGTTCGGCGTGACGCTCACGCCCCGCGACGTGCTGGTGCGCCGCACCATCGCCGCCCTGGCGGAGCTGGTGGAGGAGCAGGTACTGAGTGACCTTGAGGACGCCGCGCGCGGCGACAGCGACCACGACGAACGGTGAGGACCGGACGACCATGACGTCTTCGAAGCGAAACCGCGCCGAGGCCCTGCCCGCGGACCTCCAGGAGGCACTGCGCCGCCGGCTCGCCGGACGGGCAAGCGAGCCGGGCGCGGGCGCCCGCCAGGCCATACCCCGCGCGGACCGGACCCGGCCGCTGCCGTTGTCCTTCGCCCAGCAACGGCTGTGGTTCCTGGACCGGCTGCGCCCCGGTGACGCCCGCTACAACAGCGCCGTCGCGCTGCGGCTGACCGGACCGCTGGACTGCGCGGCCCTCTCCCGGGCGATCGGCCTCGTGGTCGAGCGCCACGAGGCGCTGCGCACCACGTTCGACGAGAGCGAAGGGCGGCCGGTGCAGACCGTGCACCCTGCCGGACCGGTACCGCTGCCGGTCCGGGACCTCGGCGCGCCGGACCAACGCCGGCAGGGGCCAGACGCCCTGGAGACGGCGCTGCTCGAGGAGTACTCCCGCCCCTTCGACCTGCGGACCGGCCCGTTGCTGCGCGCCCTGCTGCTGCGGGAGCGGTCCTCCTCACACGTGCTGCTGCTGACCGCCCATCACATCGTCACCGACGGCTGGTCGATGGGCGTGGCGCTGGAGGAGCTGTGCACCGCCTACGACGCCCTGGCCCGCGGCGCGCAGCCGTCGCTCCCAGCAGTGGCGACGCAGTACCCGGACTTCGCGGTGTGGCAACGCGAGCGGTTATCGGGACCGCCGCTGGAGCGACAACTCGCCTACTGGTCAGAGAAGTTGTCCGGAGCGGTGCCGCCGGACCTGCCCCTGGACCGCCCGCGTCGAGGAGAGGAGTCCGGGGCGGGCGCGGTGCACACCTTCACCGTTCCCGCCGACACCACCGCCCTGCTGCGCCAACTCGCCGCCGAGCAGCACACCACCTTGTTCGCCGCCCTGGTCGCCGCCTGCCAGGGCCTGCTGTCCCGCTGGTCCGGGCAGGACGACATCACCGTCGGCTCCCTCACCCCCGGGCGCTCCCGCACCGACCTGGAACGAGCCGTCGGCTTCTTCGCCAACACCGTGGTGCTACGCACCACGGTCGAGACCAGTGGTACCTTCCGGAACCTGCTGGCGGCTGCCGCCGACACCGTCAACGGCGCCTTCGCGCACGCAGACACGCCGTTCGAGCGGTTGGTGGAGGCCGTCGGCGCACCCCGGGAGGCGGGCCGCAACCCGCTGTTCGACGTGATGGTCCTGCTGCATCCGGCACCGCCCGCGGCCCCCGCGTTTGAGGGCCTGGAGACCGGCCCGGTCACCGTGCCACGGCAGGCGGCCACCTTCGACCTGAGTGTGGAGTTCCTGCCGGACGGGGACGGGCTGACCGGACTGCTGGAGTACCGCACCGACCTGTTCGACGCTGCCACCGTGAGCCGGATGGCGGATCAACTGCTGCGCACCCTGGCGGGCGTGGCCGCCGAACCGGACCGGCCGCTGGACACGCTGCCCCTACTCTCCGCGCAGGACGTACGGCGGATGACCGAGGAGTGGAACGACACCGCACGTCCGCTGCCCGCCACGACGTATCCCGAACTCTTCGCACGGCAAGCGGCGCGCACCCCGCACGCCACCGCACTGGTGGCCGACGACGAGCGTCTGGACTACGCGGCGCTCAACGCCCGCGCCAACCGGCTCGCCCACCACCTGATCGCCCTCGGCGTGGGCCCCGAGCGGCTGGTCGCGCTGAGACTGCCGCGCAGCGCCGACATGCTCGTGGCGATTCTCGCCGTCTGGAAGACCGGCGCCGGCTACCTGCCCCTCGATCCGGCGCTGCCCGAGGACCGCGTCCGGTTCCTGCTGGACGACGCGCGGCCCAAGCTGGTGCTCGACGAGGCCGCCTTGCGTTCGGCGCCCGGCACCGGCCCGGACACCGACCCGTGCGACGCCGACCGGCTCGCTCCGCTCGATCCGCACAACACCGCGTACGTCATCTACACCTCCGGCTCCACCGGCCGTCCCAAGGGCGTCGCCGTCCCGCACCAATGCCTGACGAACCTGCTCGCCGGACACCGCGCGGGGTTCGTCGCCGAGGCGGGCGGCGGCCCGCTGCGGGTGGCGCTGACCGCCTCCTTCTCCTTCGACACCTCGCTGGAGGGCGTGCTGCTGATGGCCGACGGCCACCCGCTGCACCTGGTCGACGAGGCGACCCGGCTGGATGCGGCCGCTCTGGTGGAGTACGTCGTCGAGCACCGCATCGACTTCCTCGACCTGACCCCCTCGTACCTGCGGCAGCTGCTACCCGCGGGTCTGCTCACCGACCCGCGTCACCACCCCAGGGTGCTGATGCTCGGTGGCGAGCCGGTGGGGCCCGGCTTGTGGCGTGAGCTGGCCCGGCACCGGGACGTGACCGCGTACAACTTCTACGGCCCCACCGAGTGCACGGTCGACGCGCTGGCCTGCCGCATCGAGGGCGACCGCCGCCCGTTGGTGGGCCGGCCGCTGCCCAACGTGCGGGCGTACGTCCTCGACGCCCGGCGCCAGCCCGTTCCGCCGGGCGTCGGTGGCGAGCTGTACCTGGCGGGCGAGCAGGTGGCCCGTGGCTACGCGGGCCGCCCCGGCCTGACCGCGGCGCGGTTCGTGGCCGACCCGTACGGGCCGCCCGGCGGACGCATGTACCGCACCGGCGACCTGGCACGCTGGACCGCGGAGGGGCGGCTGGACTACCTCGGCCGTACCGACGACCAGGTCAAGGTCCGCGGCCACCGCATCGAGCCGGGCGAGGTCGAGGCGGCCCTGCTGGAGCTGCCCGGTATCGCCGCCGCCGCCGTCGTCGCGTTGCCCGACGCGCACGGCCACCTACGGCTCGCCGCCTACCTGGAGGCCGCCGCGGGCGCCGCGCGGCCCGCCGCCTCCGAGCTTCGGGCGGCCTGCGGGCGTGTGCTGCCCGGCCACATGGTGCCGTCCTCCTTCACCGTGCTCGACGCCCTGCCGCTGACCACCAGCGGAAAGCTGGACCGCCGGGCCCTGCCCGCCCCCGACCTCGACGCCGCCCCACGCGAACGGGAGTTCGTCGCCCCGCGTACCCCCGCCGAGGAGACGCTCGTCGGCATCTGGTCGGAGGTGCTGGGGGTGGCCAGAGTCGGTGTCACCGACAACTTCTTCGAACTCGGCGGCGACTCCATCCTCAGCATCCAGGCCGTCTCCCGGGCCCGCGCCGCCGGTCTGCGCCTGACCTCGCGGGACGTCTTCCGCCACCAGACCGTCGCCGATCTGGCCGCCGCCGCGGCCCACCGGACCGCCGGGGAGACCGCGCCGCCGCGCCCGCATGACGACGGACCCGCACCGCTGACCCCCGTCCAGGAGTGGTTCTTCGCCACCCACGGCCTGCTGCGGCACTTCAGCATGTCGATGCTCCTCGACCTGCCGTACGACCTCGACGAACAGGCCCTGGAACGGGCTTTGGCGGCGGTGGTCGGCCACCACCCGGCGCTGCGCACCCGGTTCACGCCCACCGGGGACACCTGGGAGCAGCGACCGGGCGCCGACTCGGCCACCGCGCTGCTGACCCGCCACGACCTGTCCGCTGTGGCCGCCGCCGACCTGTCGGCCGCCCGCGCGGAGGCCGCCGACGCCGCCCGCGCGGCGCTGGACCCCGCCACCGGCGCCGTGCTGCGCGCGGCGCTGCTGCTGCCCCCGGAAGGCGACCACCCCCAACTCTTCCTGACGGCCCATCACCTGGTGGTGGACAGTGTCTCCTGGCGCATCCTGCTCTCCGACCTGGAGCGGGCGTACCGGCAGGTGTCCGCGGGCGAGCCGGCCCACCTGGAACCGGCCACTACGCCGTTCACCCACTGGGCCGCCCACCTGGCCCGGCGGGTGCGCGCCGGCGACCTGGACGAGGACCTGCCGTACTGGACGAAGGAGGCCGCCACCCCGCGCACCCCGCTGCCCGTCGACCGACCCGGAGCACCCCTCGCCGGATCGGTGCGCACCGTGCGCACCCGGGTGGACCACGCCACCACCGCGGCGCTCCTGCGCCGGGTACCCGCGGTCTACCGCACCCAGGTCAACGACGTGCTGCTCAGCGCGCTGGGCCGGGTGCTCGCCGACTGGGCGGGCGCCGAGCGGGTGACCGTCGCCCTGGAGGGCCACGGCCGGGAGGACCTCGGCGGAGGTGGGCCCGACGAGGCGATCGACGTGTCGCGGACGGTGGGGTGGTTCACCGCCCAGTACCCCGTCACCCTCACCCCGGCCGGGCCGTCCGGCGCCCCCGACTGGGGCGCCACGCTGAAGGCGGTCAAGGAGCGGCTGCGCGCGGTGCCGCGGCGGGGGCTCAGCTATGAGGCACTGGCCCGCCTGGGCTCGCCGGACCGCGCCGCCCCCGCGCTGCGGGACGTGCCGCTGCCGCAGGTGTGCTTCACCTACCACGGCCAGTGGGAGGCGGCCGCCGGGCGGGACTTCGCTCCCGCGGCCGAGGCGCCCGGCCGGGACATGGCGGTCGGTGAACCGCTGGACCACCTGCTGGACGTCTCGGCCGTGGTGGCCGACGGCCAGCTGGAGATCACCTGGCACTACAGCGACCAGGTGCACCACGCCGAGACCGTCCAGGAGCTGGCGGACGGCATGGTGCGGGCGCTGGCCTCGATCACCGAGCACTGCGCCCGGCCGGACGCTGGCGGCCGCACCCCCTCCGACTTCCCGCTGGCCCGCCTCGACCAGGCCGGTGTGGACCGGCTCGTCGGCGACGGCCGGGACGTGGAAGACGTCCTTCCGCTGACCCCGCTGCAGGAGGGCATGCTCTTCCACCGGCTGGTCGGCGGCCCGGACGACGTCTATGTGGACCAGGCGGCCCTGCTCCTGGACGGGGTGGCGAACCCGCGTGCCTTCGCCCTGGCCTGGCAGCGGGTCACCGACCGCACGCCCGCGCTGCGTACCTGTGTGGTGTGGGAGGGCGTCCCCGTACCGCTCCAGGTCGTCCACCGGAACGTGCGGGTGCCGGTGACCCAGCTGGACTGGCGGGAACACAGCGAGGGCGAGCGCGCCGAGCGGTTCGCACGGCTCCGCTCCGACGACCTCGCGCGCGGCCTGCACCTCGGCACGGCGCCGCTGATGAGGCTCACCCTGATCCGGCTGCCAGACGCGCGACTGAAGCTGCTGTGGACCTCCCACCACCTGATCCTGGACGGCTGGAGCCTCGCGCAGGTGCTCACCGAGGTGTGCGAGGAGTACGCGGCGCTGATCGCCGGAGGCGAGGCACTGACGCCTGTGCGCCGGCCGTTCGGCGACTACGTGCGATGGCTGGCGGATCAGGACGCTGAGGCCGTACGCGCGCACTGGCGCGACGTCCTCGGCGGCTTCGCCACCCCGACGCCGCTCCCCTTCGATCGGCCCCTGCGGGAGGTGCACCGGGCCCGATCCGCGGGCGTCCACACCGCCGCGCTGTCCGACACGGCGTCAGGAAGCCTGGTGCGCACCGCCCGGGACGCCGGGCTCACCCTGGGCACCGTGGTGCAGGGCGCCTGGGCGCTGCTGCTGGCCCGCTACAGCGGGGAGGCGGACGTGGTCTTCGGCACCACCGTCTCCGGACGCCCCGACGACCTGCCCGGCGTGGAGTCGATGGTGGGCATGTTCATCAACACCCTGCCCACCCGGGTCCGCGTCGACAGCCACCGCACGGCCGCCGCGTGGCTCCGCGACCTCCAGGACGCCCAGGCCGACGCACGACGCTTCGCGGCGGTCTCCCTCGCCGAGCTGACCTCCCTGAGCGAGGTACCGTCCAGCGCCGCGCTGTTCCACAGCATCGTCGCCTTCGAGAACTACCCCTTCGACGAGGCCCTCACGGCCGCCTCTGGGGTCCGCCTGATGGACGTCACCTCCCGGGACGCCACCAACTACCCCCTCGTGCTCCGCGCCTACCAGGGCGAACGGCTCGGCTTCGACCTGGCCTACGACCCGGAGCTGTTCGACGGCGCCACCGTCCGGGCTCTCCTCGACCGGCTGTGCCTGCTCCTCACGGAGATCGCCGCCGCCCCCGAACGGCCGCTGCGCACCCTGGCGTGGACCACCGCCGAGGAGCGGCGCCGGATGCTCGTGGAGTGGAACGGCACCGAGGAGGGACGGCCCGCTGAGACCCTTGTGGACCTGTTCGAGGCCCAGGCCGCTCGCTTCCCCGACGCGATCGCCGTCACCTGTGCCGGCGACCACCTCGACTACGCCGGGCTCGACGCACGGGCCACTCGGCTCGCCCACCGCCTGGCGGAGTACGGCGCCGGACCCGAGCGCTACGTGGCCCTCGCGCTGCCCCGCTCCACCGACCTGGTCGTCGCGGTACTCGCCGCCCTGAAAACAGGGGCGGCCTATCTGCCGATCGATCCCCGGCTGCCCGCCGAACGCGTCGCCCACCTGCTGCGGGACGCCGCCCCGGTGGCGCTGGTGACCACCACCGACTTCGCCGCACCGGCGGAGGACACCCCCGTACCCGTTCTGCTCCTGGACGACGCGGCGGTACGGGCCGACCTCGCGGCCCGCCCCGGCACCGGCCCGGTCCACTGCCACCGCCCGACACCGGAAAGCCCGGCCTACACCATCTACACCTCCGGCTCCACCGGTCACCCGAAGGGTGTCGTGGTGCCGCACGCCAACGTGGTGCGGCTGTTCACCCGCACCCGCCCCTGGTTCCGCTTCGACGAGCACGACGTGTGGACGCTGTTCCACTCCTACGCCTTCGACTTCTCCGTGTGGGAGCTGTGGGGCGCGCTGCTGCACGGCGGCCGGCTCGTCGTCGTCCCCGACGACGTAGCACGCTCCCCAGAGGACTTCCTGCGCCTGCTGGCCGACGAACGGGTCACGGTCCTCAACCAGACCCCCTCCGCCTTCTACCCGCTGGCGCGCGCGGATGCCGAGCACCCCGAGGTGAGCGCGCGCCTGACCCTGCGCACGGTGGTCTTCGGCGGCGAGGCACTGGACGTCGAGCGGCTCGCAGACTGGTACACGCGCCACCCGGACACCGCCCCGCGCCTGGTCAACATGTACGGCATCACCGAGACCACCGTCCACGTGACCTACGCCCCCCTCGACCGGGCGAGGGCCGCCGCGTGTGCCGCGAGCCCCATCGGCACGGGCATCCCCGACCTGCGGATCCACGTGCTCGACGGCGCGCTGGCTCCCGTACCGCCCGGCGCCGTCGGCGAGATGTACGTGGCGGGCGAGGGCCTGGCCCGCGGCTATCTGGGCCGACCCGGCCTGACCGCGACCCGCTTCGTCGCCGACCCGTTCGGACGGCCCGGCAGCCGGATGTACCGCACCGGCGACCGGGCCAGGTGGCGGGCCGACGGCACGCTGGAGTACCTGGGCCGTGCCGACCAGCAGATGAAGATCCGCGGCTACCGCATCGAGCCCGGCGAGATCGAGGCCGCCCTGCGCACCCACCCGGGCGTCGCAGCCGCCTCGGTGGGTGCGTACGAGGACGCCTGCGGTACCCGGCGGCTGGTCGCGCACGTGGTCACTACCGGCAGCCGCGAGAACGCCGCCCCTCCGACCGCCGCCGAACTGCGCGCCCATCTGGAGCGCCTGCTGCCCGCGCACATGGTGCCCGCCGCCTACGTGCCGCTGACGGCGCTGCCGCTCACCGCCAACGGCAAGCTCGACCGGCGCGCCCTGCCCGCGCCCGGCCCGGACGGCTTCGCCGCGGGCGCCGACCGCACGCCGCCGCGCACCCGCGCCGAACGCCTGGTCGCGGCCGCATGGGCGGACGTCCTGGACGCCGAGGAGGTGGGCGCCGGAGACGACTTCTTCGCCCTCGGCGGTGACTCGATCCTCGCCGTCCGCGTCACCTCCCGGTTGCGCGCGGCGTTCGGCGTGGACGTCTCGCCCCGACTGCTGTTCACCCACTCGACGGTCGCCGCACTGGCCGCCGCCCTCGGCGACCCGCCCGCGGCGCCGACCGCTCCGGCCGACGCCATCCCGCCCGCGGACCCGGGCGCCCCCCCGCCGCTGACGTACGCACAGCAGCGGCTGTGGTTCCTCGACCGATTCGAGCCGGGAAGCACCGAGTACACGACCCTGTCCGTGCTGCGGCTGCGCGGTCCGCTCGACGAGGCGGCACTTCGCACCGCCCTGGACGGCCTGGTCGACCGGCACGAGGCGCTGCGCACCACCTTCGCCGAGCAGGACGGCCGCGCGCGGCAGGTCGTGCACCCGCCGTACCCGGTGGCGTTGCGGGTGGAGGACCTGAGCGGCGCCGCGGACGCGTCGGCGGTCCTGGACGCACTGCTCGAACGCGAGGCGGCCACTGCCTTCGACCTGACGGTCGGGCCGCTGCTGCGCGCCCGACTGGCGCGCCTGGCACCTGACGAGCACGTGCTGGTCCTGGCCCTCCACCACATCGTCACCGACGGCTGGTCGCTCGGGGTTCTCGGCAGGGATCTGGGTGAGCTGTACGCGGCGGCGCACGAGGTCAGAGCTCCCGAGCTGCCCGAACTGCCCGTGCGATACACCGACTTCGCCGCCTGGCAACGTGCCCGCACCGACCGGGCAGAGGAGGACCTCGCCCACTGGCGCCAGGCGCTGGAGGGTGTGACCCCGCTGGAACTGCCCACCGACCGACCCCGGCCCGCCGTGCGGACCCACGAGGGGGCGCTCGTCACGTTCACTGTGCCCGCGGCGCTGACCGACCGGCTGCGCGAGGTGGGCCGTGCCGCCGACGCCACCCTCTACGTGACTCTCCTGGCGGCGTGTCAGGTCCTGTTGGCGCGCTGGGCGGACCAGGAGGACGTCGCCGTCGGCACGGTGACCGCGGGCCGCGAGCACCCCGAACTCCATGACATCGTCGGCATGTTCGTCAACACCCTGGTGCTGCGTGGCCGGGTGCGCCCCGGCATGTCGTTCCGCGAACTGCTCGCCGAGACGCGCACCACTGTCCTGTCGGCGTTCGCCCACCAGGACGTGCCCTTCGAACGGCTGGTGGACGCCCTCCAGCCCGAGCGGGACACCAGCCGCACGCCGCTGTTCCAGGTCATGGTGGCGCTGCACAACCTGGGCGCCGAGGCGCCCCGCCTGCCCGGTCTGGAGGTCGCCCCGGTGCCGCCGCCGGTCCGGCACGCCACCTTCGACCTCGCCTTCGACTTCGTCGAGGGCGACGACGGCGTTACCGGATTCCTGGAGTACAACAGCGGCCTGTTCGACACTGAAACCGCCGAAGGCCTGGCCGCCCGGCTGCGCCTGCTACTGGAGGCCGCCGCTGACGATCCCGAGCGGACCGTCGGTGCACTGCCGCTGATGACCCCCGCCGAGTCGCGTCGCGTGCTGGGGGAGTGGCAGGGGGAACGGCTGCCGGTGCCGGACACCACGTTCACCGCCCTGTTCGAGACGCAGGCAGCCCGCTCGCCGCACGCCACCGCGCTGGTGGCCAGGGACGCCACCCTCGAGTTCGCCGCGCTCAACGAGCGCGCCAACCGGCTGGCCCACCACCTCGTCGGACTCGGCGCCGGTCCGGAACGCGTCGTCGCCGTCCGTCTGCCGCGCACCAGCGACCTGTTGGTGGCGCTGTTCGCCGTGCTCAAGGCGGGTGGCACCCTGCTGTGCCTGGACCCCGACCTGCCAGCGGAGCGCATCGCTTTCCTTCTCGCGGATGCCGCGCCGCACACCGTAGTGACGGCCGAGACGCTGCGTGAGGTGCCGTGGGGCCGGCTGCCCGCCCACGACCCGGCCGACACCGACCGCCTCGCGCCGCTTCGCCCCGAGAACACCGCCTACATCGTCTACACCTCCGGCTCGACCGGGCGGCCCAAGGGCGTCGCCGTGGAACACCGGCACCTCGTCAATCTCTGCCGCGACCACCGGGTCGGACTCGTCGCCCCGCACACCACGGACGGGCGCCGTTTGCGCGCCGCGCTCAGCGCCTCCTTCTCGTTCGACACCTCCTGGGAAGGACCGCTGCTGCTTGCCCTGGGCCAGGAGGTGCACCTCGTCGACGAGGACGTCCGCCTGGATCCGGAGGCATTCTGTGCCCAGGTCGCCGAGCGGCGCCTGGACCTGGTGAACGTCACCCCGTCCTTCCTGCGCGAACTGACCGCCGCCGGGCTCCTCGCGCCAGGCCGCCACCATCCGCGCCTGCTGCTGGTGGGCGGCGAGGCGGTCGGTCCTGACGCCTGGGGGGAGCTGTGCGCGGCCGAGGGCCTCGGTGTCACCGCGTACAACATGTACGGACCCACTGAATGCACGGTCGACGCCGTCTACGGCCGCTGCGCCGAGCAACCCGAACGCCCGGTCATCGGACGGCCCGGCCGCAACCTGCGCGCCTACGTCCTGGACGGCGCGCTCCGCCCGGTACCGCCCGGTACGCCCGGCGAGTTGTACCTGGCCGGAAGCCAGGTGGCCCGCGGCTACCTGAACCGGCCCGGCCTGACCGCGTCCCGCTTCCTCGCCGACCCGTTCGGCGCGCCGGGAGAACGGATGTACCGCACCGGCGACCGCGCCCGCTGGGACAAGCGGGGCGCCCTGGAGTTCCTCGGACGCGTCGACGAGCAAGTCAAGATCAGGGGCTTCCGCATCGAACCGGGCGAGGTGGAGGCCGCTCTCCTCGGGCACCCGGACATCACCGAGGCCGTGGTGACCACCCGCGAACACGCCGGGCGCCTCGTGCTCGTCGCCTACCTGGTGCCCGCGGGCAACAGCGTCCTACGCGCGGACGAGCTGCGGGTACGTTTGCGGCGGACGCTGCCCGACCACATGGTGCCCGCCGCGTTCGTCCCCCTGGCGCGGATACCCCGCACCACCAGCGGCAAGGCCGACCGGCGCGCGCTGCCCGCCCCGCCGCACCGGCCCGACAGCGGGACGCCGTACGTGCCGCCCCGGCCCGGCGCCGAGGAGCGCCTGGCCGCCATCTGGGCCGAGGTACTGGGCGTGGAGCGGGTGGGAGCGCGAGACAACTTCTTCACCCTCGGCGGCGACTCGATCCTCAGCATCCAGATCGTGGCCCGGGCCCGCCAGGCCGGGCTAGCACTCACCACCAAGGACGTCTTCCGTCACCAGACCATCGCCGAACTGGCCCTGCGGGTCACGGAGGCGGACCAGCGTCCCACCCCGACGGACTTCGCCGCGCCCGCCGAGGCACCGCTCACCCCGATCCAGCGCTGGTACCTCGACGGCCGCCGCCCCGGGGAGCGGCTGCGGTTCACCATGACCCAGCGCCTGGAACTGGCTCCGGGCACGGACCCGCACGCCCTGCGGCAGGCGGTCGACGCCCTGGTGCGCCACCACCCGGCGCTGCGCACGCGATTCCGGCACACCGACACCGGCTGGCTCCAGGAGGTGCTGCCCGAGGCGCCGGAGGGCGTGCTCACCCAGCACGATGTGGCGGATCTGGACGCCCCCATGCTGGAGGCGCGGGTGCGGCGAGAGGCGGAGGAGGCGCAGACAGCGCTCGACCCCACACAGGGCCGGGTCGTGCGGGTGCTGCTCTTCGACCGTGGCCCGAACCGGCCCGCGCAGCTGCTCATCACCGTTCACCACCTGGTGGTGGACGGGGTCTCCTGGCGCATCCTGCTGGCCGATCTGGAGACCGCCCACCGGGCCGCCGCGTCCGGAGGGCCCGTCGCCCTGCCCGCGGTGGGCACCGCCTACGGCCACTGGGCGGCCCGGCTGGAGCGGCACACCCGCGCCGGGGGCCTGGACACCGACCTGGACTACTGGACGCGCACCCGCTGTGCCCCCACTGCCCTCCCGGCCGGCAGGCAGGGCCCCAACACCCATGGCACCGCCGCCACTGTCACTGCGACGCTGGACCCGGCGGAGACCGAGGCACTGCTGCGCCACGTGCCGGACGTCTACCGCACGCAGGTCAACGACGTGCTGCTCAGCGCTCTGGGCCGCACGCTGGCCCGCTGGTGCGGGCGCGACACCGTGCTGCTCGGGATGGAGGGGCACGGGCGCGAGGACGTCTTCGACGACGTGGACCTGTCGCGGACCGTCGGCTGGTTCACCGCCGAGTTCCCGCTCGCCCTGACCGTGTCCCCTGACGCCGGCTGGCGCGAGACCCTGCGGTCCGTCAAGGAACAGCTGCGCGCGGTGCCGGCACACGGCATGAGCTACGGCGCGCTGCGCCACCTGTTGCCCGACAGCCCGTTGGCCGACGCACCGTCAGCCGAGGTGGGGTTCAACTACCACGGCCAGTGGGACGCCGGGAGCAGCCCCGCGGGGGACGGCCTGTACCGCGCGGCGCTGCCGCCGGCCGGCAGCGACACCGACCCGGACGAACCCCGCCCCTACCTGCTCGACATCACGGGCGTGGTGCAGGACGGCCGGCTCCAACTCGGCTGGACCTACCCGACGGCGGTCTACGACGAGTCCACGGTGCGCCGCCTGGCAGACGACATGTGCGCGGGGCTGCGCGAGATCGTGGCGCACTGTGCCGAGCCGCACGCCGGCGGCCGCACGCCTTCCGACTTCCCGCTCGCCGGACTATCCCAGGAGCATCTGGACCGGCTGGTGGGCGACGGGCGGAACACCGCCGACGTGCTGCCGCTCACGCCGCTGCAGTCCGGCATGCTCTTCCACGGGCTCGTCGACACGGCGGGCGCCTACTTCGACCGCACGGCGGTGCGGCTGTCGGGCGTCGCCGACCCGCGGGCGTTCGCCGCGGCCTGGCAGCAGGTCGCCGATCGCACCCCCGCGCTGCGCACCAGTGTGCACTGGCAGGGCCTGCCGCATCCGGTGCAGGTGGTCCACCACCTGGTGCGGCTACCCGTCACCCACCTGGACTGGCGCCAGCTGACCCCGGGCCAACGCGCCGCCGAGAGCGAGCGGCTGCTCGCCGAGGACCGTGCGGCGGGCATGGAGCTGACCAGCGCGCCGCTCACCCGCGTCACGCTGGCCGCCCTGCCCGACGACGAAGTCCTGCTGCTGTGGTCCACCCACCACCTCATCCTGGACGGCTGGAGCACCGCGCACCTGCTCACCGAGGTGTGTGAGCGCTATGCCGCCCTCACCGGCGGCCCGGAGGCCGCCCCGCCCCTCCGGCGCCCGTTCGCGGACTTCCTGCGGTGGCTGCGCGACCAGGACGAGGAGGCGGCCGAACGGTACTGGGCCGACACCCTCGGCGGGTTCACCGCGCGCACCGCGCTGCCGTACGACCGCACGCCGGCCGAGGCGCATCGCGCCCGCTCCGCCGCCTCCGTCCACCATGAGCTGGACGCGCGCACCTCGGCGCGGTTGCGAGACACGGCCGCCCGCGCCGGTCTCACGGTCAACACCCTGGTCGAGGGCGCCTGGGCACTGCTGCTGGCCCGCTACAGCGGTCAGCGGGACGTGGTCTTCGGCACCACCGTCTCCGGCCGCCCGGCCGAACTGCCCGGAGTGGAGGCGATGATCGGCATGTTCATCAACACCGTGCCGACCCGGGTCCGCGTCCCGGCGTCGGGTGTACTGCCGTGGCTGCGTGTACTGCAGGACCAGCAGAGCGACGCCCGGCGCTTCGACTTCCTCGCGCTGCCGCGTGTCCAGGCCGTCAGCGATGTCCCGGCGGGCGAGGCACTGTTCGACAGCATGGTGGTGTTCGAGAACTACCCCGTCGACGAGACGGCCACCGCGAGGACGGGGGTCCGCGTCGAAGAGATACGGGCCGACGACGCCACCACCTTCCCCCTGTGCCTGCGCGCCCACCTGGCCGACCGCCTGGGCTTCGACCTCGCCTATGACGCCGCGCTGTTCGACCGCGCCACGGTCGAGCGGGCGGCGGCCCGCCTGACCGCTGTACTGACCGCCCTCGCCGACGGCCTCGACGGCGACGTGGACGACCTGGAGCTGATCACCGCCGAGGACCAGGAGGTGCTCCGGCGGTGGAACACCACCGCCCGCCGCGTCGCCCCCCGCAGCCCGGTGGACCTGTTCGCCGAGCGGGCACGCCACCTCCCGGACGCGACCGCGCTGTCCGACGGCGACCGGCGGGTGACCTACCGGCAGCTCGACGAGTGGTCCGACCGCGTTGCCGCCCGGCTGCTGGACGGCGGTCTGGCGGCCGAGGACCGGGTGGCGCTGCTCATGGACCGCTCCGCCGAACTCGTCGTCGCACAGCTCGCGGTCCTCAAGGCGGGCGGCGCCTACCTGCCCGTCGACACCCGTGGCCCGCGGGAGCGGCGCGTCGCCCTGCTCGCCCACGCGGGCGCCGCATTGTGCCTCACCGCCGACGAGGTCGCCGCCGCCCGCACCGGCGACACCGGCGGCCCGCGCCTCCCGGCCGCGGACCCCGACCAGCTCGCCTACGTCATGTTCACCTCGGGGTCCACCGGCCTGCCGAAGGCCGTGGCGGTGCGTCACCGCGACGTGGCCTCGCTGGCCACCGACAGCCGTTTCACCGATGGGGTGTGCGCACGCGTGCTGTTCCACTCGCCGGTGGCGTTCGACGCGGCCACCTTCGAGGTGTGGGCACCACTGCTGAACGGCGGATGCGTGGTGGTGGCCCCCGACCAGCCGGTGGACGCGGCGCTGCTGCGGCGCCTCGCCCACGACGGCGGACTGACGGCGGCCTGGCTGACGGCCGGTCTGTTCCGGCTGCTGGCCCAGGATGCTCCCGACTGCTTCGCGGGACTGCGCCAGGTGTGGACCGGCGGCGACGTGGTCCCCGCGGAGCCCGTACGCAGGGTGCTGGCAGCCTGCCCCGGGCTGACCGTGGTCGACGGCTACGGACCGACCGAGACCACGACCTTCGCCACCTCCCACGCCCTCACCGACGCGGGGGCGGTGCCCGACACCCTGCCCATCGGCGAGCCGCTGGACGACGTGCGGATCCACGTCCTCGACAGCCGCATGCGGCCCGTCCCGCCGGGCTGCGCGGGCGAACTGTTCGTGGCAGGAGAAGGCGTGGCGCGCGGCTACCTCGGCCGCCCCGGGGACACCGCGGCCCGTTTCCTCCCGGACCCCTTCGGGCCGCCCGGCGGCCGCATGTACCGCACCGGTGATCTGGCCCGACGCCGGCCGGACGGTACGGTCGACTTCCTCGGGCGGGTGGACGACCAGGTGAAGATCCGCGGATTCCGGGTCGAGCCCGGCGAAGTGGAAGCAGCCCTGGCGGCCCACCCCGCTGTGACCGACGTGGCCGTGGTGGCCCGTGAGGACGCGCCCGGAGCGCGCAGGCTGGTCGCCTACGTCGTCGGACCGATCGGGAAGGACACCGAGGAGCTGCGGGCGTTCGCCCGCCACTCGCTGCCTGACTACCTCGTTCCGTCCGCGTTCGTCCCCCTCGCGGTGCTCCCACTGAGCGGCAACGGAAAAGTCGACCGCGCGGCGCTCCCGGCGCCGCGAACGCAGGCCGCGAGGGTCGAGCCCCGCACGGAGGCCGAACACCGCACGGCGGCGGTCTTCGCCGAGGTTCTGGGCGTGGACCGGCCCGGCGTGGAAGACGACTTCTTCCAGTTGGGTGGCGACTCCATTCTCAGCATCCGCCTCGCCGCCCGCCTGGGCGAGGCGTTCGGGACCGACCTGTCGCCCCGGGCGGTGTTCACCCACCCCACCCCGGCCGCGCTCGCCGCGCTGATCGCCGAAGGTGGGACGAGCGACGCGAGCGGGCCCGCTCTGGTCCCGCTCCCGCGCGGCACGACGGCACCCATGTCCTACGCCCAGCAACGCCTTTGGTTCCTGGCGGAGTTCGCACCCGACAGCGCCGAGTACGTGACGGCGCTCGCGATGCGCCTGCGCGGCGAACTCGACACCGGCGCCCTCACCGCGGCTCTGCGGGCCCTGGTGGCCCGGCACGAGTCGCTGCGCACCACCTTCGACACGGTGGACGGCCATGGCGTGCAGATCGTCCACCGTCCCCAGGAGGTTCCTCTGCCCCTGCACGACCTGTCCGGGCAGCCGGCGGTGGACCGTGCGGAGCGGCTGGAGCAGCTGCTGGCGACCGAGCGCGCCCGTCAGTTCGACCTGCGTCGCGGTCCGCTGCTGTGCGCCGGTCTGGTACGACTGGCCGACGACGACCACGTGCTGACCCTCACCCTGCACCACATCGTCACCGACGGCTGGTCCACCTCCGTGCTCACCGGCGACCTGGCTCACCTCTATCGTGCCGAACTGGACGCCAGCACCGCGCAGTTGCCGCCGCTGACGGTCCAGTACGCCGACTACGCGCACTGGCAGCGGGCCATCGTCGACACCGGCACGGACGGGCAACTGGCGTACTGGAAGGAGCAACTGGCCGGCACCGAGCCGCTGGAGCTGCCCACGGACCGGCCGCGCCCGGCGGTGCGCACCGGCAACGGCGCGTCCACCCGCCTGGTCCTGCCGCCCCGGACGGCCCGTCGCCTGGCTCAGGTTGGGCGAGACCACGGAGCCACCCTGTTCACCACGCTCGTCGCCGCGGTTCAGACCTTCCTCGCCCGGCTGTCGGGCGGACGGGACATCGCGGTGGGCACCGTCACATCCGGCCGTGACCGGGTCGAGACCCAGAACCTGATCGGGTTCTTCGTCAACACGCTGGTCCTGCGATCGCGGGTGGAGCCGCAGCGGCACTTTACCGAGTTCCTCGCCGAGGTCCGGCAGACGGTGCTGGACGCCTTCGCCTCCCAGGACGTGCCGTTCGAGCGGGTGGTGGACGAGGTCCAGCCCGTACGGGATACCAGCCGCACACCGCTATTCCAGGTCATGGTGGTCCTGCAGAACACCCCGGCCGCCCACCTCGAACTGCCGGGCCTCGACGTCTCCGATGTCGAATCCGACCTGCGGCATGCCGCGTTCGACCTCACCATGGAGTTCGCCGAGACCGACTCCGGCGCCCTGCACGGCCTGCTCACCTACAACACCGACCTGTTCGACGCGGCCACCGCGGAGCGGATGGCCGACCAACTCGGCACGCTGCTGGCCGCCGTCGCGGAGGACCCCGACCGCCCCCTGGGCGCACTGCCGCTCGCCACGGACGAGGATCTCAAGGCCCTGCTGCAACAGGGTCGGGGCACCTTCCGGCCGATGCCGGGGGCCACCTTGGCGGAGCTGTTCGAGCGTCAGGCGGCGCGCACACCCGACGCGGCGGCGCTGACGGACGGCTCGCGCGAACTGACCTACGCGCAGGTCGACCGGGCGGCCAACCGGCTGGCGCACCGGCTCCTGCGGTGTGGTGTCGGTGCCGAGACCGTCGTCGCCCTGGCCCTTCCCCGGGGCGTGGAGTCGGTGGTGGCACAGTTGGCCGTCGCCAAGGCGGGCGGGGCGTTCCTGCCCGTGGACCCGAACTACCCCGAGCGGCGGCGGGAGTTCATGCTGCGTGACGCGGACGCCCAGCTCGTGCTGGACGATCCGGCGCAGGTCTGGGTCGTGGAAGGGCCGGACATCGCCCCCACGGACGCGGACCGCGCCGCGGCCGTCACCGCCGACCACCCCGCCTACGTCATCTACACCTCGGGATCCACGGGAACCCCCAAGGGCGTGGTGGTGACGCATCGAGGGCTGGCGAGCTTCGCCGCGGCCGCCGCCGAGCAGTACGCGGCGGGGCCGGGCGACCGGGTGCTGCAGTTCGCGTCGCCCAGCTTCGACGCCTCCGTGCTGGAACTGTGCGTCTCCCTGCTCACCGGCGCGACCCTGGTCACCGTGGAGGAGGGGCCGCTCGTCGGGGACCGGCTGGCGCAGGTACTCGCCGACCATCGCGTCAGCCACGCGCTGATCCCGCCGGCGGCCCTGGCCACCGTACCGGCCGGCTCAGCCGCCGCCCTGCCGCACCTGCGCACCCTCATCGTCGGTGCCGAAGCGTGCCCGGCCGACCTGGTGGAGCGGTGGGCCCCCGGCCGCCGGATGATCAACTCCTATGGTCCGACCGAGGCCACGGTGGTCGCCACCTGGACCGGCCCACTGTCACCGGGGCCGGGCGCGCCGCCGATCGGCCGCCCGGCCGGCGCCGGTCGCGTCCACGTCCTCGACGCCGCTCTGCGGCCGGTGCCGCCCGGCGTGATCGGCGAGCTCTACGTGGCCGGCCCCGGGCTCGCCCGCGGCTACCTGAATGGCCCAGGCCTGACCGCCCGTCGGTTCGTAGCGGACCCCTTCGGCCCGCCGGGGGAGCGTATGTACCGCACCGGCGACCTGGTGAGCTGGGGCTCCGACGGCCAGCTGCGCTTCGTCGGGCGCGCCGACGACCAGGTCAAACTGCGTGGCTTCCGGATCGAGCCGGGCGAAGTCGAAAGCGCGCTGCGCCGCAGCCCTCAGGTGCGCGACGCGGTGGTGGTGGTACGGGCCGGCGGCCCGAGCGGCGAGGCGGCGCCCGGCACCGGACGGCTGGTGGCGTACGTCGTCCCCACCGAAGCCACCCCAGATCGCCTCGCCCCCACGCAACTGCGCGAGCACCTGGCGCGGCAACTGCCGCCGCACATGGTCCCGTCGGTGTTCGTACCGTTGGACCGGCTGCCGCTCACGCCCAACGGCAAGACCGACCGGCGGGCCCTGCCCGACCCCGACCCCCGGCACCTCGCCGGCGGATCGCGCACCGCGCCGCGCACCGACACCGAGCGCCGCATCGCGCGCATCTGGGGCGACGTCCTCGGCGTGGAGGAGGTCGGCGCACACGACAACTTCTTCCACCTTGGCGGCGACTCCATCCTCAGCATGCAGGTGGTCTCGCGGCTGCGGAGGGACGGCCTGCACCTGGCCACCCGCGACTTGTTCACCCACCAGACCGTTGCCGAACTGGCCACCGTCGTGCGCACCGCGTCGCAAGGCCTCGCTGACGGTCCGGTGACCGGCGAGGTGCCGCTCACCCCCATCCAGGAGTGGTTCCTGACCACCCCGCGCGCCGACCACCAGCACTTCAACCAGTCGGCACTGCTGGAACTCGACACCGCGCCCGATGCGGCAGCCCTGCGTGCGGCGCTGGACGCCCTGCTGGAGCACCACGACGCACTGCGCATGCGGTTCACCCAGGACGCCGACGGCTGGCACCAGTTCAACCCGCCGCCCGGCGGCAGCGACGGCGTCCTCGTCCACAACGACCTGACCGGGCTGTGCCGCGCGGAGGCCGACGCGGCCATGGAGAAGGCCGCCGACGAACTGCACACGAGCTTCGACCTCGCTCGCGGGCCCCTGCTACGGGCAGGGCTGTTCACCGGCCACACCGATGGGCGCGCCTTCCTGCTCCTGGTCGCGCACCACCTGGTGGTAGACGCGGTGTCCTGGCGCATCCTGCGCGACGACCTGGAAACCGCCTACCAGCAGGCCCTGCGCGGCGATCCGGTCACGCTGGGGGAGCGCACCACCCCCTTCCGCGACTGGGCACGGAAGCTGGCCGCTCACGTCGCCGACGGCGCGCTTGACCATGAACTCGCCTTCTGGGAGCAGGCGTTGTCCGCCGAGCCGGGCCCGGCCGATCCCGTGGTCGGACCGGAGACGGGAGAGACCCGCACGATCACGGTGGAACTGGCCGAGGCAGACACCACCGCGCTGCTGCGCGCCGCCCCGAGCGCCTACCGCACGGGGGTCAACGACGTCCTGCTGGCCGCGCTGGCCCTCGCGCTGGCCCGCTGGCGGGGAAGCGACCGGATCCGCCTGGACCTAGAAGGGCACGGTCGCGAGGAGCTCTTGGACGGGGTGGACCTCTCCCGCACGGTGGGATGGTTCACCACCGTCCACCCGGTGGCCCTCCAGGTCGACCGCCCCGAAGACCTCCGGCCCGCCCGGGACTGGCGTGCGCTGGTGAAGTCGGTGCGCCGCCAGTTGCGTGCGGTGCCGGGGAACGGACTGGGCTTCGGCGCCCTGCGCACCTACGGACCTGCCGAGGTCCGCGAGCGGCTCGCCACCGCGACCCTTGGGCAGGTGGTGTTCAACTACCTGGGCCAGTGGGATGCCCGCCCGCAGACCACAGGCGGCGGCCTGGTACGCGCCGAGCACGGCTCCTTCGGTCAGGACCACGACCCCCGGGACAGCGGATCGCACCTGCTGGAGGTGGTGGGCGCGGTTCAGAACGGTCGCCTCGCCTTCACCTGGCACCACCGCCCCGCCGTCCACGACACGGCGACCGTGCGGCGCGTCGCCGAGGAGTTCGCCGAGGCGCTGCGCTACATCGCCCAGCACGCCCGGGCCCCCCGGTGACGACCCACCGCCCGGCACGCGCACCACCCGTGCGCCGCCGGCACGCTTCGCGGTCGCCGAGGGCCCCCTGACGGGCCGCACCGGACCACTGTGTGACCGCCGCGCTTCGCACGGCGGGCCGGACCGACCCCGACGGACCGGCAGGCCCGAGACGAACCAACCGGACTCACGACAGGAGAACAACATGGACGAGAACGCCCGCTACCAGGTGCTGCGCAACGACGAGGAGCAGTACTCGCTGTGGCCGCTCGACGTGGAGGTGCCCGCCGGCTGGCACACCGTCGGCAAGGAGGGCACGGAATCCGAGTGCTCCGCCTACGTGGACGAGGTCTGGACCGACATGCGCCCGCGCAGCCTGCGCGAGCGGATGGAGAACGCCACCGCCTGACCCGCCCTACTCGAGCTGGACGCCGGTGGCGGCGCGGTCGCCCCGGCGTCCGGGCTGCCACCACCTCTCCGTCCCACCGCCGAGGAGCCTTCCATGACGCCCGCCCTGAGAACCGAACGGCTGCATTTCATTCCATACAGACCGCAGGACGAGGACGCCTTCGTGGCGCTGCTGAGCGAGGAGGAGGTCAGCCGATGGATGGGGCAGGCACAGGTATCCGCGCCGCAGATCCGCACACTGTTCAGCGCCATCCTCACCGATGTCTATCCCAACGACCTGTTCGACGTCTGGGGCGTGTGGTGCCAGGAGGAGTACATCGGCCACGCCGAGCTGAAGAAGACCGGCAACGTAGCCGGGCACGAACTCGTCGCCGCGCTCGCCCCGGCGTACTGGGGCGAGGGGCTGGGCAGCGAGGTCGTCCGCGGCCTGCTGCGCCACGCCGCCGACACCCGCGGGCTGAAGGAGGCGTACGGCATGGTGGGCGCCGAGAACACCGCCAGCCTCAGGATGTGCCGCCGACTCGGCTTCCGGCATGTGCGGGACATCGTCGGCGACGACGGTTCGGTGACAAAGCTGCTGGTGAGCCCCACCACCGACATCACCTGACGCACCGTGCACTGGCGGCCCCCGCGCGCAGAGGAGAATGATGGAGCAGAGCACCGGGGCCGCCGCCGTCACGGCGGAGAACGAACGGCCCCTGAGCCTGTGGCGTAACCGTGCCTTCAACTTGCTCTGGGCCAGTCAGTGTCTATCCGACGTGGGCAGCGCCATGGCCAATCTGGCGCTCCCGCTCCTCATGCTGGAGCTGACACGGTCCCCGGCTCAGGCGGGTCTGGTCGGCACGGCAGGCCTGCTGGTCGCCATGGCCTGCCGACTGCCGGCCGGCGTCCTCGCCGACCGTGTCGACCGACGCCGTCTGATGGTGGCCTGCGACGCGCTCCGGATCGCCGCTCACACCGTCCTTGGCTGCGCGGTGCTGGTAGGCAAGGCTGGTGTCGCGCTGATTCTGCTGGTGGTGATCAGCAGCGCTGCGGCCGATGCAGTGTTCGGCACGGCCGAACACGCCGCAGTGCGCAACCTGGTGCCCCCGGACCAACTGCCCACCGCCGTCGCCCGCAACGAAGCACGATCGTACGGGAGCTCGCTGGCCGGACCACCGCTGGGCGGCCTGCTGTTCGGGCTGGGAAGGGCGCTGCCGTTCCTCGGCGACGCGCTGACCTTCCTGCTGTCGCTGACGGCCATCATGTCCATCCGCCGGCCCATGCAGCAGCCAAGGAGCGAGCCGCCCCAGAACAGCGGGGCGGCCGGGGTCGAGGGGCTGCGGTTCGTGCTCGGCAATCCGTTCCTGCGTGCCCTGCTGGCGATCGCCGCCCCGCTCAACATGGCCTTCACCGGCATGCTCTTCGCGATCATCGTCTCCCTGCAGCGCTCCGGGACCTCATCGTTCGTCGTCGGTCTGGCCAGCACGATCTTCGGCCTGGGCGGCTTCCTGGGCGCCTGCGCCGCCCCGGTCATCCAGCGCTGGCTGGGCCTACCGAGACTTATCGTGGTGCTCTGCTGGACCACCACCGCACTGATGGCGGTCAGCGCCCTGGTCCCCACCAGCCTGCTCGCCGCGGTGCCGCTGGCCGCGGCGCTCTTCCTCGGGCCCACCACCAACGCCGCGCTCTTCGGCTACCAGTCGGCCGTCACCCCGGACCGTCTCCAGGGGCGGGTGGTCAGCGTGCTACTGCTGTCGGCCACTTCGGCGGCCGCCCTCGCACCCGCCCTGGTGGGCTTGCTCCTGGCACGCTTCGCCTCCGGCACGGCGATGCTGGTCTTCCCGCTGCTGGTCGCCGTCGCCGCGGTGACCGCCACCTTCAGCAGCGGGATCAGGTCGATGTCCGCCGGATCATGATCTCTATCTCGACCGTTGCCACGGCGTACGCCTCGAGCAGGGCACGTTCCACACTTCCTGTCGGCGTGCACGATCCGGTCGGGACGGCGGCCGTCGATCAAATCGGCCATCTGGCGGGCGTGGGCGAGTTTGCCGGTGTGGCGGGGCCGCTACAGCCGGGCGAGCGCCGGAAGGCACACCGGCCGGGAGCAGGACGGCAGTTCAGCCACGATGCCGACGACCACCCAGCACTCCCCGAACCCGGCCGACTTCGATGCCTTGTGCCGTGTCGTGATGCCACACGGCGGCGAACACCTTCTTGCCGGACCGTTTCGTCAACCGCCACGGTGATCGGCGATCCTGCGGGCAGAAGGCGTGCCACGATCGCATCGACGAACACCAATCCCACATGGTCGGCACACCAGCGGGCCGCGGAGAAGAGTCGATGAGCGCGGCTGTGGTGACGTGCCCACAGTCGATGCAGCGCTAGCGACGGATCGTGACGTGAAGGATCGT
>NZ_JAPZVN010000001.1 GCF_027533845.1 Streptomyces sp. RPT161 | reverse complement strand
TCCCGTTAGAGTGGTGCGATGCGGTACGAACTTGTCATCTTCGACAACGACGGCGTCCTGGTCGACAGCGAGCCGATTTCCAATCGGATCCTCGCCGACTACCTGACCGAGCTCGGGCATCCCACGACCTACGAGGACTCGATCCGGGACTACATGGGCGCCGCCGTGCACCGCATCCATGACCTGGTGATGGAGCGGTCCGGGCAGACGCTGCCCGCGGGCTTCAACGAGACCTTTCACACCAGGGTCTTCGACGCCTTCCGCAGCAACCTGCAACCGGTGGCCGGGACCAGCGCCGTACTGAACGGACTGGTGGAGCGTCAGATTCCGTACTGTGTCGCCTCGTCGGGGAGCCATGAGCGGATCCGGGTGGCGCTTCGGACGACCGGGCTCTACTCGTACTTCGGGGAGGAGCGGATCTTCAGCGCGCAGGACGTCGGCCGTGGCAAGCCCGAGCCGGACCTCTTCCTGTACGCGGCGAAGTCGATGGGCGTATCTCCCGAGCGCTGTGCCGTGGTCGAGGACAGTCCGCTGGGAGTTCAGGCCGCGGTGTCGGCCGGGATGGATGTGTACGGGTTCGCGGCGATGACCGCGCCCGCCAAACTGGCTGGCGCCAAGGCCCTGTTCACCGACATGTCGGAGCTTTCGCGGCTACTGGGCTGAACGCCACGGCAAAAGAGCCAAGGGCTCGCGTCCAGGGGATACCCATCAGTAGTCCCGGGCCCTACGCTCCACCCTCATGGACGCACGCTTGCGGCACGGCCGGGCCTCGCTCGCCGTCAGCTTCTTCGTGCAGGGGGTGGTCTTCGCACTTCTGGTGACCAGGATCCCTGCTCTGCAGGATCGGTACGGCATCTCGAACGCCCTGTTGCCGGTCTTCCTCGCCGCGGTTCCGATCCTGGCCGGTGTCGGAAGCGTGTGCACCGAGCAGCTGGTCAAACGGGTGCGCCCGACCGTGTTGCTGCGCTGGGTCCAGCCGGCGGTCTGCCTCGCGTTGGTCGGGGCGGGATCGGGGAGTGCGCTGTGGCAGTGCGCGGTCGCCCTGGCGTTGTTCGGGATCACGGTCGGTGGCCTGGACGCCTCCATGAACATGCTGGGGGTCAGCCTTCAGCACGCGTACGGGCGCAGCATCATGCTCGGCTTCCATGCCGCGTACAGCCTGGGCGGCATAGCCGGAGCATCGCTTGCCTGGGTGGGAGCGCATTGGCATCTGTCGCTTGCCGCGCTATACGGACCGACGGTCGCCGTATTGATACCGGTGGCCGTCGTGGCCGGTCGGTGGTTCGTGGACCAGGAACTGGACGGCGCCGCAAGGGGAGTTGGGGAGGGTGCGGGCGGCTCGATCGGGTTCCGGCTGCTGCTGCCGTTCTGTCTGGTGATGGCGTTCGCGTATATAGGGGACTCGACGGTCTCCAACTGGAGTGCCAAGTACCTCCAGGACACCCTGCACAGTTCCGAGCAGCTGGCCACCGTTCCCTACAACGTATATATGGTGACGACCCTGCTCGGTAGGGCCGTTGGTGACCTGGGGGTACGGAGGTTCGGCGCCGTCGCGGTCGTACGGTTCGGGGCGCTGGTCGCGGCGGGCGGGTTCGTGGTGGTGGCCATCGCGTCCGGGCCGTGGGTCGGGATGGTGGGCTTCACCGTCCTCGGTCTCGGGCTGTGTGTGATCGTGCCGCAGACTTTCGCCGCCGCCGGACGGCATGCGTATGAGCGGCATGGTGCGAGTGTTTCCGATGCCGCGATCGCCAGACTCAATGTCTTCAACTACGTGGGTTTCCTGGTGGGTTCACCGCTGGTGGGGGCTATTGGCGACGCGTGGAACTACCGGGGGGCGATGCTGGTGCCGATGGTGCTGGTTCTCGCGACACTGCTGTATGCCCGCTCGTTCGCGGTGAAACCGGACCGATACGGTGTGGGGCATGAGCGGGCGCGGGCAGTTGATGTGGGATGACGCGGTAACCGGATACAACTTCGGGACCGGCCATCCCATGGACCCCGTGCGGCTCGCGTTGACCAGGTCGCTGGTGGAGGCGTTCGGGTTGACCAAGGGCATGCGGGTGGTCGCGGCCCCAGCCGCGGGCGAGTCGACGTTGCGGCTGGTGCACCGGCCGGACTACATCGAGGCGGTCCGCCGGGCCTCGGCCGACCCGCGCGGCGCGGAGGTCGAGTACGGGCTGGGCACCGCGGACGACCCGGCGTTCGCCGGGATGCACGAGGTGTCCGCGCTGATCGCGGGCCAGTCGGTGGGCGCGGCGGAGGCGGTCTGGCGGGGCAACGCCGATCACGCGGTGAACTTCGCGGGCGGGCTGCACCACGCCATGCCCGGTTCGGCGTCGGGGTTCTGCGTCTACAACGACGCGGCGCTGGCGGTGGCCCGGCTGCTGGAGCTGGGTGCCGAGCGGGTCGCGTACGTGGATGTGGACGTGCACCACGGGGACGGGGTGCAGGCGGCGTTCTGGGATGACCCGCGGGTGCTGACGGTCTCGCTGCACGAGCATCCGCGCACCCTCTTCCCGCAGACCGGCTTCCCCGAGGAGACCGGTGGCGAGGGCGCCGAGGGCAGCGCGGTGAACGTAGCGCTGCCGGCCGGTACCGGGGACGAGGGGTGGCTGCGGGCGTTCCACGCGGTGGTGCCGGAGCTGCTGGCGGCGTTCCGGCCGCAGGTGTTGGTCACCCAGCACGGCGCGGACACGCACTTCGAGGACCCGCTGGCGCATCTGGCGGTGAGCCTGGACGCACAGCGGATGGTGGCCGAGGCCTGCCATGAGCTTGCGCACCGGCATGCCGACGGGCGGTGGGTGGCGCTGGGCGGCGGGGGCTATGCCGTGGTTGAGGTCGTGCCGCGGTCGTGGACGCACCTGGTGGCGCTGGTTGCGGGCGCGCCGATCCCGCCGGAGGCGCTCACTCCCGAGGATTGGCGGCACGAGGTCTACCGGCTGACCAGGCAGGGCGCCCCGATGCGGATGACGGACGGGCGGCAGCCGGTGTGGCGGGGGTTCGACGAGGGTGGTTACGACCCGGCGGACCGGCTGGACCAGGCGGTGCTGGCGACCCGGCGGGCGGTGTTCCCGCTGCACGGGGTGCTGCCGTAGCGGCCCGGCCGGGGCGCATGCGCGGTCCCGTACCGCATCTCGGCCCATGTCGGGGGGATTTACCGGCACGTCGGTGTGCCGGGTGGGGCGACGGGCCACCATCGAGGGCGTGTTGAGTGCCGAGGCGCTGCGTGCGCACCTGGTGGCGGCTGGGCTGGCCGGTACGGTGGCGACGTCGCGGGAGAAGAGTCTGCGCAGTTACCAGCTGTTCGCGCAGCGCGATCCGAGATTCCTCATCGGGCTTGATCCCGTGGGGAGTTGGACGCCGGACGAGTTGCTGCGGCTGATGGCGGACCGGTGCGGGGTCTCGCCGGATCCTGGCCACAGGTCAGGACGGGAGGTGATCGATCCGGACCGCACGCTCGCCGCGCTGGACGCTCTCGCGGACCGGCTCGCCAGGGCGGCCCGGGCGCGGGCCCCGGTGTTGCTGGGGACCGGTCATCCACGTCAACTCCTCGATTTCTACGCCGGGTTGGCGGCCGGACTCTCGGCGGCGGGGTGTCCTGTGCTCACCCCCGCGTATGGTCGATGTATCGACATCTCGACCCAGTTTGGACTACGTACCCACACCCTCGACTACGTACACGGGGTCGCGGTGGTGCGTCCGGCGGGTGGGGATCACAGTGGGGGCGCGTCGGCCGCGCACTGCCACTCGCCGCTGCCGGTTCGTGCCGCCCTGGCGGCCGCGGTGGCGGGGGACGGGCCGCTGCCGTCGCTCGTGGTCGGGGACCATGGTTGGGTCTGCGGGGCAGGTCAGCTGGGTATCGAGGCAGTGGGGCTGGCAGATGTGAATGATCCGGCGCTGTTCGTCGGGGAGCGCGAAGGGCGGGTGTCGGTCGTGGTTCCGGTTGATGACGCTGCGCGGTCTGGCTACTACCGGCCGCTAACTCGCTATGTACTCAAACGGGCCTGTCTGTCACAGTAGGCAACCGAACGGTACTCCTCTTCCCCACTTGCCTCACCCGCACCTAATCTGGTGGTGAGTGCACGTGCGTGTAGGAGTCGTCGGAGGGGAAGCCGACGGCCATCATGTGCGGAAGGTCCAGGTGTTGTCATGGCCGCTGACCAGAGGCCTTTGAACGAGGTCGTGTTCCTGACCGTGGCTGAGGTGGCTACGGTGATGCGAGTCTCCAAGATGACCGTGTACCGGCTGGTGCACAGCGGTCATCTGCCAGCGATCCGGGTGGGCAGGTCGTTCCGGGTCCCAGAACAGGCCGTCCACGACTACCTCAGGGAGTCTTTCGTAGGGGTGGAGTCGGCCTAGCCGACGCCACCGATCAACTCGGGCGCAACCCGGATTACGCCCGCCGCTATTTGGCGGGTAGTCTTGGCCGACGTAGGTCGTGTGGGCTCGGACGCCCCGCACCGAGTGATTCCAATCATGAGCGAGGGTAGTCGTGGGCTCTGTCATCAAGAAGCGCCGCAAGCGCATGGCCAAGAAGAAGCACCGCAAGCTGCTCAAGCGCACGCGAGTGCAGCGCCGTAACAAGAAGTAGGCGGGCCTCGCGTTCGCTTCGCTGCCCTTCGGCCGCCGCCAGTACGGCGGCCGGAGGGCAGCGGCATATCCGGCGGCGGTGGCATATCCGAGTGGCACCTGTATGGGTTCCCGGCAGAACGCCCTGGAGCGCTGAACGGCCATCACGTGATCGCCGGAGATGGCCGGACTTCGACACCTGACAGTGTGGGCGCCGTCACTTCCCGCATTCTCCGGTCATCACAGCGCAATATCGAACCGATACGGTGGCCAGAACAGCCGGGTGAGAAGGGAAGGCTTCGATCTTGGGCAAGGTCGTGCTCGTCACGGGAGTGGCTCGTCGCCTCGGTGGTCGGTTCGTCCGGCGCGTTCAGCGGGAACCGGGTATCGACCGGGTGATCGGTGTGGACGCCGTACCACCCGAACATTCGCTGGGCGACGCGCACTTCGTACGGGCCGACATCCGGCACCCGATGATCGCCAAGGTGCTCGCGGAACACGATGTGGACACCGTGGTGCACATGGACGTCAACGGCACGCCGCTGGGCCGCTCGCGCGGCCGGGGCAGCCGTTCGGCGGTCAAGGAAACCAATGTGATCGGCACGATGCAGTTGCTCGGCGCGTGCCAGAAGGCCCCTTCGGTGCGGCGCCTGGTCGTGAAGTCCACGACCAATGTGTACGGTTCCGCGCCGCGGGATCCCGCCGTTTTCACCGAGACCATGCCGGCCAAGTCGTTGCCCAGCGGTGGCTTCGCGAAGGACGCGGTCGAGGTCGAGGGGTATGTGCGGGGCTTTGCCCGGCGCCGTCCCGATGTGGCGGTCGCGGTGCTGCGGTTCGCCAATATCCTCGGGCCGGGCGCGGACTCGCCGCTCGCCGAGTATTTCTCGCTTCCGGTGCTGCCGACGGTTTTCGGCTATGACCCGCGGCTGCAGTTCGTGCACGAGGACGATGTCATCGGGGTGCTGCTGGTGGCGTCCCAGGAGCCCGGTCGCGGCACGCTCAACTCCGGCACGTTCAACATCGCGGGCGACGGTGTGCTGCTGCTGTCGCAGACCGCCCGGCGGCTTGGCAAGCCGACCGTGCCGGTACTGCTGCCGACGGTGACCTGGGTGGGTTCCGCGCTACGCAGTCTGGGGGTCAGCGACTTCTCGCCCGAGCAGATCCGGCTACTCACCCATGGCCGAGTGGTGGACACCACACAAATGCGTGAGACGCTCGGATTCACCCCGAAATTCACCACCGCCGGTACGTTCCGCGATTTCGCGGCCAGCCGCGGTCCCGGGCTGCTGCCGCCGGAGCGGCTCGCCCGCGCGGTAGACCGGGCCGCCGCGGTGCTGCCCGCCGGGACGCCCCGATGAACGGTCCCCGCCCGAGCGACGGCCGCGACGCCAACACCCCTGAGCCCCACGAGCCTACGAGGAGGAGCGGATCCATGGCGGACGCCAAGGTCATCCCGTTCGACGAGGACACGCGTGCGCGTCGGGGGGCGCGGGCTTCCGATCCGGCAGGGGCACGGGGTGGCTCCGGCGAGGGCGGTGGTGGGCGACGGGCGGCGAGGAGTCCCGGTTCGCGGCGGAAGGGCAAGCCGGGGCTGGCGGCGGTTGCGCCGGAGGGCGACGAGGTGCGTCGGGGGAAGCGGCCGGTGGTCGTCGAGGCGGCCGAGCAGGAGCCGCGGGAGGTTCCGGTGCCGGAGGACGCGGACGCGCGGAGCGGTGCCGCTGGTGAACTGCCCGCTTCCCTCGGCGCGTTGACGGACGCGCTCGGCGGGGCCGCGGACCGGTTGCTCGGCGGTCGTTGGGACCGTCGGGTGGCGGGCGGACTGGCGTTCCTGCGGCGCAGGATCACCGGCGACTACGAGGTCGACGAGTTCGGGTACGACGAGGAACTCACCGACCAGGTGCTGATGTCGTTGCTGCGGCCGTTGTTCGACTCGTACTTCCGGGTCGAGGTCAAGGGCGTGGAGAACATCCCGGCCGAGGGCGGGGCGCTGGTGGTGGCCAACCACTCCGGTACGTTGCCGCTTGACGCGTTGATGGCCCAGGTCGCGGTCCATGACCACCATCCGGCCGGACGGCACCTGCGGTTGCTCGCGGCGGACCTGGTGTTCGTGCTGCCGGTGGTCAATGAGCTGGCGCGCAAGGCGGGCCATACGCTGGCCTGCACCGAGGACGCCCAACTGCTCTTGGAGCGGGGCGAGATCGTCGGGGTGATGCCGGAGGGCTTCAAGGGGCTGGGGAAACCGTTCTCGGACCGGTACAAGTTGCAGCGGTTCGGCCGTGGTGGGTTCGTGTCGACGGCGCTGCGCACCGGGGCGCCGATCGTGCCGTGCTCGATCGTCGGGGCGGAGGAGATCTACCCGATGGTCGGCAATGCGAAGGTGCTGGCGCGGCTGTTGGGTTTTCCGTACTTCCCGCTGACGCCGACGTTTCCGTGGCTGGGGCCGTTGGGGATGGTGCCGCTGCCGACGAAGTGGACGATTCAGTTCGGCGAGCCGATCGCCACGGACGGGTACGCGCCGGAGGCGGCGGATGATCCGATGCTGGTTTTCAATCTGACGGATCAGGTGCGGGAAACGATTCAGCACACGCTGTACAAGTTGTTGGTGCAGCGCCGCTCGGTCTTCTTCTGACCCCGCGGCCCCTGCGCCTTTCCTTTGAGCACAGGCCTTTGCTGTTGTCCGCCTGCTGGCCGTGTCGCGTCCCTGGACGCTCCGGGACGGGACTGGTCCTGGGGGCCCGCTGGTAGGGCCTTGCGTCCGCCTCCCGCTGGGGGAGCCGGACACAAAGCCCTACCAGTGTTTCTACTTGCTGGTGTCGGTGCCGTTCAGGCCCAAGCCGGGCAGGCCGGGGAGGCCTGGGAGCAGGGGCTGGGGGCTGGCTTCCGGTTGAGGCTTGTCCGAGCCCGTGCTGCCGCCGACTGGCGAGGGCTGGCCCTGGGGCGGGGTCAGCAGGCCGGGGCCGCCCAACAGCCCCTGGTTGCCCGGGGAGTCGGAGCTGGACGGGGGCGTGTTGCCCTTGGCGCCGACGCTGTCGTCGGACTGGGGTGCCGAGCCGGAAGTGGGCGTCGACTCCTGGTGCAGGGAGTCGTGGTGGGCGCCCGCCGCGGGCTTGCCGGTGCGCCGGTCCCTGGCGGTGCCGTTGGGCGCGGACGGCAGCAGGTGCTGCAGCGGCGCGACTTCCTGGTCTATGGCGTCGAAGACCGAGCTGACCTGTGTACCGACCCGGTGCAGCTGCGGTGGGAGCTTGTCCCGCAGCTGGCTCCACATCGTCCGGTGCGCCTGGGAGAACGCGTTGAGCGTCTCGATGGGCGCGAGTGAACCGTCCCGCTGGTAGGCGCCGCTGAGCAGGTCGTGCCCCTGTGACACCTCGTTGTGCATGCCGGTGAGCGCGTTGCCGACCTCGCGCACCGACTCCGCGTCCAGTGGACCGGAACGACCGCGCTCCAGGAGGCGACGGGCCTCCTGCATCCGCGTCGAGGCCATGTCCAGCAGCACCTTGCCACGGGCGGCGTCATCGCCGGTCATCCCGAGCCGCAGGTCCTCCATGCCGCGCTTGAGCCCGTACAGCGTGTCGCCGGGCAGCGCGTCGGTGCTCGCGGCGGCGATACCGCTGAACGCCCCCGCCGCGACCCCCACGGTCAGCCCGCCCGCGGCGAGCCGCCGGGACCAGCGTGAACGGGGCCGTAGCCGCCGCAGGTTGACCGGCTGACCGGCCGAGCCGCCCGACGCCCGTTGCTCGGGCACCCGGCCCGAGGTGTCCAGGGAGCCGTCGGCCAGGGCGGCCTCCATGGCCGCGATGAGCTGTGCCCGCTGGACCATCTTGACCTCGGGGTCCAGCTCCGGTCTGGGTACGTCGGCGAGCGCCTCCGCCATGGCAAGCAGCCGACCCTGTTGCGGATCGGCGTGCCGGTCCGCGGCGTGGGCCGCGCGTTCCGGTGTGGCTTCACGGGTGTCCGCCGACTCCAGGGCCTGGGCGAAGGCGTTCGCCCGCCGGTGCGCCGTTGCTTGTCCGATCACGGGCGGCACCTCCTCTCGTCATCACCTTCGACTCCCCGAAGTGGCCGAAGGGTTGCGCAACTTGAGCACATCCACCCGATCGAGTGATCGGGGAACGTTCGTGCGCGACCGTGGGGGGTCTGCATCCCTTGCAACGAGCGCCGCGCCAGCCGGGTTACGCGGCGCCGGTCGCCCGCCCCGCCGGGTCAGCCGACGGCGCCGCGTCCGCGCCGGGGAGCAGTGGTCACCGTGCGTCGTCCGGCAGCAGCCGGGCGAGTGTGCGTACCGCGCGGTACTGGAGTGTCTTGATGGCGCCCTCGTTCTTGCCCATGATCCGGGCGGTCTCGGCGACCGAGAGGCCCTGGAGGAAGCGGAGCGTCACGCACTCCTGCTGCTGCGGGTTGAGCTTGCGTACCGCCTGCAACAGGGCCTCGTTGGAGAGCGATTCGAGGACGGAGTCCTCGGGGCTGCGCTCCACCTCGTTGGCGTCGAGCATCTCCCCGGTGGTCACTTCCAGTCGGAAACGGCTCGACTTGAAGTGGTCCGCGACCAGATTGCGGGCGATCGTGACCAGCCAGGCGCCGAAGTCGCGGCCCTGCCAGGTGAACGTGCCGATCCGGCGCAGCGCCCGCAGGAAGGTCTCGCTGGTGAGGTCCTCGGCGGTGGCCTTACCGCCCACCCGGTAGTAGATGTACCGGTAGACGGTGTCCGAGTAGTGGTCGTACAGCCGCCCGAAGGCCTCGGTCTCGCCCGCCTGGGCGCGCTCGACCAGTTCCATCATGCGCAGGCTGTCGCTGTCGGCGGGGGGGCGCCGGGACGAGGCGCCGGTGCCCGTGCCGACGGTGCGGGTGCCGTTGCGTTGGGCGGGGTTGCCGGTGTGGCGGGGGGTTCGTCTGCCGGCCAGCGGGCCGGAGGCCACGGGGGTTCCGCCGACCGCCGTGGCGTAGACGGGTACGTGCGTGGGTACGGGGACGGCGTACGCGGGGACGGCGTACGCGGGGAGGACCAGGCGCAGGCGGTGGGCCACCTGTGCGCGCAGCGCGGCCAGGCCTGAGGCGTCAACCCCGACGAGTGGGTACACGGGACTCCCAGAGGCAGAACTTCCATCACGTGCAGTACGGGACCGTTCACCCGTCGTAGGGACGCGTGGGTACCGGTGTGCGTCTGAGGAGAATAACGCTTCGTGCAGACGACGCTACACCGAGTTGCTGAATTCGTCGGTTCCGCCCACTCCGTAACCAATTGATGATCGATCAAATATCGAACCAGATGGGGAAGTTGACCGATTTCTTTCGTCGATTGTGCGCTTGGAGGGCGTGTTGTGGCTTGGCGTCAGTTGTGCGACTGACGGGAGCCTGGAGGGGGTAAGAAGAGGGGAATGCCTGCCCGTAGTTGGTTTACGGTGATCAGGGCGACAGATGGCGACGCTCAGTGACGACCGGCGCCTTGTCGGCAGGCCGGAGTGCCCCGGGGCGTACCCGGGGTGGGAGTTCAGCGACGGCGCCGGTGCATGGCGACCGCTGCCGCCGCGCCGCCCGCCACCGCGCCGATGCCCGCCGCCGCGGGCAGCCCGATCCTGGCCGCCTTGCGGCCGGTGCGGTAGTCACGCAGCCGCCACTCGTGCTCACGGGCGTACCTGCGCAGCGCGCTGTCCGGGTTGATGGCGTACGGGTGGCCGACCAGCGAGAGCATCGGAATGTCGTTGGAGGAGTCGCTGTACGCGGCGCAGCGGTCGAGGTCCAGCCCGCGCGCGGCGGCCAGCGCCTTGACCGCCTCGGCCTTCGCCGGGCCGTGCAGCGGCTCGCCCACCAGACGGCCGGTGTAGACGCCGTTCACCGACTCGGCGACGGTGCCCAGCGCGCCGGTCAGCCCGAGCCTGCGGGCGATGATGGTGGCCGTCTCGACCGGGGCGGCGGTCACCAGCCAGACGCGCTGGCCCGCGTCGAGGTGGGCCTGGGCGAGGGCGCGGGTGCCCGGCCAGATCTTCCCGGCCATGTACTCGTCGTAGATCTCCTCGCCGATGGCCATGAGTTCCTCGACCCGGTGGCCCTTGACGATGGACAGCGCGCTGTCGCGGGCGTCCTGCATGTGCGCCGGGTCCTCGGACCCGGCCAGCCGGAACCAGGTCTGCTGCCAGGCGAAGCGCAGCAGGTCGCGCTTGTGGAAGAACTTCCGCTTGTACAGGCCGCGACCGAAGTGGAACAGCGCGGCGCCCTGCATCACGGTGTTGTCGAGATCGAAGAAGGCCGCGGCCGTCGGGTCGCCCACGACCGGGAACGCGGTTTCGGGCCGAGCCTGTTGTTCGACGGGCGGCGGTGTCGCGTCCTTCTCGGGCATGGCCAGCGCGGCCTCGGCGGCGGCCTCGCCCGCAAGTACGCTGCGCGGCGTGGCCGAGTGCCTACGCGAAGGGAGCCATCCAAGCAGTGCCGCCATAGGGCGAGCATAGCCACTGTGTTCGGACTGAACTGGACCGGCTGGGTCCGGTCATATGAACTCTTCGGGTCTGGCGTGTAACAGGGGGCACAATGTCATGAATGAGCCCGCTTATCGGCCGCAGTGCCCGCAAGAAGCCCCCGCACGAGCGCACCGTCACGCTGATCGCCAAGCCCGGTTGCCATCTGTGCGACGAGGCGCGCGCGGTGATCGAGAAGGTCGCCTCGGAGCTGGGCGCCTCCGTGGAGGAGCGTGACATCACCCAGGACGAGGAGTTGTACCGCAAGTACTGGGAGCAGATCCCCGTCGTCCTGGTCGACGGCGCGCAGCACGATTTCTGGCGGGTGGACGAGCAGCGGCTGCGACGGGCGCTCGGCGCTTAGCGTTCTGACCGTTTCTGGGGGTGGCGTCCGGCCCCGCGGTGGCGGCCGGGTCGTTTCGGGCGACACGTCCCGGAGGCTCCGCGGTGGGGGACCGTTTCCGGATGGTTCCGTCAAGGTCGCGTATTCGATTACCATCTAGTGGTTTTTGGCCGTCGGGGGCATACGTAGGAAGGTGGGCGCGTGCTCCCGAGGCTCCAGGGGGCGGCGGTTACCCACGGCAGTGGGCTTGCGGGGTACGCCGTGGTCGACGTCGAGGCGACCGGCTCCAGTTCACGTCGCCACCGGGTCATCGAGCTGGCCGTCGTGCAGTTGGACCGCGACCTGCGGGTGCAGGGCGAGTTCAGCACGCTGGTGGACCCCGAGGGACCGGTCGGCCCCACCCACATCCACGGCATCGAGCCGGACGATCTGCGCACCGCGCCCCGCTTCGCCGGCATCGCCGCCCGACTGCTCGGCCTGCTGCGCGGCCGGGTGCTGGTGGGCCACAACGTGGGCTGCGACCGGGCGTTCCTGGCCGCCGAGTACGCCCGGCTCGGTGTGGAGCTGCCGTCGATGCCGCAGGCGTGCACGATGCGTCTTGCGGAGCGCCACGCTCGGTCACCGCGCGGCCTGTCGCTGCGGGCCTGCGCCGAGGACGCGGGGCTGCCGGGCTGGCCGCAGCACACCGCGCTGGGCGATGCCCGCACGTGCGGGCGGCTGTTCGCGCGGTACGCCCCCGGTATCGAGGCGGAACTGGCCGAGGCGGCGGCCGTGGAGTGGCCGCGGTTGCCGCATATGACAGGGGTGGAGGCGCCGTGGATCGGGCGCCAGGGCCGCTCCAGGGCCTTGGAAGAGAACGTTCCGGGGCGGCGAATGGTTTCGTTTGCGGGGAAGGGAGGCGCGTGATGCCCGTCACTTCCCGCGGACAAAGCGGACACCATCTTTGTGCACGCGTTCACAAAGACATAGCCTGGCGTATACGGGGCGGCCCCATGAACGGTGGTCGTCCGCAGCCCAGCTCTACCCGCAGGAGCATCGTGGCAACTGGCCGAACTCACCGACCGGCGACCCGGAGCCGAGGGATTCCCGAGGCCACCGTCGCCAGGCTTCCGCTGTACCTGCGGGCGCTCACCGCTCTGTCCGAGCGGTCCGTCCCCACGGTCTCGTCGGAGGAACTCGCCACCGCGGCGGGGGTGAACTCCGCGAAGCTGCGCAAGGACTTCAGCTACCTCGGCTCGTACGGCACCCGCGGTGTCGGCTACGACGTCGAGTACCTCGTCTACCAGATCTCCCGCGAACTCGGCCTCACCCAGGACTGGCCGGTGGTGATCGTCGGTATCGGTAACCTCGGCGCCGCGCTCGCCAACTACGGCGGCTTCGCCTCCCGCGGCTTCCGGGTGGCCGCGTTGATAGACGCCGACCCCGCGCAGACCGGCAAACTGGTGGCCGGGCTGCCGGTGCGGCACACCGACGAGCTGGAAGAGATCGTCGACCACAACCAGGTGTCGATCGGCGTGATCGCCACCCCCGCCGGCGCCGCCCAGGAGGTCTGCGACCGACTGGTCGCCGCGGGTGTGACCTCGATCCTCAACTTCGCGCCGACCGTGCTGTCGGTGCCCGACGGCGTCGACGTGCGCAAGGTCGACCTGTCCATAGAACTGCAGATCCTCGCCTTCCACGAGCAGCGCAAGGCCGGTGAGGACCTGGGCGAGGCCGTGGCCGCGGCCCGTGGAGCCCTGCCCAAGACGGCCGCCGAGGCCGTCGACCGTCCGGGACCTGACGGGGACGTTCCCGCCGTGATGCCCGCATGAGCGAGCGCAGCGAGCGAACCGTGGAAAGGCGCGTCCCGGACGAAGCCCGGCCCGAGCGAAGCGAGGGTCGAGCATGAGTCTCCTGGTCGTAGGCCTGAGCCACCGCAGCGCACCGGTCAGCGTGCTGGAGCGGGCGGCGCTGAGCGCGGACGCGAAGGCCAAGCTGCTGCAGGACACGCTCGCCGCCGAACCGGCCGCCGAGGCCGCGGTGCTGGGCACCTGCAACCGCATCGAGCTGTACGCGGACGTGGACAAGTTCCACGCCGGTGTCGCCGAACTGTCCACGCTGCTCGCGCTGCACAGCGGTGTCGGGCTCGACGAGCTCACCCCGCACCTGTACGTGCACTACGAGGACCGGGCGGTGCACCACCTGTTCTCGGTCGCCTGCGGCCTGGACTCGATGGTGGTCGGCGAGGGCCAGATCCTCGGCCAGATCAAGGACGCGCTCGGCCTCGGCCAGGAACTGCACACCGCGGGACGCACCCTCAACGACCTGTTCCAGCAGGCGCTTCGGGTCGGCAAGCGGGCGCACAGCGAGACCGGCATCGACAAGGCGGGCCAGTCCCTGGTCACCTTCGGCCTCGACCAACTCACCCGGGACATCGGCGAACTGCCCGGCAAGCGGGCCCTGGTCGTCGGCGCGGGTTCGATGTCCTCGCTGGCCGCCACCACGCTGGCCCGCGCCGGTGTCGCCGAACTCGTCGTCGCCAACCGGACGTTGGACCGCGCGGAGCGGCTGGCCGCCTCCCTCGGTGGACGCGCCGTACCGTTCGCCGACGTCTCCCGCGAACTGTCCGCAGCCGACGTGGTGGTCTCCTGTACCGGCGCCACCGGCCTGGTGCTCGACCGGGACGCGGTGGCCGAGGCGCTGGGGCAGCGCACCGCGGGCGGCCCGTTGGGGCTGCTGGACCTGGCCATGCCGCGCGACATCGACGGCGCGGTGCACGACCTCGACGGTGTGCGGCTGGTCGACATCGAGGACCTGGCCGCGGCAGCGGCCGACGCCCCGATGGCCGCCGACGTGGACGCGGTGCGGCGGATCGTCTCCGCCGAGGTGGCCGCGTTCGGCGCCGCGCAGCGTGCCGAAAGGATCACTCCGACCGTGGTCGCGCTGCGCACCATGGCCGCCGACGTGGTCAGCTCCGAACTCGCCCGGCTGGACGGGCGGCTCCCCGACCTGGACGACAAGCAGCGCGCGGAGATCACCCAGACCGTGCGCCGGGTCGTCGACAAGCTCCTGCACGCGCCCACCGTGCGGGTCAAGCAGCTCGCGGGCGAACCCGGTGGCGCCGGGTACGCGGACGCGCTGCGTGAACTGTTCGACCTCGACCCGCAGGCGGTCGCCGCCGTCAGCCGGGCCGACACTGGCGACCCGAATCGAGACCGGGCATGAACGACAAGCACGTACCCCTGAGGCTGGGCACGCGGCGCAGCAAGCTCGCGATGGCCCAGTCCGGCCAGGTCGCCGAGCGGGTGAGGCAGTTGACCGGCCGACCCGTGGAGCTGGTCGAGATCACCACCTACGGCGACACCTCCCGGGAGGCGCTGGCCCAGATCGGCGGCACCGGTGTGTTCGTCTCCGCGCTGCGCGACGCGCTGCTCGCCGGTGAGGTGGACTTCGCCGTGCACTCGCTGAAGGACCTGCCCACCGCCGACCCCGAGGGCCTGGTGCTGGCCGCGGTCCCGACCCGCGAGGACCCGCGGGACGTACTGGTGGCCCGCGACGGGATGACCTTCGAGCAGCTGCCGGACGGGGCCCGAGTGGGCACCGGCTCGCCGCGCAGGATGTGCCAACTCAACGCGTGGGCCCGGGAGTTGGGCCGCCGCGTCGAGACCGTGCCGATCCGCGGCAACATCGACACCCGGGTCGGGTACGTCACCTCCGGCGAGCTGGACGCCGTGGTGCTGGCCGCGGCCGGGCTGAACCGTATCGGCCGGTCCGACGTGGTGACCCAGCACCTCGACACCGACGTGGTACTTCCCGCTCCCGGACAGGGAGCGTTGGCCATCGAGTGTTCCGCCGTGAACACCGAGCTGGCCGAGGCGCTCGCCGCGCTCGACGACCCGGTCACCCGGGCCGCCGTGACCGCCGAGCGATCCCTGCTCGCCGCCCTTGAGGCCGGCTGTTCCGCCCCGGTGGGCGCGCTGGCCGACGCGGGCGAGCACGAGCATGTAACCGAGCTGCGCCTGCGCGGTGTCGTCGGCACGACCGACGGCGCCGAGTTGGTGCAGATGTCCGCCACCGGCACCCTGCCCGCATCCCGTGAGGAGGCCATGGCCCTCGGCCGCGGCCTCGCCACCGAGATGCTGGCCAAGGGCGCGGCCGGTCTGATGGGGGAGCGAGCACTTTGAGCCCCACCGCCACGCACAAGCCTGCCGCAGGGCACGTCACCTTCCTCGGTGCCGGGCCCGGAGACCCCGGGCTGCTGACGTTGCGCGCCGTAGAGGCGCTGTCCGAAGCGGATGTCCTAGTCGCGGACCCGCGGGTGCTCGACGTGGTGCGCCAGCACGCGCGGGCAGCCACGGAGGCACCCGAAATCACGGCGATCGACGGCGCGTTGGGCGCCGCCTCGCACGCTTCCAAGCTTGTCATGGCGTCCGCGAGCAACGGCAAGCGGGTGGTACGAGCGGTCGCGGGTGACCCGGGGCTCGACGGCGGCGCCGCCGAGGAGATGCTGGCCTGCGCCCAGGCGGGCATCCCGTTCGAGGTGGTGCCCGGTGTCGCGGCGGCGGTCGGGGTGCCCGCGTACGCGGGTGTGCCCATCGGCAGCGACGTGCGCTTCATCGACGCCGCCAGCGCCGACACCCGGTCCTGGAGTGAGGCCGGATCCAGCGACTCCACGCTGGTGGTCAGCACCACGCTGGAGGGCGTCGCGGGCAACGCCGCCGAGCTGATCGCCGCCGGCCGCAAGCCGGACACCACGCTCAGCGTCACCGTCGCGGGCACCACCACCCGGCAGCGCACCTGGACCGCCACCCTGGGCACCATCGCCGCCGAACTGAAGGCCACCAAGGCGCTGCCGTCCGCGGAGCCGGGCCAGTCGGCGATAGCCGTGGTCGGCGAGCGCACCGCGGCCGAGCGGGGCCAGTTGTCGTGGTTCGAGACCAAGCCGCTGTTCGGCTGGCGGGTGCTGGTGCCGCGCACCAAGGAGCAGGCCGCCTCGCTCTCGGAGCAGCTGCGCTCCTACGGCGCGGTGCCGCACGAGGTGCCGACCATCGCCGTGGAACCGCCGCGCACCCCGCAGCAGATGGAACGTGCCGTCAAGGGCCTGGTCACCGGTCGCTACGAGTGGATCGCCTTCACCTCGGTCAACGCGGTCAAGGCGGTGCGCGAGAAGTTCGAGGAGTACGGCCTCGACGCGCGGGCCTTCGCGGGCATCAAGGTGGCCGCGGTCGGCGAGCAGACCGCCAAGGCGCTGGTGGAGTTCGGCGTCAAGCCGGACCTGGTGCCGTCCGGTGAGCAGTCGGCCGCCGGGCTGCTGGAGGACTGGCCGCCGTACGACCCGGTCTTCGACCCGATCGACCGGGTGTTCCTGCCGCGTGCCGACATCGCCACCGAGACCCTGGTCGCCGGGCTGATCGAGCTGGGCTGGGAGGTCGACGACGTGACCGCGTACCGCACGGTGCGCGCCTCGCCGCCGCCGGCCGAGACCCGCGAGGCCATCAAGGGCGGCGGATTCGACGCGGTGCTGTTCACCTCTTCGAGTACGGTTCGCAACCTGGTCGGCATCGCGGGCAAGCCGCACAACGTCACCGTGATCGCCTGCATCGGCCCGGCCACCGCCAAGACGGCGGAGGAGCACGGGCTGCGGGTCGACGTGATGGCGCCGGAACCGTCGGTGCACGCGCTCGCCGAGGCGCTGGCAGACTTCGGCCGGGCGCGCCGGGCGGTCGCCGTCGAGGCCGGGGACCCGGTCACCCGCCCGAGCGAGCGGCGCCCTGGATCGCGGAGGAGGGCTCGTGGCTGAGTTTCCCTTTCAACGGCCGCGTCGGCTGCGCACCACGCCCGCCATGCGGCGGATGGTCGCGGAGACCCGGCTGCATCCGGCCGATCTGATCCTTCCGGCGTTCGTCCGGGAGGGCATCAGCGAGCCGACGCCGATCAACGCGATGCCGGGCGTCGTCCAGCACACCCGGGACACGCTGCGCAAGGCGGCGGCCGAGGCGGTCGCCGCGGGCGTCGGCGGGATCATGCTGTTCGGCCTGCCGCTGGTGAAGGACGCCGTCGGCAGCCAGGGCACCGACCCGGACGGCATCCTGCAGAAGGCCATCCGCGACGTGAGGGCGGAGGTCGGCGACGATCTCGTGGTCATGTCCGACCTGTGCCTGGACGAGTACACCGACCACGGCCACTGCGGAGTGCTGGACTCCGAGGGCCGGGTGGACAACGACGCCACGCTGGAGCGCTACGCCGAGATGGCGCGGGTGCAGGCGGACGCGGGTGTGCACGTGGTCGGCCCGAGCGGCATGATGGACGGCCAGGTCCGGGTGATCCGTGAGGCGCTGGACGCGGCGGGCCACCAGGACGTGTCGGTACTGGCCTACACCGCCAAGTACGCCTCGGCGTTCTACGGTCCGTTCCGCGAGGCGGTGAACTCCTCGCTCAGGGGAGACCGCAAGACGTACCAGCAGGATCCGGCCAATGCGCGGGAGGCCATGCGGGAGTTGGCGCTGGACCTTGCCGAGGGCGCCGACATGGTGATGGTGAAGCCCGCCCTGCCGTATCTGGACATTCTGCGACAGGTCGCCGACGCGGTGGACGTTCCGGTGGCCGCGTACCAGATCTCCGGTGAGTACTCGATGGTGGAGGCCGCCGCGGCCAACGGGTGGATCGACCGCGACGCGGCGATCATGGAGACGCTGCTGGGCGTTCGGCGCGCCGGGGCCGGGATGATCCTCACCTACTGGGCGACCGAGGTCGCCGTGCGGCTGCGGGGCGTCTGACGGCTCGTTTCCGGTTGCTCGTGGTGGGCGGGTGCGGGAAGTCACCGGTTGAGACCGGTCCTTTCGCACCCGCCCGTCCTTTTGCGGTCGCGCGTGTGTACGCGTTTTCAACCGGCCGTCCGGCTCGCTGAGGCCTATATCCGGCCACCCCGTTAACGACTACCGTCAACTCACCCTTACAGTACGGAAGTTGTAAGGACGTTCGACGGGTGAAGCGCGTGACTGACGTCGAGCGGACCCCGGCTGGAGGTGCGCACCCCGATGACGACGACGGCGAAGCCGCCCGCCCTGGCCGCCGAGGCACCATCCGTCGGCCGCCGGTGCGCTCGGTGCGGTTGCCTGCTCAGTTCGTACAACACCGATGAGCTGTGCGGCGCTTGTACCCGCGCCGCGCTGCCGCCCGCCGACGACGCCCCCCGGGTGCCGGTGCGGGTCTGGGCCGACCCGGAGGTTCGGGAGGCGCTGGCCGCCTGGAACTTCGGGCAGGTCAGCCGGCTGGTGCGGCAGCGCGGTTCGATCCGGCAGGAGGACGTGGCCCAACTGACCGGTCTCAGCCAGGGTTTCCTGTCCATGCTGGAGTCCGGTGCCCGACGGCTGACCAGCATCGACCGCATCGTGGACTTCCTCGACGGGCTCGCCGTCCCGGCCGATCTGGTCCGGGTTCCCAGGCGGCGGCCGGTGCCGCGCAGCGCCCCCACCCCGTCCCCCGCCATCGCGCTGCCCGCGCAGGTGCGCAGGCCGGAGCCGGACGCGCCGTGGACCGCCGAGCACGCCGTCGCCGCGCTCGCCGAGGCCACCGCCGCGCTCACCGCCGGCGGCACCGGCGGTACGACCGCCACCCGGCTGCCGGACCTGTCGGCGTACGCCCAGACCTGGGCCACCGCACCGCCGTACGGGCTGGCCCGGCCGCACCGCACCGGCGCGGACGTGCCCCCCGAACTGATCGACCAGCTCCAGGCCACCACCGACCTGCTGCGCCGGATGGACCTCGAACACGGCGGCGGCTCGCTGGCGCAGGCCGGGTCCGCCCATCTCGCGGTGATCGTCGGCCTGTTGCGCGGTAGCCGCTACGACGAGGCGACCGGTCGGCGGCTCGCCGCGCTCGCCGCCGACGCGGCCGGGCAGGCGGCCTGGTACCAGTTGGACTCCGGGCGCCCGGCCGCCGGGGTGCAGCGGCTGCTGCTCGCCGGGCTGCGCACCGCGCACGCCTCCGGTGACGCCCGGGTCGGCGCGTCGCTGCTGGTGCACCTGGCGGTCAGCGCCTACCGGGTCGACCGGCCGCAGGTGATGGTGGACGCGGTGCGTGCCGGCCAGGAGCGCACCCGGTCCCTTGACGCGCCCGCGCTGCAGGCGGTGCTGCTGGGCTGGGAGGCGCGCGGTCACGCCAAACTGGGCCGCCGCCGGGAGGCGTTGCGCGCGCTGGGGCTCGCCGCCGAACTGTGCATCCGCGGCCGTGGCGGCGACGAGCCGCACTGGCTGCCGCGGATCGAGGAGGGCGACATCCACGCCCAGGCGGGCAGCTGCCACCTCGACCTGGGCGACCACCAGCAGGCGGTCACCTCCTTCGACCTGGCCGCCGAGACGCTGCGCCCGGTGCTGGTGCGCACCCGCGGCTTCGTGCTGGCCAGGACCGCCACCGCGCGGCTGCGGCTGGGCGATCCCCAGGGCGCGTACGAGGCCGGTGAGCAGGCGGTCGAGGTGGCCACACGGATCCGGTCGGCCTGTCTGGACGAGCAGATCCGCGGCCTCACCGATGCGCTGCCGGGGCTGTCCCGCCGTACGTCCGTAAATCGGCCCGGCGCGTAGACTGGACCGCCGGGCTTGCAGGACGGTGGACGGGAGGGCGACCGGTGGCCGCAGAAGGCGCGGGTTTCCGCGAGCCGCCCAGCCGTCTGGTCCCGGCTTCCCAGGAACCGCCCGCCGATCCGCCGGCCGATGTGCTCCAGGAGGCCGCCGCGGCGTTCGGGCTGCTGGCCTCTCCCGCGCGGCTGCACATCGTCTGGGTGCTGGCGCAGGGCGAGTGCGACGTGACCGGTCTCGCCGAACGGGTCGGCGGTGCGCTGCCCGCGGTGAGCCAGCATCTGGCCAAGTTGAAGCTGGCGGGTCTGGTGCGCTCCCGGCGCGAGGGGCGTCGGCAGGTGTACCTGGTGGACGACCCGGACGTGGTGACCATCGTGCGCCTGATGGTGGGGCAGTTGGCCGACCGCGGCGCCGGACGGGGTTCCGGGCGCCGGGAGGGCCTTCGTGGCCTCGGCGCGTAGCGCCGCCGTCCCGGCGGGGACCGAACGCGCCTTTGACCATGTGCCGACCGGGGTGTCCGGGGCCGGTCTCACCCCGCTCGAAGTGCTGCGGCGGCTGGACGCCGGTCCGCGCGGCCTGGTCGAGGACGAGGCCCAGCGACGGCTTGAGCGGTACGGGGAGAACGCGGTGCTGCCGCGGCGACCGGCCGCCTGGGCGTGGCGGCTGCTGGGTACGCTGCGCGATCCGTTCACCGCCGTGCTGCTCGGGCTCGGGGTGATCTCGGCGGTCGCCACCTCGTGGAGCACCGCCTGCGTGATAGCGGTGCTGGTGGCGGTGAGCTGTGTGCTGCGGTCGGCGGGGGAGTACCGCGCCGACCGGTCGGCGGCCTCCTTGCGGGACCTGGTCGCCACCACCGCGACGGTGCAGCGGCGGGCCGCCGAGGAGTCGGCGCCGCTGGTACGGGAGATCCCGGTCGAGGAACTGGTGCCGGGCGACGTGGTGCGGCTTGGCCCGGGCGACATGGTCCCGGCCGACGTGCGGCTGCTGCGCGCCGACGGGCTGACCGTGCACCAGGCGGCGCTCACCGGGGAGTCGGCGCCGGTGTCCAAGCGGGTGCCGGACGCCCCGGCGGAGCTGGCGCGGCCGTTGTTCGACCAGCCGCACCTGTGCTTCGCGGGCAGCAGCGTGACCGCGGGCACGGCCACCGCCGTGGTGACCGCGACCGGCCCCGACACCCACTTCGCCAGCGCCCACCGGGGGCTGGCGGGACGCCGTACCGGGGCGTTCGACCGGTCGGTGAACGGGATCTCCTGGACGCTGATCCGCTTCATGCTGCTGACCGCGCCGCTGGTGCTGCTGGCCAACGCGGTGCTGCGCGGGCGCGGCCTGGAGACGCTGCCGTTCGCGGTGGCGGTCGCGGTGGGTCTCACCCCCGAGATGCTGCCGGTCATCGTCACCACCGCCCTGGCGCGCGGCGCGGCCGAGTTGGCGCGGCGGGTCGGCGTGATCGTCAAACGGCTGCCCGCGCTGCACGACTTGGGCGCGGTCGACGTGCTGTGCGTGGACAAGACCGGCACCCTGACCCGGGACCAGCTCGCCGTCGGCTGCTACCTGGACGCGGAGGGCCGCACCGATCCGGCGGTACTGCACTGGGCGGCCGTCAACAGCCTGTGGACGATCCAACTGGCCGACGTCCCGGCCCCCGACGCCCTGGACGAGGCGATCCTCGCGGCGGCCGAGACCGAAGGCGACGCCGCGGCGGACAGCCATGACTGGCTCGCTTCCGCGCCCGCGCGGCGAGAGCCCGCCTTGTCGGCCGTCCGCGGCCCGGCGGTCGCGCGTGCGGCCTTCACCGATGTCAACGGCGTCGACGTGATCCCGTTCGACCCCGTCCGCCGTCTGGTCACCGCGGTCGTGGCGCGGCCCGACCGGCGCGGCGTGCACACCCTGGTGGTCAAGGGCGCGGTCGAGGACGTGCTGGACCGGTGCGCGATCGACGACGAGACCCGCGCACGGGTGCTGCGGCTGGCCGAGCGGCGGGCCGCGGACGGCCTGCGGCTGCTGGCCGTCGCGCTGGCCGACCGCCCGGCCCGCACCCGCCCGTACACCCGGGCCGACGAGCGCGGTCTGACGCTGCTGGGCATCGTCGGGCTGCGCGACGAACTCGCCGCCACCGCCGACGACGCCCTGGCGGCGCTGGCCCGGCGCGGGGTGGCCGTCAAGGTGCTCACCGGGGACCATCCCGGAACCGCCGCCCGGGTCTGCGCCGAGCTGGGGCTGGCGCCCGGCGAGATCGTCACCGGCGACCGGATCGACGGCCTGGACGACGCACGGCTGGCCCAACTCGCCGCCGGTACGGCGGTGTTCGCCCGCTGCACCCCCGCGCACAAGGCGCGCGTGGTGCGCGCGCTGCGGCGCGGCGGCCACACCGTGGGGTTCCTCGGCGACGGCGTCAACGACGTGCCCGCGATGCATGCCGCGGATGTCGCTCTGTGCCCGCGCGACGCCGTGGACGTCACCCGCGAGGCCGCCGACGTGGTGCTGGCCGACAAGGACCTGACCGTGATCGACGCCGCGGTGGCCGCCGGGCGGCGCAGCACCGGCAACATCGCCACCTATCTGCGGATCGCGGTCTCCTCCAACGTCGGCAACGTGATCTCCATGCTGGCCGCGGGCGTTCTGCTGCCGTTCCTGCCGATGCTTCCGGCGCAGGTGCTGGTGCAGAACCTCTGCTTCGACGTTTCCCAACTGGCCTTCGCCTACGACCGGCCGGACGCGGCGGACAGCCGCCGCCCCGCGGTGCTGCGGCCCTACGCCTTCAGCCGCTACATCACCGTCTTCGGGCTGGTCAACGCCGCTGCGGACCTGGCGACCTTCGCTGTGCTCGCGGTGTTCACCAGCGGCCAGGCGGCCTTCCACGCCGGGTGGTTCACCGAGAACCTGATCACCCAGGCGCTGGTGATGCTGCTCCTGCGCACCGCGCGCGGACCGGTACCCAGCGCTCTGCGATGGGCAACCGGCTCACTCGCCGCCATCGGCCTGCTGCTGCCGCTTTCGCCGCTGGGCGCGGCGCTGGGGCTGGGGGCGTTGCCGCTGGCGTACTACCCGTGCCTGCTGGTGGTACTCGCGGCGTACGGCGCCGCCCTGGCGGTGTGCCGGAGGTCCCGGCTGGCCAGCGGCGGTGCCTGAGCTCCTGGGTTGAGGCCCGCTCGGCACCCGCCGGACGACCGTCGTGGTTGATCGTCGTCGCGGCGGAGACCAAGCGGAGTTCAAGTTGCCCCGCGGCTCAGGCAGTTGCCTCACCAGCAGGCAAGTTGCTCACCCGTAGGACAGGTTGGCGCACGGGTTGTCGTCCGCCGAGCGGGCCTGGCTGGCTTCCTGGGACGAAAGCGCGCTCGGGGTCGGGGAGGACGCGTTTGATGTGCCCGAGGCGGCGGTCGCCGCGTAGTCCTGGCCCAGCACCAGGTTGATGCCGGAGGTCGCGGTCTGCTCCAGCTTCGCGCCCGGGAACAGCTTGGCCAGCGTCTGCGCGCCCTGTAGATGCGCGGCGCCGTACTCGATGATGGTCGTGGGGTGCTGCTGGGAGGTGGCGGTGGCGGTGCCGGTCACGGTGAAGTTGTCGTCCCGCAGCTTCTGCGCGGCCTTGGCGGCCAGCCCGTGGTCGAGGGTGCCGTTGTAGACGGCCACCACGATTCCGGTGCCGGTGACGTCGGAGACGGGGGTGGCGGACGGCGAGGTGGCCGCCGCGGGCTTCTTGCCGCCGCTGGCGTCCTGCCCGTCGAGGGTCCGGTCCGCCTTCAACTCGGCCCACAGCGCGTCCACGTCCGGGTGGACCAGGGCGACCCGCTCGCCCTGGTAACGCCAGGGAGCGGTGATGAACTTGATGTTGTGAAGGTCGATGCCCTTCATGGACATCGCGAACGACAGCAGCTTGTCGGCCGAGCCGAGTCCCGGGTCCACGGTGAGGGACTTGGTCGCCGCGTCGGCCAGCGGCAGCAGCGTCGTCGGGCTGAACCCCTCGCCCTGCACCTTCTTCATCAGGGAGGACAGGAAGGCCTGTTGGCGCTTCATCCGGCCGATGTCCGAGCCGTCGCCGACGCCGTGCCGCAGCCGTACGTAGTTCAGCGCCTGCTGTCCCTGGACGGTCTGCAGGCCCTTGGGGAAGATCAGCTTGCCCTTGTAGCCCAGGTTGGGGTTGAGGTCGCCCTGGTAGACGTTGTTCGGCATGCAGACCTGCACGCCACCGACCGCGGAGGTCATCGCGGAGAAGCCCTTGAAGTCGACCACCATCGTGTGGTCCACCCGGATTCCGGTGAGCTTCTCCACCGTGTTCTGGGTGCAGGCCGGGTTGCCGGACGGTGAGTCGCCCATGGAGAAGGCGGAGTTGAACATCGCGCTTGGCTGCTCCGCGGACCACTTGCCGCCGGGCAGCAGGCAGGGCGGGATGTCCACCAGCGAGTCGCGGGGTATGGAGATGCCGACCGCGTGTTTGTGGTCGGCGTAGACGTGCAGCAGGATCGTGGTGTCCGAGTGGGCGACGTCCTGCCCGGCCGCGCCGCCCAGTGCGCTGTTGCCGCCGGCGCGGCTGTCGGAGCCGATCATCAGCACGTTCTGGCCCGCGGTGTCGGACGGCCGGTCCTTGCTCAGGCCGTTGGCGTCGAACGTGGTGATGTTGCCGTCGAGCTTGAGGTACAGCGCGCCGATGCCCGCCACCAGCAGCACCGCCACCGAGATGCTGACCACGGCGAACATCCGTTTGGGATTGCGCCTGCCCTTGCGTCCGCGGCCTTGCGCCGCCGCGCGTCCACGGCCTCTGCTCTGCGCCGCGCGCCCAGCCCGTCCCCCGGTCCTTGCCCCACGGCTGCCTGTCATACTCACACCCTCGTCTGCACCAACGACGAAAAGAAGACGGTTGCACCGGGGCATTGGTTGCCCAGTTGCGCAACGCGGCGATCAAACGGACAAAGCGGGCCCCGGAGTTACCGGACGGTATCCCAACGGCCTGAGAAGTTCCTGAGGACCCCCGGGAAAGCGGTAACGAGAACCATAGGCCACGCACAGCACGTCTGACCTGGGAGGTGACCGCGCCAACCGCCCTTGTCGGGCGTTCTTACGTGATCAGGTACAGGGTCGGTACGTTTTCTTCACACGCCTCCGCGCGCTCCGCACGCGGAACGCGCGGGTGATATGCCCGACGGCGCAGGTCAGTCCGCCACCCGCGCGGCGGCGAAGGCGGCGAAGTCCGCCCAGGCGGCGGGGCTGAAGGTGAGGGTGGGACCCTCCGGATCCTTGGAGTCCCGAACGTGCACGGCGGCGGGGTGGGCGGCGATTTCGATGCAGTTGCCGCCTTCTTCGCTGCTGTAGCTGGACTTGAACCATTCCAGTGCGGCGTTCATCGCTCTCCTAGCAGCCGGCCCAACAGGCCCTTGGCTTCCTCTGGGTTGAGGGCCTGTGTTCGCAGCATCGCATACTTCTGGGCGAGGACACTCACCTCATCTGGGTCAGAGATGAGCTGGCTGCCACGCTGAGTCTCGACGTAGGCGAGCAGGGCGTGTTCGGGGGTCTCTAGCAGAACGAAGGGACCGGCCAGCCCGGCGTGCGTCTCCCTGCCGAACGGCATGATCTGGAGCGTGAGGCCGGGCAAGTCTGCGCATTCGCGCAGGCAACTCAGTTGGTCCCTGTACACCTCCTTGCCGCCCAAGCGGTCCATGAGGACGGCCTCGGAGAGGATGAAACTGGCTGTTGGCGGGACCTTGCGGTGCAGGATGTCCTGCCGCTCCATGCGAGTGGCAACGCGACGTTCGACCTTCTCTTCGCAGAGGAGGGGGACCCGGCTGCGGAAGACTGCGCGTGCGTATGCCTCAGTTTGGAGCAGACCCGGGATCAACTGGTTCTCGTACGAGGAGATGGCGATCGCCTCCCGCTCATGGTCGATGAACGCCTCAGCCCACACCGGGTACTTCGCCCGCTCCGGCAGATTCCGTACTGCCACCTCCAACGCACCCTTGGTCTCCAACAGTTCGTCCAACTGCTCGGCGAGATCGAGCTTCAGCGGGCGGCGCCCCTGCTCGATGGAGGCGATGGTCTCCTCATGGACACCTAGCCGTTCGGCGAGTTCGCGTTGCGTCAGCCTCGCCCACCTGCGGAACAGCGCCACCTGGGCGCCGACCAGCCGTTCCGGAGTGGCGTTCTTCATGGGCTTCATGCCCGACCAACTCCCCACCCCCACCCGTACGTCACCTCGAACAAACCCGTACGGAAGATCCGTACGGGCTGACGCACTGGTTCCGCTTCGCGGCTCGACGTAACCATCTGTCGCATGAGCGACAGCCCTCAACAGTCGTGCTTCAGCAGGCACTTCTACCCACGTACGCGCCGATCCGTGCCAGCCGCACGGGAGTTCGCGCGGCGGGCTCTGCGGCACTGGCACATCGTGTCGCGCACGGACGACATCCTGCTGTGCGTAACCGAGTTGGCCACCAACGCGCTGCTGCACGGCGTCCCGCCGGGGCGCGGTTACCAGGTCTCGCTGGAGCTGTCCGGGGACGGCGTACTACGCGTGGAGCTGCACGACAGCGGCGACGGCGAACCACGTATCCCCGACACGACAGCCGAGGCCGAATCCGGCCGGGGGCTGCGGCTGGTGGACGCCCTCGCCGACAAGTGGGGCGTGGGGGAGCGGGTGCCCGGAAAGATCGTTTGGTGTGAGTTCGAGAGGGTGGGCGGGTTCAGGTGAGGAGGAGGGAATCCACGTCCATCTCGACCTTGGCCCCGATGGACTCGGGCAGGGTGAAGGTCTGGCCCTTCCGGTAGACCGCGCGGGAGCGGTACTCACCGTTGAGGGGGTCGCTGAGCACGACGACCTCGTTGTGCTTGCGGTCGGCGATTACGTACACGGTCCGGCCACCGCGTACAGATCGGGCTTGGTGTAGAGATCGGTGCGCCAGTTGGACGAGGTGACCTCCAGGGCGAGGCGGCAGACAGCGGGTTCCACGCAGTTGTACTGGACCACATGGTCCTGGTGGTCCGCGTCCACGATCGCCAGGTCCGGGATCGCGTAGTCCTCCTCACCTGTCGGTAGCCAGATGCCGATCGCTTGGACGACGCGGGTTTCGCCCCGGTGCAGGTTCGCGGTCAGAAGCCGCATCATCACGTCGGTGAGCGACGCCGCGTGCGGAATGTCGGCGCGCGGCGTCACGACCAGCTGCCCACCGAGGATCTCGGGGCGGTAGCCGGGGGAAAGTTCTGGAACACCGATTCGGCCACGTCGAGGAGGCGTTCCGGGGCAGCCGTCATGTCGCTTCTGCTGCCTGCCTCGTCCTTCTAGACCACGGGACCTCGCCTCCAGGACATAACGACAGAACGGCTGCCCCGGCAGCAGTATGCCGGGACAGCCGCAACGGGGCGCGTGGAAGCGTTCAGAGGCGCTCGGGCGTCTGGATGCCCAGCAGTTCCATGCCCTGCCGCAGGGTGCGGGCGGTCAGGTCGCACAGGAACAGCCGGTTCTCCACCATCGCCTGGCCGCCCTCGGCCTTGAGCACCGGGCAGTGCTCGTAGAACGCGGTGTACGCGGACGACAGCCCGTACAGGTACGAGGCCAGCTTGTGCGGCTCGTAGGTCTCCCGTACCGACGCCAGCGTCTCGGCGAACTCGTCGAGCGCCAGGCCGAGTTGGCGCTCGGCCGGGGCCAGCGGCAGCTCCGGGTGCGGTACCGGGCGGACGTCGCCCGCCTTGCGGATGATGGAGCGGATCCGCGCGTAGGCGTACTGCAGGTACACGCTGGTGTCGCCGTTGAGCGAGACCATCCGGTCCAGGTCGAAGGTGTAGTCCCGGGTGAGCGAGGTGGACAGGTCGGCGTACTTCACGGCGCCGATGCCGACCTGCGCCGCCCGCTCGCCGATCTCCTCGGGCGTCAGGTCCTTGCTCTTGTCCGCGATGACCGCGCGTGCCCGGTCCACCGCCTCGTCCAGTAGGTCGACCAGCCGCACGGTCTCGCCCTCACGGGTCTTGAACGGCTTGCCGTCCTTGCCCAGCACCGTGCCGAACGGCAGGTGCTTCGCGGTGACCTCGTCGGTCAGCCAGCCCGCCCGGCGGGCGGTCTCGAAGACCATCTTGAAGTGCAGGGCCTGCCGCGCGTCGACCACGTACAGCAGGGTGTCGGCGTGCAGGTTGCCGGTGCGGTCGCGGATCGCGGACAGGTCGCTGGCCGCGTAGCCGTAACCGCCGTCGGCCTTGCGGACGATCAGCGGCACCGGTGTGCCGTCCTTGGCCTTGATGTCGTCGAAGAACACGCACAGCGCGCCGTTGGACTCGACCGCGACGCCGGAGTCCTCCAGCAGCTTGCAGGTCTCGGCCAGCATGTCGTTGTACGCGCTCTCGCCGACGATGTCCTCGTCGCGCATCTCGACGGCCAGCTTGTCGTAGACCGAGTAGAAGTAGATCTTCGACTCGTCGACGATCTTGTGCCACAGGGCGAGCGTCTGCTCGTCCCCCGCCTGGAGGTCGACCACCCGGCGCCGGGACCGGTCCTTGAACTCCTCGTCGGAGTCGAACAGTGCCCGCGACGCCTTGTACAGCCGGTTGAGCCGGGACATCGCGTTCTCGCCGCTGTCACCGTCGGACGGGTGGTCCAGCTCGTGCGGGTGCTCGATCAGGTACTGGATGAGCATGCCGAACTGGGTGCCCCAGTCGCCGATGTGGTGGCGCCGGATCACCGTCTCGCCCGCGAACTCCAGGATCCGCACGATCGCGTCGCCGATCACCGTGGAGCGCAGATGGCCGACGTGCATCTCCTTCGCCACGTTGGGCTGCGAGTAGTCGATCACGGTGCGGCCGGGCCGCTCGGCGTGCGGGACACCGAGCCGGTCGTCGTCGGCGCGTGCGGCAAGCGTGTTGATGATCGCCGTGTCGGTGACGGTGAGGTTCAGGAAGCCGGGGCCCGACACCTCGATCCCGGCCAGCATGTCGTCGGCGGGCAGGTGCTCGACGACCTGGGCTGCCAGTTCGCGCGGGTTGGCCTTGTTCCGCTTGGCCAGTCCCAGCACCCCGTTGGCCTGGAAGTCCGCCCGGTCGCTACGTCGCAGCAGCGGATCGGCGTCGGCGGCCGACGGCACCGCGGCGGCGAGGGCCGCGGAGACGCGCTGCTGGATCGTGGCGGAGAGGGAAGGGACCGAAGCCATGGGATGGATGCCGTTCCTTGTATAGGTGACACGGTTCGAATCGTGTCTGAGTATCCCATGGCTCCCATGGCGAAGGGCGCCTCCCGAGGGATGGGACAATCTACTGGGGACGTGTGGCCGGTAAGGGCTCGTTCCCCAGCAGGATGGTTGCCGATCAACCGGAAGGAAGCAGAGACAGTGGCTCAGAGCACCGAAGCCGACTGGGTCGCCCGCGCTGCGGACGACGTCATCGCGGAAGCCGAGCGGCGGGCTCCGGGTAAAAAGATCGTCTGCGCCTCCGGCATCAGCCCGTCGGGCCCGATCCACCTGGGCAACCTGCGCGAGATCATGGTCCCGCACCTGGTCGCCGACGAGATCAAGCGGCGTGGCATCGACTGCGAGCACATCCTGTCCTGGGACGACTACGACCGGCTGCGCAAGGTCCCGGCCGGGCAGCCGGAGTCCTTCGCCGAGCACATCGGCCGTCCGCTGACCTCCGTCCCGGACCCGACCGGCGAGCACGCCAGCTGGTCCGACCACTTCAAGGCGCCCTTCAGGGCCGCGCTGCGGGAACTGGGCGTCGAGGTCCGGGAGATCAGCCAGACCGAGATGTACACCTCGGGCGCCTACCGCGAGCAGATCCTGCACGCCATGCGCGAGCGGCAGCGGATCGACGCGGTGCTCGGCCGGTACCGCACCAAGAAGGCCAAGACCGACGAGGGCTCGGAGGGCGCCGCCGAGGACGACGAGGGCGGCGCGGGCACCGCCTACTACCCGTACAAGCCGTACTGCGGGGCGTGCGGGCGCGATCTGACCCAGGTCACCTCGTACGACGACGAGACCACCGAGATCTCCTACACCTGCACGGCCTGCGGGCACCGCGAGTCGTTCCGGCTGGACAGCCACGACCAGGGCAAGCTGGTGTGGAAGGTCGACTGGCCGATGCGCTGGGCGTACGAGGGCGTGACCTTCGAGTCCGGTGGCGTCGACCACTCCTCGCCGGGCTCCTCGTTCACCGTCGGCGGCCAACTGGTGCGCGAGGTGTTCGACGGGCTGCCGCCGGTGTACCTGCCGTACTCCTTCGTCGGCATCAGCGGCATGGCGAAGATGTCCAGCTCCAAGGGCGGCGTGCCCACCGCGGGCGACGCGCTGCGCATCATGGAGCCGCAGCTGCTGCGCTGGCTGTACGCCCGCCGCCAGCCCAAGCAGGCCTTCAACATCTCCTTCGACCAGGAGATCAGCCGCACCTACGACGAGTGGGACGCGCTGGAGCGCAAGATCGAGTCGGACACCGCCGCGCCGGTGGACATCGCGGTCCACTCCAGGGCCGCCCGTACCGCCGCCGGTGAACTGCCCACCACGCCGCGGAAGTTGCCGTTCCGGACGCTCGCCTCGGTGGTCGACATCACCACCGGACACGAGGAGCAGACCCTGCGGATCCTGCGCGACTTCACCATCGAGGACCCCATCTCCTCGCTGGACGAGACGCGTCCGCGGCTGGACAAGGCGGAGTCCTGGGTGTCCACGCACGTGGACGAGGAGCAGCGCACCCGGGTGCGCACCGAGCCGGACCGCGAGACCCTCGCCACGCTCGGCGACGCGGACCGCGAGGCGCTCAAGCTGCTGGTGGACGGCCTGGACGAGCACTGGTCGCTGGACGGCCTGACCACGCTGGTCTACGCGGTGCCCAAGCTGCAGGCCGGGCTGGCCGCGGACGCCAAGCCGACGCCGGAACTGAAGGCCGCGCAGCGGCAGTTCTTCGCCCTGCTGTACAAGCTGCTGGTGGGCCGGGACACGGGTCCGCGCCTGCCCACCCTGCTGCTGGCGGTCGGCGCCGACCGGGTTCGGGAACTGCTGGCGGCCAGCTAGGGGGTTGACCCTGGCGGTGGTTCCCGGGCAAGCGGTTTCCAGCCCGTTCCACACCGCCGGGCTCCGGCCCGGCGGTGTGGAACCACCGCAACCAGACACAGCTGTTGGCCCTACGCGATGTGGTCTTCCATCAGCTCGTCGTTGAAACGGGCGGTGAACTGGTCCATGTACTGGTTCAGCTCGCGAGACTGGAGGCGCAACCCGTACTCGGCCTCGACGTTCGCGGCGAAGGCGCCCGGCGTCGGCATGCCCTCCTCTATCGAGCGCCGGAACACCTGGTACAGATCCTCCTTCGACGGCGCCCCCTCCTGCGCGCGCTTGCCCAACGGCCGCACACCGCCCGCCCCGTTCGGCACCTGGAGCTGCGGCTCCGGTGCCTGAGCCTGGGCTGGCACCGGCTCGGGCTCCGTCGCGCGTGGCTCCGGCACCGGGATCTGCTGCGGCTGCTCGTCGTACCGGGGCTGGTGCTCCCGCACGGGTACGTACGTGGACGGCACGTAGTTCGGGTCGTAGTCGCCCCTGTACTGCACATGCTGAGGCGTGGCGAACCACTGGCTCGGCGCCTCCTCGGCAGCCACGACCGGCTCCTCGGCCGGGGCGGCCTTGGACGCCAGCTCCGGCGCCGCGGGCTGGGCCGGCAGCAGCTGCGGCTCGATCCCCGCCGCCGCGAGGCCTGCGGGGGCGGTCTCCGCCAGCGGCACTCCGTACCGCGCGAGGCGCAGCGGCATCAGGGACTCGACCGGGGCCTTGCGCCGCCAACTCCGCCCAAACCGCGACCGCAGCCGCGCCTGATACACGAGCCGCTCCTGCTCCAGCTTGATGACCTGGTCGTACGAGCGCAGCTCCCACAGCTTCATCCGCCGCCACAGCAGGAACGTCGGGACCGGCGCCAGCAGCCAGCGCGTGATGCGCACGCCCTCCATGTGCTTGTCGGCGGTGATGTCGGCAATCCGCCCGACAGCGTGGCGGGCGGCCTCGACGGTGACGACGAACAGCACCGGGATGACGGCGTGCATCCCCATGCCCAGCGGGTCGGAGGCCGCCGCGGCGTTGAACACCACGGTCGCGATGGTCAGCAACCACGCCGTCTGCCGCAGCAGCGGGAAGGGCATGCGGATCCAGGTCAGCAGCAGATCCAGAGCCAGCAGGACACAGATACCCGCATCGATGCCGATCGGGAAGAAGTAGGAGAACTCGCCGAATCCCTTTCTGATGGCCAGCTCACGCACGGCCGTGTAAGAGCCGGCGAAGCCGATACCGGCGATGACCAGCGCACCAGCGACGACTACCCCGATGAGTATTCGGTGCGCGCGTGTGACCTTCAGTGGCGCGGCCACTCGGGAACCCCTCCCTGTTCGGTCTGTTGCGGGCGACAGCCTGGCACATGCGTACGGGACGGCGTGGACCGGTACGGACGAGTCCGCGCGGAAGCGGGAAGTTGTCGCCCTCCCGGGGCGCGCTCCGCGTGGGGGTCACATCCGGTGATCGTCATGCGAGGCAGGCTGAGAAGCGGGTCTGCGCCGCGACAGCGTGCGGGCCCACTGCGGCTGGGGTGGCCAGGCGGGGAGGTGGTGCTGCGGAGTGGACAACGGACAGCCCGAATCCCCCACATGGCGCGGCACCGTTGAACGCGATCGTCGCGGCGGCCGGCAACTCCCGTACCACCGCGCAGGAACCGGCGAAGCCGATCGCGGCGATGACCATCGCCCCGGCGGCGACGACGCCGACCGACGACCGGTGCTTACGGTCCATCCGTGTCGCGGACATCCCGCGGCCCTCCCGCGCTCGCCAACTGGCGCGGCACAGCCTGCCATACGGGCCGGGCGCGGAGCGCGGGAGGACTCAACCGTTACTTCAGCGAGGCCAGTGCTTCCTTGGCCGCCTGCTGGGTGTCCTTGTCCATTTCGTCGGCCTTGGGCTTGTCATCACCCTGCATGCCGGCGCCGTTGAAGTCGATCACCACCACGACGTTGGCGGACCGGGCCACCACCGTCGCGTTGTGGTAGGGGTCGTCGCCCTTCTTGTCGTCCCAGGTGATCAGGGTGGCGCTGTCGCCGAGCCCGCTGAGTTGCGTGGTCTTGGGGCTGGACGCCTTGCCGGTGGTGGTCTGCACGGCCTGCTGGAACGAGGACTTGGCCTGGTCGTCGGCGGACGCGTTCGGGATCGAGTCGAACCGCTGGAACGAGTCGTCCAGGTAGCGGAACTGGTAGCCGTCCAGACCGTTCCAGGAGCAGCCGCCGCGGTCCTTGAGGTCGTTGGAGTTGGCCGCCGTGCCGTTCGGGTTCTTCGCGCTCTGCACCAGGTGGTTGACGGTGTCCTGCGACATGGCCTTGCAGGGGTCGGGCAGCGTCTTGTACTTCGCCGGGGCGAGCGAGGGCGAGGCGGTGGACGTGGAGGAACCGGAGGACGACGATCCGGCCTGACCCTGCTGGCTCTTGGCGCCTGAGTCGGAGCCCGAGGAACAGCCGGCGAGCAGCATCACCGGCACGGCGGCACACGCGAGCAGGCGGGCGAGGTGCGGGGCAGCTGGTCTGTGCATGGGTCCTTCTGTCGTCGTGGGGCGGTTGTTGCGTGACGCGCGACCGTCCCGGCCGCAGCCGTAAACCGACACAATACGTGCTCGGCGTGGCGCGTTGTCCTTCCACGCACTCAATGTGCTATTCGTCTCGCCGGTGTCCGGTGGGGCCTTATTCCTCGATTTTCCTGGCCAGTTCCTGCGCCAGTCCGTGCGCGCCGAGTTGCAGGTCGACGCTCGGCGGGGTCACCGACGCGTTGGTGGACCACTGCGAGAACTCGATGGTGACCAGCACGTTGGCGGCGCGGAACACCACCGTCACATCGCGGTGCACCCCGGAGCCCTGGGTCATCACCGCGTCGTTGAGGAACGCCTCGTCGCCGATGCCGCCGACCCGGCGCGGCGCGGTGTCGGGCGCGGTGCTCGCGGAGGCGCTCGCCGAGGACGGGGACGGGCTCGACGACGGCTGCGAGGGGGTCGCGCTGGCGCCGGCGGTCGGTCGCTGGCTCGGCGCGGGGCTCTGGCCGGAGGTGCCGCCGGGCGTGGGCGACTCGGCGGGGATGTGGGCGGCGGCGGCCATCTGCTCGTACTCCTGCGCCGCCTTGTCCTCGTCGCTGACGGCCGGGTCGTAGCTGACCACCCGCTCGAAGTCGATGTGCAGATAGCGGTTGCCGCTGGTGACCGCGCCGCTCCACTTGCAGCCGACCCTGCGGTCGGTGTCGAACGTGGGGGTGGCCTGGCCGTCGTAGTCCTGTGAGTTGGGCAGCAGCTGGTGCAGCGTGGTGGAGCTCACGGCGCCGCAGGGCTCCGGGAGGTTGCGGTACTTGCCGGGCGGCGCGGCGCTCGCGGAGTCGCTGCGACTGCTGAGGCCGGAGTTGTCGGTGGCGCTGCCGTTGCCGCCGGGGCCGGAGCAGCCGACGAGGGCGGCGAGGGCGGTGAGCGAGAGGACGCCCGCTATGGCTCCGGTGCGGCGCGCCCTGGGCGTGTTGCCGGTCAGCCCTTCGCCGGGCACTCCCCTTGGCGTCACTGGCCTGGCCCCCTTTCGAAAACGCGTTGCCGCTGTGGGGCGGCCCGTGGACACAATGTCTACCGCAGAGATCGCCAGCGCCGCCGGTCGCGGGTGTTGATTGGGTTGTTTCGCCCCCGAATCTTGTTTTGACTAAGAAGCGCTAGATTTTGCCCGGTTTGTCGTTATTTTCAGCCGGTAAGTCCAACACTGAAAGCAGTGAGTCCAACCCAGGGGGAGAGATGACGTACACCGAGGTGCCCGGCGTCCGGGTGCCGATCCGCATGTGGACCGATCCGGCAGGCGTGGAGGACGTGGCGATGCGGCAGCTGCGCAACGTCACCACGCTGCCGTGGATCAAGGGCCTGGCGGTGATGCCGGACGTGCACTACGGCAAGGGCGCGACCGTCGGCTCGGTCATCGCCATGGAGGGCGCCGTCTGCCCGGCCGCGGTCGGCGTCGACATCGGCTGCGGGATGAGCGCGGTACGCACCTCACTGACGGCCAACGACCTGCCCGGCGACCTCTCCCGGCTGCGTTCCAGGATCGAGCAGGCCATTCCGGTGGGCCGCGGCATGCACGGCGATCCGGTGGACCCGCTTCGGCTGCACGGGTTCCGCACCGCGGACTGGGACGGGTTCTGGTCCGGGTTCGGCCAGCTGGCGGAGGCGGTCCGGTTCCGCGAGGAGCGGGCCACCAAGCAGATGGGAACGCTGGGGTCCGGCAACCACTTCTGGGAGCTGTGCCTGGACGCCGACGACGCCGTGTGGATCATGCTGCACTCCGGGTCACGGAACATCGGCAAGGAGCTGGCCGAGTACCACATCGGCGAGGCCCAGAAGCTGCCGCACAACCAGGGCCTGGTCGACCGCGACCTCGCGGTGTTCATCGCGGACACCCCGCAGATGGCCGCCTACCGGCGCGATCTGTTCTGGGCCCAGGAGTACGCGAAGCGCAACCGCGCGATCATGATGGCGCTGTCGCAGGACGTGATCCGCGGGGAGTTCAAGAAGGCCAACGTGACCTTCGACGAGGTGATCTCCTGCCACCACAACTACGTCAGCGAGGAGCGCTACGAGGGCGTGGAGCTGCTCGTCACCCGCAAGGGCGCGATCAAGGCGGCCGACGGGGACTACGGCATCATCCCCGGCTCCATGGGCACCGGTTCCTACATCGTGCGCGGCCTGGGCAACGAGGCGTCCTTCAACTCGGCCTCGCACGGCGCAGGCCGCCGGATGAGCCGCAACGCGGCGAAGAAGCGGTTCTCCACGCAGGACCTGGCCGAGCAGACCCGCGGTGTGGAGTGCCGTAAGGACTCCGGCGTGATCGACGAGATCCCCGGCGCGTACAAGCCGATCGATCAGGTCATCGACCAGCAGCGGGACCTCGTGGAGGTCGTGGCCAAGCTGAAGCAGGTCATCTGCGTGAAGGGATAGCGGCTGCCCACCGGCTCGTTGTGCCCGGCCCCCCTGTGCGGATGGCGCGCGTGCCTCGCATGTGCGTCATCCGCCTTCTGTGCCACGGTGAGCGATCGGCCTTCCGAACGCGGCAACGGCTGGGCCGCGACCCGTCGTTGCCGTGGGGACCTGTCCCGGGAACCGCCGACGGGCCGGTTGCTAGGGCCGCCAGGTGAGGGGGACCGGGGTGCACTGGAAGGCCGCGCCGGAGCCGAGGGCGTGGACCTCGGTCAGTTCCACCGCCCGGTTCGCCAGGGCGGGCTTGCACAGCATGGGCTCGACCGCCGGATCCTCCTGCCGCAGATCGTGCCAGGTGGTGTGCGGCCCCAGATGGTGGAAGGGCGCCCGGCAACCCAGGCTCACCAGACCGCGGAACACCGTGCCACGGGTGCAGATCCTGATCTGGTCGCCGTGCTTGACGACCTCGTAGGGCGTCGGGCCGTGGTCAGCCGCGTACGCGGGGGACGCGGCGGCCAGGGCGCCCAAGGCGAGGGCCGCCGTCGCGGACAGGCTGGCGATGGTACGCAGGCGCAGGACGCTTCTCCTTCTGGGGCCGGGCCGCGCGGGCTGGATGGCCCGCGCGGCGAACGCACGTGAAGGGAAACGACGGCGCGGGGCATGGGTAACGACAGCGCCGAACAAGGCGGTTGGGGCTGTCGGGCCTCAGTTCTCGCGGTGCACCTTGTAGTTGGAGGCCTGCGCCCGCGGCCGGACCACCAGCAGGTCGATGTTGACGTGCGACGGGCGGGTGACCGCCCAGTCCACCGTGTCGGCGACGTCCTCGGCGGTGAGCGGCTCGGCGACCCCCGAGTAGACCGCCGCGGCCTTCTCCTCGTCGCCCCCGAAACGATTCTTCGCGAACTCCTCGGTCCTGACCATGCCCGGGGCGATCTCGATCACCCGTACCGGCTCGCCGCACAGTTCCAGGCGCAGCGTCTCCGCGATCACATGGGCACCGTGCTTGGCCGCGACATAGCCGCCCCCGCCCTCGTAGGTGGCCAGGCCCGCGGTCGAGGACAGCACCACGATGGTGCCGTCGCCGCTGGCCCGCAGGGCGGGCAGCAGGGCCTGGGTGAGGTGCAGCACCCCGAGCACGTTGACCTCGTACATGCTGCGCCAGTCCGCGGGGTCCGCCGCCTCGATCCGGTCGGCGCCGAGCGCACCGCCCGCGTTGTTGACCAGTACGTCGCAGCGGTCCAGCCCCGCCGCGAACGCCTCGACCGCCGCCCGGTCGGTCACGTCGAGCACCTGCGCCACCGCGTCACGGCCCTCCTTGACCAGTTCGGCGGCGAGTCCCTCGACGCGGTCCGCACGGCGCGCGGCGAGTACCACCCGGTAACCGGAGGCGGCCAGCCGACGGGCGGTGGCGGCACCGATGCCGCTGCTGGCTCCTGTGACTACTGCGGTGCGGCGGCTCATACTGCGCGTCTCCCTCATGCGGTCCGGACCTTCGTGCGGTCAGCGTAACGCCGTGATCGGTTTCACTGGGCCCGGCTGAATCGGCGGCTCGACCACCGCGCGCCGCCGCCCTGAGCCGCCTGACCCCGCTGGCGGCGATCGTGGCCACCACGTCCACGATCCGGTTCGGCACCGTCCGCGCTGCCCGCGGCCGTCCGCTGCCCGCCGCGCGCACCTCTGCGGCCGGGCCGCCGCTGCGGCACGGTCTACCGGAACCCCTGATCCGTCCGCGACTCGGGGGGAGTTGGCGCGTACCGCGACCGTTCACCGGACGAAACGGGCAGGCCCCAGGGGTGCTTCGGTGGTTCGCCGGACGGCTGTCCTCGCTGGCCGCGCTCGTCCACCGACGCGGGTGCCCGTCATCTGCCGCTGCACGTCGGCTCGTTGGGCAGCGAGCGCCAACTGCCGTCACCGGCCGACGAGGTGTAGCCGGGCCTGCGGGCATGAGACGTACCGCCCACGCCAACTCCCGTACCGCTGTGCCTGCTGGAACGCCCTCGCGGGCCCGCGTCGTCTTCGGCTCCCCCGCGGGCGAAGACGACGGCGGGCCGCGCGAGGGCAACGGCCGTACGCCGTGCTGATGAGGGTTCCGGGTAGAGGAATGGTGAGGCAACCCGGAACGGCGTTGACGGGATTTTTCGGCACGAACTAGGTTCGTGAGCTGCGGGGACAACGGGGGTGGGACAAGGTGAAGCACGCCATGGGACAGCTATGAAGCAGCCGCGGACGGACGACTCGGACCGTCAGGCGCGCCAGGCGCTGGGCCAGGCCCTGCGCGCCATGCACCAGTTGTCGGGCCGGACGCTACGGGCCGTGGAACGGGACGTCTCGATCAGTGACTCCACGCTCTCGCGCTACTTCCGCGGCCAGGCGGTGCCCGCCTGGCCGACGGTGGAGAAGATCTGCGCCGCACTGGGCGGAGATCCGGCGTCGATAAGGCAGTTATGGACCGCCGCGATGGCGGAGAGAAGCGGTACGGCGTTCGACACGGACGCGTCCCCCGGTCCTGAGCCGGATGCCGCGGCGCGCGACGATCCGCCGCGGCCACGGCGGCGGCGCCCCTCGGCTCCGGGCCGCACCGGCTGGTTGTGGCTGGCGGTCGGTCTGTTCATCGGCTTCGCGCTGGGCGCCACCCTCACCGCCGCCTCGAACTCCGGCAGCTCCGCGGCGCAGTCGCCGCCCGCCCAGGTCAGCGTGGCCCCGAGCCCGGCGGCCACCGGCACCTTCTGCCCGTGGAAGTACGTGGTGACCGACGGCAACGGCGACGACGTCCGGGTCTTCGACACCCCGCACCGCGACAGCATCATCGCCCGCTACTCGCCCAGCGAGGTGTTCTACGCCCCCGAACCGCCGGTCATCGTCAGCGGCATGATGCGGACGGCTCAGGGCTGGATCGGCGAGGGCAACTGGATCCAGCGCTACCACGGTTCCTGCCACACCGGCGGGCCGTGAGGACGGTCTCTCCACCGAGGCGCGCCCGAACCCGCCCCCCCGACCGGGGCGGGTCCTACGGCCAGACCAGGCAGTACATCTGATGCCCCGTCTCGTGGCAGCGTTGGGCGAAGTCCTGCCATTCGTGGAGCATTTGGTAGATCACGAAGGCGTCGCGCGGACCACGGCGGTCCGGGACGGTGGACCAGATGAAGGCGGCGGCGCCCAGTTGTTCCTCGCCTGCCTTGCGGAGCGGTTCGACGACATTGACGGGCAGTTTCACCACGGCGTAATCCGGGTGAAGCACCACGAGTTCCAGCGGCGGCACCTTGGCCAGGGGTATGCCCTCGATGCCGGTGAGCACCATCGCCGCCATCGTTTCCGGTTTGACCTTGGTGAACATTCCATTGCCGAGCTCATCGCCACCGAGCTCCTCGGGCCGCATGGAGATCGGTACCCGGGCCGCCGTGGCGCCGTCAGGCGCGCCGAAATACTTGTAGGTCACCCCCACTCGGCCACCCCTGTTTCCACCCTCCGCGGCTCGCTGGCGCCCCGTTCCGGCGGGTCGGCGCCGTTTGCCGGTGGGGCGGGCGTGCTGGGGTTCACGGTCGCCCGTCCCCTCGCCCAGTTCGCCACCTGGCTGCATTTCACTACCCGACCATTCGCAAGCCCAACCGCGCAACCCGATCATCGTCTCAGATACGAGGTCGAGACCTGATGATGAAACGCCCGCCCCGGCGAAACGGTTCAAGCCTCTGAGACCATGTGTATGTGAGCATTCCCTACGCGTACGAAGCACCAGTCTCGCAGACCCTCTTCGACCGGGCTGCCGCTGTGACGCCTGGTGGCGTGAACTCTCCGGTCCGCGCATTCCGGGCCGTGGGCGGTACGCCCCGTTTCATGGTGTCCGGTTCCGGTCCGTACCTCACCGATGCCGACGGCCGGGACTACGTGGACCTGGTGTGCTCGTGGGGTCCGATGATCCTCGGCCACGCGCACCCGGCCGTGATCGACGCCGTGCAGGCCGCGGTTGCGCGCGGTACGTCCTTCGGCACGCCCGGTCAGGGCGAGGTGGAGCTAGCCGAGGAGATCGTGGCCCGGGTGGCGCCGGTCGAGCAGGTGCGGCTGGTCTCGTCGGGCACCGAGGCGACGATGTCGGCGATCCGGCTGGCCCGCGGGTTCACCGGCCGGGCGAAGGTGATCAAGTTCGCGGGCTGCTACCACGGGCACGTGGACGCCCTGCTGGCCGCGGCGGGCTCGGGCGTGGCGACGTTCGGCCTGCCGGACACCCCGGGCGTGACCGGTGCCCAGGCGGGCGAGACGATCGTGCTGCCGTACAACGACCTGGACGCTGTCCGCGCGGCGTTCGCGGCGCACCCGGGCGAGATCGCCTGTGTGATCACCGAGGCGTCACCGGGCAACATGGGCGTCGTTCCGCCGCTGCCCGGCTTCAACCAGGGTTTGGCCGATCTGTGCCGCAACAATGGCGCGTTGTACATCTCCGACGAGGTGATGACCGGCTTCCGGGTCTCCAAGGCGGGCTGGTACGGGATCGACGGGGTCACTCCGGACCTGATGACCTTCGGCAAGGTGATGGGCGGCGGCTTCCCGGCGGCGGCGTTCGGCGGCCGGGCCGATGTGATGGCGCACCTCGCCCCGGCCGGGCCGGTCTACCAGGCGGGCACGCTGTCCGGTAACCCGGTGGCGACCGCGGCGGGCCTGGCGCAGCTGCGGCTGCTGGACGACGCGGTGTACCAGCGGGTGGACGCGGTGGCGGGCCAGGTGGCCGAGCTGGTCGGCGAGGCACTGAACAAGGCGGGCGTGCCGCACCGGGTGCAGACCGCGGGGAACATGTTCTCGGTGTTCTTCACCGAGCGGCCGGTGACCAACTACGACGAGGCCAGGGCGCAGGAGGCGTTCCGGTTCACCGCGTTCTTCCACTCGATGCTGGCGCAGGGCGTCTATCTGCCGCCGTCGGCGTTCGAGTCCTGGTTCGTCTCCGCGTCGCACGACGACGCGGCGATCGAGCGCATCGCGGCGGCGCTTCCGGCCGCCGCAACGGCAGCGGCGGAGGCCACCCAGTGAGCGACAACCAGGACATCACGGTCGTCCACCTGATGCGGCACGGTGAGGTGCACAACCCGGAGGGCCTGCTGTACGGGCGGCTGCCCGGGTACCACCTCTCCGAGCTCGGCCGGAAGATGGCCGACCGGGTCGCCGAGCACCTCGCGGACCGCGACATCCGCTACGTGGTGGCGTCACCGCTGGAGCGGGCGCAGGAGACCGCGGCGCCGATCGCCGCCGCCCACGAGCTGGCCGTCGCCACCGACGAGCGGCTGATCGAGGCGGCCAACGTCTTCCAGGGCAAGACCTTCGGCGTCGGCGACGGCGCGCTGAAGAAACCGGCAAACTGGAAATACCTGACAAACCCCTTCAAGCCCAGCTGGGGTGAGCCGTACATCGAGCAGGTCGTACGGATGATGGCGGCGCTCGGCGCGGCGCGGGACGCGGCCCGCGGGCACGAAGCGGTGTGCGTCAGCCACCAGTTGCCGATCTGGGTGGTGCGCAGCTTCGCGGAGCGGCGGCGGCTGTGGCACGACCCGCGCAAGAGGCAGTGCACGCTGGCGAGTCTGACCAGCTTCACGTACCGCGGCGACAAGATCGTTTCGGTGGGCTACAGCGAGCCGGCCCGCGATCTGGTGCCCGCGCACCTGCTGGCGGGTGCCAAGGCGAAGGGCGGCACCAAGGGGTTCGGGGCGTAGCGGTAGCGGTTCCCTGAAGAACGTGTAGCGGCCGGGTGGCGGTTTCCCGTCACCCGGCCGCGGTGTGATTTTCCGCCAACTGGCCAGGAACCGCGGGTGGAAGCATGCCGTCTTATCCCGTGTGCGTGGACATAGCGCGCCCACAGCGATGTGACGACGGCAGTAGGAACACGACCGCGGACGGCGGGAAACAGCATGCGTTCGATGACCCGAAGGGGCTTGCTCACTTTGACCGCGGGGGCCGCGATGGGCGCGGCCGTCGGTTGCTCCAACGGCAGCGGCTCGTCAAAACCCAACACGGCCGGCCCGGCGGGTGGCGCCGCCGACCCGAGCCAGCCCGCCGGCACGCCGATCGGTGACGGCTCGACCTCCGACACCGGGCCGCAGCCGTTCCAGCCGACCGTCGAGCGGCTGGAACCCGGCCAGACACCCCCGCAGTTCGTCATCTTCTCCTGGGACGGCGCGGGCGAACTCGACAACGGGCTGTTCCAGCGCTTCCGCAAGCTGGCGCAGGACCACAACGCGAAGATGACCTTCTTCCTGTCCGGCCTCTACTGCCTGCCGGAGTCGAAGAAGCACCTGTACCGGCCGCCGAACAACCCGGTGGGCGCCTCGGCGATCGGGTACTTCAGCGACAGGCACATCAAGATGACCCTTGAGCAGGTGCGCGCGGCGTGGCTTGAGGGGCACGAGATAGGCACCCACTTCAACGGTCACTTCTGCGACGGCCACGGTTCGGTCGCGCACTGGACTCCGGCGCAGTGGGAGAGCGAGATCCAGCAGGCGGTCGACTTCGTCACCAAGTGGAAGACGAACACCGGCTTCACCGATGTGCAGTCGCTGCCGTTCGACTACCGCAAGGAGATGGTCGGCGGCCGGACGCCGTGTCTGCTCGGGCAGGACAACTGGCTGCCGACCGCCAAGAAGCTCGGCTTCCGGTACGACGCCAGCTCGCCCGGTGGTTTGCAGATATGGCCGACGAAGAAGCACGGCATCTGGGACCTTCCGTTGCAGGCGGTACCGTTCCCCGGGCGGAAGTTCGAGGTCCTGTCGATGGACTTCAACATGCTGTACAACCAGTCGCAGAACGCCACAAAGAGCGACCCGCGCAACTACCCCGGCTGGCGCCAGCAGGCGACCGAGGCGTATGTGCAGGGCTTCCAGCGGGCGTACGAGACGAACCGCGCGCCGTTCTACATCGGCAACCACTTCGAGCAGTGGAACGGCGGGATATACATGGACGCCGTCGAGGAGGCGTTCAAGCAGATCGCGGACGAGAAGCGGTCGGATGTGCGGTTGGTGTCGTTCAAGCAGTATGTGAACTGGCTTGACGCGCAGGACCCGAAGCTTCTGGCGAAGCTCCGGTCGCTGAACGTCGGCGAAAAGCCGAAAGAGGGCTGGAAGTCCTTCACCCAGTCCGTCTGACCTCGCGGGGGCTCCGCGACCGGCCGGGTGGCGGCGCCCCCGGGGCGGCTGAGGTGCGGTCCGGCTCGCTAGAGGCGGGGCGTCCTTGCTGGTGGGGTGGGGGTTGAAGGGGAATGGTGGGGGGTGCTAAAGGACGGGGGGAGCCGCATGCGAAACTTTTCACATGAGTCTGACGCGCCTCCCGCAATCGGGCCCCCGCCGCCGCGCCGTAGCCGCGCTGGTCACGGGAGCCGCTCTTGTGCTGGCACTGGCCGGATGCGGTTCGGTGTCCGGGGGGTCGTCCTCGGGCTCGTCGGACACCAAGTTCGTCCAGGGCACCGGCCAGATCACCACCCTGCCCAAGGGTGAGCGCCCCGCCGCCCCCGACATCTCCGGCGCGACGGTCGACGGCCAGCAGCTGTCGCTCTCCCAGTTCAAGGGCAAGGTCGTCGTCCTGAACGTGTGGGGATCGTGGTGCGACCCGTGCCGCGCCGAGGCCCCCAACCTCGCCGAGGTCGCCAAGGACACCGCCGCCAAGGGCGTGCAGTTCGTCGGCATCAACATCCGCGACTACAGCACCGCCCAGTCCAAGAGCTTCGAGCACAGCTTCGGCATCACGTACCCGAGCTTCTACGACCCGGACGGCAACCTGCTGGTGAAGTTCCCGCGCGGCAGCCTGCCCCCGCAGTCCATCCCCACCACCCTGATCATCGACCGCGACCAGAAGATCGCGGTACGCGCGCTCACCGCGCTCACCACCGACCAGCTGCGCAAGGCGCTCGACCCGATCGTCGCGGAGAAGTGACGTGACGTTCCTGGCCGCCGCCATCGACGCGCCCAACCAGACGGTGATGACCGGGGCGCTGCTGCTGGCCGTCCCGGTGGCGCTCATCGGCGGTCTGGCGTCGTTCTTCTCGCCGTGCGTACTGCCGCTGGTGCCCGGCTACCTCTCCTATGTGACCGGTGTCTCCGGAGCCGACCTGGGCAACGCCAAGCGCGGCCGGATGGCCGCCGGGGCCTCGCTGTTCGTACTGGGCTTCACCGCCGTCTTCGTCTCCGGCGGCACGCTGTTCGGCGGCTTCGGCTACACCCTCCAGCAGTACAAGGGCACCATCACCATGGTGCTCGGCGCGCTCACCATCCTGCTCGGCGTGGCCTTCATGGGCCTGCTGCCGGGCCTGTTCCAGCGCGAGTTCCGGCTGCACAAGCGTCCGTCGATCGGGCTGGCCGGGGCGCCGGTGCTCGGTGTGCTGTTCGGGCTCGGCTGGACGCCCTGCCTGGGACCGACGCTCGCCGCGGTCCAGGCGCTCTCCTTCAACCAGGCGAGCGCGGCCCGCGGTGCCCTGCTCACCGCCGTCTACTGCATCGGCCTCGGGCTGCCGTTCATCGTCGCCGCGATAGCGTTCCGACGGGCGCTCGGCGCCTTCGCGTTCGTCAAGCGGCACTACGCATGGGTGATGCGGATCGGCGGCGGCATGCTGGTGGTGGTCGGTGTGCTGCTGGTGACGGGGGCCTGGGACCGGATCGTCTCCCAGATGCAGACCTGGGCCACCGGCTTCAATGTGGGGATCTGATTGATGAGCACGACGGACACCAGCACCGGCACCGGTGCGGACGGCGCCGCCGAGGCGCTGAGCACCGCGCCGCGTGAGGACGGCGACACCACCGGCGACGCTCCGAACCTGCCGAAGCTCGGCGTCATCGGCTGGCTGCGCTGGTTCTGGCGGCAGTTGACGTCGATGCGGGTCGCGCTGATCCTGCTGTTCCTGCTGTCGCTGGCGGCCATCCCCGGCTCGCTGGTCCCGCAGGAGGGCACCGACCCGGTCAAGGTCTCGGACTTCCTGAAGAACCACACCACGCTCGGCCCGATCTACACCAAGCTCGGGCTGTTCCACGTCTACAGCTCGGTGTGGTTCTCCGCGATCTACATCCTGCTGTTCGTCTCGCTGGCGGGCTGCATCATCCCGCGCAGCTGGCAGTTCGTCGGCCAGCTGCGCTCCCAGCCGCCGCGCGCCCCGCGCAAGCTGGACCGGATGCCCGCCTACGCGACCTGGCGCACCGACGCCACGCCGCAGGACGTGCTCGACTCGGCCCGCGACACGCTGCGCGGCCGGCGCTTCCGGGTGGCGTCCGGCGAGGAATCGGTCGCCGCCGAGAAGGGCTATCTGCGCGAGGCCGGGAACCTGGTCTTCCACATCGCCCTGTTCGGGCTGCTGATCGCGTTCGCCATCGGCACGCTGTACAAGTCGGACGGCAACAAGCTGGTCGTCACCGGCGGCGGTTTCACCAACAACCAGACGCAGTACGACGACCTCAGGCACGGCGCCTTCTTCGACCCGGACAACATGGCCCCGTTCGGCTTCAGGCTGAACGCGTTCCACGCCACGTACGAGGATTCGGGACCGCAGAAGGGCACGCCGCGCAGCTACTCCGCCGACGTCACCTACTTCGGCCCGGACGGCAAGAGCCACAAGCGGACCATCCACGTCAACGACCCGCTGAACGTGGCGGGCAACAAGGTCTATCTGACCTCGCACGGCTACTCGATGGTGGTGACGGTCCGGGACGGCCAGGGCAACGTCGCCTACAGCGGCCCGGTGCCGTTCCTGCCGCTGGACGGAAACGTCACCTCGCAGGGCGTCGTCAAGGTGCCGGACGCGGTGGGCAAGGACGGTAAGCGCGACCAGCTCGGCTTCGCCGGACTGTTCACCCCGACGATGGCGATCGACCCGGTGAACGGCCCGCACTCGGTCTTCCCGGCGCTGGACCGCCCCGCGCTGTTCATCACCGGCTACCACGGCGACCTGGGCATGGACAGCGGTCTGGCGCAGAACGTCTACACGCTCGACACGACCAACAAGAACCTCAAGCAGTTCACGGACGACAAGGGCAACCCGGTCCGCAAACTGATGGTGCCCGGCGACACCTGGACGCTGCCGAACGGCGCCGGGTCGATCACGCTCAACCGCGTCGACCAGTGGGCCAACTTCGAGATCGTCCACCAGCCGGGCAACTCGCTCGCCCTCGGCAGCGCCGTGTGCATGCTGCTCGGGCTCGCCGGGTCGCTGTTCATCCAGCGCCGCCGGGTGTGGGTACGGGCTCGGCGCACGGAGGACGGGCGCACCCTCGTCGAGCTGGCCGGGCTCGGCCGCAGCGAGTCGCGGAAGGTCGCCGAGGAACTGGCGGTGCTGGTGTCGGCCGTACACGCCAAGGCGCCCACCGCGGCCGAAGAACCGCAAGAATCCCAGCCGGATTCCCTGTCAGATGGGGACCACTCGGACAAGGAGCAGTCGTGACCATCGCTGCCGGGGTCAATGAGAGCTTGGCCAGTATCAGCAACTACCTGGTGTATTCGGCGATCACCGTCTACACCCTGGCCTTCCTCGCCCACATCGCCGAGTGGACCTTCGGCAGCCGCAGCCGGGTGGCGCGCACCGCGCGGGCGGTCACCGAGTCGGCCGCCGCGCCCGCCGCTCCGGCGGTTCGGGTGACGCAGCGCGGCGGCGGTACCACCGTGCTGGACCGGCCGAAGGTGGTGACCCGGGACGGTTCGGACGACCGGGGCGCCACCGACGGCCCGGGCGCCGCGGGCGGCAGCGAGAAGGGCGACCTGTACGGGCGTATCGCCATCTCGCTGACCGTGCTCGCCTGGCTGCTGCACCTCGGCGGAGTGGTGGCCCGCGCGCTGTCCGTGGGGCGGGCGCCGTGGGGCAACATGTACGAGTTCTCCACGACGCTGGGCCTGGTCGCCATCGGCCTGTACCTGTTGCTGCTGGCGCTCGGCAAGAACGTCCGCTGGGTCGGGCTGTTCCTGATCACCTCGGTGCTGCTGGACCTGGGTCTGGCGGTCACGGTGCTGTACGCGGACTCCGACCAGCTGGTGCCGGCGCTGCACTCGTACTGGCTGTGGATCCACGTCAGTTGCGCGATCATCTGCGGCGCCGCGTTCCACCTGGGTGCGCTGGCCACCTTCCTCTACCTCTTCCGTGACGGATACGAGCTGCGCGGCGAGCAGGGGCGGCTGGGCAGGCTGGACTTCCTGCTGGAGCGGCTGCCCGCCGCGGCGACGCTGGACAAGTTCGCGTACCGGATCAACGCGGCGATCTTCCCGCTGTGGACGTTCACCATCATCGCGGGATCGATCTGGGCCGAGTCGGCATGGGGCCGGTACTGGGGCTGGGACCCCACGGAGACCTGGTCGTTCATCACCTGGGTCGCGTACGCGTGCTACCTGCATGCCCGTGCCACCGCGGGCTGGAAGGGCCGCAAGGCGGCCTACCTGTGCCTGATCGCCTTCGGCTGCTTCCTGTTCAACTACTACTGCGTCAACATCTTCATCGTCGGCAAGCACAGCTACGCCGGGCTGTAAGCCCGACCGTAAGGTCCTTTCCCGGGGGTCTGGGCTTCGGCCCAGACCCCTTCTGGGAGCTCCACCCCCGGCGAGCCCTCGGGGGCTGGGGCGCAGCCCTCAGGGAAGCCTGGGCGAAGCACCGAACGGAAATCCCCTTACTCCTACCGCCGGTGGCGGTGACCAGGCTCCTGGTGGGGCGGGGTCTGCCGGGAGCCCGGCAGGGTGGGCTTGGGGAGGTGCGCCACCTCCCATTCCGCCTCGGCGAGTTGCTCCGCCGTATCGGTGGGCAGGCCCGGCGGGCGAGATGCCGCCGAGTCCCAGCCGAAGGCGGACGTGAGGTCACCGAACGTACGCCGCCGCCACCGGCTGATGTTGGGTTCGGTCACCCCGGTGAACCGCTCCAGGAACCGCAGCACCGAGGTGTGGTCGAACGCCTCACCGGCCGCCCAACCGCCCACCGTCCACGGCGAGATGATGATGCACGGCACCCGGAAACCGGCTCCGATCGGCAGTCCGTTGACGAACTCGTCCGGTGTGCCCGGCTTCGGCGTGGGCGGCGGAACATGGTCGAACAGGCCGTCGTTCTCGTCGTAGTTGAGGATGAACGCGGTCTTCGCCCACACCTTCGGGTTCGAGGCGATCGCCTCGATCTTCGAGGCGACGAAGTCCGCGCCCGCCGCGGGCAGGTAGTCCGGGTGCTCCGACTGGTAGCTGGTCGGGATGATCCAGGAGACCGCGGGCAGCTGGCCGCTTCGGGCGTCCTCCTCGAAGGCGCCCGCGGGCCGGAACCGCATGCCGCGCTCGTAGAGCGGATCGCCGGGCTTGGCGTCCTGGAAGGACTGGAAGTTCTCCAGCATGTTGCAGCCGTAGTTGTCCAGCTCCTGGTACACCTGCCAGCTGATTCCGGCGTCCTCCAGCCGCTCCGCGTACGTGGTCCAGCGGTACGGCGACGGCGCGTCGTTGGTGGTGATCGGGCCGCCGTGGGTGCCGCTCGGGTCGATGGTGCCCGTCATCCAGTACAGCCGGTTGGGCCAGGTCGGCCCGAACACCGAGCAGAAGTAGTTGTCGCAGATCGTGAACGCCTCCGCCAGCGCGAACTGGAACGGAATGTCCTCGCGGGTGTGGTAGCCCATCACGTACGGGCCGTTGGCGCCGTCCGCCGCCCGGTGCGCGGGCAGCCACCTGTCCATCCGGCCGTGGTTCCACGCCCGGTGCTGCACCTCCCAGGCGTGGCTGGTGGACGGGATCGCCTGGGCGCTCGACTTGTGCGTGTCGAGGTGGAAGGGGAGCAGATATCCGGCGGGGTTCTCCTCGTCCGGCTGGTAGAACACCGAACGGCCGGTGCTGAGTCGCAGCGCGTCGGGGTCCGCGAACCCCCGTACGCCCTTGAGGGTGCCGAAGTAGTGGTCGAAGGACCGGTTCTCCTGCATCAGCAGGACCACGTGTTCGATGTCCGCCAGCGAGCCGTGCCGGGCCGGTCCGGCCGCGACCGCCCGCTGGACGCTCGGCGGCAGTAGGGACAGCGCGGCGGCGCCGCCGAGTGCGCCCCCCGCCGAGCCGAGGAGTCTGCGTCGGGTGATGTCGGGCATGGGTATCCCTCTCCCTCGAATCGCGTACGCCCTCTCCGGGCCTTCGCCGACTCTCCAGCGCCGATCGGATCGGAGGGAGGAGCAATTGCGTTAACTATGCAGCAATTGACCGTGTACGGATGAGGCTTTGGGGATGGTTCGGCGTGTCGCGGGCATGCCGCTCGCGCCGTCGGCGGCGCTGCCGCCAGTGGTGACTCCGGCTCAGGACGCGGTGGGTGAGGCGTCGTCAGGTCCGGAGGCGCCGTTCTGCTTGCGGCGCAGCTCCTCCTCGCGGCGGCGCAGGTCCGCCTCCCACTCCTTGAGCATGGCCTCGTCCCGCTTGTTCGCCAGGCTCAACGAGCGTAGGAACTCGGGGTTGTCGTCCGGCGCGACCCAGTGCGTCGGCTCCTCGGCCGCCGTCGTCCCGAAGCCCGCGCCGTCCGCCGCAGGCCCGCCGCCGCGCAGGCCCGCCCGCGGACGCCCCGCGGCCAGCCAGGCGACCGGTCCGATCAGCACCTCACCGAACAGCAGGATGATGAGCACCCACACCACCTTGGGCAGATTGCGCACCTGCTGCTCGGGGGTGTTCAGGCAGTCGATGAACGCGAAGATCCACAGCGCGAGCACCAGCAGGAAGGGCAGATACCTGATCATGCCGACGCGGTCCCCCTGAGTACGGCGAAGGGCCGCGGACGGCCCAGTGACGGATCAAGGGTAGACCGCGCGGGCCGACGGGTGGGCCGTCCGCGGCGCACCCGCGGGCGGGCGCGCTGAACGCCGTGCCGTGCGCCCGGCGGCGAGCGGCGACATCGGATGTCGGATACTGGAACGCATGGCTTACGACGATCTTCGCTCGTTCCTGAGGGCGCTGGAGCGGGACGGTGACCTCAAGCGCATCAAGGTCGAGGTCGACCCCTGTCTGGAGGTCGGCGAGATCGTCGATCGGGTGAACAAGGCGGGTGGCCCCGCCCTGCTGTTCGAGAACGTGCGCGGCTCCGCCATGCCGCTGGCGATGAACGTCTTCGGCACCGACCGTCGGCTGCTCAAGGCGCTCGGGCTGAACTCGTACGACGACATCAGCGAGAAGATCGCGGGCCTGCTCAAGCCCGAACTGCCGCACGGCTTCACCGGGGTGCGCGAGGCGTTCGGCAAGCTCGCCGGGATGGCGCACGTACCGCCGAAGAAGGTCAGGCCGGGTGACGCGCCGGTGCAGGAGGTCGTGCTCACCGGCGACGAGGTGGACCTGGAGCGGCTGCCCGCGCTGTTCACCTGGCCGCACGACGGCGGCTCGTTCTTCAACCTCGGCCTGACGCACACCAAGGACCCGGAGACCGGGGTGCGCAACCTCGGCCTCTACCGGTTGCAGCGGCATGACGCGCGGACCATCGGCATGCACTGGCAGATCCACAAGGACAGCCGCAACCACTACCAGGTCGCCCAGCGGCGCGGCGAGCGGCTTCCGGTGGCCATCGCGTTCGGCTGCCCGCCCGCGGTGACCTACGCGGCCACCGCGCCGCTGCCCGGTGACATCGACGAGTACCTGTTCGCGGGATTCGTCCAGGGCAAGCGGGTGGAGATGGTGGACTGCAAGACGGTCCCGCTCCAGGTCCCGGCCGCCGCCGAGGTGGTCCTGGAAGGCTGGCTGGAGCCCGGAAGGACGCTGCCGGAGGGGCCGTTCGGCGACCACACCGGCTTCTACACCCCGCAGGAGCCGTTCCCGGCGCTGACCATCGACTGTGTGACGACGCGTCGACGGCCGCTGCTGCAGTCGATCGTGGTGGGGCGCCCGCCGACCGAGGACGGCCCGCTGGGCAAGGCCACCGAGCGCTTCTTCCTGCCGCTGCTCAAGGTCATCGTCCCGGACATCGTCGACTACGACCTGCCCGAGGCGGGCGGCTTCCACAACTGCGCGATCGTCTCGATCGACAAGAAGTACCCCAAGCACGCCCAGAAGGTGATGCACGCCATCTGGGGAGCGCACATGATGTCGCTCACCAAACTCATCATCGTGGTCGACTCGGACTGCGATGTGCACGACTACCACGAGGTCGCCTGGCGGGCGTTCGGCAACACCGACTACGCCCGCGACCTGACCGTGGTCGAAGGTCCCGTCGACCACCTTGACCACGCCTCCTACCAGCAGTTCTGGGGCGGCAAGGCGGGCATCGACGCGACTCGGAAGCTGCCCGAGGAGGGCTACACCCGCGACGGCGGCTGGCCGGAGATGGTCGTCTCCGACCCGCAGACCGCCGCGCGGGTGACACGGCGATGGAAGGAGTACGGGCTGTGAGCGTTGAGTCGGCGGCCCCGGATCTGTTCGGACCGGAGCCCGCGCCGCCCGGCAGGATCAAGGCGTTCCTGCGGCTGGTGATGATCGAGCACTCGGTCTTCGCCCTGCCCTTCGCCTACATCGCCGCGCTCACCGCCATGCAGGCGCGGAGCGCCTCCGTCCACTGGTGGCAGCTGTTCCTGGTGACCGTCGCGATGGTGGGGTTGCGCACCTTCGCGATGGCCTGCAACCGGATCATCGACCGGGAGATCGACGCCCGCAACCCGCGTACCGCGGGCCGCGAACTGGTCACCGGCGCGGTCTCGGTGCGCTCCGCGTGGACCGGCGCGCTGGTCGCCCTGGTGGTCTTCCTCGCCGCCGCCGCGTCGCTCAACACACTGTGCCTGTGGCTGGCACCGCTGGCCGTGGTGCCGATGGTGGTCTATCCGTACGGGAAGCGGTTCACCAACTTCCCGCACGCCATCCTCGGCCTGGCCCAGGCGATGGGGCCGATCGGCGCATGGCTCGCGGTGACCGGCAGCTGGTCGTGGGACGCGGTGATCCTGGGGCTCGCGGTGGGCGTGTGGATCGGCGGCTTCGACCTGATCTTCGGCTGCCAGGACGTGGCGGCCGACCGGGCGCACGGTGTGAAGTCGGTACCGGCCCGCTTCGGCATCGCCGCCGCGCTGTACGGCGCCCGGGCCTGCCATGTGGTGACCACCGCGCTGCTCGCCTGGTACGGCGTCGCCTCCGGCGCCGGCGCCTTCTGGTGGATCGGCCTGCTGATCGTCGCGGTCGCGTTCTGCTACGAGCACTCCATCGTCAAGCCGGGTGACCTGTCCCGGCTGAACCGGGCGTTCTTCACCGTCAACGGGTTCATCGGCATCGCGCTGTTCGTCTGCGCGCTGCTCGACCTGCTGACCCGCGGACTCGCCGCCTGACAGCGCGTCAGTCCGGGTTGCGGCGAGCTCAGGGTATGAGCTCGCCGACCCGGCGCTCCCGGAACGCGAACGCCGCGAGCACTCCGCCCACCAGCCCGAACAGATGCCCCTGCCAGGACACCCCGGTCGCGTTCGGCAGCACGCCCCACAGGATCGAGCCGTAGAGCACCGCCACCGCCACGCCCAGCGCGATGTCCAGCGGACGCCGGTCGACGAACCCGCGCACCACCAGATACGCGAACAGTCCGAATATCAGGCCGGACGCCCCCGCCGTGTTGGTGCCGGACGGCGCCACCAGCCACACGCCGAGCCCGCTGACGACGATGATCAGCAGCGAGATGGCGAGGAACCGGCCTATGCCGCGCAGCGCGGCGAGGAAGCCGAGGACCAGCAGCGGCAGGCTGTTCGCCGCGACATGCCCGAAGCCGAAGTGGACGAACGCCGCCGGGATGATGTCCAGCAGCCCGCGGGCCTGCCGGGGCACGATCCCGAAGTGGTCCAGTGCGCCGTGCGACACCGCGTCCACGGCCTCCAGCGCCCACAGCAGCGCCACCCAGCCAGCCATGAGCGCGCCCGCCGCGACGACGTTCGCCAAACCGCCGCCCGGGCGCACGGGCTTCGCATACGCCACCATCTCGCCGCCCCCTCGGTACCCCTCGAACCCCGTTGACCTCCTGTGCCCCGGCCCGGTTCCGCGCACTCCCGGGCCGCGCCCGGGGCAGGCTGCCCCCGGTCGGGAGATGTGCTTCCACGGTAGACAACGGGTCCGACATCCGTCCCGGTTCCGCGGCGCAGGTGGTTCTGCGGGCATCCGGCCCGATCGGGGCCGTTCGGACGGATAGGCTCCCGGTGTGGAGCCGCGACACACCTCATCGATACCCGACGACCGCCGACGTCCCTGGGTGGTCGGCGTCTCCGGGGCCTCCGGCACCCCGTTCGCGGCGTCCGTCGTCCGGGCGCTGCTGCACGCGGGGGAGGCGGTCGACCTGGTGGTCAGCCGGGCCGCCCGGCTGACGGTGCTGGACGAGACGGGTCACCCGTTCCGGGACGCCCACTGGCGCGAGGACCTCGCCCGGTGGCTGGCCCGCGGCGCCGACGGCACGCCGGACGCGTACGACGTCGACCTCGCCGCGGTGCGCTGCTGGCCCGCGGGTGACCTGGCGGCCGGGCCCTCGTCCGGCTCGTACCCGGCGAAGGGCATGCTGATCGTTCCGGCGAGTACGGCGTGCGTGGCGGGAGTGGCGCTCGGGCTGTCGAAGGACCTGTTGCAGCGCGCCGCGAGCGTGACGCTCAAGGAACGGCGGCCGTTGGTGGTCGTGGTGCGCGAGACCCCGCTCAGCGGGCCGACGCTCCGGCAGCTGGTCGCCCTTGACGAGGCGGGCGCCGTGGTGCTGCCCGCCTCTCCTGCCTTCTACGCCGGTGCGGTCAGCGCCCAGGACCTGGTGGACTTCGTGGCCGGCCGGACACTAGACGCCGTCGGCGTGCCGCACAAGCTGTACCGCAGATGGACGGGCGAGCTGGGCGGCGCACAGGGGTGACGGAGGGGCGAAGCACTTCCCTTGAGGGTGGTGGTGGGTGGCGCACAGGTGTGACAGGGGTGCGAAGCACGTCCGTTGAGGGCGGTGGTGGTGGCGGGTGGGCGGACGCCGAGGACCGACGTCGGGTCCTGACGTCAGGTTCCGGGCACCGTGTGCCTTAGATTCAATCCGTAAGCGCGGGACCGAAGTAGGAATGGAAGGCTCCAGGTACATGGACGCGGTGGACAGGCAGCTCATCCAGGCCCTGCGTGAGAACGGCAGGGCGTCCTATGCCGAGCTGGGCAGGCTCGTGGGGCTCTCCGGCCCCAGCGTCACCGACCGCATCAACCGCCTTGAGCAGGCCGGGGTCATCACCGGTTACCGCGCCACCGTGGCCCCCGCCGCGCTGGGCCTCGGCGCCACCGCGCTGGTCGGCATCCAGCTCAGCGACGCCGCCGACCACGAGGACGTGGCGCGCCGGATGCAGGACCTGGACGAGATCGAGGACTGCTGGTTCATCGCGGGCGACGACTCGTTCATGCTCAAGGTCCGGGTGCCCGACGTGGACGGACTCGAGCACACCATCCGGCGGCTGTCCGGCATCCGCGGCGTGGCCCGCACCCGCACCACCGTGGTCCTCTCCACGAAGTGGGAGAACCGGGTCGGCGAGCTGCCCGAAGAGGTCTGACCGGGGCCGCCCTGTCGGCGCCGTCAGGGGCAGGGCGTAGTCTCGATCGGGTCTAGGTGAGAAGGAGGCGGCATGGACGCGGGGCTCAAGCGTGAGCTGGAGGAGAAGGTCTACGCGGGGGAGCGGTTGACCCGCGAGGACGGGATCGCCCTCTACGAGTCCGACGACCTCGCCTGGCTCGGCGGTCTCGCGCACCACGTGCGGACGCAGAAGAACGGCGACGTCGTCCACTTCAACGTCAACCGCCACCTGAACATGACCAACGTGTGCACGGCGTCGTGCGCGTACTGCTCGTTCCAGCGCAAGCCGGGCGAGAAGGACGCGTACACCATGCGCATCGAGGAGGCCGTCCGGCTCGCCCAGCAGATGGAGGGCGACAACCTCACCGAGCTGCACATCGTCAACGGCCTGCACCCGACGCTGCCTTGGCGCTACTACCCGCGCTCGCTGCGCGCGCTCAAGGAAGCCCTGCCGCAGGTGGCGCTGAAGGCGTTCACCGCCACCGAGATCCACCACTTCGAGACGATCTCCGGCCTCGACGCGTCGGAGATCCTCGACGAGCTGATCGACGCCGGTCTCGAGTCGCTGACCGGCGGTGGCGCCGAGATCTTCGACTGGGAGGTCCGGCAGCACATCGTGGACCACCGCACCCACTGGGAGGACTGGTCCCGTATCCACCGGCTGGCGCACTCCAAGGGCCTCAAGACGCCGAGCACCATGCTCTACGGCCACATCGAGGAGCCGCGCCACCGCGTCGACCACGTCCTGCGGCTGCGTGAACTCCAGGACGAGACCGGCGGTTTCCAGGTCTTCATCCCGCTGCGCTACCAGCACGACTTCGTGGACATGAAGGACGGCAAGATCCGCAACCGCCTACAGGCCCGCACCACGATGGCCTCCGGCGCCGAGGCGCTGAAGACCTTCGCGGTCTCCCGGCTGCTGTTCGACAACGTGCCGCACGTCAAGGTGTTCTGGGTGATGCACGGTCTGTCCACCGCCCAACTCGCCCTGAACCACGGTGCGGACGACATGGACGGCTCGGTGGTCGAGTACAAGATCACGCATGACGCGGACGACTTCGGCACCCCGAACAAGCTGACCCGCGAGGACCTGCTGGACCTGATCCGGGACGCGGGCTTCCGGCCGGTCGAGCGCAACACCCGGTACGAGGTCATCCGCGAGTACCCGGGTCCGGACGCCGACCGTCGCGAGTCCCCGCAGCCCATGCGGGTGTGAGGCCGCCCCCCGAGGTGATCGTCCGGGAGGCGTGTTTCACTGGTGGGGTATGTACCGTACGGACGAGGAAAGAGTGGAAACGTCGTGAGCTGGAAGCCGAGCGCCATGCTCCGCTATACCGCGATGCGCCTTGGCCTGTTCGTGGCGAGCTTCGCCGTCATCTGGGGCCTCGTCTACCTGCGTGTCCTCCCGTCCGGGCTCGGCAGCTCCAACCTGCTGTGGGTGCTGCTGCTCGCGCTGGTCATCTCCGGGGCGCTGAGCTACGCGCTGCTGCGCAAGGTACGTGACCAGGCGTCCGCGCAGATCTCGGAGCGGGTGGACCGCACCCGCCGGGCCTTCGACGCCAAGGCCGGTGACGAGGACGCCGCCGACGACGCGGCGCGCAGCGCGCAGAGCGGCTGAGCCTCACCATGTGACGGTCGTCACGCACTTCACCACGCCCCGCGAGGGAATCACCCTTCCCCTGCGGGGCGTTGGTGTCTCTTGTTATCGCAATCCCAAAGAATCGCTTTGGGGTTGTCAAAGTACGAGTGTTAGCGTGACCGACATGTCCTCTTCCGCCACCCAAGCAGCGCCTACCGGTACGTCACGTCGAATACCCAGGATCCCGTTCTGGGCCCAGATCTTGTTGGGTCTCGTCGGTGGCGCGTTGCTCGGCTGGCTGGCGCACAGCCAGGACATCGCATGGCTGGGCAGCACCCTGGCGCAGATCGGCCACCTCTTCGTCCAGCTGCTGAAGCTGGCGGTCGCCCCGCTGGTCTTCTTCGCGATCGTGGTGTCCATCACCAACCTGCGCAACGTCTCCAACGCCGCCCGGCTGGCCACCCGCACCCTGCTGTGGTTCATGGCCACCTCGCTGATCGCGGTCGTCATCGGCCTGGCGATCGGGCTGCTCACCCACCCCGGTTCGGGCACCGGACTGACCGCGGCCAACGGTTCCAAGCCGCAACACACCGGATCCTGGCTGGACTTCCTCACCGGCATCGTCCCGACCGACATCATCACGCCGTTCACCCAGCTCAACGTGTTGCAGATCGTCTTCATGGCGGCCGTCGTCGGCATCGCGGCGCTGCAACTCGGTGAGAGGGCACAGCCGTTGCTCACCCTCAGCGGCAGCGTCCTGGAACTGCTGCAGAAGGCGCTGTGGTGGGTCATCCGGCTCGCTCCGCTGGGCACGCTGGGCCTGATCGGCAACGCGATCAACACCTACGGCTGGGACCTGATCAAGCAGTACGCGACGTTCACCGTCGATGTCTACGTCGGCTGCGCGCTGGTGATGTTCGGCGTCTACCCGCTGCTGCTGGCCACCGTGGCCAAGGTCAGTCCGCTGCGGTTCTTCCGCGGCGCCTGGCCCGCGATCCAGCTCGCCTTCGTCTCCCGCTCCTCGGTCGGCACCATGCCGGTCACCCAGCGGGTCACCGAGCGGCTGGGCGTGCCGCGCGAGTACGCCTCGTTCGCGGTGCCTTTCGGCGCCACGACCAAGATGGACGGCTGTGCCGCGATCTACCCGGCGATCTCCGCGATCTTCATCGCCGAGGTCTTCGGCATCCACCTGGGCATAGGCGACTACGTGCTGATCGCCTTCGTCTCGGTCATCGGCTCCGCCGCCACCGCCGGACTGACCGGCGCGGTCGTGATGCTCACCCTCACCCTGTCCACGCTCGGCCTCCCCCTGGAGGGCGTCGGCCTGCTGCTGGCCATCGACCCGATCCTGGACATGATGCGCACGGCGACGAACGTCGCGGGGCAGTCGGTCATCCCGATCCTGGTGGCCGCCCGTGAGCGGCTGCTGGACCGGGAGGCCTTCGACGCGGCCGACGGCGAGTTCGACCTGGACGGCTCGGACGAACCGGAGCGGGTCGCCGCGGCTGCGTAGTTACGCCCTTCGAGAGGCCCTCGCCAGTCGGCGAGGGCCTCTCGTCGTTGCTGGGGCACTGCCAAGCTGCCGCAGGAGGGCGGGTCCAGGTTCGGCGCCGTTGGCCAGAAGATCGGGTGGCGGAGGCGCCGCCGGGTGAACTTCCTTCGCGCCGTAGGGTGTTGGCGTGATCGATCCCACCGTGGCGACGCGCGCCGCGTATGACGGCATCGCCGCCGAGTACGCGCGGCAGTGGAGTACGCCCCCGGCGTGGATGAGTGCTGAGCTGGAGCGCCTGGCCGGGCTGCTGCCCGCCGGGGCGCGGATAGCGGACATCGGCTGCGGCCCCGGGCATCACACCCGGATGTTGCGGGAGCGCGGCTTCGACGTCACCGGGTTCGACCTGTCGCGGGCGATGCTCACCGCGGCCGGGGTGCCGGGGCTGGTTCAGGCCGACATGCGGGCGCTGCCGGTGGACGCGGGGGCGCTGGACGCGGTGTGGTGTGTGGCCGCGCTGCTGCACGTACCGCGGCCCGAAGTGCCGGTGGTACTCGGCGAGTTCGGGCGGGTGCTGCGGGCGGGCGGCGAGTTGCTGCTCAGCGTCGCCGAGGGCGACGGCGAGGGGTGGGACGAGCGGGCCTACGGGCCCTCGCGCCGGCGCTGGTACGTACTGCACCGGTACGAGGCGCTCGCCGAGCTGCTGGACGCGGCCGGGTTCGACGTGGCCGACCACGCTCGGCAGTCGACGCACCGCGAGTGGCTGCGGGTTCACGCCCGGCGCCGTTGAACAGCGGTGCCCCTGCCGCTGTCCGCGGCAGGGGCACACCCGTCAGCACGCGTCAGTCGTGGTGGATGCGGGCGCGGTGGGTGACGGTGGAGTTCTGCGCGGTGGCGCTGGGCATCGCGCTGGGCGAGGCCTGGCCGGGGGTGGCGGCCACGTTGCCCGGCAGGATGCTGGGGCTCTGGCTGGGCATCGCCTGCGGGCGCTGGCCGGGCATCGGCCGGGACGGGCGGTGGCCGGGGCGCAGGTGCTGCTTGTGGCCCGGCAGGCTGGGCAGCGTGGTGACGTTGCGGCACCAGCGGGGGACCCGGCCCACGTTCTTGACGTAGCTGGCGCTCACCCACTCGCGCTGGCGGGTGTCCAGCTTGTACCAGATCGCGTTGCCGCGGACCCGCTGGCCGCGGACCTTGCAGACGATGCGGACGACCCGGCCGCTGTTCAGGTGGCCGACGGCCTGGTACCGGGTGCTCGGCCCGCTCCTGATCACCACACTGTGCCGGGCGACCACGCGGCCCTTGGCGTCGGGGACGAGCATCGTGTGGTGGCCGCGGCCGGCCGGCATGCCGGTGTCGGCCTGGGCGGGAACCGCGGGTACACACAGGAGTCCGACGACTCCGATTGCTACGGCGAGGCGGCGCATAGGGACCTCAGTTCTCGTGCGTGAGCGTGCGCTCGTGTGCGAAGGGGTGCGCCCAGCATGCGCGGACCGGCCGTCGGAAACCCTGAGGTGGCAGGGGGAGACACGGCCAATCCCCCGGACGGTGGTACGGGTTCACGCTCTTGCGTCATACGCCGGTCGGGGCTTCGAGGACGGCGAACCGTTGGCCTGATTCCTTCCGGGCAGCATGTGTTTACCGCCGGTAACTCGCCTGGCCGTGCCAGAGACGCCCATGTCGCATGACATGTCACCGCAACTCGGTCGCGCGGGACCCGAGTTGACCACTCCGTCGGGCCGTGCCGTGCGGGCCGTCGCCGTGCCCATGGGCGCGGCCGCCACCACCGGCGGCTCGGCGCCGCGGGCCGCACCGCCCAGCGGATCGAGGAACCGTACGCCAACCGTCAGACCGGCTCGGCGCCGCGGGCGTAGCGGGCGGCGAACTCCCGGAACCGGCGGCCCGCCGTGCTGCCCGGTCGGCCCTGGTACCAGGCCAGACCGATGGTGCGGTACGCGTCCTGGTCGGCGATCGGCACCAGCCGGACCCCGGCGGGCGGTGGGCCGCCGTCGCCCGCCGGGACCACGGCGACGCCGAGCCCGGCGGCCACCAGGCCGTTGATGGTGGAGACCTCGGCGCACTCGGACACCACGTCGGGAGTCACCCCGGCCCGGTGGAACAGCTGGCAGGTGATCTGCCGCAGTCCCAGCGCCGGGCGCATGATGATGAACCGCTCGTCCGTCAGCTCGTCCAGCCGGACGGTGTCGCGGTCGGCGAGCCGGTGGTCGGCGGGCACCGCGAGCCCCAACCGCTCGTCGCGCAGCGGCAACCAGCCGAGCTGCGGGTCGGACGGCCGCGGGCTGGTGATCGCGGCCTCCGCGGTGCCGTCCCGCAGCAGCTCCAGCACGGCCCCGGCCGAGTCCTGGTGCAACGTGAAGCGCGCGCCGGGGGAGTCCTGGGCGTACGCGCCGAGCAGCCGGGGCACCAGCCAGCTGCCGAGCGAGTGCACGAAGGCCAGGGCGAGTGTCTCCCGCGGCGGGGCGAGCAGCGTGGCGATGCGGCCCTGAGCCGCGTCCAGCTCGTCCAGTGCCCGCTGTGCGTGCCGCCGGAAGATCCGGCCGTGGTCGTTGAGGCGTAGCCGGTGCCGGTCGCGGTCGAACAGCCGGGCGCCGACCTGCCGTTCCAGCCGCAGCAGCGCCCGCGACAGCGTCGGCTGGGCTATCCGCAGCCGCGCCGCCGCCTCGGTCACATGCTCGGTCTCGGCGAGCGTGAGGAACCAGCGCAGTTCGTCGATGGTCACCCGGAGATTGTCCCTCTTCCCAGGGTTATGCACGGGGCGCATGAACCGGCACCAAATCCGGTATTTCCCTTTTGGTGGACGGGTGTTGATGCTGGCTACATGCTCACTACTGACGAGAAACTCGCACTGGCCACCGCGTTCCACACCGGCCTTGTCACCGCCGACTGGGAATTGATCCGTTCACTGCTCACCGACGACGCCAGCTGGACGCTGCCCGGCGACAACCGGATTTCCGGTCGGGTGGTCGGCGCGGACGCGGTGGTGGAGCGTGCCCGGCTGATCGCCGGATACGGCGTGAATTTCGACTTCCAGCGCGTTCTGGTCAGCCGCGACAACCTGGCACTGTCACTGCACAACACCGCGGAACGCAACGGTGTGCGGCTGGACGAATACCTGGCCACCGTGTGCTTTCTACGGGACGGAAAGATCGCGGCTATCGAGACGTATCTGTCGGATGTCGACGGGATGAACGCCTTCTTCTGTTGAGCGTCAACCGGTGGTGCGGGAGTTCGGCGAGGCGGGAGCCGAACTCCCGTACCGCGTTCAGCAGTTGCCGTCCGCGGGTCGGCCCGCGAAGCGCTCCGCCAGCCAGTCCATGGCCAGCGGCGAGCCCGCGATCGCGCCCTCCACGTGCCCCATCAGCGGCAGCTCCCGCCACCACACGGTGCCGCCCTCGCCGCACCACTCGCGGCGCAGCTGGGCGGCCACCGGGTACGGGATCAGCTCGTCGTCGGTCGCCTGGTACAGGTAGACCGGGGCGTCGGGGGCGTGGGTGCCCAGTTGGTCAGCGCGCAGCCGCCGCTGCCAGTCGGGCTGGACCAGCGGGTCGGTGACCGTCACCTCGTCGACGGTCTTGAACGCCGCCGCGATGGTGTCCTCGGCCACGCACTGCGTCTTGTCCAGGTTGACGTAGTAACGTCCCTTGGCGTTCAGGTACTTGGCCAGGTCGAGCTCGGGGTAGGCGGTGTCGTGGCCGACACCGGCCATCAGGATCAGGCCCGCGCCGATGTTGCCGTTGTTGTAGTCGGCGACCTTCAGCAGGTCGGCGGGCACGCCGCCGGTGGCGGTGCCCTGGACGTTCAGGTCGGGCGCGTAGCCGTGGTGCAGCTCGGCGGCCCATCCGGCGGCCTGGCCGCCCTGCGAGTAGCCCATGATGCCGACCGGGCTGTCGGCGTCCAGACCGGTGCCGGGCAGGCGCTCGGCCGCGCGGGCGGCGTCCAGTACCGCCTGGCCCTCGGCCCGGCCCACCGCGTAGGTCTCCACGCCCGGGTCGCCGGCCAGCTCGTAGTCGGTGACCGCGACCGCCCAGCCGCGCAGCAGCGCCTGGTTGATCAGGTTGCCCTCGACGGCGGTGCCGGTGGGGAACCCGGCCGAGGGCGCGCACTTGGGGGCCAGTCCCACCGTGCCGACGGCGTAGGTGACCAGGGGGCGTCGGCCTGTGCGACCGTCGTCGGGGACCAGGACGGTGCCGGAGACGACGTTGGGCGCACCGGTGGCGCTGGTGGAGCGGTAGCGGATCGTCCAGGCCCTGGCGTTGGACGGGGTGAGCGGGTTCGGCAGGAATCTGGACGGGCGGGCACTGACGATGTCGCCGGGACGCTCGCCGGTGGGGGCGGCGGTGGCGGCGGCCTGCGGCAGGGCGGCGCTCATCGCGAGTGCGGTGAGTGCGGCGAGGACGGCGCGCCGGGCGCGCGAGATCGTGGGGGTCATGGCGGCGGCTCTCCCAACTGCCCTGGGTGACGTACGGGTTCGTCCGCGCTCAGGGATTTTCCCGGCCGGGACCCGATACCGCCAGACGCGTGCGGAGGGAAAACTCGCGCGCCCGGAAAAGGCAGGAGCCCCGCGCGGTGCGCGGGGCTCCTTGGGTACTGCGTATCGGACGCGATTACGCCGGGGTGACGTTCTCGGCCTGCGGGCCCTTCGGGCCCTGGGTGACGTCGAAGGTCACGCTCTGGTTCTCCTCGAGGGAGCGGAAGCCAGCGGCGTTGATCGCGGAGTAGTGAACGAAGACGTCGGGGCCCCCGCCGTCCTGGGCGATGAAGCCGAAGCCCTTTTCAGCGTTGAACCACTTCACGGTTCCGGTAGCCATAAAGCCCTCCTTGGGCCAAGGGTCGCCCTGCTCCAGAACCTGCAAAGAAGTCTGAAAACTACAAAAGCCTGCGGCGTCACATGCTCCGCAGGCTCTGTACTGCAAGGGAAACCAAACTGCAACTTGCGTTGAGGGTAGCACGGCACAACTGAACCGGGGAAGAGGTCGAAGATCTCCGGCCATGGCGTGTCCCAGCCTCTTGACGTCGGCCAAAACCGCCCGAGCGGCCGCTTCCGGACCGCCCCGTGACAAGATCGGGATCGGTCGCGACTAGCCTCCCGATGTGGACAATTCTGCGTTTACGCCTGCACCGGCCGCATCCGCCACCGACCCCCGGCACCACCGTCCGAACCGCCCCCGGGTGGGTCACATCCAGTTCCTGAACTGCCTCCCCCTCTACTGGGGACTCGCCCGAACGGGGACGCTGCTCGACCTGGAGTTGACCAAGGACACGCCGGACGAGCTCAACGACATGCTGGTCCGCGGCGACCTCGACATCGGCCCGATCTCGCTGGTGGAGTTCCTGCGGCACGCGGACGACCTGGTCGTGCTGCCGGACATCGCGGTGGGCTGCGACGGCCCGGTGATGTCCTGCGTGATCGTCAGCCAGGTTCCGCTCGACCAGCTGGACGGCGCCAAGGTGGCGCTCGGCTCCACCTCCCGTACCTCCGTTCGCCTCGCCCAGCTGCTGCTGGCGGAGCGGATCGGCGTCGCCCCGGACTACTTCACCTGCCCGCCCGACCTCGGGCTGATGATGCAGGAGGCGCAGGCCGCCGTGCTGATCGGAGACGCCGCGCTGCGCGCCACCCTGCACGACGCGCCTCGGCTCGGCCTTGAGGTGCACGATCTGGGGCTGATGTGGAAGGAGTGGACCGGGCTGCCGTTCGTCTTCGCGGTCTGGGCGGCCCGCCGCGACTACCTGGCCACCCGCCCGCGCGCCGTGTTCGAGGTGCACAAGGCGTTCCTGGCCTCCCGCGACCTCTCCCTGGAAGAGGTGGAGAAGGCCGCCGAGCAGGCAGCGCGCTGGGAGACGTTCGACGCCGAACTGCTGCGGCGCTACTTCACCACGCTCGACTTCTCGCTCGGCCGCGACCAGCTGACCGGCATCGCCGAGTTCGCCCGCCGGGTCGGCGACACCACCGGCTTCCCGCCGGACGTGGCAGTGGAGCTCTACCAGCCGGAGGCCTACACCGGACCCCGCACGGCCTAGCCCGCGCCCCCGCGCCGCGGCGCGTCCCGCCGCCGGGCATCCGCCGGGACGGCGAGACGCGGCACGGCGCGCACGGGCATCCGCCGCCGTCCCCTGACGGGTTGCCAGACTGCGTACGTGGAACATACGCGGTAACCGACATGGGCGAGGCGGGAGCGTGGCCGGTGAGCGAGAAGAAACGTCCCTCCGCCGACGAACTGCTGGAGGCGCTGAACGTCAAGGCGATCCGGGCGCTGCGGAGCGCCGGGTTCGGCCTGCCCAGGCTGCGCGAGATGGCGAGGGGCGAGGACGGCGACGAGCGGGTGCACGCCATCGTCGCGGAGTTCACCACCGACGACACCCAGCGGATGGTGCGCACCACCTGGCCGCCCGACCGGCTGCCGCGCCCCGCCGACCACACGCCGCTGACCCGCCGGGTGATCAGGCGCTGGACCCTTGTGCTGCTGTTCGACCTGGCGGCCGGGGCGCTGTGCTGGCTGCTGACGCTGGCGGGCAACAGGGCCACCACCCTGGCCGTGGTGCTGGCGTTGCTGATGGTGCATGGGGTGTGGGTGATGCGCGGAATGCCGGAGGCGCCCGGCCACAGGGCCGCCGCCATCCTCGCCTGGGTCGGGCTTCCGGTGCTGCTGCTGGGCGTGGTCTACGGCAGCCCGCGCGCCTACCTCGACATCTGGGGCCGGCAGGCCACCGCCACCGCCTACAGCCAGACCTGGACGCACACCAACGGCACCGCGCCCTCGCCCACCTGCTACGTCCAGCTGCCCGACGGCCAGGTCAGGGAACTGCTCACCGACAACCGCACCTGCGCGGGCCTGGGCAGCGCCGCCGCGCGGCCGATCCCGGTGGTCTACGACCCCGCGGAAGGGGTTCTTCCGGTGTCCGGCACCAAGGCGAGCCTGAACCTCGGACGGGACATGGGCTTCGCCATGGCCGGGCTGCTGCTGGTGGTGCTGGCCGCGGGCACCGCGGTGGTACGAACCGGAGCCGCCGCGCGCGGGTGACCGAACGGCGACGGGTGGGCGGCCGGGCGAAAAGTACCGGACGATACCCTGGCCGAAGGCCACACCGCATCGCCTCCGGAGGAACCATGCAATCCGTACTGGACCGCGCCGCCGCCGGGGGACGGATCACCCCGCAGGAGGCACTGGAGCTCTACCGGAACGCTCCGCTGCACGCGCTCGGCCAGGCCGCCGACGCCGCTCGCCGCCGCCGCTACGCCGACACCGCGCACATCGCCACGTACATCATCGAGCGGAACATCAACTACACGAACGTGTGCGTCACCGCGTGCAAGTTCTGTGCCTTCTACGCTCCGCCCAAGAGCGACAAGGGCTGGACCCGTGACCTCGACGACATCCTGCGGCGCTGCGCGGAGACCGTCGAACTGGGCGGTACGCAGATCATGTTCCAGGGCGGCCACCACCCCGACTTCGGCGTGGAGTACTACGAGAAGCACTTCGCGGCGATCAAGAAGGACTTTCCGCAGCTGGTGATCCACTCCCTCGGCGCCTCCGAGGTGGAGCACATGGCGCGGATCTCCGGGGTGAGCGTCGAGGAGGCGATCCGCCGGATCCACGCCGCGGGCCTGGACTCGTTCGCGGGCGCCGGCGCGGAACTCCTGCCGGAGCGGCCGCGCAAGGCGATCGCGCCGCTCAAGGAGTCCGGTGAGCGGTGGCTGGAGATCATGGAGACCGCGCACAACCTGGGTGTGGAGTCCACCTCCACCATGCTGATGGGCACCGGCGAGACCAACGCCGAACGCATCGAGCACCTGCGCATGATCCGTGACGTACAGGACCGCACCGGTGGCTTCCGGGCGTTCATCCCGTACACGTACCAGCCGGAGAACAACCACCTCAAGGGCCAGACGCAGGCGACGGTCTTCGAGTACCTGCGGATGATCGCCATCGCGCGGCTGTTCCTGGACAACGTCGCGCACATCCAGGGCTCCTGGCTGACCACCGGCAAGGAGGCGGGCCAACTCTCCCTGCACTACGGGGCGGACGACCTCGGCTCGGTGATGCTGGAGGAGAACGTGGTCTCCTCGGCCGGGGCCAAGCACCGCTCCAACCTCGCGGAGTTGATCCACCTGATCCGCACCGCGGGGCGGGTGCCGGCGCAGCGGGCGACGACCTACGAGCACCTGGTCGTGCACGACGACCCGGCGAACGACCCGGTCAATGACCACGTTGTCTCGCACCTTTCGTCCACCGCGCTCGACGGGGGCACGGCGCACCCCGAGTTGAAGCTGATCGACGCCTCCTAGGCGCGCGGATGCTGACGATCCACGTCGGCGCCGCACTGCGGCGCACGGCGGACGGCCGGGCCGTGCCCGGGGACGCGGTGGCGGTACGGGACGACCGGGTGGCGGAGGTCGGCCCGCTGGAGGAACTGCGGGAGCGGTATCCGCAGGCGCGGGTGCGCAGTTGGCCCGGCACGGTCGGACCCGCCCTGGTGCACGAGGGTGCGCTTCCCGCGGCGCCCACGCCACGGGAGCGGGTCTACGCGGTGCTGCGGTCGGGGGCCACGGCGGTGCTGGCGGACCGGGTCGCGGACCCGGACCTGCGGGACGCCGCGCGGCGCAGCGGGCTCACGGTCCTGGCGGCTCCCGGGCGGCCCGCGGAGCTGGTTCCGTCCGCCCGCGCGGACCTCGCGGTCTTCGACGACGCGGGCACATGTGTGGCGACGGTCGTCGCGGGCCGCGCGGTACACCGCCGGGCGTAGGCCCCGCCCGATCCGCCCGATTGGCACCGGCTTTTGCGGTGGCGGGGGTTGGGAGTAAACCCACCCGCCGGACCAACCGTGCGCCAGGCGAAAGGCCGACGGCAATCGGTGGGCGGGAGGGAAACCAGGGAAGCCCCAGCGGGGGCGTCAACGTGCCGTAAAGGCAACCCTGTTCGACATCAGGGACGCGTCAAGGCCCCCCTCCACCCGCATCTCACCCGTCAGGGTGATCCGTAACGGGGGAGGTGCGGCGCGGTGGCGGAGACCATCACGACTGCTGGCAGGCGCGTCACCGAGGCGGCGACGCAGACGCGAACGCGGGCGAGCGCGAAGGTGCCGACGCCACCCAGCCGCACACCCGCCCCCAGCCGGCAGCCGCGCGCAATACGCCCGCGCCGCCGCAGTGTCCCCGCGACGCTGCGCGCCGCGCTGACGGTGGTCCTGGCCCTGGTCATCGCGCTCGGCGCGCTGTGCGCCGCGATCCCGGCCCACACCAGCGGCAGTTGGACCAGCATCCAGCAGCGGCTGGCCCCGCAGGTCCGGCACGCGTCCGGGCTGTACCTGGCCCTCACCGACATGGACGCCGAGACCGCGAACATCCTGGTCTTCGGCAACGCCATGGACCTGGCCGGTGCCCGCGCGCAGGCGCGGAAGCTCTACGCCCAGGACCGTGACTCGGTCAGCACCGAGCTGCAGGGCGCCACCCGCTCCGCCGGTAACGACGCCGCGGCGCAGAACGCGCTGGTGGGGATCCTGGACGGGCTCGGCCAGTACGAGGAACTCGCCTCCCGGGCCACCTCGCTCAACGACCAGGCCGGCGCCCCCGCGGGGCACCCGGCGCCGGCCGCCCTCACCGCGTACCGCCAGGCCACGGACCTGATGCGGGATTCGCTGCTTCCGGCGGCGAACAAGTTGATCAACGCCAACAACGCGTCGTTCACGGCCACTTACGACGACGAGCGCGGACTGCTGTCCGATCTGCGGTGGGCCGCGCTCGGCCTGGGCCTGCTCACCCTCGGCGCGCTCGTCGCGCTGCAGGTGTTCATCACCGGGCGCTTCCGCCGGCTGGTCAACCCGGCGCTGGCCGCCGCGACCCTGCTGTGTGCGGCGGTCATCGGCACCGCCGTCACCATGTCCGGCGACGAGCAGCACCAGCTGGGCATCGCCCGGCACGACGCCTTCGACTCGGTGGTCGCGCTGTCGGCCGCCCGCGCGGTGGGCTACGACGCCAACGCCGACGAGAGCCGCAACCTGCTGGACGCCCAGCGCAGCGGCCAGTACTCGGACGCCTTCTTCGGAAAGTCCCAGGAGATCGCCCAGATCAACGGCTCAAGTCCGGCGACGTACTCCTCGGACGTCGCCGCCGCGCGGCAGGCCTACCTAGCCGACCACAACGATGTGCGGTTCGGCGGCTACCTGGGCACCGAGTTCCGCAACATCACCTTTCCCGGCGAGGGTTCGGCCGCCGAGCGCGCGCTGTCCGCCTGGGTGGACTACGAGCACGTCGACCGCACCACCCGCGAGTACGTCGCCGCCGGACGGCTCGACCAGGCCATCCGTCTCAACACCAGCTGGGCCAGGGGCGGTTCGAACTACACGTTCCAGCAGTGGGACGACGCGATGAAGGACGACATCGCGATCAACGACCACGCGTTCGCCGACGCGGTCTCCAGCGGTCAGTCGGAGTTGGACTCGTCGCTGGTCCTGGTCATCGCCGGTACGGCGGTGGCGCTGGCGCTGGCCGCCGTCGGCGTACGGCTGCGGCTGCGCGAGTTCCGCTGACCGCGCCCAGCCAGCCGCGGCGCGAGCGCGAGGCCGAACCGGTGGGCGGGTGGGGAAGGCCCCGCGCCGCCGTGGACAATGGGCAGCGTGACCCGAGCCTCCCTGGACAAGCAGCCGTCGGAAGTCGCGTCGATGTTCGACGACGTGGCGGCCAAGTACGACCTGACCAACGACGTGCTGTCACTGGGGCAGGCCCGGGTGTGGCGCAAGGCGGTGGCCCGCGCCGTGGACGCCCGGCCCGGTGAGCGGGTGCTGGACCTGGCCGCCGGTACCGGCACCTCCTCGCTGCCGTACCTCGACGCGGGCGCGCAGGTCGTGCCGTGCGACTTCTCGCTGGGCATGCTGCGCGAGGGCAAGCGGCGCCATCCGCGGCTGCCGCTGACCGCGGGCGACGCGACGAAGCTGCCGTTCGCGGACGACACCTTCGACGCGGTCACCATCTCCTTCGGGCTGCGCAACGTACAGGACCACGGCACGGCCCTCGCCGAGATGCTGCGGGTGACCCGGCCCGGCGGCCGGGTGGTGATCTGTGAGTTCAGCCATCCCACGTGGGCGCCGTTCCGCACTGTCTACACCGAGTACCTGATGCGCGCCCTGCCGCCGGTCGCCACCGCGGTCAGCAGCAACCCGGAGGCGTACGTCTATCTCGCCGAGTCGATCCGCGCCTGGCCGGACCAGCCGGGCCTGGCCGCCCGGCTGCGCGAGGCCGGTTGGACGAGGGTCGCCTGGCGCAACCTGACCGGCGGCGTGGTGGCCCTGCACCGCGGCTTCAAGCCATAGCGCCGCACGCCGGCGAGCCCGGCGCCAGGGCCGCCGAGGGGCCCTGAATAGACTTGCCGCACATGTCCAGTGCCCGGCGTGCCCGGCACGTAGCAACCGAACCATCGGGAGATCCGTCGTGAGCGAGACCACCGCCACGTCCGAGCGCACCGCCGATGTGATCGTGGTCGGTGCCGGTCCGGCCGGTTCGGCCACCGCTTACCACCTCGCCAAGTCCGGGCTCGACGTGCTGCTGTTGGAGAAGACCGCCTTCCCGCGCGAGAAGGTGTGCGGTGACGGCCTGACGCCCCGCGCGGTCAAGCAACTGGTCGGCATGGGCATCGACATCTCCGAGGAAGCGGGCTGGCTGCGCAACAAGGGGCTGCGGATCATCGGCGGCGGGGTGCGCATGCAACTCGACTGGCCGGACCTGGCCTCGTACCCGGACTACGGTCTGGTGCGCAAGCGTGACGACTTCGACGAGCAACTGGCCCGGCAGGCGGAGAAGGCGGGCGCCCGGCTGTACGAGCGCTGCAACGTCGGCGCGCCGCTGACCGACGCCCGTACCGGCCGGATCACCGGTGTCGAGGCCAGGCTGGGCGAGGAGAAGGCGCCGGTCACCTTCCACGCCCCGCTGGTGGTCGCCGCCGACGGCAACTCCACCCGGCTCTCCCTCGCCATGGGCCTGCACCGCCGCGAGGACCGCCCGATGGGCGTCGCGGTGCGTACGTACTTCACCAGCCCGCGGCACGACGACGACTACCTGGAGTCCTGGCTGGAGTTGTGGGACCGGCGCGGCCCGCAGGACCGGCTGCTGCCCGGCTACGGCTGGATCTTCGGCATGGGCGACGGTACGAGCAACGTCGGGCTCGGGGTGCTCAACACCTCCGCCGCGTTCAAGGAGTTGGACTGGCGCGAGGTGCTCAAGGCGTGGTGCGCCTCGATGCCGGAGGACTGGGGGTACACCCCGGAGAACATGACCGGTCCGATCCGCGGTGCGGCGCTGCCCATGGCGTTCAACCGCCAGCCGCACTACACCCGCGGTCTGCTGCTGGTCGGCGACGCGGGCGGGCTGGTCAACCCGTTCAACGGCGAGGGCATCGCGTACGCGATGGAGTCCGGCCAGATCGCCGCCGACGTCATCGTCCAGGCCGCCGCGCGGGCCACAACCGCCCAGCGTGAGCTGGCACTTCAGCACTACCCGAAGGTGCTGAAGGACACCTACGGCGGCTACTACACGCTGGGCCGCGCGTTCGTGAAGCTCATCGGCAACCCGAAGATCATGAAGCTGGCCGCCCAGCGCGGGCTGACCCACCCGATACTGATGCGGTTCACGCTGAAGCTGCTGGCCAACCTCACCGATCCGACCGGTGGCGACGCGATGGACCGCATCATCAACGGCCTGAGCAAGGTGGCCCCGCGCGCCTGACGGTGCGCGCACCAATAGCCGATACGGTCAACTCCGGTCACGGCAGGTAAGAACCTGTTCGGTACTTGATTGCCCGGTGCGGGCTTTTCTGAATACGCCACACCCTGCTCTCAATGACGCCTGAACGGCGGGAACGGTTGCAGCCCGACAGGGTGATTTCCAGGGCGTTCCAGAGCTGCCAAAAGCGGCTCCATCTCAACGTTCCCGCAGGTCAGGTGGTGTCCAGTAGTACACGAGAGCGAATTCTCATGGGTTGAAAAGGCATTCTTAGAAAACCTCATATATCTCTAAGCCCTAATTCACGGGAATTGGCTTCCTGGGCTCCGCCGGCCGTGTAGCGTTCTTTCTGTCGCCGCCGGAAGTAGGCGGCGGAAATCCGACAGCAGTCGGGTTGGCCATTGAATGCGGAGGACATCATGACTTTCCGTCGGATCGTTCCGATCGTCGTCAAGCGTCGTCACCCGGAGCCCCCGAAGAAGCACCGTCCGGTGGGCGAGCCCAAGCACGAGTGCCACAAGCCGGTGGACCGGCGCCACCCGCGCCGTCGCCCCGTTTGCTGATCGAGCCATAACCGGCGGGACCGCGGCGGGGCACGCCGCGGTCCCGCCGTCAACTCGTCCACGGCGCAAGCGGGGTGGCGTTGAGCGGTTACCAGGAGCGCGATTCCGAAAAGCGAATTGGCGCGGAAAAAGAAAACGCGGAACACGCCGATGGCGCGGAAAGCGAGGAGAACACCCAGCGGGTCAGCGGCGTCGCTGTGCGGCAGGCGTTCCGCCGCTTCTGGCCGTTGGTGAAGGGCGACCGCCGCTGGCTCGCGGTCATCTGCGTGTGCGTCGTACTGGCCGCGCTCGGTGAGACCGCCGCCATCCTGCTGTTCAGCGAGCTGACCGACCACGCCCTGCGCACCGGTTCGGTAGCCGCTTTCTGGCACCCGGCCGGAGAGTGGCTCGCGGTGACGGTCCTGGGCGCGGTCATCGGGTACCTGGGCAACTCGCTGGCGGTGTGGACCGCCGAGCGCTTCGTGATGCGGCTGCGCGCCCGGGTCTTCGGCCACCTCCAGGACCTGCCTCCGGACTTCTTCGCCCGGCACCGGCTCGGCGACCTGGTCGAGCGGCTCACCGGGGACGTCGCGGTCATCGAGCAACTGGTGCTCACCGGTGTGGTCGGCACCATCTCGGCCCTGTTCAGCGTGGTGTTCTACGCCGCCGCCGCGCTCTGGCTGTGCTGGCAACTGGCGCTGGCCACCTTCTGCCTGGCGCCGCTGTTCTGGCTCGCGGCGAGACGGTTCTCCGGTCGGATCAAACGCGTGGCGCGGGCGGAACGGGTCGCGGACGGGGCGATCACCTCGGTGCTTGAGGAGTCGCTGGGCAACATCGTGCTCACCCAGGCGTACAACCGTAAGCGCGCCGAGGAGAGGCGGCTGCGCCGTGAGGCCCGCGCCTGGCTGCGGGCCTCGGTGACCGGCGCCCGGCTGACCGAGCTGTACCAGCAGATCGTCCAGGTCGTGGAGACCCTGTGCGTGCTGGCGGTGATCGGACTCGGCGCCTGGGAGATCGCCCAGCACCGGCTGACAATCGGGCAGCTGCTCGCCTTCGCCGCCTTCCTCGGCTACCTCTATCCGCCCATCCAGTCGCTGGGCAACCTGGGGCTGACCCTCCAGGCGGCCACCGCGGGCGCCGAGCGGCTGCTGGAGATCCTGGACACCGAACCGGCCGTCAGCGATCCGCCGCACCCCGTCAACCCCCGGCGCGTACACGGCACCGTCACGCTCACCGACGTCGGCTTCCGCTACCCGGGCGCCACGTGCGACGCCCTGAGGGGGATCAGCTTCGAGGCCCGGCCCGGCGAACTGGTGCTGGTCACCGGCCCCAGCGGTGCGGGCAAGTCCACGTTCGCCAAGCTGCTGCTGCGCTTCTACGACCCGGACACCGGCACCGTGCGCCTGGACGGGGTACCGCTGGACGCGCTGCCGTTGGGCTTCCTGCGCCGCCACGTCGCCCTGCTGCCGCAGCAGACCCTGATCCTGCACGACACCATCGCCGAGAACATCGGCTGCGGGCGGCCGGGCGCCAGCCGGGCGGAGATCGTCGAGGCGGCCCGCAACGCCGACGCCCATGACTTCGTCACCGCCCTGCCGGACGGCTACGACACCCTGATCGACCCGCACACCGCCCGGCTCTCCGGCGGTCAGCTGCAGCGCATCGCCATCGCCCGCGCGATGCTGCGCGACGCCCGGGTGCTCGTGCTGGACGAGCCGACCGCGGGTCTGGACGCGGTCGCCGCCCGCCGGGTCATCAGCCCGCTGCGCCGGCTGATGGCGGGCCGCACCACGATCATGATCACCCACGATCTGCAGCTGGCCCCGGACGCCGACCGGATCCTCGTACTCGACGGCGGACGCCTGGTGGAGCACGGCGGGCACGCGGAACTGCTGGGCCGCCGAAGCGTCTACGCGGAACTGCACTCCGCGCGGCAGGAGGCCCGGGCGTGACCGATTTACGTACCCCCTGGAGGGACCCCGCGCCGCTTTGTGCGGCCCCCAGCGATCGAAGGAGGCCCCGGTGACCTGTGTCCTCGTGGTTGACGACGAACCGGCGATCCGCCACGCCCTGGAACTCATCCTGCAGCGGCGCGGCTACGAGGTGCTGCTGGCGATGGACGGCGAGCAGGCCCTTCGGGCACTGGAGACGCACCGCCCGGACCTCGTGGTGCTGGATGTGCTGCTGCCGGGCACCGACGGCCTGACCGTCTGCCGCCGCCTGCGGGCGCGGGGCAACGAGGTGCCGGTGCTGATGCTCACCGCCCGGGACACCGTGGGCGACTGCGTCACGGGTCTGGAGGCCGGGGCCGACGACTACCTGACCAAGCCGTTCGTCAACGAGGAACTGCTCGCCCGGATCGCGGTACTGCTGCGCCGAGCCGCCGCGGCCCAGCAGGAGTCCGTGCTCACCTACGGCGGATTGCGGATGCACACCCCGTCGCGCACCGTAACCCGGGACGGGGCGGAACTCAGCCTGACGCGCACCGAGTTCGAGCTGCTGGAACTGTTCCTGTCGTATCCGCGCAAGCCGCTCGCCCGTGAGCAGATGCTCAGCGCGCTGTGGAGCGAGCATGACCGGCCGACCACCAACGCGCTGGACGTCTACGTGATGTACCTGCGCCGCAAGACCGAGGCGGGCGGCCGACCTCGGCTGATCCACACGGTGCGCGGGGTCGGCTACGTGCTCGACGTCAACGGTGGTGTGGACATCACCCGTCCGGCGGGCCAGGCGCAGTGTCCCGAAGCCGGTCGGCTTCCGCTACAGGCGCGTAACAGCTACTGACTTATCCCTTTTCGGGGTGAGAGCGTCTAGGCGTCGGCACTGGGTAGGTGCCGTTCAGGGACATGGGCTGCCAGACGTCCAGGAGGAGTAACGATGCGTTCCACGACCGCCCGCCGGCGGATACCCGCCGTCGCGACCCAGGCCGCCGTCCTCGCCGCCGTCGGCGCGCTCGCGCTCACGGCGTGCTCGTCGGGGAACGGTTCGGCCAACGCCTCCATCGGCACCGGCAGTGGTTCGGCCAACGCCTCCGGCACCGGCGGTTCCGGCAGCAGCGCCACCGGTTCCGGTTCGTCCACGGCCCAGGGCACCCAGACCTCCGCGCAGGGCTCCGCCGGTGGGCACGCCTGTACGACCGGCCAGCTGAAGGCGGACCAGGAGAACCCGGACGTCGGCGCCGGCCAGTACTACTCCAAGATCGTCTTCACCAACGTCTCCGGCAGCACCTGCGCGCTCACCGGCTTCCCGGGTGTCTCCTACGTGAAGCAGGGTGGCGTCCAGTCCGGCAACGCCGCGGTGCGCGCCGGCGACCACGTCACGACGGTCACCCTGCGCGCGCACGGCGGCAAGGCGAGCGCGGTGCTGCACGACAGCAACGGCGTCGGCGGCTACGACCCCAGCCAGTGCCAGCTGTCTCCCGCCCAGGGCCTGCGGGTCTACCCCCCGAACCAGAAGGCGGCCCTGTTCATCCCCTGGCAGCACGACCACTGCGCGGGCCCGACCGTGCACTCCCTGACCATCGGCGCGGTCACCGCGGGCTAGTCCGATCCGTGTACGGCCGAGGGCCGCTGACCCGCGGGGGTCAGCGGCCCTCGGCCGTGTGCTGGGTTGGATCCGCCGTCAGGAGGTTCAGGCGACGCGGACCGCGCCCGTCGGCTCGTCGTACGACAGCGGGTGCTCGACGACGCCGCTGCTCGGGTTCTGGGCGCCGATGAAGTTGCCGTTACCGACGTAGACGGCGACGTGGTAGGCGCTGCCCGCGCTGCCCCAGTAGAGGATGTCGCCGGGCTGGAGGTTGCTGAGGGAGACCTGGGTGCCCGCGGTCGACTGGTCCTCGGAGACGCGCGGCAGGTCGACGCCGATGGTGCGGAACGCGGCCTGGACCAGACCGGAGCAGTCGTAGGCGTTGGGGCCGGTGGAGCCCATCACGTACGCCTTGCCGAGCTGCGCCTGAAGGAAGCTCAGGACGCTGGAGATGCTGCCGCTGGTGGACGAGGCCACCGAAGACGAGGAGGAAGCGGACGAACTGCCCGAGTCGGTGGAGAGCGGAGCACGCTGCGCGTCACGGGAAGCGGCCTGCTGGGCGGCCGCGTGCTCGGCGGCGGCCTTGGCCTCGGCGGCCTTCTGCTCGTCGGCTTCCTTGTGCTGCTTGGCGACCTGGGAGGCGGCGGAGACGGCCTGGTCCTGGGCGGCCTGGAGCTGGTACGTGATGACGGCCTGAGCGGTGGCGTCGGCGGCACGCAGCTGGGAGAGGTCGAGGGTCTGGGTGACCTCGTTGGGCGTCTGGTCGCTGGGGCTGCTGGCCTGCGCGGGGGAAGCGGCACCGGTGAGGGCGACGGCTCCGATCACACCACCGGCAACTCCGGCGCGTTTGACCCAGTTTGGCGGCGTATGTCGGGCGTGCCGACGGCTGCGTATGTGGGGATCGGACTGCGGGGCGCGGGTCTGCGTTGGGGACATGGCCAATATGGCTATCAGGAATTCCTGGGCGCGTACAAAAAACGTAAGGTACGCCACAGTTTCGCGAGCCCCGGTCGCAATGCCGGGCTTTGATCTTGCGTTGGGCTTTCTGGAGCCTTCGAGTCCGTTTGCGTGTACTCGCGTTCACAATCGCGCGAACCCCAAGTACGGCATGGTCAGCGCGGCGTGTCCCGGTTCACCCGGCGGCACGCCCGTCCCAACGGGCCTGTGGCGCTATACCACGTGCGGGTCTTCGGTCCAACTTTGCGTTGACGGCGGTGGCTTGATAATGCGGCAGACCCGCGTGACCTGCGGTTACCCCGTTCCGCGTCACCATTGGTGATCATCTGAGTGCTTCCCGTATGAAGATCGACCTCTTCGCGGGCGTGTGATCCACTGTCAGGTGGTAGAGATCACAAAGCTGTTGGCGTACGCCGTGTCGCAGATCACAGACCGACGGGCATAGGATGCAGGCGGTTCGGGCTTGTGAACTGCCTCACATAGGAACGATCTGTCAGTCAACGCCGACTGGAAGGAGCGAGGGCGGTGAACACCTACGTCCCCATCCTCGTGCTCGGAGCCCTGGCGGCGGGGTTCGCGATCTTCTCCGTGGACATGGCCCGACGTACCGGGCCGAAGAGGTACAACCGGGCGAAGCTGGACGCCTATGAGTGCGGTATCGAGCCGACACCGCAGCCGGCCGGAGGCGGGCGCTTCCCGATCAAGTACTACCTGACGGCGATGCTCTTCATCGTCTTCGACATCGAGATCGTCTTCCTCTACCCCTGGGCGGTCAGCTTCGACGCCCTCGGGCTGTTCGGACTCGTCGAAATGCTGCTGTTCGTCCTCACTGTCTTCGTCGCCTACGCCTATGTGTGGCGGCGCGGGGGCCTGGAGTGGGACTGAGCAACCGAGTCACAATGGATGAACCCGGGCATTTAGGACAGGGGCAAACGCTATGGGTATCGAGGAGAAGCTGCCGAGCGGCTTTCTGCTCACGACCGTCGAGCAGGCCGCGGGCTGGGTGCGCAAGGCGTCGGTCTTTCCGGCGACGTTCGGTCTGGCCTGCTGCGCCATCGAGATGATGACCACCGGCGCCGGTCGCTACGACATGGCCCGGTTCGGCATGGAGGTCTTCCGCGGCTCGCCCCGGCAGGCGGACCTGATGATCGTGGCCGGGCGGGTCAGCCAGAAGATGGCCCCGGTGCTGCGCCAGGTCTACGACCAGATGCCGAACCCCAAGTGGGTCATCTCCATGGGCGTGTGCGCCTCCAGCGGCGGGATGTTCAACAACTACGCCATCGTCCAGGGCGTCGACCACATCGTCCCCGTCGACATCTATCTGCCCGGCTGCCCCCCGCGGCCCGAGATGCTGCTCGACGCGATCATCAAGCTGCACCGCAAGATCCAGAACGAGAAGCTCGGCGTGAACCGCCAGGAGGACGAGCGCCTCGCGGAGGAAGCGGCCCTGAAGGCGGTCCCGACCATTGAAATGAAGGGGCTGCTCAGGTGAGCGACGCGCACGCGGCCGCCGGGCCGCAGAGGATCAGGAAAGCCGCACTTCTGCGCCGCGTGGGCGGAGAAGCGAACGAGGTGGCACGGTGAGCGACGCGCACGCGGCCGCCGGGCCGCAGAGGATCAGGAAAGCCGCACTTCTGCGCCGCGTGGGCGGAGAAGCGAGCGAGGTGGCACGGTGAGCGACGCGCACGCGGCCGCCGGGCCGCAGAGGATCAGGAAAGCCGCACTTCTGCGCCGCGTGGGCGGAGAAGCGAGCGAGGTGGCACGGTGAGCGACTCCAATTCCCAGGACGCCAACGGCGTCAACCCCGACAAGGACGTCAACGCCACCAACCTGCCGGGTCAGCGCGGTGACCAGGGCGAGGCGGTCCGCGTCCAGCGCGGCATGTTCGGCGCCAACAACGGTGGGGATACGTCCGGTTACGGTGGGCTGGTGCGGCCGGTGCGGATGCCCGGCGCTTCGTCCCGGCCGTACGGCGGCTGGTTCGACGAGGTCGCCGACGAGCTGGAAGGCGCGCTGGAGGAACAGGGGCTGGTCCCGGAGAACGCGATCGAGAAGACGGTCGTGGACCGCGGCGAGATCACCTTCCACGTCGCACGCGAACACCTGCCCCGGGTGGCCAGGACCCTGCGTGACGACCCGGCACTGCGCTTCGAGCTGTGCACCGGGGTGAGCGGAGTCCACTTCCCCGGCGACAAGGGCCGGGAGCTGCACGCCGTCTACCACCTGCGGTCGATCACTCACAACCGGTTGATCAGGCTTGAGGTCAGCGCCCCGGACGCCGATCCGCACGTGCCGTCGATCGTCTCCGTCTATCCGACCAACGACTGGCACGAGCGCGAGACCTACGACTTCTTCGGCATCGTCTTCGACGATCACCCGGCGCTCACCCGGATCATGATGCCCGACGACTGGCAGGGCCATCCGCAGCGCAAGGACTACCCGCTCGGCGGCGTCCCCGTCGAGTACAAGGGCGCCCAGATCCCGGCTCCCGACCAGCGGAGGTCGTACTCGTGACCGCTTCGTATGAGCAACCGCACGCACCCCAGCAGGCCGAGGAACGCGTCACCACCGAGGGTCGGGTCTTCACCGTCACCGGCGGTGACTGGGACGAACTCGCTGAAACCGTGGGCAAGGCGGACGACGAGCACATCGTCGTCAACATGGGCCCCCAACACCCGTCCACCCACGGTGTGCTCCGGCTGATCCTGGAGATCGAGGGCGAGACGGTCACCGAGGCCCGGTGCGGCATCGGCTATCTGCACACCGGCATCGAGAAGAACATGGAGTACCGGACGTGGACCCAGGGGTCGACGTTCGTGACCCGCATGGACTACCTCACGCCGCTGTTCAACGAGGCCGCCTACGCGCTCGCGGTGGAGAAGCTGCTGGGCATCACCGACCAGATCCCGGAGCGGGCCAGCGTCATCCGCGTGCTGATGATGGAGCTCAACCGGATCTCCTCGCACCTGGTCGCCATCGCCACCGGCGGCATGGAGCTGGGCGCCACCACGATCATGATCTACGGGTTCCGGGACCGCGAACTCATCCTGGACGCCTTCGAGTTGATCACCGGCCTGCGGATGAACCACGCCTACATCCGCCCCGGCGGCCTCGCCCAGGACCTGCCGCCCGGCGCCGTGGACCATGTCCGCGAACTGGTGAAGAAGTTCCGCAAGAACCTCCCCGAGTACGACAAACTCGCCACCGGCAACCCGGTGTTCAAGGGCCGGATGCAGGACGTCGGCTACCTCGACCTGGCCGGGTGCATGGCGCTGGGCGCCACGGGACCGATCCTGCGCGCCGCCGGGCTCCCGCACGACCTGCGCAAGGCACAGCCGTACTGCGGCTACCAGGACTACGACTTCGACGTACCGACCGCTGACACCTGTGACTCCTACGGCCGGTTCCTGGTGCGGCTGGAGGAGATGCGGCAGTCGCTGCGGATCGTCGAACAGTGCCTGGACCGGCTGGAGCCGGGCCCGGTGATGGTTGCCGACAAGAAGATCGCCTGGCCCGCGCAACTCGCCCTCGGCCCGGACGGGCTGGGCAACTCGCTGGACCACATCAAGAAGATCATGGGCACCTCGATGGAGGCCCTGATCCACCACTTCAAGCTGGTCACCGAGGGTTTCCGGGTGCCGCCCGGCCAGGCGTACACGGCCGTGGAATCGGCCAAGGGCGAACTGGGCGTGCATGTCGTCAGTGACGGCGGCACCCGGCCGCACCGGGTGCACTTCCGCGACCCGTCCTTCACCAACCTGCAAACCATGGCGGCGATGTGCGAGGGCGGCATGGTCGCCGATGTCATCGTCGCGGTGGCGTCCATCGACCCCGTCATGGGAGGCGTCGACCGGTGACAACCGAACCCCCGGTATCGCTCGGCATCCCCGAGATGCCGCCACCCGACTATCCGGCCGAGGTGCGTGCCAGGCTGGAGGCGGACGCACGGGAGGTGATCGCCCGCTACCCGGACACCCGCTCCGCGCTGCTGCCGCTGCTGCACCTGGTACAAGCCGAGGAGGGCTACGTCAGCCGCACCGGCGTCCGCTTCTGCGCGGAACTGCTGGAACTGACCACCGCCGAGGTGACCGCCGTCTCCACCTTCTACTCCATGTACCGGCGCAAGTCCTCCGGGGAGTACCAGGTCGGGGTGTGCACCAACACGCTGTGCGCGGTGATGGGCGGTGACGCCATCTTCGAGGAGCTCCAGCGGCACCTCGGCATCGGCAACGACGAGACCACCGGGGACGGCAAGGTCACGTTGCAGCACATCGAGTGCAACGCGGCCTGCGACTACGCCCCGGTGGTGATGGTCAACTGGGAGTTCTTCGACAACCAGACCCCCGACTCGGCCAGGCGCCTGGTGGACGACCTGCGCGCCGGAAGGCCGGTCCGGCCGACCCGGGGCGCGCCGCTGTGCACCTTCCGGGAGACCGCGCGGATGCTCGCCGGCTTCCCCGACACCCGGCCGGGCGCGGTGGAGGCCACCGGCGGCGCCGGTCCCGCCACCCTGGTCGGGCTGCGGCTGGCCAAGGGCGAAACGGCCCCCGGGCGAATCGTCTCGCCACGCGAAGGCGGGATCTCGCCGTGCGAGGGCGGGGAGGGTGAGGAATGACCGTGGCAGCCGCCGTCAACGAGACCAGCCCGGAGAAGGTGCTCTCCCCGGTCCTCTCCGCGTTCTGGGACGAGCCCGAGTCCTGGACCCTGGAGACCTACCAACGCCATGACGGCTACCAGGGCCTGCGCAAGGCGCTCGCCATGGCACCCGACGACGTGATCGCGCTGGTGAAGGACTCCGGCCTGCGCGGCCGGGGCGGCGCGGGCTTCCCGACCGGAATGAAGTGGCAGTTCATCCCGCAGGGTGACGGCAAACCGCACTACCTCGTGGTCAACGCCGACGAGTCCGAACCCGGTACGTGCAAGGACATCCCCCTACTCTTCGCCAATCCGCACGCCCTCATCGAGGGCATCGTGATCGCCTGCCACGCCATCCGCTCCAACCACGCCTTCATCTACCTGCGCGGCGAGGTGGTCCCGGTGCTGCGGCGGCTGCACCACGCGGTCGCCGAGGCGTACGGCGCCGGATACCTCGGCCGCGACATCCAGGGCTCCGGCTTCGACCTGGAACTGACCGTGCACGCGGGCGCGGGCGCCTACATCTGCGGTGAGGAGACGGCGCTGCTGGACTCCCTCGAAGGACGCCGCGGCCAGCCCCGGTTGCGTCCCCCCTTCCCAGCGGTCGCCGGTCTGTACGCGTGCCCCACTGTGGTGAACAACGTCGAATCCATCGCTTCGGTTCCCGCCATCCTCACCAGGGGTAAGGAATGGTTCCGGTCGATGGGCAGCGAGAAGTCCCCCGGCTTCACGCTGTACTCGCTCTCGGGCCATGTCGCCAACCCCGGCCAGTACGAGGGCCCGTTGGGCATCACGCTGCGCCAACTCCTCGACATCAGCGGTGGGATGCGCCCCGGCCACCGGCTGAAGTTCTGGACGCCGGGCGGTTCCTCCACCCCGCTGCTCACCGACGAACACCTCGACGTACCACTGGACTACGAGGGCGTGGGCGCCGCCGGATCGATGCTCGGCACCAAGGCGCTCCAGTGCTTCGACGAGACCACCTGCGTGGTGCGGGCGGTCACCCGCTGGACCGAGTTCTACGCCCATGAGTCCTGCGGCAAGTGCACACCGTGCCGCGAGGGGACGTACTGGATGGTGCAGTTGCTGCGGGACCTCGAAGCGGGCAAGGGCCGCCCGGAGGACCTGGACAAGCTGCTGGACATCGCCGACAACGTCAACGGCAAGTCCTTCTGCGCGCTCGGCGACGGCGCCGCCAGCCCCATCTTCTCCTCGCTGAAGTACTTCCGCGACGAGTACGAGCGCCACATCACCGAGCAGGGCTGCCCCTTCGACCCGGCCCTGTCGACCGTGTGGGCGCACCAGCCGCACCTGGAGGTGAACGCGTGACACTCGCAACCGGCGCCCCCTCCGGAGGCGGAAAGGAAGCGGCGGTGCCGCCTGAAGATCTCGTGACCGTCACCATCGACGGCATCGAGTTCTCGGTGCCCAAGGGCACCCTGGTGATCCGCGCCGCCGAGATGGTCGGCATCGAGATCCCCCGGTTCTGCGACCATCCGCTGCTCGACCCGGTCGGCGCCTGCCGCCAGTGCATCGTGGAGGTGGAGGGCCAGCGCAAGCCGATGGCGTCCTGCACCATCACCTGCACCGACGGCATGGTGGTCAGGACCCAACTCACCTCGCCGGTCGCCGAGAAGGCGCAACGCGGTGTGATGGAACTGCTGCTGATCAACCACCCGTTGGACTGCCCGGTCTGCGACAAGGGCGGTGAGTGCCCGCTGCAGAACCAGGCGATGTCCACCGGCCAGGCCGACACCCGCTTCGAGGGCCGCAAGCGCACCTACGAGAAGCCGATCCCGATCTCCCCGCAGATCCTGCTGGACCGGGAGCGCTGTGTGCTGTGCGCGCGGTGCACCCGGTTCTCCGAGCAGATCGCCGGGGACCCGATGATCGAGCTGCTGGAGCGCGGCGCGCTGGAGCAGGTGGGCATCGGCGAGGGCGAGCCGTTCGAGTCCTACTTCTCCGGCAACACCATCCAGATCTGCCCGGTGGGCGCGCTGACCTCGGCCGCGTACCGCTTCCGGTCCCGGCCGTTCGACCTGGTCTCCTCGCCGAGCGTGTGCGAGCACTGCGCGGGCGGCTGCGCCACCCGTACCGACCACCGGCGTGGCAGGACCATGCGGCGGCTGGCCGCCAACGACCCCGAGGTCAACGAGGAGTGGCTGTGCGACAAGGGCCGCTTCGCGTTCCGCTACGCCCAGCGCCCGGACCGGCTGACCCATCCGCTGGTCAGGGAGAACGGCGAACTGCGTCCGGCGAGTTGGCCCGAGGCACTGGAGACCGCCGCCCGCGGACTGCTGGCGGCACGCGGCCGGACGGGTGTGCTGACCGGCGGCCGGTTGACCGTCGAGGACGCCTACGCGTACGCGAAGTTCGCCCGGGTCGTGCTGGACACCAACGACGTGGACTTCCGGGCCCGGGTGCACAGCGCCGAGGAGGCCGACTTCCTGGCCGCCCGGGTGGCCGGACGCGGTCGCGACCTCGACGGCGACGGGGTCACGTACACCTCGCTGGAGCAGGCTCCGGCCGTGCTGCTGGCCGGACTTGAGGCCGAGGAGGAGGCGCCCGGTGTCTTCCTGCGGCTGCGCAAGGCGCACCGCAAGCGTGGCCAGCGGACCTTCGGGATCGCCCCCTTCGCCACCCGGGGCCTGGTGAAGGCGGGCGGAACGCTCCTGCTGGCCGCCCCGGGCACCGAGCCGGAGTGGCTGGACGCGCTGGCCAGCGGGGTCGGTCTGGACGAGGACGGTGCGGCGGCGTCCGAGGCGCTGCGGCAGGACGGTGCGGTGATCCTGGTCGGTGAGCGGCTGGCCGGGGTGCCGGGCGCGCTGACCTCGGCGGCCCGGCTGGCCACGGCGACCGGTGCCCGGCTGGCCTGGATCCCGCGGCGGGCCGGTGAGCGCGGCGCCCTGGAGGCCGGTGCGCTGCCGGGGCTGCTGCCCGGCGGGCGGCCGTTGACCGATCCGCGGGCCCGTGAGGAGGTCGCGGCGCTGTGGGGAGTGGCCGAACTGCCGCACCGCTTCGGCCGGGACGCGGACCAGATCGTGGCCGCGGCGGCGGGCGGTGAGCTGTCCGCGCTGCTGGTGGCCGGGGTCGAGGTGGTGGACCTGCCGGATCCGGCCCGGGCCAGGGAGGCGCTGGACCAGGTCGGGTTCCTGGTCAGCCTGGAGCAGCGGCCGAGCGAGGTGACCCAGCGGGCCGATGTGGTCTTCCCGGTCGCGGCGGTGGAGGAGAAGGCCGGGACGTTCCTCGACTGGGAGGGCCGGGCCCGTCCGTTCGAGGCCGCTATCAAGCCCGATCAGGCGACCAGCCGGTACCGGCTCTCCGATGTGCGGGTGCTGCACATGATCGCGGACGCCATGTCCGGTGCGGCGGGTCTGGGCCTGCCCGATGCGCAGGCCGTGCGGCGCGAACTGCGCGGACTGGCCCCCTGGGGCGGCGCGCGCCCCGCCGACCCGCTGGAGTCGTCGCGTCCGCTGGCCAGGCCGGGGGCGGGCGAGGCGGTGCTGGCCGGGCACCGGCTGCTGCTGGACCTGGGCCGGTTGCAGGAGGGCGACGACGCGCTGGCCGGTACCCGGCACGCGGCGGTCGCCCGGCTGTCCGCGGCCACCGCCGAGGAGGTCGGAGTCAAGGACGGCGCCGAGCTGACGGTGACCGGCCCGGCCGGGAGCGTGACGCTGCCGCTGCGGACCACCGCGATGCCGGACCGGGTGGTGTGGCTGCCGCTCAACTCCACGGGCTCCGGGGTGTACGACGAACTCGGTGTGCTGCCGGGCCGGTTGGTGTCGGTCGGCGCGGCCGTGCGGGAGGTGGCCAAGTGATCACTCCAGCGGTATCCGGACTGTCCGCCGTGCAGGGTCTCGCGGCGCAGAACCTGGGTGTCTTCGGCCGCGATCCATGGTGGCTGATCATCATCAAGGCGATCTTCTGCTTCGCCTTCGCGATGCTGACGGTGCTGTTCTCCATCGTCTGGGAGCGCAAGGTCGTCGCCTGGATGCAGTTGCGCATCGGCCCCAACCGGCACGGCCCCTGGGGGATGCTGCAGTCCCTCGCCGACGGTGTGAAGCTGATGCTCAAGGAGGACATCGTCGTCAAGGGCGCCGACAAGGTGGTGTACGTCCTGGCGCCCATCGTCGCGGCCATCCCGGCCTTCATGGCCTTCGCGGTCATCCCGTTCGGCCCGGCGGACAACGAGATCTCGATCTTCGGCACCCGTACCCCGATGCAGCTCACCGACCTGCCGGTGGCCGTGCTGTACGTCCTCGCCGTGGCGTCGGTGGGCATCTACGGCGTGGTGCTGGCGGGTTGGTCGTCGGGTTCGACGTATCCGTTGCTCGGCGGGCTGCGTTCGACAGCGCAGATGATCTCCTACGAGATCGCCATGGGCATCTCGTTCGCCGCGGTGTTCCTCTACTCGCACTCGATGTCGACCTCGCAGATCGTCGCCAGTCAACACGACAAGTGGTACGTGGTGTTGCTGCCGGTCTCGTTCATCGTCTACATCGTGGCGATGGTCGGTGAGACCAACCGGGCGCCGTTCGACCTGCCCGAGGCGGAGGGCGAACTGGTCGGCGGGTTCAACACCGAGTACTCGTCCATCAAGTTCGCGCTGTTCATGCTGGCCGAGTACGTCAACATGGTCACCGTCTCAGCCATCGCGACCACCCTGTTCCTCGGCGGCTGGCGGGCCCCCTGGCCGATCAGCACCTTCTGGGCGGGCGCGAACCACGGCTGGTGGCCGCTGCTGTGGATCACCATCAAGATCCAGCTGCTGCTGTTCTTCTTCATCTGGCTGCGCGGCACGCTGCCGCGAATGCGCTACGACCAGTTCATGAAGCTGGGCTGGAAGGTGCTGATCCCGGTCTCCATGGTCTGGCTGATGCTGGTCGCCACGGTGCGCGCGCTGCGCAACGAGAACTACGACTTCCAGCGGATCGTGCTGTACGTGGGCGGCGGGATCCTGGCGCTGCTGCTGCTCTCGCTGGTGGTCGACGTGCTGCGCGACCGCGGTCACAAGGCCGCCGCGGAGCCGGGCGCCCCCGGGGACCGGTTCGACCCGATGGCGGGCGGCTTCCCCGTACCGCCGCGGCCCGGACAGGCCCTGCCGCCGGTACCGCGCCGAAGGCCGCGCGGTGAACGGCAGTTGGTCAACGCCACGGACACCGCCGATACGCCGGACAAGGAGCAGGAGGGCGGCAATGCCTGACCGCGAACCCCAGGACGAGGAGTCCCGTACCCGCTGGCAGAATCCCGTGGCCGGGTTCGGCGTGACCTTCAAGGCCATGTTCAAGAAGCGGCTGACCGAGCAGTACCCCGAGTACAAGAAGCCGGTCGCGCCCCGCTTCCACGGCCGCCACCAGCTCAACCGGCATCCGGACGGGCTGGAGAAGTGCATCGGCTGCGAGCTGTGCGCCTGGGCCTGTCCGGCCGACGCCATCTACGTCGAGGGCGCGGACAACACCGACGAGGAACGCTACTCGCCCGGTGAGCGCTACGGCCGCGTCTACCAGATCAACTACGCCCGCTGCATCCTGTGCGGCCTGTGCATCGAGGCCTGCCCCACCCGGGCGCTGACCATGACCAACGAGTACGAACTCGCCGACCGCACCCGGGAGTCGCTCATCTACACCAAGGAGGAGCTGCTCGCGGGCCTCGACGAGTCGATGGTGGACACCCCGCACGCCATCTTCCCGGGCATGACCGAACAGGACTACTACCGCGGCCTGGTCACCGAGGCCGCGCCCGGCACGGCCCGGCAGGTCGCCGTCTCCAAGGGCGAACGGCCGGACGACGCCAGGAAGGCCGAGGAGGCCGACGCATGACGACATCCACCGGCGAGGCCGTCCAGTTCTGGTTGCTCGGAATCGTCGCGGTGCTCGGCGCGCTCGGCACAGTGGCGATGAAGAAGGCCGTGCACAGCGCGTTGTCGCTGGCGGGCACCATGATCATACTGGCCGTCTTCTACCTGGCGAACGGCGCGTACTTCCTGGGCGTCGTGCAGATCGTGGTCTACACCGGCGCGATCATGATGCTGTTCCTCTTCGTCGTCATGCTGGTCGGCATCACCGCCGCTGACTCCCTGCGGGAGACCATCAGGGGGCAGCGCTGGATGGCCGCGCTGGTCGGCATCGGCTTCGGCGTCCTGCTGATCGCAGGGCTCGGCAACGCCTCGGTGCACAGCTTCACCGGCCTGGGACAGGCCAACTCCGGTGGGAACGTGGAGGGGTTGGCGCGGCTGATCTTCACCACGTACGTGTGGGCCTTCGAGATCACCGGCGCGCTGCTGATCACCGCGGCCGTCGGTGCGATGGTGCTCACCCACCGGGAGCGCACCGAACGTGCCGCCACGCAGCGCGAGTTGGCCGAGCGGCGAGTGCGGGAGGGCGCCCAGGTGCCACCGCTGCCCGCGCCCGGCGTATATGCCCGGCACAACGCGGTGGACATCCCCGGGCTGCTGCCCGATGGCACACCCGCCGAGCTGTCCGTCAGCAAGACGCTGCGCGCCCGTGGCCAGATCCGGGACGTCAGTGGTGAGGCACTGGAGAGTCTCAGGGAGTTGGAGCAGCGCTCCGAGCGGCACGCCGAGGGCGAAGGGGAGTCGGGCCCCGCACCGGCGAACGGAGCGAACTCGGCGAACGGTGCGAACTCGGCGAACGGGGCGGCGAAGTGAACCCGATCAACTACCTTTATCTGTCCGCCCTGTTGTTCACCATCGGCGGAGCCGGCGTGCTGATCCGGCGGAACGCGATCATCGTCTTCATGTGCGTCGAGTTGATGCTCAACGCCTGCAACCTGGCCTTCGTCACCTTCGCCCGGCTGCACGGCAACCTCGACGGCCAGATCTTCGCGTTCTTCACCATGGTCGTCGCGGCCGCCGAGGTGGTGGTCGGCCTGGCGATCATCGTGACGTTCTTCCGCTCCCGCCACTCGGCCTCGGTCGACGACGCCAGCCTGATGAAGCTGTAGATAGGGGCAGTTGACGTGGATCACCTCATCGGAGCCCTCATCGGGGCTCCACTTCTCGGCGCGGGCGTACTGCTCGTCGGAGGGCGTCGGCTCGATCGGGTAGGCCACTGGATCGGCTGCCTGCTGGCCGCGGCCTCCTTCGCGCTCGGCGCGGCGCTGTTCGTCCACATGCTGGGCAGGCCCACCGGCCAGCGCACCCTCACCTCGCACCTGTTCAGCTGGGTGCCGGTCGGCGGCTTCCGGGCGGACGTCGCCTTCCAACTGGACCAGCTCTCCATGACGTTCGTGCTGCTGATCACCGGTGTGGGCACGCTGATCCACATCTATTCGGTCGGCTACATGGCACACGACGAGAACCGCCGCCGCTTCTTCGGCTACCTCAACCTCTTCCTGGCGGCGATGCTGCTGCTGGTGCTCGCCGACAACTACCTGCTGCTGTACGTGGGTTGGGAGGGCGTCGGTCTCGCCTCGTACCTGCTGATCGGCTTCTGGCAGCACAAGCCGAGCGCGGCGACCGCGGCGAAGAAGGCGTTCATCGTCAACCGGGTCGGCGACATGGGTCTGTCGATCGCGATCATGGTGCTGTTCACCACGTTCGGCACCTTCTCCTTCGCCCCGGTGTTCTCCCACGCCACCAGCGCCAGCCAGGCCAAGCTCACCGTCGTCGGCCTGCTGCTGCTGCTCGGCGCGTGCGGCAAGTCGGCCCAGGTGCCGCTGCAGTCCTGGCTCGGGGACGCGATGGAGGGTCCGACGCCGGTCTCGGCGCTGATCCACGCGGCGACCATGGTGACCGCGGGCGTCTACCTGGTGACCCGCTCCGGCGCCGTCTTCAACGCGGCGCCCACCGCGCAGCTCGCGGTCTGCGTGGTCGGCGCGGTCACGTTGATGTTCGGTGCGATCGTCGGTTGCGCCAAGGACGACATCAAGAAGGCGCTGGCCGGATCCACCATGTCGCAGATCGGCTACATGATGCTGGCCGCCGGACTCGGCCCGATCGGCTATGTCTTCGCCATCATGCACCTGGTCACCCACGGCTTCTTCAAGGCGGGCCTGTTCCTCGGCGCCGGTTCCGTGATGCACGCGATGAACGACGAGGTCGACATGCGCAGGTACGGCGGGCTGCGCAAGTACATGCCGATCACCTATGTCACCTTCGGCCTCGGCTACCTGGCGATCATCGGCTTCCCCGGGCTGTCCGGCTTCTGGTCCAAGGACAAGATCATCGAGGCGGCGTTCGCCAAGGGCGGCACCGAGGGCTGGATCCTCGGCGGGGTCGCGCTGCTGGGCGCGGGCATCACCGCGTACTACATGACCCGGGTCATGGTGATGACGTTCTTCGGCGAACCGCGGTGGCAGCCCGCGCCCGACCCGGACGAGGTGCCCAGCGTCGAACCCGGCATCGAGGTGCACCCGGGAGAGCTGCCGCATCCCCACGAGTCCCCGAAGTCCATGACCATCCCCATGGTCGTCCTCGCCGTCGGCTCGGTGCTCGCAGGTGGGCTGTTCAGCATCAACTCCGCGTTCCTGAAGTGGCTTGAGCCGGTGACCGGGCACAGCGAGGGGCACTCGCCGGTCTCCACCTGGGAGGTCACCGCGGCCACCCTGGTGGTGCTGGCCGTCGGTGCCGCGCTGGCCTGGGCGCAGTACGGGCGGGCGCCGGTGCCGGTCACCGCGCCGCGCGGTTCGCTGCTCACCCGGGCGGCGCGGCGCGATCTACTCCAGGACGACTTCAACCACGTCGTGCTGGTGCGCGGCGGTGAACACCTCACCCGCAGCCTGGTCTACCTCGACCACTCGCTGGTGGACGGCGCGGTCAACGGCACGGCCGCCTCGGTCGGCGGACTGTCGGCCCGGCTGCGCCAGGTACAGAACGGCTACGTCCGGTCGTACGCGGTCTCGATGCTCGGTGGTACGGCGGTCGTGGTTGCCGCGACCCTGCTGATGAGGGCGGTCTGATAGCCATGGCGTTTCCCCTGCTCACCGTGACCGCCGCGGTCCCCGCGGTCGGCGCGATCGCCACCGCCGCGGTACCGGCCGGGCGGCGCACCGCCGCCAAGTGGCTGGCGCTCGGCTTCTCGCTGGCCACCCTGGTGCTGGCGGCGGTGGACGCGGCCCGGTTCACACCGGGCGGCGCCCGCTACCAGCTCACCGAATCGCACGCGTGGATCGCGGACTTCGGGGTCCGCTACGAACTCGGTGTGGACGGCATCGCCGTGGTGCTGGTGCTGTTGGCGGCGGTGCTCGTACCGTTCGTGATGCTGGCGGGCTGGCATGACGCCGACGTACTGGACGGACACACCCCGAACCGCAACTGGCGCCCCACACAAGGGTTCTTCGCGCTGATCCTGCTGGTCGAGGCGATGGTGGTGATCTCGTTCGAGTCCACCGACGTCTTCCTCTTCTACATCTTCTTCGAAGCCATGCTGATCCCGATGTACTTCCTCATCGGCGGCTTCGGGGACCGCGCGGGGGCGAAGGGCGAGGACGAACAGGCCAAACAACGCTCCTACGCGGCGGTGAAGTTCCTGCTCTACAACCTGGTAGGCGGGCTGATCATGCTGGCCGCGGTGATCGGACTGTACGCGGTCACCGCACACCAACTCGGCGGCCACGGCACGTTCTCGCTGCCGCAGATCCTCCAGGCGCGGGCCAGCGGCCAGCTCCGGCTGTCCACCACCGCCGAGCGGTGGATCTTCCTCGGCTTCTTCTTCGCCTTCGCCGTCAAGGCGCCGCTGTGGCCGCTGCACACCTGGCTGCCCAACGCGATGGGCGAATCCACCGCTCCGGTCGCCGTGCTGCTGACCGCGGTGGTCGACAAGGTCGGCACCTTCGCGATGCTGCGGTACTGCATCCAGCTGTTCCCCGAGGCGTCGAAGTGGGCGACCCCGGTGATCCTGGTGCTGTCGGTGATCGGGATCATCTACGGTGCGCTGCTCGCCGTGGGCCAGCGGGACATCAAGCGGCTGATCGCCTACGCGTCCATCTCGCACTTCGGCTTCATCATCCTGGGCATCTTCGCGATGACCTCCCAGGGCCAGGGCGGCGCCACCCTCTACATGGTCAACCACGGCATCTCCACGGCCGCGTTGCTGCTGGTCGCGGGCTTCCTGATCACCCGGCGCGGTTCGCGGTTGATCTCCGACTTCGGCGGTGTGCAGAAGGTGGCCCCGCTGCTGGCGGGCACGTTCCTGGTGGGCGGCCTGGCCACCCTCTCCCTGCCCGGACTCGCGCCGTTCGTCAGCGAGTTCCTGGTGCTGGTGGGCACCTTCAGCCGCTATCCGGCGGCCGGGGTGGTCGCCACGCTGGGCATCGTGCTGGCGGCGCTGTACGTGCTGGTGCTCTACCAGCGCACCATGACCGGCCCGGTGAAGGCGGGCATCGAGGGCATGAAGGACCTCAAGGCGCGTGAACTCGCCGTGGTGGCACCGCTGATCGCCTTGCTGGTCTTCCTCGGGGTCTATCCGAAACCGGTCACCGACCTGATCAACCCGGCGGTCAAGGACACCCTCTCCGACGTCCACCGGACCGATCCCGCGCCGCAGATCAACGCGTCGCTCACCGCCGCAGCGAAGGAGACCGCGAAGTGACGGGTGTCATCCACAGCCTGTGGACAACGGCGGCCGATCCCGCGCTGCCGTTGGACCGGATCCCGACCCCGAAGATCGAGTACGCCCAGCTCTCACCGGTGCTGATCGTCTTCGGCGCGGCGGTCCTCGGCGTCCTGGTCGAGGCCCTGCTGCCCCGACGCAGCCGCTACATCGCGCAGTTGGGCGTCTCGGTGGTGGGGCTCGCCGCGGCGTTCGCGGCGATCGTCGCCCTGGCCGCCGACGGCTACGCCAGCACCAAGTCGCACATCGCGGCGATGGGGGCGGTCGCGGTGGACGGTCCAGCGCTGTTCCTCCAGGGCACCATCGTGCTGGTGGCACTGGTCGCCGCGTTCACCTTCGCGGAGCGCCGGCTCGATCCGCTGGCGCACGGCCGACGGGTGGACTCCTTCGCCGCGCAGGGCTCCACGGTGCCCGGCAGCGAGCAGGAGAAGCGTGCGGTACGGGCCGGGTTCACCACCACCGAGGTCTTCCCGCTGCTGCTGTTCGCGGTGGGCGGCATGATGATCTTCCCTGCCGCGAACGACCTGTTGACACTGTTCGTCTCGCTTGAGGTGTTCTCCCTGCCGCTGTACCTGCTGTGCGCGCTGGCCCGGCGGCACCGTCTGCTCTCCCAGGAGTCGGCGGTCAAGTACTTCCTGCTGGGCGCGTTCTCCTCGGCCATCCTGCTGTTCGGCGTGGCGCTGCTGTACGGGTACGCCGGGACCATCTCGTACGGCGGGATCGCGGACGTGGTCAACGGCACGGCCAGGATGACCCCGGCGCTGGCCAACACCACGGCGAACGACGCCCTGTTGCTGATCGGCGGTTCGATGGTGGTGGTGGGCCTGCTGTTCAAGGTGGCGGCGGTGCCGTTCCACATGTGGACGCCGGACGTCTACCAGGGCGCCCCGACTCCGGTGACCGGCTTCATGGCCGCCGCCACGAAGGTCGCCGCGTTCGGCGCGCTGCTGCGGCTGCTGTACGTGGTGCTGCCGGGGCTGCGCTGGGACTGGCGGCCGGTGATGTGGGGGGTGGCCATCGCGACGATGGTCATCGGCGCGGTGGTCGCGGTGACCCAGACGGACGTGAAGCGGCTGCTGGCGTACTCGTCCATCGCCCACGCCGGCTTCATCCTCGCGGGCGTGATCGCGGTCTCGCCGGACGGTGTCTCCTCGGTGCTGTTCTACCTGGCCGCGTACTCGTTCGTGACGCTGGGCGCCTTCGCGGTGGTGACGCTCGTACGGGACGCGGGCGGCGAGGCGACCCACCTGTCCCGGTGGGCCGGTCTGGGCCGCCGCTCCCCGTTGGTGGCCGCGGTCTTCGCGGTGTTCCTGCTGGCCTTCGCGGGCATCCCGCTGACGTCCGGCTTCGCCGGTAAGTTCGCGGTGTTCAAGGCGGCGGCGCAGGCGGGTGCGGTACCGCTGGTGATCATCGGTGTGATCTCGTCGGCGGTCGCCGCGTTCTTCTACATCAGGGTCATCGTCCTGATGTTCTTCAGCGAACCGCAGCCGGGCGGACCCTCGGTGGCCGTGCCGAGCCCCCTGACCATCACGGCCATCACGGTGGGCGCTGCGGTGACGCTCGTGCTGGGCGTGGCGCCGCAGTACTTCCTGGACCTGGCGGGGAAGGCCAGCGTCTTCGTGCGGTAGGTGTACACGGCCCGCGTCTCGCCGACAGAAGCCCCCGCAAGCGGGGGCTTCTGTGCGCTGTCAGGCGATTTCGTCGTCCTTGACGGCCTGGACGAAGGAGAACCAGGCGTCAGCGCTGAACCTGAGTGCCGGCCCCTGAGGGTCCTTGGAGTCACGCACGTAGGCTGAGCCTGTCGTCGCGGCTATCTCAACGCAGTTGCCGGCTTGACCGCTGTAAGTGGACTTCCGCCATCCGATGTTCAGCGGTGCTGACGAGGGGAGTTGGGTACTCATTCGTTGTCCTTCAGTCGTTCGATCATGGCCCGCGAGTCGTCAAAGCTGAGAGCTTCGGCCCGCAGCCGTTCAAAGGCCCCGGTGTAGACGGCTACGTCTTCGCGCTCCTCGATGTAGAGCGTGTTGGACAGATTCTCCAGGACCACCACGTCCAGTTCTTCCCCCTCGGGGAAGCGCAGCATGGAAAATCCGCCTGAGTAACCAGGGTGAGGAGCGGCCTCAGAGGACAACACCTGAACGTACACGTGAGGCAACTCGGACAGGTCGATCAGCCGTTGCAACTGGTCGCGCATCACGGACTTCGATCCCTTGATGCGAGTACGTAGCGCTGCCTCATGCACGATCGCCCAAATCTCCAGTGGGTTCGGACGAGTCAGCACGCTCTGGCGCCCGATGCGTACCTCTACCCGCGCGTTGATCTGATCCGCTGGCAGTGGAACAGCGCCGCCACCGATCACGGCACGCGCGTACGCCGCAGTCTGAAGCAGTCCCGGGATGAGCAGCGCTTCGAAGGTGCGCATGGCGACGGCTTCGGCTTCCAGGCTGATCAGGTCGCTATAGGCGGGGTCGATCATGTCCCGGTACGGCTGCCACCATCCACGCCGTGCACCTTCACGAGCCAGAGCCAGGAGCACGGCGCGCTTTTCGTCGGTCGCGCGGTAGAGCGTCAGGAGACTCTTCAGGACATCCGGCTTGATGGCGAACTGCGCTGTTTCAAGCCTTGAGAGCTTCGCCGCTGTCAGCCCAGCTTTGGCAGCGGCCTCCTCTTGTGTGAGCGCCTCGCCTTCGCGGAGCTGCCTCAGCTCCGCACCAAGCCTGCGACGCCTCACGGTAGGTGCGCCCATGCCCCCTCCCTTCCGTAGCCCAGTCTGCCCGTGCTGTTGATCGGTCTGCCACAGCGTGACGGCCTGCTGACCCGCGCATCCCCCGCAAGAGTGCAAGTTTGCAGTTTTTGCCCAACTGCTTGCAGCGGGAGCAGAGTTAAGGGACGCTCATCACAACGCCTTGCACTTCGTGCTCGGTTGATCACTCCATGCCATCGGGTTGGGGGCACGTATGTCCACAGACGCGCACACACCTGACGCCGCCGAGGCGGCTGTCGCGGCCAAGCGGGCGTTGCGTGAGGCCATCGCCATGACCGGCATCCAGGCCCCGGCCTTGTTCCAGGTCCTCAGCGGCAGGGGATCACGGTTCGAGCTGGGCGGCCTGGACGTCGCGGCGGCGGCCCAGTTGGCGAAATGGATCGAGGCTCGCGCCAAGTGCCCGTGCTGGGAGGGCGTCAGTGGCCAGTGATCGCCTGTACACGCTGATGCGCAACGGCGTGCCGGAAACCGAGTTCGTCGCGGCCAGAGATGCCGTCATCGGCATGGCCAAAGCCATCAGGGTGCTGCGGATGACGGCCGACGAGCGCCGCTCCTGGCGGGGCTGGTACACGTGGTGCAACTACCGGGCGGCGGTGTTGAGTCTGCACCGGGGAGACGGATTCGTATTCCGCGTCCGCAGCAACGGCAAGCACGTGACGTTCCGGATTACGCCTCCTACCGATCGGGGGCGTGTGGTGAGGTCCCGCTACTCCCAACACCATTGTGACCGCTGCCACGACCTGATGGACCTCGCTGCCCTCAGCCGCAGGCGCCGCGTGCTGGTTGACGAGTTGGGCGATGCCGAACGGGTCACGGAGGTGGTCTGCACTGACGGGTCGGCCTGTGATGCCCGCAGACGCCGGAAGGCGCGCGTAGCAGCGAGTGGTAAGGCTCAACGGACGGTCGCTCGGCGCTGATCCGGCCGCTCCCCGGTTCGCAGCCGCCCGCGCGACACCCGAGGCGCGCGGGCGGTCCTTGCCGCAGGACTTACTGCTTCAGCTTGTCGATGCTGGGGATGATCGGCTTGGTCGCCGTGCGGGTGAACGTGTCCGTGCTGGAACCCCAGTTGACGGAGAGGGTCTTGCCGTCCGAGCCGGGCGTCACCACGCCATTGGCGTGATCGGTGCTGTGGTCCGCGCACTTGAGGTGCAGCAGCGTCTGCCCTCCGACCACCACGGTGGCGCCCGCGCACACCGTCTTGCCCGCGATGGCCGCCTTGTCGCCGACGACGGTGAGCGACTTCACGCCGTCCGCGTTGTTCCCGGCCCACGTCCCGTCAAGCCTGACCACCGGCGCGCTGGCGGACGGCGCGGCCTGGGACGCGGTCGCCGAAGGCGTGGCGTCCGACTGCTTGCCGTCGTTCTTGCTGCTGCCGCACCCACTCACCAGCACGGCGGCCACAATCGCCGCCCCCGCGATCCGCGCTGCGTTGCGCACGTCCTTCTCCTCCACTGTCGATCAGGACACGACAAGGTAGCAGCGACCGCCGCCACCTGTGTGCCGATCAGCGTCCCGCTCGCGCCGCCGGACCGTCGTAGCACCCCGTACGACGTCCGACTGGTGGGGAGTCCGCCGGTGTTCCGTCGGCGTTGAGCCGGAGCACCGCGTCGGCCAGTGCGGCCAGTTCGGGGGCGTGGGTGATCAGTACCGTCGTGCGGCCCGCCATCAGGCGGCGCAGTGGCCCGAAGACGCGGAGCGCCGCCGCGTGGTCGAGGCCCGCGGTGGGCTCGTCCAGTACCAGCACCGGCGTGGCCCGCAGGAAGGCGCGGGCGATGGTGATGCGGCGGATCTGGCCGCCGGAGAGCTGGAGGCCGTGCTCACCCAGTACCGAGTGGTAGCCGTCCGGCAGGGCGCTGATGAATTCGTCCGCGTCGGCGTCCCTGGCGGCCTGGACGATCTCGTCGTCGGTGGCGTCCGGGCGGCCGTAGGCGATGTTGTCGCGGATGGACGCGGAGAACAACTGCGAGGCCTGCGGCAGCAGCGTCACCGCCTGCCGCACGGACACCAGCGTCGCGTCCCGCAGGTCGACGCCGTCCAGGAGCACCGCGCCCGCGTCCGGATCCATGAACCGCACCAGCAGCTTGGCCAGCGTCGACTTGCCCGCCCCGCTCGGCCCCGTCACGGCGAGCACCCCACCCGGCGCCACCCGGAACGTCACGTCCCGCAGCACCGGTGCCCCGTCCCCCGTGGTGTACGACGCCCGCACCCCGGTACAGCTCAGCTCGCCCCGCACCGCGCGCAACGGTGCCGCCGCCGGGCGGTCGTTGACGGGGGAGCGCAGCCGGGCCAGGTCGATGATCCGTTCCGCGCCTGCGCTCGCCGCGCCGAACACCGTTGCCAGCCCGGACAGTTGCTGGATGGGACCGAACAACTGGGTGAGGAACGCGGCGAAGGCGAGCAGTCCGCCCACGGTGAGCGCACCCCGGCTGAGTTCGAAGGCGCCGAGCCCGACCACGGTGAGGCCGCCGAGGACCTCCAGCACGTCCAGGACCGCCGGGTACGCGGCGGCCACCCGAGCGGTGGCCAGTTCGGCCCGCAGCAGCGCCTCGCCCTCCCGGCGGATCCGGCCGACCTCGCGCCGCTGCTGGTTGTAGGCGTGCGCCACGGGCGCGTTGGCGAGGCTCTCCTCAAGCACCGCGGTGACCCGGCCGTCGCGCCGCCTCGCCTCCCGGGACAGCCGCTGCACCCGGCCGCCGAAGTGCCGTGCGCTGAGCCAGAACACCGGGCTGACCAGGAACACCGCGAGCGCGAGGGGCCAGCTCAGGAAGAGTGCCGCGGTGGCGAAGAACACCAGGCTGATCAGCGCCGAGGCCACGTCGATCACCCCGGAGGCGACGAAGGACTCGATGCGTTCGATGTCGGAGGTCAGCCGGGCCAGTACGTCGCCGTGCCAGCGGGTGCGCAGCGTGTCCGGCGGCAGGGTGTGCAGATGGGCCACGCACGCGGTGCGCAGCCGCAGGATGAAACGTTCCGCGACCCAGGTCGCGGTGTAGTCGCCGAGGAAGGTCAGCAGCCCGGTCAGCGCGGCCACGGCGGCCATCCATCCGGCCAGCGGCCAGAACGCGGCGAACCGCCTGGGCACCAGCACCTGGTCGATCAGGTCCTTGAACAGCCAGACGGTGACCACCTCACCGCCCGCCCCCGCGGCCAGCAGCGCCGTAGCGGCCAGCAGCCAGCGGCGGTCCGTGCGTACCCAGGGCCAGAAGCGGCGGAAGACCTCGCGCGGCGAGACCGCGGGGGCCAGCGCCACCAGCGGGTCGTCCGCGGTGGCCGGTGTGGTGACGGACCGTTTCCGTGCGGTGTCCAACCCGGTCGCCTCCTCGGCAGCGTCCGGTCACGGGCTACGCGGGGGTGGCTGCGCGCCGCCACCCCCGCGGTGAGGAACCCCTCGCGGCGCGGTCAGTAGTACCAGCCGCCGCCTCCGCAGCGCCCGCCACGACCGTGGTGGCGCCCGCGGTGGTCGAACCTGCGGTGGCCGTCGTCACCGTGCCGCCGCCCGAACCGTCCGAAGATGCTCATGATGACCTCCCTCCTACGCTCGGCGGGACAGCTGTGCTCCCGCCCCGGAGATCCGCGGGCGCGGGTGCGCCCATGCTCCGGAGGGTGCACTTGGGCATACGGAAACCACCCAAAGCGTGTTCAATATGCCCAAAGTTCATTCTCGAACGTTTACCGGTGAACAGCCAACCGGAGGGCGGGGACGGACAGTTCCCCGGTGGTTCTACGCGCGTATGCCGGATTGCTGGGCCTATGTCCGGTCATGCTGGTACTCGGCGGAATGATCTCTAAAGGCATCGCAATATCCCGAAACTGGTTGCCGCCAGGGTGAATTCGCCAGTAGCGTCCTGACGGGTCGCCACGGTGGGGGAGCACGCCCTTACTCTGCGTGGCCAGGGGGGATAAGTGGCGAGCATGCCGTTGTTCGCGCTGGACAGGTCCGTCCCGGGCCTCATCGTCAAAATCGGCAACTATCCACTGCACCACGGGGGCGTTGGAGCCATCCGGAGCCTCGGCAGGCTTGGCGTACCGATGTACGCCATAACCGAGGACCGGTTCACCCCGGCAGCGTCCTCGCGTTATCTCACCAAGGGGTTCGTCTGGCCGACCACCGGCCTGGAACGCCCGGACCGGCTGGTCGAGGGGCTGCGGCGGATCGGCCGCCGGATCGGCAGGCCCACCGTGCTGCTGCCGACCGACGAGGAGGCGGCGGTACTGATCGCGGAGCACGCCGACGCGCTGGGCGATCAGTTCCTCCTCCCGCGCACCGACCCGCGGCTGCCCCGCCGTCTCGCCAGCAAGCAGGGGCTCTACGAACTGTGCGTCACCCACGGGGTACCGGCGCCGAAGTCCGCCTTCCCCGACTCGTACGCCGACATCGAGGAGTTCGCCGCCACCGCGCGGTTCCCCGTGGTGGCCAAGAACCGGGAGGCCTTCGAGCGCCGCCGGTCCCCCGCGGTGCCCGGCACCACCCGGATCGCCGGGCCGGACGAGCTGCTGACACTGGCCCGCGGCTGGGGCGAACGGCCCGGGGTCATCCTCCAGGAGTACCTGCCGCGCGAGGAGGCCGAGGACTGGATCGTGCACGCCTACGTGGACGCGGACCATGCCGCGCGCACCCTGTTCACCGGGGTCAAGGTGCGCTCCTGGCCGCCGCACGCGGGCATGACGGCATGCGCGTACGCGGTGCCCAACCCGGAACTGGCCACGCTGGCCGGTGAGTTCATCAAGCACATCGGCTTCTCGGGCATCGTCGACCTGGACTGGCGCTACGACCGCCGCGACGGGCGGTACAAGCTGCTGGACTTCAACCCCCGGATGGGCGCGCAGTTCCGCCTGTTCGAGAACACCGCCGGGATCGACGTGGTCCGGGCCCAGCACCTGGACCTGACCGGACAGCGGGTGCCGGAGGGCGAGCAGCTCAACGGGCGGCGGTTCACGGTCGAGAACATCGACCTGCCCGCGATGCTCGTCTACCGGCGCAGCGGCTACACCACGCCGCACGCACCGCGCCGGGCGCACGGCACGGAACTGGCCTGGCTGGCACCCGACGACATCAAGCCCTTCTTCACCATGCTCGCCCGCTTCGTGCGGCCGGGCGTGAAGCACCTGTTCCAGATGTGGCAGGGCCGCAGAACGACCGTTTCCGGGAGGGATCAGATATGAAGCCTGTGGTGGTGATCGGTGCCGGGCCGTACGGCTTGTCAACCGCCGCGCACCTGAAGGGGCGCGGCGTCACGGTACGGGTCTTCGGTACCCCGCTGTCGAACTGGACGGACACCATGCCGGCCCGCATGGTGCTCAAATCGACCCCGAGCGCGTCGACCATCTCGGCGCCGCACCCCGGCCACACCATCCAGGACTTCTGCGACGCGGTGGGGGAGCCGCGGCTGGTAACCGAGCGCGACCTGGTCACCCTGGACTTCTTCGTGCGCTACGGGCGGTGGTTCCAGGAGCGGCTGGTGCCCGAGGTGGAACGGGTCCAGGTGGTCTCGGTGGACCGGGGGGCCGGTGAGTTCCGGCTGAAGCTGGACTCCGGCGAGGAACTGGCGGCGAGCGCGGTGGTGGTGGCCAGCGGGCTGAGCGGGTTCGCACACGTGCCGTCGCTGCTGCGCGGGGTGACACCGGACGGGCCGTCGGCGACCGGACCGGTCTCGCACAGCTCGCAGCACACCGACTTCGCACGGTTCGCCGACCGCGAGGTGCTGGTGGTCGGCGCCGGGCAGTCCGCGCTGGAGAGCGCGGCGCTGCTGCACGAGGCGGGCGCGTCGGTACGGGTGGTGGCGCGGCGCGCCGGGGCGGTGGGGTTCGGCGCGCCGCCGCGCGACGGCCTGCAATGGAAGCCGGACTCGCCGGTCGGCCGGGCCTGGTCGCTGTACGCGTTCAGCAATGTGCCGGGGCCGGCGGCGTTCCGCTATCTGCCGGAGCAGAGCAGGCTGTGGCTGGTGCGGAAGGTGCTGGGGCCGCGTGGCGCGTGGTGGCTGAAGGAACGGGTCGCGGGGCGGGTTCCGGTGCTGCAGGGCAGAGTGCTCACCGGGGCACGGGTGGACGACGCGGGGCGCGTCGTGCTGTCGACCAGCGGGCCCGGGGGCCGCGCCGGTCAGCTCGCGGCGGACCATGTGGTGGCGGCCACGGGTTACCGCGTCGACCTCGGCGCGCTCGGGTTCCTCAGCCCTGAGCTGCGCGCCCGGCTGACCCGCAGTGGCGGCTCCCCCTGGCTGGACCAAGGCTTCCAGGCCTCTGTGCCCGGCCTGTACTTCACCGGTCTGCCGTCGGCGGCGACGTTCGGTCCGCTGATGCGGTTCGTGTGCGGTACATCGTTCGCTTCGCCCCGGGTGGCGGAGGCGGTTCGGGCGGCGGCGTAGGGCCGGCGCTCGGGGTCGTCCGTTCGCGCCGCGACGCAGGGTTGCCACGGTGGCGCCCGGCGCACCGGTGGGTCCGGTGCCGTCGGTGCTCGCCGTGGCGGCGCTCGCCGTCGCGGCGCTTTCGTCCGCGGCGGCGATGCGTTGCCGTCGCGGTGGTGAGGCGGCGGTAGGCAGTAGCCCCCCGCGACGGCGGGTCACCACGATGGCGCGGACCGGCGGTCTGGGACGGCCGTAGTGCCCGACGCCCCCAGGGGCTTGGGGGCTCGCCCGCAAAGGGGGCCAGCGGCTTGCCCGCGAAAGGCCGGGGTCTGGGGGCTTGCCCCCAAGCGGCGAAACCCCTGCCAGGGCGTGGAATGGCGTGAAGTGTGCGGTGGGTAAGCGGGTTCCGCGTAGGGGACGGAAAAGGGCGGGAGGAGGGCAAAGGCGTCGCAGACGCAGGTCATCGGCCACGGCCACATGGCGGCGAACCGGACCAGCCCATGGTGATCCACAGGCGACCGGATACGCTGCAACCAATGGCACTGAGGCCACGTGACCGAATCAGCGACAGGAGTTCCCCTCGTGACCGTCGTCGGGCCCTTCGGGCTGAGCGTGCGCGACCAGGTCCTCGACACCGACATCCGCGCGGGTCTTGCGGATGTCGAGGAGGGCCTGCTGGAAGCCACCAAGAGCGACGTACCGTTCATCACCGAGGCGGCACAGCATCTGGTGCGGGCGGGCGGCAAGCGGTTCCGACCGCTGCTGGTGCTGCTGGCAGCGCAGTTCGGGGACCCGCACGCGCCGGGTGTGGTCCCGTCCGCGGTGGTCGTGGAACTCACCCATCTCGCCACCCTGTACCACGACGACGTGATGGACGAGGCGAACGTCCGCCGGGGCGTGCCGAGCGCCAACGCCCGGTGGGACAACTCCGTCGCGGTGCTCACCGGTGACTTCCTGTTCGCCCGTGCCTCGCACATCCTGGCCGATCTCGGCCCGGAGGCGGTGCGCATCCAGGCGGAGGCGTTCGAGCGCCTGGTCACCGGTCAGATCCTGGAGACCGCGGGGCCGCGCGACGGGCGTGACCCGATCGAGCACTACCTCGACGTCATCGCCGGGAAGACCGGTTCGCTGGTCGCCGTCTCCACCCGGTTCGGCGCGATGATGTCCGGCGCCCCCGAGTCGGTGGTGGACACCCTCACCCAGTACGGCGAGCGGATGGGCGTGGCGTTCCAGCTGGCCGACGACGTCCTGGACATCGCCAGCGACACCCATGAATCCGGCAAGACGCCGGGCACCGATCTGCGCGAGGGCATCCCGACGCTGCCGGTGCTGCACGTGAGGGACCAGGTGGCGCGGGCCGGCGCCGCGGCGTCGCCGGAGGACCGTCGGCTCGTGGAACTCCTGGACGGCGACCTCAGCGACGACGCGCGGCACGCCGAGGCGTTGCGGCTGCTGCGCGCCCACCCGGCTCTCGAACAGGCGCGCAGGGACACCGTGCGGTACGCCGACGCGGCCCGTGCGGCGCTGGGCCCGCTTCCGGAGAGTGCCGCGAAGCAGGCGCTGGTCGCCCTGTGCGACGCGGTGGTCTACCGGGCGGGCTAGCCGCGGGACTGTCAGGGTCCGTCATCCCCGGGGCGTACATCTGGTTGATCCCGTGGGCGGATGTGGCGGCACGCCTCTGTTTGGTGGGATTGACAGCACCATCCACAGGGGGCTCGGGTGACAATGGGCCCGAAGGGTGGACGAGTGCGAACGCGGTCCGGCGTGCCAGGAGCCGGGCCGCCGCCAACAACGGAGGTACTAGGCAATGGCACCGATCCAACCGCCGCAGCCCGAACGGGACTTCGGAGGGTACGCAGGGTTCGAGGGGGACGGCGGCGACGGCTTCCCGCGCTCCCGCAAGCTGGTCCGGTACGGCGTGCCGGTCGCCATCGCGGGCGTGGCGGCAGCCACGATCGGCCTGGGCACCGCCCTGGCCAGCACCGGTGGCAGCCCCTCCCTGCCGAACATCACCGCCGAGCAACTGCTGGACAAGATAGCGACGTCCAAGGTCCAGACGGTCTCCGGCTCGGTCCAGGTCACCACCGACCTCGGCCTGCCGCAGGGGCTGGTCGGCGGCGCCATGGGCGGCGCGACCGGCGGTGCCGGACCGTTCGGCCAGCACGGTGGCGGCAAGGGCGGCGACGGCTCGGCCGCCGATCCGCAGGCCAAGCTCACCGAACTGCTCTCCGGTACGCACACGCTGCGGGTGGCGGCGGACGGCCCGGACCGCCAGCGGGTGTCGATCGTCGACAGCACGTCCGAGTACACGGTCGTGCACAACGGCGACCAGATGTGGGCGTACGACAGCGCCAGCAACGCGGTGTACCACCAGACGGCGGACAAGAACGCCAAGCACGGCCCCCGTTCGCACCGGGCCGAGCAGGTCCCCGCCACCCCGCAGGAAGCGGTCAGGCAGGCGCTGAAGAACGTCGGCCCGAGCACCTCGGTCAGCGTGGACGGCACCGCCGAGGTCGCCGGCCAGCAGGCCTACCAGCTGCTGATCAAGCCCAAGCAGGCGGACAGCACCGTCGACTCGATCCGAGTGGCGGTCGACGCGGCCAACGGCGTACCGCTGAAGTTCACCCTCACCCCGAAGGGCGGCGGCGCCGCGGCGGTGGACATCGGCTACACCAAGGTGGACTTCGGCAAGCCCGCCGCCAGCACCTTCGACTTCTCGGTGCCCAAGGGTGCCAAGGTCACCGAGGGCAAGGGCAGCGGTGAGAACCAGGGAACCCAGGACCACGGCGGCCTGTCCGGTCTGAACGTGATCGGCAAGGACTGGAGCTCCGTCGCGGAGCTGAAGTCCGCGAACGGCCAACTGCCCAGCGCCAAGGGCGGCCAGAGCCAGAGTGTCGAGGGGCTGCTCGGCTCCTTCGGCCACCAGGTCAAGGGCGGCTTCGGCACCGGCACGGTCATCAACACCCGGCTGGTCAACGTGCTGATCACCGACAAGGGCGCGGTCTTCGCGGGCGCCGTCAACCAGGACTCGCTGGTCCGGGCAGCCGATTCGGCGGCCGGTTAGTGGAACAGCGGCGCGAAGCGCCTCCGTTGAGTGCGGTGGCGGGCGACGGGCGGGCGGCTGGGCCGCCCGCCCGCCAGGCCGCGATCGCCACTCACGGCCTGACCAAACGGTTCCGTGGCGGGCAGCTAGCCGTCGACGGGCTGGAGTTGACCGTTCCGCGCGGCAGCGTGTTCGGCTTCCTCGGTCCCAACGGCTCGGGGAAGACGACCACGATCCGCATGCTGCTGGGGCTGATCGAGCCCACCTCGGGCGGCGGCTATCTGCTCGGCGAGCCGATGCCGCGGGCCGCTCGCCGGGTGCTGCCCAGGGTCGGCGCGCTGATCGAGGGACCCGCGCTGTATCCGTTCCTCACCGGCCGCGACAACCTCGTACGGTTCGACGCCGCCGATCCGACGGCCGACCCGCGTACCCGAGGGGCGCGGGTGGACGCGGCGCTGGAGCGGGTCGGGCTGGCCGCCGCCGCGGGCAAGAAGGCGCGGGCGTACTCGCTCGGCATGAAGCAGCGCCTTGGCCTGGCCTCGGCGCTGCTCCAGCCGCGTGAACTGCTGGTGCTGGACGAGCCCACCAACGGCCTTGACCCCCAGGGCATGCGGGAGATCCGCGGCCTGGTCAGGGAGTTGGCGGCGGACGGCACCACGGTGTTCCTCTCCTCGCACCTGCTGGACGAGATCGAGCAGGTGTGCACCCACGCCGCGGTGATGTCCCGTGGCCGTCTGATCGTCCAGGGCGCCGTCGCCGAGCTGTCCGCGGGCGTACGCGGCCGGCTGACCGTCACCACCCCCGACCCGGCCGAGGCGGTACGGGTGCTGAAGGAGCACGGGCTGTCCGAGCTGACCGCGGAAGGCGACGAGGTCAGCGGTGAACTGCCCGACGACGCGCCGGACTTGGCGATGCTGAACGCGGCGCTGGTGGCCGCCGGGGTCCGGGTGCGCGGCTTCGGCAGGCAGCGGGCCTCGCTGGAGGACGCCTTCGTGGCGCTGACCGGGGAGGGCTTCGATGTCGCTGGCTGAACCGCTGGTCCGCACCCCGAGCCCGCTGTGGACGCTCGGGCTGCTGCGCAGCGAACTGGGTACGGTGTTCCGCCGCTGGCGGACCCTGGTGCTGCTGGGAGTGCTGGCGGCGGTGCCGGTGCTGGTCGGCATCGCGGTCAGACTGCAGACGCACGGCGATCACGGCGGGGGCGGACCGGCGTTCATCGCCGAGGTCACCAACAACGGCCTGTTCCTGGTGTTCACCGCGCTCGCGGTGACGCTGCCGTTCTTCCTGCCGATGGCGATCGGCGTCATCGCGGGCGACGCGATCGCCGGTGAGGCCGGCGCCGGGACGCTGCGCTATCTGCTGGTGGCGCCTGCCGGGCGGACTCGGCTGCTGTTGGTCAAGTACGCCGCGGTGATGGCCTTCTGCCTGGTCGCCACGCTGGTCGTGGCGGCCTCCGCGCTGCTGGTGGGAGCGGTGCTGTTTCCGCTCGGCGATGTCACACTGATCTCCGGGGTCACCGTTTCGTTCTCCGACGGGCTGTTGCGAGCGGCGGTGATCGCGGGGGTGGTCGCCGTGTCGCTGATCGGCATCGCGGCGCTCGGTCTGTTCATCTCAACGCTGACGGACAGCGGCATCGCCGCCATGGCCAGCACGGTCGGCGTGCTGATCTCCGTGCAGATCATGGATGGCGTGCCGCAACTGCACGCCATCCAGCCGTACTTGTTCTCGCACTACTGGCTGAGCTTCGCGGATCTGCTGCGCACGCCGGTGATGTGGGACGGCCTGGCGAAGAACCTGGAAGTCCAGGCCCTGTACGCGGCGGTCTTCGGCTCCGCCGCGTGGGCCCGGTTCACCACCCGGGACATCACCGCGTGATCCCGGTGCGGGTGCGGCCGGTTGGTGCCGAACCAACCGCACCCCCATGACGCTGTTACGGGGCGGGCGGGCGACCGGCCTCCAGCGTCCGGACCGCCCGTTCGACGTCGAACGGAAGGACCGTGACCGCCACGTTCGGCAGGTCCTCGACCGCCTTTGCCAGCGCGTCACCGGTGCCCCGGTGCAGGATCTTGCCGATCACCGGGGCGTAGGTGCGCCGCGGCAGCAGCAGGGTCAGCGCCGTCTCGCCATCGCTGGTGGTGCGGTCGGCCAGATCGGCCACCGCGCGGCGCAGCCGCCGGTCGGGGCAGGCGACCACCTCCAGCGGCACCGTGGTGCCCGCGGTGTCCTCCCAGTTGTCCATCAGCTGCCGGGCGTGCTTGTCGTCGACCATGAAGTGCAGCGCCCGTACCTCGTCGGGACGTAGCCGGTGCGCGTAGCGCAGTGCCTTGAGGGTGGCCAGGTCCAGGCTGTCCACCAGGACGTAGACGATGTGCCGCCGCCAGGTCGGCCGGTCGGCGCCCGGTACCGGCATGGTCTCCATGGCCGTCGCCTCGGCGCGGTACTGCCGGTTGATGCGGATCAGCGCCCACACGCCGATCGGGAAGAGCACCACCACCAGCCAGGCGCCCTCGGTGAACTTGGTGATCGCGAAGATCAGCACGACCAGTGCGGAGGCGATGGCCGCCGCCAGGTTGACCGCCAACTTCCAGGTGCGGCCGGACTCCTGGCGCCTGAGGTGGTAGGCGAACAGTCCGGAGGCGGCCATGGTGAAGCCGGTGAACACACCGATCGCGTACAGCGACACCAACTTGTCGACGTTGCCGCGGGTGACGATCAGCAGCGACAGCGCCAGTGCGGTGAGCACCACGATCCCGTTGGAGAACGCCAGTCGATGCCCGCGCCGCATGAACTGACGTGGCAGGAAGCTGTCTTCGGCCACGAAGCTGGCCAGGAACGGAAAGCCGGTGTACGGGGTGTTGGCCCCGGTGTAGAGGATCAGCGCGGTGGCCAACTGCACGTAGATCAGGCCGACGGTACCGAGCCAGCCGTTGCCGAACAGCAGGTGCGCTTCCTGCGCGATGACGGTCGGGTTGCCGTCGGAGTAGGGGACGGCGTGGGTGAAGTACGCGAGGGTGGAGACCCCGAAGACCATGATGGCCAGCGCGATGCTCATCGCGATCAGGGTGCGGCGGGCGTTGACGCCCTGCGGCTCGCGGAACGCCGAGACGCCGTTGGAGATCGCCTCAAGACCGGTCAGTGAGGAGCCGCCGTTGGCGAACGCCCGCAGCACGATGAACAGCGTCGCGCCGTACAGCAGTCCGCTGCCCGGCGTGCCGAGGTGCAGGGCGCCGGGCGCGTGGAGGTTGGCGTGCGGCAGATGGCCGTCGGCCATGAACCGGATCACGCCCACCACCAGCATCATGGCGACCGCGAACATGAACAGGTAGGCGGGCGCGGCGAACGCCCGTCCCGCCTCCCGGATGCCGCGCAGGTTCCCGTACATCAGGACCAGTACCACCACCACGCTGATCGGGGTCTTGTAGTGGTCGAGCCCGGTGTAGCCATGGCCGACCAGGTGGGCCAGTGAGATGATCGCGTCGGTTCCGGCCGCGGTCTGCACGGCGACGGTGACGATGTAGTCGATCAGCAGCGCCACGGCGGCGATCTGCGCGATGTTCGGGCCGAAGTTCTCCCGTGCGACGACATAGGAGCCGCCCGCCCGGGTGTAGACGGTCACCACATCGCGGTAGGAGAGGGTCAGTAGCAACAGGACGAAGATGATGACGCCGGTGAGCGGCATCAGCATGGAGAACGCCGCGACTCCGATCACCGGGACCAGGATCCGCAGCATCTCCTCGGAGCCGTACGCGGTGGAGGACATGCAGTCGGACGCGAGCACGCCGAGCGCGATCGGGTTGGAGAGCTTCTCCTCTGACAACTGCTCGGTGATCAGCGGCGGCCCGAGCAGCAGTCGCTTGACGCGGTAGCTGACCTTGTCACGGGGCGCGGAGGTCTCGGTAGTGGTGGCCATAGACATACACATACGGGTGCCCGGTCGCCGTGTCTTGTAGACGCGACGACCGGGCACCCGTGCGATGCGTCATACCCGTGTTCAGCCGGTGACGGTCCAGGTGTCGTTGCCGGTGAGGAGGGTGGCGAGGTCGCCTTTGCCCTTGTGTTCGATGGCGGTGTCGAGCTGGTCGGCCATGGTGTCGTCGTAGACCGGGCGTTGGACGCTGCGTAGTACGCCGATGGGGGTGTGGTGCAGGGTCTGCGGGTCGGCGAGTCGGGACAGGGCGAAGGCGGTGGTGGGGGTGGTGGCGTGGGCGTCGTGGACGAGGATGTCGCTTTCGTTGCTGCCGGTGACCTCGGTGATGTGCAGGTCGCCGGTGGCGGGGTCGCGTACCACACCTTTGGTGTTGTTGGTGCCGAAGCGGATGGGTTGGCCGTGTTCGAGGCGGATGAGGGTTTCTGGGGCGGTGTTGTTGTCCTTGAGGTCGTCGAAGGCGCCGTCGTTGAAGATGTTGCAGTTCTGGTAGATCTCGACCAGGGCGGTGCCGGGGTGGGCGGCGGCTTGGCGTAGGACCTCGGTGAGGTGTTTGCGGTCGGAGTCGATGGTGCGGGCGACGAAGGAGGCTTCGGCGCCGAGGGCCAGCGAGACCGGGTTGAACGGTGCGTCGAGGGAGCCCATGGGGGTGGACTTGGTGATCTTCCCGACTTCTGAGGTGGGGGAGTACTGGCCTTTGGTCAGGCCGTAGATGCGGTTGTTGAAGAGCAGGATCTTGAGGTTGACGTTGCGGCGTAGGGCGTGGATGAGGTGGTTGCCGCCGATGGACAGCGCGTCGCCGTCGCCGGTGACGACCCACACGGACAGGTCGCGTCGGGTGGTGGCCAGTCCGGTGGCGATGGCGGGGGCGCGGCCGTGGATGGAGTGCATCCCGTAGGTGTTGACGTAGTAGGGGAAGCGGGAGGAGCAGCCGATGCCGGAGATGAAGACGATGTTCTCGCGAGCCAGGCCGAGTTCGGGCAGGAAGCCCTGGACGGCGGCGAGGATGGCGTAGTCACCGCAGCCGGGGCACCAGCGGACTTCCTGGTCGGACTTGAAGTCCTTCATCGACTGCTTGGCGTCGGCTTTGGGGATCAGCGAGAGCGCGTCAGCGGACATCGGCGGCCTCCTTCGTAAGGCCTTGTGCCACGGCCTCCTGGAGGCGGGCGGCGAGTTGTTCGGCCTTGAACGGAAGGCCGGTGACCTGGGTGTGGCAGGCGGCGTCGACCAGGTATCTGGCGCGCAGCAGGTGGGCGAGCTGGCCGAGGTTCATCTCCGGGACGATGATGTTGCGGTACCGGGCCAGGACCTCGCCGAGGTTGGTGGGGAAGGGGTTGAGGTGGCGTAGGTGGGCCTGGGCGATCTGGCTGCCGGTCTGCCGGGTGCGCCGCACGGCCGCGGTGATCGGGCCGTAGGTGGAGCCCCAGCCGATGACCAGGGTGCGGGCGGTACCGGTCGGGTCGTCGACCGTGATGTCGGGCACCTCGATGCCGTCGACCTTGGCCTGGCGGGTGCGGACCATCAGGTCGTGGTTGGCCGGGTCGTAGGAGATGTTGCCGGTGCCGTCTTGTTTCTCGATGCCGCCGATGCGGTGCTCAAGGCCGGGGGTGCCGGGTACGGCCCAGGGGCGGGCCAGGGTGTGCGGGTCGCGCAGGTAGGGCCAGAAGTGCTGGTTGCCGTCGGCGTCGGTGTGGTTGGGGGTGGTGGCGAACTGGACGCGCAGGTCCGGCAGTTCGCTGACGTCGGGGATGCGCCAGGGCTCGGATCCGTTGGCGAGGTAGCCGTCGGAGAGCAGGAAGACCGGGGTGCGGTAGGTCAGTGCGATGCGGGCGGCTTCCAGGGCGGCGTCGAAGCAGTCGCCGGGGGTGGCGGGCGCGATGATGGGCACCGGGGCCTCGCCGTTGCGGCCGTACATGGCCTGGAGCAGGTCGGCCTGTTCGGTCTTGGTGGGCAGGCCGGTGGACGGGCCGCCGCGCTGGATGTCGACGATCAGCAGCGGCAGCTCAAGGGAGACGGCCAACCCGATGGTCTCGCTCTTGAGCGCGACGCCGGGGCCGGAGGTGGTGGTGACCGCCAGCGAGCCGCCGAAGGCCGCGCCGAGGGCGGCGCCGATGCCCGCGATCTCGTCCTCGGCCTGGAAGGTGCGCACACCGAAGTTCTTGTGCTTGGACAGCTCGTGCAGGATGTCGCTGGCCGGGGTGATCGGGTACGAGCCGAGGAACAGCGGCAGGTCGGCCTGCTGCGAGGCGGCGACCAGGCCGTAGGCCAGCGCCAGGTTCCCGGAGATGTTGCGGTACACCCCCGGACCGAACGCGGCCTGGGCGGGCGCCACCTCGTAGGTGACCGCGAAGTCCTCGGTGGTCTCGCCGAAGTTCCAGCCCGCGCGGAACGCGGTGATGTTCGCCTCGGCCAGTTCCGGCTTCCTGGCGAATTTCGTGCGCAGGAACGTCTCGGTTCCGGCCGTCGGGCGGTGGTACATCCACGACAGCAGCCCGAGCGCGAACATGTTCTTGCTGCGCTCGGCCTCCTTGCGGGTCAGCCCGAAGTCCTTGAGCGCCTCCACCGTCATGGTGGTCAACGGAACCGGGTGGACGTTGTAGGCCTGCAGGGCGCCGTCCTCCAGCGGGGAGGTGGTGTAGCCGACCTTGGCCATCGCGCGCTTGGTGAACTCGTCGGTGTTCACGATGATCTCCGCGCCGCGCGGCAGGTCGGCCACGTTGGCCTTCAACGCCGCCGGATTCATCGCGACCAGCACGTCCGGGCGGTCGCCCGGGGTGAGGATGTCGTGGTCGGCGAAGTGCACCTGGAACGACGAGACACCCGGTAGCGTCCCGGCGGGCGCCCTGATCTCGGCCGGGAAGTTCGGCAGCGTCGACAGGTCATTGCCGAACGAGGCCGTCTCGGAGGTGAAGCGGTCACCGGTGAGCTGCATGCCGTCCCCGGAATCACCCGCGAACCGGACGATCACCCGCTCCAGGCGCCTGATCTCCTTGCCTGGCTTGCGCTGCTCACCGAGCGCCGGCGGCTCGGCCGGGCTACTGACCTGGCTGGTCACTGAACTGGACCTCCTTCGAGGCGGCGGCTCGCGGACGAAGGATCACTGCCTTACCGCCGGTACCGCGGCCCATGTTACGTCGGTAAGGGTGACCTTCCTGGCGCATTTCGCTTGCTGGGCGCCGAGTCAGTACAACGCTGTCACGACGCCCTTTAGTCCTGCTTGCGTCCCTTCACGGGGTGGAAATCCGGCCGCTTCTTATGACCGCCGACCGCGCGGCCGGCGGCTCGGGTGACACCGTGTCAGACCCTCAGGAGTTCAGGTAAGTGAGAACGGCCAGAACACGACGGTGATCCCCGTCACTGGGCGCCAGCCCCAGCTTCAGGAAGATGTTGCTCACGTGCTTCTCCACGGCACCGTCGGAGACCACCAGCTGCTTGGCGATCGCCGAGTTCGTCCGGCCCTCGGCCATCAGCCCCAGCACCTCCCGCTCGCGCGGGGTCAGCCCGGCCAGTACGTCCTGCTTGCGGCTGCGGCCCAGCAGCTGGGCGACCACCTCCGGGTCGAGCGCGGTGCCGCCCGCGGCCACCCGTACCACCGCGTCCACGAACTCGCGGACCTCGGCCACCCGGTCCTTGAGCAGATAGCCCACTCCGCGGCTCGATCCGGCCAGCAGCTCGGTGGCGTACTGCTCCTCCACGTACTGCGACAGCACCAGCACGCCCACCGACGGATGGTCGCGGCGCAGCCGCACGGCCGCCCTGACGCCCTCGTCGGTGTGGGTGGGCGGCATCCGCACGTCGGCCACCACGACGTCCGGCAGCGCGTCCTCGTCGGCCAGTTCGCCGACCACCTTGAGCAGCGCCTCCGCGTCGCCGACGCCCGCGACGACCTCGTGCCCCCGGTCGGTCAGCAGGCGGGTCAGGCCCTCCCGAAGCAGTACCGAATCCTCGGCGATGACCACCCGCACCCTGTCCACCACTGCTCGCTTCCCCCAGGTCCTCTTGCCCATGCCGGTCGGCTTTCGCCGTCCAGCATCCCAGGATTCGGGGGAAGGCGCTGTCCTCGGCTCACGCCCGCCAGGGAAGCTCGGCGGTGATGCGGGTGGGGCCGCCGGGCGGGGAGTCGACGACGAGCAGGCCGTCGACCGCGTCCAGGCGCTCGGCCAGGCCCGCCAGGCCGCTGCCCGCGTCGGCTGAGGCGCCGCCGCGGCCGTTGTCGGCCACCTGGAGCAGCATCCGGCCCTCCGCCCGCCAGATGTCGACGGTGGCCCGGCTGGCCCCGCTGTGCTTGCTGACGTTGGTGAGCAGCTCGGAGACGGTGAAGTAGGCGATGCCCTCGATCGCGGGCACCGGTCGGGCGGGCAGCTCGACGGTGACGTTCACCGGGACCGTGCAGCGGGCCGCCACCGCGGACAGTGCCGGGCCCAGGCCGCGGTCGGTGAGGATCGCCGGGTGGATGCCGCGGGCCAGGTCGCGCAGCTCCTGGAGCGCGGTCTTCACCTCGCCGTGCGCCTCGTCCACCATCCGGGCGGCCGCCTCCGGGTCCTCGGTGAGCTTCTCCTTGGCCAGGCCGAGGTCCATGGCGAGGGCGACGAGCCGGGCCTGGGCGCCGTCGTGCAGATCGCGTTCGATGCGGCGCAGGTCGGCGGCGGCGGTGTCCACCACCGTGCCGCGGTCCGTCTCCAGCTCGTGCACCCGGGTGGCCAGCCGGGACGGGCCGAGCAGCACGGAGACCATCAGCCGGTCCACGGCGACCAGACCGCGGATCACCCACGGCGTGCCCAGCACCAGCAGCAGCCCGGCCAGCGAGGTGAGCGCGACCCTGACCGGACCGTCCAGGTAGACGGAATGGTCGACGTCCCCGTACAGCTGGAGCCCCGGCTGGTGGACGTAGGCCGGGAAGACCCACTGCCACAGCGGATAGGTCAGCGCCGCCCAGCCGTACGTCCACAGCACCACGGAGACGCAGAAGGTGAAAACGCCCCAGGGGAACAGCAGGAACGCGTAGAGCACATGCCGCCACGAGGTGCCGGACTTGAACAGGCCGCCCACCCAGGCCATCAGCCCGCGGCCGCGCCGCACCGGTTCCGGATCAGCGACGTCCAGCCGCAGCAGCCCCCGGGCCCGGCTCCGCTCCACATGGCCCAGGCCCAGGCAGCCCGCCAGCATCGCGGCCAGCACCGGCACCCCGAGGAAGGTGATCAGCAGTCCGGCGCCGCAGGACAGCATCGTCACCACGTAGACGAAGCCGACGACGCCCATCGGCAGGTTGAGGATCAGGTACAGGAACTCGCGCCAGGTGCGGCCCTCCAGCGGGGCACGCAGCACCGCGGGCACCCGGGAGCGCGTGTGGTCGGGATACCGCGTGTCGGGATAGCCTGTCGCCATCGTTCGTGTCCGTCCTACTCACTGTGGTTCGGTGTGCTTCCAGCGTCGTGGAACGGGCGGCCTCGGCCCATGGTGCGGATCGGCGTCTTGGGGCGGGGGATATCCCTACCGTGCGGCTCCGGCGTTCTCCCGGTCCCGCCAGGGCAGTTCGGCTGTGATGGTGGTCGGGCCGCCGCGCGGGGAGTCGACCACCAGCAGCCCGTCCACCGCGTCCAGCCGTTCGGCCAGGCCCGCCAGGCCGCTGCCCGCGTCGGCTGAGGCGCCGCCCCGGCCGTCGTCCCGCACCTGGATCAGCAGCCGCTCGTCGGAGCGCCACACGTCCACGCTGCCGGTGCTGGCACCGCTGTGCTTGCTGATGTTGGTGAGCAGTTCGGAGACGGTGAAGTAGGCGATGCCCTCGATCGCCGCGGCCGGCCGGGTCGGCAGGTCGGCGACCACCCGCACCGGCACCGTGCAGCGCGCCGCCACCGAGGACAGCGCGGCGTCCAGGCCCCGGTCGGTGAGCACCGCCGGATGGATGCCGCGGGCCAGGTCGCGCAGCTCCTGGAGGGCCAGCTTCACCTCGCCGTGCGCCTCGCCGACCATCCGGGCGGCCGCTTCCGGGTCCTCGGTGAGCTTCTCCTTGGCCAGGCCGAGGTCCATGGCGAGGGCGACGAGCCGGGCCTGGGCGCCGTCGTGCAGATCGCGTTCGATACGGCGCAGGTCGGCGGCGGCGGTGTCGACCACCGTGCCCCGGTCGCTCTCCAACTCGGCGATCCGCCGCTCCAGTTCGTCCGACGGCGACAGCAGACCCCGGGCCATCGCCCGGTCGGCGTTGCCCAGCCCGCGGGCCGCCCACGGCAGCACCGGCCAGCCGACGAGCAGCAGGACCACCGCCAGCGCGAAGGTCAGCACGCCCCACGGCAGCCGGATGAAGAAGTACAGCGCGTGCCGCCAGGCCACCGGATCCTTGATCGTGGTCCACAGCCAGCCGAAGAAGCCGCCGTCCCGGGACCGCAGCCGCCGCGGCTCGTCGATCCGCACCCCCAGCAGCCCGCGCACCCGGGCCCGCTCCATCCGGCCCAGCAGCCGGCAGCCCAGCAGCCCGCCCGCGAGCAGCGGCAGGCCGATCACCGTCACCGACAGACCGATGCCCAGGGTGAGGATGATCACGACGTAGGCGAAGCAGACCAGGTCGACCGGCAGGTTCACCAGGAGATGCGCGATCTCCTTCCACGTCGCCGCGCCGAACACCAGCCGCGCCGGCGGCAGCGGCTGGGACTCGTCGTCCTGGGCACTCTCGGGGGCGGTCTCGTCCAGGGCACGGGTGTTCATGATGTAAGACTGCCCGGCTCGTCGGGGGCGGCGCCATGGGGGGTGTTGGGGGGACAAGGTGGGGTTTTCCCCACCAGCGGTCGTACGCACCCGCGTCCCTCGGCGGTCCGCCGTCCTGGGCAGGCCATAGACTCGCGTGCGTACAGATCGTCTAAAGAGTCTAAAGAAACCTCCCAGGCATCGTCCCGGACGCTGGACGGGACACTGGGACGGAAGAGGAACGAGGGGCGGACGTGCCGGAGGCGACCGTGGCCACCGTGGCGAGCGCCGACGCCGTGGGCGGTGTCAGGGGCGCGGTTGACGCGCACCTGGCGGCGGGGTACTTCCACGCCTACTCCGTCGTCGGCCTGGTAGCCGTCGTCGGCGTACTCTTCGTCGCCGTGGCGTTCGCGGCCGGACATCTGCTGCGGCCGGTGGCGCCGACGCGGGAGAAGATGCTGACGTACGAGTGCGGTGTCGACCCGGTCGGCGAGGGCTGGGCGCAGACCCAGATCCGCTACTACGTCTACTCCTTCCTCTACGTGATCTTCGCTGTGGACGCGATCTATCTGTTCCCGTGGGCGACGGTCTTCGCCGCACCCGGGTTCGGCGGCACCACGCTGGTGGAGATGTTCGTCTTCATCGGCTTCCTCGCCGTCGGGCTGCTGTACGCATGGAAGAAGGGCGTCCTGGAATGGACGTGACGCCGCAGACCACCCCCCTGCCGCTGCTGGAGCCCAGGCGGCTCGGCACGCTGGCCCGGCTGGCCCCCGAGCCGATGAAGGTGGTGCTCAACTGGGGCCGCCGCTACAGCCTGTGGGTCTTCAACTTCGGCCTGGCCTGCTGCGCGATCGAGTTCATCGCCGCGTCGATGGCCCGGCACGACTTCATCCGGCTCGGGGTCATCCCGTTCGCCCCCGGTCCCCGGCAGGCGGACCTGATGATCGTCTCCGGCACCGTGACCGACAAGATGGCGCCCGCGGTCAAGCGGCTCTACGAGCAGATGCCGGAACCGAAGTACGTCATCTCCTTCGGCGCCTGCTCCAACTGCGGCGGCCCGTACTGGGACTCGTACTCCGTCACCAAGGGCGTCGACCAGATCATCCCGGTCGACGTCTACGTGCCCGGCTGCCCGCCGCGGCCCGAGGCGCTGCTCCAGGGCATCCTCAAGCTCCAGGAGAAGATCGCCCGCGAGTCGCTCAGCGAGCGGTACGGGGACGGTGCGGGCGCCGGGCGGCCGTCGGCCGCCGCGTTGAGCAGCGGACTGGTGCCCGCGCCGCCCGCGCCCTCGGCGGACGCACCGGCCGGGGAGGGCGGCAGATGACCGCGTTCGACCGGCTGCCCGAGGCCGCCGCCGAGATCTTCGGCGCGGAGGCGACGGCGGAGGAGGCGTACGGCCTGCTCACCGTGGACGTCCCGGCCGCCTCGTGGATCGCCGCGCTGGTGACCGCCCGCGACGAGCTGGGCTGCACCTACTTCGACTGGCTGAGCGCGGTCGACGAGCCCGGTACCGGCTTCCTGGTCTGCGCGCACGTCGCCGCGCCCGGGCACGGCAGCGTCCGGCACCTCGTGCTGCGCACCACCGTGCCGCACGACGCGCCCGAACTGCCCACCGCCACCGGGGTCTACGCCGGTGCCGCCTGGCACGAGCGGGAGACGCACGAGATGTTCGGCGTCGGTTTCACCGGCCACCCGCACCTGGTTCCACTGCTGCTCCCCGACGGCTTCGAGGGGCATCCGCTGCGCAAGGACTTCGTTTTGGCGGCGCGGGTGGCCAAGCCCTGGCCGGGTGCGAAGGAGCCTGGGGAGCCCGCGGCGGGAGCCGCGCACGGGGGCCCGAAGCGGCGGCAGATGCTGCCGCCCGGCGTGCCCGACCCCAACGAGTGGGGACCGCTCAAGGGCCAACTCCCGCCCGCCCCGGCCCGGCCCGCCCGCGCGACCGCAGCCGGCGAGCGCCCGGCGCGGCGCACCCGCAGCGTCTCCGAGGGCTCGGCCAGCCAGGCGGCGGCCGCGGGTGCGGCCGCCGAGCGTCCGGCGCGGCGTGCCCGCAGCGTCTCCGAGGGGTCGGCCAGCCAGCGCGCTGTGGAGCCCTCGGCCGAGGGCGTGCCCGCCCCGGAGCGTCCGGCTGCGCGCAGGCGCACTTCCGACGCGCCGTGGAACCAGCCCCGGCAGGCCGCGGAACCGGCGAAGCCGGAGGCCGCGGAGCCGCAGTCCGCGCAGCCGGAGGCGCCGGAACCGGGGCCCGCCACGCCGGACGCGGCGCCGCGAACGGGTGCCGCCAAGCAGGGCGCGCCGGAACCGGAGGCTACGCGACCGGCCGCGCCGGAGCCGGGCGCCGCCGAACCGCGGCCTGGGACCGACACGGCCGAAGGCCCGAGCGACGAAGGAGGCGACACGCAGTGAACGGCACCCTTGACGTCATTTTGCGGTTGGTCGCCGTCCTGGTGGTCTTCCTGGTGCTGCCGCTGGTCGTCGGTCAGACCGAGCACAAGGTCATGGCCCATATGCAGGGCCGACTCGGTCCGATGTACGCGGGCGGCTTCCACGGCTGGGCACAACTCGTCGCGGACGGCGTGAAGTTCGCGCAGAAGGAAGACGTGGTTCCGGCGGGCGCCGACCGACGGATCTTCCAACTCGCCCCGGCGGTCTCCCTGTTGCCGTACCTGCTGGTGCTGATCGCCATCCCGGTCGGCCCGAACGGGTTCGTCGGGCAGGCCATCGACGCCGGGTTGTTCTTCGTGCTCGCCGTGATGGGCGTCGGCGTGCTGGGTTCCCTCATGGCGGGCTGGGCCTCGGCCAACAAGTTCTCCCTTCTGGGCGCCTTGCGGACCGCCGCCCAACTCATGGCCTACGAACTGCCGATGCTGCTCGCCGCGGGATCGGTCGCGATGGCGGCGGGTACGGTCTCACTGCCCGGGATCGTGCAGGCCTTCCACTGGTGGTGGATCCCCTGGCAGATCGTCGGCGGGCTGGTGTTCTTCACCGCGGGCCTCGCGGAACTGCAACGTCCGCCGTTCGACATGCCGGTCGCCGACTCCGAGATCATCTTCGGCGCCTACACCGAGTACACCGGACTGCGGTTCGCGCTGTTCCTGCTCGCCGAGTACGCGGGCATCGTCGTGCTGTGCGCGCTGACCACCGTGCTGTTCCTCGGCGGTTGGCACGGACCGCTGTCCGGCAGCCTCGGCTGGCTGTGGACCCTGGTGAAGACCGCGTTGCTCGCCTTCGTCGTCATCTGGCTGCGGGTGAGCTATCCACGGCTGCGTGAGGACCAGTTGCAGAAGCTCGCCTGGACCGTGCTGATCCCGCTCGCCCTCGCCCAGATCGCGCTCACCGGCATCGTCAAGGTGGTGATCTCATGAGCGAGCCAATCATGGAAAGGTGCGTCCTGGGCGATTGCCGCACCGAGCGAAGCGAGGTGCTCGCATGAGTCCCGTTCCCGGACACGGGCTGGCCAAGGGGCTGGCCGTCACCCTGCGGACGATGACCCGTCGCTCGGTCACCCACCAGTACCCGGACGCTGCGCCGCAACTGCCGCCGCGCAGCCGCGGGGTGATCGCGCTGTTCGAGGAGAACTGCACGGTCTGCATGCTGTGCGCCCGCGAGTGCCCGGACTGGTGCATCTACATCGACTCCCACAAGGAGACGGTGCCGCCCGCCGCGCCCGGCGGACGGGAGCGCAGTCGCAACGTCCTGGACCGCTTCGCCATCGACTTCTCGCTGTGCATGTACTGCGGTATCTGCATCGAGGTCTGTCCTTTCGACGCGCTGTTCTGGTCGCCGGAGTTCGAGTACGCCGAGACCGACATCCGGGAGCTGACCCACGAGCGGGACAAGCTCCGCCAGTGGATGTGGACGGTGCCGACTCCGCCCGCCCTCGACCCCGGTGCCGAGGAGCCGAAGGAGATCGCCGCCGCCCGCAAGACGGCGGAGAAGCTGGCCGCCGCGCAGGAGGCCGCCCAGGAGACGGAGCCACGGGAGGGCGACGCATGACCCTCGCCGTAGGACACCCCGGCTTCATGTCGCCGTCGGGGGTGGAGATCGCCTTCGTGCTCGTCGGGATCGCCACGCTCGGCGCGGCCCTGGTCACCGTGACCACCAGGCAACTGGTGCACGCGGCGCTGTGGTTGGTGGTGGCACTGGGTGGACTCGCCATCGAGTACCTGCTGCTGACCGCCGAGTTCATCGCCTGGGTACAGGTGTTGATCTATGTCGGTTCCGTGGTCGTCCTCCTTCTGTTCGGGCTGATGCTCACCAGGGCCCCCATCGGCCGCTCCCCGGACGCCGATTCCGGCAACGGCTGGGTGGCTCTCGCCGTGGCCGTGGCCGCCGCGGCCACGCTGGTGTGGGTGGTCGTGGACGCGTTCCGCTCGACCTGGATCGACCTGGGTGGCGCCGCCCAGGGATCGACCAAGGTGACCGGCACGGTCCTCTTCCGGCACTGGGTGCTGCCGTTCGAGGCGCTGTCCGTACTGCTGCTGGCCGCGCTCGTCGGCGCGATCGTGCTGTCCAAGCAGGGCGCCCCGGCCAGGCGTGCCGCCTCGGCCAAGCTCGGAGCGCTGTCCGGGCTCGGTGCGCTGTCCAAGCGGAAGACCGGGGAGAGCTGATGCACCTCGCCTATCCGGCCGTCCTCGCCGTCCTCCTGTTCTGCGTCGGCCTGTACGGGGTCCTCGCCCGGCGCAACGCGATCCTTGTCCTGATGTCCGTCGAGCTGATGCTCAACGCCGTCAACCTCAACCTCGTGGCCTTCGACGTCTGGCTCCGCGACACCCTGCACGCGGGCCAGGCGCTCACCCTGTTCACCATCACCATCGCCGCCGCGGAGATCGGCATCGGCCTGGCGATCGTGCTGCTCGTCTACCGCAACCGGGGCACCTCGGACGTGGACAAGCTCACCGATCTGGCCGACACCGGGACCCTTCCCGACGCTGGCTCCGCCAGCATCGCACCCCCCACTGACAATCCCGCCGACACCGCCGCTGAGCAGGCACTTCGCGCCAGGGAGCAGACCGCGTGACCCTGACGACCCTCGCCGCCCTCGTCCCCCTCCTACCGTTCCTGGGCGCCGCCGCCGGGCTGCTGCTGGGCCGCCGGGCGCCCGGCTTCGTACGGCCGCTGGCGGTGCTGCCCACGCTCGCCGCGTTCGTCCTCGCCGCGCTGGTGGCGGTACGCCAGGGCACCGGCCCGGCGACCGACGCGGGCACCCGGCTCACCCCGACCGGCTCCGTCCCCATCGACCTGGCGCTGCACCTCGACGGCTTCTCGGTGCTGATCGCGGTGCTGGTGGGGCTGGTGGCGACCTGCGTGCAGATCTACTCCACCGGCTATCTGCGCGACGATCCGCGCTATCCGTCGTACGCGGCCCTGGTCTCGCTGTTCACGGCGGCGATGCTGCTGGTCGTCTACTCGGGCGACCTGATGGTGCTGCTGGTCGGCTGGGAGGTCATGGGCATCTGCTCGTACTTCCTGGTCGGGCACTACTGGGAGACCCCGCAGGCCCGATCGGCGTCGATCAAGGCGTTCCTGGTCACCAAGCTCGGCGACGTGCCGTTCCTGATCGGCATCTTCGCGCTCGCCGCGGACGCGGGGACGTTCCGGATCAACGGAATCCTCACCGCGGCCGCAGGCGGGCAACTGCACCACCCCACGCTGATCGCGCTGCTGCTGCTCGGCGGCGTGGCGGGCAAGTCCGCGCAGTTCCCGCTGCACACCTGGCTGCCGGACGCGATGGCGGGCCCCACCCCGGTCTCCGCGCTGATCCACGCGGCCACCATGGTCGCGGCCGGTGTCTACTTCATCGCCCGGCTGCTGCCGGTCTTCGCGCTGTCCGCCGCCGCGCTGGCCGTACTGGCGGCCATGGCCGCGGTCACCATGATCGGCTCGGCGCTCGCAGCGCTGGCGCAGGACGACATCAAGCGCGTCCTGGCGTACTCCACCATCGGGCAGCTCGGCTACATGACCGGTGCGCTGGCCGTCGGCGACCGTAGCGCCGCCGTCTTCCACCTGCTCAGCCACGGTGCGTTCAAGGCCCTGCTGTTCCTCGGCGCGGGCGTACTGATCCACGCCGCGGGCACCAACTCGCTGGCCGCCATGTCCCGGATGCGCGACCTGCGCGACCGGGTGCCGGACGCGATGTGGACGTTCACCGTCGCGCTGGCCGCGCTGGCCGCGCTGCCGCCGTTCTCCGGGTTCTTCTCCAAGGAGTCCGTGCTGCGCGCCGCCGAACACGCCGCGGGCGGCCACCAGCCGCACGTACCGGTGGCGGTCGGCTGGACGGTACTCATCGCGGGCCTGGCTACCGCCCTGCTCACCGCGGCCTACGCGACCCGGCTGTATCTGCTGGCCTTCCGCGGCAGCGGCGGTCAGGCCCCGGAGGCGCACCGGCAGCCGGTGGTGATGAACGCGGTGCTGTGGGTGCTGGCGATCCCCGCACTGGCCCTGGGTGTGACCGTCGGCGCGCTGCCGAAGTGGTTCGACGGCACGCCGCTCACCCCCACCCTGACCACCTCGATCGTCGGGCTCGGCCTGGCACTGGTCGGAGTCGCGGTCACCAGCGCGGCCTGGCGGGTCACCGCGGCGCGCCGCGCTCCGCTCGCCGTGATCACCGATGTCGAGCCCGAACCCGGCGCCACCGAGGCGGTCGCCATCGCCACCCATGAGCGGACGTACGGCGACATCGCCGCCGCCCCCGACCCCGCCGACCCGGGCCGACTGCTCCTCGGCCCGCTGCACCGGCACGCGGCACACGGCTTCCACCTCGACGCCGTGTACTCGGCGCTGTTCGTCCGTCCCGTGCTCGCCGCGGCCAGCCTTGTCCGCTTCCTCGACCGCGAGGTCGTCGAGACGTACGTACAGGGCGCAGGAGCCACCCCCCGGCTGCTGGGCGCGGTGGTCCGCCGCGCACAGACCGGCAATGTGCAGACCTACCTCAGCGCACTGCTCGCCGGCGCCGTCGTCCTCGCCGTCCTCGTCGCCACCGGAGCCTGAGCCGTGAACGACACCGCCTTGCAGTACGCCCTCGTGGCGCTGGTCGTCCTGCCCCTGCTGGGCGCGATCGGCGCCCTGCTGCCCGCCCCGCCCGGGCTCAAGGGCCGCGACCCCGACCAGGCCGTGCTACGGCACGGCGTGTCCGTCACCGGTGCGGTACTGCTGCTGTCGATCATGCTGGCGGCCGGGTTCGACTACGGCCACTCGGCGCGTATGCAGGGCACCACCGACCTCAGCTGGATTCCGGCGCTGCACATCCGTATCCACCTCGGGGTGGACGGCGTCTCGCTTCCGCTGATCGTCCTCACCGCGCTGCTGACCTTCCTGTGCGCTCTGCACGCCTACTTCAAGATGCCCGAGGGGCCCACCCCCAAGGCGTTCGTCGCACTCCTCCTCGTCCTGGAGGCCGGCACCCTGGGCACCTTCGCGGTGCTCGACCTGATGCTGTTCTTCCTGGCGTTCGAGATGGTGCTCATCCCGATGTACTTCCTCATCGCCCGGTGGGGCGGCGAGGGCTCGCCCGTCTCCGGCCACCACCCTTCTGAGGAAGCGCTTCGCGCCCGTTCCCGGGTGGACCGCGCCGCCTTCCGGTTCATCCTCTACACGCTGCTCGGCTCCGTCGTCATGCTGCTGGGCCTGCTGTTGATCGGGCTCAAGGCAGGCACCTTCGACATGGTGGCACTGGCCACTGACAACGGCTCGAAGCTCAGCCACAGCACCCAGATCATCGCGGTGCTCGCCATCGGCCTCGGCCTGGCCGTCAAGGCACCGATGTGGCCGCTGCACAGTTGGTTGCCGGACGCCCACACCGCCGCGCCCACCACCGGTTCGGTACTGCTCGCCGGTGTGCTGCTGAAGATGGGCACCTACGGACTGGTGCGGATCGTGCTGCCGATCGCACCGCAGGGCGCGCACTTCTTCGCGCCGTATCTGGCCGCGTTCGCCGTCGTCGGCATCCTCTACGGTTCGCTGGCCTGCCTGGCGCTCGGCCGCAAGGGCAGCGGGGGCGACCTCAAGCGGCTGATCGCCTACTCCTCCGTCGGCCACATGGGCTTCGTGCTGCTCGGCATCGCGACGCTCACCCCGACCGGGGTCAACGGCGCGCTGTTCGCCAACATCGCCCACGGTCTGATCACCGGCCTGCTGTTCTTCCTGGTCGGCGCGGTCAAGGAGCGCTACGGCAGCACCGACCTGGACCAGCTCGCGGGTGACGGCGGCGCCGCGCTCTACGGCACCGCGCCACGCCTGGGCGGGCTGCTCGCCTTCGGCGCCGTCGCCTCGCTCGGGCTGCCGGGGCTGGCCGGGTTCTGGGGCGAGATGCTCGCCATGTTCGGCTCCTTCCACCCGGCGGCGGGGCTCAGCCGCCCGGCGTATCTGACGTTCATGGCGCTGGCCGCCTTCGGCACCCTGCTCACCGCCGCCTATCTGCTCGGCGTGGTGCGCCGGGTGTGCATGGGCGACCGCGGTGCAGAGACCGTGCGGCTGGCCGACGTACGCGGCTTCGAGTTCGCCACGTGGTCCCCGCTGGTCGCGCTCACCGTCCTGGCGGGCCTGTGGCCCGCCGCGCTCCTCGGCCTCACCGACCCGGCCGTACGCACCCTGCTGGGAGGCCACTGATGACCGAACTCGCCGGAGGGCTGGTCCAGTCCGTCGACTGGCTCGCGGTCGCCCCGCCCACGATCCTGGCGGTCGTCGCGCTGGCCGTGCTGGTCGCCGACCTGTTCACCGACGAGGCACGCAAACCGCTGCTCGGCTGGGCCGCGGTGGGCGGGTTGGTCCTGGCGGGACTGGCGTTGCTGCCGCTGCTCAACGGCGACCGGAGCACCTTCTGCCTCACCACCGGTGCGCACAACTGCAGTTACGTGGCGGATCACTTCACGCTGGCCATCCAACTCCTGGTGATCGGCGGCGCGTTGCTGACCGCGCTGCTGTCGCTGCACAACCAGGACCGGCTGCCGCCAGGGGAGTTCTGGTTCCTGCTGCTGTCCTCCGCGGCGGGCGCCGCGCTGCTGCCCGCCTCCCGTGACCTGGCGACCCTGGTGGTGGCGCTTGAGGTCGTCTCGCTGCCGTCGTTCGCACTGGTCGGACTGCGGCGCGGGGACCGGCTGTCCAGCGAGGCCGCGCTGAAGTTCTTCCTGTCCTCGGTCACGGCGACGGCCGTGATGCTGCTGGGCGTGAGCTTCGTCTACGCGGCCACCGGCACCCTGCACCTGACCGCGGTGGCCGACGGGCTCAGCCACGCGCCCGCACAACTGGCCACCCTCGCCAGGACCGGCGCGGTGCTCACTTTGGTGGGCTTCGCGTTCAAACTCGCCGTCGCGCCCTTCCACTTCTGGGTGCCGGACACCTATGCGGGGGCGCCGCTTCCGGTCGCCGCGTACCTGTCGGTGGTGGGCAAGGCCGCGGGCTTCTCCGGGCTGATCCTGGTGACGGTCATCGGCTTCCGGCCGTACGGGGACGTGTGGGGTCCGGCGCTCGCCGTGCTCGCCGCGCTCACCATGAGCGTGGGGAACGTGGCCGCCCTGCGCCAGCGTCCTGAACAGGCGCGCAGCGCGGTGCGGCTGCTGGCCTGGTCCTCGATCGGCCAGGCGGGCTATCTGCTGGTCCCGCTGGCCGCCGCGGGCTACGTCAGCGACCAGGGCCACCAGATCGGCGCGACGGTGTCGTACGCGCTGATGTACGCGGTGGTGAACCTAGGCGCGTTCGGGGTCGCGGCGCTGGTGCTGCGCTCCCACGCGCTGAACCGTATCGCCGACTACCGCGCCCTGTACGCCAGGCGACCGCTCGCCGCCCTGGCGCTGGCGTTCTTCCTGCTCTGCCTGGCCGGGTTGCCGCCGGGGATCATCGGGCTGTTCGCCAAGGTCGTGGTCTTCTCCTCGGCGGTCGACGCCGGTCTGGGCTGGCTCGCGGTGATCATGGCGGTCAACGTGGTGATCGCGCTCTACTACTACCTGCGCTGGACGGCCCTGCTGTTCGCACGGCCCGAGCCGGCCGCCGGAGAGGCGGCGCCGGTGGTGCGCGCTCCGGCCTCCCTCACGGCCGCCATCGCGGCCGCCGCGGTGGTCGGCGTCGCGCTGTCCGGTGCGCCCCAACTGGTGCTGCGGTTCGCCTCCGGCTCGCTGTTCTAGGTCCCGCGTGAGGTTCACCCGTAAGGGGACGGCAGACGGGAGGCCCCCGGGGAACCGGGGGCTTCCGCGTGGCGTTGACCAGTACGGGAGGGTCCACTGGAGGGTGGAAGGAGAGTTCCCGCCGCACGTCTTGGAGGGCTACCGTGCACCGCCGGCACAACGGGCTGAAGACCGCCGTACTCCTCGGGGGACTGTCCGCGCTCATCATCATCGTGGGCAGCTTCTTCGGGCGAACCGGCCTGGTCGTCGCCGTACTCGTGGCGCTGGGCACCAACGCGTACGCGTACTGGAACAGTGACAAGCTCGCCCTGCGGTCGATGCGGGCCCGCCCGGTCAGCGAGTTCGAGGCGCCCGCGCTGTACCGCATGGTCCGCGAACTGTCGACCGCCGCCCGGCAGCCCATGCCCCGGCTGTACATCTCCCCGACCGAGGCCCCCAACGCCTTCGCCACCGGCCGCAACCCGCGCAACGCCGCCGTCTGCTGCACGGAGGGCATCCTGCGGATCCTGGACGAGCGCGAGTTGCGCGGTGTCATCGGCCATGAGCTCAGCCATGTCTACAACCGCGACATCCTGATCTCGTCGGTCGCCGGAGCGCTCGCCTCCGTGGTGATGTTCCTCGTCAACTTCGCCTGGCTGATCCCGATCGGCCGCTCCGAGGACGACGAGGGCCCCGGCATCGTCGGCATGCTCCTGATGATGATCCTGGGCCCGCTCGCGGCCTCCTTGATCCAGCTCGCGGTCAGCCGTTCCCGGGAGTACGAGGCGGACGCCTCGGGCGCCCGGCTCACCGGCGACCCCCTCGCCCTGGCCTCCGCGCTGCACAAGCTGGAGATCGGCACCCAGCAGCTTCCGCTGCCGCCGGAGCCGCGGCTGGAGACCACCAGCCACATGATGATCGCCAACCCGTTCCGTGCCGCGGACGCGTCCAAGCTGTTCTCCACTCACCCGCCGATGGCGGAGCGCATCGCCCGCCTGGAGGAAATGGCCGGAGGTCGCCGGTGAAGACCCTGCTCAACATCATCTGGCTGCTGCTCTGCGGCATCTGGATGGCCATCGGCTACGCGGTGGCCGGACTCGTGATGCTGGTGTTGATCATCACGATCCCGTGGGGCATCGCCGCGTTCCGCATCGCGGGCTTCGCGCTGTGGCCCTTCGGCCGTACCACGGTGGTACGGCGGGACGCGGGCGTCGGCTCGTTCCTCGGCAACCTGGTGTGGCTGATCCTCGCCGGACTCTGGCTGGCCATCGGCCACATCGTCACCGGCATCGCGCTGTGCCTCACGATCATCGGCATCCCGCTGGGCATCGCCAACTTCAAGCTGATCCCGATCTCCCTGATGCCCCTGGGCCGCGAGGTCGTCCCCACCGACCGCCCCTTCGCCACCCGCTGAGGCCTCACCGCGGTTGCGGTGAGGCCTCTGGGGGCAGCGCTCAGCGGTAGTTGACGAACTGGAGCGCGAAGTCCAGGTCCTTGCCCTTCAGGAGGGCGATGACGGCCTGGAGGTCGTCGCGGCTCTTGGAGCTGACGCGGAGTTCGTCGCCCTGGACCTGGGCCTTGACGCCCTTCGGGCCCTCGTCGCGGATGATCTTGGCGACCTTCTTGGCGTTCTCCTGTGAGATCCCCTCCTCCAGGGAGGCGATGATCTTGTACTCCTTGCCGGACGCCTGCGGGTCGCCCGCCTTCAGTGCCTTCAGCGAGATCCCGCGCTTGACCAGCTTGGACTGGAAGATGTCGAGGACCGCCTTGACCCGCTCCTCGCCGCTGGCGCGCATCTCGATCTTCTCGCCCGACCATGCGATCGAGGCGTCGACGCCCTTGAAGTCGTAGCGCTGCGAGATCTCCTTGACGGCCTGGTTGAGGGCGTTGTCGACCTCCTGCCGCTCGACCTTTGAGACGATGTCGAAACTGGAGTCGGCCATGTTCAGTTGGCTCCTTGCGTCGGATGCTCGGGGGAACGGACCGGGGACGAGCGGGCGCACACCACCGGTGCGGACCACACGCCGCGCGCCCGGGCCGTACCCGCAAGGGTAGCCATCGCCACCCGCCGCGGTGCTGATCAACCGGGTGGCGGACCACCCCCGGTCATCAGGTATCGTTTACGTCGTTGCCACGGAGTTCCGCGCGAGCGGGGTCCGAGCAACGACTTTCCTGGCGGTGTGCCCGAGCGGCCAAAGGGAGCAGACTGTAAATCTGTCGGCTTACGCCTACGCAGGTTCGAACCCTGCCGCCGCCACATGGAAGAAACGGCCCCTGGCCCGCGGAAGCGCGGGTCGGGGGCCGTTGCGTTTTCGGGTGCGGGGTGTCGCCGGTCGGGCGGCGCGGGCGCGCGGGTCTCGGGGGAGTGCGGCGACCACGTACGGGTGAACGTGGTCCGTACTTGATGTGCCGACCACGGGTGGCGGGGAGACCTGGACGGCAGACTCTGAGGACAGGCGTGGCTTTGCCGGAGATGTGGCATTTGTCGGTTCTTCGGTGCTGAGCGGCGCCGTTGTCAGGCCCACTGCCCCTCTGGAGGTCCTGAGTTGAAGAACCGTCGGATGCCTGCGCCGCGCGCAGCCCTGTTCGGTGCGGCGGCCGCCGCTCTCATGGCTGTGACGCTCGCCCCGCAGCACGCCAGTGCGTCACCCGCCCCCGCCCCGAATCCCGTCTCCGCAGTTCAGGCCGCACATCTGGCCACCACCCTGGCCGCGAAGCTGAAGGGCGCCGCGGCCGGTTCCTACTACGACGCCGCGACGCGGCGGCTCGTGGTCAACGTCCTCGACAACGGCTCCGCCGCCACCGTGCGCGACGCCGGCGCCGTACCGAAGCTGGTGCGCAACTCGCAGGCCCGGCTGGAGGCCGACCGCGCGGTGCTCGACGCCCAGGCCGCCATTCCCGGCACCGCATGGGCCGAGGACCCACGGGTCAACCAGGTGGTGGTGACCGCCGACCGCACGGTCTCGGCCACGGACATGGTGAGGCTGACCGCGGTCGCCAGGTCGCTCGGCGACGGGGTGGCGGTACGCAGAACGTCGGCGCAGCTCAGACCGCTGATCGCGGGCGGCGACGCGATCTGGGGCAGCACCGCGCGCTGCTCGCTCGGGTTCAACGTCGTCAAGGGCGGCCAGCCGTACTTCCTGACCGCCGGGCACTGCGGCAACGCCGTCAGCAGCTGGTCCGCGACCCAGAACGGCCCGCAGATGGCGGTCACCGAGGCGTCCACCTTCCCCGGCCACGACTACGCGCTGGTGCGGTACACCGCCGCTGTCGGCCACCCCAGCGCGGTGGACCTCTACAGCGGCGGAACACAGCCCATCACCCAGTCCGCCGACGCCATCACCGGCGAGTCGGTCCAGCGCAGCGGCTCCACCACCGGTGTGCACTCCGGCCGTGTCACCGGTCTGAACGCCACGGTCAACTACTCGGAAGGCCAGGTCAACGGACTGATCCAGACCGATGTGTGCGCCGAGCCGGGCGACTCCGGCGGCCCGCTGTTCGACGGCGCCAGCGCTCTGGGGCTCACCTCGGGCGGCAGCGGCAACTGCACCACGGGCGGTGAGACCTTCTACCAGCCGGTACCGCAGGCCCTCCAGGCGTTCGGGGCACAGCTCCCCTGACTCCCGGCCGCGCGCCGTCGCGGTGGACGGCTTGAGCCGCCGCGACGGCGCTAACCGACGGTCGGTACGCGGGCGGGGGTACGCGGCACCCGGGCGGGCGCTCGGCGGCGTACCGTCCGGCGGCGGTACCACCCGGCGAGTTCCTGGGCGCCCGCCGCGGCGGTGGCCGCCGCCAGCAGCAGGTAGAAGACGACGAGCTTGCGCAGGTCGTCCAGGAAGTACCAGATCGCCGAAGTGGCGGTGAGCCAGAAGGCGACCACCGCGAAGGCGGCGTCACCGCGGACACGGGCCGCGCGGGCGAGGCAGACGGCGGAGGCCATCGCCAGCATCAGGGCGATGCTGGCGTACGAGCTGTCCCACCCGAGGTTCGCCCGCCGTAGCTCGGAGTTGACCGCGACGGCCTCGGCCACCGGCCCCCAGGCGACCACGCAGGACAGCCGGGGTGATACCGGTAGCGCGGCAAGTCCCAACAGGCCCGCCGCCACGGCGACTTGACCGAAGTGCGCGGTCTCCACCGTCTGCGCACGGGCGCACAGGAACGACAGTACGCACCCGACCAGCGCCAACGCACCCGCGCTGGAAGGCCGCAGCGCGTGCCTGAGCCGTTTACCGGCGCTGAACCCGGGTTCTGGTACGGGATTTCGAGCCGCCTCCTGAACAGGTGCCCGCGCCGGTACGGCCGCCTCCTGCTCGGGCGCCGGCACCGGTACGGGAGCCGCCGCCTGGTCGACCGCATCCGTCAGTGCGGCCCGCATGGACTCCGCATCGGCGAAACGATCCGCCGGATCCTTGCGCAGCGCCCGTGCGATCACCGCCTCCACCGCCGGCGGCACCTCGGCGCGCAGCCGGGAGACCGGCACCGGCTCGGCGTACACATGCTGGTGCATCACGGCGAACGGCGAGTCGGCCCGGAACGGCGGTGCCCCGGTGAGCAGTTCGTACAGCAGGCAACCCATGGCGTACAGGTCCGCCCGGTGGTCGATCTCGCCGCCGCTGATCTGCTCGGGTGAGAGGTACGCGGGCGTGCCGGGCGCGGCGCCGCTGCCCGTGAGCCGGGTGGCGGCCTCGGTGAGCGCCTTGGCGATGCCGAAGTCGAGGACCTTCACCGTGGTGGGGCCGGTGAGCATGATGTTCGACGGCTTGATGTCCCGATGCACGATGCCGTGTTGATGGCTGTGCCCCAGGGCGTCGAGCACCTCGCCGGCCAGGGTGACCGCCCGGCTGATCGGGAGCGGCCCGGCGCGCAGCGCCTCGGCGAGGGTGCCGCCCGGCACGTACTCCATGACCAGGTACGGCCGCGGACCCTCGGGGTCCGGTTCCTCTGCGACGTCGTGGATGGTGGCCACCGCGGAGTGGTTCAGCGCCGCCACGGCGTGCGCCTCGCGCTGGAACCTCGCCCGCGACTCCGGGTGGTGGGCCAGCTCCGCGGACATCAGCTTGATGGCCACCGTGCGCCGCAGCCGGTGGTCCACGGCACGGTGGACCGTGCCCATGCCGCCCTGACCGAGCCGCTCGACCAGCTCGTAGCGCCCGCCGAGCATCGCGTCCCGCCCCACCCGCTCCTCCTCGCTCCAGCGGCTTTGCGTGCAGCTTACGTTGCGTTCGAGTGGCACCCGGAGGCGCGCCGTGGGGTGCGGACATGGCACCGCCCCCGGCCGGTGAATCCGGTCGGGGGCGGTGGTTTACCAGCGGATGACGCGGTTAATGCGCCGGGCTGCACTGGTAGAGGGTCTGTGCCGCGTTGGCCTCACCCATGCCGGGGAACCCGTTCGTGGCCGCCGCGGACGACTGCGTTCCGCCGTAGGCCGAGGCCGGTACCGGAGTGCAGCCGGACTTGACCCAGTTGGTGATCTGGGTGGTGCTCGTCGTACCGGCGTCGCTGTTGCCGAACATCGCGCCGATGCCCCGGCCGCTTCCGCTGACCAGCACGTACTTGAGCTTGCCGGAGTTCACCATCTGCTGGAACTGGCTCTCGGTGGGGAACGGCACCTGGCCGGTGAAACCGCCCAGCGGAAGCACGTCGGCGCCCTTGGCGAGGATGTACGGAGAGGCGCTGCTCCAGCTGGTGGTGGCGAACACGTACTGCGCGGAACCGCGGTGGGCGGTCGTGTAGTCCAGCAACTTCTGCTGCTGCGCGGTCAGTTGGCCGCTGCTGTCGCCGAATCCGCCCATGCCGCCTCCGTGCGTCGCGCCCTTGCCGGGGGCGCCGCCCGCCGCGCCGCCCCAAGGCAGCTGGCCCATCCGGCCACCCGCCAGCTTCGACTGGCCGTGGCCGCCGCCTCCGTGGCCCGTGCCGGACGGACCGACCGAGCCCATGCCGGAGCTGCCGTACGACGGGTTGAACACCTGCACCGCCCACGCGCTGGGCGCGAACAGCACCGCCGCCAGCGAGGCGGCGAGGCCCGCGAGGGCGAGCCGCCCACCGGACCGCACGCCGCCCGGGCGGGCCAGGACGAGCAGCACGACGGCGGCCACCGCGAGCACGCCCACGGCCGGCGCCAGCCACGGCAGGAAGGTCGGGAATCCGCTGGCTATGTACGCACCCCATGCGGCCGTCGCGGCGACCGCGCCGGGCAGCACCCAGGCGCGACGGCCACCGGCCCGGTACGCGCGCCACAGCAGCGTCATCCCGCCACCGGCGAGCGCCGCGAGCGGCACCGCGATCACGCCCATGTAGTACGTGTGGCCGCCGACGCTGCCCGCGCTGAAGACCAGGAAGTACGTGGCCAGCCAGGTGCCCCACATGACGAAGCCGATGCGGACCCGGTCCGTACGGGGCCTGCCGCGGCGCCACCACAGGCCGCAGACGACGGCGATGGCGGCCAGCGGGTAGAGCCAGCCGGTCTGCGAGGCGAGCGACGAGCCGAACATCTTCGACCAGCCGTTCTGGTCGCCGCCCCAGCCGCCGCCTCCGCCGCCGCCACGGCCCTGCTGGCCCCCGTGCCCGGCGGCCGACTGCTGCCCGGCCGACTGCTGAGCGGCACCCCCGGTCCCCTGCCCGGAACCGGAAGCCGAACCGGAACCGAAGTGCTGACCCGGGGCGGAGGCGCCGTTGAAGCCGCCCTGACGGTGGTGGGCGCCGGAACCGTGGTGGCCCGCGCCCGAGTGCTGGCCCATGCCTGAGGTGCCGGGCAGGCCGGGCGCGGTCGCCCCGGACTGGCCGCCGCCGCGGCCCGCGCCGGACTGGCCGCCTGCGCCCTGGGCCGCGTTCCGGCCCGCGCCGGGGGCGCCGGTCGCGCCGTGCTGGCCGCCGCCGTGGCCGCCGCCCTGTGTGGCGCTGATGCTGCCGGTGGAGGCGGCGCTGATGCCCAGCGACGAAAAGCGGTTCAGGAAGTTGTAGCCCACGACCATGCTGAAAGCGGAGTTGTTCGTGGTGCCGTCCACATAGGGCCGGTCCTTGGCCGGGGTGAGGGTGACGGCGAGCATCCACGAGCAGGAGACCGCGGCCATCACGAGGGCGGACAGTCCGATGTGCGCCAGCCGCTTCCGCAGCGCGATCGGCGCCGAGATCAGATACACCAGCGCCAGCGCGGGCAGCACCGCCCACGCCTCCAGCATCTTGGACTGGAAGCCGACGCCGACCCAGACGCCCGCCATCACCAGCGGACGCAGCCGGCCCGCCTCCGCGGCCCGCTGGGTGGCCTCCGCCGCCAGCAGCACGCACAGGGTGAACAGCGGGTCCTCCACCGCGGTGCGGAACAGCCCCACGGCGACCGGCGTGACCAGGAAGGCCGTGCTGGCGATCAGCGCCGCGTTGACGCCGGCCCAGCGGCGGACCACCCGGTAAAGCACCAGGAGGCTGGCCACCCCCTCAATTACCTGAGGAAGCGTCAGCGCCCAGGGATGAAATCCGAAGATGCGGGCCGAAATGGCTTGCGGCCACAGGAATCCAGGCAATTTATCCAGCGTGATGGAATTGCCGGGATCGAAGGAGCCGTAGAAGAACGCCTTCCAGCTCTCGGTCATGCTGCGCGCGGCGTTCGCGTAGAACGTGTGGTACTGGCTGTGATTGATCCCCCACGCGTAGAGCACGGCGGCGAGCACGGTGATGACCAGCAGAGCCGGCCGCGCGTACGCGGGTTGGTCCACCGGCGATCTCCAGGGCGCGCGCCGGTCCGCGCCGGTGGGGACGGTCGGGTCGAGGACTGTTGTAGCCATGTACGGCAGTCTTCGTCACCCGCGGGCGTCCTCTGTGCCAATGCGGCCGTATTCAAGGAACTTCTCATCGGACCAAGAAGAAGCTTTGAAAAGACCTGGGGCTGCCTTTAATCGGCACCCGGCGTTCATTACACATGGCGAACATTTCGGCACGCCGGGTAGATGCACAGCGAATGCACAGGGAGTCCATGGAAAGGGTCAGTGCGCGGCCGCCGCCTTGACCGCCTCCGCGATCGGCACCGGGCCGCCTATCAGCTCCAGGGTGCGGCCCGCCGTACGCGGCTCGTCCAGCAGCGCGGCCAGTACCGCCGCCACGTCGTCCCTGGGCACCGAGCCGGGACCGGTCCGTTCCGCGAGCGTGACATGGCCGGTCCCGGGATCGTCGGTGAGCCGGCCGGGGCGCAGTACGGTCCAGTCCAGGCCGGGCCTGGACCGTACGTCGTCGTCGGCCGCCGCCTTGGCCCGCAGGTACTCGGCGAAGACCAGGTCGGTTCCCGGGGGTGGCTCGCTGTCGGCGCCCATCGAGGAGACGATCAGATAGCGGCGTACCCCGGCCCGCTCCGCCGCGTCCGCGAACAGCACGGCAGCCGCGTGGTCCACCGTCCACTTGCGGGCCGCGCCGCTGCCCGGCCCGGCACCCGCGGCGAACACCGCGGCGTCGGCGCCTCGCAGATGAGCGGTCACCTCCTCGACGTCGGCCCGCTCCAGGTCGCAGACGACCGGATCGGCGCCGTTCGCCCGCAGGTCCTCGGCGTGGTCGGGATTGCGGATGATCCCGGCCACGCTGTCACCGCGCGCGGCCAGCAGGCGCTCCAGCCGCTGCGCGATCTTGCCATGTCCACCAGCGATCACGATGCGCATACTCACGACCGTACGCCCGGCCACCGACACCCGCCGCCGGAGCGAAAGCCCTTGTGCGCAAGACCAGTTCAGGCCGGGGTTCCGCCGCTGCGCGACTGCCTGGGCAGATCGAGTGCCGCCGTGGTCGCGCAGTCCGCGTACTCGCGCACCGCGCTGGTGCGCGAGACCACCCGGCCCCGGTGGATGACGATCCGGCTGTACCCGAGCGACAGCACCGCGTCGATCCGCTGCCCGCGCACCGCCAGCAGCTCCGCCGGAAAGCCCGCCTCGACCCGTACCTCGGGCAGTCCCAGCACCTCGCGCGCCCGCCCGCTCACCGCCTCGTACGCGGCCTGTGCCCCGCACTCGCCGTACGAGGCCAGCAGGAACGCGGCCTCCAGCGGATCGCCTCGGCCGACCGGATTGGCCGCGTCCCGCAGCGCGCCGCCACCCGCGGTGACCCGTACCCCTGCGGCGCGCAACAGGCGTGCGACCCCCGGCGCGTAGCCGCTGGACGCGCTGCCGGCGAGCGCCCCGCAACCGCCCTGCGGCAGGCAGGCCACCGAGATCCCGGCGGCGGCGAGCCGGGCGGCGGCCCGCTCGGCCGCCTCGCGCGGCAGCGCGGCGAGACCGGTGCACGGTCCGATGGTCACCCCGGGCCGCAGCCCGCCCGCCATCGCCGCCAGCCGCGCCAGCCGGGCCGGATCGCCGCCCTCGGTGTGCAGGTCGACCGCGCAGCCGAACTCGGCGGCCACCCCGAGCACCGCCTCCACGTAGCCGGTCGGATCGGGGTCCAGGTCCGGGTAGCCGCCGACCACGCCGGCGCCGGTCTTCACGGCGTCCCGCAGTACCGCGAGACCCTCCGCGCCCGCCATGCCGGTGAGCACCCGGGGCATCGCCACCGCGGTCAGCTCGACCAGGCCGCGCAGCGCCCGCCGGGACTCCAGGACGGCCTCCAGGGCGGTGAGGCCGCGCAGGTCGCCGACCCGCACATGGGTGCGCAAGGCGGTGGCACCATGGCCGAGTTGCAGCAGTGCGGCCTCGGTGACCCGGCGCTGTACGTCCTGCTGCGCCTCGCTCGGCGGTCCGGGGCAGTCGGCGGTGAGGGCCGAGTCCAGGTGCGCGTGGGGCTCGGCGGGGGCGGGCAGCAGCAGATAGCCGGCGAGGTCCACCCGGGTGCCGCCGGTGGCGTCCGGCGCGGCCAGGCTGCCCGCCGTGCCGACCGCCTCGATCCGGCCACCGCTGAGCCGTACGTCCACCACCCGCCCGTCGCCCAGCCGGGCGCCGCTGAGCAGCAGGGCGGGCGCGCGATCGTCCGGGGCGTCGTCGGTTTCCGGCCTTCCCTGGGGTTTGGGCTGGTGCGGCTGCGACGGCACGCTCTCGGTCATCGCGCTCCTCGGTGGGGGGCGGCGGGTCGGTGCGCAAGATCACGCGGAGTAACTGCGCAAGATCACGTGACATGAGCCTATGGGCCGTGAAGCGGCCGATCGCGCAGGAGGGGAATAGTCGTACCGGCGCTGTCGTACACGTTCGGCGTGCGTGTCGAGGAGTCGCTGGTGGGACGCCGTTCGCCCACGGGGTGCGGGTGGCCTCGCGGGGCACCGGTGACGGGGCGGCGACGGGTGGGGAGACGACAGGTTGTGGGGGCTCGATACGGATTTCACGTATCGCGGCGGAGCGTGTAATGTCTTCCTCGCTCGCCCCAATAGCTCAGTCGGCAGAGCGTCTCCATGGTAAGGAGAAGGTCTACGGTTCGATTCCGTATTGGGGCTCTGATGTGACGGCTGTCCCCGCCTCCGGCGGGGGGAACCGTTCATCACAGCGGCGTAGCTCAGTCGGTAGAGCAAGCGGCTCATAATCGCTGTGTCACCGGTTCAAGTCCGGTCGCCGCTACCCTGTGTAGCCGATTGCGGGATCGGTCCTTCAATCGGCTACTCTTGCTGCGTTAAATCCATCCGTCCGTCAAGGAGCACTCACGTGGCTGCCACCGACGTCCGCCCGAAGATCACGCTGGCCTGCGTGGAGTGCAAGGAGCGGAACTACATCACCAAGAAGAACCGGCGCAACGACCCGGACCGTCTTGAGATGAAGAAGCACTGCCCGCGCTGCAACGCGCACACCGCGCACCGCGAGACGCGCTGACCAAAACACCACCGTAAGGCCGCCCCCATGCCCGGGGGCGGCCTTACGGCGTTGAGCCGGTCCGAGCGCTCGCGCCACCGGCCGTACCGGACCGCACACCGGAGCACTGGAGGTGCCGATGCCGCTCGACCCGTCCTACGTCGGGCGTACGTACCCGCCCACCGAGGCCTACGAGGTGGGCCGGGAGAAGATCCGCGAGTTCGCCGAGGCGGTGGGCGACGCCAACCCCGCGTACTACGACGCCGACGCGGCCCGGGCGCTCGGGCACCCCGATGTGATCGCGCCGCCGACCTTCCCGTTCGCGTTGACCTACCGGGCCGCCGCCCAGGTGGTCAACGACCCCGAGCTGAGGCTCGACTTCAGCCGGGTCGTGCACGGCGACCAGAAGTTCGCCTACACCCGCCCGGTGCGGGCCGGCGACCGGCTCTCGGTGACGGTGAGCATCGAGGCGATCAAGTCGATGGCGGGCAACGACTTCCTGACGGTGCGCGGCGAGGTGTACGACGCGGACGGCGAGCACGTGGTGACGTCGCTGATGATGCTGGTCGTGCGCGCGGTCGAGGCGGAGTCCGCAGAGCAGAAGGTGGGGGGCTGACGTGGCCGCGAAGGTGCGTTACGACGAGGTCGAGGCCGGAACCGAACTGCCGCCGCTGACCATCCCGGTGACCCGCGCGACCCTGGTGCAGTACGCGGGCGCGTCCGGCGACTTCAACCCGATCCACTGGAACGAGAAGTTCGCCAGAGAGGTCGGACTGCCGGACGTGATCGCGCACGGCATGTTCACCATGGCGTCGGCGGCCCGGGTGGTCACCGACTGGGTGGGCGACCCGGGGGCGCTGGTCGAGTACGGGGTGCGGTTCACCAAGCCGGTCGTGGTGCCCAACGACGACAAGGGCGCGCTGATCGAGGTCCGCGGCAAGGTCGCGGCGAAGCTGGACGACGAGGAGCGCACCGTGCGCGTCGAGCTGACCGTGACGGCCGCCGGGCAGAAGGTGCTGGGGCAGTCGCGGGCCGTCGTCCGGCTCGGCTGACGGAGCGCCTCCCGCGCGGGGCTGGGATGGCCCGGGGCGAAGTACCGGGCCCCACCGCGCGGGTGGCGCATGCCGTTTGACGCGGAAGTTATTGAGTACTAACTTAGTCCGCATGGTGAACTCGGGACCCAGGATGTCGGCCGAGGAGCGGCGTGAGAGCGTCATCCGCGCGGCCGTCGTCGAGTTCGCCCGCACCGGCTACCACGGCACCTCGACCGAGGCGATCGCCCGCCGGGTGGGCGTCTCCCAGCCGTACCTCTTCCGCCTCTTCCCCGGTAAGCAGGCGCTGTTCCGCGCCGCCGCCGAACGCTGCTTCGACCGCACCGCGGAGACCTTCGAGGCGGCGGCGGCCGGAATGTCCGGGGCGGACGCGCTGGAGGCGATGGGGGAGGCGTACTCCCTGCTGATCCGCGACCGGGACGTGCTGATGCTCCAGATGCAGCTGTACACGGCGGCGGCCTCGGCCGAGGACCCGGAACTGGCCGACTTCATCCGGCGGCGCTGGACCGGGCTGTGGGACATCGTCCGCGGCCGCACCGGCGCCAGTGACGAGGAGCTGACCGGTTTCTTCGGGCACGGCATGTTGATCAACACCCTGCTTGCGCTCGGCATCCCGGTCGAGGACCGCTGCTGGAACGGCTTCGACGGCGCCTGCAAGGTGGCCGCCGCGGAGGTTTACGCGCAACAGCGCTGAGCCGAGGCCCTCCCCGCCGGGAGGGCTTTTTCATCACCGGACAACTTAGTGACTGCTAACTAAACTCAGGGGGAACCCATGGCACAACCAGGCACGTCCAGGGCCACCGCCATATGGGCACTGGTCGTCACCAGCGTCGCCGGATTCATGGCGGCGCTCGACAACCTCGTGGTCACCACGGCACTGCCCTCGATCCGCAAGGATCTCGGCGGCGGGCTCACCGACCTGGAGTGGACGGTGAGCGCCTACACGCTCACCTTCGCCGTACTGCTGATGTTCGGCGCCGCGCTCGGCGACCGCTTCGGACGCCGCCGGATGTTCGCCATCGGCCTGACGGTCTTCACCGCAGCCTCCGCCGCAGCCGCGCTGGCGCCCGGCATGGGGGAGCTGATCGCCGCCCGGGCGGTACAGGGCGTCGGGGCGGCGATGCTGCTGCCGCTCACCCTCACCCTGCTCTCGGCGGCTGTTCCGGCCGAGCGGCGCGGTACCGCGTTCGGCATCTGGGGCGCCGTCAACGGCCTCGCGGTGGCCACCGGCCCGCTGATCGGCGGCACCCTCACCGAGCACTTCTCCTGGCAGTGGATCTTCTGGCTGAACGTCCCGATCGGCCTGCTCCTGCTGCCGCTGGCGCTGCTGCGGCTGGGCGAGAGCCGCGGTCCCAACCCGCGGCTCGACCTGCCCGGCACCGTGCTCGCCAGCGCCGGCCTGTTCGGCATCGTCTACGGGCTGGTGCGCAGCCAGCCGGACGGTTGGACCAGCACCCCCGTGCTGACCGGGCTGATCGCCGGGCCGCTGGTACTGGCCGCGTTCGTCTGGTACGAACTGCGGGCCGCCAACCCGATGTTGCCGATGCGACTGTTCCGCAGCCGGGCCTTCAGCACCATCAACGTGGCGAGCCTGCTGATGTTCGTCGGCATGTTCGGATCGATCTTCCTGCTCAGCCAGTTCATGCAGGGCGTACAGGGCTACACGCCGGTCGAGGCCGGGGTGCGGATGCTGCCGTGGACCGGCATGCCGATGATCGTCGCTCCGCTCGCCGGGTTCGTCTCCGACCGGATCGGCGGCCGTCCCGTCGTCGCCGTCGGCCTGGCCCTACAGGCGGCCGGGTTGGCCCTCTTCGCACTCGTCGCCGCCACAAACGTGTCGTACGCCACGCTGATACCGGCGCTCGTGGTGAGCGGCACGGGGATGGCACTGTACTTCGCGCCCAGCTCCAACCTCGTCATGAGCAGCGTCCGACCCGACGAGCAGGGGATCGCCTCCGGCGCGAACAACGCGATGCGGGAGGTGGGCGGCTCGCTCGGGGTCGCCGTGCTGTCCTCCGTCTTCTCCTCCCAGGGCGGCTACACGTCCGCGCAGTCCTTTGTGGACGGCCTGACCCCCGCGCTGTGGGTGGGTGCGGCAGCGGTGGCGGTGGCCGCGGCGGTGGTGGCGCTTCCGGCGAGCCCGCGCCGGCGCGCGGTTGATCTGCCCAGCCACCCGCCGGTAGCCGTCTCCTGACCGCCCGGGTGCCTTTCCCGCCCGCCCTTACGCCGGGCACCCCGACCCACCACCAGCCGCGCGCAGGGCAGGCGAGGGCCGAGGGCAAGCGGGTGGGCGGGTGGGAGAGAACCCCGCCCCCCTTAATGTGGTGGGGTGCAGGAAACCCACGACACCCCCCTGGCCCCCCTCACCACCTTCCGGCTGGGCGGCCCCGCCGCCCGCCTGGTGACGGCAACCACCGACGAAGAGGTGATCGAGACCGTCCGCGCCGCGGACGAGTCCCGTACGCCCCTGCTGGTCATCGCGGGCGGCAGCAACCTCGTCATCGGCGACGACGGCTTCGACGGTGTCGTCCTGCGCATCGCCACCAAGGGCCTGGTCCTCAACGGCGCGGATCTGGAGCTGGCCGCCGGTGAGAACTGGTCGGAGGCCGTCGCCCGCACCGTGGAGGCGGGCCTCGCCGGTGTGGAGTGCCTGGCCGGAATCCCCGGCTCCGCGGGCGCCACGCCCATCCAGAACGTCGGAGCGTACGGGCAGGAGGTCGCCTCGACGATCACTGAGGTGATCGCCTACGACCGGGCCTCGCGCGAGACGGTGACGCTGGCCAACGAGGAGTGCGGCTTCGGCTACCGGCACAGCCGTTTCAAGGCCGACCCGCAGCGCTACGTGGTGCTGCGGGTGCGCTACCGGCTGGAGGACGCGGGCGGGCTGTCCGCGCCGATCCGGTACGCCGAGGTGGCCAGCGCCCTGGGCGTCGCCCAGGGCGAGCGGGCCCCTGCGGCGCAGGCCCGCGACACGGTGCTGAAGCTGCGCGCGGGCAAGGGCATGGTGCTGGACCCCGAGGACCACGACACCTGGTCGGCCGGGTCGTTCTTCACCAATCCCGTCCTCGACCAGCGCACGTACGAGGAGTTCCTGGACCGGGTGCGGGCCCGGCTCGGCGACGACGTACGCCCGCCCGCCTATCCGGCGGGCGACGGCCACACCAAGACCTCGGCCGCCTGGCTCATCGACAAGGCCGGGTTCACCAAGGGCTACGGCACCGGCCCGGCCCGCATCTCCAGCAAGCACACGCTGGCGCTCACCAACCGCGGCGCCGCCACCACCGAGGACCTGCTCGCGCTGGCCCGTGAGGTCAGGGACGGGGTGCGGGACACCTTCGGGGTGACGCTCGTGAATGAACCGGTTATGGTCGGCGTCCGTCTGTGAAACGGGGCGGACCATGGTGAGCCCGCCGGTCTCGCCCCGGTAACCGTCGACGAGGCACTCATGAGATTCTCATCCCAACGCCGACAGGCGGGCAGATGGGGAGGACGAGACACGTGCGGAACGCGGGTACGGCCGCTGACGCGGCCCAGGACGCGGCACATATCGGACGTATCGGTCTCGGGCCGGTGCGGTGGCACCACGCGGTACTGACGCTGTGGACCGCGTGCTGGTTCTTCGTGGCCACCCGGCACGGCGGAGTTTCCTGGCACTACCTCAAGCAGGGCGAGCAACTGCTGTTCGGCCAGGTGGGCGGCGGCGGCCTGGCGCTGTACGCCAACCACCCCGAGTTGCAGATCGGCCCGGTCAGCTTCCTGGCCGCCGGGCTGTTCGCACCCTTCCCCGCCGGCGTGGGCGAGAAGCTCGCCGAGGCCGCCATGTCGGGCCTCGGCCTGTGGATGGTGGTGCTGATCGGACGCGCCGCCGCCGATCACTACCTGGGCACCGGGACCAACCACAAGCGGCTGCAGCAGCGGGTGCTGATCGCCGGGGCCGCGTTCATCCCGATGTGGGTCGAGGTCTCGGTGCGCTTCGCCCACCTCGACGACGTGCTGGCGCTGTTCTTCACCACCCTCGCGGTACGGTCCCTGGTCCGCGGCCAGGCCACCGCGACCGGTGTCTTCCTCGCCCTCGCCTGCGACTCCAAGCCGTGGGCGGTGGCGTTCCTGCCGCTGCTGCTGGCGCTGCCGAAGCAGACCTGGCTGCGGTCGGCCGCCTGGACGGTCGGACTGGTGGCGATCGCCTGGCTGCCGTTCTACCTCGGCAACATGCACACCATGGCGGCCGCCCACTTCACCATCCCCAACCAGGCCGCCTCCTCGCTGCGCTGGCTCGGCGGCAACGATCCCGTCACCCCGTGGTGGGACCGGCCCGCGCAGATGGCGCTGGGCCTCGGGCTGGGCGCGCTGGCGGTGCGCAGGGGGCGCTGGCCCGCGGTGGTGCTGCTGGCGGCCGACGCGCGGATCGTGCTCGACCCCAGCGTGTACACGTACTACAACGCCTCGGTGCTGCTGGGCACCCTGATCTGGGACGCCATCGGGCAGCGCCGCCTGGTGCCGTGGGTGAGCTGGATCGCGCTGATCTCGCTGTACGGCAGCGTGCTGATCGTGCCGTCGGACTCCGCCCGGGGCCTGATCAGGCTCGCCTTCGCGGTCGGCTCGGCGGCTTACGTGCTGCTGTGGCCGATGCGGGAGCCGCGCAATCGGCGCGGCGGCAATCGGCGTACCGCGGGCACCGTGCCCCAGCAGCGCAGCCCGGTCGACGAGCACCTCCACCCGCTGTACGCCAACCCGGCGGGCTGACCCGCCCGTTGGGGAAGGGCGCCTATGAGGCCAGCCACTCCTTGACGCCGGACAGCAGGCGCTCCTGGACCTCCCGCGGCGCCCTTGAGCCGCGTACCGACTGGCTCGCCAGGTCGGCCAGCTGCTCGTCGGTGAAACCGTGCGCGGAGCGGGCGAGTTCGTACTGGGCGGCCAGCCGGGAGCCGAACAGCAGCGGGTCGTCCGCGCCCAGCGCTACCGGGACGCCCGCCTCGTAGAGCGTCCGCAGCGGTACGTCCCGCTGGTTCGCGTAGACGCCCAGGGCCACGTTGGACGACGGGCACACCTCACAGGTGATCTGCCGTTCCGCGAGCCTGGCCAGCAGCCGTGGGTCCTCGGCGGCCCGTACGCCGTGGCCGATGCGCTCGGCGCGCAGGTCGTCCAGGCAGTCCCGCACGCTGTACGGCCCGGCCAGCTCGCCGCCGTGCGGCGCCGCCAGCAGCCCGCCGTCCCGCGCGATGGCGAAGGCGCGGTCGAAGTCCCTTGCCAGGCCGCGCCGTTCGTCGTTGCTCAGCCCGAAGCCGACCACCCCGCGGTCCGCGTACCGTACCGCGAGGCGGGCCAGGGTACGGGCGTCCAGCGGGTGCTTCGTACGGTTGGCGGCGACCAGCACCGCCATGCCGAGGCCGGTCTCCCGCGAGGCCGTCTCCACCGCGTCCAGGATGATCTCCAGGGCCGGGATCAGGCCGCCCAGCCGGGGGGCGTACGAGGTGGGGTCGACCTGGATCTCCAGCCAGCCGGAACCGTCCCGTACGTCCTCCTCGGCGGCCTCGCGGACCAGCCGCTGGATGTCCTCGGGACTGCGCAGCACGGAGCGCGCGATGTCGTACAGCCGCTGGAAGCGGAACCAGCCGCGCTCATCGGTGGCGCGCAGCTTGGGCGGCTCCGCCGCGGTGAGGGCGTCAGGCAGATGGACGCCGTACTTGTCGGCGAGCTCCAGCAGGGTGCCGGGTCGCATGGAGCCGGTGAAGTGGAGGTGCAGGTGTGCCTTCGGCAGTTGGGATACGTCGCGCGCCATCCCAGGATCTTGCCGCAGCGGCCACCGCCGGGGGAACCGTTTTGCCGATTTCGGGGGCTTCGCCCGCTCCGACCCCCCGGGCGGATGCGACCCGGGGGCCGGTGGTGCCCACCCTCCCCCCAGCTACCGCTGGGAGTGCCCCGACCCCGCGGAACGGCTGCCCACAAGCGGGGCGGGCGGGACGGGTGGGCGTAACCGTGTCAGTCGCGGGCCTCGCCCAGGAGCTTCTGCACGCGGGAGATGCCCTCCACCAGGTCCTCGTCGCCCAGGGCGTAGGACAGGCGCAGGTAGCCGGGGGTGCCGAAGGCCTCACCGGGGACCACCGCGACCTCGACCTCTTCCAGGATCAGGGCCGCCAGGTCGACCGAGGTCTGCGGGCGCTTGCCGCGGATCTCCTTGCCGAGCAGGCCCTTGACCGACGGGTACGCGTAGAACGCGCCCTCCGGCTCCGGGCAGACGACGCCGTTGATCTCGTTGAGCATCCGCACGATCGTCCGGCGCCGCCGGTCGAAGGCCTCGCGCATCGTCGCGACCGCGTCCAGGTCACCGGAGACCGCCGCCAGCGCGGCGACCTGTGCGACGTTGGACACGTTCGAGGTGGCGTGCGACTGCAGGTTGGTGGCCGCCTTGACGACGTCCTTCGGGCCGATCAGCCAGCCGACCCGCCAACCGGTCATCGCGTAGGTCTTGGCGACGCCGTTGACCACGATGCACTTGTCCCGCAGCTCGGGGACGACCACCGGCAGCGACGAGAACCGCGCCTCGCCGTACACCAGGTGCTCGTAGATCTCGTCGGTGAGGACCCACAGGCCCTTCTCGGCCGCCCAGCGGCCGATCTCCTCGACCTGCTCGCGCGAGTAGACCGCGCCGGTCGGGTTCGACGGCGAGACGAACAGCAGCACCTTGGTGTTCGGGGTGCGGGCCGCCTCCAGTTGCTCGACGCTGACCCGGTAGCCGGTGGTCTCGTCGGCCACCACCTCCACCGGAACGCCGCCGGACAGCCGGATCGACTCCGGGTAGGTGGTCCAGTACGGCGTCGGGACGATCACCTCGTCGCCCGGGTCCAGGATCGCGGCGAAGGCCTCGTAGATCGCCTGCTTGCCGCCGTTGGTGACCAGCACCTGGGAGGCGTCGACCTCGTAACCGGAGTCGCGCAGGGTCTTGGCGGCGATGGCCTGCCTGAGCTCGGGCAGGCCGCCCGCGGGGCTGTAGCGGTGGTACTTGGGGTCGTGGCAGGCCTTGGCCGCCGCGTCGACGATGTAGTCGGGCGTCGGGAAGTCCGGCTCGCCCGCGCCGAATCCGATGACCGGGCGTCCGGCGGCCTTGAGCGCCTTCGCCTTGGCGTCCACGGCGAGGGTCGCGGACTCGGAGATCGCGCCGATGCGGGCCGAGACCCGTCGGTCGGTGGGAGACGTTTCGGGGGAAGTAGCGGTCATGGCTGCCATCGTCGCAGACCGGTACCGGGGGTGGCACGGTGGTTTCGGATGGGCCCGTCAACTCGTGCGGCGGCGGTGCCGACGGTGGCCGGAACGACCCGCTCGGCCTTGCTCGTTCGACGGCCGGGCCCTGAACACGTACACTCATCCCTCGTGACCTCCGAGGGCAGACCCGGGCCGCGCACTCTGTGCGGTGGTTCGGGTGCGGTACGTTGGGGGAACCAAAGGGTCGTAGCTCAATTGGTAGAGCACTGGTCTCCAAAACCAGCGGTTGGGGGTTCAAGTCCCTCCGGCCCTGCTACACGCATTCATCACCAGGGTGCGTGCACGTACGTACGTAAGAACGCACCTGGCCGGGCCGGACGCGGCGCGGCCATGACCCGGATTCAGGTGAGGACCGAGTGACGGAAGCCATTGGCTCCACTGGCTCCACCGCGACGCCTGAAAGTGGTCGGCCCACGGACGCCACCGAAGGCGCTCTGGACTCGCAGGCGAAGAAGAAGCGCGGCGGCAAGCGCGGCAAGAAGGGCCCCTTCGCGCGTATGGGCCTGTTCTACCGGCAGGTCATCGCCGAACTGCGCAAGGTCGTCTGGCCCAGCCGCAGCGACCTCATGTCGTACACCACCGTGGTGATCGCCTTCGTTGCTGTGATGATCGGCATCGTGACTGTGATTGACTGGGGATTTACCGAACTCATTAAGTACGTCTTCGGTTAACAACCCCGCGGAGGGCGCCCGAGCGGGGCGCCTGTTCGCATGTTCAACCCTTTGAAGTCAGGAAGAAGCAGCCATCGTGTCTGACCCGAACCTGTACGACGCCGATGAGACCGCAGCGGCGGCGAAGGCCGACGTTGACGCTGCCGTTTCGGCCGAGGTCGAGGGCGACGACACCGAACGCGAGATCGTCGAGGCGGTCGACGAGACCGACGAGCTCGACGCCGAGGACGCGGAAGCCGGTGTGCCCGCCGAAGAGGCCGCGCTGCACGAGGTAGCTGACGAGGAGATCGCCGAGGAGCCGGTCGACCCGGTCGCCGCGTTCCGCGAGGAGCTCCGCAGCCAGCCCGGCGAGTGGTACGTCATCCACACCTACGCCGGCTACGAGAACCGCGTGAAGTCCAACCTGGAGCAGCGTGCCGTCTCGCTGAACGTCGAGGACTACATCTACCAGGCCGAGGTGCCGCAGGAAGAAGTCGTCCAGATCAAGAACGGCGACCGCCGTACCGTGAAGCAGAACAAGCTCCCCGGTTACGTGCTGGTCCGCATGGACCTGACCAACGAGTCCTGGGGCGTCGTCCGCAACACCCCCGGTGTCACCGGCTTCGTGGGCAACGCCTACGACCCGTACCCGCTGACCCTGGACGAGGTCGTCAAGATGCTCGCGCCGGAGGTCGAGGAGCAGGCCGCCGCGACCGCCGAGGGCGGCGAGGCCGCGCCGAAGAAGAAGGTCGAGGTCCAGGTGCTGGATTTCGAGGTCGGCGACTCCGTGACGGTGACCGACGGCCCGTTCGCGACCCTCCAGGCGACGATCAACGAGATCAACGCCGACTCCAAGAAGGTCAAGGGCCTGGTGGAGATCTTCGGCCGGGAGACCCCGGTCGAGCTGTCCTTCGACCAGATCCAGAAGAACTGAGGTAGGGCGCGGGGGGATCGTCCCCCATGCCCTGTGGGGCCCGAGGCATCGCCTCGGGCCCCAATTTCCTGTTTCGCCGGGCTACCCGTTATCGTGGCTCGGTATGCCTGTCAGCAGGCATAAACACTCTCGACTAGGACCCGGAGAGAGCAATGCCTCCCAAGAAGAAGAAGGTCACGGGGCTGATCAAGCTCCAGATCCAGGCTGGTGCGGCCAACCCGGCTCCGCCGGTCGGCCCCGCGCTGGGTCAGCACGGCGTCAACATCATGGAGTTCTGCAAGGCCTACAACGCCGCGACCGAGTCGCAGCGTGGCATGGTCGTGCCGGTGGAGATCACGGTCTACGAAGACCGCTCCTTCACCTTCATCACCAAGACTCCGCCGGCCGCCAAGCTGATCCTCAAGGCCGCGGGTGTGGACAAGGGCTCCGGCGAGCCGCACAAGACCAAGGTCGCGAAGATCACCCGCGCCCAGGTCCGCGACATCGCCACCACCAAGATGCCCGACCTGAACGCCAACGACCTGGACGCCGCCGAGAAGATCATCCTCGGCACCGCCCGTTCCATGGGCGTCACGGTCGAGGGCTGATCGACCACTCGTAGGTCTTCCGTGGCAGGGCCAGCGCTGGCCCGTACCACGACTCCCATTAACTCGTAGGAGCAGCAGTGAAGCGCAGCAAGAACCTCAAGGCTGCGGACGCCAAGATCGACCGGGAGCGGCTGTACGCCCCGCTTGAGGCCGTCCGTCTCGCCAAGGAGACCTCCACCACCAAGTTCGACTCGACCGTCGAGGTCGCCATGCGTCTGGGCGTTGACCCGCGCAAGGCCGACCAGATGGTCCGCGGCACCGTGAACCTTCCGCACGGCACCGGTAAGACCGCCCGGGTCCTGGTCTTCGCGACCGGTGACCGTGCTGCGGCCGCGGAAGCCGCGGGCGCCGACATCGTCGGCTCCGACGAACTGATCGACGAGGTCGCCAAGGGCCGCCTGGACTTCGACGCCGTCGTCGCCACCCCGGACCTGATGGGCAAGGTCGGCCGCCTGGGCCGGGTGCTCGGTCCGCGTGGTCTGATGCCGAACCCGAAGACCGGCACCGTGACGCCGGACGTGGCCAAGGCCGTGACCGACATCAAGGGCGGCAAGATCGAGTTCCGTGTCGACAAGCACTCGAACCTGCACTTCATCATCGGCAAGGCGTCGTTCGGTGAGCAGCAGCTGGTCGAGAACTACGCCGCGGCGCTGGACGAGATCCTCCGTCTGAAGCCGTCCGCCGCCAAGGGCCGCTACATCAAGAAGGCCGCCATCAGCACCACGATGGGCCCCGGCGTCCCGGTCGACCCGAACCGCACCCGCAACCTCCTCGCCGAGGAGGACGCCGCCGCCGTCTGATCCGCGGCGCACCGCTTCCGGACCCCCGGTCACCCGTGTCACCACGGGCGACCGGGGGTCCGGTCGTGTTGTCAGTGGCATGCGCTAGCGTTCTAGCCGCACATCGATCATGGGGGAGAAGCAGCATGCGCAGCACCCAACTACGCAACGTCGCCACGGCAGTTGCCGTCGTCGCCGCACTGGGCACCGTCTCGGCCTGCGGCGGCGGCAAGTCCAACACCGGCGCCCAGCAGGCCGGTGCGCCGTCCGGCGGCCAGCAGCAGCCGGTGATCGCCTCGGCCATCAGCGACCTGCTGAAGGTCAAGAGCAGCACGGACAAGGCCCATTCGGCCAAGGTGGACGCCGAGATCGACCAGGGGCAGTTGGGTAAGACGCACCAGTCGGGTGCGGTGGACTGGTCGGACGGCTACCAAGGCGACGTGACGATCACCCCGGAGGGGGGCTCGGTTGCGGGCGCCATGGGCATGAACGAGGCTCGATACACCAAGGACGCCCTGTACATGCGGATGGGCGGCAAGTCGGGCGGCGACCACTGGCTGCAGTACCCCTACGCCGAGTTGGACAAGCAGGGCGCCAACGGCAAGGCCATACGCCAGCAGATGCAGAGCGGCAGCCCCAACCAGACGGTGCTGATGCTGATCGCCAGCGGCGACGTCAAGGTGGTCGGCAAGGAGACCGTCCGCGGAGTCGAGACGACGCACTACTCGGGCCTGGTGGACGCCGGGAAGCTCGCCGCGGACACCACTCCCGGCCTGAGCCCGACCGAGCAGGACCAGTTGAAGCAGCAGCTGCACGACGACGGGGTGACCTCCGACCAGATCGACATATGGGTCAACGGGGACAACCTGCTGGTGAAGAAGCTTGAGCAGGTGCACACCCCGACGTCCAACATCCGGCAGGAGATCTACTACTCCGACTACGGGGTGAAGGTGAACGTCACCCCGCCCCCGGCATCGCAGACCACCGACGTCGCCGACATCACCAAGCAGGCGCAGAACCTCGGGAACTGACCGGGAGCCCCCCGCCGGGAGGCGATTTGCCTCCCGGAGCGGCACTCGCGTACTCTCATCCAGAAGCCAGAGACCGCTGGTCGTCGTCGTGCCCATATCCGGGCATGGTGACCGAAGGATCCGCTAGATGCGGACGGCCCGCGCAGGTGTGTTTGAGGACCAGCTCCCGGACCATGTCCGGTCGAGCCACGCCCCGTGCGCCCCTGCGCCGGGGCGTTTGTACGTTCGAAGCCCCTTCCGTGCGGTCCGCAATCACCCGGAAGGAGGCCGAGGCTCATGGCGAGGCCCGACAAGGCTGCCGCGGTTGCCGAGCTGACGGACAAGTTCCGCAACTCCAACGCCGCTGTGCTCACCGAGTACACCGGTCTCACCGTGGCGCAGCTCAGGCAGCTGCGTCGTTCGCTCGGTGAGGACGCCCAGTACAGCGTGGCCAAGAACACGCTGACCAAGATCGCGGCCAACGAGGCCGGGATCACCACGCTCGACGACCTGTTCATGGGTTCGACGGCGATCACCTTCGTCACCGGTGACCCGGTGACGTCGGCGAAGACGCTTCGTGACTTCGCCAAGGACAACCCCGCGCTCGTGATCAAGGGCGGTGTCCTTGAGGGCAAGGCGCTGTCCGCCGACGAGATCAAGAAGCTCGCGGACCTCGAGTCCCGCGAGGTGCTGCTCAGCAAGCTGGCCGGTGCCATGAAGGGCAAGCAGTCCCAGGCTGCCTCCCTCTTCCAGGCGCTGCCGTCGAAGCTCGTCCGCACCGTGGACGCGCTGCGCGCCAAGCAGGCCGAGCAGGGCGGTGCCGAGTAATTCGGCTCGCGCATTGACCAGCGCCGCCCGAGCGCGCTGGTCGTAGCGGGCCGCACGCCCGCCGACATGTACATCCGGCACCTGCCGACTTAGTGGAAGGACCCGCCATCATGGCGAAGCTGACCAAGGACGAGCTGCTGTCGCAGTTCGAGGAGATGACCCTCATCGAGCTGGCCGAGTTCGTCTCCGCCTTCGAGGAGAAGTTCGACGTCACCGCCGCCGCTGCCGCGCCCGTCGTCATGGCTGGCGGTGCCGCCGGTGGCGCCGAGGCCGCGCAGGAGGAGGAGAAGGACGAGTTCGACGTCATCCTCACCGGCGCCGGCGACAAGAAGATCCAGGTCATCAAGGTCGTGCGTGAGCTGACCTCGCTCGGCCTGAAGGAGGCCAAGGACCTGGTCGACGGCACCCCGAAGCCGGTCCTGGAGAAGGCCACCAAGGAGGCCGCGGACAAGGCTGCCGAGGCCCTCAAGGCCGCTGGCGCCTCCGTCGAGGTCAAGTAAGGCCCAACACGGCGCAGGCCGTGTGTGCCCCTTTCGAGGGGCTGATCAGCCGCAGGGCGGCCACCCTTTCGGGTGGCCGCCCTGCGGTCTTCCGCTCGACGGGCACCTGGTTCCGCGCCGTTGTCGGCGGACCCGGGTATGGTGATCTTCGCTGGTTCGCCGAGTCCCGCCGCGAGGGTCCGTCGTGGGATCCGATGTGAGGATCTCCGAGGGGCGGGGGCCTTGACGAACCGGACGCAGCGCGCAATTCTCAGGACGCGTCGTGATGTCGGTCCGGGTGTCGAGGCATGGATCGCGGACGATGCGGGAATGACTGAGGTCGAGCGCAGCACCCAGCAGGACCCAGACAGGATCCAAGTAGGCGGGATCCAAGGAGTAGTGCCCGGCCACGGCCGGGCCTATGGATGACGAGGGGGAGAAGATTCGGTCTCCGAATCTCTGCTCTGGACATCAGTGTGCCGAGTGGCTACACTGACCCTTTGCGCTGCCTGTTAGCTGCCGTCTGGCCCGTCACCAGCGGCGAGCCCGAGTCTGAGCACGAAAAAGCGGAGATGTCCACGACCAGGATGTCACCGGTGTGCCCAGGGGTGGACCGGTACGCGCGTAGTGAGTCCGAGCCCTCGGAAGGACCCCCTCTTGGCCGCCTCGCGCAACGCCTCGACTGCCAATACGAACAACGGCGCAAGCACCGCCCCGCTGCGCATCTCCTTCGCGAAGATCAAGGAGCCGCTTGAGGTTCCGAACCTTCTAGCGTTGCAAACCGAGAGCTTCGATTGGCTGCTCGGCAATGCCGCATGGAAGGCTCGTGTCGAGGCGGCTCTCGACAACGGGCAGGATGTGCCGACCAAGTCCGGTCTGGAGGAGATCTTCGAGGAGATCTCCCCGATCGAGGACTTCTCCGGGTCGATGTCGCTGACCTTCCGCGACCACCGCTTCGAGCCTCCGAAGAACTCGATCGACGAGTGCAAGGAGCGCGACTTCACGTACGCGGCTCCGCTGTTCGTCACCGCCGAGTTCACCAACAACGAGACCGGTGAGATCAAGTCCCAGACGGTCTTCATGGGCGACTTCCCGCTCATGACCAACAAGGGCACCTTCTGCATCAACGGCACCGAGCGTGTCGTGGTCTCCCAGCTCGTCCGCTCGCCCGGTGTGTACTTCGACAGCACCATCGACAAGACCTCCGACAAGGACATCTTCACCGCCAAGATCATCCCGTCCCGGGGTGCCTGGCTTGAGATGGAGATCGACAAGCGCGACATGGTCGGTGTACGCATCGACCGCAAGCGCAAGCAGTCCGTGACCGTACTCCTGAAGGCGCTCGGTTGGACCACCGAGCAGATCCTGGAGGAGTTCGGCGAGTACGAGTCGATGCGCGCCACCCTGGAGAAGGACCACACCCAGGGCCAGGACGACGCGCTGCTCGACATCTACCGCAAGCTGCGTCCGGGCGAGCCGCCGACGCGCGAGGCCGCCCAGACCCTGCTGGAGAACCTCTACTTCAACCCGAAGCGCTACGACCTGGCGAAGGTCGGCCGCTACAAGGTCAACAAGAAGCTCGGCGCCGAGCAGCCGCTGGACGCCGGTGTGCTGACCACCGACGACGTCATCGCCACCATCAAGTACCTGGTCAAGCTGCACGCCGGTGAGACCGAGACGGTGTCCACGGACGGCGAGACCATCCCGGTCGAGGTGGACGACATCGACCACTTCGGCAACCGCCGTCTGCGCAACGTCGGCGAGCTGATCCAGAACCAGGTCCGTACCGGTCTGGCTCGTATGGAGCGTGTCGTCCGCGAGCGGATGACCACCCAGGACGTCGAGGCGATCACGCCGCAGACCCTGATCAACATCCGGCCGGTCGTCGCCTCCATCAAGGAGTTCTTCGGCACCAGCCAGCTGTCCCAGTTCATGGACCAGACCAACCCGCTGTCGGGTCTGACCCACAAGCGCCGTCTGTCGGCGCTGGGTCCGGGCGGTCTGTCCCGTGAGCGGGCCGGTCTTGACGTCCGTGACGTGCACCCGTCGCACTACGGCCGTATGTGCCCGATCGAGACGCCGGAAGGCCCGAACATCGGTCTGATCGGTTCGCTGGCCTCGTACGGCCGGGTCAACGCGTTCGGCTTCATCGAGACCCCGTACCGCAAGGTGGAGGACGGCCGGGTCACCGAAGAGGTGCACTACCTGACCGCCGACGAGGAGGACCGCTACCTCATCGCGCAGGCGAACGCCGCGCTGACCGAGGAGGGCACCTTCGCCGAGGGCCGTGTGCTGGTCCGCCGCCGTGGCGGTGAGGTCGACCTGGTGCCGTCGCAGGACGTGGACTACATGGACGTCTCGCCGCGCCAGATGGTGTCGGTCGCGACCGCCATGATCCCGTTCCTGGAGCACGACGACGCCAACCGCGCGCTCATGGGTTCGAACATGATGCGCCAGGCGGTGCCGCTGCTGAAGGCGGAGTCGCCGCTGGTGGGTACCGGCATCGAGTACCGCGCCGCGGTCGACGCCGGTGACGTGATCACCGCCGAGAAGGACGGTGTGGTCCAGGAGGTCTCCGCGGACTACGTCACCGTCGCCAACGACGACGGCACGTACACCACGTACCGGGTCGCCAAGTTCAACCGCTCCAACCAGGGCACCTCCTTCAACCAGAAGGTCGTCGTGGACGACGGCGCCCGCGTGGTCGCCGGCCAGGTGCTCGCCGACGGCCCGTCCACCGACCAGGGTGAGATGGCGCTCGGCAAGAACCTGCTCGTGGCGTTCATGCCGTGGGAGGGCCACAACTACGAGGACGCGATCATCCTGTCGCAGCGCCTCGTGCAGGACGACGTCCTCTCCTCGATCCACATCGAGGAGCACGAGGTCGACGCCCGTGACACCAAGCTCGGCCCCGAGGAGATCACCCGGGACATCCCGAACGTCTCCGAGGAGGTCCTGGCCGACCTCGACGAGCGCGGCATCATCCGCATCGGTGCCGAGGTCGTCGCCGGCGACATCCTGGTCGGCAAGGTCACCCCGAAGGGCGAGACCGAGCTGACCCCGGAGGAGCGCCTGCTGCGCGCGATCTTCGGTGAGAAGGCCCGTGAGGTCCGTGACACCTCGCTGAAGGTGCCGCACGGTGAGACCGGCAAGGTCATCGGCGTGCGCGTCTTCGACCGCGAGGAGGGCGACGAGCTGCCGCCGGGCGTGAACCAGCTGGTCCGCGTCTACGTGGCGCAGAAGCGCAAGATCACCGACGGCGACAAGCTCGCCGGCCGGCACGGCAACAAGGGTGTCATCTCCAAGATCCTCCCGGTCGAGGACATGCCGTTCCTGGAGGACGGCACGCCCGTCGACATCATCCTCAACCCGCTGGGTGTGCCGTCCCGAATGAACCCGGGACAGGTCCTGGAGATCCACCTGGGCTGGCTGGCCAAGCAGGGCTGGGACGTCTCCGGCATCGCCGAGGAGTGGGCGCGCCGGCTGCAGGTCATCGAGGCCGACCGGGTCGAGCCCGGCACCAACGTGGCCACCCCGGTCTTCGACGGTGCCCGTGAGGACGAGATCGCCGGTCTGTTCGAGTCGACGATCCCGAACCGCGACGGCGACCGGATGGTGCTGCCCTCGGGTAAGGCCCGGCTGTTCGACGGCCGCTCCGGTGAGCCGTTCCCGGCGCCGATCTCCGTCGGCTACATGTACATCCTGAAGCTGCACCACCTGGTGGACGACAAGCTGCACGCCCGGTCCACCGGTCCGTACTCGATGATCACCCAGCAGCCGCTGGGTGGTAAGGCCCAGTTCGGTGGCCAGCGCTTCGGTGAGATGGAGGTGTGGGCGCTGGAGGCTTACGGCGCCGCTTACGCCCTCCAGGAGCTGCTGACCATCAAGTCCGACGACGTTCTCGGTCGTGTGAAGGTCTACGAGGCCATCGTCAAGGGCGAGAACATCCCCGAGCCCGGCATTCCCGAGTCCTTCAAGGTGCTCATCAAGGAAATGCAGTCGCTCTGCCTGAACGTGGAGGTGCTGTCCAGCGACGGTATGTCCATCGAAATGCGTGACACCGACGAGGATGTCTTCCGCGCTGCGGAGGAACTCGGTATCGACCTGTCCCGGCGCGAGCCGAGCAGCGTCGAAGAGGTCTGACGGGTTGGCCGGGGGCCTCACCACAGGGCCCCCGGCTCTCCCCGGACCCGTTCAGACCATGTTTGACACTCGACCCCGAAAGAGGGATTGACGACCAGTGCTCGACGTCAACTTCTTCGACGAGCTGCGGATCGGCCTGGCCACCGCGGACGACATCCGTCAGTGGTCGCACGGCGAGGTAAAGAAGCCGGAGACCATTAACTACCGCACCCTCAAGCCCGAAAAGGACGGACTCTTCTGCGAGAAGATCTTCGGTCCGACCCGGGACTGGGAGTGCTACTGCGGCAAGTACAAGCGTGTCCGCTTCAAGGGCATCATCTGTGAGCGCTGCGGTGTCGAGGTGACTCGCGCCAAGGTGCGTCGTGAGCGGATGGGCCACATCGAGCTGGCCGCGCCCGTCACGCACATCTGGTACTTCAAGGGCGTCCCGTCGCGCCTGGGCTACCTGCTGGACCTGGCGCCGAAGGACCTGGAGAAGGTCATCTACTTCGCCGCCTACATGATCACGTGGGTGGACGAGGAGCGCCGCACCCGCGACCTGCCGTCACTGGAGGCCCAGGTCTCCGTCGAGCGCCAGCAGGTCGAGCAGCGCCGTGACGCCGACGTCGAGGCCCGCCAGAAGAAGCTTGAGGCCGACCTGGCGGAGCTGGAGGCCGAGGGCGCCAAGGCCGACGTGCGCCGCAAGGTGCGCGAGGGCGCCGAGCGCGAGATGAAGCAGCTGCGGGACCGTGCGCAGCGCGAGATCGACCGCCTCGACGAGGTGTGGAGCCGCTTCAAGTCCCTCAAGGTCCAGGACCTGGAGGGCGACGAGCTGCTCTACCGCGAGCTGCGCGACCGCTTCGGTACCTACTTCATGGGCGGCATGGGCGCCGCGGCGCTGCAGAAGCGCCTGGAGTCCTTCGACCTGGAGGAGGAGGCCGAGAAGCTCCGCGAGATCATCCGGACCGGCAAGGGCCAGAAGAAGACCCGTGCGCTCAAGCGCCTCAAGGTCGTCTCCGCGTTCCTGCAGACCCGCAACAGCCCCAACGGCATGGTGCTGGACTGCGTCCCGGTGATCCCGCCGGACCTGCGCCCGATGGTGCAGCTGGACGGTGGCCGCTTCGCGACCTCCGACCTGAACGACCTGTACCGCCGTGTGATCAACCGGAACAACCGCCTCAAGCGTCTCCTTGACCTCGGTGCCCCCGAGATCATCGTGAACAACGAGAAGCGGATGCTCCAGGAGGCCGTCGACGCGCTGTTCGACAACGGCCGCCGCGGCCGTCCGGTCACCGGCCCGGGCAACCGTCCGCTGAAGTCCCTCAGCGACATGCTGAAGGGCAAGCAGGGCCGCTTCCGGCAGAACCTGCTCGGTAAGCGTGTCGACTACTCGGCCCGTTCCGTCATCGTCGTCGGCCCGCAGCTCAAGCTGCACCAGTGCGGTCTGCCCAAGGCCATGGCGCTGGAGCTGTTCAAGCCGTTCGTGATGAAGCGGCTGGTCGACCTCAACCACGCGCAGAACATCAAGTCGGCCAAGCGCATGGTCGAGCGTGGCCGCACCGTCGTGTACGACGTGCTGGAAGAGGTCATCGCCGAGCACCCGGTGCTGCTGAACCGTGCGCCGACCCTGCACCGTCTGGGTATCCAGGCGTTCGAGCCGCAGCTGGTCGAGGGCAAGGCCATCCAGATCCACCCGCTCGTGTGCACCGCGTTCAACGCGGACTTCGACGGTGACCAGATGGCCGTGCACCTGCCGCTGTCCGCGGAGGCGCAGGCCGAGGCCCGCATCCTGATGCTGTCCTCGAACAACATCCTCAAGCCCGCCGACGGCCGTCCGGTGACGATGCCGACGCAGGACATGGTCCTGGGTCTGTTCTTCCTCACCACGGACTCCGAGGAGCGCGAGGTCAAGGGCGAGGGCCGGGCGTTCGGCTCGGTCGCCGAGGCCATCATGGCGCTCGACGCCCGCGAGCTGTCGCTCCAGGCCAAGGTGGACATCCGCTTCCCGGTCGGCACCGTCCCGCCGCGTGGCTGGACCCCGCCGCCCGCCGAGGAGGGTGAGCCGGAGTGGCAGCAGGGTGACCCGTTCCGTCTGACCACCACGCTGGGCCGGGCGCTGTTCAACGAGCTGCTGCCCGAGGACTACCCGTTCGTGGACTACTCGGTGGGCAAGAAGCAGCTCTCCGAGATCGTCAACGACCTCGCCGAGCGCTACCCGAAGGTCGTCGTCGCGGCGACGCTGGACAACCTGAAGTCGGCCGGTTTCCACTGGGCGACCCGGTCCGGTGTCACCGTCGCGATCTCCGACGTGGTCGTCCCGGAGGCCAAGAAGACCATCCTCGCGGGCTACGAGGCGCAGGACGAGAAGGTCCAGAAGCAGTACGAGCGCGGCCTGATCACCAAGGAAGAGCGGTCCCAGGAGCTCATCGCGATCTGGACCAAGGCGACCAACGAGGTCGCCGAGGCCATGAACGAGAACTTCCCGAGGACCAACCCGATCTTCATGATGGTCGACTCGGGTGCTCGTGGAAACATGATGCAGATGCGCCAGATCGCGGGTATGCGTGGTCTGGTGTCCAACGCGAAGAACGAGACCATCCCGCGGCCCATCAAGGCGTCGTTCCGTGAGGGTCTCACCGTGCTGGAGTACTTCATCTCCACCCACGGTGCCCGTAAGGGTCTCGCGGACACCGCGCTGCGTACCGCCGACTCGGGTTACCTGACCCGTCGTCTGGTGGACGTCTCGCAGGACGTGATCATCCGTGAGGAGGACTGCGGCACCGAGCGCGGCCTGAAGCTGGCCATCGCCGAGCGCGGCGAGGACGGCGTGCTGCGCAAGGCGGCCGGCGTCGAGACCAGCGTGTACGCGCGCAGCCTGGCCGAGGACATCGTGGTCGACGGAAAGGTGCTGGCCCCGGCCGGTACCGACCTCGGCGACGTGCTCATCGACCAGCTGATCCTGCACGGTGTCGAGACGGTCAAGACCCGCTCGATCCTCACCTGCGAGTCCGCCGTCGGCACCTGCGCGATGTGCTACGGCCGTTCGCTGGCCACCGGCAAGCTGGTGGACATCGGCGAGGCGGTCGGCATCATCGCCGCCCAGTCGATCGGTGAGCCCGGTACCCAGCTGACGATGCGTACCTTCCACACCGGTGGTGTGGCCGGTGACGACATCACCAAGGGTCTGCCGCGTGTGGTCGAGCTCTTCGAGGCCCGTACCCCGAAGGGTCTGGCCCCGATCAGCGAGGCCGAGGGCCGGGTCCGGATCGAGGAGACCGAGAAGACCCGCAAGATCGTCATCACCCCGGACGACGGCAGCGACGAGATCGCCTACGCGGTCTCGAAGCGTGGCCGCCTGCTGGTGGACGAGGGCGACCACGTCACGGTCGGCCAGAAGCTGATGGCCGGTACCGAGAACCCGCACGACGTGCTGCGGATCCTCGGCCAGCGCGCCGTCCAGATCCACCTGCTGGGCGAGGTCCAGAAGGTCTTCACCTCGCAGGGTGTGTCGATCCACGACAAGCACATCGAGATCATCATCCGGCAGATGCTGCGCCGGGTGACGATCATCGAGTCGGGCGACGCGGAGCTGCTGCCCGGCGAGCTGGTCGAGCGCGGTCGCTTCGAGCAGGAGAACCGCCGTGTGGTCGCCGAGGGTGGTCACCCCGCGTCCGGCCGCCCGCAGCTGATGGGTATCACCAAGGCCTCGCTGGCCACGGAGTCCTGGCTGTCGGCCGCCTCCTTCCAGGAGACGACCCGGGTGCTCACCGACGCGGCGATCCACGCCAAGTCGGACTCCCTGCTGGGCCTCAAGGAGAACGTCATCCTCGGTAAGCTCATCCCGGCCGGTACGGGTCTGTCCCGCTACCGCAACATCCGGGTGGAGCCGACCGAGGAGGCCAAGGCCGCGATGTACTCGGCCGTCGGCTACGACGACATCGACTACTCGCCGTTCGGCACCGGCTCCGGCCAGGCCGTTCCGCTGGAGGACTACGACTACGGGCCGTACAACGCGTAGTCGCCTCCTGGCGAGGGACCGTCAAAGGGCGGCTCGCCCCCTCTTCGGAGGGGGCGAGCCGCCCTTTTGCCGTGGGGGCTTGGCCCCGGAGATCCACCCTCCGCCGCGGGCAGGTACGGCTCCAGCCGGTGAAGCCGGGTGTAGTGGTCCGGGTGCGAGGAGAGCAGCCGGGCAGCCGTGCCCGGGGCCGCTCTGGGCCTTCCGGCCCATGGCGACAGCCTGTTCGATGGCGGTCTGCTCCTGCGCGTACAGCTCGTTGAGGACGTCGGCCAGGGCGGGCGCGAAGCCCAGTTCGGCCGCGTGGCGGTCGGCGCGCGGTTCCGCGCGGCGGCTGACAGCGGCCAGCAGGTAGGGCGCGGCCAGTATGGGCAGCACGATCCACCAGGCGGTGAGCACCGCGGCGGCAGCGCCGTGCCCAGGACGCGGATCACCAGCACCGCGCCGAGGCAGGAGAAGCGCGCGACCGCCTTCACCGCCACGGCGGCGATCTTTCGGAAGACCATCCAGGCCAACGGGGACCGGTGGTCCAGGGGCCCGGGGATTCCCTAGGGCTCCCGTGGGACGGACGGTACCTGGGGACGATCCATCAGGCGACTTCCGGGGTGGAGGCTGATCAACGAAGGTTCTGGTGAGGTACGGGGGGGACATGATGGGGCATCAGCTCGAACTCGTGGAGTCGTCGGGCACGGCCAGGGCGTACGGCGGACTCGCCCTCCGTCCGGCACTGGGCACCCGGGGGCGGGCCGCGGTCGAACTTCTCGACGGGGAAGGGGTGTTGGGCGTCTACGTGGACACCGCGTTCAGCGGGCTGCTGCTCGGCGCGCTGCGCGGGCGGCGGCGGGGGGCGGCCTGGGCGCTGGCCTGGGGGAGGACGGGGGCGGATGGGAGAGCGCCCGCGGTGGCGTTCGAGGGCGGCGGGCCGTTGCGGCGGCGCAGCCTGCCGGTCGCGGTGACCGGGGTGGGGGAGCGGTTCTGGATGGCCACTGCCCAGGGGGAGTTCAAAACCGTGACGGCGGCGGCACCGGGCCGGGTGGAGAGCTGGCGGCTCGGAGCTCTGGGGGCGTAGCTCCAGGTGGCGGGGCGCGCGGCACAGGGAGGACCGAACCTCGACGGAGGCCATTCGCGCCGAAATCCCCTGCGGATGCCGGGACTTGGGGGGCGTAGCCCCGGAGAGATCCACAAACCCCGCGGGAGGCGATTCACGCGGAACTCCACGCGCCGTCGCCGCGTCAAGCACTATGGGGGCACGATCCCCAGCCGGGGAGCATGGTCCCTATCAGTGGGGGAGGTACGCGGGCGGATGGCGCACTACGGAGGGCTGCAGCCCTGGGACAACGGCCCGGCCTCGGGCATGCGCGCCTCGCACGCCGACCGGGAGCGCACGGTGGACGTGCTCAAGGCCGCGTTCGCCGAAGGGCGCCTGGGCCAGCAGGAGTACGAGCAGCGGGTGGCGGCGGCCTACCGCGCGCTGACCTACGGCGAGTTGGGCGGCCTGGTCGCCGACCTGCCGCAGGGGCCGGTGCCGATGCCGATGCCCACGGCCGTGCCGCAGCGGGCGCCATCGCTGCCCCCGACCTTCCTGCCGGCGCCGCCACGGCCGACGAACGGGCTGGCGGCGGCCTCGCTGATCTGCGGCCTCGCCGGGGTCGTCCTGGCGGTGCCCGCGGTCCCGGCGATCGTGCTGGGGCACCGGGCACGGGCACAGCTCCGCGCCACCGGTGAGGGCGGCGAAGCCATGGCGACGACCGGGCTGGTGCTGGGCTGGCTGGTGGCCTCGTTCTGGACGCTGATCATCCTGCTGGGCATCGCCGCGGGCTGAGCCGGCAGCGCGCGCTGTGCCGCCCGGCCGGATCCGCTCCCTTCCCTGACCGCGACGGGGCCACTACCGTGGCGTCAGCGTCCGCGCGGCCCGGCCTGTCCTACGCGTGTGCATTTGTTTTGACCGGAGCCGATGCGCTAGGTACGCTCTGACCTTGTGCCTGGGGTGTCCCCGGGTTCTTGTGCGTGCTCTCAGTCCGCACGGAATTCCGAGACTGCGACATCCAAGAGATGTGAAGCCTGTGCCCGCCCAGCGGGTATGCGCGGAGCCTCCGACACACCCGACCGCGTGGGTCGGGAAAAGTGCCGGTGATCAGCGCTTGTGGCCCAGCAGAACGCCTCGGGTTAGCTTTAACGAGACTGGCACACAGAAACCGGAGAAACGGTGCCTACGATCCAGCAGCTGGTCCGCAAGGGCCGGCAGGACAAGGTCGAGAAGAACAAGACGCCCGCACTGCAGGGTTCCCCGCAGCGCCGTGGCGTCTGCACGCGTGTCTACACGACCACCCCGAAGAAGCCGAACTCGGCCCTGCGTAAGGTCGCGCGTGTGCGTCTGACCAGCGGGATCGAGGTCACCGCTTACATTCCGGGTGAGGGCCACAACCTGCAGGAGCACTCCATCGTGCTCGTGCGTGGCGGTCGTGTGAAGGACCTGCCGGGTGTTCGCTACAAGATCATCCGCGGCTCCCTCGACACTCAGGGCGTCAAGAACCGCAAGCAGGCTCGCAGCCGCTACGGCGCCAAGAAGGAGAAGTAAGAATGCCTCGTAAGGGCCCCGCCCCGAAGCGCCCGGTCATCATCGACCCGGTCTACAACTCTCCTCTGGTGACCTCCCTCATCAACAAGGTGCTGCTGAACGGCAAGCGCTCCACCGCCGAGCGCATCGTCTACGGCGCCATGGAGGGCCTGCGCGAGAAGACCGGCAACGACCCGGTCATCACCCTCAAGCGCGCGCTTGAGAACGTCAAGCCCACCCTTGAGGTCCGCAGCCGCCGCGTCGGTGGCGCCACCTACCAGGTGCCGGTCGAGGTCCGCCCCGCGCGTTCCTCCACGCTGGCCCTGCGTTGGCTGGTCGGTTACTCCCGCGCCCGTCGCGAGAAGACCATGACCGAGCGCCTCATGAACGAGCTGCTCGACGCCTCGAACGGTCTTGGCGCCTCCGTCAAGCGCCGTGAGGACACCCACAAGATGGCCGAGTCCAACAAGGCCTTCGCGCACTACCGCTGGTAGTCGCAACCCCATCGAGAACCGAGAGAAGACTGAGCCATATGGCCACCACTTCACTTGACCTGGCCAAGGTCCGCAACATCGGGATCATGGCCCACATCGACGCGGGCAAGACGACGACCACCGAGCGGATCCTGTTCTACACCGGTGTCTCGTACAAGATCGGTGAAGTCCACGACGGCGCTGCCACCATGGACTGGATGGAGCAGGAGCAGGAGCGCGGCATCACCATCACGTCGGCCGCGACGACCTGTCACTGGAAGGTCGACGAGGTCGACCACACCATCAACATCATCGACACCCCGGGCCACGTCGACTTCACCGTCGAGGTGGAGCGTTCGCTGCGCGTCCTCGACGGTGCCGTCACGGTGTTCGACGGTGTCGCCGGTGTCGAGCCGCAGTCCGAGACCGTTTGGCGTCAGGCGGACCGCTACGGCGTGCCGCGTATCTGCTTCGTCAACAAGCTGGACCGCGTCGGTGCCGAGTTCCACCGCTGCGTCGACATGATCGTCGACCGGCTGGGCGCGGTGCCGCTGGTCATGCAGCTGCCGATCGGCGCCGAGGCCGACTTCAAGGGCGTCATCGACCTGGTCCGCATGAAGGCCCTGGTCTGGTCCGCCGAGGCCGCCAAGGGCGAGATGTACGACACCGTCGACATCCCGGACACGCACGTCGATGCCGCCAACGAGTGGCGCGGCAAGCTGCTGGAGGCCGTGGCCGAGAACGACGAGGAGATGATGGAGCTGTACCTGGAGGGTCAGGAGCCCTCCGAGGAGCAGCTGATCGCGGCGATCCGCCGCATCACCATCAACTCCGGCAAGAGCGACGGCGTCACCGTCACTCCGGTGTTCTGCGGAACCGCTTTCAAGAACAAGGGTGTTCAGCCGCTGCTCGACGCGGTGGTGCGTTACCTCCCCGCGCCGCTGGACGTCGAGGCGATCGAGGGCCACTCGGTGAAGGACGCCGACGAGGTCATCGCCCGCAAGCCGTCCGTGGACGAGCCGCTGTCCGCCCTGGCGTTCAAGATCATGAGCGACCCGCACCTCGGCAAGCTCACCTTCGTCCGGGTGTACTCGGGCCGCCTGGAGACTGGTACTCAGGTCCAGAACTCCGTCAAGGGCAAGAAGGAGCGCATCGGCAAGATCTACCGCATGCACGCCAACAAGCGTGAGGAGATCGCGTCGGTGGGCGCCGGTGACATCGTCGCCGTCATGGGCCTGAAGGACACCACCACGGGCGAGACGCTCTGCGACCCGGCCAACCCGGTGATCCTGGAATCGATGGAGTTCCCCGCTCCGGTCATCCAGGTCGCCATCGAGCCGAAGTCGAAGGGCGACCAGGAGAAGCTGGGTATCGCCATCCAGCGCCTCGCCGAGGAGGACCCGTCCTTCCAGGTCCACACCGACGAGGAGACCGGCCAGACCATCATCGCGGGCATGGGCGAGCTGCACCTGGACGTGCTGGTCGACCGCATGAAGCGCGAGTTCAAGGTCGAGGCCAACGTCGGTAAGCCGCAGGTGGCGTACCGCGAGACCATCCGCAAGATGGTCGAGAAGGTCGACTACACCCACAAGAAGCAGACGGGTGGTTCTGGCCAGTTCGGTAAGGTCCAGATCACCATCGAGCCGCTTGAGGGTGAGGGCTACGAGTTCGTCAACGCCGTCACCGGTGGCCGCATCCCGCGGGAGTACATCCCGTCCGTGGACGCTGGTTGCCAGGAGGCAATGGAGTTCGGTGTGCTGGCGGGCTACCCGCTGACCGGTGTCAAGGTGACGCTGCTCGACGGCGCCTACCACGACGTCGACTCCTCCGAGCTCGCGTTCAAGATCGCCGGTTCGATGGCCTTCAAGGAGGCCGCCCGCAAGGCCAGCCCGGCCCTGCTCGAGCCGATGATGAAGGTCGAGGTGACCACGCCCGAGGACTACATGGGCGATGTCGTCGGTGACCTCAACTCGCGGCGTGGCCAGATCCAGGCCATGGAGGAGCGTTCGGGCGCCAAGCTCGTGACGGGTCTCGTCCCGCTCTCGGAGATGTTCGGTTACGTCGGCGACCTGCGCAGCAAGACCTCCGGCCGGGCCAGCTACTCCATGCAGTTCGACTCCTACGCCGAGGTTCCGCGGAACGTCGCCGAGGAGATCATCGCGAAGGCCAAGGGCGAGTAGCCGACGTTCTCGCAACGTCCTACAAGCCTTAGGCTTGACGGCAGGCAGTACGGGGCATTCCGCCGCGAACCGTGAGGAACGCGGCGGGTGCCCCGGCGGCCAGCACTTAATCCGCGGGTTGGCACACGTAAGCAGGCCCTTCGGGGTCCTCACCAACCCGGCAAAGATCACCTGGCGCCGATGAAGTAAGGCGTACAGAACCACTCCACAGGAGGACCCCAGTGGCGAAGGCGAAGTTCGAGCGGACTAAGCCGCACGTCAACATCGGCACCATCGGTCACATCGACCACGGTAAGACGACCCTTACCGCGGCGATCACCAAGGTGCTGCACGACAAGTACCCGGACCTGAACGAGGCCTCGGCGTTCGATCAGATCGACAAGGCTCCTGAGGAGCGTCAGCGCGGTATCACCATCTCCATCGCGCACGTCGAGTACCAGACCGAGTCGCGTCACTACGCGCACGTCGACTGCCCGGGTCACGCGGACTACATCAAGAACATGATCACCGGTGCGGCGCAGATGGACGGCGCCATCCTGGTGGTCGCCGCCACCGACGGCCCGATGCCGCAGACCAAGGAGCACGTGCTCCTGGCCCGCCAGGTCGGCGTTCCGTACATCGTCGTTGCCCTGAACAAGGCCGACATGGTGGACGACGAGGAGATCCTGGAGCTCGTCGAGCTCGAGGTCCGTGAGCTCCTCTCCGAGTACGAGTTCCCGGGCGACGACGTCCCGGTCGTCAAGGTCTCGGCGCTCAAGGCGCTCGAGGGCGACGCCGAGTGGGGCGAGTCGGTCCTCAACCTCATGAACGCCGTCGACGAGGCGATCCCGCAGCCGGAGCGCGACGTCGACAAGCCGTTCCTGATGCCGATCGAGGACGTCTTCACCATCACCGGTCGCGGTACGGTCGTCACCGGCCGTATCGAGCGTGGTGTCCTCAAGGTCAACGAGACCGTCGACATCATCGGCATCAAGCCGGAGAAGACCACCACCACGGTCACCGGCATCGAGATGTTCCGCAAGCTGCTCGACGAGGGCCAGGCCGGTGAGAACGTCGGTCTGCTGCTCCGCGGCATCAAGCGCGAGGACGTCGAGCGCGGCCAGGTCATCATCAAGCCGGGCTCGGTCACCCCGCACACCGAGTTCGAGGCCCAGGCCTACATCCTGTCGAAGGACGAGGGTGGTCGTCACACCCCGTTCTTCAACAACTACCGCCCGCAGTTCTACTTCCGTACCACGGACGTGACCGGCGTTGTGACCCTCCCCGAGGGCACCGAGATGGTCATGCCGGGCGACAACACCACCATGTCGGTCCAGCTGATCCAGCCGGTCGCCATGGAGGAGGGCCTGAAGTTCGCCATCCGTGAGGGTGGTCGGACCGTCGGCGCCGGCCAGGTCACCAAGATCAACAAGTGACCCAGCGCTAACGCGAGCCCCGCACATCCTTCGGGTGTGCGGGGTTTTGCGTTTTCCCGCGGGGGCGTCGCCGTCAATTGCCCTGGGGATCCGGGCGCTTGACGGCGGAAACGGCTTCTGGGGTCCGCCACGGAAAGGCGCTTCCCACATCCCCGACGCGGACCGTCAAGGCGCACCCCCGCCCGATTGGCCAGAGTGGCCAGCGATATGGCACACTTGCCAGGTTGCTCGGTTGAGTGCCGATGCTGCGCGCCTCCCGTCGGGAGGACTGGAAGCGAGTCCCGCAGTACTCGTCGCCCCTTGTCAGGGGCGGAAGTACGGGAATCTTCCGGGAAGCGTCAGCGCGGAACTCGCCAGGCACCCGGTGGATGTCTTTCCCCCAAACCCCCCGAACGGGGATCCCGCATGTGGATTTCTGTGAGAGGGCTCGCGACACGCCCGACCGCGTGGGTCGGGGAAGTCGCAGGGAAAGCGCCAGCCGCCGGGTCCCAGAGCGTTACGAGAGACAGGACTACGGAGTAGCCATGGCGGGACAGAAGATCCGCATCCGGCTCAAGGCCTACGACCACGAGGTCATCGACTCCTCGGCGAAGAAGATCGTCGAGACGGTGACCCGTACTGGTGCGCAGGTCGCGGGCCCGGTGCCGCTGCCCACTGAGAAGAACGTGTACTGCGTCATCAAGTCGCCGCACAAGTACAAGGACTCGCGCGAGCACTTCGAGATGCGTACGCACAAGCGCCTCATCGACATCCTCGACCCCACGCCGAAGACGGTTGACTCGCTGATGCGTCTCGACCTGCCGGCGGGCGTCGACATCGAGATCAAGCTCTGAGGTGACGCGCGAGATGGCTAAGCAGATTAAGGGCGTCCTGGGCGAGAAGCTCGGCATGACCCAGGTCTGGGACGAGAACAACCGTGTCGTCCCGGTGACCGTGGTCAAGGCCGGGCCCTGCGTCGTTACCCAGGTCCGCACCGCCGACACCGACGGCTACGAGGCCGTGCAGATCGCCTTCGGCGAGATCGACCCGCGCAAGGTCAACAAGCCCCTCAAGGGCCACTTCGCCAAGGCTGAGGTGACGCCGCGCCGCCACCTGGTGGAGCTGCGCACCGCCGACGCCAGCGAGTACACCCTCGGCCAGGAGATCACCGCCGACGTGTTCGAGGCCGGCGTCAAGGTCGACGTCACCGGCAAGAGCAAGGGCAAGGGCTTCGCCGGTGTCATGAAGCGCCACAACTTCCGTGGCCTCGGCGCCGGGCACGGCACCCAGCGCAAGCACCGCTCGCCCGGTTCCATCGGTGGCTGCGCCACCCCGGGCCGTGTGTTCAAGGGTCTGCGCATGGCAGGCCGTATGGGCAACGAGCGGGTCACCACCCAGAACCTGACCGTCCACGCCGTTGACGCGGAGAAGGGCCTGCTGCTCATCAAGGGCGCGGTTCCTGGTCCGAACGGCGGCCTCGTCCTGGTCCGTACCGCGGCCAAGGGGGCCTGAGGTAACCGATGAGCACCATTGACATCCTTTCGCCGGCAGGCGACAAGGCCGGGACCGTCGAGCTCCCCGAGGAGATCTTCGACGCCAAGGTCAGCGTTCCGCTGATCCACCAGGTCGTTGTCGCGCAGCTGGCCGCTGCCCGTCAGGGCACGCACAAGACCAAGACCCGCGGCGAGGTCCGCGGCGGTGGCAAGAAGCCGTACCGCCAGAAGGGCACCGGCCGCGCCCGTCAGGGTTCGACCCGCGCTCCGCAGTTCGCCGGCGGTGGCGTCGTGCACGGCCCGGTGCCGCGCGACTACTCGCAGCGGACGCCGAAGAAGATGATCAAGGCCGCCCTGCGTGGCGCCCTGACCGACCGCGCGCGTCACAACCGCATCCACGTCGTGTCCGGCGTGGTCGAGGGCTCCGCCCCGTCGACCAAGGCCGCCAAGGCGCTGCTGGGCAAGATCAGCGACCGCAAGAACGTGCTGCTGGTCGTCGAGCGGGCCGACGAGGCCTCCTGGCTGTCGGCGCGCAACCTGCCCCAGGTCCACATCCTGGAGGCCGGTCAGCTCAACGCGTACGACGTGCTCGTCTCCGACGACGTGGTCTTCACCAAGGACGCCTTCGACCGCTTCACCGGTAACGGCGCCGCTGAGACCGAAGGGAGCGCCGCCTGATGAGCGAGGCGACTGTCGCCACCAGCAAGACGTTCACCGATCTGCGTGACGTGCTGCTCAAGCCGGTGGTTTCGGAGAAGAGCTACGCGCTGCTGGACGAGAACAAGTACACGTTCATCGTCGACCCGCGCGCCAACAAGACCCAGATCAAGCAGGCCGTTGAGTCGGTCTTCTCGGTCAAGGTCACCGGGGTCAACACGATCAACCGGCAGGGCAAGCGCAAGCGCACCCGCACCGGTTTCGGCAAGCGCAAGGACACCAAGCGCGCCATCGTGACCCTCGCCGAGGGCGACCGTATCGACATCTTCGGCGGCCCGGTCTCCTGAATCAGGAGTCCGAGTCGTCCGGAATCGGACGAGGACTGAGAAATGGGTATCCGCAAGTACAAGCCGACGACCCCGGGCCGTCGTGGCTCCAGCGTCGCCGACTTCGTCGAGATCACGCGGTCCACGCCGGAGAAGTCGCTGGTCCGCCCGCTGCACAGCAAGGGCGGCCGTAACAACGCCGGTCGTGTGACCGTCCGTCACCAGGGCGGCGGCCACAAGCGCGCCTACCGCGTGATCGACTTCCGTCGGCACGACAAGGACGGCGTGCCGGCCAAGGTCGCGCACATCGAGTACGACCCCAACCGCACCGCGCGCATCGCGCTGCTGCACTACGCGGACGGCGAGAAGCGCTACATCATCGCCCCGCGTGGCCTGAAGCAGGGCGACCGGGTCGAGAACGGCCCCGCGGCCGACATCAAGCCGGGCAACAACCTGTCGCTGCGCAACATCCCGGTCGGTACGACCATCCACGCCATCGAGCTGCGGCCCGGCGGCGGCGCGAAGTTCGCCCGTTCCGCGGGTGCCTCCGTGCAGCTGCTGGCGAAGGAGGGCTCCATGGCCCACCTGCGCATGCCGTCCGGTGAGATCCGCCTGGTCGACGTCCGCTGCCGCGCCACCGTCGGTGAGGTCGGCAACGCCGAGCAGTCGAACATCAACTGGGGCAAGGCCGGCCGCATGCGCTGGAAGGGCGTCCGCCCGACCGTTCGTGGTGTCGCGATGAACCCGGTTGACCACCCGCACGGTGGTGGTGAGGGCAAGACCTCCGGTGGTCGCCACCCGGTCAGCCCCTGGGGCCAGAAGGAAGGACGTACTCGTCGGCCGAAGAAGGCCAGCGACAAGTACATCGTCCGCCGCCGCAAGACGAACAAGAAGCGCTAGGAGCGGGTTTAGATGCCGCGCAGTCTGAAGAAGGGGCCCTTCGTCGACGACCACCTGATCAAGAAGGTGGACGTACAGAACGAGGCAGGCACCAAGAACGTCATCAAGACCTGGTCCCGCCGCTCGATGATCGTCCCGGCCATGCTCGGCCACACGATCGCGGTGCACGACGGCCGCAAGCACGTCCCGGTGTTCGTCACCGAGTCGATGGTTGGCCACAAGCTCGGCGAGTTCGCGCCGACCCGCACCTTCCGCGGCCACGAGAAGGACGACCGCAAGTCGCGGCGTCGCTGATCAGCGGAGTACGCGAAGACTCATGACTGACACCGAAGGGACAACCATGGAAGCCAGGGCCCAGGCGCGGTACATCCGCGTCACGCCCATGAAGGCCCGCCGCGTGGTGGACCTCATCCGTGGCATGGATGCCACGGAGGCTCAGGCGGTCCTGCGATTCGCTCCGCAGGCCGCGAGCGTGCCGGTGGGCAAGGTGCTGGACAGCGCCATCGCCAACGCCGCGCACAACTACGACCACACGGACGCCAACTCGCTGTACATCAGCGAGGCGTACGTGGACGAGGGCCCGACCCTGAAGCGGTTCCGGCCGCGCGCCCAGGGCCGTGCCTACCGGATCCGTAAGCGGACCAGCCACATCACCGTGGTCGTCGCCAGCAAGGAAGGGACCCGGTAATGGGCCAGAAGGTTAACCCGCACGGGTTCCGGCTCGGCATCACCACGGACTTCAAGTCCCGCTGGTACGCCGACAAGCTGTACAAGGACTACGTCAAGGAAGACGTCGCCATCCGCCGGATGATGACGCAGGGCATGGAGCGTGCCGGTATCTCCAAGGTGGAGATCGAGCGCACCCGCGACCGCGTCCGCGTCGACATCCACACCGCCCGGCCGGGCATCGTCATCGGCCGTCGCGGCGCGGAGGCCGACCGCATCCGCGGTGACCTGGAGAAGCTGACCGGCAAGCAGGTCCAGCTGAACATCCTCGAGGTCAAGAACCCGGAGACCGACGCTCAGCTGGTGGCCCAGGCCGTCGCCGAGCAGCTGGCCTCCCGTGTCTCCTTCCGTCGTGCCATGCGCAAGAGCATGCAGGGCACGATGAAGGCGGGCGCCAAGGGCATCAAGATCCAGTGCGGTGGCCGTCTCGGCGGCGCCGAGATGTCCCGCTCCGAGTTCTACCGCGAGGGTCGGGTTCCGCTGCACACCCTGCGCGCCAACGTGGACTACGGCTTCTTCGAGGCCAAGACCACCTTCGGCCGCATCGGTGTGAAGGTGTGGATCTACAAGGGCGACGTGAAGAACATCGCCGAGGTCCGCGCCGAAGGCGCCGCCGCCCGCGCCGGCAACCGCCCGTCGCGCGGTCCCGGTGGCGGCAGTGACCGTCCGCAGCGCCGCGGTGGCGAGCGCGGCGGCCGTGGCCGTCGGCCCCAGCAGGGCGGAGAGCAGGCCCCCAAGGCCGAGGCTCCCGCCGCTGAGGCTCCGGCAGCGGAGACCACCGGAACGGAGGCCTGACCCCAATGCTGATCCCCCGTAGGGTCAAGCACCGCAAGCAGCACCACCCGAAGCGCGACGGCATGGCCAAGGGCGGCACCGAGCTGGCGTTCGGTGAGTACGGCATCCAGGCCGTGACCCCGGCCTACGTGACGAACCGGCAGATCGAGTCCGCTCGTATCGCCATCACCCGTCACATCCGCCGTGGCGGCAAGGTGTGGATCAACATCTACCCGGACCGTCCGCTGACGAAGAAGCCGGCCGAAACCCGCATGGGTTCCGGTAAGGGCTCGCCCGAGTGGTGGGTCGCGAACGTCAAGCCCGGTCGGGTGATGTTCGAGCTGTCTTTCCCGAACGAGAAGGTTGCCCGGGAGGCGCTGACCCGCGCCGCCCACAAGCTTCCGATGAAGTGCCGGATCGTCCGGCGCGAGGCAGGTGAGTCGTGATGGCGGCCGGTACCAAGGCGACCGAGCTGCGCGAGCTGAACAACGAGGAACTCGTTGCGAAGCTTCGTGAGGCCAAGGAGGAGCTGTTCAACCTCCGCTTCCAGGCGGCCACCGGACAGCTTGAGAACAACTCCCGGCTCAAGGTCGTCCGCAAGGACATCGCCCGGATCTACACCCTGATGCGGGAGCGCGAGCTCGGCATCGAGACGGTGGAGAGCGCCTGATGAGCGAGAAGAATGTGACTGAGACGAACGAGCGCGGTTTCCGCAAGACCCGTGAGGGCCTGGTCGTCAGCGACAAGATGGACAAGACCGTCGTCGTCGCTGTCGAGGACCGCGTCAAGCACGCGCTGTACGGCAAGGTCATCCGCCGTACCAACAAGCTCAAGGCGCACGACGAGCAGAACGCCGCGGGTGTCGGCGACCGCGTCCTCCTGATGGAGACCCGGCCGCTGTCCGCGACCAAGCGCTGGCGCGTCGTCGAGATCCTCGAGAAGGCCAAGTAATTCCTGAAGGCATAAGCCTTCTGGACAGTTCCGCCAGGCTCGGCAGGGGCTCGCACAGAGCCCCTGCCGGGAACCGGCAGACGATCAGGAGATAGACGTGATCCAGCAGGAGTCGCGACTGCGTGTCGCCGACAACACTGGTGCCAAGGAGATCCTTTGCATCCGTGTTCTCGGTGGCTCGGGTCGCCGCTACGCGGGAATCGGTGACGTCATCGTCGCCACCGTCAAGGACGCGATCCCCGGTGGCAACGTGAAGAAGGGCGAGGTCGTCAAGGCCGTCGTCGTCCGTACCGTCAAGGAGCGGCGCCGTCCCGACGGCTCGTACATCCGCTTCGACGAGAACGCCGCCGTCATCCTCAAGAACGACGGTGACCCCCGCGGTACCCGCATCTTCGGCCCGGTCGGCCGGGAGCTGCGCGAGAAGAAGTTCATGAAGATCGTCTCGCTCGCGCCGGAGGTGCTGTAACCGATGAAGATCAAGAAGGGCGACCTGGTCCAGGTCATCACCGGTAAGGACAAGGGCAAGCAGGGCAAGGTCATCCAGGCCTTCCCGCGCGAGGACCGTGTCCTGGTCGAGGGTGTCAACCGGGTCAAGAAGCACACCAAGGTCGGCCAGACCGCGCGTGGGTCGAAGACCGGCGGCATCGTGACCGTCGAGGCCCCCATCCACGTCAGCAACGTTCAGCTGGTCGTGGAGAAGGACGGCAAGAAGGTCGTCACCCGCGTCGGCTACCGCTTCGACGAGGACGGCAACAAGATCCGCGTTGCCAAGCGGACCGGTGAGGACATCTGATGACTGCCACCACCACTTCCCCGCGCCTCAAGCAGCGCTACCGCGACGAGATCGCGGGCAAGATGCGTGACGAGTTCAAGTACGAGAACGTCATGCAGATCCCGGGTCTGACCAAGATCGTGGTCAACATGGGTGTGGGCGACGCCGCCCGCGACTCCAAGCTGATCGAGGGCGCCATCCGCGACCTCGCCACGATCACCGGCCAGAAGCCCGCCGTTACCAAGGCCCGGAAGTCCATCGCGCAGTTCAAGCTGCGTGAGGGCCAGCCGATCGGCGCCCACGTCACCCTCCGCGGTGACCGCATGTGGGAGTTCCTGGACCGCCTGCTGTCGCTCGCGCTGCCGCGCATCCGCGACTTCCGGGGTCTGTCGCCGAAGCAGTTCGACGGCCGGGGCAACTACACCTTCGGTCTCACGGAGCAGGTCATGTTCCACGAGATCGACCAGGACAAGATCGACCGCGTCCGGGGTATGGACATCACCGTGGTGACCACGGCGACCAACGACGACGAGGGCCGCGCGCTCCTTCGTCACCTCGGCTTCCCGTTCAAGGAGGCGTGAGCCGTGGCGAAGAAGGCTCTCATTGCCAAGGCTGCCCGCAAGCCGAAGTTCGCCGTGCGTGCCTACACGCGCTGCCAGCGCTGCGGCCGTCCGCACTCCGTGTACCGCAAGTTCGGCCTGTGCCGCGTGTGCCTTCGTGAGATGGCTCACCGTGGCGAGCTGCCGGGCGTGACCAAGAGCTCCTGGTAATCCCCCAGTTGGGAAGCCAGGACTCTCGGTAAGCAAGAGTGGCAAGAGTGGGTGGCGGGTCCCGTCCTTCAACTCCCGTAGAGTAGAAGGGTTGGGCGCCCGCCGCCCATGACCGCCCGCGGGCCCAGCCCGCTAGAAGTCGCTTACTACGCCGTAGGTCCCCGCGCCGCACCCGTCCCCAGACTGATGGGGGAGAGGGATGGCGCATATAGGAAACCCCGGCGAGAGAGGCCACAGGCCATCATGACCATGACCGACCCCATCGCAGACATGCTCACGCGTCTGCGTAACGCGAACTCGGCCTACCACGACGACGTCGTGATGCCGCACAGCAAGATCAAGTCGCACATCGCGGAGATCCTCCAGCAGGAGGGTTACATCGCCGACTGGAAGGTGGAGGACGCCGAGGTCGGCAAGAACCTCCACATCAACCTGAAGTTCGGCCCGAACCGCGAGCGCTCGATCGCCGGCATCAAGCGGATCAGCAAGCCGGGTCTGCGGGTCTACGCAAAGTCCACCAACCTGCCGAAGGTGCTCGGCGGCCTGGGCGTGGCGATCATCTCCACGTCGCACGGTCTGCTCACCGACAAGCAGGCCGCCAAGAAGGGCGTGGGCGGGGAAGTCCTCGCCTACGTCTGGTAACTCGGGAAACGGAGGTAAAGCCATGTCGCGTATTGGACGGCTGCCCATCCAGGTTCCCGCCGGCGTGGACGTCACCATCGATGGCCGTACGGTCCAGGTGAAGGGTCCCAAGGGATCCCTCTCCCACACCGTTGCCGCGCCCATCGAGATCGCCAAGGGCGAGGACAACAACCTCGTTGTCACCCGCCCGAATGATGAGCGTGAGTCGAAGGCCCTGCACGGCCTGTCCCGCACGCTGGTGGCGAACATGATCACCGGCGTGACCCAGGGCTACAGCAAGGCGCTGGAGATCAGCGGTGTTGGTTACCGCGTCCAGGCGAAGGGCTCCAACCTGGAGTTCTCGCTGGGCTACAGCCACCCGATCCTCGTCGAGGCCCCGGAGGGCATCGCCTTCAAGGTGGAGTCCCCGACCAAGTTCAGCGTCGAGGGCATCGACAAGCAGAAGGTCGGCGAGGTCGCCGCGAACATCCGCAAGCTGCGCAAGCCCGACCCGTACAAGGCCAAGGGCGTGAAGTACGCGGGCGAGGTCATCCGCCGCAAGGTCGGAAAGGCTGGTAAGTAAGCCATGGCATACGGTGTGAAGATCGCCAAGGGCGACGCCTACAAGCGCACCGCTCGCAAGCGTCGCCAGATCCGTGGCCGCAAGCGGATCAACGGTACGGCGGAGACCCCGCGTCTGGTCGTGACCCGGTCCAACCGGGGCATCGCCGCGCAGGTCATCGACGATGTCGCGGGCCACACGCTGGCGTCCGCTTCGACCCTGGACGCCTCGATCCGGGGCACCGAGGGCGACAAGTCGGTCCAGGCCAAGAAGGTCGGCGAGCTGGTCGCCGAGCGGGCCAAGGCCGCCGGCATCGAGAGCGTCGTGTTCGACCGCGCGGGTAACCGGTACGCGGGGCGCATCGCCGCCCTGGCGGACGCCGCCCGTGAGGCCGGGCTCAAGTTCTGAGCCGGTTCCGTAGCAGCGGAAGTCAACGAGAGAGGTAATTCCAATGGCTGGACCCCAGCGCCGCGGTGGCGGCGCCGGTGGCGGCGAGCGGCGGGACCGGAAGGACCGGCGCGACGGCGGCGCCGCGGCTGAGAAGACCGCGTACGTCGAGCGCGTCGTCGCGATCAACCGCGTCGCCAAGGTAGTCAAGGGTGGTCGTCGCTTCAGCTTCACCGCGCTGGTCGTGGTGGGCGACGGCGACGGTCAGGTGGGTGTCGGTTACGGCAAGGCCAAGGAGGTGCCGGCCGCCATCGCCAAGGGTGTGGAGGAGGCCAAGAAGCACTTCTTCCGGGTCCCCCGTATCCAGGGCACCATCCCGCACCCGATCCAGGGCGAGAAGGCCGCGGGTGTCGTGCTGCTCAAGCCGGCGTCCCCCGGTACCGGTGTTATCGCCGGTGGCCCGGTGCGCGCCGTGCTGGAGTGCGCGGGCATCCACGACGTGCTGAGCAAGTCGCTCGGCTCGTCCAACCCGATCAACATCGTGCACGCCACGGTGGCCGCGCTCCAGGGGCTGCAGCGTCCCGAGGAGATCGCCGCCCGTCGTGGCCTGCCGCTGGAGGACGTCGCTCCCGCCGCTCTGCTGCGGGCGCGTGCTGGGGCGGGTGTCTGATGGCTCGCCTGAAGATCACGCAGACCAAGTCCTACATCGGTAGCAAGCAGAACCACCGTGACACCCTGCGTTCGCTCGGGCTGAAGCGCCTGAACGACGTGGTCGTCAAGGAGGACCGCCCGGAGATCCGCGGCATGGCGCACACCGTGCGTCACCTCGTCACGGTCGAGGAGGTTGACTGACATGGCGGAGGCTAAGCCGCTGAAGGTCCACAACCTCCGTCCGGCTCCGGGCGCCAAGACCGCCAAGACCCGTGTGGGTCGTGGTGAGGCGTCCAAGGGCAAGACGGCCGGTCGTGGCACCAAGGGCACCAAGGCCCGTTACCAGGTTCCGGAGCGCTTCGAGGGTGGGCAGATGCCCCTCCACATGCGGCTCCCGAAGCTCAAGGGCTTCAAGAACCCCGCCCACAAGCAGTTCCAGGTGGTGAACCTGGACAAGCTGGCCGAGCTCTACCCGCAGGGTGGCGAGGTCACGGTGGCCGACCTGGTCGCCAAGGGCGCTGTTCGCAAGAACGAGCTCGTCAAGGTGCTCGGCCAGGGCGACCTCTCCGTGGCGCTGCAGGTGACGGTCGACGCCGTCTCCGGCTCCGCCAAGGAGAAGATCACCGCCGCTGGCGGCACCGTCACCGAGCTCGTCTGAGCCTGAGCTTGTCCCAAGCTCGGTGACCAAACCAACCGGGGATGCCCAAAGAAGTCAGGGCATCCCCGGTTGGTCATTCCTCGGGTGGCTTCGTCGCCGGTAAGGTGGCGAGGTAACCCGTTGGTACCTCTTCGGTACCCACTCCAGTACCCAGTCGACCTCACGACCGTCACCTTCCGCGACGCGCGGGAGGCGCAGGAGGCACCGTGCTCACCGCGTTCGCCCGGGCGTTCAAGACGCCCGACCTGCGAAAGAAGCTGCTGTTCACGTTGGGCATCCTGGTGCTGTTCCGGCTCGGTGCGCACATTCCGGTGCCCGGGGTGGACTACCAGAACGTCAACCAGTGCATCAAGGAGGCCGGCGGCAACGGCGGTCTCTTCGGCATGATCAACATGTTCAGCGGCGGAGCGCTCCTGCAGCTGACGATCTTCGCGCTGGGGATCATGCCGTACATCACGGCAAGCATCATCCTCCAGCTGCTGACCGTGGTCATCCCCCGCCTCGAGGCCCTCAAGAAGGAGGGTCAGGCCGGTACCGCGAAGATCACGCAGTACACCCGCTACCTGACCCTGGCGCTCGCCATCCTGCAGGGCACCGGCCTGGTGGCCACCGCGCAGAGCGGCACGCTGTTCCGCACCTGCCAGGTCGGCAACCAGATCGTGCCGGACCAGTCGATCTTCCGCACCGCCGTCATGGTCATCACCATGACCGCGGGCACTGTCATGATCATGTGGCTCGGTGAGCTGATCACCGACCGCGGCATCGGCAACGGCATGTCGATCCTGATGTTCACCTCGATCGCCGCGGGCTTCCCGGGCTCGCTGTGGGCGATCAAGAAGTCCGGCAAGATCATTGGTGGTTGGGGCGAGTTCGCCATCGTCATCGCGGTCGGCCTGGCGATGGTCTGCCTCGTGGTCTTCGTCGAGCAGGCGCAACGCCGAATTCCGGTCCAGTACGCGAAGCGGATGATCGGGCGGCGGTCCTACGGCGGCACCTCGACCTATATTCCGGTGAAGGTCAACCAGGCCGGTGTCATCCCGGTCATCTTCGCGTCGTCGCTGCTCTACATTCCGGCCCTGGTCGTCCAGTTCAGCGGAAACTCCACGGCCGGGTGGGCCCAGTGGATCAGCACCAACCTGACCAAGGGCGACCACCCGATCTACCTGGCCCTGTACTTCCTGCTGATCGTCTTCTTCGCCTTCTTCTACGTGGCCATTTCCTTCAACCCCGAGGAAGTTGCCGACAACATGAAGAAGTATGGTGGCTTCATCCCGGGCATCCGGGCGGGACGACCCACCGCGGAGTACTTGAGCTATGTGCTCAACCGGATCACCTGGCCGGGCTCGCTCTACCTGGGTCTGATCGCCCTCGTGCCCACGGTGGCGATCGCGTTCTTCCAGGGGAGCCAGAACAACTTCCCCTTCGGAGGCACCAGCATTCTGATCATCGTGGGTGTCGGCCTGGAGACCGTGAAGCAGATCGAGAGCCAGCTCCAGCAGCGCAACTACGAAGGGTTCCTCCGCTGATGCGAATCGTCCTCGTCGGGCCGCCTGGCGCTGGTAAGGGCACTCAGGCCCAGTACCTCGCCAAGAACCTGTCGATCCCGCACATCTCCACCGGCGACCTCTTCCGCGCCAACATCAGCCAGGGCACGCTGCTCGGCAAGAAGGCGCAGGAGTACATGAACGCCGGGCAGCTGGTGCCGGACGAGGTCACCATCGCGATGGCGGAGGACCGTCTGTCGCAGGCGGACACCGAGCAGGGCTTCCTGCTCGACGGCTTCCCGCGCAACCTCGCCCAGGCCAAGGCGCTGGACCGGTTCCTGGCTGACCGGAACCTGGTGCTGGACGCGGTGCTGGACCTGGAGGTGCCGGAGGACGAGGTGGTCAAGCGGATCGCGGGCCGCCGGATCTGCCGCAACGACTCCAGCCACGTCTTCCACGTCACGTACAGCCCGCCCAAGCAGGAGGGCGTGTGCGACATCTGCGGCGGTGAGCTGTACCAGCGCGACGACGACCACGAGGACACCGTTCGCAAGCGCCTTGAGGTCTACCACAACGAGACCGAGCCGATCATCGACTACTACAAGGCGCAGAACCTCGTGGTGACGATCTCGGCGCTCGGCAAGGTGGACGAGGTCACCCAGCGCGCCATGGACGCGCTGCAGCGCACCAAGGCCGCCTAGCACCCCCACGGGCCGCAGGCCCGGTTTCCCGACGTGGCACGGTCGGCCGCGGCGCCCGAGTGGCGCCGCGGCCGTACTGTTGCTGTATTCCCAGGACTGGCTGACGACGGAAGGCGCGAGCCGATGGTGGAGATCAAGACCCCGGAGCAGATCGCGAAGATGCGCGCCGCGGGACTGGTCGTGGCGGCGATGCACAAGGCCTGCGCCGAGGCGGCGGTACCGGGGGCCAGCACCAAGGAGCTGGACGAGATCGCCGCCAAGGTGCTCTCCGACCACGGCGCCAAGCCGAACTTCCTGGGCTACGGAGGGTTCCCCGGCAACATCTGCACCTCGGTGAACGACGTCGTGGTGCATGGCATCCCGGACCGCGAAACGATCCTTCGCTCCGGCGACATCATCTCCATCGACGCCGGCGCCATCGTGGACGGCTGGCACGGTGACGCCGCGATCACCGTCTTCGTCGGCGACGGCCACGCCCCCGAGCTGCACGAGCTGAGCCGGGTGACCGAGGAGTCGATGTGGGCCGGGATCGCCGCGTTCCGGGGCGGTGACCGGCTGGTCGACATCTCCAAGGCGATCGAGTCCTACATCCGCCGCCAGCCGCGTCCGGCCACCGGCAAGTACGGGATCATCGAGGAGTACGGCGGCCACGGCATCGGCTCGCAGATGCACATGGACCCGCACCTGCTGAACTACGTCACCTGCAAGCGCGGCCGCGGCCCGAAGCTGGTGCCCGGCATGTGCCTGGCGATCGAGCCGATGGTGAGCCTGGGGGCCGCGACCACCCACGTCCTCGAGGACGACTGGACGGTCAAGACCGACGACGGTACGTGGGCCTGCCACTGGGAGCACTCGGTGGCGCTGACCGAGCAGGGACCGTTGGTGCTGACCGCCGTAGACGGCGGCAAGGCGAAGCTCGCCGAGTACGGCGTCACGGCCGCTCCCGACCCGCTGGCGTAAGCCGTCGACCGGCGGACGGAGTCCGGCGCAGCGGCCCGAAGCCTGTGAGGCGCCCGGGCGCCGAGCCCGCGAGAGCCGCGGCGGGAGGATTCCGCGGCGGCAAGGCGAAGCTCGCCGAGTACGGCGTCACGGCCGCCCCCGACCCGCTGGCGTAACGATCTCCTGTGCTGGGCATGCCGCTGGCACGGGCACGGAACCCCGATTCGTCATTCCGCGCGGGCTGACGTAGACTGATGCGTCGGCTCACGTATACCCGCATGCCTGCGTGCGTATATGCGAGTCGATCAAGGTAGCCGATCTCGAAAGGCGAAGCGTGCCCAAGAAGCAAGGGGCCATCGAAATCGAGGGCACCGTGATCGAGTCTCTGCCGAACGCTATGTTCAAGGTGGAGCTCCAGAACGGGCACAAGGTCCTCGCGCACATCAGCGGCAAGATGCGCATGCACTACATCCGCATCCTGCCGGACGACCGGGTCGTGGTGGAGCTGTCTCCGTACGACCTGACGCGCGGTCGGATCGTCTACCGCTACAAGTAGATCTCAGCCCGTTACCCCGCTCCCGTGGGGTGCTGGCACGACCCGGAGAACCTCACATCCCATGAAGGTCAAGCCGAGCGTCAAGAAGATCTGCGACAAGTGCAAGGTGATCCGCCGTCACGGCCGGGTCATGGTCATCTGCGACAACCTGCGCCACAAGCAGCGCCAGGGCTGACGCACGACGGCTGACTCGCACTCGCAGTTCTTCGCGCGACGCAAGCAAAACACGTACATACGCAGTCACCCGACCCCTCGCGCGAGCGCGGGGACGACACCCCCGGTGGAGGCCGGGGACCCGGCTCGTAAGCCTTAGGAACGAGTCTTACGGGAACGGTGCTGCGGAAGACCTCCGACATCAACAGGAGCCAGATTCATGGCACGCCTCGCAGGCGTTGACCTCCCGCGCGAAAAGCGCGTCGAGGTCGCTCTGACCTACGTCTTCGGCATCGGTCGCACCCGTGCCCAGGAGACCCTGAAGAACACCGGCGTGAACCCGGACACCCGCGTCCGCGATCTGTCCGAGGACGACCTCGTCAAGATCAACCAGTGGGTCGACGCCAACTACCGGACCGAGGGTGACCTCCGCCGCGAGATCCAGGCGGACATCCGGCGCAAGGTGGAGATCGGCTGCTACCAGGGCCTGCGGCACCGCCGTGGCCTGCCGGTGCACGGTCAGCGCACCCACACCAACGCCCGCACCCGCAAGGGCCCGCGTCGCGCCATCGCCGGCAAGAAGAAGCCGGGCAAGAAGTAGTCCGAGAGCAGGACGCTGCAAGCGGTCCGTGCTGTAGGACCGACCACCTCCACGGGAGTAATTACCTATGCCTCCGAAGGGCCGTCAGGCCGGCGCCAAGAAGGTGCGCCGCAAGGAGAAGAAGAACGTTGCCCACGGGCACGCTCACATCAAGAGCACGTTCAACAACACCATCGTTTCGATCACCGACCCGACCGGCAACGTGATCTCGTGGGCCTCGGCCGGCCACGTCGGCTTCAAGGGCTCGCGCAAGTCGACCCCGTTCGCCGCGCAGATGGCCGCCGAGTCGGCCGCCCGTCGTGCCCAGGAGCACGGCATGCGCAAGGTCGACGTGTTCGTGAAGGGTCCGGGCTCCGGCCGGGAGACCGCGATCCGCTCGCTGCAGGCCACCGGCCTTGAGGTGGGCTCGATCCAGGACGTCACCCCGACCCCGCACAACGGCTGCCGCCCGCCGAAGCGCCGCCGCGTCTGACCAGCTGAAGTAGGAGAACGAAGACAATGGCGCGTTACACCGGGGCCGACTGCAAGCGTTGCCGTCGGGAAAAGCAGAAGCTCTTCCTCAAGGGAGCTAAGTGCGAGAGCGCGAAGTGCCCGATCGAGATCCGTCCTTACCCCCCGGGTGAGCACGGTCGCGGGCGCACCAAGGACAGCGAGTACCTGCTGCAGAAGCGCGAGAAGCAGAAGTGCGCGCGCATCTACGGTGTCCTTGAGAAGCAGTTCCGCGGGTACTACGAGGAGGCGAACAGGAAGTCCGGCAAGACCGGCGAGAACCTGCTCCGCATCCTGGAGTCCCGGCTGGACAACGTGGTGTACCGGGCTGGCTTCGCCAAGTCCCGCGACCACGCCCGTCAGCTGGTCCGCCACGGCCACATCACGCTGAACGGCCGCAAGACGGACATCCCGTCGGCTCGGGTCTCCCCGAACGACATCATCGAGGTCCGCCCGTCCTCCAAGCAGCTGACCCCGTTCCAGGTCGCCGCTGCCGAGGCCGGCGAGAAGACGGTTCCGGCCTGGCTGGAGGCCAGCCCGGCGAAGCTTCGGATCCTCGTGCACTCGCTGCCCGAGCGCCAGGTGATCGACACCCAGGTGCAGGAGCAGCTGATCGTCGAGCTCTACTCCAAGTAAGGGCTCGGGTGGTGTGGGCGGTACGGCGCGGTGTGCGTCGTACCGCCCGTACCCTTGTCAGTACAGCGGGCGTCATATAGCGGGCGCCCACGACTGAAGGAAAGAACACATGCTGATCGCTCAGCGCCCCTCTCTGACCGAAGAGGTGGTGGACGAGTACCGCTCCCGGTTCGTCATCGAGCCGCTGGAGCCGGGCTTCGGCTACACCCTCGGCAACTCCCTGCGTCGCACGCTCCTCTCCTCGATTCCCGGTGCGGCGGTCACGTCGATCCGGATCGACGGCGTTCTGCACGAGTTCACCACCGTGCCGGGCGTCAAGGAGGACGTCACCGACCTGATCCTGAACATCAAGCAGCTGGTCGTCTCCTCCGAGCACGACGAGCCGGTCGTGATGTACCTGCGCAAGCAGGGCCCGGGTCTGGTCACCGCCGCCGACATCGCGCCGCCGGCCGGTGTCGAGGTGCACAACCCCGACCTGGTCCTCGCCACGCTCAACAGCAAGGGCAAGCTGGAGATGGAGCTGACCGTCGAGCGCGGTCGCGGCTACGTCTCCGCCGTCCAGAACAAGCAGCAGGGCCAGGAGATCGGCCGGATCCCGGTCGACTCGATCTACAGCCCGGTGCTCAAGGTCACCTACAAGGTCGAGGCGACCCGTGTCGAGCAGCGCACCGACTTCGACAAGCTGATCGTCGACGTCGAGACCAAGCAGGCCATGCGGCCGCGTGACGCCATGGCGTCGGCCGGTAAGACCCTGGTCGAGCTGTTCGGTCTGGCCCGCGAGCTGAACGTCGACGCCGAGGGCATCGACATGGGTCCGTCCCCGACGGACGCCGCGCTCGCCGCCGACCTGGCGCTGCCGATCGAGGAGCTGGAGCTCACCGTCCGCTCCTACAACTGCCTCAAGCGCGAGGGCATCCACTCCGTGGGTGAGCTCGTCGCCCGCTCCGAGGCGGACCTGCTCGACATCCGCAACTTCGGTGCGAAGTCGATCGACGAGGTCAAGGCGAAGCTGGCCGGCATGGGCCTGGCGCTCAAGGACAGCCCGCCCGGATTCGACCCGACCGCCGCGGCCGACGCCTTCGGCGCGGACGACGACGACGCGGGCTTCGTCGAGACCGAGCAGTACTGATTCGCCTCCGGCGGGGGGCCGGGTTCTGGGCGCGCCCGGAACATACCGGCTCCGTCCGCCGGAGTGAGGCTCCGTCCTCAATCGCCGGACGGGCTCTGATGAGCCCGCCCGGCACGAAATCTGCCGTGGGGCGGCCGCCCTACGGGTCCTGACACCGGTACCTGGTACGGCCGGTGCAGCCAGAAGGAGAAACAATGCCGAAGCCCACCAAGGGTGCCCGTCTGGGCGGCAGCGCCGCGCACGAGAAGCTTCTGCTGGCGAACCTCGCCAAGTCGCTGTTCGAGCACGGCCGCATCACCACCACCGAGGCCAAGGCGCGCCGGCTGCGTCCGGTCGCGGAGCGCCTGATCACCAAGGCGAAGAAGGGCGACATCCACAACCGTCGCCTGGTGCTGCAGACGATCACCGACAAGAGCGTCGTGCACACCCTCTTCACCGAGATCGCTCCGCGCTACGCCGAGCGTCCGGGTGGCTACACCCGCATCACCAAGATCGGTAACCGTCGTGGCGACAACGCGCCCATGGCGGTCATCGAGCTGGTCGAGGGCGAGATCGCCAAGAAGGCCACCGTTGCCGAGGCTGAGGCGGCCGCCAAGCGTGCCGTGAAGGAGTCCGAGGCCAAGGCTGAGGCCGCTGAGGCGACCGAGGCCGTCGAGGACGCCAAGCCCGAGGCCGAGCAGGCCTGACGCCAGGCATCGTCACCATCGCCGGGTGGGCTCAGTGGAGCCCACCCGGCGATTGGCGTGTTTGAGAGGATTCACCGCGTGAGCGATGACGTAGCGCCCGGTTTCGTACGGGTACGGCTTGACCTGGCGTACCACGGCGCGGAGTTCTCCGGCTGGGCGCGCCAGCGCTCCCGCCGGACCGTGCAGGGCGAGCTGGAGTCGGCCATCACCACGGTGCTGCGGTTGCCGGAGCCGGTGGAGCTGACGGTCGCCGGGCGAACCGACGCCGGGGTGCACGCCCGGGGGCAGGTCGCGCACGTGGACCTGCCCGAGGAGGTCTGGGCGCGGGAGAGCGGCAAGCTGCTGCGCCGGCTGGCCGGGCGGTTGCCGCACGACGTACGGGTGTGGCGGGTCGGCGAGGCGCCCGCCGGGTTCAACGCGCGCTTCTCGGCGATCTGGCGGCGGTACGCCTACCGGGTGGGCGACCACCCCGGCGGGGTGGACCCGCTGCTGCGCGGGCACGTGCTGTGGCACGACCGTCCGGTGGACGTCAACCTGATGAACGAGGCGGCCACCCTGCTGCTGGGTGAGCACGACTTCGCCGCGTACTGCAAGAAGCGCGAGGGCGCCACCACCATCCGCAGGCTGCTCGAACTGCACTGGGAGCGCACCGCGGACGGCCTGGCGGTGGCGACGGTACGGGCGGACGCCTTCTGCCACAACATGGTGCGGGCGCTGGTCGGCGCGATGCTGCTGGTCGGCGACGGGCACCGGCCGGTGGGCTTCCCCGGTGAGGTGCTGGCCGGCCGGGTGCGGCACTCGGCGGTCAACGTGGTGCGGCCGCACGGCCTGACGCTGGAGGAAGTCGGTTATCCGGCCGACGAGTTGCTGGCCGAGCGGGCCGCCGAGGCGCGCAACAAGCGGACGCTGCCCGGTTGCTGAGCTGGCAGCGGAAGGCCCCGTTGTCCGGGGGATCCCGAGCTAGCGTTGGGCGTTGCCCCGTTGGACGATTTCGTTGAAAACGAACGTCGCGATGTCGTTGCCCGACTGGAGGCCCTGGGTGTCGGCGGCGGTCAGCGAACCGCCGTTGGCCAGGCCCGCGATGGTGAAGTAGGCGTAGCGGCCGATGGAGTTGGTGCTCATCCGGCAGGCCGCGGCGTGGCAGAACGTGCCCACGCCGCCGCCGGACAGCGGTAGCACATAGCCCTGCGCCTGGTTCTTGGCGGCGTCCGCGGCTGACTTGGTGTCGAAGACGGCGACGCCGACGGTGACCGCCACCCCGCCCCTGGTGTAGGTGGCGCGCAGCAGCTCGCGGCAGCCGTTGTCGGCCAGGGCGGTGCCCAGGCCGCCCGCCGCGGCGCCGGCGCAGCTGTTGGTGGAGTCGGTGGCGGCCTTGGCGTAGGTGCGGCCCTGCACGGTCACCCTGGCGCCGGGGAAGAGGCTGTCCGGGGTGATCGGCGCGGTGTCCTTGCGGGCGTCTGAGATGACGGCCAGCGGGTTCGGCGGAGGCGGCGGGGTGATCGCCGGGAAGCTGGTGGTGGGCGTCGGCTGGGCGCTGCCGGTGGCCTGTCCGCTGGGGCCCGGCCGCGGCTGGCCGTGGTGGCCGGTGGCGATGACGGCGGTGGCGACGATGCCCGCTATCGCCGCGGCACCGAGCACACCGCCGCCTATGAGCAGCAGCCTGCGGCGCCGGTTGCCGGCCTCGGTACGCTCCGCGAGCGCCGACCAGTCCGGTTCCTGCGATCGCTGTGGTTGCGGTTGCGGTTGCGGTTGTTGGGGTGGGTAGCCGTAGGCGGGGCCGAAGGACTGCTGGGAGCCGGGTCCGGGGTATCCGTACCCCTGGCCGAAGGCATGGGGGGTACCCCCCTCGTCGGGACGGGGGTGCTGCGGCTGCGAAGGCCCTTCCGTCATGGCGCGCATCCTATTAGCTGCGATTAGTCCTTGGGACCCGGGTGAAAACCGCTTTGGCGGGCGGCGTCGACGGGTGAGAATCGCGCCATGGGCCATGTGGACGCCGCACACCTCGAGTACTACCTGCCGGACGGCCGGGTGTTGCTCGGCGATGTCTCCTTCCGGGTCGGCGAGGGCGCCGCGGTCGCGCTGGTGGGGGCCAACGGTGCGGGGAAGACCACGCTGTTGCGGCTGATCGCGGGTGAACTGGCGCCGCACGGCGGCACGGTGACGGTCAGCGGCGGCCTCGGTGTGATGCCGCAGTTCGTCGGCTCGGTACGGGACGACCGTACGGTGCGCGATCTACTGGTCTCCGTCGCTGCGCCGCGCATCCGGCTGGCCGCGGCGGCGGTGGACTCCGCCGAGCTGGCGATCATGGCGCAGGACGACGAGCCCGCGCAGCTCGCGTACGCGCAGGCACTCAGCGACTGGGCGGAGGCCGGGGGCTACGAGGCCGAGACGCTGTGGGACATGTGCACCACGGCGGCGCTCGGTGTGCCGTACGAGCGGGCGCAGTGGCGTGAGGTGCGCATGCTGTCCGGCGGTGAGCAGAAGCGCCTGGTGCTGGAGGCGCTGCTGCGCGGCGGGGACGAGGTGCTGCTGCTCGACGAGCCGGACAACTACCTGGACGTGCCGGGCAAGCGCTGGCTTGAGGAGCAGTTGGCGCAGACCCGCAAGACGGTCCTGTTCGTCAGCCACGACCGGGAGTTGCTGGCCCGCTCGGCACAGAAGATCATCAGCGTTGAGCCGGGTCCGGCGGGCAGCGACGTGTGGGTGCACGGTGGCGGCTTCGCCACCTACCACGAGGCGCGCAGGGAACGGTTCGCCCGCTTCGAGGAGTTGCGCAGGCGCTGGGAGGAGGAGCACGGCAGGCTGAGGGCGTTGGTGCTCAGGCTGCGCCAACAGGCGGCCAACAGCGCGGACATGGCGTCGCGGTACCACGCCGCGCAGACCCGGCTGAAGAAGTTCGAGGACGCCGGGCCGCCGCAGGAGCCGCCGCGCGAGCAGCGGATCTCCATGCGGCTGGCGGGCGGCCGTACCGGGGTACGGGCGCTGACCGCCAAGGGGCTCGGGCTCACCGGCCTGATGAAGCCGTTCGACCTGGAGGTCTTCTACGGGGAACGGGTGGCGGTGCTCGGCTCCAACGGTTCCGGCAAGTCGCACTTCCTGCGGCTGCTCGCGGGTGAGGAGGTCGAGCACACCGGTGAGTGGCGGTTGGGGGCGCGGGTGGTGCCAGGGCACTTCGCGCAGACGCACGCCCATCCCGAGCTGTTCGGCCGCACGCTGGTGGACATCCTGTGGACCGAGCACGCCCGGGACCGGGGCAAGGCGATGAGCGCGCTGCGCCGGTACGAGTTGGAGCGGCAGGGGGACCAGCGCTTCGAGGACCTCTCGGGCGGGCAGCAGGCCCGGTTCCAGATCCTGTTGCTGGAGTTGGCGGGGACGACCGCGCTGCTGTTGGACGAGCCGACGGACAACCTGGACCTGGAGAGCGCGGACGCTCTCCAGGCGGGCCTGGAGAGCTATGCCGGCACGGTGCTCGCGGTCACCCATGACCGCTGGTTCGCCCGCTCCTTCGACCGCTTCCTGATCTTCGCGGCCGACGGCACGGTCCGGGAGGCCCCGCACCCCGTATGGGACGAGCGCCGGGTGGCCCGGGACCGGTAGAGGAACCGCCGCGGCGGGGACCGGCGGTGCCGAGCCGACCGCGGCCCCGGGGCCGGGCCGCGGGGCCCGCGGTGGTTGCTGCGTGTTGGACGGCACCGGCAAGCCCGGTGGCGTCTTAGCATGCGACGTGTGAATTCGGGCAAATCGGAAGAACCAGGTGTTACGGCCTGGCTGGTGCAACGCGCCTCACGGCCGATGCAGGCCGCCACCGCCGTCCTGCTCCTGGTCGTGATCTTCGAGGCCTACCGACGCAGCGGCACCGACGGCATGGACAACGCCTTCGTCGTCAGAGCCGCCCACAGCTTCCTCGACGGCGGCTCGCCCTACTCCGACCGCCGCTTCCTCTATCTGCCCAGCAGCGTGCTCGCCGCCGTCCCCGAGGCGCTGCTCCCCGCCGTCCTGCTGCGCGTCCTGGTCCCGGCCGTCACCACCGCACTCGTGCTCGCCGGCTGGTGGTGCGCCCTGCGCGTGTTCGACGTGCCGGGCCGCAGCCGCCTCGGCGTGCTGGTCGGCGCGGGCCTCGCGTTCTTCGCGCCCTTCCGCAGCCTGGTGCTGCTCGGCAACTGGACGGCCGCCTGCGCCGCCGCCCTGCCCTGCGCACTGCTGCTGATCACCCGCTCGCGGTGGACCGTGGCCGGTGCGGTGGTCGGGGTGGCGATCGCGCTCAAGCCGATGCTCATCCCGTTCGCCCTGCTGTTCCTGTTCGCCCGCCGCCCGAGGGCGTTCGCCCTCGCCGCGGCCATCCCTGCGGTGGCCTCGGCCGCGGCGGCGGCCGCCATGCCGAACCCCACCTTCTTCTTCTCCCGCACCCTGCCCTTCCTGCTGCACGGCCAGGACCAGTTCGCCCGCCCCTTCGACGCGTCGCTGGTCGCCGTGCTGCCCCGGCTGGGCGTGCCGCAGGACGTGGCGCTGCTGGTCGCCGTGGCGGCGTCCGGAGCCGGGGTGTGGTGCGCCTGGCGGCGCTGGTCCGGTGCCGGGATCGGAGGTACCAGCCGGGCCGAGCGGCTACGGCTGGTGGAGACCGGTGCGATGCTGATGCTCAGCGCCTTCCTCGTCTCCCGCCCGTCGTTCGAGCACTACGCGCTGGTCGTACTGCCCACCCTGCTGGCCTCCGCGGTGGTGCCGGACTCGGTGGTGCGCACGCCGTGGTTCTGGCTGGCGCTGGTGCCGCAGGTGCCGGTGATCCAGTGGCCGCTGCTGGTGCCGGTGACCCGGCGGGCCTTCAAGGACGCGGCGATGCTGTGCGGCCTGGCGGCCGTGCTGGCCTGGCGCTGCCTGCGCGGTCGGCGGGTGCTGGTGCCCGAGCAGGGCGGGGCCGCGGAGGCCCGGACGGCGGGGTCACGGGCAGCGTTTTGACCTGTGCGGCGATGCCCGGGTACGCTTCAGATTCGAAATTTATGCGTATTGGCTTGCTCGTTCTCACGTGAGAGGCCGTTACGCCGGTCCACCGGGCCGATGACCAGCGGAGGCACACGGTATGCGTCAACCGTGTGCCGCCAGGGCTGTCGTGATCGTCCGGGTGGTCTTGTCAGGACCCACTCACTGAAGAAGCGAAGGCTACGACCGTGCGTACGTACAGCCCCAAGCCCGGCGATGTCCAGCGCCAGTGGCACGTCATTGACGCGCAGGACGTTGTCCTGGGCCGTCTGGCCTCCACGGCCGCGTCCCTCCTGAGGGGCAAGCACAAGCCGGTGTACGCGCCTCACGTCGACACTGGTGACTTCGTCATCATCGTCAACGCCGACAAGGTGCACCTGTCCGGCAACAAGCGGACCCAGAAGATGGCCTACCGCCACTCCGGCTACCCGGGTGGTCTGCGCTCCGTCCGCTACGACGAGCTGCTGGACAAGAACCCGGAGAAGGCCATCGAGAAGGCCGTCAAGGGCATGCTGCCGAAGAACACCCTGGGCCGCCAGATGCTGTCCAAGCTCAAGGTGTACTCGGGCGACCAGCACCCGCACGGCGCTCAGCAGCCGGTGCCGTTCGAGATCACCCAGATTTCGCAGGGCTGAGTCCCAGCCACCATCGACTAGAGAAAGCATCTGAGGAGAATCGTGGCTGAGACCACCCCTGAGGCCCCGCTGGCCGAGGACGAGTTCGCAGGCGAGTACACCACCGAGACCGTCGCGGGCCTGGAGGAGTACACCTCCGAGTCGCTGGCGTCCCGCTTCGGCGAGCCGCAGCCGGCCGCCGGCACCGGCCGCCGTAAGCGCTCCGTCGCCCGCGTCCGCATCGTGCCGGGCTCCGGCAAGTGGAAGATCAACGGCCGCACCCTGGAGGAGTACTTCCCCAACAAGGTGCACCAGCAGGAAGTCAACGAGCCGTTCAAGGTTCTTGAGCTGGACAACCGTTACGACGTCATCGCCCGCATCAGCGGCGGCGGCATCTCCGGCCAGGCCGGTGCGCTGCGCCTGGGCGTCGCCCGCGCCCTGAACGAGGCGGACGTCGACAACAACCGTCCGACCCTCAAGAAGGCCGGCTTCCTGACCCGTGACGCTCGCGAGATCGAGCGCAAGAAGGCCGGTCTGAAGAAGGCCCGCAAGGCGCCGCAGTACAGCAAGCGCTGATCACGCCTTGTCGATACGCCCCGGAGGCACTTTGTGCGCCTCCGGGGCGTTCGCTTAACCGGTGCTTTTTGGGACCGCATTTCCTGGGGGACAAGTCACCCAGACCCCCAATTTCTCGGAGGAAGCACAGTGGGACGACTCTTCGGTACGGACGGAGTCCGCGGTGTCGCCAACGCCGACCTGACCGCCGAGCTGGCGCTCGGTCTGTCGGTCGCCGCGGCGCATGTGCTCGGTGAGGCCGGCACGTTCGACGATCATCGGCCGGTGGCCGTCGTCGGGCGCGATCCGCGCGCCTCGGGTGAGTTCCTGGAGGCCGCCGTCGTGGCGGGCCTGGCCAGCGCGGGCGTGGACGTGCTGCGGGTCGGTGTGCTGCCCACCCCGGCGGTGGCGTATCTCACCGGTGCGCTGGGCGCCGACCTCGGGGTCATGCTGTCCGCCAGTCACAACCCGATGCCGGACAACGGCATCAAGTTCTTCGCCCGCGGCGGCCACAAGCTCGCCGACGAGTTGGAGGACCGGATCGAGGAGACCTACCGCGGGCACTCCGCCGGTCAGCCGTGGAACCGTCCGACCGGCGCCGGAGTGGGCCGGGTGCGGGACTACGACGAGGGCTTCGACAACTACGTCGCCCACCTGATCGGCGTGCTGCCCAACCGCCTCGACGGGCTGAAGATCGTCATCGACGGGGCGCACGGCGCCGCCGCCCGGGTCTCCCCGGAGGCGTTCGCCCGGGCCGGCGCCGAGGTGGTCACCATCGGGACCGACCCCGACGGCCTCAACATCAACGCGCAGTGCGGCTCCACCCACATCGAGAAGCTGCGCGCCGCCGTCGTGGAGCACGGCGCGGACCTGGGCGTGGCGCACGACGGGGACGCCGACCGCTGCCTGGCGGTGGACGCCAAGGGCGAGGAGGTCGACGGCGACCAGATCCTCGCGGTACTGGCGCTGGCGATGCGGGAGTCCGGCGCGCTGCGCAAGAACACCGTCGTCGGCACCGTGATGTCCAACCTCGGCTTCAAGCTGGCGATGGAGCGCGAGGGCATCGACCTGGTGCAGACCGCGGTCGGCGACCGCTACGTGCTGGAGTCGATGAAGGAGAACGGCTTCGCGCTCGGCGGCGAGCAGTCCGGCCATGTCATCATCCTCGACCACGCCACCACCGGAGACGGCACGCTGACCGGTCTGATGCTGGCCGCCCGGGTCGCCGCCACCGGCCGCCCGCTGGCCGAGCTGGCGGGCGTGATGAAGCGGCTGCCGCAGGTGCTGGTGAACGTGCCCGACGTGGACAAGACCCGGGTGGCCACTACGCCCGCGCTGACGACCGCGGTCACCGAGGCGGAACGTGAGCTGGGCGGCACCGGCCGGGTGTTGCTGCGCCCGTCCGGTACCGAGCCGCTGGTCCGCGTGATGGTGGAGGCGGCCGACATCGACCAGGCGCACGCGGTCGCCGGGCGCCTGGCCGACGTGGTCAAGTCCACGCTGGGCTAGGTGAGTTCGAAGGAGTTGGGGGAGCTCGCCTCCCCAACTCCCTCTCAGAGCTTCCGGAGTGACAACCGCCGCACCTTGTGGTCCGGGCCCTTGCGGAGTATCAGCGTCGCCCGGCCCCGTGTGGGGGCCACGTTCTGTTCCAGGTTGGGGCGGTTGATGGTGCGCCACAGCATCCGCGCGTAGTCCACCGCCTCCTCCTCCGGCACCTCGGTGTACTTGCGGAAGTACGAGAACCGGTTCTGGAACGCGGTCTGCCGCAGCATCCGGAACCGGTCCAGGTACCACCGCTCGATGTCCTCGGTGCGCGCGTCGACGTACACGCTGAAGTCGAAGTAGTCGGCGAGACCGACCCGGGTCAGTCCGTCCTTGCCCGGTAGCGCGGGCTGCAGCACGTTCAGCCCCTCCACGATCAGGATGTCGGGCCGCCGCACGGTGAGCCGTTCGCCCGGCACGATGTCGTAGATCAGGTGCGAGTAGACCGGCGCGCTGACCTCGTCCTTGCCCGCCTTCACGTCCGCCACGAACCGGGTGAGCGCCCGCCGGTCGTACGACTCGGGGAACCCCTTGCGGGACATCAGGCCGCGACGGTGCAGTTCGGCGTTGGGCAGCAGGAAGCCGTCGGTGGTGACCAGTTCCACCCGCGGATGCTCCGGCCAGCGGGCCAGCAGCGCCTTCAGGACGCGGGCGGTGGTCGACTTGCCGACCGCGACGCTGCCCGCCACGCCTATGACGAACGGCGTGCCGGACTGCGCGCCGTGCCCGGTGCGCGCGTCGCCGAGGAACGTGTTCAGCGCCCCGCGCAGCTCCGTCGTGGCGCCGACGTACAGGTTGAGCAGCCGCGACAGCGGCAGGTAGACGTCCCGTACCTCGTCCAGGTCCATCAGGTCGCCGAGCCCGCGCAGCCGCTCGACCTCCTCGGCGGTCAGCGGCAGCGGCGTCCGCTCGCGCAGCGCGCTCCACTCGGCGCGGGACAGGTCCACGTAGGGGGTCGCCTCGCGGCGGGCGGCCGTTGTCGGTGATGACACGGGAACCATTGTGCGACCGCGTAATGCGGCGTTCATGTTCGGGGGTGCACGGACCGCCACACCTGCGGGATGCGGTCGGCGAGTTCGTGGGCGCCGAACGGCACGGGGGCCTCTCGGCCGGCCAGGCCGTGGAGATAGGCGCCGACGGACGCCGCGTCGCCCGCGGCCAGGCCCGCGGCCAGCAGCGAGCCGGTCAGCCCGGACAGCACGTCGCCGCTGCCCGCGGTGGACAGCCAGGCGGTTCCGGTGGGGTTCACCCGCACCGGGCGGCCCTGGCCGGCGACGAGGGTGGTCGAGCCCTTGAGCAGCACTGTCGCGTCGTACGACTCGGCGAGCCGCTTCACGTGTGCCAGGCGGGCCGCCTCCACGTCGGCGCGGTCGACGGAGAGCAGGGCCGCCGCCTCACCGGCGTGCGGGGTGAGCACGGTGGCGGCGGTACGGCGGCGGATCTGGTCGCGGTCGGCCAGCCGCAGCCCGTCCGCGTCCACCAGCACGGGCACGTCGGAGCCGAGCACCTCGGTCACCGCCTGCCGGGCCGCCCGGTCGTCGCCGAGGCCCGGTCCGACCACCCAGGCCTGCACCCGGCCCGCCTTCGACGGCGGACCGGAGGACACCAGCGTCTCCGGGTAGCGTGCGATGACCGCCGCCGCGCCGGGCCCCACGTACCGCACCGCGCCCGCGCCGCCGCGCAGCGCGCCGCTCACCGCGAGTACCGCCGCGCCCGGGTAGCGCTCGGAACCGGCGACCACGCCGACCACGCCGCGCCGGTACTTGTCGCTCTCGCCGCTGGGGGAGGGGAGCAGCGCGGCAACATCGGCGTGCTGGAGCGCTTCCAGCGCGGGTTCCGGGAGGTACGGGCCGAGGCCGATGTCGATCAGCCGCAGTGCGCCGGCGTGTTCCGCGGCCGGGTCGATGAGCAGGCCGGGCTTGTACGTGCCGAAGGTGACGGTGGCGTCGGCGTGTACGGCTTCGCCCGGGGTCTCGCCGGTGTCCGGGTCGATGCCGCTGGGCAGGTCGACGGCGACGACGGTGGCGTGGGACTCCCGTGCGGCGCGTGCGAGCTGGGCGGCCTGCGGGCGCAGCCCGCCCCTGCCGCCGATGCCGACGATTCCGTCCATGACGAGGTGGGCGTCGGCGATGGCCGGGGCGGCGTCTTCAGGGGCCAGGGTTCGGCCGCCGGCGCGGCGCAGTGCGGCCAGGCCGCCGGGGTGGGCCTTGTCCGGGTTGAGCAGTACGGCGGTGACGCCGGCGCCGCGACGGGCGAGGCGGGCGGCGGCGTAGAGGGCGTCGCCGCCGTTGTCGCCGGATCCGGCCAGTACGACGACGCGCCTGCTGTAGGCGCCGTGCATCAGGGCGCCGCAGGCGGCGGCGAGGCCGGCGGCGGCGCGCTGCATCAGGGTGCCCGGGGGGAGCCGGGACATGAGGGTGCGTTCGGCTGCTCGGACGGTCTCTACGGTGTGCGCGTGCCGCATGCGGTTCCTTCCGTGGGGGATGCCCACCCTCCCCACCCGTTACCGGGATCGTATGGGCAACCTCGCGCGCTGTCTGTTCGTGGGGCGGGGCCGGGGGCGGAGGGGTGGGGGTCCTGGACCGTATATTTACGGGCCGGTTGCCCCCAGCGTTGTGTGCGCCGGAAGTTCGGCCCGCAAATACACGTCAGCGTCCAGGACCCCCACCCCTCCGCCCCCGGCCCCTCGCGGTGTTTTCTGCGCTCGCGGGTCGGGGGGCATTCGGCGGCCGGGGGGTGCGATTCCTTTTGGCCTTTTCCCGTTTGGGTGCGTTGGGGGTTTGCATTCCGCTTGGCGGCGGCAGTGCGGCGGCTCGCGGGAGGGGGGTGGTGGGATGTCCGGGCGGCGGCCCCTGTGGCACGTCCCGGTGTGCTCAGCCTTCTGCGATTACCACCGCGGACGCGACGCCCGCGTCGTGGCTCAGCGAGACGTGCCAGCTCCGTACGCCCAGTTCCGTGGCGCGGGCCGCCACCGTGCCGGTGACGGTGAGTCGGGGGCGGCCCGAGTCCTCGGTCACCACGGTGGCGTCACGCCAGTGCAGGCCGCCCGGCGCGCCGAGTGCCTTCGCCACCGCCTCCTTCGCGGCGAACCGGGCGGCGAGCGACGCGATGCCGCGTCGCTCGCCGTCCGGCAGGTACAGCTCCTCGTCGTTGAACAGCCGCTCCACCATGCTCGGCGTCCGCTCCAACGCGGCCTGGAACCGGGCGATTTCGGCGACGTCGATGCCGACCCCGATGATCATCGGCCGCTCACTCCACCGTGACGGACTTCGCCAGGTTCCGCGGCTGGTCGACCTCGTTGCCGCGGGCCGTCGCCAACTCGCAGGCGAAGACCTGCAACGGCACGGTGGCCACGAGCGGTTGAAGGAGTGTCGGGGTGGCCGGGATGCGGATCAGGTGGTCGGCGTACGGGACGACCGTCTCGTCGCCCTCCTCGGCGATGACGATGGTCCGCGCGCCGCGCGCCCTGATCTCCTGGATGTTGGAGACGATCTTGTCGTGCAGCACCGACCGCCCGCGCGGCGAGGGAACCACCACCACGACCGGCAGGTCGTCCTCGACCAGCGCGATCGGCCCGTGCTTCAACTCGCCCGCGGCGAAGCCCTCCGCGTGCATGTAGGCGAGTTCCTTGAGCTTCAACGCGCCTTCCAGTGCGACCGGGTAGCCGACGTGGCGGCCCAGGAACAGCACCGTGTTCTTGTCCTTCAGGGAGCGCGCCAGCTCCCGTACCGGCTCCATGGTCTCCAGGACCTGGTCGACCTGCTTTGCGATGTCGGACAGTTCGCGCACCACGGAGGAGACCTCGTCGCCCCACTTGGTGCCGCGCACCTGCCCCAGGTACAGCGCCACCAGGTAGCAGGCCACCAACTGGGTCAGGAACGCCTTGGTGGAGGCGACCGCGACCTCCGGTCCCGCGTGGGTGTAGAGCACCGCGTCCGACTCGCGGGGAATCGTGGACCCGTTGGTGTTGCAGATGGCCAGCACCTTCGAGCCCTGCTCGCGGGCGTGCCGCAGTGCCATCAGCGTGTCCATGGTCTCGCCGGACTGGCTGATCGCGACGACCAGGGTGCGCGGGTCGAGGATCGGGTCCCGGTACCGGAACTCGCTGGCGAGTTCGGTCTCGCAGGGGATCCGGGTCCAGTGCTCGATCGCGTACTTGGCGATCATCCCGGCGTGGAACGCCGTTCCGCAGGCCACGATCACGATCTTGTCGATCTCGCGCAGCGCGTGCGCGTCGATCCTGACCTCGTCCAGGGTGAGCCGGCCGCTGGCGTCGATCCGGCCGAGCAGGGTGTCGGCGACCGCCTTGGGCTGCTCGGCGATCTCCTTGAGCATGAAGTAGTCGTAGCCCGCCTTCTCGGCGGCGGAGGCGTCCCAGTCCACGTGGTACTCGCGGTAGGTGCCCGGGTTGCCGTCGAAGCCGGTGACGGTGACGCCGTCCCGGCGCAGCTCGACCACCTGGTCCTGGCCGAGTTCCATGGCGTCGCGGGTGTACGCGATGAACGCGGCCACGTCGGAGGCGAGGAAGTTCTCGCCGTCGCCGAGGCCCACCACCAGCGGCGAGTTGCGGCGCGCCGCGACCACCACGTCGGGCGCGTCGGCGCTCACCGACACCAGGGTGAACGCGCCCTCCAGGCGGCGGCACACCTGGCGCATCGCCTCGGCGAGGTCACCGGCCGAGGAGTACGCCTCGGCGAGCAGGTGGGAGACCACCTCGGTGTCGGTCTCGGAGAGCAACTCGTGGCCGCGCTCGACGAGTTCGGCGCGCAGTTCCGCGAAGTTCTCGATGATGCCGTTGTGTACGACGGCGACCCGTCCGGCGTTGTCCAGGTGCGGGTGGGCGTTGGCGTCGTTGGGAGCGCCGTGGGTGGCCCAGCGGGTGTGGCCGATGCCGGTGGTGCCGGTGGGCAGCGGACGGTCGGCCAGCTCCTTCTCCAGGTTGGCCAGTTTGCCCGCCTTCTTGGCGGCGGCCAGCCCGCCGTCGGCCAGCACCGCGACCCCGGCCGAGTCATAGCCGCGGTACTCCAGCCGCTTGAGCCCGGTGATGACAACGTCGAGGGCGTTCTGGGCGCCCACGTAACCCACGATTCCGCACATGGGGGTCAGCTTAGGGGGGCCCGGTGAGCGGGTGGACGACGGCGTCGGCCACCCGAGTGGACCACGCCGGGGCGTACGGCGAGGGTACCGGGGAGTGAAGTGCGATTGTCGTACGACTGATGCCGTCCTACTCCGGTGCGCGGCGGGTCCGCCGCGGCTGACGAAAGGCCGGTGCGATGGCTGGTGTGGTGAGGTTGCGAGTCTGGGCGGGGCTGCTGACGGCGGTCACGGTGCTGCCCCTGCTGCTCGGCGGCGGCACCGCCGCGGCGGGCGGCAGATCAGGAGACCCGCGGGTGCCGCTGTACCGGCTGGTGCCGGGCGTACCGCTGCCGCGCGGGGTGGCGGTGACGCCGGACGAGACGTACACGCAGCGGATCGTGTACGGCCGCACCCCCGCCCGGCACCGTCGGCCGGCGCTGACCGCCGCGCAGATCCGGGCGGCCCGGCTCACCGAGTACGTGCCGCGCGAGGACGCGGCCGTGGTGCGGGCCAAGGGGGCGCGGCGGTACTGCTCGCCGCACGCCGGGCCGTACCAGCGGCAGATCACCCGCTTCCTGCGCCTGCTGGTGCGCAACCGGCAGAGCCGGGCCACCTGCCGGGCGATCCGCGGCTACCAGCGGGCGCACGGCATCCGTCCGGCGATCGGCTTCGCCGGTCCGGTCACCTGGGGCATGATGCGCGACTCGGTGCGCACCCGGGCGATGGACCGGAAGGCGCTGATCAAGTCGAGCGCGCGCTGGGCCTGCCCGACCGGCCCGTTCCGGATCGCCTGTGTGGACCAGGACAACCAGGAGCTGTGGATCCAGAACGGCGACGAGATCGTCTTCGGCCCGGTCCCGGTGCGCACCGGCCTGCCCGGCTACCGCACCCGCAACGGCATGCACAGCATCTACTGGCGGCACCGCGACCACGTGTCGACGATCTACCACACCCCGATGCCCTTCGCCCAGTTCTTCTCCGGCGGCCAGGCGCTGCACGGGATCATCGGCGACGTCTACGGCCCGGACGGCTCGTACGGCTGTGTGAACCTGCGGATGCGGGACGCGCAGGAGGCGTGGGACATCCTCCAGCAGGGCGACCGGGTCTATGTCTGGGGGGTCAGGCAAATGAACAATGACGACGACTAGCCACCGTCGCGCCGCCCCCGAACGGTTCCCGCCCGGGCGTGAGGCGAATGCCATAGGCACGAGCGGCGCCCCGCCTGAGACACTGACGGGGATGAACGCTGCACTTGATGAGGACGAGCACTCGGCCCCCGGCACGGCCCTGCGGGTGTGGGCCGAGGTCGACCTCGCCGCGCTGCGGGCCAATGTGGCGGCGCTGCGCGCCCGTATCGGCGGGGCCGCCCTGATGGCCGTGGTGAAGGCCGACGGATACGGGCACGGCGCGTTGGCCTGTGCCCGGGCGGCCCGCGCGGCCGGTGCGTCCTGGATCGGCACCGCCACCCCGCAGGAGGCGCTGGACCTGCGCGCCGCCGGGGTGGACGGCCGGATGCTGTGCTGGCTGTGGACCCCGGGCGGGCCGTGGCGGGAGGCGATCGAGGCGGATGTCGACGTGTCGGTCAGCGGCATGTGGGCGCTGCGCGAGGCGACCGCCGCCGCCCGCGCCGCCGGGCGCCCGGCACGTATCCAGCTGAAGTCGGACACCGGCCTGGGCCGCAACGGCTGCCAGCCCGCGGACTGGCCGGAGTTGGTGGCCGCCGCCCGCGCCGCGGAAGCCGCCGGGCTGGCCAAGGTCACCGGCATCTGGTCGCACTTCGCCTGCGCGGACGAGCCGGGCCACCCGTCGATCGCCGCCCAACTCTCCGTCTTCCATGAGGCGTTGGAGGCCGCGCGGGCGGCGGGCCTGGAGCCCGAGGTGCGGCACATCGCCAACTCGCCCGCCACGCTGACCCTTCCGGAGACGCACTTCGACCTGGTGCGCACCGGTATCGCGATGTACGGCGTCTCGCCGGTGCCGCAGGTCGGCGCGCCGGCGGACTTCGGGCTGCGTCCGGTGATGACGCTGCGGGCCCGGCTGGCCCAGGTCAAGCGGGTGCCGGGCGACCACGGCGTCAGCTACGGCCACCTGTACACCACGCCGGGGGAGACCACCTTGGCGCTGGTTCCGGCCGGTTACGCGGACGGCATTCCGCGGCACGCCTCCAACACCGGTCCGGTGCTGGTCGCGGGCAAGTGGCGCACGGTGGCCGGGCGGGTCGCCATGGACCAGTTCGTGGTGGACCTCGGCGGCGACAGCGCCCAGGTGGGCGATCCGGCGGTGCTGTTCGGGCCGGGCGACCAGGGCGAGCCGACGGTCGAGGACTGGGCGCGGGCGTGCGGCACCATCGCGTACGAGATCGTCACCCGGATCGGCGCGCGGGTGCCGCGGGTCCATCTGCACACGGATGACGACGGAAGTGGGAGCCAGGCCGTCACGGGGGGTATCTGATCCACGATGACTGACAGCAGTGGCAGTGGTGGTGGGCTGAAGTCCGCGGGCAGGTCCGCCGGGCTGGTCGGCGCGGCGATCGGGGTGCTCGCGGCGGGCGCCGCCGCGGGCGTCGCCATAGAGCGGATGACCGTGGGCCGTGCCATACGCAGCAAGGCGCGCCTGGCGCTGGACGCCACCGGCCCGTTCGGCACGCTGCGCGGCACTCCGGGCGTGGCGTACGCCGAGGACGGCACCGCGCTGCGCTACGAGGTCGAGGAGCCCGAGCCGGACGGGCGCGGGCGGCCGGGCCTGTTCCGCCGCAACGGGACCGCGCCGCTGACCGTCGTCTTCAGCCACGGCTACTGCCTGAGCCAGGACGCCTGGCACTTCCAGCGGCTGGCGCTGCGCGGCAAGGTCCGGGCGGTCTACTGGGACCAGCGCAGCCACGGCCGCTCCGCGCGCGGCCACGCCCAGCGGGACGGCGAGCCCGCCACCATCGACCAGCTCGGCCGTGATCTCAAGGCGGTGATCGACGCCGCCGCGCCCGAGGGGCCGCTGGTGCTGGCCGGGCACTCGATGGGCGGCATGACGGTGATGGCGTTCGCCGCGCAGTTCCCGGAACTGGTGCGGGAGCGCGTCGCGGGCGTGTTCTTCGTGGGCACGTCGGCGGGCAAGCTGTCGGCGGTGTCGCTGGGACTGCCCGCGATGGGCGCCCGGGCGTTCCGTGTGCTGGCGCCGAGCGTGCTGAGGGCGCTGGGCAGCCAGGCGACGCTGGTCGAGCGCGGCAGGCGGGCCACCGCCGACCTGTTCGCCGGGATCGTCAAGCGCTACTCGTTCGGCTCGGAAGTCGACCCGGCGGTCGCCCGGCTCGCCGAGCGCATGATCGAGTCAACGCCCATCGACGTGGTCGCCGAGTTCTATCCGGCGTTCACCGAGCACGAGAAGGCGGAGTCGCTGGTCGTCCTGGACGGCCGTCCGGCGCTGGTGATGGCGGGCGACAAGGACCTGCTGACGCCCAGCGACCACAGTGCGGCGATCGCCGAGCGGCTGCCGAGCGCCGAACTCGTCATCGTTCCCGCCGCGGGTCACCTGGTGATGCTGGAGCACCCGGAGGTGGTCAACGCCCATCTCGCCGCGCTGCTGGCGCGCGCCGCGGACGCGGTACGGGCGCCGCTGCCGGACGCGGTGCGCGAGCTGGCCTCCGGCCATGAGGTGACGCAGGCCGCTCGGGCGTAGCGGCGCCGCGGGCCTCCGGTCTTGCGTAGCATCGACACCCATGGGTACGACGCAGGACTTGGACGTACGGGCGCGGATCACCGTGGAGACCGCCGACCGCATGCGGGAGCTGGGCCGTCGGCTGGCCGCGCTGCTTCGGCCGGGTGATCTGGTGCTGCTCAGCGGCGAGCTGGGCGCAGGGAAGACCACGCTGACCCGCGGCCTGGGTGAGGGACTCGGCGTGCGGGGCGCGGTCACCTCACCGACGTTCGTGATCGCACGGGTCCACCCCTCGCTGACCGGAGGCCCGGCGCTGGTCCATGTGGACGCGTACCGGCTGGGCGGCGGGCTGGACGAGATGGAGGACCTCGACCTCGATGTGTCGCTGACGGAGTCGGTGGTCGTCGTGGAGTGGGGCGAGGGCAAGGTCGAGGACCTGTCCGAGGACCGGCTGCACGTCGCCATCCACCGCGGTACCGGCGACGAGGCGCACGATGTGCGGGAGGTCGTGATCACCGGGGTGGGGGAGCGCTGGACGGACGCTCCGCTGACGGAGCTCGGCTAACCGGCGCCTTCCCACCGCTGTCCGTACCCGCGGTCTTTCGCGACAGTATTCCGACAGGACGTCGGGAAGATGTTGCGCGGGGGCCGCCGGGCATGGTGTGCTTGAGGTCAGAGGTTGGTTAGGCCTGCCTAAGTTCTGGCCCGGGAGGCGACATGTCGGCCGACGGTCGTGCAGAGGTTTCCCCGGAATCGCGTGATTACCGGGACGAGACACCGATGCCGCCGATGAGTGCGCTGCTGGCCGCGAGCGCCGCCGCGCAGGCGGTCTGCACCCCGCCCCGGGCGCCGGAGGACGACCCCGAGGACGCCGAGCGGGACCAGGACGCCGCCTAGTCCGGCGCAGCGCCCGGGGGACTCAGGGGACGACGATCACCTTCGCGCCGATCAGCGCGAACTGCCACATCGCGGTGCCGTCCGCGGCCTTCTCCCGCACCCCGCCGGTCTTCTTGGCGGTCTGCGGGGACGGCGCGGAGCCGTCCACCGCGGCGGAGAAGCCGATCGTCGTACCCCGCACCACGGCGAACCGCACCACATGCTCGATCGGCACCCCGTCCGTGCCGGTGACCCGCTCGGAGCGGGAGGTCACCGTGTACGTGCCCGGGTTCGGGGAGACCGAGCCGGGAGTGACCGTGAAGCCGCGCTCCACCTGGTCGTCGGCGGACACCAGCCACACCCGGCGCTGCGCCAGGGAGTACACGATGCGCTTGCCGTGCCCGGAGGCGGGGGGCAGCGCGATCGGCTCGGGGGAGGGCGCCGTCGAAGGAGCCGTGCTCGGACGGGCGGAGGCGCTGGGCGCGGTGTGCGACCGGCCGGTGTGGTCGGGCGCGGCGGACGCCTGCCAGGCGAGTACGCCGATGGCCGCTAGCGCGGCGGCGGTGAGGCCGGTGACGATCGTGCCGGAGGCAATCCTTGCCATGGGGAGACGTTAGCACCGGGTCACTGACCCGTTGGCGTTCGGGTTTTTCCCACCCGGGCACCTGTTCGCGGCTGCGCGCGTGCGGGTGGGAATTCCCCCACCGCCGGCCACAGTGCGCCGGAACCCAAATTAAGACCCCCGAAACGCGCCGTAGGCTGTCTACCGTGCTACTCGCCTTCGACACCGCCACCCCCGCCATCACCGCCGCCGTCCACGACGGCACCGCCGTGCGCGCCGAGTCGACCCAGGTCGACGCCCGCCGCCACGGCGAGTTGCTGCTCCCCGCGGTGGACACGGTGCTGAGCGAGGCGGGCATCAAGCTGGACGCGGTGACCGGCATCGTGGTCGGCGTGGGCCCCGGCCCGTACACCGGACTGCGGGTCGGCCTGGTGACCGCCGCCGCCTTCGGCGACGCGCTGGGCATCCCCGTGTACGGCGTCTGCACGCTCGACGGCATCGCGTACGCCGCCGGGCGGATGGGCGACCTGGACGGGCCGTTCGTCGTGGCGACCGACGCCCGCCGCAAGGAGGTGTACTGGGCGCGGTACACCGACCCCCGTACCCGTACCAGCGACCCGGCGGTGGACCGCCCGGCGGACATCGCCGACGAGGTGGCGGGGCTCCCGGCGGTCGGCGCGGGCGCCGTGCTCTACCCGCAGGTCTTCACCGGTGCCCGTGCGCACGCCCCGCAGAACCAGTCGGCCGCGGCGCTGGCCGCGCTGGCCGCCGAACGGCTGGCGAGCGGCGCGGACTTCCTGCCTCCGCTGCCGCTGTACCTGCGGCGGCCGGACGCCCAGGTGCCCGCCGGGTACAAGGCGGTCATGCCGAAATGACCGCCGCGCTGCGCGAGATGCGCTGGTGGGACATCGAGCCGGTGATGGCGCTTGAGGAAGCGCTGTTCCCGGAGGACGCCTGGTCGCGCGGCATGTTCTGGTCCGAACTGGCCGGAGTCCGGCACCGGGAGGCGACCCGCTACTACGTGGTGGCCGAGGACGGCGGCCGGATCGTCGGCTACGCCGGTCTCGCCGCGGTGGCCGGGACCGGTGACGTACAGACCATCGCGGTCGCCACCGACCACTGGGGCAGCGGACTCGGCGCCCGGCTGCTCGGCGACCTGCTGCGCCGGGCCACCGCCATGGAGTGCCGAGAGGTACTCCTGGAGGTGCGGGTCGACAACGCCCGCGCCCAACGCCTCTACGAGCGCTTCGGCTTCGAGCCGATCGGGTTCCGGCGCGGCTACTACCAGCCGGGCAACGTGGACGCCCTCGTCATGCGACTGACCGACCCCTCATCCGTACCCCTGCAAGGACTGATCCATGGCTGACGAACCCCTCGTCCTGGGCATCGAGACCTCCTGCGACGAGACCGGCGTGGGCGTGGTCCGCGGCCACACGCTGCTGGCCGACGCGGTCGCGTCCAGCGTGGACGAACACGCCAGGTTCGGCGGCGTGGTGCCGGAGGTCGCGAGCCGGGCGCACCTGGAGGCGATGGTCCCGACCATCCAGCGGGCGCTCAAGGACGCCGGTGTCACCGCCCGCGACCTGGACGGCATCGCGGTGACCGCGGGCCCGGGGCTGGCCGGAGCGCTGCTGGTCGGCGTCTCGGCGGCGAAGGCGTACGCCTACGCGCTGGGCAAGCCGCTGTACGGCGTCAACCACCTGGCCTCGCACATCTGCGTGGACCAGTTGGAGCACGGCGCGCTGCCCGAGCCGACGATGGCGCTGCTGGTCTCCGGCGGCCACTCCTCGCTGCTGCTGGCCCCCGACATCACCGCGGACGTGCGCCCGCTCGGCTCGACCATCGACGACGCGGCGGGCGAGGCGTTCGACAAGGTCGCCCGTGTGCTGGGGCTGGGCTTCCCCGGCGGTCCGGTGATCGACCGCTACGCGCGCGAGGGCGACCCCGACGCGATCCGCTTCCCGCGGGGGCTGACCGGGCCGCGCGACCCGCTGTACGACTTCTCCTTCTCGGGGCTGAAGACCGCGGTGGCCCGGTGGATCGAGGCCAGGCGGGCCGCGGGCGAGACGGTGCCGGTGGCGGACGTCGCGGCGTCGTTCCAGGAGGCGGTGACCGACGTGCTGACCCGCAAGGCGGTCCGCGCCTGCAAGGACCACGGGGTGGAGCACCTGATGCTGGGCGGCGGTGTCGCGGCCAACTCGCGGCTGCGGGCGATGGCCGAGGAGCGGTGTGCGGCGGCCGGGATCGAACTGCGGGTGCCGCGACCGAAGTTGTGCACCGACAACGGCGCGATGGTGGCCGCGCTGGGCGCCGAGATGGTGGCGCGCGGCCGGGCCGCCTCGGACTGGGAGCTGCCCGCCGACTCCTCGCTCCCGGTGACCGAACCGCATGTCCCCGGCCAGCACCACGCCGCGTGATGCCGACCGTCGCGTTGATGTGGGAGGCGCGCGCCGTATCGGGGCGCGGCGCCGACCTCCTGGCGTGGGTACGGGAGCTGAAGCCCGACGGTGAGCGTCAACCGCTGCGCCGCGAGGTCCTCACCGCGCCCGAGGACCGGGTGCTCGTGATCACCTGGTGGGAGGGCGGATACCGCGCCGAGGTTCCGGAACTCCCGGATCCACCAGCGGATTTGGTGCGCCGCGCGGTGCACCGCTGGCGGTTCGAGTCGGTCGGCGGCTGAGCGGGCGGCCTTCGACAGGTTCCCTCGTATAGGTGGGATTGGCCGCGACCATATCCCTTGGGTGGGGTGCCGGTTCGTAGTCTGACGGGCGTCGCCGATGCGAGGGGGTGCCCTTTGGAGGAGCCGGAGAGCGGCCGAAGGAGACTGCGCCAGCGCGCGGACTCCGTGGCCGCGGCCTTGGTCGTCCTCGGCCGCAGTCCCGAGCGCGCCGACGATCCGGCGGCCGACCTCGCCTTCCAGCACGCCACGTTGCTGGCCGCCGCCGTGGCCCCGTTCCGTGAGACGGCCGCCGATCCGCAGCTGGTCTACGGGGGCCCGGCGGTCCTGGCGCGCGGTGTGCAGAACGTGCACGACTATCCCGAGCACCGCCATCTCCCGGTCCACGAGCACCTGATCACCCACCTGGGGCTGGCCGCGGAGTACGTCCGGGCACTGTTCGGCACGGAGGGCGACGGGCGTCCGCAGCACGAACTGCTGGTCGCCACCCGGGAGTTCCTCACCGCCATGATCACCGCCGCCGGTCAGACCGCGTACCATCTGCGCTCCGCGCACCTCGGCCCCACCGGACGCCCTTCCGAGTCCGGCCTTGAGACCATCTCCTACGCCGTCAACGGTGATGTCCTCGCCTCGCTCGCCGACGCGGCGGAGCAGGCCGCCACCCGGATGCGTACGGAACTGGACCGCCTCACCGACTCCGGTGACTCCAAGGACGGTTGACGGCCGTCAGGCGGGTGCGCCGATGAGCATGGCCGGCGCTCCGGCCACCCTGGTGAGCAGTACCGTCGCCGAGTTCGGCCCCTGCGGCTTGAGCCGCCTGCGCAGCTCCTCCGGTTCGACGGCCGAGCCGCGCTTCTTGACGGTGAGCGTGCCGACCTCGCGCTCCCGCAGCAGCGCCTTGAGCCTCTTGAGGTTGAACGGCAGCGTGTCGGTGATCTCGTAGGCGGTGGCGTACGGGGTGGGGCGCAGCTCGTCCGCGGTGATGTAGGCGATCGTCTCGTCGATGAGTCGGCCGCCGAGTTCCGCCGCGACCTCCGCCACGAGGTGGGCGCGGATCACCGCGCCGTCCGGCTCGTAGAGGTACCGTCCGACCGGCCCCACCCGCGGTGCCGGCAGGCCGCCGCCGGTCAGCGCGGCGCCGTCGGGCAGCAGGGTGGCGCGCCGGGCGCCGGGTCCGGTGCCGAACCACAGCACGGCCTCCTTGACGTCTCCCCGGTCCGAGACCCACTCGGCCTCGGCGTCCTCCGGTACCGCGTCGTGCGGGATGCCGGGGGCGACCTTGAGCGCTGCGTGCGGGGCCTTGCGGGCGGCGGCCACCGCCCAGGACAGCGGGGGCGAGTACGCCTCGGGGTCGAACACCCGGCCACGGCCGCCGCGGCGGGCCGGGTCGACGAAGACCGCGTCGTACCCGTCCGTCGCCACCTCGGCGACATCCGCCCGGCGCACCTCGATCAGTCCGTCCAGGCCCAGGGCGCGCGCGTTGGCCTGGGCGACCGCGCAGGTCAGCGGTGAGCGGTCCACGGCGAGCACCTCGATCCCCTTGCGGGCGAGGGCGATCGCGTCGCCGCCGATCCCGCAGCACAGGTCGGCCACCCGCCGTGTCCCCAGCCCGGCGAACCGTGCCGCCCGGTGCTCCGCCACCACGGTCCGCGTCGCCTGCTCGACGCCGTCCGGGGTGAAGTACATCCGGTGCGCGTCCGCCCCGAACTTGGCCTCCGCCCGCCCCCGCAAGCGCGCCTGCGTCAGCGCCGCCCCCACGATCTCCGCCGGGTACGCCCGCCGCAACCGCGTCACGATCGCGATCTCGTCCGCGGGGTCGAACCCGCGCAACTGGTCGAGCAAGGCCTGGCCGTCGGGCGCGAGAAGAGAGGAGAAGCCGTCAACATCCACAGCACCATTCTCGTGCTCCGGGGTTGGCGGTCCGAACGGGGAGTGGGTACCCGCCCCCGTGAGGAGGGAAGCCCGCGGCGGCGCACCCCGGCGCGCTGGCACTCCGCTTGACCGAGTGCTAACGGAGTTCTAGGCTCGGCTCTGGCACTCCGCACCGCAGAGTGCCAACAGCGACGAGGCAGGTCCGGCACCCGCGACGACGGATCTACCAGGTCGCCACCCCAAGACACACACTCCTGTGAACTCTCCGAAGGGGGAGGTCGGATCGTGACGACCGCCAGCAAGGTTGCCATCAAGCCGCTCGAGGACCGCATCGTGGTCCAGCCGCTCGACGCCGAGCAGACCACGGCCTCGGGCCTGGTCATCCCGGACACTGCGAAGGAGAAGCCCCAGGAGGGCGTCGTCCTCGCCATCGGCCCGGGTCGCTTCGAGGACGGCAAGCGCGTCGAGCTCGACGTCAAGGTCGGCGACGTCGTGCTGTACAGCAAGTACGGCGGCACCGAGGTCAAGTACAACAACGAGGAGTACCTCGTCCTCTCGGCCCGCGACGTCCTCGCGATCGTCGAGAAGTAATCAAGGCGCGCCCGAGGGGGCGTGCCGACCGGCTCCACTACACGCAGCCGTGATCCCGCCCCGGGTTTTCCGCGTCCGTTGGACCGGGGCCCGGGGCGCGGTCTCTGACGAGGAATAGACGAGGTAGTACGCAGGTATGGCCAAGATCCTGAAGTTCGACGAGGACGCCCGTCGCGCTCTTGAGCGCGGCGTCAACAAGCTTGCCGACACCGTCAAGGTGACCATCGGCCCCAAGGGTCGCAACGTCGTCATCGACAAGAAGTTCGGCGCTCCGACCATCACCAACGACGGCGTCACCATCGCCCGCGAGGTCGAGATCGAGGACGCGTACGAGAACCTGGGCGCCCAGCTGGTCAAGGAGGTGGCGACCAAGACCAACGACATCGCGGGTGACGGCACCACCACCGCCACCGTGCTGGCCCAGGCGCTTGTCCGCGAGGGTCTGCGCAACGTCGCCGCCGGTGCCTCCCCGGCCGCCCTGAAGCGCGGTATCGACGCCGCGGTGAAGGCCATCTCCGAGGACCTGCTGGCCACCGCCCGGCCGATCGACTCCAAGACCGACATCGCCGCCGTCGCCGCGCTGTCCGCTCAGGACAAGCAGGTCGGCGAGCTGATCGCCGAGGCGATGGACAAGGTCGGCAAGGACGGTGTCATCACCGTCGAGGAGTCCAACACCTTCGGTCTGGAGCTGGACTTCACCGAGGGCATGGCCTTCGACAAGGGCTACCTCTCGCCCTACTTCGTCACCGACCAGGAGCGGATGGAAGCGGTCCTCGAGGACCCGTACATCCTGATCCACCAGGGCAAGATCTCCTCGATCCAGGACCTGCTGCCGCTGCTGGAGAAGATCATTCAGGCGGGCGCCAGCAAGCCGCTGCTGATCATCGCCGAGGACGTCGAGGGCGAGGCGCTCTCCACCCTGGTCGTCAACAAGATCCGCGGCACCTTCAACGCGGTCGCGGTCAAGGCGCCCGGCTTCGGCGACCGCCGCAAGGCGATGCTCGGCGACATGGCGGTGCTCACCGGCGCCACCGTGGTCGCCGAGGAGGTCGGCCTCAAGCTCGACCAGGTCGGCCTGGACGTACTGGGCACCGCCCGCCGGGTGACCGTCACCAAGGACGACACCACCATCGTCGACGGCGCCGGTGACAAGGCCGAGCTGGAGGGCCGGATCAACCAGATCAAGGCCGAGATCGCCGCCACCGACTCCGACTGGGACCGCGAGAAGCTCCAGGAGCGCCTCGCCAAGCTGGCCGGTGGCGTCTGCGTGATCCGCGTCGGCGCGGCCACCGAGGTCGAGCTGAAGGAGCGCAAGCACCGTCTGGAGGACGCCATCTCCGCGACCCGCGCCGCGGTCGAGGAGGGCATCGTCTCCGGTGGTGGCTCGGCGCTGGTGCACGCCTCCAAGGTGCTCGGCGACTCGCTGGGCAAGGCGGGCGACGAGGCCACCGGTGTCGCGGTCGTGCGCAAGGCCGTGGTCGAGCCGCTGCGCTGGATCGCCGAGAACGCCGGCCTTGAGGGCTACGTGATCACCTCCAAGGTGGCCGAGCTGGAGAAGGGCCACGGCTTCAACGCCGCCACCGGCGAGTACGGCGACCTGGTCAAGGCCGGTGTCATCGACCCGGTGAAGGTCACCCGTTCCGCGCTGGAGAACGCCGCGTCCATCGCCTCCCTGCTGCTCACGACCGAGACCCTGGTCGTGGAGAAGAAGGAAGAGGAGCCCGCCGAGGCCGGTCACGGCCACGGCCACGGCCACGCCCACTGAGCTGGGTAGCGCGTAGTTCCACGAAGGTCCCGGGTCCCCACCGCCGAGCGGTGGGCCCGGGGCCTCGTGCGTTGCCGGCCGGGCTGACGCTCAGCGGGGGCCGAAGCGCCGCCCCGCCTTCGTGGAGACCCGGGCGAACACCCCGCTCGGTACGACCTTCGCCAGCCCGACGACCGCCTTGTACCGCACGTCGGGCACGCTCACCACCTTGCCCACCGCCAGGTCGCGGATGGCCGCGGCCACCACCTTGTCCGCGTCCAGCCAGGCCCAGTCGGGGATGCCGCTGGCGTCCATACCGGCCCGCTGGTGGAACTCCGTGCGCACGAACCCCGGGCACAGCGCCATCAACCGCACACCGCTGCCCGCGAGTTCACGGGCCACACCCTGGGTGAACCGAACCACCCACGCCTTGCTCGCCGCGTACGTACCGCGTGGCAGGAACGCCGCCACCGATGCCACGTTGATGACGAAGCCCCGGCCGCGCTCCCGCATCGCCTCCGCCGCCGCGTAGGTGAGCCGCAGCACCGCCTCGCAGTGCACCTTGAGCATCGTCAACTCCTCGGCCACCGGTGCGTTCAGGAACGCCTCGCGGTTGCCGAAGCCCGCGTTGTTCACCAGCACGTCAACCGGCTCGGACCGGTCGGCGAGCCGTGACTCCACCGCCGTGACACCCTCCTCGGTGGACAGGTCGGCGACCAGCACCTGAACCCGCACGCCATGGCGCTTGCGCAGTTCCTGCGCGCTGTCCTCCAGCCGTTTGCCGTCGCGCGCCACCAGGACCAGGTCATGCCCGTCGTCCGCCAGCCGCCGTGCGAAGGCGGCACCGAGGCCCGCCGTCGCTCCCGTGATCAGTGAAGTGGTCATGAAGCGAGGCTAGGGCCTCCGCCACCGCTTCAGCTCGTCCTCCTTCGGGCGACCTCCTTGATCTCGTCGGGAAGCGCCTCTGCCTCCAACAGCCTTGGCAACAGCTGCGGTTGCCCCGTCATCGCCCGAAAGGTGAGCGAGACGGTCACCCGGTGGGATGGCCGGGACTCGATCACGATGGGGTCCCCGGCCCGGATCTCGCCAGGCTGGACCACCCGCAGATACGGTCCGGGCAGCGCGGCGACGGTGAACTGCCTGATCCAGCCAGGACGGTCCAGCCAGCCCTGGAACGTGGAACACGGGATGCGCGGGCAGGAGACTTCGAGCAGTACGTCGGGGCCGATGCGCCAACGCTCCCCGATCAGCGCGTCGTTGACGTCCAGGCCGGTGGTGGTCAGGTTCTCCCCGAAGGCACCGTTGGGCAGTTCCCGGCCGACTATCGTCTCCCAGTCATCCAGATCCTCCCTCGCATAGGCGTACACGGCCTGGTCGTCCCCGCCGTGGTTCTTCACGTCGTGCACCCGGTCGCCCGCCAGCCCGACCGCACCGGTGCCCTTCGGTCCGGGCGCCCGGACCTCGACCGCACCCTCGACCGGTCGCTTGTCGATCCCGGTGCCCGTCGCGTTCTTCTTCCACGGGTTGGAGCGCTCCACCCCGATGTTCACCGACAGCAGCCTCATGCTCCGACGCTACGGGCGAAGACCACTGGAGGCGACAGCATTACGCGTCCCCCGCGGGACTAGTGGCCGGGCGCCGGCAGGGCGTCGAGTATCCGGTCCACGTCCTGGGCCGAGTTGTACAGATGGAAGGACGCGCGCAGGTTCCCCGCCCGCGCCGATACCTGGATACCGGCGCGCTCCAGTCGCTCCGCCGCCGCTCCCAGGCCGGGCACGGAGACGATGGCGGAGCCACCGGTGCCCACCGCCTGGTACCCCAACTCGGCGAGGCCCACGGTGAACCGGTCGGCCAGCGCCAGGTTGTGCGCGTGGATCGTCTCGACGCCGGTCTCCTCGATCAACGCCAGTGACGCGGCGGCGCCGATGTAGCACAGGTACGCCGGGGAGTGGTCGAACCGCCGTGCAGAGGTGGCGAGTTGGGCGATCGGCCCGTAGCAGGACTCCCACGGCTCCTCGCCCGCCAGCCACCCCGCGAAGGCGGGCGGCAACTCGGCGGCCGCGGACTCGCCTATCGCCAGGAAGCACACGCCCCGCGGAGCGAGCAGCCACTTGAAGCCCGCGCACACCACATAGTCGAAGTCGCCGGCGCGCAGCGGCAGCCAGCCCGCCGACTGCGTGGCGTCGACCAGGGTGCGGGCGCCGTGCGCGGCGGCCGCGGTCCGTATCGCGTCGAGGTCGGCGAGCCGGCCGTCGGCCGACTGGACCGAGCTGACGGCCACCAGCGCCGTGCCCGGGCCGATCTCCTCGGCCATCCGCTCCAGCGGCGCGGTGTGCAGCTTGAGGTCGGCGCGGACCGCGAACGGATTGACCAGGGAGCTGAAGTCGCCCTCGGCGACCAGGACTTCGGCGCCCGACGGCAGACCGGCCGCGATCAGCCCCGCGTACACCGAGACCGAGGCGCCCTCGGCGACCCGCTCCGGGGGAACCCCCGCGATGCGCGCGAACGCCGCTCGGGACGCGGCCACCGCCGGGTCGTAGTCGGAGAAGTCCCCGGTGGGCCAGGCCCGCGCGGCGCGCTGGACCGCCTCCGCCGCCCTCGCCGGGCCGAGGCCGCTGGACGCGGTGTTGAGATACGTGGTGCGCGGCGCGAACTCGGCCTCCGCCAGGCTGGTCAGGCCGTTCGCCGTGCCCCTGCTGTCGTTGTCCGTGTGACTCATGATGCCCTCCCTCGAACACCAGAGTGCCCGCCGCCGACCTCAAAGTCCATGCCGAAAATTGACATTCACCCCTAAGGGCGTCTTATGGTTGGAGCGTGATCGAAGCACGCCATCTCCGGGTACTGCGCGCGGTTTCCCGAAGCGGTTCCTTCTCCGCCGCCGCGCGTGAACTCGGCTGCACCCAGCCCGCGGTGAGCCAGCAGATGAAGGCGCTGGAGCAGTCCGCGGGCACGCCGCTGCTCATCCGCGCCGGCCGGGAGATGCGGCTGACGGAGGCGGGCGAGGCGCTCACCCGGCACGCCGCCGGGATCCTCGCCGGGCTCACCGCGGCCGAGGAGGAGGTCGCCGCCATCGCCGGGCTGCGCGCCGGGCGGGTGCGGATGGTCTCGTTCCCCTCGGGCAGCTCGACGATCGTGCCCGCCGCCGTGGCGGAGATGCGCACCGCGCACCCCGGGACGCAGGTCTCGCTCGAGGAGGCCGAGCCGCCGCAGTCCGTCGAGATGGTGCGTGGCGGCGACTGCGAGGTGGCCCTCGCCTTCCGCTACCTCGACGTGCCCGCCGAGCCCGCCGAGACGGAGTGGGGCGACCTGGTGGTGCGGCCGCTGCTCACCGACCGTCTGGTAGGCCTGGTGCCCACCGGGCACCGGCTGGCGCGGGCGGCCGCCGAGCGCGGCCCGGTGGAGATCGCCCAGCTCGCCGACGAGCAGTGGATCGCGGGCTGCCCGCGCTGCCGCCGCCACTTGGTGGAGGTGTGCGAGGACGCGGGTTTCACCCCCCGGATCGACTTCGCCACCGACGACTACCCGGCCGTCGCGGGTCTGGTCGGTGCCGGCCTCGGCGTCGCGATGCTGCCGGAGCTCGCACTGCAGTCGGTACGCCCCAAGGGGATCGCGGTGGTCGAGACGGCCCCGGCGGTGCGCCGTGAGGTCGTCGCCCTGACGCTGCCCGACCTGGAGCACGTGCCCGCGGTGAACGCGATGCTCACGCATCTGGAGACCGCGGCCGCCCGCGCCCTGGCCGCTCTGTGACCGGCGGGAGCGCCGCCGTCCCGCGATGAGCCCCGGCCGGTTGATCCGAACGGGTGATGGGGAGCCGCCGCACGGGTGGTTCTGTTGCGTCGGACTGTTAGGCCATTCGGCGCACGCACCCGTCGGGATCGCTCGAACGGTGCAAACGGCCGTCGCGCGGGCCGTGCCTTCCGGCGCATACGGAAACCCAACGCGCGGTGCGGCGCGCCTTGTTCGGCTGGTCCCGCGGGTAGCCGTCCCGTGGAGGGAGGTCCGGCAGCGGGACGCAGAAGCGTTCCTTCAGTTGCTGGGACTGCTGATCAGCCGGTTCCGCGAACGGCCCATCATCTCCTCGCGCTCGTCCTCGGTGAGCCCGCCCCAGACGCCGTACGGCTCACGCACCGCCAGCGCATGGGCCGCACACGCCGCGCGGACCGGGCAGCGCATGCACACCTCCTTGGCGGCGGCCTCGCGGGAGCTGCGGGCAGCGCCCCGCTCGCCCTCAGGGTGGAAGAACAGCGAGCTGTCGACGCCGCGGCAGGCGGCCACCAGTTGCCAGTCCCATAGATCGGCATTGGGGCCAGGGAGTCGGGAGAAATCTGCCATCGCTCATCCCCTCGGAAGGTCTGCCTACGGGACGTGCGGCCCGCGGCCGTGCTCATCCGGACACATTCACCGTGTAACTGGATGTAAATATGACTGATTGCCAATCTAGTCTCAACATCCCCATCTGGTAAAAAAAGCCGCCAAATAGTTCAAAATCCGGCACTTGCCCCAGGTGTCGGGCTGGACGTCGGCCTTCGGGCCGTTCCCCCGTCCGGGGTGCGCGGCATCCGCGGCGCCCGGGAGTGTCCGGCGGGCGGGCGCGGTCGGCGGAACCGGCGCGGGTGCGTCCGCCGCACGCGCCTGTAGCGCTCCGCCGGTGGGCGTGATGCAACGGTTGGTGAGCGCTGTCGCCGATCCGTGTTGCGGCGATCACGTAGAGTATCGAGGACGGCTGCCAGACTCCGTAACTCTTTCGAGTGAGCGTCGTTGAGAGTGCGGAGGTGGTTGGACGGCGAGGCAATCGGGCAAGTGCCCGACGCCGTCAGCCCACCGGTGACGATTCGTACCAGCCTGGAGGCTCAACGTGACGCGGATCAGCTACGGAGGGCGGTCATGACATCCGTCCTCGTCTGCGACGACTCCCCGCTCGCCCGAGAAGCGCTTCGCCGTGCGGTCGCGACCGTGCCCGGCGTCGAGCGCGTGACGACGGCGGCCAACGGCGAGGAAGTCCTCCGCCGCTGGGGCGCCGACCGTTCCGACCTCATCCTTATGGATGTCCGGATGCCCGGCCTCGGTGGTGTCGAAACCGTGCGTCGGCTGCTGTCCGCGGACCCCGGCGCGCGCATCATCATGCTGACCGTCGCGGAGGACCTCGACGGAGTGGCGCTCGCGGTCGCCGCGGGTGCCCGCGGTTATCTGCACAAGGACGCCTCGCGTGCCGAGTTGCGGGCCACCGTCACGCAGGCGCTGGCCGACCCGACATGGCGGCTGGCGCCGCGCAGACTGCGCTCGGCTGAGATGGGCGCCGCGCCCACGCTGACCGCGCGGGAGATCCAGGTGCTGGAGGGCATGAGCCACGGCCGCTCCAACGCGGAGATCGGCCGCGAGCTGTTCCTGTCCGAGGACACGGTCAAGACGCACGCGCGGCGCCTGTTCAAGAAGCTGGGAGCGTCCGACCGGGCGCACGCGGTGGCACTCGGATTCCGCTGGGGCCTGGTGCGCTGAGGCCCGCGCCGTGCGCCGCCAACGGGGGCGACCACCCCGCCGGAACCCGACCCTCCGCCGAGCCGCCGCGCACCCCGGCCGACCGTCCCGCACCGGGCCGCGCCCATCCGGACCACCCCGCGGAGGGCCCGGTCCGGGCGCGGCATCGGCGACCGGTCACGGTATGGACCGCGGCATGAAGTTCCGGATGCCCGCGCGAGGACGCATCCTTGGGGTATGGACTTCCTCGGGGACCGGCGAGCGGGGCTGCGCGGAGCGCCTCCGGCAGTGGTGGTGGGCGACGGATGGGCGGGGCAGTGTGCGTCGGTTCCGCCAGGGGTCGCGGTGATGGTGGCACCCTTGCCGGAGGCCAGAGGTGAGCGGAGCGGCCAGGATTCGGCGCTCCACACGGCGGGCACGGCACTTGAGTCGTCGGCACTACAGGGCAAGGGCGCGCGGGAGGGAAACGGGGTGCGCGACATCACGGCAGCGGGCGCATCACCCCAGGACGTCGACGCGCCCGCGCACCAGACGCCGCCGGGCGGCGATGACGCCCCGCGCGCCCAGGGTGTTCCGCCTCACGTTCCGCCGCCCGGCGAGGGCGGCGCCGCGGCGCACAACTCGACCGTCCCACCGGCCGATTCGGGCGCCCCGGTGGAGGACGCTCCGGCGCACGACCCAGGACGCGGTGCCCCGAACGCGGCGGCGGCAGGGCACCATGGACCGATGCGCGACAAGGCGGCCGACGAGCAGAGGGGGTCCCGGATGGCCGCGGGAAGCATCGGTGCCCTGGTACGGCGTGCCGCCGAAGGCGACGAACAGGCCACGCACGACCTGCTGGCGCACGTCCATCCGCTGGCGCTGCGCTACTGCCGCACCCGGCTGTCCCGGCTGCCCGGTGACGCCCGGCACTTCGTGGACGACCTCGCGCAGGAGGTCTGCCTGGCCGTGCTGTGCGCGCTGCCGCGCTATCGCGACCAGGGCCGCCCCTTCGAGGCGTTCGTCTTCGCCATCGCCTCGCACAAGGTCGCCGACCTCCAGCGGTCGGCCATGCGCGGTCCGGGCTCGACCGCGGTCCCGTCAGAGGACCTGCCGGAGACCCCCGACGACTCGCTCGGCCCGGAGGAGCGCGCGCTGCTCAGCAGCGACGCCGAGTGGGCGAAGGCGCTGCTGGCGAATCTGCCCGCGACCCAGCGCGAACTCGTGCTGCTGCGGGTCGCCGTCGGGCTGACTGCGGAGGAGACCGGGCAGATGCTGGGCATGTCGCCGGGCGCGGTACGGGTCGCCCAGCACCGAGCACTGAGCAGGCTGCGGGCGCTCGCCGAGCAGGCGGAGGCGATGCGGGCCGACGGCGCCAGAGGACTCACGGCATAGCGGCGTTCCGGACGCACGGCGGACCGGGCACATCAGGGCCCCGGAACATCACGTTCGGGGGACAGCACACAGCGGAGGGACGGGCCGCCGGATCAGGCCGAAAGCAGCCGGACGGGAATGGTCGCGAACCCCAGTAGCATGGGATGCCACGCCGGGCAAGAGCATTGGGGAAGGTGTCATGACTGCGAACGCCGACGGAGTGGCCGAGAAGATCGCCGAGAAATTCGGCTACCTCGGGCTCACCTACGACGACGTGCTGCTGCTGCCGGGCGCGTCGGACGTGGTTCCGAACCAGGTCAGCACCGCTTCCCGGATCACCCGGAACATCAGGGTCAACATCCCGCTGCTGTCCGCGGCGATGGACAAGGTGACCGAGGCCCGGATGGCCATCGCGATGGCGCGTCAGGGCGGCGTCGGCGTACTGCACCGGAACCTGTCGATCGAGGACCAGGTCAACCAGGTCGACCTGGTCAAGCGCTCCGAGTCCGGCATGGTCACCGACCCGATCACGGTGCGCCCGGACGCCACGCTCGCCGAGGCCGACGCGCTGTGCGCCAAGTTCCGGATCAGCGGTGTGCCGGTCACCGACGCGGCGGGCAAGCTGCTGGGCATCGTCACCAACCGCGACATGGCCTTCGAGTCCGACCGCAGCCGCCAGGTGCGCGAGGTCATGACCCCGATGCCGCTGGTCACCGGCAAGGTCGGCATCTCCGGTACGGACGCCATGGACCTGCTGCGCCGCCACAAGATCGAGAAGCTGCCACTGGTGGACGACCAGGGCCGCCTCAAGGGCCTGATCACGGTCAAGGACTTCGTCAAGGCCGAGCAGTACCCGAACGCCGCCAAGGACGCCGACGGCAGACTGCTGGTCGGCGCCGCGGTGGGCGTCGGCGACGAGGCGTTCGTCCGTGCCGAGGCGCTGGTGGTGGCCGGTGTCGACTTCCTGGTCATCGACAGCGCGCACGGCCACAGCCGCGGCATCCTCGACATGGTCGCCAAGGTGAAGGCCAACCTGCGCACCGAGGTGGTGGCGGGCAACGTCGCCACCCGGGACGGCGCCCAGGCGCTGATCGACGCGGGCGCCGACGGCATCAAGGTCGGCGTCGGCCCGGGTTCCATCTGCACCACCCGCGTGGTCGCCGGTGTCGGCGCGCCGCAGGTGACCGCGATCTACGAGGCGTCGCTGGCCGCGGGTCCGGCGGGCGTTCCGCTGATCGGCGACGGTGGCCTGCAGTACTCCGGTGACATCGCCAAGGCCATCGCGGCCGGTGCCGACACCGTGATGCTGGGCAGCCTGCTGGCCGGGTGCGAGGAGTCGCCCGGCGAGCTGCTGTTCATCAACGGCAAGCAGTTCAAGTCCTACCGCGGCATGGGCTCGCTCGGTGCGATGCAGGGTCGCGGCCAGGCCAAGTCGTACTCCAAGGACCGCTACTTCCAGGACAACGTGCTCTCCGAGGACAAGCTGGTGCCCGAGGGCATCGAGGGCCAGGTGCCCTACCGCGGCCCGCTGGCGGCCGTGGCGCACCAGCTGATCGGCGGCCTGCGCTCGTCCATGGGGTACGTGGGCGCGGCGACCGTGCCGGAGCTGAAGGAGAAGGGCCGCTTCGTGCGCATCACGGCGGCGGGCCTGAAGGAAAGCCACCCGCACGACATCCAGATGACCACCGAGGCGCCGAACTACCACGCGCGCTGACACCCGTCCGACCGGCGGCGAGCCCGCGTCCCGCAAGGGCCGCGGGCTCACGCCTGCCGTCTCGGGGATACTGGACGAGCAGGCCACGAAGAAAGGCGAACAGTGACTGAGATCGAGATCGGGCGGGGCAAGCGCGGCCGCAGGGCCTACGCATTCGACGACATCGCCGTCGTCCCGAGTCGGCGCACCCGGGACCCCAAGGAGGTCTCGATCGCCTGGCAGATCGACGCCTACCGCTTTGAGCTGCCGTTCCTCGCCGCGCCGATGGACTCGGTGGTCTCCCCGGAGACCGCGATCCGCATCGGCAACCTCGGTGGCCTCGGCGTGCTCAACCTCGAGGGCCTGTGGACGCGGTACGAGGACCCGGAGCCGCTGCTGGCCGAGATCGCCGAGTTGGACGACACCTCGGCGACCCGGCGGTTGCAGGAGATCTACGCTGCCCCGATCCGCGAGGACCTGATCGGCCAGCGCATCAAGGAGGTGCGCGACGCGGGCGTGGTCACCGCCGCCGCGCTCTCGCCGCAGCGCACCGCGCAGTTCTCCAAGGCCGTGGTGGACGCGGGCGTTGACCTGTTCGTGATCCGCGGCACCACGGTGTCGGCCGAGCACGTTTCGAGCTCGCACGAGCCGCTGAACCTCAAGCAGTTCATCTACGAGTTGGATGTGCCGGTGATCGTCGGCGGCTGCGCCACGTACACCGCCGCGCTGCACCTGATGCGTACCGGTGCCGCGGGTGTGCTGGTCGGTTTCGGCGGCGGTGCGGCGCACACCACGCGCAACGTGCTGGGCATCCAGGTGCCGATGGCGACCGCGGTCGCCGATGTGGCGGCGGCCCGCCGGGACTACATGGACGAGTCCGGCGGCCGGTACGTGCACGTCATCGCGGACGGCGGCTTCGGGGCCAGCGGTGACCTGCCGAAGGCGTTCGCCTGCGGTGCGGACGCGGTCATGATGGGCTCGCCGCTGGCGCGCGCCACCGACGCTCCGGGCCGTGGCTTCCACTGGGGCATGGAGGCGGTGCACGAGGAACTGCCGCGCGGCAAGCGGATGAACCTCGGTGCGGCCGGGACCACCGAGGAGATCCTGCTCGGCCCCTCGCACGCCCCGGACGGTTCGATGAACTTCTTCGGCGCGCTGCGCCGCGCGATGGCGACCACCGGCTACTCGGAGCTCAAGGAGTTCCAGCGGGTCGAGGTCACCGTGGCGCCCGCCGTCGCGCACCGCTGACACCGCGTAGAAGGGGCGGCCCCGGACTTGCGAGTCCGGGGCCGCCCCTTTTGCGTCTGCGCCCCCGGGCTCAGCGGTTGCGGCCCACCCGCCGGGTGACGGCCCAACCCTCAAGGCCCGCTATGCCGAAGAACAGGAAGTCCTTGGCGTCCAGGCCGTTCTGCCACGCCTTGAGCAGCGCACCGAACTGGCCGAAGAACAGGTGGACGAACGACAGGCCCGGGTCCAGGTGGGTTGCGAGCCAGGCGATGCCGATGAGTTGGCCGAGCCAGACCGCGAGCAGTGAGAAGACGATGCCGAGTACCGGCAGCGCGGCGTTGCGCCCGCCCGCCTTGCCCATCGCGGCGCCGATCAGCAGCCCGACGACGAGCGCCACGTAGCCGATCTCGTGGTTGGTGAACCGGATGATGGCGGCGTACAGCAGCGCGGCGACCACCGCCGTGCCGAGACCCGCCAGCACGCCGGCGCCGACGGTGTCCGGGCGCCGCGGTATGGCGGCCACCGGCGGCACCGGCCGCGCCGCGTAGGGATTACCGGCGGGCGGCGGGTAGCCACCGGGGGCTGGTGCCTGGGGCGGCGGATAGCCACCGGGGGCCGCGGCATGCGGCTGCCCCGGCGGAAATCCGTAGCCGGGCTGGGGCTGCGGCTGCTGTCCGTAACCCGGTTGGGCGTACGGGTTGTTGCCGGATGGCTGCGGCCAGGGCTGGCTCATGGTGTTGTCCCCCGTGAATGAGATCTTCGGCCAGAGGCTAGCAGTGGCCTCTGACAGGGGCTCAACAGCTTGGCTGTAAGGGCGAGGTAAGGAGCCGGGCCGACTGCCGCTCAAGGGGCAGATAAATACGACTATGGCAATAATTAGTGTTTATGGCGCAAAAGAAGACGTTCTCCAGTCGTGACATGGGTATCGACCTCGGCACCGCCAACACGTTGGTGTACGTCCGAGGGCAGGGAGTCGTGCTCAACGAGCCGTCAGTGGTGGCCGTCAACGCCGTCAGTGGCGAGGTGGTCAGCGTGGGCACCGAGGCGAAGTCCACCATCGGCCGAACACCGACGCACATTGTGGCGGTCCGTCCGCTGCGCGACGGCGTGATAGCCGACTTCGAGATGGCCGAGCGGATGCTCGCCCACTTCATCCGCAAGGTGACGGGCAATCGGCGTTACGCACGCCCCAGGGTGGTGATCTGCGTGCCGTCGGGGATCACCGGTGTCGAGCGGCGCGCGGTCATCGAGGCCGCGACCAACGCGGGCGCCCGCCAGGTGCATCTGGTCGATGAGCCGATGGCGGCGGCCATAGGCGCGGGCCTGCCGGTGAGCGACCCCATAGGCTCCATGGTGGTGGACATCGGCGGCGGCACCACCGAGGTCGCGGTGGTCTCGCTGGGCGGCATCGTGGCGGCCCGCTCGGTGCGCATCGCGGGCGACGCGATCGACGCCGCGATCATGTCGTACGTACGGCGCGAGCACTCGCTGATCATCGGTGAGCGCACCGCCGAAGAGGTCAAGATGGCCATCGGCTCGGCCGCCCCCGCGGGCTCCTGGTCGGAGCGGGCGCACCGCCTTGCCGAGGAGCTGGACCCGGAACTCGACCGGGAACTGGACCGGGAGCTGGGCCGGGAACTGACCCAGCGCTTCGACGGACGCCCCCCGCTGGGCGCCGAGGGGAACGAGGGCGACGACGTGCCGGCGGGCGATGTGGAGGTCACCCAGACGCTGCCCAGCGCGGAGCGCTGCCGGGTGCGCGGCCGGGACCAGGTCAGCGGGCTGCCGAAGAACCTGGACCTCGACGCCGACCAGGTGCGGCACGCGATCAGCGAACCGGTGGACTCGATCATGGACGCGGTGCGCCACACCCTCGACCTGTGCCCGCCGGAGCTGGCGGGCGACATCATGGATCGCGGCATCGTGCTCACCGGCGGTGGCGCGCTGCTGCGCGGTCTGGACGAGCGGCTGCGCACCGAACTGCAGATGCCGGTGATCACCGCCGAAAAACCGCTGGACTGCGTGGCGATCGGCACCGGCAAGTGCGTTGAGGACTTCGCGTCGTTGAAGCGGGTGCTGGACGCCTCGCCGCCCTCGTACACGCACGCCGTGGCGAGGGTCTGACGGCGTCGTCGGGGCGGGTGCCCGCGGCAAGTGACGCGAGTGGTCCGTCGCGCGTTGAGTGGAGCAGACGACGGCGAACACGGACGGGGGTACGTGGCCAGGTGGCGTACGGCGCTGGGGTTCCCCCTGCCAGCAATCAGGGGAGTGCGGTGGGGGCGCGCGGCCGTGCGCTGCGCGCCGTACTGCTCGTGGGCCTCGCCGCCCTGCTCAGCGGGCTGGCGGTGGGGCCGCTGGCGATGCTCGCGCTGGGCGCCCCCGGCCCGGCGGACGGCGCGGACGCCCCGGTCCTCACTCCCCGCGCACCCCGCAGCGGCCAGGACGACACCGGCGCCACGTATCCCGTCGACGTCATCATGGACACGCTGACGCCCGCCGTGCCCAAGCCCGACTCGACGGTCGCCGTCACCGGACGGCTGGTCAACAACACGACCCGGCAGATCACCGGCGCCCACCTGGGGGTGCGGGTCGACCAGGAGGGTGAGGTCGCCGGGCACACCGTGGACGTCGCGCCGCTGGTGCCCGGTCAGAGCCTGCCGTTCACCTTCGACGTGCCGGTGTCCGCGCTCGGCCTGTCCGCCCCCCGGGACTACCGGATCGGCCTCGCGTTCGTGGGCGAGGACGGCACGGTACTGGGACTGCTGCGCACCCATCTGCCGTGGTACCCGCCCAACACCGGGGGGCCGCCACTCAACGTCGCGGCGCTCTGGCCGCTCACCGACACGCCGCACATGGAGGCGGTTTCGCTCGGCACCGGGGAGAACGCCAAACCGGTCTTCCGGGACGACGCGCTGGCGGACGAGTTCGCGCCGGGCGGCAGACTGCGCCAGGTGGCCGCCGCGGGCGCCGGGCTGCCGGTCACCTGGGTGGCCGACCCGGGACTGCTGGACGAGGCTCACTCCATGGCGAGCGGCTACCAGGTCGCCAAGACCCCGGACAGCGGCAACCCGCAGGACAGCCGCAGGGGCACCGGCGACAAGATGGCGACCGCCTGGCTGACCGCGGTCAAGAGCGCGGTCAGGGGACGCATGGTGGCCGCCCTGCCGTACGCCGATCCCGACCTGGCATCCATCGCCCACAACGGCTCCAGCCGTGACGCCCTGGCCGCCCAACTCGGGCCCGCGGTGGGGCTCGGCGGCCAGATCGTGGCGGGCACGCTGGGCGGCCCGCCGCACACCGAGATGGCGTGGCCCTATGGCGGCGCGGTGGACCGGTCGATCGTCTCGCTCACCGGAAAGCTCGCCCTGAACACCGTGGTCTCCTCCGGTGTCGGGCTGTCCACCGGCACCTCGCAGCCCCGGGTGTCGCTGGGCGGCGCGGCCACCGCCTTGGTGGGTGACCCGGCGTCGGACGCGGTGCTGGAGCGCGACCTGACCGGCGAGGGCGACCCCGTGGCGGCCCGTCAGGAGCTGCTGGGCGACCTGCTGGACGCACAGCGCCACTCGCCCGACACCCAGAGTGGGCTGGTGGTGGTGCCGCCCCGGCAGCTGACCGGGCAGGCGGCGCAGGTGCTGGCCGACGCGTTGCGGTCGGCGAGCGACGGGGGCTGGATCCACCTCGTCGCGCCTGAACAGGTGGCCGACAAGCCGCCGCCCGCGACGGTCGCGACGGTGGGCGGCTACCCACAGGAGCTGCGGGACACCGAGCTGTCCACCCAGGACATCAAGGCGGTGGACAGCATCCAGCCGGACCTGGACACGCTGTCCCGGGTGCTGTCCGATCCGGACCGTACGACGAACGCGGTGCACCGGGCGATGCTGCGCGCGGTCTCCACCGGCTGGCGGACCAACACCCAGGGCGCGGAGTCGTACTCCGAGGGCGTGGAGGCGTACGTCGACAATTCCATCACCTCGGTGCGCCTGTTGCCCAAGGTCGGCGCGCTCACCGTGGCGGGCGGCTCCGCATCGGTACCCGTCACCCTTGTCAACGGGCTCCAACAGGGTCTGGCCGGGCTGGAGTTGCGGGTCACCTCCTCGATGCCGAGCCGGTTGACGGTCACCACCCCGTTGATCCCCATCACCGCGCCCGCCGCCGCCAACCACACCGAGCAGATCAAGGTCGAGGCCCACACCAACGGACCTGTTCAGGTCACCGCCCGGCTCTACACCAAGGCCAACGGGAGGCCGTGGGGCGATCCGCTCACCTTCCGGGTGACCGTCCGCAAGTTCTCGGTGGGCGCGGTGGCGATCATCGCGGGCGGGGTGCTGCTGGCACTGCTCGCGGGCGCCTACAAGATGCGCCAGGCGCGCCGCAGGGGCCGGGACTGACCAAACACGTTCGCCCGCTGGCTCTGGAGCCGACCGATCGGGTTCGCCCGGCGCCGGAACTGACCGAAAACGTTCACAGTCGGGCTGCGGCGCACGCCGGAGTCGCGCCCCGGGTGTCGAGCAGCAACTGCGCCTTGACCGCCAGCCCTTGCAGGTCGTAGGTGCGGTGGTGCTGGAGCAGCACGGTGAGGTCGGCCTCCGCGGCGGCCTCCCACAGCGAGTCGGCGCGTGGCACCGGACGGTCCATCACGCGCCACTCCGGCACATAGGGATCGTGGTAGCTCAGTGCCGCCCCCAGCTCGATCAACCGGGAGCCGACCTCCCGCGCGGGGGCGCCCTCCTGGTCGGCCAGGTCGGCCTTGTAGGTGACGCCGAGCAGAAGCACCCTGGCGCCGCGCACCGACTTGCCGTGCTCGTTGAGCAGGGTGGCGCAGCGCTGTACGACATAGCGCGGCATGCGCCCGTTGACCTCCTGCGCGAGTTCCACCATGCGCAGCGGGTATCCCAGCGTCCGGCCCTTGTACGCGAGGTAGTTGGGGTCGAGCGCCACGCCGTGGCCGCCGACGCCGGGGCCCGGCCGGAACGCCTGGAAGCCGAACGGCTTGGTCTCCGCGCAGCGGATCACGTCCCACAGGTCGATCCCCGCGTCATGGCAGAAGACCGCCATCTCGTTGACGAGCGCGATGTTGACCTGCCGGTAGTTGGTCTCCAGCAGCTTGACCGCCTCGGCCTCGCGCAGTCCGCGGGTGCGCACCACGCGTTCGGTGAGCCGTCCGTAGAAGGCGGCGGCGGCCTCCGTACAGGCGGACGTCAGCCCGCCGATGACCTTGGGCGTGTTGGCGATGCCGTGCACACGGTTGCCCGGGTCCAGCCGGTTGGGGGAGTAGGCCAGATGGAAGTCGCGTCCGGCGCGCAGCCCGGAGCCGTCTTCGAGGACGCCGCGCAGGAACTCCTCGGTGGTGCCCGGGTAGACGGTCGATTCCAGGATCACGGTGGTGTGGGGTCGCAACTGGGCGGCGAGGGTGCGGGCGGCCTCGGTGACCGCCGACAGGTCGAGCGCGCGGTCCTCGCCCAGCGGTGTCGGCGCGCAGATGACCGCGGTACGGGCCCGGCCGAGCGCCGCGGGGTCGTCCGTGGCGCGGAATCCGGCGGCGAGCATCCGGCGCACCGCCGCGGCGTTCAGCCCGTCGACCGGGGAGCGCCCGGCGTTCAGTCCGTCGACGACGGCGCGGTCGGTGTCATAGCCGATGACGCCGAGGCCGCTGGCCGCCGCGGCCTGGGCGAGCGGAAGGCCGAAGTGATGGAGGCCGAGGACGGCGAGGTCTGCGGGCACGGTGGTTCAGTCCTCTCCCGGAGGTCTGGTTGTGCCGAATGGCGCATTTAAGGTTAAGCGGACATATGACTGAAATTTAGTATTGAACGCTGTGCGTGGCGGAGTGTGGCGCGATCCATGGCCCGTATCGACCATCGCGAGGCGCTTTCGGACTGGCCGACGCCTCTGATGCCGGTCACCATCGAAACCACGGGGAGCGTGGGCGTCCGCAACGGGAGGCACAGTGAAGACCGCACTACTGGGGCCGCAGCAGCGTGGCGAGGCGTTGGCCCGGATGGCCGAGCAGGAACTCGACGTGCTGGTCGTCGGCGGCGGCGTGGTGGGCGCCGGGACCGCGCTGGACGCGGCGACCCGCGGCCTGCTCACCGGGGTGGTGGAGGCGCGTGACTGGGCGTCGGGCACGTCCAGCCGGTCCAGCAAGCTGATCCACGGCGGGCTGCGCTACCTGGAGATGCTGGACTTCGCACTGGTCCGCGAGGCGCTCAAGGAACGCGGGCTGCTCACCCAGCGGCTGGCGCCGCACCTGGTCAAACCGGTGCCGTTCCTCTACCCGTTGACGCACCCTGGCTGGGAGCGGCTCTACGCCGGAAGCGGGGTCGCGCTGTACGACATCATGGGCCTGTCCTCCGGGCACAGTCGCGGCCTGCCCGGCCACCGGCATCTGACGCGGCGCAAGGCGCTGCGGGTCGCGCCGTGCCTGCGCAAGGACGCGCTGGTCGGCGCGCTGCAGTACTACGACGCCCAGATGGACGACGCCCGTTACGTGGCCACCCTGGTGCGCACCGCCGCCTCCTACGGCGCGTTGGCCGCCAACCGGGCCCGGGTGGTGGGGTTCCTCCGCGAGGGGGAACGCGTTGTCGGTGCCAGGGTGCAGGATGTCGAGCAGGGCGGGGAGTACGAGGTGCTGGCCCGTCAGGTCGTCAACGCGACCGGGGTGTGGACGGACGAGACGCAGGCACTCGTGGGGGAGAGGGGGCAGTTCCATGTCAGGGCGTCCAAGGGCATCCACCTGGTCGTACCCAGGGACCGGATCCATTCGACGACAGGGTTGATCCTGCGTACCGAGAAGAGCGTGCTGTTCGTGATCCCGTGGGGGCGGCACTGGATCGTCGGCACCACCGACACCGACTGGGACCTGGACAAGGCGCATCCGGCCGCGTCCAGCGCCGACATCGACTACCTGCTGGAGCACGTCAACTCGGTGCTCGCGGTGCCGCTCAGCCGTGACGACGTGCAGGGGGTGTACGCCGGACTGCGCCCGCTGCTGGCCGGGGAGTCGGAGGCGACCAGCCAGCTGTCGCGCGAGCACATCGTGGCTCATCCCGTACCGGGCCTGGTCGTTGTGGCGGGCGGCAAGTACACGACGTACCGGGTGATGGCCAAGGACGCGGTGGACGCGGCGGTGCACGGACTGGACCGCAGGGTCGCGCAGTGCTGCACCGACGAGGTGCCGCTGGCCGGGGCGGACGGCTACCACGCGTTGTGGAACGCGCGGGCGCGGATCGCCGCCGAGGCGGGGCTGCATGTGGCCAGGATCGAGCATCTATTGAATCGTTATGGATCGTTGATTACCGAGCTGTTGGATCTGATCGCCGCGGACCCAACGCTGGGTGAGCCACTTGCCGCGGCCGACGACTACCTGCGGGCCGAGGTGGTGTACGCCGCCTCGCACGAGGGCGCGCGGCATCTCGACGACGTGCTCACCCGCCGTACGAGGATCTCCATCGAGACCTTCGACCGCGGGACCCTGAGTGCCCGTGAGGTGGCCGAACTCGTGGCACCGGTGCTGGGTTGGGACCAGGAACACCTGGAGAAGGAGGTGACGCACTACGAGAAGCGGGTCGAGGCAGAACGTGAATCGCAACGCCAACCCGACGATCTGACCGCGGACGCTGCTCGCTTGGGTGCGCCAGATATCGTGCCCCTCTAGAAAAACCGTGCGGCCACCGGGATCTCAGGCGTGACGGGGAGTGAGAGGGGTGGAGAGTGTCCGATCAGGGGCGGCTGGTGGCCGGGCGGTACCGGCTGGTCGAGCTGATAGGCCGGGGCGGCATGGGCACCGTCTGGAGGTCCGAGGACGAACTGCTCGGCCGTCAGGTCGCCGTCAAGAAGCTGCGCGTACCACCGCAGTTGCACGATGACGAGCGGGAGACGCTCTACGAGCGCACCCGCAGGGAGGCCCGCAGCGCCGCCCGGATCACCCACCCCAACGTGGTCGTGGTGCACGACGTGGTCGAGGACGAGGGCCTGCCGTGCATCGTGATGGAGTACGTGCCGTCCAGGACCCTCGGTGACGTACTGAAGAAGGACGGTCCGGTGACGCCGCGTGAGGCCGCGCGGATCGGCCGCGGCATGGTCGCCGCGCTGCGCGCGGCACACCGCGCCGGAGTGCTGCACCGTGATGTCAAGCCCGCCAACGTGCTGTTGAGCGCCGAGGGCCCGGAGGGCGGCGGGAGTTGGCCTGGTGGACGCGTGGTGCTCACCGACTTCGGTATCGCCTCCGCGACCGGCACCTCCACCCTCACCCGCACCGGAGAGCTGATCGGCTCCTTCGACTACCTGGCGCCGGAGCGAATAACCGGCGGCACCGGCGGCCCGGCCTGCGACCTGTGGGCGCTGGGAGCGACGCTGTACCAATCGGTGGAGGGCGTGGCGCCGTTCCGCCGGGACACCCCGATCGAGACCGCGTACGCCATCGCCTCCGAGCCGGTGCCCACCCCGCGCCGGGCGGGCCCGCTCACCTCGGTCATCGAGTCGCTGCTGGAGAAGGACCCCGACAAGCGGATGACCGCCGAGGAGGCCGAGCGACTGCTGGTCGCCTCCGTGGAGACGGTCGCCACCCGCGCCCCCCGGCCGACCCCGTCGTGGGCGCTGCGCGAGGCCACCGACGACCAGCCGACCGCCGTGGTCGGCCAGCGCGCCGCCGCCCCCGCCGCCGTCCCGGAGCAGCGCACCGAACCGGACCCCCAGGACCCGCAGGGCTTCCACGACTCACAAGTCACCCAGGTCCCGCAGGGTACCCAGCGCCCCCAGGACACCGGTGACCTGTACGGCGAGCGGTCCGCCGAGGACCCAACCGCACAGGTCCACACCCCGACCGCCGCCGCCCCGGCGTCCGCCGAACCCGCGCACCGCCCCGCCGACCCCGCACGGCACGACGCCCCCCGCACCGGACGCGGCAAGCGGGTGGCCGCCTGGTGTGCCGCCACCGTCGTCGTGGTGGCCGCGGTCGCTGCCGGCGGACTGCTGCTGACCCGGAACGGCGGGGGGTCGGACGTCAAGCAGACGGCCGGTGGCGGAGCGTCCGGGGGGCCCTCGACGGGACCCGCGCCGACCGCGCCGCCCGGCTACCATGTGGTCGACGACCCGGCGGGCTTCACCATGGCGGTGCCCAACGGCTGGACCCGTCAGGTGAACTCGGACGGCCGCAACATCCACTATGTGGACACCCAGAGCAAGTGCGACCTGCTGGTGAGCATCGAGGACTACGCCGGGCCGAGTCCGTTGCAGCACTTCCGAGATCTGGAGGTCACGTTGAAGGGCGACAACAACGGCTACAGCCCCCTTCGGATGAACTCCACCCAGGCGCAGATCAACGGCCAGCAGGTGCCGGCCGCGATCTGGGAGTGGAAATGGAACGGCAAGGTCCGCACCTACCACGCCATTGACCTGGGCTTCGGCAAGGAGGGCGGCACCGAGTACGCGATCTACCTCTCGGCACCGGACGCCGAGTGGCAGCAGCGGCTTCCGGCCTTCGACAACGCGGTGAAGACCTTCCAGCCGCGCGGCTGAGACCGGTCTCGCTCATCTGCGATGACATCTACCGGTCGAAGTACCGGCGTATACCGGTCGAAGTATGAGCACTCGGTTCCGGAACCGGGGGCAGGCGTACCGATGTCCTACCCACAGGGGATGATGTGATGGGGCAGTCGCATCGACCCCGTGTCGACCCGTGCGCCGCCCGATGCACCGTCATATCGATCTGCAGAGGACGTTGATGACCCAGGCGCAAGGCACCACCGGCCGTCTCCTCGCCGACCGCTACCGCCTCGGCGAGGTCCTTGGCAAAGGCGGTATGGGCACGGTGTGGCGGGCGGTCGACGAGACCCTGGGCCGTACCGTCGCCGTGAAGGAGCTGCGGTTCCCCGGCAACGTCGACGACGACGAGAAGCGCCGCCTGATCACCCGCACCCTGCGCGAGGCCAAGGCGACCGCCCGGATCCGGGCGAACGGCGCGGTGACCGTCTTCGACGTGGTCGAGGAGGACAGGCGGCCGTGGATCGTGATGGAGCTGGTCGAGGGCCGCTCGCTGTCCGACGCGATCCGCGCCGACGGGCCGCTGCCACCCAGACGCGCGGCCGAGGTCGGTCTCGCCGTCCTCGACGTGCTGCGCGCGGCGCACCGCGAGGGCATCCTGCACCGTGACGTGAAGCCGTCCAACGTGCTGATCGCGGACGACGGGCGGGTGGTTCTCACCGACTTCGGCATCGCACAGGTCGAGGGCGACCCGTCGGTGACCTCGACCGGCATGCTGGTGGGCGCGCCGTCCTACATATCTCCCGAACGGGCCCGTGGCCAGAAGCCGGGACCGCCGTCCGACCTGTGGTCGCTGGGCGCGCTGCTGTACGCGGTGGTCGAGGGCCGCCCGCCGTACGACAAGGGCTCGGCGATCGCCACGCTCACCGCCGTGATGACCGAGCCCGTCGATCCGCCGAAGGTCACCGGACCGCTGGCGGACGCCATCCACGGTCTGCTGATCAAGGACCCGGTGAAGCGTCTCGACGAGCCGGGCGTAAGGGAGTTGCTGAAGGAGGCGGTCAACGCCCCGGAGGCGCCGGACGCCGAGGAGACCCGCATGATGGCGATCCCGGCCGATCCGCAGCCCACCCCGACCGACGCCCGGCCGCTGTCGTTCCAGCAGGAGAAGATGCTGGGCGCGCTGCGGGCGTTGACCAACGCCGCCACCGCGAAGTCCGACCCCGAGCCGAAGTTGAAGCCGGTCGCGGTCACCTCGCCGTTCTCTCCCACCCGCACCTCCGGCTTCCCCCCGGCCCGCGCACCGCTCAGCGATGTCGTGCCGCGCCGCACCCTGGTGATAGTGGTGACGGTGGTGGTGCTCGCCGTGCTGGGCGCCATCATCGGCACGGCCTTCGCCGCCGATCGCGCCGTGTCCGGTCAGCGGCCCGGCGCCTCACACGCGTCCGGTATGCCCGACGACCGCGTGGCGGACCTTCTTCAACACGTTCAAACCGGTCAACCGACCGGCCATGAGCACGTATCGTAAAAAGGCTCAGACTGTCCGTCGCCGACCGAGGTTGACCGAAGACGGCTTGGCCGAAAGCCGTCTGCCCAGAAACCGAACACCCGGTAGCCGGACGTCACCGTGCCGTGCGGCCGCCTGACCGAAAGCCGTGCTACCGCGTTCATGCGACGCTCATGGGGAGGAGCCGTGGACGAGTACGCCGGGCGGGTGCTGGCGGGCCGCTACCGGCTGCCCCGGCCGCCGGCCGACGAGTTCGAGCTGGTGGAGACCCGCGCCTTCGACACGTACAGCGGACAGGAAGTGCTGGTACGGCAGTTGCTGCTGCCCGAGGTCGTGCACGCCGAGGTGGTCGGCGACGAGACGGCGCCGGACGCCGCGCACAACGGTGCGGGGGACAGCGCGGGCCGCGCTCTCGAAGCCGCCAGGGCCGCCGCCGCGGTGCCGGACCATCCCGCGCTGGTCCAGGTCTTCGATGTCCTGGTGGAGGACGGCAGCCTGTGGGTGGTCTCCGAACTGGTCCCGGCCCGCCCGATCGCCTCGCTGCTGGCCGACCGGCGGCTGTCCCCGTACCGTGCCGCCGAGGTCGCCGCCGACCTGCTGGGCGCGCTGCGCGCACTGCACGCACGCGGCTGGGCGCACCGCAACATCACCGCCCGCACCGTGCTGGTCTGCGAGGACGGCCGGGCGATGCTGGACGGACTGGCCTTCGGCGCCGCCCAGGAGGCGCTGTGCGGCTATGACCCGGTGCCGCGCGAGGTGCTGGCCGGCGCGGGCGGCGAGGACCGCGCGGAGCGCGGTGGTTGGGGCGGCCCGGACTCCGCGCTGGCCCTGGAGCGCGCCCGGCAGGCCAGGATCACCGTGATCGGCCCGGTCACCGAGCGCTGGGCACCGGAGCAGGCCGGTCCGGTGCACCAGAACTGGCAGTTGGCGCCGCCCGTCGGCCCGGCGGCCGACCTGTGGGCGCTCGGCGCGCTGCTGTTCCGCTGTGTTCAGGGGCATCCGCCGTTCCCCGAGGAGAGCGCCGCCGAACTGGTCGACCTGGTCTGCGCCGAGCCACCCGCGCACGCCGAGGACTGCGGCCCGCTGCGTCCGGTCGTGGAGTCGCTGCTGCGCCAGGACCCCACCGAGCGGCCGGAGTTCGAGGAACTGAGCGGCTGGCTGCGCTCGTTGGTCCGCTCCGCGCCCGAGCCGGACATCGGCGCCCGCATGGTCCAGGTGCCGGCCGGTCCGGGCGACCCGCACAAGCTGCCCGTGGTGCGCCGCAGGGGCGAGCTGGTCCGGCTGCGCAGACGTCGCCGCACGGGCGGCGACGCGATGGCCGCGGCCCCGCAACACGGCCGGCACGCGCGCAGCCGCGGCCAGCGGCCCGCCCCGGCGGGCGCGGCCGGTGAGACGGTCGAAGTGCGGCGCCGCACGGGGCAGTTGAGCCAGACCGCCGCAAGGACGCCGCACCGGATGGGGCTGCTGCTGGTCGGCCTGGTCCTCCTGCTGCTGGCCGCGCTGGTGCTGTACGCGGTGCTGTTCATGCCCAAGGGCGCGGGCGGCGTCTCCAGCCGCTCGCTGCCCGCGCAGGTCTCGGGAGGCGTGACGGCGGGGCGGACGGAGCCCGCGTCGCAGGACGCTCCGACGCCCACCGACCGCTCAACCCAGCAAGCCCCGTCGCTGGGATCGGACTTCACCGTACGCGGCGACCCGGCGGGGTTCTCGATCGCGGTGCACAACGGCTGGACCAGGGCCGCCGGCCCCAACGGCGAGACCGTCTTCTCCAGCGGCGGCGACGTGATGCAGCTGGTCGTCGTGGTGGGCCGGGACAGCACGGCCGCCTACGGCGCCGACCCGCTCGCCTACCTGGACAGGGAGCCGGAGTTGGCGCCGTTCCGGTCCAGCACATGGTCCTCGGCCGCCGGGCTCAAGCGCCTGGACGCGGGCGGAGCGGCCGCCGCGGAGGGCGAGTTCACCTGGCGCGACCCCGACTCCGGCAACCAGGTCTACGGCCGCGACATGGCGGTCGCGCGCGGTGGCCGGTACGACATCGTCCTGCTCACCGGACCCGACGACCAACGCTCGGTGATCTCCGAGTACTTCGACAAGGCGACGCTCACCTTCCGCGCGAACGGCTGACCGGCGCGGGTCCGAACGGCGCGCCCTCCAACGGGTGAACGTCGCCGGGCGGGACGGCTGGCGGTGGTACACATCCCGGGTTGCCGTCGGCGCCCCGGTTGGCACCGGCAGTCCGGCCGAACGGTTCCAAGTCCGCTGTCCACCCGGCGAGTTGGGGAGTCCCGCATGTCCACCGAAACGACGGCACCGCTACGCCTGCCGCCCGCCCGCCCGGCGGAACGGGCGCCGTGTGACGTGACGGAACACCGGCTCTCCTTCGACGGGTTCGGCTACCTGTGCCGGGTGGTGTGGCAGGACGCCGCGGTCACCGAGCCGCTGGTACTGCTCGGCGGATCGTCCCAGGACCGGTTCTCCTGGGCGCGGCACGAGGAGCGGCTGGCCGAGGCGTGCACCGTGGTCACCCTCGACCTGCCCGGGTACGGTGCCGCCGAGCCGCTGCCCACCAGGTACGGCATCGACTTCCTGGCCGCCGCGGTGCGGCACACCCTGTACGAACTGGGCATGGCCAAGGTCAACCTGATGGGGGCCTGCTTCGGCGGCGCCATCGCGCTGCGCTTCGCCCAGCACTACCCGGACGCCCTGCGGCGGCTGATGCTGGCCGGCATGACCACCAGGGTGCCCCGGGAGTACGCGGAGGCGGTTCCGCGCTGGCTGCGGATGCTGGACGAGGACCGCCGTGAGGAGATGGCCGGCCAGCTGGTGGCGCGGTTCATGTCACCGTCCGGCGCCGGGCGGATCCGGCGGCACGCGGCCATCGCCCGACTGCTCCACCAGCAGTTCATGGCGCAGACGCCGCGGCAGATCGGCATGGCGGTGGTGGACCACAACGTCCGCCTGCTGAATCACGAGTGGTACCGCCCGGAACCGGTGCCACCGCTGTCCGCGCTGGTCTTCACCGGCGAGTACGACTCGCTCACCACTCCGCGGATGGGGCGGGAGACGGCCGCGCAACTCCCCGGTGCCGCCTTCCTGACGGTCAGGGACGCCGACCATCTGGTGCACATGGAACGCATCGAGGAGTTCACCGACCTCCTGTTGCGCTTCTGCACCGACCGCCCCATCGATGACCTGCCGTACTGCCACCCCGTCGAGTACCCGGGCGCCGGACCCGAGCGGACCGGTTCGTAACCGGGCATACGGTCCCTGGCGCGCGTACCGTGGAAGGAGACTCCAACCGTTCGCATCCCGTACGCGAGGAGGACCCCATGGCTGTCCGCGCGGACACCGCCGATGTCGTCGTCGTGGGGCTCGGCCCCGGCGGGGAGGAGGCGGCCGGACGGCTGGCCGAGGCGGGGCTCGACGTGGTGGGGGTGGAAGAGGGCCTTGTGGGGGGCGAGTGCCCGTACTACGGCTGTATTCCGTCCAAGATCATGGTGCGCTCGGCCGGGCTGCTGGCCGAGGGGCGGCGGATCACCGGGCACGCCGGCACCGCGATGGTGCACCCGGAATGGCGGCCGGTGACCCGGGCGGTACGCAAGGCCACCGCCGACTGGGACGACAAGATCGCCGTGGAACGGCTGATCGGTCGCGGTGTGCGGTTCCTGCGCGGCACCGGGCGGCTGACCGCCAGGGACGAGGTGACGGTCGCGGACGTGGACGGCAACGAGACCGCGGTGCGGGCCCGGCAGGCGGTGGTGCTGGCGGTCGGCAGCGAGCCCGCCGTACCGCCGATCCCGGGGCTGGCCAGGACGCCGTACTGGACCAACCGGGAGGCGATACGGGCGGAGGAGGTACCGGGTTCGCTGCTGGTGATCGGCGGCGGGTCGATCGGGCTCGAACTCGGCCAGGTCTTCTGCCGTTTCGGCACCGCGGTCACCGTGGTCGAGGGCATGCAGCGGCTGCTGCCGCGCGAGGAGCCGGAGGCGCACGAGCTGCTGCTGAAGGTACTCACCGACAACGGCATCGAGGTGCACACCAGCGCCCGGGTCGGCGCGGTCGACCACGAGGAGGGCGCCGGTTTCACGTTGTACTGCGACCGCGGTGAACGGCTGGTCGCCGAGCGGCTGCTGGTGGCGACGGGACGGCGCAGCGATCTGGCGAAGGTGGGCGCGCTCGCCGTCGACGTGGACGCCGAGGCGCCCGCGCTCCCGGTCGACGAGCGGCTGCGGGTGGCGCCGCCCGTCAGCGGACGGCCCGGCATCTGGGCGCTGGGCGATGTCACCGGCAAGGGCGCCTACACCCATGTGTCGATGTACCAGGCGGACGTGGTGGTGCGCGGAATCCTGGGCGAGGGCGGTCCACCCGCCGCCTACCACGCGGTACCGCGGGTGACGTTCACCGACCCGGAGATCGGTGCGGTCGGGCTGACCGAGTGGGAGGCCCGTGAGCGGGGCCTGGCGGTGCGCACCGGGCTGGTGGACCTGTCGACCAGCGCCCGCGGCACCACCCACCAGATCGGCAACGACGGCTTCGTCAAGCTGGTCGCGGACATGCTCAGCGGTGTGCTGGTCGGCGGCACGACCGCCGGTCCGTACGGCGGTGAGGTGCTGGGCGCCCTGTCGGTCGCCGTGCACGGTCGCGTCCCACTTGCGGTTCTGCGGGAGCAGATCTGGGCGTATCCGACGTTCCACCGGGCGATCGGGGACGCGTTGCGCCAGATCAAGTAGCTGTGGGCGGGTCGCGGTTCGTCCGGACACCGCCGTGGCCGCGCCGTGGGGCGTGCTCCCCGTCGCGGCGGGATCGTCTGCCGGAGGCAGGCCCCGTGCACCCGGCAGGCAAAATCGGGTTACTGCCGGGTACACAAAACCCGGCGGGAGCCGTAACCTCGCGTGGCATGACGGACGCGCAGGAGATTTCCGCGAAGCCTCAACAGACGCCTCAGCAGACATCCGGCAACCCGGTCGCCCCCGAGGGCACCCGCGGGCCGGGCGATGTGGTCACCGCCGAACTGGTCACCCGGCTCACCCGGGGTGTCGCGGGCAGCGGCCGCACGGCCAACCACACCCCCTTCACCGGCGAGCGGCTCGCCGAACTGCCGGAGTCGGGCCCCGAGGACATCACCGGCGCCTTCGAGGCGGCCCGCGAGGCGCAGCGCGCCTGGGCCGCCGTACCGGTGCGGCAGCGCGCGGCCGTGCTGCTGCGCTTCCACGACCTCGTGCTGCGGCGGCAGTCCGAGGTGCTCGACCTCATCCAGGTGGAGACCGGCAAGTCCCGGCTGCACGCCCACGAGGAGGTGCAGGCCGTCGCCGTCGCCGCCCGGCACTACGGCCGCAAGGCGCCCGCCTATCTGCGCCCCAGGCGGCACACCGGCGTCGTGCCCGCCCTCACCAAGGTCAGCGAGCTGCGCCAACCACGCGGTGTGGTGGGCCAGATCGCGCCCTGGAACTACCCGTTCGAGCTGTCCGTCGGCGACGCGCTGCCCGCCTTCGTGGCCGGTAACGCGGTCGTGATGAAGCCCGACACGGAAACCGCGCTGACCGCGCTGTGGGCGCGCGAGCAGCTCATCGAGGCCGGACTGCCGCCCGCCGTCTGGCAGGTGGTGATCGGCGAGGGGCCGGTGGTCGGCCCGGCCGTGGTGGAGCACGCCGACTACGTCTCCTTCACCGGCTCCACCCGCACCGGCCGCGACGTCGCCCAGCGCGCGGCGGCCCGGCTGATCGGCTGCTCGCTCGAACTCGGCGGCAAGAACGCCATGTTGGTGCTGCGCGACGCCGACCTCGACAAGGCCGCCGAGGGCGCGGTCCGCGCGTGCTTCGCGTCGGCGGGACAACTGTGCATATCCATCGAGCGGTTGTACGTGCACTCCTCGGTCGCCGAGCCGTTCCTTGAGCGGTTCGCCGCGCGCACCCGCGCGTTGCGCCTCGGCAAGGGGCTGGCCTACGGCGCGGACATGGGATCGCTGGTCGGACAGCGGCAGTTGGAGACGGTCACCCGGCACGTCGAGGAGGCGGTCAGCAAGGGCGCCGCGGTGCTCGCGGGCGGTCGCGCCCGCCCCGACATCGGCCCGTTGTTCTACGAGCCGACCATCCTGGACGGTGTCCAGCCGCCGATGGCGGTGTGCACCGAGGAGACGTTCGGCCCGGTCGTGTCCGTCTACCGCTTCGACGACGAGGACGACGCGATCGCCCGCGCCAACGCCACGCCGTACGGCCTCAACGCCAGCGTCTGGACCAGGGACGCCCGCCGTGGCCGCGCGGTCGCCGCGCGCCTGCGCGCCGGGACGGTCAACGTCAACGAGGGCTACGCGGCGGCGTACGGCAGTGTGCAGTCCCCGATGGGCGGCATGAAGGACTCCGGCCTGGGCCGCAGGCACGGCTCCGAGGGCATCCTCAAGTACACCGAGCCGCAGACGGTGGCCACCCAGCGCATCCTGCCCATGGCCCCCTCGTTCGGCATGAACGACGAGGCGTACGCGGCCTTCATGACCCGCAGCCTGAAGGCGCTCAAGCGCCTGCACTTCCGCTGATCCCCCCCGGGGGTCTTCGGCCCCCCCCCGGACCACCGCTCGCGGCCCCCAACCCGCCGTTCGACGAAAGGACTTCGCGTGGATCAGGAGTACCCCTACGACGTGATCGTGGTCGGATCCGGGTTCGGCGGATCCGTGGCCGCCCTGCGGCTGACGGAGAAGGGGTACCGGGTGGGGGTGTTGGAGGCGGGGCGGAGGTTTACCCGGGAGACGTTGCCCAAGACCTCGTGGGCGGTGCGCGACTACCTGTGGGCGCCCGCCCTCGGCCTCTACGGCATCCAGCGCATCCATCTGCTGGGCAGCGTCCTGGTGCTGGCGGGCGCCGGGGTCGGCGGCGGCTCGCTCAACTACGCCAACACCCTCTACGTACCGCCGGAGCCGTTCTTCACCGACCGCCAGTGGGGCCACATCACCGACTGGCGGGAGGAGCTGGCGCCGTACTACGAGCAGGCCAGGAAGATGCTGGGGGTACGGCTGAACCCCACGCTCACCCCCTCCGACGTCCATCTGAAGGCCACCGCCGAGGAGATGGGCGTGGCGGACACCTTCCACATGGCGCCGGTCGGCGTGTTCTTCGGGGACGGCGAGGACGCCGGGGGATCGGCGAAGGTGCCACCGGGCACCGAGGTCCCCGACCCGTACTTCGGCGGCGCCGGACCGTCCCGCCGGGCGTGCGTGGAGTGCGGCGAGTGCATGACCGGCTGCCGGCACGGCGCCAAGAACATGCTCACCGAGAACTACCTCTACCTGGCCGAGAGGGCCGGTGCCGTCATCCACCCCATGACCACCGTGGTCGGCCTGGCCGAGGACCCCGAGCACGGCGGCTACCGGGTCGCCACCGTACCGACCGGCCGGCGCAGGACCGCCCCGAAGGTGCTGCGCGCCCCGCACGTCGTGCTGGCCGCGGGCACCTACGGCACCCAGACCCTGCTGCACGCCATGCGCGACCGCGGTGAACTGCCCCGGATGTCAGCGAGGTTGGGCGAGCTGACCCGGACCAACTCCGAGGCGCTGGTCGGCGCGCAGACCACCGACCGCCGATACCGCGCCACACACGGTGGCGAGCGCGCGGACTTCACCCGGGGGGTGGCCATCACCTCCTCGATCCACCCCAACGACACCACGCACATCGAACCCGTCCGCTACGGCAGGGGTTCCAACGCGATGGGCGCGCTGTCCGTGCTCCAGGTGCCGTACGGCGGACGCCTGCCGCGCTGGCTGTCCTATCTGGCCAACAGCGTCAAACACCCGACGCTGACGGCGCGTTCGCTGTCCAACCGCCGCTGGTCGGAGCGGACCATCATCGGCCTGGTGATGCAGACCCACGACAACTCCCTGACCACGTACCGGAAGCGCAAGGGGCTGGGCAAGGGCTTGTTGACGGCCCGCCAGGGACATGGCACGCCCAACCCCACGTACATACCCGAGGGCGCGCAGGCGGCCCGGGTGCTGGCCGAGCAGATCAACGGCTTCGCGGGCAGCAGCGTCGGCGAGATCATGGATGTGCCGATGACCGCGCACTTCCTCGGCGGCTGTCCGATCGGCGAGGATCCGGAACACGGCGTGATCGACCCGTACCACCGGCTGCACGGCTATCCGGGCATCCATGTGGTGGACGGCTCGGCGGTCTCCGCGAACCTGGGCGTCAACCCCTCGCTGACCATCACCGCACAGGCCGAGCGCGCGATGTCGCTGTGGCCCAACAAGGGCGAGACCGACCCGCGTCCGGCGCAGGGCGAGGGGTATGCGCGGGTCTCACCGGTGGAGCCGCGGCGACCGGCGGTGCCCAAGGACGCGTTCGCGGCGCTGGTGCTGCCGGTGCCGAAGGTGCCGCCGAGGGCCTGAGACGCGACCGGGACCCGCGCCGTGGCGCGGGTCCCGGGGTCCTTCTGGTGCGGCCTTGCGCGGCCGTCAGGCGGCGGAACCGCCCTTGCGGCGCCGTACGAGGAACACCGCGCCGCCGCCGAGCACCACCGCGGCGGCACCGGCTCCGGCGATGGCGGGCAGCGCGGACGACGCACCGGTGTGCGCCAGCGTGCCGCCGGTCGCGCTGTCGGTGGACGTCGCCGAGGCGGGCACGACCTCGTTGGCGCTGGCCTTCTGGGCGCTGTCCGGTGCGGTCTTGGGGGCCGGGACCGGGGCCTCGCCGCCGGTCTGCGGCTGAGGCACGGAACCGGTGGTCCGGGTGCCCGGCGCCACGATCTGGATCCGGTAGGCGGCGGCGCTGGCCGCCACGCAGTCGTACTGCTTGTCGAGGTAGAACCCGGCGCCGAGGGTCAGCCCGTTGCCGATCGGGGCGTTCTTCTTGACCTCGATGCGCATCGGCACGTCGAAGTGGGTGCGGGCGGGCAGCATGCCCCAGCCGAAGTAGCCGACGGAGCGACCGGAGCCGTCTGTGACGTCCAGCCACTGCTTGGTCTTCGGGTGGTACGCCTGCAACTCCACCTGGCTGGTGGCGAACGCCTGGGCCTGCTTGGCGGCCGGGCCGACGCCCGCGAACAGGTTGATCCGCGTGACGCTGGCCGACGTCGGGTTGTCCACCGACAGCGTGAAGCCGTGCCAGCCGCTGCCCCGGGCGATCCTGCCGGGCAGGCCGCTGATCGCGGTGCGGACGGCGGCCTTGTACCCGGGGTTCTGCACGACGCAGACGCCGGGCGCGCTGGGCGTGGCGGTCGGCGGCAGGCTCGGCGTGGTGCCGGTGTGGGCGGCCGGGGTGTTCGGACTGGGCGCGGCGGCCGACGCGGTGGCGGAGGCAGACGGCGCGGGGGCGGCCGAGGGGGCGCCAGTGGCGGCGCTGGGGACGGGCGCGGCGGCGTCCGCGGCGAACGCGCTCGGTGCGCTCAGCAGCGCGGCGGGGGCGATGGCTGCGGTCGTGGCGACCGCGGCCAAGGCGCGGCGAAGCTTCATTGAGACCTCTTCTAGGTCAGAAAAAGATGAGAGGCCGTCGCGGTGGTGGGGGGGCGGCTCGCGGTGCGGCAGGCGCTGATCGTAAAGCCGTGTGGAGGCTGTGTGGCCGGTGTCTTCACAGCCGCCACAGAGACGCTTCTGTGCGGCGCACGGCTCAAACCATTGAATTCGGGCAGTTGCCCACGCCCGCGCTGGTTTTTCGGTGATCAACGTCACAGCGGGTCGCTTGCGGTAGGGTGCATCGCGTACCGCCTCGCGGAGCGTTTCTTCGCCGCTTCGCAGAGCGGTCGGCCCCAAGCGTCCCCAGGACCGACCGCCTGTTTTTCAGTCGGGCGACCGGGCTGCTGTCCCCTGCTGACCGGTCACCTGTTAACCAGGGCGAGGTCCCACGACGTGCGACCAGGCACGCCTCATCGCCCCGGTGAATCCACCCAGCTGCGTCTGGGCGGTCTCCACGCGTGGTAATCACTACTCCCGACCGCACCTGGCTGGAACGGACACCGGGTCCAACGAACCGCCACCTGCCTGGTCACGCGCCGTACGGGTGATGTCCGGAAGGCTGCTGGCGCGGCCTTCCGCGGCGTGCCTCCCGGGTGCGCCCGTGTGCGCCGTCCGCGCGCCGCCGCGCCCGCCTTCCTCCCACCGTCACACGCGTTCGCCCAGGGCCTTCGCCCGGCGTCGCGCACGGCTCGTCCCGGGTCGGGGGAGCTTCAGAGAAGAAGGCGGGCGGCCAAACCCCGACGCGGCCTCAGAGTTGCCCCCTGCACAGGGCGAGGACCGTCATGGCCAAAGCGGTGCCTTGCCTGCCCAGCTCCCCGTTGTAGCGGTTGATGACCTCCATCTCGCGAGACAGGTGCACCCGCCGCCCGCCGGAGGCGATCCGCTCGCGTTGGATCTGCTCCGAGACCGTGACGCGCTCGGCCAGCAGGCCGATGATGCGCTGGTCCAGGTCGTCGATCCGCTGCCGCGCGTCGCTGATCAGCGACGCCGCGTCGGCGCTGCCCGCACCGGTGTCCACTGCGCTCGTGCTCATGTCCGTACTACCTCCCGGGTCGCTGCCCCGACGGTTTCGGAACGGTACGGAAACGACAGGCGCCCCGGACCGATACCGGTCCGGGGCGCCTGTTGATGTCTGTGTTCGTTCAGACAGCATGACCATGGCAGCCGGACCAGCCGGTGCCATAGGTAAAGACGAAGTGCGTGCTGCTGAACATGGCGGCCATTATGCACGACCGCCGCCCACCGCGCCCGGCTGGCGAACCCGCGGCGGGAGGCGTTTCTCGTAGCAACGGTAGAATCGGGAATCGATCCCTTGTAGCAACCGCCGGAAGGCCGCCCGTGGCATCAGCTACCCCAGCTCCCGCCGACACCGTCCTGGTCGTCGACTTCGGCGCGCAGTACGCCCAGCTCATCGCCCGACGCGTCCGTGAGGCCCGGGTCTACAGCGAGATCGTGCCGAGCACCATGCCGGTCAGCGAGATGCTCGCCAAGAACCCGAAGGCGATCATCCTCTCCGGCGGACCGTCGTCGGTGTACGAGGAGGGCGCGCCCTCCATCGACCGCGCCCTGTTCGAGGCGGGTGTCCCGGTCTTCGGCATGTGCTACGGCTTCCAGTTGATGGCCACCACGCTCGGCGGCACGGTCGACAACAACGGCCGCCGCGAGTACGGCCGCACCCCGCTGTACGTCAACCGGCACGGCGCCAACTCCACCCTGTTCGAGGGCACGCCCGCCGAGCAGTCGGTGTGGATGTCGCACGGTGACGCCTGCTCCGCCGCGCCGGAGGGCTTCACCGTCACCGCCTCCACCGACGGCGTTCCGGTCGCCGCCTTCGAAAACGACGAGCGCAGGCTGTACGGGGTCCAGTACCACCCCGAGGTGATGCACTCCACGCACGGCCAGCAGGTGCTGGAGCACTTCCTCTACCGCGGCGCGGGCCTGGAGCCCACCTGGACCACGCACAACGTCGTGGAGGAGCAGATCGCCGCGGTCCGCGAGCAGGTCGGCGACAAGCGGGTGATCTGCGGTCTGTCCGGCGGCGTGGACTCCGCGGTCGCCGCGGCCCTGGTGCAGAAGGCCGTCGGCTCCCAGCTGACCTGTGTCTTCGTCGACCACGGCCTGCTGCGCAAGGGCGAGGCCGAGCAGGTCGAGAAGGACTTCGTGGCCGCCACCGGCGTTGAGCTCAAGGTGGTCGACGCACAGGAGCGCTTCCTCGACGCGCTCGCCGGGAAGACCGACCCGGAGGAGAAGCGGAAGATCATCGGCCGGGAGTTCATCCGGGTCTTCGAACAGGCCGCCTCCGAGATCGTCGCCGAGGCGGGCGCGCACGGCGAGGCCGTGGAGTTCCTGGTCCAGGGCACGCTCTACCCGGACGTCGTGGAGTCCGGCGGTGGCACCGGCACCGCCAACATCAAGTCGCACCACAACGTCGGCGGCCTGCCGGAGGACCTCCAGTTCCGGCTGGTCGAGCCGCTGCGCAAGCTGTTCAAGGACGAGGTGCGCAAGGTCGGCGAGGAACTCGGCCTGCCGTCCGAGATCGTCTGGCGCCAGCCGTTCCCCGGCCCCGGCCTGGGCATCCGGATCATCGGCGAGGTCACTCGCGACCGCCTCGACCTGCTGCGCGAGGCCGACGCGATCGCCCGTGAAGAGCTGACCGCCGCCGGTCTCGACCGCGAGATCTGGCAGTGCCCGGTCGTCCTGCTGGCCGATGTGCGCTCGGTCGGCGTCCAGGGCGACGGCCGCACCTACGGCCACCCGGTGGTGCTGCGCCCGGTGTCCTCCGAGGACGCGATGACCGCTGACTGGTCGCGGCTGCCGTACGACGTGCTGGGGAAGATCTCCACCCGGATCACCAACGAGGTGCGCGAGATCAACCGCGTGGTGCTGGACGTGACCAGCAAGCCGCCGGGCACCATCGAGTGGGAGTGACCTGACCCCCATTCGAACGCGTCAACGACTCGTGCCGCCGCTCATACGTATGAGTGGCGGCGCTGTCGTTCACGCTCGGTACGCTGTCCGTACGGTGCAGGATCCCGTCCATGGGAGGAACCATGACCGCCGAACCGCTGCCCGCCACCGCCTCGTCGTGGCCTGAACCGCCGCGTGACGGCTACACCGTGGATGACCTGTTCACTCTGCCCGACCTCCCGCCGCACACCGAGTTGATCGACGGGAGCCTGGTCTTCGTGAGCCCGCAGCGGGATTTTCATGCGTTGACGGTTGAGGTCTTGCTCATGGGCCTGCGCCGGACGGCCCCTGAGCACCTGCGGGTGCGGCGGGATATGACCATCGTGCTGAGCAACCGCACCGCTCCCGAACCCGATGTGCTGGTGCTGAAGGCCGAAGCGGTCACTGGGCGGCGGCAGACCCGATACGAGGCGAAGGACGTCGTGCTCGCGGTCGAGGTCGTCTCACCGGACTCGGAGGAGCGGGACCGGGACACCAAGCCGCACAAGTACGCGCAGGCGGGCATCCCGCACTTCTGGCGGGTGGAGATGACCGGCGAGAAGGACCTCCCGGTGGTCTACGTCTACGAACTGGACCCGGTCACCAGGACCTACGTCGTCACCGGCATCCACCACGACCACCTCAAGGTCGGCGTCCCCTTCACCATCGACATCGACCTCACCGAGATCGACCACCTGTAAGACCCTGGCCATGTGCTGTACCTCGCGGTAACTTCCGCCTCATGAGTGAGAAGACGCCGCCGCAGCCCATACCCACGGACCAACTCCAGTTCGCGCTTCCGCCGACGTTCGACAACGTCGAGGACGAGCGCACGTACCGCAAGGAGCGACTCGCCGCGGCCCTGCGCCTGTTCGGGCGGTTCGGGTTCGAAGAGGGCGTCGCGGGCCACATCACCGCGCGGGACCCGGAGTTCACCGATCACTTCTGGGTCAACCCGTTCGGGATGTCCTTCAAGCACATCACGGTCAGCGACCTGATCCTGGTCAACCACTCCGGTCAGGTGGTGGAGGGCCGCCACCACGTCAACCAGGCCGCGTTCGCGATCCATTCACAGGTCCACAAGGCGCGCCCGGACGTCATCGCCGCCGCGCACAGCCACTCCACCTACGGGCGGGCGCTGTCCGCGCTCGGTGAGTTGCTGGAGCCGATCACCCAGGACGTCTGCGCGTTCTTCGAGGACCACACCCTGTTCGACGACTACACGGGCGTGGTCGTGGACGAGGAGGAGGGCCGCCGGATCGCGGCGACGCTCGGCCCGCACAAGGCGGTGATCCTGCGCAACCACGGGCTGTTGACCGTGGGCGACTCGGTGGACGCCGCCGCGTGGTGGTTCATCACCATGGAACGCTCCTGCCAGGTGCAGCTCACCGCGAAGGCGGCGGGCAAACCGGTGCCGATCTCCTACGAGAACGCGGTGCGCACCCGCGAACAGCTCGGGAACGACCTCGTGGCGTGGATCAACTACCAGCCGCTGTACAACCAGATCACCCGCAGCGAACCCGACCTGCTCGGCTGACGCCGCGCGCCAGGCGCGTCGGGCCCGTACGGCGGCCACGCCCAACGAGTCCGCACAACAAGTCGGCACGGGAATCCCGCGCAGTATTGAGCGGGAGCCGCCCGGCGCCCGTACCTGATGTGGGAACCGACGGAGAGGCGGAGACGCGATGTGTGGTGCGCATGCGACGGCGCTTGAGTCCCACGGGAGATGGCGGGCCGCCGCGGCCCGCCATGCGCTGCTGCCGCTGCGCGTCTTCCTGGGCGTGACGTTCGTCTACGCGGGGCTGGACAAGCTCTCCCATCCCGCCTTCTTCTCCGCCGGCGCCCCGGGCTCGCTGGTCGCCACGTTGCACGCGGTGCGTGACAGCGCGGCGATACCGGCGATGGTGGATCTGGCGTTGAAGAACCCGGACGCGTTCGGCCATGCCATCGCCTTCGGTGAACTCGCCGCCGGGCTGGGCACGTTGTGCGGACTGCTGGCCCGGCCGGCCGCGCTCGGCGGTGCGTTGATCTCGCTGAGTCTGTGGCTGACGGTGAGCTGGGCGAGCACGCCGTACTACTACGGCAACGATCTGCCGTACCTGATGGCGTGGTTGCCGCTGGTGCTGGCCGGGGCGCCGTACCTGTCGCTGGACGCGCTCATCGCGCGCCGCCGGAAGTCCGCGAGCGGCTCCTGACCGACCGCGTCACCGCCCTTACCAGCCCGGTCAGCACCAGGCCGAGGCCCATCACCGGCAGGGCCATTGTGGGGCGGGGGTGCCAGGATCCGGCCGCTGCCAGCCCGAACCCGCCCGCGATGGCCAGGAAGACCAGGCCCGCCACCAGCGTCGCCGGCTCGAAGCGCCGCTCACGATCCGGTGCCACGCAGCACCACCGCCTCTCCCACGCCGACCTTCAGGTTGAGTGTGATCGTCCCGCCGGACCTGGTGCCCGCGGGCGGTTCCAGCGTCGCCGAACGGTCCATTCCAGGGGGCTGTAGGTCCACCCGGTGTGAGCCGGGCGCCTCGGGCAGTCGCAGGTCGCCGAGGCCGACCTTGGCGTGCACGTTGACCGTCGCGTCTTCCGGCACCCGTACCTCCAGTCGCCCGGCACCGATGTCCACGGTCGTGCTGGCGTTACCGCCCTTGAGGTTGAGGCCGGTGAGGTCCAAGGTGCCCTGGCCCGTGCCGAGTTGGTAGGTGGGCCGCAGCTGCGCGGCGGCCGTAGGTCGCCAGTTCTCCCGGTGCCAGTCGGTGCCCACGGACTTCGGCAGCGAGGCCGCGCCCACCAGCAGCACGGTGCTCAGCGCCGCCCACAGGATGGTGCCGCGTGCCCGGTGCCCCCGGAAGGCGCCGAGCACCAGGCACAGGCCGAACACGCCGAGCGCGCTGACCAAGCCGATCTCGATGACCGTGCCCAGCGGGTGGTGCCGCCAGGACAGCGCCGTACCGGCGCCCGCCGCGAGCACGGCGAGACAGAAGGTCCCCAGGCCGAACCCCGAGCGCTCGCGCCGCTGCCGGTACTCACCGGCGGTCCGGGGTTCCCGCGGCTCCCGGGACTTCGTGAACGGCGCCGACCACTTCTCGTACGGCGCCCCTTCGTCCGAGTCGTCGGGACCCCACAGGTACCCGGTGGACGCGTGGGCCCGGTGCTCCCGCCACCACGACGGGGCGTCGGCGGGCGGCGGCTGCGCGGCCGGGGGCGCGTCGGACACCTGGTTCGTGGCGCTGGCGGTTCCCTCACCGTCCGCCCCGGCCCGGGCCAGCGCCGACCGCCGCTGGGTGGACCAGTAGATCGCTCCGACCACCGCGGCCACCAGGCAGATGGAGAACGCCTGGCTGCTCCCGTTGTCCATGGTGGACAGGAACAGCCCCGAGCCGACCAGCGTGAACAGCAGCGCGGTCAGCGCGCTCCCCTCGATCCGGCCGGAGAGCAGCCGGTGCAGCTCGGTCTCGTCCTCACCGCGCATCGGGATCAGCAGCCACCCGATGCCGTACGCGATCAGACCGACGCCACCGGTCAGGGCGAGCACGGTGAGCACCACCCGGAAGATCACCGGGTCCATGCGGAAGTACTGGCCGAGGCCGCCGCACACACCGCCGACTACCTTCTGGCGGCGGCTGCGGGCCAGCCCCTTGCGCAGCTGTTTGCCCAGCGTGACGCGTTCCTCACCCCGCGGGTCCTCGTCTGTCATGCCTCCTATGGTGCGGGTTGCCCGCGGTCCGCCGGAATCGGTGACTCCCCTGGTCCGACCCTGATTCCTTGCTCAGGGACACCCAGGTCAGGGAAGACCTCGGGGGCAACCCTGATGCCGGACGCCGCCGCGGCATGTGACGATCGGATACATGCCTGCCGTGTCCGCGCCCGCCGGGTCCGCCCGCGCCGACTTCGACGACGATCCGCCGCCCAAGCTGTACCGCAGCTCGGAGGGCCGCATGATCGGTGGTGTGGCGCGTGGGCTGGCAGGTCACCTGGGGTTGCCGACGTCCTGGGTGCGGATCGCCTTCGCCGTGCTGCTGACCATCGGCGGCCTCGGCATTCCGCTGTACGCGGCGTTCTGGTTCGTCGTCCCGCTCGGGGTGGGCGGGGTCGACCAGGCGGCGAGGCAGCCGCTGAACCCGCGCGCCTGGCTGGCGTCCGGCCGCAAGCCCGACCGGGGGCAGATCCTCGCGATGGCCGCGGTGATCGCGGGCTTCGCGGTGCTGGTGAAGAACCTCAACCCGGGCGCCGCCAACCACTACATCTGGCCCGTCGTCCTGATCGGCGCGGGTGTGGCGCTGGTGTGGCGGCAGGCGGACAACGCCCGTCGGGCCCGCTGGGTGGAGATGAGCCGGGGCAAGCGGTTCTGGCCGGTGGCCCGGGGCGCGGCGGGCGTGATCCTGGTGGCCGCCGGCGTCACCGGCTTCCTGGTGGTGCGCAGTTCCGCGCGTGACTTCGGTGCGGTGCTCCAGGCGTCGCTCGCCGTGCTGGTCGGCATCGCGTTGCTCGCCGGGCCGTACGTGGTGCGGATGACCCAGGACCTGTCGACGGAGCGGATGATGCGCATCCGCGCACAGGAGCGCGCGGAGGTCGCGGCGCACGTCCATGACTCCGTGCTGCACACCCTGACCCTTATCCAGCGGCACGCCGACGATCCTCGCGAGGTGGCCCGGCTGGCCCGGGCGCAGGAGCGCGAGCTGCGTGCCTGGTTGTACCGGCCGGAGGGCACCGGCAAGGAGGACGAGCCGACCACGCTGGCCGACGCGGTGCGCCGGACCGCGGCCGAGGTCGAGGACCACCACGGGGTTCCGGTCGAGGTGGTGTGCGTCGGTGACTGCCCGTTGGACGGCAACCTCGGCGCCCTGATGCAGGCCGCGCGTGAGGCGATGGTCAACGCGGCCAAGTACGGTGGCGACGAAGCGGTTCAGGTGTACGCGGAGGTCGAGGACGCCCGGGTCTTCGTCTCGGTACGGGACCGTGGTCCCGGCTTCGACATCGACCAGGTGCCGGACGACCGGATGGGCGTCCGGGAGTCGATCATCGGCCGTATGAAGCGCAACGGCGGCGAGGCCCGGCTGCATGCCGCACCGGGCGGGGGTACCGAAGTGGAACTGGAAATGGAGAGGTCGGCGGGATGAGCGAACAGACGTCTGCGACGCGGCAGGTACGGGTGGTGCTCGTCGACGACCACAGGATGTTCCGCACCGGTGTGCAGGCCGAGATCGGCGACACCGGCCGCACCGGTGTCGACGTGGTCGGCGAGGCCGCCGACGTCGACCAGGCGGTGACGGTGGTGACCGCCACCCGTCCCGACGTCGTGCTGCTGGACGTCCATCTGCCGGGCGGCGGCGGGGTGGAGGTGCTGCGCCGCTGCGCGCCGTTGATGGCCGACGCCGAGCAGCCGGTGCGCTTCCTGGCGCTTTCCGTCTCCGACGCGGCCGAGGACGTCATCGGTGTCATCCGCGGCGGCGCACGCGGTTATGTGACGAAGACGATCACCGGTCCCGACCTGGTCGACTCCATCTTCCGGGTGGCCGACGGCGACGCGGTCTTCTCCCCGAGGCTGGCCGGTTTCGTCCTGGACGCCTTCGCCTCCTCCGACGCCCCACCGGTCGACGAGGACCTGGACCGGCTCACCCAACGCGAGCGCGAGGTACTGCGGTTGATCGCCCGCGGCTACGCGTACAAGGAGATCGCCAAGCAACTGTTCATCTCCGTCAAGACCGTTGAGTCCCACGTCTCGGCGGTGCTGCGCAAGCTGCAGCTCTCCAACCGCCACGAGCTGACCCGCTGGGCCACTGCCCGCAGGCTGGTCTAGTCGAGGTCAGCTCGGTGCCGCAGGCGGGGAGGGCGTCCCGCCGCCTACCGGGATCTCACCGGCAGCTCGAACCACACCGTCTTGCCGATCCCGTACGGGCGGGGCTGTACGGCCCAGGCGCTCGCAAGGATCGCCACCAGCGTCAGACCCCGGCCCGAGCAGTCCCGGGCCGAGGCCTGACGTGGCCGCGGCCAGTCGTTGTTGGCGTCCGAGACCTCGATGCGCAGGGTGTCCGCCGTGCGTACGCAGCGGACACCGATCTGACGGCCGGGCGGGACCCGGGCGTGGCGGCAGGCGTTCGTCATCAACTCGCTCAGCAGCAGTAGGGCGGTCTGCGCCGTCTCATCCGGAATGGCCCACGAACCCACCTGCTGCCGCAGCCACTTCCGGGCCCGGCCGACGCTGCGGGAGTGGCGCGGGAAGCGCCGTTCGACGTCGTTCACGGCTCATACGGTGCCGCTCCGGAAGGGGGCGTGTGGAGTGACGGTACGGGTACGGAGCGCTGTTGTGCCCGTCGCGTGACAAACACGACGGCCCGGGGTCGCAACGCCGCCGCGTGCTGGTCCCGGGCCGTCGGTTGGTCAGTGGAAGATGCCGATCCAGGAGGCGCTGGGCGCCAGGGCGGTGATGTTGAACTTGTCGCCGCAAAGGGTGATGTCCTGCTTCTTGCCGCCGCCGTCCGCGGACAGGAACGGCGTGGCTATGGAGGTCGTCTGGTTCGGCGGGGTCACCAGCGCCTTGGTGGCCTTCTGGCAACCGTACGGCTGGGAGACGAAGTCGGCCCCGGCGAACGCCGTCGTACCCGGACGCAGGGTGATGGTCGTGGTGGGGACGTACGAGGTGCGGTGTGTCGCCGCGCTGTGCTGCTTGCCCTTGGCGTCCACGTATCCCAGGCCGACGAAGCCGCGTACGGAGCAGGTGTGCTTGGAGTGGTTGGTCACCATGATGAGCGCCGAACCCTCGGTCTCGGGCCGGTCGCCGACGTTCGGCTGGAGCTGGAAGTCGGCCTTCAGGTCTCCCGTGGCGCACTGGGCGACCGTCGGGGTGGCGGCGGTGGCGGCGTTGGCCGTGCCCGCCGTGGTGAGGGTGAGGCAGCTCAGGGCGGCGAGGGCGCCAGTGGTGGCGACGGCTGCGGTGCGGAACATCTCGGTGTTTCCCCTCCTGGTCGGCGCTCCTGGCGGAGCGCTCTGCGGTGGGAGACGGGAAGGGTGGGAGAAGGGTTTCTGCTGTTACATGTCTAATACATTTGCTATGTGAACCCTCGTCAAGTCTGTCTTAAAGAGCCCGGATTGGCGATTTTCCGCCGGTCAGGCCGGCCGGGTGGCTCCGGCGAACGGCATCTCGGAGACCGGGGAGACGCGGACCGGAGCGCCCGGGTGTGGGGCGTGGATCATCTGGCCGTCACCGATGTACAGGCCGACATGGCTGATGCTGGAGTAGAAGAACACCAGGTCTCCCGGCTGGAGTTGGTCCTGCGAGATCCGCGCGCCGGCGTTGATCTGGCTGTACGTGGTGCGGGGGAGGGAGACTCCGGCGGCGGACCAGGCGGCCTGGGTGAGCCCTGAGCAGTCATAGGAGTTGGGGCCGGTCGCACCCCACACGTACGGCTTGCCCAGTTGCGCGTGCGCGAAGGCAACGGCCTGCGCGGCACGGGAGTTGGGGGCGTGGACCGGGAGGGCAACGGGGGCGGGGTGCGCGGCAACGGGGGTGTGGGGGGCCGCGGGCCGGCTCGTTGCCGCCTGGCTCGGGGGGAGTTGGCCGAGCAGCTCGCGGGCGTGGTCCAGCTCCGCGGTCACCGTCTGCCTGCTGACGGCGAGTTCGTGCTCGGTGGCCTGAAGTGTGGTGAGTTTGCGGGACGCTTGGTCGCGTAGCGCCTGTGCCTGCCGCTCCTGGGTGGTCAGGCCGCCGAGGGTCGCCGCCTGGCTGCGGCCCGCCCGTTGGAGCATGCCCGCCTGCTCCAGGTACTGGTCCGGCCGGGATGAGAGCAGCAGTCGCATGGCCGGGGCGGGGTCGCCGGAGCGGTACTGGGCGGCGGCGACCGTGCCCAGGCGGTCGCGGGACTCGTTGATCTGCTGGGTGCGGTGGGCCAACTCGTCCTGAAGTACTGCGAGTTCACCGCGCTCGGCGCCGGCCAGCGTCTTGGCCGCGTCGTACTTCTGGGTGGCCTGCTCGGCCTGCTGGTAGAGCGCGTCCACCTTCGACTTGACCTGCTCAGGTGCGGGCTTGGGGGCCGCGTGCCCGGTGTCGGTCAGGGCGCTGGCCGCGCCCGCTCCCGCGATCACGAATGTGGCGGCGGTGCGGGCGGTGGCTCCGGTGAGGGCGCGCCGCTTGGGTTTTCGGTGCGAGGCCACGGGGGTACTTCTCCGTCTCCGCGATGGCGCGGTCTTCCCCGACTGGTTCGGGGGAGCGCTTCGGTTCTGCTGAGGGACGCTAGACCGGAGGGTTACGCGGATGCGGGGCATGGATCGGGACTGGCGCCAAGCGATCATGTGGTGATCGAACATGATCGTCGTGTTATGCGGGCGACGTGGTTTCGTCGGTGGCGACGACCGAAGCGCGGGTTGGAGCGCACCCGGGTGGGAGTGGGTGCTATGGCCGAGATTAGGCTCACGCCCATGGACGTGCTGATTCATCTCTTCGTCGGCCTGCACATCATCGGCATCGCCGCGCTGCTCGGCGGCTTCCTCACCCAGATGAAGGCGATGGGGCGCGGCGAGGCCCGCATGGTCCCCGCGATGCTGCACGGCGCACTGACGATGCTCGCCACCGGCATCGTGCTGGTGGGCCTCAACGAGGCCCAGCGCCAGCACATCAACACCATCAAGATCGGCGTCAAGCTGGCGCTGCTGGTGGTGATCCTCGGCCTGGTCTACGTCAAGCGGGACGAGGAGACGGTGGAGAAGGGCGCCCTCGCCACGGTCGGCGGCCTCACGATGGCCAACATCTTCATCGCCGTCCTGTGGACGTAGGGCACCCCACCGAGGGTGGCCCCCGGCAGGGCCTTCGGGCACCGAGCCCCCGAAGGCCCTGCCGTCTCGCTACGCGGGGCGCGTCGCCCCGTAGATCGGCATCTCGGTGACGGGCTGGATGTCCACCACGGCCCCCGTGTGCGGAGCCTGGATCATCTGGCCGTTGCCTATGTACATCGCGACATGGCTGATGTCGCTGTAGTAGAAGACCAGGTCCCCGGGCTGGAGGTCCGAGACCGCGACGCGCTGGCCGACGTTCACCTGGTCCCATGTGGTGCGCGGCAGCGTGACCCCCGCGGCGGCCCACGCGGCCTGGGTGAGGCCGGAGCAGTCGTAGGAGTTGGGCCCGGTGGCGCCCCACACATACGGCTTGCCGAGCTGCGCCTTGGCGAACGCGATCGCCTTGGCCGCCTTGGCGGCGTAGGAGGATCCGGCGTACGAACCGCCGCCGCCCGACCCCGGCCCCTGCTGCGATCCCTGTGACCTCTGCTTCTGCCGCTGCTCGGCGGCCAGCCGCTCCGCCTCCCGCTGCGCCTGCTCCTCCTTCTGCTTCTGCAGCGCCGCCAGCCGTGCCTTCTGCTGCGCGGTGAGGCTGTTGAGCAGGTCCTGCGCCTGGGTGAGCTTCTTCTGCACCGTCGCCTTGTCGGTCGCCAGCTGCTGCTGCGCGTCGCTGAGCGACTGCAGGCTCCTGGCCGCGGTACCGCGCTGCCTGGCGGCCTGCGCCTGCTGGGTCTCGTAGTCCGCCAGCACCTGCTGCTCCTTGCCGGAGGCCCGGTTCAACAGGTGCGACTGGTCGAAGTACTGCTGCGGATCGGCGGCCAGGAAGAACTGCGCGGTCTTGCCCAGTCCGCCGGTGCGGTACTGCGCTGCGGCGTACTGCCCCAGCGTGCGCCGGGTGGCGTTGAGCTTCTGCGCCCCGCTCGCGACCTGGTCGAGCAGCGCGTCCGCCTTCCTGCGCTGCGCGTCGGTGTTCTCCTGCGCCTGGTTGTACTTCTGGGTGGCGACCTCGGCGTCATGGTTGAGCTGGTCGACCTGCTGCTGCACCGCCTCGATCGACGGCTGCGCGGAGGGCTGCGCCGGCGCGGCGGAGGCGGTCTCGCTCAGCAGGGTGACGGTGGCGAGCGCGGCCGAGGTCAGACCTATGGCCGAGCGGGTACCCGGTGCCGCCAGGGCGAGGCTCAGCGGTTTGCGGGCTTTGCGATGCGACGCCAACGCGGGCGCTCCTTCCGTGGACCGCTTACCGGGTTAGCTGTCGGGTTCGGGCGGTCGGAAGGTTGCCCTACGGCTCGCGCTGGGGCCGCGCGTGCCGATTCACCCCAGGTGGTGCGGATGGGTCCCCGGTTCCGGACGGGCCGGACTCAGCGGAGGCGTACGCCTCGGCATGGTCGCCGAGTTGGGGGACGGACGCCTGGTCGAGCACGCTAGCGAACGTGTGTGGCTGGTGTGAAGCCCGTGGCGTGATTTGTACGCAACCATTCCGTGATCCTGTGTGCGACCGGTCCTCCGAACGGTCCCCGGGGGCGCGTTGACCGGACCCGGCCCGGGCTGTCGGTGCGGACGCCTAGACTCGGTGGACGATGAGCAGCCTCTTCGATGACAGTTTCCTGGCCGACATGGCCGCCGCGGAGCCGGGCGGGGAACACCCTCCGCCGCCGGACGAGCACCCGGCGGAAGACCTTCCGGACGACCTGTTCGGGGGCCGGTACGACACGCCGCCGCACTCCCTGGGCACGCTGCGCGACACGTACTACCGGGACGGCGCGCCGCGGCCCGTGGTCGACGCCTCGGCCCTGCTGGAGGGGCTGAACGAGCAGCAGCGCGCCGCCGTCGTCCACTCCGGCTCACCGCTGCTCATCGTCGCCGGTGCGGGCTCCGGCAAGACCCGCGTACTGACCCACCGCATCGCCCACCTGCTCGCGGCACGCCATGTGCACCCCGGCCAGATCCTCGCGATCACCTTCACCAACAAGGCCGCGGGCGAGATGAAGGAGCGGGTGGAGCAGCTCGTCGGGCCGAGGTCCGCCGCGATGTGGGTGTCCACGTTCCACAGCGCGTGCGTGCGCATCCTGCGCCGCGAGTCCAAGAAGCTCGGTTTCACCTCCAGCTTCTCGATCTACGACGCCGCCGACTCCAAGCGCCTGATGGCGCTGGTCTGCCGCGATCTGGACCTGGACCCCAAGCAGTTCCCGCCGAAGTCGTTCAGTGCCCAGGTCTCCAACCTCAAGAACGAGCTGATCGACGAGGAGACCTTCGCCGCCCGGGCGGAGAACCCGTTCGAGAAGAAGCTCGCCGAGGCGTACGCGCTCTACCAGGCCCGGTTGCGCGAGGCCAACGCGCTGGACTTCGACGACATCATCATGACCACCGTCCACCTGCTCCAGGCGTTCCCGGACGTCAGCGAGCACTACCGGCGCCGCTTCCGGCACGTGCTGGTGGACGAGTACCAGGACACCAACCACGCGCAGTACACGCTGGTGCGCGAGCTGGTCGGCACGGCACAGTCGGCTAGCGGCACGGACGCCGCCGAGCTGTGCGTCGTCGGTGACGCGGACCAGTCGATCTACGCGTTCCGCGGCGCGACGATCCGCAACATCCTCCAGTTCGAGGAGGACTACCCGGCGGCGACCACGATCCTGCTGGAGCAGAACTACCGCTCCACGCAGACCATCCTGTCCGCCGCCAACGCGGTCATCGAACGCAACACCAGCCGCCGTCCGAAGAACCTGTGGACCGAGGCGGGCGCCGGGCCGGTGATCACCGGATATGTCGCCGACACCGAGCACGACGAGGCGCAGTACGTCGCCGAGGAGATCGACCGCCTCAGTGACGCGGGCGATGCCAAACCCTCCGATGTGGCGGTCTTCTACCGGACCAACGCCCAGTCCCGGGTCTTCGAAGAGATCTTCATCCGGGTCGGCCTGCCGTACAAGGTCGTCGGCGGTGTGCGCTTCTACGAGCGCAAGGAGGTCCGGGACGTACTGGCCTACCTACGCGTTCTGGCCAATCCGGAAGACAGTGTTCCGCTGCGCCGCATCCTCAACGTGCCCAAGCGCGGCATCGGCGAGCGCGCGGAGGCGATGATCGACGCGCTGGCGCTGCGCGAGAAGATCACCTTCCCCCAGGCACTGCGCCGGGTGGACGAGGCGTACGGCATGGCGGCCCGCTCCGCCAACGCGGTCCGGCGGTTCAACGAGCTGATGGAGGAGCTGCGGACCATCGTCGAGTCGGGTGCCGGACCGGCGACCGTGCTCGAAGCCGTACTGGAACAGACCGGCTACCTCGCCGAGTTGCAGGCGTCCACCGATCCACAGGACGAGACCCGGATCGAGAACCTCCAGGAACTCGCCGCGGTGGCTCTGGAGTTCGAGCAGGAGCAGCCGGAGGGTGTGCTCTCGGACTTCCTTGAGCAGGTAGCGCTGGTCGCCGACTCCGACCAGATCCCCGACGAGGAGGACGGCAGCGGTGTCATCACGCTGATGACGCTGCACACCGCCAAGGGCCTTGAGTTCCCGGTGGTGTTCCTGACCGGCATGGAGGACGGCGTCTTCCCGCACATGCGCGCGCTCGGCCAGACCAAGGAGCTGGAGGAGGAGCGCCGACTGGCCTATGTCGGCATCACCCGCGCCCGCGAGCGGCTGTACCTCACGCGCTCCGCGATGCGCAGCGCCTGGGGCCAGCCGTCGTACAACCCGCCGTCGCGGTTCCTTGAGGAGATTCCGGACAAGCTCATCGAGTGGAAGCGCACCGGCGGTTCGGCGCCTTCGGTGTCGGCCGCGTCCGCCGCGCTGTCGTCCGGGCGCACCGGCAAGGCGGGGCCGTCCGGGTTCGCCACCCGGCGGGCGAAGGAGCGGGAGGTCGTCTCGCTGGCGGTCGGCGACCGGGTCACCCATGACTCGTTCGGGCTCGGCACGGTGGTCGCGGTCAAGGGCAGCGGCGACAACGCCGAGGCGACGGTCGACTTCGGGGACGAGAAGCCGAAGCGGCTTTTGCTGCGGTACGCGCCGGTCGAGAAGCTCTAGGAACGATCAGGGGCTTCGGCCCCCGCCCCCTGGACCCGCCTCGTTCAGCGCGGGTCCAGGCCGTGGGAGGTCAACCACGGTAGGGGGTCGACCGGTTCGCCGCCGTGAGGGCGAACCTCGAAGTGCAGATGGGGGCCGGTGGTGTTGCCGGTGTTGCCGGAGTAGGCGATCACCGTGCCCGCCTGGACGGCGCCGCTGCGGACCTTGGTGCTGCTCAGATGGCAGTACCAGGTCTCGGTGCCGTCAGGAGCGGTGACTATGGCCATGTTGCCGTAGGACGGATTCCACTTGGTGCGGACCGTGCCGTCCGTGGCCGCCACGACGGGGGTGCCCTCGCTCACCGGGAAGTCGATACCGGTGTGCACCGACATCCAGTTGATGCCCGCCTGGCCGAAGTAGGCGCTCAATCCCCGCTGGGCGACCGGCAGTACGAACTTCGGCCGCATCGCTTCCTTACGGGCCGCCTCGGCCGCCTTCCGTTTGGCCTCCTCGGCCTGCCGGTTCCTGAGGTCGAGGCGCTGCTGGGCGCGGCTGGCCCGGTCGGCGAAGTCGTCGGCACCGTGGCTGACATCGGACAGCTGCTGGTCGAGTTTGGTGGCCGGGGCCTGGGTTGGGGTGGCCTCGGCCTGGGGCGGCGCGCCGTCGTGGTGTCCGGCGGCGACGCTGCTCACCGCGGCGGCGGTGACCCCCATGACGGCCATCGACGGCACGCCGACGGTGAGCATCGCGGACCGCCGGGAGCGTCTGACGGCGCGCCGCCGGCGTCCCGGTCCGCCCGACTGCCTTACGGCGGGCTCGGGTTGGGGCGCCGGGGGCGGGAGTTCGTCCTGCGCCGGTTCGGCGGGTTCCGTTATTACCGCCGTATAGTCATCGATTTCCTGGGGGTCGAGGACGTAGCTGCCGGTCTCATACGTCCCCGTGTCGTATGTGTGGAATACCGGGTAGCCGCCGGTGTCATGGACCTCGTGAAAGCCCTGCGCGGTACAGGGGTCATATGCGCTGCCCGGGGCGTATGCGACGGCCGTGCTGTCGAAGTGCGCATACGTGCCGGTCTCGTACGCCCCGGTGGAATAACCGTCGTAGCCGTACGTGCCGTACTCGTCCACCGCCAACTTCGCTTTCGCCTCGGCATCGGAAGAATCAGCGGCGACTGTATCCCGCACTACCGGACGGCGACAATCTACGCGCCGATTCGGGCATGCGCGCGAAGAACATCCGAGCGCTCGGAGTCATGCGGCGTCCACGGCTCCGTCGGATTCCTCCTCGGTGCTCAGTGTCTGCCGAATCGCCGCGACCACCGCGCTGTTGACCGGGAACGTCAGATGTCCGATGCCCGGCGCCAGGACGTTGCGGGCGGTCAGGTCGGGATGGTCGAGCCGGGCGGTTTCGGCGGGCACCATGAATTCGTCGAGTTCGCTCCAGAAAGCGACGAAGCGGGTGCGGCAGCCGATCGCCGGTTTCCCGAGTTCGCGCAGCAGTTCGGAATTCGGCCGCATTTGCCGAATGAGCGGGTGCGGGCTGGCGAACGGTATGACACGGGTACCGGAGTGCGGTGTGCCGAGGGTGATGAGCGTGCGCACCCGGGCGTCGCCGCCCAGCCGTTGCACGTAATAGCGGGCGACCAGGCCGCCCAGGCTGTGTCCGACGATGTCGATCCGCTGGTGACCGGTGAGTTCGCACAGCCGCTCCACCTGCTGTCCCAATAACGCCGCCGCGTCGCGCACATCGCCGGTCAGTGGCGAGTAGTTGAGCGCCTGCACGGTCGTCCAGCCGTGCCGCCGCAGGCTGCGGGAGAGCAGGGCGAAGACCGACCGGTTGTCCACGAAGCCGTGCAGCAGCAGCACCGGCGGCGGCCCGCTCGGCGCGGCCGGAATCCGGCGGCCGGCGAGCGCGTCGTCCGCGGCGGCCTGCGCGTCGGCGGCGCGCTCCTGGAGGACACCGGTGGGGTAGAGGAGGAGGTGCCCGGTGAGCACCGCCAGCTCCACGCTGGTGGCCCGGAGCAGTGCGAGCGAGCGCATCAGTCCGCGCCAGCCCACGTCCGTCAAGGACAGATCAACCATGGCCCGACCTCCCCCTTTTCGGCGCAGGGAAGACAGGCCTGGCCCCCCGCGGCCCTTGTGGGTCGCCGGGTGGTGCCCGTGGCCCGCCCGCACCGACGGTGTCGGCGGGCAAAGCCGTACCGCCGCGCCGTGCGGCTGACGGCGCGGGGGTACGGCGACCTGGCTGCGGCTCCCCAGGTAGACGAGCGGCCCGCCTGCCACCACCCGGTCGCTACGGGTGGCGCGCTACGACGAGGCGCTACAAACGACGAGGGCGCAGATGCGGGCCGATCGCTGTGCGAACGTGTCCCACGTGTGATTTCCCCCTCCCTGCGCACCGTGAAACTGCCGTGTGCGCAATGCTGGAGATAACGTTCGTTCACGCTGGAGCCGAATGGCGCTCGATGGCAGCGATGGCATGGCATGGAGGCAGTGATGGGTGTGTCCGGTCCGATCCGCGTGGTGGTGGCCAAGCCGGGTCTCGACGGCCACGACCGGGGGGCCAAGGTCATCGCGCGGGCGCTGCGCGACGCGGGCATGGAGGTCATCTACACCGGTCTGCACCAGACCCCGGAGCAGATCGTGGACACCGCGATCCAGGAGGACGCCGACGCGATCGGCCTGTCCATCCTCTCCGGCGCGCACATGACCTTGTTCGCCAAGGTGATCGAGCTGCTGCGGGACCGGGACGCGAGCGACATCAAGGTGTTCGGCGGAGGGATCATCCCCGAGGCGGACATCCCTCCGCTCAAGGAGCTGGGCGTCGCGGCGATCTTCACCCCGGGCACGCCGACCGGCGACGTGGTGACCTGGGTGCGGGAGAACGTACGGCAGCCCGCCCAGGCCTGAACGACATCCCCGGCCGAGCGGTCGGGACTACCCCGCCAGCTCCGCCAGCATGGCCGCGCGTAGCCGCAGCGTACTGACCAGCCGCTGGAACGCCTCCGACCAGTACGCCCCGGCGCCCGGAGAGGCGTTGGAGCCGTCCTCCGGGGTCGCGGTGAGCGGGTCCAGGCGGTCCGCGAGCGCCGGGTCGAGACAGCGTTCCGCAAGGCCCATCACGCCGCTGAAGCTCCACGGGTAGCTGCCCGCCTCGCGGGCGATGTCCAGCGCGTCGACCACCGCCCGGCCCAGCGGCTCGGCCCACGGCACCGCGCACGCGCCCAGCAACTGGAACGCCTCCGACAGACCGTGCCCGGCGACGAACTCGGCCACCCACACGGCCCGTTCGTTCTCCGGCAGCACGGACAGCAGCTTCGCCGGATCCCCGACGGCCACCACCGCACCCGCCGGTACCGGCGGCGGCCCGAGCAGCGCCCTGGCCCACTCGGCGTCCCGCTGCCGCACCGCCGCGCGGCACCACGCCGCGTGCAGGTCCGGCTGCCAGTCGTCGGCCACCTCCAGCGCCACGATCTGCTCCGGCGTGCGGCCCCCGAACCGGGCGGGCCATATCCCCAGCGGTGCGCCTTCCACCAACTGGCCCAGCCACCAGGACCGTTCACCACGCCCCGGCGGCGGACCGGCGGTGACCCCGTCCCGTTCCATCGCCGGATCGCAGGCGTGCGGCGCCTCGACCGCGATGCGCGGAACGACCCCCGTACGGTCCAACGCGACACAGGCCAGGGCCCGTTCGGCCATGCGGTGGGAGAGCGCGGAGCCGGGCAGCGCGGACAGCAGCTCGGCGGCGGTGGCGCGGACGTTGCGGCTGCGGTCGGTGAGCGCCTGCTCCAGGAACGGCTCGTCGTCAGGGCCGAGACCGCCGCGCAGCGCGTCCAGGAACAGCAACCGGTCCTCGGCCCGCTCCTGCGCCCAGGTGCCGCTCAGCAGCGCCAGTCCGGCGGCCGGATCCCGCTCCCGTACACCGGTGAGCAGTGCGACGCGTTCGGCGAACAGGCCCTCCGCCCACAGCCGCCGGGCCGCCTGCGGGTCGGCGGCGGCGTCTCCGGCCGCACCGCGGTTGCCCGCGCGCAGGGCGAACCTCCACTCCGGGTTCAGCTCGGCGAGCCACACGGCGCGCGGACCGGCCAGGGCCAGTGCGTCGGGCCGCAGATCGGTGCGCGCCCGGGCGGCGTCCAGCAGATCCGGTAGCACCGCGGCCGGGGCGCGGTAGCCGTGCCGTCCGGCCGCGGCCAGCCACTGCGGCAGCAGTTCGGCGAGGCTCGGTGCCGCGCCGCGCCGTCCGCCCCCCGAACCGCCCTGGTGCGTACGGTCGTTGAGCAGGTCGCGGAGCCTGGCCCGGGCGGCCGGCGGGGGCAGCGGACGCGGATCGTCCGGAGCCGGTGCGGGATGTGGTGCGCTACGGGCCGGGCGCAGTCCGGCGCGGCGGCGCACCGTGGCCACGGCCGCCGCGTCCAGCAGCGCGGCCGCCGGGTCGGGGTGCTCGTCGCCGGTCTCGATGGGCGGTCTGCGCCTGGCGGTGCCCAGCAGTGCGGCGGACACCAGCTCCTCCCAGGCCGGTGCCGCACGCTCGGTGATGCTCATGGTTCCCCTCCCGTTCGTTGCCGCCGCCAAGGCGCCGCGAGCCGCGTCACAGCGCCACCGCCTGCGCCGCCCCGTCGCCCGCCGACCAGGTGGTCAGTGGGGTGAAACCGCGGTGCCCCACGGTGCCGAAGACGGTGACCGGATGGCCGCCGGAGACCGCGGCGAGCCGCCACAGGCCTGGCCGTCCCAGCCGCCGCGGATCCACCGGAAGCGCCGAGTCCCCCTGTCCGTCGGCCAGTTGCCAGCCGCTCTGGTCGGGTATCGGCACCACCCCGGAGAGCACCACCGGCCATTCGTCCAGCCAGGGGTCCGCGCGCAGCGCCTCTCCGTACCCGGACAGTGCCTCCCCGACCGGCACGCCCTGCGGTGTGTGGCCCGGGACCGGTGGGCCGTGCCGGGTGCCCAGCGCGGCGCGCAGCGGCAGCCCACCCGGGTGGTAGGCCAGCTCGGCCTCCAGCGACCGGCCCACCGGCAGCGCCACCTCCGGCGCCCGGCCCGCCGCTCCGAACGACAGCAGCAGCGCCGAGCGACCGCTGCGCACACCGCGCAACCAGATGCGGCGGGTGGTCATCGCCCCGTCCACACTGTCCTGTTGGGCGAGCACCAGCCAGCTGTCCCGGAGCGTCGGACCGGCCAGCAACTCCGCGCCGACGGTGGTGAATCCGAGCCGGGCACGGACCGTGTCGGCCAGCGGGCCGGGCAGCGAGTCCAGGGCGAGGCAGCCGCGGGCCAGCAGGTGCAGCATCGCGTACTCCTCCAGCAGCCGCGACGGCCAGTCGCCGCCGGACATCGGTATCGCCCCCAACTCCCGGGCCCGCGCGGCGAGTCCGGGCGCTTGGGCGTCGACCATGCGGGCGGCCACGCCGTGCCAGCCGTGCTGGTCCTCCCGGCCCGTGGCGAGCCCGCCGCGCAACTGGTCGACCAGCCGGGCCTCCAGCTCGACCGCGCCCGCCGCCACCCGCTGGGCGCGCCGCTCAGTTCGTCTGCGGGCCGCCTGCGGGCCGCCCGCCGCGCCCCCGCCGTCGCGCCTGGCCGCCTTCTCGCGCACAGCCGCCGTGCGCTTGGCACACCACTGCGCCACCCACTCCGGCGGCTCTGCCTCGTGCGTGCCCGCGGGCAACTCGCGCCGCGCCCACAGCAGCAGCACCCCCAGGGCGTGCTTGCACGGGAACTTGCGGCTGGGACAGCTGCAGTTGAACGCCGGACCCGCGAGATCGACGGCCGTGCGGTACGGCTTGCCGCCGCTGCCCGCGCACAGCCCCCACACCACCGCACCGCCACCGTCCCCCGACGGTCCCGCGGTGCCCGTGCCGGACCACGGCCCTGGTACGGCCAGCCGGGTACCCGCCTTGTGTGACGCGGCGTCAGGAGCAAGCGCGAGCACCTGCTCCACCGACCACCGCTGCTCGGTGTCCTCCATGCCCACGACGCTACGAGCCACCACTGACAACCGGCTCTGACCTGCGGCTTACCCCTCTCCAAGGGGGATTGTCAGTGGTCTCGTGCAACCTGGGGCCACACAAGTTCCCTGCCTGGAACGACCGTTGGGGGAGTCATGTCCGAAGAGGCCCTGCGTCCGCATGCCGAGGACGCCTTCGCCGAGGAGCTGAAGGCGCTGTCGGCCGTCGACGACCGCCCGCGCCCCGCCCGTTGGCGGCTGTCGCCGTGGGCGGTGGCGACCTATCTCATGGGCGGCACGCTGTCCGACGGAACCGTCATCAGCCCGAAGTACGTGGGGCCGCGGCGGATCATCGAGGTGGCCGTCTCCACCCTCGCCACCGATCGCGCGCTGCTGCTGCTCGGCGTGCCGGGCACCGCCAAGACGTGGGTGTCCGAGCACCTCGCGGCGGCCGTCAGCGGCGACTCCACGCTCCTGGTCCAGGGCACCGCGGGCACGCCCGAGGAGGCGATCCGCTACGGCTGGAACTACGCCCACCTGCTGGCGCACGGCCCCAGCCGGGCCGCGCTGGTGCCCGGGCCGGTGATGCGCGCCATGTCCGGGGGCGGCATCGCCCGGGTCGAGGAGCTGACCCGCATCCCCGCCGACGTCCAGGACACCCTCATCACCATCCTGTCGGAAAAGACCCTGCCGATAGCGGAGTTGGGCGAGGAGGTGATGGCGGTACGCGGCTTCAACCTCATCGCCACCGCGAACGACCGGGACCGCGGTGTCAACGACCTGTCCAGCGCGCTGCGCCGCCGGTTCAACACCGTCGTGCTGCCGCTGCCCGCCACCGTGGAGGACGAGGTGGACATCGTCGCGCGGCGGGTGGACCAGATAGGCCGGGGCATTGAGCTGCCGCCGGTGCCCGAGGGCACGGACGAGATCCGCCGCGTCGTCACCGTCTTCCGTGAACTGCGCGACGGCATCACGGCCGACGGCCGTACCAAGGTGAAGTCCCCGTCCGGCACGCTTTCCACCGCCGAGGCGATCTCCGTGCTGACCGGCGGCCTGGCGCTGGCCGCGCACTTCGGCGACGGGGTGCTGCGCCCCTCCGACGTCGCCGCCGGAATCCTGGGCGCGGTGGTGCGCGACCCGGCGGCGGACCGCGTCATCTGGCTGGAGTACCTGGAGTCCGTGGTGCGCGAGCGCGACGGCTGGAAGGACTTCTACCGGGCCTGCCGCGAGGTGACCGGATGAGCGTCACGCATGAGCGGCCACTACTGCTCGGGGTGCGGCACCACGGGCCGGGCTCCGCCCGGGCGGTGCGCGCCGCGCTGGAGCGGTACCGGCCGGAGGCGCTGCTGGTGGAGGGGCCGCCCGAGGCGGACGCGGTGGTGGGGATCGCGGCGCAGGAGGGGCTGCGGCCACCGGTGGCGTTGCTGGCGCACGCGGCGGACGATCCGGCGCGGGCCGCGTTCTGGCCGTTCGCCGAGTTCTCACCGGAGTGGGTGGCGATCCGCTGGGCGCTCGGCCGGGACGTGCCGGTGCGCTTCATCGACCTGCCCGCCGCCCACACCCTCGCCCTGCCCGACGAGGCCGACGAGGAGAGCGGGCAGGAGGCCGCCGCACGGGTCGATCCGCTGGCGGTGCTGGCCGGGGCCGCCGGACACGACGACCCGGAGCGCTGGTGGGAGGACGTCGTGGAGCACCGCGCCGACGGCGGCCCGGACGCCGACCCGCTGGCCCCGTTCACCGCGCTCGCCGAGGCCATGACCGCGCTGCGCGAGCGGCACGCGGACGGCGGCCATCCCCGCGACGCGGTACGCGAGGCCCATATGCGGCTGCGGATCCGCGAGGCCGCCCGCGAGCACGACCGCACCGCCGTGGTCTGCGGCGCCTGGCACGTACCGGCGCTGGCCGCGCCCGCCACCGCCACCGCCGACCGGCAGACGCTGCGCGGCCTGCCCAAGGTGAGGACCGAGATCACCTGGGTGCCCTGGACCCACCGCAGGCTGCGCCGCCGCAGCGGTTACGGCGCCGGAATCGACTCGCCCGGCTGGTACCGGCACCTGTTCACGGCCCCGGACCGCCCCCTGGTGCGATGGATGACCGCGGTCGCCGGGCTGCTCAGGGCCGAGGACCGCCAGGTGTCGTCCGCCCACGTCATCGAGGCGGTACGGCTCGCCGAGACGCTGGCCGGGATGCGCGGTCGGCCGCTGGCCGGTCTCGCCGAGACCATGGACGCGGTACGGGCGGTGATGTGCGAGGGATCACAGCTGCCGCTGGCGCTGATCCACGACCGCCTGGTGGTGGGCGACGACCTCGGCGAGGTCCCCGACACCGCCCCCGCCGTACCGCTGGCCCGCGACCTGGCCCGCCAGCAGCGCACCCTGCGGCTCAAACCCGAGGCGGCAGAACGGGAGTTGGACCTGGACCTGCGCCAGGGCACCGACGCCGCCCGCAGCCGACTGCTGCACCGGCTGGCCCTGCTCGGCATCCCCTGGGGCGAGCCGGTCCGCTCCCGTACCGCCAACACCGGAACGTTCCGGGAGAGTTGGCGGCTGCGCTGGGAGCCGGAACTGGCGGTGCGGGTGGCCGAGGCCGGGGTGTGGGGCACCACGGTGGAGTCTGCCGCCACGGCGAAGGCCGAGGACACCGCGGTGGCCGCCGCCCAGCTCGCCGAGGTCACCGCGCTCGCCGAGCGGTGTCTGCTCGCCGCGCTGCCCGACGCCCTGCCGACCGTGCTGCGGGTACTCACCGACAAGGCCGCGCTCGACGCCGACGTCGGCCATCTCGCCCAGGCACTGCCCGCGTTGGTGCGCTCCGCGCGCTACGGCGACGTACGCGGCACCGACGCGGGTGCGCTGCGCGAGGTCGCCGAGGGCATCGCGCTGCGGATCTGTGTGGGCCTGCCGCCCGCGTGCGTGGCGCTGGACGAGGCGGGCGCCACCGAGATGCGCGGCCATCTCGACGCCGTGCACTCGGCGGTCGGCCTGCTGGCGGCGGATCGGCCGGGCGAGCGCTGGACCGCCGTGCTGACCTCGCTGGCCACCCGGGACAGCACGGTCGCGGGCACGATACGCGGCCGGGCCGCCCGGCTGCTGCTGGACGAGGGACGGTTCGACGCGGCGTGGGCCGCCCGGCTGATGGGGCTCGCCCTGTCACCCGGCAGCACACCGAGGGACGCCGCCGGCTGGCTGGACGGGTTCCTGTCCGGCGGCGGAGTGCTGCTGGTGCACGACGGGCAGCTGCTGGCCCTGATCGACGGCTGGCTGTCGGCGGTACCGGACGAGGCGTTCACCGATGTACTGCCGTTGGTGCGGCGGACGTTCGCCGAGTTCGAGCCCGGTGTGCGGCGCACGGTGGGGGAGTTGGTGCGACGTGGGCCGGGGGCGGCCGGGCCGGGGGCGGCCGAGGCGTACGGCAACGGCTTCGGGGAGGGGCTCGACGCCGCCCGCGCCGATGCCGTACTGCCCACGCTACGGCTGCTGTTGGGGACCGGCGCCCAGGTCGGTCTCAAGGAGGGGAGCAGCGCATGACGACCGACGACGAGCGGCTTCGCCGCTGGCGGCTGGTGCTGGGCGGCGAAGCGGACGGCACCGGATGCCAGCTGGCCGGCCGGGACCTGCGGATGGACGCCGCCCTCGCCGCGCTCTACGGCGGCGGCAACCAGTCCGGTGCCGACCGCGCGGCGGGGCTCGGCGGCTCAGCACCGAGGGTGGCCCGCTGGCTGGGCGACATCCGAACGTACTTCCCCACCTCGGTGGTCCAGGTGATGCAGCGCGACGCCATCGACCGGCTCGGGCTGTCCGCCCTGCTGCTGGAGCCCGAGATGCTGGAGGCCGTGGAGGCGGATGTCCATCTGGTCGGCACGCTGCTCTCGTTGCACCAGGCGATGCCGGAGACCACCAAGCAGACGGCGCGGACCGTGGTGCGCAAGGTGGTGGCCGACCTGGAGGCGCGGTTGGCGACCCGTACCCGGGCGACGCTGACCGGCGCCCTGGACCGCTGCGCGCGCGTTCGGCGGCCGAGGCACCGCGACATCGACTGGGAGCGCACCATACGCGCCAACCTGAAGAACTACCTTCCGGAACACCGCACGGTGGTGCCCGAGCGGCTGGTCGGCTACGGGCGGGCGGCACAGGGCGTCAGGAAGGACGTGGTGCTCTGCGTCGACCAGTCGGGGTCGATGGCGGCCTCCGTCGTCTACTCCTCCGTGTTCGGCGCCGTACTGGCCTCGATGCGGTCGATCGCCACCAAACTGGTCGTCTTCGACACCTCAGTGGTGGACCTCACCGATCAACTGGACGACCCAGTGGAGGTGTTGTTCGGCACCCAGCTCGGCGGCGGCACCGACATCAACCGTGCGCTCGCGTACTGCCAGACGCTGATCACCCGGCCCAGCGAGACCGTGGTGGTGCTCATCAGCGACCTGTACGAGGGTGGGATACGCGACGAGATGCTCAAGCGGGTCGCGGCGATGAAGGCTGCGGGCGTGCAGTTCGTGGCGCTGCTCGCGCTGTCCGACGAGGGAGCGCCGTCATACGACCGGGAGCACGCGGCTGCGCTCGCCGCGCTGGGCGCGCCCGCCTTCGCCTGCACCCCTGACCTGTTCCCCGAGGTGATGGCGGCCGCCGTCGAGAAGCGACCGCTGCCCATCCCCGACGACGCTCCGCCCATAACGGACATGAAGCCGCATCAGTAGCAAGCGGAATACCGGGCTTGCGCCAGCAAGCCCGTACCCGCAAGGATCGAGGCTGTCACCCGGAACGTGTGTCATCCGTACGGGAAGGTCTCCCACTTGCTACCTGCCGCGCTTGCCCTGCCTGCTGCCGTCGTGCGTCCGCGCACCACGGCCGCTCGGCGTGCGCTCCAGGTAGCGCTGTTGCTTGGAGGCTTCCTCGCGCTGGCGTTCGTACTGAGCGGGCAGGCGCACGCGGACTCACCGGACGCGGTGTCCCTGCGATACGCGGGGACACCTTTCGGCGCGGTGGACGAGGTCGCGCCAGCGGCACCGTTCCACGCCGTCGCGCAGGGCGCCGCACAGCGGTTCGCCGCTGACGCGCAGCAGGCCGACCGGGGCGTCAAGGACACGGTGGCGGCGGCCACCAGCAGCGTGCGGCCGGTGACCGGCCTGCTCGGTGCCGTCCAAGACGCGGCCGGCCAGGTCACGTCGCCCATCGCCGGTGCCACCGGCGCAGGGCACGGCGACCCCGGCAACCCGGTCAGCAGCGCGCCAAGCCCCCTACCGCACAAGGCGGTTCCGGCGCACGTCGGCACCGCACCCGCCGCCCGACCCACCGCTTCCGTGGCGGGCCGGTACCCGGCGGGCGCCGCGCACCGTGCCGCGGCGCACCAGGCGCACCCGGCGCACCAGCTGCGGGACGGGCGGGCACCGGCCCAACTCCCGTTCCCCGCGGGCCACTCGGGCCACCCCTGCGAGGGTGACGGTTCCACCCACCACACGGGTGACGCGCACGCCGCGCTGTTCGCGGACGGTGCGCGGTTCCACCTGGGCGCGGACGTGCCGCGCCCCGCGAACGGTTCGTCGCCGTCCCGTCGGTCGACGGACGTCTCCGTCCAGCCGGACTAGGCGGTTCCGGCACCACCCGGTGCGTTGGCACGGGTGATCGCGCCCCACGTGCCCCACACGGCTCCTTGTAGTCATGTGGCATGTGGCGGACCGCCGCCGGTCGCTGTTCAGCCGGTCTCGGACTCCGCAGGTACGGGCGCACCGCCCCTCGCTCCCAGCGCATCGCGTGGTCGAGCCGTTCCATGACGCATCAGCCGGCGTCGCTCGTCAGTCGACGTCTATTCAATCCCCCTGTCACGCAGCCCAGTTGATCGACGCTGCGTAGATCAGTGACCCGCAAGGAGCAGGTTCACCATGCGTACCAGCATTCGTCGTGCCGTCATCGTGGCCGCCGCCGCTTCCGGTATCTGGGCGGTGGGCAGCGTCGCCGCCAACGCGGCCGTACTGCCCAGCGTTCCCGGCACCGGCGCCCTGACCGGCGCCGCCAGCTCGGTCACCGGCCAGCTGCCCGCCACCGGTTCGCTGACCGGTACCGCCACCGGCGCCGCCAGCTCGGTCACCGGCCAGCTGCCCGGCACCGGCTCGCTCACCGGTACCGCCACCGGCACTGTCCGGTCCGTCGAGGGCCTGACCGGCGCCGGCCACACCATGCACCCCGGGCTGGCCCCCCAGGGCAGGGGCCGCGGTCCGGTCAAGGGTCTGCCGGTCGCCCCCACCCGTTCCGTCGAGACGCTGACCGGCGCAGCGCACGGCCTGACCGGCAAGGGCCTGCCGACCGGGGCCGTCAAGCACGTCACCGACACGGCCAACGGCGCCGTCAAGCACGTCGGTCACCTGCCGTCGACCACCTCGGTCCCGTCGCTGCCCGGGCTGCCGAACCCGGGTCGGGCCACCGACCTGGCCAACGGCGTCCTGGCCGTGGGTTCCCGGCTTGACGCCCTGACCAAGCTGACCAAGGCCGCCAAGCTCCCGTCCGGCCTGCCCGCCGTGCCGAGCGTGCCGTCCGGCCTGCCCACCGCTGTGCCGACCGCGGGTCTGCCGTCGGTGCCCTCCGTTCCGGCCGTGGCCGGCGCCGTGCACGCCGTCACCGCGCAGGTGACGCCGACCGTGGCGCAGGTGACCGCCGATGTGCTGCCGCCGCTGGGGCAGCGCGTGGTGGCCGGTGTGCTGCCGGTGGCCCAGGGCGCGGTCACTGGTGTCGGCACCCTGGCGCAGACCGAGGGCGCCCAGCTGCCGCCGTTCGCCAACGGTGTGGTCAACCAGGTCAAGCCGTTCGCGGCCGGTGTGGCCGCCGAGGCCGTGCCGTTCGCCAAGGGCGTCGCCGCCCAGGCGGTGCCGTTCACCGAGGGCGCGGCCGCCCAGGTCGGCCCGCTGGCCCGGGGCGTCGCCGGTGAGGCGGCCGGGTTCGCCCAGTACACCGTGCGCAACGTCGCCGGCCACGTCACGGTGATCGGTGAGGGCACCGTGTACGACGTCAAGCTGGTCGTCGCCTCGCTGCCCGAGGGCGGCACCGCGGCCGGTCTGACCGGCCCGGCCGCCATCCCGGGCCTGCCGGCCGCCGTCTGAGCCGGGCCGCCGTCCGACCCGGACGGCGCGCCACCCGACTGGGCGGCTCCGGGCGAGTACCTCCCCTTACTCGTCCGGGGCCGCCCGGCCTGCGTTTTTACGCCCGTTTCGTGGCGTCCGCCTTGCATCTGTGGCTTGGTACAGCAGTTCGGTCGCTGACTCTGTGACCGTTCTCACCGCTTCGGTGCGGTCTGGAATTTAGACCGGTGCCACAGGCAGGGATAACCTGCGAGGCGGACATGCCGCGTACCTGGTCGACGTGAGCGCCCTCTAACAGATCGCGTAGTCACGCTGCCCGTCACGTCACGGCACGCCCACGCAGACAACTAACCCGCGATCACCAGACTGCGATTTAGAGAAGCAAAGGGACGGACGCGCGTGGACCTGTTCGAGTACCAAGCGAGGGATCTCTTCGCGAAGCACGGAGTACCCGTGCTCGGCGGCGAAGTCATTGACACCCCTGAGGCAGCGCGCGAGGTGGCCGAGCGTCTCGGTGGCCGCGTGGTCGTCAAGGCCCAGGTCAAGACCGGCGGCCGCGGCAAGGCCGGTGGTGTGAAGCTGGCCGACGACCCGGCGGACGCCGTGGAGAAGGCCACCGCGATCCTGGGCATGGACATCAAGGGCCACACGGTCCACAAGGTGATGCTGGCCCAGACCGCGAGCATCGCGGAGGAGTACTACGTCTCCTTCCTGCTGGACCGCGCCAACCGCACCTTCCTCGCCATGGCGTCCGTCGAGGGCGGCATGGAGATCGAAGAGGTGGCGGCCACCAAGCCCGAGGCCCTCGCCAAGATCCCGGTCGACGCCAACGAGGGCGTCACCGACGCCAAGGCCCGCGAGATCATCGAGGCCGCCAAGTTCCCGGCCGAGCTGCACGACCAGCTGGTCGAGGTCCTCAAGAGCCTGTGGACCGTCTTCATCAAGGAAGACGCGCTGCTCGTCGAGGTCAACCCGCTGGCCAAGACTCCCGAGGGCAAGGTCCTCGCGATCGACGGCAAGGTCTCGCTGGACGAGAACGCGCGCTTCCGTCAGCCGGAGCACGAGGCGCTGGAGGACAAGGCCGCGGCCAACCCGCTGGAGGCCGCCGCCAAGGCCAAGGGCCTCAACTACGTCAAGCTGGACGGCGAGGTCGGCATCATCGGCAACGGCGCGGGCCTCGTGATGAGCACCCTCGACGTGGTCGCCTACGCGGGCGAGAAGCACGGCAAGGTCAAGCCCGCGAACTTCCTCGACATCGGTGGCGGCGCCTCCGCCGAGGTGATGGCCAACGGTCTGGAGATCATCCTGGGCGACCCGGACGTGAAGTCCGTGTTCGTCAACGTCTTCGGCGGCATCACCGCGTGCGACGCGGTCGCCAACGGCATCGTGCAGGCCCTGGAGTTGCTGAAGTCCAAGGGCGAGGACGTCAACAAGCCGCTGGTCGTCCGACTCGACGGCAACAACGCCGAGCTGGGTCGCAAGATCCTGACCGACGCTAACCACCCGCTGGTCCAGCAGGTGGACACCATGGACGGCGCCGCGGAGCGGGCCGCCGAGCTGGCTGCGAAGTAAGGGACGAGGTCACCAACACCATGGCTATCTTCCTCACCAAGGAATCCAAGGTCATCGTCCAGGGCATGACCGGCTCCGAGGGTCAGAAGCACACCCGGCGGATGCTCGCCTCCGGCACCAACATCGTCGGCGGCGTGAACCCGCGCAAGGCCGGCCAGAAGGTCGACTTCGACGGCCAGGAGATCCCGGTCTTCGGCTCCGTCAAGGAGGCCATCGAGGCCACCGGCGCCGACGTCACCGTCATCTTCGTGCCGGAGAAGTTCACCAAGGACGCGGTCATCGAGGCGATCGACGCCGAGATCCCGCTGGCCGTCGTGATCACCGAGGGCATCGCGGTGCACGACACCGCCTCGTTCTGGGCGCACGCCCAGGCCAAGGGCAACAAGACCCGGATCATCGGCCCGAACTGCCCCGGCCTGATCACCCCCGGCCAGTCCAACGCGGGCATCATCCCGTCGGACATCACCAAGCCGGGCCGCATCGGTCTGGTGTCGAAGTCCGGCACGCTGACCTACCAGATGATGTACGAGCTGCGTGACATCGGCTTCTCGTCGGCGGTCGGCATCGGCGGTGACCCGATCATCGGCACCACCCACATCGACTGCCTCAAGGCGTTCCAGGAGGACCCCGACACCGACCTGATCGTGATGATCGGTGAGATCGGTGGCGACGCGGAGGAGCGCGCGGCGGCCTACATCAAGGAGCACGTGACCAAGCCGGTCGTCGGCTACGTCGCCGGCTTCACCGCCCCCGAGGGCAAGACGATGGGCCACGCGGGTGCGATCGTCTCCGGTTCGTCCGGCACCGCCCAGGCGAAGAAGGAGGCCCTGGAGGCCGCGGGCGTCAAGGTCGGCAAGACCCCGTCCGAGACGGCGCGCCTGGCGCGCGCCGCGCTCAACGGCTGAGCCCCCAGCTGACCGAAGAGGTCCGCCCTCCCCGACAAGGGAGGGCGGACCTCTTCGTCTTCGTACCGCACAGAGCGTGAGCGGCCGGGGCGGAGCCCCCGAAAGGGGGCCTGCGGGGGCACGGCCTCCGGACCCCAACCCCCTTTCGGGGGGCGAAACCATTCCTTTTCGTGCCGTACCGCACGCATTCGCGCGCAATATGCAGCATTAGGTGACGTGACCCAATTGCTGCACCGCTTCAGGTTGTTGTACCGGCATGACCATGCCCTCCGCTTCTCGCCGAAGGCCGCCACCGCCATGTTCGGTGGGGTGGTCGCCGCCGGGGCCGGGCTCGCGGCGCTGGCGGTGCTGGCGCTGTCGCTGTGGACCATCTCGCCGTACTCCGCCGGAGGCCCCGGCACCGCCTTGCACGTCGCCGCCGCGCTGTGGCTGCTGGCGCACGGCGCCGAGCTGTCCCGAAGCGACGGGCTGACCGGCGGCACCGTACCGATCGGGGTCACCCCGCTGCTGCTGACCGCGCTGCCCGCGTGGCTGCTGCACCGCATCGCCGCGCAGGCGCTCGCCCCCGACCCGCTGGCCGACGGTGAAGGCCCGGACGGTGAACCGGAGTTGGGGCCGGTCGCCGCCACCGGATGGTTGGTCGCCGGGTATCTGCTGGTGGCGCTGGCCGCCGCGCTCTACACCGACGTCGGTCCGCTGCGCGGGGAACCGCTGTCCGCGCTGCTGTGCGTACCGCTGGTGGCCGCGCCGGTGGCGGCCGTGGGCGCCTGGACGGCGTACGGGCGGCCGACGTCGGCGCTGGCGAACTGGGCGCCGCCTCCGGTGGCCTGGCTGCTGCCGCGCGGCGGCGCGAGCACGGGACTGCGGGCCGCCGGGGTGGCGGTGGGCGCGGTGGTCGTCGGCGGCGCGCTGCTCAGCGGCGGTGCGCTGGCGTGGCACGCGGGCGCGGTGGGCGATGACTTCGGCCAGCTCACCGGTTCGTTCTCCGGACGGTTCGCGGTGCTGCTGCTGATCGTCGCGCTGGTGCCCAATGTGGCGCTGTGGGGCGCGGCCTACGCGCTGGGGCCGGGGTTCGCGCTGGGCGTCGGCGGTGCGGTGTCGCCCGCCGGGGCCTACGGGTATCCGCGGGTGCTGCCGCACTTCCCGCTACTGGCGGCGCTGCCCTCACCGACCGGTCGCGACGGCGGATCGCCCTTCCTGTGGCTGGTGTTGGCGGTCCCGGTCGCCGCCGCGGCGGTGTTGAGCTGGTACGTGGCCCACGTGGCGGTACAGCACGACTGGACGGTGCCGGGCACCGCGGCGGTGGTGGCGCTGGCCGCCCTGTGCGGTGGCGCTGTGCTGGCCTGGTCCGCCCTGCTGGTGGCCGGTCCCATGGGCACCGGTGCCCTCTCCAGCTTCGGTCCGGTTGCCTGGTCCATGGGAGTGGCACACTTCGGCTGGATGCTGGGGCTGGGGCTCCCCGGAGCGCTCGGCGTCCGCTGGTGGCTGCTGTCCCGGGCCGGGGCACGCGTGTAGCCTTCGCGGGCCGCAGAGAAACGTCAGTCCTGAGCTCCGAGGACCTGTCGGAGTTGCGAGGGCAGCAACTGGCTGCAAGCCTGCCGCGCGGGCTGCGTCAGCGCGTCGTTGACGCACGAGTAGTAGTTCCGGTACGCCAGTTGGAACGTGAAGCTCGCGGCGACGATCGCCAGCGCCACGACGCCCGTCAGGATTCCGCTCAAGGCCGCGGTGAACTGCGGCCGTTGCCCCTCCTTGGGCTTGGCGCGCAGCGAGCTGACCCCCCAGTACAGCGCCAGCACCCCCAGCAGCAGTGCCACCGGCGCCATGCTGAACAGCCCGAAGAACAGCCCCCACATACCAGCCAGCAGCGCGTAGCGCGCCCGCCGCTGCGCCGGGTCGGTCACATCGAACCGAGGGCCCTCGGGCCGCACCGGGCCGCGGGAGCCGAACTGGCCGTTGGACGGGTCGTGACGCTCCGGCTGCTGGTCGCTCCACCGTTCGCCCTGGCCGCTCCTCGGCTGCCACGGCCGATCCGGCGTGCCCTTCGGCGGCGGCGCGAACGGATCCCGCTCCTGCTCGTCGGACGGCGCCTGGCGCTCACGCAGCGCGGGGGTCGCGAGCGGGGCGGGGCCCGGATCGCGATAGGTGGTGATGCGGACGCTGCTCATGGTTGGTTGCGCCATCCCCTTGCCGTCGGCTTCCTCGTGCGTCGTCGCACGTCATCAGACGCTACCCGGCTCCGTCGCCCCCGTCCCCGTGGGGGCCGGACGCCGTGCCGGTATCGTTGCTGACGGTCGGCGCCTTCGTAGGGTTCCCTGGATCTCAAGGACCCTCCGTTTTGTACGACCACACAAACGAACGGTCCCGCGAGAAAGAACCCCTGCCGTGGCCCCCGCCGAGTCCGTACCGTCCGCCCGCCCGTGCCGCCTGGTCGTCCTGGTCTCCGGTTCCGGCACCAACCTCCAGGCCCTGCTCGACGCCATCGCCCGTGACCCCGGGTACAAGGCGCGGATCGTGGCGGTGGGCGCCGACCGGGAGGGCATCGCCGGTCTGGAGCGGGCCGAGCGGGCCGGGCTGCCCACCTTCGTCTGCCGGGTCAAGGACCACGAGGACCGCGCCGCCTGGGACCTCGCGCTGGCTGAGGCGGTCGCCGGGTACCAGCCGGACCTGGTCGTCTCGGCGGGCTTCATGAAGATCCTGGGCAAGGAGTTCCTGGGCCGCTTCGGCGGCCGGGTGATCAACACCCACCCGGCGCTGCTGCCCAGTTTCCCCGGCACCCACGGGGTCCGGGACGCTCTCGCGTACGGCGCCAAGGTCACCGGCTGCACCGTCCACTTCGTCGACGACGGCGTCGACACCGGCCCGATCATCGCGCAGCGCGCGGTCGAGGTCCGGGACGAGGACGACGAGGACACGCTGCACGAGCGCATCAAGGAAGTCGAGCGACGGCTGCTCGTCGAGGTCGTCGGGCGGATCGCCCGCGACGGCTACCGCATTGAGGGAAGAAAGGTCATCGTCCCGTGAGTACGAAGCGCCCCATCCGACGGGCCCTGGTCAGCGTCTACGACAAGACCGGCCTTGAGGAACTGGCCCGAGGGCTGCACGCGGCCGGGGTCGAGCTGGTCTCCACCGGATCGACCGCGAAGAAGATCGCCGACGCCGGGGTGCCGGTCACCCCGGTCCAGGAGCTGACCGGCTTCCCCGAGTGCCTGGACGGCCGGGTCAAGACCCTGCACCCGAGGATCCACGCGGGCATCCTGGCCGACCAGCGGCTGGAGTCGCACCGCGAGCAACTCGCCGAGCTGGGCGTCGCCCCGTTCGAGCTGGTGGTGGTCAACCTGTACCCGTTCCGGGAGACCGTCGCCTCCGGCGCCTCGCAGGACGAGTGCGTGGAGCAGATCGACATCGGCGGCCCCTCGATGGTCCGCGCCGCCGCCAAGAACCATCCGTCGGTCGCGGTGGTCGTCAACCCGGCCCACTACGAAGAGGTGTTGAAGGCCGCGGCGGACGGCGGCTTCGACCTGGCCGCCCGCAGGAAGCTGGCCGCCGAGGCGTTCGCGCACACCGCCGCCTACGACGTGGCGGTGGCCAACTGGTTCGCCACCGACTACGCCGCCGACCAGGACACCGCCTTCCCGGAGTTCCTGGGCGCCGCCTTCGAGCGCAAGAACGTGCTGCGCTACGGCGAGAACCCGCACCAGGGCGCCGCCCTCTACACCGACGGCACCCCCGGCCTGGCGCAGGCGGAGCAGTTGCACGGCAAGGAGATGTCGTACAACAACTACGTCGACACCGAGGCCGCCCGCCGCGCCGCCTACGACCACGACGAGCCGTGCGTGGCAATCATCAAGCACGCCAACCCCTGTGGCATCGCGATTGGTTCGGACGTCGCCGAGGCGCACCGCAAGGCGCACGCCTGTGACCCGCTCTCCGCGTTCGGCGGCGTGATCGCGGTCAACCGGCCGGTGAGCGTGGCGCTGGCCGAGCAGGTCGCGGAGATCTTCACCGAGGTCATCATCGCGCCCGGCTACGAGGACGGCGCGGTCGAGGTGCTGTCCCGGAAGAAGAACATCCGGGTGCTGCGCTGTGCCCACCAGCCGTGTGAGCGGCGGGAGTTCCGGCGGATCGAGGGCGGTCTGCTGATGCAGGTCAAGGACCTGTTGCAGGCGGACGGCGACGACCCGGCCAACTGGACGCTGGCCACCGGCGATCCGCTGGACGAGGCGGCCCTGCGGGAGTTGGCCTTCGCCTGGCGGGCCTGTCGCGCGGTGAAGTCGAACGCGATCCTGCTGGCCAAGGACGGCGCGACGGTCGGCGTCGGCATGGGCCAGGTCAACCGCGTCGACTCGGCGCGGCTGGCGGTGCAGCGGGCGGGCGCCGAGCGCGCGGCGGGCTCGTACGCGGCGTCGGACGCGTTCTTCCCGTTCCCCGACGGGCTTGAGGTGTTGACCGAGGCGGGCGTCAAGGCCGTTGCGCAGCCGGGCGGTTCGGTGCGCGACGAGGCGGTGATCGAGGCGGCGCGCAAGGCGGGCGTCACGATGTACCTCACCGGCACGCGGCACTTCTTCCACTGACGCCGACCAGGAAGAAGCCGCCAACGCGTAAGGGGCGGCCCGCGGTCGCGGGCCGCCCCTTGGGGTTCACGCGCTACTTCTTGACGACCACGGTTCCGGCCGCGCGGTCGTGCCAGCCCTGGAGCTTGCCGGAGTTGTCGAAGAACGGCGACAGGTACACCAGCAGCGCGCCGATGTAGCACAGGAAGACGCCGACGATCGGGATGATGTAGCGGATGAAGCCGCCGCCCAGGCCCGGGGCCTGGCCGTTGGACTCCTTGACCACCTTCAGGCCCATCGCCATCTTGCCCAGCGTGGCACCGAGGAACGAGATCATCAGCCACTCGTAGAGCAGCGCGAACAGCGCGAACGTGCCGATGAAGGCGAACATCACCGCGATGACGCCGGAGCCCGCGTTGAGGTTGTCGTTCAGGCACTGCGAGTACTCGGGCGTGCCGTAGGTGTAGACCGAGCAGTCCTTGTTGCTGTGCGCGACGCCCATCGCGCTGGCCATGCCCGCGAACATGACGATGGTGATCACGATCCCGGCGACCAGGCCGTCGATCAGCCGGGCCAGGAAGCGCTGGCCCATCGTGGCGACCTGGACGGTGCCCAGGTAGGCGATGTTGATGTACCCGTTGTTGGCCTGGACCGTGCCCGGCGCCTGCGGCGGGTAGCCGTACGGCGCGGAGTTCGGGTCGTACCCCGGCTGCTGCTGGTAGCCCGGCTGCTGCGGGTAGCCGTACGGAGGCTGTCCTTGCGGCGGCTGCTGCGGGTAGCCGTACTGCGGCTGGCCCGGAGGCTGCTGCTGCGGGTAGCCGTACGGCTGCTGCGGCGGCTGGCCGTACGGGTCCTGGGGTCCGGGCGGGTAGCTCACGTAACAGTCCTTACAACGAGAAGCGGGGACGAACCGGACCATGAAAGATCCGGGCATGATTGAGCACCCTGTTCCCCCGTGGTCCAGCGACCCCATGGTTCTAGCACCCGGCGGGCCATGTCCAGACAGCACCCACTGGGCCAGCCGGTATGTGGGGAATTACGGTGAATGACCGGACGGATCTGGTCCGGATTGGTTCACGGCGGGCCGCATCCGCGAGGATGGGAGCATGACCGCCCAGATTCTCGATGGCAAGGCCACCGCCGCCGCGATCAAGTCCGAGCTAGCCGAGCGCGTCAAGGCGCTCAAGGCCCAGGGCGTCACGCCCGGCCTGGGCACCCTGCTGGTCGGTGACGACCCGGGCAGCCGCTGGTACGTCAACGGAAAGCACCGCGACTGCGCGGAGGTGGGCATCGCCTCCATCCAGCGCGAGCTGCCCGCCACCGCCACCCAGGAGGAGATCGAGGCGGTCGTACGGGAGCTCAACGAGAACCCGGCGTGCACCGGCTACATCGTCCAACTGCCGTTGCCCAAGGGCATCGACACCAACCGCGTGCTGCAGCTGATGGACCCGGCCAAGGACGCGGACGGCCTGCACCCGATGAGCCTGGGCCGCCTGGTGCTCAACGAGACCGGGCCGCTGCCGTGCACCCCCAACGGCATCGTGGAGCTGCTGCGCCGGCACGGCGTGGAGATCAACGGCGCGCACGTGGTCGTCGTCGGCCGGGGCATCACCGTCGGCCGCTCCATCGGCCTGCTGCTCACCCGGCGCTCCGAGAACGCCACCGTGACCCTGTGCCACACCGGCACCCGGGACCTGCCGGGCCTGCTGCGCCAGGCGGACATCATCGTGGCGGCGGCGGGCGTGCCGCACCTGGTCAAGCCGGAGGACGTCAAGCCGGGCGCCGCCGTGCTGGACGTCGGCGTCAGCCGGGACGAGAACGGCAAGATCGTCGGCGATGTGCACCCCGGCGTACGTGAGGTGGCCGCCTGGCTGTCGCCGAACCCGGGTGGTGTGGGCCCGATGACCCGCGCCCTGCTGGTCCAGAACGTCGTGGAAGCGGCCGAGCGGGCGGCCGACGCCGCGCACTGACGGAGAGGGGTCCCTCGTGGCCGGAACAGATCCCCGGGGGGCAGCCCCCGGGTCGAACGGCGCGGGCGCCAAGGCGAACGGCACCGCCGCGAAGCTGAAGGACACCGCCGCCGCCAAGCAGCCCGACGGCGCGGGCGCCGACGCCAACGGCACGGCCGCGAAGGCGAACGGCACGGCCGCGAAGGCGAACGGCGCGGGCGCCAAGGCGAACGGCACCGCGGGCCGAGCCACCGGCAAGCCCGCCGCCAAGGCGGCCGCGCCGTCCCACCGCTTCCCCGAGGTCACCCAGGACACCGCGCGCCCCGAGGGCGGCGGCCGGGCCGCCGGCGGGGCGGCTCCGGCCCCGGCCCGGCAGTGGCCGCTGCTGACCGTGTTGGGCGGGGTCGCCCTCGGCCTGGCCATCACGGCCGCGGGCGGTTTCCGGGTCGGGCTGATCCTGGTGGGCGCGTGCCTGCTGCTGGGCGCGGTGCTGCGCTGGCTGCTGCCCGAGGTCGGCATGCTCGCCGTCCGCAGCCGTTTCACCGACCTGATCACCTACGGCGGGCTGGGCTCCGCCATCGTGCTGCTGGCCCTGATGATCCAGCCGAAGCCGATCCTGCACCTGCCCTTCCTGGACGACATCGTGCACTTCGCCGTCCGCTGACGTTCCATGGAACGGGGGAAGTGGAAACGGAAGCGGCGCCATGGCCAAGATCAAGGTCGCCCGTCCCGTGGTCGAGCTGGACGGCGACGAGATGACCCGGATCATCTGGCGGTTCATCAAGGACCAGTTGATCCTGCCGTACCTCGACATCGAGCTGAAGTACTTCGACCTGGGCATCGAGCACCGCGACGCCACCCGTGACCAGGTCACCGTGGACGCCGCCAACGCGATCAAGAAGTACGGCGTCGGCGTCAAGTGCGCCACCATCACCCCGGACGAGGCCCGGGTCGACGAGTTCGGCCTCAAGGAGATGTACCGGTCTCCCAACGGCACCATCCGCAACATCCTCGGTGGCGTGATCTTCCGCGAGCCGATCATCATCGCCAACGTCCCCCGGCTCGTCCCGGGCTGGACCAGGCCGATCGTGGTCGGCCGCCACGCCTTCGGCGACCAGTACCGCGCCACCGACCTCAAGGTTCCCGGCCAGGGAACCCTCACCATGACCTTCACGCCGAAGGACGGCTCGGACCCGGTGGAGCTTGAGGTCTACGAGTTCCCCGGGGCCGGTGTGGCGCTGTCGATGTACAACCTGGACGCCTCGATCCGCGACTTCGCGCGGGCGTCGTTCCGCTACGGCCTGGACCGCGGCTTCCCGGTCTACCTGTCCACGAAGAACACGATCCTGAAGAAGTACGACGGACGCTTCAAGGACATCTTCCAGGAGGTCTTCGACACCGAGTTCCGCGACGACTTCGGCAGGGCCGGGCTGACCTACGAGCACCGGCTGATCGACGACATGGTCGCCGCCGCCCTGAAGTGGGAGGGCGGCTACGTGTGGGCGTGCAAGAACTACGACGGCGACGTGCAGTCCGACATCGTGGCGCAGGGCTTCGGCTCGCTCGGCCTGATGACCTCGGTGCTGATGACACCGGACGGCCGGACCGTGGAGGCCGAGGCCGCGCACGGCACCGTCACCCGCCACTACCGCCAGTACCAGCGCGGCAGGCCGACCTCCACCAACCCGATCGCCTCGATCTTCGCCTGGACCCGCGGCCTGGCCCACCGCGGCAAGCTGGACGGCACCCCCGGGGTCAGCGACTTCGCGCACACCCTGGAGCGGGTCTGCGTGTGGACCGTCGAGGGCGGCCAGATGACCAAGGACCTGGCGCTGCTGATCTCCCCCGACCAACCGTGGCTGACCACCGAGGAGTTCCTCGCCGCGATCGACGAGCACCTGAGGGCGCGGCTCGCTCTCGCCTGATCTGGCCGGAATGCTATGGCTGACGCGACGCGTTGCGACCAACCGCTGCCTGACAGGCATGGCTTGGGGTAATCACCGTGTGGGGTGATTCCCATCGGGGGACGCGTTGCATAGATGGGCGGGGGAGAGGCATGGCACGTTGGCAGCCGTTACCGGACGGCCTTGAGGCCCAGCTACGCGAGCTGGTGCGGTACACCCGCGGCACCAAGGACCGCCCGCCACGGCGAATGGTCGCGCCGCGGGGCGCGTTGGCGGGAGGTGACACGCTGCGGCTGGTCGAGCTGTGGGAGACCGCGGCCCGTGGTGCGAGCGTCGATCCGCCGGTGTGGGGCCGCGAACCCTTCGTCGGCTTCGAGGACTTCACCGCGCCGCTGGTCTCCGAGCGCCGGTCCCGCCAGCGCCGCGCGGTGCTCGCCGCGGCCGTGGCGATCGTGGTGCTCGGCGGGGGCCTGGCCAGCGGCTACGCGCTGCTGCCCGGCGCGCAGCGGGACACCGGTACGGGGGCGGCGGGCGAGCTGCCCGGCTTCCCGTGCCACGACAAGGTGCAGGACGGCCGCCACTACGCCGGTTACGTGCAGACCAGCACGGACGTGGTGGGCGAGGGCGCGAACGGTCCCCAAGTCACCGAGATCCAGTGCCTGTTGCGGCGCCAGCGGGTGGACACCGGCACGGTCAACGGTCACTTCGGGCGGCGCACCGCGGACGCCGTCAAGGCCTACCAGAGGACCCACCGCCTCCCGGCGGACGGTGTGGTGGGCAAGGACACCTGGGTGCGGTTGCGCGCGTGAGCCGCCTGACCGACGACCCGACCAATCCGGCCGGCCACCCGGAATGTCCCTCGTGTGAGGGAGCAGGATTCGGTCAGCCCGCGCGGGGGCAGCCGGGGGAACCGGAACAGCCGTGGCCCGAACCCACCCGCAGCCGACTGGAGCTGGCCGTCTGGACGGCGCTGGCCGCGGGCGCGGTGGCCCTCGCCGTGGGCGCCGTGCTGCTCCTCGTCGGCGCGGTGCCCAACTCCACCGCCACCGAGGTCGCGCCGCCGTTCTGCCAGGGCCGCAGCTGCGCCGGTCTGGACCCGGACGTCACGCTGTGCGCCGACGACGCGGTGACCACGGCGTCCGCGTGGCTCGCCGGGCGCGAGGTCGACCTGCGGGTCAGCACCCGCTGCCGGGCCGCCTGGGCGCTGCTGCGCGATCCCCGGGCGAGCGACGCCATCGAGGTGCGCGGCGCGCACGGCGACGTACGGTGGCAGAACGCCCAGGGCACCGGGGTACGGGCGTTCACCCCGATGATCCCGGACACGCGCGGCGAGGCCGTGGAAGCCTGCCTCGCCGCCCGTGACGGACGGGTCTGCGCGCACCCCGAAGCACACCCGGACGAAGGACACCCGTAAGCGGTGACCCGGGCCACACCCTCCCGAGGGTTCGACGCGCCCTAGGTCCGATAGCCTGACGGCGGATCTCTCGGCGTCGAGACATCGGCAGTCACCGGCGCCGGACCATCCCGAAACAACAGGGGCCGGGGCGCCCAAAAAACACAGCGCAGGAGATCGCAATGACCCGCACTCCCGTCAACGTCACTGTCACCGGTGCGGCTGGCCAGATCGGCTACGCACTGCTTTTCCGCATCGCGTCCGGGCAGCTCCTCGGCGCCGACGTTCCGGTCAAGCTGCGCCTGCTGGAGATCACGCCGGCCCTGAAGGCAGCCGAGGGCACCGCCATGGAGCTGGACGACTGCGCCTTCCCGCTGCTCAAGGGCATCGACATCTCCGATGACCCCAACGTGGCCTTCGACGGTGCCAACGTGGCCCTGCTGGTCGGCGCCCGCCCCCGCACCAAGGGCATGGAGCGCGGCGACCTGCTGGAGGCCAACGGCGGCATCTTCAAGCCGCAGGGCAAGGCGATCAACGACCACGCCGCCGACGACATCAAGGTCCTGGTGGTCGGCAACCCGGCCAACACCAACGCGCTGATCGCCCAGGCCGCCGCCCCCGACGTACCGGCCGAGCGCTTCACCGCGATGACCCGCCTGGACCACAACCGCGCGGTCACCCAGCTGGCGAAGAAGACCGGCGTCGCCGTCTCCGAGATCCGCAAGCTGACGATCTGGGGCAACCACTCCGCCACCCAGTACCCGGACATCTTCCACGCCGAGGTCGCGGGCAAGAACGCCGCCGAGGTCGTAAACGACGAGAAGTGGCTGGCCGAGGAGTTCATCCCGACCGTCGCCAAGCGCGGCGCCGCCATCATCGAGGCCCGTGGCGCCTCGTCGGCCGCCTCCGCCGCCAACGCCGCCATCGACCACGTCCACACCTGGGTCAACGGCACCAAGGAGGGCGACTGGACCTCCATGGGTATCGTCTCCGACGGCTCCTACGGTGTGCCGGAGGGCCTGATCTCCTCCTTCCCGGTCACCACCAAGGACGGCAAGTTCGAGATCGTCCAGGGCCTGGAGATCAACGAGTTCTCCCGCACCCGCATCGACGCGTCCGTCAAGGAGCTTGAGGAGGAGCGCGAGGCCGTCCGCGCCCTCGGCCTCATCTGAGCCGCAGACACCAACTGGGCCCCGCCGTCGGCACGTTGCCGGTGGCGGGGCCCAGTGATTTGTTCAGTCGCGGGGGAACTCGGCGGTGGTAAGGGTCAGTCCGATGACGGTGTCGGTGAGGTCGACGGGCACGCCGAAGGCGGCGGTGAGTTCGCTGAGGTAGGCGCCGTCCTTGGGCTGGGTGAAGAGGTGGCACGTGCCGGTATACGGGTCGGCGATGAGGTAGACGGGGACGCCAGCCGTCGCGTACGTGGCCTTCTTCGACCCGTAGTCGTTGTTCGCGGTGTTCCTGGAGATCACCTCGGCAACGAACTCGACATCTTGGTATCGCGGGTGGCCCTTTTTGGTGGGCTGGGCGTCCTTGCGGAGCACTGCCACATCTGGACAGAACCCGTTCATTTCGCCGGGGAAGTCCATCCGGACGTCGGAACGAATCTGCTTCCTGGAGTACTTCGCCCGCAGTTGCTCGACGATATCCAGGATGATCTCCCAGTGCGCAGCCCGTTGCGGCGACATGTAGACGGCCCCCTCGACAATCTCAACCCTGTAGCCCTCGGGGACTGGCTCCAGCTGCTCGAACAGGGCGTCCAAAGGGGTCTGGTCGCTCTCGGCCATCTCGGTCCTGTCCATCAGGTCGGCGGTCACGTTGAGCTCCTCCCCGCTGCCGCGTATCGCAAGCAGCCGCACAGTTCAACGATACGCACGGCGGCCAGGACACGAGGCCCTTTGTCAGCGGGCTGACAGTGGCCGGAACGGCTTGTCAGTGGGTTGTCAGGCGGAATGGCCAGGATCGGTGGCAACGCCAGGCATCACGTCTCGCGTCGAACCGGATAGATCCCACCTGATGTCGAGGAGCCCCAGATGGAGAACGTCAATGTCCTTATCTCCGGAGCAAGCGTCGGTGGCCCCGCCCTGGCGTACTTCCTGAACCGATACGGCTTCAACGTCACCGTCGTCGAGCGGGCGCCCCACCTACGTCCCGGCGGGCAGGCGATCGACGTGCGGGCCGCCGCGCTCGATGTCCTTGAGCAGATGGGCGTCCTGGAGGAGGCGCGCCGTCTCAAGACCGACGTGCGCGGCATGTCCATCGTGGACAGCACCGGCAAGGAGCTGTACCGCACCGCCGAACACACCTTCACCGGCGGCCCGATCGCCAACTCCGATGTCGAGATCCTCCGCGACGACCTGTGCCGTCTGATCTACGAGGCGACCGGTGAAGGCGTCGAGTACCTCTTCGACGACTCGATCACCAGCATCACCCAGGACGCGCACACCGCCCACGTCACCTTCGAGAACAGCGCACCGCGCGACTTCGACATCGTCGTCGGCGCGGACGGACTGCACTCCAACGTCCGCAAACTGGTCTTCGGCCCCGAGTCGCAGTTCTTCCGCTACCTCGGCTCCTACCTGGCCGTGTTCACCGCCCCCAACTTCCTTGACCTGGACCACTGGCAGGTCTTCTACCGACTCGGCGGCATCATGATGAGCCTCCGCGACAACAGCGAACTCCGTGTCTACATGGGCTTCGAGTCCAAGGAACCCATTGACTACGACTTCCGCGACCTCACCGCGCAGAAGCGGCTGATCGCCGAGAGGATGGCCAACGTCGGCTGGGAGTTCCCCAACGCGCTCAAGTACATGTGGGACGCCCCCGACTTCCACTTCGACTCCATGAGCCAGATCCGCATGGACAGTTGGTCCAACGGCCGGGTCGTACTGCTCGGCGACGCCGGATACTGCGGCTCGCCCATGTCCGGTCAGGGCACGAGCATGGCGCTGATCGGCGCGTACGTCCTCGCGGGCGAGCTCAAGGCGGCGGGCGGCGACCACGCCGCGGCGTTCGCCGCCTACGAGGACGAGCTACGTGGCTTCGTGGAGCGGAACCAGGGCATCGCCCTGGAGAACGCCGAACAGCGGGCCGCGGCGGAGGAGGCCTTCGCCGGGATGTCCGAGGAGGAGATAGCCCAAGCGATGGGCGACAGCGGGGACCACGAGGAGTTCCGCGACGTGGTGACGTCGTACTCCCTCAAGACGTACTGACGGGAAGTGGCCGCCCCCCCCGCGTGGGGGCGGCCACTTCACCCTGCTCAGACGACGGTGGGGTACGCGCGGGCGAACTCCACGAAGGCGGACCACTGTTCGGGCGTGAAGTCCAGTACGGGACCGGTCTTGTCCTTGGAGTCCCGGACGTGGACGGCGGCGGGGTGCGCGGCGACTTCAACGCACTGGCCGCCTCCGCCGCCGCTGTAGCTGGACTTGAACCAAACGAGCTCGTTCATGTCGCTCCCGTTGCCAACTGCTTGATGAAGCTGACCGATTCATCGGGTGTAAGGGCCTGGCTCCGCAGGATCGCATACCGTTGGGCGATCTTGCTGACGGTTGGACGGTCTGTGATCAGGCGGCCGATGTTCTGGACCTCTAGGTACGCGCACAGCTCTTTCTCAGGCGGTTCGACCACGGTCAGTGGACCTTCGAGCCCGGCGTGGCCTGGGCGCTCGGTCGGCATCACTTGGATTTCGACGTGCCGCATCTGTGCTACGTCCAACAGGCGCTCCAGTTGCTCGCGCATGACCTCCCGGCCACCGACGGAGCGACGTAGAAGAACCTCTTCGAAAATGAAGCTCAGGGATGAGGCTGGCACGCGCGTGAGCAGCTTCTGTCGGGCTAGCCGAGCGTCGACTCGGAGTTCGATCTCCTGGTCGTCCAAGGCTGGGCGGTGCTCGATGTGTACGGCGTGTGCGTACGCCTCGGTTTGTAGCAGCCCGTTGACGAGTTGGTTGTCGTACGCCGACAGCGCAACCGCCTCTGCCTCCAGCTCCGCGAACGGCTGGAACCACGAGGGATGCGGCTCCTTCAGCAGTTCATCCGCCACCGACGTGAAGACCCCGTGCACCTGGAACAGCTCCTCGAACGCAAGCAGTAGTTCGGGCTTCGGGGTCCGCCGCCCTGACTCGATGCTGCGGATCTGGGACTCCGAGTACCCGACCTTCTTACCGAGTTGAGCCTGGGTGAGCCCGGCTCTTAGCCGTAGGGCCTTGACCTGGGTGCCGATGATCCGCAAGCTCACAGGTGTGTTGCCGTCGCTCATCACGATTCTCCCCTCATCGATGAGCACGAAGCGCGCACCGCGCAACCACCGCACAGATCCACCGCACAGCGCGTCAGCGGCCCCGTACCCTGCGTGGATCTCGAAACCGTAGCCCTGACCAGGGCAGCCTCGGGGCATGAACGCTGAAAGCCCACCCGATCGAATGCCGGTTCCCCTGCGAGGAGTTGGCGGAGAGAGGACGTTTACAGACGCGGCGCCGGTGGACGTACGGACGATCGCCATGACCGTGAACACGGTCCTGGGCGACCGCGCCGCCTACCCCCGGTACGAGGAGGTCGAGGAACTCGTCCTGTGCCTGCGTGGGCACATCATGCTGCTGATCCCCGAGGTGGAGACGCTGGCATGCGCGCAGCCGAAGGACGACCTGTGCCGCGCGCTGGCGCTGGCCGGAATCGCGGAGGCCCGGCGGAAGTTGCGCGGCGACACCGGGACGGGACTGGCGTCCGCCGTCCTGCACGCGCAGCAACTGGCGCGAGCCTGCCAGGCGTTGCTGCTGCACCACAAACGCCTGACGGCGTAGCGCCGAAAAAAATCATGGACACGGGTGTCATACGAGGGCGCCCCCTCGCTCGTGTAGCTGGTGAAGGTCACAGCAGCACCGAGACCAAGGGGGAAAACAATGGCATCCGTGCTCATTCGGAAGACCGCGGCGCTGGCCGCCGGCGTGGCCGCCGTGGCGGGCCTCGGCTTCGTCGCACCGGCCGCCCAGGCCGTCCCGCGGCACCACGCCGTGGTGGCACACCACAGCGACCAGGCCCCGTCCGGATGGATCGACCGCGGCAAGTACTGGACGTTCGACGGTTGCAACAGCGACGGCCAGCAGGGCGTCCAGCGCGGTGCGTGGGACCAGTACCAGTGCGCCAACGGAAGTGTCTTCTGGAACCTGTGGACCAACCGCTGAACCACCCTCCGAAGGGGCGGCCGGGGAGTACGTGACGGGGGCTCCGGCCGCCCCGGCAGGATCGGCCGCCACGCAATGGCGGAAAGGTGACTAGCGTCACTCTTTTCAAGAAAACACGCATACGTATGCGCCTTCCGGTTAGGGGTTCGCTGCTGGTCAGCCAGCTTGCGCAAATCGGACATTGGAAGGCAGAACAGACGTGTCGGCAGTCGAGACCATTCATGTGAACGGGGCGTGGCAGCCCGCCGCGTCCGGCGCGCAGCGGGAGGTCCTCGACCCCGCAGACGCGAAGACGCTGGCCTTGGTGGCCGAGGGCGGCGTCGCCGACACGGACGCGGCGGTGGCCGCGGCCCGCCGGTCGTTCGACGAGGGGACCTGGCCGCGGACGACGGTCGCCGAGCGGGCCGCGCTGCTGCGCCGGGTCGCCGACCTGCTCCAGCGGGACCGCGAGGCGATCGCGCTGACCGAGAGCCGGGACACCGGGAAGACCCTGGAAGAGGGCCGCGTCGACGTGGACGACGTGACCAACGCGTTCCGCTACTTCGCCGACCTGGTGATGAACGAGAGCGGCGGCCGTGTGGTGGACGCGGGATCGCCCGACGTGCACAGCGTGGTCGTCTACGAGCCGGTCGGCGTGTGCGCGATGATCACGCCCTGGAACTACCCGCTGCTCCAGGCCAGTTGGAAGATCGCTCCGGCGCTGGCGGCGGGCAACACCTTCGTCATCAAGCCCAGCGAGGTCACCCCGCTGTCCACCGTGCATCTGATGAAGCTGCTGGTGGAGGCAGGGCTTCCGGCCGGAGTCGGCAACGTGGTCACCGGCTCCGGCGACCCGGTGGGCGCCCGGCTGGCCGAGCACCCGGACGTGGACCTGGTCTCGTTCACCGGCGGTCTGGCCAGCGGCACCAAGGTGATGGAGGCCGCCGCGGCCAGCGTGAAGAAGGTCGCGCTTGAGCTGGGCGGCAAGAACCCGAACGTGGTCTTCGCCGACGCCTGCGCCACCGAGGAGGGCTTCGACACCGCCGTCGACCAGGCGCTGAACGCGGCCTTCATCCACAGCGGCCAGGTCTGCTCGGCCGGTGCCCGACTGATCATCGAGGACTCGGTGCGCGACCGCTTCGTCGCCGAACTCGCCCGCCGCGCCGAGCGGATCAAGCTCGGCCGGGGCACCGAGCCGGGCGTCGAGTGCGGCCCGCTGGTGTCCGCGGCCCAACTCGCCAAGACGGAACGCTACGTCGCGGCGGCGCTCGCCGAGGGCGCCAGCCTGCGCTGCGGTGGCTCCCGCCCCGAGCCCAGCCAGATCCGCCCGGCCACCGGCTACTTCTACTCGCCGACCGTCCTCGACCACTGCCATGGCGAGATGAGCGTGGTCCGCGAGGAGACCTTCGGGCCGATCCTCACAGTGGAGACCTTCCACACCGAGGACGAGGCGGTGGCGCTGGCCAACGACACCGAGTACGGCCTGGCGGGCGCGGTGTGGACCACCGACGCGGGCCGCGCCCGGCGGGTCGCCGGACGGCTGCGGCACGGAACGGTGTGGATCAACGACTACCACCCGTACCTCCCGCAGGCCGAGTGGGGCGGCTTCGGCAAGTCCGGCATCGGACGCGAACTCGGCCCGTCCGGGCTGAACGAGTACCGCGAGCCCAAGCACATCTACCAGAACCTGGCGCCGCGCCCGGTCCGCTGGTTCGGCGGCTGACCGCCGAACCGTTCCAAAGGGCCCGAGTTCACGCACCCCCGCACCAGAGGAGCAGTACCCCCATGCCCGTGAATGACCACGTTTACGACTATGTCGTGATCGGCGGCGGCACCGCAGGATCCGTCATCGCCTCCCGGCTCACCGAGGACCCCTCGGTCCAGGTCGCGGTGATCGAGGGCGGGCCGTCCGACGTCGACCGCGAGGACGTGCTCACGCTGCGCCGCTGGCTGGGACTGCTCGGCGGCGACCTGGACTACGACTACCCGACCACCGAGCAGCCGCGCGGCAACTCGCACATCCGGCACAGCCGCGCCCGGGTGCTCGGCGGCTGCTCCTCGCACAACACGCTGATCAGCTTCAAGCCGCTGCCGTCCGACTGGGACGAGTGGGCGCAGGCCGGTGCCGAGGGCTGGGACGCGGCGGCCATGGACCCGTACTTCGACCGGCTGCGGAACAACATCGTGGCGGTGGACGAGAAGGACCGGAACGCCATCGCCCGTGACTTCATCGACGCCGCCCAGGCGGCGATCGGCGTGCCGCGCGTCGAGGGCTTCAACCGCAAGCCGTTCCACGAGGGCGTCGGCTTCTTCGATCTGGCGTACCACCCGGAGAACAACAAGCGGTCCTCCGCGTCGGTCGCCTACCTGCACCCCTTCCTCGACCGCGGCAACCTCCACCTGATGCTGGAGACCTGGGCGTACAAGCTGGAACTGGACGCCGACAAGCGGGTCACCGGTGTGCGGGTGCGCACCAAGGACGGCGAGGAGATCCTCGTCCGGGCCGCCCGCGAGGTGCTGGTGTGCGCTGGCGCGGTGGACACCCCGCGGCTGCTGATGCACTCCGGCATAGGCCCGAAGCAGGACCTTGAGGCGCTGGGCATACCCGTGGTGCACGACCTGCCGGGCGTCGGCGAGAACCTGCTGGACCACCCCGAGTCGGTGATCGTCTGGGAGACCGACGGGCCGATCCCGGACAACTCCGCGATGGACTCCGACGCGGGCCTGTTCGTCCGCCGGGACCCGGACTCCAAGGGCCCCGACCTGATGTTCCACTTCTACCAGATCCCGTTCACCGACAACCCCGAGCGCCTCGGCTACGAAAAGCCCCCGCACGGGGTGTCGATGACCCCCAACATCCCCAAGCCGCGCAGCCGCGGCCGCCTCTACCTGACCAGCGCGGACCCGTCGGTCAAGCCCGCCCTGGACTTCAGGTACTTCACCGACCCCGAGGACTACGACGGACGCACCCTGGTCGACGGCATCCGCATCGCCCGGGAGATCGCCAGGACCGAGCCGCTGGCCAGCTGGCTCAAGCGCGAGGTCTGCCCGGGGCCCGAGGTCACCTCGGACCAGGACATCTCCGAGTACGCCCGCAAGGTCGCGCACACCGTCTACCACCCGGCGGGCACCTGCAAGATGGGCGCCGACGACGACGAACTCGCCGTCGTCGACCCGCAGTTGCGGATCCGGGGCCTGAACGGCGTCCGTATCGCGGACGCGTCCGTCTTCCCGACGATGCCCGCGGTGAACCCGATGATCGGCGTGCTGATGGTGGGGGAGAAGGCCGCCGAACTGCTCGGCGCAACCCCGACCCGAGGCGGTGATGCCCGATGAGCGACTCCACGAACCCGGTGTTCGCCGTCCGCAACCTGTGGAAGGTCTTCGGCCCCAAGGCCGACCGGATCCCCGGATCCCCCGAAGCCGACCTGAGCGGCGAGGACCTGCGGCAGCGCACCGGCTGCACGGTCGCGGTACGGGATGTCTCCTTCGACGTGCGCAAGGGCGAGGTCTTCGTCGTCATGGGCCTGTCCGGCTCCGGCAAGTCCACCCTGGTGCGCTGTCTGACCCGGCTGATCGAGCCGACCTCCGGCGGGATCGCCATCGACGGCGAGGACGTGCGCGGCATGGACACCGCCCGGCTGCGCGAGCTGCGCCGCCACCGCGCGGCCATGGTCTTCCAGCACTTCGGCCTGCTGCCGCACCGCTCGGTGCTGGACAACGTCGCCTACGGCCTGGAGATCCAGGGGGCGGGCAAGGCGGAACGGCGGGCCAAGGCCGGCGAGATAGTGGAGAAGGTCGGCCTGGCGGGCCTTGAGGGCCGACGCCCCGGCCAGCTCTCCGGTGGCCAGCAGCAGCGCGTCGGGCTCGCCCGGGCGCTCGCCGTCGACCCCGAAGTGCTGCTGTTCGACGAGCCGTTCAGCGCGCTCGACCCGCTGATCCGCCGGGACATGCAGGAGGAGGTCGTCCGCCTGCACCGGGAGGAGGGCCGCACGATGGTCTTCATCACCCACGACCTGTCCGAGGCGCTGCGGCTCGGCGACCGGATCGCGCTGATGCGCGCCGGGCGGATCGTGCAGTGCGGCACCCCGGAGGAGATCGTCGGCTCCCCGGCCGACGAGTACGTGCGCGACTTCGTCCGGGACGTGCCGCGCGAGCAGGTCCTCACGGTGCGCCGCGCGATGCGGCCCGCCGTGGGCGGTGAGGCCGACAACGGTCCCGCGGTGGCCCCAACGACCCTGGTCAGCGAGGCGATCGAGGCGGTGGCCAGGACCGGCGGTCCGGTCCGGGTGGTCGAGGGCGCGCGCTGCCTCGGGGTCGTGGACCACCAGGTGCTGCTGGCGGTGGTGGCGGGGGTTGAGAGCGCCGGTTCCGGTGCGCCGACTGAGAAGGCCGTCGCGTGAGTGCTGTGAGTACGGCCGCGGCCAAGCCCGTCGGCGGTTCCGTCCGGGAGTTGGTGGCACGGCGGCGTGGGCTCGCCAAGCTGGTGCTGCTCGCCGTTGTCGCGGCGGTCGTGGTGCCGCTGGTGAACTCGCGCTGGGGCAGCGGCAGTTGGCCCGCCGCGCTGACCGTCGACCCGTCGGGTTCGCTGGGCAAGGCCAGCAACTGGATCATCGACAACCGGGACAGCAGCCCGGTCTTCCTCTACTTCTTCGGCTACGTCAGCTACGGCGTGGGCTACGCCGTACGCGGTGTCTACCTCCTGTTGCTGGCCCTCGGCTGGACCGGGGTGACCGCCGCGGCGACGCTGCTGGCCTGGCGGTTCGCCGGGCGGCGGGTCGCGCTCACCGCCCTGGTCTCGCTGCTGGCCTGCGGGGCGCTCGGCATGTGGGTGCCGACCATGCAGACGCTGGCGCTGATGGTGGTGGCCGTGCTCGCCTCGGTCGCCGTGGGCGCGCTGCTCGGTCTTGCCGCCGGGCTGTCGGACCGGATGTTCCGGGTGCTGCGGCCGGTGCTGGACACCATGCAGGTGCTCCCCGCCTTCGCCTATCTGCTGCCGTTCGTCTGGGTCTTCGGCATCGGCGTGCCGCCCGCGGTGCTGGCCACCGTGGTCTACGCGGCCCCGCCGATGGCCCGGCTCACCGCGCTCGGGCTGCGCGGCGCCGACTCCGGCGTGCTGGAGGCGGTCACCTCGCTCGGGGCGACCGGGCGGCAGCGGCTGCTGACCGCGCGGCTGCCGCTGGCCCGGGGGCAGCTGCTGCTGGGCGTCAACCAGACGATCATGATGGCGCTGTCGATGGCCGTGATCGCCTCGGTGATCGGCGCGGGCGGCCTCGGCGACCGCGTCTACCAGGCGCTGTCCACCGTCGACGTCGGCAACGCGCTGGCCGCGGGCATCCCGATCGTGCTGCTCGCCGTCGTGCTCGACCGTACGACGGCGGCCGCCGGGGCGCGGATCGGATCCGATCGCGAGCGGTTCGGGCGCGGCTGGGTCGTGTGGAGCGTGCTCGCCGCGGCGATCGCCGGGTGCGCGCTCGTGGGACGGTTGCTTGACTCGGCTTCCTGGCCGGGGAGTTGGACGGTCAGCATCGCGGCACCGGTCAACAGCGTCGTCGGCTGGATCACCGGGCACCTCAACACCGGCGTTCCGGTGATCGGCGGGACCGCCGACTGGGCGGCCGGGTTCACCACCTGGGTCCTCGACCCGCTGCGCGACGGCCTTCAGGGTCTGCCGTGGTGGTCGGTGCTGCTGGTCGTGGGCGCGCTGGCCTGGCTGATCGGTACCTGGCGCACGGCGCTCACCGCCGTGCTGGCGATGGCGGCGATCGGCGTGCTCGGGGTGTGGAGCGTCTCGCTGGACACCCTCTCGCAGGTGCTGGCCGCGCTGGCGGTGACGCTCGTCGTCGGCATCGCCATCGGCATCGCGGCGGCGCGCAGCCGTCGGTTCGAAGCGCTGCTCCGGCCGGTGCTGGACGTCTTCCAGACCATGCCGCAGTTCGTCTACCTGATCCCGGTCGTCGCGCTGTTCGGCGCGGGCCGGGCCGCGGGCGCGGCGGCGGCCGTGGCGTACGCGGTACCGGCGGTCGTGCGGATCACCACGCAGGGCCTGCGGCAGGTGGACCCCGGGGCGATGGAGGCCGCGCGGTCGCTGGGCGCGACCGGGGGCCAGCAGGTGCGACAGGTGCAACTGCCGCTCGCCCGGCCCGCGTTGCTGCTCGCGGTCAACCAGGGCGTGGTGCTGGTACTGGCGGTGGTCGTCATCGCGGGCATGATCGGCGGCGGTGCGCTCGGCTACAACGTGGTCTTCGGGCTCGCCCAGGGCGATCTGGCGACCGGGTTGATCGGCGGTACGGCGATCGTGTGCCTCGGGCTGATGTTGGACCGGGTGACGCAGCCGGTCGCCTCCGCGAAGGGACGGTGATGGTGATCATGCGTAGGAAGTTGCTGGGCGCGCTGCTCGCGGGTGGCGTGCTGGTCACCGCCACGGGCTGCGGTGCGGCCGACATGACCAAGCAGACCTCGCCGTACGCGAACGCCTCCGGTGCGAAGACGGTGACCCTGTCCGTGCAGTCGTGGGTGGGCTCGCAGGCCAACGTGGCGGTCGCCCAGTACCTGCTGGAGCACGAGCTGGGGTACCGGGTGGACACCGTCCAGGTAGACGAGGTGCCCGCGTGGGACGCGCTCAGCCAGGACCGCGTGGACGCGCTCCTGGAGGACTGGGGGCACCCCGACCAGGAGAAGCGGTACGTCCAGGAGAAGAAGACCATCGTCTCCGCCGGGGGCGAGGGGGTCACCGGGCACATCGGCTGGTGGGTGCCGAAGTATCTCGCCGACGAGTATCCGGACATCCTCGACTGGCGGAACCTCAACAAGTACGCGGATCTGATGCGGACCGCGGAGAGCGGCAACAAGGGGCAGTTGCTTGACGGTTCGCCGTCCTACGTCACCAACGACAAGGCGCTGGTGAAGAACCTCCATCTCAACTACCAGCCGGTGTTCGCCGGTTCCGAGGCGGCGCAGATCACCCAGATCAAGCAGTTCGCCAAGGACAGGAAGCCGTTCCTGACGTACTGGTACACGCCGCAGTGGCTGTTCAACGAAGTGCCGATGGTGGAGGTGAAACTCCCGCCGTACACGGACGCCTGTGGCGCCAAGGCGCCAGCGGACATCGACTGCGCCTACCCCACGACTCCGTTGCAGAAGTACCTGAACGCGAACTTCGCCAAGCACGGGGGGAAGGCTGCTCAGTTCCTGAAGAACTTCCACTGGACGAAGGACGAGCAGAACGAGGTGTCGCAGATGATCGCGGAGCAGAAGCTGTCGCCGGAGGCGGCGGCGAAGCGGTGGGTTGACGCCCATCCGGACGTCTGGCGGGCCTGGCTGCCCAAGTAGTTCTTCCCGCCCGCCCACCCGTTTGCCGCGGGTGGGCGGGCGGAAACTACGGCGCCAGCGTGGCGCAGAGGGCGTCGAGCGCGCCGGCGAAGGCGTGTTCCGGCGGGGTGCCGTATCCCACGACCAGCGCGGGGCGCTGGCCCGTCGCGCCGTACATCCGCATGCCCGTCACCGCCAGGCCCAGTTGCGCCGCGCGCTTGATGAGGTCCGCCTCCGGCGGGTAGCCGTCAGGCAGTTCGATGACCGCGTGCAGTCCGGCAGCGATGCCGGAGACCCGTACCCCGGGCGCCCGCGCCGCCAGCGCGGTGACGAGGCGGTCCCGCCGCAGCCGGTACCGCGACCGCATCCGCCGCACATGCCGGTCGTACGCGCCGCCGGCGATCAGCTCCGCCAACGTCAACTGATCGACGACCGGTGACTGCCGGTCGGCGAGCCGCTTCTGCCGTACCAGTGGCTCCATGAGCCGCTGGGGCAACACCAGCCACGCCAGCCGAACCCCCGGCGCCAGGCTCTTGCTCGCGGTCCCCGCATACACGACATTGGCCGGATCAAGCCCCTGGAGCGCTCCGACCGGCTGCCGGTCGTACCGGAACTCCCCGTCGTAGTCGTCCTCGACCACCACGCCCCCGCTGGCATGCGCCCACGCCACCGCCGCCGTACGGCGCTCCGGCGAGAGCGCCACGCCGGAGGGGAACTGGTGCGCGGGCGTCAGCAGCACCGCCTCCGCGGCCAGCGAGGACAGCGTGCCGACATCGGCGCCGTACTCGTCCACCGGCAGTTCCACGGTGGCGAGACCGGACTCCCGCAGCACGGTGCGGGTGTCGGGGAACCCCAGCGCCTCCACGGCGATCCGCCGCCCGCCGAGTTCCGTGAGCGCCCTGCCCAGCAGGCCGATGGCCTGCACATAGCCCGTGCAGACCAGGATCAGGTCCGGGTTCGCCCGTACCCCCCGCACCCGGGAGAGGTACTCCGCGAGCGCCTCCCGCAGTTCCACCCGGCCGCGCGGATCGGTGTAGCCGAAGGCGTCGTGCGGCGCCTTGGCCATCGCCTGCCGGGTGGCGGCGACCCACGCGGTGCGCGGGAAGGACGACAGGTCGGGCGAGCCGGGCCGCAGGTCGTACGGCAGGTGGTCACCGGCGGCCAGCCCCGGGAACGCCAGCGCGACCGACGTCGACACCGGCTTCTGCGGGCGGGCGCCCGGCGCCACCCGGGTCCCGGAGCCCTGGCGCGCCGTCAACCACCCTTCGGCGACCAGCTGTCCGTACGCGTCGGCGACGGTGTTGCGGGCCAGGCCGAGGTCCCGGGCGAGGGCTCTGGACGAGGGCAGTCTGGTGCCCGGCGCGAGGCGTCCGTCGCGTACCGCGTTGCGCAGCGCGGATTCCAGGCCGCTGCGCAGCCCACCGCCAGAGCGAAGTTCCAAATGCAGGTCAAGTCCATGACCAGAGGGGTCTGAATCGCTCGTACCGCTGTCATGCTGCCTGCCACACCGGTCAGAACCGTGCGGTTGAATGGCCCGTTCAAACACATCACAAGTGGACCATGCGTGCGTACCAGTGCGCACCTACGGTGGATGTCATGACGACAACGGTGAACCCCGCAGAAGCCCTGGTCCCGGCCCCCACCCAGCGGATCGCGCTGGCGAAGCTCATGCCCGACTTCTACAAGGCGATGGTCGCGCTCGACCGCGCCGCGTCGGACGGGCTCGACCCGGACATCAGGGAACTGATCAAGATCCGCGCCTCGCAGCTGAACGGCTGTGCTTACTGCCTCGACATGCACACCCGTGACGCGCGGAGCCAGGGGATGTCGGAGCAGAAGGTGTTCGGCGTGCAGGTCTGGCGGGAGACGCCGTTCTTCACCGCCCGCGAGCGCGCCGCTCTGGCGCTGACGGAGGCCGTCACCCACCTGGGCGAGCACGGCGTCCCCGACGAGGTCTACGACGAGGCGGCGAAGGTCTTCGACGAGCAGGAGCTGAGCCGGGTGATGGGCATGGCCATCGTCATCAACGCCTGGAACCGCATCGGTGTGGCGTCCCGCCTGTCGCCGGCCCACCGCCACGCGTAGCCCGGCCCCCACGGCGGCGGGGGCCATGCCCCGCCGCGCCGTGGCGGGACATGGGCACGCCGGGTGTCAGGCGGACCGGGTCCGCCTGCGTACGGCGACGGTGCCGCCCACCGCCACCAGTGCCAGGGCCGCGCCCGAGCCGCCCAGCAGCGCCGGATCCGGACCCGTGGAAGGACGCGCCGGGGCGGCGAGGCCGTAGCCCCCGGCGAGGCCCTTGCGGTCGTAGGCCGACCCCGGCAGCTTGTCGGCGTACCGGCCGTGCACCAGCTGCTGGTACGCGCCGAGCGACATCGTCCGCTTGCCGCCGAAGGCGGCGACCGCCTCCTGGTTGAGCGGTTGGACAATGCCGCCCTTGAGGCGGTACCAGGCGTGGATCTGCGGCTCCGTGAAGACCGTTGAGTCCGCCGTGGCCTGGTCGGCGTAGCCGATGTCACCGCCGCCGTCCCGCACTCCGGCCAGTTGCCAGGCGGTGCCCCTGGGCCCGGCGGACAGCAGCACGGTGGCCTGGTGACCGCCCGCCCCGCGCACCAGTGCGGCCAGATACGACAGCCGCAGCGCACCCGCCGCGGTCGGGCGGGCCTTCCCGGTGACGAAGCCGGGCGTGATCTCGTACAGCGCGACCGGGTCGTTGACGCTGAACGTCTGCTGGTTGTCGCGCGCTCCCGCGTTCATCGGCGCGTCCTGCTGGCCGCCGTCGGCGCCGACGTTCGCCGTGGCGCTGAGGAACCGGGAGACGGTGTCGTGCACCCGCGCCGACCGCAACACCTGGCGCGCGCCCTGGTAGTTCGGAACGCCCGCGGGGCCGTCGGCGGCCTGGGCCTGGGGGCATACGGCGAGCAGAAGCGCCGTCACGGAGAGTGAACCGAGGGACAGCTCGCGGGCCAGTCGTGGAATTCTTCTTCTACTACCGTCGCTGTTGCGCATTTGCCGCCCGCCTTTAGCTGTAGATCCCGACACGGGAATGAGTCCACTGGAACGACGAGTTGCTCACGTAGTCGTTGTAGTTCCACCACGTGTAGGTCTGGGTGGACGGCCAGGGATCGCCGACCGCGATCATTTGCGACGACGGGTCGTATCCGTAGACGACGTTCATGTGGCCACCGCCGGAACGCCAGCCGATACGGACGGCGAACGGCCGTCCGCTGGTTATCTCCTTGCCGGTTTCGGAGAAGGAGGCACTGCGGTAGAGGTCGTAACCGGTGCTGGTGAAACCCATGTTGGACCAGGCGTTGGCCATGTCGTCCAGCGTCGCCGGCTGGTCATCGCAACTGAGGTTGCCGTTCTGGGCGGCCAGGCGGCAGAAGTCGTTCTGGCTGTACTGGGTGTAGCCCCAGTAGTCCGCGATGGTCAGGCCGGAGGCGTCCCAGCACCACTCGTCCTGGACCTGCTTCTGCATCGCGATGTTCAGGGTGACCCGCACGTCGGGCCGCGACGAGCAGACGGGCAGGCTGTCGGTGTTCTCCGAGATGAACGCGTCGGCTATGTAGAAGGATCCCGGTGCGGACCAGATCCAGCGGGCGTCGTTCTCCACCGTGTCGCCCTGTACCTGGCAGGTCATGGAGACGGTGCCGCCCACGGTGGCCTGACCGACTATCTGCGCGGAAAGGCGCGGCGCCTGGCGTTCGTTGATGGTGCGGTAATTGCCCTGGCCGCCGACGACGGTACCGGTCGGGGAATCGGCCTGGGCGCGGCCGCCGCCGCTGAGCAGAAGTACGGCGGCGAGCGCGGATGCCGCGACCGCCGCCAATGCTCTGCCCGGCAGGGAGAAGCGGGAAGCGTGCATGGAAGGACTCTTTCGGGCGTGGGGGAAGACACGCGCACGCCAAACGGCAGGAAACGGCGTGCGACGCGTACCTGTGCCGGGCGGACCAACTCGCCGCCCCGCGCGGGGAATTACTACAGCACCCGAACACCGCGAGGCAATGACTCTCCGTCAATATCCGTGAAATGAAGGGGAGTAGTCGCAGGCTGTGACGAACGCAGTCGCGGCCCCGAACCCCAGGCCAGGGGATTCGGGGCCGCGACCGCGGACGTTGTCTGTGTTCTGTCTGTTGGTTACTGGCGGTAGTGCTCGACGGGCCGTCTCAGGATTCCGCGCCGACCTTCGTCGCCGACGTATCGGCCGCTGGTTCCGCGCCGCCTTCGCCGAAGCGGGCCAGTGCGAGCGCGCCGAGCACGGCGAGCGCGTAGCCCGCCACGGCCAGGCCGCCCAGGCCCGCCCGGGTGCGGTCGCCCAGGGCGAGCACGCCGACCAGCGCCGGGCCGATCGTCTCGCCGATCACCATGCCCGCCGTCGCGACCGTCACGGAACCGCGCTGGAGCGCGGTGGTCAGCAGCATGAACGCCGAGGCTCCGCCGAGCAGCACCGCGTAGGTCGCAGGGTTCGTGAGCATGTCCATGATGTCGAAGTCCGGCACCAGCCGCACCGCCACGGTCACCACGCCGAAGCCGAAGCCCGCGCCGAGGCCGAGTGCGGCGGCCCGCACGCGTTCCGGCAGCCATCCGGCGGCCAGGCCCGCCAGCAGTACGAGCGCCGCCGCGCCGAGCACGCCCCAGCGCAGTTCCGGGCTGCCGGAGCTGTGCCCTTCCGCGCCGGAGGCGGCGGCCAGCAGGCCGAGGCCCAGGCAGACGGTGGCTACGGCGCCCCACTCGGCCTTGCCGAGGCGTGCCCTGAGCAGCCGGGAGGCGACCACCGCGGTCACCGCGAGGCTTGCCGCCAGCGCGGCACCGACCGCGTAGATCGGCACGGTACGGAGGGCGACCAGCTCCAGTCCGAACCCCGCGCCGTCCAACGCCAGCCCGACCACGTACCACCACTGCCGCAACGCGCGCACCAGCAGGCGGGGGTCCACCCCCGCGGAGTCCTCCCCGGTAGCGGCCCGCCGCGCCGCGACAGCCTGAAAAACGGAGGCGGTGCCGAAGCAGACCGCCGCCCCCAGCGCACACAACAATCCCAGAACCACGCACTGGACTCTACGCGGCGCCCGAGGGCCTGCCGGGCGGCGCCTGCCACGGTGACGGCACCGCCACCTCCCGCCGCCGCGGCGGGCCCGGTCGTCAGGCCGCCGTTACCGGAAGGATATTTCCGCAGCTGCGGGGGTAGCCGTGGGAAGCTGTACGCGATAGATCATCGCTGGTCGGCGGTCCGCGCGAGGCGGGCTTCGCGCGGAGGGCGGAATGGCAGAAGCACTTCAACGGGTACGGCAGGCGTGGGACGAGGTGTGGGACCGGTTCGTCGCGTCCGACCCGGGGCTGATCCGGCTGATGGCCGGACTCCGCACCGTCGCGTCCATCGTGCTGACCCTCGCGGTGCTGGCCGCGTTCCAGATCCCGGTGAGCCTGCTCGTCGCGGGCGCGATGGCGGCCATGGTCGCGACGTTCGCGATCAGCGAGCCGCTGCCCAGGGACCAGGCGGTCACCCTCGCCTGGGGCCTGCCCACCGCGTTCGCCGCGATGTCCCTCGGCGCCCTGCTGAATCGTTACGTCATCATCGGCGACCTGTTCTTCGTGGCGTTGATCTTCGCCGCGGTCTACGTACGCCGGTTCGGCGACCGCGGCACCTCGCTCGGCCTCATCGGCTTCCAGGTCTACTTCGTCTCGCTGTTCGTGCACGCCCGCGTCGCCACGCTGCCGCAGCTGTACGGAACGCTGTTCGCCGCGTTCTGCTGCGCGGCGGTGGCGCGGTTCGTCCTGGTACGGGCCACGCCCGAGTCCACGTTGCAGCGGCTGCGCAGGGCGTTCAGGGCGCGTCTGGCCCAAGTGGTGGAAGCACAGATGGCGTTGGTGGGGGAGACCTCACCGGACAAGCTGGACAAGGCGATTGACGACCTGCGGCGGCAGACGGCCCGCCTGCACGAGTGCGCGCTGATGATCCAGGGGCGGCTGGAGGACGGCACCCGCGACGCCACCTCCGCCGCGCTGCTGCAACGCCGCGTCGCCGACGCCGAGATCGCCGCCGAGCGCCTCGGCGTACTGCTGCTCAAGGCCCGGCACTTCGACAGCGCCGACACCCTCACCCTGCACCTGCCGGACGCCCCCGCGCTGGACGCCCCGGCGAAGGCTCCGGTGGAGGACGAGACGACCCGGCGGCTCCGCCGCGACCTCGCCGGACTGCACCTGCTGATCACCCGCATCGCCCCGAACGACCGCGGCACCGGCCTCGCCGTGATCCGCAACCGCCTGCTGGACTACCGGGAGGACGAGAACCTGCCGCGCGCCTCGCTCGCCGTACAGGACGCGTTCCGCGGCGTCGGTGAGGCCGCGCGCGCGGTGCTGGGCCTACGGCTGGCACTGGACGGCCCGCAGGACGAGACGGACGACAGCCCGGAGACGACCCGTTCCCGCGAGGAGTTCGACGCCGAGGACGTGGCGATCGTCCGGGAGGAGGAGCCCGAGGAGACGCTGGCCGGGCTGCAACGGCCCACCACCCGGGCGGCCTTCCAGGTCGGTGTCGGCTCGGCGCTGGCCATCGCCGGCGGCGAACTGCTGTCCAGCCAGCGCTGGTACTGGGCGGTGCTGACCTGCTGGGTGGTCTTCCTCAACACCTCCTCGACCGGCGAGATCCTGGTGAAGGGCTACCGGCGGCTGCTGGGCACGGTCATCGGCGTGATCGCCGGTGTGGTGCTCGCCGGACTGGTCGGCCACCACACCTGGACGGCGTTCGCCCTCGTACTGCTCTGTGTGTTCGGCGCGTTCTTCACCGCGCCGCTGTCGTACGTGCTGATGTCGTTCTTCCTCACCGCGATGCTCGGCCTGCTCTACACGCTGCTGAGCACCTACAGCATCGCCGTGCTGGAACTGCGCATCGAGGAGACCGCGTTGGGCGCCGCGTGCGGCATCATCGCCGCGCTGTTCGTCCTGCCGGTACGCACGCACCACCACACCGACCGGCAGTTGCGGGAGGTGCTCGACAAGCTCGGTGAGGTCAGCTCGGCCGCGGTCGAGCAGCTCAGCGGCGGTCCGGCGGCCGATCTGCTGGACCTGGCACGGGAGTTGGACAGCGCGCTGGACAACCTGCGGCGCTCCACCCGGCCGTTGACGCACCCGATCACCCCGCTGCGGGTGCGCCGCCGTACCGCGCGCTATCTGGTGGCACTGCTGGAGACCTGCGCGTACCACGCGCGCAGTCTGGCGGCCACCGCCGAACTCGTACCCAGCAGCACCCGGATCGCCGCCGACCCGCGGCTTGAGCGGGCCGGTCGGCGCATCCGGCGCAACATCGACGTGCTCATCGAGCACCTGGAGGACGAGAACGCCACCAGCGAGGTCGAGTCCGGCGCGAGCGTGGCCTCCATGCTGGAGGGGCCGGAGGCGGTCGGGCCGAAGCCCGGTTCCGTGACGTTCCGGGTGCTGCGGCATCTGCAACGGCTGCACGAGGGCGTGGTCGGCCTGGCCCGGCCGCTGGGCGTTCCGGTGGCCGAGACCCGCGACCGGGGAGGCAAGGCGGTTCAGACCCTCCCGAGCGGATCCTGACCACGGGTGCCGTGGTTGCGGCGGGTCTTCTAGCAGGGGCAAGTCCCCAAGTCCCGAAGTCCACAAGCGACCTGAGCAACTCCCCTGGCGCGGCGCCGCCGAGACGGTCGCGGCGGGCCAGGATCCGCCGGAGCGGCGCTACACGTCGAGCACCGTGCGCAGCTGCTCCAGGCCCCAGTCCAGGTCCTCCTTGGAGATCACCAGCGGCGGGGCGATGCGGATCGTGGCGCCGTGCGTGTCCTTGACCAGCACCCCGCGCTCCATCAGCGCCTCCGACACGTCCCGGCCCGAGCCGTGCCCGGGCGCGATGTCCACTCCGGCCCACAGGCCCCGGCCGCGTACCGCCTGCACGGCGCCGCCGCCCACCAGCGCGCCCAGCTCCCGGTGGAGATGGGCGCCCAACTCGGCGGCGCGCTGCTGGAATTCACCGGTCCGCAGCATCGCGATGACCTCCAGGGCCACCGCGCAGGCCAGCGGGTTGCCGCCGAACGTCGAACCGTGCTCGCCCGGCCGGTACACGCCGAGCACCGCGCTCGACGACACCACGGCGGAGACCGGCACCACACCGCCGCCGAGCGCCTTGCCCAGGACGTACATGTCCGGTACGACGCCCTCGTGTTCGCAGGCGAAGGTGCGGCCGGTCCGACCGAGGCCCGACTGGATCTCGTCGGCGATGAACAGCGTGCCGCGCCGCTCGGTGATCCGCCGTACCTCGGCGAGGTAGCCGGACGGCGGCACCAGCACCCCGGCCTCGCCCTGGATCGGCTCCAGCAGTACGGCGACCGTGCGCTCGTCCACCGCCGCGTCGATCGCGGCCGCGTCGCCGTACGGCACGATCTCGAAGCCGGGGGTGTAGGGGCCGTAGTCCCGGCAGGCCTCCTCGTCGGTGGAGAAGCTGATGATGGTGGTGGTCCGGCCGTGGAAGTTGTCGCCGGCGACCACGATCTTGGCCTGGCCGTCGGGCACGCCCTTGACCCGGTAGCCCCACTTGCGGGCGGTCTTGACCGCGGTCTCCACGGCCTCGGCGCCGGTGTTCATCGGCAGGACCATCTCCATGCCGCACAGGTCCGCCAACTCCGTACAGAACGCGGCGAACTGGTCGTGGTGGAACGCGCGGGAGGTGAGGGTGACGCGGTCCAACTGAGCCTTGGCCGCGTCGATCAACCGCTGGTTGCGGTGGCCGAAGTTGAGCGCCGAGTACCCGGCGAGCATGTCCAGGTAGCGACGGCCCTCGACATCCGTCATCCAGGCGCCTTCCGCTGTCGCGACGACGACGGGCAACGGGTGGTAGTTGTGCGCGCTGCGCGCGTCGGCTTCCCGGATCAGCTCCGCGGAAGTGGCGTGCGTGGTCATACGGGCTCCTCTCGTCACACGTCTCACACGACGAGGCAGCAGCTTGCCGCCTCAAGTGTGCGGCCCGGAACCCCGGCGGCGGCACACTTTCGTGTAGTTGCCCGCCGTCGCGGCGGATTTTCCTCCTGTGCCCCGGTGGGCCGGGAGTCTTCGGAGGCGGCCCCGGAAGATCGAGCGCCGGAGGCGATAGGCTCAGGACGGGCCGTGACTGGCGCGCTGGGATGGGAATGACCATCGGGGAGCGGCTCGGGTAGTAACAGGGAGCCGTGCGCCTGGGCCGTCGCAACGCAGAGCTGTCCGTACGCCCTCAGGAGAGTCCCCATGGCCGCAGAGCCGAGTGCCCCGACCACCGAGACGATCGCCTACCGCTCCGCCCTCGACGTGATCGGCGGCGTCGAGCCGCGCGTCGCCGACGCCATCCGCGCCGAGCTCGCCGACCAGCGAGAGTCCCTCAAGCTCATCGCCAGCGAGAACTACGCCTCCCCGGCGGTGCTGCTGGCCATGGGCAACTGGCTCAGCGACAAGTACGCCGAGGGCACCGTCGGCCGCCGCTTCTACGCGGGCTGCCGCAACGTCGACACGGTGGAGGCGCTCGCCGCCGAGCACGCCCGCGAGGTCTTCGGCGCCGCGCACGCCTACGTACAACCGCACTCCGGCATCGACGCCAACCTGGTCGCCTTCTGGGCGGTGCTCTCCCAGCGGGTGGAGAGCCCGGCCCTGCACAAGGCCGGAGTACGGCACGTCAACGACCTGACCGAGGCGGACTGGGCGACGCTCCGCCGCGAGCTGGGCGACCAGCGGATGCTGGGCATGTCGCTGGACGCGGGCGGCCACCTCACGCACGGCTTCCGCCCCAACATCTCCGGCAAGATGTTCGACCAGCGCTCCTACGGCACCGACCCGGCCACCGGCCTGGTCGACTACGACGCGCTGCGCGCCTCCGCCCGCGAGTTCCGCCCGCTGATCATCATCGCCGGGTACTCCGCGTACCCGCGGCTGGTGAACTTCCGGATCATGCGCGAGATCGCCGACGAGGTCGGCGCGACGCTGATGGTCGACATGGCGCACTTCGCGGGCCTGGTCGCGGGCAAGGTGCTCACCGGTGACTTCGACCCGGTACCGCACGCCCAGATCGTCACCACGACCACCCACAAGTCGCTGCGCGGCCCGCGCGGCGGCATGGTGCTGTGCGACTCCGAGCTGGCCGAGCACGTGGACCGCGGCTGCCCGATGGTGCTCGGCGGTCCGCTGCCGCATGTGATGGCCGCCAAGGCGGTGGCGCTCGCCGAGGCCCGGCAGCCCGGCTTCCGGGACTACGCGCAGCGCATCGTCGACAACGCCCAGGCGCTGGCCGAGGGCCTGCTCAAGCGCGGCGCCCGACTGGTCACCGGCGGCACCGACAACCACCTGGTGCTGCTGGACGTCTCCGGCTACGGCCTGACCGGCCGCCAGGCCGAGGCCGCGCTGCTGGACAGCGGCATCGTCACCAACCGCAACTCCATCCCGCAGGACCCCAACGGCGCCTGGTACACCTCCGGCATCCGGATCGGCACCCCCGCGCTGACCACCCGTGGCCTGGGCGGCGCCGAGATGGATGAGATCGCCGAGCTGATCGACACCGTGCTGGCCGCCACCGCACCCGGCTCCGGCGCGGACGGCAAGCCGTCCAGGGCCAAGTACACGCTGGACCCGGCCGTGGCCCAGCGGGTCGCGGGCCGGGCCAGTGAACTGCTCGCCGGGTTCCCGCTCTACCCGCGCATCGACCTGAGCTGACGGCGCGCCGCCGGAGGGCGCGCGGGGTGCCTTGCCGCTCCGCCGACCTGAGACAATGAGGGCATGGCCTCCCGACCTCGTGTGCTCTCCGGCATCCAGCCCACCGCGGGCTCGTTCCACCTCGGCAACTATCTCGGCGCGGTGCGCCAGTGGGTGGCGCTCCAGGAAACCCACGACGCGTTCTACATGGTCGTGGACCTGCACGCGATCACCGTGCCGCAGGACCCCAAGGAGCTGCGGGCCAACACCCGGTTCGCGGCGGCCCAGCTGCTGGCGGCCGGCCTCGACCCGGAGCGCTGCACGCTGTTCGTGCAGAGCCATGTGCCGGAGCACACCCAGCTGGGCTGGGTGATGAACTGCCTGACCGGCTTCGGCGAGGCGTCCCGGATGACGCAGTTCAAGGACAAGTCGGCCAAGCAGGGCGCCGACCGCACCACGGTCGGCCTGTTCACGTACCCGATCCTCCAGGTCGCCGACATCCTGCTGTACCAGGCCAACCAGGTGCCGGTCGGTGAGGACCAGCGGCAGCACATCGAGCTGACCCGGGACCTGGCCGAGCGGTTCAACACCCGCTACGCGCCGACGTTCACCGTCCCCGAGGCGTACATCGTCAAGGAGACGGCGAAGATCTACGACCTCCAGGACCCGACGACCAAGATGAGCAAGTCGGCGTCCTCGCCCAAGGGCCTGGTCAACCTGCTGGACGAGCCGAAGGCCTCGGCCAAGAAGTTCAAGAGCGCCGTCACCGACACCGACACGGTGATCCGCTACGACGCCCAGAACAAGCCGGGCGTCAGCAACCTGCTGACCATCTACTCCACCCTCACCGGCAGCTCCGTCCCGGAACTGGAGGAGCGCTACGCGGGCAAGGGCTACGGCGCCCTGAAGACCGACCTCGCCGACGTCTTCGTGGAATGGGTCACACCTTTCCGCGCCCGCACCGAGGAATACTTGGACGATCCGGAGACGTTGGACTCTGTTCTCGCCAAGGGCGCCGAGAAGGCCCGGGCGGTGGCGGCGGAGACCCTGGCCACCGTCTACGACCGGATCGGATTCGTTCCGGCCAAGCACTAGGCGACGGCGCGCCTTATCCTCCAGATCTTCCGCGATCCGACGGTTCGAAAGGGGTGTGCGCATGGGGACCAGCACGATCGGTGTGTCCATCGCGGTCCCGGAGCCGTACGGCAGACTGCTCCAGGAGCGCCGGGCGGGCTTCGGGGACCTGGCGGCCCACGCCATCCCCACGCACATCACCCTGCTGCCGCCCACCGAGGTCGACACCGCCGCGCTGCCCGGCTTCCGGCGGCACCTGACGGTGGTCGCCGAGTCCAGCCGCGCCTTTCCGCTGCGGCTGGACGGCACGGACTCGTTCCGGCCGCTGTCGCCGGTGGTGTACGTACGGCTCGCCGAGGGCGCGGTGGACTGTTCCCTGTTGCAGGAACGGGTGCGGTCCGGGCCGGTGGTACGGGAGCTGCAGTTCCCGTACCACCCGCATGTGACGGTGGCGCACGGCATCGAGGACGAGGCGATGGACCGCGCGCAGCGCGAGCTGGCGGGCTTCACCGCCCACTGGACGGTCACCGGCTTCTCGCTCTACGAGCAGGGCGACGACGGCGTGTGGCGCTCAAGGGGCGACTTCCCTTTCGGCCGCCCGGGCACGGCGGCGGCCGTGCCGGCGCAGACGGCCCGCCTGGACGCGATGCCGTCCCCTGGGGACCCGCTGCACGCGTAGCGTGAGCGCTTTATCACATGGTGTGGAGAAAAGCCGGTATTTCGTAGAACGTGGCGCCACGCCGGGTTCCGGATGTTTTGGCGCGAATGGCGTACCGCCCGGCCGCCAACCGGTGGATGTGCCCGTTCCGGTAGAACCGCGGATGTCCAGGAGTGCGGGCGGTCACCGAGGGTAGGCGGTGATCATGGAGTGGTTGACCCGGCTACCCGTCATCGGACCGTGGATCGCCAGGGGCATGCGGACGCACGCCTGGCGCGCCTTCGAGCACGCGCAGCGGGCCCACTGGTCCCGGCTCGCCGCGGCCATCACCTTCATCAGCTTCATCGCGTTGTTCCCGCTGCTCACCCTGGGCGCGGCGATCGGCGCCGCGGTGCTGACCAACGGTCAGCTGCACACCGCCGAGCAGAAGCTGAGCCAGCAGGTGCCGGGCCTGTCGAAGCAGTTCGACATCGCCGCGCTGGCCGCGAACGCGGGCACCGTCAGCGTGGTCGCGGGCGCCGTGCTGCTGCTGGCCGGCATCAGCTGGGTCGGCCAGCTGCGTGGCTGCCTACGGGCCGTCTGGGGCCGGGAGGAGGACCAGGAAAACCCGCTGCTGCGCAAGGCCAAGGACGCCGGGGTGCTGCTCGGGCTGGGCCTGGTGGGCCTGTTCTCGCTGGCCGTGTCGGCCTTCGCGACCACCGCCGTGGGCTGGACCGCGCGCCAGGTCGGGCTGGGGCAGGGCGGCGCGGGCAGCGTGCTGCTGACCGTCGCCGGGTACTGCATCGCCGTACTCGCCGACTTCCTGCTGCTGGTCTACATGCTGACCTGGCTGCCGGGCGTCAGGCCCACCCGCCGCTCGCTCGTCGTCGCGGGCCTGCTCGGCGCGGTCGGCCTGGAGATCCTGAAGGTCGCGCTCAGCGGCTATCTGCAGGGCGTGGCCACCAAGAGCATGTACGGCACGTTCGGCACCCCGGTCGCCCTGCTGCTGTGGATCAACTTCATGGCGAAGCTGCTGCTGTACTGCGCCGCCTGGACCGCCACGCCGGCCAGCGCACCCCCGGTCGCCGAGCGGCCGGACAGTTCCGGGGAGGCCCCCGACGCCTCCCCGGAACCGCCCGCTACGACTCGTCGTGCCGCTTCGGCAGCGGCCAGCGCTTCCGAACCACCATCGTCACGCCGCCCAGCACCACCAGCGCACCGACCGTGATCCCGGCCGCCATCGCCACTCCGCCGCCGCTGGAACCGGGCGTGGCGGCCGCGGACGCCGAGGTGCTGCCCTTGGGCGCCTCGGTGCGGCCTGCGGTCGGCTGGGCGTTCTTCGGCGCCACCAGCGTGCCCACTGGCTTGACCTTGCCCGCGGCCTGGAAGCCCCAGTCGAGCAGGGCGGTGGTCTCCTTGTAGACCTCGTTGTCGCCCGGCGCCGGGTGCATCACCGTGACCAGCAGTTTCACCCCATCGTGGTCGGCGACACCGGTGAAGGTGTTGCCGGCGTTGGTGGTGAACCCGTTCTTGACGCCCGCCAGGCCCGGATACGGCTTGACCCCGTCGATGCCGCTGAGCAGCCGGTCGGTGTTCTGGATGCCGAACGACTCCCGCTCCTTGCTGCCCTTCTTGAAGTCACCGGGGAACTGGGCGCTGGCCGTGGAGCAGTACTCGCGGAAGTCCGCGTTCTGCAGCCCGGCCCGGGCGAACAGCGACAGGTCGTACGCCGAGGAGACCTGACCCGGCATGTCGTAGCCGTCGGGGCTGAGCACATGCGTGTCGTTGGCCTGGAGGTCCCTGGCGCGCTCCTGCATCTCACGCACGGTCTTGTCCACGCCGCCGTTCATCGCGGACAGCACGTGCACCGCGTCGTTGCCCGAGCGCAGGAAGACCCCGCGCCACAGGTCCTGCACGGTGTACGGCAGGTTCTCCTTGATCCCGACCATGCTGCTGCCATCGCCTATTCCCGCCATGTCCTGCGGGGTGACGGTATGGGACTGGTTCCTGGGGAACTTGGTGATCAGCGTGTCCGCGAACAGCATCTTCAGCGTGCTCGCGGGCGCCAGCGGCCAGTGCGCGTTGTGCGAGGCCAGTACCTCGCCGGTCTCCGCGTCGGAGACGATCCACGCACGGGCCGTGGTCTTGGGTAGCGGGGGCACACCTGACGTGAGGTCGACCTGGGTGCCCGCCTGAGCGAGCCGGTCACCGCCGATGGTTGACATGTTCTCGGGCGGCCGCGGCTCCTCCGGCTGCTGGGGCGTCTTCGCCGGTTGACCCGGGCGGGGCACGGCGGACGCGGCAGTAGCGGCCGGAAACAGCGCGGTGCCCACCAGGGCGGCGGCACACACGGTCAGCGCGGGACGGCGCAGGGCCGGACGATTCGAGAGCACCAACCGAACGTACAGGGAGACAGTGGAAGAGCGGACATCGCAGAGTTGACCCGGAGGGGTGAGGAGCGACACGGCCGCCGGAGGGAACCCCCGGGCGACCTCGCGGCGTCTTCCCACTCCTGACGTTCCGTCCAGTACCGCCCCGCGGCCCCTGCCGTCCATGCCGCGCGGGTCCCGTCCCATACTGGCGGTATGAAGCTCAGTCGCCGCGCCTCCTGGTTCCTCACCGCCTTCGGCGTGTGGAGCTGGTGCATCTGGATCACCTTCGCCAAGAACCTGTGGGCCGACGCCAGCGGCCTGGCGTTCCACAACGGCCAGCCCACCGCCTACTTCTGGGTGCACCTGCTGCTCGCCATCACCTCGTTCCTCCTCGGCACCGCCGTGGGCGTCCTTGGCCTGCGCGGCCTGCGGGCGCAGCGGGCCCAGGCGCGGAACGTGTAGCAACTGCGAGGCGAGTACCGGAGCAAAGCGAAGGTCCCGTTCCGAGTCGGAACGGGACCTTCGACGTGTCGGGCGCAGGACCTTAGGTCCGCCAGGACCGGGGCCTTCGGCCCGTCAGGTCAGAACCGGCGCGTGATCAGCGCCCGCTTGACCTCCTGGATGGCCTTGGTGACCTCGATACCGCGCGGGCAGGCGTCCGTGCAGTTGAAGGTGGTGCGGCAGCGCCACACGCCTTCCTTGTCGTTGAGGATCTCCAGGCGCTGCTCGCCGCCCTCGTCACGCGAGTCGAAGATGAAGCGGTGCGCGTTGACGATGGCCGCCGGGCCGAAGTACTGCCCGTCGTTCCAGAACACCGGGCAGGACGACGTGCACGCGGCGCACAGGATGCACTTGGTGGTGTCGTCGAACCGCGCACGGTCCTCGGCGGACTGCAGGCGCTCCCGGGTCGGCTCGTTGCCCTTGGTGATCAGGAACGGCATCACGTCGCGGTACGCCTGGAAGAACGGGTCCATGTCGACCACGAGGTCCTTCAGCACCGCCATGCCCTTGATGGGCTCGACCGTGATCGGCTTCTCCGGGTTGATGTCCTTCAGCAGCGTCTTGCACGCCAGCCGGTTGCGGCCGTTGATGCGCATCGCGTCCGAGCCGCAGATGCCGTGCGCGCAGGAACGGCGGAAGGTCAGCGAACCGTCGATCTCCCACTTGACCTTGTGGAGGGCGTCAAGGACGCGCTCCTTCGGGTCCATCTCCAGCTGGTAGTCCACCCATGTGACCTCGTCGGAGACCTCGGGGTTGAACCGGCGGACCCGCAGCGTGATGGTGATCTGCTCGAAAGCGCCGCTCTCGGCCGCGTCCAGGGCGGCGGAGTGCTTGTCCAGCGTAGGGGTGCTCATCAGTACTTACGCTCCATCGGCTGGTAGCGGGTCTGGACGACCGGCTTGTAGTCGAGGCGGATCGACTCGCTGCCGTCCTCGCCAACCTCGCGGTACGCCATGGTGTGCCGCATGAAGTTGACGTCGTCACGGTTCGGGTAGTCCTCGCGGTAGTGACCACCGCGGGATTCCTTGCGGGCCAGTGCGGAGACGGCCAGCACCTCGGCCAGGTCCAGCAGGTTGCCCAGCTCGATGGCCTCCAGCAGGTCGGTGTTGTACCGCTTGCCCTTGTCCTGGACGCTGACGTTCCGGTAACGCTGCTTCAGCTCGGCGATGTCCTCGACGGCCTGCTTCAGCGTCTGCTCGGTGCGGAACACCATGGCGTTGGTGTCCATGGTCTCCTGCAGCGCCTTGCGGATGTCCGCCACCCGCTCGTTGCCGGTCGCGTCGCGCAGCGACTCCACCTGGTCGACCACCAGCGAGGCCGGGTCCTCCGGCAGCTCGACGAAGTCGTTGCGGGAGGCGAACTCGGCCGCGGCGATGCCCGCCCGGCGGCCGAACACGTTGATGTCCAGCAGGGAGTTGGTGCCCAGCCGGTTGGCGCCGTGCACCGAGACGCACGCCACCTCGCCCGCCGCGTACAGGCCCGGCACGACGGTGGTGTTGTCCGCCAGCACCTCGCCCTCGACGTTGGTCGGGATGCCGCCCATCGCGTAGTGCGCGGTCGGCTGGATCGGCACCGGGTCGGTGTACGGCTCGATACCGAGGTACGTACGCGCGAACTCGGTGATGTCCGGCAGCTTGGCGTCCAGCTGCTCCGGCGGCAGGTGGGTGAGGTCCAGGTAGACGTGGTCGCCCTCGGGACCGCAGCCGCGGCCCTCGCGGATCTCGGTGTAGATCGCGCGGGAGACCACGTCACGCGAGGCCAGATCCTTCATGACGGGCGCGTACTTCTCCATGAAGCGCTCGCCGTCCTTGTTGCGGAGGATGCCGCCCTCACCACGGGCACCCTCGGTGAGCAGGATGCCCATCCGCCAGATGCCGGTCGGGTGGAACTGGAAGAACTCCATGTCCTCCAGCGGCAGTCCGCGCCGGTAGGCGACCGCCTGGCCGTCACCGGTGAGGGTGTGCGCGTTGGAGGTCACCTTGAAGAACTTGCCGGTGCCACCCGAGGCGAACACCACGGCCTTCGCCTGGAAGACGTGGATCTCGCCGGTCGCCAGCTCGTAGGCCACCACACCGGCGGTGCGCTTGACGCCGTCCACCTCGGTGAGCAGCAGGTCGAGCACGTAGAACTCGTTGAAGAACTCCACGCCCTCCTTGACGCAGTTCTGGTACAGCGTCTGGAGGATCATGTGGCCGGTGCGGTCGGCCGCGTAGCAGGCGCGGCGCACCGCGGCCTCGCCGTGGTTGCGGGTGTGGCCGCCGAAGCGGCGCTGGTCGATGGTGCCCTGCGGCGTCCGGTTGAACGGCAGGCCCATCTTCTCCAGGTCGAGGACCGCGTCGATGGCCTCCTTCGCCAGGATCTCGGCGGCGTCCTGGTCGACCAGGTAGTCACCGCCCTTGATCGTGTCGAAGGTGTGCCACTCCCAGTTGTCCTCCTCGACGTTGGCGAGGGCGGCGGCCATGCCGCCCTGCGCGGCGCCGGTGTGGGAGCGGGTCGGGTACAGCTTGGTCAGCACGGCGGTGCGGCTGCGCTTGGTCGACTCGATGGCCGCGCGCATGCCGGCGCCGCCGGCGCCGACGATGACGGTGTCGTACTTGTGGATCTGCATGGTCGCGTCAGCCCCGGGTCTACTGGATGTTCGGGTCGAAGGTGAAGATCACCAGCGTGCCGAGGAAGACGGTGAACACCGTGGCGGTGTACAGCAGCATCTTCAGCCAGAACCGGGTGGTGTCCCGCTCGGCGTAGTCGTTGATGACCGTCCGCAGGCCGTTGGCGCCGTGCAGCATCGCCAGCCACAGCATCAACAGGTCCCACATCTGCCAGAACGGCGAGGCCCAGCGGCCGGCCACGAAGGCGAAGCCGATCTTGGTGACGCCGCCGTCCAGCACCAGCTGGATCAGCAGGTGGCCCAGGACCAGCACCACCAGGACGATGCCGGACAGCCGCATGAACAGCCAGCCGTACATCTCGAAGTTGGTGCGGGTGGCGCGCGGCGTGCGCTTGGTGCGGGCACGCGGCGGCTCGATGACCGGGGCCGGGTTGTCCGGGCTGAAGGTGCCCGCGCCGACCACTGGGGCGTCGACAGGAGTCTCGGCAGACATTCTCAGCTCCCGAACAGAGTGCGCAGGGTGTGCTCAAGGACGGGGTAGAACGCCCCGGCCATCAGCACGATCCAGATACCGACCACGGACCACAGCATCTGGCGCTGGTACTTCGGGCCCTTGGCCCAGAAGTCCACGGCGATGACGCGCAGGCCGTTCAAGGCGTGGAAGAGGATGGCCGCGACCAGGCCGTACTCCATCAGGTTCACGATGGGGTTCTTGTAGGTCGCGACCACGTTGTCGTAGGCCTGCGGCGACACGCGAACGAGCGAGGTGTCGAGGACGTGTACGAACAGGAAGAAGAAGATGAGGACGCCGGTGACTCGATGAGCCACCCAGGACCACATACCTTCCCGGCCGCGGTACAGCGTTCCAGCCGGCACTGAAAACCCTCCGGATACGGGATTAGGGGCCTTGCCGGCTTCACTGTCGGTCGGGCCCGGCCGGATACGGTCCACCGGCCCCCGACATCGTAGCGACGCCCTTCCCGACTTGGTGATCGGGGTAGCTCAGGTGTGATCGATCCCGCACGTGCGGGCTACTGCGTCCCCCCGGGGGGTGACCCCCGGGCCCCCAGCCGGGGCGTTTTCCGGCAGGCGGGCCGGGCCAGTCGGGCCAGCCGGCCGCGTGCGAGGGCGCGCAGTTCGTCGGCGGCGACGGCGCGTTCCTCCTCCGGGGTGTTGCCGAGCCGCAGCCGCAGACCGGCCAGCACATGGTCGAGGTGCTCGTCCGGATGAACGCCGTCAAGGCAGACGACGAAGGGGTGGCCGAAGCGCCGCTCGTACTCGGCGAGTCCGACACGCAGCGCGGTGTGCGCCGCCAGCCCGCCGCCCGGCGGCAGCGGCAACGGCCGCTCACCGGCCAGCGCCTCGGCCAGATCACCCGGGGTCAGCCCGTACGCGGCGGTGTCCGCGGCGGCGAGTAGCGAGCCCAGATCGGGGTACGGACGGTGCGCGGCCATGCGGCGCGCCCACCGGCGGCAGCCGCAGCAGGTGAGCAGAGCGGTCTCGGCGGCGGCGGCCGCGGCACGGTTGAGCGCCGCGAGCCCCGTGACGGGGCCGCCGATGGCGCGGTCCTGCCGCGGTATCGGCGTCGACGTTCCGGGGAGGTCGCTGGCCAGCTCGGACTCCTGATGCGATGGATGCGATACGGAAATGTTGCGGAACAACAATCGGGAGAGGACGCCCGGGGAAGCGGCAGAAGATGATGCCGGAAGAGGGACTCGGACAACGTATCGGCGGATGCGCGCACTTGACCGCCAGATGTGCGAATTTCACTCGTACGGGAGAGGAAGCGACCACCAGGTGGACGGGGTGGCCGTAACGGCAGAGGCGACCGGAGTCGCCTCCCCCCACAGGAGCGTCTCCGGTCGCCGTCTCGCGGCGCGTGCCGTTCTGCGCGTCGCTTATTCAAGACAGCGCCAACGGGCGCGAAAGTGTCACACCTGCCGCTCCGGGCCCAACCCCGGCCGGTCCGGCGCGACTTGGACACCATGGTGTGTCGCGCGCTCGGCGGGCACCGGATCGGCAGTCGGAGCGCATAGTCGGATCGGGCATGATGAGGCACGTGGTGGGGGCTGACCAAGACACGGACGAAGCGCGGGTGACGGCTGCCATAGCCGCCGCCCAGCGCGGCGACGAGACCGCCTTCCGCACCGTCTACCGCAGCGTCCACCCCCGTCTGCTCGCCTACGTACGCACGCTGGTCGGCGAGGTGGACGCCGAGGACGTGGCGTCCGAGGCGTGGTTGCAGATCACCCGGGACCTCGAACGGTTCACCGGGGACGCGGACCGGTTCCGCGGCTGGACGGCGACGATCGCCCGGAACCGGGCACTCGACCATCTGCGTCGTGTTGGCCGAAGGCCCGCCGTGGGCGGCGACGAGTCGGTCCTCTACGGCGTGCCGGACGGCGCGGACACCGCGGGGCAGGCACTGGAGGCGCTTGCCACCGACCGGGCCATGGCACTGATAGCGCGACTGCCGGTGGACCAGGCGGAGGCCGTGGTGCTGCGCGCGGTGGTCGGACTCGACGCCAAGGGCGCGGCGGAGGTACTCGGCAAGCGTCCGGGCGCGGTACGCACGGCCGCGCACCGCGGACTACGACGGTTGGCGGAGCTGTTGGAGGGCGGCACGGGGGGCAGTGGGACGGACGACGGTGTGACGTTTGCGGCCGCGCCGACGCAGAAGGACGTGAGATGAGCGGAAGCCGCCATGACTGGCTGGACGAGGAAGCCGCCGAGCGTCTGCTGAGCGGCGAACCAGTCAATGCCGGGGACCCCGCCGACGCCGGGGACGAGGGACGCGACGGAACCCCCACCGTGCGGGCCCTCACCGAGCTGTTGACCGCGGCCACCCGCTCCGCGGTCGAACAGACCCGTGAGGACGCGGTGTTGGCGGCCTTCCGCGCGGCGCGCGAGCAGGCCGCGCCCGCCCCCGCCGTGGCCGCCACGGCGGCCGTCGGCGTACCGCTGCCGCCCGAGGAGCCCGTCGCCGGGAGTACGGACAACGCTGTCCCCTTCGCGCCCGAGCGGCGCGGGCGGCTGCGGCGGCTGCGCGGACTGTCCGGTTCGGCGAAGGTCGCGGTGGCCGCGGCCTTTGCGGCGACCGCACTGGTCGGCGGGGTCGCCGCGGCGGCCGGTACCGGGGTGATCCCGTCGCCGTTCAGCAGCAGTGACAAGTCGCCGGAGTCGACCGACGGCTCGCAGGCGCCGTCCCTGGACGGCAGCGAGGTGCCGCAGGCCCCCGGCACGGTCGGCTCGCCCTCGACGGTGCCCGCCTCGCCCGGCGCCAGCACCGGGGCGAAGGGCGGTGCCGGTACGCAGCCGCCGTCCCAGTCGCCCAGCGGTTCGGGTACGCCCGGCGCGCTCGGTGGAACCAACGGCTCCAAGCCGGGTGGCGGTGACCACGGGCAGGGCCAGGGGAACTGGGACCAGGGTTCCGACGGCCACGACCCGGACACGTTGTGCCATGCCTACCTGGCGGGGGAGAACGGCGGCGGGTTGCAGGGCAACGAGTGGCAGTGGCTGACCAAGGACGCGGGCGGCCAGCAGGCCGTGGACGCGTACTGCCGCCAGCGGCTGGGCCTCGGCGGCGGCGACGACCGGCTCTCGCACGGCACGAACGGCAACGGCAACGGCAGTGGCGGCAACGGCGGGAACGGCAACGGCAACGGCAGTGGCGGGAACAGCGGCGGCAACGGCAGCGGCGGCGGCCGGGGCAACAAGCAGCTGCTCCGTCTGCCGTCCCTCTGAGCTGCCTGTCAGCGGACTGAGCCCGCGTGGCGAGCGCCCGGAAACCGCGCCGCGGCCCGCGCGAAAGGCGCTGTAACACTTTTCAGCCAACCGACGCAGTTGCTTACGGGTCGACTGGTCATCGGCCCGCGGGCATGTTGGTTCCCCCGTTACCGACACAGCCCGCGCCTGACGCGGGTGGGGCGCTTTTCCCCCCGCCCCACCCGCGTCGACAGGCTTGGCACCTGGTCTTCCCCGCTTCTTGGCCCCACGTTGTGACGCGACGCCGCTCGGCGCGGCATGCTGTGCGTAGTGCCGGGCTGTGAGCAAGGTCCCAGCCTGCGGGACTGCACGGCTCGCACGCCCGCCACTACAGTCCGTTGCGAGGACTGGCGGTTACCCACAAGTAACCAGTGAGTCGGTGTCCACATCCGGAAGCGGGAGGCGTAGAGGCATGGCGCGCGAGTCGGGCAGCGACCGTTTGACGGAGTCCGGGCTGCCGATCGAACCGGTCTACGGGCCCGCCGACCTGGCCGGCTGGGACCCGCAGGAGAAGCTGGGCGAGCCCGGTTCGTATCCGTTCACCCGCGGTGTGTACCCCACGATGTACACCGGGCGGCCGTGGACGATGCGGCAGTACGCGGGCTTCGGCACCGCGACCGAGTCCAACGCCCGCTACAAGCAGCTGATCGCCAACGGCACCATGGGTCTTTCGGTCGCCTTCGACCTGCCCACCCAGATGGGGCACGACTCCGACGCGCCGATCGCCTCCGGCGAGGTCGGCAAGGTCGGCGTGGCCATCGACTCGCTGGACGACATGCTGGTGCTGTTCGACGGCATCCCGCTGGACAAGGTGTCCACGTCGATGACGATCAACGCGCCCGCCGCACTGCTGCTCCTGCTGTACCAACTCGTCGCCGAGGAACAGGGCGTGCCCGCCGACAAGATCACCGGCACGATCCAGAACGACGTGCTCAAGGAGTACATCGCCCGCGGCACCTACATCTTCCCGCCCAAGCCCAGCCTGCGGCTGATCGCCGACATCTTCGCGTACTGCAAGGCCGAGATCCCGAAGTGGAACACGATCTCGATCTCCGGCTACCACATGGCCGAGGCCGGTGCGAGCCCCGCGCAGGAGATCGCGTTCACCCTCGCCGACGGCGTGGAGTACGTCCGCACCGCGATCGCCGCCGGAATGGACGTGGACGACTTCGCACCCCGGCTGTCGTTCTTCTTCGTCTCGCGCACCACGATCCTGGAGGAGGTCGCCAAGTTCCGTGCGGCCCGCCGGATCTGGGCGCGGTTGATGCGGGACGAGTTCGGCGCCAAGAACCCCAAGTCGCAGATGCTGCGCTTCCACACCCAGACCGCGGGTGTGCAACTCACCGCGCAGCAGCCCGAGGTGAACCTGGTCCGGGTCGCCGTCCAGGGCCTGGCGGCGGTGCTCGGCGGCACCCAGTCGCTGCACACCAACAGTTTCGACGAGGCCATCGCGCTGCCGACCGAGAAGTCCGCGCGCCTCGCGCTGCGCACCCAGCAGGTGCTGGCGTACGAGACCGATGTGACCGCCACCGTCGACCCGTTCGCCGGGTCCTACGTCATCGAGAAGATGACGGACGAGGTCGAGGCCGCCGCGGTGGAACTGATGCGCAAGGTCGAGGACTTCGGCGGCGCGGTCAACGCCATCGAGCACGGCTTCCAGAAGAACGAGATCGAGCGCAACGCCTACCGCATCTCCCAGGAGACCGACGCGGGCGAGCGGGTCGTGGTCGGCGTCAACCGCTTCAAGCTGGACGAGGAGGAGCCGTACGAGCCGCTGCGGGTCGATCCGGCGATCGAGGCGCAGCAGGCCGAGCGCCTGGCGAAGCTGCGCGCCACGCGCGACCAGGCGGCGGTCGATGAGGCGTTGGCGGCGCTGCGGGCCGCCGCCGAAGGGTCGGACAACGTCCTGTACCCCATGAAGGAGGCGCTGCGCGCCCGGGCGACGGTCGGCGAGGTCTGCAATACGCTCCGCGGGGTGTGGGGAGCGTACGTGCCGACCGACGCGTTCTAGCCGTCCGGCCGGGGTCGGTTCGGACCGCCGGGCAACGCCGCCGCGGTCGCTCGCCGCCGCGGCGAGCGACCACACCGGACCGGCCCGGTGGTGCCGAACTACCGCAAGCCGCGCGCAGCGAGCAGCGCGCGCCGGATGCGTGGTGTGAGCGGCCGTTCCACGGCCGTGTGCAGCAGCCATGCCAGTGCCAGCATCGCCGCCGCGCAGGCGCCCAGTACGACCGGCGCCGGGAGGCGCAGGCCGTGGTGCAGCGCGGGGATCACCACCCAGCCCAGGTGTTCGTGGACCAGGTAGAACGGGTACGTCAGCGCGCCCGCGGTGGTCAGCCAGCGCCAGTCCACCTTGCTCACCGGGGTCAGCGTGACCGCGGCCACCGCGGCGAACGCCAGTGTCACCAGGGCGATCACGGTGAGTTGGGTGCGGTGGTGGAAGGCCGCCACATGCGCGGGGGCCACCAACTCCCGTACCGCGTAGTGCTGGCCGAGCAGCCAGCCGGCGGCCACCACCGCCCAGCCGGTGGCGTCGTGCCCGTACCGGTGCACCAGGTACAGGCCGATGCCGCCGACGAAGAACGGAGCGTAGTCCGGCATCAGCAGCTGCTGCAGCAGCGGTTCACGGGCGGCGTCGGCGAAGACCGCGCCCGCCGTCCACAGCGTGCAGAACAGCAGCACCCGGCGTCTGGACGCGCCGCGCCACAGCACGCACAGCGCGAACAGCAGGTAGAACCGCAGCTCCGCCCAGAGCGTCCAGCACACTCCCAGTACCCGCTTGGCGCCCACCGGCATCTGAAGCATCGTCAGGTTGGTCAGCAGGTCGCTCGGCGAGACCGGATGGAACGCCACCCAGGGCAGTGCGAAGACGAAGGTGATCAGCAGGACCGCCGCCCAGTAGGCGGGCAGCAGCCGACCCGCCCGGGAGGCGGCGAACGCCATGGGGGAGCGGCCCCAGCCGCTCATGCAGATGACGAACCCGCTGATGACGAAGAAGAGTTGGACGCCCAGACAGCCGTAGGAGGCCGGTCCGGCGAGGCTCGGGAAGAGCTTGTGCGGCGAGGCGCCCCAGGCACGGGTGATGTCCCCGCCGCGCCCGGCGTAGTGGTACGCGCACACCGACAGCGCCGCCACCAGCCGCAGCCCGTCCAACGCCCGCAACCGCCCGGTGCGCTTGACGCCGCCCGGCACCGCGGCCGCGACAGGGCGCGCGGCGGTGATCGGCTGGGCGGTCACGAGGTGGCCGCCTGACGGTCCGCGGCCCGCGCGGTCAGCCCCCGGGCCCTGCGCACCACCCTGCGCACCGTACGGTTCCGCGGCAGGAAGGCGAGTTGGGACGGCACGCCGCCGGGAAGCGCCAGCGAGGTGAGCCGCCGCCGCTTGAAGTACCGCCGGGTGTCCCGGTGCGCGGACAGATAGCGGACCGTCTCGTCGCGCAGGTGCGGATAGGCCTTGGACTGCATGCAGTAGCCCACCGCCCGCAGCAGTGCGGTCAGTTCGGCGGTGGACGGCGGCCCGGACGCGGGCTCGCGGTCGTCCAGTGCGGGCAGCAGGGCGTCGACGATGGTGACCGGCACGCGGTTGCTGTTCTGGTACGGCGACAGCCGCTCCAGAAGCAGCCCGGTGCCGGTACGGACCACCGGCAGGCCGAAGAACTGGGACGCGGTGAGCAGGGCGGTGGAGAAGCAGCCGACCACCAGCGCGGGCCGCAGCCGCTGGAACAGCACCTCGGCGAGTACGGGAGTGTCGCAGACGGTCAGCTCCACCCCGAGGTCCGCGGCCTCCTTCTCCAGCAGGTGCGGCCAGTGGGCGGGCGCGGTCGGATGCGGCTTGAACACCGCGCTGCGGTGGCCGCGTGCGGCGATCCCGCGCAGCATGCGCAGGTGCAGCCGCTCCTCCTCCTCGACGGTGAGGATGTCCAGCGCGGACAGGTACTGGCCGAGCAGCAGCGCCGGGCCGTCCGCCGCCACCGGCTTGTCGTCGTGCGGCGTTGCCGCGGCCAGCTCCGCGAGCACCGTGCGGAAGGCGTCTGTCGGCACCACCTCGGGCCGGACACCGTGCTCGGACAGCAGCAGCGGTGTGAGGCCGGGCACGAGATCGAGGTGGAGCAGTCGGCGGATGCGGCTGGTGACCAGCAGCTCCAGCTTGTTGCGGGTGGGGCCGTAGCTCATCAGGCCGTCCGCGTAGACGTCGATGGGGGCGGCCGGAAAGAGCTGGACCAGGGCGAGCGCGGGTTCCACCTGGATGGACTCCACGGCCAGCTCTATCTCGTCGTCTCCCAGCTGCCACAGCAGCCGCAGGTGCCGCTCCAACAGCGGTACGTCGTCCGGGCGCGGAGCCCAACCGCTCGGGTGGAACGGGGAGATGGCCTCGTTCCACGACAGCACCCGGTCGAAGCGGTCGCGCAGCGCCTCGAAGCCCGGCATCCGGTCCAGCGGCGAAGTGGTCTCAGGCACCGGGGCGTTGTTGCTGACCAGCAGGATCCGCCGGTCGGCCGGGCGGAAGCGGTCGGCGTCCAGCGCGGCGGCCACGGTGGCGGCGCCGTAGAGGGTGGACGCCAGGAAGATCTGGGTACGCGCCATCAGGCCGCCGTCTCCTTCCGGTCCGGGCCGCCCGCGTCCCTGGTGGGCAGCAGTCTGTCCATCCAGCGCAGCCGCCTGAGCCGGACCGAGCGGTCCAGGTCCATCGAGTCCAGTGCCGCGGTCAGCAGGTCCTGCGGCATCCGCTTCATCGCGGCGGTGCTCAACGTCTTGAGCCTACGGGCGACCTGCGGTTCGAAGCGGTCGATGTTGGACAGGTGGTGGGCGATGATCGCGCAGTAGGTGCGGACCGCCTTCGGCAGGAACTCATCCGCCCGCGGGTCCTCGGCCGTCTCGGTCAGCACCTGGTCGAAGGAGCGTATGAAGTCCAGTTGCCGCACATCGCCGATCTGGGTGAGTGAACTGGCCACCCCCCTCCGGTAGAAGACACCGAGCAGGCCGAGCACCGCGAACGACTCGGCCTTGCGGTGCAGCCGCCAGATCCACGGCCGGTCCTCGGCGGTGCGCAGCCCGTCCGGGAAGTGCAGCAGTCCCGCGTCCTTCAGCCTGCGGTGGTACATCCCGGCCCAGGCATACGGGTAGTCGACGGAGGTCGAGGTGTCCGCGGGCAGGATCGCGTCGCGCGGGTCCAGCACCTCGCCGCGGCGGCCGTCCGGTACCCGGTGGATCACCCGCTCCCGGCCGGTGCACTGCACATGGTCGGTGCGCACGAAGTCGCAGCCCAACTCCTCGATGCAGGACAGCAGTTGCGGCAGGTAGCCAGGAGCCAGCCAGTCGTCGCCGTCGAGGAACGCCAGGTACTCGCCCTCGGCGGCGTCCAGGCCGGTGTTGCGGGCGGTGGCCAGGCCCTGGTTGCGCTCGTGCCGCACGAGTCTGGCGCCGGGCAGCCGGCCGCCCGCGGCGCGCTCCAGAATCTCCGGCGTCCGGTCCGTCGAACAATCGTCGACCAGAATGAATTCGAAATCCGCGCGTGCATTCGACGCCAGACTTCTCAGCATGTCGGGGGCGAATGTCTGCACGTTGTAGAACGGCACGATGACGGAGAGCTTGGCCACTTGCGGAACGTTATGCGGCGGCTCGCCATTTGGGATTGCGGGCTGCGGACCGTCCGGTGAACGAAGCGTGGCAGAGCCGTGAACCTGGCGCGCCGGACGGCTGTAGACCCTGTCGTCGGCGCGCTGTTAACCATTTGTTGCGGCCTTGTACGCCCACCGCTTTTATTCGATTCCTACGGTCTCCGGCGTGCCAACCAGTGCCACCCCGGTAAAAAAGATCACGGTACTCGCCGATTCGGACACGCGTTGGAAGTGGGGCGCCCAGACCGCTCGCCGAATAGCCGAGGACGCGTGTCTTGACGCGCGGTTGCTGCGTGGGCGGGCCACTCCGACCAGCCGGCAGTTGGCCGAGGTCGGCATGCCCGCGGACTCGATGCGCGAGGTGACCGCCGCGCAGTTCCTGGCCCAGACCGACCGGGACAGCGCGGACGTGGTGGTGCTCGCCTGCGTCGGCGGCACCGTGCAGGCCATGCTGCACGGGCTGGCCCGCGCCTGGCAGGGCCACGAGCGGCGGCCGGTGCTCGTCACCGGATACGTCGGGGTGGTCTACGAGAAGCTCGCCGACGGACTGCTGCTGCGGCACGGTGCGGATGTCGTGCTGGCCAACAGCCGGGACGACGCGGAGCGGTTCCGCGCGGTCTACCGGGGTGTCGGGGCCGACGCGGACTGCGTGGTGGAGAGCGCGCTGCCGTTCCTGACCGGTCAGCCCTACCAGCCGTCCACCGGGCGGCCGTTGACCGTGGTCTTCGCCGCCCAGCCGTCGGTGCCGGACGGCCGCCGGGACCGCGAGTACCTGCTGGAGCGGGCGGTACGGCACGCGGAGGCGCACGCCGACCGCGAGGTGCTGGTGAAGCTGCGCAGCAAGCCGGGCGAGCACACCACGCACATCGAGGAGAGCCCCTACCCCAAGCTGGCCGCGCGCCACCGACTGCCGTCCAACCTGCGGCTGGTGTACGGGCACATGGGCGAAGTCCTCGACCGCACCGACCTGTTGGTGACGGTCAGCTCCACCGCCGCCCTGGAGTCGATGCACCGCGGCATCCCCACCGCCGTCCTCACCGACCTCGGGGTCCGCGAGGCGCTGGGCAACCACCACTTCCTGGGCTCCGGCTGCCTGGCCTCCTGGGACCAACTGGACGCGGGGCTGCTGCCGGAAGCCGACGCCGGATGGCTGCGGCGGCACGGCGTGCTCGGCGACGACCCGTTCCGGGCGGTGCGCGAGCGGGTCACCGCGCTGGCGGACGCGTCCGGCCTTCCGGCGCCGCGGCCGTACTACACCGCCCGGACGGCGCCCGGCTATCTGCCCGGCATCCTCGCCCGGCACCACCTCGACGTGACGGGCGCCCCCCTCCCGGGCGCCCCCGCCCCGGCCGCCCGGGGCCGACTGCGCGGCGCGGTGCGGGAGTTCAGCCGCAATGCCGCGCGCACCCTCTACCGCCAAGGCGTCCAACGCGTGGCGCCGGTCATCCGCCGCTGGGGGCAACTGTGAGCAACGTTCCATCGGATGCGGCGAGTTCGGCGCCACCCGCCTCTGCCGTGGGGCTTCACGCCGTTGCGGCGGGAAGGCCTTCGCCCCTCGTCCTCGCCGTCATCCCGGCCCGCGGCGGCTCAAAGGGCGTGCCGGGCAAGAACCTTGCCGAGGTCGGCGGCGTGCCGCTCGTCGCGCGGGCGGTACGGGCCTGCGTGGACGCGCGACACGTGAGCGCCGTCGTCGTCTCCACCGACGACGGCGGCATCGCCGAGGCGGCTCGCGCGGCCGGGGCCGAAGTGGTGGCCCGGCCGCCCGGCATAGCCGGCGACACCGCGACCAGCGAGGCGGCCGTACTGCACGCCCTCGACGCGTACGAGGCCATGCACGGCGACGTGGTCGACGTCGTCGTGATGGCGCAGTGCACCAGCCCGTTCCTCACCGCGGAGGACATCACCGGCGTGGCCGCCGCCGTACTTGAGGACGGCGCGGACAGCGCGCTGACCGTCGCCCCGTTCCACGGCTTCCTGTGGCGGGCGGCCGACGACGAAGCCGACGCGTACGGCGTCAACCACGACAAGGCCGTCCGGCCGCGTCGCCAGGACCGCCCCCAGGACCTGCTGGAGACCGGCGCGGCGTACGCGATGCGGGTCCCCGGATTCCGCAAGTCCGGCCATCGCTTCTTCGGGCGCACCGCCCTGGTGCGGACCGATCCCGAACGGGTGCTGGAGGTGGACGAGCCGGGCGACCTCGCCCGAGCCCGTGCGCTGGCGCCGCTTCTCGGCACAGGGGGTCTTCCAGGGGCCGCGCCCCTGCGCCCCGCTTCCGAGGCCGCGCCCCTCGACCCCGCCTCCGGGGCTACGGCCCCGGCCCCCCGCAGCAATTGACGAAAGGACCGTCCTCCGTGACCACCACCCTCCCCCGTCTGCGTACGATCGGCGACCGTCTCGTCGGCACCGGCCGTCCCGTCTACATCACCGGCGAGATCGGCATCAACCACAACGGTGACCTGGAGAACGCCTACCGGCTGATCGACGCCGCCGTCTCGGCCGGGTGCGACGCGGTGAAGTTCCAGAAGCGCACCCCGGAGATCTGCACCCCGCGCGACCAGTGGGACGTAGAGCGCGACACCCCGTGGGGCCGGATGACGTACATCGACTACCGGCACCGCGTCGAGTTCGGCGAGGACGAGTACCGGGCCATCGACGCGTACTGCCGTGAGCAGGGCATCCAGTGGTTCGCCTCGCCGTGGGACGTGCCGAGCGTGGAGTTCCTGGAGAAGTTCGATCTGCCCGCGCACAAGGTCGCCTCCGCCTGCCTGACCGACGACGACCTGCTGCGCGCGCTGCGCGCCACCGGCCGCACCGTCGTGCTGTCCACCGGCATGTCCACCCCGAAGCAGATCCGGCACGCGGTGGAGGTACTCGGCAGCGACAACATCCTGCTGTGCCACGCCACTTCGACGTACCCGGCGAAGCACGAGGAACTCAACCTGCGCATGATCCACACCCTGCAGGCCGAGTACCCCAACGTGCCGATCGGCTACTCGGGACACGAGGTCGGCCTGCAGACCACGCTCGCCGCCGTCGCGCTCGGCGCGGTTTTCGTCGAGCGGCACATCACCCTCGACCGCGCGATGTGGGGCTCCGACCAGGCCGCGTCGGTGGAGACCTCGGGCCTGCAGCGGCTGGTGCGCGACATCCGGATCGTGGAGCGGTCGCTGGGCGACGGGGTGAAGCGGGTGTACGAGGGTGAGCTGGGCCCGATGAAGAAGCTGCGCCGGGTGCCGGGCGTGGTGGCGGAGGCCGAGGCGGCGGCCGGACGAGAGCCGGTCTCAGCGTGAGCGGTTCACCAGCCACCGACCCACCACAGGCCACCGGCGCCGTCCCGGCCCCGCGCGCACCCGGCGACCAGTACGAAGCCCTGCGCACCCTGGCGCTCATCGAGTCCCCGGTGCAGCTGCTCAACCTGCTGGAGTGGACGCACGCGCAGCGCGCGGCCGGAACGCTCGACCTTGCCGACTGCACCGTCGTGGTGCTGCCGCCGCGCGACCCGATGAGCCGCGGCCAGCTGCGCCGGATGGCCGAGCTGGCCCGGGACGAGGGGCTGGCGCTGCGCTGGTGCGAGCCGCGCACCGCGACCGCCGGGCCGGTGCGCACGCTGGCGGGCCTGACCCCGCTGCTGCTGCGGGCCAGGCGCCTGGTGCTGGGCGACCCGTTCTCCCGCTTCGTGCAGGCCCTGCTGCCGCTGAGCCGGGCCCGCGACCTGGTGGTGATAGACGACGGCACGGCGACCATGGAGTTCGTGGCGCTGATCGCCGACGGGCAGCGCCTGGTGCGCTGGCACCGCGCCGGGCGCGGCGCCCGGGACGCCGCGTTCGCCGCGGTGGCCGCCAACGCCCGGCGGCGGCTGACCGCGGGTCCCGGCCGCCGGGTGGAGCTGTTCACCGCGATGCCGGTCGTACCACCGCCCGGCACCCGGCTGACCGTCAACCGCCTGGCGTGGACCCGGGCCCGCTTCGGGCCGCCCAGCGTGCGGCGCGGCGCGGACCTGATCGGCACCTCGCTGGTGGAGACCGGCGTGGTGCATCCGGACGCCTACCTCGCCGCTGTCCGCGGCATAGCCGCCGCGCACGGCGCGACCCGCTACTTCGCGCACCGCAGGGAGCGCGAGGACAAACTGCGGCGGCTGTCCACCGAGGCCGGGCTGGAGATCGTGCGGCCCGACCTGCCGCTGGAACTCGTCGCCCGGCGCGGCCCGATCGGCGCCCGCCTGCTGAGCTTCCCGTCCACCGTGGTGCACACCCTGCCCCTCGCCCTGGACGGCACGGGCGTGGAGGTCGCGGTCTGCGAGGTGGACCCGTCGTGGCTGACCAGCGGCGCCTCGCCGCGCGCCCACGGCTTCCTGTCCGGCATCACCAGCGCCGCCCGCAGCCGCCACGGGCTCGGCGCGATCCGCAACCCGGTGGCGGTGACCTGATGAGCGTGGCCCTCGACACCCCCGCGGCCCGGCTGTCCTCCGACGAGGCCGGGGAACTGGCCGCCCGGCACGGGCTGACCCCGGCCGTGCAGCGGCCCCCACTGCCCGAGTACCTGCGGCAGCTGTGGGGCAGACGGCACTTCACCGTCGCCTACGCCCGGGCGCGGCTGACCGCGCTGTACGCCACGGCCCGGCTCGGCCAGATCTGGCACGTGCTGACGCCGCTGTTCAACGTCGCCGTCTACTGGCTGATCTTCGGCTATCTGCTCGACAAGAAGGCCGGGACCGGCGACAACTACATCGCGTTCCTGTCCGTCGGCATGTTCGTGTTCACCTACTCGCGGGAGTCCATCGCCACGGGCACCTGGTCGATCTCCAACCGGATCGAACTGGTCCGCGCCATGCACTTCCCGCGCGCCTGCCTGCCGATCGCCTCCACCCTGGTGCAGCTCCAGCAACTCGTGCTGTCCATGGGCATCGTGATCAGCATCTGCCTGGCCACCGGTGAGCCGTTCGGCGCCCGCTGGCTGCTGCTGGTTCCGGCGCTGGCGTTGCAGACGGTGTTCAACCTGGGCTGCGGGATGCTGATGGCCCGGATCGGCGCCCGCAACCACGACATCGGCGAGCTGGTGCCGTTCCTGCTGCGCACGTGGATGTACACCTGCGGCGTCTTCTACAGCATCGCCAAGGTGACCGGCCACGCCCCGCGGATCATCCGGCTGCTGCTGGAGTCCAACCCCGGCGCGATCTACATCGAGCTGGCCCGGCACGCGCTGCTGGACGGCTACGCCCAGCTCACCCCGCACGTGTGGATACTGGCCGCGGTGTGGGCGGCGGTGGCGCTGGTGACCGGTCTGGTGGTCTGCTGGCAGGCCGAGGACAAGTACGGCCGTGGCTGAACGCGCAATGCCCGGTGCGGCGTTCGGCCCTGATCGATACCTATCCGTGACCCGTTCAACCCGGCGCCACGCGCCCGCCATCCGGTGATCACCGCCGCCGTGTTCTCTTCTTCCATGGGGAGCACACCGCGGAAGGCCGTGCGGATCGCGGTTCTCGCGGACAGCACGCTGGGGAACGACTCACGAGCGCAGCGGGTGGCCCGCGCCGCCGCCGAGGCGGGCTACGACGTCACGCTCATCGGACGCGCCGACGGCCGACCTGCGCCGGTGCTGCCGGGCGTCGCGGTGATCACCGTGGACGTGCCGCAGACGCTGTTCCGCCACCGGACGCACAGGCCACGACCGGGCCTGCGCTGGCCGCTGGCGTACCGCTGCGCGGAGGCGCACCGCTACCGCACCGCACAACTGGCGGTCCGCGAGCAGCTGTTGCGCACTCGGTCCGCCGAACTCGACGTTGTATACCGCCCGTTGGCCCGGCAGGCCGCGGCCCGCGCCGCGTACTCCCTGGCCCGGGCGCGGTACGCGGTGCGCCGGACCTGGACCAGAGCGCGAGCCGCCCAGTACCAGGCCGCGGTGCGCCGCCGCGGTGTGCCGGACGGCTTCCTGGACAACCTCGCCACCGCGCTGTCCCGGCTGCTACCGGTGCGGCGGGCCTGGCGGCGGCTCGATCCGTTGCTGCTCGACCTGGAGGCGGCGTACGGCCCGGTGCTGGACGAACGGCGCCCGCAGCTGATCCACGCCCGCGGACGGCGGGTGCTCGGGGTGGCGCTGCGCGCCGCGGTACGGGCGGAGGCCGCCGGGCGCACGGTGAAGGTGCTGTGGGACGCCGACGAGTGCGCGGTGCTCGCCCCGGCCTCCTCGCGCCGGGCGGCGGTGGCCCGGGACGCGGACGAGCGGGCGCACGCCGCCGAGGCCGACGCGGTGATCACGGTGTGCGAGGCGTACGCGGAGCAGTTGCGCACCCGGCACAAGCTGCCGGCGCCGCCCGCCGTGGTGCTCAACGCGCCCAAGTACCAGGACCGTTCGGCGCCGCGCGACGGCGGCGGGGTGCGGGCGGCCTGCCGGCTGGCGCCCGAGGTGCCGCTGCTGGTGCACAGCGGGGCGGTGGCCCCGGAGCGCGGGCTGCTCACGGTGGTGGAGGCGCTGCCCAAGCTGTACGACCTGCACGCGGCGTTCGTGGTGCCGGAGCCGGGCGCACCGTACGTCCGTACGCTCATCGAGCGGGCCGCCGAGCTGGGGGTGGCCCCCCGGCTGCACATCCTGCCGTTCGTGCCGCCCGAGGAGATCGCCGGGTTCCTGGCCTCCGCCGACATCGGAGTGGTCCCGGTGCACCATCTGCCGCACCACGAAGTGGCGCTGGCCGCCCGCTACTTGGAGTACGCGCACGCCCGGCTACCGGTGGTGGTCAGTGACGTACGGGTGATGGCCGCGGCCACGCTGTCGCTGGGCAACGGGGAGGTGTTCCGGGCCGCCGACACCGCCGACTTCGTGCGCGCGGTGGGCGCGGTGCTGACCAACCGGCCGCGCTACCGCAGGGCCTATGAGCGCTCGCCTATGCTGGGCCAGTGGTCCTGGCAGCGCCAGTCGGCGCCGCTGCTTGAGGTGTACGCGCGGCTGGTGGGAGCGCCAACGATCGCCGGACCTGCGCTGCTCGCCCGAACCTGACAGGTATCGGCGCCTTCACGCACGAACCTGACCGAGTCTCCGCCGTCCGGGGCCGTTGCCGAGCAATCGGTCGCGCCTTGGTCCACCATGGAGTGGAAGGGAAGACGAAGGCTTAACAAGTGGAGATACCCGCGGCGGCGCCGAATATGCACCACAGGGGTGATGATCTCGTCACTTGAAGGCTGGAATTTTTCACTGACGACACACCAGGAGTGGTCATGAGTCCTACGCTGTCGGGGGTGGACCACTCACTACCCGCGCCCGCGTCCGGCGCCCTGCCCGAGGAACTGTTCGCCGAACTCGTCGCATTCCGCCGTGACTTGCACATGCACCCGGAGCTGTCCCGCGAGGAGTTCCGCACCACCGAGGCGATCAGGAGACGCCTCGCGCAGGCGGGCCTTGAGCCCCGGGTGCTGCCCTCCGGAACCGGCGTGATCTGCGACGTCGGCGGCGACGAGTCCGGCCGTGGCCGTCTCGCGCTGCGCGCCGACATCGACGCGCTGCCGATCCCGGACGTCAAGAAGGTTCCGTACCGCTCGACGGTGAAGGGCAGGGCGCACGCCTGCGGTCACGACGTCCACACCACAGTCGCCCTCGGCGCGGGCCTGGTCCTCGCCGAGCTGGACCAGGCCGGGAAGCTGCCCCGGCCGGTGCGGCTGGTGTTCCAGCCCGCCGAGGAGAGCATGCCGGGCGGCGCCCTTGACATGCTCAAGGCCGACGTCCTGGACGGGGTGGAGCGGATCCTCGCCGTGCACTGCGACCCCAAGGTCGAGGTCGGCCGGATCGGGCTGCGCACCGGAGCGATCACTTCCGCCTGCGACCGCCTTGAGCTGCGGCTCGACGGCGCGGGTGGCCACACCGCGCGCCCCCATCTGACCACCGACCTGGTGACGGCGCTGGCCAAGATCGCCACCGAGCTGCCCGCCGCCCTCGCCCGCCGGATCGACCCGCGCGCGGGTGTCTCGGTGGTCTGGGGCCGGATCGAGGCGGGCCATGCGTGCAACGTGATCCCGCAGCACGCGGAGCTGGAGGGCACCGTCCGCTGCCTCGACCTCGACGCGTGGCACGAGGCGCCGGACCTGATCCACGAGGTGATCGACCAGATCGCCGCGATCTACCGGGCCAAGTGGGAGCTGACCTACCACCGGGGCGTCCCCCCGGTGGTCAACGAGGCGACCTCCGCGGACCTGCTCCGCGAGGCGATGACCTTCCGCCACGGCGCCCACGCGGTCGAGGACACCGAGCAGAGCCTGGGTGGCGAGGACTTCTCCTGGTACCTGGAACACGTCCCCGGCGCCCTGGCCCGGCTGGGCGTCCGCCCGGTGGGCGACCCCACCATCCGTGACCTCCACCGAGGCGACTTCGACGCGGACGAGGAAGCGATCAGGGTCGGTGTCGAGCTGTTCACCGCGGCGGCACTGCTGGAGTGAGGGCGCTCAGCGCAGCAGCGTCGCCCGCCAGAAACGGTGGATGATCTCCCGGAAGCCGGTGTGCGAGGGGTTGCGGCCCACGTGCTGGAAGGCCCAGTCGCGGACGTCCTCGAACTCCTCGCTCGCCTGCGACGCCTCGTCGCACCGCATGCACTCCATCTCGAACACGATCCGGGGCGCCTCCGGCGCGGTCTCCGGACCGATCATCCAGTCCGCGCGGCGGATCACCGTGTGCGCGCTCAACGAGCCCACCTCCGCGCGGCGTTGACCTCCGCCACCTTGGCGCGCAGGGTGTCGCTGGGGCCGGCCGGGGAGACGTCCCTCGGGTGGGCGACCCACGGTTCGCCGTCGCCCGCCGGGCGCAGGTGCACCATCCCCGCCCGGACGTACAGCACCACCCCCACCCGGTCCTGTGCCCTGTCCAGCACCACTGCCCCCGTCTCGGGGATCTCCGCCGCCTGCATGTGCCGCCCTTCCGCTGCCGCCTTTGCGCTCCGCTTACCGTGCGCAAGCGGTTCTTTACTGGTTGTTCCCCACGGTGGCGCCTGCGGCGCTAGGCTGAACAGGGGGTCTGGGGTTACTGCGGTGTGAGTAAGGCTGGGGGTAACGCCACGGATGGCCAAGCGACTTGAGCAGGGTTCGCTGCGCGAGCTTCTGGGCAAGGAGGTACGGCGCCGCCGCACGGAGGCGGGGCTCACCCAGCAGCAGTTGGGCAACATCATCCACGTCGTGGACAGCAGGATCGCGCAGATTGAGACGGCGACCGGCGCAAAGGTGACCTACGACCTTTGCGCCGCGCTTGACGCTGCGCTGGGCACGGGCGGCTTGCTCTCGGAGTTGTACGAGCACCTTCGTAAGGAGACGCTTCCCGACTGGGTTCGGAGGTTCCTGGACCTCCAGGCGCGGGCGCGCGTCATCCACGAGTTCTCGCAGATCATCCCAGGGCTTGTCCAAACGGAGGCGTACGTAAGGGCGTTGTTCGAGTCCGGTCGGGTTTACGCCAACGGAGATCTGGAGGAGAAGCTCGCCTTCCGGCTGGGCCGTCAAGAGATCCTGAAGGGGTCTAATCCGCCGTGGTTGTGGATCGTGCTCGACGAGTCCGCGCTGTACCGGGAGGTCGGGGGACCGGAAGTGATGAACGAGCAGTTGGCGCGCCTGCTGGAGCTGGGCGAGCATCCGCGCGTCGACGTACAAGTGTTGCCGTTCAATAGTCGTGAACTCGCCGCTATCGGCTCCAACTTGAGCTTGGTGACGCTACCCAATGGCGAGAAGGTGGCCTACACCGAGGGGATTCTTGCCGGGCTCATCTTCGAAGACCTGGAAGACGTCACCAGGTTCACCGTCATCTACGATCGGCTCAGGGCCAACGCCCTGCCGCCTGCCGAGTCCGCGGCCTTGATCCGCAAGGTGATGGAGGAGCGCTACTCATGTCCGCCGTCCGACCCGATCTGACCGCCGCGATGTGGCGCAAGAGCAGTTACAGCAGTGCGCATGCCGACAACTGCGTCGAGGTCGCCGAGGGCGTCCCCGGTCACATACCCGTCCGTGACAGCAAGGACCCGCAGGGTCCGATGCTCCTCTTTACCGCCGAGGCGTGGAACGCCTTCGTGCGGACCGTAAAGTCGGGACGCTGGGCCTGAGGGTGCCGCTACGGCGGGGTTTCTTGGGGTAGGCCGAAGAGGCGCCCTGGCGCCAGCCACTCGATCGGGCGGAGTCACAGCGCAGCCCAGGCGGCCGGCGCATCCGCGTGCCAGACTGGCCGCTATGACGCAGCATGCCTTGCATATCACCGCCGCTGTGACGCACGAGGACGACTGGTACGTCGCCCGCTGCCTCCAGGTTGAGGTGGCCAGCCAGGGCAAGACCATCGAAGAGGCTCTCGACAATCTCCGTGAGGCCTTGGAACTGTACTTCGAGGATGAGCCCGCGCCCGAGGCATACGAGACCGACGTGATCACCGCGCCGATCGAGGTCCGTGTCGCGTGACCCCTCCCATCCCTCGTGGTCTGTCGGGAGCGCAGGTCGCCTAGGAGCATTCCCGTCGACGGGTCGCGCAGGCGCCCGGCGCGCCTACCCTCTCCGGCCGTGCCGGACCCGTACCCCACCGTGCTTCCCGGCCGCCGTAGGCGTGCCGCACTCGTACCGCCCCGGCGCAGCCGGACCCCAGTAGGGAAGGGCTCACACCTCCGCCACCCGGGCGTCCCTGGCCGGAAACCGACCGTTGGGCTCGATCTGGTAACAGGTTCCCAACCCCCCTTTACCTGGCATCTACGCGCGTTAAGCTCCCGTTCGACCAGCGCCGGACGGGGCGCTATCTGGATGAAGGGGTACCCCTCGTGCGCCGGGTAACCACAACACTTGCCGCCGCAGGCATAGCCGCGGCCCTTGCTGTCAGCGCCACCGCGTGTGGGGCCAGTTCGACCCAGTCCTCCTCCGGTTCGAGCGCCTCGGGCTCGACCGGCGGCGGTATGAAGGTCGGCATCGCCTACGACGTGGGCGGTCGCGGTGACCACTCGTTCAACGACTCCGCCGCGCGTGGTCTGGATCAGGCCACCAAGCAGTTCGGCGGCACGCCGAAGGAGCTGACCGCCAAGACCACGGACACCGAGTCCGACCGTGAGCAGCGGCTGTCCGACCTCGCCACCGCCGGTTACAACCCGGTTGTCGCGGTCGGCTTCGCCTACGCCGACTCGGTCAAGGCGGTCGCGTCCAAGTTCCCGAAGACCACCTTCGGCATCGTCGACTCGCAGGTCGCCGGGGCCAACGTCGACAGCATGACCTTCGCCTCGCCGGAGAGCTCCTACCTGGCGGGCGTCGCGGCGGCGCTGAAGTCCAAGAGCGGCCAGGTCGGCTTCATCGGCGGTGTGGACAACGAGCTCATCAAGGGCTTCCAGGCCGGCTTCCAGCAGGGCGTCACGGACACCAAGCCGAACGACAAGGTCACGGTGCAGTACCTGACCACCGGCTCCGACCTGTCCGGCTTCAGCAGCCCGGACCTGGGCAAGAGCGCGGCCAGCGGCATGCTGTCCAAGGGCATCGACGTGATCTACACGGCGGCCGGAAGCTCCGGCTCCGGTGCGATCGAGGCCGTGCACGGTCAGAAGGGCGCCTGGTCGATCGGTGTCGACTCCGACCAGTACCAGGACCCGGGCCTGGCCCAGTACAAGGACTCGATCCTGACCTCCGCGGTCAAGAACGTGGACGTCGCGGTGCTCGACCTGATCAAGAGCGTGCACGACGGCAAGCCGCTGACCGGCAACAACACCTACGGTCTGAACAACGGTGGCGTCAGCCTGGCCACCAGCGGCGGGTTCATCAACGACATCCAGTCTCAGCTCGACGCGGTGAAGAAGAAGATCGTGGACGGCCAGATCAAGGTCAAGTCCACTCCCTGACCGGGAGATCGCTGAACGGCACGGCGCACGGGGCCCGGTGGCGGAGGCAGTACTTCTCCGCCGGGCCCCGTTCCGCACGTGACCGCGACACCCCCCCCGTGAGCGGCCGCCCGCGCGGCCGCGGAAAACGTCGCTGAACCTACGCGCGTAGAAAGCAAGTTGCGCGGTACGTTCGCCCCTCCCATCGCCCCACTCCTTCGCCCCGAGGAGAGTGCGCCATCAACGCGTCAGCCCCTCCCCCCGCAGTCCAGCTCAAGGGAATCACCAAGCGGTTCCCCGGAGTTGTCGCCAACCACGACATTGACATCACCGTCGCCCGCGGCACCGTGCACGCCCTGGTGGGCGAGAACGGCGCCGGCAAGTCGACCCTGATGAAGATCCTCTACGGCATGCAGAAGCCGGACGAGGGCACCATCGCCATCGACGGCGAGCAGGTGACGTTCCACCACCCCGGCGATGCCATCGCCCGGGGCGTCGGCATGGTGCACCAGCACTTCATGCTTGCCGACAACCTCACCGTGCTGGAAAACGTCGTGCTCGGCAGCGAGAAACTGCACGGCATCGGCGCCAAGGCACGCGCCAAGATCCTTGAGATATCCGACAGTTACGGCCTGGGCGTCCGCCCCGACGTGCTGGTCGAGGACCTCGGCGTGGCCGACCGCCAGCGGGTGGAGATCCTCAAGGTCCTCTACCGCGGCGCCCGTACGCTGATCCTGGACGAGCCCACCGCGGTCCTCGTCCCGCAGGAGGTCGACGCGCTCTTCGACAACCTGCGCGGACTGAAGGCCGAGGGCCTGACCGTCATCTTCATCTCGCACAAGCTGGGCGAGGTGCTGTCGGTGGCCGACGAGATCACCGTCATCCGCCGTGGCACCACGGTCGGCTCCGCCGACCCGAAGACCACCACCCCCAAGCAGCTCGCCGAGCTGATGGTCGGCAGCGAACTGCCGTCCCCGGAGACCCGCGAGTCCACGGTCACCGACATCCCGATGCTGACCGTCGAAGGGCTGCGGCTCACCGCGCCGGACGCGGACGGCATCGAGCGCACGGTGCTGGACGACATCGCCTTCACCATCCACAAGGGCGAGGTCCTCGGCCTCGCGGGCGTCGAGGGCAACGGCCAGGCCGAGCTGGTCGAGGCCGTCATGGGCATGCGCCACCCGGACGCCGGTGTCATCACCCTCGACGGCACCGACATCTCCCAGGCACCCACCCGGCAGCGCAGGGAGAACGGCATCGGCTACGTCCCCGAGGACCGCCACCGGCACGGGCTGCTGCTGGAGGCCCCGCTGTGGGAGAACCGCATCCTCGGCCACGTCACCGAGAAGCCCAACAGCAAGGGCGCGCTGCTCGACCCCAACGCGGCCCGCAAGGACACCGAGCGGATCGTCGCCGAGTACGACGTGCGCACCCCCGGCATCGACGTCACCGCGGCCTCGCTGTCCGGTGGCAACCAGCAGAAGCTCATCGTCGGCCGGGAGATGAGCCACCACCCCAAGTTGCTGATCGCGGCCCACCCCACCCGCGGTGTGGACGTCGGCGCGCAGGCGCAGATCTGGGACCAGATCCGCGAGGCACGCCGTGAGGGCCTCGCCGTGCTGCTGATCTCCGCCGACCTGGACGAGCTGATCGGCCTGTCCGACACCCTGCGGGTGATGTACCGCGGCCGGCTGGTCGCGGACGCGGACCCCGCCACGATCACCCCCGAGGAGCTGGGCTCCGCCATGACCGGCGCGGCCTCCGGCCACCTTGAGCACTCCACCGCCGCTGGGGGAGAGGACCGATGAAGAAGTTCGCGAAGATAGACAAGGAGCGGCTGCTGCTCGGCCTGGCCGCTCCGGTGCTCGCCCTGCTGGCGGCGTTCATCGTCACCAGCCTGGTACTGCTCGCCACCGGCAAGCAGCCGTTCGACGCCTTCCAGATCATGGGCAGTTACGGCGTCAAGAGCGACAGCCAGGTCTACATCCTGAACAAGGCGACCACCTACTACCTGGCGGGTCTCGCGGTGGCCATCGGCTTCCGGATGAACCTGTTCAACATCGGTGTGGACGGCCAGTACCGGCTCGCGGCCTTCGTCGCCGCGGTGGTCGGCGGCGCGGTGAGCCTGCCCAGCTTCCTGGAACTCCCGCTGATCATCATCGTCGCGATGCTGGTCGGCGCGGCGTGGGCGGGCCTGGCCGGTCTGCTCAAGGTGGGCCGGGGCGTCAGCGAGGTCATCGCCACGATCATGCTGAACTCGATCGCCACCGCGATCATCGGCTACCTGCTGCAGCCCGGCCGGCTGGCGCACCTGGACGCCAACACCAACAGCGTGCACACCACGGTGCTGCCGAAGTCCGGCTGGTTCTTCACCTTCACCGCCAACCCCGCGGCCGGTCCCATCGAGGGCTTCATCGTCATCGCGGCGCTGGCGGGTGTCGGCTACTGGTTCGTGCTCAACCGCACCCGGTTCGGCTTCGACCTGCGCACCGTCGGCCAGTCCGAGTCGGCCGCGCAGGCCAGCGGTGTGAACGTCAAGCGCATGGTGGTCACCAGCATGCTGATCTCCGGCGCGGTCGCCGGTCTTGTCGGCATGCCCACCCTGCTCAACGAGTCGCACCAGTACGCCACCGACTTCCCCACCGGAATCGGTTTCACCGGTATCGCCATCGCGCTGCTCGGCCGCAACCACCCGGCCGGCATCGCGGTCGGCGCACTGCTGTGGGCGTTCCTCGACCGGACCTCCAACTGGCTTGAGTTCAACGGCTACGACAAGGAGATCGTCGGCGTCATGCAGGGCGTCATCGTGCTCTCCGTCGTCGTCGCCTACGAACTCGTCCGCCGCTACGGCCTCGGCCGCCAGCAGCGCCGGGTGGGCGAGGAACTCGCCGCCGCCGCGGCGCGCAAGACCACCGTGAAGGAAGAGGTGACGGCATGAGCGCCACCACGACCGCCGTCCAGGCCACCGCGCCCAAGGCCCCGCAGGCCAAGGGCACCGGGCGCCTCTCCTACCCCGTCATGCTGGTGCTGTTCGCGGGCGTGCTGCTCGCGGTCTGCGCGGTACGGGCGATCACCGGCGCGCAGGACGTGACGTCCTCCGGCCAGATCAGCGGCATGCTGCAGATGGCGGTGCCGATCGGCCTCGCCGGTCTCGCCGGTCTGTGGTCGGAGCGGGCCGGTGTGGTCAACATCGGTCTTGAGGGCATGATGATCCTCGGCACCTTCTTCGGTGCCTGGGTCGGCTGGCAGACCAACCCGTGGTTCGGCCTGCTCGCCGGAATCCTCGGCGGCATGCTCGGCGGACTGCTGCACGCGGTCGCCACCGTCACCTTCGGCGTGGACCACATCGTCTCCGGTGTGGCGATCACCCTGCTCGCCCAGGGCATCACCCAGTACCTGGCCAAGCGCTGGTTCAACACCGGCCACGCGGCGACGCTCGGCGGCAACCCCAAGCAGTCGCCACCGATCAAGTCGGTGCCGACGATCACCGTGCCGGGCCTGTCCGACTGGCTGCTGAGCATCGAGCACCACCACTGGTTCCTGGTCTCCGACCTCGCGGGCATCCTCGGCGGCCTGGTCACCGGGCTGTCCTACTTCACCGTGCTCGCCGCGCTGCTGTTCGCCGCCACGTTCTACGTGCTGTGGCGCACCGCGTTCGGCCTGCGGCTGCGCTCGTGCGGTGAGGCGCCGATCGCCGCCGAGTCGCTCGGCGTGAACGTGTACTTCTACAAGTACGCGGCGGTCGTGCTCTCCGGTGGACTCGCCGGTTTCGGCGGCGCGTTCCTCGCGATGGTGCCGTCGCACATCTACAACGAGGGCCAGACCGGCGGGCGCGGTTACATCGGTCTCGCTGCGATGATCTTCGGTAACTGGCGGCCCGGTGGGCTGGCCATGGGCGCGGGACTGTTCGGCTACACCGACAGCCTGGCGCTGCGCAGCGGTGGCCCGGCGGCGCACGCGCTGCTGTTGCTGCTGGTGATCCTGCTCGCCCTTCTGGCGGGTTGGAAGGTCTACCGCAAGAGTTACCGGCAGGGCGTGCTGAGCGCGGTCTTCGCGGCGCTGCTGCTGTTGTGGTTCGTGATGACGGACACCATCCCGAACGAATTCGTCTCCGCCACCCCGTACGTGGCCACGCTGCTGGTGCTCGCGCTGTCCGCGCAACGGCTGCGGATGCCGAAGGCGGACGGCAAGCCGTACCGGAAGGGCCAGGGCAAGTGAGCGACCAGCCGATCGACTGGGAGGCGCTGCGCGCGGCGGCCCGGGACGTGATGTCCCGGGCCTACGCCCCGTACTCCGGCTTCCCGGTCGGCGCCGCCGCCCTCGTCGACGACGGCCGGACCGTCGTCGGCTGCAACGTGGAGAACGCGGCCTACGGGGTCGCGCTGTGCGCCGAGTGCGGCCTGGTCTCCGCGCTGCACGCCTCCGGTGGCGGTCGGCTGACCGCGTTCACCTGCTGCGACGGGCAGGGCCGGGTGCTGATGCCGTGCGGGCGCTGCCGCCAACTGCTGTGGGAGAACGGCGGCCCGGAGCTGCTGGTCGACACCGCGCGCGGCATCCGCCCGATGCGCGAGTTGCTTCCGGACGCCTTCGGAGCCGAGGATCTGGACCGCTAGGGCAAACTGACGTAAGGAACGCGAACACCTCATGGACGTCATCTCCGTCATCCGTACCAAGCGCGACCGTGGTCGTCTCAGCGACGAGCAGATCGACTGGGTGATCGACGCTTACACCAAGGGCCAGGTCGCCGACGAGCAGATGTCCGCGCTCGCCATGGCGATCCTGCTCAACGGTATGGACCGGGCCGAGATCGCCCGCTGGACCGCCGCGATGATCGCCAGCGGTGAGCGGATGGACTTCTCGTCGCTGCCCCGGCCGACCGCCGACAAGCACTCGACCGGCGGCGTCGGCGACAAGATCACGCTGCCGCTGGCCCCGCTGGTCGCCGCGTGCGGCGCCGCCGTACCGCAGCTGTCCGGCCGTGGCCTCGGCCACACCGGCGGCACGCTGGACAAGCTGGAGTCCATCCCCGGCTGGCGTGCGCTGCTGTCCAACGACGAGATGATGGGTGTGCTGCGTGACGTGGGCGCCGTCATCTGCGCCGCGGGAGACGGGCTGGCACCGGCCGACAAGAAGCTGTACGCGCTGCGCGACGTCACCGGCACGGTGGAGGCGATTCCGCTGATCGCCTCCTCCATCATGTCCAAGAAGATCGCGGAGGGCACCGGTTCGCTGGTGCTGGACGTGAAGGTCGGCTCCGGCGCCTTCATGAAGAACCGCGAGGACGCGGCCGAACTCGCCCGCACCATGGTCGGGTTGGGCACGGACCACGGCGTGAAGACGGTGGCGCTGCTCACCGACATGTCCACCCCGCTGGGCCTGACCGCCGGCAACGCGCTCGAAGTGCGCGAATCCGTCGAGGTGTTGGCGGGTGGCGGACCGGCCGACGTGGTCGAGCTGACGCTGGCGCTGGCCCGCGAGATGCTCGACGCGGCGGGCCTGAAGGACGCCGACCCGGCGAAGGCACTGCGCGACGGCTCCGCGATGGACCACTGGCGCCGCATGATCTCCGCCCAGGGCGGCGACCCGGACGCGACGCTTCCGGTCGCCCGTGAGCAGCATGTCGTGACGGCCTCCGCCTCCGGTGTGCTCACCGGGCTGGACGCCTACGCGGTAGGCGTCGCCGCCTGGCGGCTCGGCGCGGGCCGGGCTCGCAAGGAGGACCCGGTGCAGGCGGGCGCGGGCATCGAGATGCACGCCAAGCCCGGCGAGACGGTCACGGCTGGCCAGCCTCTGCTGACCCTGCACACGGACACCCCGGAGCGCTTCGACTACGCCTTGCAGGCGCTGGAGGGCGGGGTGACCATTTCGCCGTCCGGCACGGAGTTCAAGCCGCAGCCGATCGTGCTGGAACGTATCGCCTGATTTTCGGCTCACTCGTACGCATGAACGGGACTGATGGACGCCCATCGGTCCCGTTCGTCATGCTGGGATCGGTGACGTACCGAACGAGGAGACCACCATGAGCGCACTGCCCGTCGAGCCAGTGCCCAGCGACGATTACAGCTGGGACGATCTCGTCCGTATCTGGGAGGAGACGGACGTACCCGAGGGCTGCAAGGTGGAGATCATCAAGGGGCAGCTCGTCGTGACGCCACCGCCTGCGAACTTCCACAACAGCATCGCGTCCAGGCTGCAGCGGATGCTGTTGACCGTGATCCCCGAAGACTGGGGCGTTTTCCAGACGCTGGGTGTCGCCGTGCCCTCGCGCAGTGGGCTGTTCATTCCGGACCTCGCGGTAGCCCCCGAGAGTGTGGTGGACGTACCAGGCAACTTCATCATGGCCGGCGAGACAGAGCTGATCGCGGAGATCACGTCAAAGTCGAACGCTGAACAAGACAGGGTCGTGAAGCCAGCGGGCTACGCCCAAGCCGGGGTTCCGCTCTACCTACTGATCGACCGCTGGGCGCCAGGAGGCCCCACGATCACGCTTTTCGGCGAGTCGAACGATGGCGTGTACCGGACGCTGCAGGCAACCAAGTTCGGCGAGAAGATCCACCTACCTGCCCCCTTCGACCTCACCATCGACACCAGCGTCTTCCCCGGCGCCTAGACGACCGCCGCCGCCCGCCGCGCCGCCCGCGTCCCGTACAACGTGATCCCCGCCGCCGCGACCATCGCCGCCAACCCCACCGCCGTCGCGGCGGGCCAGCCGTCGGCATGATAAGCGGTGGCGCCCACCGTGCCGCCCACGCTGTTGCCGACGTAATACGCCGTCAGGTAAAGGGCGCTGGCCTGGGCGCGGCCCGAGGTCGCCGTGTGGGAGACCGCGCCGGAGGCGACCGAGTGGCCGGTGAAGAAGCCCGCCGTGATCAGCACAAGTCCCGCCAGAACAGCGGCGATCGAGTCGGCCAGGCTGAGCAGCAGGCCCGCCGCCACCGCGCCTATCCCGCAGTACAGCGCACCGCGCCGACCGAGCCGGGCGACCAGCTTCCCCGCCGCCGCCGAGCTTGCCGTACCCACCAGGTAGACCAGGAAGATCGAGCCGACCAGGCCCTCCGGCAGATCGAAGGGCGCCGCCGTCAGGCGGTAGCCGAGCACCGTGTAGACCGAGCCGAAGACCGCCATGAACAGCATGCCCAGCAGGTAGAGCCGCAGCAGCAGCGGATTGCGGACGTGCCCGGTGAGCGTGGCCAGCAGCGCGCGCGGGCTGATCGGCGACGGTGTGAAGTTCCGGGCCTTCGGCGCGAGCAGGATGAACGCCACCGCGCAGCACAGCGACAGCACGCCCAGCACACCGAGCGCCACCCGCCAGCCCGCGAACTGGGCGACGAAACCGGCGATCACCCGGGAGGCCATGCCGCCCAGGCTGTTGCCCGCGACGTACAGGCCGATCGCGGAGGCGATCGCCTTCTTGGAGACCTCCTCCGCCAGATACGCCATGGCGGTGGCCGGCAGCCCGGCGAGCGCGACGCCCTGCAACGTCCGCAGCACCACCAGCACCGCCAGGTTCGGGGAGAACGGAATCGCGAGCCCGACCAGCGCCGCGCTGACCACCGCGACCGCCATGACCGGCGTACGGCCGTACTTCTCGGAGAGCGCGCTGACCGGGATCAGCGCCACGGCGAGCCCGGCCGTGGTCATCGCCACCGTCAGGCTGGCCTGCGCCGGGCTCACCGCGAGGTCGGTGGAGATCGCGGGCAGTAGCCCCTGGGTCGAGTACAGCAGGAGGAACGTGGCCGCCCCGGCGGCGAACAGCGCCAGGATCGCCCGGCGATAGGCGGCACTGCCGGGTAGGAGCTTGGTCTCCGCGGCGGCGTCCGTGGTCGCGGTGCGAGCGGACGCCGGGGTATCGACATCGGGCATACCCCGAACGTACGACCGGCACATTGATGCGTCCAATGCATGGAATGGCGATAATCGATCCCATGCAGCATGACCGCAGGTCAGCGCGGGGTGCGTCATCGCTCCGCAAAGAAGACGACATCGAGGCGACAAATATCCGTCAACGTAAGGCAGACGGGCGCAACTGGCCCGCGGTGCTCGCGCCGCGGCTCGCGCAGTTCGCCGCCGTCGCCCGCCATGAGCACGTGACCCGCGCCGCCCATGAACTGGGCGTACCGCAGTCCAGCCTCAGCCGGGCCATCGTCCGCCTTGAGGACGACCTCGGCGTCACGCTGCTCGCCCGGCACGGCCGCACCGTCTCGCTGACCCCCGCCGGGCGGGCGTTCCTCGGCTCGGTGGAGCGCGCCCTCGACGGCGTGGAGCGCGCCGCGGAGACGGTACGGGCCGACGCCGACCCGGCGACCGGCCGGGTCTCCTTCGGCTTCCTGCACACCCTCGGCCCGGAGACGGTGCCGGGCCTGCTGCGGGAGTTCCGCGCGGATCATCCGGGGGTGCGCTTCCAACTCGTGCAGAACTACGGCGAGGCGATGCTGGAGCGGCTGCGCGCGGGGGAGTTGGACCTGTGCCTGACCGCGCCGCTGCCCGACGCGCCGGACCTCGTGGTGCGCCGCCTCGACGAGCAGCGGCTGCGGCTCGTGGTCCCCGAGGGGCACCGGCTCGCCGGCCGCAAGCGGGTGCGGCTGGCGGAGACCGCCGACGAGTGGTTCGTCACCCTGGAGCCCGGGTACGGGCTGCGCCGCATCACCGACCGGCTCTGCGCGGAGGCCGGGTTCACCCCGAAGATCGCCTTCGAGGGCGAGGAGGCGGAGACGTTGCGCGGCCTGGTGGCCGCGGGGCTCGGTGTGGCGCTCTTGCCCCCGCCGCCTGTCCCGCGCCCCGGCGTCGCGGAGTTGACGGTCTCGGGGACCCGGGCGGTCCGCGAGATCGGCGTGGCCTGGCTGGACGGGCACGCCGACACGGCCCCGGTCGCGGCGTTCAAACGGTTCCTGTTGGGGCGGCGGGGGCGGCTGCTGGCGCCTTAGCGGTCACTACTGCCGTGGGCCGGGCCATCCGCCCAGGTCCACACGTCGCTCAGGCAAGGGCCTCGCGTTCCGCCGCATCCATGATCTCGCGGCTCTCGGCGAGGGCAGCGCTCTCACCGTAGCGGGGCCCACACGGGCGCCCAGAAGCGTCGAGCGCGTTTTCATACCTTCGTGCGAAGGTGCCTCCCGAACCCCGCCGCCAGCGGCATCCGCAAGCCCAAGGGCGGCGGAGCCGCCAAGGCGTCGACCACCGGGCGCGACAGCGCCCTGTCGCACAGCGTGCCGAGGGTGAAGTCGGCCGTGAGCGCGAGGACTTCGGGGCGGTGCTGGTGGAGGAAATGGCCGTCGGAGTGCACCTCGAAGCGGCAGACGTTGGGGTTGACCTTCTTGACGCGCTCCGCGAGCCGATAGGACAACTCTGGGTCGGATGTGACGTCGTTGGTGCCGTGCACCATCAGCACATGACGGCCCGCCAGATGTTTCACCGGATCGGGTTCCTGGCCGCGCGGCAGCCAAGGGGCGATCGCCGCAACGGAGTTGACGGCCGGGTGGCCGCCCGCCCGTAGCGCGGCGCGGGCGCCCATGTCGATGCCGACCAGGCACAGCGGTACGTCCCCGTACCGCCGTACGATCTCCTCGGCCGCCCACGCGGCGTCCTCAGCCGGATGCGCGTGGTTGCCGTTCCAGCCGCGGTAGCGGTAGTGCACCACATGCGCCACCAGCCCCTCCGGACGCCCCGCCCGCACCAGCGCGCGGGCCAGCGGCCAGGCCGTGGCGGCCGACAGCGCGGAACCGCGCCGGTTGCTGACGGCGCGGCCCGCGGGCAGCACCAGTACCGCGGCGCGCACCGCGGTACCGGCGACGGCACCCATGGCCCGTCCCAGCCGAGCACCACGCGGGGGCGCCGCGCCTTTGCGTGGGGTGGCCCCCGCACCCCCGAGCGATTGCGAAGCCATGGCAAAACCTTGGCAGAAAGGGCGGTGTGCTTTACCTGGCCGGTAGGTCAATGTTCGGTATCGGAATGGCACCAACCGGATTTCTACGCGCGTAGGCGCTAGCATCGGCCAATGGAGAAGACAAGCCAGCTCACGAACCAGCTGGAGCAGACCCTCGGCGACGTCGCCTCCGCGACGCCGGACCGGATCCGCCGGGCCCCCAAGGTGCTGCTCCACGACCACCTCGACGGTGGTCTGCGCCCCGAGACGATCATCGAACTCGCCCAGGAGATCGGCTACGAGAACCTGCCCGAGACCGACCCCGCGCGGCTCGCCGTCTGGTTCCGGGACGCCGCCAACTCGCCCGCCAAGGAGGGCGGCGCCGGTCTCGTGCGCTATCTGGAGACGTTCTCGCACACCTGCGCCGTGATGCAGACCCGGAACGCGCTCTACCGGGTGGCCGCCGAGTGCGCCGAGGACCTGGCCGCCGACGGTGTGGTCTACGCCGAGATCCGCTACGCCCCCGAGCAGCACCTGGAAGCCGGGCTCACCCTCGAAGAGGTCGTGGAGGCGGTCAACGAGGGCTTCCGGGAAGGCGAGCGCCGGGCCATGGCCGCCGGGCACCGCATCCGGGTGGGCGCGCTGCTCACCGCCATGCGGCACGCCGCCCGCTCGCAGGAGATCGCCGAACTCGCCAACCGCTACCGGGACCTGGGCGTCGTCGGCTTCGACATCGCGGGCGCGGAGGCCGGCTTCCCGCCCACCCGGCACCTGGACGCCTTCGAGTACCTCAAGCGGGAGAACAACCACTTCACCATCCACGCCGGCGAGGCCTTCGGCCTGCCGTCGATCTGGCAGGCGATCCAGTGGTGCGGTGCCGACCGGCTCGGCCACGGCGTACGCCTGATCGACGACATCCACGTCTCCCAGGACGGCTCGGTCAAGCTGGGCCGACTCGCCTCGTACGTGCGGGACAAGCGGATCCCGCTGGAGATGTGCCCGACCTCGAACCTGCAGACCGGCGCCGCGGACAGCTACCACGAGCACCCCATCGGGCTGCTGCGGAGGCTTCACTTCCGGGTCACCGTCAACACCGACAACCGGTTGCTGGGCGGGACGACGCTCAGCCAGGAGTTCGGCCACCTGGTGGACGCGTTCGGTTACACGCTCGACGACCTGCTGTGGTTCACCGTCAATGCGATGAAGTCCGCGTTCATTCCTTTCGATGAACGTCTGGCCATGATCAATGACGTGATCAAGCCCGGCTACGCCGAGTTGAAGGCCGAGTGGCTGTTCCGTCCGGCGACCGCGCAACCGCCGCTGGCCAGCGATTCTCCCGCTGAGCGGGACTGACGGGCAGGCGCCGCAACGCGCTTGGGGCCGTGCGGTCACGGTGGCGCGCGCGGCCCGGTCGGCCTGTTTGCGCCGACGACGCAGCGTCACTACGGTGCTGCGAACGGTGATCGCCTCATGACCCGGCGTGGTCACGCTGCCGTCGGGCCGCCACAAGCCACCAGAGGATTTGAAACGATGAAGAACGGAACCATCAGGACCCTCGGTGCCGCAGCGCTCGGTGTGGCCTTCGCCGCCGCCGCTGCCGGCACCGCGAGCGCCGCGGACGTCGCCCCGTCGGCGCTCCCGGCCGTCAACCCGGCCACCGCGCTGGACGGCCTGACCCAGAAGCTCCCGGTCCAGCAGGCCACCAACCTGCTGCCCGGCGTGGGCACCACGGTCGAGTCGGCCCAGGGCGTGCTGCGGGGCCTGTCCGGTCCGGACGGCAACGGCCTGCTCGGCGGGCTGAAGCCGGGCACCCTGCCCATCTCCTCGGTCACCGACGCGGTGGGTGCCGTCGGCCACTGACGCCCATCCTCCTTCGGGCGTCGGACCGGAGCGGGCCGTGTTCTACCCCCGGGACACGGCCCGTTCGCACGCCCGGCGCGGGTTACCGGGTGGCGCTGAGCCCGGACATCGCGGGCGTCCTGCTCTGCGGCTCACGCTCCGGTCGGCGCTCGTGCCGCCGGTGGCCGCGCCTGCGCAGTGCCGCCCGCGCGGCGGGCACCACCAGCAGATGGGCCAGCGCCACCCCGGCCGTGTTGAGCAACAGCGCGTCCACGTCCAGCACTTGACCGGCCATCCAGGTGCGCACCGCCTCGATGCCGAACGAGAGCATCAGCCCGGTGAAGACGGTACGGGCGAAGGAGACCGCCGGGGGTACGTCCAACCGCCCACCGGCCAGCGGCAGCAGCACACCGAGCGGCGCCAGCAGCGACAGCCCGCCGCCGATGTTCCGTAGCGCCGCCGCGGGGCCGAGGGCGAGGTCCGCCCGAATGGTGTGCAGCGGGGTGAAGCTGCCCGCCGCCATCCAGGTCGCCGACATCGGTCGCAGGGTGAGCCAGCAGACCACCGCCAGATACACCGCGGTCAGGACCGCGCCCAGGGGTCGCGCCCAGGTCAGGGTCAGTGGCTGCCGCTCATCTCGCTGCACGCCGGGAATGACGCTATGTGACCTGCGGCGGTTCCTTGGTCCCGCCGGACGAGACCTACGTCATGTCGCACTCGGGTCAAGAGGCCCTGGTGCCCTCGGTCGCCCCGGCGTCCGGGCGGGTGCGCAGCGCGTCGTCACAGCGGTAGCGCAGTGCCGGGGTGCTCCTGTCCGGCCCGCCGAGCACCACGGAGCGGTCCGCGGCGCCCGCCGCGGTCCCGGCGAAGGTGCACACCAGCTGGCCCACCGCGAAGGACGGCAGGTCGTCGGGGTCCTGGTTCAGCCGCAGGGCCTCCGCCGGATCCCCGGGGAGCGGCCCGCTCACCGTCAGTCCGCCCGGCACCTCGGAGGCGAAGCCGCCCTTCTCCTCGGCCTGGTCGGGCTTGTGCTGCAACTCCGTCAGCAGCGTCCGGGCCGTGCCGAGCCGGTCCTGGTGCTGGTCGGACACGATCCGCCGCACCGGTGAGACCCGTTGGCTGCACACCAGGTAGACGTCCACGGCCACCCTGCCCGGCGCCTGGCTCGGCGCGGTGCGCGGCTGGTCGCAGGAGACCCGGGTCGGCGCGGCGCCCGCGTCGACCGGCACCGAGGTGGCGCGGATCCCGCACCCCGCCGTACCGAGGGCCAGCGCCAGCACCAGTCCCGCGCCCAGCAGCCGCCTTGGCGACGTCAACTCCGCCCCTCCTCCGGCTCGTTCGGCTCGCCGTGGTCACACGGATCGCCGGAGTCATGGTGTTCCGCGGGCGGGATCGGCAGTCGTAGCGTGAACACGGCGCCACCCTCCGGCCGGTTGGCCGCGGTGATGGTGCCGCCGTGGATGTGCGCGTTCTCCATGGCGATGGACAGACCGAGCCCGCTGCCCTCCGAACGCGCCCGGGAGGCGTCCGCCTTGTAGAAGCGGTCGAAGACATGCGGAAGGACATCCTCCGGAATGCCCGGTCCATTGTCCGCCACCTCCACGACCAGTTCCGCCCGTCGGCCGCCACCGGCCTCAACGGAGGCGCCGCGCGCCGCGGTGCCGTCCTCGGTGCGCACCGTGACGCGCACCGGAGAGCCGCCGTGCTTCAGCGCGTTGCCGATCAGGTTGGCCAGGATGACGTCGAGACGCCGGGGATCGAGGCGGACCACGATGCCGCGCGGCGCGTCCAGCTCGACCGCGTCCAGCCAGGCGCGGGTGTCGATGCAGGCGGTCACCATGTCGGCGACGTCCACCTCGTCGGCGCGCAGCTTGGCGGTGCCCGCGTCGAAGCGGGTGACCTCCATCAGGTTCTCCACCAGGTCGCCCAGCCGCCGGGTCTCGGTGACCACCAGCCGTACCGCCGGCTCGATCATCGGGTCGAGGGCGTCCGCCTCCTCCTCAAGCACCTCGGTCACGGCGGTGATCGCGGTCAGCGGAGTGCGCAGCTCGTGCGACATGTCGGCGACGAACCTGCGGGACGCCTCCTCCCGGCCGCTCAACTCCTCGACCCGGCGCTGCAACGCCTCCGCCGCGCTGTTGAACGTCCTTGACAGTTCGGCGAGTTCATCGGTGCCGGAGACCCGCAGCCGGGTGTCCAGACGCCCCTCGCCGAGCCTGCGCGCCGCGTCCCCGAGCCGCTGTACCGGCCGCAGCACCGTGGAGGCGGCGGCCTGGGCGAGCAGCGCGGCGCCGATCAGCGCGAGCGCGGTGGCGATGCCCAGCGACCAGGCGAGCGAGTTGAGGTCGGAGCGCTCGGCGTCCAGCGACTTGTACATGTAGCCGGTCGGGCCGTTGCCCATCATCTTCGCGCCACCGACCAGGAACGGCCGCCCGCCGGGCGCGGTCCGCTGCCAGTACAGGTGGTACGCGGCCTCGTTGCCGCCCTTCAGCGGCCGGGGGTTGTTCACCGCCTTCTGCAACGCGGCCGGTACCTGGTCCAGGGTGAACACGTCGCGGTCCGAGGTGGCCGCGCACTCGTTGCCCCCGCCGTCCTTGGCGATCAGCAGCACCTGGTAGCTCTGCGTGCTCGCCGCCATGCGGTTGGCGGCCTCCTGCAACTCGTCGCACGGTGGATTCACCGGCAGCGAACCCACGTTGCGGGTCATCGACGCGCGGAAGTCGTTGAGCGCCGCGTTCTGCGCCCGTGTGAGCACCGCGTCCCGGTTCAGCCAGTACGCGATGCCGGAGACGGAGACCGCGGCGGTCAGCGCCACCGCCGCGAACACCGCGACCAGGCGCAACCGCAGGCTGCCGAACCGCAGTCGGGACACAGCGGCCCTGAGCTTCACCGCGGCCTCGCTATCGCCCGTACGTCCGTCCTCACTGCGGCGGGTCCAACCGATAGCCGACACCACGCACGGTACGGATCAGCTTCGGGGACGACGGGACGTCCTCCACCTTGGCGCGCAGCCGCTGGACGCACGCGTCAACCAGCCGGGAGTCGCCCAGGTAGTCGTGCTCCCACACCAGCCGCAGCAACTGCTGCCGGGACAGCGCCTGCCCGGGGCGGCGGCTCAGCTCAAGCAGCAGCCGCAGCTCGGTCGGGGTCAGCTGGAGGTCCTGGCCGTCCTTGGTCACCGTCATCGCGGACCGGTCGATGACGATCGAGCCGAACGCCGCCGAGTCCGTGCTGTCCCGTTCGCCGCGCCGCAGCACCGCGCGGATCCGGGCGTCCAGCACCCGCGGCTGGATCGGCTTGACCACATAGTCGTCGGCACCCGACTCCAGGCCGACCACCACGTCGATGTCGTCGCTGCGCGCGGTGAGCAGGATGATCGGCAACTGGTCGGTGCGGCGGATCCGACGGCACACCTCGAACCCGTCGATACCCGGCAGCATCACGTCCAGCACGATCAGGTCGGGACGCTGCTCGCGCAGCCGTTCCAGACCCTCCTCGCCGGTCGCGGCGGCCACCACGCGGTGGCCCTGCCGGGATAGGGCCAGTTCGAGGCCCGTACGGATGGCGTCGTCGTCCTCGATAAGCAACAGGAAGGGCACGCAGGCCATTGTGTCGCACCGGAGGGTGCCACCGCGTACACCCCAGTGGGCGAAGCAAGGTCGCGGAGCGCTGTGACAGTGCTGTGACACTCGACGGACAGGCTCATGAAAGTGGTCCGCCAGAGTTGTGGTCAACAGCGGGAAGCCCCGCTGGGGACTACCACGAAATCCAGACCTGACCGGTTCCACTCACGGGGGCACGAGATGAGCGCAATGCACACCACCACCTCCGCCGCGATCGTGCGGCCGCGTCCGCACACCGCCCAGTGGAACAGCGAAGGACTGTCCGGTGCCGCAAGCGGGCGGGGGTGCGCACGCGGCACCGGGCGCAACACGGTCGGCTCGGCGATGGTGCGCCAGCGGGTGCCCTACCTGAGCGCGATCGACGGCGGGGCCGCGGGGGCTGCCGCCAACACCGCGTACGGGGAGGCGGCGAGCGCGCGGAAGGCGGTCAGCGAGGCGGACTTCACCGCCTACGTCGCCGAGCGCCGCGCCTCCCTGTACGCGACCGCCTACCACCTGACCGGCGACCGGCACGAGGCGGAGGACCTGCTGCAGAGCGCGCTGTTCTCGACCTACCGTGCCTGGGACCGGATCAGCGACAAGGCGGCGCTCGGCGGCTACCTGCGCCGCACCATGACCAACCTGCACATCAGCGCCTGGCGGCGGCGCAAGCTGAACGAGTACCCGACCGAGGAACTCCCCGAGACCATCGGTGAGTGCGACGCGATGCGCGGCACCGAACTGCGCGCCGTGCTGTGGCAGGCGCTCGCCAAGCTGCCCGAGCAGCAGCGCACCATGCTGGTGCTGCGGTACTACGAGGGCCGCACCGACCCGGAGATCGCCGAGATCCTCGGCATCAGCGTCGGCACCGTCAAGAGCAGCATCTGGCGCTCGCTGCGCCGGCTGCGCGACGACGAGGTGCTGGCCCAGGGCCGCGACGAGGCCGAGGCGTTCGACGAACTCGTCGCCTGAGACTGGGGGAAAACGGGGAACGGGGGCCGAAGGGGCGGGACCGCGAGGTCCCGCCCCTTCGGGCGTTACGCCCGCACCGGTTCCCGCGCGCCCGCGGCGGCCAGGATCCGCCCGAGCGCCTCACCCTGCCCGCAGGGCACCGCCTTCAGCGCGGTCTGCCGCGCGACGACCTCGTGCTCCGCCCGCATCAACCGCCAACCCCTGCGGAGCAGATACGGGACCGACTTGCGTCCCTCGCGCAGATCCCGCCGGAACCGCCGCCAGGCGGTGACCAGCGGACGCCCGCTCAGGCACACCGCGTCACCCAGCACCCCGGCCGCGCGGCAGCGCTCGACGATCTCGGCAGCGAAGATCCCCTCGGCGACGAACACCGGCGCGCCGCCCAGTTCGAACTCGGTCATGCCGACGATCGAGCTGGTGGCGATGGAGTACACCGGAACCACCGCGGTACCGCCGCGCGCCGCCGTCTCGATCGCGGCGACCGCCGCGTCCGCGTCCCAGGACAGCGGCGAGTCCCAGTCCGTACCGCCACCACCCGGCAGGGCGGGCAGAGTTGGGTCGTCGCCCTCCTTGTAGAAGTCGTCGAGGTTCAGCACCGGAAGCCCGGTACGGGCGGCGAGCGAACTCTTTCCGGAACCGGAGGGCCCGGCCAGCAACACGACCCGGGAGGAGGGAGAGGGCGCCGGGCGCGAAGCGCCTCGATCGAGGGCGGAGGCGGGCGACGGGTTGGAGGCAGTCACGGGACACCAGTGTGAGGCATACGACGCGCGGAAGCGCTGGTGGACCGTGCGTAATGAATCAACTACGCTGGGTGTTTACAGGTTTGTAGGTCAATGCCCTTGATGTCGGGTAAGTCAGGTAGGTCGCCATGTCGTTCCGTATCCCAGCAGGCCGCGCGCTGCTCCGTACCGCGGTCGCCCTGTCCACCGCCGCGGGGGCCCTGGCGGCCAGCGCGGGCGCCGCCTCGGCCCGCAGCGAACTGCACCTGCCGGGCGGCGCGGACGTGGTGAGCGGCACGTTGCAGGGCCTGGACAGTTCGGTGGGCCCGGTCAAGCGCCTCCAGCTGTACCCGCTGGCGAAGACCACCGTCGACCCGCTGACCAACACCGTGGGCACCCAGATCGCCGACTTCAAGCCGATCAGCACCAAGGCGCTGACCAAGCCCTTCTCCGACGGCGACTCGCTGTCCCAACTCCCGCTGGTCGGCCCGATCACCAAAATCCTGCCGGGGGGCTGACCGCGAACGGCCGCCCCCCGGCAGGACCAACGAGGGTCACACCCCGATCGGATGCCAGACGGTCTTGGTCTCCAGGAACGCCAGCAGCCGGTCGGTGCCGGGCTCGGCCGACCAGTCCTCGTCACGCGGCCGCAGCACCCGCTTGAGGTTGTCGGCGGCGGCCGTCTCCAACGCGGTCGCCAACTCCGCGTCCGCGCCCGTCAGGTCGATCGCGTTGACATCGCCGTGCGCGGCCAGGTGCGGGCCCATCTCGGCCGCCTTGCCGGACAGCACGTTGACCACACCACCGGGCAGGTCCGAGGTGGCCAGCACCTCGCCCAGCGACAGTGCGGGCAGCGGAGACCTCTCCGAGGTCACCACCACGGCCGTGTTACCGGTCGCGATCACCGGTGCCAGCACCGAGACCAGCCCGAGGAACGAGGACTCCTGCGGCGCCAACACGGCCACCACACCGGTCGGTTCGGTGGTGGAGAGGTTGAAGTACGGCCCCGCGACCGGGTTTGCGGCGCCCGCGATCTGACCGATCTTGTCGGTCCAGCCCGCGTACCAGACCCAGCGGTCGACCGCCGCGTCCACCACGGCCGCCGCCTTCGACCTGGACAGCCCCTCGGCCTCGGCCACCTCGCGGACGAACTGCTCGCGACGGCCCTCCAGCATCTCGGCGATCCGGTAGAGGATCTGGCCGCGGTTGTACGCGGTCGCCCCCGACCAGCCGCCGAACGCCTTGCGTGCGGCGACCACCGCGTCCCGGGCGTCCTTGCGGGACGCCAGCGGGGCGTTGGCCAGCCAGTTGCCCTTGGGGTCCGTCACCTCGTACACCCGCCCGCTCTCGGACCGGGGGAACTTGCCCCCGACGAACAGCTTGTAGGTCTTGAAGACGCCCAACCTTGACTCAGACATTGAGGTACGCCTCCAGACCGTGACGGCCGCCCTCGCGACCGAAGCCCGACTCCTTGTAGCCGCCGAACGGCGAGGTCGGGTCGAACTTGTTGAACGTGTTGGCCCACACCACGCCGGCGCGCAGCTTGTCGGCCATCCACAGGATGCGGGATCCCTTCTCCGTCCAGATGCCCGCCGACAGTCCGTACGGGGTGTTGTTGGCCTTCTCCACCGCCTCCGCCGGAGTACGGAAGGTCAGCACCGACAGCACCGGGCCGAAGATCTCCTCGCGGGCGATCCGGTGTGCCTGGGTGACGCCGGTGAACAGCGTCGGCGCGAACCAGTAGCCGGTGGACGGCAGTTCGCACCGCGGTGCCCAGCGCTCCGCGCCCTCGGCCTCGCCGCTGTCCGCCAGGGACTTGATGCGGGCCAGCTGCTCGGCGGAGTTGATCGCGCCGATGTCGGTGTTCTTGTCCAGCGGATCACCGACCCGCAGCGTCGACATGCGGCGCTTGAGCGCCTCCAGCAGCTCGTCCTGGACGGACTCCTGGACCAGCAGCCGGGAACCGGCGCAGCAGACGTGCCCCTGGTTGAAGAAGATGCCGTTGACGATGCCCTCGACGGCCTGGTCGATCGGCGCGTCCTCGAAGACGATGTTCGCCGCCTTGCCGCCGAGTTCCAGCGTCAGCTTCTTCTCGGTGCCCGCGACGGTACGGGCGATCGCCTTGCCGACCTCCGTGGAGCCGGTGAACGCCACCTTGTTGACGTCCGGGTGGGCGACCAGCGCGGCGCCCGTACTCCCGTCACCGGTGAGGATGTTGACGACACCCTTGGGCAGCCCCGCCTGGCGGCAGATGTCCGCGAAGAACAGCGCCGACAGCGGTGTGGTCTCGGCGGGCTTGAGCACCACCGTGTTGCCGCAGGCCAGCGCGGGGGCGATCTTCCACGCCAGCATCAGCAGCGGGAAGTTCCACGGGATGACCTGACCGGCCACGCCCAGCGGCTTGGGGTCGGAACCGAAGCCCGCGTGGCCGAGCTTGTCCGCCCAGCCCGCGTAGTAGAAGAAGTGCGCGGCGACCAGCGGCAGATCGGCGTCCCGCGACTCGCGGATCGGCTTGCCGTTGTCCAGCGACTCCAGCACCGCCAGCTCACGCGAGCGCTCCTGGATGATCCGGGCGATCCGGAACAGGTACTTGGCGCGCTCGGCACCCGGCAGCGCCGACCACTTCTCGAACGCCTTGCGGGCGGCCCTGACCGCCGCGTCCACATCCGACTGACCGGCCTGAGCGACCTCGGAGAGGACCTCCTCGCTGGACGGTGAGACGGTCTTGAAGACCTTGCCGTCCTCCGCGGGGCGGAACTCGCCGTCGACGAACAGCCCGTAGGACGGCGCGATGTCGACAACAGACCGCGACTCGGGCGCCGGTGCGTACTCGAAAGCCATGTTGATCAGTCCACCGTCACGTAGTCGGGACCGGAGTACCGGCCGGTGCTCAGCTTCTGACGCTGCATCAGCAGGTCGTTCAGCAGGCTGGAGGCGCCGAAGCGGAACCACTCCGGGGTCAGCCACTCCGCGCCCAGCGTCTCGTTCACCATCACCAGGTACTTGATGGCGTCCTTGGTGGTGCGGATGCCGCCCGCGGGCTTCACGCCGACCTGTACGCCGGTGGCGTCGCGGAAGTCCCGTACCGCCTCCAGCATCAGCAGGGTGTTCGGCGGGGTGGCGTTGACCGCGACCTTGCCGGTGGAGGTCTTGATGAAGTCGGCGCCCGCGAGCATCGACAGCCAGGAGACCCGGCGGATGTTGTCGTAGGTCGCCAACTCGCCGTTCTCGAAGATCACCTTGAGATGCGCGGCGGTACCGTCGGGACGGGCGCAGGCCGCCTTGACCGCCTTGATCTCCTCGAAGACCTGAAGGTAGCGGCCGGACAGGAAGGCGCCGCGGTCGATGACCATGTCGATCTCGTCCGCGCCCGCGGCCACCGCGTCGGCGGTGTCGGCCAGCTTCACCGGCAAGGCGGCGCGCCCGGCCGGGAAGGCGGTGGCGACCGACGCCACGTGGATGCCCGAGCCGTCGAGCGCCTCCTTGGCGGTCTTCACCATGTCCGGGTAGACGCAGATCGCGGCGACCTTGGGGGCCGTACGGTCGGTCGGGTCGGGGTTGACGCCCTTGGCGCACAGCGCCCGGACCTTGCCCGGGGTGTCGGCGCCTTCCAGGGTCGTCAGGTCGATCATCGAGATCGCCAGGTCGATGGCGTACGCCTTCGCCGTGGTCTTGATCGAACGGGTGCCGAGCGTGGCGGCACGGCCTTCGAGGCCGACCGCGTCGACGCCGGGCAGCCCGTGCAGGAACCGGCGCAGCGCTGCGTCGGACGCGGTGACGTCGGCCATCGACGCCAGCCGCTCCGCGGCCTGCGGGCTGTATGCGGGCGTGAGGTGCCCGGGGGTCTGCATGGTCACCAGCAGAGCATATCTACGCGCGTAGCGCTTGACTAGCCCTCGGGGGCGACGACCGTGCGCGACGCAGGCCCCGGCCGGGCGCGAAGCGCCCACGGGCGGTGCAGCGGTGAACGTAACGCATCCCGGATGGGGCCGTGTCCCGGGCCCCGCTCCCGGAGGGCAAGTTCACGTCGGGGAGCCGTCGGAAAAACCGCTCCCGTCGTGCAGAATCGTCCACATGACGAGCGAGCAGAAGTACGCCGACCGGGCGTTCCGGTCACCGATGGGCATTGCCGGGGGAGTGCTGCTGCTCGCGATCGGCGGATGGCTGGTCGGCGACGCGGTGGCGCACGGCACCGGCCGGACGCCCTGGCTGGCGCTGGCCGCACTGCTGCTCGCCGCGCCGTTGGTGATCGCCTTCACCATCCGCCCGGTGGTCTATGCGAGCGACTCGCGGATGCTGGTGCGCAATCCGTTCCGCTCCATCACCATCCCGTGGGCGGCGGTGGAGGCCGTCCGCTCCGGTTACTCCAGCGAAGTCCTCGCCGGTGGGCGGAAGTTCCAGCTCTGGTCGGTCCCCGTCTCGCTGCGCGCCCGTAAGCGCGCCGCCCGCCAGGCCGCCCGGGCGACCGCCGAGGACCCCTTCGGCCGCGGCCCGCGCGCCCTGCGCCTGCGCCCCGACGCACCCCTGCGCGCCCCCGCCGACCAGGCCGTGGACGACCTGCGGGAACTCGCCGAGCGGCACGCGGGGGGCGAGGCCGCCAAGGGCGAGATCAGCGTCCGCTGGGCGTACGAGATCATCGCGCCCGCGGTCGTCGGCGGCATCGCTCTCGTGGTGCTGCTGGCTACTGGCTGAGCTGCCGCTCAGACTGGCTTTTGGGGTGGTTCCCGGCCGCCCACCGGTTTGCCGTTCGGCTTGCTCGTTGTTGCGTACGGTGGCGTGGGTGTTGCGGTGCTACTGCGCTGCGAGTGCGTGTTTTTTAGGCGGTACGCCCGCCCACCCACCCGTTTGCCGTCGGCCTTTGGGTGCCGTCGCGCTCTGTCGTCGGTGGGTCGGGGACGCGCCGGGGTGACTCCTCGGGTGGCTCCCTGCGCCCGAACCGGAACTTTCCGGGAAGTTCGATCGCCACACTGCGGGGACACCCCGGCACGTCCCCTTCCGCCGGTTTCCGCGCTGCGACGGCCCCCAAAGGCGGGCAGGGGGTGCGTTTGCATTTGCGCTTGCCCCTTCGGGGCTCTCGCTCCCGCCCGGCCGCAGCTCGGCGATTCACGGAAGGAGACCGTGCGCGACGGTGCGCGAAGGCCGACGGGCAAACGGGCGGGCGGGCGGAAACCCGCCCGCCCACCAGGCGAACCGTCAGATACCGGCCGCGGCCGACAGATCCTTCTTGAGCGCCGCCAGCACCTCGCTGGCGGCGCCCCGCGCGGACGCCAGCGCATCGAGCCCGGCCACCGGGACAACCGCCTCCAGGTAGCACTTCAGCTTCGGCTCGGTGCCGCTCGGCCGGACGATGACCCGTGCCGCAGAGACCGTCCCGTCGCCCGCGAGGTGGTAGCGCAGGCCGTCGGTCGGCGGCAGCTGGTCGCTGCCCTGGCTCAGGTCCTCCGCCGAGGTGACGGCGAGACCGGCCAGCTGCGAGGGCGGCTGCTCGCGCAGCCGCCGCATCGCGTCGGCGATCAGCGTCAGATCGGCGACCCGCACCGACAACTGGTCGGTGGCGTGCAGCCCGTGCCGGACGGCGAGTTCGTCCAGCAGGTCGCTGAGGGTGCGGCCGTCAGCCTTCAGACCGGCCGCCAGCTCGGCGACGAGCAGCGCCGCCGTGATGCCGTCCTTGTCCCGTACGCCCTCGGGGTCGACGCAGTAGCCGAGCGCCTCCTCGTACCCGTACCGCAGACCGGGCACCCGGGCGATCCACTTGAATCCCGTGAGGGTGTCCTGGTACGGCAGCCCGGCCGCCGCGGCGATCCGCGACAGCAGCGAGGACGACACGATCGAGGCCGCCAGCGTGCCCTTCGCGCCCCTGCGCACCAGGTGCTCGGCGAGCAGGGCGCCCACCTCGTCACCGCGCAGCATCCGCCAGCCACTCGCCGCGGCGGCGTCCGGTACGGCCACCGCGCAGCGGTCCGCGTCCGGGTCGTTGGCGATCACGATGTCCGGGCGCTCGGCACGGGCGTGCGCGAACGACAGGTCCATCGCCCCCGGCTCCTCCGGGTTGGGGAAGGCCACCGTCGGGAAGTCCGGATCGGGCTGCGCCTGCTGCGGTACGACCGCCGGGGCCGGGAAACCGGTCCGCGCGAACGCGGCGGTCAGCACGTCGGCGCCGACGCCGTGCATCGGCGTGTACACGACGGAGACATCGCGCGGGCCGCCCGGGGCGACCACGGTCCCGGCGCGGGTGAGGTACGCCTCGACGATTCCGTCGTCCAGCGTCCGCCAGCCGCCGTCGGCCAGCGGCACCTCGGCCAGCGCGCCGATCGCGGCGATCTGCGCGGCGATCCCGGCGTCCGCGGGCGGCACGATCTGCGAGCCGTCACCGAGGTAGACCTTGTAGCCGTTGTCCCGCGGCGGGTTGTGACTGGCGGTCACCATCACACCGGCCGCCGCGCCCAACTCCCGGATGGCGAAAGCCAGTACCGGCGTGGGCAGCGACCGCGGCAGCAGGGCGGCACGCAGTCCGGCACCGGTCACCACGGCCGCGGTGTCCCGCGCGAAGTCGTATGACTTGTGGCGGGCGTCGTACCCGATCACCACCAGGCCGTCGGCGTGGCCCTGCGACCTGAGGTACGCGGCCAGGCCCGCCGCCGCACGGATCACCACGGCGCGGTTCATCCGCATCGGTCCCGCGCCCAGCTCGCCCCGGAGTCCGGCGGTGCCGAACTGGAGGGTCCCGGAGAAGCGCTCGGCGATCTCCGCCTCCGCCTCCGGCGTACCGGCGTCGATCAGCGCGGCCAGCTCGGCCCGGGTCTCCGGATCGGGGTCCTCGGCCAGCCAGGCGCGAGCCCGGGTCAGCGTGTCCATTGCCATCTGCGGCTCCTTGCGGTGAGTTAGATGCGGCCGAGCACCTGGGCGAGGAGGCTGCCCATCCGGGTGGCGGAGTCGCGGCCGGCTTCCAGGACCTCTTCGTGGTTGAGCGGCTCGCCGGTCATGCCCGCGGCGAGGTTGGTCACCAGCGAGATGCCCAGCACCTCGGCGCCCGCCTCACGGGCGGCGATCGCCTCCAGCGTGGTCGACATACCCACCAGGTCGCCGCCGATCGCCCGGACCATGCCGATCTCGGCCGGGGTCTCGTAGTGCGGGCCGGGCAGCTGCACGTAGACGCCCTCGGTCAGCGTCGCGTCGACCTCCTTGCACAGCGCGCGCAGCCGCGGCGAGTACAGGTCGGTGAGGTCCACGAAGTTGGCGCCCACGATCGGCGAGGTCGCCGTCATGTTGATGTGGTCGCTGATCAGGACGGCTTCGCCCGGCTTGAACGTGGGGCGCAGGCCTCCGCAGCCGTTGGTCAGCACGACGGTCTTGCAGCCCGCGGCCACGGCGGTACGGACGCCGTGCACGACGGGGGCCACGCCGCGGCCCTCGTACAGGTGGGTGCGGCCCAGGAAGACCAGGGCGCGCTTCTCGCCGATCCGGACGGAACGGATCTTGCCCGCGTGGCCGGCGACGGCCGGCGGGGGGAAGCCGGGGAGCTCGGTGACGGAGAACTCGTGCTCGGGGTCGCCGAGGGCGTCGGCGGCCGGGACCCAGCCGGAGCCCATGACGAGCGCGACGTCGTGGGTCTCGGCGCCGGTCAGCTCGCGCAGACGGGTCGCCGCCTCGCTTGCGGCGGCGTACGGGTCGGTGGGGAGATTTGCGGTTGCGTTCACGCGGAGAGGGTAGCGCGCGTATGGCTACGCGCGTAGATGCATTTCATCACGTTTCCGCTCACGCTGGTTTTCGGGTTTACGGCCAAGCCGCCCGCCCGTTCGCCGTTGGCCTTTGCCTGATCGTGGCGAGCGGGTGCGGGTTGGGGGGCGCGGCTGCGCCGCGGGTGCGGGGGTGGGGGTTCGCCGACTGCTGGGTGGCGGGCGGAATCGTTGGTGCGCCGCTAGCAGGGGCGCTTGCGCAGTTCCATGACGTAGTCGTGGGGCGCCCCGCAGGACTCCGCCGCGTCGGCGATCTCGCCGAGATACCGGGCCGAGGGCAGCCCGCCCTCGTAGTCGTTCAGCACGTAGACCCACGCCGCGACGTCCCCGTCCAACGTGTGCACCCGTACCGTCGTACGACGGTAGATGCCCAGCGGCAGGCCCTCCCATCGGTCCATCGACTCCTCGTCGATGGACGCGATGTCGTAGAGACCTACGAAAACCTGGTGCAGGGGGTCTTCGACCAGCGTCGCCAGCGCGCCCTCCCACCCCATCTGCTCGCCGCCGAACGTCAGCCGCCAGCCGTTGAGCCAGCCCGTGCCGCGCAGCGGCGAATGGGGTGCGCGGCGGGTCATCAGTCGCGCATCGAGGTTCCCGGCGTAGGCGGCGTAGAGCGACATGGCGGCAAGGGTACGGGAACCGGCTCTCAGCCGGGTACGCAAGATCCAGATCGGTCCTGACCCCGGAGAGCGGCCCCGAGGAGAGAAGAACGGCCCGGGTGCGGGACAATGGAGCACGTGACTCGGATCGTGATCATCGGTGGCGGACCCGGCGGATACGAGGCGGCGCTGGTCGCGGCCCAACTGGGCGCGGAGGTGACCGTCGTTGACTGCGACGGTCTGGGCGGAGCGTCGGTGCTCACCGACTGCGTACCGTCGAAGACGCTGATCGCCACAGCCGAGGTCATGACGACCTTTGACTCTTCCTACGAGGAGCTCGGCATCATCGTGGCGGACGACACGCCCGCCATCGAGCAGTCCGCCCGGGTCGTCGGGGTCGACCTGGGCAAGGTCAACCGCCGGGTGAAGCGCCTGGCGCTGGCCCAGTCGCACGACATCACCGCCTCCGTGACCCGCGCCGGCGCCCGGGTGCTGCGCGGCCGGGGCCGACTGGAGCCGCAGCAGGCGGCGGACGGCTCGCGTACCGTCACGGTGACCGCCGCCGACGGATCCACCGAGACGCTGACCGCCGACGCCGTACTGATCGCCACCGGCGCGCACCCGAGGGAGATCCCGGACGCCCTGCCGGACGGCGAGCGGATCCTGAACTGGACGCAGGTCTACGACCTCGACGAGCTGCCCGAGGAGCTCATCGTGGTCGGGTCCGGGGTGACCGGCGCCGAGTTCGCCGGTGCCTACCAGGCGCTGGGCTCGAAGGTGACCCTGGTCTCGTCGCGCGACCGGGTGCTGCCCGGTGAGGACCCGGACGCCGCCGCCGTGCTGGAGGACGTCTTCCGGCGGCGCGGCATGAACGTGATGGCCCGCTCCCGGGCCGCCGCCGCCAAGCGGGTCGGCGACCGGGTCGAGGTGACGCTGGCCGACGGCCGGGTGATCACCGGTACGCACTGTCTGATGGCGGTCGGCTCGATACCGAACACCGCCGGGATCGGCCTTGAGGAGGCCGGGGTCAAGCTCAAGGAGTCCGGCCACATCTGGACCGACAAGGTCTCCCGTACCACGGCGCCCGGTGTGTACGCGGCCGGTGACTGCACCGGTGTGCTGGCGCTGGCGTCGGTGGCGGCGATGCAGGGCCGGATCGCGATGTACCACTTCCTCGGTGACGCGGTCGCCCCGCTGAACCTGAAGACGGTGTCGGCGAACGTGTTCACCGACCCGGAGATCGCCACCGTCGGCTACAGCCAGGCGGACGTGGACAACGGCGTCATCGACGCGCGGATGGTGAAGCTGCCGCTGCTGCGCAACCCGCGGGCGAAGATGCAGGGCATCAGGGACGGTTTCGTGAAGCTGTTCTGCCGTCCGGGCACCGGCATCGTGGTCGGTGGTGTGGTGGTTTCCCCGCGTGCCAGCGAACTGATCCACCCGATCTCGATCGCGGTCGACAACAACCTCACGGTCGAGCAGATCGCCAACGCCTTCACGGTCTACCCGTCGCTGTCGGGTTCGCTCGCGGAGGTCGCCAGGCAGTTGCACAACCGCAAGACGACCAACGCGTAGCAACCGACGCACGGTCACCGAAGGTAGTGCGCCCGCGCCCCTGGTTCCTATAGCACTCGCACGGCGCGCACATGAACAACTTCTGTTAATTGGTGCAAACTGCTGAAACTAGACGCCTGTTGGCATTACTGTCAGTTTCGTGTTCGCAGCAGAACGTCGTCAGTTGATCCTCGAAATGGTGCGAGCGAACGGGGCGGTCTCGCTCCGTGAACTCGCCCGCGTCGTCCAGACCTCCGAAGTGACCGTACGGCGGGACGTGCGGGCGCTTGAGGCCGAAGGACTGCTCGACCGCCGGCACGGCGGTGCCGTGTTGCCGGGCGGTTTCACCAGGGAATCCGGCTTTCCGCAGAAAACCCATCTAGCGACCGCGGAGAAGACGGCGATCGCCGATCTCGCGGCTGGTCTCGTCGAGGAGGGCGAGGCCATCGTCGTGGGTGCCGGGACCACCACGCAGGAGCTGGCCCGTCGGCTCGCGCGCATTCCCGGCCTCACCGTGGTCACCAACTCCCTACTGGTCGCACAGGCGTTGGCACACGCCAACCGGGTCGAGGTCGTCATGACCGGTGGCACGTTGCGCGGCTCGAACTACGCACTCGTCGGCAGCGGCGCCGAACAGTCACTCCAGGGGCTACGGGTGACCAGGGCGTTCCTGTCCGGCAGCGGGCTGACCGCGGAGCGCGGTCTGTCCACCTCCAACATGCTCTCCGCCAGCGTGGACCGCGCCCTGGTGCAGGCCGCCGCCGAGGTCGTGGTGCTGGCCGATCACAGCAAGCTCGGCACGGACACCATGTTCCAGACCGTGCCGTCCGATGTCATAACCCATCTGGTCACCGACGAGCCCCCGATGGGCGATGACCGCGCGGCGACCGAACTACAGGCGCTCGCTGACTGCGGTGTGCGCATCACTGTCGCTTCCGTTTCACCCTCGGACGGGGGTGAGGCGAGCGGCGGGCGGACCCGAAGAGACGTTCCGGTGCCGGGCCCGCGCCGGCATGTCCGGCCGGGCGGCGGCCAGCCGGGGGCGACCCTGCGCAGCGCCCCGCTGCCACCGGAGCAGTCGACCGCGGGCCGGGTCGCCGATCTCGCCCCGCGCAGAAGGTAGTTCAGTTCGCACGTAGCCCGTACAGCGTGAGCGTGAGGAGCCGTTCGGCGATCTCCGGGTCGTCGGGGGTCTTCTCCGCGGCCAGGCCGATGACATGGGTGAGCTGCAACAGGTCGGGTATGTTCGCGTCCTCGCGTACCAGCCCGGCCTGTTGGGCCCGTGCCAGCAGTTCGCCGCCCGCCTCGCGCATCGGGACCTTGCACGCGGTCATCGTGGCGCCCGCACCGCGCGCGTGGTCCGACTCCATCAGCGCGGCGGCCAGACCGCGGTACGTGCTGGCGTGCCGCAGCACCGCCCGCAGCCACTCGGCCAGACCCTCGAAAGGATCGTCGGCGTCGCCGAGTTCGGCGGCGTAGGCGACCAGCTTGTCCACTTCCTCCTGGTACACCGCGTCGATCAGGGCGATACGGCAGGGGAAGTGGCGGTACAGGGTGCCGATGCCCACTCGGGCGCGGCGTGCGATGTCCTCCAGCGAGGCGTTGGTGCCCTGCTCAAGGAACGCGGTCTTGGCCTCCGTCACCAGGCGCTCGTAGTTGCGCCGCGCGTCGGCCCGCATCGGCTTCGCCATTGCCCGACCCTTCCGTACCGCTTCCGCCCCCGACTCTCCTGCTTCCAGAATCGCATTCTCCCCACGAACAACGATGGCCCGGCCGACGCGTGCGTCGGTCGGGCCATCGGCTGTTGGCGGGTTCAGTCCTTGATCTCGCAGATGACGGCGCCGGAGGAGAGGGAGGAGCCGACCTCGGCGGTGAGGGACTTGACGGTGCCGGAGCGGTGGGCGTTGATGGGCTGTTCCATCTTCATCGCTTCCAACACCACGATCAGGTCGCCCTCGTTGACCTCCTGGCCCTCCTCGACCGCGACCTTGACGATGGTGCCCTGCATCGGCGAGGCCAGGGCGTCGCCGGAGGCGGCCGGACCGGACTTCTTGGTGGCCTTGCGGCGCGGTGCCTTCTTCGCGCCCGCCGGAGCGGCGGCGGTGGTGACGCCCAGCGATGCCGGAAGTGTCACTTCCAGGCGCTTGCCGCCGACCTCGACGACCACGGTTTCGCGGGCGTTGTCGGTTTCTTCCTCGTCCGTGGCCGCGCCGGTGAACGGCGGGATGGTGTTGGCGAACTCGGTTTCGATCCACCGGGTGTGGACGGTGAAGGGGTCGGTGGAGTCGGTGAGTTCGGGGGCGAAGGCGGGGTCGGTGACCACGGCGCGGTGGAAGGGGATGGCGGTGGCCATGCCCTCGACGTCGAACTCGGCCAGCGCTCGCCTGGCGCGCTGCAGGGCCTGCTTGCGGGTGGCGCCGGTGATGATGAGTTTGGCGAGCAGGGAGTCCCAGGCGGGGCCGATGACGCTGCCGGTCTCGACTCCGGCGTCCAGGCGCACGCCGGGGCCGGCGGGCGGGCTGAAGCGGGTGACGGTGCCGGGGGCGGGCAGGAAGTTGCGGCCGGGGTCCTCGCCGTTGATGCGGAACTCGAAGGCGTGACCGCGCAGGGGCGGGTCGTCGTAGCCCAGTTCCTCGCCGTCGGCGATGCGGAACATCTCGCGGACCAGGTCGATGCCGGTGACTTCTTCGGTGACCGGGTGTTCGACCTGCAGGCGGGTGTTGACCTCCAGGAAGGAGATGGTGCCGTCCTGGCCGACGAGGAACTCACACGTTCCGGCGCCGACGTAGCCGGCCTCCTTCAAGATGGCCTTGGAAGCGCGGTACAGCTCGGCGTTCTGCTCGGGGGTCAGGAACGGTGCCGGGGCTTCCTCGACCAGTTTCTGGTGGCGGCGCTGCAGGGAGCAGTCGCGGGTGGAGACCACCACGACGTTGCCGTGGGTGTCGGCCAGGCACTGGGTTTCGACGTGGCGGGGGCGGTCGAGGTAGCGCTCGACGAAGCATTCTCCGCGGCCGAAGGCGGCCACGGCCTCGCGGACGGCGGATTCGTAGAGTTCGGGGACTTCTTCGAGGGTGCGGGCGACCTTCAGGCCGCGTCCGCCACCGCCGAAGGCGGCCTTGATCGCGATGGGCAGGCCGTGCTGCTGGGCGAACTCGACGACCTCGTCTGCGCCGTTGACGGGGTCGGGGGTGCCGGCGACCAGGGGTGCTCCGGCGCGTTGGGCGATGTGCCGGGCGGCGACCTTGTCGCCGAGGTCGCGGATAGCCTGGGGCGGCGGGCCGATCCAGATCAGTCCGGCGTCCAGGACGGCCTGGGCGAACTCGGCGTTCTCGGACAGGAAGCCGTATCCGGGGTGGACGGCGTCCGCGCCGGAGTCGGCGGCGGCCTTGAGTACCTTGGCGATGTCCAGGTAACTGGTGGCGGGCGTGTCGCCGCCGAGTGCGTAGGCCTCGTCGGCCGTGCGCACGTGCAGCGCGTCCCGGTCCGGGTCCGCGTAGACGGCCACGCTGGCGATACCGGCGTCCTGGCAAGCACGAGCGACACGAACGGCGATTTCACCGCGGTTCGCGATCAGCACCTTACGCACGATGGCTCCCTCCTTGAAACAAGGTGAGTTTAGGGACTGCCGACACGTCGTGCCGAGCCACCCCTATGGGTGACCTTGCCCACACGCAGGGTGGTGCCACGTTCCCGGAGGACGCTTTGACCCTTGTCGCACCAAGGTACGCCCGTGTTTCGCCACTGATCACCGGCCCTGTGGCAGGGTTGGCGCGATGCGCCGGGACATGGGATGTGGCGCGATTTCTTTGTGGGAACTCCACGACTCCGGGGCGGAAAGTTTGCCGGGTGTTGGCGCACGCCAGGCTGACGGCGGCGCAGCCCCTGAGACCCCCTAGCGCACGACTCTTGTCCGGACCATTACCCGTTAGTAGCGTCGGTTTCGTCGATACCGGCGGTAACGAGTGGGGCGAAGGGCTCGAACCCGGCGCCCTTGGGGAGGTGGGGGAGGATGCGCAGACCGGTGGCGGCGGTCGCGGCGGGCGTGCTGGTCATCGAGGCGGTCGTCATCGCGTTCGTCAACCTCGTGCTCGGGTTGGCGGTGAAACGTCAAAGCATGTCGCTCGGCGGGCTGGCGCCCGGCGCCATGTCGACCGGGGCGTTCGCCGCGGGGGCGGCCTTCGCGCTGTTCCTGCTCTGCTGTGCGGCGATAGCGGTGCGGGCGGCGATCGTCGACCGCTCGCCCGGACGGTTCGCCCGGATCGCGCTGGTGGTCTGCGCGGTGCTGCACTGCGTGCTCGGCGCGGCCGTGGTGGGGATGGTCGGGTGGCTGGCGTTCGTCGCGATGATGGTGACGCTCGGGCTGGTGGTGGCGACACTCGTGCTCTACGCCGAGCTGGGTGCGCCGCGAAACGGCGCGGCACCAGAGGGCGGTGGAACCGCTAGCCCCACAAGTCCGTGATGCGAACGCCCAGTTGGGACAGCAGCCGCCGCAGCAGCGGCAGCGAGAGGCCGATCACATTGCCCGGGTCGCCGTCGATGCCCTCGATGAACGGGGCCGAGCGGCCGTCCAGGGTGAACGCGCCCGCCACATAGAGCGGTTCGCCGCTGGCCACGTACGCCTCGATCTCTGCGTCGTCCGGCGAGCCGAACCGTACGGTCGTTGAGGCCGTCTCGCTGACCTGCCTGCCGCTCGCGGTGTCGATCACGCAGTGCCCGGTGCGCAGCACGCCGGTGCGGCCACGCATGGCCTGCCAGCGGGCCATGGCGTCGGCGGCGTCCAGCGGCTTGCCCAGCGCGCGGCCGTCGAGGTCCAGCACCGAGTCGCAGCCGACGACGAGTTCGCCGCCGGTCAGCCCGTCCGCCACCGCGGCCGCCTTGGCCTCGGCCAGCACCCGGGCCAGTTCGCCCGGGGTCGGCGCGCTGATGGCGTCCTCGTCGACCCCGCTGACCACGACCTTCGGGTCCAGCCCGGCCTGCTTGAGCAGGCCCAGGCGGGCGGGGGAGGCGGAGGCGAGGACGAGGGGACGCGCAGGGGTCATGGGCATCAGGGTAGTCAGCCCGGGACCGGCCCTGGGACCGGCCCCGGCGGCGGCCCCGCGGTCAGGCCGGCCAGTACGTGCTGCGCCAGGCCGTCGGGCCTGGCCGCGGCATTCGGCGCAGCGTGATGTTGCGCGCCGGGTCGGCCCAGGCGTTCAGCGGGCGCGCGCCGCCCGTCCCGCCTGGGACGGCCGCCGCGCGCGCCTGTACCACCGCCAGCGCGGCGGCCAGCTCCTCGGGGGTCGGATTGCCCCTTACGACCTTGATCACGATCAACGGCCCTTCTCGCGGCGGAAGTTACAGCGGGATGTTGCCGTGCTTCTTGGGCGGCAGGCTCTCGCGCTTGTTGCGCAGCGTCCGCAGCGCCTTGACGATGTGGCCGCGGGTCTCGGACGGCGGGATGACCGCGTCCACATAACCGCGCTCGGCCGCGATGTACGGGTTGAGCAGCGTGTCCTCGTACTCGGTGATCAAGTCCTGGCGCAGCGCGTCCGGGTCGGCGGCCTCCGCCAGGCTGCGCCGGTGCAGGATGTTGACCGCGCCCTGGGCGCCCATCACCGCGATCTGGGCGGTGGGCCACGCCAGGTTGAGGTCCGCGCCGAGGTGCTTGGAGCCCATGACGTCGTAAGCGCCGCCGTACGCCTTGCGCGTGATCACCGTGATCAGCGGGACCGTCGCCTCCGCGTACGCGAAGATCAGCTTGGCGCCGCGCCGGATGATGCCGTTCCACTCCTGGTCGGTACCGGGCAGGAAGCCGGGCACGTCCACGAAGGTCAGCACCGGGATGTTGAAGCTGTCGCAGGTGCGGACGAAGCGCGCCGCCTTCTCGGAGGCGTCGATGTCCAGGCAACCGGCGAACTGCATCGGCTGGTTGCCCACCACCCCGACCGGATGGCCCTCGACCCGCCCGAAGCCGGTGAGGATGTTCGGCGCGAACAGCGCCTGCGTCTCCAGGAACTCGCCGTCGTCCAGCACGTGCTCGAAGACCGTGTGCATGTCGTACGGCTGGTTGGCGGAGTCCGGGATCAGCGTGTCCAGCTCCAGGTCCGCGTCGGTGACCGTCAGGTCGGCCTCCTCGGCGAACGCCGGCGGTTCCTGGAGGTTGTTGCTCGGCAGGTACGCCAGCAGCGCCTTGACGAACTCGATGGCGTCCTTCTCGTCGGCCGCCATGTGGTGCGCGTTGCCGGACTTGGTGCTGTGGCTGCGGGCGCCGCCCAACTCCTCGAAGCCGACGTCCTCTCCGGTGACCGTCTTGATGACGTCGGGCCCGGTGATGAACATGTGCGAGGTCTGGTCGACCATCACCACGAAGTCGGTGATCGCGGGCGAGTACACCGCACCGCCCGCGCACGGCCCCATGATCAGCGAGATCTGCGGAATCACGCCCGACGCATGGGTGTTGCGCCGGAAGATCTCGCCGTACATGCCCAGCGAGGCCACGCCCTCCTGGATGCGTGCGCCGCCGGAGTCGTTGATGCCGATGACCGGGCAGCCGGTCTTCAGCGCGAAGTCCATCACCTTGACGATCTTCTCGCCGAACACCTCGCCGAGCGCACCGCCGAAGACCGTGAAGTCCTGGGAGAACACCGCCACCGGACGGCCGTCCACGGTGCCGTAACCGGTGACCACACCGTCGCCGTACGGACGGTTCTTCTCCAGTCCGAAGTTGGTGGAGCGGTGCCGGGCGAACTCGTCCAACTCCACGAACGAGCCTTCGTCCAGCAGCATGGTGACCCGCTCACGCGCGGTCAGCTTGCCCTTGGCGTGCTGCTTCTCCACCGCCCGCTCGGAGCCCGCGTGGGTGGCCTGCTCAATGCGACGGCGCAGGTCCGCCAACTTGCCAGCGGTGGTGTGACTGCTTACCCCGGATTCCGGGGCGTTCTCCGGCTCGGCCATCTCAGGCGGCTCTCCTGCTCTCGTCGGTGTCTCGTCGAAGGGTTCGTACGGGCACAGGTGACTGGCGGGTAACGCTGTCGTAGCGTAACGGCGCGGGTGCGCGGTGGGCACTGCGGCGTTGGACACACTGCGCAGGCGCGCCCCCTAGGCTGCGGGTATGACCTCCTCAAACCGCTGGTCGGACCTGGAGCGGCCGCCGCTCAACGAGTCCACGTTGCGCCGCGCGCTGCTCACCTCGCCGGGCCTGTGGACCGCGTTGGACGTGGTCGCCGACACCGGCTCCACCAACAGCGACCTGGTGGCCCGCGCCAAGGCGGGCGCCGCCGAGGGCGCGGTGCTGGTGGCCGAGGGGCAGTCCGCGGGGCGCGGCCGCCTGGAACGCCGTTGGACGGCGCCCGCCCGCTCCGGTCTGTTCTTCTCCATACTGCTCCGGCCCGGCCAGCCGACGCCGGACGGCAGGCCGGCGGTGCCAGTGGACCGGTGGGGGTGGCTGCCGCTGCTCGCCGGGGTGGCCACCGCCGCCGCCGTGTCCCGTACGGCGGGCGTCGACACCGCGCTGAAGTGGCCCAACGACCTGCTGGTGTCGGTCGGCGGCGAGGAGCGCAAGGCCGCCGGGATCCTGGCCGAGCGGGCCGACGACACCGGGCTGGTCATCGGCGTCGGGCTCAACGTCAGCCTGCGCGAGGACGAACTGCCGGTGCCCACCGCCGCCTCGCTCGCCCTGGCCGGTGCGCCGGTGCTGGACCGCGACCCGCTGCTGCGGGCCGTGCTGCGCTCGGTCGCCGAGTGGTACGGGCGGTGGCGGGCGGTGGACGGCGATCCGCACGAGTGCCGTCTCCAGGAGGCGTACGCGGCCGGATGCGCGACCCTCGGCCGCACTGTTCGGGCCGAACTGCCCGGTGGGCGCGAACTGGTCGGCGAGGCGGTGGCGGTGGACTCCGACGGGAGGCTGGTGATTTCCGCCGGGGGACGGCAGGAGCCGGTCGGCGCGGGCGATGTGGTGCACATACGGCCGGTGGCGGGCTACGACGCGGAACGCGACCGGGGAGACGAGCGGTGACGGTGCGCCGGATGGCCGACGGCGGTGCCTCGCGCGGTGGTGCGAGCGTGAGCTACGGCACACTGCCGTATTGTTGACGGGACGTTCCCCAGGGCTCGCGGCGTCAGCCGTCACGGTGTCCGGGACCCCAGTGATCGGAAGGGCAGTGATCAGGGATCAGGCAGGGGGCGGCCGGTGAGCGCGGACGACGCGGCGAACTCGCCGCACCACGCGGCCGGTGACTCCGGCTCGCCGGAACCGCCGGGCGGTCGAGGACCAGCGGACGCGGGCGGGCAGGAGGCGTTCGACGAGCGGGCGACGCCGGACGAGCAGGCGACGCCGGACGAGCGGGCCGAGCAGGAGGCGGCTGAGTCGGCCGAAGTGGCTGAAGCGGCCGAGGCGGCTGAGCCGGCCGAGGCGGTGAGCGGGGAGAATCCGCTGGCGTTGCGCCTGGAGCAGATGATCCTGGGCGCCGAACGCCACTACACGCCCTTCCAGGCGGCGCGCAGCGCCGGTGTCTCGATGGAGTTGGCGTCGCGCTTCTGGCGGGCGATGGGCTTCGCCGACATCGGCCAGGCCAAGGCGCTCACCGAGGCCGATGTGCTGGCGCTGCGGCGGCTCGCCGGTCTGGTGGAGGCCGGGCTGCTCAGCGAGTCGATGGCGGTGCAGGTGGCCCGGTCCACCGGCCAGACCACGGCCCGGTTGGCCGACTGGCAGACCGACTCCTTCCTGGAGGGTCTCACCGAGCCGCCGGAGCCGGGGATGACCCGGGCCGAGGTGGCCTACCCGCTGGTCGAACTGCTGCTGCCGGAGCTTGAGGAGTTCCTGGTCTACGTGTGGCGGCGTCAGCTCGCCGCCGCCACCAGCCGCATCGCCCGGGCCGACGACGAGGAAGCGGTCAGCCGCCGGCTGGCCGTGGGCTTCGCCGACCTGGTCGGGTTCACCCGGCTCACCCGCCGCCTGGAAGAGGAGGAACTGGGCGAGCTGGTGGAGGCGTTCGAGACCACCTCCGCGGACCTGGTGGCCGCCCACGGCGGGCGGCTGATCAAGACGCTCGGCGACGAGGTGTTGTTCGTGGCCGACGATCCCGGGGTCGCCGCCGAGATCGGGCTGCGGCTGATCGAGACCATGACCGGCGACGAGACGATGCCCGCGCTGCGGGTCGGCATGGCCTTCGGGACGGTGACGACCCGGATGGGCGATGTGTTCGGTACGACGGTGAACCTGGCGAGCAGGCTGACCTCGATAGCGCCCCGGGACGCGGTCCTGGTGGACGGCGAGTTCGCCGAGGCGCTGGGCGCCTCCGGCGAGGCGCCGGTGTCCGAGGCGGACGCGTCGGAGGACGAGAAGTACCGCTTCGCGTTGCAGCCGATGTGGCGCCGCCCGGTCCGCGGGCTCGGCGTCGTGGAGCCGTGGCTGCTGTCACGCAGGGAGTGAGGGGCGCCCGCGGCGCGCATGGGCGCGCCGCGGCTCGGTGCGTGTTCGGGGGTGACCCGCGGAGCGTTCCCTGAAATGATCCTCCCGTTTACGATCGTTAACACCTCGGGCCGGGAGGGCGGACGTATGACGGAGCAGAGGTACGGGGAATGGGTGGCCGTGCGGGCGCACGGCGCGCACGTCGCCGAGCTGGTGCTGGACCGGGTGAAGGCGATGAACGCCATCTCCACCCAGATGGCACGCAGCCTTACCGAGGCTTGCGCGGCGCTCGCCGCCGACCAGGACGTACGGGCGGTGGTGCTGACCTCCACGCATGAACGGGCGTTCTGCGTGGGCGCCGACCTGAAGGAACGCAACTCGCTCACCGACGCCGAGTTGGTCCGGCAGCGCCCGGTGGCCCGCGCCGCGTACACCGGCGTCCTTGAGCTGCCGATGCCGACGATCGCCGCGGTGCACGGCTTCGCGCTGGGCGGCGGGTTCGAACTCGCGCTGTCCTGCGATGTGATCGTGGCGGACGCGACGGCGGAGGTCGGACTTCCGGAGGTGTCGGTCGGCGTCATCCCGGGCGGCGGCGGTACACAGCTGCTTCCGCGCCGGGTCGGTGCCGCCCGCGCCGCCGAGCTGGTCTTCACCGCGCGCCGGGTGGGCGCCGAGGAGGCCGCCGCACTGGGCCTGGTCGACGTGCTGACCGAGCAGGGCAGGGACCGCGAGGACGCGCTGGCGCTGGCGGAACGCATCGCCGCGAACTCCCCGGTGGGGCTGCGCGCCGCCAAGCGCGCGCTGCGGCTGGGCCAGGGCCTCGGCCTGCGCGAGGGTCTTGAGGTGGAGGACGCGGCCTGGCGCTCGGTCGCCTTCTCCGCCGACCGCGCCGAAGGCGTCCGCGCCTTCAACGAGCGCCGTCGGCCGGAGTGGCCCGGAGCGTAGGGGCTTTTGGGGTTTACGCCCGCTCGGCCGTTCGCCGTCGGGCTTCGCCTGCCGTCGGCGCGGTTGGCTTCGGGCCGGGGCGTGCCGGGGTGTCTCCTCGCTCCGCCCGCGTTCGGGGGAACCCGGCACGCCCCCTGTCGCGGTGCGCTGCGGAAGGGGCGCGCGGATCCGCCCGCCGTGCGCAACGGCACGCCAAGGCGGAGGGAAAAGCGGGCGAGCGGTGGGTAAACCCCCAAACGCCAGCGCGAACGCGCCCGTGGCGGGAAGCAGTGCGAGGCTGGCCCCAACAAAGCCGCAACGAAGCGCACCGGACGCGGGAAGCCCCCAACGCCAGCGCGAGCGAAGAGGCGGAAGGATGGGCGAAGAGGCCAATGCCAACCACCGGTTGATGGCCGTAGTCGGGATTGCCCAGGCGGTGGCCACCGCGCAGACCCCGTTGGACGTGGCGCGCGCGTCGATAGGGCGCGCGCGCACCGCCCTGGGCGGCTCGTTCGCCGCCCTCTCGGTCTGGGAGCGCGACCCCGGCTGGCTGCGTGTCCTGGTCAACGACGGCGACCTCGCCCCCGGCGAGGAACCGCTCCCGGAGCACGAGACCTACCCCATACGCGACTTCCCGGACGTCGTCGAGTACCTGCGCCGCGAGTGGGCCAACGGGGGCGAGCCGCACGCCTGGGTGGAGACCGTCCACGGCCGGTACGCCCGCACCGGCTCTTACGAGCACCAGCGGATGGCCGACCTGAGCCGCAGGGGCCGCGGCTGCTGCATAGTCGCGCCGATCGTGCTGCACCACCGGGCCTGGGGCGAGCTGTACGTCACCCGGCACACCGACGCGCCGGTGTTCGGCCGGGCGGAAGCCGACTTCGCGACCGTGCTGGCGGCGGTGATCGCCGCCGGTGTGGCGCAGACCGAGCGCCTTGAGGAGGTGCGTCGGCTGGCCTTCACCGACCCGCTGACCGGCCTGGCCAACCGCCGCGCGGTGGACACCCGGCTGGACGAGGCGCTGGCCCGGCACCGGGAGCGGGGCGCCGTGGTGAGCCTGGTGGTCTGCGACCTCAACGGGCTGAAGCGGGTCAACGACAGCCTCGGCCACGAGGTCGGCGACCGGTTGCTGGTGGGCTTCGGCTCGGCGCTGTCGATGTGCGGCGCGCGGCTGCCCGGCAGCGTTGCCGCCCGGCTCGGCGGCGACGAGTTCTGCCTGCTGGTGGAGGGCGCCAGCGCGGCCGACGTGGAGCGGGCCGCGGAGGAGCTGTGCGCCCGGGCCCGCTGGCTGGGCCTGGGCGACGGGGTGGCCGTCGGCATCGCCTCCACGGACACCGACGCCGGTCCGGTGCGCACCGCCCGGCGGCTGTTCCGGCTGGCCGACGCGGCCCAGTACCGCGCCAAGGCGGACCGCTCCACCAAGCCCGTGGTCGCCGGGCGAGCTGTGGCCGAGCTGGCCGACGCGCCGCCCCGCACCCCCGCCGAGCGACGCAGTTTTCGCGGCCGCCGGCAGAACGACTCGTGACAGCTAGCGATTCAGTCTTTAGGGTGCATGAATATGGATATGCACAACGTGGTCTTGGGGCCGTCCGGGACAACCGCGGACGACGTGCTGGCCGTGGCCCGTGGCGCGGCCAGGGTCGAGCTGTCACAGCAGGCACTGGCCGGAATCGCCGCCTCGCGCGCGGTCGTTGACGCGCTGGCCGCCAAGCCGGATCCGGTCTACGGGGTCTCCACCGGCTTCGGCGCCCTCGCCGTCATGCACATCGGCCCCGATCTGCGGGCCCAGCTACAGCGCTCCATCGTCCGCTCGCACGCCGCGGGCATGGGCCCGCGGGTGGAGCGCGAGGTGGTACGGGCGCTGATGTTCCTGCGGCTGAAGACGCTGGCGTCCGGGCACACCGGCGTACGGCCGGTGGTTGCCGAGACGCTGGCGGCGCTGCTGAACGCGGGGATCACGCCCGTTGTCCATGAGTACGGCTCGCTGGGCTGCTCCGGCGACCTCGCGCCGCTGTCGCACTGCGCGCTCACCCTGATGGGCGAGGGCGACGCCGAGGGTCCGGACGGTGTCGTCCGGCCGTCCGGCGAACTGCTCGCGGAGCACGGCATCGAGCCGGTGGAGCTGCGTGAGAAGGAGGGCCTGGCGCTGCTCAACGGCACCGACGGCATGCTCGGCATGCTGCTGATGGCCTGCTCCGACCTGGCCGCTCTGTTCACCTCCGCCGACATCACCGCCGCCCTGTCGCTGGAGGCGCTGCTCGGCACCGACAAGGTGCTGGCACCCGAACTGCACGCTATCCGCCCGCACCCCGGGCAGGCGGCCAGCGCCGAGAACATGCGCCGCGTCCTGGCCGGTTCCGGGCTGACCGGACACCACCAGAGTGGCTTCGCCGGGGAGTCGGCGGCGCCGCGCGTGCAGGACGCGTACTCGGTGCGCTGCGCGCCGCAGGTCGCCGGTGCCGGACGGGACACCCTCGCGCACGCCCTGCTGGTGGCGGAACGGGAGTTGGCGGCCGCGGTCGACAACCCGGTCGTTCTGCCGGACGGTCGCGTGGAGTCCAACGGCAACTTCCATGGCGCGCCGGTGGGTTACGTGCTCGACTTCCTCGCGATCGCCGCGGCCGACCTGGGCTCGATAGCCGAGCGCCGAACCGACCGGCTGCTGGACAAGAACCGTTCGCACGGTCTGCCGCCGTTCCTCGCCGACGACCCGGGCGTCGACTCGGGCCTGATGATCGCCCAGTACACGCAGGCCGCGCTGGTCAGCGAGAACAAGCGGCTGGCGAACCCCGCGTCCGCCGACTCCATCCCGTCGTCGGCGATGCAGGAGGACCACGTCTCGATGGGCTGGTCCGCAGCGCGCAAGCTGCGGCACTCCATCGACAACCTCACCCGCATCCTGGCGGTCGAGCTGGTCGCGGCGACCCGCGCGATCGAACTGCGTGAGCACGCCGGTACGGGGTTGGCCGCGGCGCCCGCCTCCCGCGCGGTGGTCGCGGCCACCCGCGAGGCGGGTGTCCAGGGCCCCGGCGAAGACCGCTTCCTGGCCCCGGACCTGGCCGCCGCGGAGGCCTTCGTCCGCTCCGGCGGACTGGTCCGCGCCGCGGAGTCGGTGACCGGCCCGCTGGCGTAGTGGGCGTCGCTCGTCGTCGCGAGGGGAACCTCCTGCCGCCGCGACGACGAGCAGCCGCCGACCAGGACGAGCAGTCGCCGCTCAAGTGTCCCGGCGGTGCCGGACGCACCGCGCGGCGAAGGCCTACCCCACGGGAAGCGAAGCGGCCCGCCGCCGCGAGGCGACGAGCAGCCCCGCGCCGGCGGCGAGGAACGTCGTGCCGCCCACCAGGTACGGCGTCGTGTCGACGCTCCCGGTGTCCGCCAGGTTCATGGTGTCCGCCGACCTGCGCTCACCCAGGGCGGTGGTGTGTGCGGTGGCCACGTGATGACGCGTGACCCCCGGCCGGGCAGGCCCTGTCGCCGACGCCGAGGGGACGAAACAGAGGGCGGCGAGCAGCCCGCCCGCGACGGCCGTGGTGGTGGTGAGCGATCGGCGCGAGGCCATGGAACCCCCTTGCGAATACGGTGACTTCACCGTGGGCACCGATGGTAGTGAGATTTCCCGACCGCGGAAAAGTGCCGTGGTGATACCCGGCTCCGTTCGCCGTGTCCGACCACGCTCCGCTGCCACTCCGCCTACTCTCCGTCGCATGACTACGGAGTACGACAGCAGCGGCACCGACGAGACCCCGGCCCGGTACATCCGGCTCCAGGTGGACCTGGTCATGGAGATCACCGACAGCGAGGAGCTGACCCGGGCCGCGGTGGAGCAGATCGACGGCGACGAGTTCATGCCGGAGGACGAGCGCGCCCACGCCAGGGACGCCGTACAACGTGACGAGGCCGAGGCGCTGGCCTATCTCATCGATCCGTTCGGCCTGGTCAACGGCGTCTCCGGGATCGAGCTCGTACAGGCGTCATGGAGCAGCGCGCACACCGAGTACGACCCGGACGCCGACGACTGGGACCTGTACGAGGGGGAGATGGACGAGGAGTAGCGACCCGTTCCGGGACGGCCCCCGGGTTGTCCCGGAACGTGGCATTCCTCACAGTGCCTTGGGGGGCGGAACGGACTTAAGGGGGGTAGGTGTCTCCATTCGTACGAGACGTATTAACGGATGGAGATACGTGTGAAGTCGCCGCAGAGCGGTACCGGTGTCACCCCTGAGCAGCACCGCGGGCGCGGTGCGCGCCGTGGGCTGGCCGCGGTGTCCGTGGTGGTCGGCGGTGCGCTGCTGCTCACCGCGTGCGGGGGGTCCGGTTCCGCGGAGTCGAAGACGGCCGCGGTGGACGCGGCCGCCGCCAAGGACGCCTCGACCGCCAAGATCGCCATCTCACCCAAGGACAAGGCGACGAACGTCGGCATCAACAACGACGCCAAGGTCGCGGTGAGCGACGGCACGCTCACCAAGGTGTCCATGGCCGAGGTCAACGGCGGCAAGACGGTGCCCGGCAAGATATCCGCCGACGGCAAGAGCTGGAAGCCGGACGGCCAACTGGCCCGGGCCACCGCGTACAAGATCACGGCCGCCGCCAAGGACGCCGACAACCGCCCGGCCACCGCCAACTCGACGTTCACCACGGTCTCCCAGGCGAACAGCTTCATCGCGTACTACACGCCGGACGACAGCTCCACCGTCGGCGTGGGCATGCCGGTCTCGATCAACTTCGACAAGGCGATCACCGACAAGAAGGACGTCCAGTCCCACATCAAGGTCAGCTCCAGCAGCGGCCAGCAGGTGGTCGGCCACTGGTTCGGCGACCAGCGGTTGGACTTCCGCCCGCAGGACTACTGGAAGGCCGGTTCCACCGTCACCCTCAAGCTGGACCTGGACAACGTGCGGGGCGCCAAGGGGATCAGCGGTGTCCAGAACAAGACCGTCACGTTCAAGGTCGGTCACTCCCAGGTCTCCACGGTCGATGTGAACACCCAGACCATGACGGTGGTTCGGGACGGCAAGACCATCAAGAGCATCCCGGTGTCCACCGGCAGCCCCGAACACACCACGTACAACGGGCAGATGGTGATCTCGGAGAGGTTCGAGACGACCCGGATGGACGGCAAGACGGTCGGCTTCGGCGGTGAGTACGACATTCCGGACGTGCCGCACGCCATGCGGCTGAGCAACTCGGGCACGTTCATCCACGGCAACTACTGGTCCGACAAGTCCATCTTCGGCTCCAGTGCCACCAGCCACGGCTGCATCGGCCTCGACGACGTACGCGGCGGCGGCGACCCGGGCACGGACGCGTCGTGGTTCTACAACCACTCCCAGGTCGGCGACCTGGTCGTGGTGAAGAACTCCCACGACAGCACCATCGCCCCCGACAACGGCCTCAACGGCTGGAACATGTCCTGGTCGAACTGGAAGGCGGGCAGCGCGCTGTAGCCCTCCCGGCGGCGCCGAACGACCGCGACCGGTCGGCACCGGCGGGGCGACGCCCCGCACCCGTGCCGCCGAGGTGCCCCTGGAGCGTACGCTCCAGGGGCATTCTCATGCCTGTTTCATACGGGACTCAGAGAGCCCTAACGGCCGGTTCCTACCATTTCGCCGTCAGTCTCCCCATGTCTCCGCTCGCGGGGCGCCGACGGCGAGGGCCGGATGTTCTTCACCTACCTACGGCGTGAGCTGCGCCGCCGCGCGCGGGCGGCGTTCGCCATCGCCCTGGGGCTCGCCCTCGGCACCGGTCTGGTGGTCACCGTCTCCTCCGTCGCGACCGGTACCGGGCAGGCGAAGGGCCAGGTCGTCCAGTCGCTCTACGGCCGCGGCACCGACCTGACCGTCACCCCGGCGGCCTCCCCGCCCAAGGCCGACTTCACCGCGCACCCCGCCGGTCCGGCCGAGGGCGACGACCACGTGACGGTCCAGGGCGGCCAGTCGCTGGACTCCTCCGTGGTCAGCCGGGTGCGCGGGCAGAGCGGTGTGGCCGACGCGGCGGGCGGCCTCGGCCTGCGGATCGTCAAGGGCGGCGGCCACGACTCCCGGGGGCGCGGCCAGTCGCTCCCGGCCGGCGCCGACAGCACCGGCGAGATCAACGGCCAGCACGGCTTCGGCGGCTACGGCGGCGTCACCGCCGGGCACTCCGCCGGCGCCGCGCGGGGCGGCGGCCAGGCCACCGCCGACGACTACCGCGCGTACGGCGTCGACGTCTCCCACCCCGGCATCGGACCGCTGACCGCCGTCACGATCACCAGCGGTACGGGCTTCAGCGCCAAGCAGACCGACGACAAGGTCGCCGTGGTGGACCGCGACTACGCCCGGCGCACCAGCCTGTCCGTGGGCACGGCGCTCACCGTGCACGGCAGCACCTTCAAGGTCATCGGAATCGCCACCGCCGCGGATCCGACCGCCGATGTCTACCTACCGCTGCATCAGGCCCAGGCCCTCGCCAACGCCCCCGGCAAGGTCAGCACGGTCTACGTCAGGGCCACCGACCCCGGGCACGTCGGCACCGCCAAGTCGGCCATCCAGCACAACGTTCCGGGCATCCGTGTCACCACCTCGGCCGAACTCGCCGCCCACGTCACCGGATCGCTGTCCACCGCGTCCAACCTCGCCTCGACCGTGGGGAGTTGGCTCTCCGCGACCGTGCTGGCCGCCGCGTTCCTGGCGGCCGGACTGCTCACCTGGTCCGCGGTCGGGCGCCGGACCCGCGAGTTCGGCACGCTGCGCGCGCTGGGCTGGAGCAGCGGCCGGGTCGTCCGGCAGGTGGTGGGCGAGGCACTGGTCAACGGCCTGATCGGCGGCGCCCTCGGCATCACGCTCGGCCTGGCGGCGGCGTACGCCCTCACAACCGCCAGCCCCATGCTCACCGCCAGGGTGGGCAGCGCCGACAGGCTGCCGCACATCGCGCTGACCGCCCCCGTCAACGCCACCACCGTCATGGTCGCCGCCGCCCTCGCCGTCGGCGGCGGCCTGGTCGCGGCGGGCGTCGGCGGCTGGCGGGTCTCCCGGCTGCGGCCCGCGGACGCCCTGCACCGCGTCGAGTAACCCACCGAACCCCCACACCCCACGGAACGAGGCATGTACACACTGACCGGTGTCACCAAGCGCTACCGTCGCGGCGGCGAGACCATCGACGCCCTGACCGGCGTCGACCTGGTGATCGAGGACGGCGGTCAACTCGTCATCCAGGGACCCGCGGGCGGCGGCAAGACCACCCTGCTCCAGATGCTCGGCGGCCTGGACCGCCCCACCGAGGGCAGCGTCGAACTCGACGGCACCGACCTCGCCCTGCTGCCCGAGGCGCGGCTGACTCAACTGCGCAGCGAGAGCATCGGGTTCGTGTTCCGCACCGGCAACCTCATCCCTTCCCTCACCGCCCTGGAGAACGTCGAGACGGCCCTGGTCCCGCTGGGCCTGAGCGCGGCGCAACGCCGCCAACAGGCCACCGGGGCACTGGAGTCGGTGGGCCTGGCGGAACACCGCGGCGCCCTGCCCGCCGCGCTGTCCGGCAGCCAACGGCAACGGGTGGCGGTGGCCCGGGCGCTGGTGAAGCGGCCCAGGGTGCTGCTCGCCGACGAACCGACCGGTGATCTCGACGCGGCGGACCGGGACGAGGTGATGGGCCTGCTGGAACGGCTGTGGCGGGAGCAGGGGCTGACGTTCGTGGTGGTCACCCATGACTCGGCGGTCGCCCGCCGCGCACCCCGGCTGGCCACCATCAGGAAGGGCCGGGTGGCGGTGGAGGACCGCAGGCCAGCGGTGTGACCCCGCGCTCAGCCGGCGAGCCGGCCGATGTACAGCTCGCAGAACGCCGTGGCGGCGGCCGGGGAGTCCAGCAGCCGCCGCAGCCGTGCTTCGGCGATACGGGCCTGGAAGGGGTCGGGGTCCGTCGCCCCGTGCAGCACGTCGGCGAACCACTGCGAGAACTCCTGGTACTGCCACACCCGACGTAGGCACCGCGCCGAGTACCCGGCAAGCCCGGACCCGTCGCCGTCCCGCAGCCGCGCGGTGAGCGCCGAGCTGAGCGCGAACGCGTCATGGAGCGCGAGGTTCATGCCCTTGGCGCCGATCGGTGCCACCAGGTGCGCGCTGTCCCCGGCGAGGTGGAGCCTGCCGTACGACATCGGCTCCACGACGTAGTTGTGCATGTCGAGCACCTGCCGTTCGACGATCCGGCCCTCGGCGATCGGTGCGCCCGGCACCGCCAGCCGGGTGTGCAGTTCCCGCCAGACACGCTCGTGGCTCCAGTTCGCCGCGTCGTCACCGGACGGGCACTGGAGGTAGAAGCGGGTGATCCGCGGAGTGCGGGCCATATGGGCGGCGAAGCCGCGCGGGTGGATGCCGAAGACGACCCCCTCGGCGGAGGGCGGCGCCTCGACCAGCAGCGCCAGCCAGCCGATGCCGTAGTCACGGCTGGCGAACACGCTCTCGTGCGCCGGTATGTGGCGTCGGCAGACCCCGCGCGCACCGTCGCAACCAGCGATGTACGCGCACTCGACGCGGTGCCGCCCGCCGGTGTCCGGATCGGTGTACGTGACGAAAGGGCGCTCGGTGGTGAGGTCGTGCAGTCGCACGTCGTCGACCTCGAACCGGATGTCGCCGCCGAGCACATCGGCGTAGTGGGCGACCAGGTCGGTCACCAACTCCTGCTGCGGATAGACGAAATGGTGCTGCCCGGTCAGCCGCGCGTAGTGGATGTGGTGCCGCCGCGCATCGAAGCGGAACTCGAACGAGCCGTGCCGGCCAGCCTGTCGGAGCAGCCGCCCGGCCAGTCCGTACCGCTCCAGTTCGCGTACCGCCCACTCCTCAAGGAACCCGGCGCGTGGATGCCGCTCGATGAACTCCCGGCTGCGCGCCTCCAGCACGACGCAGTCAACGCCCCGCTGGCGCAGCAGGTTCGCCGTGCTGAGCCCGGCGGGCCCGGCACCGATGACCACGACCTGGGTACGGGTGGTTACCGTAGTCATCCGTGTGCCAGCCTTCATCCTGGTGGGGACATGTCAGCGGGGAAGTATGCCGTAGGAGGGGAAACACCGTGATGACGGGGAGTGGTCGGCGGGGCGTGCTGCGGACGCTGGGCGGTCTGCCCGCCGCGGCGACGGCGGTGACCGGTACGGTGGCGCTGTACATGGCGCTGGTGGCGTTCGGGAACATCACCGACTTCGGCACCAACCAGCAGTTCGTACGGCATGTCTTCGCGATGGACACCACGTTCCACGACAAGACGCTGATGTGGCGGGCGATCACGTCGCACGCGGTCGCGGACACCGCCTATGTGGCCATCATCGCCTGGGAGACGCTCAGCGCGGTCGTCCTGATCGCCGCAACGGCGCTGTGGACCCGCGCACTTGTGCGCGACGGCGACCTCGCCCGCGCCCGTGCCGCCAGCACGCTGGGCCTGGTGATGGTGCTGCTGCTGTTCGGCGCGGGCTTCGTCGCGATCGGCGGCGAGTGGTTCGCCATGTGGCAGTCGAAGGCCTGGAACGGCCTGGACTCCGCCGCCCGCGATATCCTCCTGGCAGGCGTCTCACTGGTCGTGGTCAGACTGCCGCACCGGGACGGCGAGTAACCGCCGGTCTCAGTCCCGCAGTTGCCACCACGTACAGCACCGGGCGGCCAGAGCGGCGACCCCACCGATCGCGGCCGAGGCCGCCAGACGCTGCCAGTCGCCGATGTCTGCGGGCAGCGCCACCGAGCCGCAGATCGAGGCGACGAGGGCCACCTTGGGAGTGTGTGATGACGGGGCGTAACGCACTGCCTTCATGAGATCACCTTAGGACGCCCCCACCGCGGCCCGGGCGGCTACCCCAGGTTCCGGGACTCGAACTCCCCGGAGTTGATGTGCCAGCTGATGACGCGTTCGGGGTGGACGCGGATGATCTCGTCGCTGAAGAAGTCCGGTGCGAGCGGCGGCTCGACACCGGTCAGCAGCTCTGCGCGGCCCCGGATCTCCACGCCCCGCCCCCAGCCCGGTTTCACGGCGCCCGGCTCGTCCGGCGTCATGTCGTCCACGACGAAGGCCACGTGTGGATTGGCCTGGGCGTTCCGCCATTTCTGGCTGCTACTCAGCCTGGGGCCGCCGATGTCGACCGTCCCGTCGGTATTGCACCGAAAACCGACCGGCCGCACCTGCGGCCCACCATCCCGTCCCACGGTGGCGAGCCTTCCCAGGCCCTGCCCCGCCAGATACGCCCGCTCCGCCTCCGTGAAAACCACCGTCCACCGCCCTACTCGCAGTACCGATCGCTGACACCCCGAACGTAGGACCTGAACCACGGTTCAGGTCAATGGCCGGACCGCCGCCCTGCCGCCTGCGGCGCAAGAGCCCGGATTTCCGATATCGCATACTCTGGGTGTTGTACGGAGCCGGTAGGCCAGAGGAAGCGAAGCCTCATGTCCGGTCTAGTCAACAAGAGCCTTGACTCACCTGACGAGGTGCGCCCCTTCGAAGAGGGCAAGGGGCAGCTGGAACTCGTCAACATCGAAGGCGGCGGCGCCGTCGGGCGGGCCACCTTCCAACCCGGCTGGCAGTGGTCCAAGCACGTCAAACCGATCGCCCAGACCGAGAGCTGCCAGGCCGCCCACACCGGATACACCATCTCGGGCCATATGAAGATCGTCATGGACGACGGCGAGGAGACGGTGATGGGTCCAGGAGACTTCACCATCATCCCGCCCGGCCACGACGCCTGGGTGGTCGGCGACGAACCCTGCGTCGTCGTGGACTGGCAGGGGTACGTCGACTACGCGAGGCGTTAGCAACTCCCTTGCCTTCATGTGGCCTGGTAACGCGGCCAGTTGGCTGGTTGCCCACGGTTCGGGCCTGGTCGAGGATCCCGCCGATTCCGGACGCGACGGGAGGCGCCGAGCCCGCGACCCGCCGCCTGTTTCGGCTGCGTCCTCCCAGCGTCCTTGCGCTCTCCGCGCACCCGTACGAACCGTCTGACGCGGGATGGCCCGTCACCTGTAGGGCGCTGTTCAACGTGAGGTGATGCTGGGCAGGCTCCCCCGGCAGTTTCCTGATCGTGTCGAGACCGAGAGGCAGCGCATGAAGCTCATCGTCCGGACAGGGGTCGCGGCAGTAGTGATCGCTGGGGCACTCGCCGCGGCCGTTGTCCCCGCTTCCGCAGCCGTGAGTGCTGAGAACGCCCCCGTGGCTGCCGGTGTGCACGCGGTGGTGGCCAACCCGCAGAGGATCAGCGCAGCCGCGTACAACCAGGCTCGCAGCATCCTGGCGCAGGCCGGAAGCCAGACGGCGGCCAAGTCACACCCCATCCACGGGCAGAAGGACGTGCCGGTCGGCTACGGCACCAGTCTGTTAGCCGCAGCACGTGACGAGTTCCGGCGGACGGACCGGAACCTCCCGGCGAAGGACAAGAAGTCCGACATGTCGATCCCGCATTACAACGCGATCCACGACGCGGCCCGGGTCATGGGCATCGACCGGTGGTGACACGGTAGGCCTCGCCGCCACACCCGGCCCCCGCACGCCCGACGGGGGTGTGGGGCCGGGTGTGGCGACCTCCCCGAAGCAGGCCCGCACGCCTCCGCGTTCGGTCGGCCCGGCCCGTCCGTCCTGCCGCGACGCACCTTCAACGCGGACTCCGCATGGTCACACGCCATGACAATCACCTTCCAGATTCCGGTGCGTTGATCTCTGCCCATACGACCTTGCCGACGCCCGCACGTGGCTCTACGCCCCACGAGTCAGCCAGCGAGGCCACCAGCGACAGACCCCGGCCGTTCACCGCATCCAGCGCTGGCGGGCGCTTTTCTGGACGCCGCTCGGATGCGTCGTGGACCTCAAGGCGCGTGCCGCGACGTGTGCGCATGAAGCGCGTCTCGATCTCTCGCCCCGGAGAGACATGGGCATGCCGCACCGCGTTCGTTAGCAACTCGGAGAGGACCAGTGTCGAGACCTCGGCGAGCTCTTCGAGCCCCCATCCGGCCAGCGTGGTACGCAACTCGGCGCGTGCCAGCCCGACGCACTGCGGTCGGCGGGACCATCGCCGTACTGCTACCGCTCCAGTGGCGTCCATCTGTCGCAACTGCATGGTCAACAGCCTCGTGGCCAACATGTGCGGCAAGTAGCCCAGCATGGTTACCCACCGTGGGTAACATCACGTGGGACAGGTCACATCGACTCGTGCGAACTGCCCGTCCCCGGAGCGCCGCTCATGCCCAAGTTCGAACCACCGCAGGAGCTTCCGGCGCGATTACTCGCCGACGCGCAGATGATCGAGGCATGCCGTCAGCGTGACTTCGCCAAGATCTTCCAGCTCGTCAAGGCACGCGCGGGCATGTATCCGTCGCTGATCGCACGACGCTGCGACATGTCACCGAGCCGGGTTGGGGAGGTGTTGTCGGGCCAACGGGTCGTGAAGGACATGACCGTGATCGAGCGCGTGGCCGACGGCCTGCGAATCCCCGGACGACTACTCGGGCTTGCCCGACGGGAGTGGGAGCCGAGCGACGGCCAACAGCCCCTCTTGCCCGTGTCCGACGTCGTCCCCACGTGGCTGCCAGGGGATACGACACCGGACAACCTGTCGGCTACGCCAATCACGGACGACGCGACCGACCCCGAATTCGTGCTGGCACTCATTGAGAGCCAGCTCCCGCAGCACTACAAGGGGGCGAACTTCTTCGGCGCGCGGCAGACCCTTCCCCTTGTGCTGCACTACGCGCAGAGCGTCGCAACCCTGTTGGAGACGGCCAACGGGTCCACGCGGAAAGGGCTGTTACGCGTCGGCTCACGGGTAGCCGAGTTCCTGGGCTGGCTGTTCCAGGATATTGGGGACTCCCGATCGGCGGCCTACTGGTCGGACCGGTCCATGGAGTGGGCGCAGGAGGCCGCCGACGACCACATGCAGTCCTACGTACTGTTCCGCAAGAGCAACCAGGCGACATCACGAATGAGCGCCGAAAGGGCCGTTGGCCTCGCACGTGCCGCGCAGCGGATCCCCGGACTGACGCCCCGGATCACCGCACTCGCCGCCCAGCAAGAAGCCCAGGGATACGCCCTCATGCGCAACCCCAGGGCCGCACTCGCCAAGTTCGACGAGGCGCACACTCTGGCCTCGGAGCCGAACCTGACAGGGCTGGCTACCGCGATCGACACGTCGTACTGCACACCCACCTACATCGAGATCCAGCGCGCGAACTGTTGGATCGACCTGGGCGAGCCGATGCGCGCGGTCAGCCTCTTCGAGAAGGAACTCGCCACCCTCCCGCAGGCCTACCGCAACGACCGGAGTGTCTACCTCGCCCGGCTGGCCCGCGCCTACGCCAGAGCCGACGAGCCAGAGCGCGGAGCCGAGGCCGCCACCAAGGCGCTGGCCATCGTCGCGCAAACAGGATCGGCACGGACATTGGCTGAACTTGCCGCAGTCGCCAAGGCGGTAGCTCACCGCCCCGACGTACCCGCAGTCGCGACCTTCACTGACCACTTTGATGTGATCCGTGACCGGTTCGCGTCATGATCAGAGCAGGAACGATGAGGGATGCTGGGATCATGGACGCTCTGATCACGCAAGCCACATCCGGCGACGAACGCCGCAGGGGAGCGGCTGTCGCCGTGCTTCCCGTGGGTAGCTTCGAGCAACACGGCGACCACCTGCCCCTGATCACCGATACCGCGATCGCCTGCTTGATAGCACGCCGTATCGCCGATGACCACGGTCTCTTCCTCCTGCCGCCGGTCACGATCTCCTGTTCCCACGAGCACGCGCCCATGGCCGGGACGGTGAGCATCAGTGCCGCCACCCTCTACGCGGTGGTCAACGACATCTGGCGATCACTCGAAGCGTCCGGCGTACCCGGCCTGATCATCGTCAACGGCCATGGCGGCAACTACGTCCTGTCCAACGTGGTCCAGGAGATCAACGTCAGCGGCCCCCGCGTCGCCCTGTTCCCCGGGCACGAGGACCGCGCCAAGGCCCGTGCGGACGCGGCACTGGAGAGCAGCAGCGCAGAGGACATGCACGGCGGAGAGTTCGAAGTCTCCCTCCTCCTCCACGGCGCCCCGCACCTTGTTCGCGAAGGCGTCGAAGGAGATGACCACTCAGCGCCGAAGCGGCCCCATCTCCTCACCTTGGGGATGGCTGGCTACACGACCAACGGGATCATCGGCCAGCCGTCACTCGCCAGCGCGACCAAGGGCAAGGCGATCCTGGACAGCTTCTCTCGCTCTGTTGAAGCGCATCTCGCCCTGATCGATCGCCCAGCCGCCGAAGGCCGTTAGTCGCTCGTCGGCGCGATCCCCGTCGGGCACGAGCCACGGTCGCCCTCGGACGGGGCACTTACTCGTGGGAGGAGCGCTTCGATGATCGCGGCTGCGTCAGCGGGCAGGGCCTCAGCCATCGGCCTTGGCCACGCCCACCGGGCAGGAGACCCCCGTCCCGCCGATGCCGCAGTAGCCTGCCGGGTTCTTGTCCAGGTACTGCTGGTGGTACGGCTCGGCCGGGTAGAAGGGGGTGGCCGGGAGGATCTCGGTGGTGATGGGGCCGTAGCCCGCGCTGGTGAGCGTGGACTGGTAGGCGTCGCGGGAGGCGGTGGCCGCGGACTGCTGGGCGGGGGAGTGGGTGTAGATCGCGGAGCGGTACTGGGTGCCGATGTCGTTGCCCTGGCGGAAGCCCTGGGTGGGGTCGTGGGACTCCCAGAAGACCTTCAGCAGTTGCTCGTAGGAGACCACGGACGGGTCGAAGACGACCCGCACGGCCTCGGTGTGGCCGGTCTGGCCGCCGCACACCTCCTCGTAGCTGGGGTTCGGGGTGTGCCCGCCCTGGTAGCCGACGAGCGTCGTCCACACGCCTGGCTGCTTCCAGAAGCGGCGCTCGGCGCCCCAGAAGCAGCCCAGGCCGAAGTCCGCCACCTCCAGGCCCTCCGGGTACGGTCCGGCCAGCGGGTTGCCCAGTACCGTGTGCCGCTCGGAGAGCGGGAACTGTGGCCGGTCGCGGCCGGGCAGGGCCTCTTCGGCGGTCGGCAGCTTGTTCTTGAAGCGGTTCAGGAACATCGGCGGATCTCCTCACTGCATGGGCTCTCCACGAGAACGTAACGGCGGACCAGGGGATTCCGGGCGAGTGCACGGGGCCCGGCGCATTACGCTCGGGCTCATGAGCGACCAGCACACCGACCGGCAGCAGAGTTTCGAGACCCTCGCCATCCACGCGGGGCAGCCCGCCGACGCGCAGACCGGCGCCGTCGTCACCCCCATCTACCAGGTGTCCACCTACAAGCAGGACGGCGTGGGCGGCCTGCGCGGCGGCTACGAGTACAGCCGTTCCGCCAACCCGACCAGGACCGCCCTGGAGGAGAACCTCGCCGCCCTGGAGGGCGGTCGACGCGGCCTCGCCTTCGCGTCCGGACTGGCCGCCGAGGACTGCCTCCTGCGCACCGTCCTGGTGCCCGGCGACCACGTGGTGATCCCCAACGACGCCTACGGCGGCACGTTCCGCCTGTTCAGCAAGGTCGTCGAGCGCTGGGGCGTGCAGTGGTCGGTGGCCGACACCTCCGACCCGGCGGCGGTGCGCGCCGAACTGCGGCCCAACACCAAGGTCGTCTGGGTCGAGACGCCCAGCAACCCGCTGCTCGGCGTGACGGACATCGCGGCGGTCGCCGACATCGCGCGTGCCGCGGGCGCGCTGCTGGTGGTGGACAACACCTTCGCCAGCCCGTACCTCCAGCAGCCGCTGGCGCTCGGCGCGGACGTGGTGGTGCACTCCACCACCAAGTACATGGGCGGGCACTCCGACGTGGTCGGCGGCGCGCTGGTCACCTCGGACGTCGAGCTGGGTGAGCGGCTGGCGTACCACCAGAACGCGATGGGCGCGGTGGCCGGGCCGTTCGACGCCTGGCTGGTGATGCGCGGCATCAAGACTCTGGCGGTGCGCATGGACCGGCACAGCGCCAACGCGGCGCGCATCGCGGAGATGCTGGTCAACCACCCCAAGGTGACCCAGGTGTTCTACCCGGGGCTTCCCGGGCACGCCGGTCACGAGGTCGCCGCCAAGCAGATGCGGGCGTTCGGCGGGATGATCTCGTTCCGGGTCACCGGCGGCGAGGAGGCGGCCGTCGAGGTGTGCAACCGGGCCAGGCTGTTCACGCTGGGCGAGTCGCTGGGCGGCGTCGAGTCGCTGATCGAGCACCCCGGCCGGATGACCCACGCCTCGGCCGCGGGCTCCGCCCTGGAGGTCCCCGCCGACCTGGTCCGGCTGTCGGTCGGCATCGAGTCGGTGGACGACCTGCTGGCCGACCTGACCGAGGCGCTGGGGTAACGGTTCACCTGGGGGCGAGCCCCCAACTCCCCAGCGGCGCCGGGGGGCTTGGCGGCGTGGGCCACCGCGCCGCCACCCACATTCCCGCGGCCACCGCCGCCGCGAGCAGCACCGCGCACAGGGCGAGCCGCAGCAGCCGTCGCCGGCGCAGCAGGCGGTGGCCCCGGTTCGCCGCGCGTGCCGCCAGGTCGGCCGGGACCGGCGGGTGCGCACCGGTGAGCATCCGCCGGACCTCGGCTTCCTTGCGGTCCGGCAGCGGGCCGCTGACCGCCCCGCTCACGCCCGGCTCCGCATCGCCGCCACCGCCCGCAGGCACAGGGTGCGCAGCCGTTCCGCGGGCAGCCCGAGCTGCGCCGCGGCCTGCTCCTCGGGCAGGCCCTCGTAGAGCCGTAGCACCAGCACCAGCCGTTCCCGGGGCGGCAGCCGGTCCAGCAGGCCGCCGCGCGGCCGCCGGTACCGCCAGGCGCGGTGCGCGAACCGGGTGGTCAGCTCCTGCCGGGTACGGTCGTACGGATCGTCGCCGCGCATCCGGAACCAGTCCGCGTAGGTCCGTGCCAGCGCCGCCACCAACAGCCGTTCGCCCTCGGCGGGGTCACCGGTCAGCAAGGTGGCGGCATGCAGCAGCCGCCCAGCCGCGCCCGCGGTGAACGCCTCGAACTCCCGGTCCCTGCGCCGCTCTTGGGCGCCGTGGCGCGCTCCCACCATGCTTCCCCCGGCCCGGGTGCCTGCACGCTTCGCACGCTATGGGACGGCACGTGGTGCGAAGTGGTCAAGAGCCGCGAGGCTGTTACGACTCCCCGCCCCCCGAGGCCGCGTGGTAGTCGGCCAGCGCGGTGTTGAAGCGGTCGAGCAGATCGGTGAACTGCTCCCGCTCGTGCTGTGACCACCCCGCGGTGACGACCTCCATCAGCGCGCACCGGGAGGCCCGCACCTCCTCCAGGCGGCCACGGCCGCGCGGGGAGAGCGCCAGTACGACGGCGCGGCCGTCCTCGGGGTGGGAGGTGCGTTTGACCAGTCCGGACTCGACCAGTGGTGCCACCTGGCGGGTCACCGTGGAGGAGTCGATTCCCATGCCCTCGGCGAGCGCCTTGACGCCCATGGGGCCTTCCCGGTCGAGCCTGTTCAGCAGCAGATAGGCCGCACGGTCCATCGAGTTGCGCGCCTTGCCCACACCACCGAGGCGGGTCTGCTCGGCGCGCCGCGCGAAGAGGGCGACCTGATGCTGAAGGCGCTCGAAAAGCGCGGCAGATGTCATGTCAACGGAGGTCGGCATGTCGGAAGGGTACGCGGACGGGGGGTTCCCCGTACCCCCGCCGCCCAAACATATCGTCCGACAGCCGGACAGCCGCTCATTCCTACCGCATTCGTCCGGGTTCCCTACTGCATCCGTACTGCGTTCGGGCACCTGGGTGCGATGCTTGGCCGCATGGTCGACAAGTCTGCTTCCGTCACTCTCGACGACGTGCGCAACGCCCAGAAGACGCTGTCGGGCGTGGCCCGGGTGACCGCGTTGGAGGGCAGCCGGCATCTGTCCGCCCTCGTCGGCGCGCCGGTCCACCTCAAGTGCGAAAACCTGCAACGAACCGGTTCGTTCAAGTTGCGCGGCGCCTATGTGCGGATCGCGGGCCTGTCGGAACAGGAACGGGCGGCCGGTGTGGTGGCGGCCAGCGCGGGCAACCACGCGCAGGGGGTGGCGCTGGCCGCCGCGCTGCTCGGGGTGCGGGCCACCGTCTTCATGCCGGTCGGCGCCCCGCTGCCGAAGGTGGCGGCCACCCGCGACTACGGCGCCGAAGTCCGGCTGCAGGGGCAGGTGGTGGACGAGACGCTGCGCGCCGCGCAGGAGTACGCGAGCGTCACCGGCGCCGTCTTCATCCATCCCTTCGACCACGCCGACGTGGTGGCCGGGCAGGGCACGGTGGGCCTGGAGATCCTGGAGCAGTGCCCGGAGGTGCGCACCATCGTGGTGGGCGTCGGCGGAGGCGGTCTGGTCGCCGGGATCGCGGTGGCGGTCAAGGCGCTGCGGCCGGACGTACGGGTGGTGGGGGTGCAGGCGGCGGGCGCGGCGGCGTATCCGCCCTCGCTGGCGGCCGGGCGGCCGGTGGCCGTCGACGCTCCGGTGACCATGGCCGACGGTATCCGGGTCGGGCGGCCGGGGGACGTGCCGTTCCGGATAGTCGGCGAACTGGTGGACGAGGTGCGCACGGTCTCCGAGGACGCGTTGTCCCGGGCGCTGCTGCTCTGCCTTGAGCGGGCGAAGCTGGTGGTGGAGCCCGCTGGGGCGAGCCCGGTGGCGGCGCTGCTCAGCGAGCCGGAGGCCTTCGAGGGGCCGGTGGTCGCGGTGCTGTCCGGCGGGAACGTGGACCCGTTGCTGATGCAGCGGATCCTGACCCACGGCATGGCGGCGGCCGGGCGGTATCTGTCGCTGCGGTTGCGACTCACCGACAGTCCGGGGGCGTTGGCGACGCTCCTGGGGGTGTTGTCAGAGGTGGACGCTAACGTCCTGGACGTGAGCCATGTGCGGACCGATCCGCGGCTGGGGCTCACGGAGGCGGAGGTGGAGCTGCATCTGGAGACGAAGGGGCCGGAGCACTGCGCGCGGGTGGCCGAGGCGCTGGGCGAGGCGGGGTACACCGTCATCGGCTGAGCTCAAGGTGGGGTCGCGTACGCGCGCCGAGAACACGATGGGTTGACGCGATATATCGCGAGCTGGAATACTCGCGATGCATCGCAATGCTGCCATGCCGGGTCGCGATGCCCGGAATTCCGGGCGATGGTGGCACATATCGCCATGGCGGCCACCGATGCCGCCGTGCGCGACGGAGCGCCCGGTTCGCCACGTACAGCGCCGAATACGTAGCCCACACCCAGGGAGTAACTCCTATGCCAGGTGCCATTTATGCCGAAGGTCTGGTGAAGACCTTCGGCGAGGTACGGGCGCTGGACGGCGTCGACCTCGACGTCCCGGAAGGCACCGTGCTCGGTCTCCTCGGCCCCAACGGCGCCGGGAAGACCACTGCCGTAAGGGTCCTGACCACGTTGCTGCGGCCGGACGGCGGCCGTGCCGAGGTGGCGGGCATCGACGTCCTCAAGCACCCCAACGAAGTGCGCCGGTCCATCGGCCTGTCCGGCCAGTTCGCCGCGGTCGACGAGTACCTCACCGGCCGGGAGAACCTCCGAATGGTCGGCCAGCTCTACCAGATGAGCGCCAAGGCCGCCAAAGTCCGCGCCGGTGAACTGCTGGACCGCTTCAACCTCTCCGACGCCGCCGACCGGCCCGCCAAGACGTACTCCGGCGGCATGCGCCGCCGGCTCGACCTGGCCGCCGCCCTCGTCGTGCAGCCGCCGGTGATGTTCATGGACGAGCCGACCACCGGCCTCGACCCGCGCAACCGCCAGCAACTGTGGGAAGTGATCAAGGAGTTGGTCTCCGGCGGGACCACGCTGCTGCTCACCACGCAGTACCTGGAGGAGGCCGACAACCTCGCGCACGACATCGCGGTGATCGACCACGGCCGGGTCATCGCACGCGGCACCTCCGACCAACTCAAGGCCCGCACCGGCGGCGAACGCGTCGAAGTCGTCGTCCAGGCACCGGAGATGATCGACCGGGCGACGGCGATCCTGCGGAAGCACAGCGCGAGGGGGCTCAACAAGGCCGAGGTCACGGTCGATCGGCACACCCGGCGGGTCACCGCCCCGGTCGCCGGCGGTGCCAAGCTCCTCGCGGAGGTCATCCGCGAACTCGACACCCACGGCATAGAGATAGACGACATAGGACTGCGCCGCCCCACCCTCGACGACGTCTTCCTCGCCCTCACCGGCCATGCCGCGCAGGACGCCGCGGCCACAGACGCCGAAGGCCCCGCCGCGCACCGAGCCGAGGAGGCCGCGAAGTGACCGCCCCCGCAGAGACCTTCAGCCACAGCCGCGCGCCGCGCCCCTCCGGCGGCCCGGCCCAGGCCGCACGCGACTCCCTGGTGGTCGCCAAGCGGAACCTGATCCGCATGGTGCGGATACCCGAGGTGGTCATCTTCGGGCTGATCCAGCCCATCATGTTCGTGGTGCTGTTCAGCTATGTTTTCGGCGGCGCGATCCCGGTGCCGGGGCATCCCGGCAACGACCCGTCCGTCTACCGCGAGTACCTGATGGCGGGCATCTTCGCGCAGACGGTGACGTTCGCCACGGCGGGCGCGGGCGCGGGCATCGCCGACGACATGCACAAGGGGCTGATCGACAGGTTCCGTTCGCTGCCGATGTCCCGTGGCGCGGTGCTCACCGGGCGCACGCTGGCGGACCTGGTGCAGACGGCGCTGACCGTGCTGGTGCTGGTCGTGGTGGCGGTCATCGTCGGCTGGCGGATCCACGACGGCTTCCCCAAGGCGCTGGCCGCGATCGGGCTGCTGCTCCTGCTCGGGTACGCGTTCTCGTGGATCGGCGCGCTGATCGGGCTTTCGGTACGGACACCGGAGGCGGCCACCTCCGGCGGGCTGATCTGGCTGTTCCCGTTGACGTTCGTCTCGAACGCGTTCGTGCCGACCAGCAACATGCCCGCGTTCCTGCGGCACGTGGCCGACTGGAACCCGTTCAGCGCCACCGTGCAGGCGGCCCGCCAACTGTTCGGCAACCCGCGGGGCGCGGTCTCGCACGCCTGGCCCATGGAGCATCCCGCGCTGGCGTCGCTGCTGTGGTCGCTGCTGATCATCGCGGTGTTCCGCACGCTCGCGGTGCGCAAGTACCGCTCGGCGACGGCCTGATCCCCTCGGGGGTTCCTTCGGGGCCGCTCAAGCGCGAAGCCCCCGGACCGCACGGGGGGTCCGGGGGCTTCGTCGTGCTCAGGAGACGCGGCTCAGGCCGCGCCGTACGGCTTGGCGGACAGGATCTTCACCGACGCCTTCCTGCCGTTCGGCAGTTCGTACTCGGCGTCGTCACCGGCCTTCTTGCCGTTGACCGCCGCGCCCAGCGGGGACTGCGGCGAGTAGGTCTCGACGTCGGAGGAGATGCCCTCGCGGGAGCCCAGCAGGAAGGTCTCGGTGTCGTCGGGGTCGCCGTCGAAGGCGATCGTGACCACCATGCCGGGCGCGACCACGCCGTTGTCCGCGGGCGCCTCGCCGACCTTCGCGTGCTGGAGCAGCTGGGTCAGCTGGCGGATCCGCAGCTCCAGCTTGCCCTGGTCCTCGCGCGCGGCGTGGTATCCGGCGTTCTCCTTCAGGTCGCCCTCCTGGCGGGCTTCCTCGATCTTGGCCACGATCTCGGCGCGGGCGGGACCCGACAGGTGCTCCAGCTCGGCCTTGAGCTGGTCGTACGCCTCCTGGGTGAGCCAGGTGACGTTGTCGCTGGTCTGGGTCACGGGTGCTCCTCGTCGGTACTCGGCTTGCTGCTTACTTGTGCTGCTTGTCTTCAGTCCTACTGCCTGGCTCCGGCTCGTTCCAGCTGGTTCCAGATGCACTTAACGCCCTTCCGACGGCCTGCGGCCGTGCGGACGGGCGAAACCACGAGCGTAACAATTACCGCCGACGACCGGGAGAAGGAAGCCGTTAAATTCCCCTCGGCGCCCTCTCGGAACCGAGGGCGTCAGTGCTGGTCAGCGGCCTTGCAGCTGAGGAGTTCCGCGGTGGTTCCGCGGGCCGTGGTGCGGATCGTCACGGTGGTGTCCACCGTGGTCGCTGAGCCGCCGACCGTCACGTCCCTGCGGCCCACCTCGGACTGGTCCGCGGCCTGCGAGCGCAGGGTGCACACGGCGGTCTGCCCGCTGTCCTTGTGGACCTCCAGATGGGCCCGCACCGCGCTGTCGGAGAGAACCTCGAAGGTGACGACCTGGCCGCTGACGGTGTTGGTGGACAGGTACCACCAGCCACCGATGCCCAGGCCGACCGCCAGCGCCCCGCCCAGCACCGCGCCGAGCAGCTTCAACCGCCGGTCGGTGGCCGCACTGTCGGCGCGCCCGTAACGCCCCTCGGGCAACCGGTCGCGCACCGCGCTCATGATCGATCCTCCAGCGAAGGGGCCACGGAATTATTCACGCCCCCGCGTCGGTCACTATAGAGGGCGTCGCTAGACCTACCGACCCCCACTCCCGTAGCCCATCCTTCACCGTAAGGACCTCTGCCTTGACCGATCAGCTGCGACTGATGGCCGTGCACGCGCATCCCGACGACGAGTCCAGCAAGGGCGCGGCGACGATGGCCAAGTACGTGTCCGAAGGCGTGGACGTGCTGGTGGCCACCTGTACCGGTGGCGAGCGCGGTTCCGTGCTGAACCCCAAGCTCCAGGGTGACCCCTACATCGAGGAGCACATCCACGAGGTTCGGGCCAAGGAGATGGACGAGGCCCGGCAGATCCTGGGCGTCAAGCAGGCCTGGCTCGGTTTCGTGGACTCCGGGCTGCCCGAGGGCGACCCGCTGCCGCCGCTGCCGGAGGGCTGCTTCGCGCTGCAGGACGTGGAGGAGGCCGCGGGCGAGCTGGTCAAGCTGATCCGTGAGTTCCGGCCGCATGTGATCACCACATATGACGAGAACGGGGGTTACCCGCACCCCGACCACATCATGACCCACAAGATCTCGATGGTGGCCTTCGACGCGGCCGGGGATCCGGAGCGCTACCCGGACGCGGGTGAGCCGTGGACGCCGCTGAAGCTCTACTACAACCAGGGTTTCAACCGGGCTCGTACCGTCGCCCTGCACGAGGGGCTGCTGGCCCGCGGCCTGGAGTCGCCGTACGGGGAGTGGCTGGAGCGGTGGGAGAAGATGGACCGGCCGGACCGGGAGATCACCACCTACGTGCCGTGCGCCGACTTCTTCGAGATCCGGGACAAGGCGCTGCTGGCGCACGCCACGCAGATCGACCCCGACGGGTTCTGGTTCCACGTGCCGATGGACGCGCAGAAGGAGATCTGGCCGACCGAGGACTACGAGCTGGCGCGGTCCCGGGTGGACACCACATTGCCGGAATCGGACCTCTTTGCGGGCGTCCGCGAGGCGGGGTAGACAATGGCTCTCGTGAACGCTTCCTTGGCTCCGGCGGCCGCGCATCTGACGCAGCTCGCCGACTTCGACCAGAACAAGGTGACGCCGGGCCTGATCGGGTTCGTCGTCTTCGCGGCGATCGGGACGGCCGTGTGGCTGCTGATGAAGAGCATGAACAAGCAGTTCCAGAAGATTGACTTCGAGGAGGCGCCCTCCTCGAAGCAGCAGGACTAGGCCCGGGGGGCCAGGCCCCCCGGACCCCCTGCGGGGCTGCGCCCCGGACCCCCGCGCGGGGCCGCGCCCCAGACCCCGGCGGGGCTGCGCCCCAGACCCCCTCGGCGTGGCGGGGCTGTGGCCCGGGCTCCCTCGCGCGGTGGGGCTGCGCTCCGGACCCTGCGTCGGCGCTGGGTTTCTCGGACCCTGCGTGGGCTGCGACGCGGACTCCTTCGCTTGGCGGGGCTGCGCCCCGAACCCCCTGCGTGGGCGCCGGGTTTCTCGGACCGCCTCGCACGGCGGGGTTGCGCCCCGGACCCTCTCGCGCGTGACGGGGCTGCGCCCCGAACCCCCTGCGTGGGCGCTGGGTTTCTCGGACCGCCTCGCACGGCGGGGCTCACCCCAGGCCCCCTGCGCGGGGCTGCACCCCCGGACGCCTGCGTGGGCGCTGGGCCTTTCGGACCGCCTCGCGCGGCGAGGTGCGATCCGGACCCTCGCGTGGGGCTGCGCCCCGGACCCCTGCGTGGACGCTGGGCTTCTCGGTCCGCCTCGCGCGGCGGGGTTGCGCCCGGACCCTCGTGTGGGGCTGCGCCCCGGACCCCCTGCGTGGACGCTGAGCTTCTCGGACCGCCTCGCGCGGGACTGCGCCTCGGACCCTCGCGCGGTGGGGCTGCGCCCCGGACCCCCGCGTCGGCGCCGGGCTTTTGGACCTACCGAGCCGGGGGCTGCGCCTGTCGACTCCACTTGCCCGGGGCTGCGCGCCCCGGGCCTCCCTGCGCAGGGGGCCGCGCCCCCGGGCCTCCTTACGCCGGGGGCCGCGCCCCCTGCGCCTTCCCGTGCAGGGGGCCCCGCGCTCGTACTACGCCGTTGGGGTCAGGGACAAGCGGTCGCGGGATGCGCGGGTCGGGGTCATGCCCAGGCGCCAGACTTCCCAGGGCTCGCCTGGGTGGAGGCCGCGTTGCAGGATCAGGGCCCAGGCCTGGGCGTACTCCTCCAGGTCGGGGTCGCGGCCCTCGTGGGTTGTGGACAGGAGGGTGGCCAGGTCGTCCTGGGCGGCCTTCGAGCCGGACTCGGACAGCAGCGGCAGCAGCGTGCAGCGCAGGAAGCGGGCCCAGTCCTCGCCCCGGCGGTCCCCGATGGTGACGAACAGCCGCCCGGCCTCCTCGGTCAGCTCCAGCGCCTCCGGGATCCGGCCGTTACCGGCGTCGATCACCGCGAGCTCCAGGCAGGACCACGCCTCGCCGTGCGGGACGCCCACCTTGTGGAAGTCCTGCCTGGCGTCCTGCAACAGCTGCCGGGCGAAGCCGCTGTTGCGCAGGTTGCCGACCTGCTTGGCGCGCTGGTCGCGGGTGAGCCGGGCGGAGTGGTGGCGGGCGCAGGCCAGCCCGTACACGTCGCGCATCCGGTTGAACATGGTGCGGGCCCGCTCCAGCGAGCGCAGTGCCGCGTCCGCGTCGTCCGCCTCCTCCTGAGCCTGGCCCAGGTAGTACAGCGTCCACGCCTCGCCGCGCGCGTCCTCGTTCTCCCGGTGCCTGCCCAGCGCCTCGTGCAGCGCCTGTACGGCCTCCGCCGCCGCGCCCCGCACCAGCAGGGCGCGGGCCAGCTGGGTCAACGTCCAGGCGGTGCCGCGCTGGTCGTGGGTGACCTCGTACTCCCGTAGCGCCTCGTGCAGCGCCTCCTCCGCGCGGTCCACGTCACCGAGTTGCAGATAGGCCTGCCCGAGCTGCATGTGCGCCCACGCCTGCCCGTGCACGCTCTCGCTCTCCTGGTGCAACTCCAGTGCGGTCAGCAGCAGTTCACGTGCCTCCTCGACCTGGCCCTGGTCGCGCAGCACAGCCGCCAGGGCGTGCTGGGTCCAGGCGCGGTCGCCGCGCAGCGCGTCGGTGTTCTGCAACTCCAGCGCCTCGCCGAGCTTGGCCGCCGCCTCCCGCAGGTTGCCCTGGTGGTGCAGGGTGATGCCGAGGCTGCACAGGGCGCGGGCGGCGCCCGCCGGATGCTGGGCCTCGAAGTACAGGTTGACCACCGACGTCAGGGTGGAGCGCGCCCGGTCCAGCTCACCGAGCTGCCGGGCCGCGATACCGGTCCGCCACTGCACCGAGCGCACCAGCAGCCCCTGGTCGACCTCCTGCGTCAACTCGCTGATCTCGCCCAGCCGGTAGAGGTCGCCGCGCAGCAGGCAGTAGTCGCACAGTGCGCCCAGCAGATGCAGCACCGCCGCCTGGTCCACGCCCTCCGCGCCGCGCACCGTCGCCGTGATGAAACCGGACTCGTCGTCCAGCCAGCGCAGCGCCTGGTCCAGCGAGCGGAAGCCGTGCGAGCCGACCGCGCCCTTGACGAACGAGTCGGCGCGGGTGGAGGTCTTGCCGTCGACCAGCCGGATCACCGAGTCGGCCAGCTCCGAGTAGGTGCGGATCAGCCTCTCCTGCGCGGCGCTGTGCTCGCCCGGTTCCTCCTCGTCCAGCAGCCTGGCCTGCGCGAAGCCGCGCACCATGTCGTGCAGCCGGTAGCGGCCGCCCCGCACGTGCTCGATCAGCCCGGCGTGGGCCAACTCCTCAAGCCTGCGCGCTGCTTCCTTCTCGTCGGTGGCCAGCAGCGCGCCGGCGGCCGCCGCGCCCAGGCTGGCCCTTCCGGCGAGCGCCAGGCGGCGCAGCAGACGGCGGGAGACCTCGGACAGGTCGTGGTAGCGCAGCGCGAGCGCCCGCTCCAGCGGATCGACCGGCCCGTACGCGTCGAGGTCGTCGGCGAGCCCGCGCAGCGTCCGCGCGCCCAGCGAGGAACCGGCGATGGTCAGTGCCAGCGGCAACCCGCCGCACAACTGCCACACCCGTTCGGCGGATTGCGGGTCGTCCGGAACGCCGTCACCCGCCAACTCCCGCAGCAGTTCCCGGGCGTCCGGCTCGTCCAGCGCCTCGACCGGCAGGGTGTGCACCCGAGCGGAGGTGGAACCGAGGTCCAGCGGCGCGGCCGAGGTCACCAGGATCAGGCTCTCGGAGCGCTCCGGGATGAGCGTGCGCACCTGTTCGGCGTCGGAGGCGTCATCGAGGATGATCACCGCGGGTACGTCGGTGAGGTGCTTCTGGTACTGCTCGCTCAACCGGCGCAGGTGCTGCTCCTGGTTGGGCCGCTCGCGGAACAGCAGCTGCTCGCGGGGCGCGCCGAGCCGGTTGAGGATGTGCAGCAGCGCTTCCCTGGTGGTCAGCGGCGGTGCGTCCACCGCGCCGCCGCGCAGCGGGACCAGGCACGCACCCCGGAACTGGTCCTTCAACTGCTGGGCGGCGCGCACCGCGAGCGCGCTGCGGCCGGAGCCCGTCGGGCCGCAGAGCATCACCACCGTCGGCTTGGTCTCGATGGCGGCGCGGGCCTGCTGCACCCACTGGCTGATCTGCGAGAGATGGCCGCGCCGTCCGGTGAACGGCCCTTCGCCCTGCGGCAGCAGGTCGAACGACTGGGCGAGCAGGGAGCGTTGCCGGGCGGCGGCGCTGCGGTCGCTCCGCTTGGCCTGTGCTGGTACGGGGGACTTTGCGGTCTTCTTCAGTATCGGTGTGGCGGGCGGCGCCACCCGCTGCTGCTCCAGGAACGGTCGCACCCCGCGTCGCTCCAGCGCCACCAGCCACTGCTGCCGCAACTGCTCGACGTCGGCGGCCTGCTCGCCACCGCGCCCCTGGACGAACGACCTGGCACCGCTGGCCACTCCCGCCGCCACGGCCACCGCGACCCCGGTCACCAGAGAGGCGCCCGCCGACAGCCCCTGCCCGAGGTCGACGGCGAACGCGGTGGCCCCGCCCACGCCGGCCAGCAGCGCGGGCGCCCCCGCAGTGCCGGAGCGTGGTGCGGCGGGCCCGGCCTCGGTGGCGCGCCGGTACGCGGCGTACTCCTCGGCGGCGTTCGCCGCGATGTCGTCGAGCGCGGCCCGCCCGCGCTCCAGCAGCGCGCCGGCATCCACCTGGCGCTTGGAGCGGGTGGCGCGCTGGGTCTCCTCGGTGACGGCGCGCTGGAGCAGCCGCTCGGCCTCCGCGCGGTCCGGTGCGCTGAGCGCGGGCGGTCCCCCGGCGGTCGGTGTGGGTTGGTTCACCGTTCTTCCCCCTTTTTGGTGTGCGTATCGCTCGGCGTCCGCCTGCGCGCCTGGTCGCGCGCCTGAGCGCGGCGGGATGTGTGAGGGTGGGTACATGGCCAATCGACTCAGCCGCTCGACCTCTCCCTACCTCCTTCAGCACGCCGACAACCCTGTTGATTGGTGGCCGTGGACCGAGGAGGCCTTCGCCGAGGCCCGACGGCGCGGCGTGCCGGTGCTGCTCAGCGTGGGGTACTCGAGCTGCCACTGGTGCCATGTGATGGCCGCCGAGTCGTTCGAGGACGAGCGGACCGCGGCGATGCTGAACGAGCACTTCGTCCCGGTGAAGGTGGACCGGGAGGAGCGGCCGGACGTCGACGCGGTCTACATGGAGGCCGTACAGGCGGCGACCGGGCAGGGCGGTTGGCCGATGACGGTGTTCCTGACACCGGACGGCGAGCCGTTCTACTTCGGCACCTACTTCCCGCCCGAGCCCCGGCACGGCATGCCCGGCTTCCGGCAGGTGCTGGAGGGCGTACGGGCCGCGTGGCGGGACCGGCGGGACGAGGTCGGCGAGGTCGCGGCGCGGATCGTACGGGAGTTGTCTGGACGTCAGCTCGACTACGGCAGGGCACCCGCGCCCGGGGAGGCCGAGCTGCACGCCGCGCTGCTGGAGCTGACCCGGGAGTACGACGCCACGTACGGCGGGTTCGGCGGCGCGCCGAAGTTCCCGCCGTCCATGGTGCTGGAGTTCCTGCTGCGGCACCACGCGCGCACCGGTTCCGAGGCCGCGTTGCAGATGGCGGCCGACACCTGCGAGGCGATGGCGCGCGGCGGGATCTACGACCAACTCGGCGGGGGATTCGCCCGCTACGCGGTCGACCGTACGTTCACCGTGCCGCACTTCGAGAAGATGCTGTACGACAACGCGCTGCTGTGCCGGGTCTACGCCCATCTGTGGCGGGCGACCGGCTCCGACCTGGCGCGCCGGGTGGCGCTGGAGACCGCCGACTTCCTGGTCGGTGAACTGCGCACCCAGGAGGGCGGGTTCGCCTCCGCGCTGGACGCGGACAGCGCCCGCGCCGACGGCACGCACGGCGAAGGCGCCTACTACGTGTGGACCGTTGACGAACTGCGTGAGGTGCTGGGCGAGGAGGACGCCGAGTTCGCCGCCCGGTACTACGGGGTGACGCCGGAGGGCAGTTTCGAGGAGGGCGCGTCCGTACTGCGGCTGGTGGACGGCGAGTTGGCGTCCGGGGAGCGGATCGCCACCATCCGGGAGCGGCTGTCGGCGGCGCGGGCGCGGCGGCCCCGGCCCGGCCGGGACGACAAGGTGGTGGCCGCCTGGAACGGTCTGGCCGTCGCCGCCCTCGCCGAGACCGGCGCCTACTTCGACCGCCCTGACCTGGTGGCGGCCGCGCTGGACGCGGCTGACCTCCTGGTGCGGGTGCACATGGACGCGCACGGGCGGCTGGCCCGCACTTCGCGGGACGGGGCGGCCGGGGCGAACGCGGGCGTCCTGGAGGACTACGCGGACGTCTCCGAGGGCTTCCTCGCCCTGGCCGCGGTGACCGGCGAGGGGGTGTGGCTGGAGTTCGCCGGTCTGCTGCTGGACACCGTGCTACGGCACTTCACGGGCGGTGACGGCACGCTCTACGACACCGCGGACGACGCGGAGACGCTGATCCGCAGGCCGCAGGACCCCACGGACAGCGCGGCGCCCTCCGGCTGGACGGCGGCGGCCGGTGCGCTGCTGTCGTACGCCGCGTACACCGGCTCGGCGGAGCACCGGACGGCCGCCGAGCGGACGTTGGGCGTGGTGGGCGCGTTGGCGGCGCGGGCGCCGCGGTTCATCGGCTGGGGCCTGGCGGTCGCTGAGGCAGCCCTGGACGGCCCCCGCGAGGTGGCGGTGGTGGGGCCGACGCGGTCCTCGGCCACCCGCGACCTGCACCGCGCCGCGCTGGTGGGCACCGCGCCGGGCGCCGTGGTGGCCTGCGGCGAGCCGGGCGGCGAGGAGTTCCCACTGCTGCGCGACCGCCCACTCGTGGACGGCCGCCCGGCGGCGTACGTCTGCCGCAGGTTCGTCTGCGAGGCCCCGACGACGGACCCGTCCCGGCTGAGCGAACAACTCCGCTGACGCGGCTGCGGGCCGCGGTTGGACCGGCTCCGCCGCCGCGGGCTCGCCGAACCGACCGCGACCTGGCCCGCACGGCCCTACGCGCCGGAACCGCCCAGGCCATCCGCCAGGATGGCCAAGGTCCGTCCCAGCAGATCCGGCAGGTCCTCCTGGCTGTCGTTCTCGACCCAGTGCATCAGCGCCTCCTGCCAGGCGCCGACCACCGCGCCGACCATGACGCGGATCTCCAGGTCCTTCGGGTCGCGGCCGCGCCGCTTGGCCAGCACGGCCCCCATCGTCTGGCAGCTGTCGGACAGGTTCTCGCTCATCCGAGCGCGGATGGCCGGTACCTCGCGGCTCAGCCGCAGGCGTTGCAGGATCTCCTCGCGGTCCCGGCCGCCCTCCGCGAACATCTGGCGGAGCAGGCCGACGGTGGCGTGCCGCAGCGACTCCAGGACGGGTTCGTCGGCGGGCCGCTCAAGCAGCGCCGCCTCCATCAGCGGCTCGTACTCGTCGGTGAGTACGACGTCCTCCTTCGTCGGGAAGTACCGGAAGAACGTGCTGGGTGAGACCTCGGCGGCGGCCGCGATCTGCTCGACGGTGGTCGCGTCGTACCCCTGCTGCCCGAAGAGACGGTAGGCGGCGTGCCGGATCGCCTGACGGGTCTTGGTCTTCTTGCGCTCACGCAGGCTGGGCTGGGCGGCGGCAGGGGTCGTTGCGGGTGCCATGCGGCTCATTGTCGGGCATCCACGCTGCCCAGGGCCATGTCCCGAACGGACGCTTCCGTTCGCTGCGCGCCCGGCGGGAACGCCGCGACCAGCAGCGCCACCCCGATCGCGCCACCGGTCCGGGCCAAGTGGTAACTGCTCTCAAAAGGGAGTAGCCACCTTTCCAGGCATGCGAAAGCCCCCGGTGCGGAAGGCCGTACCGGGGGCCGGGTGGTGTGTCGTAGCGGACTTACGAGTGCGTGTACGCCACCAGTGAGATGCCTACGTAGTGGACGATGAACGCGGCCAGCGTGAACGAGTGGAAGACCTCGTGGAAGCCGAACCAGCGGGGCGACGGGTTGGGCCGCTTGATCCCGTAGATCACCCCGCCCGCGCTGTAGAGCAGGCCGCCGACCGTGACGCAGACCAGGACCGCGACGCCGCCGGTGCGCAGGAAGTCGGGCAGGAAGAAGATCGCGGCCCAGCCGAGCGCCAGGTAGCAGGGCAGATAGAGCCAGCGTGGCGCGCTCACCCAGAAGACCCGGAAGAGTATCCCGGCCAGCGCGCCCGCCCAGACGAACCACAGCAGCGCGGTCGCCGTTCCGTTGGGCAGCAGCAGGATCGCCAGCGGGGTGTAGGTGCCCGCGATGATCAGGAAGATGTTGGCGTGGTCGAGTCGGCGCAGTACCGCCGACACCCTCGGCGTCCAGTCGCCCCGGTGGTAGAGCGCGCTGACCCCGAACAGCAGACACGCGGTCAGGGTGTAGACCGCGCAGGCGATCCGCCCGCGCGGGCTGTCGGCGAGCGCGGTGAGCGTCACGCCCGCGACGAGTGTCGCCGGGAACATCCCGGCGTGCAGCCAGCCACGCAACTTCGGCTTGATGGCTGGGAGATGGGGACCCTTGGCCGCCGGTACGGCGGTGCTGGTCTCATCGGCGGCGGTCATGGCCGCCATGCTACCTACGGGACCGTAGGTTACGCCCAGGTAATAAAACGGACTGGAAGTGGCAATGCTCACTACTGGAGCCCTGGACAGATCACCGGTCACGCGCGGACACTCATATGAGTGCGGTCGGCACCGGATGAGCAGGCGTCCGGGTCGCAGCCCCCAAGGGGCCCAACTCCACAACCCTCAACATCTGACGCTGGACGTGTGCGCGTCCGGCGGAACGGAGCGATCGTGGCGCGCGGCAATGCGGCTCCCACCGAACACCAGGAACTGATCGCATGGGTCGGCGAGATCGCCGCCCTCACCGAACCCGACGAGATCGTGTGGTGCGACGGCTCCGAGCAGGAGTACCAGCGCCTGTGCGGCGAACTCGTCGCCAAGGGAACGTTCAAGCGGCTCGACCCGGTCAAGCGCCCCAACTCGTACTACGCGGCCTCCGACCCGACCGACGTCGCCCGTGTCGAGGACCGGACCTTCATCTGCTCCGAGAACGAGGAGGACGCCGGTCCGACCAACCACTGGAAGGACCCCGCCGAGATGCGGGAGATCTTCCAGGGTGACCAGGGGCTGTTCCGCGGCTCGATGCGCGGCCGAACGATGTACGTCGTCCCGTTCTGCATGGGCCCGCTCGGCTCGCCGCTGTCCGCACTCGGCGTGGAGATCACCGACTCCGCCTACGTCGCCGTCTCCATGCGCACCATGACCCGCATGGGCCAAGCCGTGCTGGACGAACTCGGCGAGGACGGCTTCTTCGTCAAGGCCGTGCACACCCTCGGCGCCCCGCTGGAGCCGGGCCAGGCCGACGTGCCGTGGCCGTGCAACCCCACCAAGTACATCTCGCACTTCCCCGAGTCCCGCGAGATCTGGTCCTACGGCTCCGGCTACGGCGGCAACGCGCTGCTGGGCAAGAAGTGCTACGCGCTGCGCATCGCCTCGGTCATGGCCCGGGACGAGGGCTGGCTGGCCGAGCACATGCTGATCCTCAAGCTCACCCCGCCGAAGGGCCAGCCGAAGTACGTGGCCGCCGCGTTCCCGAGCGCCTGCGGCAAGACCAACCTCGCCATGCTGGAGCCGACGATCCCCGGCTGGACGGTGGAGACCATCGGCGACGACATCGCCTGGATGCGGTTCGGCGAGGACGGCCGCCTCTACGCGATCAACCCCGAGGCGGGCTTCTTCGGCGTCGCACCCGGCACCGGCGAGCACACCAACGCCAACGCCATGAAGACCATGTACGGCAACTCGGTCTTCACCAACGTCGCGCTCACCGACGACGGCGACGTGTGGTGGGAGGGCATGACCGAGGAGGCCCCCGCCCACCTCACCGACTGGAAGGGCAACGCCTGGACGCCGGAGTCCGGCACCCCGGCCGCGCACCCCAACGCCCGCTTCACGGTGCCCGCTTCGCAGTGCCCGATCATCGCGCCCGAGTGGGAGGACCCCAAGGGCGTGCCGATCTCGGCGATCCTCTTCGGCGGCCGCCGCGCGTCCGCCGTACCGCTGGTGACCGAGTCGTTCGACTGGCAGCACGGTGTCTTCCTGGGCGCCAACGTGGCCTCCGAGAAGACCGCCGCCGCCGAGGGCAAGGTCGGCGAGCTGCGCCGCGACCCGTTCGCGATGCTGCCGTTCTGCGGCTACAACATGGGCGACTACTTCGGCCACTGGGTCAAGGTCGGCCAGACGCACGACGCGGACAAGCTGCCGAAGATCTACTACGTCAACTGGTTCCGCAAGGACGCCGACGGCAAGTTCGTCTGGCCGGGCTTCGGTGAGAACAGCCGGGTGCTGAAGTGGATCGTCGAGCGGCTGAACGGTGAGGCCGAGGGCGTCGAGACCCCGATCGGCGTGCTGCCGACCAAGGCGGCCCTGGACACCGAGGGTCTGAAGATCTCCGACGCCGACCTCGACCTGCTGCTCACCGTGGACGCCGAAGTGTGGCGCGAGGAGGCCGGGCTGATCCCGCAGCACCTGGAGACCTTCGGAGACCACACGCCGAAGGAGCTGTGGGACGAGTACCGGGCGCTGGTACAGCGCCTCGGGTAACGCTCCGAAGGGGCGCGGGGAACTGCGCGACCAGCCACGACGAACCTGTCGTTGGCCACCGGCCAGGGGACCTACGGTCGATTTTCGACCGCCCGCCGGTGGGGGCTGAGCGCGCAGTTCCCCGCGCCCCTCAACGTCTCAGTGCTGGCCGTAGCCGTCGAGGAAACGCCCGATGCGTTCGATCGCATCCGTCAGGTCCTCGGCGCGCGGCAGTGTGACGATGCGGAAGTGGTCGGGCTCAGGCCAGTTGAAGCCCGACCCGTGCACGATCATGATCTTCTCGGCCCGCAGCAGGTCGAGGACCATCTGCCGGTCGTCCTTGATCTTGTAGACCTTGGGGTCGAGCTTCGGGAACGCGTACAGCGCGCCCTTCGGCTTCACGCAGGTCACGCCCGGGATCGCGGTGAGCGCCTGGTACGCCGCGTCGCGCTGGGCGAGCAGCCGGCCGCCGGGCAGCACCAGCGAGTTGATCGACTGGTGGCCGCCGAGCGCGGTGGCGATGGCGTGCTGGGCGGGCATGTTGGCGCACAGCCGCATGTTCGCCAGGATCGTCAGGCCCTCGATGTAGCTCTCGGCGTGCCCCTTGGGACCGCACACCGCCATCCAGCCGCTGCGGTAGCCCGCCACCCGGTACGCCTTGGACAGACCGTTGAAGGTCAGCGTCAGCAGGTCGGGTGCGATGGCGGCGGTCGGGGTGTGGGTGGCGCCGTCGTAGAGGATCTTGTCGTAGATCTCGTCGGAGCAGATGATCAGTCGGTGGCGGCGGGCGATGTCGGTGATGCCGCGCATCAGCTCGTCGTCGTAGACCGCGCCGGTCGGGTTGTTCGGGTTGATCACCACGATCGCCTTGGTGCGGTCGGTGACCTTGCGCTCGATGTCGGCCAGGTCCGGCATCCAGTCGGCCTGCTCGTCGCAGCGGTAGTGCACGGCCGTGCCGCCCGCCAGCGATACGGAGGCGGTCCACAGCGGGTAGTCCGGAGCCGGGACCAGCACCTCGTCGCCGTCGTCCAGCAGCGCCTGCATGGACATCTGGATCAGTTCGGAGACGCCGTTGCCGAGGTAGACGTCCTCGACGTCGAGCTGAATGCCCTTGGTCTGGTAGTGCTGCATCACCGCGCGCCGCGCGGACAGCAGGCCCTTGGCGTCGCCGTAGCCGTGCGCGTCGCCGAGCGAGCGCAGCATGTCCTCAAGGATCTCCGGCGGGCACTCGAAGCCGAACGGCGCCGGGTTGCCGGTGTTGAGCTTGAGGATGCGGTGACCCGCCGCCTCAAGCCGCATCGCCTCTTCGAGAACCGGTCCCCGGATCTCGTAACAGACATTCGCGAGCTTCGTCGACTGGATCACCTGCATGTCGGTCACCCTACGACCACCCTTCACCGCCCGCTCGGTGTTTTTCGCCACGTCGACGTACCGAACGGCCCGCCAGCACATCTGTCCTGCGGCCCTCCCTGATCACGAACCGGCCGTCCACCAGCACATGGGGGATGCCGGTCGGCAGTGTCCTCGGGCGGTCGAACGTGGCGCCCGCGGCCACCGTCTGCGGGTCGAAGAGGACCAGGTCAGCGCGGTACCCCTGACGGACCAGGCCGCGGTCGGGCAGACCGAGCCGGGCGGCCGGGCGGCCGGTCAGATGGGCCACGCACTCCTGGAGCGAGAGCACCCCCAGCTCCCGCACGTACCGCCCCAGGTAGTGCGGGAACGTGCCGTACGCGCGCGGATGCGGCTTGTCGCCCATCAGGATGCCGTCGCTGCCGCCCGTGTGGATCCGGTGCCTCATGATCGTCCGGACGTTCTCCTCGTCGCCGACGTGCTGGAGGACCGTGGTCCCCAGCCGGTCGGCGAGCAGCAGCTCACGGGCCGTGGTGAACGGGGCCTCGCCGCGCAGCCGGGCGGTGTGCGCGATGGTCCGGCCGACGTGCCCGGACAGCGCGGGATCCGACACCCCGGAGACCTCGACGCGGTCCCAGTCGATCGGCACCCCGTGGCAGCCGTCCGAGCCCTCCCGCTCCAGGGCGTGCCGGATCCGCGCCGAGGCCGTCTCGTCGCGCAGCCGCCGCAGGGTGGCCCCCGGGCCGCCCTCGCTCGCCCAACTCGGCAGCAACGCCACCAGGGTGGTGCAGCCCGGCAGGTACGGATAGCTGTCCAGCGTGATGTCGGCGCCCTCGGCCAGCGCGGCGTCCAGCAGTGCCAGCAGTTCGGCGGCGCGGCCCTTGTTGACGTCGAAGTTCATGGTGGCGTGGGCGAGATGGAGCGCACAGCCCGCCTCCCGGCACAGCGCGACCATCTCCGCGTACGCCTCCAGGGCGCCCGCGCCGTAACTGCGGTGGTGCGGGCAGTAGTAGCCGCCGAACCCGGCCACCACCCGACACAGTTCGGTGAGTTCGCTCGTCGGCGCGTACATCCCCGGCGTGTACGTCAGCCCCGACGACATGCCCATCGCGCCCTGCGCCATGCCGTCGGCCACCAGCCGTCGCATCTCGGCCAGTTCGGCCGGGGCGGCCGGACGGTCCTCCCAACCGACCGCAAGCATACGGACGGTGCCCTGCGGGACGAGGTACGCGGCGTTGACCGCGATGCCCCGGTCCAGGCGGTCCAGGTACTCGCCGACGGTGCGCCAGTCGAAGTCGACGCCGGATCCGTCGCCGTTCCAGCCGGTGATCTGCCGTCTGACCTCGTCGAGGGTGCGGTCGTCCACCGGGGCGTACGACAGGCCGTCCTGGCCGAGGACTTCGAGGGTCACGCCCTGGGCGGCCTTCGCGGTGTGCTCCGGGTCGCGCAGCAGGGCGAGGTCGCTGTGCGCGTGCATGTCGATGAAGCCGGGGGCGAGGGCGAGGCCCCCGCCTTCCACGACGGTTCGGGCCGAGGGGCGGGTTCCGGCCGCCCGCTCCCGGTGGATCTCCGCGATGCGGCCTTCGGCCAGGGCAACGTCGGCGCGGTACGGGGCACTTCCGGTGCCGTCTATGACGGTGACGTCGCGGAGTACGGTGTCCACTTCGGCCTTCCGCTCGTCGATGGTTTACGGCTCGCCCGGCCGGCTGCGGCGGGGGAGAACCTCCTAGAAGAACGTGCGGACGAAGTCCACGACCGTCCCGTCCTGTTCGACCAGCGGAATCAGCTGCCACTTGTCGAACGTGGTGCACGGATGCGACAGCCCCAGCCCCACCCAGTCCCCGACCTCGACCCGCGCGCCCTCCTCCAGGGCGACGAACGCGTGCTGGTCGGCCAGTCTGGTCACCCGCATCCCGGTCGCGGCACGCTCCACCCCGGACGCCGTCCGCACCACCTGGGGTTCCGGCAGGTCCAGGTCGTAGGGCACGTCGCGCTTGCCCGCGTTGACCACCGCCAGCCCCGGTTCCGGCTGGGACACCACCTGCGCCCACAGCCGGAACGCGGGCCGCAGCGAGCCCTCGACCCGGCCGTGGAACGGCGTGATCCGCCGGTAGTGGCCGTCGTCGTGGGTCACGTACGCGCCCGAGCGCAGCAGCTTCAGCACCGGCCGGGAGAAGTCGTCGGCCGCGACCGTCGAGAAGACCTCCGCCACCGAGTCGAACCACGCGCTGCCGCCCGCGCTCAGCACGATCTCGTCCGCCTGGGCGAACCGCCCCCGCGCGTCCAGCTCCCGGGCCAGCGCCACCAGCTGGCGCAGCCACGCCGTCACCGTCTCCTCGGTCTTGTCCGGGAGTTCGCCCTCGTAACCGGCCACCCCGACCAGCCGCAGATGGCGGGCCGCGGCCACCGCCTCGGCGACCTGGTGCGCCGCGGGTTCGTCGCGCACTCCGGTGCGGGCCCCCGGCGCGCCCAACTCGACCACCACGTCGACCCGGTGCGTCAGCGCGGCGTCCATCAGCTCCACGCCGCGTACCGAGTCCACATACGCGACGAAGCGGAAGTCGGGGTCGGCGGCCAGCTCGCCGGACAGCCAGCGCAGCGCCGCCGCGTCCACCAACTCGTTGGCCAGGAAGATCCGTTGCACCCCGAACGCCCGGTACACCCGTACATGGCTCGGGGTCGCCGCAGTGATCCCCCAGGAACCGCGGTCGAGTTGGCGGGCGAACAGCTGCGGTGCCATCGAGGTCTTGCCGTGCGGGGCGAACGCCAGGCCGTGCTTGTCGGAGTACTCCTCCAACTGCGCCAGGTTGTGCTCCAGCGCGGGCGCCGAGAGGGTGAGGACCGGGGTGGTGAATCCGCCGTCGAAGACGGAGCGGCGCTCGGCCGCCAACTCGCCGACCGTGAGCCCCTCGGCGTCCGGCGGCAGCCCTTTGAAGCGGTGGTCGATCCGCTCCTCGGACAACTCCTCGACGTGCATCCGCCCTCCCGGAGGTGCTGTTGCACAATGTGCAACGGTCGTTGCGGCCTGTGTTTCGTGCTGTCTAACATCCCGGCAAGCATCGGGTCAACGGTGTACGACAGGGTAAGAAGCGGGGCGATGGTGACCTTCGACGTGGTGTGCCTGGGGGAGTCCATGGTCACCCTGGTGCCCGCACGGCCCGGGCGCCTCGCCGACGTGGCGGTGTTCCACCGCGGCATCGGCGGCGCCGAGTCCAACGTCGCCTGCGCGCTGGCCCGCCTCGGCCACCGCACGCGGTGGATCAGCCGGGTGGGCGCCGACGGGTTCGGCGACCACCTGCTGGCCGAGATCGCCGCCGCGGGCGTGGACGTCGGCGCCGTGCGGCGCGACGGCACCCGGCCCACCGGCATCTACTTCAAGGAACGGCTCGCCGACCGCACCGCGGTGCTCTACTACCGCTCCGGCTCGGCCGCCGCCACCATGTCACCGCGCAACCTCGACCGCGCGGCGGTGCGCTCCGGGCGGCTGCTGCACCTGTCGGGCATCACGGCCGCGCTCTCCGCGCAGTGCCACGCCCTGATGACCGAGCTGACCCGGCCCTGGCCCGGACGGCCACAGGTCTGCTTCGACGTCAACTTCCGCCCGGCGCTGTGGCGTTCCCGCGACCCGGCGGAACTGGTCGAGTTGGCGCGCGGCTGCGACATCGTCTTCGTCGGTGAGGACGAGGCCAAGGGCGCCTGGGGACTGCCGGACGCCGCCGCGATCCGCGCCGCGCTGCCCGAGCCCGCCGTCCTCGTCGTCAAACGGGGAGCGGACGGCGCGGTGGCCTTCCACGACGGTACGGCCACCTCGGCTGACGCGGCCCGGGTGGACGTCGTCGAACCGGTGGGCGCCGGGGACGCGTTCGCCGCCGGATTCCTCTCCGGCACGCTGCGTGGGCTGCCGGTGCGCGAGCGGCTGCGGCACGGCCATCTGCTGGCCGCCGCCGCGCTCACCGTTCCGGGCGACCTCGGCACCCCGCCGCCCCGGGAGCGGGCCGACGCCCTCGCGGGGCTCAGCGACGAGGCGTGGGGCAGACTGCGACTCGGACCCGGATGGACCGCCGAGGCCGCGGAGGTGGCCACGCCATGAGTCAGACCGTCGATCGCGCACTGAGCATCCTGCCGCTGCTCGCCGAGGGGCCGGCCAACCTGGAGCAGGTCGCCACCCGGCTCGGCGTCCACAAGTCGACGGCGCTGCGGCTGCTGCGCACCCTGCACGAGCACGGCATGGTCTACCGCCAGCGGGACCAGCGCTACCGGCTGGGCGCCCGGCTGTTCGCCCTGGCCCAGGAGGCGATGGAGCAACTGGACGTACGGGACATCGCCCATCCGCACCTCGTGGCGCTCAACGAGGCGTGCGGGCACACCGTGCATCTCGCCGTCCACGAGGAGGGCGAGGTCGTCTACATCGACAAGGTGGAGAGCCGCTATCCGGTGCGGATGCACTCGCGGATCGGCAAACCCGTCGCCATCACCGTCGCCGCCGTCGCCAAACTCCTGCTCGCCGATCTGCCCGAGGCCGAGCGGCGCGCGGTCGCCGAGCGCCTCGACTACCCCGCGTACACCGCCCGTTCGACGCCCAACGCGAACGCTTACCTCGCCGAGTTGGCCCGGGTCCGCGAACAGGGCTGGGCCAGCGATCTCGGCGGCCACGAGGAGTCCATCAACTGCCTGGGCGCACCCATCCGCGGCGCGGACGGCCGGGTCGGCGCCGCCCTGTCGGTCTCCGCGCCGAACGTCGTGGTCTCCGCCGAGGAACTCCTCGCCCTGCGCCCTCTGGTGCTGCGCACCGCCGATGCGATCAGCCGGGAGTACTGCGGCAGACCGCCGGTCGACGACCCCGAACCCCTGGTGAGAACAAGAGTGGAAAGGCACCCATGAGCGAGAAGATCGCGATCACCCCGGTCACCCACACCCAGCCCCCGGCCCGGTTCTCGCACGGAGTGAAGAAGGGGAACATCCTCCAGGTAGCCGGCCAGGTCGGCTTCCTCCCGGCGGAACCCGGCCAGCCGCCCACCGTCGCCGGCCCCACGCTGCGCGAGCAGACCCTGCGCACCCTCGCCAACGTCCAGGCGGCCCTCGAAGAGGGCGGTGCCACCTGGGAGGACGTGGTGATGGTGCGGGTCTACCTCACGGACACCGCGCACTTCGCGGAGTTCAACGGCATCTACGACGAGTACTTCGCCGACCTCAAGGGCGCCCCGGCCGCACGGACGACGGTGTATGTGGGGCTGCCCCAGGGGCTGTTGGTCGAGATCGACGCGCTGGCGGTACTCGGCTAGGGCCGCTCGCGCGGCGGCGGTCAGGCGTTCGGGGTGTGCACCCGGCCCGCCAACCAGGACAGCGCGTCGGAGAAGGCCGTCCCGGCGAACTGCCAAGTGTGGCCGCCCGGCTCGTAGTTCAGCGTGCAGGCGATCCCCTTCTTCTTCGCGGCGGCGCACAACTGCTGTGCGTCCGCGGCCTGGTTGCCCATGCCGTCACCGGGGATGTCGCGTCCGCCGAAGCCCATGGGGCCGGAGCGGGTCATGCTGCCGCCGCCGTGCCAGTGCTTTCCGCCGTGCCCGCCACGGCCGTTGCGGTTGCGGCCGCCGCCCCAGCCGCCGCCCGGAAAGCCGGTGCCGCCGCCGGGCGGATTGTTGTCGAAGCGGCCCGCGGTGCCGGTGTACGCGGCGTGGTTCGCCAGTACCGTCATCGGGTCGAACCGCGCCCACGCGACGGCGTCGCCCCCGTACAGATCCTTGATCGTGGTCTGCTTGTCGCCGACGATCGGGCCCTGGTCACCGGCGATGTCCTGGAAGGTGCCGAACAGTTCGGGGTGCATCACGGCGAGGTCGACCGCGCAAGTGCCGCCCATGGAGTAGCCGACGACGCCCCAGTCGGCCGGGTCGGACGAGGCGCCGAAGTGGGAGACGACGTACGGCCGCACGTCCTTGGTGAGATGGTCGGCGGCGTTGCCGCGCGGACCGTTGACGCACTCGGTGTCGTTGTTGAAGCTGCCGCCGGAGTCCACGAACACCAGGATCGGCGCCTCGCCGTGGTGGGACCTGGCGTACGCGTCGATGGTGCTGATCGCGCCGCCGGTACGGATCCAGTCGGCGGGGGTGTTGAACTCGCCGCCGATCATCATCAGCACCGGCAGTCGCGGATGGTGGGCGCCCGCGAACCAGGCGGGCGGCAGGTACACGTACTCCTCGCGGTGCGTGAAGTGGCTCGCGGTGTCGGGGATGTTGACGCCGACCACGCGGCCGGTGCTCATGGTGCTCGCCTTCCCCTGGAGGGCCGCCAGTTGCGAGGCGTCCACCTGGTCGGGGAGCGGTCCGGCCGTGATCTGGGCCCAGGCCTCCTGCACGGTGGGGAAGTACCCCACCCACTGGTTGAGCACCAGCCCCGTGCACAGCAGCCCCAACGGGATCACCGGCACCGACAACACCCTTCGCCACCAGCGTGCTCCCCGCCAGCCCAGCACGGCGACGGCCAACGCGCCCGCGGTGACCCCGATCCACACCCACAACGAGGTCGGCGCCGGATCGGTCGCCAGCGCGTTGGCGTCCACGTACCACCGCACGACCAGCGCACCGAGCACCCCGACCGCCGCCGCGACCGGCAGCCACAGGAGTCTCCACCGCCTGGTACGCCAACCGACGACCACGACGAGCAGCACCACCGTGACGATCTGCGCCGTCAGCGGCAGCCACCCGTTCAACAGCGATACGCCAGTGCGCCAGGGCGCCGCGGGCGGGTTTCCGTACGAGGAGGCAGAGAGATACACGATCGCCCACCCTGCCCGCGCGTTCGAACGCGGCACCATATTCACCGGATGAGGAAGTGCTGAGAATTCCCTTAGCGGGGCCGGTGTCAGAACTGCACGTCGGAGCAGGCGTAGAAGGCGTTGCCGGTGTCCGCGATGTTCCACACCGCGAGGATGAGGTGCCTGCCGGTGAGACCGGCGGGGATGGTGCCCTGCTGGGTGACGGTGCCACTGGACGGCGGCCTGCCGCCGTACGGGACGGTCAGGAAGGGCCGCGGTTGGAGTTCCGCCCGGGTCAGCGGCTGGGTGGGATCGTAGCTGTCGTTGGTGATGAAGTACTCGAAGTCAGTGGTGGCGTGCCGGGCGGTGAACGTCCAGGTGAAGTCGTAGGTCTGTCCGCCGGTGAGCTGGGTGGCGGGCCACTGGCCGCCGCGCGGGTCGTCGAGCTGTGCGAAGCGGCTGTTGCCGCCACTGCATATGGCGCCGTCCGGCGGCCCCGCCTGCGGGAATCCCTTCGGTCCTTCGACGCTCTGGGGTTCGTACTGGATGTCGCCGCAGTCGTCCACGGTGCCGTCGGCGCACAGCGCCTGACGGCTCGGCGGCTGGCTTGTGTACCCATGGCTACTGGCACTGCCGGTGGCGAGCACGGAGGCCCCGAGGACACCGAGGCCGACGATCACCACACCGAGCTTTCCGCGCATGGCTCACTCCTGAGGAACGTGGGGGATTCAGGGTCGATGTGAGCGCCCAGGCTTGGTCTGGACCAATAGCCACGGTAGGTCTGACGACGGGTCATGTCCATAGGGGTTCTCTTCTCGGCCGCGCGATCCGACAATGTGCATGCCAATTCCGGAAGCGCTCCGGTACGGAGAGGATCCCCCCACATGAAAAGACCTCTCATCGCCGCCCTGTCGGCAGCATCTCTCGCCCTCGTCACGTTCCTCGGTGCCACCGCGGCACCGGCCGGTGCCGCGACCCGGCCCGCGGACGCGCAGGTCGGCTTCGCCGGGACGGTGGCGTTGGACGACTGTTCCGGGTCGGTCGTCAGGGCGCCCGCCGCGGCGGACGACGACCCGGCGATGGTCATGACCAACGGGCACTGCCTGGAGAGCGGGATGCCCGCCGCGGGCCAGGTCATCACCGACCAGCCGTCCAGCCGGACGTTCACTCTGCTGGACGCAGCCGGTGACCAGGTCGGGACGTTGCAGGCCAGCAAGGTGCTGTACGCGACGATGACCGACACCGACATCACGCTGTACCAACTGAGCAGCACCTACGCCCAGATCCGCCAGCAGTACCAGATCGAGGCGCTGCCGCTGGCCACCAGCCACCCGGTCCAAGGGGACTCCATCGAGGTGGTCTCCGGGTACTGGCAGTCCACCTACTCCTGCGCGATCGACGGCTTCGCCTACGAGGTGAAGGAGGCCGACTGGACCTGGAAGGACTCCGTCCGGTACACCCCCGACTGCCATGTCATCGGCGGCACCTCCGGTTCACCGGTCATCGACACCTCGACCGGCCAGGTGGTCGCGGTCAACAACACCACCAACGAGAACGGCGAGCAGTGCACCCTGGACAACCCCTGCGAGGTGGACCAGAGCGGCAACGTCACCATCCACCAGGGCATCGGCTACGCCGAGGAGACCTATCTGATCGCCCCCTGCGTGGGCACCGGCAACACCGTCGACCTCACCCTGCCGGACTGCACGCTCCCCAAGCCGTAACCAACCGACAGAACGCCCTGGCACCGCGCCCGCCAGGGCGTTCGGCTGCGAGGTGCGCGGCACGGAGTGGGAACCCACGCGCCGAGCCCGCGCGTGACTCCGTGCGCCCTTGATGGTGTCGCTACGCAGAGAGATGCTCTGCAACAGGTTGCAACCGGCCCGTCAAGGGAGGCAGGCATGGCCCTACGGTTCATCGGGATCGATCCCAACACCGGAGACAATCAGTGCCCGACCGTGTGGTTTGACGAAGACCACCAAGAGTTCGTGTTTCAGGGCTGGCTCGCGGACGAGGAGCTTCGAGCCGACTGTCTGAAGGCTGGTTCCATCCCCGAGACCGAGGCCGTGGTCCGGCTCCCGGCCCGGATGGCACAGATGATCAGGGAGGCATGTGATGTCGCAGACCGTGCCCAGCTTTGAGGAGCTGCTGGACTCGGCCACGCACTCGGCGGTGCATCTTGAGATGCGGGACTCTTACGCCGTGGACTACGAGCGGTCGGGGTTCGCGGCGTGGAGGGAGGGGCACCGATTGGATCCGAACCACCGGGAGTCCTGGTGGCGTCCGTGGCTGGACCTGGTTTCCCGTACTGTCGGTCGGGGCGTGGTGATGCGTCGAGCCCGGATCGTCTCCGAACCGGTGAGCGAGTACATCCAGTTCGAGCACAGCGGAACGTTCACCAACATTGCGGCGGGCGAGCAGGTCCGCTGGTTGCCGAGGAGGCAGGCATCGGACATCGCCTTGCCAGGCAACGATTTCTGGATCTTCGATGACCGTTTGGTGGAGTTCAACCACTTCACGGGCGACGGCGACGGCGCGGGATACGAACTGTCGGAGGACCCGGCCGTGGTGAAACTTTGCTCTACGGCGTTCGAGACCGTGTGGGACCGGGGTATCGACCACGAGGAATACCGGGTCTGACGCCAGACGCCACCGGACAGTCAGCACATGCCCACATCACCGTCGTCCAGCGCGGAAGCCGCCCGTGAAGCCATCGCTGGGCGGCTCAGGGAAATCCGGCTGGACGCGGGCCTGACCGGTCACGATCTGGCTGTCCGGTGTGGCTGGCACAAGGCGAAGTCCTCGCGCATCGAGAACGCCAAGACGGCGCCGTCCGATACCGACATCCGAGTGTGGTGCCTCGCGTGCGGCGCGGAGGATCAGGTCGACGATCTCGTAGCGGCCAACAGGGCAGCGGAATCCCTGTACATGCAGTGGAAGCGCCTGCACCGGACCGGACTGCGTCGACTGCAGGAGTCCTATGTGCCGTTGTACGAGCGGACTCGCCATTTCCGCGTGTACTGCTCCAACTTGGTGCCCGGATTTCTTCAGACCCACGGTTACGCATCCGCCGTGCTGTCTTCGGTCGCTGCCTTCCGGGAGACTCCGGATGACGTCGCTGACGCCGTGGCCGCGAGGTTGGCCCGCTCACGCGTGCTGCGCGAGGGCGATCACCGCTTCGCCATGTTGGTCGAAGAGGCGGTTTTGCGGTTCCAGTTCGGAGACTCCGAGGCGATGGCCGGGCAGTTGGGACACCTGCTGGCCGTGATGTCGCTGCCTTCGGTGAGCCTGGGGGTGATTCCGTCCGTTGCGCCCAGGAGTGTATGGGCCATGGAGACGTTCAACGTGTTCGATGACGCTCGGGTGCATGTGGAACTGCTGACAGCGCAGGTGACGGTGACGGCGCCGGGTGAGGTGGCCATGTACCTGAAGGCATTCGCCGAACTGCAGCAGATGGCTGTCTACGGGGTCAAGGCGCGAGCGCTGATCACTGCCGCGATCGACGCCCTGGGGTGAACCTCTGCAACCGGCTGCAACTTCGTGGACCGCCAACTTGCCCTACTTCTACCGTCATTGACATGGCAGCCCTAACCAACACCACTGATCGGGCAGTAGCGAAGCTACGGGATGCCCTCGCGGCAGCGGGAATCACCCTGCCGTCCCTCGGCGCCGATGCCGCGTCCCCTTACCTGAGCCTGATCCAGCTTGGACGAGTCAACGCCGATGTCGCGCTCAAGCTGGCGGACGTCATCAGCCGGGGCGCACGGTGAGCGTCGGCAAAGTCGTGTACCGGTTCGTGGACCACACGATCACCGAGCACCCGGACACCGACGTCACCCTGGAGGCCCAGTGCCTCCACTGTGCGGACGAGTCCGGACCGCAGACCGCCACCGAGCCCGTTGACATCTGGTGCCTGCGGCACGCCGGCCGTACCGGCCATGCTGGATTCCGTCGACTGCGGACCTCGTTCGCCATGGTCGTCCGCAACGAGCCGGGCTGATCCGTCGTATGCAAGGCGGCAGGCGCCCCCAAGCCGTAACGCCGGGGTCCGGGCGGCAACGCCGCCCGGACCCCGGCGTCGAGGGTTACGGCAGTGCGTGCACGTGGGTGCCCACGCCGTTGGCGAAGGAGTTCCCGTTGGACGCGTCCCAGTTGGTGGACCACGTCATCGCGCCGCGCAGCGTCGGCCAGGTCTGCGGCGGCTTGAAGGAACCGCAGTTGGTGCCCTGGGTCAGGCAGTCCAGCGCGCTGTTCACCACCGACGGCGAGACATAGCCGCTGCCCGCCGCGCTGCTGGAGGCCGGAACGCCGATCCCCACCTGTGACGGGTCCAGGCCGCCCCGCAGTTGGGTGCAGGCCAGCGCGGTGATGAAGTCCACCGAGCCTTCCGAGTAGACGTTTCCGTCACAGCCGTTCATCGAACCCGAGTTGTAGAACTGGGTGTTGACGACGGTGAGGATGTCCTTGATGTCGAGCGCCGTCGCGAAGTAGTCGCTGGACGGCGAGAGCATGTCGATGGTCTGCGGGGCCATGGTGATGATCAGGCCCGGTCCCGCCTTCGCCGACAGGGCGTGCAGCGCCTGGCTCATGTACGTGGGGTTCAGCCCGTTCTCCAGGTCGATGTCCACGCCGTCGAAGCCGTAGTTCTGCATCAGCGTGTAGACGCTGTTGGCGAAGTTCGTCGCCGAGGTGCTGTCGGAGACCGAGATCGTGCCGTTCTGGCCGCCGACGGAGATGACCACCTTCCTGCCCGCCGCCTGCGCCGCCTTGATGTCGGACTTGAACTGCGCGTCGGTGTAGTTCAGACAGGGGTCGACGGAGAAGTCCACCGCTCCGGGCGTGGACGTGGCGTTGGCGAACGCCACCGCGATGATGTCGTACTGGCTGTTGACGTCGGAGAGCTTCTGGACGGTGGCGCCGTTGCAGAAGTCCTGCCAGTAGCCGGTCACCGCGTGCTTGGGCAGGCCGGAGGAGTTGCTGGGCGGGGTGGGCGTCGGCGTCGGCGTGGGGGTCGGCGTGGGGGTGGGGGTCGGTGTGGGCGTGCCGCCGCTGCCCGCGGGCCCGGTCAGGCTCACGTCGTCCGCGTAGTACGCGGGCTGCCCGTACCAGCCGTGCAGGTAGACGGTGACCGAGGTGGTGTTCGCGCCGGTGGTGAAGCTGGTGCTGAGCTGCTGGTACGAGGAGGCCGACGGGGTCCAGGTGGACGGGTCGGTGCCGCCGGTGCCGGTCGCGCCGAGGTAGACGTAGCTGCCCTGCACCCAGGCGCTCAGCGAGTAGCTGGAGTTCGGCCGCACGCTGACCACCTGCGAGCACTGGGCGTCGTCGGAGGCGGTCGGCGTCGCCTTGAGCGCGGAACTTCCACTGCGCACCGGGCTGTTGACCGTCGTCCCGCTGTTGGCGGTGCAGGTCCAGCCGGACAGCCCGGACTCGAAGCCGGGGTTGGCGGCCAGGTTGGCGTCCGCGGCGTGGGCGGTGGACATGGTGGCGCCCAGCCCGAGCCCGGCGGCGCTCAGGGCGGCGGCGGTGAGCAGGGGCAGGATGCGCCGCGGTCGGCGGCGGTCCGGATCCGAACCGGGGATTCTATGGCGTGAACCTGACATTTTGGCCTCCTGGGGGCGACGCCCGCGCGTCGGGAGGTTGAAGGGGGGTTGGTGCAGACCAAAAGTGGTCCAGACCAGTACCAGTGTCAAGAGGAGCGGCAGCAGTCCTCAGGGTTGCTGAGCGTTGCGGTTGGGTAGCACAAGGCCCTGCTCATCCCGTAAATCCTGGATAGGCTGCGCACGTTGAGAGGTGGGAACCGCAGTGGCTGGGGGTCCGCGGGCCATGTCGACCGTCATCGGCGTCACCAGCGAGGACATGCTGTTGCCTGCCCTCGCCCAGCACTCCCCGTCGGCCGTCGTGCTGCCCGCGCCCGGTCAGCAGCCGCTGGAACAGGCGCTGACCGAGACCTGGGCCGCGCTGGAGGCGGTCGGGCACCTCGTCGTGGTGGTGCCCGCGTCGCTGCCGGCCGAGCACCGGATACGGCTGCACTCGTTACGTTCGCTGCTGGAGAGCGACCGGATGGCACTGGTCGAGGTCGACCTGCCACCGCTGGCCCTGGCACTGCTCGCCCACCAGTTGCGGCAGATAGCCCAGTACGACCTGGGGCCCGGGGTGATCGCCTCGGCCGCCCGGCTGCTCGCCCACTACCTCCACGCCGGTGCGGTACTGGGCAGCGTCGCCCGACTCGACCGGGTCGAGGTGGGCCTCGGCTCGCATCTGAAGTCCTGGATGCCGGGCGCCCGGTTCGCCGTGCTGGCCACCCCCGAGGCACGGCTTGAGCCACTCACCGACGCTCTGCGGTTGCCAGGACCCAACTACGCCACCCATCTCGCCTTCGGCTCGCACGGATTCGCCGACGACTGGGTACGCGGCAGACTCGGCCAGGACTGGAACTGCCAGTACGTGTGCGAGGTGCCGCTGCCCGCCCAGTCCGCACGCTGGTGGGGCACCGGCAAACTCGCCGAGTTCACCGCGTACATCGCCGACGTCGGCGTCCTGTACCAACTGGTGTCCTCGGCACACCGCGAACCCTGCCGCTGGTGCGGCCTCGAACTCGTCGGTGACCGCTGCGCGTTCTGCGAGGCCGGGCCCGCGCCCGCGGCCGACCAGGACACGAGGCGCACCGGTTGAAGCCGACTTCGCCCCTTCCTCCCAACGAGATTGGTCCTGTCGATGAACTCACGTCAGCGGCGCGGCGTCATCCTGCTCGTGCTGTCCGGCCTGTGCGCCCTCACGGCCTTCTTCGGGGTGCTGGCACTGGTCAACGATGTGGATTCCAAGGTCGGTCCCGAGGCCTTCGCCTATGAGCTGAGGCAGGACGTGGCCGCGTACTCGACACTGACCGCCGACCAGTTCGACAGGGTCTCGATGCCGCAGCGCTGGCTGCCGCCGACCGCGGTCACCGACCTGAACGCCATCAACGGCAAGATCGCCGCCACCGGACTGGCCAAGGGCTCGCTGCTGCAACGGGACATGCTCTCCGACCAGCCGCAACTCAAGTCCGGCGAACAGGAGATCGCCATCATGGTGGACGCCGAGACCGGGGTGGCGGGCGAGATCCACGCCGGGAACACCGTCAACATCTTCGCCACCTTCCCCGCCAGCGGGCAGAACCAGCACAACGAGTCCCGGATCATCGTCGCCGGCGCCCGGGTGCTGAAGATCGGCAGCCAGACCCCGATCAACAAGACCAGCGACCAGCCCGACGCCCGCCGCAGCACCCAGGCGGTGCCGATCACCTTCGCCCTGGACACCGAGGACGCCCAGCGCGTCGCCTACGCCGAGGCCTTCGCCACCCATGTCCGGCTGGCCCTCGTCGCCCCCGGAAGTGACTCCTCCATCCCGTCCGCCGACCGGACGTACACCCTCGAAGGCGACAAGTGAGACCGGCATGAACCTGCGCATCCTCCCCGCCATCGCCGACCCTGACACCGCCCGGGCCACCGCCACGCTGCTCAGCCAACTGCCCGGCGCCGAACCCGCGGTTGCGGTGCCCGACTCCACCGCGCTGCTGAACACCCTGGGCTCGCTGGCCGCCTCCGGCGTCGAGGAACTGCCCGAGGTGGTACTGGTCCACGAGGACATAGGCCCGGTTCCGGCACTGGAACTGGTGCGGGAGGTCGCGCTGCGCTTCCCGGCCGTCGGCGTGGTGCTGCTGTGCGCCGACCACGGCCCGGCGCTGTACTCGGCGGCGATGGACGCGGGAGCGCGCGGAGTGATCGCACTGCCGCTGTCCTACGACGAGTTGGCCCCCCGGGTGCAGACCGCGGCCACCTGGGCGACCGGGGTACGCCGTCATCTGGGCGCGGGGGAGGAGACGTTCACCGGCGGCACGGTGGTCACCGTCTCCGGAGCGAAGGGCGGAGTGGGCGCCACCGTCACCGCCGTCCAACTGGCGCTGGCCGCCCGGGCCTCCGGCAGGTCGGTGGCGCTGGCCGACATGGACCTGCAGACCGGGGACATCGCCTCCTACCTCGACGTGCGGTTCCGCCGGTCGATCGCCGACCTCGCCGAGATCAACGACATCTCGGCACGGGTGCTGGCGGACGCGATGTTCACCCACAGCAGCGGGATCGCCCTGCTGCTCAGCCCCGCCGAGGGCGAACAGGGCGAGGCGGTCACCGACCGGGCCGCCCGGCAGATCGTCACCGCACTGCGCGCCCGGTACGACGTCGTGGTGGTCGACTGCGGCAGCCAGCTGAGCGGCGCCAGCGCGGTCGCCGTCGAGGCGGCCGACACAGCGCTGCTGGTCACCACCCCCGATGTGGTCGCGGTACGGGCGGCCAAGCGCATGGTGCGGCTGTGGGACCGGCTCCAGGTGCGCAAGCCGCAGGACACCTGTGTGGTGGTCAACCGGTACTCCCGGCACACCGAGATCCAACCCGCGCTGATCGAGCGGATCACCGGCACCAGGGCCGCCAGGTCCACCGTCCCGGCCGCCTTCAAGGAGTTGCAGTCGGTGGTGGACAGCGGCCGAATGCACGAGCTCGACGGCCGCAGCACCGTCAAGCAGGCGCTCTGGTCACTCGCCGCCGAACTGGGCATCGTGGGCGAGGCGGGCCGCGGCGGCCCCGCGGCGGCCGAACGCACCCCGCACCGGCTCGGCCGCCGCGCGGAACGCCGCGCCATCGGCAGGGGCACGGACAACACGGCGTCCAGCGGCGGGAGTCGAACGTGAGGATCCAGGCACCGCGGTTACCGGACCGGGGACAGGTCAGCGTGGAACTGCTCGGCATCACCCCGCTGATCCTCCTCGTGCTGCTGCTCGTCTGGCAGTTCGTGCTGGTGGGCTACACCTACACGCTCGCTGGAAACGCCGCCGACGAGGCCGCCCGCGCCGCGGCCGTCGGCGCCGACCCGCAGACCGCCGCGCAACGGGATCTGCCGGGGGCCTGGTCGGACGGCGTCACGACCTCGGTGTCCACCGGCTCGAACGTGGTGACCGCCCGGGTCGTGCTGCACGTCCCGATGCTGGTGCCCGGGTTCCTCGACCTTCCAGCGCTCACCGTCAACGGTGAGTCCGGCGCGGCGCGGGAGCAGCGGCGATGAGGCGGCGCGGAGCGGACCGCGGCTCGGCGTCCATCGAGTTCCTCGGCTTCCTGCCGATCCTGCTGCTGGTCGCGCTGGCGGGCGTACAGCTGGGTCTGGTCGCCTACGTGGGCACGCAGGCCGGAACGGCCGCCCGTACCGCGGCGCGTACCGACGACCCGGGCGCGGGCACGGCGGCGGTCAGCGGTTGGTTGCGCGGCGGCACGCACGTCGCGGTCTCGGACGGTGGTGACGCGGTCCAGGCCACCGCCACCATCCCGATCCCGTCGGTGTTCCCCGGGGTCAGCCTGTTCGGTCCGGTGACGCGCAGCGCCACCATGCCCAGGGACGGTGCGCCATGAGCAGTCTGCGAGCCCGGATCGCGGTGCCCGAGGAGAACGGCGGTCGGCACCAGGAGGCCCAACTCATCGCCGTCTACCGGGCGAAGCTGCTGGAGGAGATCGACCTCGCGGAGATGTCGGCGCTGGCGATGGCCGAGCGGCGGTCCCGGCTCGAACGGGTGCTGGGGCACATCATCAGCCGTGAGGGGCCGGTGCTGTCCACCCGGGAGCGGACCTCGCTGATCCGGCGCGTGGTGGACGAGGCGCTGGGCCTCGGTGTGCTGGAGCCGCTGCTGGAGGACGCCTCCATCACCGAGATCATGGTCAACGGCCCGGACCAGGTCTACGTGGAGCGGGCCGGGCGGGTGGAGCTGGTGGGCGCGCGGTTCGCCAGCACCGAGCAGTTGATGCAGACCATCGAGCGCATCGTGTCGACCGTCAACCGGCGGGTGGACGAGTCCAACCCGATGGTGGACGCGCGGCTGCCGTCCGGCGAGCGGGTCAACGTCATCATCCCGCCGCTGTCGCTGACCGGGCCCACCCTGACCATTCGCCGCTTCCCGCGCAGCTACACGCTGGGCGAACTGCTCGAACTCGGCTCGCTGGACGAGCAGATGGTTCTGCTGCTGTCCGGGCTGGTCAGGGCCAGGTTCAACGTGATCGTCTCCGGCGCCACCGGCTCGGGCAAGACGACGCTGCTCAACGCGCTGTCCGGGCTGATCCCGGGCGGAGAGCGGATCATCACCGTGGAGGACGCGGCGGAGCTCCAGCTCCAGCAGGAGCATGTGATCCGGTTGGAGAGCCGTCCGCCGAACGTGGAGGGCAAGGGCCAGATCACCATTCGCGACCTGGTGCGCAACTCGCTGCGGATGCGGCCGGATCGGATCATCGTCGGTGAGGTGCGTGGCGGGGAGACACTGGACATGCTCCAGGCGATGTCCACCGGGCACGACGGTTCGCTGGCCACCGTGCACGCCAACTCGGCGGAGGACGCGCTGATGCGGTTGCAGACACTGGCGTCGATGAGCGAGGTGAAGGTCCCGTTCGAGGCCCTGCGGGACCAGATCAACAGCGCGGTGGACGTGATCGTCCAGCTCACCCGCAGCCCCGACGGGGCGCGGCGGGTCACCGAGATCGCCATGCTGGGGTCCCGCTCGCGGGAGGCCTACCAGCTCGCGACGGTCTCCCGCTTCCAGGCCGAGCCGATGGCCGCGGACCGGGTGGTCCGTGGCCGCTTCAGCCACTTCCCGCTGCCGCGGCGGGTGGCGGACCGCCTGCACCTCGCCGGTGAGGCGATCCCACCCGCGTTCGGCGTCGCGACGACGGAGGACCACCTGACGGTGAGGAGCGTGCAGGGATGAGCGTTCTTTCCCTGGGGGGCTCCGCCCTCCAAACCCCCCTGATCAGATGGGTGGTCCTCGGGTGCGCGCTGAGCGCCTGCGCGCTGGGCGTGTGGGGCCTGCACGCGTGGGCGGCCGGGCGGGCCGCGCGGCAGGCGGTCATCGAGCGGCTCACCGCACAGGAAGAGGCCGTTGTCGCGCGGCGCGTGCGGTTCGCCGGGCTTGACGCGGCCGTGCGGCGGACCCGGGGCGGGCGGTGGCTTGAGCGGCGGCTCGCCGCTACCGGGCTCGGCGTCAGCGCGGGCGAGTTCAGCCTCTGCCTCGCCGCCGCGGTGGTGGGCTTGTGGCTGCTGGCGGCCACGGCCCTCGCACCGTTCTTCGGGCCGATCGCCGGTGCGGTCGCGGTGTGGTCCGCGTACGCCTTTCTCGCCTGGCGGCGGCAGAAGCGGATCGAACGGTTCATCGGGCAGCTGCCGGAACTCTCCCGCCTGCTGGCCAACGGGTCCCAGGCGGGGCTGGCGCTGCGCACCGCCATCGGCATGGCCGCCGACGAGCTGGACTCCCCGGCCGGCGAGGAGCTGACCCGGGTGGCGGACGCGCTGGCCGTCGGCCATCCGCTGGAGGACGCGCTGAACGACCTCAAGGAGCGCCTGCCGTCAAGGGAGTTGGCGGTACTCGTCACCACACTGGTGCTTTCCAGCCGCGCGGGCGGCACCCTGGTGGAGTCACTGCGCAATCTGACCACGACGTTGGAGGAGCGCAAGGAGACCCGGCGTGAGGTGCGCACCACGCTCAGCCAGGTCACCATCACCTCCTACGCCGTGCCGGCGATCGGCCTCGGCACGTTGCTGCTGATGAACCGGATGGCGCCCGGCTCGCTGGACGCCATGACCGGCCGGTTCCTCGGCCAGTTGGCGGTGATCGTGTCGATGGTGCTGTACGGGGTCGGATTCCTGCTGATCCGGAGGATGGCGAAGATCGATGTCTAGGCACCCCAACCGAGCGGCCGGGAGGGCCCGTTGACGGCCCTGCTGCTGGCCGCGCTGAGCGGACTCGCCGTCGTGGGCGCCGGGTACGGCGTCGCGCTCTACCGCCGCTCGGCCCGGCTCCCCGACGACCTCGCCCTCGCCCTTGAGGTGGGCGCGACCCGCACCACCGCCGTGGGTTCGGTGATCGACCGGCTCGGCATGCGCTACGCGCCCACCGTGCTGCGGCTGATGGGACCGCTACGGGTGGCCCGGCTGCGCCGCAGGCTCGACCTCGCCGGGAACCCCGGCGGCCTGACCGTCGACCGCTACGCGGCCCGGCGCGCGGTCTACGGGCTCCTGGGTTTCGGCGGCGGGCTGGTCCTGCTGCTCAAAGGCCAGTGGATCCTCACCCTGGTGCTGTTCGCGTTCGGCGTGTGGTGGACGGACGTCGGCATCTGGCTGGCGATCCGGCAGCGCAAGGACGAGATCGAGCGCACCCTTCCGGACTTCCTCGACGTCCTCGCGGTGGTGGTCAGCGCGGGGCTCGGTTTCCGCCAGGCGCTGGAGCGGGTGGCCGACAACTACCAGGGGCCGTGGGCCGACGAGATCCGGATCACCCTGCACCAGATGGACATGGGGGTCAGCCGGCGCCAGGCCTTCGACGAGCTGCGCAGGCGCAACGACTCCGAAGAGGTCGCCCAGTTCACCACCGCCCTGCAGCAGGGCGAGGAACTGGGCGCGCCGATCGCCGACACGTTGATCCAGATCGCCAAGGACATGCGCCGCACCGACGCGCAGAACGCCCGCCGCCGGGCGGCCCGCGCGGTGCCCAAGTCAACGGTGGTGATCACCACGTTCATGGTTCCGGCGACGATGATCCTGCTGCTCGCCGTGCTGTTCCTGGGCAACAACGTGAGCTTCGGACAGGTGCTGGGCAGATGACCGGATCGGGCGAAGCGGTGCGGGTCTTCGGCGGGTTACGGCCGGTACGCGTACGGGCCCGCGTGCCGGTTGAGCGCACGGCCGCGACCCCGGTCAACCCTGCTATCACGTTGCAGATATCCGCCCTCCAGGCGCTGTGCCGCCAGGTCTTCGGCTTCCGGCTGGCCGTGCTGGCCCTCGCGGCGCCGATCGCCCTGCTCGGGGTGGCGCCCGGGCCGACCGCCTGGATCGCCGGATCCGCCGTGGTCATCACGTTCATGGGGGCGTACGTCCTCTTCCGCGACTGGGAGCGGTTCGGCCCGCTACTGCTGCGGCATCCGGCGCTGCTGGCGGTGGACACGCTGTTCGCCGCGGTGCTGCTGACCGTCGGCACGACCGAGAGCCCGCTGGCGTACGTCACGGTCAGCACGCCGCTGCTCGCCGGTCTGGTCTACGGCTGGCGCGGCTCGGCGCTGTTCACCACCATCCAGGTGCTGGTGGTGGCCGGTGCCGCCTCGGTCGACGTGCGCGAGCACGCCACGGTCGCCAACTCGCTGCTGCTGTCCGGCTTCTGCGTGGTCTTCGGCGTGGCGGGGGTGAGTCTGCGACGGCTGGTGCTCGGCTTCGGCGAGGCGACCAGGGCGCTCACCGAGACCCGCTACCGGCTGGCGGTCACCGAGACCGCTGTCGCCGAACGGGCCCGGCTGGCCCGGGAGATGCACGACTCGGTGGCGAAGACGCTGCACGGCGTCACCATGGCCGCCGAGGCGCTGGCCGCCCGCGCCGACCGGCTGGACCCGGGCGCGGTGCGCGAGCAGGCCGAGCTGATCGCCAGGGCCGCCCGCCGCGCGGCGACCGAATCCCGGGAACTGCTCGGCGAACTGCGCAGCGCGCCCGACGAGTTGGCGGCGCCGCTCGCCGACGAGCTCGCGGTCCAACTGGACGCCTTCCGGGCCCGTACCCGACTTCCCGTCCGGCTCAACAGGTTGGGCGATGCCCCGCTGCCGTCCGTTCCGCGGCCGGTCGCCCGCCAGCTGCTCGGCGTCGTCGCCGAGGCGCTGGAGAACGCGCACCGGCACTCGGGCGCCAGCCGTGTCGAGGTGACCGTCGGCATCGTGGACCGGCTGCTTCTGCGGGTCAGTGTGACCGATGACGGTCGCGGCCTGCCGCCCGGTACCACGCTGGAAACGCTGCGCACCAAGGGGCACTTCGGGGTGGTGGGCATGGTCGAGCGAGCCGCCGTGATCGGCGCGCGGCTGCGTATCGGCACCGGTGAGACCGGTGGCGGCACCGAGGTTCGGCTGGAACTCCCGCTCGACGCAGCGGATGCGCCGGTACCGGAACGACCCAGGGGGGCGCCATGAGCACGGTGCGGGTGCTGGTCGCCGATGACAACCCGGTGGTGCGGGCCGGGTTGGCGGCGCTGCTCGCGGCACAGGACGGCATCGAGGTGGTGGCCGAGGCGGCGGACGGCCGCCAGGCGTGCGCGGCGGCGGCCGAGCACCGGCCCGACGTGGTGCTGCTCGACGTGCGGATGCCGGTACTGGACGGCCTGGCGGCGCTACCGCGTCTGGTGCCGATCGCGCCGGTGCTGATGCTGACGTACAGCCGGGAGGACGAGGTGGTGCGGGCCGCGGTGTGCGGTGGCGCGGGCGGCTATCTGGTGCACGGCGAGTTCACCGTCGAGCAACTGGTGCGCGCGGTACGGGACATCAGCGAGGGCCGTGCCTGTCTGACCACGTCGGCGGCGACCTCGCTCATGGCCCACGCCAGGGCGCGCACTCCGGCGCGGTCTTTGCAATCGCAATACGCCCCTTTGCAACTGCAACCAGATATGGCACAGTCGGTGGGCACCGGGGTGGACCGGGCCCAGTACGGGCTCAGCCAACGGGAGGAAGAGGTCATGGAGTTGATCGCGGGTGGGATGACCAACCACCAGATCGCCGCGGCCTGTTTCATCAGCGAGAAGACGGTGAAGAACCACATCAACCGGATCTTCGCCAAACTGCACGCCGACAACCGCAGCCAGGCCATCGCCGTATGGCTCGGGACCGTACGGGGACCGGTGCGCCATGGCTGACCGCGGCGGCGTGAAATCCGTTGGCTGGGCCCGTGATTGGGCCCCAGGGCCCTTGGGCGGTACCGGCGCGGCGCCGTACCGTGCGCGCGTCGCACCCGTCGCTGGAAGGGGTCAACGTGCCGAAGAACCTCGGGCTCAAGGCGGTCACCGCCACCCGGATCCGGGTCAGCGGCTGGAAGGACACCGCGGTCGCCGCGATCAGGTCCCGCTCGGACCGGGGGCAGACCTCGGTGGAGTACCTGGGGATCATCGGCGTGGTGGTGCTGATCGTCGCCGCGATCCTGGGCACCAACATCGGCCAGACCATCTACAACGCGATCACCTCGGAGATCGCCAAGGTCACCAAGTAGGAATGCGGCCCGGCCCGACCGGCGCCCGACGCGACCGGGGGCAGGCCCTGCCCGTCTACCTCACGGTGATCGGCGCCCTGCTCCTGCTCGCGTTCGCGTACTTCGCGGTCGGCCAGGCAGCGGCCACCAGGAACGGCGCGCAGACCGCCGCCGACGCCGCGGCGCTCGCCGCCGCCCAGGACACCCGCGCCCAACTGCGCGACGCGCTGCTCGCCGCCTTCCACTCCGGGCGGCTCGACGACCTCGGCGCCCTGCTGGGCGGGCAGTTGCTCGACGTACGGGACGACCCGTGCCAGCAGGCCGACTCCTTCGCCGCCGCCAACAAGGCGCACACCACCGACTGCCGCCTGGTGCGCACCGACGGCGGACTGAACGGCTACACCGCCTCCGTCGAGACCAACTACACCGTCGGCACCTCGGTGGTGCCCGGTACCGAGAGCCGGACGGCGCACGCCGACGCGACCGCCGCGATCGAGCCGCTGTGCCAGTGGCAGGGCGCGTCGCCCACGACTTCGGCAAGCCCTCCGGCAAGCCCGGCCCCGACACCCACGCCCCCGCCCGGCCCTCCGGTGGGGCCGACTCCGTCGCCCAGCGGTACGCCGTCGCCGGGAACGCTGCTGTGCGACGGGCGGAACTGGGTGGTCGACCCGTCGAACCTCACGCTCTTTCCGTCCGCGGCGGAGCTGTTCTCCGTCCATCTGACCCGCTGACCCCGCACACACCGGACGACCGAAGGAACGGCATATGAGGACTGGGCAGACGAAGCGCACCGGCTCTCGTGCGACCGCGGCGGTACTCGCCGCCGCGCTGGCCCTCGCCCTGGCCGGGTGCGGCAGCGGTGGCGCCAAGTCCCAGACCGCGTCGGCCACTTCCTCGACCGGTCCCGCCGGCACCGCGAGCGGTGCCCCCGCCGCGCCGCAGGATCCCACCCAGGTGCTCGCCACCATCAAGGGGCCGGACGGCATCGTGCTGACCATCAACTCGGCCAAGCGGGAGACCGGCGGCTTCGTCACCGTCACCGGCACCGTGAAGAACACCGGCAGCCAGCCGTTCAGCCAGGCGGGCTCCTGGCGCGGCGACGAGGAGGAACTCCAGAAGAACGGCGGCTCGTTGGCCGGCGCCACCCTGGTCGACACCCTCGGTAAGAAGCGCTACTACGTGCTGCGCGACACCGAGGGCCGCTGCCTTTGCTCCACCGGGCTGGACATCATCCAGCCCGGCGCCACCATGCCGGTCTTCGCGCAGTTCCCTGCGCCGCCCGCGACCACCACACAGGTGGACTTCGACCTGCCGACCCTCCCCACCGCGTCCATCGTGATCTCGCAGTGAGGACGGCCGAGATGAAGCACCTCGTCACCGCCACCGCCGCGGCCCTGCTGTTCACCGCCGCCAGCGGCCTCGGCGGCTCGCCCGCCCGCGCCGACTCCCCGTCCGCCGAGCCGCTGCCGTCCGCGTCGTCGGCGCCGTCGGCCCAGGTGGACCCGCACGCGCCCGGGCTGAAGCTGATGCCGGGCGCCACCCTCGCCGCAGCCAAGGTGCTGGACATCAAGACCGTGGTGGAGGACTCCAACGGGGACGAGCGGCGCTCCGACACGCCCGCCGACGTGACGTTCTCCCTCCAGTCCGAGGTGCTGTTCGACAAGGACAGCTCCGCGCTCGGCGGGGACGCCCGCTCCCGCATCCAGGCCATCGCGGACGAGATCAACCGGCAGAACGCCAGGACGGTGCAGGTCTTCGGCTTCACCGACAACCTCGGCTCGCACGAGCACGGCCTCGAACTGTCCAAGCAGCGCGCCGAGGCCGTCTACACCGTGCTCGCCCAGGACCTGACGGCCGACGGCGGCATCCAGTTCGACGTGCGCGGATACGCCGAGGACTTCCCCATCGCCGACAACTCCACCGAGGACGGGCGCCGCAAGAACCGCCGGGTGGAGATCACCTTCCCCAAGGCGCAGGGCTGACCGTCACCCCTCGATCTCCAGTACCGCACCGGGCCGCACCCCCCACCCGGCCAGCGCTCCGGCCGCCGCTTCCAGCACGTGCCGGGAGCGCGGCCGGGGCAGCCCGAGGCGCCCCGGCGGCATGGTGCGCACCGCCAGCACCCGCAGGCCCCGGTCGAGGTAGGCGACGTCGATCGGGAACCCCATCCGGAAGGTGTGCACCCCGCTCGCCGGGGTGAGCAGCAGCGCGCCCTCGATGCCGTCCCGGCCCAGCAGTCCGCGGGTGCGGGCGCGGTACGAAGCCGCGATCTCCAGCCGGACCGGCCCGCCGTCAGCGCCGACCACCCGCAAAGTGCCGGCCCCGTCGCGCCACCGTCGTCCCATCGCGATCCTCCCCGCGCCAACCGCGTCAATCCGCGTCCGTTCCGTCATCCCCCCGCTTCGCCCCCCTTCCGGCCCCGTCAGAACCGGCCATCCCCCTAATCCGGTGTCGGAGGGCCGCCAAGAGGACCGGAGCGCGCTACAGTGAAAGTCCCCCCCTCGGGCCGATCCGCAACCCACCCCGCGGATCGGCCCGTTTTCTGTGCTCGCACTGTGGCGGCCGTCACAGGCCGGATCGTCCCCGCGTCGCCTCCCGTCGCCGTCGGCTTCATCCGCTCGTTGCGATTAGGACACGGCGGTACGGGACGGTGGATCACCGCGGCGCCGCCGCCGTGCTCCGGTGCTCGCCGGGCGCATCGGGCGCGAGCAGCGGAAACGTTGGCGCACCGAACGTGGCGGGATGCCCGCCGCGCTGGTGTTCCCGCTGTCGCGGCGCCCGTTCGCACCCGTGGTTCGCGCGTCTCCGCGGGTAACGTTAGGACGGATACGGTGGAGATCTGCGCGAATGGTCGTACCGCGCTCCGGATGCCTGTGTGAGGGTGAGTGTGAACAGCTCGGTCGGCTCAACCAAGCGGTGGGGCAGAGCCCTCGGTGCCGTGGGTGCCGTGCTGCTGCTCGGCTCGGCAGCGGTGGGCTGCGGTGTGGGCCGTGGCGCGCCGGACGGCTGGACGTATGTCAACGCGCAGGGCATCGCCTTCGCCGTCCCCAAGGACTGGAAGGCGCTCCCCGCCAGCGGACTGCCCAAGGGCGTGCTGGCCTCTGCCGTGTGGAAGCAGGACGGTGAGCAGGTCGGCGTGGTCCAGGTGCTGTCCGACGCCAAGCTGCAGCGGCCCGTGGGCGTGAAGGTCAAGAACAGCGCCGACTTCAAGCTCGGCGGCAAGCCCGCCGCCCAGGTCAGCTACACCTACCGCCCGAGCCTGGACAGCCCCAGGCTGCGCGTCCTGGACATCACCGCGCGAAACGCCAAGGGCAAGCCGGTGCAGGTCAGGATCAGCGGTACCACCTCCGACCTCACCCTCGACACGATGAACCGGATCGCCAACAGCATCCAGGTCGGCACCATCGGCAAGGGCAACCTCCTCAAGGGCTGATCCCGGTAGCGTCTGCCGGGTGCACGCTCTTCTCGTCGCCACCGCCGCCCTGTGGGGGCTGGCGTCCGGTGCCGCCGTGCCGCGCGCCGCGCACCGGCTCGCGGTGCGGCCGGGCCAGGAACGGCGGCCCGGTGAACGGCCGGGGTGGCGCGGCTGGATAGGGCCGCCGTCGACGGTGCGCGACGGCTGGCCCGCCGTACTGGCCGCCGTGATCTGCGCGATGCTCGCCCAACGCGCCGGCGTACGGCCGGAGTTGGCTGTGTGGCTGCTGCTGGTGCCGCTGGCCGTGCTGCTGGCCAGGGTGGACCTCGCGGTACGGCGGCTGCCGGACGTGCTGACGGTTCCGGCCGCCGCCGGGACGGTGCTGCTGCTGGGCGCGGCGGCGCTGCTTCCCGGTCACACCGGGTCCTGGCCGCGGGCCCTGCTCGGCGGTCTGGTGCTGGGCGCGGGCTACTTCGTACTGCTGCTGGCCAATCCGGCCGGCATGGGCCTGGGTGATGTGAAGCTGGCGCCCACACTGGGGCTGGTGCTGGGCTGGTACGGGTGGCCGGTGCTGTTCGTCGGAACGTTCCTGGGGTTCGCGCTCGGCGGCGTGACCGGTCTGGTGCTGCTCGCCACCCGGCGCGCCGACCGGCGGACGACGATCGCCTTCGGACCGTTCATGCTGGTCGGCGCACTCGCGGGGGTACTGCTCGGCGCGGGCTGAGGCCCGCGCCGAGCCGCGCCGCCGCGGTGGTGTCGGGCCAGCTCGCCGCCGACACCGCCACCGGACCTGCCGCAAGCCGGATGCGCGATCCGCCGGAGGACTACGCCTCGCTGCTGCGGTGCCAGATGTTGACGTCGCCGGCGACCTTGGCCAGCGAGTCGATCTCGGCCAGTTCCTCGTCGGTCAGCGGGGGAGCGCCCACCGCGGCCACGTTGGACTCCAACTGCGCGACGCTGGACGCCCCGACCAGAGCCGAGGTCATCCGCTGGTCGCGCAGCACCCAGCTGAGCGCGAGCTGGGCCAGCGACTGGCCGCGCCGCTGGGCGATCCCGTTCAGCCCGCGCAGCCGCGCCACCACCTCGTCGGTCAGCAGTTGGGGGTCGAGCGACTTGCCCTGGCTGGCCCGTGAGCCCTGCGGAATGCCGTGCAGATAGCGGTCGGTCAGCATGCCCTGCGCCAGCGGTGCGAAGGCGATGCAGCCCATGCCCTCCGCCTCCAGGGCGTCCAGCAGCCCGTCGTCCTCGATCCACCGGTTGATCATCGAGTACGACGGCTGGTGGATCAGCGCGGGCACCCCCATCTCGCGCAGCAGCAGCGCCGCGTCCACGGTGCGCGCCGCGCTGTAGGAGGAGACGCCGACGTACAGGGCCTTGCCCTGGTGGACCGCGGACGCCAGCGCGCCCATGGTCTCCTCCAGCGGGGTGTCCGGGTCGAACCGGTGCGAGTAGAAGATGTCGACGTACTCCAGGCCCATCCGCTTCAGCGACTGGTCGAGACTGGCCGTCAGATACTTGCGCGACCCCCATTCGCCGTACGGCCCCGGCCACATGTCGTACCCGGCCTTGGTGGAGATGACCAGTTCGTCACGGTACGGGCGGAAGTCCTGGGCCAGTAGCTTGCCGAAGTTGGCCTCCGCGGCGCCGTACGGCGGCCCGTAGTTGTTGGCCAGATCGAAGTGGGTGACGCCCAGGTCGAACGCGCGGCGCAGGATCGCGCGCTGCGAGTCCAGGGTGCGGTCGTCGCCGAAGTTGTGCCACAGACCGAGGGAGACGGCGGGCAGCTTCAGCCCGCTGCGGCCGGTACGCCGGTACTCCATGGACTCGTAGCGCTCGTCGGCGGCGCGGTAGGGGGAGCGTACGTTCATGCGCCTCTCCTTATCACGGCGGCGTGACCCGGCGGCGTACCGGGCGCGCACCGCGGTATGACGGGAGGGGACGCGCCGGTGGCCGCCAGTTGCCGCGTGCACCCGGGTCGTAGTCGCCCGGCTCACCGCAGTATGGTGGCGAGACGGGGCGTCGTTAGGGTTTGAGGGTTCGAGGGGCTGGAAATGAGACTGCGCGACCTGCGGCTGCGGGACCTGGTCTACGGTCTCTACGCGCATCGGGTCGAGTCCCACCTGGACCAGCGGCAGGTGCCCAAGCACATCGGCGTGATCCTGGACGGCAACCGGCGCTGGGCGCGGGCCGCGGGCGGCACCACGGAGCAGGGCCACCAGGCGGGCGCCGACAAGATCGCCGAACTGCTCGGCTGGTGCGAGGAGACCGGTGTCGAGGTGGTCACCCTGTGGCTGCTGTCCACCGACAACCTCAACCGTCCGGCCGAGGAACTCAACCCGCTGCTCGGCATCATCGAGGGCGCGGTGACCGACCTGGCCGCCACCGGTCGCTGGCGGGTGCACCACGTCGGCCAGCTCGACCTGCTGCCCGCCCGGATGCAGGGCGTGCTGAAGGAGGCCGAGCAGGCCACCGACGGGCTGGACGGACTGCTGGTCAACGTCGCCGTAGGCTACGGCGGACGGCAGGAGATCGCCGACGCGGTGCGGTCACTGCTGCTCGAACACGCCGGGCGCGGCACGTCCATCGAGGACCTCGCGGAGATCCTCGACGTGGAGCACATCGCCGAGCACCTCTACACCCGGGGTCAGCCCGACCCCGACCTGATCCTGCGCACCTCCGGCGAACAGCGGCTGTCCGGATTCATGCTCTGGCAGAGCGCCCATTCGGAGTACTACTTCTGCGAGGTCTTCTGGCCCGCGCTCCGCAAGGTGGACTTCCTGCGCGCACTGCGGGACTACGCCGCGCGGCACAGGCGATACGGCAACTGACCGTCGCCGGGGGCGTTTTCCCCGTACCGGCGGGCCCCCGCGCTTGCCCCAAGAGGGTGGTTGGGGGGTGTGCCGCCAAAAGGTGGAATCTGTGACCCTCCTGAGGAGACACGGAGCCCCGCGCCGTAAACCCCCAAGCGGGAGGCGTATAGGCGACCACCTTCGAGGGAATACCCCCTTCAGGCCGACACCCGAGCCACGGGCGTCGGAAGAAGCGGGTGGCAGGGTGCCGCCCGCCCGGGAGGCCCCTTGCGCACGGACGTGCTGTCAGCAGACGGCAGCGGCCGCGTCATGACGGAGGGTCGTGGTCCGGCCCCCGTGGCCGTCCCCGGCCCAGTACCGCGCGACGCACGCGATGCCTGCGGCGCCGTCGCACCCAACCCTTCCCGAGGGGGTTCGTCCACCCGTGGTGACCAGCAAGAACCGCCGGGAGCACGACCGGCGCACCTATGTTCTCGACACCAGCGTGCTGCTGGCTGACCCCAACGCCATCACACGGTTCGACGAGCACGAAGTGGTGCTCCCGGTCGTCGTGGTGACCGAGTTGGAGGCCAAGCGCCACCACCCCGAGCTCGGCTACTTCGCCCGCCAGGCGCTGCGGCTGCTCGATGAGTACCGGATCAGGCACGGGCGACTGGACGCCCCCATCCCGATCGGCGACCTCGGCGGAACGCTCAGGGTCGAGCTCAACCACTCGGACCCCGCCATACTGCCGCCCGGCATGCTCCCCCAGACGGCGGGCGGCCGGTTCGGCGACAACGACTCGCGCATCCTGGCGGTCGCCCGCAACCTCCAGGCCGAGGGGTACGACGTCACCGTCGTCTCCAAGGACCTTCCGCTGCGCGTGAAGGCGTCCTCGGTGGGCCTGTTGGCCGAGGAGTACCGGGCGGAACTGGCCATCACCTCCGGCTGGACCGGAATGGCGGAACTCCAGGTGGCCGCCGACGACATCGACGCGCTGTTCACCGACGAGCCGGTCGCGCTCCCCCTCGCGGCCGAACTCCCGGTGCACACCGGTCTGGTGCTCCAGTCGGAACGCGGCAAGGCGCTCGGCCGGGTCACCGAGGACGGCCGGGTACGGCTGGTACGCGGCGACCGCGAGGCGTTCGGGCTGCACGGCCGCAGCGCCGAGCAGCGCATCGCCCTCGACCTGCTGCTCGACCCGGACGTCGGCATCGTCTCGCTGGGCGGCCGGGCCGGCACCGGCAAGTCGGCGCTGGCGCTGTGCGCGGGGCTTGAGGCGGTGCTCGAACGGCGGCAGCACCGCAAGGTGATGGTGTTCCGCCCGCTGTACGCGGTCGGCGGACAGGAGCTGGGCTACCTGCCGGGCAACGAGTCGGAGAAGATGAGCCCCTGGGCCCAGGCGGTCTTCGACACCCTTGGCGCGGTCACCTCGGCGGATGTGATCGAGGAGGTCGTGGAGCGCGGGATGTTGGAGGTGCTGCCGCTCACCCACATCCGCGGTCGCTCGCTGCACGACGCGTTCGTCATCGTGGACGAGGCCCAATCACTCGAACGCAACGTCCTGTTGACCGTTCTGTCCCGTATTGGCGCTGGTTCGCGCGTGGTTCTCACCCATGACGTGGCGCAACGGGACAACCTGCGCGTCGGGCGGTATGACGGAGTGGTCGCGGTTGTCGAGAAGTTGAAGGGACATCCGCTGTTCGCCCATGTCACCCTGTCTCGTTCCGAACGATCCCCGATCGCGGCACTGGTGACCGAGATGCTGGAGGATGTCCACATCTGACGGGGGTTCGGGGGCGAATGCGCCCGAAATCACCTGGCTACAACGGGAAACGGCACTACTTCTGGGGCTGCTGCGCCCAACGAGGGCGCAGCAGCCTAGTCGTGCCCGGGTGCGACGCGCCGAGATTTCCGTGAAACCGCAGGTCCAAACCTGGTGTGACGTTTGCCACGCAACGGAGAATTGCCTTGGCGCGTCGCCGTCGGGCAGGGTGTGAGGCTGTCAGGCCCCGCTTACGGCACTCCTACACCCCCAGTGATGGGGAACCTCAGAACTGAACAGCGTTGCGTCGTAAGCCGCCCAGCACCACGCGGACCCCAAGTACCGGGGATCGCACCGGGCCAGCGCCTCCCGTGACCAGTCGGGCCGAAAGGTCCGAACCAAGGGGAGGCCAGCGTCAGGGGCACGATTGCGTCCGCGCGGTCACCACGCGGGCGATGCTGGAAGGAAACCGAGTGAGCCGGATCTCCGTCCGGGGAATCGCCGTAGCGTCCGCCACCGCGGTCACCACCGTGGGTGCGGTCGTCGGCGTCGCCTCCGGCAGCGAGCCGACGGCCGCCGCCATGCAGCCTGTCGCCGACACCACGGCGCTGGACAACATCGACGCCGGTCAGCAGGCCACCGTTCAGGCTGCCTCGCTCACCGAGCAGGCCCAGACGCAGCAGGCCGCCGCGGACGCAGCCGCCAAGCAGCAGGCCGCGGAGAACGCCCGCAAGCAGGCCGCCGCGGACGCTGCCAAGAAGAAGGCCGCCGCCGACGCGGCAGCGGCCAAGGCCAAGGCGGAGCACGACGCGCAGCAGTCCGCCAGCCGCAGCGACTCGCGTGACTCGCTGTCGGTGTTGAGCAGCGGTGACTACTCCGTGTCTGGTATCCAGGCGATGGCTCAGCAGATCATCGGCGACGCCTCGCAGTTCCAGTGCTTCTCGCACATCGTGAACAACGAGAGCGGCTGGAACTACCAGGCCACCAACGCCTCCTCGGGCGCCTACGGTCTGGTGCAGGCGCTGCCCGGCTCCAAGATGGCCTCGGCCGGCGCCGACTGGCGCACCAACCCGGCCACTCAGATCAAGTGGGGTCTCAGCTACATGGACAGCCGCTACGGCAGCCCGTGCGGCGCGTGGGACTTCTGGCAGGCCAACAGCTGGTACTAGGCCGCCGGGCTTCCCCGAACGGAGCCTCGCCTTCCAGCCCTGTGCCCCCGCCCGGATCCGTCCGGGTGGGGGCACACGCATGAGGCAACCCTGAGCCCGGGTAACGTCGTCCTCCTCACAGGTTCGGTACTGGGGATGGGGAAGGCAATGTCGCAGATGCGCCGATGGGGAGCGGGCTTCGCCGCGAATCTGGCGAGTTTCGCCGGCCGCCTCCAAGAGCGCCGCGCGGCCGTGGAGCGTGAGGAGGGCCTCCCCGGTGGGCCCGGCGAGGAGGGCGAGCGGGCCGCCGCGGCGGAGCGGGAGCCGCAGGCCGACTACGTACCACCGCCCCCGTCCTACGCCCCCGCGGTCTCCGCGCCGCGCGACCCGGTGCACGCCGTGCCGTGGGGCGTGCGGGTGGCCGCCGAGGTCGGCTGGCGCTTCCTGATCCTGGCGGGCGCGCTCTACGTCCTGATGCGGGTCATCAGCGCGGTGGAGCTGGTGGTGCTCGCCTTCGTCGGCTCGCTGCTGACCACCGCGCTGCTCCAGCCGACCGTCGCCATGCTCAAGCGCGCCGGACTGCCGCGCGGCCTGGCCACCGCGGTCACCTTCATCGGCGGCTTCGTGGTCATGGGGCTGGTGGGCTGGTTCGTGGCCTGGCAGGTCATGGAGAACACCGACATGCTGTCCCAGCAACTCCAGGACGGCATCGGGCAGTTGAAGAAGGGGCTGCTCAACTCCCCGTTCCATGTGACCGAGACGCAGATCAACCAGATCGCCAAGAACCTCCAGCACGCCATCGGCACCAACGCCGAACAGATCACCTCGGCGGGCCTGCAGGGGGTCACCGTGGTGATCGAGGTGTTCACCGGGATCTTCCTTGCGATGTTCTCCACCCTGTTCCTGCTCTACGACGGGCGGAACGTGTGGCAGTGGGTGCTCAAGCTCTTTCCCCGGGACGCCCGGGAGGGGCTGGTGGGCGCCGGTCCGCGTGCCTGGCGGACGCTGACGCTGTATGTGCGCGGCACGGTGATAGTGGCCTTCATCGACGCCGTCTGCATCGGTGTCGGCATCTACTTCCTCGGAGTGCCGATGGCGGTGCCGCTCGCCGTGGTGATCTTCCTGGGGGCGTTCATCCCGCTGGTCGGCGCGGTGGCCTCGGGCGCGCTGGCGATGATCGTGGCGCTGGTGACCCAGGGGCCGTTCACCATGCTGATGGTGCTGGTGGTGGTGCTCGCCGTGCAGCAGATCGAGGGCCACGTCCTCCAGCCGTTCATCCTCGGCCGCGCGGTACGGGTCCATCCGCTGGGCGTTGTCCTGTCGGTGGCCGCGGGTTCGCTCATCGCGGGCATCGGCGGCGCGGTGGTGGCGGTCCCGCTGGTCGCGGTGACCAACACGGTGGTCGGCTACCTGCGCGTCCACGCCCAGGAGGCGGCCCTGCGGGCGGCTCCCGGGCCGCACGGGGCCACCGCCGTGGAGGTGGCGCCGGTCCAGCCGGGGGCTTCGGGAGGCGAGGCCACCTGACGGGTCCGGGGGCGAAGTCCCCCGGAAGCAAACCGATATGCGTGAAGGCGCCCTGGGACCGAAAGGTCCCAGGGCGCCTTCATGGCCGAATCAGGCGAGCGCCGCCTCGGCGTCAAGCGTCGCACCGACGGCCTGGAGGACCGCCGCGATCTTGAACGCCTCCTGGATCGTCTCGCGGGAGACGTCCGCCTTGCGCAGCACCTGCTCGTGCGAGTCGAGGCACATGCCGCAGCCGTTGATCGCGGAGACCGCGAGCGACCACAGCTCGAAGTCGACCTTCTCCACGCCCGGGTTGCCGATGACGTTCATCCGCAGGCCCGCGCGCAGGTTGCCGTACTCCGGGTCCGACAGCAGGTGCCGGGTCCGGTAGTAGACGTTGTTCATCGCCATGATGGCCGCCGCGGCCTTGGCCGCGGTGTACGCCTCGGGGCTGAGGTTGGCCTTGGCCTCCGGCTCCAGCTCACGCAGCACGATCGGGCTGCGCGAGGCGATCGCGCAGGCGAGCACGGTGCCCCACAGCTGCTGCTGGGTCAGCGCGTCGTTGTTGCCGATCACCGAACCGAGGTTCAGCTTCAGGTCCTTGGCGTACTCCGGGAGCTGGGACTTCAGCTCATCGAGCGCCATGGTCACTCACCAGCCAGCAGCTTGACCGGGTCCAGGGTCTCGTCGCCCTTGCTCCAGTTGCACGGGCACAGCTCGTCGGTCTGCAGCGCGTCGAGGACCCGCAGGACCTCCTTGGGGTTACGGCCGACGGAACCGGCGGTCACCATGGTGAACTGGATCTCGTTGTTCGGGTCGACGATGAAGACCGCACGCTGCGCGAAGCCGTCCTCGCCCTCGACGCCGCACGCCTGCATCAGCTCGTGCTTGGAGTCGGCCAGCATCGGGAACGGCAGGTCGCGCAGGTCCTTGTGGTCCTTGCGCCAGGCGTGGTGGACGAACTCGGAGTCACCGGAGACACCGAGGATCTGCGCGTCACGGTCCGCGAACTCGTCGTTCAGCTTGCCGAACGCGGCGATCTCGGTCGGGCACACGAAGGTGAAGTCCTTGGGCCAGAAGAAGACCACCGACCAACCCTTAAAGTCCTCGGAGCTGTACTCCTTGATCTCCAGCTTGTCATCGGACGGGCCTTCGACGCCCAGGAGCTTCCAGGCGGGGAACTTGTCACCAACGGTGAGCATCTATGAGTCTCCACGATCATGAGGGGTTGGACTCCGCCAGGGTGCCACAGGGCCATTGATCCAGAAAAATTGCCACTCGCTGGATGATTGATCGGGTTCTGCGATCAAATGGCTGTCGCATTGATAAGCAGGCGGTGGGTGCGTTGACCCGGGCCTATTCCGTGCCCATGCGTGAGGAAGATCACGCTCTGCTGCCCCCTGGGCGCTGGCCCTGGTGCACAGATCACCCGTCCCCTCGTCTGCTTCCCTACCTGCTGGGTACGGTCGTTGTCGAGTTGCGCGCCGCTGACTGCCTCGGCGGCGCGCGGCATGAGTGTGCGACTAAGGGGAGTGGTACGGGCATGCCGTCTGACGCTGGAATGAACGACGGAGAGGGGTTCACGTCGGCGGTCGCCGCCCGGGTGATGGCTGAGGCATGCCGACGAGCGGGGCTCCGCAGTGATGGGGCGAGGTTGCTCCGCTTCGGGGAGAACGCGATTTTCAGGCTGGCCGGCCATCCCGTCGTCATTCGGATCGCCCGGTCCACGGACTACCTGCCATCGGTCCGAAACGAGGTGCACGTTTCGCGGTGGCTCGCGAGCGAAGGGCTTCCGGCGGCTCGGATCGTGGACGACATCGAACAGCCGCTCATCATCGACGGACACCCGGTGACCTTCTGGCACTTGATCGAGGAGGGCGACCGGAAGGCCACTTATGCGGAGTTGGGCGCGATCCTGCGTGATCTGCACTCGTTGCAACTGCCAGAGGGGTTGGATCTTCCTCCGTACAGCCCTTTCGGGCGCAGTGATCTCCGTATCGAGGCGGCGACCGGCATAGGCGAGGACGACCGGCAGTTCCTTCGGAAACGGGGCCGTGAACTCCGCGACCGGCTGGCGGAGTTGCGCTTCGAGTCGGCGAAGGGTCCCGTGCACGGTGACGCGCATGTGCAGAACCTGATGGTGGACACTCGGGGCCAGGTGATCCTCATCGACTTCGAGGTGTTCTGCTACGACTACCCGGAATGGGACCTCATGGTCACCGCCACGGAGCATGACAGCCTTGGCTGGCAGACCCCGGAGCAGTACGCGGCGTTCGTGGCCGCGTACGGCCGTGATCTGCGCTCCTGGTCGGGGTTCCCTACGCTGCGGGCGATCCAGGAATTCCAGATGACCACTTGGCTGATGCAGAACGTTGCCGAGAGTCCCGAAGTAGCGGAGGAGTACGCGCGGCGCATCGCCTCACTGCGCGATGACGACGCACCGCGGAACTGGCACCCGGGATGATGCCTAATCGTCGTCCAGGCGGGCCATGGCCTCGCGTACCTGCTCGTTGAACTGCTGGACGGCAGGATTCCCCGCGTGGCCGGAGATCTCGTGCTGGAAGTCGGCCACGTAGCGCTGAAAGCGCGCGGACTGAAGTGCGTCTCCACCGTCGACGGCTTGGCTGGCGGTGTGCGCAGCCGCTTCCAACTCGCCATTCAGCAGCTGGCTCTGCGCCAGGACCATGCGGCAGAACCCCAACGTGCGCGCGTACTTGGGATCCGTGAGGGCGACGGCGCGTTCTGCGAAGTGGACTGCTTCCCGGCCTAGCTTTAAGTCTCGGAAGCAGTGGCAGAACTCGCCGACCAGTTCGGCTTCGTCCATGTACGACAGCCAGTCGGGGTCGTTTCCGCTCTCGGCTCGCTCGAAGAACCTCTCCGCCTCGTTCATCGCGTGGGCGGCGCCCTTTTGATCGCGGGCGGTGGACAGCGCGCGGGCCTCGTGGCACGAGTACAGAGCCATCGCACGCGGGGTGGCGTGGCCGTTTCCGCCTTCCACAGATGCGCGGGCAAGTCGTACGGCACGGGACGCCTGCCCCAAGTAGTTGGCCTGATGGCTCATGTTGGTGAGGATGCGTGCACCCATCATCCGGTCGCCGGTGACCTGGGTGAGGCGCAGCGTTGACAGCATGTACCGGTTCGCCAGTGCGTGATCTCCGGTGTCGTACGCGGTCCACGCGAGGAGTTGGGCGATTTCCGTCGCGGCGTCGTACAGGGCGGTCCCGACCTTGGCGCTGAAGCTGGCGTCCAGGAGAGGAAGAACCTCCTCGCGGAAGTACACCCGCAGGGCTTTGTGACCGTGGCCGCCGCCGAACTGGAAGTCCAGCCGCATGAACGCCTCTCCGGCTGCCCTGATGGCGGACACGTCACGCATACCAACGCGGCGCGCGCCGGGCTTGTCCAGGACCAGCCCATCCGGACGGGCCAGGAACCACGAAAGTACGGCGGAGTCCATCTCCCCTTGGGGGATGAGTGGTTCCGCTGAAACGCCATCCTCGGGCCTGTGCTGGGTGAGTCCGTCCAGGATGCCTAACGCCTCGGTGAGGGACGTGGCGTAGGTCGTGCCGGTCCTGGGCGCGGCAGCCGTGATCCCCGGGAACCCGAGCGCTGCCGCCGTGACCTTGCGCCGAAGCTTCTCCGACAGCGCTTCCGCCAGGAATGACGCTGTCTCCGGCTGGATGCCGCTGCCGTCCAACCAGCGCTGCACGGACACGTGCGTGGTGCCGACGTGCACCCCGTGCCGCTGCGCGACTTCGCGCACGCGCTTCGCCAACCCCTTGTTCGTGGCTCCTGCTTCGGCCATGAGGGCGGCCAACTTGCGGTTGGGTTCCCTGTTCATGCTTCCTGCCGTCTCCACGATGACGCCAAGTAGTCATCGTGGCACAGAACTTGTGGCCGAGGGGGGTTCATGCATGAACCCCCCATAGATCCACCCCATGAACCCCGGTGTGCACGTGGACCCCCTCGTGAACACTGCCGCCTGCCGCCCGCCCGCCGTTGACTGGACGCACACGACGGCGGAACGCCAATCCGCCAGTGAGCAGAGGAGACTGCGATGGGATCGCGAACGCGGGAACTGCCCACGCGTACGGCGCTGCTCGTGACCGGGGAACCCGGTGGCCTGGCGACCGCCGAACGCTTCCGTGGGATCACGCTCATGGCCGACGACCCCGAAACGGGGCGCGTAGCGCGTCGCATGGCCGTGGAGACCGTGCATGACTGGCGGCTGTCGCATCTGACGGACGATGTGGCGCTGTGCGTCTCCGAACTCGTTGGGAACGCCGTGCACCACGCGACTCCGGACGGTTGGAGCCCGGGGGCCGATGGCGAACGCCGCGTCGGCGTCGGCTTTCGTCTCTGGCCGCGTTGGTTGTTCGTGGAGGTCTCTGACGAGGACTCCACGCCGCCGATGTTGCCTGTGGGTGAGCCTCTCGAACTCTCCTTGACGGGTGCGTCAGCGGACGTCCTGTTGCCCAACAGTGGGCGCGGACTGCTGATCGTTCAGAACCTCGCTGATGCCACATGGTGGGCGCCGCGTGAGCTGGGCGGCAAGAGCGTCATCTGTCGCTTCAACGTGAGTGGCGGCGCCGGTACTTGAGTGCCGCCGCAGACTCCGAAGCAGTCATAGGCAGCCCGGCTCACCGTGGGTTGCGGTCGGGATGACGGCTTCGGTGACCGCTCCGACTTCGGGGCGGTGGGCGACCCCTGACGAGCGGGGTTCCCCTCCTGCTAGCAGGGGTCGCCCGGATCGGGCTGACGGTGGATCGAACTTGACGAACACAGGGATGGTCACAGATGGCGAAGAAGGAAGCGCAGCGGATGCGGCGCGGGGACCGTGTGAGCGTTCGCGGTGAATCGCGCGAGGTGAAGGCGGTCCGCACGGACCGGGCCTCCTCCGACGGCTCCGTGATCTTGGTCTTCAAGACCGGAAGCCCGATGCGGGTCCGCGCCGACGAGCAGTTGGACGTTGATCGCGGCGGTAGGGGCACACGGTGAGCGTCTCAGGTCAGGGCACGGTCAAGTCGCGGGTGCGCTTCGCACAGTGGGTGTTGGCCACGGAGACCGCCAGCGGTCCGCCGATCCATGGTGCCGAGTGCGCCGAATGCGGCGAGGTGTCCGACGGGGCGGATGACTGGGACGGGCCACAGATGTGGTGCCTTCAGCACGCGGGGCGGACTGGTCACACGCTGTTCCGTGGCACGGTCACCGGGTACTTCCGGGCGTCGATGCAGGAGGTGCTGTGATGGCCAGCTCTGCGCTGCACAGTGGTTGCTTGCTGGCCGGTTGCGAACTGTGCGGGGGTCTCGTTGCCGCGTCGGCGCTGCGGGCTGAGCGCCACTACCGCCTGGTGGACGAGGGCGAATTGGATGTTCCGGAGGTCTCGACGCGACTCGTGTGCGCGGATGTCCTCGCGTGCTACGCGCGGGCGCTGCGGCCGGACGAATGGGAGCGGCTGAGCGCGTGGGTGCCGATCGTCTGTGAGCCGGAGGACGGGGCGCCGTTGAGGATGTGCCATCTGTGCCGTGTCTCTGCGACGGGAGATGAGCTCTCGATCAGCCGCGTACGGGATGAGGACGGCTGGTGGACCATGATCGGCTGCGCAGATGAGTCGGCCTGCGACAGGCGGCAACGCGTCGGCGCGGGGCCTGCCGATCCCTTCTGGTGACCTTCTGCGGCCTCAGCCATAACCGAACAGCGTGACCGGACCACCCCTCTCGGCCTGGCAGCTTCCGGGGTGGTCCGGCGGAGATCCGCGAGCGGACCCCGGTGCTGATGGTACCGGGGCGCTCGTCGTGCCGTTGGCCAACGCACCTGATCGGCAGGGGAGTTGATCTCAATCACGTGGAAGGGATCTGGGCGCATGTGTCGCGCGGATGGGCCGGGCTTCGAAGATGACGGGTTCGACGTTGACGAGGTGCTGTGGGCGCCTGGCGTTGACTACGTCGGGGGTTGGCGGGCGGCGGCCGACGCGGCGGGAGCTCTACGGGAGGCGCTGGGGGCGCTGGGCCTGGCGGTGGACGGCGTTAAGGCCCAGGCGCACGCGGCTGCGGATGGCTCGGGCGTGGTGCGGTTGCGGCTGCCAGTGGCTGTCGCATGGCAGTTGACCGAAGCGATCCGTGCCGTGGCGGAGGGCGGCGGCCGTGCGGCATCGTGATCCAGCGGCGTGTGTTGGCGCTGGGCCTGGCAGGACGTTTGCCTCCGACAGGAACCACAGGGGTCCCTCGCTGTCATCCCGTCTGCCGTCGACCCACACGAAGTGATGGCGGGTCTGCTCTGTCCGGTCCATGTGGAGCGCCCTGCTGGACGAACGACATGGACCGGACAGAGCAGGGCTGCTATGGCTCCGCCTGGGTCGGCGGCAGATGGGATGACAGCCCCGCCCGCAGCCACGACGAGCCTTGCACGCGCCGGATTGCCCCCTGTCATCCCGGAGCCTGAGCGCCCCCGCCGGAGGCATGGGCTTTGACGTGGCTCCGCGGTACTAAGCAGCGGGCGCGTCGTTGCTTGCGGCGTGTGTCGTCGTGATCGATGCTCAAGGCGCTGTGGCCGGGCGGCTGGCCGACCGGACGGGACCGGCGGTCACGCCGCATGCCCGGCCGGGGCGGCAAGGCCGCCCGGCGCGCTGCAGGCGCGCCCTTGAGTAAGTGAAGACAAGTTTCGACAGACCGCCCAGCCATACAGCCGGCCTTGGGGGCGCCGCGGAGCGTGAGTGAGGGCAGGAAAGTCATGCTGTCGGCTTCGACGGCGGTTAGGGGTGCTCGCTGACTGCTGGTACTACCACGCACGTTGTTCGGCGTTCGTAAACAGCGCCGCGATCAGCATCGCACGCCTCTTGCGCACTGTGTTGCGACAGCTACACGCCGTAAGCCTATGAATCAGCTATAGAGGATTGCGGGCCGACGGAAGATGAGAAAGGATCTTCACGTAAGTGAAGGCCGCGTAACACAACGGTAGTTGAGCGGGGGGCCGGTCGTCACTCCTATGCCCTTGCGCCCACTGCCGTGGCTCACGCGGCCTTCGCGTCCCCAACACGTGAAGAGGAGACATGGGTAGCGTACCCGCAGAGCGGAAGCTCGGCTTCAAGTTCAGAGCAGTCATCGCCGCTGGCGTGGCAGTCGCGTCCTTCGGTATGTTCGCGGCCTCGGCTTCCCCGGCAACGGCCGCCCCGTTGCCTAAGACCGCGCTCGGCATGCATACCTACAACCCGCACGCCCGGCTCGGCAGCTTCGACAACCCGATCATCTTCTCCGGCGGCAAGCAGAACCAGAACCTGGCGCTGCTCACCCCAGCGCAGGTCAAGGCGCTCAACGCGGAGAAGATCAAGCTGGAGAAGCTGGCCCGCGAGCACAAGGTCAAGACCGGGCGGCCCCAGTTCAAGCCCAACGCCACCATGGAGCCGATGGGTTACAACTGCGCCGCCGAAGAGTCCATGTACTGGTGCGACCAGGAACAACCGAGCATCGGCTGGTTCGATGAGGGCACCTACCTTGGCTCGGACAACCACGAGTACCTCCAAGCTATGGGCAACGGGGCGCCTCACAATTTCCAGGTCTACGTAGACCAGACCTGGAACAACGGCCAGAACTGGAACGGCCGGGCGGGCGTCCTGTACAACCAGGCCGACGTGTGGACGAACTCCTACTACGACGGTCCGGGCTACCAGGACCGTGGCTGTCTGTACGATTCGGACGACTCGCTGGTGGCATGCGGCCCCTGGCACTGACGCACTGCTAGGCGGCGGCCCCGCCCCCGATCGAACCGCACTGGGGGGCGGGGCCGTCCCGTTTTTAGGGCCTGTGGGGGCTTCCAGCGGGAACGGGGGTGACCTCGTCGGTGGGCACCTGCTTGAGCGCAGCCAGTACATCCGGTTGCGTCAGCATCGCGGTCAATTGCTGCTCTGTGAGCGGCGTGCCTGCCTCCGGACGGCCGCCCCTACCGGGAGTGAGGTTCTCGGTGTCGCCGTCACCCAGCCCGAACACCTGCCCGTTCAGGGTGACCGCCGCCACCGACACCACCCAGCCGGGCCGCATGCCCTTGTCGACCACCGAGGCCCAGCCATGCGACCCGTCCGGCAGCGATAGCGCCTGGCAGTCGCTGGTGTACCGGGAGCGCTGGCACGGGTTAGGTAGCCCCGCCAGCGTCTGCGGTCCTGACAACGCGCTGATCGTGGTTACTGACCCGTCCGCCCGCGTCAGGTGAAACGTCGTCGGCCCGGAGCCCTCGCTGATCTTCATCCCGGCCGGGAGATGCTTGGACAGCGCGGCCATCAGCTGCGCGTGCACAGCGTCGGTTGTCTTGCGCGACATATCGGCGGGCGGTGCTGACGGACTGGACGCCACCCCGGCCAGCCCCGGATCAACCGGCCCCGCCGAAGAGGCGCCCTGCTGCAGAGCACGGGTCGCCCCAAAGGTCACGCAGGCTGCCGCAACCACAGCCACCGCACCCACTCCGACAGCGCGCCACCGGGCACGCCGCCTCACCCGCGCTCCCTCCTGCACGATCACGCCCAGGTCCGGACCGCCCCCCGGCTCACCGGCCAACGCATCGTCCATCATCTTCCGCACCCTCGCCTCGTCGTTCATCGCACGGTCTCCTTCTCCGTCAGCACAGCTTTGAGGGCAGCCAGGCCGCGCGCCGCATCCGAACGCACGGTGGCGGGCTTGCGACCGGTAAGCCGCGCCACCTCCTCCACAGGCAGGTCCTGCCAGTACCGCAGCACCACCACAGCCCGCTGCATCGGCAGAAGCTGCGCCAGGGCATCCAGCAACGTCACTCGCGTCTCCGCGTCGTCCCCACCCGCCGACCGCTCCGGCATCGAACCGGTAGGAACCTCCGTACTGGAGCGCTTCCGCTGCCAGTCAATCCAGGTGCGCACCAACGCCGTCCGCGTGAACGCGCTCGCCTTTTGCGGAGACCGCAGGGTCCGCCACCGGGCATACACCTTGATCAACGCCGCCTGAGCCAGATCCTCGGCCGTATGCCAGTCCCCACACAGCAGAAACCCGGCGCGCCTCAACCGCGCCCACTCCTGACTGGCGAATACCTCAAACTCCACCCGCCGCCCCCCGCCCCACTATGCGATGGCATCCCATGCCCTGTAGACGAGACCACCACGCCGCCATGTTGCAGTAGTTCTTCGATCAACCGTGGCTAATCGCCGGTCAGGTCGTCCTGATGCCCTGTTCTATGAGGCGCACGTTTGGAGAAGGCCTCATGAGCGGACGGCCCGGAGTCCGCGCGGGTTGTCGGCCTTGATGCGGTAGGCGAGTTGGGCGCGGTCGGCGGCGGCGCGCAGTTCTTCCAGGAGGAGGGGCGTGTCGTCGTTGCCGTGGGTGACGCGGGTGGTTTCGATGATCGGCGTGGCGTCGGGGAGTTCGAGCGTGGTGCGCTCGTCGGGGAGGGGCATGCGGGCGCGGACGGTCTCTGTCCAGGTGAGCTTGTGTCCGGCGGCGGCCAGCAGCGCGTAGATCTCTTCGGGCGCGGTGGCGGGGTTCTCGGCCAACTCGTCATGGTCGGCGGCGACGGCCAGCGGGAGTAGCACCCGGTGCAGGATGCGCGTGCCGGTCGCAGGGTCGGTGAGCAGCCGGTCCACCGAGAAGAGGTCTTCCCCTTCGTCCAGGCCGAGGGCCGGACCGGTGGTCTCGGTGGTGGTCGCGCGGGTGACGCTCGGCGCCTCGGTCTCCTGCCAGTCGGTCTGGCCGGTGGTGTAGGCGCCTGCCTTGCGGGTGACGGTGCGCTCGATGGTGAGCGTGGGAGCGGGCAGGCGGCGGACGAAGCTGCCCTTGCCGTGGATCACGTCGATCAGCCCTTCGGCGCGGAGTGCGGCGACGGCGTTGCGGACGGTGGGGCGGCTGACCTGGTAGCGCTCGATGAGCTGGGCCTCGGACGGGAGCGGTGATCCGGGCGGGAACTCCCCGGAGGTGATGGCGTCTCGGATGGCGGCTGCGACCTGCTTGTACAGCGGTCCGGGGCGTTCGATGCCGGGCATGGGTTCGGCCTTCCGCTCGCCGCACGTCGTACGTAGGGACGTGCGTTGTCTCGACGTGTCTCGTCACTCGTCAGCATAAGTACTTGCGCCTTGCGGCTTCAAGGGTCCATAGTCGTCACTCGTAAGGACGAGTGACGACAGCATGTCACTTGGATGTGCTGCGTCCCTGATGGCCAAGGAGGCCCACAACTCATGCAGTCCATACCTGTGGACACATCCCGGCTCGGTGCACTGCGGTGCGTCGTCGCGCCGGAACCGAAGATTACGAATCAGGAGACGAAGGAGGTCAAGAAGGACCGGGACGGCAAGACCGTCTACACAGTGGGGCTTTCGGTGCGGCAGGACGGGCGCCGCGCCTCGATCATCGAAGTGGCGGTGACCGGTGAGCCGGTCGGCGTCGAAGAGGGCGCCCTGGTGAAGGTGACCGGGCTGGAGGCGTTCTCCTGGGCGATGGGGGATCGGCACGGGATCAGCTTCCGTGCGGCGGCCATCACCCCCATCCCCGACGCACCGGCGCAGGCAACTGCCCACGCGGGTAAGGGCGGTGGTGCCTGATGGGACCCATCGTTCTCGCGCTGGTCCTGGTCGTGCTGGCCTGGCGTTATCGGCTTGGTCGGATCGTTCACGAGCGGCGTCCGGCTTGGTACTGGTACCTGACCGGCTACCCGGTCGCTGCGGTGCGGGTGTTGGCGTCATGGCGGAAGGTCTCTCAACTCAACGACCTGTCCGTGACGCACAAGCCGACCCGGGCCGTGCTCGGTGGCCTGGCGGTCAAGGGTGAGGCGCTGCGGCCGATCGCGCCGCGCATCTCGTTCCCGCGACCGATGCCCAACGGCCTTTCGGTCGTGGTGCGGCTGCATCCGGGGCAGACCCCCGTGCCGTTCTTAGTAGCGGCTGACGCGCTGGCGCACGCGTGGCGGATGTTCGCGGTGCGGGTCACCTCGCCGGAACGCGGCGTCGTCCACCTGGTCGCCACCGCTGCCGATCCACTGGCCAACTCCGGAACGGCTCCGCCTTCGGCGTCGGCATCGTTGCTGACGGCGCTGGTCGGGCTGTTGGAGAACGGCCGGGCGTGGGCGATGGACTTCAGGCGCGTGCCGCACTGGCTGATCGTCGGCGCGACTCGATCGGGTAAGTCCACGCTGCTGGCCCGGTTGATCACCGAACTCGCCCCGCAGCCCGTGGCGTTGATCGGAATCGACTGCAAGGGCGGCATGGAGCTGGGCGTCTTCACCCCACGCCTGTCCGCTCTTGCGACCAATCGGCGCGAAGCCTTGGCGGTGCTGTCGGTCCTGGTGGTCGATATGCAAGACCGCATGCGGACCTGCCGCATCGCGGGCGTGCGCTCCATCTGGGACCTGCCGGAGGACGAGCGACCTATCCCGGTTGTGGTGATCGTGGATGAGATCGCGGAGCTGTTCCTGACCTCCGGCAGCAAGGAGGAGCGGGCCGAGGCTGAGCAGTGCTCCACCTACCTGCTGCGTCTTGCCCAACTCGGTGCGGCGCTCGGCCTGCACCTGGTCATCGCCGGGCAACGCGTCGGCTCCGACCTCGGCCCCGGGATCACCGCGCTGCGCGCCCAACTCGGCGGGCGTGTCTGCCATCGGGTCAACGACCCTGGCACGGCCGAGATGACGCTCGGCGACATCAACAAGGACGCCGCCGTCGTCGCCCAGTCGATCACCCCTGACGAACGCGGCGTCGCGGTCACTGCCTCGGACGATGGCGGCTGGGTGCGCGGCCGGTCGCACCTGACCACCGTGGCCGACGCCAAGGAAGCAGCCATGCGCTACGCGGACATGACGCCGAACATCCCCGGCCTGCCGCGTGCGCTGGAAGCGATCGACGGTGAGGAGGGCACGGCATGAACACCTCGTCCCTAAACACGACCATGCCGATCGCGGTGATCTTCGGAATCGTCACCCTGCTGCTGGTCCGCTCCAAAGATGTGAAGTTCTGGGAAGCGCTGTGCATCGGCCTGTTCGGCTTCTACGTGGCACTGACCCCGATGGGCTGGGCCGTGATCGGCATCGTCAACTGGCTGTTCGGCGGCTTCCTCCACCACTAACTCGCGCCCTTCGGGAGGCATCCCCACTGTGCCCATGCACCGCGTGATCTGCCCGATCTGCAAAGGCGAACGTAGCCGCACCACCCGTACCGGCCACCGGCGGCGCTGCCGCTGCTGCCGGGGCCAAGGCACCATCCGCTAACCCCTCGACCAACCCCCCGACAAGGAGTGATCGCCGTGGACACAGATCCATCCGCACCAACCATCCGTACCGCTTCGGCGGCCCACCCTGGGAGGTCCCCACCATCACCGCTTCCGGCGGACTCATAGCCCCGGCTGACAGGCGCGCCACCCTCGACCGCGCGGCGCGCCTGCGTCAGCTCTCCGACATCGACCGCGACATCCTCACCCGTGCCCAAGGCCCCCTGTTCCACCGCTGGCTGGAACAGATCCGCGCCACTGGCGGCTGCGCCCACCCGATCCACCTGACCGGCTCCACGACCACCCGCGACGCGGCCACCGGCGAAGTCATCCACCACTACGACACCACCGCCGAACCCGGTGAGCGTCTGCTGGTCCGCTGCCGCAACCGCCGCGCCACCGTCTGCCCGGCCTGCTCCCGCCTCCACGCCGGAGACACCTACCACCTGGTCCGCGCCGGACTCATCGGCGGCAAGACCGTCCCGGCCACGGTCCGCGAGCGGCCCCGGCTGTTCCTCACCCTCACCGCCCCTTCCTTCGGCGCCGTCCACCGCGCCACCAACGGGGAACGCTGCCAGCCCCGACGCGATGGTGGTCACTGCGTACACGATCGCGCGGTCGGCTGCGGCCTGGTCCACGCGGACACAGACCCACAGGTTGGCCAACCGCTGTGCCCCGTCTGCTACGACTACCCGGCACACATCCTGTGGCACGCACACGCCGGACGGCTGTGGAAAGCCTTCACCGACAACCTGTACAACCACCTGGCTGCCCGGGTCGGTTACGCCCGCACCGACCTACGGCGCACCGTCCGCATCTCGTACGCCAAGGTTGCCGAGTACCAACGTCGGGCCGTTGTCCACGTCCACGCCGTGGTTCGCCTCGACGGCAACGGTGGCCCTGAAGATCCGCCTCCGGCCTGGGCGACCGCGGACCTGCTCGCCCAAACAGTGCGCACCGCCGCAGCGGCGGTGAACCTCCACACGCCGTACTGGCCGGCACTTGGTGAACACGAACTCACCTGGGGCGCCCAGCTCGACATCCGGCCCCTACGGGCCTTCGGAGCCGGGGAGGGCCTGGCTGACGATGCCGTTGCCGCCTACGTCGCGAAGTACATCACCAAGGGTGCCAACGAAACGGGGGTCGGCACGGACCACCGAATCGCCGATCTTGCGGAGATCGACCATGCGCCGGTGTCACGGCACGTCCGCACTCTGATGCGCACCTGCTGGCGCCTCGGCGGCTTGTCGGAACTCGCACCGCTGCGGTTGCGGTCCTGGGCTCACACTCTCGGGTATCGCGGTCACATCCTCACCAAGTCCCGTTGCTACTCGACCACGTACGCCGCCCTGCGCGCCGAACGCACCGAACACGAACGCGGCCCCGACCTGGCCGACGACCCGAACACGGTCACCGAGTCCCGTTGGCGCTACATCGACTCCGGCCACACCCCCGGCGCCGCCCTCATCGCGGCCGGTATCGCTCAGGACCTCGCCCGTAACCGTGAGATTGCCCTAGAGCAGACGCGTGGGCTCCCGGCTGGGGGCGATCGCTGATGTCCGAGCGGGCGAAACAGCGTCACACGCCCATGACGAAGGAAGAATGGTTAAGGCGCGAGCTGGCCAAGGCGCCAGACCGTAGCGAGGAATGGTGCGCAGAGATGCTGAAGCTGTTCGGGCTGAAGAAAGTCCAATAAGGCGGGTCCCTCATCGGCGTTGAGCTGAGAGACCCTGGGGGACTGAACTCCGTAACGTCTGTTCGGCTACAGCCTTCGTAGCACCGAATCGCACTCCCGGCACCGCACCGCCTCCAGCTCCGGCGGGTACCAAGGATCACCAGGACCCGCAGGCCGGTAGTGCGAGTGCACGAGGGGATCCGTCTCCCTCCCGCACAACGTCCTCGGCAAGGGGTCCTCCGGTACATCGGGGTCAGAGGCGGCGGCGTGGACCATACTCACCGCGGCGGGGTCCAGGGCCTCGACGTTCACCCCACTGGCCCCCGCCTGAAGCTCTAGGAGCACGAGAACGGCCATACCTCGACCGTGCGGCCCCACGAGAAGCGGCGCACGCTGGGCGCGTCCAGTCGGCGACCAATGGAATGTCAAAGCGAGCTGTTGGCACTGCTGCTTTCGCCCTCGGTCCAGAGGGTCTCAATGAAAGCCGGATCGAATCGCTTTCCGCGTCCAACCTGATGGATGAGCACGGCGCGAATGGATCGCCTGAGCCTGGCGCGCTTCTCGCTTGTGGTGTAGTCCTCCCACTTCCTCAGGATTTCCTCATCCGTGTCAGTGGCGGTCTTGGCCTTGGCGGCCTGCAACTGTCGTGTCTCTTTGACGAGTCGTGCTTCCTCTTTTTCCAGGGCCTCGATCATGTCCATCGCCGCGATGACGGAAATGCGCTTCGCGTCACGTCGGTTCTTGACTTGCTTCTTTTCCCAGTCGATTTCCTTCAGCCGGGCGTCGTTTTTGGCCGTGTCGATCACCTCAGCCTTGGCCGCCTCGGTCTTCCTCAACCGCTTCCGTAGGTCGTCCAGGAAGGCGGTCTCCACGAGGTCGTCAACGGGGGGGCCCTACCCGCGACACGCCTCCGCATCCGCCGAGTGACGACCTGCACTGATAGCGGAACCGGTATTTGGCGTAAGCACCGGTTCCCTTGGTGTACAGGGTTGCCCTCATCGGGAAGAAGCACTCTCCGCACCGTGCGATTCCGGTCAGGAAGTAGGCAGGTGAGGTGTCGTGTGCCGGGCTGCCTTCTCGGTTCGCTTCCTTGCGTAGCTCAAGAGTGCTGACGCACGCGGCCCACTCCTCCGGAGTGCAAGCGGGCTCCCAGTCTCCGATGACCGGCTTACCGTCCTTGTAGAGGACGTGGTCCGGGAGCCATAGGCGTGACGACTCCCGGTGTAGCTGCTGCGGGATGTACACCATGTACCCGCAGTTCCTTGGGTTGACCAGACGAGCCTCGACCGTGGAGTGCTGAAGCGTCCAGTTGTTCCCGCTCTCCCGGGACTTCTTGTTGGCCCTCGGGGTGTAGCCCGCTTCGATCCATTCCTTCCGGATCTCGCCGACCAACTTGCCGCCGGGAATGGCTCGTACCGCATTCAGGAGGTCTTGGGACTCCTTGGGGTGCAGGGTCTCCCGGTCGTCGTTCCACCCGAACGGACGCGGGCCACCGTGCTTCTTGCCCCTCATGGCGCGGGCCTTGTTCGTGCCGCTGACGCGTCGCTTGGTGTTGGCGACTTCGTAGGCGCCCATGGTGGCCTGCACCATGAACATCGTGCGGCCTTCCTGGGTGCTCAGATCGGTACCGCCGTCGAGGGCGCGGCCGACGTAGCTGGGGAACATCGCGAAGATGCGGTTCACGCGTGCGGCGTCGTACTCCAGCCGGGCCACGCGGTCTGAGTGTGTGAAGAGGAAGCCGCGAATCTCGCCGCTCTCAAGGTCCTTGAGCATCTGCTCGAAGTCGCGACGGATGATGAATGGGTCTGAGGCGGGAGTGTTGTTGTCGTTGTACTCGCGGACGATGACGCATCCGAAGCGGGGTGCTGCCTCGTGGAGCCTGCGGCGCTGTTCGGCTACCTGCTCGCCCTCTTCGCGGTCCTCGTTGCCAGCGCGCAGCGCCTTGTCCTCGGACAGGCGGACATAGATTCCGACGGGTGTGCGTCCCTGCTCCAAGGCTAACGCTCGGGCAGCGACATCAATGCAGCTCATCAAGCTAGTCGCGCTCATGACAACAGCTTAACCCAAAAAAAGTGCCTGGATGGTGTTCTGTCAGAAGAAGACCACACGCCACTTGCCCTCGTAGCTCTTGTGGTTGATCTGGGCGAACGCCTTGTCAGCGTCCAGGTCGACGCAGGCGGTCAGGTCGTACTCGGGGAACTTTTCACCGACAGTGAGCACGCGCTCTCCTTCGAGGGGCTGGAAAATCCCTTACAGGTGCTATGGGGGACTTCCGGAGGGTTGGACGTGATCCACAGTGCCATAGAGTGCATTGATCAGTGAAATAGCCGCGAGTCGTGATCTTGATTGGAGATTCTTATCAATAGCCAGCGCCAGCCGACCCTCGCCCAGCTACGGGCGTTCGCCGCCGTCGCCGACCACCTGCACTTCCGTGATGCCGCCGCCGCCATCGGGACCAGCCAGCCCGCGCTGTCCGGGGCGGTCGCCGCGCTGGAGGAAGTGCTCGGTGTGCAGCTGGTGGAACGTACCACCCGAAGGGTGCTGCTCACTGCGGCCGGGGAGCGGCTGGCGGTGCGGGCGCACGCGGTGCTGGACGCGGTGGGCTCACTGATGGAGGAGGCCGAGGCGGTCCGGGCGCCGTTCACCGGTGCGCTGCGACTCGGCGTGATCCCGACCGTGGCGCCGTATCTGCTGCCGACGGTGCTGCGGCTGGTGCATGACCGCTATCCGAACCTGGACCTCCAGGTCCATGAGGAGCAGACCGCCTCGCTGGTCGAGGGGCTGACCGCGGGGCGGCTCGACCTGCTGCTGCTCGCGGTGCCGCTCGGCGTGCCGTCGCTCACCGAACTGCCGTTGTTCGACGAGGACTTCGTACTGGTCATGCCGGAGGGGCACCGGCTCGCCGGGCGCGGTGACATCCCCCGTGAGGTGCTGCGCGACCTCGACCTGCTGCTGCTGGAGGAGGGGCACTGCCTACGGGACCAGGCACTGGACATCTGCCGTGAGGCGGGGCGGTCGGAGGGCGCCCCGATGACCACCAGCGCGGCCGGTCTGTCCACCCTGGTGCAGCTGGTGGCGGGCGGGCTGGGCCTGACGCTGCTGCCGCGCACCGCGGTACGGGTGGAGACCGGGCGCAGCGGGCACCTCGCCACCGGGTACTTCCAGGAGCCCGCGCCCTCGCGGCGCATCGCGCTCGTCATGCGCGGTGGCGCAGCGCGCGCCGAGGAGTTCGAGGAGTTCGCCTCGGCGCTGCGCGGCGCCCTGCGTGGGCTCCCGGTGCGGATCGTTGGGGAGGCCCAGCCGTAACGTCACTCCGTGCGCAGCCCCTCCGGGCGCATCATGCGCCACAGCGGAGGCAGGCTCAGCGCCGTCACCAGCAGGACGACCGCCGCGCCCGCGCCGGTCATGCCGGCGACGCCCGCCCAGTCGAAGCGCACCGGTGCCTTCACCATCTTCAGCAGCACCGTGCCCAGCCCCAGCCCGCCCACCAGGGCGAGCCCCAGGCCGATGACCACCGGCACCGCGGCCTGCCACAGCACCGACAGGGCCAGTGTGCCGCGCCGGGTGCCGAACGCCACCAGCACCGCCAACAGCCGCTTGCGCTCGCGCAGTTGCTCCAGCGTGGACACCAGCATGCTCGCCCCGATCACCAGCAGCGTCGCGGTGGCCCCGGCCAGCAGACCGCGCCGGATGCTGGAGAAGGTCCGGTCCTGCGAGGTGGAGGTCAGCATCATCGTCGGGTCCGAGGGATCCAGGCGGGTGCCGGTGTTGCGCACCCGGTCCGCCGCTTCCGGGTCGTTCGGGTCCAGCGTCATGGCGACGCTGGCCAGCGGGGAGGCCAGTTCGCTGACGCTCAGGGCGCCGGGGGTGGCCAGTACGCCGTAGTGCTGCATGCCCGCGGCGTCCTGGCGCGGCTGCACGATCCGGGCGTCGGCCGGAATGGTCCACGGCCGTGGCCCGCCGGGGCGAGGCGCGCCGAGGTCGGGGACGTTGAGGTCAAGCCGCTTGCCGGGCATGGCGTACTGGGCGGACGGGTCACTGTCCGGTTCCTTGACGACGAACACGCTGTCCGGCGCGCAGTCGCCGATCTGGGCGATCTCCCGCAGCGTGGTGCAGTCGGCGACCGTGACCGTGACCCTGCGGTCGTTGGAACTGTCGCCCGCGGCCATCGCCTCCGTGGTGCCGAGCGCCGAGCGCACCCCCCGCGTGGTACGGAACGCCGTGATGACCTGCTGGGCCCGCGTACCGTCGCGCACGTGCACCCTGGCGATGATCTGCGCCCGGTCCGGGTCCTGGCCTGTGCTGGAGGTGAAGTAGTGCTCGGCCCCGGCGAACAGCGTCTGCAGCGCGATCGCCCCGGCCACCGCGACGGTGATCCCGCTGACCATACGGGCGGCCGTGCCGCTGCTCAACTGAAGCCTGCGGGTGGCCAGTTGCCAGGGCAGCGGGCCGCCCCGGAAGCGCCGCACCACCGCCTCCACCAGCCACGGCAGCGTCGACGCCAGACCCACCAGCAGCAGCACCGTACCCGCGGCGATCTGGTACTGGTTGACCGAGCCGCGCATGCCGACCCTGCCGATCAGCGGGAACAGCAGGGCGAGGCCCAGCACCGGCAGCACCAGGCGCCACCACAGCCGCCGCGCGCGCGGCGTCGCGGCGCGTACCACGCCCAGCGGCTCGATGGTCACCCCGCGCAGCGCGAACAGCGTCACGGCGACCGCCGCCGCGGGCACCGCCAGGGCGATCAGCGCCACGAGCGCGGCGCTCGGCGTCACGTCCGAGGGGAAGACGCCGACGCCCATCATGCTGAACGAGCCGACGAACTGCCGTACCACGAGGAACAGTCCGCCGCCCGCGACCAGCCCGATCAGCGAACCGAACAGCGCCTCCCCGGCCGCGATCCGCCGGGCCATCGGCACGTCCGCGCCCACCAGGCGCAACGCGGCCAGCCTGCGGTCCCGTCGCTCGCCGCCGAAGCGTACGGCGGTGCCGATGAACACCATCACCGGCATCAGCAGCACCACGAAGATCATGACGACCAGCAGCAGCAGGATCGGGTTGAGCGGGCTGGACTCCCGCTTCAGCCCGAAGTGGTCGATCCGGAAGCTGCCGTCCGTGTCGCCGGACAGCGACCTGGTGCCCGCGTAGTACGAGAGGTCATCGGGACCGGTCAGGCCCTGGTCGCCGATGGTGCCGACGACCCGGTAGGGCAGTCGCTGCCGGAGCAGATCGCTGTCCGGGGCGTTCAGCAGCTTGGCGAGCCCGGGGGAGACCACCATCTCGTTCGGGCCGGGCAGCCTGGGCACGCCGGGTGGGACGGGGGCGTTCGGGCCCTCCGGCTGGAGCAGGCTGCCGCTGATCCGGTCCTGGCGGAACGTGGTGTTGGCGTCCTTGACCAGCAGCGTGTTGGCGGCCGGCCTGGTCCCACCGGCGGGGTACGCGGCCTCCTTGGCGTAGGAGCGGTCGGTGCGGTTGTTGAGCATCGCCGGTACCGCGGCGGCGACCAGCAGCAGCATGACGCCGAGCGCCACCCCGACCGCGGTGAGCAGGGTGCGGGTCCAGCCCTCGGTGCCGCTCCCCGCGGCGAACCGGGCGCCGAGCGCCAGATCGCGTGCCCAGGTGCGCAGGGACGTACGGGAGGTGCGGGAGGTGTCGGAGGTGTGGGGGGCGGCGGTCACGCGGCGTGCTCCAGGTCGCGGGCCCTGCCGTCGCGCACCACGACCTCGCGGTCGGAGTACGCGGCGACCCGTGCCTCATGGGTCACCAGGACGACGGCGGCTCTGGTGTCGCGGGCGGCGGCCGTCAGCAGTTCCATCACACGTTCGCCGTTGAGCGAGTCCAGGGCGCCGGTCGGCTCGTCGGCGAACACCACCCGGGGGCCGGTGACCAGGGCGCGGGCGACCGCGACCCGCTGGCCCTGGCCGCCGGAGACCTCGCCGGGGCGCTTGGCGGAGACATCGGTGACCTCAAGGCGGTCCAGCCACTCGGTGGCCCGGCGCTCCGCCTCCCTGCGCTTGACGCCGTTGAGCCGCAGCGGCAGCGCCACGTTCTCCACACAGGTCAACTCCGGTACCAGTTGGCCGAACTGGAAGACGAAGCCGAACTCGTCCCGGCGCAGTGCGCTGCGCTCGGCGTCCGACATCTCTGACAACTCCCGGTGCCGGTACCGCACCTGGCCGCCGTCGGGGCGCACGATTCCGGCCAGGCAGTGCAGCAGCGTGGACTTGCCGGAGCCCGAGGGGCCCATCACGGCGACCACCTCGCCGGGGCGTATGGAGAAGTCGGCGTTGTCCAGGGCGGCGGTCTGGCCGTACGACTTGCGCAGGCCCGTCGCCACAAGCAGCAGTTCGGTCATTTCCTGACCTCCTTGGCCAGCTGGTCCAGTCGGGCGGCGGTCAGTTCCAGCCACCGCAGGTCCGCTTCGAGATGGAACAGCGCGTGGTCGCACACGAGTTGGTCGGCGAGGTCGCCGCCGCTCTTGCGGCGGGTCAGCTCGCGCATCAGCCGCAGGTGCTCGGAGCGCTGGGTGTCCAGCAGATCGGCGGCGCTGCGGCCGGTGAGCAGGGCGAGCACCACCTTGTTGTAGAGGGTGCTCTGCAGGTACGGCTCGGGCTTCTCCGGGTGGGCGAGCCACTGTTCGACATCGGTGATCCCGGCCGCCGTGATCGCGTACCGCTTGCGCTCGGGGCCGCCGCCCGGCTCTATGCCGTTCACCTCCACCAGCCCGTTCTTCAGCAGCCGGGCCAGCGTGGAGTACACCTGCCCGTAGGCCAGGGGGCGGTCGTGTCCGAACCGTTCGTCGAAGGTCCGCTTGAGGTCGTAGCCGTGCCGGGGGCCGGACTCCAGGAGCCCCAGAAAGGTGTGGCCGATTGACATGGCGAGGAGTCTACCTCATGCGTATACACCGTGTGTATACGTGGACCGTATAGCGGGCCTGGGGTCCATCCCCAGGCCCGCTTCGCGAATCAGTCCTGTGACCTCGGTGGTCTGCCGCGGCGTGGAATCGGCTTCGCCGAGCCCGGTAGCCGGCCGGCCTCCGACAACGCCCTGCGCAGCAGGTACTCGATCTGGGCGTTGGCGCTGCGCAGGTCGTCCGCCGCCCAGCGGGCGATCGCGTCATGGACGGCGGGGTCGAGCCGTAGCAGCACCTTCTTGCGCTCGGTGCGTCCGTTCGGCCGTCGCGGCTCGTCCGCGTCCTCGGCGTGCTCCGTCACTGGTAGAGGGTGCCCGTGTTCAGTACCGGCTGGGCCGCGCGGTCACCGCACAGCACCACCAGCAGATTGCTCACCATCGCGGCCTTGCGCTCCTCGTCCAGATCCACCAGGTCCTGCTCGGCGATCCGGGTCAGCGCGGACTCGACCATGCCCACCGCGCCTTCCACGATCTTCTGCCGGGCGGCGACGATGGCGCCGGCCTGCTGGCGCTGGAGCATCGCGGAGGCGATCTCGGGCGCGTACGCGAGGTGGGTGACCCGGGACTCGATGATCTTGACGCCCGCGGAGTCCACCCGGGCCGAGATCTCGGCGGAGAGCTGCTCGGTGATCGTCTCTGCGTTCTCCCGCAGGCTCAACTCGCCGTCGCCGTGGGCGTCGTACGGGTACTTGGTGGCGATGTGGCGGACCGCGGTGTCGGTCTGGATGGAGACGAAGTCGACGAAGTTGTCCACCTCGAAGACCGCCTGGGCGGTGTCCTCGACCTGCCAGACCACCACACACGCGATCTCGATCGGGTTGCCGTAGGCGTCGTTGACCTTCAGTACCTCGGTCTCGTTGTTGCGCAGCCGGGTGGAGATCGTGCGGCGCGAGGTGAACGGGTTCACCCAGCGCAGTCCGTCCTGCCGGATCGTGCCCTGGTACCGGCCGAACAGCTGGCAGACACGCGCTTCGCCGGGGGCGACCTGGGTCAGGCCGCGCAGCGTCAGCAGCACGGCGGCGATCAGCACCGCCCCGCCCGCGATCAGCGCGGTGGAGGCGGTGCCCTTGTGGCCGCCGCCGGCCATGTCGCCGCCCATCACCATCAGGCGGATGCCGATGCCCAGTGCCACCAGCGCCACCACCAGGAAGGGCAGGCCCGGCATGCCGGCCGCGCGCCGCTCGGTGATCCGCGGCCGGGGCATCTCGGGAATGCCGGCCTCGGCGGCCTGGTGCGGGTCCTGTACTTGGGTCATGGCTCCCCCGTTTCAGTGATCGGCCCTCGCTGCGCGGCGGGTGGCCGGGGCTGTGGCACGCTGTCACACGCCTAGCAAAGTGATATCACATTACGGGGTTGTTGAAACTTGCCGATTTGGTTCCCGGCTACCAGCGTGTGCCTTCTCACGTACCGAAATTGTGCGACTTTGGCCAAATAAGGACAGCTACCGGTGCTAGCTTCGTCGGTCGCGCGCATGTACTGGGGAGTCGCCAGTGCGCGCAGTGACCACTGGGCGGGGTGAGGAGACCGGAACGTGGGCAGTAGAAGCAAGGCCAAGCCGGCCAAGGGCAGAGTCAAGGCCAACGGCAAGCCACGTCGCCGCTGGCTGCGGTGGGTGCTCGGCAGCACCCTCGGCGTGCTGCTGCTCGGCATGGCGGCCTTCGTCTACCTGTACGAGACGGTCCAGCTGCCAGCCGCCAACGCCTCGGCCACCCTCCAGGCGAACGTCTACAAGACCGCCGACGGCAAGGTCATAGCCCGGTCCGGCACGGTCAACCGGGAGAACGTCGACATCAGCCAGATACCCGTCGGCGTCCAGCACGCGTTCGTCGCGGCCGAGAACAAGACGTTCTACTCCGACGGCGGCGTCGACGTGCGCGGCATGGCCCGAGGCATCTACAACACCGTGGCCGGCAAGGGCACCCAGGGCGGCTCGACCATCACCCAGCAGTACGTCAAGAACTACTACCTCACGCAGCAGCAGACGATCAGCCGGAAGTTCAAGGAGCTGTTCATCTCCCTGAAGGTCGACCAGGAGATGAGCAAGGACAAGATCCTCGAGGGCTACCTCAACACCGTCTACTTCGGCCGCGGTGCCTACGGCATCCAGGCCGCCGCCCAGGCGTACTACGGCGTCGACGTCAGCAAGCTCACCGTGCCGCAGGGCGCCTACCTCGCCGCCCTGGTCCAGGCGCCCAGCCAGTACGACGTGGCGACCGCCACTCCCGAGGGCAAGCAACTGGCCCTCGGCCGGTGGAACTACGTCCTCAACAACATGGTGGGCATGCACTGGCTGGACGCGGGCACCCGCGCCCAGGCGAAGTTCCCGCAGCCGATCCAGCCCAAGGGCACCCCCGGTCAGAGCGGTCAGACGGCCTACTTCATCGACGAGGCCAACCACGAGCTGACCAGCAACAACATCATCTCCGACCAGGACCTGGCGGCCGGCGGCTGGACCATCACGCTCACCATCGACCCCACCAAGCAGCGGGCTCTGCAGAACGCGGTCAAGACGCAGCTGACCAGCCAGCTCGACCCCAACGCACGCAAGGTCGACGCCAACGTCCAGGCGGGCGCCGCCTCGGTCGACCCCAAGACCGGCTACGTCGTGGCGCTCTACGGCGGCGACGGGCCGCCGAAGCACTTCCTGGACAACGCGACCCGCCAGGACTACCAGGTCGCCTCCACCTTCAAGCCGATCGAGTTCGCCTCGGCGCTGGAGAACAACGCCCAGACCCAGGACGGGCGGCAGATCACCGCCAACACGCTCTACGACGGCACCAGTGGCCGGGTGGTGCAGGGCTCCGCCCAGCCGTTCGGCCCGTCCAACGAGGACCACGTCAACTACGGCGACATCACCGTGCAGAAGGCCATGGACGACTCCGTCAACTCGGTCTTCGCGCAGATGGCGGTGGACGTGGGCCTGGACAAGGTGGCCGACACCGCGGTCAAGCTGGGCATGCCCGCGAAGACCGCGGGCCTGCACGACGGACCGGCGATCGCGCTCGGCACGATGGGCGGCAGCCCGCTGGAGATGGCCGGGATCTACGCGACGCTGGACAACCACGGGAAGCTGGTCACCCCGACCATCGTGAAGTCGGTGGAGCGCGGCGGCCAGAAGCCCGATCTGAAGAACCCGATCGGCGGGCAGGTGATCAGCCGCTCCACGGCCGACGCGGTGACCTCCGTGCTGACCGGTGTGGTCAACTCCGGTACCGGTTCGGCCGCGCAGCAGGACAGCCAGGTGGCGGGCAAGACCGGTACCTCCGACAGCAACAAGTCGGCCTGGTTCACCGGGTACACCCCGGACCTGGTGACCTCGGTCGGGCTGTTCGGCGAGGACGCGAAGAACCACAGCCAGGTGCCGCTGTACGGCGTGGGTGGCGTCGAGCGGGTCAACGGTGGTGGCTTCCCGGCGCAGATCTGGGGTTCGTACACCCGGGCCGCGCTCAGCAACGAGTCGCCGCAGCAGTTCGACCTGCAGACGGACCAGGGTGCGGCGGTGCAGTCGGACGCTCCGTCGACGGCGCCGTCCGCCTCGGCCTCGCCGTCGGCCCCGCCGTCCACCAAGCCGTCGACCTCGCCGTCCACGTCGCCGTCGACCTCGCCGTCGCACAGCGTGCCGCCGGTGAACCCGGGCCCGAGCCGGTCGCACATCCCGTCGCCGCCGGTGACCGGTGGCGGCACGTCCACTCCGCCGGACAGCGCCGACGGCTCGACGCAGGGTGGCGGGCCCAACAACCTTGACGCGCCAGGGCGGTTGCCGCAGGGCGGTTAGGTCCGGCCAAGCCGGACCCGGCACCGCCGGGCTCCGCCGCGACGGTGGGCAGCCACAGTGGCGGAGCCCGGCGGTGCGAACCCGATCGGCGAAATCCGCTGGAAGAGCGACATGCAGCCCCGGGCACGGAGGGCAGTCACGTGCGCGGGGCTGCGGTCTTTGGGGTCAGAGGCCGTTGACCTCCGCCGCGATGCGGTCGCCCAGCTTCTTGTCGATGTTGCGCCAGTACTGCAGCGCGCGGTCCAGGACCGGCTTGGTGACCCCCTGCTTCAGGTGGCCGGAGACGTTGGAGACCAAACGGGTGCGGGCGTCGTCGTCCAGCACCTGGCGGACCATGGTGCCCGGCTGGCCGAAGTCGTCGTCCTCGCGGTGCAGGGTGTACGCCTCGCGCACCATCTCGCCCGCCGTCCGCCAGCCCGCGATGTCCTGGTGCGCCTCGGGCGAGGCGGCGGGGCCGCCGTAGGAGTTGGGCGCGTAGGGGCGGGCCGTGTTGCTCGGCTCGTACCGCATCGGGCCGTCCTTGGCGTACGAGTTGACCGGAACGTGCGGCCGGTTCGGCGGCAGCTGCGCGTAGTTGGGGCCGATCCGGTAGCGGTGGGTGTCGGGGTACGAGAACAGCCGGCCCAGCAGCATCTTGTCGGGGGAGGGTCCGACGCCCGGGATCATGTTGGCCGGTTCGAACGCCGCCTGCTCGATGTGGATGAAGTAGTCCTCGGGGTTCCGGTTGAGCGTCATCCGGCCGACCTCGATCAGCGGGTAGTCGCCGTGCGGCCACACCTTGGTCAGGTCGAACGGGTTGAAGCGGTAGTCGGCCGCGTCCTCGAACGGCATGACCTGCACGTACAGCGTCCACGACGGCGCGTTGCCGGAGTCGATGGCCTGCCACAGGTCGCGGCGGTGCACATCGGGGTCGCAGCCCGCCAGCTCGTCGGCCTCCGCCTGGGTGAGGAAGTCGATGCCCTGGTCGGTCTTGAAGTGGTACTTGACCCAGTGCCTGGTCCCGGCGCCGTTGATCCACATGTACGTGTGCGAGCCGTACCCGTTCATGTGGCGGTACGTCTTGGGGACGCCGCGGTCGCCCATCAGCCAGGTGACCATGTGGGCGGACTCGGGGGAGAGGGTCCAGAAGTCCCACTGCATGTCGTTGTCGCGCAGGCCGTTGTCCGGGCGGCGCTTCTGGGAGCGGATGAAGTCCTGGAACTTGATGGTGTCCCGCACGAAGAAGATCGGCGTGTTGTTGCCGACCAGGTCGTAGTTGCCCACGTCCGTGTAGAACTTCAGGGCGAAGCCGCGCGGGTCACGCCAGGTGTCCGGGCTGCCCTGCTCGCCTGCGACGGTGGAGAAGCGGGCCAGCATCTCGGTGCGCCTGCCGGGCTGGAACAAGCTGGCCTTGGTGAACTGGCTGACGTCATTGGTGACTTCGAAGACCCCGTATGCGCCCGCCCCCTTGGCGTGTACGACACGCTCCGGGACGCGCTCCCGGTTGAACTGGGCCATCTTCTCGATGAGGTAGTGGTCCTGGAGCAGGATCGGCCCGTCCGGGCTCACGGTGAGCGAATGCTCGTCGCTCTCCACCGCGATGCCCGCGTTGTTGGTGGTGTAGGGGGTGCTCATCGGGCGTCCTCCCAATGATGGGGTTCAGGCCGCTATGTCCACCGCAGCAGTCAACCGCCGCGACGACATATCGGCAACAGCTTGGACTCGGTCCAAGCCTAAACCTGATATGGGCCTTATGGGTGTTCTGTCCACCATTTTCCCGGCGTCTGCTGCCACGCGGAGCGAGGGTCAGGGACCGATGGGTAACGGATGCGGTGACGACGGCGGCAACGGCAGCTCGAACCAGACCACCTTCCCCGCGCTCAGCCGGGTCGCCCCCCACCGCTGGGTCATCCGGTGCACCAGGAACAGTCCGCGCCCGGTCTCCTCCTGCGGCGCCGCGTGCCGCATCCGGGGCAGTTGCGGCGCGTCGTCGCCCACCTCGCAGCGCAGTACGTCGGTGCGCAGCAGCCGTAGCGTGATGGGCCGTCCCGCGTACCGCACCGCGTTGGTGACCACCTCGCTGACCAGCAGCTCCACCGCGTCGGCCAACTCCTCCAGCCCCCACCGCTGAAGTGCCCGGCGCACCAGCCGCCGCGCCCGGCGGGCGGTCTGCGGGTGCGGCTCCAGGAACCAGTACGCGACGTCGCTCGGCGCGATCCCGTCGAACCGCGCGGCCAGCAGCGCGATGTCGTCGTCCCGGTCGCCGGGGCCGAGGATGTCCAGCACCTCGTCGCACAGCGGCTCAAGCGGTGGCGGGCAGACGATCGAGCCCACCGCGGCCAGCCGCTCCCGCAGCCGCTCGATCCCGGACCACACGTCGCGGGTACGCGACTCCACCAGTCCGTCGGTGTACAGCAGCAGCGTGGCACCAGCCGGTGCGGGCAGTTCCACCGCCTCGAACGGCACCCCGCCGACCCCGATCGGCGCGCCCTCCGGCACCCGCAGCACCTCGGTGCGGCCGTCACCGTGCAGCATCACCGGGGGCGGATGCCCGGCGTTCGCCACCACCAGCCGGTGCGCTATCGGGTCGTACACCGCGTACACGCAGGTGGCCATGCGGTCGTGGCCGAGCCGCTGGGCCTGCTCGTCCAGGTGGTACAGCACCTCCTGCGGCGGCAGGTCCAACCCCGCCAGGGTCTGTACGGTGGTGCGCAGCTGGCCCATGATCGCGGCCGACTGCATCGAGTGGCCCATCACGTCACCGACGATCAGCGCCACTCGGCTGCCCGGCAGCGGCAGCGCGTCGTACCAGTCGCCGCCCACCCGCGCGGTCTCGGCGGCCGGCAGGTAGCGGCTGGAGAGCTGGACGCCGGTGGGCTGGGGGAGCGAGTCGGGCAGCATCGCGCGCTGCAACTGGTCGGCGATGTCCGCCTCCCGCCCGTACAGCGCCGCCTTGTCGACGCCGAGCGCGGTGTGGGTGGCCAGTTGGGCGGCCACCAGCAGGTCGTCGCTCTCGAACGGCGGCCGGTCAGGGCGGCGCAGCAGCACCGCGGCGCCGATCACCCGGCGCCGACCGCGCAGCGGGGCCAGGATCGCCCGCCGCCCGCTCGGCACGTCGGTGTTGACCAGCTCCGCCAGCGCCGCCGCGGCCTGCGGGGACTCGGCGAACAGCGGCCGCACCCCGCGCAGCACCTCGGCCAGCGGCCCGTCCATCCGCACCCGGGTGGTCTCCGCCGCACCGCTCACCTCGGGCGCCGGAACCAGCGGCAGCCGGGCGCCCGCCCCCGGCATCTCGGGGATCGGGGTCTCGGTGGGCTCCTCCGGGATGCGGTCGGTCCGGCGCAGCCGCAGCACCAGCGGCTCCACCGGCCGCTCGTCGCCGACCGGCAGCGGATCGCGCAGATAGACCAGGATGGCGTCGGTGAACGTCGGCACCACCGACCGGCACAGACCCAGCACGATCTCGTCCAGGTCGATGCCGCGCGCGATCCGCCGGGTCGCCGCCCCGACGTACCGCAGCCGCAGGCTCTCCGCCGACTCGCTCTCCGGCCGGGTTCCGCCGTCCGGCCGGGGTCGGGCCGCGGGCTCCGACGGACGCGGTACCGGGGTGTCGGCCGCCGGGCGGGCACTCGGGATGCCGGGCACGGTGGCACCGGGCGCGCCCGGGGTGTCCACCGGGGTGCCCGGAAGGGGGCGGGGACGCCCGCCGGGGGCGTCGCCCATGGGTGGCGGGACGTCGCCGCGCCCGCCGTCACCGCCGCGCGGACGGCTTTCGCCGCGCGGGCTGTTGAGCGGTAGTGCGCCGGGAGTTTCCGTGGTCTGGCCTCTCGTTTCGTGCTCACGGTGGGCACCGTGCCGTACGTGTTCGGGGTGTTCGCCGGGCCCGGCCGCGGCCGTCGCCGGTACCGGCTGCCCGGCTCCCGGCGTGCCCGGCTCGTGCGGGCGCGCGGCAGCGCCGCTCGGCGCGTTCGTCTCCTCGGCCGCCCGCCAGGCGGCGCGGTGCTCGGTCACGCTAGGGGTTCCATCCGTATCCGTCCGTGCGCCGCCGTCAGACGGTCAGGCCAGTCGGCGGCAGTGCAGGAAGACTTGCTCCTCCGGGGGCACATCGGTGCTCGCCGGTGCGTACGAGTACGAGGACTCCTCGGTGAGCTCGAAGCCCGCTTCCCGTACGACGCGTCGCAATTCGTCCCGCAGGTATCCGGATACCCGGATCGTGTTTCCAAGGAACGGAATAGCGAAATCATCCACATCCGCTTCCACCATGGACAGTGCCAGCAACCCGCCGGGCACCAGCAGTTCACGGATCAGCCGGAGCGTGAACGGGATCTCCGCGCGCGGCAGCATCAGCAGCGAGAAGAACGCCGCGACCCCCTCGTAGTGCCCCGGGACGCCCACGGTCCGCGCGCCGGAGCCGCCGGGCCGCAGCTCGGCTATGTCCAACTGGTGGAAATCCGCCTCCGGTACGTGCTTGCGGGCCAGGTCGATCATCACGCCCGACAGGTCGATGCCGACCACGTCATGCCCCGCGTCGGCGAGTTGCCGCGCGGTGGGCAGTCCGGTACCGCATCCGATGTCCAGCACCCGTGAACCGGGGGGCAGTTCCGCGGCGAGCCAGGCGCCGGACCGCAACTGCCCATCCTTGTGCGGGAATGCCTCGTCGTACCGGTCGCCGATGGCGTCGAACGCCTCGGCCTGCCCGGTGCGGTCCCGCCCCTGGCTCACGGCATGGGGGATGCCCATGCCCTCGTATCCGCCGGTTCCCACGGACTCCCCTGACTCAGCGTCAAGCACTGGTGTGCGCTTGCTTTTTTCGCGATGTTGCGGAGGACGATCCTACGGTTGGTGGGGAGGGGGGCATCAAGAGTCTTTCGGATTTCCACGGCGGAGCAACGGGATTTCCGCGTTGTGCCCACAGGGGTTGCCGGGCGCCACTGAGACGAGGGTCTCAGCCGACGGGACGGTCCCAGTCGTCCGGAAGCGGCGGTACCGGCCAGGTCGGATCCGGCCGCCACTGCTCCCAGCCGTCGCGGAACGGCGAGCCCCACTCCTCGATCACCCGGACCGCCCGCGCCCCCGCGTCCCGCACCCGGGCGGCGAGTTCGGCGTCGACCAGCCCGTCGACCTGCGCCTGGGCGAACTCGTCCTCGTCGCGCCAGCTCCAACCGCGGTCCGGACCGACCGAGATGTCCAGGAAGTGGTCCTCGGAGTCCACCCCGTGCGACCAACGGCGCCGCGGCTCCTCCAGGTTGACGTACCAGTTCTTGAACCGCCAGCCCGGCTCCCAGAACAGCCACACCGACCACGGCTCGCCCGGGCGGGCCAGCTTCAGCACCCCGGTGCCGTGCCAGCTCTCCACCCGGGTGGCGCGCGGTTTGAGATAACGGGTGGAAAGCGGCTCGCGGTGCACCGACGTACCGTCGGCCAGCACCGGCCTCACACACGGTGTGCCCGGCGCCATCCACACCGCCAGCACCTCGGCGTCATCGCGCACCACGGTCACCGGGCGCGCGATGTGTACCTGCGCGCGGTATCGCGCGCCGTTGCCCCGGTAGCGCCAGAGCACCTGTGTGCCGGGCGCCCAGCGCCCGGCACCGGTCGCGTCATCATGCCCGCGGCCCGGAGGGCCTCCGTTGAGGGCGGTCGAGTCGGCTGTCATGCACGGATCCTACGGACCGGCGCCTTGCGTACGGGTTACGGGCGTGTCATCCGCAGCACGTCCAGCGCCTCGTCCAACTGCTGCTCGGTGAGCAGCCCGCGGTCCACATAGCCCATCTCCAGTACCACGTCCCTGATCCGCTTGCGCTCCGCCAGCGCCCGCTTGGCGACCTTCGCGGCCTCCTCGTAGCCGATGTAGCGGTTGAGCGGGGTGACCACCGACGGGGACGACTCGGCGTACTCCCGGCAGCGCTCCACGTTGGCGGTGATGCCGTCGACCGTGCGGTCCGCCAGCAGTCGGGAGACGTTCGCCAGCAGCCGGATCGAGGACAGGACGTTCGCCGCGATCACCGGCAGCATCACGTTCAGCTCGAAGTTGCCGGACGCGCCCGCCCAGCCGATGGTGGCGTCGTTGCCGACCACCTGCGCGGCGACCATCGCCACCGCCTCCGGAATCACCGGATTGACCTTCCCCGGCATGATCGAGGAGCCCGGCTGCAGATCGGGCAGCGCGATCTCGGCCAGCCCGGCCCGCGGGCCGGAACCCATCCAGCGCAGATCGTTGGCGATCTTCGTCAGCCCCACAGCGATGGTGCGCAGTTGCCCCGAGGTCTCCACCACCGCGTCCCGCGCGCCCTGCGCCTCGAAGTGGTTGCGGGCCTCGGTCAGCGGCAGCCCGGTCTCCCGCGCGACCTCGGCGATGACCGCCGCCGCGAAGCCGGGCGGGGTGTTGATGCCGGTGCCCACCGCCGTTCCGCCCAGCGGCAGTTCGGCCAGCCGCGGCAGCGAGGCGTTGAGCCGCTCGATGCCGTACCGCACCTGCGCCGCGTAACCGCCGAACTCCTGACCGAGGGTCACCGGAGTGGCGTCCATCAGATGCGTCCGGCCCGACTTGACTACCCGCGCGAACTCGTCCGCCTTGCGCTCCAGCGCGGCGGCCAAGTGGTCCAGCGCCGGCAGCAGGTCGTTCACCACCGCCGAGGTGGCGGCGATGTGGAGGGAGGACGGGAAGACGTCGTTGGACGACTGGCTCGCGTTGACCTCGTCGTTCGGGTGCACCGGGCGGCCCAGGCGCTCGCTGGCGAGGGTGGCGATGACCTCGTTGGTGTTCATGTTGGACGAGGTGCCGGAACCGGTCTGGAACACGTCGATCGGGAAGTGCTCGTCCCAGCGGCCGTCCGCGATCTCCCGCGCCGCCTCGGCGATCGCCTCGGCCACGTCCTTGTCGACCACCCCCAGCTCGGCGTTGACCCGCGCCGCCGCCGCCTTGATCCTGGCCAGCGCCGCGATGTGGGCGCGCTCCAGCCGCTGACCGCTCACCGGGAAGTTCTCCACCGCGCGCTGGGTCTGCGCCCGCCACTTGGCGTCGGCCGGAACCTTTACCTCGCCCATCGAGTCGTGCTCGATCCGGTACTTGTCGCTCATACCCATGACAGTGCCCGGGAACGGTGATCTGTTCCCGGGCACTGCTTTTCGGTCATCCGTCAGGATTTTCCGGTCAGCCCATCAGGAGGAACGGACCGGAATGCTGGTGAAGGTCGGGGAGGGAGCCGGGTCCTGGAAGAAGTCGTTGCCCTTGTCGTCCACCACGATGAACGCCGGGAAGTCCTCGACCTCGATCTTCCAGACCGCCTCCATGCCCAGCTCCTCGTACTCCAGGACCTCCACCTTCTTGATGCAGTCCTGCGCGAGCCGGGCCGCGGGGCCGCCGATCGAGCCCAGGTAGAAGCCGCCGTGCGCGGCGCAGGCGTCGGTGACCTGCTTGGAACGGTTGCCCTTGGCCAGCATCACGAAGGAGCCGCCCGCGGCCTGGAACTGCTCGACGTAGGCGTCCATCCGCCCGGCCGTCGTCGGGCCGAAGGAGCCGGAGGCGTAGCCCTCCGGGGTCTTGGCGGGACCGGCGTAGTACACCGCGTGGTCGCGCAGGTACTGCGGCATCTCCTCACCCGCGTCCAGCCGCTCCTTGATCTTCGCGTGCGCGATGTCACGGGCGACGACCAGCGGGCCGGAGAGCGAAAGCCGGGTCTTCACCGGATGCTTGGTGAGCTCGGCGCGGATCTCGTCCATCGGACGGTTGAGGTCGATCCGCACCGCGCCCGCGGCGGAGCCGCTGTTGGACGCGGTGTCCAGGTGCTCGTCGGTGGTCTCCGGCAGGAACCGCGCGGGGTCGGTCTCCAGCTGCTCCAGGAAGACGCCCTCCGCGGTGATCTTCGCCAGCGCCTGGCGGTCGGCGGAGCAGGACACGGCGATCGCCACCGGGCAGGACGCGCCGTGCCGGGGGAGGCGTACGACGCGTACGTCGTGGCAGAAGTACTTGCCGCCGAACTGGGCACCGATGCCGATCTTCTGGGTGAGTTCGAAGACCTTCTGCTCCAACTCCTTGTCCCGGAAGCCGTGTCCGGTGGGGGAGCCTTCGGCGGGCAGCTCGTCCAGGTAGTGCGCGGAGGCGTACTTGGCGGTCTTCAGCGCGTACTCGGCCGACGTACCGCCGACCACGATCGCCAGGTGGTACGGCGGGCAGGCCGCCGTGCCCAGCGAACGGATCTTCTCCTCAAGGAACTTCATCATGCTGGCCTCGTTGAGGACAGCCTTCGTCTCCTGGTAGAGGAACGACTTGTTGGCCGAGCCGCCGCCCTTCGCCATGAAGAGGAACTTGTACGCGCCGCCGTCGGTGGCGTACAGCTCGATCTGGGCGGGGAGGTTGGAGCCGGTGTTCTTCTCCTCCCACATGGTCAGCGGCGCCATCTGCGAGTAGCGCAGGTTCAGCTTGGTGTACGCGTCGTACACACCGCGGGAGAGGGCCTCCTCGTCACCGCCCTCTGTGAGCACGTTCTGGCCGCGCTTGCCCATGACGATCGCGGTGCCGGTGTCCTGGCACATCGGCAGCACGCCCGCGGCGGCGATGTTGGCGTTCTTCAGCAGGTCGAGCGCGACGAAGCGGTCGTTGGGGCTCGCCTCGGGGTCGTCCAGGATGCGTCGCAGCTGGGCGAGGTGGGCCGGGCGCAGGTAGTGCGAGATGTCGTGCATCGCCTCGGCGGCCAGCCGCCGCAGGGCCTCCGGCTCCACCTTGAGGAAGGTCCGGCCGTCGGCCTCGAAGGTGCTCACGCCCTCCGAGGTCACCAGGCGGTACGGCGTGGTGTCCTCGCCGAGCGGGAGGAGGTCCGTATAGGCGAACTCGGGGTTGGACGGGCGGGAGGCGGCAGGCATCTGGGGTCCTCACTCGGCGACATCGACGAAGCGGAACAAGCGTAAGACGTGGCCGGGCGCCGCGGTCTGTGAGGTAAGGCTCACCGGTCCGGGTCCGCGTTCGGCCGTGTACTCCCCGGGGCGGCTGGCCCCGGTGCCGCGGCTGGAGCGACATCGTGAGGCGAAGCCCAGTAGTCACGATCTATCGCGTTTGGCTATCGTGGATGCCGTGGACGAGTCGTCGCTCCAGAAGCGAGAGCAGAAGCCGTACGCGGAGCCGGAGATGCGCGCGTCGGACGTGGACCGGGACCGCATCGCCGAGATCCTGCGCGATGCGCTCGCCGAGGGGCGCCTGACGCACGAGGAGCACTCCGAACGCATCGACGCCGCGTACGCGGCCAAGACGATCGGCGAGTTGGAGCCGCTCGTACGGGACCTTCCGGTACGGGGGGCCACGGCAGCGCCGCGGCCCGCGCCGGTGGAGGAGTCGCCGTCCACCGCATCCGAGAACCTGATCGCCGTCTTCGGCGGCTCCACCCGCAAGGGCCGCTGGCGGGTGGGTGGCCGGACGAACGCGTTCGCCTGCTTCGGCGGGGTGGAGATCGACCTCACGGAGGCGGTGTTCGAGCAGCGGGAGATCACCATCAACGCGGTGGCGATCTTCGGCGGCGTCGAGATCAAGGTCCCGGAGAACGTGACGCTGCGCGGCAACGGCGCGGGCGTCTTCGGCGGCTTCGACGTCAAGACCCACGAGGCCCCCGACCCCGACGCCCCCGTAGTGATCATCACGGGCCTGGCCCTCTTCGGCGGCGTCGAGGCCAAGCCGAGGCGCGGCAAGCGCCTGAAGGCCTGGGGGCGCGGCAGCCTGGAGGGCTGAGCCCTACCGGGGTGCGCCCCGGCGCCGGCTCGGCGAGCCTCGGCCCACGGCGCCCCGTTCCCGCCTGTCACCTCGTCCTGGGTCGCACGCCGCCGCGCGGCGCCAACTTGCCGCCGCCTCACGGGTGAGTCCCACAGGTGGTGCCGAACTGGCAGTGTTCCCAGGGGAGTTGAGGCCCGGCGCGGGCCGGAGCTTCACGGCGCGCGAGCGGCGCCGTGCTCCCGTTGGTCGGAGCGGGGTGAGGGGCGCAGCCCCGGGGTATATGGGCGTAGACGGCAGGGGGCGCCGGGCCCGGCCCCGCAGTGCCCCGTTCGCACCACCACCCCCACCGGGGCGGAGCCCCGGTGGGTACGCTCCGCATGAACCAGCGCACAGCGGGTAAGGGTTGGTGCATCGTCACTCGTACGGCTGGGCGGGGAGCTATGCGGTAGGGACAGTCGTACGCAGCGACGGGCAAGGGTGACAGAACGCCGAAGCCGTCGTCAGGAGTACCCCGTGCTGCAACCGATCGAGCCCGTTAAGGACACCGCCACGTCCCCGTACCGTCACCCCCGGGATCTGGCAGGACCATGGCACGCCGAGGCGGCGTGCCGCCGAGATGAGGCGGGCATGTTCTTCGCGCCGTCGAAGGAACCGACCGCGGCGCGGCTGTCCCGTGAGGAAGCCGCGAAGCGGGTCTGCGCACGCTGCCCGGTCATGCTGGAATGCCGGGAGCACGCGTTGCTACAGCCGGAACCCTATGGGGTGTGGGGCGGTCTGACCGCCGCGGAGCGCAGGGTCGTACTGGCCCGTCGTCGCCGCCGCGACGCGGAACTCCAGCGATCACCGAGGATCGCCGCCGCGGGCTAGTCCCGCGACGCCACGCAGTACGGGACGGGGGCCCCGCCGAACCGGTCGGCGGGGCCCCCGCCCGTGTTGTCCCTACCGCGCGCGGTCGAAGTCGATCGCGCTGTACGCCCGCAGCTTCGACAGCTTGTGGGTGGAGTCGATCTGCCGGATCGTGCCCGACTTCGACCGCATCACCAGCGACGAGGTGGTCGCGGTCTCCGCGCCGTACCGCACCCCGCGCAGCAGCTCGCCGTCGGTGATGCCGGTCGCGACGAAGAACACGTTCTCGCCGCCCACCAGGTCCTCGGTCCGCAGCACCCGGCCGAGGTCATGGCCCGCGTCCAGCGCACGCCGGCGCTCGACGTCGTCCTTGGGCCACAGCCGCCCCTGGAACGTGCCGCCGAGGCACTTGATGGCGCACGCCGCGATGATGCCCTCCGGCGTACCGCCGATGCCGAGCAGCAGGTCGACACCGGTGCCCTCGCGCACCGCCATGATCGCGCCCGCGACATCGCCGTCCGAGATGAACTTGATCCGGGCGCCGGTCTCGCGGATCTCCTTGACCAGGCCGTCGTGGCGCGGGCGGTCGAGCACCACGACCGTCACGTCCTCCGGGGCGCAGCCCTTGGCCTTGGCCACCGCGCGGATGTTGGCGCTGGCGGGGGCGGTGATGTCCACCGCGTCGGCGGACTCGGGGCCTGCGGCCAGCTTCTCCATGTAGAAGACCGCGGACGGGTCGAACATGGTGCCGCGCTCGGCGACCGCCAGCACCGAGACCGCGTTGGGCATGCCCTTGGCGGTCAGCGTGGTGCCGTCGACCGGGTCGACGGCCACATCGCACTCGGCGCCGGTGCCGTCACCGACCCGCTCGCCGTTGTAGAGCATCGGCGCCTCGTCCTTCTCGCCCTCGCCGATGACGACGACACCGTTCATCGACACGGTGTGGACGAGGGTGCGCATGGCCTTCACCGCCGCGCCGTCCGCGCCGTTCTTGTCACCGCGGCCCACCCAGCGACCGGCGGCCATGGCGGCGGCCTCGGTCACCCGGACCAGTTCCAGCGCGAGGTTGCGGTCAGGGGCCTCCGGGCTCACTTCGAGTTGGGACGGCAAGTTGTGCTCGGTCATCGAGCGCACCTTTCTGTACGGCGACGGCCGGAAACGAGGGTGTTGCGACCTTATCGGTAGCCCGCTCAGCTTGAGCAGGGCGCCCGTCACATGAGCACGTACACCAGCCATGATGACGCCGCACGGAGTATGCACGCCATAAGTGGGAGCGCCGCCATGGCACCCCTGGGGCCGACGGCGACGGCCATGGGGGACGATAGGGGGCGTGGCAAACATGCGTGGCAAGCAGACCGTACGGGACATGGTGCTGTCGATCGCGGTGATCGGCGTGCTCGTCGCGGGCATCTACGTCTTCGTCCCGCACTCCGGGGGCAACCCGGTCAAGACGGTCAGCTACCAGGTGGAGCTGGGGCAGGCACGGCGCGCGGCGCCGTATCCGGTGGCCGCGCCCGAGGGGCTGTCCAGCCAGTGGCGGGCGACGTCGGTGAGCTACGACGGTTCCGACCCGAAGAACTCGCAGTGGCACCTCGGCTTCATCGACCCGGAGAACCAGTACGTCGCGGTGGAGCAGACCAACGGCGACCCGCAGACGTTCATCTCCGACAAGACGCAGCAGTCCTCGCAGCAGGGCGGCTCTCAGACGGTGGCCGGTCAGGCCTGGCAGCGCTACGACGGCGGACGGTACCGCGCGCTGGTGCGGCAGCACGGCGGGGCGACCACGGTGGTCCTCGGCACCGCGCCGTACGACCAACTGGCCCAGATGGCCGCCGCCCTGCGGGGCTGAGCCGGGGCTGGGGGCGTTCGCCCCCAGGAGATCCCCGCCTTCAGACGGTGCTGACCACCTCGTCGTACTCCAGCCGCGGGGCCCGAGGCCGGTACGCGTCCGGGCCCGGCTTGCCGATGTTGACCACGGCCAGCACCCTGCGATCCCCCTCGGGGAAGAACTCCTTGTTCAGCCCCTCCGCGTCGAACCCGCTCATCGGCCCCGCGGCCAACCCGGCCGCGCGTATGCCGACGATGAAATAGCCGATCTGCAGCGCGCCGTTGAACGCGGCGGACCGCTCGCGGTCGACGCGCTCGCTGAAGAACACGTCCTTGGCCTGCGGCATCTTCGGGAACAGCCGCGGCAGTTCGTGGTGGAAATCGTGGTCGGCGACCAGCAGCGCGGTCAGCGGAGCGCCGGCCGTCTTCGCCCGGTTCCCCTCGCTCATATGCGTCAGCAGCCGCTGTCGGGCCTCGGCCGAGCGGACCAGGACCACTCGCAGCGGGGACTGGTTGAACGCGGTCGGCGCGTACTTGACCAGGTCGTAGACGGCTCTGATCTGCTCGTCGGTCACCGGTTCCCCGGTGAACGTGTTCGCCGTGTGCGCGGAGCGGAACAGCAGCTCCTGGGCGGCCGGGTCGAGCGCGAGCGGCGTGCTCGGCGGCTGATCACTCATCGCCGTCCTCCTGACCGGAGCGCTCATCGTCCGTCCCCTCCTCGTCCTCGGCCAGCGCCGCGTCAAGCCGCGCCCTCGCGCCGTCCAGCCAGCGGCGGCACACCTTCGCCAGCTCCTCGCCGCGCTCCCACAGCGCGAGGGACTCCTCCAGCGTCGACCCGCCCGCCTCCAGCCGCCGCACGACGTCGACCAGTTCGTCGCGCGCCTGCTCGTACCCCAGCGTGTCCCGCTCGGCCGTCTCCTGATCTGCCATGGGACCAAGCCTAGGCGCGGGGTACGACAGCGCTGTTAACGGCGCGAGACGCGGCTCATCCCGGGCCCTTGGCGACCCGCACGCTGAACTCGCCGTCCGCGACCCTGGCGCGCAGCTTCTCGTCCGCCACCACCTCGTCGGCCGCCCGCACCACGGCACCGTCCGTGCGCTGGAGCACCGCGTAGCCGCGGCGCAGCGTCGCGGCGGGGGAGAGCGCCAGCACCCGGGCCCTGGTGTGCTCCAGCTCGGCGTCCGCCCGGTCCAGCAGATGGCCCAGACAGCGGCGGGAACGTTCCACCAGCGCGGCCACCTCCGCCTCCCGTTCCGTCACCATCCGGTGCGGATGCGCCATCGACGGACGGCTGACCGCGGCCGCCAGCCCCCGCTCCTCGCGCTCCAGCAGATTGCGCACGGTCCGCAGCGCCCGGTCCCGCAGCTGCTGTATCCGCAGCTGCTCCTCGCCGACGTCCGGCACCACCTTCTTGGCCGCGTCGGTGGGCGTGGAGGCGCGCAGATCCGCCACCAGGTCCAGCAGCGGGGAGTCGGGCTCATGCCCGATCGCCGAGACCACCGGGGTACGGCAGGCGGCCACCGCGCGCACCAACTCCTCGTCGGAGAACGGCAGCAGGTCCTCCACGCTGCCGCCGCCCCGGGCCACCACGATCACGTCCACACCAGGGTGCGCGTCCAGGTTCCGGACCGCCTCGATGACCCTCGGCACCGCCTGTACGCCCTGCACCGGCACGTTGCGTACCTCGAAGCGGACGGCGGGCCAGCGGTGCCGGGCGTTCTCCAGCACGTCCCGCTCGGCCGCCGAGGCGCGACCGCAGACCAGGCCGATCAACTGCGGCAGGAACGGCAGGCGTTGCTTGCGGTCGGCGTCGAACAGTCCTTCCGCGGCCAGCGACTTCTTCAACCGCTCAAGCCGCGCCAGCAGTTCGCCCACACCGACCGGGCGGATCTCGGCGGCCCGCAGCGACAACTGGCCGCGCGGCGCGTACCACTCCGGCTTGGCGTGCACCACCACCCGCGCCCCCTCGGTGACCACGTCGGCCACCGCGTCGAACACGGCGCGGAAGCAGGTGACGCTGATCGACACGTCATGCGAGGGATCGCGCAGCGTCAGGAACACCACGCCCGCGCCCGGGCGCCGGGACAGCTGGGTGATCTGCCCCTCGACCCACACCGCGCCCAGCCGGTCGATCCACCCCCCGATCAACCGCGACACCTCGCCGACCGGGATCGGTGCTTCCGCTGACGTGCTCAGTGCCATGTGCCGAGACTATCCGGCGGCACTGACAGTCCGAACGCGTCCGGGCTTGCGGCCCCGGGGTTCCGGCTCCGGCCTAAGTTGGAATTTTCCGACTTCAGCATGAATCTGCTCGCTTTCGCCCGTGCGGGATGCCAATTTGGTGCGGTGGAGCAGCAACCCAGCACCCGCACGCCGCGACCAGCCCGAAGCGGTGTGCCCGAGCCCACCGCGACCTGCTACCGGGCGCGTCGTCGCGCGTCGCTGCCCGCGCCAGTGGTGACGGCGGTGCGGCGTGTCCTGCGGCCGAGCGCCCGGCTCACCGGGCTGGGCACCGGGCTGCTGGTCGTCACGCTCACGGTGATCGGCGGCTCACTGGACAACGTCTTCACCGGCGGCCCCGGCACGTTGTTCGGCGTGGTCTTCGTGATCGCGAGCGTGCTGGGAGCGCTGTGGGTACGGAACGCGGACCTGGCGGCCGCGCCGGTCAGCGCGCCCATCGCCTTCGCCCTGGCGCTGGGCGTGACCGGCGAGTCCGGCGACGGCAGCTTCCTCGGCCATGTCGCGGGCACCGTGACGGGGCTGGCGACCCGCACCGGATGGCTCTACGGCGGCACCGCGCTGGCGGCGGCCATCGCCGCCGCCCGCAAACTGAGTGCCGGGCGGGTCCGTAACCAGCCGTAGGGAGGTTGGTCATCGGCCGGGTGGCGGTGGGTCACCGAGCCGGGTGCGCCGACCGGGCTTCCGGCACCGACGCCCTCGTCGGCGGGGTTGCTCGCCGTCGCGGTGGGGACACGCTCGGCCAGGCCCAAACGCCGCCCGCCGCCGGGGAGTTGGCGCGCCGCAGGCACTCACCGACCGCAGGCCATGGCCGCGCCCACGATGCCCGCGTTGTTCTGGAGCTCCGCGGGGACGATCTGGGCGCGGATGCCGTTGACCAGCGGCAGGAACCTGTCCGCCTTGCGGCTCACCCCGCCGCCGATCACGAACAGTTCGGGCGAGAACAGCATCTCGACGTGCGCCAGGTACTCCTCCACCCGGGCCGCCCAGTGCTTCCAGCTCAGGTCGTGGTCTTCCTTGGCCTTGGACGAGGCGCGCTTCTCCGCGTCGTGACCGTGCAGCTCCAGATGCCCCAACTCGGTGTTGGGCACCAGCTGTCCACCGCTGAACACCGCGCTGCCGATCCCCGTACCGAACGTGAGCAGGATCACCGTTCCGTCGTGGCCCTTGCCCGCGCCGAAGGCCATCTCGGCGATACCGGCCGCGTCCGCGTCGTTGATCAACGTGACCGGCAGCCCCAGCGTGTCGCTGAGCATGGCGCGGGCGTCCAGTCCGATCCAGGCCTTGTCCACGTTCGCCGCGGTGCGGGTCACGCCATCCATGATCACCCCGGGGAACGTCACCCCGACCGGGCCCGACCAGCCGAAGTGTTCGACGACCTCCTTGACGCTCGCGGCCACCGCGTCCGGCTTGGCCGGATGCGGGGTGAGCACCTTGAAGCGCTCCTGCGCCAGGTCGCCGCGTTCCAGATCGACCGGGGCGCCCTTGATCCCGGATCCGCCGATGTCCACACCGAAGACATTCATAGGACCCAAGCTAAGGCCGCCCGGCCCCGGTCACCCCTCGGACCTGCCAGTTGCCTCGGGCCGCCCGTCGCCCGCCACCGCCTTGAAGGGAAGCGCTACGCGCCTTCCGGATTCCTGAGATCGCGGCGCAGTTCCTTCGGCAGCGAGAACTGGATGTGCTCCTCCGCCGAGGTCACCACCTCGACGTCCGCGAAGCCGCGCTCGGCCAGCCACTCCAGCACGCCCTCGACCAGGATCTCCGGCACCGAGGCGCCCGAGGTGACGCCGACCGTCGACACACCGTCCAGCCAGGCCTCGTCGATCTCGTCGGCGAAGTCCACCAGGTGCGCGTCCTTGGCACCGGCCTGCAACGCCACCTCCACCAGCCGCTTGGAGTTGGAGGAGTTCCGCGAACCGACCACGATCACCAGGTCGGCGTCCGCGCCGATCTGCTTCACCGCGACCTGGCGGTTCTGCGTGGCGTAGCAGATGTCATCGCTCGGCGGGCTGACCAGCGCCGGGAAGCGGTCCTTGAGCCGGTCGACGGTCTCCATCGTCTCGTCCACCGACAGCGTGGTCTGCGACAGCCACACCAACTTCTTCTCGTCGCGCACCTCAAGCTTCGCGACGTCCTCCGGGCCGTCCACCAGGTGGATGCGGTCCGGGGCCTCGCCCATGGTGCCGATGACCTCCTCGTGGCCCTCGTGGCCGATGAGCAGGATGTCGTAGTCCTCGCCCGCGAACCGCTGGGCCTCCTTGTGCACCTTGGTCACCAGGGGGCAGGTCGCGTCGATGGAGGCCAGGCGGCGCTCGGCGGCCTCCTCGTGCACCACCGGGGCGACGCCGTGGGCGGAGAAGATGACGATGGAGCCCTCGGGCACTTCCTCCGTCTCGTCGACGAAGATCGCGCCCTTCTTCTCCAGGGTCTGCACGACGTACTTGTTGTGCACGATCTCCTTGCGCACGTAGATCGGCGCCCCGTACTGCTCAAGCGCCTTCTCGACGGTGATCACGGCTCGGTCCACGCCTGCGCAGTAACCGCGGGGAGCGGCAAGCAGGACCCGGCGGGAAGTCGTAGCAGTCATGCCCCCATCGTAAGGGCGCGCACCGACGCCCCCAGGGCGCGGCTTCGTACCCGCCGGGGCGCCCGCGGTGGTGCAATCGGGACGTCGCGCCCGCCGCCACCCTCAAGGGAAGGCGCGTACGCGCCCGCTGCCCTGTCCGCCCGAGGAGGCACCCGTGACCGCCGCACCGCAGCCCGTCCCGCTGCGCCGCACCCTGGGCGCGCGCGACCTGGTGGTCTACGGGCTGCTGTTCATCGCGCCGATGGCGCCGGTCGGGGTCTTCGGCGCGCTGGACGCGCGGTCGCACGGCGCGGTAGCGCTGGTGTACATGGTGGCCACGGTGGCGATGGGGTTCACCGCGTACTCGTACGCGCTGATGGTGCGGGTGGTGCCGCAGGCGGGCTCGGTGTTCGCGTACGCGCGGGCCGGTCTGGGGCCCGGGCCCGGGTTCATCGCGGGCTGGATGGCGATGCTCGACTACGTGCTGATTCCCGCGGTCGCCTACCTGTTCTCCGGTATCGCGCTGCACGCGCTCGTCCCGTCCGTCTCGCAGTGGGTCTTCACCGCGGCCGCCGTGGTGGTGACCACGGCCCTGAACATGTCGGGGGTACGGGCGGCGGCGCTGGTCGGCTCCCTGGTGCTGGCCATGGAGATCGCGGTACTGCTGGTCTTCGTCGGCGCGGCGGTGGTGGTACTGGTACGGCACGGCGCCAGCCGCGGCCCGGCCTCGCCGTTCACCGGGCAAGGAGGGTTCTCCGGCACGGCGGTGCTGGGCGCGGTGTCGGTGGCGGTGCTGTCCTACCTGGGGTTCGACGCGATCGCCGCGTTCGCCGAGGAGAGCAGCGGAGGGCCGCGGCGGGTGGCCCGGGCGGTGCTGTGCTGCCTGGCGCTGGCCGGGGTGCTGTTCGTCGTCCAGACGTATCTGGCCGCCCTGCTGTCCCAGCGGTCCTCCGCCGCGCTGGCCGCCGACCCGTCCCGGCAGGGCTCGGCCTTCTACGACGCGGTGGAGGCGGGCGTCGGCCACTGGCTGCACCAACTGGTCGCCGTGAGCAAGGCGATCGGCGCCGCGTTCGCGGCGCTGGCCGGGCAGGCGGCGGCCGGCCGGCTGCTGTTCGCCATGGCCAGGGAGCGGCGGCTGCCCGGTGCGCTGGCGAAGGTCGACCCGGGCAGCGGAGTGCCACGCCGCGCGCTGCTGGCGGCCGCCGCGGTGACGCTGGTCGCGGCGGTGTGGGCGGCGCGCCGGGCGGACGGCCTGGCCTGGCTGGTCTCGGTGGTGGACATCGGCGCGCTGACCGCGTTCTCGCTGCTGCACCTGTCCGTGGTGGCCTGGTTCGCGGTACGGCACCGGGACGCCGGGTTCAGCGTCGTACGGCACATCGCGGTGCCGGTGCTGGGGCTCGCGGTGACCTGCGCGGTGATCGCGGCGGCGGCGCGCACCGCGCAGTGGGTCGGGCTCGGCTGGCTGGTACTGGGCCTGCTGGTGCTGCTGGCGCAACGCGGCGGGCGTACGATGCGGGCCGCTTAGACTGGGGGATCGGTCCCCGCTGGGGCCGAACCATTCGTCCTCGCTCTGGGAAGTCGCCACGTGTCGCTCACGATCGGAATCGTCGGTCTGCCGAATGTCGGCAAGTCGACCCTGTTCAACGCCCTGACCAAGAACGACGTACTGGCGGCCAACTACCCGTTCGCCACCATCGAGCCGAACGTCGGCGTGGTCGGCGTCCCCGACCCGCGCCTGGACACGCTCGCCGAGCTCTTCGACTCGCAGCGCAAGCTCCCGGCCACCGTCGACTTCGTGGACATCGCGGGCATCGTGCGCGGCGCCTCCGAGGGCGAGGGCCTGGGCAACAAGTTCCTGGCGAACATCCGCGAGTCGGACGCGATCTGCCAGGTCATCCGGGCCTTCAAGGACGAGAACGTCGTCCACGTCGACGGCAAGATCTCGCCCAGGGACGACATCGAGACCATCAACACCGAGCTGATCCTCGCCGACCTGCAGACCATCGAGAAGGTCCTGCCGCGGCTGCAGAAGGAAGCCCGGCTGCAGAAGGACAAGGCCGCGGTGGTCGCCGCGGTCGAGGCCGCCCAGAAGATCCTGGAGGAGGGCGGCACCCTCTTCTCCGCGGGCATCACCAAGGGCACCGAGCAGGGCGCCCTGCTGCACGAGCTGCACCTGCTCACCACCAAGCCGTTCCTGTACGTGTTCAACGTCGACGAGGACGAACTGGTCGACGAGGACTTCAAGAACGAGCAGCGCGCCCTGGTCGCCCCCGCCGAGGCGATCTTCCTCAACGCCAAGATCGAGTCCGAGCTGATCGAGCTGGACGACGACGAGGCGCTGGAGCTCCTCCAGTCCATGGGCCAGGACGAGCCCGGCCTGGCCACCCTCGCCCGCGTCGGTTTCGAGACCCTCGGCCTGCAGACCTACCTGACCGCGGGCCCCAAGGAGGCCCGCGCCTGGACCATCAAGAAGGGCGCCACCGCCCCCGAGGCCGCCGGAGTCATCCACACCGACTTCCAGAAGGGCTTCATCAAGGCGGAGATCATCTCCTTCGGCGACCTGGTCGAATGCGGCTCAGTCACGGAGGCCCGCGCCCAGGGCAAGGCCCGCATGGAGGGCAAGGACTACGTCATGCAGGACGGGGACGTGGTGGAGTTCCGGTTCAACGTGTAGGCGGCGCCTTACCGCCACGTCGTTGTTCTGGCGAACATGCGGTCAGAAGGGGTTGCGCTACCGAGAGTCCAACCTCTTCTCGACCCCCTGCTGAATCGGTGCTGGGTATTCTGACTTGACGTCAGGAGACTTCAGGTGCCGTTGACGGTGGAGCGATGTCCGACGTGCACGCCCCACACCATCAGCTCGCCATTGTCGATCGTGGAGATCACGCGATAGTCGCCCACCCCAGGCGGCGGCGGTCGGGCTGGGAGACGAGAGCTTTGCTGTCTCCACGCGCGCCGCCTTGGCTGGAGGGGCAGCCTGTCTCAAGGCATTCCGCCCCGTCTGCGGATGACATGACGAGTGTTTGGCTGTCTCGCAAGAAGTACCAGGCTTCGACCTGGTCGACGTCTGTCGCCATACCGTTTCCATTTACGGCTACCGCTTCAAGAAGGCGTGCGTATCGGTCGGCCTGGCCGAGGTGCATGCGCTGCGGATCGGCGTGCCGCTCTGCTGCGCGTGGCTGACTCAGCGAGTTACACGGCCGCGACGCTCGAGGCCGCGCCAGTCAGCGCGCGGAGCTTTTCGCGTGTTTCGGCATCGGTCGAGTACACCACCGTGCCGATCATCCCTCGCGTTAGCAGGACCTTGTACGTGTTGCGGATCAGCCGGTCAACATCCGCGTCCGGGGTGGACTTCTTGAAGACCGGATCCTTGGACGCTGAACGGTCGGTGATCCAGTGGTCGCCTCGCCACACCAGGTCGGGACCCATGATGACGCCACTCCAGTCGTACTCGAAGCCCTGAGCTGTGTACACGCAGCCCACCTGCCCGAAACCGGCCGGATCGGTTGCCCACAAGGCGGCAGGAGGCGCGCCCCCGACGGACCGGTCACCGAAGACGTTCCAGGGCCGTTCCCACTCCCCGATGACGACGTCCGCAGGCAGCGCCTGCCCGGGCGACACCTTCTTCGTCCACTTCCAGCAGTAGCCTGCGGATATGCGCGCGCTGTACCCCTGCGAGCGGCGGTTGTCGAGGAACGCCTCCAACTCCTGAGGGCTGTCCGCGACCGTGAGGCGCATCTTGTCGTCGGGTTCCCATTTCACCGGGCCGCCTGGCTCAAGGCCCAACAGTCGTACCACCCATCGCAGATATGCGTCGCTGCCACCGCACCGGAACTGGCCGTCCAGCGGCACCACGCGACATTGGAACCCCTTCTTCGCGGCGGCTGCCTTGATCTCCGCGACCGTGCCCATTTCGCCGGGCCGAACGACCTGATGCTCGTCGAGCAGGAAGACCGGGACACGTGCCGCGTCGATAAGTTCCTCGATCTGGGCTTTGCCGGTGCGGTTCGACGCCGGCGTGTAGCGGTTGGCCGATGTCTCCCGGATACGATGGGCCTCGTCGCAGATCAGGACATCAAGGCTGTTGCGCTCAGCGGCCATGAAGCTGTTGAAGTATTTGAAGAGGTCCTGCACCTCACGCTTCCGAGCCCCAGCCACCTTTCTCATGGTCGTCGTGAACGAGTTGGAGCCCGTCGCGTGAAGCGCAGTGGTGCCCTGCCGGTACAGCTCACCGAGGAGCGACAAGGCGATGACGCTCTTGCCGGTGCCGGGTCCGCCGGTGACGATCACGACCTCCTTGTGGTCGGACTGCCTGGCGCGGCGTACGGCGTTCAAGACAGTGCGATACGCGATCCGCTGCTCGTCCAGCAACACGAACTGCTCACGTTCGCGCACCTCTCGGGCGGCAACTGCCATGAGTTGCTTGGACGGGCCGATCTTCCCGTTGACCAGCTCGTCCGCGGCCCAAGCACCGGACTCCGGCCCCAGCTTCGTCCGCAGATAGTCGACGAACTCGCCGCGCCGCGCCCCGACGAAGAGCTGACCGTACTGGTCCTGGTCGACATCGAAGAGTCCGCTGACGCCGAACTCAGTGGCGTTGTGCAGATATGCGGCGCCGTTGACGCGTTCCGGGTGTTGGGCGAGCGCTCCGTTGAAGGAGACGAGGTATTCGCAGTAGCCGCGTACCTGGTCGACTGGATTCAGTACCGCCCGCGCGTATGAGTCGATGCGGCACAGCGACGGATCGTCGTCGTCCGGCTCCGCGCTGCTCCACTGCTTCAGCTCCACGATGACGTAAGACGGCAGCCCGGTCTCGGGGTGCACCCCGGCCAGCACGGCATCGGCCCGTTTGCTGTTCAGCGGCAGTCCGTACTCCAGGAGCACCTCCACTTGCCCGAGTCCGGCATCGTTGAGCGCGCTCGCGAGTACAGGGATACTCCGCTCCCACGAGCGCACCTCGGACGAACCAGGCTTGTGACCGTGCACGTGCACGAACTGCTCCGTCAAGCGGAAGAACAGGGCACCGGAGTGGCACTCGGCAGCGATCGCTGCGGCGGAGTCGCGGAACAGCAAAACATGCCCCCAGGCAGCACGGAGAAACTCGTGCGGGTGGGGGCATTTCCCTCGCTACTCCGCCAGGCGGAGCGGAAGCCCGGCGGGCCGCAGCTACGTCGGGATCAAGGTTACCTTTGCCGTCTGCGGTAGGCGGGTGGCAGCTGTGATCCTTCGGCGGTGAGCTTCGGCTGGACGCCGTCGTAGTGCTGCATACCGATCGCGCCAGTGATGAGCCTGCGCAGTGCGTTGTGAGTCGCCGGGTCGACGGCGTAGACCACGGTGCCGACGACGCCGCGGGTGAGGAGCACGTGGTAGGCGTTGAGGATGCACCGAGTGGCTACCGCGTCGTCGATCGGACCGCGGAAGGCGGGATCGCAGGAAGCGCTCCGGTCCACCCTGAACTTCCCGTCACGGAACAGCAGATCGGGTCCGATGATGACGCCGTTCCAGTCGTACTCGAAGGTCTGTGCCGTGTAGACGCAGCCGACCTGGTCGACACCACGGCGATCGGTCGACCACAGGTCCGACCGTGGTGCGTTCGGGACGCTGTGCTCCGGCTTCACGTTCCAAGGCCGACGCCAGTCCCTGATATGTACGTCGTCGACAAGCTGTTCGCCGTCCGGGTTGCTCCACGGCCAGCAGAAGCCTGCGGTAATACGGGCTGTGGCGCCTTCCAAATGGCGCTCCCGGATGAACTGCTCCATCTGCTCGGGGGAGTCGGCGACCGCCAGCGTCATCCTCCCGTCCGGTCGCCAGGCCACCGGATCGGAGGCGTCAAGGCCCAGCAGTTGTTGGACCCAGCGCTGGTAGCGCTTGCTTCCGCCCGCTCGGAACGTGCCCTCCAGATCGGTCACCTCGACTTCGCAGCCCATGCCCTCGGCGAGCTTTTTCAGATACGCGGCAGTGCCCACCTCGTCCGGACGGATCGACTGGTGATCGTCGAGCAGGAAGATCGGCACTTTGGCGGCTCTTATCACCTCAGTTGCCTGCGGCCGGTCGTCGTCTCGCAGAGCTTTCGGCATCCAGCGGTATGTCGAGCTGCGTCGCATGCGGTGTGCCTCGTCGCAGATAAGGACGTCGATGCTGTCCGGTGGGCTCTCGCTGAAGCTGTTGAAATAGCGGTACAGCCTGTTGGCCGCGCGGCGCTTGTCCGCTGTCTGTCCTCGACGGGCCGTGCTGAGCATGATCTCGCGCAGAGTCTCCGTGTAGGCGTGCGAGCCGCTTGCCAGCACGGCTTCGCGCCCCTTGAGGCCGAGGGCGCGCTGCAACTCGAGGGCCACTGCGCTCTTCCCGCTGCCAGGACCGCCCCGCAGGATGTAGACGCGCTTGACGCCCGGATCTTGGGCGGGGCTGTGGGGGGCTTCGGCGTCGTAGAACAATCCGACGTCGAAGCCGGTGAAGTGGGCAGTCTTCTCCAGGTGCCGGGTGATCCGGTCGACTGCGACGTACTGCTCGTCAAGGAGCGTAAGACCCCCACCGACGACAGAGCGCTGACGGGCCACATCGGTGACCTTGAGCAGGGGATCCTGGCGGGCCTGCTCCAGTGCTGATGCGGCCCGCTTCCCAGACGCGGGAGCGAATCTCGAAGTAAGGACTCGTCGGAAGCGGGCCAGATCATCGAGTGTATAAAGGAAGCCGTGGTCGGTCTCGGGCAGACCGAACAGCGCCTCCACATCCGCGTCACGTGCGTTGTGGAGCAGTGCCACACCCATCAACTGGTCCTCGTTCTCACGAAGATGGGGCAGATAGCGCAGCATGTACTCGCAGTAGCGCTGGACCTGCCGGACCGGGTGCAACTTGTTCTTCCCGTCACCGAACCCGAGATCGACGGCGATGGGACACAGAGGGTCCACTGTGGCGTGCCGTACCTGCTTCAGCTCAACCGCAAGGTATGAATCCGTCCCTGTACCGGGGTGCCGGCCGCACAGCACCAGATCGACGGCGGAGTTGGTGTGCGGCAGGTCGACCTCGATCTGCACCTCGACTTCGTCGAGGCCGCAGTCCAGCAGAGCTTTGACCACTACGGGGACGCTGTTGTTCCAGGAAGCGATGTCTCCCTGTCCGGCCGCTCCTCCCTTGATCCGGGAATGCTCGTGAATCAGTTGCTCGGTGAGCGGAAGATGCACAGATCCGGCTCGGGCCACGGTGAGTCGGCCGAGCTCGGCCGCGGACAGTTGTAGGAGCACGAAGGGTCCCCAGGCACGAGATGACTCGTGCGGGTGGGGGCATATCCTTCGTGACTCCGCCGAAGCGGAGCGGAAGCCCGTCGGGCCGCAATGACGTTCTGCAGATTACCCGGCTGCAAAGGTAAGGAGGGCGGGCCCCTGGAGGCCCGCCCGCCGCCCGGCTCAGCCGAGGCGGTGCACCACGATCTGCGCCAGAGCCCACGCCAGGTTTGAGCCGAGGCTCGCCGCGATGCCAACCAGGACATCACGGACCCAGGTGCGGCGCTTGGGCGTGTACTCGACGGCAACCACAGGAATGCGTCCCCTTCGGTTTGATCGGTGACGGCGCCGGATGGCTCCCGCCGGGAGCGCACCATGGAGCTACGTCACCGAACCGAAGGGCATTGCGCACGCCCCGGGGCACGTCGCGTACACCCTCCGGGGAGGGCACGCGGTGCATGGCAACGGTAGTCCACGACTGGGCAGTGTGGGCAAGAAGTTAATACACAGGCACTGACGAGCCGGTGCGGCGAGGGGGGATGACGGATTGAGGAAGGTCGGTCGGGCATCGACTGCACATGGTGCTGGGACGAATCTCCCGTGCTGGGCTCGTGCTGGGATGCCCGCGCCGAATCAACGTTTCCGGATCAAGGTTTGGGCGGCGCCTTAGCGTTGCTGGGGGGTTTGACAAGTCTGCAGGTCAGGGGGCGGCCCTGTACGCGTGCCCGTTGCTGGATCCGTGCTGGACGGGGGTGACGGGGCGTCTGCGGGGTGGGGCGGGCCCGGCTGTGGATTCCGTCGCTGCGGGCCGCGCTGCGCGGGATTCCGTGCCGGTGGCGGGTCCTGATCTGCACACCCGGCGTGCCCAGTACCCGGCGCCTCGCTCGATCCAGCTCTCACCGACGACTCCGAGCCGCAGGCGTCCTCGTTGTTGCCCTGCGTAGCGGTTCACTAGGATTTCCCGGCGCGCCGCCTGCCGTGTGCCACGGAGTTCGTCCAGTGCCCACTGCCACTTCTCGCGTGGGCGTCACCCAAATATTCCTTGCCACATGCCTTTGGCCGTCCCTACGGGGTCCGCGATCGAGCTGATGACTTTAGCGCCCTCGTCGGCGAAGTCACCCTTGATGGTGTGCCATGGGCCTTGGGCGAGGCTGTACTCCACGCCCCCGACGACCCTGATCTGGAGTTCGCGGGTCTGCTTGCCGTGCGCAGACTTCGCTGTGCCCTCCGGTAGGTAGAAGTAGTCGGGCAGCAAGGCAGCCAGGGACAGCGCGTCCGAGTCGAAGCGTGCGTGCACCAGGGTTCCACTCGGCTCGGGACGGCCCGGCGTAGCCCAGGAGGCCCGGCTGGCCAGCGACTTGGAGGGCTGCACGGCCGCCAACTTCGTTGGGCCATGTCAGAGGTGGGGCGATAGAGTGGTGCCAGGTGTTAGGGGTGGTGTTAAGGGGAGGACACCGTGGTTGCGCCCAGCAGTGATGCGAAGGGGCTCGCGGTCAAGGCCGAGTCACTTGCGGTGTTCAAGGGCCGCGTCGACAAGATGCTCAGCGACTTGGAGAAGTCCCAGGCGTCGCACACCAACATCAGGACTCAGGGGATCTCGTACTCGTCATACGGCGAAGGCTTCGCTGAGGCAAGCGATCTGGCAGGCCTGTACGACAAGGTCCACAGTCGGCTCGTCGCTCTGTCGCAGACGTTCGGGGACCAGATAGAAGCGCTCGGCATTGCCATCCAGATGGCCAAGGACGGCTACAGCGGCGTTGACCAGGAACAGATGGACCGGCTGATCGCGATCCGGCAGAGCACCGAGCAGTTCTACCAAGCCCCGAAGTCAAGCGGATCTGGTAGTCAATCGACCACTTCGTCGAGGACTCAGCCGACTGAGGGACACGGTAAGACTGCCGCTCCGGGCAGCATCTAGATACCGGAGGAGCAGATGGGACAAGGCGACGACGGCATCACCGCCGGCCAGATGAATGTCACCGCGTGCTATCGCAGTAAGACCGACTTCGAGAGCAAGTCCTTCGAGGACATGCATGCCATGGTGGCCAATGCCATGCCGAGCGAGCTCACCAGCACAGGCCATGCGCTCTTGGCCGCTCAGAAGCAGGTCGAGTCCATCGCCAACGACCTCAAGACGTATGGGCAAGGGGTTGAGTGGGACGGGCAAGGCGCCGACAGCTTTCACCAGTGGATCGGCCAACTGTCCCAGCAGAGCCTCACGTTGGCCAACTACACCGGGACGGCGGGCGACCACATCCTCGCGGCGGGTCAGGCGCTCTCCGAGGTGACGGGGACCATGTACTCACTGTCCAAGGGCGGTGGCAAGGCCAGCGAGTCGGACCGCCAAGAGGCCATCAACCAGATGAACAAGCTGGCCTCTTACTACGTGACGTCTACCGAGACGATCTCGCAGCAGGAGGAGCCGATCTTTCAGCCGATGCCGGTAAGCATGGCGCAGCCTTCACGTGATGGAGGATTCCGCCCTTACGGATCGCCTGACGAGACGACCAGCGGTACCACACCGCGCGGTGAAAGGTACGAGCCAGTGGTATCCCGGGGGGACAGCAGTGATGCTCCCGCACCCACTATGACACCGCGCAATGGGGCGGCAGCCACGGCAGAGCAGGTGCGCCAGGGCGATGTCGGTTCGCATACGTCGATTGACTCGGTGGCTCATGCCCCCACCGCGCCGTCGGTGACGCCGCATGGCAGCAATGCATCGGTGGAACCGTCGGTCCCCCCGGTGAAGAGCATGGGCATTCCTCCAGTGGCCACCATCCCTGGAACTGGCCTTGGCTACGTAACTCCACGTGTCCCAGAGAGGGCTGTCGAGGTACCCAAAGGCCCCGGTGAGTTCGGCGGTTATCGTCTCCCGACGCGTGGCGGTTTGCCGAGAGAAGCGGGTGGCGACGGGATCATCGGTGGTATGCCCAGCCGCAACGGAGCCTCCACGTTCTCGCCTCGGCTTCCTCAAGGGACCGTCATCGGCGGAGAAGGCGAGCCGTCTGCTGCTGGCTCGACGTTCCGTGGGCCGATGGGCACCGGCGCAGTAGGGAACATAGGTGGGCGAGCGCCAGGCGCTCCTACGAGTCCTGGTCGCCGCCTGGCTTCCGAAGTAGGCGGAGTCGTGGGCGAGGTCCAGGAGCCAGACCCGGCCGCGCGGGAGTTCACCCCTGGCGGTTCCGGCCTGGTGAGGGAAGGCGCGGGCGGCGGGGTCATGCCGTCGGCTGGCGTAGGGTCGAGTGGCGCCGCTCGACGCATCTCCCGCGCTCGTCCGGACTATCTCGAAGAAGACGAAGAGACGTGGAAGGCGAAGCGGCAGGACGTCGTGCCACGTGTCATTGAGTAGGGCAAAAGGAAGCCATGAAACTGGTGGGAGGCTACGGCGCCATGCGAACGGCGACAGCGAAGGTGGCGCGTCATCGCCTGGCGTGTTTGCTGGTAGCTCTCGGCAGCTTCACGGTCTTCTTCTCAAGCACGCTCGCTCCAGCGGTGTTTGCTGATGATGCTCGCTCTCATCAGTGGTACCTCGACCGCATGCAAGCCGACAGCATGTGGAAGGTGAGTGCCGGGCAAGGGGTGACGGTTGCCGTCATCGACGGCGAGGTCGACGCGTCGCGGCCGGAACTGCAGGGCCAGTTGCTGCCCGCTCCGGATCTGACCACGGGCAAGCCTCCTAGGGGGAGCGACGACAGCCACGGTACGGAGATGGCGGCCTTGATAGCGGGGACGGGCGCCAGCGGCGGCATCCAAGGCCTCGCGCCACGGGCAAAGATCCTCCCTCTCAAATACTACGTGGTGCCTTTTGGTGGAGGGGTGATCCCCAAATACATTCGATACGCCGTTGATCACGGGGCTCGGATTATCAACATGTCTTTCGGGGATCTCTTCAAAGGTGAGGACCCTGATATGCGGTCGGCGGTCGATTACGCCAACTCCAAAGGTGTATTGATGTTCGCGGCTTCAGGGAACGACGGGGACAAGGCCAACCTGCTGACCGCCCCTGCCTCCATGTACGGCGTCGTGGCCGTTGGAGCTGTGGACAAGACCCTCACCGTCACCAAGTGGTCCACCCACGGTCCGCAGGTGGCCCTCGCGGCACCAGGGGACGACATCCCCATGCACTGCCCCAATAGCCAGGGACTGTGCTCCAGCTGGGGCACCAGCCAAGCCACCGCCATCGCCTCCGCCTCCGCCGCGCTCGTCTGGTCCGCTCACCCGGACTGGACGGGCGACCAGGTGCTGCGCGCACTGATCGAGACCGCCGGTAAGCCGCAGGACGGCAAGGTGCCCAGTGAGTACCTCGGGTACGGAATCGTCCGGCCCCGGATGGTTCTGCTGAGTCATCAAGGCGATCCGGGCCCTGCCAACGTCTTCCCCCTGCCCAACCCTGCCGGAGGCGACTCCGCGGCCTCCGCGGCACCCAAGCCTGAGACTGCGGCGCACAAGGGGAAGGTCGAGGCAGATGGCGGAAGCCGTGGCGGTAGCGGCGTGATGCCTTGGGTGCTGGGCGGCTTGGGGGTGATCGTCGCCGCAGGAGCCATTGTCGGGTTCCTCGTACGGCGGCGTACCGCCCAAACCACCTGAGCGCCGCCGCTCAACACAGCACCGTGGCTTGGGACCACCGCCCGGAAACACTCGTGCCGTCCGTATGGGCGGCGCGCTCCCCAACCCATGCGGACGAGCTTCGTTGGTCGCAGACGCCCCAAGGAGCGTTCCTCGGGGCTGGGTGCGGAGTGGTGGTGGTGCGTGCCCATTGACGTAACTTGCGGATGGGCGCGCGTAGCGAATGTGGACACGCCGCCAGGGCGCATCCTCCGCGGCCGACGCATCTTTTAGCGTGCGCGAGGGGGTTCCTGCGCCGCGCGCCGCGCGGCGACCTCGCTGGGGTACTCGCGTACCGTCACCGCAGCGCATACCCAGCCCATGGCCCATGCTGCGAGGGCGGGTAGTACGGGTGCTGCGAGGAGTGCCGCTCCGCGTCCGGCGGCTATCAGGCCAGGGGTGCGACGTGTCTCGTCTCGCTTGCGCTCGGCGACCTGGGTTGGGGTAGGCGGGTCCAGCAGCTTCTCTCGGTGGCCTTTGCGTTGTACCCGCCAGCCCCACACCAGGGCCACTCCGGAGCCCGCGATCTGTGCCCAGTCCCACACGGAACGCACGGTAGGCGGCAGGACGGTCCTGAAGCCGCGATAGAGGCTCACGGCGATGAAACATACGAAGGCCATGACGGCTAGCAACATGAGCCCTGTGGTCGCTCGGCGCAGCCAGTACCGCATGCCGCGCGCGTACCAGGTGGTACCGAGGCCCGGGAGCTCGACGGGTGCTGGTGCCGTTGTCTCAGAAGATGCTCTTGATGCCACCCCACACGTCCTCTCCCAGCCGCTTGAAGTCGCCGCCTGTCTGCTTGAACACGTCACCGGTTCCATCCAGGACACCCATAACGTAGCCGTTCTTGTGGATGTCCTCCCTCCAGTGCTCGTGGAACGCGTGGTCGAGAACGCCAGTAGCACCGATCACGACGGCGCCGCCCACACCGGCCACCACTGCCGTGGGCACTTCGACGGGCAGTGCGGCGACCGCCCCCGCCGTGATTGCCGTTCCGAGGACCAGACCGCCGACGTTCGCGCCCCCGTCCACGACCACGGAGTGCGTCCACGACCAGCCTTGATCGTGGTCCTGTTGGGCTTCGAGAATGCCGCAGGCACCAGCGGCAGCAACGTCGAGGACCGGCATCTCCTTGAGGAACTCCGGAAGCTTGTCGACGCCCTCGCCCAGCCGCAGCGCCTTGGCCGCGTCCTCCACCTTGACGTTCAGTGCCCGGTCGTACGGCATTGCCGTGCTGCCGTTCTCGGCGCGCGCCAGCTTCGTCTCCAGGTCGTCCACCGTGGCCATGGCGTTGCGGTAGGCGTCCTTCGGCGCGAAGTCCTTGGGCAGTGACCGCCCTTCGGCCTGCAACGCCTTGCGTTCCTTGCGTAGTGCCTTCTTGGCCTGGTCGGCCTCCTTGCGCGCGTCGTCAAGTTTGGCGCGGGCTTCCTTGCCTCCTGCTCGGGCATCCTCGGCGTCGTATGCGTACAGGCCGCGCAGGTAGTCGGCGATGGTGGCTTTGTCACCTGGTGACACGCTTCCGGTGGCCTGCGCGTACAGCGCGTTGAGCTGGTCGGCAGCCTGTAGACGGGCCTGCTGTGCGGCGTGCAGGAGTTCCTGGCGGACCGTTGCGTACTCCTTCAAGGCGGCGATCGCCTTGCTCTGTGCGGCAGTCGGCGAGCTGCCCGTCGCGATCTCGCCGGGTACGCCATTGCCGTGCATGGGCACGCCCGCCTGGGTGGCGACGTCCTCGGCGTTTTTCAGAGCCGTCTCAACCGTATCGAGGCTGTTGGCAAGGTTGTTGAGGATGTTCCCGGTGTCGTGGACGAGTTGAGCGAATGCACCTGCCGTCATCGCGTCCTCGCTCCAGGCGCCACGGAAGCTCGAGGCCGCCTCGCCCTTCCAACCGGTGTCGGAAGCCAGCGTATCCACGGCGTGTTCAAGCGGCTTGATGACGCCTTCGAGCTGCTGTTGGGCGTTCATGTACGTTTCGCCCATCACGCGCAGGCCGCCGATGTCACCACCGACCCAACTGTCTGTCATCGCCGACTCTCGTTCTTCATCAGGTCGTCGAACAGGCCATGCACGTCAACGTCGTGCCGTTGGTAGGAATCGTGCGCGTCGTGCACTTTGTCACCGTGCTCGTCCAGCCGGTCAGCGAAACCGATGTGCAGGGAGATGATGAGGTCGGCCATTTCCTTGATCGCGTGGTCCAGGCCTGCGTCGCCACCGCTCACGACGGTGGGCGCGACGCTCTGACGGAGCTTGCGGTAGTCACCCGCCGCATTGTGGAAGGCGTCACTCAATGACTTCAGATCACCCAGGACGGCCTTGAGGTCCATGGCTACTTCACCTTCCGGGCGTACGCCTCAAGTTCTTCCGCCCGCCAGGTGACCGTACCCGGGGTCACCGCCGGGTCGAGCCGGACCTTGGGGAGTCCCGCGTCACGCATCGCCTCTGCGAACGGACCGATGGAGGAGGCGATCCACAGCTGCGCGGGACCCAGTGCCTCCACCAGTTTCTCCAAGCTGGTGAACGCGACGGGAACAGGCGTAGTGCCGGAGTGCTCAAGGAGTTCGACCGCGATGCGCGGTTGGCCCTCGCCGTCTGGGTACCGTGGATGAGCCGGGATGAAGACCACGGTGTGATAGGCCGGAACGCCTGGTACCGGGCCCATCGTCGAAGGCCCCTCAAGGAAGTCGAGGATGCGGGACCTTATGTGCTCCCCCACGTACTGCTCCCTCATTTGCTCGGCGGCTCACGGAATCGATCCTCACCGTACACACCATGGAGTACGCCACAATCCGGCAAACCAGCCTCACGACGACATCGGTTGACACAACCCATGCGACTGCTTGATACCCAGTGGCGACCCTTTGACCAACCGTTGACCAGGCGTCGCTCGCACTGTAAGCGGGGCCCGTCAGGGGTTTGCGTAGGGCGGCGTGCTCCCGACAGAGGCGATGATCGGCTGGTCCCATGGTGCGCTACTGTGCCCCCCGTCATTTGCAGTCGGGGTGTGCTCGCCGTTTCCGGTACTGGTCGTCGCGCAGGTGGTGCACACCCACCGGCACATGGGGGCCGGTTCGGCGGTGGAATTCCTGCGCGGCGTCGTACATGCCGAGTTCGCGTTCCTCACCTGGTTCGGCGTACTGGCCGTGCTGCTGCCCGCGCTGGGCGTCGGCGCGGCCTTCGGCGCCGCCGCGTGCTGCGCGGCCGTCGTCCAGGGGACGGTCTACGCCATCCGCCGCACCCGTTCGGCGTCGCTGGTACGCGGGCAGGTCAGGCAGGCCTCGTCCGGGCGTACGGCGTAGTACATGCAGCAGCCGAGCCGGGTGCGGATCGGCTGGCCGGACAGCTCACGGAAGGCGGCGGCGCCGGGGAACGGCGGGGTGCCGCCGGGTAGTACGGCACCGGCCTCCCGTACCCCGTGCCGCTCGTCGCCGAACACCCGGCCGAGGTACCAGATGCCGGACACCAGGTCGTCGCCCGCCATTCCCCACAGCGCCCGTGGCCCGCGCCGCACCTGCGGCGCGAAGGCCCGCAGCACCGGTGCCACATGCTCGGCGACGGCGGTGCGCAACTCGGCCGGGGGCGCGGCGCGTCGGCCCTCGCGGCAATCGTCGGGCGCCAGCGCGAGCGTGCCGCTCACCGGGTCGACGCGGACCTGGTCGGGGGCGATGTCGGGCACCCGGCGGTCCAGGTACCAGGGGCCGCTGAACAGCAGGCTGGCCGTCCACAGGTAGTGGTGCAGCGCCCGGGACGCGGCGACGTCGTGGCGGGGCCGCAGGCCGTGGTCGGCCAGGATGCGGGCCGACTCGCCGTCGATGACGGCGGCCAGCGCCTCGGGGCGGGCGGCCAGGTCCGACGCCGTGATCCACTCCGCGGGGCCGCTGGTGACCTCGGCGCACCATGCCTCGCAGCGCCGGGTGAGCTGGTGGTACAGCTCGGTGAGCGGTCGTACGCATGTGCTGGAGGGGTCGGTGAACCCCCTGCTGGTGTTGGGCATTGGCGTTCCGATCAGGGTGGGGCGCGCCCGGAAGAACCACACCATACTTGACAGGATTAGGTGTGCCTAACCTAAGTTTCTCGCGTGTTGACGACCGAACGAAGGCGTCCGTCCATGCGGCTCTACCTGCTCGCGCTCAACCCCACCGACTCGGTCACCGAGGGATTCCTGCCCGCCGCCGAACGGCTCGGCCTGGACGTCACCGTCCTCACCGACGACCCCGCGCCGCACCGCCGCGTCCCGTACCCGGCCGGGGTGGAGGTCGTCGGCTGCGAGGTCCGTGAGATCCGCGAGGTCGTCGGGGCCATCACCCAACGCCCCGCTCCCGCCGCGGTGTTCACCAACAGCGACCACCTGCAGACCCAGGCGGCGCTGGCCGCCGAGTACCTCGGACTGCCCGGCAAGGACTGGCGGGCCGCGCTGCGCACCAAGAACAAGGCGCAGCTGCGCCGCCACCTCGCCGACGTCTGGTGCGCCGAGGTGCCCGCGGGCGCGGCGCCGGACACCTCGCGGACGCGCTACCCGTGCGTGGTCAAACCGCGCGAGGGGGTGGCCAGCGAAGACGTGGTGCGCGTCGCGGACGAGCGCGAACTGCTCGCCCGCTGCGCCGAGATCCAGGCCCGGCGGCCCGGCGCCGCACTGCTGGTCGAGGAGTTCCTGCCCGGCGAACTGCACACCCTGGAGACGCTGGGCGACGGCCACGGCACCCGCCATGTGCTCGGCGGCTTCCATACCGAACTGTCGCCGCCGCCGTACTTCATCGAGGAGCGGATGGTCTTCGAACCCGAGCCGCCACCCGGGGTCGTCGAGCAGGTACTGGCCCAACTCGACGTGCTCGGCGTGGGTTTCGGGGCCTGCCACACCGAGTACGTGGTGCACGACGGGCAGGCCAGGCTGATCGAGGTCAACTACCGAGCCGCGGGCGACCAGGTGGACCTGCTGCTCGACGGACTGCTGGGCGTCCCGTTCTTCGAGCACGTGCTGCGGGCGCACCTCGGCGAACCGCTCCCCGCCGACCTCGGCGCCCGCGCCGACCGGGCCGCCCGAATCGACTACCCGTACGCCGACCGCGCCGGAACCCTGACCTCGGCGCCCGAGGCGGCCGAACTCACCGTGGACGGCGCGCGGTTGACGTACCGGCCGCTGCGCCGGACCGGCGAGCGGCGGCCACTGCACCACACCAACCGGGACTACCTGGGAGTGCTGCGCACCACCGGCGCCGACCAGGCGGCCGTGGACCGGGCCGCCACCGGGTTCCTGGCCGCCCAGCGCTGGGAGATCACCCGGTGACGGCCGAGGACCAGCTGACGCTGCGGGTGCTGAGCGCACTGCTGCGCGAGGACGTGGTCGGGCTGCGCCGCCGTAGCACACCGGTGGCACGGCCGGACGGGCGCTGGCTGCGGCTGCCCGCCGCGGACGGCGGCGCGCTGCTGCTGGCGGTGGCCGAGGACGGCTACCAGTGCGAGTACGCCGCCCGACTACCGCTGCTACGGCAAGAGAGCGCCGAGGGCCGCACCGCCGAACTCACCCGCTTCGCCGACATCCTGGGCGCCCTGCGCGCCCTCGCCGAGCCGGTCGACCGCCCCGGATTCGACGCCTTCGCCGAGGAGTACCGGCAGACCCTGGCCACGATGCGGCTGCACGACGAGGTACGCGCCGCCACCCATCGGCGGCTGGCCGCCGAACACGGCCCGGACCCGGCCCACTGGCGCGGCCACCGCGGCGCGCTGGCCCATGACACCCTCGCCGCCTATCTGGACCACCCGGTGTACCCCACCGCGCGGGGCCGCCGCGGTCTCGGCGCCGCCGAACTGCGGGTCTGCGCACCGGAGTTCCACCCCCGGTACCGGCCGCGCTGGCTGGTGCTGCCCCGGGAGGCGGTCAGCGTCGGCGGCGCGGCGCCCGAGGAGGTGCTGCCCGGCCGGTGGCCCAGCCCCGCGCTGCTGGGCATGCCGGAGCGGGACCGGGACCACCTCGCGCTGCCGGTGCACCCGCTGACCAAGGCCCGGTCGATCCAGGAGGCGCTGCGGGCGGTCGGGCTCGACCGGGACGCCGTACTGGCCCGTAGACCGCATCTGGACCTGGTCCCCACCCTCTCCATGCGCACCGGCGCGCTCGCCGACCATCCCCGCGCGCACCTCAAACTACCGCTGGACACGGCCACGTTGGGCGTCGCCAACCTGCGCACCATCAAGCCCGGCACGCTGGGCGACGGCGCCGAGTGCCAGCGGCTGCTGGAGGCGGTGACCGCCCGCGAGCCGCGCTTCGCGGACACCGTGCTGCTCGCCGACGAGACCTGCTGGGCGCACGCCGGGCATCCACTGCTCGCCGCCCTGGTGCGCGTGCACCCGGCGGGCCTGGACCAGTCGGCGGTGGTGCCGATGGCGGCGCTGCTGGCCACCGCGCCGAGCGGGCGACTGGTCATCGACCACCTCGCCGACCGGTTCCACGGCGGCGATCCGCTGACGCTCCTCGACGCCGTGCTGCGGCTGCTGTTCGACTGGCAGACCACGCTGTTCGGCTACGGCATCGCCCTGGAGTCGCACCAGCAGAACATCTCGCTGGTCTTCGACGCCGACCGGGTGCGGCTGCTGCTGAAGGACAACGACGGCCCGCGGATCAACGCCGTACGACTGGGCGACCGCCTCGGCCCGTACGCGTTCGACGATCCGCGGATCACCACCGAGGACGACGGCCCGCTGGCCGACCTGTTCACCACCATCACCGTGCACCTGTGCGCCGGGGCGTACGCCTTCGCCCTCGCCCGCACCGGCCGCGTGCCCCTCGTCGCGGCCCTGCGGATGATCCGCGCCCGCATGGCGGAGGCGGTGGACCGCCTGCCGCACGGCCCGCGGGAGGTGCTGCGCGAGCGCGTACTGGACGCCGAGCGGCTCCCGGTCAAGGCGATGGTCAGCGCCGGAACGCTGTTCGCCAAGGCGCGCAGCGGCGCGACGGACATCAACAAGCACTACACGTCCGGCCCCAACTACCTGCTGGGGGCGTAACCCCCAGGGGTCCGGGTCCAGGGCGGAAGCCCCGGAGGTCGAGCCGCCGCGGCGGCGAGCGGCCCCCGACGACGCGGACCGGCGGTCCGAGCGAGCCACACCCCACCAACCTCCGCTGGAGAACCCCATGTTGCTCTCCCCGGTGACCGACCGCAGGTCGCCCGCGTTGCCCGACGCGGACGTGGTCGCCGTGCACACGCTGCTCAACTGCCTGCTGCGGGAGGTCTCGGGACCCGAGCAGCAGGCCACCGTCGTGGACGGGCACCTGTACCTGCGGCTGCCCAGACGCGGTGTGCTGCTGCGCGTGGCACTGCGGCGCCTCTCGCTGTTCGGTGCGCACCGCTTCCGGGGACCGGCGGCCGAGCGGGTCGACGGCGGCTGGCGGCAGGTGGCACTGGAGCGGCTCGGTGAGTACGTGCACACCGAGCTGTCGCTGCGCTCCGGCGTCGGCAACGACGAGTTCCTCGGCCAGCTCGCCGCCAGCCGCGACGGCATCGCCGCCGCCCTGGCGCTGCGCACCCGCCCGTACCCGGGGACCGACCGCTATCTGGAGTCCGAGCAGTCGCTGGTCTACGGCCACCGCTTCCACCCCACCCCCAAGGCCCGCTGCGCGGCGTACGACGCCTGCGACGACTACGCGCCGGAGGCCCGCACCGCCTTTCCGCTGCGGCACCTGGCGGTGCGCCGGGAACTGGTCGCGGGGGAGTGCGCGACCCCGGGCGCCGACGCGCTGCTGGACCGGCTGCGGACGGTCCCGGACGGCTACCGGCTGCTGCCCGTACACCCCTGGCAGTACCGGCTGTTGGCCGACGTGCCCCGGCTGCGCGCCGCCATCGGCGCCGGTGACGTGCGCGACCTCGGCGAGGGCGGCGCGCCGTTCACCGCCACCGCCTCGGTGCGCACCCTGTACGGCCAGGGCGCCTTCCTCAAGTTCAGCCTCAACGTGCGGATCACCAACTGCCTGCGGAAGAACGCCCGTTACGAACTCGCCGGTGCCGTCGCCCTGACCCGACTGCTCGACCCGGTACTGCGCGAGCTGGCCGCCCGCTTCCCCGGCACCGCCATGCTGCGCGAGCCCGCGTACCGCACACTGGCGCTGCCCGGTGACGACGCGCTGCTAGAGGGGTTCGGCGTGATCGTCCGCGACGGCCTGGCCGCCCATCTGCCGCCCGGCGTGACCCCGTTGCTGGCCGCGGCCGTTGCCGACGAGTACCCGACCAGCGGCGCCCATGTCTCCCGGCTGCTGGACGGCGCGGGCCGGCCGGAGGCGCTGGAGTGGTGGACGGCGTATCTGCGGCTGCTGCTGCCACCCGTGCTCGCCGCCTACTTCGACCACGGCGTCGTCCTGGAGCCGCACCTGCAGAACGTGCTGGTCGGCGTCGACGGCGCCGGGCTGCCACGGCACATCGTCTTCCGCGATCTGGAGGGCACCAAGCTGCTGGCCGAGCGGCACGGCGAGGCACTGGCCGCGCTGCCCGCCGATGTGGCCGGGCCGTTGACGTACGACGCGCGGCGCGGCTGGGACCGGGTGGTCTACTGCCTGCTGGTCAACCACACCGCCGAACTGCTGGCCGCGCTCGCCGATCTGCACCCCGGGTCGGAGCCCGCGCTGTGGGCGCGGGTCCGGGCCGTGCTGCGCGAGTACGCGGACGAGCACGGCTGTCCGCCGCGGTTGCGCGCCCTGCTCGCGGGCGTGCCACTGCCCGCCAAGGCCAACCTGCTGACCCGCTGGGCCCGCCACGCCGACCGGGACGCGGGATACGTTGCGGTGCGCTCACCACTCGCCGCCCCGGGACACGAGGTCTCCTCGGCGGCGGGCACCCAGACCACCGCACCGGGAGTCCGCCGTGATCACTGAGGCCGTGCGTGACCACGTCCGTGCGCTGCCGGACGACCAACTCCCCGCGTATGTCTACGACATCGCCGCCCTGCGGGCGCACGCCCGGCGCGTCCGGGACGCGCTGCCCGAGCGGGTGGAGCTCTACTACGCGGCCAAGGCCAACCCGGACCCGCAGATCCTGGCCGCGCTGCGCTGCGCGGTGACCGGCTACGAGGTCGCCTCGGGAGGCGAGTTGGCCCATGTGCGCCGGGCGGTTCCGGGCGCGCGCGTGGCCTTCGGCGGGCCGGGCAAGACGCCCGGCGAACTGGCCGCGGCGGCGGGAACCGGCGTCACGCGCTTCCACGTGGAGAGCGAACGCGAACTGCGGCTGCTGGCGGGCGCGGTGGGGCCGGGGCGGCGCGCCGACATCCTGCTGCGGGTCAACCTGCCGGTGGAACTGCGCGGCGTCCCCCTGGCGATGGGCGGCCCCAGCCCGTTCGGCCTCGACCCGGCCGGAGTCCACCGGTGCCTGTCCCTGCTGGCCCGGCCGGACTTCGCCCGGCTGCGGCTGCGCGGCATCCACGCCCACCTGGCCAGCGGCCTGGACGCCGGCGCCCAACTCGCCGTGGCCGAACGGATCGTGGACTGGGCGGTACGGCTGCCGGTCCCAATCGAGGAGGTCAACACCGGCGGCGGCATGGCGGTGGACTACGCGGATCCGGCCGCCCGCTTCGACTGGGCCGCGTTCGGCGCCGGACTCGACCGGCTGCTGCGCCGCCACCCCGGGCTGCGGCTGCGGATCGAGCCGGGGCGGGCGCTCACCGCGTACTGCGGCTGGTACGCCACCGAGGTGCTGGACGTCAAAAGCGCGCACGGCGAGGACTTCGCCGTACTGCGCGGCGGCACCCAGCATCTGCGCACCCCGGTGACCAAGGGGCACGACCAGCCGTTCACCGTGCTGCCGGTGGACGACTGGCCGTACCCCTGGCCCAGGCCCGTGGTGCGCGGCCAACGCGCCACGCTCACCGGGCAGTTGTGCACCCCGAAGGACGTGTTCGCCCGTGCCGTACCGGGGGCCGCCGGACTACGGCCGGCGGACAGGGTGGTGTTCGCGCTGGCCGGGGCATACGCCTGGAACATCTCCCACCACGGCTTCCTGATGCATCCGCACCCGGGCTTCCACCACCTCGGGTGGGACTAGGCCCGGCGGTGCCGAACCGGTCCGCACCGCCGGGCCCGCGTCGTGTGAGCGCTCCCGCTCAGGACACCATCTCGTCCTCGGGGACGGTGATCACCCAGTGCGTGGCCCGGCGCGGCCGTAGGTAGAACACCCAGTACAGGGCGGCGACCGCGGTGATGCCCCCGGTGATCAGCAGATCGCGCGCGGCCTGCTGGGCGAGCACCCAGACCAGTACCGCCAGCAGCACCACCGGGACCACCGGCCACAACGGCATCCGCCACACGCCCTCTCGCTCCTTGTGCGCGCCGCGCCGGGACGCGAGGGCGGCCACCGCCACGAAGGCGTACAGCGCGGCAACGGCCACGCCGGTGACGCCGTTGAGCGTCGCAACCGGCACGAAGCACAGCACCGCGCCCGGTACGCCGACCGCCAGCGTGGCGATCCACGGCGAGCCGAACCGCTTGCTCAGCGCCGCCAGTGCCCGGCCGACCGGCGCGGGCCAGGCGTTGTCACGCGCCGAGGCGAACAGCACCCGGGAGTTCTGGATCACCATCACGATCGCCGCGTTGATGATCGCCAGCGCGATGCACAGGCTGATGAAGGTGCCGACGCCGGAGTCGCTCCACTTCTGCACCATGCCCGCGATGTCGCCGCCGGCCAGCGTGTTGAGGTCGGGAGCGCCCAGGGTGATGGCGACCACCGGGACCAGCACCACGGCCGCGCCGATGGCCAGCGTCCACAGCACGGTCCGGGAGACGGTGCGCCGCGGGTTCTCCATCTCCTCCGACAGGTACACGGCGGTGGAGAACCCCTGGAGGATGAACAGGGCCGCCGCCAGGCCCGCGACGATCAGCCCACCGGTGACCGGCAGGCTCGCGCCGTGGTCCCCGGCCATCACCGGGTGGACCAGCACCGAGGCGGAGCGCCGGGTGTGCGAGAAGCCGAGGAAGGCCACCACGGCGGACGCGACCACCTCAAGTACCAGGAAGACGCCGGTGATCCAGGCGTTGGCCCGCAGGTCGAGCAGGCCCATCACGGTGGCCAGCAGCATCACGGCCGCGCCCGTCGCCTTGGCGTCGACGTGGATGAGCGGTGCCAGGTAGTCGGCGGTGCCCAGCGCGATGATCGGCGGGACGATCATGACCACGATCAGCGCCTGGATGAACACCAGCCACCCCGAGAAGCGACCGGTGAGCGTGCCGACCATGGCGTACTCGCCGCCCGCGCTGGGGATCAGCGTGCCCAACTCCGAGTAGCAGAAGGCCACCGCGACACACAGCACGACGGCGATCACCAGGGTCAGCGCGGTGCCGGTGCCGAGGGTGGCGAACGAGCCCGGGACGATGACGAAGAGGGACGAGGCCGGGGTGAGGCAGGAAAGGGTGAGCAGTGTGCCGCCGACCACTCCGATGGAGCGGGTCAGTTTGCCCCTTTCCGTTGCCGCCGTGGAGGCGGCGGCGGAATCGGGGACTTCGGCGGGCGGGCGCAGGATTTCGGTCATACGGCGTCCCATCGGGCTCGGTGGGGCTCTGCGGGGGAGCGTTATCGCCTCCGTTATGGCTGGCTCATCAGATGCTGGGGCGCTCCCGGGACGTCATGAGACAACTGGTGTCAACAAAGCGTCAACCCCCCTCTCGCAACGAAATCCGTTGTCCGGTAGATCGAATTCGACTGATCTGAAAGCGGATTAGCTGTTAAATGGAGGTAAACGGCGTGGCGTGACGGGGGTCACGGCCGCTTGTGGCGGCACTGCGGATCGCGCGGCGGGGGTGGCGCGGCGAGAGAAATTAATTGCCGCCAGGGTAGGGGAATCCAGAGGTGATGCGTTGGCCTTGGCTTGCGGTTGGACACGGTACGTTGTCAAGCTGTTGCAGCCGGTCAACCTCTGTGGAGGGTCACGTGCCATTTGGTGAGCAGCCCGCGTACCTCCGGGTCGCCGACGACCTGCGGAGCAAGATCCTCGACGGCATCCTCCTCCCGCACACCCGGTTGCCCTCGCAGGCCCGTATCCGCCGGGACTACGGCGTCTCCGACACGGTCGCCCTGGAGGCCCGCAAGGTCCTGATGGCCGAGGGCTTCGTCGAGGGCCGCTCCGGATCCGGTACGTACGTCCGTGAGCGGCCGGAGCCGCGTGCCATCGCCCGCTCCGGCTACCGGCCGTCGTACGGCCCCACCCCGTTCCGCCAGGAGCAGGCGGACGAGGGCTGCAAGGGCACCTGGGAGTCGGTCAGCACGCAGGAGAGCGCCAGTCCGGCGATCGCCGCCCGGCTGCGGATCCAGCCGGACGACCGGGTGATGTGCACCCGCTATCTGTTCCGCACCGAGGGCGAGCCCATGATGCTCTCCACCTCCTGGGAGCCGCTGGCCGTCACCGGGCGCACCCCGGTCATGCTGCCCGAGGAGGGGCCGCTGGGCGGACGTGGCGTGGTGGACCGGATGGCGGCCATCGACATCGTGGTGGACAACGTGGTCGAGGAGGTCGCCGCGCGCCCCGGCCTGGCCGTCGAGACCGCGGAGCTCGGCGGCGTTCCGGGCCATGCGGTGCTGGTCGTCTCCCGCACCTTCTACGCCTCGGACCGGCCGGTGGAGACCGCCGACCTGGTCATCCCGGCCGACCGCTTCAAGGTCGCGTACCACCTTCCGGTCCGCTGATGCCCTTCCCGTGGACCGCTCGGTCGCATGGGTGGCGGTGCGGTGCCCGCCACTCGCCGTCGCCGCTCGCGCCACGGCGGAATCCTCCTCGCGGCCGGCCTTCGCGCGGGTGATACCGACTGTTGACAATCAGTGACGGCTTCCCGGCCGATCGGTCGGCGTAACCCCTCTGAGCTGCAACGTCGTTGACGGAGTGGTCCGTTCGCACCCCGGTTCGATCACGATACGTGGCTGTTGCAAAGATCACACAACACCTCCAGGGGGAACCGCAGACGGCCTATCGCCTTTAAGCTGCCGGAGTTTGTGCAAGGCCACGGGGAGAAGAAAGGGGAACCACCGATTTGTCTGGTTCCAACTACCGCCGTTCCCTCGGCACGGTATCGCTGACGGCCGTCGGCCTCGGCTCGATCATCGGCTCGGGCTGGCTGTTCGGTGCCGCCAAGGCAAGCCACCTGGCTGGGCCGGCGGCGATCTTCGCCTGGGTGATCGGTGCCGTGGTCGCGCTGACCATCGCCTTGACCTACACCGAGCTGGGCTCGATGTTCCCCAAGGCCGGTGGCATGGTCCGCTACGGCCAGTACTCGCACGGCTCGCTCGCCGGTTACCTGGCCGCCTGGGCCAACTGGATCGCCATCGTCTCGGTGATCCCGGGTGAGGCGACCGCCTCGGTCACCTACATGAGCTCGTGGAAGTGGTCCTGGGCCAAGGGCCTGTACAACGGCACCGAGCTGACCGGCTCCGGTGTCGCGCTGGCCAGTGTGCTGCTGCTGGTCTACTTCGCGCTCAACTGGTGGGCGATCACGCTGTTCGCCAAGACCAACACGGCGATCACCGTCTTCAAGATCGTGGTGCCCACGCTCACCGCGGCCACCCTGATGCTGTCGCACTTCGACACGCACAACCTCAGCCGCGCCGGAGGCTTCGCCCCGCACGGCTGGAACGCGGTGTTCAACGCGGTCGCCGTCTCCGGCATCGTCTGGGCGTACAACGGCTTCCAGTCGCCGCTCAACATGGCCGCCGAGGCCCGTAACCCGCGCAAGTCGCTGCCGCGCGCGGTGATCAGCTCGATCCTCATCGCGCTGGTGATCTACGTGGCGCTGCAGGTCGCCTTCCTGATGGCGGTGCCCGCCCACGACCTGGCCGGTGGCGGCTGGTCCGCGCTGAACTTCAAGTCCCCGCTGGCCGACCTGGCCATCGCCTGGGGCATCAACTGGCTGGCCATGCTGCTCTACGCCGACGCCTTCATCTCCCCGTCCGGCACCGGCATGATCTACGCGGCCACCACCTCCCGCATGATCCACGGCGTCCAGGAGAACGGCCACCTGCCGGGCGTCTTCGGCAAGGTCGACCCCAAGACCGGTGTGCCGCGTCCGGCGCTGCTGCTGAACCTGGTGGTGGCGTTCGCCTTCCTCGCGGTGTTCCGCGGCTGGGGCTCGCTGGCCGAGATCGTCTCGGTGGCCACCGTGATCTCGTACATCACCGGCCCGGTCGCCGTGATGTCGCTGCGCCGCCTGGCGCCGGACATGCCGCGTCCGGTGCAGCTGAAGGCGATGCCGGTGATCGCGCCGGTCGCGATGGTCTTCGGTTCGCTGGTGCTGTACTGGGCCAAGTGGCCGCTGACCGGCAAGGTCATCCTGCTGATGGCGGCCGGTCTGCCGATCTGGGCCTTCTACGAGCTGCGCAAGCCCATGTCGCAGCTGAAGCCGCACCTGAAGGCGGGCGTCTGGATGGTCGCCTACCTGTTCGTGATGGCCTTCATCTCGTACATCGGAAGCAAGGACTACGGCGGCCAGGGCTACCTGCCCGAGGGCTGGGACCTGCTGGTCGTCGCCGTGATCGGGCTGGCCTTCTACTTCTGGGGTGTGCGCAGCGCCTGGCACAACCCGTCGCTGGAAGCGGTCCGCGAGGAGCTCAAGGCGGCCCAGGACGACGCCGAGCGCGTCTCCACGGCGGTCTGATCCGTCGCTCGCGATGAGGACCCCCGCGCACCGCGCGGGGGTCCTCATCGTTTCCGCCTTCAACAGGTGGCGAGTTCATACCCGTTCGCGTACGGACGGGTTCACACGGTCACCGGCGGGCGTAGGCTGTGGCATATGCGGATCGCCGTTTCCTCGGACATGGATGAGCCGGTAGCCAGGGTCCTCGTCTACGAACTGCGCAGGCGCGGGCACGAGGTGTCCGCCTACGGGGCGCTGCGCGGCGACGACCGGGAGGGCGCGGGACGCCCCGACTGGGCGTGGTCGGCGACGGCCGCGGCCCGCGAGGTCGCGGCGGGCCGGGCCGACCAGGCGGTGGTCTGCTGCTGGACCGGCACCGGCGCGTCGATGGCCGCCAACAAGGTGCCAGGAGCGCGCGCCGCGCTGTGCACGGACGCCTACACCGCCAACGGCGCCCGCCAGTGGAACGACGCCAACGTCCTCGCCATCGGTCTGCGGCAGACCTCGGAACCACTGCTCAAGGAGATCCTCGACGCGTGGTTCGCCGGTAGGGCCAGCGAGGAGAAGGACGACCTCGCCAGCATCGACCACGTACGGGAAATCGACGGAGTCGCCTGATGGGCGAGCTGCTGTGGGCCGTCATACGCCAGGACGACAACGGCAACCGCTACCGCGTCGCCAGTTGTGAGACCCGCGAGGAGGCCGAGACGGTCGCGGGACACTTCGAGGCACGCGGGCTGGGACGGCGCTACCTCATCGAGAAGATCGACCAGCCCCAGGCCTCCTAGCCGCTGACGGGACGCCCTGCGCGGCGCCGTAGAGTGCCGCGCATGAGCGTTTCGGTGCGTGTGGTGGTGGGCGCGGCGCTGCTGCACCAGGGCCGGTTGCTGGCCGCTCGGCGCAGCGCCCCGCCGGAGCTGGCCGGGCGCTGGGAGCTGCCCGGCGGCAAGGTGGAGCCGGGCGAGACGGCCGAGCAGGCCCTGGTGCGCGAGCTGCGCGAGGAACTGGGGGTCGAGGCGGAGCCGCTGGAGCGGATCCCCGGCGAGTGGCCGTTGCGGGCCGATCTGGTGCTGCGGGTGTGGACCGCCCGGCTGGCCGAGGGCTCCGCGCCGCCGCGTCCCCTGGAGGACCACGACGCCCTGCGCTGGCTGGCGCCCGCAGAGGTGGCCGGCGTCGACTGGCTGGACCAGGACCGCCCGGCGGTCGCCGAGGCGGCCCGCAGGCTCTCCGGGGGCCGGTGAGCGAGGTGCGGACAGGGCGGCGCGCGGCACCCCGCTCGAGGCGGGCGGGAAGCGGGCGCGCCGGACCCGTTCGAGGACTCCGCCGGACTGAACGGAGTAACGCGCCGGGCCGGTCGCCGTGTACTCCATTGATCATGGGGTACGGGGGGTTTAGGCACTATGTCCGAACTGGCGGGAGGTGTGCCGGATGAGCACCCCATCCGCCGCGCACAATCCGCCACACAACGCGGCCGACCGCCACCGGACGCGCGGCCTGCAACCGGCCGCCACCCAACCAGCCGACTCCGGTGGGCTGCTGGACACCCTGCGGGTCGGCGTCATCATGCTGGACACCCGGGGCCGGGTGGTGCTGTGGTCCCCGCTGGCCGAGGAACTGCTGGGCTGGGCCGGCGAGCACATCGTCGGCCGCCGGATCGACCACATCATCAGCGACTGGTCCACGGCGCACGCCGTCCGCGCCGAGCGCCTCGGCCGGGTGCCCAGCCCCGGCCCCGCGGAGCAGGTGCTGGCCGAGCTGCTGCGCGCCGGACGCTGGGGCGGGGTGCTGCCGCTACGGCACCGCGACGGCCACACCGTGCAGGCCGAGGTGCGGGCCTCGCTGCTGGTGGACGGGGACGGCAAGCCGTACATCCTGGTCTCGCTCGCCGAGACCCAGCTGCTGCGCGGCCTGGAGCACGATCTGGCCATTGTCGACGCGGTGTTCGACACCTCCGCGCTCGGCATCGCGATCTTCGACACCGATCTGCGCTTCGTCCGCGTCAACCAGGCCCTGGCCCGGATGAACGGCCGCCCCCCGGACGACCACATAGGCCGCACCGTCGACGAGATCCTGCCCGGCAGGACCGGCCACAACCTCACCCTGGTCCAGCGCGAGGTGCTGGCCACCGGGCGCACAGTGGTCGACCTGCTGAACAAGGGACCGGGCGGCGAGGGCCTGCGCTCCGCCTCGTACTCCAGGATCGTGGACCGGGCCGGGCGGGTGCTGGGCATCTCCTGCATCGTCATGGACGTCACCGAACGCCACATCGCGGTCGCCAAGGCCGAGCGGGCCCGCGCCCGGCTCACCCTCCTCAACGACGTGGGCGGGGTCCTGTCCGACCTGCTCGACGTGGACCGCATCGCCCGGCTGCTGCCCGACATCCTGGTACCGGAGTTCGCCGACTACGCCGGGGTGCTGCTGGTCCGCGACGTCCCCCGGGGCGCCGACCTGCCGCGCCGCCCGCACCCCGCGCACACCCCGCTCGTGCTGGCCGGGGTCACCACGGGGCCCGGGACCGAGGCGGTCGCCGCCCAGCTGCGCGCCGGGGCCAGCCTCAGCTTCCCCGAGGGCTCACCGCTCACCGAGGTGCTGGCCGGCGGCCCCGCCTGGTACGCCGAGACCAGCGCGGACCTGCACGCCGCCACGGACAGCGCGTACGGCCTCGACCCGCGCATAAAGGCCGCCCTGGAACTGGGCGTCGGCTCGATGCTCGTCGTCCCGCTGCGGGCCCGCGGAATCGTGCTCGGCCTGCTGGTCATCGGACGCTCCGTGCAGCGCGAGTCGTTCGACCCCGACGACCTGGCGCTCGCCACCGAACTCGCCGACCGCGCGGGCGCCGCCCTCGACAACGCCCGGCTGTACGCGCGGGAACGGGAGGGCGCCCTGATGCTGCAACGCAGCCTGCTGCCGCAGCACGTGCCCGAACTGCCGGGCGTCGAGGTCGCCTACCGCTACGTGCCCGGCAGCACCGGCGCGGAGGCGGGCGGCGACTGGTTCGACGTGGTGCCGCTGGCGGGCGGCCGGGTCGCCTTCGTGGTCGGCGACGCGATGGGGCACGGGCTCCAGGCCGCCGCCACCATGGGACGGCTGCGCACCGCCATGCGCACCCTCGCCGCGCTCGACATGACCCCCGACGAACTGCTGCGCCGGATCAACGACCTGTCCGACGACTTCGCGCAGTTCCCCGACGAACCGATGATGGCCACCTGCGTCTACGCCGTCTACGACCCGTCGACCCGGATCTGCTCCATCGCCAAGGCGGGCCATCTGCCACCCCTGTTGATCGACCCCGGCGAGCGCGGAGCCGAAGGCGTGCACCGCCTCGACATGCCCACCGGCACCCCGATCGGCGTCGGCGAAGCGGAGTTCGAGACCACCGAACTGCGGGTGCCGGACGGCTCGGTGCTGGTGCTCTACACCGACGGTCTGATCGAGCGGCGCGGCGAGGACATCGGCCATGGCATCGACCGGCTCAGGGCGGTACTCGGCCGCCCGCACCGGTCCTTGGAGGACGCGTGCGACGACATGGTCACCAACCTGGTCGGGGAGCTCGAACCGGACGACGTGGCCGTGCTGATGGCCCGGCTCGGCGGTCTCCCGGAGGGCAGCGCGGCGTCCTGGGCCTTCCCCGCCGAACCCAGCGCGGTACGGCAGGCGCGCACGCATGTCCGAGAGACGCTGGCCGTATGGGGTTTGAACGCGCTGACCGACGTGACCGTACTTCTGGTCAGTGAACTGGTCACCAACTCCCTGCGGTACGCGCACGGACCCATCGGCGTCCGCATGGTCCGCGGACCCTCGCTGCTGGTCGAGGTCTCCGACCCGCTGCCCGATCCGCCGCGCGCCCGTACCGCCGACCACGAGGACGAGGGCGGCCGCGGACTCCAACTCGTCGCCCGGGCATCCCGGCGATGGGGTACCCGGCAGGGGCCGCTGGGCAAGACGGTGTGGTTCGAACTGGCGTTGCCGGGTAGCTGACCTCGGTGAAGTTGCCTCGTTGAAGCCGAAATGATGCTGTGATCGACAAGACCGTGTGTCCGGTGCCGCCGGTGCTCAATACTTCAGGGGTGCCCAATACCCTGAAGACTGGGCAGCGGCCGGTCCGGGAGTACTGAATAACTGGAGGGGTCTTGCGCTGCATACGTTCCGGCGGATCCTGCTCCGCCGCTTCGCACGGAGAAGGCCACCACCCCTCGGGGGCCGACCATGGCTGAACTGCCAAGTCCCCGGGGCCTTGAGGGCGACCGGGAGCGGGACGCCTCCCTGGCCGCGTTCGAGGCGATTTTCGGCCAATCTCCGATGGGGCTTTTCCTCGCCGACACCGACCTCAGACTGATCCGCGTCAACGAGCGCTTCGCACACGTCTACGGCAAGCCCGCGGGGGACTACCCGGGCCGCACCCCGCACGACTTCCTGCCCCGGGTCGAGGCCGACCGGCTCACCGCGGCGCTGCGCCAGGTGCTGGACTGCGGCGAACCGGTGGTCGACATGCAGGTCGTCGGCACCAGCCCCGGTTCTCCCGGCCGCCGCCGCTGGGCGATCTCCCTGTACCGGCTCACGGACCCGCACGGCCGTCCGTCCGGAGTGGCGGGCGTGGCAACGGATGTGACGATCCGTCAGCGCGCCGAACGGGAGGCGGCGCACACCCGGCGCGACCTGGCCCTGCTCAACGAGGCGGGCACCCGCATCGGCAACTCCCTCGACCTGGAGACCACCGCCCGGCAGCTGCTGGACGTCGCCGTACCGCACTTCTGCGACCTGGCCGCCGTCGACCTCTACCAGGTGCTGCTGACCGGCGACGAGGACCCGGTCGGCAGCTCCGACGGCAGCGCGGACGTGCGCAGGGTCGCGGGCGCCAGCGCGGTCTCCGGCGGCCCCGACTCACTGGGCGTCGAGGACGGCTCGGTGAGCGTGGGCGCGGTGCACCGCTATCCGTTCACCTCGCCCGCGGCGAAGGCGCTGCGCACCGCGCAGATCCAGGTCGTCGGCGTCAGCGGCGGCGGCTCCATGGCCGACGAGCCGACCGAACCCGACCTGGAGCGGGGCGAGTTGCCGGCCGTCGTCCAGTCCACCCTGGTGGTGCCGATGGTCGCCCGGGACACCGTGCTCGGCCTGGTGCACTTCTCCCGCGCCAAGGGCAGCGAACCGTTCGGCGAACGCGACCGCGCGCTGGCCGGGGAACTCGTCGCCCGGGCCGCCGTGTGCATCGACAACGCACGGCTGTACCGGCGCGAGCACGAACGGGCGCTGCTGCTCCAGCGCAGCCTGCTGCCACCGGGCAATCCGGAGGCCGCCGGACTCGACATCGCCTGCCGCTATCTGCCGGGCAACGCCGCCGCGGAGGTCGGCGGCGACTGGTTCGACGTCATAGAACTGCCCGGCCACCGCACCGCGTTGGTGGTCGGCGACGTGATGGGCCGCGGACTTCGGGCCGCCGTCGCCATGGGCGAACTGCGCACCGCGGTACGCACCCTGGCGCTGCTCGACCTCGAACCGGCCGAGGTGCTGACCCAGTTGGACGAGATCGCCCGCGGTCTGTCCGACCCCAGCGGTGGCCGCAGCCGACGCGCCAAGGACCGCGACACCGAGGACCTGGCCGAGGTGTACCTGGCGACCTGCGTCTACGCGGTGTACGACGCGGTCACCCGGCGCTGCACCATCGCCAACGCCGGCCATCTGCCGCCGGTCATCGTGCAGCCAGGTGATCCGGCGCTGATGCTCGACGTGCCGCCCGGCATGCCGCTGGGCGTCGGCGGCGAGCCGTTCGAGGAGGTGGACATCGAACTCCCCGACGGCGCGCTCCTCGCCCTCTACACCGACGGGCTGGTGGAGTCCCGCCACCACGCCCTGGACGAGGGCCTGGAGGCCTTCCGGCGCGCCCTGAGCACCGCCGCGCTGCCGCTGGAGGACGCCTGCGACCACGTACTGACCAGCCTGGACACCCACCACGGCGAGGACGACGTGGCGCTGCTGATGGCCAGGGTGCAGGGCCTGCCGGACGACGCGGTCGGCGACTGGACGCTGCCGCCGAAGGGCCAGTCGGTGGCCCAGGCCCGGGAGCTGGCCCGGGGGCGGCTGGAGGCCTGGGGCCTGGGCGAACTGGTCGACACCACCGAACTGCTGGTCAGTGAGCTGGTCACCAACGCGCTGCGGCACGGCAGGGGGGACATACGGCTTCGGCTGCTGCTGGACCGGACGCTGGTGTGCGAGGTCTGGGACTCCGGCCTCGTCCAGCCCAGGCGGCGGCGGGCCCGGGACACCGACGAGGGCGGTCGCGGGCTGCAACTCGTCAGCATGCTCAGCGAGAGCTGGGGCAGCCGTAGGACGCCGCGCGGCAAGACCGTGTGGTTCGAACTCGGGCTGCCCGACGGGGAGACGAGGGGACCGGACCTGGCGTCGGCGCTGCTCAGCGTGTACTGATCGGTCGTGTTGTGGGCAGCCGCTCCGCACGGCGGAAACGGATGGGCACAACACGGCCCACGGCCCGCACCTTGGAACCCCGTCTCAGCGCCGACGAATCCTGTTCCCCAACCAGACCAGTGGATCGTATTTACGATCCACTGCCCGTTCCTTGAGCGGAATCAGCGCGTTGTCGGTGATCCTGATGTTCTCCGGGCACACTTCGGTACAGCACTTGGTGATGTTGCAGTAACCGAGCCCGTGTTCCTCCTGCGCGGCGGACTTGCGGTCCAGGCCCGACTGGTCGGCCGAGTCCAGCGGATGCATGTCCAGTTCGGCGATCCGCATCAGGAAACGCGGCCCGGCGAACGCCTTCTTGTTCTCCTCGTGGTCCCGCACCACATGGCAGGTGTTCTGGCACAGGAAGCATTCGATGCACTTGCGGAATTCCTGCGAACGCCCCACGTCCTCCTGCTGCATCCGGTATTCACCGGGGCCCAGTCCGGGCGGCGGGACGAACGACGGAACCTCCCTGGCCTTGGTGTAGTTGAACGACACATCGGTCACCAGGTCGCGCACCACCGGAAAGGTCCGCATCGGCGTCACGGTCACCGTCTCGTCCGGCGCGAACACCGACATCCGCGTCATGCACATCAGCCGCGGCTGGCCGTTGATCTCCGCGCTGCACGAACCGCACTTGCCCGCCTTGCAGTTCCAGCGCACCGCGAGGTCGTTGGCCTGGGTGGCCTGCAACCGGTGGATGATGTCGAGGACGACCTCGCCCTCGTGCACCTCGACGTCGAAGTCCCGCAACTCGCCGCCGTCCGCGTCGCCGCGCCACACCCGGAAACGACCGGTGTACACGGAACCGTTGGCCTTCGGGCCAGGCGCTGCGCTCATGTGTCGAGCTCCTCGTCCGTGAGGTACTTGAGCAACTCGTCCTTTTCGAAAAGGCCGAGCAGATCGCCGCGGATCGGCGGCGTCTCCCGCCGGGTCAGCCTGATCTGGCCGTCGGCGGGATCGACCGCCGCCAGTTCGCCGTCGCGGTCGGCGAGTTCGCAGACCAGATTGGTCTTCCGCCAACGGCGGTCCATTTCCGGGTAGTCGTCGCGGGTGTGGCCGCCGCGGCTTTCGGTGCGCTCCAGCGCGGCGCGCGCCACGCACTCGCTCACCAGCAGCATGTTGCGCAGGTCGATCGCCAGGTGCCAGCCCGGGTTGAACTGGCGGTGCCCCTCGACCCCGGCCCGCCGGGAGCGCTGCCGCAGGCCGGCGAGGCGGCGCAGCGCCTCGGTCATCTCAGGGGCCCGCCGGATGATGCCGACCAGGTCGTTCATGGTCTGCTGCAACTCCTGGTGCAGCGCGTACGGGTTCTCCGCAGGGCCCCCGGCCGCCTCCGGCTCGTCGCCCTCGACGCTGAACGGGCGCAGTGCCTCGGCTGCCGCGGCGTCCACCTGCTCGGCGGAGACCCGGGGGCGGCCGTCGGTGTCCAAACCGGCGGCGTACTCGGCGGCGTGCAGCCCGGCCCGGCGGCCGAACACCAGCAGGTCGGACAGGGAGTTGCCACCCAGCCGGTTGGAGCCGTGCATTCCGCCGGCCACCTCGCCCGCCGCGAACAGCCCGGGAACCCCGGTCGCGGCCGCGCTGTCCGGGTCGACCTCGACCCCGCCCATCACGTAGTGGCAGGTCGGCCCGACCTCCATGGGCTCGGCGGTGATGTCGACATCCGCCAGTTCCTTGAACTGGTGGTGCATGGACGGCAGCCGCCGTCTGATCTCCTCGGCGGGCAGCCGGGTCGACACGTCCAGGAACACCCCACCGTGCGGAGTGCAACGCCCCGCCTTCACCTCGGAGTTGATGGCCCGGGCCACCTCGTCGCGGGGCAGCAGTTCCGGTGGGCGGCGGTGGTTGTCCGGATCGGTGTACCAGCCGTCCGCCTCCTCCTCGCTCTGCGCGTACTTCTCCTTGAAGACGTCCGGAACGTAGTCGAACATGAAGCGCTTGCCGTCGCTGTTGCGCAGTACCCCGCCGTCACCGCGCACCGACTCGGTGACCAGGATTCCCTTCACGGACGGCGGCCAGACCATTCCGGTCGGATGGAACTGCACGAATTCCATGTTGATCAGCGGTGCCCCGGCCAGCAGCGCCAGCGCGTGCCCGTCCCCGGTGTACTCCCAGGAATTGGAGGTCACCTTGAAGGACTTGCCGATGCCACCGGTGGCCAGTACGACGGCGGGCGCCTCGATGACGAAGAAGCGCCCGGACTCCCTTACGTAGCCGAACACCCCGGAAACCCGCTCACCGTCCTTCAGCACTCGGGTGACGGTGCATTCCTGGAAGACGCGCAGCCGGTCCTCGTAGTCACCGCACCGCTTGTGGTCCTCCTGCTGGAGGGAGACGATCTTCTGCTGGAGGGTGCGGATGAGTTCCAGACCGGTGCGGTCGCCGACGTGCGCCAGCCGGGGATACTCGTGACCGCCGAAATTGCGCTGGGAGATCCGGCCGTCCTTCGTGCGGTCGAACAGCGCACCCCAGGTCTCCAACTCCCACACCCGGTCCGGGGCTTCCTTGGCGTGCAGCTCGGCCATCCGCCAGTTGTTGAGGAACTTCCCGCCCCGCATGGTGTCCCGGAAGTGCACCTGCCAGTTGTCACGCGGATTGGCGTTCCCCATGCTGGCGGCGATTCCGCCCTCGGCCATCACCGTGTGCGCCTTGCCGAACAGGGACTTGCAGACCACTGCGGTGCGCAGGCCCTGTTCCCGGGCCTCGATGGCGGCCCGTAGCCCCGCTCCGCCCGCGCCGACCACCACCACGTCATAGGTGTGCCGCTCGACTTGCGTCATGTGCTGCCGCATCCCTTTCGCTGGTTTCCGGCGACCTCTTGCCCGCTAGAAGAACTTCGGATCGGTGAACGCGCCGCTGGCGACCAGGTACACATAAAGGTCGGCCACCGCGACCATCACCAAGGACCCCCAGGCCAGTGCCATGTGATGCGCCGTCAGCCGCCCCACCCAACTCCACATCCGATAGCGCACCGGGTGCTTGGAGAAGTTCTTCAACCGCCCGCCGACGACGTGCCGGCAGGAGTGGCAGGACAGGGTGTAGACCCAGATCAGCGCGACGTTCACCAGCAACACCAGGGTGCCCAGGCCCATATGGCCCCAGCGCCCGGCCGCGTCCCGGAACCCGAGCGCCGCGTCATAGGTCAGGATCACCGCGAAGACGAGCGCGAAGTAGAAGAAGTAGCGGTGCACGTTCTGCAGGATCAGCGGAAAGCGCGTCTCCCCGGTGTACTTGCGGTGCGGCTCGGCCACCGCGCACGCGGGCGGCGCGGCCCAGAATCCCCGGTAGTACGCCTTGCGGTAGTAGTAGCAGGTCAACCGGAATCCCAGCGGGAAGATCAGCACCAGCAGCGCCGGCGAAAGCCCCCACCAGGGCCCGAAGATCTGCAGGTCCGCACCCCCCCTCATGTTCACGCAGTTGGTCGCGATGCAGGGGGAGTAGTACGGGGACACGTAGGGCGCGGCGTAGTAGTCGGCGTTGGCGAAGGCCCGCCACGTCGAATAGACGACGAACACCGTCAGCACGGTGGCGGTGACGGCGGGAGCCAGCCACCAGCGGTCGGTGCGCAGCTGCCGCGCGGCGATCGCGGCACGCCCGGGGGCGTGCACGCCGCCTGATGAGGGTCCTGCTGTCTCGGTCGTGGCCAACGGGTCGCCTCCGGCGAGGTGGGTGGCTTACCGGGTTCGCCTCACGGTGTGCCGTGCTGGGGGGCTAGGGGGCGTGCCGGTCGCGGGCGCCCAGGCCCTCGTCGTCGGAGTCACGCCACAGGTTCGGGTCGTACGGGGCGTCCGGGACGGTGATCATCTGCTGGGCGGCCTTCGACTGACCGGACGGCCCGGTCCTGGAGGCCGGAGCGCTGTCGCGCAGCAACGCCAGGTCCTCCCGCAGATGGTTGGCGTCGGCCCGGACCCGCCGCATGTCGATGCTCTGCCCGACATGCTGCTCCAGCGTGGTCAGGCAGCGGTCAAGGTCGTCAAGGCGTCGCTGGGTGGCAGTGAGCTCATCCTGTAGGGACATGGACAGCACCTCCGTTGCGCGTTCGCGCGGGTTGCCCCAGAAAGTGTCGCGCGTCACAGGCGCGCTTGTGAAGACGGTATCCGCTCCGTCGGGGTCTTGCGTTTTCCCGCGAGGGGTGGCAGGCGCTCGGCTAGGCCACAAAGGTGGCCTTCGCCGTCCCCGACGCCGTGTCGGACCGGCCGCCCGGGCGCCATCACCTTCAGTAGGTGCGATAAGCGGCAAACGAGATAAGCGCTCGGGAGTCCCCCGGAGGTAGCCACGATGTCCCGCACCGCGGTCGGAACCATCGCCCTGGTCGTCGTGGCGAGCGCCGCGGCGGCCGGCTGCTCGGCCTCCTCCGGAACCGCCGCCTCCGCCGTCGACGTCGCCTCCGTCGCCCGCTCCTCGGTTCGCGACGGCGGCACGCTGCGCTGGGCGGTGGACGCGGTCCCCGGCACGCTCAACACCTTCCAGGCCGCCGCCGACCCGCAGACCGCCCGGGTCGCGGGCGCGGTACTGCCGGCGCTGTTCACCGTGGACGGCCGCGGCCGACCACAGCGCGACCCGGACTACCTGGAGTCGGCGGCGGTGGTCAGCAGGTCACCGCAGGTCGTGGTGTACAAGCTCAACCCCAAGGCGGCCTGGAGCGACGGCCGGGCTATCACCGCCGACGACTTCGCCGCCCAGTGGAAGGCGCTGAACGGAACCAACTCCGCGTACTGGAGCGCGCACAACGACGGCTACGACCGCGTCTCCGACGTACGGCGCGGCGCGGACGCCCACGAGATCAAGGTCACCTTCAGCCGCCCGATGGCGACCTGGCGGTCCCTGTTCACACCGCTGTACCCCAAGGCGGTCACCGGCACCCCGGACGCCTTCAACGACGGCAGCCGCGCCGCGCTCCCGGTGACCGCGGGCCCGTTCTCGGTCCAGTCGGTGAACGCCAAGGGCGGCACCGTGACACTGGCCCGCGACCCCCGGTGGTGGGGCGAGCCGGCCAAGCTGGACCGGCTGGTGTTCACCGCGGTGCCCAGCGCACGCCGGGCCGCCGCCCTGGCCGCCGGCAGCGTCGACGTGGCAGAGGTGAGCCCGGAGGCGCTCGGCGCGGTAACCCGGGACCGGCGGCTCGCGGTGCACCGCGCCCTGGACGCCTCGTACACCCAGCTCACGCTGAACGGCGGCAGCGGTCCACTAGCCGACGAGCGGGTTCGGCGGGCGGTGGCCCGGGCGATCGACCGCAAGGCCATCGCCCAGCAGGTGCTGCGCCCGGCCGGGCTGCCCACCGCGCCGCTCGGCAACCACCTGGTGCTGGCGTCACAGGACGGCTACCAGGACAACAGCTCGGCGATCGGCGGCCCCGACGTGAAGACCGCCCAGGCCCTGCTGGCCGACGCCGGATGGCAGCCCGGCAAGGCGAACAGCGCGCAGAACGCCGCCGCGCCCGGCCCCGGGCACGCCCACCCGGCCGCCCCGCCGCCGGGCGGCGGCAAGGTCGCGCGGACCGAGACCGTGGAACCCAGCACCCTGCGCACCGACCGGTCCGGACATCCGCTGACCCTCCAGTTCGTGCTGCCGCAGCACGACGCCACGCTCGGCGCGGTCGGCGACCGCATCGCGCACATGCTGGCCGGCATCGGGGTGCGCAGCCAGATCACCAAGGTCGCGGACAGCAGCTTCTTCCAGGACCAGATCGCCTCCGGCGACTTCGACCTGGCCCTGTACTCCTGGCCCGGCACCGCCTTCCCGGCCACCGACGCGCGCCCGATCTACGCCAAGCCGGAGCCGGGCGCGGACGGCTCGCTGGTCGTCCAGCAGAACTACGCCCGGGTGGGCACCGACCTGATCGACCGGCTGCTGGACCAGGCGGGGGCCGAACTCAACCCCGGCAAGGCGGCCGACCTGACCAGGCGGGCCGACGCCAGGATCTGGGCCGCCGCGGGCTCCATCCCGCTCTACCAGCGCCCCCAACTGGTCGCCCAGAGCATCAGGGTCGCCAACGTGGGCGCGTTCGGCTTCCAGACCCCGCGCTACCAGAACATCGGCTTCCGCCGCTGAGCGTCCGCCCGAGGGCGCTCCGAGATCGCCCAGGCGGACGCTTTCGCCCGCGCCCCGTACCATGGGGGTAAGGCCGCGGCGTGATGTTGCCCGGCGGGCGCGCGTACCGGACCGGACGCGCCGCCATCCACGAATCCGGGAGAAGCGCCCCAGTATGCCCACGCGCCACGACATCCGTAACGTTGCCATCGTCGCCCACGTCGACCACGGTAAGACGACCATCGTCGACGCCATGCTCAAGCAGGCTGGCGCCTTCGCCGCCCATCAGCTCGACTCCGTCGACGACCGGGTCATGGACTCGAACGACCTGGAGCGTGAGAAGGGCATCACGATCCTGGCCAAGAACACGGCCGTGAAGTACCACCCCAAGGGCGGTGGCGAGCCGATCACCATCAACATCATCGACACCCCCGGCCACGCCGACTTCGGCGGCGAGGTCGAGCGCGGTCTGTCGATGGTCGACGGCGTGGTGCTGCTCGTCGACGCGTCCGAGGGCCCGCTGCCGCAGACCCGCTTCGTCTTGCGCAAGGCGCTCGCCAAGCGGATGCCGGTCATCTTGTGCATCAACAAGACGGACCGCCCGGACTCCCGGATCGACGAGGTCGTCAACGAGACCTACGACCTCTTCCTCGACCTGGACGCCGACGAGGACCAGATCGAGTTCCCGATCGTCTACGCCTGCGGCCGTGACGGCATCGCCTCGCTGACCAAGCCGGAGGACGGCACCGTCCCCGCCGACTCCACCAGCCTGGAGCCGTTCTTCTCCACGATCCTGGAGCACATCCCGGCCCCGACGTACGAGGAGGACGCGCCGCTGCAGGCGCACGTCACCAACCTCGACGCCGACAACTTCCTCGGCCGTATCGCGCTGCTCCGCGTCGAGCAGGGCGAGCTGAAGAAGGGGCAGACCGTCGCCTGGATCAAGCGTGACGGCACCGTCCAGAACGTCCGCATCACCGAGCTGATGATGACCGAGGCGCTCACCCGCAAGCCCGCCGAGAAGGCCGGGCCGGGCGACATCTGCGCCGTCGCGGGCATCCCGGACATCATGATCGGCGAGACCCTGGCCGACCCGGAGAACCCGGTCGCCCTGCCGCTGATCACGGTGGACGAGCCGGCGATCTCCATGACCATCGGCACCAACACCTCCCCGCTGGTCGGCCGTGGTGGCTCCGGCAAGGGCGCCGACAACAAGGCGGCCGTCAAGGACCGCAAGGTCACCGCCCGCCAGGTCAAGGACCGCCTGGACCGCGAGCTGATCGGCAACGTCTCGCTGCGCGTGCTGGACACCGACCGCCCCGACGCCTGGGAGGTCCAGGGCCGTGGCGAGCTGGCGCTGGCCATCCTCGTGGAGACCATGCGCCGCGAGGGCTACGAGCTGACCGTCGGCAAGCCGCAGGTCGTCACCAAGGAGGTCGACGGCAAGGTCTACGAGCCCGTCGAGCGCCTGACCATCGACGTGCCCGAGGAGCACATGGGCGCCGTCACCCAGCTCATGGGCGTCCGCAAGGGCCGTATGGACAACATGTCCAACCACGGCTCCGGCTGGGTCCGCATGGAGTTCGTCGTCCCGTCCCGCGGTCTGATCGGCTTCCGCACGGAGTTCCTGACCCAGACCCGCGGCACCGGCATCGCCCACTCCATCCACGAGGGCCACGAGCCGTGGTTCGGCCAGCTGACGACCCGCAACAACGGCTCGCTGGTGGCCGACCGGGCCGGTGCCGTCACCGCCTTCGCGATGACCAACCTCCAGGAGCGCGGCGTGCTGTTCACGGAGCCGGGCACCGAGGTGTACGAGGGCATGATCGTCGGCGAGAACTCGCGCTCCGACGACATGGACGTCAACATCACCAAGGAGAAGAAGCTCACCAACATGCGGTCGTCGACCGCTGACGTGACCGAGTCGATCGTCCCGCCGCGCAAGCTGTCGCTTGAGCAGTCCCTGGAGTTCTGCCGCGACGACGAGTGCGTCGAGGTGACCCCGGAGGCGGTCCGCATCCGCAAGGTCGTCCTCGACCAGAAGGAGCGCGGCCGCGCCGCGTCCCGCGCCAAGCGGTAACGCTCACACTGGGGTTGGCGGGCTTTCCGGGGATTTCCCGGGCACCTTCCCTCGCGTTCGGATATCGGACGGGGCGTTGGAGTCATTGGACTCCAACGCCCCGTTTTTCATGGTGTGATCCGGGCTTTCCATGTCCGTATAGCGAACGGCGCGCCCGGAAGTTGTGTGAACAGTCCGTTTCGCGGGTGTCTGTCTATGTTCCATATGTCCAAGATTGCGGGGCTGTTAACGCCAGGTGTGATCAAAGCGAGACCATTTGCATGTTGGTGCCAGGCCCAACATGTCCGATAGTTGGACGCATTGAGCTCGGGTCAATGGGTCACGCGCTGATGGGGAGCGCCGACTCACGAGCATGGAGAGCCGCCTTCCGCTGTCAGGGGTGTCAGCTGGGGACCGGCCCTCCTTTCACGTAGTGATTGTGAACGCCTGTGAGGAGGCTTACCCATGCGCGGAGCCAAGAGCGCCACCATGGTCATCGGGGCGATAGCCATCGCCCTGACCGCCACCGCCTGTGGCGGTGGTAGCAGCAGCAGCGGCGCAGAGGATGGCGTGGTCCGCGCCTGGTGGGGTGACCCGCAGAACCCGCTTGAGCCCGCCAACACCAATGAGGTGAACGGCGGCAAGGTCCTGGACATGATCTTCAGCGACCTCAAGGAGTACGACCCCAAGAACTCCCAGGCCTACCTGGCCGCGGCCGACTCCATCACCTCGACCGACCAGCAGACCTTCACCATCAAGGTGAAGCCGGGCCTGAAGTTCTCCGACGGCACCCCGGTCACCGCCAGCTCCTTCGTGGACGCCTGGAACTACGGCGCGCTGCTGACCAACGCCCAGAAGGACGCCTCGTTCTTCGGCAACATCGAGGGCTACAGCCAGGTCCACCCGGACAAGGGCCAGCCGACCGCGAAGACCATGTCCGGCCTGAAGGTCGTTGACAACCTCACCTTCACGGTCAAGCTCACCCAGAAGTTCTCGGCCTGGCCGGACAGCCTCGGCTACAAGGCGTTCGCCCCGCTGCCGAAGTCGTTCTTCACCGACCACGCCAAGTGGCTCCAGCAGCCGGTCGGCAACGGCCCGTACAAGATCGTGTCGTACAGCAAGGGCCAGAGCATGAAGCTCGTCCCGAACCCGTACTACACCGGTGCGGAGAAGCCGAAGAACAAGGGTGTCCTGCTCAAGGTCTACACCGACGAGAACACCGCGTACGCGGACCTGCAGGCCGGCCAGCTGGACGTGGACGACTCCATCCCGGCGTCCGACATCCCGCACGTCAAGAACGACATGGCGGGGCGCTACCAGAACCTCCCGGCCGGCATCAACCAGGCCATCACCTTCCCGCTGAACCAGAAGACCTGGGGCGCCAAGGGCATGGAGAAGGTCCGCCAGGGCATCTCCATGGCGATCGACCGTGCCTCGATCACCCAGAAGATCTTCCAGGGCACCCGCACCCCGGCCACCGACTTCACCTCGCCGGTGCTCGGCTCGGCCGGTGGTTACAGCACCGACATCTGCGGTGACGTCTGCAAGTACGACCCGGCGAAGGCCAAGGAGCTCATCAAGGAGGGCGGCGGCATCCCGGGTGGCAAGTTCACCATCTCGTACAACGCCGACACCGGCTCCCACAAGGAATGGGTCGACGCGGTCTGCAACAGCATCAACAACGCGCTGGGCACCCAGGCCTGCCTCGGCAACCCGGTCGGCACCTTCGCGGACTTCCGCAACCAGATCACGCAGAAGCAGATGATCAACCCGTTCCGCGCCGGTTGGCAGATGGACTACCCGCTGATCGACGACTTCCTGCAGCCGCTGTGGGGCACCGGCGCCAGCTCGAACGACTCGCAGTACGCCAACCCCGACTTCGACAAGCTGATCAGCCAGGCCGAGGCCGAGCCGGACAAGGCCAAGTCCGTGGCGCTGTACCAGCAGGCAGAGAAGCTGCTCGTCAACGACATGCCGTCGATCCCGCTGTGGTACCAGAACGGTGGCGTCGCCTGGTCCGACCGCGTCTCGAACGTGACCGAGAACCCGTTCAGCTACCCGGTCTTCTACAACATCACCGTCAAGTGACCTGGTAACACGGCGTCTCCGCCAAGGCGGCGCACGGGGGAATCCACAGCAAACCGCACGCGGTGTGCGCGGCAGCCGGGCCCACGAGGCCCTGCTGCCGCGTACCCGATCCCTGGAGGGCAGATGGGGCGCTACGTCATCCGGCGACTGCTCCAGATGGTTCCGGTCTTTCTCGGAACCACACTTTTGATCTTCGTCATGGTCTACGCGCTCGGCGACCCGGTGGCCGCCATGTTCGGCGACAGAGCACCGGACCCCGCGACGGCGGCCATGATCAGGCACCAGCTTTACCTCGACCACCCGCTGTGGCAGCAGTATCTGCACTACATGGGGCAGATCCTCCAGGGCGACTTCGGCACCGCCTTCGACGGCCAACCCGTCACCCAACTCATGAGCAGTGCCTTCCCGGTGACGCTCCGGCTGACGCTGGTGGCGTTCGCCATCGAGGGCATCTTCGGCATCGCACTCGGCCTGCTGGCCGGCATGCGCCGCGGACGGTTCGCCGACACCGGCGTACTGGGCTTCACGCTGCTGATGATCTCCATCCCGGTCTTCGTCACCGGCTACCTGCTGCAGTACTTCGTCGCCGTCAAGTGGCAGTTGGCCAACCCGGCGGTGGCCGACGGCGCTCCGTTCGGCGACCTGATCCTGCCGGGCATCGTGCTGGCCGGTGTCTCACTGGCGTACGTGGCCCGACTCACCCGTACCTCGGTCGCGGAGAACTCCCGCGCCGACTACATCCGCACCGCGGTGGCCAAGGGCATGCCGCGCCGCAGGGTGGTCACGACCCATCTGCTGCGCAACTCCCTGATCCCGGTGGTCACCTTCCTCGGCACCGACATCGGCAACCTGATGGCGGGCGCCGTCGTGACCGAGCGGATCTTCAACGTCAAGGGCGTCGGCTTCCAGCTCTACCAGGGCATCCTGCGCCAGAACCCGCCCACCGTGGTCGGCTTCGTCACCGTCCTGGTGTTGGTCTTCCTCGCCGCCAACCTGCTCGTCGACCTGCTGTACGCGGTCCTGGACCCGAGGATCCGGTATGCCTGACACCACCAACTCCACGGTGAAGGACCAGGAAGCGACGACGCTCGACGCGGTCGCCGCCGTCACCCCGGCGCAGCGCGACGCACCGCGCAGCCTGTGGAACGACGCGTGGCACGACCTGCGCCGCAAGCCGATCTTCTACGTCTCCTCGCTGCTGATCCTCTTCCTGATCGTCATCTCGCTCTGGCCGAGCCTGATGACCAGCACCAGCCCGTACGCGTGCGACCTGAGCAAGTCGCAGCTCGGGCCGACCGGCGGGCACCCGTTCGGCTTCGACACCCAGGGCTGCGACGTGTACGCCCGCACCATCTACGGCGCTCGCGCCTCGGTCGCGGTCGGCATCTTCACCACCCTGGGCGCGACCATCCTCGGCTCCGTGCTCGGCGGTCTCGCCGGGTTCTACGGCGGCTGGTGGGACGCGATCCTCTCCCGGATCAGCGACATCTTCTTCGGCATCCCGATCCTGCTCGGCGGTGTGGTCTTCCTGTCGGTGATCAAGGGCGGTTCGATCACCACCGTGGTCGCCTTCATGGTGCTGCTGGGCTGGCCGCAGATCGCCCGTATCGCCCGCGGCGCGGTGATCACCGCGAAGCAGCAGGACTACGTACAGGCCGCGCGCGCCCTCGGCGCCAGCAGTGGACGGATGCTGTTGCGGCACATCGCGCCCAACGCGCTCGCTCCGGTGATCGTGGTGGCCACCATCGCACTGGGTACGTACATCTCGCTTGAGGCGACGCTGTCGTTCCTCGGTGTGGGCCTCAAGCCGCCGACCGTCTCCTGGGGCATCGACATCTCCCAGGCCTCGACGATGATCCGCAACGCTCCGCACATGCTGCTGTGGCCCGCGGGGGCGCTGAGCATCACGGTGCTCGCGTTCATCATGCTCGGCGACGCGGTGCGCGACGCCCTCGATCCCAAGCTGCGCTGAGGAGGCGTCGCCATGACCATTATGGAGAAGGCTGGTCCCGAGCAGACGGGCGCCACCGGCACCGCGCCGCTGCTCGAAGTACGCGACCTGCACGTCGAGTTCCACACCCGGGACGGGGTGGCCAAGGCCGTCAACGGCGTCAACTACTCGGTGAACGCCGGTGAGACGCTGGCCGTGCTCGGTGAGTCGGGCTCCGGCAAGTCGGTGACCGCGCAGGCCGTCATGGGCATCCTGGACATGCCCCCGGGCCGGATCCCGAAGGGCGAGATCTTCTTCCGCGGCCAGGACATGCTCAAGATGTCCGCCGAGGAGCGCCGCAAGATCCGCGGTCAGAAGATCGCGATGATCTTCCAGGACGCGCTGTCCGCGCTCAACCCCGTGCTCAGCGTGGGCTACCAGCTCGGCGAGATGTTCCGGGTGCACCAGGGCCTGTCCAAGAAGGACGCCAAGGCCAAGGCGATCGAGCTGATGGACCGGGTGCGCATTCCGGCGGCGAAGGAGCGGGTGGGGGACTATCCGCACCAGTTCTCCGGCGGTATGCGGCAGCGCATCATGATCGCGATGGCGATGGCCCTGGAGCCGGACCTGATCATCGCGGACGAGCCCACCACCGCGCTGGACGTCACCGTGCAGGCCCAGGTCATGGAACTGCTCGCGGAGTTGCAGCGCGAGATGCACATGGGCCTGATCCTGATCACCCATGACCTCGGTGTGGTCGCGGACGTCGCCGACAAGATCGCGGTGATGTACGCGGGCCGGATCGTGGAGACCGCTCCGGTGCACGAGATCTACAAGGCCCCGGCCCACCCCTACACCAAGGGCCTGCTGGACTCGATCCCGCGCCTGGACCAGAAGGGCCAGGAGCTGTACGCGATCAAGGGCCTGCCGCCCAACCTGCTGCGGATTCCGTCGGGTTGTGCGTTCAACCCGCGCTGCCCGATGGCGCAGGACGTCTGCCGTACGGACGTTCCGCCGCTGGCGGCCGTGAGCGACACGCGGGCCAGCGCCTGCCACTTCTGGAAGGAGACCCTCGATGGCTGAGGCCATTCTCGAAGTGCGGGACCTGGTCAAGCACTTCCCGCTGACCCAGGGCATCATCGTCAAGAAGCAGATCGGCGCGGTCAAGGCCGTCGACGGAGTCAGCTTCGACCTGTACCGCGGTGAGACGCTCGGCATCGTGGGCGAGTCGGGCTGCGGCAAGTCGACGGTGGCCAAGCTGCTGATGAACCTGGAGCGGGCCACCTCCGGCCAGGTGCTCTACAAGGGCGAGGACATCACCAGGCTGTCCGGCAAGGCGCTCAAGGCGGTGCGGCGGAACATCCAGATGGTGTTCCAGGACCCGTACACGTCCCTGAATCCCCGGATGACGGTCGGCGACATCATCGGTGAGCCGTTCGAGATCCATCCCGAGGTGGCGCCGAAGGGTGACCGCCGCAGGAAGGTCCAGGACCTGCTGGACGTGGTCGGGCTGAACCCGGAGTACATCAACCGGTATCCGCACCAGTTCTCCGGCGGCCAGCGGCAACGTATCGGTATCGCACGGGGGTTGGCGCTCAACCCGGAGATCATCATCTGCGACGAGCCGGTCTCGGCGCTGGACGTCTCCGTGCAGGCACAGGTCATCAACCTGATGGGCAGGCTCCAGAAGGAGTTCGACCTGTCGTACATGTTCATCGCGCACGACCTGTCCATCGTCCGGCACATCTCCGACCGCGTCGGCGTGATGTACCTGGGCAAGATGGTGGAGATCGGCGACGACGAGCAGATCTACGAGCACCCGACCCACCCGTACACCCAGGCGCTGCTGTCCGCGGTGCCCGTGCCGGACCCGGAGTCCCGTGAGCACCGCGAGCGGATCATCCTGACCGGCGACGTGCCGTCCCCGGCCAATCCGCCGTCCGGCTGCCGGTTCCGCACCCGGTGCTGGAAGGCACAGGACAAGTGCGCCACCGAGACGCCGCTGCTGGCGATCCCGGAACGGTTCAAGAACGTCGACTCACCCGCCGCGCACGAGAGCGCCTGCCACTTCGCGGAGGAGAAGGACGTGGTCGGCGCGGCCTGAGCCGTACCCGACCGGAGATGAGGGCGCTCCCCGACAGGGGGGCGCCCTCATCGGCGTTTTGAGCCTGGCTTGGGCGCCCAGGTGTTGGACACCAACGCGAACACCGTCCTGCCGGAGCTTCGGATGCTGCGGGACGGTGGTCGCCGGACGCACTGGTGGACGGGTAGGACTCGGCCCGCGGGGTGGCCCCCTCTCTCCGTGCCCTGCGGAGATACAGAGTCAACGCTCGTCAACTCAAGCCTGCCTGGCACGCGTTGACCCACCCTGGGTCTTGGGCGGAGAATCTATCGCCCGTCTCGGAGAGTGCCAGTGTTTGATGAGAACCAGCGGCTACCCCGCACGCTCGATATCAGCCTCATCGCAGTAGCGGTGGCGCTGCTCGTCCTCATCGTTGCGGTGTGGAGCAGGGTCGAAGGGCTGGGTCCCAAGATCCTACTTGCGGCAGTAGGCGCGGTCGTCCTGCTGTTTTCGGTCTTCACCCATTCTCGCGTTGTGGTCGAGAGGGACGTCGTCCGACTCTCGCTGGTGCCGGTTTGGCGCAAGACCCTTAACCTGCGGGATATCAAGGCGGCTCGGCACGCCCAGCTGAATGCTTTTCAGCAGGCCGGGGGTCTGGGCCTGCGCTGGCTCGGCAACAAGCGGGTTGCCCTCATTCTCCGCGGCCACGACTGCGTCGAACTGGCTACCACATCCGGCCACGTATATCTGGTTGGTACTTCTCGGCGGAATGAACTCCTCAGTGCACTGTGGGAGTTGGGAGTCCCGTCGCCGACCGGCGATGAGGACTGACCGGAAGCTTGCCTCGGGGCGCGGTGTAACGCTCACCGCTTCGGCTCGACTGGCGAGGGCGCCAGAGGTCGCGCTACCGCCCAGTGATGTCGAGGCGTCGCAGGGAGCGCGTTCGACCAAGGGCTCGCTGGGACTGGTGCAACGGCTCCTGTACCCCCTGCTCCAGGAAGGCGTGCAAGTCGGAGCTCAAGTGGCGGAAGTCCAGCTTCAGCGAAGGTGGAGCAGCGGACTGCGTCGAAGTCGCCACCGGCGCCGCAGGCGCGAGCCACCTTCGCGAGAGCGACGACCCGCGTACCGTCATAAAACTGCGCCCCGCGCCTTCGGCGCCCTGGTGCGCCGCATCAAGACGGGTGCGTTCGACGGCTTCGTCAGCTGACGGCGCAGGACCTTTCGGCTCGGAGGCCCGTCCGCCTCCACCACTCGTCCGGCGCACCGCGTCGGGGTAGTGGGACTCCCGCATACGGGCGGTTTCCCCCGCGGTCTCCGCGTGTACGACCGCCGGAAAGGCGTGGAAGATCACCCGTTGGGTGTTATTTGTGGCTACGTGTGACGTGAGCCATGAGGAGGCACCCGAATGCGCGGACCCGCACGCCCGAAGTGGGCGGTGTGCGCGGCAGTGGTCGTACTGACGGCCACCGCCTGCGGCGGCGGTAGCCGTCCCGGGGGTCCGAACGCCGTCGTGCGCGCCTCCTGGGGCGATCCGCAGCATCCGCTGGAGCCCGCGAACACCAACGAGGTGCAGGGCGGCAAGGTGCTCGACATGGTCTTCCGCGGCCTGAAGAGATACGACCCCAAGACCGGCGCCGCGCAGAACTGGATCGCCGACTCGATCACCAGCTCGGACCAGCAGAACTTCACCGTGCGGCTCAAGCCGGGCTGGCGGTTCTCCAACGGCGAGCCGGTCACCGCGCGTTCCTTCGTGGACGCCTGGAACTACGGCGCGCTGGTCACCAACAAGCAGCTCAATTCCAGTTTCTTCGGCTACATCGACGGATACCGCCAGGTCCACCCGGACTCCGGAAGCCCTACCGCGAAGACCATGTCCGGGCTCTCGGTCAAGGACGACCGCACATTCACCGTAAGGCTCAGCCAGAAGTTCTCCACCTGGCCGGACACCCTCGGCTACTCGGCGTTCTACCCGCTGCCCAGGGCGTTCTTCACCGACCACGCGGGCTGGCTGCGGAAACCGGTCGGCGACGGCCCGTACGAGATCAACTCGTACACCAGGGGCACCGTCATGAGGCTGCGCCGATGGGACGGCTACACCGGCGACGACAAGGCGAAGAACGGCGGCGTCGACCTACAGGTCTACACCGACAGCAACACCGCGTACACCGATCTGCAGGCCGGAAACCTCGACCTGGTCGATGACATCCCCACCACCCAACTGCGCAACGTCAAAAAGGACCTGGGGTCGCGCTACATCAACCAGTCCGCCGGAATCATCCAGACCATTGCCTTTCCGATGTACCAGTCGCGGTGGAGCGGCGGCAACACACAGAAGGTGCGCCAGGGCATTTCCATGGCCATTGACCGCGCCTCGATCACAACCCGGATCTTCCGCGGCACCCGCACCCCTGCCACCGACTGGACCTCGCCGGTGCTCGGCGCGCGCGGCGGATTCAAAGCCGGGCTGTGCGGCGCCGTGTGCACCTACAACCCCACCCAGGCGAAAAGGCTGATCCAGGAGGGCGGCGGCCTGCCCGGCGGGCAGATGAAGATCGGCTACAACGCCGACACCGGCTCGCACAAGGTGTGGGTGGACGCGGTCTGCAACAGCGTCAACAACGCCCTGGGCAACGACAAGGCGTGCGTGGGCGCCCCGGTCGGCACCTTCGCGGACTTCCGCAACCAGATCACCAACAAGTCGGAGACCCAGCCGTTCCGCGCGGGCTGGCAGATGGACTATCCGCTGATCCAGGACTTCCTGCAGCCGCTGTACTACACGGGAGGCTCCTCCAACGACTCGCACTGGTCCAACGCCGATTTCGACCGGCTGGTCGACCGGGCCAACGGGGAATCCGACCGGGGCCGGGCGGTGAACGACTTCCAGGACGCGGAGCGCATCCTCGCCCAGCAGGTGCCCGCCATTCCGCTGTGGTACCAGAACGGCAACGCCGGCTACTCCGCCAACCTCTCGAACGTGGCGCTCAACCAGTTCAGCGTCCCGGTCTACAACGACATCACCGTCAGCTGAACTCACTCGGGGAAAGGCTCCATGGGACGGTATGTGATCCGGCGGCTGCTCCAGATGATTCCGGTCTTCGTCGGCAGCACTTTCCTGATCTTCGTCATGGTGTACGCGCTGGGCGACCCGGTGGCCGCGTTGTTCGGTGACCGCGCCCCCGATCCGGCGACCGCCGCGCAGATCCGCAGGGACCTCTATCTCGATCATCCGCTGTGGCAGCAGTACACGCACTACATGGCGCAGATCTTCCAGGGGAACTTCGGCACCGCGTTCACCGGCCAACCGGTTCTCGAACTGATGGGATCCGCCTGGCCGCTGACCATTCGGCTCACCATCGTGGCGATCGTCGTCGAGGCGGTCATCGGCATCATCCTCGGCATCGTCAGCGGACTACGGCGCGGCCGCTCGGTGGACACCGGAGTGCTGGTGCTGACGCTGATCGTGGTATCGATTCCGACCTTCGTCAGCGGATACGTCCTTCAGTTCCTGTTCGGCGTCAAATGGGGAGTGGTCAACCCCTCGGTCTCGCCGGCGGCGCCGTTCAACGAACTGGCCCTGCCCGGCGTCGTGTTGGCGCTGGTCTCGCTGGCGTACGTCACCCGGCTGACCCGTACCTCCATCGTGGAGAACCACCGGGCCGACTACGTACGCACCGCCATCGCCAAGGGACTGCCGCGCCGCCGGGTGATCTTCCGGCATCTGCTGCGCAACTCCCTGATCCCGGTGGTCACCTTCATCGGCACCGATGTCGGCGCGCTGATGGGCGGCGCCATCGTCACCGAGCGGATCTTCAACATCCATGGCGTCGGCTACCAGCTCTACCAGGGCATCCTGCGGCAGAACTCCCCGACGGTGGTCGGCTTCGTCACCATCTTGGTGATCGTCTTCCTGGTGGCGAACCTGCTCGTGGACCTGCTGTACGCGGTACTGGACCCGAGGATCCGATATGCCTGAGCAGCTCGAACAGCCCAACGGCCGGACCTCGGCCGACGCCGTCGGCAACGCCGGTGCGGGCGGCGCCATGGAGTTCGCCGCCACCGAGGCGGCGTCCATCGGCCAGGCCACCGCGCCGTCCGCGCGGGCCCGCAGCCTGTGGTCGGACGCCTGGCACGATCTGCGCCGCAACCCGATCTTCATCGTGTCCGCGCTGCTCATCCTCTTCCTGGTGCTGATCGCCATCTGGCCCCAACTGATCGCCAGCGGAAACCCGTTGGCCTGCGACATCAACAAGTCGCAACTGGGTCCGGCGCCCGGCCACCCCTTCGGCTTCGACACCCAGGGCTGCGACGTCTACACCCGCACCGTCTACGGCGCCCGGGCCTCGGTCACCGTCGGCGTCTGCGCCACGGCCGGGGCCGCACTGCTCGGCAGCATCCTGGGCGGCTTCGCCGGGTTCTTCGGCGGCTGGTGGGACGCGCTGCTCTCCCGGGTCAGCGACATCTTCTTCGGCATTCCGATCATCCTCGGCGGCCTGGTCTTCCTCTCCGTGGTCACCAACACCACGGTCTGGCCGGTGGTCGGCTTCATCGTGCTGCTGGGCTGGCCGCAGATCGCCCGTATCGCCCGCGGTGCGGTGATCACCGCGAAGCAGAACGACTACGTACAGGCCGCCCGCGCGCTCGGCGCCGGGCCCGCCCGGATGCTGCTGCGGCACATCGCGCCGAACGCGATCGCTCCGGTGATCGTGGTGGCCACCATCGCGCTCGGTACGTACATCTCGCTTGAGGCGACGCTGTCCTTCCTCGGCGTGGGGCTCAAACCACCCACCGTCTCCTGGGGGATCGACATCTCCTCGGCCTCCACCCAGATCCGCGACGCACCGCACATGCTGCTGTGGCCCGCCGCCGCGCTGAGCGTCACGGTGCTCGCGTTCATCATGCTCGGCGACGCGGTGCGCGACGCCCTCGATCCCAAGCTGCGCTGAGGAGACGTCCGTTGGACACATTGCTGGACGTACGCGACCTGCATGTCGAGTTCCGCACCCGGGACGGGGTGGCCAAGGCGGTCAACGGTGTCAACTACTCGGTGAACGCCGGTGAGACGCTGGCGGTGCTCGGTGAGTCCGGCTCCGGGAAGTCGGTGACCGCGCAGGCCGTCATGGGCATCCTGGACTCACCGCCCGGCCACATCACCCGGGGCAGGATCTTCTTCCAGGGCGCCGATCTGCTCTCGCTGCACCGCGAGGCGCGCCGCCAGCTGCGCGGCGCCAGAATGGCGATGATCTTCCAGGACGCGTTGTCGGCGCTCAATCCGGTGCTGAGTGTGGGCGCCCAGCTCGGCGAGATGTTCGTGGTGCACCGCGGTCTGTCCCGTAGGGACGCACGGGCGCGGGCCGTCGAGCTGATGGACCGGGTGCGCATTCCGGCGGCGAAGGAGCGGGTGGGGGACTATCCGCACCAGTTCTCCGGCGGTATGCGGCAGCGCATCATGATCGCGATGGCGATGGCCCTGGAGCCGGATCTGATCATCGCGGACGAGCCCACCACCGCGCTGGACGTCACCGTGCAGGCCCAGGTCATGGAACTGCTCGCGGAGTTGCAGCGCGAGATGCACATGGGCCTGATCCTGATCACCCATGACCTCGGTGTGGTCGCGGACGTCGCCGACAAGATCGCGGTGATGTACGCGGGCCGGATCGTGGAGACCGCTCCGGTGCACGAGATCTACAAGGCCCCGGCCCACCCCTACACCAAGGGCCTGCTGGACTCGATCCCCCGGCTGGACCAGAAGGGCCAGGAGCTGTACGCGATCAAGGGGCTACCGCCCAGTCTGCTGCGGATCCCGCCCGGCTGTGCGTTCAACCCGCGCTGCCCGATGGCACAGGAGGTCTGCCGCACCGACGAGCCACCGCTGTACGAGGTCGCGCCGCACCGCGCCAGCGCCTGCCACTTCTGGAAGGAGACCCTCGATGGCTGAGGCCGTTCTCCAGGTGCGGGGCCTGGTCAAGCACTTCCCGCTGACCCGGGGGATCGTATTCAAGAAGCAGATCGGCGCGGTCAGGGCCGTGGACGGGGTGGACTTCGACCTCTTCCAGGGTGAGACGCTGGGCATCGTGGGCGAGTCGGGCTGCGGCAAGTCGACGGTGGCCAAGCTGCTGATGCGGTTGGAGGAGCCGACCGCGGGACGGATCCTGTTCAAGGGCGAGGACATCACCAGGCTGTCCGGCAAGGCGCTCAAGGCGGTGCGGCGGAACATCCAGATGGTGTTCCAGGACCCGTACACGTCCCTGAATCCCCGGATGACGGTCGGCGACATCATCGGTGAGCCGTTCGAGATCCATCCCGAGGCGGCGCCGAAGGGCGACCGCCGCAGGAAGGTCCAGGACCTGCTGGACGTGGTCGGGCTGAACCCGGAGTACATCAACCGGTATCCGCACCAGTTCTCCGGCGGCCAGCGGCAACGTATCGGCATCGCGCGGGGGTTGGCGCTCAACCCGGAGATCATCATCTGCGACGAGCCGGTCTCGGCGCTGGACGTCTCCGTGCAGGCCCAGGTCATCAATCTCATGACCCGGCTCCAGAAGGAGTTCGACCTCTCCTACATCTTCATCGCGCACGACCTGTCCATCGTCCGGCACATCTCCGACCGCGTCGGCGTGATGTACCTGGGCCGGATCGTCGAACTCGGCAACGAGGAACAGATCTACGAGCACCCGACCCACCCGTACACCCAGGCGCTGCTGTCCGCGGTGCCCGTGCCGGACCCGGAGGCACGGGAGCGCCGCGAGCGGATCATCCTGGCGGGTGACGTGCCGTCGCCCGCGAACATCCCCTCTGGATGCAGGTTCCGCACGCGGTGCTGGAAGGCGCAGGACAAGTGCGTGACGGAGGTTCCCCCGCTGGCGGTCCCTCCGGCTCTCCGTGAGGTGGGCGGGCCCGCGGCGCACGAGAGCGCGTGCCACTTCGCGGCGGAACGGGACTGCGCACCCGCGGGAGGTTAGGGACCTTCCCACCCACCGCCCACTTGGCGTGGGCCTTCTGCTTGCCGTCGCGCCCCTCCGCGGGTGGGTCGGGGCACGCCGGGGCGCCCCTCACTCCGCCAGTGGTGCGCGGGTGCGCGAGTTCACGACTCCTCTATGGCCGCCAGTGCCGGATCCAGGATCACGTCCTCCCCCCGCCCGGCGATGGTCGGCTCCTCCGGAAAGTGGCAGGCGGTGAGGTGCCCCGACTCGTTCCCCTGCAGCCGCACCAACGGAGGCTCCACGTCCGCGCACTTCTCCCGGGCCTTCCAGCACCGCGTCCGGAACCGGCACCCCGACGGCGGGTTGATCGGCGACGGCACATCACCGGCGAGCCGGATGCGTTCCCGGTCGTCGTCGGGGTCGGCCTCCGGCGCGGCGGACAGCAGGGCGTGGGTGTAGGGATGCCGCGGACGCTCGTAGATGTCCGCCCGGTCCCCGATCTCCACGATCTTGCCCAGGTACATCACCGCGACCCGCTGCGAGAAGTGCCGCACGATGGCCAGGTCATGGGCGATGAACAGGAACGCGATGCCCATCTCCCTCTGGAGTTCCTGCAACAGGTTGACGACCTGCGCCTGGATGGACACGTCCAGCGCGGACACCGGCTCGTCGGCGACGATCAGCTTGGGCTGCAGGGCCAATGCCCGGGCCACACCGATGCGTTGCCGCTGACCGCCGGAGAACTCGTGGGGGAACCGGTTGTAGTGCTCGGGGTTGAGGCCCACGATCTCCAGCAGCTCACGGACCCGCTTCTCTCGGCCGCCCTGCGGATTGACCCCGTTGATCTCCATCGGCCCGGAGATGATGTTGCCGACGGTCTGCCGCGGATTGAGCGAGGCGTACGGATCCTGGAAGATCATCTGGATCTCGGAGCGGATCGGCGCGAGCTGCTTGCGGTTGGCGTGGGTGATGTCCTGCCCGCGGTAGCTGATCTTTCCCGCGGTCGGCTCCAGCAGCCGGGTCACCAGCCGTCCGGTGGTGGACTTGCCGCACCCCGACTCGCCGACCAGGCCGAGGGCCTCGCCCGCCCGTACGTGGAAGTCCACCCCGTCCACCGCCTGGACGGCGCCGACCTGCCGTTTGAAGAGGAAGCCGTCCAGCACCGGGAAGTGCTTGGTGACCCCGGACACCTCCAACAGCGGCTCTCCGGCGCGCCGTTCGGCGGCGGGCTTGTCCAGGGTGGGCCGGCTCGGAGGTTCGGGGGTCTGCTCCGGGGACAACGTGGGGTCGCTCATCGGTGTTTCCTCGGCTCCTGATCAGCCTGCTCGGCCCAGCAACGGCTGGATCCGCTCGGCGAAGATTGACTGCTTCTGCTCGGTCGCGAGATGGCAGGCGGACCCCCTGCCGTCCTCCAGCGCGAGTGGCGGACGCTCGTCCTGGCACAGGGTGCCGCCCACCTCGTCGCGGAACGCGCAGCGTGGATGGAACGGGCAGCCGGACGGCGGGTTGAGCAGACTCGGCGGGGTGCCCTTGATCGGCTGCAACGGCGCGTCCACCGAGGCGGACAGCCGTGGGATGGAACTCAACAGGCCCCACGCGTAGGGATGTTGCGGGGTCTTGAGGATGTCCCGGACGCTGCCCCGCTCCACGCACCGCCCGGCGTACATCACCAGCACGTCGTCGCAGACGTTGGCCACCACGCCCAGGTCGTGGGTGATGAAGATGATCGCGGTGCCGGTCTCCTGCTGGAGGTCCTTGAGCAGGTCGAGGATCTGCGCCTGCACCGTCACGTCGAGTGCGGTCGTCGGCTCGTCGGCGATCAGCAGCTCCGGGTCGCAGACCAGCGCGAGCGCGATCATCGCGCGCTGCCGCATACCGCCGGAGAACTGGTGCGGGAAGTCGTCCACCCGGGTCTGCGGCTGCGGGATACCGACCTTGCGCAGCATCTCGACCGCCCGGTCCCGGGCCTCCTTCTTGCTCGCCCCGGTGTGCTTGCGGAACGGTTCGGCGATCTGCCGGCCGACGGTGTAGTACGGGGAGAGCGCGGTCAGCGAGTCCTGGAAGATCATCGCCATCTTGTTGCCGCGCAGCTTCTCCAGCGTCCTGTTCGTGGCGCCGGTCAACTCCTGGCCGTCCAGCACGATCTCGCCGCTGATGGCGGTGTTGCGGGGGTTGTGCAGGCCGAGCACGGCGAGGTTGGTGACGGACTTGCCGGATCCGGACTCGCCGACGATGCCGAGCGTTCTGCCGCGCTCCAGGTCGAAGGAGAGTCCGTCCACCGCCTTGACGGTCCCGTCCTCGGTGGCGAACCGGACGTACAGATCACGCACGGAGAGGAACGGAGCGCCCGCGTCCTGGGGCGACGCCTGCCCTTCGGGCTGGGTGAGGGTGGTCATGGGAGGGGTCTCCTGGGAAGCGGTGCGTGGGGCGGGGCGGACGGGCCGGTCATGCGAGCCGGATCCGCGGATCGATGAAGGCGTACGAGGCGTCGATCAGCACGTTGAACAGGACGATGGACGCGGCGCTGAACAGCATCACGCCCATCTCCAGCGGTAGGTCCGTCTGGAGCACGGCGGCCACCGCCAGCTGTCCGATGCCGTGCAGTCCGAAGGTGGTCTCGGTGATGATCGCGCCACCGAAGACGGAGCCGAGGTCGATGCCGAAGATGGTGACGATGGGGCCCATCGCACCGCGCAGCGCGTACCGGAAGAAGACGTAGCGCCAGCTCATGCCCTTCGCCCGGGCGGTGCGCACATGCTCCTCGGAGAGCTGCTCCACCATCAACGACCGGGTCTGGCGGCTGTAGTTGGACCAGAAGATCACCGACATCACCAGCGCGGGCAGGATCATCCTGGTGATGGAGCCGACGGGGTCGTGCGCCCAGTCCACGTCATGACCGCGGTCCAGCCAGCCGAGGGTGTCGGCGAACAGGTAGATGGCGAGCGGGCCGATGAAGTAGATCTGCACCGACTGGCCGGTGAGGGAGATACCGCTGGCGACCTTGTCGAACAGCGAGCCCTGCTTGGCGGCCGAGATGAGGCCGAGTCCGACACCGATGGTCAGGAAGATGGCCGCGCCCATGATGGCGAGGGTCAGCGTGGTGGGGTAGCGGTCCTTGATGATGTCCCACACCGGCTGCTGGTTGGCGAAGGAGAAGCCGAAGCACGGGGCGTTGCAGTGTCCGATCGGCATGTCACGGCCGGCGAACAGCCCGACCATGTAGTGCCAGTACTGGACCGGGATCGGCTGGTCCAGCCCCAGGTTGTGGTGGATGAGCGCGACTTGCTGCGGCCCGCAGTTCTTGCCGCAGGACAGCAGCGCTGGATCGGCCGGGAGGGCGAAGAAGAGGAAGTAGGTGACGGCGCTGATCAGGATGAGGATGACGATGGCGCCGAGCACCCGGCGTACGAGAAATCGGAGCATTGGTCGGGATCTTCCGTAAGGGGGGCGGCGCCGTTGGCGTCGGCGTCACGGTCGGAGGGGAAGTGGTTCCAGGCCGATCCGGCCGGAGGCGGCCGGTCCCGCCCCCGTCGGGACAGGACCGGCGCGCCAATCCGGTTGGTGCGGTTCCTACTTCACGTAGACGGTGTTGGCGTTGATGACACCGAGGTCCTGGCGGTAGGTCACGCCGCCGAGGCCCTCACCGTAGATCCCGAAGAACTTGTCGTAGGCGTAGGGGATGGCCGGGACGTCGTTCTTCACGATGTACTCCGACAACTGCTCCCAGGCGGCCTGTTGCTGCGACAGGTCGGTGATCGCGTTGATCCGGTCGATCTCGGAGTTCACGTGCGGGTCGTTCAGGTGCGAGTAGTTGGGGTTGCCGTCGGCGATCTGCCGCCCGTCCTCGGTCGGCGGGATGACGGTGGAGCCGTTCGGCCAGTCCGCGCCCCATCCGGTGCGGTACAGGTCGTACGGGTTGTTCACCTTGCCGACCAGCGTGTAGTACGACGTCAGGTCCAGCGACTGCAGCTGCAGGTTGATACCCGCCTTGGCGAAGGCGTTCTTCAAGGTGCTGGCGAAGTTCTGCCACTTGTCGTTGTTGGCGAAGGCGAGGGTCAGCTTCAGGTTGGAGACCCCGGCCTCCTTCAACAGCTCCTTGGCCTTCTCGGGGTCGCCGTTGGGGTGGGTCAGCTTGCCGAACGGGTCGTAGGGCTTGAAGCCGCTGACGGTCGGACTGATCAGGTTGCTGGCCATCTCCCCCTGCGCCTCGCCGCCGAGTGCCTGCTGCACCTGCTTCATCGGGAAGGCGTACTCGATCGCCTGGCGCACCTTCGGGTCCTTGACCCGAGAGGTGTTGATGGAGAGCACGTCGACGAACGGCTGGTACTGGTTGACGGTGCGCGTCTTGTACTTCGGGTCGCTCAGGATCGCCGCCATCTGCGTCGGGGCCGCGGACTGGGAGAGCGACAGGGCGTCCTTGTCGTCACCGGCGCCGGCCATCAGACGCTCGGTCAGGCCCGGGTCCGGAACGTTGATCTCGAAGTTCCACTTGTCCGGGTAGGCGTCGCGGATCGGGTCGGTCTTGGGGTCCCAGTAGGTGTTGCGGGTGAGGACCAGCGACTTGCCCGGGTTGTAGCTCTCGATCTTGTACGGGCCGGTGGAGACCGGGTGCAGGTCGTACTTCTGCTTGGTGTCCTTGGACTTGGGGATCGGCGAGATGTTCGGCATCGACATCGCGTACGGAGCGTCCGCGTGCGGGGCCTGGAAGTGGAAGACGATGGTCTTGCTGTCCGGGCAGGAGATCAGCGAGTCCGGCAGGTCCTTGCCGCCGTACGGTCCCGGGTAGGTCTTGCGGTAGTCCGTGCCCGACAGCCAGGTCTGGACGTAGATCGGGCCCTCGGTCTCGAAGTCGGCGTAGAGGCGCTCGATGCCGTACTTGATGTCCTGGGACGTGATCGGGGTGCCGTCCTCGTACTTGAGGCCGTCCTTGAGGTGGTACGTCCAGGTCTTCTTGTCGGCCGAGGGGTCACCGGTGTCGGTCGCCAGGTCGCCTACGAGCTTCTCGGAACCGGTCTTCGGGTCGATCTTGTACCCGGTCAGTGTGCGGCTGTAGAGCGAGGCTATCGCCTGCTGGTTGCTGACGTAGAGCTGGCCGGGGTCGAGGTGGTTGAAGTCGGACTGCTCCAGGTCGTTGACCGTGCCGCCCTTCTTCGCGCCGTCGACCGCCAGAGCCGGGCCCTGCGAGTCGGCCGCCGTGCCCACGGTGATGGTCTGCACCGTGGGCTTCGCGACGTCGGCCGTGCCCCCGCCCGCACCCCCGCCGCCCCCACTGCTGCACGCGCTCAGGCTCAGCGCCCCCACCGCCAGCACCGCGGCGTAATGAGTCTTACGCATTCTCATGGATTCCTGCCTGTCACTGATCTGCGACTGCCTGGAAGTCGGCCTGCCGGGACCCGGCTGCGGCGACCTTGGACACTCAACGGATGGTCTTGGGATCGAGAGCGTCCCGGACCGAGTCCCCGAGCAGGTTGAAGGCGATGACGAAGACCGCCATCGCGATGCCGGGGAAGAACATGTAGGTGATGTCGGACTGGTAGAACTGCGCCGCGTCCTGGAACATCAACCCCCAGTCGGGAGTGGGGTTCTGCATGCCGACGCCGAGGAACGACAGGCCCGCCTCCGCGGTGACGTTGACCGGAAGCAGCAGGGTCGCCTGGACAAGGATCGTGCTCCAGACATTGGGCAGCAGCTCCTTGCGGATGATGCGCCACGAGGACGCGCCGCTGAGCTTGGCCGCCTCGATGTACTCGCGCTCGCGCAGGCTGAGCACCTGGGCGCGTACGAGGCGCCCGAGGCTCATCCAGCCGAGCGCGAACTGGACGAGCACCAGCGCCAGGAAGCGGATGGTCGTCGACTCCTGGTCACCCGGCTTGACGAAGACCGCCGCGATGACCGGGGTGAACGCGATGAAGAACAGCTGCTGGGGGAAGGACATCATCAGGTCGGAGAACCGGCCGACGAAGTAGTCGGTCCTGCCACCCGCGTAACCCTGGAAGAGGCCGACCGCGACACCGGCGACCACCGACAGGATCGTCACGCACAGCGCGATGCCCAGCGAGGTGCGGATACCGTAGACCAGCAGCGCGAAGATGTCCCGGCCCAGGTTCGGTTCGATGCCGAACCAGTGGCTGCCGTCGATCCCGCCGTTCGGCTTGATCGGGTAGCCGTAGGAGTTGAGCAGGTTGTCGTCCTGCCCGTAGAGCTTGTACGGGCTCTTGCCGGTGACCGCGGTGATCACCGGCGCGAAGATCGCGATCAGGATGAAGATCCCGACGATGACGGCGCACACGATGCCGGTCCGGTCCCGTTTGAAACGGAGCCAGGCCAGTTGCCTGGGGGAGCGCCCTACGAGTTCCGGGGCGATCTTGGAACCGGAACTGTTCGCTGTGGCGTCCTCAGGAACGGGCTCCGGCTCCGTCGCTGCCTGAGTAGGACTGGTCATTGGGCTTCCATCCCCGCGCAGTGGGTCGACGCGGCTTTGAGTGAATGCCGCGGGTTGTGCGGACTTTCGCAATGGATTCATTGCGGAGTCAAGAGGGGGAACCCCGGGAAAGTGATGTTCTTCAGCTTCTTGAGCGAAGATTTTGCGGATTGCCGCGCCCGCGTGCTTGACAATGATCAATTCATTGGGGCGAAGGTGCCTAAACGGGCATCAAGTGACTTAACATTCCGGCAACTTGACTGTCGCATCACCGATATACGGACGCTTCACGCTGAACACCGTACGGCCGTGCGGGTGCCGTGGATCGACCGGGGTGGTCCGCTTATGCCCCGGTCGATCGCCCGTGTCCCGGTCCGGTCCCGCGGCCTGCTGGAGTCCTCGGGGAATTTCGTCAACGGTAGTGACACCACCCCCAGTGGTGTCCTACTGTTCGGAATTCTCGGGAGGACGCCGGAACCATTCCTCGCCGGTTGTCACGCCATGCCCAGAGACTTCTTGAGGAAGTCGACCTGGAGCAGCAGCAAGTTCTCCGCCACCTGCTCCTGCGGAGTCATGTGCGTTACGCCGGACAACGGAAGCACTTCATGGGGGCGGCCCGCGGCCAGCAGTGCCGAGGAAAGTCGCAGCGTGTGCGCCGCGACTACGTTGTCATCGGCCAGACCGTGAATGATCATCAATGGCCGCGCGTGTTCCGCTGGTACGGACAAGCCCGCTTCTGTGACGAGCGAGTTGGCGTCGTACACGTTCCCGGATTCCGCCGGATCCCCCAGGTACCGCTCGGTGTAGTGGGTGTCGTACAACCGCCAGTCGGTGACCGGTGCGCCCGCGACGCCCGCGTGGAAGACGTCGGGACGGCGCAGCACCGCGAGCGCCGCCAGATAACCGCCGTACGACCAGCCGCGGATGGCCACCCGGCCGAGGTCCAGCGGATGGTCGGCGGCCAGCGCGCGCAGCGCGTCCACCTGGTCGTCCAGCGTCGCCCCGGCGAAGTCCCCTGCGATGGACTTCTCCCACGCCGGAGAGCGGCCCGGCGTGCCGCGGCCGTCCGCGACGATCACCGCGAAGCCCTGGTCGGCGAACCACTGCGAGGTCAGATGCGCGTTGTGCGCGGCCACCACCCGCTGGCCGTGCGGGCCGCCGTACGGATCCATGAGCACCGGAAGCGGACCGTCCGACGCCTGGTAGCCGGTGGGCAGCAGCACGGCGGCCGGGATGCGGCGCTCGGCCGCCGCCACCAGCGTTGGCCGCGCGGTCAACAGCGGGGGCTCGGCGTGCGAGGCGATCCGGGCGATCTCCTTGCCGTCGCGCAGTACCCGCACCCTCACGCCGGGGTGCTCCAGGGAGGAGGAGGACACCACCGTCAACGGGCCGCCGCGTACGGCCGAGTGCACGCCCGGTGTCGGGGACAGGCGCTCCACGGCGCGCTCCGTGACCCGGTAGACATGCACCTCGCCCAACTCACCCGCCTGCGCCTCCGGTTGGGATTCCGCTTCGGTTCCGGACGAGGCCGACACCAGGATGCCGTCCTCGGCCACGTCGAGCACCGCCCGCACGTGCAGCCGCGCATCGGTCAGCGCCCGTTCGGCCACCATGAGCACCCGGGCGCCGTCCTGGTCGGCGATCCGGACCAGTTCACCGTCCGGGGTCCAGGCCGGGGCGCCGGAGAACAGCTCCAGCCACACCGGGTCCGTCTCCTGGCGGACCGGCGTCGTCCCGCCGGTCTCCGGGTCCACCGACAGATACACCTGGGAGCGCTGGTCGCGGGACTGCACCAGCAGCAGCGGCGGACCGGACGCCGACCAGTGCGCCCGGGCCAGATACGGATAGCGGTCCTGGTCCCAGGCCACCTCGGTGCGTGTGCCGTCCAGGTCGAGCAGCGCCAGGGTGACGCGCGCGTTGGGGGTACCGGCGGCGGGGTAGCCGACCTCGGCCGGGGGGTTCGACGGATGCGCCGGGTCGGCGATCCACCAGCGCCGCACCGGGGACTCGTCCACGTGCGCGGCCAGCAGCCGGTCGCTGCGCGGCGACCACCAGAAGCCGCGGTGGCGGCCCATCTCCTCGGCGGCGATGAACTCCGCCAGGCCCCAGGTGTGCCGCGGGTCCCCGGGCTCCGCAAGCGCGCGGTCGCCGCCGCCGTCGGCGTGGACGACGCGCAGGGCGCCCTGCGCGACATATGCGATCAGGCGGCCGTCGGGGGAGGGCCGAGGGTCCATCACCGGTCCGGGCACGGGAAGTTCACGCGTGGTGCCCACACGCAGCTCGGTGGCGAACAGGCGGCCGGAGAGGGTGAACGCGGCCAACTCGACGGCCTGGTCCACCGCGTAGCCGACGATCCCGGCCGAGCCCTCCCTGCTGCGTTCCCGCCGCGCCTGCTCCTGCGGGCTCAGTTCCTCTTCCGCGCCCGCGAGGAGGGTGCGGGGGTCGGCCACGACGCGTTCGTCGCCCGTCGCGGTGTCCAGGAGCCAGAGCAGGTTGGTGCGGTTCGTACCGGACGGTGAGCGGAGGAAGGCTACCCGGTCGCCGTCGGGTGAGGGGGAGAAGGATCTGGGGGCGCCCAGGGTGAACCGCTGGGTTCTGGCGTGCTGTTTGGGGAAGGTCATGCGGTGACGCTATGCGCTCGCGGTGGCGTTGCGTATGGTTCGCCCGTCCGCCCACCCGTTTGCCCTCGCCCTCTGTCCGCCGTTGCGCACGGTCGGCCTCGGGTGCCGGTGCGCGACTGCGCCGTGGCGGCTTGTGCTTCCCCGGCCACGTTGCCCTGCGCCTCTGCCTGGCGTTGCGCTCCGCTGCCCGGGGCGGGGGTGAGTGCCCGGGAACCGCGCACCGCGTGCTTCGTCGGACGGTCGCGGTGCTTCGCGGGTCGCGTCAGGAGACTCCGGCACACCCCACGTTGAGTCCGCGCCGCGCCTGGGGCGGTGGTCGGGGCAGGTGGGCAGGGACTTCCCTGACCTGTTGCGTAGAACACATCGCACCAGTGATGGAGGCCCCGTCGGAGAGGTGTCAACACGGTGATTTCTCAGAGGAGTTACCCAGGAAGCCCTCATCTTCCCAGGCAGGCGGGGGGCGTTGCCCCCGAGGCCGCGAAGTGCGCACCGTAGGTGCGCACAAGCGTGCGCCCCCACATGCATCCGTGCACCGAGGTATGCGGACTCACGGAAAGTTATGATCAGTTGCCGTAGGTTGTAATACCCGGATGGCAAGGTCCCGTGGGTGCGTACCTGGAGGTGAGCCGTTGTGGCACTCTCGATTTCGGCGGTGCTGCTGCTGCTGATCATCGTGGTCCTGCTGGTCAACAAGTCCGGACTGAAGGGCCTGCACGCCCTCGTCTGTGTACTGCTCGGGTTCTTCCTCGCCAGTTCCTCCGTGGCACCCACCATCCGGGAGCTGACCACGAACGTGGCGAGCATGATCGGCAACTTCAAGTTCTGACCGGCTCAGGCCATACGCTGCGGGTATGACCGAATCCGACGGCCCGGACGGGCTGCCCGCTCGACGACTGCTGCTCGTCCACGCGCACCCCGACGACGAGTCCATCAACAACGGCGCCACGATGGCCAAGTACGCCGCGGAGGGTGCCCACGTCACCCTGGTGACCTGCACCCTGGGCGAGGAGGGCGAGGTCATCCCGCCCGAACTGGCGCACCTGACGTCAGACCGGGACAACATCCTCGGCGAGCACCGCATCGGCGAGCTGGCCGCCGCCATGCGCGAACTCGGGGTCACCGACCACCGCTTCCTGGGCGGCCCCGGCCTGTACCGCGACTCCGGGATGATGGGCGCCCCGCAGAACGAACGCCCGGACTGCTTCTGGCAGGCCGACCTGGACGAGGCGGCCGGGCATCTGGTCGCCGTGATCCGCGAGGTACGGCCGCAGGTCATGGTGGCGTATGACCCGAACGGCGGATACGGGCACCCCGATCACATCCAGGCCCACCGGATCGCCATGCTCGCCGCCGACCTGGCCGCCGAACCCGGCTTCCGGCCGGACCTCGGCGCGCCGCACGCGATCGCCAAGCTCTACTGGAACTGCGTACCGCGCTCCGCGGCCGAGGAGGGCTTCGCCCGGCTGCGGGCGGCGGGCTCGAACACCGGGTTCGCGGGCGTCGCGTCGATGGCCGACGTACCAGGCGTGGTGGACGACGACGAGGCGACCGTCGCCGTGGACGGCTCGGCGTACGTCGAGCGGAAGGCCGCGGCGATGCGCGCGCACGCTACCCAGATCGTGGTCGACGGCCCGTTCTTCGCCCTGTCGAACGACCTTGGACAGCCGCTGTTCGCCGTGGAGTACTACCGTATGGTGCGTGGTCACCAGCCGGCCGGGAGGGCCGGCGACCTCTTCGCCGGAACGGAGGTGTGAACGCGGCAGTGCGCATCGTGCAGTACGTGGTCCTGGGGATCCTCGGGGTGCTGGTCGCCGCCGCCGGGGCGGTCGCCCAGGACGGCTGGTTCCCGGGAGGCCTGATCCTCGCGCTGGCGGGCTGCGTGGGACTCTTCTACGGTGGTTCCCAACTCACCCGTAACCGACTGGGTGCCGCGGTGCCGACCGTGCTGTGGTTCCTCACGGTCATGTATCTCAGCGTCACCCGCCCCGAAGGCGACTTCCTGTTCGCGGCGGGCCTCGGCCCGTACATCTACCTGTTGGGCGGTATGGCGGTGGGCGTGATCTGTGCCACTCTACCGCGTCAAACGCCTCCGGGCGCCCCGGGCGCCCGACTTGGTACCGGATGACACCTGTGTGATGGGCTGACGGTCGGTCGGATCGGCGGTCGCCGGGCCGTTCCCGACGCTGGCCAGTATGGTGGTGCGCGCTGGCGAGCCGCCTGCTGATGGCCGTGACGGGTGGCGAAGCTAACCGGGAGAACCTGCTTTGAGCCGTGAAACTGACAGTTCGTCCTCAGGACCCCAGGGTCGCGGCGGCGCCGCGTACCCGTCCGGGACACCGCCGTACGGAACCCGCCAGTATCCGTCGCCGCGACCGCAGGAGGAACCGCGCGTCGGCGGGGTACCGGGCACCCCGGCAACTGCCGCGGGCGGCCAGGAGACTCCTGAGCCCGCGCCCGCCGAGCCGAAGACCGAGACCACACTGACCACCCGGATCCGGATCAACATCCCGGGCTCGCGGCCGATTCCGCCGGTGGTGGTGCGCACCCCGGTCTCCGAAGGAGCCGAGGGCGAGAGCGGTCAGGACGATTCCGCTTCTGCTTCCGCTTCCGGTCGCGGCAGTGCGCGGGCCAACTGGACGCCGCAGGGCGCCTCCTCGCCCGCGGACGGTGCTGCCGCCCCGCGCGGCACCGAGGCGGCGCAGACCGGCACGGGCGGTGCGGACAAGGGCGGGGCGGGTGCCAGCGACTGGTTCGCGCCGCGCAAGCCGGTGGCTCCAGCCGCCCAGCCCGCGGCCCGGCAGAAGCCCGCGACGCCGCCGGGGGGTTCGGCGCCGGGCGCGGGTGGGCCGGGCTCCGGGCAGCCCAACATCCCGTATCTGGACGACAGTCCGGGTGCGCCGGGTTCTTCGGCGTCTGGTGATCCGCTCTTCCCCGGGGCGGGTCCCGCGGCCTCCGGGCTGTCGTCCGGTTCGGGCGATCCGTTGTTCCCGGGGGCGGCTCCTTCGGCCTCCGGTTCGGGCGATCCCGTCTTCCCTGGTGCCGGTTCGCCCGCGTCCTCGCCGGAGCCGTTCGGAGGGCGGCTCGGTGGCGACGGCGGCGCGGGTGAGCATGGGCCGTTGGGCGGGCCGCCGCCCGGTAGCGTGCCGTTCCCCGGCTTCCCCTCGGCGGGCGGCGCGCCGGACATTCCCGAGGTGCCGAGCGGTCCGACCACCGGGCCCGTGACCGGGGGCATGTATATGCCGTCGGCCGCCGCCGAGGCACGCGACGGTGCGGCGTCCGACGGGTTGGCCGACCACGTCTCCGGCGACACCCTGGTCAGCGGCATCCCCGCGGTCACCGCGCCCGTTCCGCCCGCCGCGCCGAAGCCGCCCGCCGGGTCGGACGGAGGCGGGAAGTCCAAGCCGTCGGCCAAGGCCGCGCGCAAGGGCCGCTCCAAGGTGGCACTCGCCGGGATCGCGGTGCTGGCCGTGGCCGGCGTCGCCTACGCGGCGGGGCTGCTGATGGACCACGCCGACGTGCCGACCGGCACCACCGTGCTGGGCGTCGACATAGGCGGCAAGACCCGGGACGAGGCGGTCAAGGCACTGGACGCGGCGGTGGGCGACCGGGGCACCGCTCCGATCACCGTGCACATCGGGAACCAGGACAAGCAGCTCAAGCCGGAACTCGCCGGACTGTCGATCGACACCCGGGGTTCGGTCAGCCAGGTCGCGCACCGCGACTACAACCCGATCTCCGTGATCGGCTCCCTGTTCGGCGGCAAGCACGTGGTGGCGCCCACGGTCAACGTCGACCAGGAGAAGCTGCGCAGCCAGCTGCAGACCCTGTCGCCGAGCACCGGTGGCTCGGACGGCATGGTCAAGTTCGTGGACGGCAAGCCGGTCGGCGTACCCGGCACCCCGTACCAGGCCGTTGACGCGGACGCCTCGGTGCAGAAGATCACCGCCGCCTACACCCAGCGCGCGGAGACCGGCAAGAACGACCCGGTCGACCTGGCGGTCACCACGCACCAGCCGCAGGTCACCCAGGCCCAGCTCAACGAGGCGATCAAGAACATCGGCGATCCGGCGATGTCCGGGAAGATCACCGTGACGGCCGGAACGCACTCGGTGCTGTTCAGCCCGCAGAAGTCGCTGAGCAAGATCCTCACGATCGTCCCCGTGCCGGGCAACGGGAAGATGACGCTCCACATCGACCTCGCGGTCCTGAGGGAGCTGTACGGCAACGCCTTCGACGGTGTGCTGCTGGAGCGCGGCATCGGCACCAAGACGCCGGTCACCCCGCAGGACGTGGCATCGGCGATGCTGCCGGCGCTCGCCAAGACCGCGCCGGAGAAGACCGCGGTGATCCAGAACGTGGCCAACTGAGGTCGCGGCGAAAGCTCCACCGGGGCCGCGGTGGTCGCAGGACGACCGCCGCGGCCCGGCTCGTGGGAGCGGCATGGGAGCGCCGTCATGGTCCGGGTATGACATCTGTCATCCCCAGAACACGATGACCGGCACTGCCGCCGCCTCGCGGGACCCGCGAGGATTGTCCCCATGAGCGCAACAGCCGCACCGACGCCGCAGAAGCGGGACACGGCCACCCCGGCCGTCCGCTTCTCGCGGGTGAACAAGTCCTTCGGCCAGGTCAAGGCCGTCAACGACGTCAGCCTCGACCTGCACCCAGGCGAGACGGTGGCGCTGCTCGGGCCGAACGGCGCGGGCAAGTCCACCGCCCTCGATCTGCTGCTCGGCCTGCGCAACGCGGACTCCGGGACCATCGAGGTCTTCGGCACCACTCCGGCGCGGGCGATCGCCGAGGGCAAGGTCGGCGCGATGCTGCAAAGCGGCGGGCTGATGGAGGAGGTGAAGGTCCGCGAGCTGGTCAAGCTCGCCTGTGACCTGCACCCGAAGGCCTACCCGGTGCAGCGGGTGCTGGAGCACGCCGGGATCACCGAGATAGCCGACCGGATGGTCAACAAGCTGTCCGGCGGCCAGGAGCAGCGGGTGCGCTTCGCCATCGCCACCGCCGGGGCCAACGACCTGATCATCCTGGACGAGCCCACCACGGGTATGGATGTCACCGTGCGGCAGAGTTTCTGGGCCACGATGCGCCAGCAGGTGGCGCAGGGCCGTACGGTCCTGTTCGCCACCCACTACCTGGAGGAGGCGGACGCGATCGCCGACCGGGTGATCGTGCTGCACCGCGGTCGGGTGCTCGCCGACGGCTCGGCGACTGAGATCAAGGCGAAGGCCGGTGCCCGCCGGATCGTCTTCGACCTCGACGGCCAGGTGGACGAGGCCCCGCTGCGCGGGCTGCCGTTCCTGACCGCGCTCAGCGTCTCCGGACGCACGGTGCGCATCCAGTCCACCGACGCGGACGCCACCACGCACGCCATCTACGGGCTGGGCCTGTACCCCCGCAATCTGGAGGTCGCCGGGCTCGGACTTGAGCAGGCCTTCATAGCGATCACCGACGCTGCGACCGCTGAGGAGGCGGCACGATGAACACCTTCGCCTCTGGCGCCCTGATCAAGCTGGAGATCACGCGCACGCTGCGGAACAAGAGGTTCATGTTCTTCTCCGTGATCTATCCGGCCGCGCTGTTCCTGATGATCTCCGGCTCGTCCAGCAAGACGGACATGATCCCGCACACCAACCTGTCCATGCAGCTGTACTACATGGTCGGGATGGCCTCCTTCGGTGCGCTGACCGCCGTGCTGATGGGCAACAGCGAGCGGATCGCCAAGGAGCGGGAGAAGGGCTGGGTGCGGCAGCTGCGGCTGACCGCGCTGCCCGGCCATGGCTATGTGATCTCCAAGATCGCCTCGATGGCGACCGTCACCCTGCCCGCGATCGTGATCGTGGAGGTGGTCGCGGCGGTGGTCAAGGGCGTCCACTTGCAGGCCTGGCAGTGGGCCGCCCTCACCTTCGCCATCTGGGCGGGCAGCATGGTCTTCGCCGCCCTCGGTGTCGCCATCGGCTACATAGCCTCCGGTGATGCGGTCCGCCCGATCACGATGATCACGTACTTCGCGCTGTCCATCCTCGGCGGTCTGTGGATGCCGTCCACGGTCTTCCCGCAGTGGCTGCAGAACATAGCGAAGTGGCTGCCCACCTACGCCTACGCCGGTCTGGGCCACGCCATCGAGCAGGGCAACGCTCCTCATCTGCGGGACATCTCGCTGCTCGTCGTCTACCTGCTGGTCTTCGCAGGTGGGGCAGCATGGCTGTACCGCAAGGACACCCTCAAGGCGTAAGGGACAACGAATGACGGTGGACGAGCGCACGGACGCGGGGAGGGGCAGGGAAGTCTTCCTCGCGACAATGGGGCGCGCCCCGGAGAACCGTCTCCAGCAGTGGAGCAAGCTGTGCTGGGCGCTCATCTACCTGCTCTACCTGGGGTCGGCGGTGGGCGACCTGGCCTCGGGACGGCACTCGACGGTGGCGGTCGCGCTGGGCTGGGCGGGGCTGGTGCTGTTTGTCGGTTCGTATCTGTACCTGCTGCTGAACCGGCGGCCGCGGCGCGACATGCCGGCCTGGTGGCAACTGGCCATCGTGTGCGGCCTGTTCGCGCTCGCGCTGACCCTGTCCCTCACCCTCGGTGCGCCGTGGCTGGTGATGTTCACCTATGTGACGGTCAGCCTCGGGGTGCTGCTGCCGATCCGGCATGTGCTGTGGGCGGTGCCGCTCTGCGCGTTGACGATCCTGGCGGTCGGTTCGCTGCTCGGCACCAGGGAGTGGGACGTCTACTCGATCTTCTTCCCCGCGCTGCTGGGCGGCGCGGCGATGACGGGCGTCGGTCAGATGGGCCGGATGGTGCGGGAGCTGCGGGAGGCGAGGGAGACCGTCGCCCGGCTCGCGGCGGCCGAGGAGCGGCTGCGGCTCGCCCGCGATCTGCACGATCTGCTGGGCCACTCGCTGTCCCTGATCACGCTCAAGAGCGAACTGGCCGGGCGGATGCTGCCGGACAAGCCCGAGGAGGCGGCCAAGCAGGTGGCCGACATCGAACAGGTCAGCAGGCAGGCCCTGGTTGACGTCCGGGAGGCGGTCAGCGGCTACCGACGGCCCACGGTCGGCGTGGAGTTGGCCGGGGCGCGCACCGCGCTGCGGACCGCTGGCATGGAAGTGGACATCTCGCCCTCGCTGGACCTGCCGCTGGAGGACCAGTACCCGGGGCTCGGCGCCGAGGAGCAGGGCGCGCTGGCCTGGGCGCTGCGCGAGGCGGTGACCAATGTGATCCGGCACAGCGGCGCCAAGCACTGCTCGCTGACGCTGGACGAGGTCTGGGAGGCGGACGAGAGCCGCTATCTGCGCCTGGAGGTCGCCGACGACGGCCGTGGCCCCGGCCGCTCCCACCATCTGGGCAACGGCCTGGGCGGCCTGGAGGAACGCCTGACGCTCTCCGGCGGATGGCTGCGCACCGGCCCCTCGAAGCGTGGTGGCTTCTCGCTCGGCGCCTATGTGCCGCTGCGTACCGTGTGGCACGAGCGGCCCGACACTGACGAGATGCCCGGGGCGGCGCGTTATCCACAGGCGTGATCCACAGCCTTGCCGGGGTGTCCGGATGGCTCGCTACGCTGCACCAATGATCAGGGTGCTGCTGGCCGAGGACCAGTCCATGGTGCGAGAGGCGTTGGCGACGCTGCTCGGGCTGGAGGAGGACATCGATGTTGTCGCGCAGGTCGCGCGGGGCGACGAGGTGGTCGCCGCGGCCCGTGAGCAGGCGGTGGACGTGGCGTTGCTGGACATCGAGATGCCGGGGATGACCGGCATCGACGCCGCCGCGCAACTGCGCAGGGAGCTACCGGGCGTCAAGGTCGTCATCGTCACCACATTCGGGCGCCCGGGATATCTGCGCCGGGCCATGGAGCAGGGCGCCGACGCCTTCCTGGTGAAGGACGCCCCGGCGGCCCAACTCGCCGACGCGGTACGGCGGGTGCTGCGCGGGGAGAAGGTCATAGACCCGATGCTGGCGGCTGCGGCCCTCGCTGAGGGCGCCGATCCGCTCACCGCCCGGGAGCGCGATGTGCTGCGTGCGGCTGCCGATGGCGCGGTCAACTCCGAGATCGCCAAGGCGCTGCACCTGTCGGAGGGCACCGTGCGCAACTACCTGTCCACCGCCATCCAGAAGGCCGGGGCACGCAACCGCTCCGAGGCGGTCCGCATCGCCAAGGAGAAGGGCTGGCTCTGACCGGGCCTGCCCGGTAGGTCAGTTGAGCAGGGCGCGGGCCGAGCGGGCGCGCTGCCGGATGCCGTCGGCGATCGCCGGATCCATCGAGGCGACCAACTCGGCGTAGGCCTCCATCTCCGCCGCGCCGGTGGCGAACTCGCCTCGCTGCACCAGCAGTTGGGCGCGCTCCAGGCGCAGCCCGGCCGGATGGTGGGGCAACAGCAGGCCGAGTTCGATCGCCCAGAGCTGCACCCCGCTGTGCTCGGGGCGGGCCGCCGCCCACGCCCGGATGTTGTTGAGCACCCGGGCGACGATGTCCAGCGGTTCCGCGGGCGCGAACATGCCGGCCGACAGCGCGGTCCCGGTGCTGCCGAGGGCGCCCGCCACCAGGAGTTCGGCGTCCCCGGCGGCCAGTTGGCGTCCGCCGTTGAACGGGTCGACGAGCACTTGGCCGTCGTCCGGCTCACCGATGCCGACCACGAAGTGCCCGGGCAGCCCCACCCCGTACACCGGCGCGCCGAGGCGGCGTCCCACCTCGATCCACACCACCGACAGCAGGATCGGCAGCCCGCGTCTGCGCCGCAGCACATGGTGGAGCAGCGAGGACTCCAGCCGCCCGTAGTCCGAGGGCAGGCCGCGGAATCCATGGCGCCCGCCCAGTACCTCGGCCAGCACCTGGGCCCAGGCCCCCGGCCCGTCACCGGTGCGCTGCCGGGCGACCTCGTCGGCCAGCCGGTCGAGTTCGCCCAGGGCGTCGGCGATCACGGTCTGGTCGAACCCGGTCGCGGCCTCCGCTCCGACCAGCAGGCACAGCAGTGCGAGGTCGGGGCACTCACCGCGCGCGGCCTCAGCGAACCGGCGCCGCCTGTCGACGATGTTGTCCATGACGCGCCACCTACCTGGTGCCGCCCTGCGGGGCGCGGCGGTAGTGGTAGCCGTGGTGGGCGGTGAAGCCCATCCGTTCGTAGAGGGCGCGGGCGCCCTCGTTCTCCTCCTCCACTTGGAGATACCCGCCCGTGGCGCCTTCATCCAGCGCTTTGCCCGCGAGTGCCGCGAGCACCGCGGTGGCCAGCCCCGACCGCCGTCGCCGTGGGTCGACCTCCACCGCGCCGAACTGCGCCCAGCGCCCGTCCACCACGCACCGCCCGATCGCCGCCGGGCCCGTCTCGTCGCCGGGCACCGTGGCGAACCACACCGACGGTCCCCCGGTCAGCACCCGCACCGCGGCTTCGGCCAGCTCGCCGGTGCGGTGGTAGCGGGCCAGCCAGCCGGCGTCCGGTGCCCGGCTGAGCGTGACCCGCTCGGCTCCCGGACCGTCGGCGACCGGTGCGACGGGGCCGGTGTAGACCAGGGTGTGCGCCTCCGCGGTCCAGCCGTCCCGGGCCAACCCGTCGTCAAGACGTTCATCGGAATCCGTCGTTCCGGTGGCGACCTGGACGTACGGGACCAGCCCGCGCTCGCCGTACCAGTCCCGGACCCGGCGGATCGCGGTATCGGGTGGCAGCCCCGGATCGCCCAGCGGCAGCACGGAGTTGGCCCTTCTGGTGAACCCCTCGGAGGCGCGTAGCAGCCAGTCGCCGAGCCGCTCGGTCTCCAGCGCGGGCCAGCCGCGCGAGGCGAGTTCCTGCAGTTCGTGCGCGGTCGCGGCGGGCGGCGCCAGACGGCGTGGGCGGGCCGGACGGTCGGGGACCACCTTGCCCGCTACCAGCGACCGTTCCGGAATGTGGACGGTCTCGCCGTTCCGTCGTGTGATGATGAGCACACCCTCGTTCCAGGATGTGAGAAGCCCTACGGCGTCGGTGAATACCGGGCGAGCGCCGACGATCTCCGCTACCCTCCGCACCGATACACGTTTTCCCACGTCAGAGGGGGTAATGCGGACTTCGAGCCGTCCACCACCAGCGAACTCCACCGATCGGTCAACCCCTCTTGTTCGTATGCGGCCCGGGAACGGAGATACTAGGAGGTGGGCATCGACGCCGCGCTCCCGCGCGCCACGCGGCGGAGCCGCACCGGTCCGCCGGCCCTATCGAGGAGGAACGACAGCGTGACCTACGTCATCGCGCAGCCTTGTGTCGACGTCAAGGACAAGGCATGCATCGAGGAGTGCCCCGTCGACTGCATCTACGAGGGCTCGCGGTCCTTGTACATCCACCCGGACGAATGCGTCGACTGTGGGGCCTGTGAGCCGGTCTGCCCGGTTGAGGCGATCTTCTACGAGGACGACACCCCCGAGGAGTGGAAGGACTACTACAAGGCGAACGTCGAGTTCTTCGACGAGCTGGGTTCGCCGGGTGGTGCCTCCAAGCTGGGCCTGATCGAACGTGACCACCCGTTCATCGCCGCCCTGCCGCCGCAGAACCAGGACCACGGGTAAGTCGGCTGACTACCGGTCCGCATAGCGATCGATGATGGCGTCGGTCCCGTACGGCTGTGGGCCGTGCGGGACCGACGGCGTAGCACGCGAGAAAGCGAGCTGTACGTGGCGCGAGTGACTGACCGCCTTCCGGTCTTCCCCTGGGACCGCCTTGAGCCCTACAAGACCGCGGCCACCGCGCACCCCGACGGTGTGGTGGACCTGTCGGTGGGCACCCCCGTAGATCCGGTGCCCGCCGTGATCCAGCAGGCGCTGACCGACGCCGCCGACAGCCCCGGCTATCCGCTGACGTACGGCACGGCCGCGCTGCGCGAGGCGATCGCGGGGTGGCTGCACCGGCGGCTCGCGGTGGACGCGGATCCCGCCGCGGTGCTGCCGCTGATCGGCTCCAAGGAACTCGTCGGCTGGCTGCCGGTACTGCTCGACCTGCGCGAGGGCGACCAGGTCGGCTATCCGCAGCTGGCCTACCCGACCTACGAGATCGGGGCGCTGGTGGCCCGCGCCGAGGCGGTCACCTATGCCGACCCGGTGGCGGACCTCGACCCCACGCGTGTCCGGCTGCTCTGGCTCAACACCCCGTCCAACCCGACCGGCCGCACCCTGGACGCCGCCGAGCTGCGCCGGATCGTGGCCTGGGCGCGCGAGCACGGGGTGCTGGTGGTCTCCGACGAGTGCTACGTCGAACTCGGCTGGGAGACCGAGCCGGTGTCGATCCTGCACCCCGAGGTCTGCGGCGGCAGCCATGACGGCCTGATCGCCGTGCACTCGCTGTCCAAGCGGTCCAACTTCGCCGGTTACCGGGGGGCGTTCCTCGCCGGTGACCCGACGGTGGTCAAGGAACTGCTGGCGGTACGCAAGCACCTCGGAATGATCGTCCCGGCGCCGGTGCAGCGGGCGATGATCGCGGCGCTGGGCGACCAGGCGCACGCGGACGAGCAGTACGAGCGCTACGCCCGCCGCCGAGCCGCGCTGCGCACCGCGTTCGAGGGCGCCGGCTTCCGCATCGAGCACAGCGAGGCCTCGCTGTACCTGTGGGCGACCCGCGACGAGCCGTGCTGGGACACCGTCGGCGACCTGTCCAAGCAGGGCATTCTGGTGGCACCCGGAGAGTTCTACGGCCCGGCGGGCGAGCGGCACGTACGCATCGCCTTCACGGCCACCGACGAGCGGGTGGCCGAGGCGGTGCGCCGACTGGGCGGCGACGCGTAGGGCCGAACGAACAAGCGTCAGGGCCTGGGAAGCACGCGCTTCCCAGGCCCTCACGCTTGTTCGTGCTGTCAGCCGCCCAGGGACGGCAGGTCGGCGCCGCCGACCGGGAGGTTGCTGGTCGGCAGCTTGCTGGCGGTGGCGGACTTGGCGGCGCCGCCGACGACGTTGCCAGCCGTCTGGTTGGCCTGGCCGACCAGCTTGTTGGCGGCCGGGCCGGCGCTCTGGCCGGTCTTGCTGACGGCGTTGGTGGCGGCCGGCAGCACCGTCTTGGCCGCGTTGGAGCCCGCCTCGTTGACCACGCCCACGGCCTTGTGCGCGGTGGCGTCGGCGTTGTGGATGGTCTCCGGGCTGCTCAGTCCGCTCAGGCCGTTGGTCGCGGGCATCTCGGCGGCCTGCGCAGCGCTGGCGCCCATCCCGATGACGGGGGCAGCCGCCGCCACCAGCACGGCGGCCCGGGCGATCCGGCTCTTGAGGGGGAGAGACATGGTGCTCCTTTTACGGAGAGATGAGGACATGAGGTGTCCGCAGGCGGACGCCGTGACTACCGCGTGAGAAGCCCTAAAGTTGCGGTTGTTCGAGGTAAAGAGTTGGCAATGTGTCGCATAATAGACTTTCGGGAGAATAGGGCATTCCTGCTGGTTCTCGGGCAGCGGAGGAAACGTCACCGCGCAGGTGCCCCAAGGGAGTTGAGGGATTGCGTGGAATGCGCGGGCGTGGTGCTCAAGGAGTCTTGCCGAGCGCTCCGTATTCCCCTTGCGGGGTAACATCCGGAACTTTGCGCGACTAGTGCTCGACGGTGATCCGAACATCCCCGTACGAATGTCCGGGCCGTGCCGCGTCCTTCACCCAGCCGCTGCCGGATTCCCGTGCCCGCCAAATCCGGCCGCGATATGCCACCTCGGCGATCCGCAGCTCCGGCGCGTGCGCCACCGCCCACTGCGCCAGCGCCCAGCCGTGCTGCGTCGGGTCCTCGTCCGTCGGGTCGGCGGCCGCGTCGCCGGGCACCGTCACCGTGGAGCCGCTGGTGTCCCCGGGCAGGGCGCCCGTGCCCGCCGCCTCGGCCGGGGCGCCGTCCGCGCTGTCCTGCCGCTCCAGCACCTGCGCGCCGAACTCGCGCGCCAGCCGCTGCCGTACCTCCGCCGGATCGCCCGGGCTGCCGCCCGACGGCACCCGGCAGCTCAGGCTGGGCTCCCGCCCGTACAGCGCGGCGGCCAGCATCGAGGCGTCCGCCTCGTGCTTGGCGTAGGCCTGCGGGAAGCCGCTGTGCTGCACCTTCTGCGCGGCGGCGGTCAGCGGAAGCCGTGAGTAGCCGGGGATCTTGACCAGCTCGTCGAAGAACTCCCCGGACGAGTAGACCGGGTCCAGGATCTGCTCCGCGGTGCCCCAGCCCTGGGACGGGCGCTGCTGGAACAGGCCCAGCGAGTCGCGGTCGCCGCCCTTGATGTCGTGCAGCTTCGACTCCTGCATCGCCGTAGCCAGGGCTATCGTCAGCGCCCGCTCCGGCAGGTCGCGCGAGGAGGCCACGGCACCGATCGTCGCCGCGTTCGCCGCCTGCGGCTGCTGGAGGCCGAGTCGCGTGCCGTTCGCCTCCACGTAGCAGTCCAGACCGTGCGAACCCGTCCAGTCCACGAAGACCACGTACCCCACCACCGTGAGCAGCGCCAGCAGCGCGGCGGCGCACCGGATGCGACGGCCGCGCGGGGCACGAGTGCCCCCGGAGGTCTGGTGCGATGGCTGGGATACGGGCACGGACGACACCGTACTTGAGCCCGCCGCACCGCCGAATTCCCGGACCCGGCCCGGGATGGCCCCAGGTAGGGTCGCCGACATGAGCACACCCGCACTCGATCTCAGCCAGGACGCGGCGGCCGTCACCGCGCAGCTCGTCGACATCCCGTCGGTCAGCCGGGCGGAGAAGCCGCTCGCGGACGCCGTCGAGCAGGCGCTGCGCGAACTGCCGCACCTGACCGTCGACCGGGACGGCGACGCGGTGGTGGCCCGCACCAACCTCGGGCGGGCCGAGCGGGTCGTACTGGCCGGGCACCTGGACACCGTGCCGATCGCCGACAACGTGCCGTCGCGGCTGGTGGACGGGGTGCTGCACGGCTGCGGCACCAGCGACATGAAGTCCGGCGTCGCGGTCCAACTGCGGCTGGCAGCCACGCTGACCGAGCCCAACCGCGACCTGACCTTCGTCTTCTACGACGCCGAGGAGATCGCGGCCGAGTTCAACGGCCTCAAGCGGCTCGCCGAGCACCGCCCCGAGTGGCTGACCGGTGACTTCGCGGTGCTGATGGAGCCCACCGACGCGCTGGTCGAGGGCGGTTGCCAGGGAACCCTGCGGGTACGGGTGGAGACCACCGGCCGCCGCGCCCACTCGGCGCGCGCCTGGCTCGGCGAGAACGCCATCCACGCCGCGGCGCCGGTGCTCGCACGGCTGGCGGAGTACCAGCCGAGGCAGGTGGAGATCGACGGGCTCACCTACCGCGAGGGGCTGAACGCGGTGCTGATCGAAGGCGGTCACGCCACCAACGTCATCCCCGACAGCTGCGCGGTGACCGTCAACTACCGTTTCGCGCCCAACCGTTCGGAGGAGGAGGCGCTGGCGCACGTGCGGGAGGTCTTCGAGGGCTTCACCGTGGTGCTCACCGACTCCGCGCCGGGTGCCATGCCGGGGCTGTCGCATCCGGCCGCCGCCGCGTTCGTCGCGGCGATCGGCGGCAGGCCCGCGCCGAAGGACGGCTGGACCGATGTGGCCCGGTTCTCCGCCCTCGGCATCCCGGCCGTCAACTACGGTCCCGGTGACCCCAAGCTCGCCCACACCCGTGAGGAACACGTGGCCACCTCGGCGATCCTGGAGTGCGAGGACCGGCTGCGCCACTGGTTGGGGGCGTAGCGGGCCCTGGGTACGTACGCTGCAATCGGTGGCCCGCAACGGGCCGGGCGCGGGAAGGAGCGGTACGACGTGGGCAGTGGCAACGCGGAGGACCCGGGGCGGGAGCGCAGCTTGCGCGAGGCACAGGAGGCCGCCGCGGCGGCGAACGCGACCGCCGAGGCCGTCCCCTGCGGCCAGGGCTGGCCGGAGCGGCACACCGGGCCGGTGGTGCGGCGCCGGGGCCAGGTCCAGACGGGGACGACGGACCAGCGGCTGCTGGACAGCCAGGGGCCGACGGACTGGCTGCACGGCGATCCGTGGCGGGTGATGCGCATCCAGTCCGAGTTCGTCGAGGGCTTCGGCGCGCTGGCCGAACTCGGGCCCGCGATCAGCGTGTTCGGGTCCGCCCGCACTCCCGCCGACTCGCCCGAGTACGAGGCGGCGGTACGCATCGGACGGGCGCTGGCCGGGGCCGGGTACGCGGTGATCACCGGAGGCGGTCCCGGGGCGATGGAGGGCGCCAACAAGGGGGCGTGCGAGGCGGGCGGCGCCTCGGTCGGCCTCGGCATCGAGCTGCCCTTCGAGCAGGGGCTCAATCCCTATGTCGACGTGGGCATCAACTTCCGCTACTTCTTCGTGCGCAAGACGATGTTCGTCAAGTACGCGCAGGGGTTCGTCGTGCTGCCGGGCGGCTTCGGCACGCTGGACGAACTCTTCGAGGCGCTGACACTGGTCCAGACCAAGAAGGTGACCCGCTTCCCGATCGTGCTGTTCGGCGTGGACTACTGGCGCGGCCTGGTGGACTGGGTACGGGACACCCTGGTCGCCGAGGGCAAGGCGTCCCGGCATGACCTGGAGCTGTTCCAGCTCACCGACGACGTGGACGAGGCGGTCAAGTTCGTCACCAAGGAGGCGGACCGCTGAGCGGCGGCGGCCCCGTCCGTCCCAGGGCGGGCCGCCGTTACGCCAGGCCGCGGCGGGCCACGGCCGGAGGGCGGTGGCCCGCGATGGTGGCCACCATGTCCAGGATCTGGCGGGTCTCGTCGACCTCGTGCACCCGGTAGACCCTGGCGCCCAGCCAGGCCGAGACGGCGGTGGTCGCCAGCGTGCCCAGCAGCCGCTCCCTGACCGGCTTGTCCAGGGTCTCGCCGACGAAGTCCTTGTTCGACAGCGAGACCAGCACCGGCCAGCCGGTGCCCACCATCTCGCCCAGCCGCCGGGTCGCCTCCAGCGAGTGCCGGGTGTTCTTCCCGAAGTCATGGCCGGGGTCGATCATGATCCCGTCCCGCCGCACCCCCAGCTCCACCGCCCGTTCCGCCAGCCCCAGGGTGACCCGCAGGATGTCGGCCATCACGTCCTCGTAGCTCACCCGGTGCGGGCGGGTCCGCGGCTCGGCGCCGCCCGCGTGCGTGCACACCAGGCCCACCCCGAAGCGCGCCGCGACCTCGGCCAGCTTCGGGTCCACCCCGCCCCACGCGTCGTTGATCAGGTCCGCGCCCGCCTCGCAGACGGCCTCCCCGACCTCGTGCCGCCAGGTGTCGACGCTGATCACCACGTCCGGAAACCGCCGGCGCACCTCGGCGACGAACGCGGCCGTACGACGGATCTCCTCCTCGGCCGACACCTCCTCCCCAGGACCGGCCTTGACCCCACCGATGTCGATGATCGCAGCACCCTCTGACACCGCCCGGTCCACCCGGGCGAGCGCAGCCTCGTCGGTGAAGGTGGCGCCCCGGTCGTAGAAGGAGTCCGGCGTCCGGTTCACGATCGCCATGATCACCGGTTCGTGGTCCCCGAACTCGCGCTTGCCCAACCGCAGCATGCTGTTCACGCCCTCCTCGATCGGCCGCCCCGCGCACGGGAGCTCCACCCGGTGCCGACACTCCTCGATGCGCCCGTCGCGACCCTAACCCGTCGCCCGCCGCACGACCGTCTACAGCGCGGCATGGCACGATCGGGGCGGACACTTGGACACCAAAGGCACCGACGCTTCAGGTATTGAGGCCGGACCCGGGAGAGATCGTCTTGTTCTGGTTCATGCTCATCGCGCTGGTCGCGGTGGTCGGCGCCGTCGCCGTCGCGGTGCTCGGTGACGGGGGCACACTGCGCGACGCCGAGCCGGACCGCCTGTCGGACCCGCTGCCCGGGGACCGGCCGGTCAGCCGCGCCGACATCGACGACCTGCGGCTCGCCGTGACGCCGCGCGGCTACCGGATGGACGCGGTGGACGACGTGCTCGACCGGCTCGCCGCCGAACTCGCCGAACGGGACGCGCGCATCGCCGAGTTGGAGGCCGCTTTGGCGGGCGCCCAGGACGCGGCGCTCGGCGCGCCGTCACTGGTGAAGGAGCACCCGCGGGACGCCGCGGCGAACGGGGAGCAGCCGCATGACTGAGGGCGGGCCGGTCACCGGCGCCGACGGACGGACCCGCTGCCCCTGGGCGCGGGACGCGGACGGCTACGCGGACTACCGGGCGTACCACGACACCGAGTGGGGGCATCCGGTGCACGGCGACGTGGAGCTGTACGAGCGGCTGTCGCTGGAGGCGTTCCAGTCCGGTCTGTCCTGGCTGACGATCCTGCGCCGCCGGGCCGGGTTCCGTGCCGCCTTCGCGGACTTCCGGCCGGAGGCGGTGGCCAGGTTCACCGACGCCGACCGGGAACGGCTGCTCGCCGATCCCGGCATCATCCGCAACCGGGCGAAGATCGACGCGGTCATCGCGAACGCCCGCGCCGTCCTCGACGTCGCCGAGTCCTACGAGGGCGGCCTGGACGCGCTCATCTGGTCCTACGCACCGGGCGATCGTCCGGCGCCGCGGACGATCGCCGATGTTCCGGCCACCACGCCGGAGTCCACCGCCCTTGCCATGGACCTCAAGAAGCGCGGCTTCCGCTTCATCGGTGCCACCACCGCGTACGCCACGATGCAGGCGTGCGGACTGGTCAACGACCATTTGGCGACCTGCGACTTCCGGTAGCGGGGGCTGCGCCCCCGCCCCCGCCGGGGCGCGGCCCGAACGGCTAGCGGCCGATGTACTTCGGCCGCTCCTTGTTCAGGAAGGCCTCCACCGCGATGCGGTGGTCCGCCGAGGTTCCGGCGCGCTCCTGCAGCTCGTCCTCCTTGGCCAGGGTGTCGACCAGGGAGTGCGAGGCCCCGTAGGCGAGCGACTCCTTGATCGCGGCGTAGGCGACCGTCGGCCCCTCGGCCAGCTCGCGGGCCACCGCCAGGGCGGTGGCGGGCAGTTCCTCGGCCGGCACCACCTTCTGCGCGATGCCGAGTTCGAACGCCTCCCGCGCGGTGATCTTGCGCGGGAACATGAGCAGGTCAGCGGCGCGTGCCGGGCCGACCAGGCGCGGCAGCGTCCATGACGCCCCCGAGTCGGCGGTCAGCGCCACCCCGGCGAAGGACGTGTTGAAGCTGGCGGAGTCCGCCACCACCCGGTAGTCGGCGGCGAAGGCGAACCCCGCGCCCGCGCCCGCCGCGACCCCGTTCACCCCGGCCACCACCGGCTTGGGCATGGTCGCGATGGCCGTGACGATCGGGTTGTAGTGCTCCTGGACGGTGCTCATCGTCTTGCCGCCCGGTGCCGACGGCTGGCGCAGCGTGCCGACGTGCTCCTTGAGGTCCTGGCCGACGCAGAACGCCCGCCCGGTCGCGGTGAGCAGCACCGCCCGTACGGACTGGTCGGCGGCCGCCTCCCGGAGGGTGTCCCGCAGCGCGTCCTTGGTCTCGTTGTCGAGGGCGTTCATCGCTTCGGGCCGGTTCAGGGTGATGGTCGCGAGCCCTTCGGCCACCTCGTAGAGCACGGTGTCGGCCATGGCAGTCAGTCCCCTCCGTCGCGGCTGTGGCGCGGTGTGCGCTGCGGTCAGCATGCCGGAGATCGTCACGGGCCGACATGTGACCTGCGTCAAAGAATCCGTTCGGCCCGTTCGGCCCGTTCGGCCCGAAGCGGAACGAGGGGTGGGAGTATCGCAGCCACCTCGCCGGATTGGGTGGTTTTGCGAGCGGGTGTCGTCGCGTGGCCTGTCCCCGATGTTGGTCATAGGGGACTGGCATGCGGGATAATGGCCTGGAACCAATGTGTTCGAGTCCGGCGGCGCCTGGGCCGCCGGTTGCGAGGAGCTGGTTTCAGGAAGGGGAACGAGCATGGCGGCCATGAAGCCGCGGACGGGTGATGGCCCGCTCGAGGTGACAAAGGAGGGGCGGGGCATCGTCATGCGCGTTCCGCTCGAAGGCGGCGGACGACTCGTCGTCGAGCTGACACCCGATGAGGCCAAGGCCCTGGGCGAGGCCCTGGAGAAGGTAGTCGTCTGAAATACGGCGTCATGAGCCGCGAGCGCGGCTCGGACCTTCGGATTTTCCGGCTCCGGGCTTTTGTGAACACCGGGAGGTGTTCACAAAAGCCCGGAGCCGTCTTCATGTCCCTTTCTTCACCGCGCACAGCAGCCCGTCATCGGTGGGCAGCAGTACCGGTACCAGCGCCGTGCTGTCGCGCACCACGCGCATCACCTCACGCACCCCGTGCACCTCGGTCTCCTGGTGGGCGGCGTCCATGGCCCGGCCCTGGGCGAAGACCCCCTCGAAGCAGACAAGTCCGCCCGGCCGCAGCAGGCGCAACGATTCAGCCAGGTACTGCGGGTACTCCAGCCGGTCGCCGTCGCAGAAGACCAGGTCGTAGCCGCCGTCCGCGAGCCGTGGCAGGACATCCAGGGCGGGGCCGGGTATGAACCGGGCGCGGTTCGCCGCGAAGCCCGCCTCCCGGTAGGCCTCGCGGGCCAGCTGCTGGCGGTCCGGCTCGGTGTCCACCGTGGTCAGCACACCATCCGGGCGCATCCCGTGCAGCAGGTGGATGCCGGACACCCCGACCCCGGTGCCGATCTCCGCGACGACCCGGGCATCCGCGGTCGCCGCCAGCATCCGCAGGGCGGCGCCGGTGCCGGGGGAGACAGAGCGCACGCAAACCTCCCGGGCGCGCTCCCGGGCCCGTAGCAGCGCCTCGTCCTCGGCGACGAAGGCGTCCGCGAACGCCCAGCTCGCCTGCCGGTTGCCGGTAATGGCCCTCTCCTGTCCCCGTTTGTCCCCGCGGTCGTGCGTGAAGTCGCTCGGCGACTGTATCCGCTGCCGACGGGAACCTGCGGAGGGGACCGTGCGTTGACGCTGGTGGGATGGGTACGGGAGAACGCGCAGGGCTTCCGTATTCACCGACGGTTCCAACGGACCAGAGCCGGGACAATGTTGCTTATCCGGAGCTAACGGGCGAGGTGGATATGGTAGGGGCTCTACTGGACACCACCAGAGCCGACAGGGGAGGTGCGGCTGCCGACGGTGACCGGGGAGTGCTCAGGCGTTTCCGTCGGTCGGCCGGGCAGCCGAGATCCGTGAACAACAACGCTGACCGCTCCACCGCCGCCACCGCAGGCTCCGAGACCGCGCCCGTGAACGCCACCGCGACGTTCGCCGCCACGGCCTCCTTCGGGACCGACGGCGAGACGTGGACTCCGCCCTCCTGGGAGGAGATCGTCAGCACGCACAGCGCACGGGTCTACCGCCTCGCCTACCGCCTGACCGGCAACCAGCACGACGCCGAGGACCTCACCCAGGAGGTCTTCGTCCGCGTCTTCCGGTCGCTGTCCACCTACACTCCCGGCACTTTCGAGGGCTGGCTGCACCGCATCACCACCAACCTGTTCCTGGACATGGTGCGGCGCCGTCAGCGGATCCGGTTCGACGCCCTCGGCGAGGACGCGGCGGAGCGGCTGCCCAGCCGTGAGCCGTCGCCCGCACAGCACTTCAACGACACCCACTTCGACGCGGACGTCCAGCAGGCGCTGGACACCCTAGCGCCGGAGTTCCGGGCGGCGGTGGTGCTGTGCGACATCGAGGGCCTGTCGTACGAGGAGATCGCGGCCACCCTCGGGGTCAAGCTGGGTACCGTCCGCAGCCGCATCCACCGCGGCCGCTCCCACCTGCGCAGCGCCCTGCAGCACCGTGCGCCCGCCGCCCGTCCCGGGCGCGCGATGGCCGCGGTGACCGCGGGCGCACAGAGCAGCGAAGGACCGGCGACGCGGGGGAGAGCGTGAGCGGCAAAGGCCCATTCCGAAGTGGTACGAGCGGCGCGGCCCGCTCGACGGCTGAGGAACACCTCGGCGACCGCCTGGCGGCGTTCGTCGACGGCGAGCTGCGCGACGACACGCGCGAGCGCGTGCTGGCCCATCTGGCCACCTGCGAGCAGTGCAAGGCGGAGGCCGACGAGCAGCGGCGGCTGAAGAACGCGGTCGCCGACGCGATGCCCCCCGCGCTGTCCGCCGGGCTGCTGGCCCGGTTGCAGGGGCTGCCCGCCAACGGCCCCGGAGGCGGTGACGGCCCGTACTTCGGCGGCGGCCTGTTCGGGCCGCAGGACGAGTTCGGCCCGGCGGAGCGGCCGGGGGCACGGGACGAGTACCGGCCGTTCGGGCGCCGGGAGGGCGCGGAGACGTATCTGCCGCCGAGCGGGGCCAGCGCGCTGACGCCGTCCAGCGGGCGGCTGGACGGCTTCCGGTTCCGCATCCATGAGGTCAACCGGGCGGCCTCGCGCGGACGGCGGTTCGCCTTCGCGGCGGCCGGGGCTTTCTCGCTGGCGGCGATCGCGCTGGGCGGCGCGCTGCCGCTGGACGCCGCGGTCGAGGGCGGCGGTGCGGCCGACGCGGGCGGAGGCTCCGCGGTCACTCCGCTCGGCGGGGGCAACGGCGCGCTGCTGGCGGGCCGGGAGCGGCCGGGCGGGCTGCTCAGCGGGTCCGCGGCGCACGCCAGGCCCCTGTCGGTCTCCGCGCCGATGCTGCTGCCGCAGGGTGGCCGCGAGCCGGTGTCGCTCGCCTCCACCACCCCGGAGGCGGTGCCGCAGCCGCCCATGCCGCTGACCGCCCGGTCGGTGGCGCCGTCCCCGCTGCCGCTGCTGGGCAGCGGCCCCGCGCGCTGATGCGCCTTCGTATGCCTGATTGAATTCCGGCTGCGTAGCCTGCCGCGTTGCGCCCTCGGGGGTACGGGTGTGGGCTGAGAGGTGGGAGAGGCTGCTGAGCCCTCCCGTGCCCGGGGGGACCGCGGAAAACAGGGGAGAACATGGACGAGGGGAAGGCCGCCCGGCCGCACTGGTGGAGTCGCCCGCAGGAGGCGCCGCGGTCCCAGGACCCCACGGCGCCGTCCGACCCCGAGGCGCCCGCCGGGGTCCCCCAGATGGCCCAACCCGCTCCCGCCCAGCCCGCGCCGACGGACGGTGACGACGCGGTTCCGGACTCCGGGGACCGCCCCGACGGTACGCCGCCCACGCCCGCCGACGCCGCGCGCGGCGGCGCGCAACGGCCGTCGCTGTCGAAGGAGGCCGCGCCGGAACCCTCCGAGGCCGCCGAACCGTCCGACCGGCCCGCCATCCCGCCCGCTCCCGCCGTGCCCCCCTCCGAGCCCGTGCCCGCAAACCCCTACGCCGCGCCGGTGGCGGGCGCCGGCCACCCGGCGGACGCCGCCGCGCCGCGGCACCCCGCGGACCCCTACGCCACCCCGCCGTACGGCCGCCCCGGCCCCTGGGCGCCCGCGCCGCCGGTGCAGCGCCCCACGGCGCCGCCCGCGTATCCCGCCGCGCCCCCGGCGGCCCCGCCGCCGGGCGACTGGCACCGGTACGACCCCTGGGCGCCGCCCGCGCAGCCCACGCCGACGCCCAAGCGGCGCGGGCTGGTGGTCGCGGTCGCGGCGGCCGCGATCATGGCGGGGCTCATCGGCGGGGTCGCCGGTGCGTACGTCCAGCGGCAGGAAGCCGGCCCGGGGATCACCCTGCCGCAGGCGCCCGCCGACCACGGCGGGCGCGCGCCGGGAACCGTCGCCGGGATCGCCGCCCGCACACTGCCGGGCGTGGTCTACATCCACGTCAAGGGCAACGGCGAGGAGGGCACCGGCACCGGGTTCGTCCTGGACACCCAGGGCCACATCCTCACCAACAACCATGTGGTGGCCCCGGCCTCCTCCAGCGGCGACATCTCGGTCACGTTCAGCGGCGGCGCCACCCACAAGGCGACCATCGTCGGCCGGGACACCGGTGACGACCTGGCGGTCATCAAGGTCGGCGGGGTGTCCGGCCTCAAGCCGCTGCCGCTCGGCAACTCCGAGTCGGTGCGGGTCGGCGACCCGGTGGTCGCCATCGGCGCCCCCTACGACCTTGAGGGCACCGTCACCTCGGGCATCATCAGCGCCAAGGACCGGCCGATCACCGCGTCCGGCGGCGCGGGCGGCGCCGGTGAGGTCAGCTACGTCAACGCGTTGCAGACTGACGCGCCGATCAACCCGGGCAACTCCGGGGGCCCGCTGATGAACGCCCAGGCCCAGGTCATCGGTATCAACAGCGCGATCCGCGCGGCGGACAACGGCTCACCGGACGGTGCCGGAAGCCAGGGCGGCAGCATAGGGCTCGGCTTCGCGATCCCGATCAACCAGGCGAAGCGGGTCGCCGAGGAGCTGATCAACACCGGCAAGGCCGTCCATCCGGTGATCGGTGTCACCGTCGACATGCGCTACGTCGGCGACGGCGCCCGGATCGCCGACCAGGGCCCGAACGGCGCGCCCGCCGTCACCCCGGGCGGCCCCGGCGCCAACGCCGGGCTCAAGCCGGGCGACATCATCACCCAGGTGGACGGCGAACCGGTGCACACCGGCGCCGAGTTGATAGTGCGCACCCGCAGTCACACGCCCGGCGACCACATCAAGCTGACGGTCAGGAGCGGTGACGCGGCGCCCCGCCCGGTCGACCTGGTGCTGGGCGGCTCGACCACCGGATGACCCGCGGCGCGGCGCGACCCGTTGTCCCACCGACGCACCCGACGTTCACCGGGCACCCTCCCGAGCCGCCCCGACGGACGGGTACCGTTGGTGTCCAAAGACGTCCCAAGGAGCCGCAACGGTGTTCTTCAACATAAGTCCGTTGGATTTTGTTGCCATCATGCTCCTCGCTGTGATCATTTTCGGGCCGGACAAACTCCCCAAACTGATCCAGGACGCCAGCCGGATGATCCGCAAGCTCCGTGAGTTCTCCGACAGCGCCAAGGAGGACATCCGCAAGGAGCTGGGTCCGGAGTTCAAGGACTTCGAGTTCGAGGACCTCAACCCCAAGACGTTCGTCCGCAAGAACCTCATGGACAACGACAGCCTGGGGCTGAAGGAGATCCGCAACAGCTTCGACCTCAAGGACGAGATGGCGACCGTCAAGGACGCCGTCCAGGAGGGACGCCACACGGTTCGCACCGCCGGCGACCCCGCGAGCGCTCCCGGGATGAACGGCACCGACCGCCTCCACAAGAGCGAACCGCTGCGGCCCGGCGAGCACCCGCCGTTCGACGCGGACGCCACCTGAGTCGACCACCTGCCCGGATCGCCACCTAAGAGTGGCTATTCTCACTTAGGTTGTCCATTACTTTTGTATTCGTTTTGGATTCGCCCGAGGGGTGGGGCGCATCGGCTGGCGCACCCCGCGCCGGCCGATGAGACGTGCGGGCAGTGGAGGAGGCGCCGCGGTGGAGACCACGAGTCGTGCGGGGGCTACGGCAGCAAGTGGTGAACGGGACCCGGGGGTGGACGGCAGGGCGCCGGAAGGCGGCCGTCCGGTGGACGGCTATCTGCTGGCGTCCTTTCCCTGGTACGGGCTGGACCAGGCGTTCGCCGGACCGCGCTGGCTCATGCAGGTGGGGACCAGCGCGGACGGCACGGTGGAGCACGGCGCCCTCGGCCACGGCGACATGCCGACGCTGAAGTCCTCGCTGCCGATGGCGGACCCGGCGCCGGACGCCCAGCGGTTCGCCGTCGTGGTCACCCTGGCGCACCGTCCGCTGCGGCGCAGCGCGGACGGCACCGGCGTGCTGGAGGCCACCTCGGTGAACTCGGCGGCCTGGCTGGCCGGTTCCGGGCTGCTGTCGTACACCTGGCCGCACCGGATGGAGCGGTCGCTGCGGCAGGACTGGCTGGAGCAGCAGACGGCGATCGCCTGGGAACTGGCGGACGACCTGGCCGGCTCCGCCTGGTCCACGCTGACGCTGCCGGTGGACGGCGTGCCGACGCCGTTCCACTACCGCGAGTCGGAGTACGGCTGGGTGCTGGCCGGTTCGGCCTCGACGGCGCACATCGGCGCGTACGGGCGCGGTATGAGCGCCTACGGCCTGGCGTTCGCCGTGGTGCCGGACATCACCGCCTACGAGGGGTAGCCCACGCCGGCGGTGACGCCCGGCCGAGGGGTCAGAACTTGTTGCGCGGCGTGATGCCCAGGGACATCCCAGCCAGGCCGCGCTGGCGGCCACCGAGCTTGCCCGCGATGGTGCGCAGCGCGGACCCGGCCGGGGACTCCGCGTCGGTGAGCACCACCGGGCGGCCGTCGTCGCCGCCCTCGCGCAGCCGTACGTCGATCGGGATCGAGCCGAGCACCGGCACGTTGGTGCCGGTGACCTTGGTCAGGCCCTCGGCGACCCGCTGGCCGCCGCCGGTGCCGAAGACGTCGACGAGCTCGCCGCAGTGCGGGCACGGCATGCCGGACATGTTCTCGATCACGCCGACGATCTTCTGGTGGGTCTGCACCGCGATGGTGCCCGCCCGCTCGGCCACCTCGGCGGCGGCCTGCTGCGGCGTCGTCACCACCAGGATCTCGGCGTTCGGGATCAACTGCGCGACGGAGATGGCGATGTCACCGGTGCCGGGCGGCAGGTCGAGCAGCAGCACGTCCAGGTCGCCCCAGTAGACGTCGGCCAGGAACTGCTGGAGCGCGCGGTGCAGCATCGGGCCGCGCCAGACCACCGGCGTGTTGCCGGGGGTGAACATGCCGATCGAGATGACCTTCACGCCGTTCGCCGACGGCGGCATGATCATGTTCTCCACCTGGGTCGGCCGGCCGTCCGCGCCGAGCATGCGCGGCACCGAGTGGCCGTAGATGTCGGCGTCGACCACACCCACCTTCAGGCCGTCGGCAGCCATCGCGGCGGCCAGGTTGACGGTCACCGAGGACTTGCCGACACCGCCCTTGCCGGAGGCGACCGCGTAGACCCGGGTCAGCGAGCCCGGACGGGCGAACGGGATCTCCCGCTCGGCCTGTCCGCCGCGCAGCGACGCCGCCAGCTCACGGCGCTGCTCGTCGCTCATCACGTCCAGCTCGACCTCGACACCGGTGACGCCCGGCACCTTGGAGACCGCGTCGGTGACCAGGCTGGTGATCTTGTCCCGCAGCGGGCAGCCGGAGACGGTCAGGAAGACGCCGACCCGCACCAGACCGCCCTCGGCGATGTCCACGGATTTGACCATGCCGAGATCGGTGATGGGCTTGTTGATCTCGGGATCGTTCACCGTCGCCAGCGCGGCGCGCACCGCGTCCGTGCCGGGAAGGGTGCCGTACGTGTCGGTAGCCATACGACTGATGGTACGGCGACCCCGTGACACTACGGGCGGGGTGCCCCGTCGGCTTTGTCACTCCGTTCGGTCTCGGGCTGCCTGCGTTCCTCCAGCTCCTTGAGCATGTCCTGGAGCTCGGAGCGGATCCAGTCGCGGGTTGCGACCTCGCCCATGTTCATGCGCAGCGCCGCGATCTCCCGGCTCAGGTACTCGGTGTCGGCGATGCTGCGCTCGTTGCGCCGGCGGTCCTGCTCCAGGTTGACCCGGTCCCGGTCGTCCTGCCGGTTCTGCGCCAGCAGGATCAGCGGGGCCGCGTAGGCGGCCTGCAGCGACAGCGCCAGGTTCATGAAGATGAACGGATAGCTGTCGAACCGCAGGCCGTTGGGCGCCGAGGTGTTCCACACCACCCACAGGAACAGCAGCACGCTCATCCAGATCAGGAACCGCCCGGTCCCCAGGAAGCGCGCGACGCGTTCCGACATCCGCCCGAAGGTCTCCGGGTCGTACGACGGCAGCACGCTGATCCGCACCTCACGCGGTACGTCCAGCCGGACCCTGGAGCGGGCCGGTCCTGAGGCCTTGGTCCGTTCCATGGTCATGCGCGACCTCCTCCGTCTTCGCTCGCGTGCGTCAGCTCGTGCGGCATCTTGGCGACCGCCACCTCACGCCAGTCGTCGGGCAGCAGATGGTCCAGTACGTCGTCCACCGTGACCGCGCCCAGCAGCGAACCGCTCTCGTCCACCACCGGCGCGGCCAGCATGTTGTACGTCGCGAGATAGCTCGTCACCCCGGGCAGCGGGGTGTCCGGCGGCAGCGGGCGCAGATCGGTGTCCACGACCGAGCCGACGAGGGTGAACGGCGGCTCGCGCAGCAGCCGTTGGAAGTGCACCACGCCCAGGTACTTGCCGGTCGGTGTGTCGTCCGGTGGACGGCACACGTACACCTGCGCGGCCAGCGCGGGGGTCAGGTCCTTGTTGCGGACCCGGGCCAGTGCGTCGGCGACCGAGGCGTCCGGGCGCAGCACGATCGGCTCGGTGGTCATCAGACCGCCCGCGGTGCGCTCCTCGTACGACAGCAGCCGCCGCATGTCGGCCGCGTCCTGCGGCTGCATCAAAGTCAGCAGCCGCTCCTGGTCGGCCTCCGGCAGCTCGGACAGCAGGTCGGCGGCGTCGTCCGGGTCCATCGCCTCCAGCACGTCGGCGGCGCGCTCCTCGGCCAGCTTGCCCAGGATCTCCACCTGGTCGTCGTCCGGCAGCTCGCCCAGTACGTCGGCGAGCCGGTCGTCGTCGAGCGCGGCGGCCACCTCGGAGCGCCGCTTGGGCGACAGGTGGTGCAGCACGTTGGCCAGGTCGGCCGGGCGCAGCTGCTCGAAGGTGGCGAGCAGATTGGCGGCGCCCTGCCCCTGTTCCTCGACGGAGAAACCGGTGACCGCCGACCACTCGACGGTCCGCGCCTCCCCCCGCCGCCGCAGCGCGCCGCCCTTGCCCAGGCGGATGAAGACCTTGTCGATCTCCCAGTCGCGGCGGGCCGGGAGCTGGGTCATCGCCACGTCGAGGACGGTCACCTCCTCGTTGGTCTCCACCAGTCGCACCCGTCGGTCCAGCAGCTCGCCCAGGACAAGCGTCTCCGCGGCGCGCTGCTCGAAACGTCGCATGTTCAGTACGCCGGTGGTGATGACCTGGCCGGACTCCAGGCTGGTGACCCGGGTCATGGGCAGGAAGATCCGGCGTCGGCTGACCACTTCCACGACCAGCCCGAGCACCCGGGGCGGCCGTCCGCCGACCCGGAGCATCACGATGACGTCCCGGACCCGACCGACCTGATCGCCGTTGGGGTCGAAGACGGCGACACCCGACAGGTGAGAGATGAATACCCGCGGGGCTCCTGCGACCATGCCGAGCCTCCGTTACGTGTCACTGCCAGAAGGAAGGATCAAATGACCAGAGGTAAGGGTAACGGCCTGAGCAGGCGGCTCGGCCTCGGCGCGTAGGCCTCGGTAGTGCTCGGTTGCCGGTGGTGGGGGTGGCGGGTGAGTTCGGGCAGTGGAGCGCAGGGCCCTCCGTTGAGGTGGTGGGGGGCGACGGGTGGGCGGTAGCGTTCGCTACTCGTCGCTATAGGAGGTGTGCGTTAAGTGACTGCCGCCCGGCGGACGGCCCTGGTTGCGCTGGCCGGCCTGCTGCTTGTGGGGTGCGGTGACGCCGACCAGGGGACCAACGGCGTCGGCAGCCTGGCACCCGACGCCATAGTCTCCGAGGCCCGCGGCGCCGCCGAGCGGGCCGACACCGTGCGGCTGTCCGGCTCGGTCAGCAGCGGCGGCCAGACCTACCGGCTGGACATGCGGCTGGCCCCGGACGCCGGATCCGGCCGGGTCAGCACCGACCGCGACACCTATGAGCTGCTGAGGATCGGCACCGACCTCTACCTGAAGGACTCCCGGCTGACCGGCAGGCTGGGCGGCAAGTACATGAAGGTGCCCACCCGCGATCCCGCCTACCGGCGGTTGTCCGGCCTCACGGACAAGCGGCAACTGCTGGACGGCCTGTTCTCGCTCGGCCCCAACCCGGCCCGCGGCGGCCACCGCTCGGTCGGTGGCACCCCCACCGTCGCCGTGAGCGCGCCCAGCGGCACCCTGGACGTCGCGCTCAGGGGCCGCCCCTACCCGCTGCGCTACGAGCGCTCCGGCGGCTCCGGGTCGCTGCAACTCACCGGCTGGGGCGAGGAGTTCACCGTGCGGGCACCGGACAGCGGCCGGGTGCTGGACTACGGGAAGGTCAGCGGTTCCTGACCGCCCGCTTGGCGCCGCGCCTGCCGAACAGCAGCCGGGGCAGTGCGGCCGGGACCGGTCGGCGGGTGGTCGCCGGGGTGGGTACGGGGGCGGCGGCGCCGCTGTCGTCCGGCATGGCGCCGGGCCGTTCGCTGGGCGAGCCGTACGGCTCCAGCCGCAGCACCCGGCACTCGCGGGCCCAGCGCTCCGCCATGGTGTCGGCGTCCGGCGCGTTGAGCCGCTTGCCCTTGAGTTCCTCGACGGCCGACTCCCAGGGCTCGCTGTGCGGTGCCAGCTCGCTGACCCGGGCCTCGAAGGCGACGAGTCGGCCGCCCTTGTCCTTGCTGCGGACGGTCACGGTGGCCGTACCGCCGTCCACGAGCCCCGGCAGCGGCTGTTCGTCCGGGCCGCCGCCGACCACGCACACGGCGCCGTCGTGCCAGAGGTGCCACAGCGCCAGGGTGCCTTCGGTGCCGCGCACCCAGAGCAGCCCGGACTTCTTGGCGGCCTCCTCGATCAGCGCCCGGTCCAGCAGGTGCTCGTCCGGCTGTCCGGCCTGTCCCGTCTGCGTCATGCCAGAAGTATGCCTGGCGGCCTCGGGGTGCCGCCCGCGCGGCTGTTGACCAGCGGATCTCACGCAGGCGGCCTAACCTGGAACGGCTCCGCGCGCCAAACGCCTCGCGAGCCCCGAAACCCCGCACCACGAACGGAGCCGCCGCCCGTGTCCGCTGGATCCCGAGTCACATCCGACCGCTCTCCGGTACGGCGGGGCGCGGCCCCGACCGCCGCCGGGGCCCGGCGGACCGACCTCCTGCTGCTGGCGGTGGCGATATCCGGGGTCTCCTTCTCCGCGCCACTGGTCGCCGCCACCGCCGCGCCCGCGCTGGCCATCGCCTTCTGGCGCAACGCCATGGCGGTCGGTGTGCTCAGCCCGTTCGTCCTGCTGCGCGGGCGCGGGGAGTTGCGGCGGATGGGCCGGCGGGCGGTGCTGCTGTCGATGGCGGCCGGAGTGATCCTGGCGCTGCACTTCGGCCTGTGGCTGCCGAGCCTGTCGATGACGTCGGTGGCCTCGTCCACCGCGCTGGTGACCACCACCCCGATATGGACCACGGTGATCCTCCGGCTGCGCGGGCGGCGCCAGCCCGGCCTGGTGTGGGCGGGGGCGGCGCTGGCGTTCGCCGGTGTGCTGATGGTCTCCGGGGTGGACCTGTCAATGTCCACCCGGGCGCTTGCGGGCGACGCGCTGGCACTCGCCGGTGGCATCGCGGCGGCCGGTTACGTGCTGCTCGGCTCCGAGGTGCGGCGCACGGTCAGCACTTCCGCGTACACGTTCGTCTGCTACACCACGACGGCCGTGGTGCTGCTGGTGGTGTGCCTGGTGTCCGGGACGTCACTGGGCGGCGGATACACCGGGCAGACCTGGCTGAAGCTGGTCGCGCTGACCGTCGCCGCGCAACTGCTCGGGCACTCCCTGATCAACCGGGTGGTACGCGGCCTCGGCCCCTCCGTCACCTCCACCGCGATCCTGCTGGAGACCCCCGGCGCGGCGCTGGTCGCGGCGCTGTGGCTCGGTCAGCTACCGCCGGTGGCCGCCTACCCGGCGCTGCTGGTGATCCTCGTCGGGCTCGTCCTGGTCATCAGGGCCGAGCGCAGCCCCCAGCCGCTGCCGCCGGAGTCGGGCGCCTGAACAGGGCTGTCACAGCCAGCCGTTGCGCCGGAAGCCGCGGTGGATGGCCGCGCAGATCAGCACGGTGACGCCGAGCACCACGTAGTAGCCGTAGCGGGTGCGCAGTTCCGGCATGTGCTCGAAGTTCATGCCGTACACACCGGTGATCATCGTCGGCACCGCGAGGATCGCCGCCCAGGCGGTGATCTTCCGCATGTCCTCGTTCTGCGCGACGGTCGCCTGCGCCAGGTTCGCCTGGAGGATCGAGTTGAGCAGGTCGTCGAAGGCCGTCACGTGTTCATGTACCCGGGCCAGATGGTCGGCCACATCGCGGAAGTACTCCCGGATGTCCGCGTCGATCACCGGCATCGGGCGCTCGCTCAACAACTGCGTGGGACGCAGCAGCGGGGTGACGGCGCGCTTGAACTCCAGTACCTCGCGCTTGAGTTGGTAGATCCGCCCAGCCGTGTCGCCGCCGCCCGCGGGCCGGGTGCCAGGGTCGGAGAACACGTCGAACTCCATGTCGTCGATGTCCTGCCGAACGGCTTCGGCGACCAGTAGGTAGTCGTCCACCACCTGGTCGGCGATCGCGTGCAGCACCGTACCCGGCCCCTTGGCCAGCGACTCGGGCTCGGCCTCCAGCCGCTGGCGCAGCGGGCCCAGCGCGCCGTGGTCACCGTGCCGGACGGTGATCACGAAGCCCTGGCCGGTGAAGACCATCACCTCGCCGGTCTCCACGATGTCGCCGGCCGCGGTCACTTCGCTGTGCTCGACATGGCGCAGCGTCTTGAAGACGGTGAACAGCGTTCCGTCGTAGCGCTCCAGCTTCGGCCGCTGATGGGCGTGCACCGCGTCCTCGACGGCCAGCGGATGCAGCCCGAACTCGCCCGCGATTCCGGCGAGTTCCCGCTCACCCGGCTCGTGCAGGCCGATCCACACGAACCCCTCGCCGGTCTCCCGTACCAGGTCCAGCGCCTCGCGCGGGGTGAGCCGCCCGGTGTGGCGGCGGCCACCGAGGTACGCCGCGCAGTCGACCACCGGGCTCGCCGCGGCGGGCGCGCTCCGCGGTGCGTGGCTGGCGCTCTTGCGCGCGGTGGGGCGTACCGCCGAACGCAGGCCGTTGATCATCGGCATCTGGGGCTCCTACGCGGCCGCGTAGAAGCGGCCGTCAAACGAGTGCGCGGGCGGTCGCGTCGAGCGGCGGGCACGCCGGGCGCTGTACGGAAGGGCTGCCGGTACTGCACGGTCGACTGGGATCCATCGCAGCCCCACCTCCTCCGGCCGGTCCCCCTGGGGAGCACCACGTTCCGCCGTCGGGTTCGCGGACGACGGGCGCCCAAACCCTACCAAGCGGGTACCACGCGCCCTGGGGCGGCTGTCGAGCGATCTATGCTCGCCGCATGGCTGATGTGGTGGAGTTGACCGAGGCGCGGCTGCGCACGGCGCTCGGTGAACCGGACGCGCGGGCGGCGGTGACCTTCCTCGGCACCGAGCGCATCGAGGTGCTGCGGTTCTTCGACGCCGAGGCGGGCGTGGTGCGTTATGCGACCCTCGGCATGTCCCGGCAGCCGATGGGCGATCCCACCTCGGTCACCGCGGACCCGGTGCGCGGCCCGCGCGCCGAGTTGGTCCTGACGGTACGGGCCGGGTACGCCGACACCGACAAGGTGCTCAGGCCGCTGGCCGTACTGGCCGCCTCCCCGCAGGTCGAGGGTCTCGTGGTGGCACCGGGCGCCTCCCTGGACGTGGGCGAACCGCTGTGGCCGGGCGCGCCGTTCTCCGCCGTGCTGGTCGCCGAGTCCGGCGGCCTGGTCGAGGACCTGGCGCTCGACCCGCCCATGGAGCCGGTGCGGTTCTTCCCGCTGCTCCCGATGACCGCCAACGAGGCCGCGTGGAAGCGGGTGCACGGCGCCGCCGCGCTGCACGACCGCTGGCTGTCCGCCGGAACCGACCTGCGCGACCCGGTCCGCGGCACCGTTCCGCTCACGGACTAGGCGGGTTCTGCACCGCCGGTCCGCCGCTGTCGTCGGCCGCCGTCGCGGCGGATCCTCTTGGGGCAGGCCCCCGAACTCCCAGTGCGGAGCGTCCGGACGCTGACGGCCCGCCACCACCGGTGCGCTTGACGGTGCTTGCCCGCCGCCGTGACTCGCTGCGGACGGGTGATCGTCCTTGACGCGAGGGCGAGAAGAAGAGGACCGTGGGGCGCTATGAGGGGCGAACCCAGTTGCCCAAAGTGCGGGGGCCGGGTGCGGGCGCCCGGCCTCTTCGCGGATTCATGGCAGTGTGACGTTCACGGCAGTGTGCACCCGCTGCAACCTGTCGTGCCGCCGAGCGTCGAGGCGCTCAGTGTCGTGGTGCGCCGTGCGCGGGTACCGGTGTGGATGCCCTGGCCGCTGCCCGTCGGCTGGCTGTTCACCGGAGTCGCCTGCGCGGGGGACGACCGCAGCGGCGGCCGGGCCACCGCCGTCGCCTGCTCCGGGCCCGGGCCGCTCGGGGGCCCGGGGGAGCTGGTGCTGGTGGCGGAGGAACTGGGGGTCGGGCTGGGCGCCCGTTACGCGGGCATCCCCGGACCCGACCCCGGCCCGGGTATGCCGGTGGACCAGCCGCCGCACGCCAAGGTGCTGGCCGCCGGTCGCCCGACGCCGCTGTGGCACGTCGCGGACGCCCCGGCCGACCGGGCGGTCTTCGCGGGCGAGGCGTTCGGCCTGTGGCTGTGGGCGATCGTCTGGCCGGAGCAGTCCGGGCTGTTGATGTACGACGAGCTGATACTGACCGACCTACGGGAGGCGGGAGCGGAGATCGACCTGCTGCCCTGCGGGGCGCTGTCACCACGGCTGCTGGACTGAGCTCCGTCCCACTGCGTGGACTCCTCGGATTTACGGGTTGCCATCGCCGTTATCCTTGGCTTTCAAAGGCGGTACTGGCCGACCGAAGTCGGCTGCGACCGCACCCCGTACCGAGGCAGTGGAAGGATCAGCGCCGTGCGCATCGACCTGCACACGCACTCCACCGCCTCAGACGGTACGGACACCCCCACCGAGCTGGTGCACAACGCCGCGGCGGCCGGTCTTGACGTCGTCGCGCTCACCGACCACGACACCGTCGGCGGGCACGCCGAGGCGACGGCCGCGATACGCGCGCTGGACAAGCCCCTCACCCTGGTCACCGGCGCCGAACTGTCCTGCCGGATCGGCGGCGTCAGCATGCACATGCTCGCCTACCTCTTCGACCCCGACGAGCCCGAGCTGGCCCGCGAGCGCGAACTGGTCCGTGACGACCGGGTGCCGCGCGCCCAGGGCATGGTCGCCAAGCTGCGCGAACTCGGGGTTCCGGTGACCTGGGAGCAGGTCGCCCGGATCGCCGGTGACGGCGCGGTGGGACGGCCGCACGTGGCCACCGCGATGGTGGAACTCGGCGTCGTGCCCACCGTCTCCGACGCCTTCACCGACGAGTGGCTGGCCAACGGCGGACGCGCCTACGTCGAGAAGCACGAACTCGATCCGTTCGACGCCGTCCGCCTGGTCAAGGGCGCGGGCGGGGTCACCGTGTTCGCGCACCCGGCCGCCGCGAAGCGCGGCCAGACCGTGCCGGAGAGCGTGACGGCCGAACTCGCCGCCGCCGGTCTGGACGGTCTGGAAGTCGACCACATGGACCACGACGAGCCCGCTCGCGCCCGGCTGCGCGCCCTCGCCGGTGAACTGGGTCTGCTGGTCACCGGGTCGAGCGACTACCACGGCAGCCGCAAGACCTGTCGCCTTGGCGAGTACACCACGGACCCCGAGGTCTACCGGGAGATCTTCCGCCGGGCGACCGGCGCAGTTCCGATCAGCGCCATCTAGCGCCGCTTACCTGACCTCGGCCCTCCCTTCCCCCGTACCCGAAGCGTCCCGTCGCGCCCCGCCGCGCCGCCGCACAGCCCCCGACCGCGGAAAGCACCACTGAACATGTTCGACCTCACCCTCTTCGGGTCGGTATTCGTCACGCTGTTCGTGATCATGGACCCGCCCGGCATCACCCCGATCTTCATCGCCCTCACCGGTGGCCGCGCCGCCAAGGTGCAGCGCCGGATGGCGCTCCAGGCCGTACTGGTCGCCTTCGGCGTGATCGCGGTCTTCGCCGTCTGCGGCCAGCAGATTCTCGACTACCTGCACGTCTCGGTACCCGCGCTGCGGATCTCCGGTGGACTGCTCCTGCTGCTCATCGCGCTGGACCTGCTGACCGGCAAGGCGGACGAGCCGACCGCGACCAAGGACGTGAACGTGGCGCTCGTGCCGCTGGGCATGCCGCTGCTCGCCGGGCCCGGCGCCATCGTGACGGTGATCCTCGCCGTGCAGCACGCCAGCGGTGTGGGCCAGCAGATGTCGGTGTGGGCGGCGATCCTCGCCATGCACCTGGTGCTCTGGCTGACGATGCGCTACTCGCTGGCGATCATCCGGCTGATCAAGGACGGCGGCGTGGTGCTGGTGACCCGGCTGTCCGGGATGCTGCTCTCGGCGATCGCGGTGCAGCAGGTGGCCAACGGCGTGATGGGCTTCATCCACGGCGGAAGCTGAGGCACCACGGCGGAGTCCGAGACGCCGCCACTTCATGCGAAAGCGCCCCGTACCACGGTGTACGGGGCGCTGCGCGTTCGTCCGGACTTACTCCGCGGGGCGGATGTAGAGGCGCTGGCCGGTGGCGGCCGCCTGCTGAACGATCGTCTTGACGGAGGCGGCGTCCACCACGGTGCTGTCCACGGCCGAGCCGTTGGCGTCGTCGAGTCGCATGATCTCGAAGCGCATGAGTTCTCCCTTTCGTCCGTCCCGCGTCGACCACGGGGTTCTGACTGGCGGACACTCCTCATTGAAGTTCGCGGCTGCTTCGCCACGATGTCGTGCCCGTTACATCTGGGTACAACGAATGTACCGAGGAAAACATTCCCTACGCTAACGAAATTTTTTAACCGGCTAACGATGGACTGCCGACGTGGTCAGACCGAGCCCCAGAAGGCGTCGAGCACGGCCGCGGTCGCGTCGGGCCGCTCGGCGTTGGGGGAGTGCTCGGCGCCCGCGACCACCTCACGGCGGGCGCCCAGCCGCTCCGCCATCTCGTCCAGCCACGGGACGGGCCAGGCGTAGTCCACCTCACCGGAGACGACCAGTTTCGGCACTTCGACCGCCGCCAGTTCGGCCACCCGGTCCGGCTCGGCGGTCATCTGGCGGCCAGCGGCGATCAGCTGCTCGGGGACGTTCGACAGCCAGCGCCGGTGCAGGAACTCCTCAAGCCCCGGCGGCTCGACGCGGGGCCTCGACGCGTCGGCGGCCGGGCCGGCTTCCTGGACGTCCAGTTCCCGCATGGCCTGCCAGACGCTTTCCATGTCCATCACCGCGAGCGCGTCCAGCAGCGTCTTCGTGCGCTGCTGCTGGCTGGTCTCGATGGCGGCCGGTCCCGAACTCATCAGCGTCAGCGACGCCCACGGTCCGGCGCCGCTGAGGAGTACGGCGGCCCGGCTCACCAGGCCGCCGAACGAGTGTCCCAGCAGGTGCACCCGGTCCGCGCCAAGCGCTTCGGCCTGCGCGACCACATCGGCCGCCAACTCCCGCTGCGTGTAGGCGCTTTCGTCGCGCGGGCCACCGGTCTCGTACTGGCCCCGGCCGTCGACGGCCACAACTCGCCAGCCCGCCTTGGCCAGTGGCCCGAGCAGACCGTTGAAGTCCTCCTTGCTACCGGTGAACCCCGGCACGAGAAGGGCCGTGCCGCGCCGGGCGTCCCCCGCGTCCAACACGGCGAACGACCCACGGGAGGTCGGCAGATGGTACGTGCGCACGCATCGCGGCAGCTCAAGCAGAGGCGGTCGACTCATGCGGCGAGACTACGGGGCGGGTGCGGCGGGACGGAAAAAGGTGTGCCGGTTCCCGCACGGGAACCGGCACACCGTCGTGCCAACGTCACGCCTCCACGGGCGCCTTGGCGGCGGCCTTCCGGGTACGGCGGCGCGGGGTGGCCTCCTCGGTCGCCGCCTCCGCCGTGGGTGCCTTGGCGGTGGCCTTGCGGGTGCGGCGCGCTGCCGGGGTGGTTTCCTCGGCGGGGGCCGTTTCGGCGGCCTTGGCGGCGGCTGTCTTGCGGGTGCGGCGGGGTGCCGGGGTGGCCTGTTCGGCGACTGCCTCCGTCACCTCGGCGGCCGCCGCCTTGCGGGTGCGGCGGCGAGGCGCCGGGGCGGCCTCCTCGGTCGCTACCTCCGCCGTGGGTGCCTTGGCGGTGGCCTTGCGGGTGCGGCGCGCTGCCGGGGTGGTTTCCTCGGCGGGGGCCGTTTCGGCGGCCTTGGCGGCGGCTGTCTTGCGGGTGCGGCGGGGTGCCGGGGTGGCCTGTTCGGCGACTGCCTCCGTCACCTCGGCGGCCGCCGCCTTGCGGGTGCGGCGGCGAGGCGCCGGAGCGGCCTCCTCGGTCACCGCCTCCGCCGCGGGCGCCTCAGCCGGAGCCTGCTCGACCGCCTCGGCGACGGCCTTCTTGCGGGTGCGACGCGGTGCCGGGGCGGCCTCCTCGGCCACAGCTTCCGCCGCGTCCGCGACCTTGGCGGCCGCTGCCTTGCGCGTGCGGCGACGCGGGGCGGGAGCCGCCTCCTCGGCGGGCGTCTGCGGGGCGGGCGCCTCCTCGGCGGGCGTCTGCGGGGCGGGAGCCGTCTCCTCGGCCACCACCTCGGCGGTCGCAGCCTTGCGGGTGCGGCGGCGACGCGGCGCCGGGGGCGCCTCCTCCGAGGCCGGGGCCAGGGCCGGTGCGGGCACCGCGGCCAACGCGGCCTCCTCCGGCTTCGGCGCCACCTCGGCGGCCGAGGCCTTCGGCGTGGCCGCGAGGGCGCCGCCGCCACGCGTACGGCGGCGTCGGCGCGGGGCCGGACGGGACTCGGATTCCTCGGCAACCGGAGCGGCGGCCTGCGTGGCCGCCGCTTCCGCCGCCTCCACGACCGGCTCGCCGCTGCGAGTGCGGCGGCGCTGGCGCGGGGTGCGCTCGCGCTTCGGGCGCTCGGTTTCGGCGGCGGGGGCGGACTTGCGGCCACGGCCGCGGCCACCCGTCTCGCCCAGGTCCTCGATCTCCTCGGCGGCCAGACCGGCCCGGGTACGCGCGGCGCGCGGCAGCACGCCCTTCGTACCCTCCGGGATGCCCAGCGCCTCGTAGAGGTGCGGAGAGGTGGAGTAGGTCTCCAGCGGCTCGTGGAAGGACAGGTCGAGCGCCTTGTTGATCAGCTGCCAGCGCGGGATGTCGTCCCAGTCGACCAGGGTGAGCGCGGTACCGGACGCCCCCGCGCGGCCGGTGCGGCCGATGCGGTGCAGGTACGTTTTCTCGTCCTCGGGCGTCTGGTAGTTGATCACGTGCGTGACGCCGTCGACGTCGATGCCGCGCGCCGCCACGTCCGTGCAGACCAGCACGTCGACCTTGCCGTTGCGGAAGGCCCGCAGCGCCTGCTCGCGTGCGCCCTGGCCGAGGTCGCCGTGGACCGCGCCGGAGGCGAAGCCGCGGCGGGCGAGCTGCTCGGCGATGTCGGCGGCGGTGCGCTTGGTGCGGCAGAAGATCATCGCGAGACCGCGGCCCTCTGCCTGCAGCACCCGGGCGACCAGCTCGGGCTTGTCCAGCGAGTGCGCACGGAACACGTGCTGGGTGATGTTGGCCACGGTCGCGCCCTCGTCGTCCGGCGCGGTGGCGCGGATGTGCGTGGGCTGCGACATGTAGCGGCGGGCGAGCGAGATGACCTGACCCGGCATGGTGGCCGAGAACAGCATGGTCTGCCGCTTCTTCGGAAGCATGTCCATGATCTTCTCGACATCCGGCAGGAAGCCGAGGTCGAGCATCTCGTCGGCCTCGTCCAACACCAGGGTGCGCACCGCGGACAGGTCGAGCTTGCGCTGGCCCGCGAGGTCAAGCAGTCGGCCGGGGGTGCCGACGACCACGTCGACGCCGCTCTTCAGCGCCTCGACCTGCGGCTCGTACGCCCGGCCGCCGTAGATCGCCAGCACCCGCACGTTGCGGACCTTGCCGGCGGTCAGCAGGTCGTTGGTGACCTGGGTGCACAGTTCGCGGGTGGGGACGACGACCAGGGCCTGCGGGCTGTCGGTCAGCGCCTCGGGCGCGGCCCGCCCGGCCTCGACGTCAACGGGGACGGTGACCCGCTCCAGCAGCGGCAGGCCGAACCCGAGCGTCTTGCCGGTACCGGTCTTGGCCTGGCCGATGACGTCGTTTCCGGCCAGCGCGACCGGGAGCGTCATCTCCTGGATGGGGAACGGATTGGTGATGCCGACGGCTTCGAGCGCCTCGGCGGTTTCGGGGAGGATCCCCAGATCACGGAAGGTCGTGGTGGACAGGATGCTTGCCTCTTCTATGAGCGCGGCACTGTGCTGTGAGGGGGGTCGAGCATCCGTCTGCCGGATGCTGACCGCGCCGGAGTGTCGTACGGCCGTAGGCGGCCGGGAGCGCGGGACCGCGGCCCTCACACGTGCCGCGAGCGGGCCCCTCCCACCGGGAGGTGGGCAGGACGGTCGGTTCGGAGCCGATCGGGCCACCGACCGGGCATCCGCATTCATGCGAAAGCCTGCCGTAATCCGCGAAGACTAGGCGGGCTTGTATCACTGTACCCCGGAAACGCCCAGCCGCCGAGGACGGGTTTTGTTTGGATTCGGGAAAATGTTCGGCGCGCCGGGCGGGTGCGGGCGGCGCGGCCCGGCTGGAACGCGCCTGACAGGGGCTTTCGTCTCCCCGTCGGCGGACTATTGTGCCCACCATGGAGACGCCTGACGAGAGCACCGCAACCGCAACCGGGATCGCCGCCCAGAACTGGGACACCGCCGCCGCCGACCCGCAGTACCGGGCCGCGGTCGTGGACCTGCTGGGCGCGCTGGCCTACGGCGAACTGGCCGCCTTCGAGCGGCTGGCGGATGACGCCAAGCTCGCGCCGACCCTGGCGGACAAGGCGGAGCTGGCGAAGATGGCGTCGGCTGAGTTCGGCCACTTCGAGCGGCTGCGCAACCGGCTCGCGGAGGTCGGTGAGGACCCGACCGGCGCGATGGAGCCGTTCGCGGCCGCGCTGGACGGCTTCCACCGCCAGACCGCGCCTTCGGACTGGCTGGAGGGCCTGGTCAAGGCGTACGTGGGCGACTCGATCGCCAGCGACTTCTACCGTGAGGTCGCCGCCCGCCTGGACTCCGACACCCGTGGCCTGGTGCTGGCGGTGCTGGACGACACCGGGCACGCCACCTTCGCGGTGGAGAAGGTGCGGGCGGCCATCGAGGCCGAGCCCCGGGTGGGCGGCCGACTGGCGCTGTGGGCGCGGCGCCTGATGGGTGAGGCGCTCTCGCAGGCGCAGCGGGTGGTCGCGGAGCGGGACGCGCTGTCCACCATGCTGGTCGGCGGCGTCGCCGACGGATTCGATCTGGCCGAGGTCGGTCGGATGTTCACCCGTATCACCGAAGCGCACACCAAGCGAATGGCGGCGCTGGGGCTCGCGTCCTGACGGCGCGGTGGCCCTCAAGCGGCCCTGGGCACAGCTGATCGGCGCTGCCCAGGGTCGCGGACCAGCAGCGAGAGCATGGCGGCGCCCACACCGAGCGCGGCGAGCAGGGTCACCGCCGGATTGCCGGGGCCGACGACGAAGCGGGTGATCACGCCGCCGAGCAGCGCCGCCACCACGCCGGTCACCAGGGTCAGGGCACGGGACGGGAAGCGGCGCGGGAACAGCCGGAGGGCGGCCCACGCCGCGCCCAGCCCGATGATCGCGCTGCCCAGTGCTTCCCAGACCATGAGTCCTCCCGTGGGCCCTTACGTCCGGCACAACGTCGTAACCAGTCGTAAATCAGACGCTTCCGGTCCTACCCACGGCGGCGGGGTGCCCAAACGGACGGCGGCCGACCCGGTCATCCCACCGGGTCGGCCGCCGTACGTCGGCTGCGGGCGTGCTCAGAGGGCGCCGAAGCCCACCCGGTGCTTCGACGGCTCGCCGATCTCCACGTAGGCAAGTCGGTCGGCCGGAATCAGCACCTTGCGGCCCTGCTCATCGGTCAGCACCAGCAGCTTCTCGGTGCCGGACAGGGCCGCGGCCACGGCCTTCTCGATCTCCTCGGGAGTCTGCGTGCTCTCGATGTGGATCTCGCGCGGCGCGTTCTGCACGCCGATCTTGACCTCCACGGCTTTCCCTCCGATGGTCTGGCGGTGTGCGCGACAAAACCGCGCTGTACGCGGCCAACATTACTGCCCGGAACGGGTGGTCAGTGCTGGCCCTCGGCACCGTGCAGCGGGAAGCCGGCGATGCCGCGCCAGGCCAGCGAGGTGAGCAACTGCACCGCCTGGTCGCGCGGGATGGGGCTGCCGCTGGACAGCCAGTAGCGGGCGACGACCTGCGAGACGCCGCCGAGGCCCACCGCCAGCAGCATCGACTGCTCCTTGGCCAGGCCGGTGTCCTCGGCGATCACCTCGCTGATCGCCTCGGCGCAGTCCAGCGCCACCTTGTCCACCCGCTCCCGGACCGCCGGTTCGTTGGTCAGGTCGGACTCGAAGACCAGCCGGAAGGCGCCGCCCTCGTCCTCGACGTAGGCGAAGTAGGCGTGCATGGTCGCCTCGACGCGCTTCTTGTTGTCCGTGGTCGAGGCGAGCGCCGCCCGTACGGCCTGCACCAGCGCCTCGCAGTGCTGGTCGAGCAGGGCCAGGTAGAGCTCCAGCTTGCCCGGGAAGTGCTGGTAGAGCACCGGCTTGCTGACCCCGGCCCGCTCGGCGATGTCGTCCATCGCCGCCGCGTGGTAGCCCTGTGCGACGAAGACCTCCTGGGCCGCACCCAGCAACTGGTTGCGTCGGGCGCGACGCGGCAGGCGCGTCCCGCGCGGGCGCGCCTCGGTCTGCTCGATGGCTGTCACGCCGCCTCCCAAATAGTCGCGCTGACGTCCTGCGAAGTGTGTGCCGGCATGCGCTGCATATCGCGCATGCGCTGGACATCGTACTTTTCGGTAACGGGACTGCGCCTGGGGCGGACGCAGAATCTCATCCCCTGGTACGTACCGGGAGCCCGCGGGCCCCCTCCGCTTTGGGGCGTCTGTCAGCGGTAGTCGTCTTCGTCCAGGGGAACCGGGCGGTGCTGTTCCGCGGCGTCCGCCTCGTTGGCCTCGTCGGGGACCGGCTCGGCCGCCGTCTCGTCGTCCTCCAGAACGTCCAGCCGCTGCTCGGCGGCGTCCGCCTCGTTGGCCTCCAGATCGGCAGTGAGCTGTTCTTCCGACATGACACCCTCCTCGGCCGATGACCGACCTCGTGTAGGAGCCTAGCTACGAGCGTAGGAGAGGGTGCCCACGAGCGCAGCGTGGCATGCGAGCCAAAGAGCGCTCACCGGCGGTGTGAGGGCTGCCACACGTCCCGTCACGTCTGGGGCGGCGTGATCAGCTCGTAATATTGCTCCATGTCCTCGACCGAGTCGACCGAAGCCGCAGTGGCCGATCCGGCCCCGACCGTCCCGGTGGCGGGAGCGACGGCGGACGGCGAGACGCTGCGGACGGTTTCGCTGCCGGGCCTGTCGCTGACCGTGCGGTCCCGGGCGCCGCGCACCGACGGACGGGCGCCAGTGCTGTTCGTGCACGGGCTCGGCGGCTCCTCGCAGAACTGGTCCGCGCTGATGGAACTGCTGGCGGACGAGGTGGACGGCGAGGCCGTCGACCTGCCCGGCTTCGGCTTCTCACCGCCGCCGGACGACGGCGACTACTCGATCAACGGCCACGCGCGGGCCGTGGTCGCCCTGCTGGAGTCGGAAAGACGCGGGCCGGTCCATCTGGTCGGCAACTCGATGGGCGGCACCATCGCCACGCGGATCGCGGCGCTGCGCCCCGACCTGGTGCGCACCCTCACCCTGGTCTCCCCGGCGCTGCCGGAACTGCCACCGCAGCGCTCCGCCTGGCCCACCGCGCTGGCCTCGGTGCCCGGCCTGCCCCGGCTGTATGCGCGGGCCACCCGGGACTGGTCGACGCAGCGGCGCACGCACGCGCTGATCTCGCTGTGCTACGGGGACCCCTCGCTCATCAGCGCCGAGGAGTTCGCCGAAGACGCGCGGGAGTACGAGCGGCGGCTGGCGCTGCCCTACTTCTGGGACGCCATGGTGCGCTCCACACGCGGACTGGTGAACGCCTACACCCTCGGCGGGCAGCACTCGCTGTGGCGGCAGGCGGAGCGGGTGCTGGCGCCCACGCTGCTGGTGTACGGCGGGCGGGACAAGCTGGTGTCGTTCCGGATGGCCGCGCGGGCGGCGAAGGCGTTCCGTGACTCCCGGCTGCTGGCCATCCCGGACGGCGGCCATGTGTCGATGATGGAGCACCCGCAGCTGGTGGCCAGGGCCCTGCGCGACCTGCTCGCGGAGGACCACCGGGTGGACGACGCGCCCCTGAACAGGAGCTGATCGCCCTCGTGGGACGCCATAGCGCGACCGGCCGCGCCCCGGCGCGCGCCGCCGAACCCAACGCCGCGTCGCCACCGGACACCGGCGCCCCCACCGCTCCCCGGGTGCCCGGCCCCCGGCAGCCGAGCCGACCCGACGGGCCGTCAACTCGGCGCGGGCGGAACCCGAACCGCCGCGTCGCCGCCGGAGTCGCCGCCCTGGCCACCGTGCTGGCCGTCGTGCTCGCCGTACGGTTCACCGGTGGCGGCCACCCGCACAACGCGGCTGACGCGGCGCCGGGCGGCGCCGGGCGGAAGCCGGCCGACGGCGGCGCGGCGTCCCGTTCCGACCAGCGGGTCACCCCGACGCCCGGCTACGACCAGGCCATGGCGCTGCGGTACCCGCTGGACGCCAAGCTCGCGCTGGGCGGCGGCTTCGACGCGGTGCCGGGGCACGATCCGGCGCCGGGCCGGGGTCAGGTGCTGCGGTACCGGGTGGACGTGGAGCAGGGGTTGCCGTTGGACGGGCGGCTATTCGCCGACGCGGTACAGAAAACCCTTAATGACGACCGGAGTTGGGGGCACGGCGGCACTCGGACTTTCGAGCGGATCTCCTCCGGAACACCGGATTTCGTGATCACGTTGGCGAGTCCGGTGACCACCGGGAAGTGGTGCGCCAAGTCGGGACTCGACACCTTGGACGAGAACGTCTCCTGTGACTCCGCGGCCACCGACCGGGTGATGATCAACGCCTATCGCTGGGCACAGGGCTCGGACACCTACGGCCCCGACAAGATGCACATGTACCGGCAGATGCTGATCAACCACGAAGTGGGGCACCGGCTCGGCCACAACCACGAGCAGTGCGACAAGCAGGGCGCACTGGCGCCGGTCATGATGCAGCAGACCAAGTTCCTCAGCACGGACGGCCGCACCTGCCGACCGAATCCATGGCCGTTCCCCGCCGAGAACTGAGGAATCCCGGGCTTCCATCAGCCTTGCTTTGACATTCCCAAAGAAATACTTCAGTCTTCTGGGCATGCACAGAAGCCATGTCACCGAGCGCGCCGCGATCAAGCTGGCGCTCATCGGCGTGGCCGAGCACTGCGTGTCCGACATTCACTGTCGTTGACCCCGCCCGTTCCCCATCCACGGGGAACGCCGATTCCCGCGCGGGCGCAGTGCGTGTTCCGTTCCGACCTTGCCGCTGCCCGCGTTCCGCATGCACCAACTCCGGCAGCGAGAGGCCATTTCCCATGTCCAGAAGTCCCCGCATACCCCGCCGCATCGGCGCGGCGGCCGTCACCGTGGCCCTGGCCGGAGGGGCCGCGGCATGCGGCCCCAAGAGCGGGGACGCCGGAGCGGACGCCGCACCGCACCGCGGCGGCACGCTGACCATCCTCAACCAGGACCCCCAGGACAGGTTCGACCCGGCGCGTGAGTACACCTCCGGTGGAGGAAACGTTCCCTCGCTGGTCTTCCGCACCCTCACCACCCGCGCCCGCGTCAACGGCGCCCCCGGTACCAAGGTCGTCCCCGACCTGGCCACCGACACCGGTACCCCGTCCAAGGACGCCACGGTGTGGACGTACCACCTCAAGGACGGGCTGAAGTACGAGGACGGCTCGCCGATCACCTCCGGCGACATCAAGTACGGCATCGAGCGCTCCTTCGCCCCCGAACTCTCCGGCGGCCCGCCGTACTTCCGTGACTGGCTGGTCGGCGCGGAGAACTACCAGGGGCCGTACAAGGACCCCAAGGGCCTGGACTCGATCGAGACGCCGGACGCCAGGACGATCGTCTTCCACCTGAACAAGCCCGAGGGCGACTTCCCCTACCTGGCCACCGCGACCCAGTTCGCGCCGGTGCCCAAGGCCAAGGACACCGGGGTGAAGTACGCCGAGCACCCGATCTCCTCCGGACCGTACGAGGTCGTCAAGAACGAGAACGACGGCGCCCACCTCGTCCTCAAGCGCAACCCGTACTGGTCGTCCAAGACCGACGACCAGCGCAAGGCGTACCCCGACACCATCGACGTGCAGTCCGGGCTCGACCCCGCGGTGATCAACCAGCGGCTGTCCACCGGCTCCGGCGCGGACGCCGCCGCCGTGACCACCGACACCAACCTCGGCCCCTCCGAGCTGGCCCAGATCGGCAATGACAAGGAGCTGGCGGGCCGGGTCGGCACCGGGCACTTCGGCTACACCAACTACCTGGCGTTCAACACCAAGGTGAAGCCGTTCGACAACCCCAAGGTGCGCGAGGCCATCGCCTACGCCATCAACCGCACCTCGGTCGTCAACGCCGCGGGCGGCTCCTCGCTCGCCGAGGCGGCCACCACGTTCCTGCCCAACCAGCCCACTTTCGGCTACACGCCGTACGACCCGTTCCCGGCGGGGCCGAACGGTGACCCGGCCAAGGCCAAGGAGCTGCTGAAGGAGGCCGGTTACCCCAACGGTCTGACCGTCACCCTCACCCACTCCAGCTCCAACGCGGACCAGTACGGCCCGGACATCGCCACCGCCGTCCAGGACGGCCTCAAGGCGGCCGGGATCACCGTCAAACTCAACGCCCTCCAGCAGAGCGGCTACCGGCAGGCCGTCACCTCGGTCAGCAGCGAACCCGGCTTCTTCCTCAGCGGTTGGGGCGCCGACTGGCCGTCCGGCGGGCCGTTCCTCGCGCCGATCTTCGACGGCCGGCAGATCGTCACCAACGGGTCGAACTTCAACAGCGCCCAGCTCGACGACCCCTCGGTGAACGACGAGATCGACGCCATCAACAAGATCACCGACCATGCCACCGCCGCCAAGCAGTGGGGCGCGCTGGACCAGAGGATCGGCCGGCAGGCACTGGTCGTCCCGCTGTTCCACCCGGTCTACAAGCGGCTGTACGGCAAGGACATCCGCAACGTGGTGATCAGTGACTGGACCGGTGTGCTCGACGTCTCGCAGGTCGCGGTCAAGTGAGCGGCACCGCAGGCCTGTTGGCCGGGGAGACCGCCCAGGTCTCCCCGGCCGCCGGGGCGTCCCAGGTATGGCGGCGACTGCGCTCGCGGCGCGCCGCCCTCGCGGGCGCCATCGTGCTCGCCGCCCTGGTGGTGATCGCGCTGACCGCGCCGCTGCTCACCGCCATCGAGGGCCAGGACCCCACCACGTACCACGACACCCTGGTCAACTCGGCGTCCGGCGGTGTGCCCATCGGCTCGTTCGGCGGCGTCAGCGCCGACCACTGGCTCGGAGTGGAGCCCGGCACCGGCCGCGACGTGTTCGCCCGGCTGGTGTACGGGGCGCAGATATCGCTGCTGGTCGCGGTGGGATCGACGGTCGTACAGGTGCTGATCGGCGTTGTCGTCGGGCTCACCGCGGGCCTCGGCAACCGCTTCCTCGACCAACTGCTCAGCAGCACCACCGACGTGATGCTCGCACTGCCCTCGCTGGTCTTCGCCATCGCGCTGATGGCCGTGGTGCCCTCCGGCTTCCCGCGGCCGGTACTGCTGATGCTGGTCATCGGACTGCTGGGTTGGGGCGGCACCGCCCGCGTGGTGCGCGCGCAGACCCTGACCCTCAAGGAACTCAACTACGTGGCCGCCGCACGGCTCGGCGGCTCCTCACGCTGGCGGATCGCCCGCCGCGAACTGCTGCCGTCCATCGCCGCGCCGGTCATCACCTACGCGGCCCTGCTGCTGCCGACCAACGTGGTCAGCGAGGCCGGACTGTCCTTCCTCGGCGTGGGCGTCAAGCCGCCCACCTCCTCGTGGGGGCAGATGCTCTCCAGCGCCACCACCTGGTTCCGCGCCGACCCCGCCTACGTGCTGCTGCCCGCGCTGATGCTGTTCGCCACCACACTGGCGTTCACCGTCGTCGGCGACGCGGTGCGCACCGCGCTCGATCCGCGGGCGGCCTCCCGGATCAAGGTCGGTACCAAGGGAGCGGACGTGAGCGACGCACGGGCGGCCACCGGGCCGCAGGCGGCGACGGTGGCCGCACCCGTACGCCGCGCGGGCGCGAACGCGGACAACCGGGGGGAGGCATGACCGGATACCTGACCCGCCGGTTCCTCGGCATGGTCGCCGTACTGTTCGCGCTCACCGCGGTCATCTACGCGGTCTTCTACGTCGCGCCCGGAGACCCGGCCCAGCTGGCCTGCGGCCTGAAGTGCAGCCCGGTACAAGTGCACCAGCTGCGCGGCCAGTTGGGGCTCGACGAGCCGGTCTACCTGCAGTACGCGCACTTCCTCAAGGGGCTGTTCGCGGGACGCGACTTCAGCGCGGGCGCGGGAGTGCTGCACTGCGACGCACCCTGTCTCGGGATCTCGTACCGCACCAACGAGCAGGTCACCGACATGATCCTGAACAGGTTGCCGGTGACCGCGTCGCTGGCGCTGGGCGCCATGGTGATCTGGCTGCTGCTCGGTATCGGCAGCGGACTGCTGTCGGTACTGCGCCGCGGACGTCTCACCGAACGCCTGCTGACCTCGCTGACACTGGCCGGAACGGCCGTCCCGGTGTTCATCATCGGGCTGCTGCTGCTCCTGCTGTTCTGCGCCTACCTCCAGTGGCTGCCGTTCCCCACCTATGTGGGGCTCAGCCAGGATCCGCAACAGTGGTTCTGGGGACTGCTGTTGCCGTGGACGTCCCTGGCGCTGCTCGAGTCCGCCAAGTACGCCCGGCTGACCCGCTCCTCGATGCTGGAGACCCTCGCCGAGGACCACATCAGGACCTTCCGGGCGTACGGCGTCAGCGAACGGCGGCTGGTCACCCGGCACGCGCTGCGCGGCGCGCTCGCTCCGGTGATCGCGCTGTCCGCGCTGGACCTCGGCACCATGTTCGGCAGCGCGGTGCTGACCGAGACGCTGTTCGGACTTCCGGGCCTCGGCAAGCTGATCGTCTCGTCGGTCAACATCCTCGACCTGCCGGTCGTCGTCGGGGTGACCCTGGTCACCGGATTCAGCGTGGTACTCGCCAACGCCGTCGCGGACGTGCTCTACGCGGCGGCCGACCGACGGGTGGTGCTGACATGAGCGAGCATCTGGTCGAAGTCAGCGGCCTCACCGTCGAGTTCCCGGTCGCGGACTCCTTCGTACGGGCCGTGGACGGACTGGACTTCACCCTGGAGGCCGGGCAGGCGCTCGGTATCGTCGGAGAGTCCGGTTCCGGCAAGAGCACGGTGGCCTTCGGGCTGCTCGGGCTGCACCGGGGCACCGGTGCCCGGGTGCGCGGCTCGGTGCGGGTCGCGGGCGTGGACGTGGTCGACGCCGACGACACCGAACTGCGCCGGGTACGCGGTGGGTTGGCCGCCATGGTCTTCCAGGACCCGCTCTCCGCGCTCGACCCGTACCACCCGGTCGGCGACCAGATCGCCGAGGTCTACCGGGTGCACCGCAAGGTGACCCGGCGGGCGGCGCGGGCCCGGGCCGTCGAGGTGCTGGACCGGGTCGGCATCCCGGACGCGGCACGCCGGGCGCGGTCCCGGCCGCACGAGTTCAGCGGCGGCATGCGGCAGCGCGCGCTGATCGCCATGGCACTGGCCTGCGAGCCGCGGCTGCTGATCGCCGACGAGCCGACGACCGCGCTGGACGTCACCGTCCAGGCGCAGATCCTCGACCTGCTGCACGAACTGCGTGCCGAGACCGGTGCCGGACTGCTGCTGGTCACCCATGACCTGGGAGTGGTCGCGGGCAGCGTGGACCAGGTCCTGGTGATGAAGGACGGCCGCGCGGTGGAGCGCGGCCCGGTCGCCGAGGTCCTGGGCACCCCGCGTGAGACGTACACCCGGGAACTGCTTGCGGCGGTGCCGCGGGTGGACGCTCCGGTTGCGGTGCACGTCCACCCCGGCGGCGGTTCGACCGCCGAGGATGACGGCGTTCTGCTCGAAGCGGTCGACCTGCGGCGGGAGTTCGGGCGGCGCGGCGCCACGGTGGCCGCGGTGGACGGCGTGTCGCTCACCGTACGGGCGGGCGAGACGCTGGGCGTGGTCGGCGAGTCGGGTTCCGGCAAGACCACCCTCGGGCGAATGCTGGTGCGGCTGCTTGACCCCACCGGGGGTCAACTGCGGTACCGGGGGAGGGACATCGGGACGCTGGGGGAGAAGGCGTTGCGTCCGCTGCGGCACGAGTTGCAGATGGTGTTCCAGGACCCGGCATCCTCGCTCAATCCGCGCCGCAGTATCGGAGAGTCCATCGCGGATCCGCTGCGGGCCGCCGGGGAGTTGGACGACCGGCGTATCCGGGCGCGGGTCGGCGAACTGCTGGAGCGGGTGGGGCTCGACCCCGACTGGTACCACCGCTATCCGCACGAGTTCTCCGGCGGTCAGCGGCAGCGGGTCGGCATCGCTCGCGCCCTCGCCCCGGAACCCCGGCTGATCGTCTGCGACGAGCCGGTCTCCGCGCTCGATGTGACGACGCAGGCGCAAGTCGTCGAGCTGCTGGGGCAGTTGCAGCGCGATCTGGGCCTGTCCCTGGTCTTCATCGCCCACGACCTGGCCGTCGTACGGCAGGTGAGCGACCGGGTCGCGGTCATGCGGAGCGGTGCCGTGGTGGAGCACGGCACCGCCGACGAGGTGTACGACTCGCCGCAGCACCCCTACACCAAGGGCCTGCTGTCCGCCGTACCGGTCCTCGACCCCACGGAGGCGGCAGCCCGCAGGGACGCCCGCCGGGCGGTGGTTCCGGGGTAAGGCGGTTCGCCGGCGCGGTCCGGCGGTGTCGAACCCGTCGCGACTCCCGGATGGCCCCCCGAACGCGTGCGCGCACACATGGCGCGCGTTAGCGCGCGGAACGGTGGGGCGGGGGGAAAGTTACGGCCGTTCACCCCTTTCGGTGGCGCGGCGGACAACCGTCCGCCGCGCCACCGTCATGTCGGCATAGCGTCAATCCCGTCGTCTTGTCCCAGGTCACGAAGGGGTGCGCGAATGCGCATAGCGTTGCTGACGGAGGGTGCCAAGCGGCGCCCCAAGGGCGACCCTCTGGCATGGTGCGACCGCCTGGTCCGCGGCCTGACCGACCAGGACTTCGAACTGTACGCGCTGTGCCGCGACCCCCTGGACACCCCCGAAGGATGGGCGGAACGCCACCCGGGCGTACGGGCGGTACACACCCACCCGCTGTGGGGGCCGCCCCCCGGCAGCGACCGTACCCCCCCGCGCGGACGCGCGATGCGCCGGCGCTTCCTGGACTGCTACCAGGAGTTGGCCGCCGCCCTCACCGCACGTCCCGACCCGCCCGGCTCCGCCGATCTGGCGGACCGTTTCGCCAACGGCCTCTACGGCCTCGCGGACCTGGCCCGTGAGCACGCCGGCCTGCCCGCCGCCCTCCGCTCGGAAGCCGCGGTACGGGCCCTGGAAGCCGCCTGCCGGACGCCCGGCGCAGACCCGCTCCTCGGCTGCGCCACCGTCCACGACCTCCTGACCGCGACCGAGGCGCTGGAGCGCGTCCTGCGCCCGCTGTCCGCCCCCTGGTACGACGAGCACACCCTGGGCGCCGCCGACCTCTGCCACGCCACGTCGGGCGGACCGGCCACCCTGCCGGGACTGCTCGCCGCCCGCTACGGCGGTACGCCCCTGCTGGTCACCGAGTACGCCGTCCGGCTCCGCGAGCACTACCTTGACCGCGAGCACGACCAACTCCCCGTCCGGGCGAGGGCGTTGCTCGCGGCGCTGCACCGGCGGCTGGCCGCCGAGTCCTACCGTACGGCCGCCCTGCTCACCCCCGGCAACGGCCACATCCGCCGCTGGCAGGAGCGCTGCGGCGCGCCCCGTACGAAGATCAGGACCGTCCATCCGGGCATCGACGCCGGACGGCTCGCCGCGATCGGCGAGGCCGCCGAGGCCGGGGCGCCGGAGGAGGACGACCCGACGCTGGTGTGGGTGGGCCGCGTGGAGCCCGCGAAGGACCTGGTGGCGCTGCTGCACGCGTTCGCCCGGGTCCGCACGGCGGTGCCGGCCGCCCGGCTGCGGATCGTCTCGGGCGGCGGCCGGGCCGACTACCTGGCGCAGTGCCGTGCGCTCGCCACCCAACTCTTCCCCGACGAGGCCGTGGACAGCCGCACCCCCGGCGAGAACCCGGTCACCTTCGACGAGATCGGCTCGCCCTACGTGCCCACACCCGTCGACGCCTACACGGCCGGTGGCGTCGTGGTGCTCTCCAGCGTCGTGGAAGGCTTCCCCACCACCCTGGTCGAGGCGATGTTCTGCGCACGGGCCACCGTCTCCACCGATGTGGGCGCGGTCCGCGAAGTCATCGGCGGCACCGGACTGATCGTTCCCCCGCGCAATCCGAGCGCCCTCGCCGAGGCGTGCGCGGAACTGCTGCGCGACCCGCGCCGCCGCGCGCTCCTCGGTGCCGCAGCCCGCGCCCGCGCACTGGAACTGTTCACCGCCGAGCAGAACACCACCGCCTTCCGCGAGATCTACCTCGACCTCGTGGCCCACCGCCGTCCCGCCGCCCAGCACACCGCCTCCGCGCCCTTCGCACAGCCTCCCGAGGCGCATGTGCCCGGCAGTTGGCGCCCCGCGCCCGGCGTCCCGGGGCGCGCCAAGCGCGCCCCGGCCTGGGCGGTCCGTGAGCCGCGCCGCCGACCGGCCGCCGTGGGCGCGCTCGGGGAGGACGCATGACCGGCCCCCATACCGCGCCGGAACCGGTCGAGCCGTCGGCGCGCCGCCGCGGACCGGCAGATCCGGTGCTGCTCCTGATACGACGGCACTACGAGCTGTGTGCCACCGCGGTCGACCCGCTGGAGATCGCCGCCGGTCTTGAGGCGCACGGTGTCACCGACCGCACCGCCGCCCAGTTCCGGCACCGGGACGTCTTCTCCCTCGCGGAGGAGTTGTACGCACGCGTACCACGGGCGACCCCCGCCGACGCACCGCACCAGGAGCCCGACGCAACGCAGTTGACGCCAGGTCAGCTTGGCTGGCATCTGCTGCCCGGGGCCGTGTGCGCGGCCGGGATCGCCGCCGCCCACGCCCTCCCGGCCCGGGCCGCCGTCATCGCAGGCGGCACCCTGCTGCTCGTCCTCCTCGCCGCCCGTACCGCGCTGCGACGCGGGCCGCTGCGGGCCGCACCCGCTTCCGGCGCCGGGCGGTGCGCCTGCTGGCTGCTCGCCTTCGCGCTCTACGGACCGTGGTCACTGACCACCCACGCCGCCCCCCTTGATCCCGGTACCAGCGCGGGGCTCCTGGCCTGCGCCCTCGCGCTGCCGCCCGCTGCCTGGTGTGCCCGCCGGTTCGCGCGACGAGCCCGGTCGGTGCTCGCCCAAAGCCATGGGCTGGCCGAGTTCGCCGCCGGGACGCGGCCGCCCCTGCTGGCCGAGCTCGGCCTGTTCGCCCTGGTGCTCTCCGCGCTGTTCGCCACCGGCTACCTGGTGCTGACCCATGGCGTACGGCCCGATCCGGTGGCGCTGGGCGGTTGCGTGGCGCTCGGTCTGCTGCTGTTCACCGCCCGACTCCTGGCCGTACACGGCCTTCCCTCCGCCGCGGTGGCGGGTACCGGTGGCGCCTGCGCCATCGAGGCGGCCGCCCTCGGCGCACAACTGCTCGGCCGCGTACCGGCGTTACGGGCCTGCGGCACGCCTGTGCGCGCCCTGATCGCCACCGCGGGACCCGGATCCGTCCAGGCCGTGGCGTGCGCCATCGCCGCCGTCGCCGTGACCGGGTACGCGATCTCCGCCCTCGGCCGTGCCAGCGCGCACATCGGCGACCGCGCCATCACCCTCGTCCGCCCTGCCCTCGCCGACCGGGCAGTGGTCCGGTGAGCCATCCAGCGGATTACGCAAGTCCCTTGAGGAGCAAGAGAAATGATGTTGTATCAGCGGCCTGCCGGAACGAGCGGTCCCGGCGGCCGAACGGTCGGTGACCAGGCGCTCGCGGCCTCCCGGGCCGTCGGCGACCGCGCGGTGGTCTCCCTCGGCGAACAGGGCGGCGCCCGATGAGAGTGCTACTGCTTGGCGCCGACGGGTTTCTCGGCCGCCATGTGGCGGAGCGCCTGCTCGCCGACCCCGCCGTCCAACTCACCGCGCTCGGCCGCCGCGACGACTCCGACGTGCGCTTCGACCTGTCCACCGGCAGCCCCGGCGCGCTCGCCCGGTTCCTCGACGCGGTGCACCCCGGCGTCGTCGTCAACTGCGCGGGCGCCACCCGTGGCGGGGCCCGCGAGCTGACCCGGCAGAACACGGTGGCCGTCGCCACGGTCTGCGAGGCGCTGCGCCGCAGCTGCTGCGGCGCCCGTCTGGTGCACCTCGGCTGCGCCTCGGAGTACGGCCCCTCGCCCACCGGCTCCTCGACCGGTGAGGACGCGGTGCCGCGCCCCGGCGGACCGTACGGGGTGAGCAAGCTGGCCGCCACCGAGCTCGTCCTCGGCTCCGGACTGGACGCCATCGTGCTACGGGTCTTCTCGCCGGTCGGCCCCGGCACCCCGGCCGCCTCCCCGCTGGGGCGGCTGGCCGAGGCGCTGCGCCGGGCGATGCAGAGCGGCGACGGCGATCTGAAGCTGGGCGGCCTCGGCATGCAGCGGGACTTCGTGGACGTGCGGGACATCGCGCGCGCCGTGCACGCCGCCTCGCTGTCCGCCGCGCAGGGCGTGGTCAACATCGGCACCGGCCGGGCGGTCCGGCTGCGGGACGCCGTCGCCCATCTGGCGCGAGCCGCGGGGTTCGGTGGCGCGTTGCACGAACTCGACGAGGCCGCGGTGGCGCCGAGCGCGGGCTCCGCCCCCTACCCGGACGGTTGCGGGGCCTGGCAGCAGGCCGATGTGCGCACCGCGCGGGACCGGCTGGGCTGGCGGCCGCGGATCGGGCTCGACGAGTCGCTGGCGGACATCTGGATGGAGGCGGCATGCCGCATCTGACGTCGGGCGCCATGCTGGCGGGCTTCGGTGTTCCGATGCGGGCCACCGCGGCCACCGCGGAGTGGGTCGAGCTGGCCCAGACCGGGGCGCCGCTGCACTGGGTGGTGGTGGATCTGGTGGACGGCCCGGGGCGGCGGCGCGATCCCCGGTACGCGGAGGTGGTGACCCGGCTGCGGGACGCCGGGGTGCGGGTGCTGGGGCGGCTCAACACCGCGTACGGCGGGCGGACCTTCGCGCAACTGGTCGGTGACGCACACCACTTCATGGACTGGTACGGGATCACCGGCTTCTACCTCGACCGGGCGCCCACTGACCGCGACTGGCTGCCGGAGTGCCGCCGGGTGGCGGCCACGCTGCACGCCATGGCGGACGGCGCGGACAGCCATCTGGTGCTGGGACATGGCATACACCCCTATCCCGGTTATGCGGAGGCGGCCGACCAGCTGGTGACCTATCTCGGACCGTGGACGCGGTACCGCTGGTCGCAGGCGCCGCCATGGACGGCCGAGCACCCGCCGGAGCGGTTCTGCCATCTGGTGCACAGCGTGCCGCGACCGCATCTTGAGACGGCGATGCGGATCGCCCGCTGGCAGGGCGCGGCGACGGTGCACTTCACCGACCAGGACGGCGCGGGTGGTGTGGATCCCTGGCGCGAGCCGCCCAGCTATTGGGACGAAGCGGTGGAAATACTGCGCAACCAGTCGCCGCCCAGTCGGTGAGGCAGGGGATTTCGCCCGCGTATCCGGCTCTGCCCGGCATATGAGCGTGAATCGTCTCGCACATCGGAACGGGTGTCTCGGAATGTCGACGGACGTGGCAGTGTTACGAGGAAGGCGCCCTCCCTCGCACGCGCGGGGGTGAGCCCTACCGTATCGACAAACCGACCAACGGAGTCCCCGTGTCGCTGCCACCCCTGGTTGAGCCCGCTGCCGAGCTCACCGTTGACGAGGTCCGCAGGTACTCCCGTCACCTGATCATCCCCGACGTGGGGATGGACGGGCAGAAGCGGCTGAAGAACGCGAAGGTGCTGTGTGTCGGCGCCGGCGGCCTTGGCTCCCCGGCGCTGATGTACCTCGCCGCGGCGGGCGTCGGCACGCTCGGCATCGTCGAGTTCGACGAGGTCGATGAGTCGAACCTGCAACGTCAGATCATCCACAGCCAGTCCGACATCGGGCGCTCCAAGGCCGAGTCGGCGCGGGACTCGGTGCTGGGCATCAACCCGTATGTGAACGTCGTCCTCCACCAGGAACGGCTGGACTCCTCCAACGTGCTGGAGATCTTCGCCCAGTACGACCTGATCGTCGACGGTACGGACAACTTCGCCACCCGGTACCTGGTCAACGACGCATGCGTGCTGCTGAACAAGCCGTATGTGTGGGGCTCCATCTACCGCTTCGACGGCCAGGCGTCGGTCTTCTGGAGCGAGTACGGGCCGTGCTACCGCTGCCTGTACCCCGAGCCCCCGCCGCCCGGCATGGTTCCGAGCTGCGCCGAGGGCGGCGTGCTGGGCGTGCTGTGCGCGTCGATCGGCTCGATCCAGGTGACCGAGGCGATCAAGGTGCTCACCGGGATCGGTGACCCGCTTGTCGGGCGGCTGACGATCTACGACGCCCTGGAGATGCGGTACCGCCAGGTCAAGGTTCGCAAGGACCCCGAGTGCGCGGTCTGCGGCAAGAACCCGACGGTCACCGAGCTGATCGACTACGAGGCCTTCTGCGGTGTGGTCTCCGAGGAGGCCCAGGAGGCCGCCGCCGGTTCCACGATCACTCCTCGGCAGCTCAAGGAGTGGATCGACGCGGGCGAGAAGATCGACATCATCGATGTCCGCGAGCCCAACGAGTACGAGATCGTGTCGATCCCCGGCGCCCGGCTGATCCCGAAGAACGAGTTCCTGATGGGCAACGCCCTCCAGGACCTGCCCCAGGACAAGCGCATCGTCCTGCACTGCAAGACTGGCGTGCGCTCCGCGGAGGTCCTGGCGGTCCTGAAGAACGCGGGCTTCGCGGACGCGGTCCATGTGGGCGGCGGCGTGATCGGGTGGGTGAACCAGATCGAGCCCGAAAAGCCGGTGTACTGACATACGGTCCGTTATCACGGCGACGGCTCCGGGGGCCCAGCCCCCGGAGCCCCTCTCTTTCTGAGGGCTTCGTCCCCGGCCGCTGGCTGGGTGGGTTTCTCGGGGCTGCGTTCCCGGCGCCGCTTTGGGGACGGCGCGCATCAGGCGGGCTGGGGAGTGAGGGTGGGCGCCAGCTCGGCGTCGATCATCTTCTCCATGGGGTCGGCGGCGACGGCGCCGCCGACCACGCTGGCCAGGACGATGGCGGCAATCAGCAGCACGTTCGAGAGCCAGACCATGGTCGCCACCGGCAGGGTGAACGCCCCGATCACCCGCGCCACGCACTCCACGAGCAGCGTCGCGCCCCATATGAGGGTGAACTTCCGATCCATCCGCCGGAACCGTGCCGAGGTGGCGGTGAGCCGGTCCAAGGCGGTGGCCCGGTCGGCGTTGCCCTTGACCAGCCAGGGCCGCAGACCTGCCGACATCAACGGCTTGCCCGAGAACGCCGAGACGATGAGGACGATCGCGAAGACGCTGCTGGTACCGGAGTCCTTCGCCACCATGATCCGGGGGCTGCCGCTGGTGAAGGACAAGGCGATGCCCACGATGTTCATCACCAGCATCAGTGCGGCCAGGCCGTTGAGCGAGCGGTCCCGTAGCCACCCGTACAACGTGCGCACCGCCGGGGGAACGCTGCTCAGGGCGAGCGACAGCAACAGGTCGACACCGAAGGCGTCGTGCAGCAGGTAGTAGGAGCCCAGCGGCAAGCCGATGTCGAGGACAAGGGGCTTGAAGTTGTTGAGCATTTCCTTACGAGGGGAGTAGTTCTCGGTCATCTCCGCCGCCTTCGCGTCGCCGTACCAGCTCGATTTCGTGGCCTCAGCTTCGCGAAGACGCGGGTGCCACCGGCAGTGTCACCGCTCAACAATCCGACAGGACAAATGTCATGGTCGGCGGGCAGCGGAACGCACGCTTCCCGCCGACGACGTTCCGTCCGCCAGGTGATGCGGGTTATCGCTATTGCCCGTAAGGTCCGCCCGCCGGTCGGCTGGACACAATCCGAGGGACTGCGACGCCTCGCGTTCGCGCTCCGCCCGCTGAGCGACCAGGGCATGGGGGCACACGACATTGCTGTGCAATTTCGCGGGAGGAGATCATCGACCTGCGGTCCGCCGCGCTCGCGGACCCAGCTCTCGTGACCACTGCCATCGAAACGATGGGGGGATGCCATGTCCGCCGCCTCTACACCAGCGTGCTTGGGGACCATGCACTCCTCCAACGGCGAGCGGCCTGGTAGACGAAGACGGACGAGCAGGTTCCAAGGGGTCATGTCGGCAGCGTCGCAGCCGCCACTGACAATGTGATCCGAGGAGCACCACACGAAAGTGACCTACGGGACACGCATTTCGGTGGAACGGCTGCGTGGCGGCGCGCGATGAGGTCGCCGTGCCAGAGCAGCACCCTCTCCGGTCGTACCACCATCACCTCCAGGGGCAGGCGGTGCAGCAGCGCCGCCGGGAACACGCGATCACTTGGAAAGAACCGGGCTCCAGGCTGAGCGGGCGCAGGTCGGTCCAGTTCTGCTCCACGTACTCCAGGCACGCGGTCCCCGTGTCCTCGCCGCGCCCCGCCATCCAACTGGCCGGGATCTTCGCGAACGCCAGCCACAGCGAGTGCTGACCTTCGCGCTCGTGAATGACGACGCGTCATTCACGAACGCGTCCCTCACAAACGCGTACCGGAACTGCTATCCGGACGATCCAGGCGAGCCGCTCCACAGGTTTCCTACGGCGGTCTCCATGTAGTCGGCGCGTGGACCGAGGAACGAGTGGGCCGGGTCCCGTGGTCGAGCGGGGGTCTAGCGCGTGAAGGCAGGGTGACGGGGTCTGTAGGTGGATGGGGGTGAGCCGGTTGGTTTTCCGATGTGTCGGGCGATGGTTGGCGCTGTGGACCGTACTTGGGGCGAAGGGTGTGTGGCGGGTGCTGGTGGAGTTCGGCGAGGTGGTGCTGGGCGGATTTCCCCAAGGCGGTGCGCGGGAGTTTCCCCACGGTGGTGCGCGGGAGCCGCTCGCCGGGCCGCCGCCCGGGCATCCGGAGCGATTGCTGCCTGATGCCCCGCTGAGCGCAGTGGAGCGGGAACTCGCGAGGGAATTGGCGAAGCTGTGCGACTGGCTTCCGACGAGGAGTTTCCGATGAACAAGGCAGTGACGGAAGCCGAGGCCGGGGTGCGGCGCCGGATCGCGGAAGTGGAGAACGCCCTCGGGGACCCTGACGACGCCGAGAATCCGGTCGGGTTCGCGGCCCTGCTGGCGGCGGACGAGAGGTTCGAGCTGTCGGCGGAGGCCGAACGGCGACTGGACGCGGTCGGGTTCGGTGCCGAGTTCGTCCCCGTGGCGCTTGGCGGGCGGTTGGCGCGGGCAGATGTGCTCGCCCGCGTCCTGCGTCCGGTGTTCCGCCGCGATGTGGCGCTGGGATTCGGATACGGGATCACCTCGCTGTTCGCCGCGTCGGCGGTCTGGGCCGCCGGTTCGCCAGAGCAGCGGGCGCGGCTCGCCGCACTGATGTGCGGTGGCGGCAGGACGGGGATCGTGCACCACAGCCTCGCGCACGGCAACACCATGTGGCAGGGCGAACTGGTCGCCCGTCCCGGCGCGCACGGATTCTTGCTCAGTGGCCGCAAGGACGGCGTGGTCAACGCCGAACGGGCCGGGGCCTTGGTGGTGTACGCCCGGACCGGGCAGGGGCGGGGACCGACCAGTCATTCCGTGCTGCTGCTGGAGCCCAACGCGGTGACCGGGGGCGGACTACGCGTCCTGCCCAGGAAGCTGAGCACCGGGATGCGCGGCTGCCGGTTCGCCGGACTGGAGTTCGCCGACTGCCCCGTGTCGGCCGACGCCCTGGTGGGGGAGCCGGGCCAGGGGATGCAGCTGGCGCTGCGCACCTTCCAGCTCAACCGCTCGCTGGTCTCCTCCGTGCTGCTCGGCGCCGCCGACACCGTACTGAGGGCGGCTGTCCGCACCGTGCTGAGCGGCCGCGAGGGCGGTGCGGGCAGGCGCCAACGGGCCGTGCTGGCCGCGGTGTTCGCCGATGTGCTGCTGTGCGACGCGATGGCGACCGCGGTGCTGCGCTCCCTGCACGTGTTCCCGGACAGCGCTCACCTGGGAGCCGCCGCGGTCAAGTACCTGGTGCCCGATCTCGTCCGGGAGGACCTGGAGGAACTGGGCACCGTGCTAGGCGCCTCAGGCTACCGCCGGGACAGCGTGCACGGATTCCTGCAGAAGCTGCTGCGCGATCTGCCCGCCGCCGGGCTCGGGCACATGGGCACGGCGGCCTGCCAGGCGGTGCTCATCCCGCAGCTTCCGCTCCTCGCGCGCCGGTCGTGGGGGGTGACGCAGGACCCGCCGGACCTGCTGTTCGCCACCCGGCAGCCGTTGGCGCCGCTCGCGCTGGAGTCGCTGGCGGTGGCCGGGGGCGAGGACCGGCTCGTCGCGGCGCTGCTCGGCGCGGTGCGCCGGCTGGGGGACGGCGGCGGTCCGCACTCGGGCCACGGGGACGACGGGACCCGGGCGTTGCTGTGCACCATCGCCGAGGCGTTCGTGGCCGAACTGGCCGAGCTGCGCGACCGGTTCCGTGCGGTGGTCCTGGACAGCCGCACGCTCGCGGCCAGTGCGCAGTGGGCCGCGCTGACGGACCGCTATGTCATGGTGGCGGCCGCCGGGGCCGCGCTGGGCCACTGGGTGCGCCTGGAGGAGGGCACGGACCCCTTTCTCGCCGACCCGGCGTGGCTGGTCCTCGCCCTCGGCAGGCTCGCCGGACGCCTGGGCATCAGGCTCCCCGACGCACCGCCTGACTGTGTGGAGCGGGTGTACGGCGAGGCGGTGGCCCGTCTGCGCACCGGGCGTGGCTACGACCTGCACGGCGCGGCACTCGACGGGTCCGGCGGGGCGCCGGGCGGGCACGCACGGACAGGAAGGGCCGCCTGATGGCGGGGCGCGGCTCGGTCACCGCACCAATCCTGATGGAGGGTCCGCACGGCCCCTGGCTGCGCGTCCGCGAATCCGTGGCGTTCTTCGGCAACGCGGTGGTGTACGCGAACTGGCAGCAGTGGCGGTCCGTGGTGGCCGCCGGGCCCGAACTGCGCTCGCTGCTGGGCAACCGCGACTGGCAGCGCTTCAACACCCTGACCAAACCCGAGGTCAGATACCGCTTCGCCGTCTCCCGGATGCTCGTACGGCATGCCGCGAGCGCCGCGCTGGACGTGCTGCCGGACGCGGTGGAACTGGCGTACAAGCCCGGCGGGAGGCCGTACCTGCGCGGCTGTGACCAGATCGACGTCAGCCTCAGCCACACCCTCGACCTGGTCGTGGTGGGCCTCAACCGGCTCGGCCGGATCGGGGTGGACACCGAGCTGGCGGGGCGCAGGCTGCGGTACTCCGAGGTGTACCGGCAGATGTGCACGTCGGCCGAGCGCGCGCGGCTCACCGATCTGGCCGGACCCGAGCAGGAAGCGGAGCTGCTGCGGACGTGGACGTTGAAGGAGGCTTACACCAAGGCGCTGGGGCAGGGCATGCGGCTGGGATTCACCCAGTTCGGCTTCGGCCCCGGGGGGCGGGAGCTGCAGACGCCGGACGGGGGGGCGGCCTCGCACGGGGAGTGGTCCTTCGGCACCTTCAGGCTGGAGCTGAACGGCGGGCGCACCTCCAAAGACCGCTATCTGGTGAGCATCGCGTGCCAGGACGCGGGCCACGGAGGGGAGGAGGACACCTCGGTCGGGACAATGCTGGACGCGGGTTTCCTGGGGCAGGTGGTGGATCTGCTGGGCCGGCAAGGCGCCTGACTTGTACGGCCCGTTGAGCGGTATGCACCGGTGGAGGGGGCGCTGCACGGGTGAATACGGCGGCTCGCCTTTCCGTGGATGTTCGGGACTGCATAATGACGAACACACGTGCCCTGCACGTGCCATATGTGGTCCACGGGGGAGACGAATGATCAGGGTCCTGATTGCCGAAGATCTGCACATGCTCCGGAGAGCCCTGGTGGCTCTTATCGAACTGGAGTACGATATCGCTGTTGTTGCGGAACTCTCCAACGGCAGCGACATCGTTTCCCGGGCGAAGAGTGAACGGCCTGACGTCGCCGTGCTGGACATCGATCTGCCGGGTACGGACGGCATCACCGCGGCGGGCGAGCTGCACACCGCGGTCCCCGGCTGCCGCACCCTCATCCTCACCAGCCTGGGCCGCCCCGGCAACCTGCGCCGGGCGGTGGCCGCGCACGCCTCCGGCTTCCTGCTCAAGGACACCGAACCGGACCGGCTCATCGCTGCGATCCGCTCGGTGGCGGCCGGTGAGCGTGTGGTGGACCCGTCGCTGGCGCTGGCCGCCCTGGAGCCGGAGGCGACCACGCTGACCGGAAGGGAGCTGGAGGTGCTGCGGCTCGCGGCGCAGGGCGAGGAGGCGCGGCAGATAGCGGCCAGACTGTTCCTGTCGGCGGGCACGGTACGCAACTACCTGACGGCCGCGGTCAACAAGCTCAACGCCCGCAACCGCGTGGACGCCATCCGCATCGCCCGCGAGGCCGGCTGGCTGTGAGACCCGGGGCGCCGGTCAGCCCTCGCGCGCGTCGGCGCCCACCCTTTCCAGCCGCGGGTCACCGGCCTCGACACCCTCGGGGCCGGTCTCTTCCACGGTCGTCTCGGTGAGGTGGATGACGGCTTCCAGGACGAACCAGCCGTCGGATCGGCTTCCCGCGGTCAGCGTGCCGCCGATCGCCTCGATGCGCGTAGCGAGGTTGCGGATCCCGCTGTTGCCGTTGCCCTCCTCGCACGCCAGCGGATGAAGGTGCCCCCTGGACCCGTCGACGCCGTCGTTGGCCAGCCGGAACGTGACGGTGCGGCCCCGGCGCAGTGCGGTGATCCTGCAGCGCGCGGCCTTGCTGTGCCGGAGCATGTTGGTCAGGCCCTCGCGCAGGACCGTGGCCAAGGTGGTGTCCACCTCGCGGGGCAGTGTCCCGCACGTGACGTGCGTGGTGGTGGTGATGTCCAGCGCGTCGAGCATGGACTCGGCGCCGGCGACCTCGGTGGACAGCTTCATGTCCCGGTAGCCGCTGGCCACCGCGCGTACGTCGGACAACGCCTGGCGCGAGGTGCGCAGGATCTCGGTGAGCTCCTGCTGCACGCGGCCGGCCTGCCCTGGCAGCAGGCGGTAGGCCAGCTCGCACTTGAGGGTGATGGTCGACAGGCTGTAGCCGAGCAGATCGTGCAGATCCCGGGCGAAGCGCAGCCGCTCCTGGTCCACGGCCAGCCGGGCCAGATCCGCGCGGGACCGGTGGACCTCGGTGACCATGTCGGTCAGCCGGGACAGGCCGAAGACCACCAGGCCGGTCAGGAGGGTGGAGACGGTGGTGTACGACACGTCGCGCCAGCCGAGCCCGACGAAGAACTGGAGCACATCGGTGCTGGCCACAATCAGAGCGAAGGCCGGCCAGGCGAGGACGTCGGGCAGCACCAGCAGCGCGGACCCGGCCAGCAGCCCCGGCAGCGGCAGCCATGCCTGCCCGTAGGAAAGGAAGGGCACATACGTCAGCAGGGACTGCACGAGCAGCAGGATCAGCCGGTGCTGGCCGAGGACCGGCACGAACCGGGGGAAGGAGATCTGCAGCTGGACCACGAATATCACCAGCAGCAGCACCATGGCCTCGGTGAAGGCGTCCACGGAGGGCCGGGAGCTCAATTCGTAGGTGACCGCGACGAAACAGAAGGCGCACAGCACCACGGTCGTGATAGTCATGGCGAGTCTGGGCGCCATGCGCTTCGAGTCGCCGACCTGGGACGCGTTCGGTTTGGCCTGTGGCGGACAGCCGGAAACCATGTAGTGATCCTCCCCCGTGACATGTCCGGCGGGCGCGGTCGCGACGGCGGCCACCGGGTGTTCCTGACTCGTGAGGCAGCCTAACCACACACGGCTCCGGCTCGCCATGCCCTGACGACCGGTTGATGTGATGGTCCGGGTACGGCGGAGGGCAGCTGCTAGGCGGCGCTCGGATCGGCGCCGGCCCCGGCCGGCGCGGGTGCGCCGATCAGGAACTCGCCCACGCTCGACTCCGTGCGCCAGTCGAGTCGCAGCGCCCGCGCCGCGACGTCGGCATCCCCGAGGGCCAGGGGGCACGAGCCGAGGCCCAGGGCGGTGGCGACCAGGGAAAGAGCTTGCTGCAGCGCGCCGACGTCCTTGAGGACGTTGGCGTAGGCGATGCCGCTGAACTTGACGGACGCACGGCGGAAGCGCGCGGTGATGGTGATCAGCAGTTCGGGCGGGTCGGCCAGCTGTGCCTCGGCCTGGGCGATGACCGCGAGTTCGGCCAGCGCCTCGGGCACCTCGTCCATCTTCTCCAGGGCGTGGGCCGCCGGGTCGTAGTGGTAGGCACCGGGCGCGGGCCAGACGTTCTTCCGCTCCGAGGGGAACAGCAGATACAACTCCAGCGCGTAGGTGTCGCCCAGGCTGGAGTAGGGGCGCTCGCTGTGCAGGTAGCCGTCGGGGGCTCCGCGGCCGGAAGCGAACACCGAACGCACCCGTGCCGCCTGGTAAAGCAGCGACCCGATCTGATCCCGGGTCAGCTCTCCGGCGCCGACCGACAGTGACGGGCCGCGCTCCATGACGGCGCTGAACGCCGGTCCGGTGCGGGCCAGTTCGGCCAGCTCGGGGCGGGGGAGCGGGATGGCCGGCGCGCCGTGTGCCGCCTTGACGACGGGCTCGGCGGGCAGCCGGGCGGCGTGCTCGAAGGTGGCACCGACATCGCCGTCGTGCCGGCCGAGCCTGCTGCGCGAGTGCAGCAGCAGATCGTCGGGGGACCAGGCCAGCAGCGCCGGATCGTGATCCTCGCCGAACCGGGGCGGTGTGCCCGGACCGCCGCCGTGGCCGGTCTCGGAGAGGACGGCCAGGCCGGCCGCGATTAAGTAGGACAGGGCGCTGTCCACGACGGCGTCGGGCAGGGCGGGCGGGCCCCACTCCTTGGGCGGCGCGGCCCCCGCGGCGTCCGCGGGCGTGCCGCAGAGCCGGGCCAGCAGCACCGACGCCTCGGGGCGCAGCAGTTCGGCGCGATGGTGGGACAGCGGGGACTCCAGGCGCAGCGCGCCCTGGGCGTAGCGCAGCACGGTGAACCGGGACAGCCGCGTGGGCAGGTGCCGGGGCAGGGGCTGCGGGGCGAACTCGGCCTGCGGGGACAGCGGGACGACGGACAGCAGCGGAACCGAGCCCACGGCGAGGGTGCGCACCACCACGTGCTGGATCCGGTGCAGCACCGCCAGCAGTTCGGTCGTCTCGGGGCTGAGCGCCCGGCCCGGTTCGGCGACCCCGCTCTCGGGGAAGTCCGCGACGACATTGCGCAGCGACACGGGGCCGGTGCGCATCCGCCGCAGGGCTTCCCGCACGGCCGGGCCCGGCGCGTCGAGCCGTAGCTCTCCCCAGCGCGTGTCGAGCACGACGGGGCACGGCGGATCGGACGGGTCGCAGTCGAGGTGCAGGAAGGTGTCGTCGCGCAGGGACCACAGCTCGGTGAGCTGGAGTCCCGCAAGGTGGCCGATCAGCAAGGGGTCGATTCCAGGTCGGCGGCGGGCGGGTTCAGAGGAACAGCGGTACGGGGTTCAGGTTCTCGTACGGGGTCGGGGCGGCGGCCCTGCCGAGCCGCACGGGGACGTCGAAGAGCCGTCCGGGCGCGAAACGGGCCCAGTGCGGGCGCAGGCCGGGCACGATCACCCGGACCACGGGCAGCCCCACGTCGGGACGGGTCTGGTCGAGGACGAGCAGTTCCAGGCCCGCGCGGGCGACGACCGCCTCGGCGGCCGCGATGTCCTCCAGCAGGTCGGCGCGCGGCACATACGGGTGGTCTGTGGGGCGTACGGGGCGCGCGGCGGGATCGGGCAGCAGGTAAGGCTGGTTGTCCGCGCGGGCGGTGCGCATCCAGCCGAGGGTCTCGGGGTCGCTGAGGGCGTAGCCGGTGCCGTCCGGGCGGGCGCCGAGCACCGGCGGCAGCAGCTGGTTGGTCTCGGCCAGGGCGCGGCGCAGGGCGACACGGGGGTCGAAGTGGGCGCCGAAGCCCAGCACGATGTCCTCGGCGGGTTTGTCGGTGCGCCGGGACAGCGCGGCGAAGACCGGGATGCCGAGGTCCGAGGTGAGGTCCAGAGCCCAGACCTCGCGGTGCAACGAGGCGTGCACGCCGCGCAGTTCGGCGATCCAGGGGTCGGCGAAGGAGTCCAGTTCCAGGCCGGGCTGGCGGGTGCGGTTGTACCACCACAGGGCCACCGCGTCCCGCTCGACGAGTTCCAGGAATCCCTGGAGCACCGCGTCCTCCAGGCTTCCGCCGGCGGCGGTGCCGTTGGAGTGCGCGTGGCAGTAGCGGCTCGCGGCCAACTGCGCGGTGCCGTAGTACAGCAGGGAGGTGGGCAGCAGTCTGTGGCGCCGGGCGGTGAGCGACCAGACGGGCGTCCACTCGACCTCGGCGTTCTCGTCGAACGGGTCGGCGACGTGGTGGAAGTGGCTGTGCTCGGCGTTCCAGCGGCGCCGATCCCGGTACTGGCGCGGGTCGTACAGCTGCACGCTGTCCGGGTGTACGGCGTCCTCGCCCAGCTCCCGCAGGGCCGCCCGGCGGATCGGCTCGTCGCCCTGGAGATGGCCGCAGTGCCGCTCCATGGCCTCGCCGAGCGCACCCACCCGGGCCTGGAGGGGGGTCGTCCCCTTGCCGGAACTGGTGCTGCGCAGTCCGGAGCGCAGGGCGCTCAGGCCGTGCGTGCCGGCCGCGGGGTTGTGGCCCGCGTGGAAGGAGTTGAGGAAGGCGGGGCCCCGCGGGTCCCGCCGGATCTCCTTCACCAGGCCGGTGAGCGGGTTGACCAGGTGCCCGTACCGCTCCAGCATCTGCTCCGGGGTGAGCGCCCGGTGGCCTCCTCCACCGACGTCCTGCTTGGGGCGCGGGACGAGGACGACAGGGGAGTTCACCTGACGGCGCATCAAGTCGGGGTCGCCGCAGGCGAAGCACTGCGGGCGGCGCTGCACGGGGTGGCGCTCGCCGACGAGGTCCAGGCCGTCCAGGGTCCACAGCTGCTGCTGGCCCGCATGACGGTGGCCGCCCAGCCACTTGACGGCCTCCAGGACCGCCAGGTGCAGTCCGGCCAGCCGGCTGGCGGGCAGCGCGCACGAGGGCCGGGGCAGCGGCCCCGAGCGGTGCAGCATGCGCTGTACGTGTGCCTCGACCGGGCGGCCCCGCCACAGCCGGTCGGCCAAGCAGGACCAGCAGGGCCCGTCCGCGGCACCGAAGAACGGGCCGATCCAGGTCTGTGTGCCGCCGGTCTTCACCGGCAGCCAGCGCCGGCCCGCCGCCCGGTGCTCGGCGTCGAGGGCCTTCAGGGCCGGGTCCAGGTAGTCCTCGCAGTGCACGAGGGTGAGGTCCGCGTCGGTGGCGCGGGCGGCGGACAGGGTGTGCACCCCCGCGGCCTCGGCGGCCCGCAGCAACTCGCCGGCGTCGGCGCGGCCCACGGCGGTCACGTGCACCGCCGCGGCCCGCAGCCGGTCCGCAGCGGTGGGCCCGGCCAGGCCCGCAGCCTCCCAGTAGGCGTGCTCGGCGGCCGCCCCGGGGGCCGGACAGGCGGGGCGCTCGGCCAGCAGACCGGCTCCGGAGAGCCGGGCCACCAGCCGGTCGGCTTGTTCGGTGGGCATGATGTCCGCAGCCTTCCGCAGCACCGACTCCCGGCGACGGGTGCCGTCCAGCAGCTCGGCCAGTCGCGTAACCTGCTCGCCGCGCAAGGCGGTCACACGCTGGTCCGAGATCAGATACACCGCCTCACCCGGCACCGCCTCGACCCGCAGATGCGGCTTGAAGCCCAGGTAGGTGCCGGAGGCGAAAGGTACGGGCACCGTCATCAGGCGGCGTCGTGCGCGAGGGGCTGGCCGGCGAGGGCGGTGAACTGCGCCTCGGCCCAGCAGACGAAGACGTCGGTGGGCGGGGCCCAGTGGGAGCCGTGGATCAGGTCCTCGATCACCAGGTCGTCGAACTCGTCCATCGCGCACAGGGTCTGCATAGCCATTCGTCTCTTCCTCGAATGCGGTCGGTGAAGGGCCAACCGGGGCCGTAGCGGGCCGCTTTGGGCCGTGGAGCCGCGGTGACAGCCAGAATTCTGCTGGCGCCGGGAGGGCCGAGCCAGTGCCGGCGTCATGCGCCGGGGATGAAAAGTTCATGGGTGCCGGGTGCGCTATGCGCGGCGGGTTCAGGACAGGGGCACTGGGAATCGGCCAAGTCCCCGCGACATGCTCGAGTGGTCACGAAGTCCGGCTGGAACCGGCCATTTACGACGTCGGCGGATTCACCCCGCGGACCGCATCTCGGAGGATCCCTGTGCACATCGAACTTCTGGGCCCACTGAGCGCGGAGCTGAACTCAGTCTCCATCGCCCCCAACGCTGGCAAGCCCCGCCAGTTGCTGTGCCTGCTGGCGCTCAACGCCAACCAGGTGCTGCCCGTACCGACGCTGATGGAGGAGATCTGGGGCACCGAGATGCCCCGCAGCGCGCTCACCACGCTGCAGACCTACGTCCTCCAGCTGCGCCGGCTGATCACCGCGGCGCTGGGCCCCGACGCGCCGCAGGACGCCAAGGACGTCCTGGTGACCCGGCACGGGGGCTACCTGCTACAGGTCCCGAAGGGCTCGGTCGACGTGCACCGCTACGAGCGACTCGTCGCCGCGGGCCAGCAGGCGCTCGACAACGGTGAGGACGAGACCGCCTCGGCCGCCTACGACGAGGCCCTGTCGCTGTGGCGCGGTCCCGCCCTGGTCGACGTGCGCATCGGCCCGCTGCTGGAGATCGAGCTGGCGCGGCTGGAGGAGAGCCGGCTCGGCGTCCTGGAGCGGCGCATCGAGGCCGACCTGCGGCTGGGCCGGCACGGCCAGCTGCTGGCCGAGCTGACCACACTGATCGGCCGGCACCCGCTGCACGAGAACCTGCACGCGCACTGCATGACCGCCCTGTACCGCTCGGGCCGCCGCTGGCGGGCCCTGGAGGTCTACCAGGGGCTGCGCGGCCGTCTGGTGGAGGAACTGGGGCTGGAGCCCTCCCCGCACGTGCGGGGCCTGCACCAGGCGATCCTGGCCGCCGACCCGTCCCTGGACGCGCCGGGCAGCGAGCGCAGTTGCCAGGTCGGCCTGTACGCCGCCTGACCAGGTACGGCCCCGACGGGGCGGGTGCCGCACCAGGCCGGCGGACAGGCATGCCGTTCCCCGCTCGCCCGGGACGGGGCCGCAGCCGGGCCTCGATCAGTAATCCAGCCGTGGCCCCCACAGTGCACGCGACATGTTCCGCCGTATCCCGTGGCCGGAACCCGACGCACGATGTGGGGGCACCTTGCGCATCATCGACCTTTCGCAGCCGATCGACGCCTTCGGCTGGGAGCCGGACCCGATCACCCACGAGATCATGACACCCGCCGAAGGCGCCCGCCACATGAGCGAGGAGATGCGGGAGCACTTCGGCCTGGTGTTCGACCCGGCCGAGCTGCCCGGCGGTGAGCTGCTGTCCCTGGACACGCTGACGCTCACCAGCCACACCGGCACACACGTGGACGCGCCCTCGCACTACGGATCGGCCGGCGACTACGGCGTACCGCGCCACATCGACCAGATGCCGCTGGACTGGTTCCTGCGCCCCGCGGTCGTCCTGGACCTGAGCGACGCAGGCACCGGCGTGATCGGCGTGGACCGGATCAAGGCGGAGCTGGAGCGGATCGGATACCGGCCGCGCCCCCTGGACATCGTGCTGCTGCGCACTGGCGCCGACCGGCATGCCGGCACCCCCCGCTACTTCACTGACTTCGCCGGGCTGGACGGACCGGCCGTCGACCACCTCCTCGACCTTGGGGTGCGCGTCATCGGCACCGACGCCTGGAGCTTGGACGCGCCCTTCACCGACATGATCGAGCGGTACCAGAAGACCGGCGACGCGTCGGTACTGTGGCCCGCGCACTTCGCCGGGCGCCGCCGCGAGTACTGCCAGATCGAGCGGCTGACCCGACTGGGCGACCTCGAGCAGCCGTTCGGCTTCCAGGTCGCCTGTTTCCCCGTGAAGATCGCCGGTGCCGGGGCCGGCTGGACGCGGGCCGTGGCCCTGGTGGAGGAGTGAGCGGCCACCCGCGCCCGCGCCTGTTCTGCTTCCATCACGCGGGCGCCGGTGGCAGCTCCTTCGCGCGCTGGCAGCGGGTGTTCGGCGAGCGCCGCGAGGTGGTGCCCGTGCTGCTGCCCGGGCGCGACGCCCGCGCCGCCGAGCCGAGGATCACCGACCCCGGCCGGCTGACGGCCGAACTGCTGGGCACCCTGGGAACGTTGCTGGACCGGCCGTACGCGCTGTACGGGCACAGCCTGGGCGCCCTCGTCGCCCACACCCTCGCCCGCGCCGTGGCCGGGAGGGGCCTGCGCGAGCCCGACCTCGTGGTGCTGGGCGCCGCCCTGCCCCCGCACCTGCCCTCCCCGCTGCTGCCCGTCACCTTCCCACCCGACCACGAGCTGCTGCGCCGGCTGGTGGCCCAGGGCCAGCTACCCCGGGCGGCCATGGAGGAGGACGAGGACGGCGTCTGGCACCGTCGGGCACTGCCGGTGATCCGCGACGACCTGAAGCTCGCCGCCGCCCTGCGAGCGGCCGGGGGCGGGCTGCTGCACGTACCCGTGCTCGCCGTCGCGGGACGCGAGGACGCCGTCGCGCCCGCCCACCAGGTCGAGCAATGGCGCGCCTACACCACCGCCGGCTTCGCGCTGCGCACGGTCGCCGGCGGCCACTTCTTCGTACGCGACGGGCGGCTGCCCCGGCTGCTCGGCGAGGAGCTGGACGCGTGGCCGTATGCCTCCCCAGCGGCCGTCCGTCCCAAGTCGAGCAGCGTTTGAGGGCCGTGCCGCACCGTCGAAAGCACCTGCGGAACAGAACTCATCCGGGACACCCGCACACCGTCGGGAACCCCCGGGACACCAAGCAGAGAGGACGCGGTCGTGAAGACAGAGCGCACCCGTCACCACATCCGGGCCGAGCGGCCCCGGGAGGGTGGGCAGCGATGAACCGTCGAGTGGTCATCACCGGAATCGGTGTGGTCGCCCCCGGCGGGAGCGGGGGAAAGCAGCAGTTCTGGTCGCTGCTGACCGAGGGGCGCACGGCGACCCGCCCGATCTCCCTGTTCGACGCGTCCTCCTTCCGCTCCCGGATCGCTGCGGAGGCCGACTTCGATCCGGCCCGGTCGGGGCTCACCCCCCGCGAGATCCGCTGTATGGACAGGGCCGCGCAGTTCGCTGTGGTCAGCGCCCGCGAGGCGGTCACGGACAGCGGTCTCGACCTGGACGCACAGGACCCGTTCCGGATGGGCGTGACCATCGGCAGCGCGGTGGGCGCGACCACCGGCCTGGACACCGAGTACGCGGTGGTCAGCGACAGCGGCTCGAAGTGGCACGTCGACCACGAATACGCCGTGTCCCACCTGTTCAACCACTTCGTGCCCAGCTCCTTCGCCACCGAGGTGGCCTGGGCCGTGGGCGCGCAGGGCCCGGCCGGGGTGGTCTCCACCGGCTGCACCTCGGGACTGGACTCCGTCGGCCACGCCGTCGAGCTGATCCGGGAGGGCAGCGCCGACGTGATGATCGCCGGTGCCACCGACGCCCCGATCTCCCCGATCTCGGTGGCGTGCTTCGACGCGATCAAGGCCACCACGGCCCGAAACGACGACCCCGAGCACGCCTCGCGGCCCTTCGACCGCACCCGCAACGGCTTCGTGCTGGGCGAGGGCGCCGCCGTCTTCGTCCTGGAGGAACTCCAGGCGGCGCGCGCCCGCGGCGCGCACATCTACGCCGAGATCGCCGGCTTCGCCTCCCGCTCCAACGCGTACCACATGACGGGTCTGCGGGCGGACGGCAAGGAGATGGCCGAGGCCATCCGCGTCTCCCTGGACGAGGCCCGGCTCGATGCGACCGCGGTCGACTACGTCAACGCCCACGGCTCGGGCACCAAGCAGAACGACCGGCACGAGACCACCGCCTTCAAGCGGAGCCTCGGACAGCACGCCTACGACATCCCGGTCAGTTCCATCAAGTCGATGATCGGCCACTCGCTGGGCGCCATCGGCTCCCTGGAGATCGCCGCCTCGGCGCTGGCCATCGAGCACGGCGTCGTCCCGCCGACGGCCAACCTGCGCGAGCCGGACCCCGAGTGCGACCTGGACTACACCCCGATCACGGCCCGCGAGGCACGGATCGACACGGTGCTCAGCGTCGGCAGCGGCTTCGGCGGATTCCAGAGCGCCATGGTTCTCACCCGGCCGGAGAAGAGGGAGGCGGCATGAGCGTCGCACAGACAGAGCGGACCGCGGCCGGCATCGCGGCGCCCGGCGGACAGCACAGTACGGCTGCCCCGGTGTTCACCGGCATCGGCGTCACCGCGCCCAACGGCCTCGGCACCAGGGACTGGTGGAGCGCCACGCTCGCCGGCGAGAGCGGCATCCGCCCGGTCAGCCGCTTCGACGCCTCCCGGTACCCGGTCACGCTCGCCGGGGAGGTGCCCGGCTTCGATGTCAAGGAGCACATCCCCAGCCGGTTGATCCCGCAGACCGACCACATGACGCGGCTCGCCCTGACCGCGGCGGCCGAGGCCCTCGAGGACAGCGGGCTGGACCTGAAGGAGCTGCCGGAGTACGCGGCGGGCGTGGTAACCGCAGCCTCCGCGGGCGGCTTCGAGTTCGGCCAGCGCGAGCTGGAGGCACTGTGGAGCAAGGGCGGTCAGCACGTCAGCGCCTACCAGTCCTTCGCCTGGTTCTACGCCGTCAACACCGGGCAGATCTCCATCCGGCACGGGCTGCGCGGCCCCAGCGGCGTCCTGGTCACCGAGCAGGCCGGCGGCCTGGACGCGGTCGCCCAGGCCCGCCGCCAGCTGCGCAAGGGCAGCCGCATGATGGTCACCGGCGGCGTGGACGGCGCGATCTGCCCGTGGGGCTGGACCGCACAGCTCACCAGCGGGCGCCTGAGCACCCGGGACGACCCCCGGCAGGCGTATCTGCCCTTCGACGCTCGGGCGGCCGGCCATGTGCCCGGCGAGGGCGGCGCGATCCTGATCCTGGAGGACGCCGAGACAGCCCGCGCACGCGGCGCCCGCTGCTATGGCACCCTCGCGGGCTACGCGGCCACCTTCGACCCGGGGCCGGGCCGCGAGGGCGAGCCCGGACTGCGCCGTGCCGTCGAACTCGCCCTCGACGAGGCAAGGTTGTCGCCCGCCGACGTGGACGTGGTGTTCGCCGACGCCTCCGGAGTGCCCGAGCTGGACCGGCTGGAGGCCGAGGCCGTCACCCGCCTCTTCGGGCCCGGCAAGGTGCCCGTCACCGCACCCAAGACCATGACCGGCAGGCTCGCCGCGGGTGGCGCCTCGCTCGATCTCGCGGCGGCGCTGCTGTCCATCCGGGACTCGGTGATCCCGCCCACGGTCAATGTCACCGAGCCCGCCGAGGGGCTCCGCCTCGACCTGGTGACCGCCCTGCGCCGGGGCCCGGTGCGCACCGCGCTGGTGCTCGCCCGCGGCTTCAGCGGCTTCAACGCCGCCGCTGTGGTGACCGCCGCGGAGTGACCCGACGGCCAACTCCGCCTCAAGACAGCCCTCCGGGCTGGACGTTTGTACCACCGGTTCCACGAACCGGGATCCGTACCGAAAGGTGTTTCTTCATGGCTGAGATGTCGCTCAACGAACTCACCAAGCGGCTGCGCGAGTGCGCCGGCGAGGAGGAAGGCGTGGACCTGGACGGTGACGTCATGGACGTCCCGTTCGACGAGCTGGGCTACGACTCGCTCGCGGTGCTCCAGACCACGGGCCGCATCGAGCAGGACTACGGCGTCCGGATCTCCGACGACGCCGCCGCCGAGGCGCACACGCCGCGGATGCTGCTGGCCTTCATCAACGAGAGCCTGTCCCAGGCCGCCGCGGCCTGATCCCGCTGCCGCACTGGCAGCACACCTGCCGTCCGCCCTGGGCACCGCGCTCCGGGCGGACGGCGTTGCAGTGTTCCCCGGATCCCCCGAGCCGCACTCACCGGCCGCTTCCCGGTGCGCAGGCGAAGGCGCCGCGCCCCGGCCGTGGGACACGGTCCGGGGCGCGGCGCGCGAGGGGAGGGTCAGGACAGGTCGTCGCGGTACACCTGGCGGTGCCGGACCTGCCAGCGGCCCCCCGTGCGCACCAGCAAGTCGTCGCAGCGGGTGCTGACGTGCAGCTTGGCCTGGCCGCCGCGCGGGGTCTCGATGACGAGGGCGTAGCACTGGGCGAACACCCCGTCGGCACCGCGCTGTTCGACGTTGATCATGCCGAGCCAGTGGCGGCGCTGGATGCCCTTGGCCGCGTACTCGTCGGTGGCCTTGCGGGCCGCGGCGGCGATGACGGCGCGCCCCTCGGCCGGCTCCGGGTGCGCGTTCGCGGCGAACACGCCGTCCTCGGTGAAGGTCTCGGCCCAGTCCTCGGCCTTCCCGCTGTCCAGCAGCTGCATCTGGGCGGCGTAGAACTGCTGGATCTGCAGGTGCAGAACGGCCTCGGCGACGGCCGTGTCCGTGGTGGTCATGCTGGTCCCTTCCGGTGGACGCGCGGTGATGTCGCCCGCGAGTCTGCGCGGCCGGGCTCCAACCGCGCTGGAAGGCCGCTGGAGTACGGGCCGCCCGGCCCCGTCCAGCTCCGCTCGACCTCCCTTCGAGACCAGCCCGGCACGTTGGTCCCCAGCCGGAACGAACGTACGGCGAGAACGAGTGAAGGGAGCGTGCGCCATGGCGAACGAGGAGCGGCGGGTCGCACTGGTCACCGGAGGTACCAGCGGCATCGGCCTGGCGACGGCCAGGGACCTCGCGGCCAAGGGCTTCGCGGTCTTCATCTGCGCCCGCGGCGAGGAAGCGGTGCGGCTGACCGTAAAGGAACTGCGCGCCGAGGGGCTCGAGGCCGACGGCGCCACCGCGGACGTGCGCCGCCCCGAGTCGGTCCGGGCGCTGGTCGCCGCCGCGATCGAGCGGTACGGCCGGATCGACGTCCTGGTCAACAACGCGGGCCGCAACGGCGGCGGCGTCACCGCCGACCTGACCGACGAGCTCTGGTACGACGTCATCGACACCAACCTCAACAGCGTCTTCCTGACCACCCGTGAGGTCCTGAAGCAGGGCGGTCTGCAGGAGCGCGGCTGGGGCCGGATCATCAACATCGCCTCCACCGGTGGCAAGCAGGGCGTCGTCCTGGCCGCCCCCTACTCCGCGTCCAAGCACGGCGTGATCGGCTTCAGCAAGGCGCTCGGCAAGGAGCTGGCCCCCACCGGCATCACCGTCAACGCCGTCTGCCCCGGCTACGTCGAGACGCCGATGGCCCAGCGGGTCCGCGAGGGCTACGCGGCCGCGTTCGACACCACCGTCGACGACATCCAGAAGCAGTTCGAGGCGAAGATCCCGCTCGGCCGCTACTCCACCCCCGAAGAGGTCGCCGGCCTGGTCGGCTACCTGACCACCGACACCGCCGCCTCCATCACCGCGCAGGCGCTCAACGTCTGCGGCGGTCTCGGCAACTACTGAGATCCCCCGGGTTCCGCCCGAAGCCCGGTGGACCCGCTCCAGACACCACGCTCGAAGAGAGGTAGAAACCCCGTGTCCGTTGACGTGTCCGCCCCGGCTGCAGCGCCCCAGGAGCACCGGACCCTGCACAGCGCCGCCATCGAGGCGCCGGCCGAGGTCGTGTACGACATCATCGCCGACGTCACCCGCTGGCCGCAGTTCTTCGCCCCGAACGTCCATGTCGAGCACCTGGAGCGGGACGAGACGAGCGAGCGCATCCAGATCTGGGCCACCGCCAACGGCGAGGTCAAGCACTGGATCTCGCGCCGCGAGCTGGACCGTGCCAACCTGTCCGTGGTCTTCCGCCAGGAGGTCTCCCAGCCGCCGGTCGCCTCCATGGGCGGCAAGTGGGTGGTCACCCCGATCTCCCCGGCCTGCTGCCTGCTGGAGCTGTACCACGACTTCACCGCCGTGGACGGGTCGGCCGAAGGTGAGGGGTGGATCCGCGCCGCGCTCGACCGCAACAGCGCCGCTGAGCTCGACGGCATCAAGCGCATCGCGGAACTCGCCGACCAGCTGGACGAGTTGATGTTCACCTTCGACGACACGGTGCACATCGACGGCGCCAGCAAGGACGTCTTCGACTTCCTCAACCGCGCCGACCTGTGGCCCCAGCGCCTGCCGCACGTCGCCCGCCTGGAGCTGACCGAGGAGTCCCCCGGCCTGCAGGTCATGGCCATGGACACGCGGACCGCCGACGGCTCCACGCACACCACCGAGTCGGTCCGGGTGGTCTTCGGTGAGGACCGCATCGTCTACAAGCAGACGACCGTGCCCGCGCTGATGACGGCCCACACCGGCCGCTGGACGATCGTGCCAGCCGAGCGCGGCGGCGTGGACGTCACCTCGCGCCACACCGTCATCATCAAGGCGGCGGCGGTCGAAAAGGTGCTCGGCGAGGGGAAGACCGTCGCCGACGCCCGCGCCTACATCCACCGGGCCCTGAGCACCAACAGCACCAACACCCTCAAGCACGCCCGCGCCTACGCGGAGGCCCGCCGTGGCTAACCGCCCCGAGGGCTGCGCGCCCCAGGCCCACGCGCCCGAGGCCTACGCGCCCGAGGTGCCCCGGCGGCTGGACGGCCTGGTGGCCGAGGCCGCCGCCGGGGCCCCGGGCCGTACCGCCCTGGTGTGCGGCGCGGAGCGGATCACCTACGGCGAGCTGGACCGGCGGGTCACGGTGGCGGCCGTGGCACTGGGCACGCTGCTACCCGGGACCGGCGCCACCGTCGCGGTCGCCTCGGTGCTGCACCCGGACTTCGCCGTGGCGTACTACGCCGCCTCCCGCGCCGGTCACGTCGCCGCGGTGGTCAACCCGCTGCTGCGCGAAGAGGACCTGCTGCACGTCCTCACCCTCAGCCGGGCCCGGCTGGCGTTCGTGGACGCCGCGCTGTACGAGCGGCTGGCCGGGGTCCGGGACCGGCTGCCCGGCCTGGAGCAGGTGGTCCTCATCGGCGACCGCCTGCCCGAAGGGCTGCCCGCTCTGCGGGAACTGACGGACACGGCACCGGGCGGCCGCGTACCGGCCGAAGTGCCGACGGGCCCCGACGACGTGGCCTGCGTCCAGTTCACCAGCGGCACCACCGGGCGGCCCAAGGCGGTCCGGCTCACCCACCGCAACCTGACCGTCAACGCCGACCAGATCACCCTGGCGCACCGCCTCGACGGGACATCGGTGACCGTCAACCACCTGCCGACCTTTCACCCGATGCACCTCAACTCCGCGGTGCGGGCCGCGGCCACGCAGGTGCTGTGCACCGGTTCCCAGCCGGTCCACGCGGTCACCGCCGCCAACGAGCACGGTGCGACGCACCTGTACAGCCTGCCCGTACGGCTGGCCATGCTGGCCGCCGATCCGGCCCTGGACGAGTTGGGGCTGCGCACGGTCACCCGGATCGCCTCCGGCGGCTCGGGCCTGCCGGTCGCCGCGGCCGCCCGGCTCACCGAGCGCTTCGGCATCCCCGTCTTCCAGGGGTACGGGCTGGCCGAGACCTCGCCGTTGACCCACAGCGACGACCCCGACCACCCGGTGCACGGCTCGGTCGGCAGGCCGGTCCCGGGCACGGAGTGCCGGGTGGTGGACGTCGAGAGCCGCGCGGTGCTGCCCGCCAGCTCGGTGGGGGAGGTGCAGCTGCGCGGGCCGCAGGTGATGAAGGGCTACCTCGGCGGCCCCGAGGGAACCGGTCTTGAGCCGGACGGCTGGCTGACCACCGGGGACGTCGGACGGATCGACGACGAAGGGCGGCTGTTCCTCATCGACCGCCTGAAGGACGTCTTCAAGTGCGACAACTTCCTCGTCGCGCCCTCCGAGGTCGAGCTGGTCCTCGGCCGGCACCCCTTTGTGCGCGAGTCGGTGGTCGTCGACCTCCCGGACGCGTTCAGCGGCGCGGTGGCCGGCGCCCTGATCGTGCTCGACCCGTCGGCCACCGCGGACGGCACCGCCGAGCAGGCTGTCGCCGAGGCCGTGGCCTTCGTCAACGACCGGCTCCCGTACTACCAGCACATCCGGCAGGCCCGAGCCGTCGAGGCCATCCCCCGCTCGGGCAACGGCAAGATCCAGCGCCGGCTACTGCGGGAGCAGCTGATCGGCCTCCTGGCCGCCGCCTGATCCGTCCTTCCCGGCCTGGGCGGCCTTCCAGCCCGGGCGGCCCTCGCTCGCCCACCAGCCTTCCATCCACGCACCAGAGAGGCGGCACCTATGCCCGCTCCGCTGTTCACCGTGATCAACACCTTCACCCTCAAGGACCCCGCAGGCGCCGAGGAGTTCGAGCGCCGCTTCCTCGACCACGTCCAGTGGATGCGGGCACAGGAGGGGTTTCGGGCCCACCAGGCGGTCCGCGTCACCGAGCGGCCCGAGGTCTATGTGAACCTCGGCTGGTGGGCGGCGCCCGACCTGTTCAAGCAGGTCATGGCGAGCGAGACGTTCCAGCAGCACGCCAAGGAGTTCCACCGCATCGTCGACGTCGAGGCCGACCCGTCGTTGGGCGTGCTGCGCATCGACGCCGAGGGCGGGCAGCTGGCGGGCGGCGACCCGGTCGACCTGATCGAACGGTTCACCGTCACCGGCGACGCGGAGGCCTTCGAGGCGGCCTACCGCTCCTACGCCGAGGCGGCCGCCCGCCGGGACGGCTTCGGCCACACGGATCTCGCCAAGTCCGTCGTGCGGCCCGGTGGATACACCGCCGCCACCCGCTGGAGCGGACCGGCCGCCTACCGCGCCGCACAGGACACACCCGAGTACGCGGCCGTGCTGCGGCTCGCCGAGGTCGAGACGGTCGCCGCCACGCCGGTCGCGGGCAACCGCGCGCTCGAGGTGACACGCCATGGCTGATCTCGGCCTGGAGGCGAAGGTCGCCTTGGTCACCGGGGCGACCCGCGGCGTGGGCCTGGCCGTCGCCCGCAAGCTGTGCGGGGCGGGCGCCACCGTCATACTGAACTACGCGCGTTCCGAGGACGACGCGCGCCGCGCTGTCGAGGAGCTCGCCTCGCTCAAGGGCGAGGCGGTGGCCCTGCGGGCCGATGTGACCCGCCCCGCGGAACTGGACCGGCTGCTCGGGCAGGTGCGCGAGCGGTACGGGCGGCTCGACGTGTTGGTGCACAACGCGGCCTCCTGGAACCCGGCGCCCGCCGTCGGCGCGGACCCGGCCAAAGTGCGCGCCGACCTCTCGGCAGCCCTCGATCCGCTGCTGTATGGCGCACCCGCGATCGCCGACCTGATGGTCGGCGGCCCCGGCCGGATCGTCGCGGTCTCCAGCAGCGGCGCGCACTCGGTCATCCCGCGCTATGTGGGCCTCGGCGTGGCCAAGGCGGCGCTGGAAAGCCTGGTGCGCTATCTCGCGGTGGAGCTGGCAGGGCGAGACATCGCCGTCAACGCCGTCTCCACCTCGAAGATCGACAAGGGGCCCGGCACACCCCAGCCGGAGGTGGCCGCCGCCCTCGCAGCACGCACCCCGGCCGGACGCCTCACCACGCCCGAGGACATCGCGGACACGGTGGCCCTGCTGTGCACGGCGGAGGCCGGCTGGATCCACGGCCAGGTGATCAGGGCCGACGGCGGCCTCGGCCTGCGGGGCTAGGGAGGAACGCGACGATGGAGAGCCCACGGACCGAAGCAACCGAACAGACCGAACGGACCGAACAGGCCCCCCGATCCCGACCGGCCCTGGCCGACGAGGAGTTCACGGCCGACATCTGTGTCGTCGGCGCCGGACCCGCCGGCCTGGTGCTGGCGCTGCTGCTGCTGAAGTCCGGGCTGCGGGTCGCGGTCGTCGAACGCGCCCGTGCCCACCAGCGGGAGTTCCGCGGCGAGATCCTGCAGCCGGGCGCGCTCAGGCTGCTGGACCACCTCGGTGTGCTCGGCGGCGCCCGGGCCCGCGGCGCCCACGAGCACACCCGCTTCCGGCTGGTGGAGGGCGGCCGCGCGCTGCTCGACATCGACTACCGGGCGCTGCCCGCGCCCCACGACTACCTGCTGAGCATCCCGCAGGCGCACGTCCTGGACGAACTGCTGCTGCACTGCGAGAAGTACGAGGGCTTCACCTACCTCGACGGGCGGCGGGTCGGCGCACTACTGCGCACGGACGGCCGGATCACCGGCGTGGCCGCCGACGGGCCTGGCGGGGCCTGCACGGTGCAGGCGCACGTCGTGGTCGGCGCGGACGGCCGCTTCTCCAAGGTGCGCCGCCTGGCCGGCATCGAAGCGGGCCGCACCGAGGCGTTCGACCTGGACGTGCTGTGGTTCAAGCTGACCGACGATGGGCCCGGCAGCCGCGACCGCGAGGCCGTCAGGGACGTCCAGGTGTTCCGGGCGGGCCAGAGCCCCGTCCTGGTCTACGACTCCTGGCCCGACCGCGTCCAGATCGGCTGGACCTTGCCCCACAAGGGGTTCAGGGACGTGGCCGCCAAGGGGCTCGACCACGTCAAGGAACAGCTGGCGCTGGCGGTCCCGCCCTACGCGGGCCTGATACGCGAGCAGATACGCTCGATGCGCGACCTCAGCCTGCTGGACGTCTTCTCCGGGCGGGCCGAGCGCTGGGCGGACGACGGCCTGGTCCTGATCGGCGACGCCGCCCACACCCACAGCCCCATCGGCGCGCAGGGCATCAACCTGGCCATCCAGGACGCGGTGCTGCTGCACCCGCTGCTGGTCGCCTCGCACCGTGCGAGGGACGCGAGCGGGCGCTTCCTGTCGGCGTTCGAACGAACCCGTTCCGCAGACATAGAGCAGGTCATGCGGCTGCAGCGGCTGCAGAGCCGGGCGATGCTCTCGCACGGCACCTTCGCCACCCGCGTACGGCCGAAGCTGGCCGCGCTGCTCCGGCGCACACCGGCCTACCGCAAGGTGCTCGACCGCATCGCCTTCGGCAACCCCTCAATCCGCGTCGCCGAGGAGTGCTTCGTACCCGACGTTCCCGAGAGGAGGAATCGGTGAAGGCCCTGGTGCTGTCAGGCGGGTCGGGCACCCGACTGCGCCCGTTCACCTATTCCATGCCCAAGCAGCTCATGCCCGTGGCCAACCGGCCGGTGCTCGAGCACGTCCTGGAGAACATCCGGGAGCTGGGCGTCAGCGAGGTCGCCGTCGTCGTCGGCGACCGTGCCCCGGAGATCGCCGCCGTGCTGGGCGACGGTGCCCGCCTCGGTCTGCGCCTCACCTACATCCGGCAGGAGCAGCCGCTCGGGCTGGCCCACTGCGTCAAGATCGCCCGGGAGTTCCTGGGCGAGGAAGACTTCGTGATGTACCTCGGCGACAACATGCTGCCGCAGGGCGTCAAGGAGATGGCGCGGGAGTTCACCGAGCACCGCCCCACCGCGCAGGTCGTCGTGCAGCGCGTCGCCGACCCGCGGGCATTCGGCGTGGTCGAGGTCGCGCCGGACGGCCGGGTGACGCGGCTGGTGGAGAAGCCCGAGCAGCCGCGCAGCGATCTCGCGCTGACCGGCGTCTACTTCTTCACCCCCGTCATCCACCAGGCCATCGACAAGATCACTCCCAGTGCGCGCGGCGAACTGGAGATCACCGACGCCCTCCAGTGGCTGGTCTCGTACGGTGCCACCGTCCGGGCCCGGGAGTACACCGGGTACTGGAAGGACACCGGACGCGCCGAGGACGTGCTGGACTGCAACCGCGAGCTCCTGCGCGGTGTCGAGCGGTCGGTGGCCGGCCTAGTGGACGACGACAGCGAGCTCACCGGCCCAGTCGTGGTCGAGCCCGGCGCGCGCGTGGTGCGCTCGCGGATCGTCGGCCCGGCCATCGTGGGCGCCGGCAGTCAGGTGGTCGACTCCCGCGTCGGCCCGTACACCTCCATCGGACGGGACTGCCGACTGCGCGACACCGCCGTGGAGGACTCCATCGTGCTGGACGGCGCCTCCGTCTCCCGGGTGCCCGCGCTGCGCGGCTCCCTCATCGGCCGCTCCGCCGCTGTCTCCTCCGCGGGCGGCGGCACGGTGCACCACCGCCTCGTGGTCGGCGACCACACCCAGGTGGAGGTGGCCGCGTGAAGATCCTGGTCACCGGCGGGGCGGGGTTCATCGGCTCGCACTACGCACGCGGACTGCTCGACGGACGCCACCCCGGCTACGAGGACGCCGACGTCACCGTCCTGGACAAACTCACCTACGCCGGCAACCGCGACAACCTGCCCGAGCGGCACCCCCGGCTGACCTTCGTGTACGGCGACGTGTGCGATCTGCCGCTGCTGCTGGACCTGCTGCCCGGCCATGACGCGGTGGTGCACTTCGCCGCCGAGTCGCACGTCGACCGCTCGCTGCACGCGGCCGCGGAGTTCGTCCGAACCAACGCCGGCGGCACCCAGACCCTGCTGGAGGCCGTGCTGCGCACGGGCGTCGAGCGGGTGGTGCACGTCTCCACCGACGAGGTGTACGGCTCCCTCGACGAAGGCTCCTGGACCGAGCACAGCCCGCTGCTGCCCAACTCGCCCTACGCGGCGTCCAAGGCCGCGTCCGACCTGATCGCCCGCGCCTACTTCCAGACGCACGGCATCGACCTGTCGATCACCCGCTGCTCGAACAACTACGGCCCCTACCAGCACCCCGAGAAGCTCATCCCGCGCTTCGTCACCCACCTCCTGGAAGGCCGCCGGGTGCCGCTGTACGGGGACGGGCTGAACGTCCGTGAGTGGCTGCATGTGGACGACCACTGCCGTGCCCTCCAACTGGTGCTCACCGGCGGCCGGGCGGGCGAAATCTACAACATCGGCGGCGGCGACGACCGCACCAACGCCGCCCTGACCGAGGAACTGCTGAGGCTGTGCGGCGCGGGACCCGGGATGGTCGAGCGGGTCGCCGACCGCAAGGGCCACGACCGCCGCTACGCCATCGACGACACCAAGATCCGCGGGGAACTGGGTTACGCGCCGCGCATCCCCTTCGAGCGCGGCCTCGCGGACACCGCCGCCTGGTACCGCGACAACCCCGGCTGGTGGAAGCCCCTGAAAAAAACCGAGGAGGAGAACCGATGACCGCCGAAGGACGCCCGCAGCCGACCGGTGCGCCGGTGCTGGTGGTGGGCGCGGGTCCGGTCGGGCTGACCGCGGCCCACGAACTCGCCCGCCGCGGCGTGCGCGTGAGGCTGGTGGACGCGGCGCCGGGACCGGCCACCACCAGCCGCGCGCTGGCCACCCACGCCCGCACCCTGGAGACCTACGACCAGATGGGCGTGCTCGACGACGTGCTGCCGCGCGGCCAGCGGGTGGAGCACTTCACGCTGCACCAGAACGGCCGCCGGCTGATCCGCTTCGACACCGACTACCGCAAGCTGCCCACCCGCTATCCCTTCACGCTGATGGTCGACCAGGTCATCACCGAGGGGGCGCTGCGCGCCGCGGCCGCCCGCCAGGGCGTCGAGGTGGAGTGGGGGGTGCGCCTGACCGGCTTCACCGACCACGGCGCGGGCGTACGCGCCGAGTTGGAGCACGCGGACGGCCGCACCGAGACCTTCGAGGCGGGCTGGCTGGTGGGCTGCGACGGCGGGCACAGCACCGTACGCAAGCAGCTCGGCCTCAAGCTGGTCGGCGAGAGCAGCGAGACCTGGCTGATCGCGGACGCGGTCGTGCACTGCGACCTGCCCCGGGACAGCATCCACTGGATGCGCACCCCGACCGGCACCGTGATGATGGTGCCCTTCCCGGACCCGGGCAAGTGGCGGCTGCTGGACACCGCCGAGGTGTCCTACGGCGGCGACGACGCGGCCGTGGCACGCCGGTTCGAGCGCAAGATCCGCACCGGTACGGGCCGCGAGGTGCGGGTGGAGAACCCCACGTGGGTGTCCGTCTTCACCATTCAGCAGCGCATGATCCCGTGCATGCGCAAGGGCCGCTGCCTGCTGGCCGGCGACGCCGCCCATGTCCACAGCCCCGCCTCCGGGCAGGGCATGAACACCGGTGTCCAGGACGCCGTCAACCTCTCCTGGAAGCTGGCGTCCGTCATCCACGGCTCGGCCGACGAGAGCCTGCTGGACAGCTACAGCGCCGAGCGCGTCCCGGTGGGCGCCGCCCTGCTGAAGTCCACCAAGTTCGCCACGCTGCTGGTGCAGCTGCGCAGCCGTTACGCGGCCGCGGCACTGCGCGCGCTGTTCACCTTCGTCCGGTCGGTGCCGCCGCTGAAGTCTCGCATCGAGCAGAAGATCATGGGCGGGATGTCGGCGCTCGACCTCGGGTACGGCGACGGGCCGCTGGCCCTTGCGGCCGACGAGGGCGCCGGCACGAGCGACGCGCTGAGCGCGGGGGCCGCGCTCCCGGCCGGCGACCGGGCGAGCCGGGTCACCGCCTGCCGCGCCGCCGAGTCGGCCGGCTGGCGCGAACTGATCGAGGAACTGCGCCGCCCCGGCTGGACGCTGCTGACCCGGCCGGACACCGACCGGGCGGGCGGAGCCGGGGAGTTCACCCCGCTCGCCGGACTGACGCGTACCTACCAGGGAGTCGTCCACGTCCGCAGCTTCGTACCACGGCCGCGGAGCGCGGAGGGGTCGGTCACCCCGCTGGTCGACCCGGACGGGCGGCTCGCCGCCGACCTGGGGCTGGAGCCAGGCGGCTGGCTGCTGATCCGCCCGGACGGCTACGCGGCCGCGAGCGGTGGCCGGGCGGACGCCCCCGAGCGGGCGCTGGCCACGCTCGGCATCCATCCGGCGGGTCGACTGGACACACAGGCGGAGGAAGGGGAGAACCATGCAGTACCGGCGACTGGGTGACCACGGGCCTGTCGTGAGCCGGGTCGCCTTCGGCAACTCGCTGACCGCGGGCAACCAGCTCGATGACAGCGCGGCCGTGGCCTGCGTCCGCGCGGCGCTGGACGCGGGCATCACCACCTTCGACACCGCGGACGTCTACGCCGGAGGCCGGGCCGAGGAAGTCCTCGGCCGGGCCCTGGCGGCCGTCCCCCGCGACCAGGTGGTCCTCTGCACCAAGGTCGGCCGGGGCGCTGGCGGCGACTCCAACGGGCCCGGCGGCCTGAGCCGCGCCCGGATCCGCGCCTGCCTGGACGCCTCACTGCGGCGGCTGGGCACCGACCACATCGACGTGTACCAGGCGCACCTCTACGACGACGCCACCCCGCTGGAGGAGACCATGGCGGCCTTCGCCGACGCGGTCGAGGCGGGCAAGGTGCGCTACGTGGGCGTCTCGGAGTGGGCCGCCCCCGAACTGGCCGAGGCCGGCCGGCTGGCCCGGGAGGCAGGGGCCCCGCTGGTGTCCAACCAGCCGCAGTACAACCTGCTGTGGCGGGTCATCGAGGACGAGGTGATCCCCGCCTGCGTGCCGCTGGGCATCGGGCAGATGGTGTGGTCACCGCTGGCCGGCGGCGTCCTGACCGGAAAGTACCGGCCGGGCGCCGAACTCCCCGAGGGCTCGCGGGCAGTGGCCGCCCAGGGCGGCGACGTCTCGCTGCGTCGCTGGCGCTTCCTGGAGGACCGGGTCCTGGAACGGGTGCAGGCGCTCCAACCGCTCGCCGAGGAGGCGGGGTTGACGCTTCCTCAGCTCGCGCTGGCCTGGGTGCTGCACCAGCCGCAGGTCGTCTCGGCCGTCATCGGCGCCTCCGCGCCGGAGCAGATCGAGCGGAACCTGCGCGCCGTGGACGCCGTACTGGATCCGGGTCTGACGGCCCGCATCGACGAGGTGCTGGGCGATGCGGTGGTCCGGGATCCGCAGCTCACGCTGAGCCGGATGCTGCGGGCCAAGCGGACAGCCGCGGCCTGATCCGGTACGCGACGTGCGAGGGTCTCCCCTCCCGCCGGGAGAGGAGACCCTCGCACCTCAGAGGCGCGGCCGCCGCGGGACGCGGATCACTCGGCCGGCTCGGCGGCCACCGGCGCCGGGCGCTGCCCGGGCTCCTTCCCGCCCACCGCGGGCGGGGCGGCAGCGGCGGCGGGGCGCGGCATGAACAGCGCCAGCGCGCCCGCCACCAGCGCCAGCACGGTCGCCATGAGAAGGGCCTTGGCGTAGCCGTGGGTGAGTGCGGCCGCTCCCGCCGCGGTCCCGGCGACCGCGCTGAGCACGGCGAGACCGAGGCCGCCGCCCATCTGGCGCGCGGTGTTCATCAGGGCGGAGGCCAGCCCCGCGTCCTGGGCCGCGACCCCGGAGGTCGCGGCGGCCGTCATCGGCAGTACGACCGCACCGAGGCCCAGGCCCAGCAGAACGCCGGGGCCGAGGACATCGACGGTGAACGAGCCGTCGGGCGAGAAACGCGACTGCCACAGCAGCCCGCCCGCCGTCAGCAACCAGCCCAGCGCCAGCGGCACCCGCGGCCCCATGGCCTGCACCAAGCGCCGCACCAGTAGCGAGGCCACGGCGATCGCGAGGGTCAGCGGCAGCATGGCCAGGCCCGCCTGGAGCGGCGTGTAGCCGAGCACGCGCTGGAGGTAGAGCGTGACGAAGAACATCACCGAGGTGGTCACGGCACCGATTACCAGCGCGGCCACGTTTCCCAGCGTCAGGGCGCGGCTGCGGAAGATCCGCAGCGGCATCAGCGGCTGCGCGGTGCGCGCCTCCACGAGGACGAAGGCCACCAGCAGCACCACGGCGACCGCGAGGACCCCGCCGGTCAGCGGGGCGGCGAACGGGTGGGTCTCCAGCTCGGAGAGGCCGTACGACGCACAGGCCAGGGCCGCGGTGACCAGGACGGCACCCGTAACGTCCAGGGCCCGGCCGCGTGCGTGCCCGGGGAAGGCCGGCAGCGCGCGCAGCGCGACCACCACCAGCACCGCGCCTATGGGCACGTTGACGAACAGCACCCAACGCCAGCCCAGCGCGTCTGTCAGCACTCCGCCGAGCAGGATGCCGCAGCTGCCGGCCGCGGTCGCGGTGGCGCCCCAGGCCGCGATCGCCTTGGTGCGCGCCTGCAGGTCCTCGTAGGTGGCGTTGATCAGGGCCAGCGGGGCCGGGGCGAGGAACGCCGCACCCAGGCCCTGCAGGGTACGGGCGGCGATCAGCAGCCCGCCGCCGGGGGCCAGGCCGCCCAGCAGGCTGGCGGCGGTGAACAGGACGAGTCCGGCGGTGAACATCCGGCGCCGCCCGAAGAGATCGGCGGCGCGCCCGCCCAGCATCAGGAAGCCAGCGAAGGCCAGCAGGTAGGCGTTGACGACCCACTGCTGGCCCCCGGCGCCGAGCCCGAGGTCCTCGCGCATCGACGGCAGGGCGACGTTCACGATGGTGGTGTCCAGCACCACCATGAACTGGGCGGCACAGGCCACCACCGCCACGGCCCACCCGGGCGCCGGCCCGGAGCGGTCGGCGGACGGCACAGCATTCATTGGTGTTCCTTCGTTCAGGTCCCATGGGCCCATGGCCTGCCGGGCCACGGGTCTCATGGGCCAGGTGTTCTTGTCGTGGTCCGAGGGATGGTCTGACGGGCGCCGCGCGGCGCCCCGCAACGGGCGTGCCGTCAGGCGGTCCGCAGACGGGTGCGGGCGGCCTGACGGCACGGGAAGGCGATCGGCGGCCCGCCGGAAGGAGACGGGGACACCCTAAGGTCAGATGATGAGGTGGCCGCCGCTGACCGGCAGAAACGCGCCAGTCACATACGACAGTTCGTCGCCCGCGAGGACGGCGACGGCACGGGCCACGTCCTCCGGCTCGCCGATGCGGCGCAGCGGGGTCTGGTCGATGACGGAGGCGAGGGTGCGGCCCCACTCGTCCTTGGCGTTCCACTTCTTCATCAGGTTCTCGCTGCGGGTAGCGCCCGGGATGACCGTGTTGAAGCGGATGTTCTTCGGGCCCAGCTCGATCGCCAGGTGCTTCATCGCGGCCTCCATCGGGGCCTTGGCCACCGCGTGGCCGATGGCGCCGGCCGCGGCCTGGCGCGAGAAGCTGTCCGAGATCAGGATGACGGTGCCCTGCTCCCGCTCGATCATGCCGGGCAGCACCGCGTAGGCCGGGCCGAGGGTGGCGCGGGCCTGGGTGGCCATCTTGTCGACCAGCGCCTCGACCGGGTGGTTGAGGGCCGGGCCACGCAGCACGTCGCGGTATCCGCTGGAGTTGAGGACGAGGATGTCGATCGGGCCGAGCTGCTGCTCGACCCGCTCGACCATGGCTTTGGTGCTCTCGCCGTCGGAGATGTCGGCCTGTGCGGTGACGGCGCGGCCGCCCTGCTCCTCGATGCCCGCGACGACCTTCTGCGCGGCCTCCTCGGAGCTGAGGTAGTTCACCGCGACCGCGGCGCCCCGTCGGCCCAGCTCGGCGGCGATGGCCGCGCCGATGCCCCGGCTGGCGCCGGTCACCAGCGCGGTCCTGCCCTTGAGAGAGAGTTCAATCATGCCGCCGAGGCTAGAAATGCGCGCCTGAACGCCACTTGAGCGATTCAGGAGCGGGTGGCGGTGGGGTCAGCGGGCACCGGCGCCTTCCTCCGGCGCCCACTCCCAGCCGTTCTCCGTGACCCGGACCCGTGGCCAGGCCAGCGTTCCGGCGCCGATCTCGGCCAGCACCTCCTCGGTCCAGCCCAGTTCGGCCCGGCACATGCGCAGCGCGTACTCGTTCTCGATCACGAACAGCCGGGGAATGCTGCCGCTCGCGGCCAGCGCCTGCTCGATCCGCGCGGCCCGCTCGCGCAGCCGTCCCGAGCGCTCCCGCAGCGCCCCCGTCGCACGGTCCTCATCGAGCGCTCCCAGGTAGCCGACCGCCGTAAGGAAGGCGGGCGGCTGCCGGTCCGGAGTGGCCAGCTGGGCGACGACGTGCCGGGCGAACTCGCTCCTGCCGCGGTCGGTTAGTGCGTACGCCGGGCCGTCGGCGTGCGCCACGGTCTCGGTCAGGCCCGCCTCGCCGAGCGCACGCGCCACCGCCGCGAACTCCTGCGGCCCCGGCGTGGGCGGCCCCTCCACAGGGCTGTCCGCGGCCCGCTCGGCCACGGTCCGGGCGAACTCCCGCGGGGTCATCGGCCGCTCCAGCAGCAGGCCGAGGGACAGCAAGGCGAGGGGCGAGGCCGCGGCGGGCGCCGTCCCGGCTGTCCCCCCTGCCGGCGCGCTCGATGTGTCCACGTCTACCGTCTCCGTCTCCGACTTCTCCACGTACGTCTCCTCCACCTTCCGTATCGGGCCCGGCTCCGTATCGAGCCCGAGGCGCGAGCCTGACCCACCGCGCTGTAGTGCCGCCGGAGCACCGCCCGTTGCGGGCTCGGCGGTGCCCGTGCTCCGGCCGCCTTCGAGCGCCACCCGATACCCCGGCCGCATGCTGGCCGCCCCCCCCCGGGCACGCGGCCCGGGGCCGGAGAAGCCAGCACAACCGGCAGGCCCCGTACGAGGGAAGGAAGTTGATGAGCGAGGAGAACACCGCGGTGCTGATCGCGGGTGGCGGCATCGTCGGCCTGTCGGCGGCGGTGTTCCTGCGCCGCCACCACGTGCCCGTACTGCTGGTGGAGCGCCACCCCGGCACGTCGATGCTCGCCAAGGCGCGGGTGCTCAGCCCGCGCACGATGGAGCTGTACCGCGGGCACGGCCTGGAGGAGGCGGTGCGCGCCGCACCGCCCTCGGTCTTCCTGGCCGCCACCGACGTCGTGCGGGCCACCACCCTGGCCGGGCCCGAGGAGTACCGCGGCAGCAGGCCGCCGGGCGAGTCGGTCGGCTGGGCCAGCCCCTGCCCGCCGGCCCTGGTCGAGCAGAGCACCGTGGAGCCGCTGGTGCGGGCCCGCGCCGAGGAACTGGGCGCCGACGTCAGGTTCCACACCGAGCTCGGCGAGGTCGCCCAGGACGCCGACGGCGTCACCGCGGGCGTCACCGACCGCGCGAGCGGGCGCCGGTACACGGTACGGGCGCGCTATCTGATCGCCGCGGACGGCCATCGCTCCCCGCTGCGCGGCGCGCTGGGCATCCGCACCCGGGGCAGGCGGCTGGCTCACGTAGTCAACATCGCATTCGAGGCCGACCTCGGTGCCGCGCTGCGCGGCCGCCCCGTCGGCCTGGCCTACTTGGCCCGTCCGGTGCCCGGCACGCTGCTGGCCCGGCTGGACGGCGCCGACCGCTGGGTGCTGATGGTGCCGTACGACCCCGAACGCGGTGAGGGACCCGCGGACTTCACCCCCGAGCGCTGTGCGGCGGACGTACGGGCGGCGGTCGGTGCTCCCGACCTTCCGGTGCGGGTGCTGCCCGCAGTGCCGGGCACCGGGCGCGCCGTGCACACCTGGGAGCTGGCCTCCTGGGTCGCCGAGGAGTACCGCCGCGGCCGCATCCTGCTGGCCGGGGACGCGGTCCATGTGATGCCGCCATCCGGCGGGCTCGGCGCCAACACCGGCATCCAGGACGTGCACAACCTTGCCTGGAAGCTGGCCGCGGTCCTCCAGGGCCGCGCCGGCGCCGGACTCCTGGACACCTACGAGCCCGAACGCCGCCCCGTGGCCGAGCTGACCTGCGCCCTGTCCACCCGGCTCCAGGAGGAGCGGGCCGGGGCTGGCGGGGAGGACGCGGCCGCCCGGGCCGGCCGCATCGCCCTGGGACTGGGCTACCGGTACGACTCCGAGGCGGTGGTGGCGGCGGACGGCGAGGACGGGCTCGGCGAGTCGGGGCGACCGGGCACCCGGGCCCCGCATCTGGACCTGGTGCGGGACGGCCGCGCGTGTTCCAGCATCGATCTGTACGGGCCGGACTTCACCCTCGTCCTCGGCCCTGACACGGCAGATGACGCCCCCTCGGCGCCGGACGCCCTTCCGGCACCGGACGGGTGCGTGGCGGGGGACGGGCGCCTGGAAGTGCTGCGGATCGGCCGGGAGTTGGCCGACCCGTCCGGGCGCTGGGCCGCCGCGCACGGCGTTGGCAGCGGCGGGGCGGTGCTCGTACGGCCGGACGGCTTCGTCGCGTGGCGCGCGCCCGTCTGGGACGCGGGGGCCGCGCGGGAGCTGCCCGGGGTGCTGGCCCGAGTCCTCGCGCTGCCCCGGCTGTTCGTGGCCGCCGGCCGCTGAGCCAGCCGAACGCCGTGGGGCGCCGGGCAGGGGTCTCCCTGCCCGGCGCCCCACGGCATTATCCGGGCGTTCTCGCAACAGATGGGTCCCCGCCTGCGGTCAGCCCGACTCGCGCGCGTCCCAGGCCGCCAGGATCTGCGCCTCCCGCTCGCGGGTCAGCGTCTGGTCCGGGTAGCGGTACTCCGCGAACGCCTCCTCCATACCGCCCTGTTCCGTCATCCAGGTCCAGGTGTCGCGCACGGACTCGGCGAAGGGGCGGCAGCGCAGCCCGTCCTCCAGCGCCTTCTTCGAGGAGAAGTCCCAGACACTGGCGAGCTGTTCCGTGGGCGGCGCCCAGAACGGCACGGTCACGAACGGCGGGATCTGCTGGGCGGAGAGGAACGCGTCCTCCACCCACACCGGCTCAGTGCCTGCGTCCGTCAACGACACCACCTGCTCGATGAGTTCACCCCACGTGGCGTTGCCGGGCTCACCGGTGGTCAGATAGGTGCCGGAGCCGCACGCCGCGATGCGGTCCAGGCCGAAGGCCGCGATGTCCCGGGCGTCGATCAGCTGCATCGTGCGGCCGGGGGAGCCCGCGGCGAGCATCCGCCCGCCCTGCGCGGCCCGCCGCAGCCAGTAGGGGATGCGCCGCATGCGGTCGCCGGGGCCGATGACCACACCGGGGCGCAGCACCAGCACCCGGCCGTCGAAGTCCCGTTCGACGGCGCGCTCGCAGCCGGCCTTCAGCGCGGGGTACTGGCCGTCGTCTGGGCCGGCCTCGGGGGAGCACGCGAAGCGCGGCGAGGACTCGTCGACGGGGGCCGCGGGCCAGGGCTGCAGGGCGTTGATGGAGGAGACGTACAGGTAGGTGCCGGCCTGACGGCTCAGCTCGCGGGCCGAGGCGCCGACCACGCGGGGCACATAGCCGCACACGTCGACCACCGCGTCCCAGGGTCCCGCTGCGGCCAGCCGCGCGAGATCGGCCTCGTTCTCGCGGTCGCCCGTGATCGTCTCGACGCCGGGCAGGTCGGCGCCGGAGCGGCCGCGGTGGAAGGTGGTGACCTCCCAGCCGCGGGCGAGGGCGTCGGCCACGAAGGCCTTGCCCAGGAAGACCGTTCCACCGATGACCAGAAGTCTCATGCCAGATACACCGTTTCTGTCGGAGAGCTGTGAGGAAAGCTGTGCCGGGCGGGTTCAGCCGGAGGGCAAAGACGCCACCAGCGCCCGGTAGGCGGGCTCGAACTCGGCGTCATAACGGGCGCGGAGCGCGGGCGGCATGCCGCCGAGCATGAACTCCCTGGCCTCGGGGGCCGCCTTCTCCAGCAGCAGCGGCATCGTCGGCACGAAGTCCATGGGGTCGTGGCCCAGGGCGAGGGAGGCGAGCATCGCCCGGTACCCCTCGGCGGTCACCTTCTCCCGCAGGACCGGCACCATGGTGCGCTCCTCGAGCCTGAGGTGGTCGTGCATCAGGGCGTCGAACTCGGCGACGCGGGCCAGCAGACCGGTGAGCACCACCTCGCGCTCGCCCGTGCCGGCGGCGAGCCTGCGCAGGCCCTCGTCGATGCCGGCGAGGTGGTCGTCCAGCGACGCGTGCTGTTCCTCCAGCGTGCGCGCGACCCCGGCCAGGTCCGGCTCGGTATCCAGGACGACCGGCCAGACGTGCGAGTCCTCGCTGGTGTGGTGTCCCTCGAGGATGGTGGTGAACATCTGCCACCAGCTGGTCAGCCGCCGTACCGTGGCAGCGTCCAGACAGCCGGCCGCCGCGGCGCCGGCCAGCCGCCGATGCAGCTCCGGGATCACCCGGCGGATCAGGTCGTGCGTGATGGTGAACCCGGTGAGGTTGTTGCCCGGGCCGGGGGCGGGGGCCCCGGCCCGGGGAGCTGGCGTGCTGCTGGGCTGTGTCGTGTCGGTCGTCGCGGACAACGCCCACTCCTCTCGTGCCGGCCGCCGGTACGCCCGGCAGGCGCTCGTGTGGGGGAGCCTGCCGCGGAGCGGTGGAGGCCGACTCGACTACCGGTCCCGTACGCAGTAGTCGCCGAGGATGGGCTCCAGCATGCCGAAGGCCGTGCCGGCCAGCTCGGTGACCTCCTCGCGCAGCTGCGCCGCCGGGGTCGCGGCGCGGCACAGGGCCCGTACGCGGCGGCACAGCACACGGTGGACACCCGCGAGTTGAGCCGCGCTCAGGTGCGGCACGGGATCCTCTGGGCCGGTCTGTGTCGCGTCGGCCAGGGCCGCGGCGAGCGCCGCCTCGCGCTGCTCGTCCATCTCCCGCTCGCGGTCGCGCAGCCGCGGGCTGTCGTACACGAGCCAGGCGAAGCCGGGCGTGCAGCGCCCGTTGACCGGGTGCGGCCGGTCGAGGGAGGAGACGAAGACACGGTGCAGGGCGTTTAGCGCGGACTCTCCCACGGCGCGTTCGCGCACCACCTGAGCGAGGCTATCCACGACGCCCTCGTGGGCGTCGAAGACGAGGTCTTCCTTGAGCGGGAAGTAGTTGCTGACCGTCATCTTCGAGACGTCGGCGGCTTCGGCGATCTCGGTGATTGTCACGTTCTCGAAGCCGCGCTCGATGAACATCAGCGTCGCGACATGGGCCAGCCGTTCGCGGGTCTCGCGCTTTTTGCGCCCTCGCCGGCCCTCCTTCGGGGGGGCCGCCTGGGTCGTTCTCACCTCGGTCATGTGCCCCATCCTACCGGTTTAATTTGGCCATCATAGATATTGGATTGACAAAATATTTGGCGCTACCTAAGTTTGTGTTCGTCCGCAAGAACACCCCACCGGCACCGCACAGGAGGCCTCTTGGACCCCACGGTCGCACGCCGCGACACCGCATCCCGTCCGCAGCCGGAGCGCCTCGACCCGGCCCTGATCCGGCTCGGCTCGGTGCTGGTCCTGGGCGCCGTGCTCGCCCAGCTCGACGCGACGATCGTCAACGTCGGCCTCGGCCCGATCGCCGACGGCCTGGACACCTCCATGGCGACCGTGCAGTGGGTGAGCGCCGGATACCTGCTCACCGTCGCCTTCGTGGCCCCGCTCTCGGGCTGGCTGCAGAAGAGGTATGGCGGCAAGCGCGTCTGGCTCGCCTCGGTCGCCCTGTTCATCGCCGCCTCCGCGCTCAGCGGCCTGGCCTGGTCCGGCGGCTCGCTCGTCGCCTTCCGGCTGCTGCAGGGGGTCGGTGGCGGGCTGATGCAGCCGGTCGGCCAGTCCCTGGTCGCCCGGCACGCGGGCCCGAAGCGCATCGGACGCCTGGTCGGCATCATCACCGTGCCGGTCTCCGTCGCGCCGATCCTCGGCCCCGTCCTCGGCGGCGTCCTCGTCCAGTGGGCGGGCTGGCGCTGGCTGTTCCTCGTCAACGTCCCCGTCGGGCTGATCGCGCTAGCCCTCGCGGCGCGCATCGTCCCGTCCGACACCGGCGAACGCGACACCTCCGTACGCCCCGACGGCATCGGCCTGACCCTGCTGCCCACCGGACTCGCCGCCCTCGTCTACGGACTGGCCCAGTACGGGCAGGGCGATGGCTCCGGTCTCACCCAGGGCGTGGCCCTCGCCGTAGGCGCCGCCTTCCTTACCGGATACGTCGTGCACGCGCTGCGCACCAGCCGTACCCCGCTGCTCGACCTAAGGCTGTTCGCGGGCCGCGGCTTCACGCTGGCCGGCATCAACACCTTCCTGCTGGGCGCCGCCCTGTACTCGTCGATGATGCTGCTGCCGCTGTACTTCATGCAGGTCGAGGGCGTGAGCGCGCTCCAGGCCGGCCTGATGCTCGCCCCCCAGGCGCTCGGCAGCGCGCTGATCACCCCGCTCGCCGGCAGGCTTACCGACCGCCACGGGCCGCGCACCGTCGTCCTCGCGGGCATTGCGCTCACCGTCCTCGGCACCCTGCCCTTCGCCCTGGACGGCGGCGCACCCGGCGAACTCCTGCTGGCAGCGGCCCTGTTCGTGCGCGGCGTCGGACTCGGGGCCGTGGTTCCACCCAACGTGGCCGCGACCTACACCTCCGTCGACCGCAGCCAGGCGCCGGCCGCCACCAGTGCCCGTACCGTCCTCAACCGCGTCGGAGGATCGGTGGGCACCGCCCTGCTCGCCGTCATCCTGCAGAGCGCCCTCGCCGACGCCGCGGCACACGGCGCCGGTGCGGCGAGCGCCTACGCCCACACGTTCCGCTGGGTCCTGTTCTTCGGCGCGCTGACCCTCCTGCCCGCGGCCCTGTACCCCCGCCGAGCGCCCGGCAAGGAGTGACACTCGCCCCGCCACCCGACACCTACCACCACCCCTCAGTCCCCTGTTACCAACCAGCCGTCGAGGAGATGTCCCATGATCAAGTCCACCTCACTCCCGCGCACCGGGCTGCGCCTGATGGCCGTGCACGCCCACCCGGACGACGAGTCGAGCAAGGGGGCGGCCACCCTCGCCCGCTACCAGGCCGAGGGCGCGGACGTCCTGGTCGCCACTATGACCGGCGGTGAGCGCGGCGATGTCCTGAACCCGGCTATGGACCGCCCCGAGGTGTGGGCCGACCTGCCCCGGCTGCGTCGCCTTGAGATGGAGCGGGCCCGCGAGATCCTGGGCGTGGGGCAGGAGTTCCTCGGCTTCACCGACTCCGGACTGCCCAAGAACGGCGAGCCGCTGCCCGAGGACTGCTTCGCCGTGCAGCCGCTTCAGACCGCCGCCCGCCCGCTGGTCGCCGCGATGCGCGCCTTCCGACCGCACGTCGTCGTTACCTACGACGAGAACGGCGGCTACCCGCACCCCGACCACATCAAGGTCCACCAGGTCTCGGTTGATGCGTTCGACGCGGCCGGCGACCCCGACCGCTACCCCGGTACCGGTGAGCCCTGGCAGCCGCTGAAGCTCTACTACACGCGCGCTTTCAGCAAGGCCTACTTCAAGGCCATCTACGAGGCCATGACGGCCGCCGGGCTCGACTCGCCGCACGGTGAGGTGCTCAAGGAGCTCGAAGGGATGGAGGAGAAGTGGGAGATCACAACGCGGGTGCAGTGCGCCGAGTGGTTCCCGACCCGGCTGCGGGCGCTGCTCGCCCACGAGACCCAGGTCAACCCCAACGGTCCCGAGCGGTCCTGCCCGCTGGAGATCGAGCAGCAGGCATGGCCCACCGAGGACTACCACCTCGCGCGCAGCCTGGTGGACACCGACCTGCCGGAGGACGACCTGTTCGCGGGCATCACCCGCGAAGCCTGAGCCCGGCGGCGAGCCCCGAAGGGTCCACCGGCGCTCCGAGCCGACTCCAGCGGCGGGAGCGAGGCTGGGCACACCGACACCGCGACGAGCGGCGCGGTTTCCCTCACCGGCCGCGGGCCGACTCCACCGTGCCCGCGGCCGGGCCCGGGAACCCCACCCCCGCGGGAGCCGGCAGCCGCGGTCCCTGCAGCTACAGAAAGAGAGACCCATGCGCATCGTCCGCTACCACCAGCACGGAACGCCGGAGGTACTGCAGGTCGACGAGGTCGCCAAGCCCGAGCCGGGCCCAGGTCAGGTACGGATCCGCGCCGAGGCCATCGGCGTCAACTTCGCCGGGATCCAGGAGCGGGCCGGAGAGTTCTACTACGGTGAACGCCTGCAGCTGCCCGCCTGCCCCGGTGGCGACGCCGTCGGCTTCATCGACGCCCTCGGCCCCGGCGTCGAGGGCTGGCAGGTCGGCGAGCGGGTGGCCAGCGTCATCTTCAAGGACGCCTTCGCCGAGTACTCCCTGGCCCGCGTCAAGGACCTGGTCCGCGTCCCCGCGGAGATGGACGCAGCCCAGGCCACCATGCTCAGCTCGCCCGCCCAGGTCGGCCTCGAGGTCATCCAGGCCGCCCACCTGAAGAAGGGGGAGAGCGTCCTGGTGCACGCTGCGGCAGGGGCCATCGGCCACCTCGTGGTCCAGATGGTCAAGGCACTGGGCGCCGGCACCGTCATCGCCACCGCCAAGGACCCCGCCAAGCTGGCGTTCGCCAAGGAGCTGGGCGCGGACCACGCTGTCGACTACAGCCAGGAGGGTTGGGAGGAGCAGGTCCGCGCGCTCACCGGCGGCGCCGGGGTCGACGTCGTACTCGACAGCGTCGGTGCCGACATCACCCCCAAGAGCATCGTCCTGCTCAAGCCGTTCGGCCGGCTGGTCTTCTATGGCTCGGCCGGCGGCGGTCTCGAGCTGCCCAGGATCCCGCTGGAGGACCTGGCGGGCAAGTACGTCACCCACTTCTCCATGGGCGTCATGGACAGCCAGGTCGACAACTTCGACAAGATCGTCGAGGAGGTGTGCGAGATGGTGCTCAGCGGCAAGGTGCGCCCCGTCGTCCACACCGAACTGCCGCTGGAGGAGGCCGCCAAGGCCCACCAGCTGATGGAGGACCGCGTGCAGCTGGGCCGGGTCGTCCTCGTCCCCTGACCCCTGCGCCCCCCGGCGGCCCCGCCTCGGCCGCCCCCCGAGCCGCTGCGGCCCGTTCCCCCGCGGGCCGCAGCTCCCTTTTCCCACCTACCCAAGGGAACACAGTCATGTCCACGACCGTGCGGGCCACGGCGGCACAACCGAGCGACCGGATCGAACCCGCAGTACTCAAACTCGGCATCGTCCTCGTGCTCGGCACGATCCTCGCCGTGCTCGACTCCACCATCGTCAACGTCGGCATCGAGGCCATCCGCAGCGACTTCGGCAGCTCCCTGGCCACGGTGCAGTGGATCAGCACCGGCTACCTGCTCGCCTTCGCGCTGGTCGCCCCGATCAGCGGCTGGGCCACCAACCGCTTCGGCGCCCGGCGCGTCTGGATGGCCTCGGTGGCCTGCTTCGTCCTCGGCTCCGCGCTGTGCGGCCTGGCCTGGTCGGCCGCCTCACTGATCGTCTTCCGGGTGCTCCAGGGCCTCGGCGGCGGACTCATCCAGCCCATCGGCCAGTCGATGATCGCCCAGGCCGCCGGTCCGCAGCGCATCGGCCGGGTGATGAGCCTGCTGATCATCCCGCTGACCTTCGCGCCCGCGCTCGGCCCGGTCGTCGGCGGCGTCCTCATCGGACTGCTCAGCTGGCAGTGGATCTTCTACATCAACGTGCCGCTCGGCGCGCTCACCCTGCTACTGGCCGCCCGCGTACTGCCCCGGAGCACACCCGAGGGCGGCCAGCGGCTCGACGTTCTCGGGCTGCTGCTGATCTCACCCGGACTCGCCGCGCTCATCTACGGCTTCTCCGAGACAGGCAACGGCCACGGCTTCGCCGACACCATCGTGCACGCCCCCATCGCCGTCGGCGCGCTCCTGCTGATCGCCTACGCGGTGCACGCCCTGCGCCCCGGCGCCAGGCCCGTACTGGATCTGCGGCTGTTCGGCCGCCGCGCCTTCTCCAACGCGATTCTCACCTCGTTCCTGGTCGGCGCCGCCCTGTTCAGCGCGATGTTCATGCTGCCGCTGTACTACCAGCAGGCCCGCGGCCAGGACGCCCTGCACGCGGGTTTGCTGCTGATCCCGCAGGACCTCGGCATCGCGGTCGCCATGTTCTTCGCGGGCAAGCTCACCGGCCGCCTCGGTCTGCGCACCGTCATCCTGGTGGGCATCGCGCTGTCCATGGCCGGCACCCTCGCCTACACCCAGGTCGGCGAGGCACCCGGTGAACTCCTGCTCAGCGCTGCCCTGTTCGTGCGCGGCATGGGCCTGGGCGGGGCCATGTCCCCGATGATCACCGCCGTCTTCCAGAGCGTCGAACCGCACCAGATGCCGCAGGCCGCAGGCATCAACAACGTCGTACACCGCATCGGCGGCTCGCTGGGCACCGCCACCCTCGTCATCGTCCTGCAGCACCAGATCGCCCAGCACGGCGGCAGCCTGGCCGACTCCTTCGGTACGGCCTTCTGGTGGGCCCTGGCCATCAGTGCGCTGACCCTCGTCCCGGCGCTCGCGCTGCCCGGACGTCCCCGCGACTGACCGGCGATCGCCGGCGCCCTCTTCCCGGGACGGCAGCACGTCCTACGTCACTCAACCTCAGGCAGGTGAAGACAGCATGCGTGTCCTCTTTGTCGCCCACGGGGCCAGCCATGTCCCCTGGGCCGTACCCCTGGCCTGGGCCACCCAACTGGCGGGCCACGAGGTGCGGGTCGCGGCCCGGCCGCAGTCCGTCGACCACGTCAAGGCCGCCGGCCTGATCGCCGTGCCCATCGGCGACCGCGCGGCCGGTGACGCCTTCGCCGCATGGCGCATCCCCGACAGCGCCGAGCGCCCCGAACGGGTCCCCGCGGACTGGCCGATGGGGCCGCTGCCCTGGCCCGAGAAGCGCCGCCTGAGCTGGGCGTCGCAGCTCATCGGACTCGCCGACTCGCTCGCCGACGACCTCGTCGCCTTCGCCCGCGCCTGGCGCCCCGACCTCGTCGTGTACGACATCGGCGCGGTCGTCGGCCTGGTCACCGCCGCGGCGGTCGGCGTCCCGGCCGTGGGCTACAACTGGTGCCAGCCCATTGGCATCTACTTCCTCGACGAGAAGGAAGTGCCGCCCGCCTACGTCCGAATGTTCGAGCGCTTCGGCGTCGAGCCCCGGATCGGCACCGACACCTGGATCGACACCTGCCCTCCCGCGCTGCGCCGCCCCTCCCGCGTCCCGCGCGTCCCCGTGCGCTACATCCCCTACAACGGCCCGGGCACGGTCCCCGACTGGCTGCTCGACCGCCCCGGCCGGCCGCGGGTGTGCCTGTCCGGCGGCATCACCACCAGCAACTTCGCCGACCGCCGCCGCCAGCTCCTCGATGAGGTGGCCGGCGTGGACGCCGAGGTCGTGCTGGCCGTGGCTGGCGCCGAGGACGCCGCCGGCCCGCTGCCCGCCAACGTACGCACCACCGGCTGGCTGCCGCTGGGCGCCCTGCTGCCCACCTGCGACCTTCTCGTGCACCACGGTGGCGCGGGCACCGGCATGACGGGCTTCGCCCACGGCGTCCCGCAGGTCACGGTGCCCGACAACACCGAGTCCACGCAGTGGCTGTGGGGCGAACTCGTCGAGCAGGCGCAGGCCGGGACCATCGTCGAGCCCGACCGCCAGTCCACACCCGGCGCGCTGCGCACCGCTATCGAGGACGTCCTGGGCGAGCCCCGCTACGCCGAGCGCGCCCGGCAGGTCCGCCAGGAGATCGAGGCCATGCCGCTACCCGGTGAACTGGTCGGCTACCTGGAAGCCCGCGCCACCTCCTGAACCCGCTGCCCGATCCCCTGCGAGGAGCACCCTGACCATGACCCAGACCACCACCGAGGCCGCGCGGCGGACGGGCCCCGCGACGGAGGAGATCCACCGCACCAAGGCCGAGATCACCGTCGACGCGCCCGCCGAGCTTGTCTACCGCACGCTCACGGACGTGGGCGGCTGGCCGCTGCTCTACCCGTGGATCGTGCACACCGAGATCGTCGAGCAGCGCGGCAGCGAGGACCTGTCGAAGTTCTGGGCGGTGCGCCCGGGACCCGAGGGCGGGCTGCGGATCTGGCAGTCCCGGCGCCGCCTCCACGACGACACGCTGCGCATGGTCTTCGAGCAGCAGGGCACCGTGGGCGCGATCCGCAGGCTCGGCGGCGAGTGGCTGTTCATCGCCCTGGAGGGCGGCGGCTGCCGCGTCGAGTCGCACCACTGGTTCACCACCGACCAGGACCCGGCGACCACCGCCGGGGAGCTGGACCGGCACGGCGCCCTGCAGATGCGTACCCTCAAGGCCGCCGTCGAGGGCCGTGAGCAGGACGGGCCGCTACTGCTGCGCGCCGAGCGCCGGGCGCTGCTGCCCGGCACGGTCGGGGACGTCCACGCGCGCCTGTCCGCCGCCCTCGGCCAGGATGGAACCGCCGAGGAGACCGCTGTGTTCGGCACCGCGGACACACCGCACCTCGACGGATCCACCGGCAGCGGCCGCACCGTGCACATCGGCCGCGCCCCGCACACCATCGTCGTCAAGCACCTCGATCCGCCCCGCGAGTTCGCCCTGTACCGGCGCTCGTGGCGGCTGGCCCAGGAGGCGGACGGCGTCCGCGTCACCGCCGAGCGGCTCGCCGTCGCCCGTCCCGAGACCCTTGCCGAGGGCGTCGGGGACGAGCGCCGCGCCGAGCTGCTGGCCTGGCTCGGCGAGGGCGCGGAGCAGGACTTGCCCGAGGGCGCCGGCCACCTCGTGGGCTGATACGCGCACCACTTCGACCCTCTGGAGGAGCACCGTGCGCATTCTCTTCACCACCTGGTCCGCGTCCGCGCATCTCTTCCCGATGGTGCCGCTCGCCTGGGCCTGCCGGGCAGCGGGGCACGAGGTGCTCGTCGCCGTACCGTCCGACTGCGCTCCCGCGGTGGGCGCCGCCGGGCTGACCGCGGTGGCCGTCGGCGTCACCGCGCCGCCTGCCGCGCCCCCCGCGATGGGCGGTCCGCGGGCCGCCGCCGTCCTGCGGGACTGGCCCGCGGACTGGCCGCTGCGGCTCGCGGAACTGGGCGCGGAACGGCGACGGATGCTCGGCTCCCTGGTGGACCGGCAGTTGCGGATCGCGGGCGACATGGTGCCCGGCCTACTGGAATTCGCCCGCACCTGGCGTCCCGATCTGATCGTCGCCGACGGCTCCACCTACGCGGGCACGGTCGTGTCGCAGCTGCTGGATGTGCCGCTGGCCGCCCACCTGTGGGGCGGCGCGGCCGTGCTCAGACTGGAGCACAGCGGTCCGGGAGGCAGCCCGCTGCCCGGCTACCGCCACCTGTTCGAGCACTACGGCGCGGACCCCGTGCACACCCCCCTCGGCTGGCTGGACCCCTGCCCGCCGATGCTCCAACTTCCTACTGAAGAGCGCCGGTTGTCGGTGCGGCACGTTCCGTACAGCGGCCCCGCCGAGTTGCCGGCCGGGCTGCTCGGGAAGCCGGCGCGACCCCGGGTGTGCGTCACCTGGGAGGCTGGCGCCCGCCCGGCCGGCCCGCCCGGAGACGGCCCCGACCCGCTGCTGGCCGCGGCCGGGCTGCTGGCCGCCGACGGTCTGGAGGTGTTCCTGGCCCTCGGCCCCGCCCAGCGCGCCGCGCTCACCCGGCTGCCCGACGGAGTGCGGGCGATGGACACCTCCGCGCTGCATCTGCTCCTCGCCACCTGCGAGGCCGTCGCCCACCAGGGCAGCGGCGGTACGGCCATGACCGCGGCGGCCGTCGGAACGCCGCAGCTCGTGGTGTCCCCCCGCCCCGAGCAGATGCTCACCGGGGAGCGGCTGCGCGCCGTCGGCGCGGGCCGGCACCTGTCCGGCGGTGACCTGACGGGCGACGAGAAGGCCGCGGCCCGGGTGCGGGACGCGGTCCTGGACCTGCTGGCCGGGCCCGCGCGGGACGCGGCGCTGGCGCTGCGGGACGAGGTCCGCTCCCTGCCCGCCCCGTCCCGCGTGGCCAGCGACCTCACCGAACTCGCTGCCCGCGGCTAGCCTTTGTCTTTCATGTTCGTCCGTCCCGGCTGGCCAAAGGACCACGGCCAGGCCTGGGCCAGCCTGTCACACACGATTTTCCGGACACGCTCTACTTCAGATGGCTTCCTCGATCAGGTCCGCAGCAAGGCGCCACTCCTCCCGGTGCCCGATCTTGTCGGTCACGCCGGTCTTCGCCCGGCGCTCGATGTCGCCATCCCGCTCCTGAGGCACGAACAGCCGCCCGGAGGTCGGTACCGACTGGTTCACGAACTGCTGCAAGGACTGCATGTCGCCGTCCGGCAGCCGATCGCCATCGGCTGGATCGACTTCCTGCGGCCGTCCAGCATCAACCCGCGCAGGTAGCACTCGCCCCACCCGCGAGTGTCCTTGCGTCGCACCGAAGCGAACAGTCTTCGACGCGGACGCCTGCGAGCAGTGCAGCACCGTCCGCCGGATCACGCCGGCGTCGCCCCATCCGTCGTCAACGGGCGCGCACGCGGCGGACATCCCTACCGTGCCGCTCGCCGCCGGGCCGCGTAGTGGGCCAGACATGCGTCGTACGGAGCGAGCAGACCCAGGTCGGCGGCGCGGGCCAGCGAGGGGGCCGCCGCGTCCTTCTCCGACAGCAGCGGCTCCCCGGCGACCCCCAGATGCCAGGGCACGCCGAGTTCCGGGTCGAAGGGGAAGATGTCGACCTGGGTGCCGGGCACGTACTCGGTGGAGCACAGGTAACTCACACACGCGTCGTCGGTCAGCGCCACGAACCCATGGGCGAGCCCCTCGGCCACGTACATGCCGGTGCCCTCGCGGGGGTCGAGCACCGCCGTGGTGTACGCGCCGAAGGCGGGCGAGCCCAGGCGTACGTCGACGACGAAGTCCCGTACCGCGCCGCGCACACAGGTGACGTACTTCGCCTGGCCGGGTGGCAGCAGCACCGAGTGCAGACCGCGCACCGTGCCGCGCCGGGACGAGGAGTAGTTGACCTGCCGCGGAAGCAGCCAGTGTCCGGTGGCGCGCGCCAGCTCCTCGTGGCGGAACGACTCGTGGAAGCTGCCGCGGGCGTCGGTGAGCACACGCGGCACGATCCGGTAGGCATCGGGCACGGCCGTGTCATGGATGTCCATCACCGCGGACGCTAGACGGCCCCGCTCGAATGCCGCTCGCGCAGTCGGCCCACGCGGTCCGCTCCGGCTGGGCGCCGTGCCGGGCGCCTTGGGAGCGTGGCCGGTCCATTCGGTGTCCATCCCCTGTCGAGCCGGGTTCGAGGTCGGCGGATCAGCCTCGAAGCGTACTGACCGGTGTCCACCACAGGTGCGGGGATGCGCCGAGGCCCAAGAACGAAGGAGGCAGGGATGCGCGGCGACAAGGCGCTCATTCTCGACCAGGTCCGCAGGTACCACGAGGACGTCACGGACAACCGGCCGTTCGAGCCGGGGGTGACCGAGATCTGGCCGTCCGGGGCGACCCTGAACGCCGATGACCGGGTCGCGCTGGTGGAAGCCGCCCTCGACCTGCGCATCGCGGCCGGGGCCAGCTCCCGCAGCTTCGAATCACGCTTCGCCAAGGCCCTCAGGCGCCGCAAGGCCCATCTGACCAACTCCGGGTCATCCGCCAACCTCCTCGCCCTTACCGCCCTGACCTCCCACACCCTGGGGGACCGGCGCCTCAAGCCGGGCGACGAGGTCATCACCGTGGCGGCAGGCTTCCCCACCACCGTCAACCCCATCGTCCAGAACGGCCTCGTGCCCGTCTTCGTCGACGTGGAACTGGGGACGTACAACACCACCGCGGACCGCGTCGCCCAGGCCATCGGCCCCAAGACCCGGGCCATCATGATCGCCCACGCCCTCGGCAACCCCTTCGAGGCCGCAGAGATCGCCGAGCTGGCCCGCGCCCACGACCTCTACTTCGTCGAGGACAACTGCGACGCGGTCGGCACCACCTACCAGGGCCAGGTCACCGGCACGTTCGGCGACGTGACCACCGTCAGTTTCTACCCCGCCCACCACCTCACCATGGGCGAGGGCGGCTGCGTGCTGACGTCCAACCTCCAGCTGGCCCGGATCGTGGAGTCCCTGCGCGACTGGGGCCGGGACTGCTGGTGCGAACCTGGCAAGAACAACACCTGCTTCAAGCGGTTCGACCACCAGATGGGCGCCCTGCCCCATGGCTACGACCACAAGTACATTTTCTCCCACATCGGTTACAACCTGAAGGCGACCGACCTCCAGGCCGCCCTCGGCCTGAGCCAGCTCAACCGCCTGGAGGAGTTCACCGCCGCCCGCAAGCACAACTGGCGCCGGCTGCGCGAGGGACTGGACGGCCTGCCCCACCTGTTGCTCCCGGTGCCGACTGCGGGCAGCGACCCGAGCTGGTTCGGCTTCGTCCTCACGGTCCTCCCCGACGCTCCTTTCAGCCGCGCCGAACTCGTCGCGCACCTGGAGGAGCGCAAGATCGGCACCCGCCGCCTCTTCGCTGGCAACCTCACCCGCCAGCCCGCCTACGTCAACCAGCCCCACCGCGTCGTCGGCGACCTCACCAACAGTGACGTCATCACCGAGCACACCTTCTGGATCGGCGTCTATCCCGCCCTCACCGACGAAATGCTCGATTACGTCATCGGCACGATCAAGGAATTCGTCGCGGCCCGCGGATGACCGTCTGCCCGCCGCTCGCACCCGTACGACAAGGACGCAAAGGATCGGACATGGACCTTGGCCTGAGGGAACGCACCGTGCTGGTCACGGGGGCCACCAGTGGAATCGGCCGGGCGGTGGCCCGCGCCTTCTCCCAGGAGGGCGCCCGCGTCGCGGTGTCGTACCGCAACGACGGTGACGCGGCGGAGGAGTTGGCGCAGGAGCTGGGCGCCGCGCAGGACCGGGCCTTCCCCGTCGCCTACGCCCTGGACGACCCCGCCTCGCCCCGGCACGTGGTGGCCGCCGTCGAGGAGCGCTGGGGATCCCTGGACGTCCTGGTGGCCAACGCGGTGCGCTGGGGCGTGCGCAGGGCGCCCGGCACCCCGTTCGAGAACGTGCCCGAGGAGGACTGGCTGCCGGTCGTGGACGGCAACCTCGCGCCCGTGATCCGTACCGTCCAGCAGGCCGTGCCCGGCATGCGGCGGCGGGGCTGGGGCCGGATCGCACTGATCTCCTCGCACAACGCGCTGGGCGGCAACCGCGGCCAGGAGTTCTACGGGGCTGCCAAGGCGGGGCTGCACGGCCTTGCCCGCAGCCTCATGTGGGACCTCGGCGGTGACGGTCTGCTGGTCAACGTGGTCTGCCCGGGGCTGACGGTGACCGAGCGGATGCTCAAGGGACTGCCGGAGCCGGTCCGCGCGCGGGAGATCGCCGCGACGCCCACCGGACGGCTGAGCGACCCCGAGGACGTGGCCGCCGCCGTGGTGTTCCTGTGCTCGGGGGCCAACGGCAACATCACCGGCGAGTCCCTGACGGTGGCGGGCGGCCGCTGATCCCGGACCCGCCCGGCGGCTCGCCGACGTCGGCGCCGTCGGCCGGCCCGGGATTCGCCGGGCGGCTCGCTCGGCCACGTCCGCAACCCGCCGACCACAGCGCTGACTTCGGCCGCCTCGGCCCGTTGCACGCGGACCCCGTCCGCTGGCCCCCCGTCGGCCTGCGGCACCGAGGGCCGCCCGCGCCGCCTCGGCCGGGCCCCGCCCGTCCCGCCCTCAACCCGACCCGTTCAACCGTCCGTACGACGTCGAGGAGACCCCCGGCATGTCACCCATGCTCGCAGTGCCCACCGCGTTGCGGCCGCGGTACGACGCGGCCCCGGCCGCCCGGATCGCTCGTTCCGCCGCGGCCGCCCAGGGCGCGCACCTGGATCTCGGGCAGTTCCACCGCTGGTTCGCCTGGCGGCGCGCGGCCCACCCCTTCCGGGTCGGCACCATCCCGTTCGCCGAGTTGGAGGGCTGGTACACCGAGGAGGGCACGGGAAACCTCCGCCACCACAGCGGGCGCTTCTTCAGCGTCGAAGGGCTGCGGGTGACCGTCGACTCAGGCCCCGGCGGCTGGTACCAGCCCATCATCAGGCAGCCGGAGATCGGGGTCCTCGGCATCCTCGTCAAGGAGTTCGACGGGGTGCTGCACTGCCTGATGCAGGCCAAGATGGAGCCAGGCAATCCCAACCTGCTCCAGCTGTCGCCGACCGTCCAAGCCACCCGCTCCAACTACACGAAGGTGCACCGGGGCGCGGACGTGAAGTACCTCGAGTACTTCACCCGCACCGGACGCGCCACGGTCCTCGCCGACGTCCTCCAGTCCGAGCACGGCTCCTGGTTCCACGGCAAGCACAACCGCAACATGATCGTGGAGACGACGGACGACGTACCGCTGTACGACGACTTTTGCTGGCTCACCTTCGGGCAGATCGCGCAACTGCTCCGGCTGGACAACCTGGTGAACATGGACGCCCGTACGGTCCTGTCCTGCGTGCCCATGACGGACGCCGAGGCCGGTACCAGCGCGCTGCACTCCGACGCCGAACTCGCCTTCTGGCTGACCGAGTCGCGCTCCCGGCACGACGTCCGCACCGACCGCGTGCCGCTAGCGGGACTGCCGGGCTGGGAGCGCGACGCGCACACCATCCACCAGATCCACGGCCGCTACTTCGACGTAGTGGCCGCGTCCGTGGAGGCCGGCAGCCGTGAGGTCACCTACTGGACTCAGCCGCTGTTCCGCCCGCGCGGGCAGGGCATCGCCGCCATGCTGACCCGCCGCATCGACGGTGTGCCGCACCTGCTCGCGCACGCCAGGAGAGAGGGCGGGCTGCGGGAGACCGTCGAGCTGTCGCCGACCGTGATGTGTACGCCGGACAACTACGCGGGCCTGCCCGCTCACGAACGGCCCCCGTTCCTGGACCTAGCGCTGCGGGCCGACCCCTCCCGCATCCGCTACGAGGCGCTGCACTCCGAGGAGGGCGGGCGCTTCCTCGACGCCGTCAGCCGCTACCTGCTGATCGACGCCGACGAGACGCAGGCACCGCTGGACGAACCGCCCGGCTACCGTTGGCTGACGCCCGGTCAGCTGTCCTGGTTCATCCAGCAGGGGCACTGTGTCAACGTCCAGGCCCGTACCCTGGCGGCCTGCCTGGCGGCGGAGCTGGGCGACCATGGCTGAGCCCGCACGCGACCTCTCCGGACGTCCCCTGCGCATAGGGGTGCTGGGGTGTGCGGACATCGCCCGGCGGCGGATGCTGCCCGCCTTCGCGGCTGCCGACGGCATTGAGATCGCCGCGGTCGCCAGCCGTGACGCGGCACAGGCCACCGACGTCGCGGGCCGGTACGGCTGCCGCCCCGTCACTGGCTATGCGCATCTGCTCGGCCTGGACGACGTGGACGCGGTGTACATACCGCTGCCCGCCGTGCTGCACGCCACCTGGGCGGAAGCGGCGCTGCTGGCCGGCAAGCACGTTCTCGCCGAGAAGCCGCTGACCTGCGAGCCCGCGCGCACGCGCGCGCTGCTGACGCTGGCGGCGGAGCGTTCGCTGGCGCTGATGGAGAATGTCATGTTCGTCCATCACCCCCAGCACCAGGCCGTGCGCGCCCTGGTTGCCGACGGGGCGATCGGCGAACTGCGCTCCTTCAGCGCCGCGTTCGCCGTGCCCCGGCTGCCCGCCGACGACATCCGCCACGTACCCGAACTCGGCGGCGGCGCGCTGTTCGACATCGGCGTGTACCCGGTCAGGGCCGCCGTCCACTTCCTCGGCGAGCGGCTGCACACCGTCGCCGCGACTCTGCACGCGAGACCCGGCAGCGCCGTGGAGACCGCGGGTGCCGCCCTGCTGCGTGACGAGCACGGCGTCAGCGCCCAGTTGACCTTCGGCATGGACCACGCCTACCGGTCGGCCTACGAACTGTGGGGCAGCGAGGGGCGGATCACCCTGGACCGCGCCTTCACCCCGCCGCCCGGCCGCCGCCCGGTGATCCATCTTGAGCGTCGCGAAACCACCGAGCGGATCGAGCTGCCGCCCGCCGACCAGGTCGCCCTGACCGTCCGGGCCTTCGAGACCGCCTGCCGCTCCGCGGCCGCCCCGGATCCCCGTCGGCGAGAGGCCGCCCCCGGCACCGACCTGGCGGGTCTCCCCGACGCGCGCGCCTGTCTGCGGCAGGCCGACCTCCTGGACGCGGTGCGCCGCTCGGCAGCGCCGCAGCGCCCGCCCCGCACCGCTTCGCAGACCGCAGTCGACGACCCCACCCCGTACGCAGCGGAAGGACGCAGATGACCATCATCGAGGACGCCCCGGTCGCGCAGCGGACGTCGGACGTGACCGCACGCCGGTCCGCCCCCGCCGCCCCGCCCTACCCCATCGGCGACAAACCGGTCAGGTCCACCCAGGACCGCGTCGCCGACCTGGTGGAACTCCAGGAGAAGGTGGTGCGCGGCCCCAGCGCCAAGGCCACCGAGGCCCAGCACGCCAAGGGCAAGCTGACCGCCCGGGAACGCATCGACCTGCTCTTCGACAAGGGCACCTTCACCGAGGTGGAGGGGCTGCGCCGGCACCGGGCCACCGGCTTCGGCATGGAGGCCAAGCGCCCCCACTCCGACGGCGTGATCACCGGCTGGGGCCTGGTCGATGGCCGCGAGGTCTTCGTCTACGCCCATGACTTCAGGATCTTCGGCGGGGCGCTCGGCGAGGCCCACGCCACCAAGATCCACAAGATCATGGACATGGCCTCCGCGGCCGGCGCGCCCATCGTCGGACTGTGCGACGGGGCCGGCGCCCGCATCCAGGAGGGCGTGACCGCGCTCGCCGGATACGGCGGTATTTTCCAGCGCAACGTCCGCAACTCCGGAGTGATTCCGCAGATCAGCGTCATCATGGGCCCGTGCGCGGGCGGCGCCGCCTACTCCCCCGCGCTCACCGACTTCGTGTTCATGGTGCGCGAGACCTCGCAGATGTTCATCACCGGACCCGACGTGGTCCAGGCGGTCACCGGCGAGCAGATCACCCAGAACGAGCTGGGCGGCGCCGATGTGCACACCGGTGTCTCCGGAGTCGCCCAGTTCGCCTACGACACCGAGGAGGAGTGCCTGCAGGAGGTGCGCTACCTGCTGTCGCTGCTGCCCGCCAACAACCGCGAACTGCCGCCGCGCACCGCGGTGGACGACCCCGAGGACCGGCGCACCGACTCCCTCGTGAACCTGGTGCCCGCCGAGCGCGGCCGCTCCTACGACATGCGCCGGGTCATCGAGGAGATCGCCGACGACGGCGAGTACTTCGAGGTGCACGAGCGCTGGGCCGGCAACGTCATCTGCGCGCTGACCCGGATGGGCGGCCAGGTCGCCGGCATCGTCGCCAACCAGCCGAGCGACCTCGCGGGCGTGCTCGACATCTCCTCCTCCGAAAAGGCCGCGCGCTTCGTGCAGTTCTGCGACGCGTTCAACATCCCGCTGGTTACCCTCGTCGACGTGCCGGGCTTTCTGCCGGGCGTCGACCAGGAGCACGGCGGCGTCATCCGGCACGGCGCCAAGCTGCTGTACGCGTACTGCAACGCCACCGTGCCCCGCATCTCCGTCGTACTGCGCAAGGCGTACGGGGGCGCGTACATCGTCATGGACTCCCAGTCCATCGGCGCCGACCTGACGCTGGCCTGGCCCACCAACGAGATCGCCGTCATGGGCGCCGAGGGCGCGGCCAACGTCATCTTCCGCCGCGAGATCGCCGCGTCCGACGACCCCGAGGGCACCCGCGCCCGGCTGATCGAGGAGTACCAGAACAAGCTGATGCACCCCTACTACGCGGCCGAGCACGGGCTCGTCGACGACGTCATCCACCCCGGCGAGACCCGCATCAAGCTGATCACCGCACTGAAGATGCTGCGCGCCAAGTACAGCGCGTTGCCCAGCCGCAAGCACGGGAACCAGCCCCAGTGACCGGCCAGGACCCCCAGGCGCTGCGCGTCCTGCGCGGCAACCCGATGCCCGAGGAAGTCGCCGTCCTCACCCTCGCCCTGCTCGCGGTCTCCCGCCAGGCCGCGCAGTGCGCGGGCAACCAGACCGACGCCCGGCCGCGCTGGCCGCGCGGCGCCGATCCCGTACCCGCTGCCGGGCAGTGGGCGGGCGGCGCCCGGCCCGGCTGGTGCTCCCACTGAAAGGAAACAGAGCAATGACGACCAACGACCGGCTGCGGCTGGTGCGCGACATGGTGCGCATCCGCTGTGCCGAGGAGACGCTCGCGGACCTGTACCGCGACGAACAGCTGATGCGCACCCCGACGCACTTCTCCATCGGACAGGAAGCCACCGCGGTCGGGGTGTGCGCGGCGACCCGGCGCACCGACGTGGTCTACAGCGCCCACCGCTCCCACGCGCCCTACCTCGCCAAGGGCGGCGACCTGCACGCCCTGGTCGCCGAGCTGTACGGCAAGGCGACGGGCTGCGCGGGCGGCCGCGGCGGCTCGGTACACCTGGTGGACCACGCAGCGGGCTTCGGTGGATCGGCGGCCATCCTCGGCGAGATGATCCCCGTCGCGGTCGGCGCGGCCTGGGCGTTCGCAATGGAAGGCGCGCCGCGCGTAGCCCTCACCTTCTTCGGCGACGGCGCCTCGGAGGAGGGCGTCTTCCACGAGTCGCTGAACTTCGCCGCGCTGCACCGGCTGCCGGTGGTCTTCGTGTGCGAGAACAACCAGTACTCCATCGCCTCGCCGCTCTCCGCCCGGCAGCCCGCGGGCACCAGCATCTGGCAGCGGGCCCTCGGCTACGGCATGGCGGCGAGCCGGATCGACGGCAACGACGTCTTTGCCGTCCACGAGGCGGCCCGCGGCGCCGTCGAGGCCGCCCGCGCCGGGCACGGCCCGCACCTGCTGGAGCTGGACACCTACCGCTGGCGCGAGCACGTCGGACCCAACTGGGACGAGGACGGCGCCTACCGCACCCACGCCGAGGTGGCGTCCTGGATGGGGCGCTGCCCGATCCGTGTCGCCGCCGACGCGCTGCGCGCCGAGGCCCCCTCCATCGACGCCCGTATCGACACCTGGCGGGCCGAGTGCGCCGAGGAGGTCGCCCGGGCCGTGGACTTCGCGCGCGCCGGCGCCTTCCCCGACGTGACCGACCTGCTCTCGGGCGTGTACGAGCCGCAGCCGCTCGCCGCGACCACCGGGAGGAACTGAACCGATGCGCAAGCTCACGTACTGGCAGGCCATCAGCGAGGCCACCGTGCAGTGCATGGCCGAGGACCCGGCCGTCTTCGTCGCGGGTGAGGGCGTCGACGATGACAAGGGCATCTACGGCACGACCCGCGCGGCCTTCGAACGGTTCGGCCCCACCCGGGTCATCGACGTCCCCAACTCCGAGAACGCCACCGCCGGCATCGCTGTCGGGGCCGCCGCCATGGGCCGCCGCCCGCTGATCGTGCACTCCCGCGCGGACTTCCTGTTCCTAGCCATGGACGCGCTGGTGAACCTCGCCGCCAAGTGGCGCTACATGTACGGCGACCAGGGCGGTGTGCCCGTGGTCACCCGCGCCGTCGTGGGCCGCGGCTGGGGCCAGGGCGCCACCCACTCGCAGAGCCTGCAGTCCGTCTTCGGGCACTTCCCCGGGCTGCACGTTGCGATGCCCGCGTCCCCCGCCGACGCCAAGGGCCTGCTCGTCCAGGCCCTGCGTGCGCAGACGCCGACCCTGCTGCTGGAGAACCGCGGCCTGTACCGCATGGCGGGCGAGGTGCCCGAGGAAGCGGTGGCCGTCCCCTTCGGACGCGGCCGGATCGCCCGGCCTGGCACGGACGTGACCGTGGTCGCCGCCTCGCTGATGGTGCACGAGGCCGAGCGCGCCGCCGACCTGCTGGCCGAACAGGGCATCAGCGTCGAGGTCGTCGACGTGCGCAGCGTCCGCCCGCTGGACGAGGAACTCATCTGCGCCTCGGTCGCGCGCACGGGCCGGCTGGTGGTCGCGGACACCAGCTGGGCCCGGTACGGCCTGGCCGCCGAGGTCGCGGCCGTCGTCGCGGAGAACGTGTTCGACGCGCTGCGCCGGCCGGTGCGCCGGGTCACCCCGCCGGACTGCCCGGCACCGGTGTCGCACCCGTTGGAGGAGGCGTTCCACCCCACCGCGGACCGGATCGCGGCGGCCTGCCTGGAGATGGTCGACGGCGGCCCGTCCCAGGTGCGCAAGCTGTCGGACGTCACAGCCGGCTTCGTCGGCCCGTACTGACCCGACGCCACCCCCTACGCCCCTCGGGCCCAGCCCGAGGGGCGTACGCGTCCCCGCGGCACTGTCCGACCGGGCGCGCCTGGCGGGGAAGCGGTGGTACGGCGTGGGGCCGGCGGAGACCTCCGCCGGCCCCACGCCGTACCACCCGGTGCCGCCGTTCCGGCTCACCAGGTCACGGGCAGCGAGCGCACACCGTAGACCGCCTTGTCCGTGCGGTACTCCAGCTCCTCGTACGGCACCGCCAGCCGCAGGTCCGGCAGTCGGCGCAGCAGCGTGCCCAGCGCGATCTGGAGCTCGGCGCGGGCCAGCGGCTGGCCGATGCACTGGTGCCCACCGAAGCCGAAGGCGAGGTGACGGCGGGCGTCGCGGGTGATGTCCAGCTCGGCGCCGCCGGAGAACACCTGCTCGTCCCAGTTGGCCGCGGACAGCATGCACAGCACGCCCTCGCCCGCCCGGATCAGCGTGCCGTCGATCTCGACGTCCTCCAGCGCCGCGCGCGGCAGCCCGAAGTGGACGACGGACAGATAGCGCAGCAGCTCCTCGACCGCACCCTTGATCAGCTGCGGCTCGGCCCGCAGTCTGGCCAGCTGGGCGGGGTTGCGCAGCAGTGCCAGCGTGCCGAAGGAGATCATGTTGGCGGTGGTTTCGTGGCCCGCCACCAGCAGCACCATGCCCATGGCCGCACACTCGGCCTCATTCAGCTCACCACGTGCGACCAGTCGGCTCAGCAGGCTGTCGTCCGGCTCGCGCCGCTTGCGCTCGGCTAGTTCGGTCAGATACCCGTTCAGCGTGCCCATGGCCGCCTTGATCTGCTCCGGCGGGGTGCTGAGGTCCACCAGCATGCTGGTCTGGCCCTCGAAGAACTCGTGGTCGGCGTACGGGACGCCGAGCAGCAGGCAGATCACGCGGGAGGGCACCGGCAGGGCGAAGTCCCGGACCAGGTCCGCGGGGGAGCCCTTGGCGATCATGCGGTCCAGGGCCTCGTCGACGATCTTCTGGAGCTGCGGGCGCTGGGCCTCGGCGCGCTTGACGATGAAGTCGCCGGTGAGCATCCGGCGCAGCCGGGCGTGCTCGGGGTCGTCCAGCCGCAGGAAGCTGGGTTGGGCCTTGGTGAGCAGCTGGCGGCGGCCGGGGGAGAGGAAGGGGAAGCCCGGGACCCGCGCGTCGGCGCTGAACCGCTTGTCCTGCAGGATCGTACGCATCTGCTGATGGCCGGTCACCAGCCAGCAGGGTTCGCCGTCCCACAGACTCATCTTGGTGAGCGGGGCGGCGCGGTGGGCGTCGAGATAGGCGGGCGGCGGGGAGAAAGGGCAGGCACCCCGGGGGGCGGGCAGGGTCAGTTCCTGGCCGGCGACGGCACTGGGGGCGGGAGTCATACGACGGGCTCCTTGCACGGACGAGGGTGAGACGAACGGGGCTGGGGCGCTGCGGTCAGGCATCGACGGTGCCGTCGGCGTCCCCGGACCCGGTGCGAGGGTCTTCGCGCACGGTGATGGCACCGGCCGGGCACAGGCCGGCGGCCAGCTCCAGGTCGGTGCGGGCGGCCTGCTCGACGGCGCCCGGGCGCAGCAGGACCAGGCCGTCGTCCTCGCTCTGGTCGAAGACGTCGGGAGCTGCCATGACGCACTGGCCGGCGCCGCAGCACCGGTCCTTGTCGACGCTCACCTGCATATCGGACACCTCCGGTGGAGTGGGGGTTCGGTCACGCCGTACGGCAGAGGGCATCGAACCGGAATCCACTCGCGCACTGATCGAGCAGCGCCTGCACCGTGCGGTGCAGCTGGCCAACGACTGGCGCCACGTGCTGAGCCAGCCCGTGCCGTCGATCCGATCGGCGAGCTGGAGCAGTCCCGAGTCCCTATCAAGCCATCACCGCGCGCTGCCGGTCCGGCCTTCAGAATTCCGGCCGATACGGGAGGGCGGAGCTTGCGGGCCTGTCGCAGTCGGCACACCTGCGCCTCGGTATCGGCCGGGGTGCGGTGCGGTGTTGTGCGGGTCCGGCTGGACCGGTCCTGCAAGCCTGCCTCGCCCTCGGCCCGCAAGAGCGGACCACTTGTCAGCCGTGGTGCGTGAGACGCCCATCTCGGCGGCCGCATGGCCACAGGGCGGCCACAGCGGACACGGTCGACCAGCAACCGCCTGCCGTGAACAGTCAGTCGGGCATTACGGTGGGACACGAAGACCTCCGTGCGGTGCGTTCCTAGACAGCTCCACCACACCGGAGGTCTTCGTCTCAAGATTCCCATCCCGGGCGGCAGCGCGCCGAACCCGGCGGGAAGCACAAGGACCCCGACCGCGAGCCCCGGCCACGCCGACTCACTAGTGGCAGGCCCGCAGGCTGATGGACCAGATGCCGCGCCCGTGCGTGGCCGCGTACAGCCGCCCGTCCGGGCCGAGTTTGACCTGGAGCACGGCGACAGCCGGAAGCCGCCCCACCCGCTGCCAGCGCGTGGCGTGCGGGGCCCGGTACAGCACTCCGAGGTCGGTGGCGACGACCAGCCCGCCGCCCGGCAGGGCGAGCACCGAGTTGGCCGGTACGTCCGGCAGGTTGGCCGAGATGTCCGACCAGCTCACGCCGCCGTCCCTGGACTCGTAGAGGTGACCGACGCCCGCTCCCGGACCTGAAGTCCACTGCCGGGAGAATCCGTTGACCGCCAGGTAGACGTGGTCGGCGTTGCCGGGGTCCAGGGCGAAGCCCGCCAGGAAGCGGTTGGGCACGGTGCCCGCGGCACCGGTCGTCGGCAGGCTCAACTGGTGCCAGCCGGTGCCGTCCGCGTTGCCCACCGCGATGCCCCGGGTGAAGCCCACGCTGTCGCACGGCCCGCACCACGCCGCGTACACCTTGCCGCCCTCGGCGGCGACGGCCGTCGCGGTGTGGCCGGCGCCGAGGTCGAAGGCGCTGGTCCACTCCTTGGGGTCACGGATGGCGTAGCCGTGGGTCTGCACCCAGATGTGGCGTCCGCCAGCGACCCAGGTGTTGCCGTTCTTCAGGTCGGTGGTGAGCGGTGCGATGAACCGGGCCTCGTTGGTGGCGTTGTCCGGCGGCGCCACCGCGTACGAGGTGGCCTTGGACGGGTCGGTCTCCCAGGCGCCGTTGTTCACCGCGCAGTTCTGCGTGACGTTGACCGCCAGGTAGACGTACTCCTGGGCGATGTCGCACCCGTTGGCCGGATCGGTGAGCGTGTCGCCGCCGTCTCCGCCGAAGTTGGAGCCCATCACGGTGTCCCTGCCACGCAGCTGCGACTGCCCGTTGTCCTGGAGCCCACCGGTGACCGAGACCCCGCCGAACTCACGGTCCGTGCCCACGCCCACCGAGTAGTACTGCAGGGTGTCGATGGTGCCGTCGTTGAGCGAGGTCCAGTCCGTGGCGTGCCCGGAGGCGTCCTGGCTGCCGTTCAGCGGGCGCCGGTAGACGCCGCCGTCGTTGCCCGCGTAGAGGTAGGTCTGGCCGTGGTAGCTGCCCACCGCCACCGCGTGCTGGTCGGAGTGGGTGGTCTGGTGGCAGTCACCGGTCTGCTTGCTCGGATCGACGCTCCAGCAGGGGAAGTTGAAGTTCCAGTACGGGCCGACCGCCGACCACTTGGCACCGCCGTCCTTGGACTCGAAGACCTCCTCAAGGCCGGCGTAGACATGCTTGGGATCGTTGGGGTCGACCTGGAGGAACTGGTTGTACCAGGCCTGGATGCCGACCATGTCCTTGGCCGTGGTCAGCGCGGATCCGGAACCGCTGAGCGCCTTGTAGTCGGTCACCTTCGTCCACGGCCCGAGCGGGGACCCGGACGGCGAGACGAAGATCCCGGCCAGCGAACTGTTCGGGTCGCCCCCGCTCAACTGTGCCGGGGACTGGTCGATGGCGTAGTAGCGGGATCCGTCGGCGGCCCTGGCGAACGTGACCGCGCCCACCTGGTCGCTGGTGGTGGGCAGGTCGCCGAGCGCGTTGACCCGCTGCCATGAGCCGCTGGCGTCCTTCGCGTAGAAGCCGTTGTAGCCGTCGCCGCTGCGCCAGCCGATCGCCAGCAGGACCTTGGAGGGATCCTTGGGGTCGATGGCGATGTCACTGGCGATGTTCTTGTAGGGGGCGTCGGGGTCGCCCGCCTGTGAACCGCCCGGCAGATAGGAGGGATTGGGGGCGAACTCCAGCTTCCACGGTCCGCGCAGATCGGTCGAGGAGTGCGACCACACCCCACGACTGGTCGCCGCCCATACCTTTCCGCCGCCGAACCGCAGCTCGTGCACGGTGGTGCTGTCCAACTCGGCGCCGCCGACCCGGCCCCGGGCGCTGAACGTGCCGTTCCGGGGGTCGCGCAGCACATAGACGCCGCTGCCCAGGAACGCGTCCGAGTTGGTGGTCGCCTCGCCGGTGCCCAGCCACAGATGTCCGTGGTCGAGGGCGAGCGCGCCGGTGGACTGGGACGGCAACGCGTCGCTGATCGGCTGCCAGTGCCCGCCGCCGGTGCGCGACCGCCATACGCCGCCGCCCGCGCTGCCCGCGTAGACGTAGCCGTCGTTGTCGGCGGCAAGCGCCGCGGTGCGGCCGGTGACGTCGCCGTAACCGCCGCTGGAGTTGGAGTCGGTGTCGCGGTAGCGGGGGTCGTCCGAGTTGTAGGTCAGTCCGGTGACGTGCCGCCAACTGCCACCGGTTGACGGCAACTTGTTCAGGGCGTTCCAGGCGGCGCCGTAGGCGCCGGGGGCGAGGGTGCCGGGCGAGGTGCGGGCCCCCGCGTACTGGGCGGCGCCCTCGGCGATCTCGTCGGCCTCACCGCCCTTGTCACCCCCGTCGTCCAAGGGCCTGGCGGTGTGCGCGCGGTACGGGTTGCCGTACGGGCCCGGCGCCGTGCCGTGCCCGGACGCGGCTGTCGCGGGTACGGCGACGAGTGCCGCACTGGTGGCCAGGGCGTAGATGGTGAGCCACCGTCTGGTGCGGTGTGTGCGGGTTGGTGCTCTCAACATAGCCTCCCCGAACGGGCGTTGGGACGACACCACGGCCGCTGTCACCACAGCTCGTGGTGTCGCGATGCGAGGCAGACCCGATCACGGGAGGTGTGCGGAGGGGGAGCGGGCGGCGTTAACTTGAACAAAATTTGACAGAGGTCAGTCAGGTGTCGGGGTTTCGCGGTATGCGTCGCGCCAAGGGCCGCCGCCGCGTCCTACAGCGCGATCAACGTGATCTCGGTGGCCTTGACGCTGACCCAGACCTCCTCGCCCTCCGAGAGGGCGAGTTCGGCCGCCGCCGCGGTGGTGATCTCGGAGATCGCGTCCAGCCCGTCCGCGGTGACCAGGACGCGGATCCGCGCACCGAGCGCCGTCAACTCCCTTACCCGGCCGCGCCAGACGTTGCGCGGGCTGCCCGTCGGCCGTTCGCGGTGCAAGGAGACCGCCTCCGGCCCGGCCACGGCCAGTGCGCCCGCGCCGTCCGCGCCGTCGGGCAGCGGCTCGGCGGCCATCAGCCTGCCGCCACCGGGCAGTTCGAGCACCGAGTCCCTGATCCGGCCGGACCAGGCGTTGCGCCCGAGCATCCGGGCCACCCAGGGCGAGCGCGGATGCCGGGAGACCTCGGCGGGCGGGGCGAACTGCACCGGACGCCCACCTTCCAGTACGAGCACCTGATCGGCGAGCGAGACCGCTTCGACCGGATCGTGGGTGACGATCAGGCACACCCCTGGGAAGTCCGCCAGGTGCTCGCGCAGTGTGTGCCGCACATGGGCGCGCGTGGACTGGTCGAGCGCCGCCAACGGCTCGTCGAGCAGCAGCAGCCGGGGACGGGCGGCCAACGCCCTTGCCAGCGCCACACGTTGGGCCTGGCCACCGCTCAGCCGCCCCGGTCTGCGGGAGGCCAGGTCGCCCACCGCCAGCCGGTCCAGCCACGCCTGCGCCTCGACGCGGGCGGAGCGCCGGGGGACGCCCTGGGCCCGTAGGCCGTACGCCGTGTTGCCCAGGGCGGTCAGATGCGGGAAGAGGGCGCCGTCCTGCGGTACCCAGGCCACATGGCGCCGGTGGGGGGCCTGGGCGGCGACGTCCTCGCCGCCGAGGGCCAGCCTGTGCGCGGTGGCCAGTGGCGTCAGGCCGAGCAGCGCCCGCAGCAGGGTGGTCTTGCCCGCGCCGTTGGGTCCTACGACGGCGATCGTGGTACCGGGTTCCGCCGTGAGCGTGAGCTGGGTGAAGCCGGTCACCTCGGCGGCGAGCGGCCACGCCTCGTCCCGGCGCGGCGGCGTACGGGGGGCGGCGGGGGGTTCCGGGGCGCTGCCGTTCGACCCGTCGCCCCCGCTGGTCCGGGGCTGCGCGGTCGTCACCGTGGTGGGCTTCGTGCCGGTCCACCTGCCCCGTAGGGCGATCAGCACCACCATCGCCACCGCGAGCAGCAGCAGCGACACCGCCGTCGCACCCTCCGGGTCGTCCTGAAGCATCAGATAGACCTGGAGCGGGAGGGTCTGGGTGACTCCCGGAAGGTTTCCGGCGAACGTGATCGTCGCCCCGAACTCGCCCAGGGCGCGAGCCCAGCACAGTGCGGCGGCGGCGAGCAGGCCCGGTGCCGTCATGGGCAGCGTCACGGTGAAGAAGGCCCGCAGCGGCCGTGCCCCAAGGGACGCGGCGGTCTCCTCGTAGCGCGGGTGGAGGGCGACCAGGGTGCCCTCCAGACTGATGACCAGGAACGGCATCGCGACGAACGCCGCCGCCACCACCGCGCCCGGGGTGGAGAACGGAAGCGTTGTCCCGAACATGTTCTCAAGTGCCGGACCCAGCAGGCCCCTTCGGCCGAAGCCGAGCAGGAGCGCGACACCGCCCACCGTGGGCGGCAGCACCATGGGCAGCATTACCAGGGCGCGCACCAGCGTCTTGCCGGGGAAGTCCACCCGGGCCAGCACCCACGCCAGCGGTACGCCCACCAGCAGCGCCAGCGCCAGCGCCCAGAAGGAGACGGTGAGGGACAGGCCCAGCGCCTCGGTGACGTCGGGCGCCGTCAGCCGGGAGCCCAGGTTGGACCAGGGGGTGCGGACGAGGACACCGGCCAGCGGCAGCGCCAGGAAGACGACCGCCGCCACCGCGGGGAGGACGAGGGCGAGGGGAGTCCTCTGCCGGGGGCGCCGCGCTGGCCGGTCGCTGGTCACGGCTGCTGGAAGCCCGCGGAGCGCAGGATCGACTGGGCCTGCGGGCTGCTCAGCCACTTGACGAAGTCCGCCGCGGCGGCCGCGTGCTGGGAGCCGTTGAGGGTGGCGGCGGGGTAGGAGGCGATCGCGTTCTGTGTGTCGGGGATGGTGACGGTGCCGACCTTGCCCTTGGCGGACTCCGCGTCGGTGACGTAGACGATGCCCGCGTCGGCCTCGCCGAGTTCCACCTTGCTCAGCACGGCGCGCACGCTGGCCTCCTCGGACACCGGCTTGACGTTGACGTGCTGGGCGGCCAGCACCTTGTCACCGTAGTTGCCCACCGGCACCTGCTTGGCGGCGAGCACCACCTTGAGGCCCGTGTTCGACAGGTCGCCCAGGCCGTGGATCTTCCTGGGGTTGCCGGGCGCGGTGGCGATGGTGAGCCGGTTCTTGGCGATGACCGTCGGGGTGCCGGTGTCCTTCTTCAGGCCGTCCATGGTCTTGGTGTCGGCGGTGACCAGCGCGTCGGCCGGGGCGCCCTGGCTGACCTGCGCGGCGAGGTCCTGGGATCCGGCGAAGGAGAACTTGACCGTGGTGCCGGGGTGCGACTTCTCGTACGCCGCGCCCTCGGCCTTGAACACGTCGGTGAGCGACGCCGCGGCGAGCACGGTGAGGGTGGTCCTTCCGCCGCTGCCGCCACTGCCGCTGGGGGAGCTGGAGGCGCTGGTCTTGCCACCGCCGCAGGCGGCCAGCGGCAGCAGCAGTGCGGCGGCGACGGCTGGCAGGGCGACACGGCGGACGAGGGTCTGAGGCATGGCGAGACTCCGGGCTGCACGTCAAGTGCGGTCGATGGTGCGGCCCCGTCGGGCCGCCCGGCCGGTGGTGTAGGGCCGCATATGCGGCACGTTAGAACCGCCGCACTCGCATCTGCAACAAAGTTCGGGTGATGGGACCGGCAGATGCCGTGTCCGTCGTAGGAAGCTCTATAGCGCGCCCTTGCGAGTGAGGTGGGTGAAGGAGATCCAGCCGGGCAGCACCGGCAGCCAGAACGTCGCGAGACGGAACAGCAGCACCGCCGAGATCGCCCGGTCGTAGGGCATCCCGGCGAAGGTCAGGGCACCGGACAGAGCCGCCTCGATGGGGCCCACACCGCCCGGTGACGGCACCGCGGACCCGGCCGCGTTGGCCACCAGGAAGACCACCGCGACGCTGGCGAAGCTCATCGAGTTGAAGCCGAAGGTGCGGATCGAGGCGTCCAGGCAGGCCACGTTCAGCAGCGTCAGCAGGACCACCCCGGCCGCGCCGGTGGCCAGCTTCTTCGGCCGTTGCAGCATGTCCAGCATGCGCGGCACGACCCCGGCGAACAGCGACCGGATCCGGGTGGAGACGAACTTGCGCAACTGCGGCACGGCCGTGACGACCAGCACCAGGACGGCCGCGGTCAGCAGCCCGGCGATCACCGTGCGGGACGGGGACAGGGACGGTGCGTGCTGGGTGCCGGTGAGGTAGCCGAAGGTCGCCAGCAGCATGATGTGGCCGCCGAGCGAGGCCAGTTGGGACGCGCCGACGCTGGCCACCGCCAGGCCCGGACGGACGCCGTTGCGCTGCAGGAAGCGGGTGTTGAGCGCCACACCGCCGACCGCCGCGGGCGCCACCAGCTTGACGAAGTTCCCCGCCACCTGCGCCAGCACGGTACGGCCGAACGGCACCTTCTCCGGGACGAAGCCCAGCAGGCTCATCGACGCGGGGATGTAGGTCAGCGCGGACAGCGCCAACACCGCCAGCACCCAGGCCCAGTTGGCGTGGCTGATCAGGTCGCCCCACTTGAGCTGGGCGAACTGGGAGAGCAGGAAGTATCCGGCGATCGCCCCGGCGATGTAGCTGACCAGGGTGCGGGCCTTGAAGCGCTCCAGCCGGGCGGGCTGTACGGGCGCCTGCGGCCGGATCTGCAACACCTGCTGCCGTATCTGCGACAGCAGGTCCTCCTCACGGGCCGCCTCCAGCGCCTCCTCCATGGCGCGCTTCTCCGCGTCCTTCTCCGCCTTCCGCTGCGCCTTGGCGACCTTGCGGTCCGCGGAGAGCTGGGCGGGCTCCACGGTCTTCTTGGTGCGGGTGGCCTCGATGACGGCTGCGCGCTCGCGCTCCGCCCGCTCCTTGGCGAGCTGCCGCAGGGTGGCGCGGGTGGAGCGGCTGAGCGCGATCGGTTGCAGCATCGGCAGGCTGTCCGCCACCGCGTCCGGGCCGAGTACCCGCACCGCGGAGGCGACGGCCCGCTCCGGGCCGACCCGCAGCGCGAAGGTGGTGAGCAACTGGGCGATGTCCATCCGCAGCACGATGTCGCCCGCCGCGATCTCGCCGCTGCGCAGATCGGTCACATAGAGGGTGCCGGAACGATCTACCAGCAGTGACTCACCGACCAGCCGGCGGTGCGAAATGCGACGCGACTGCAGCGCCTTGACCTGCTGCCAGGCTCCGTCCAGCACCGCGTCGGTGATCTCCTCGTCGCTGAGGGTGTCCAGGGAGCGGCCGTCGATGTGCTCGTAGACCAGCATCACCGCGTCCGGGCCCAGCTCCGAGGTGGCGATGAGCTTGGGGGCGTGCGCCCCGGCGGAGATCGCCGCGTAGGCGAGCAGCGCCTCCTGTTCAAGTGCCTGGCGCAGCGACTGGAGGCTGTGCCGCTCCTCGTTGACGCCGCGCAGTTGCAGCCGTCTCCACACCCGGTAGAAGAAGCCGTGCGCCTGCTGCTCGCGATCGACCACCGTGATGTCCAGCGGACGGCCGTCCTCCAGGGTGACCAGGTAGCGACGGCCGCGTTCGGAGTCCGCGGCCTCCGGGCCACCGTCGTCCAGCCGCTGTGCGGTGACCGGGCTGAAGCCGAGCCGCTGCAGGCCGGCCAGCAGCGTCCGCCCGGTGGGCCGGACGTTGGGCGAGCCGACCGTGTAGACGGTGCCGTAGGCGACGGTCCAGCCGATCAGCACCGTGGTGATGATGGAGAACGGTGTGGTGTAGCCGCCGACGAGCACCGCGAAGGAGTCCAGCAGCAGCACGAACCACAGCGCCACCCGCCAGCGCGGCCTGCGGGCCATGCCCACCGCGGTCATGTAGGCGATGACCGGCGCCAGATAGCCGTGCACGGGATCGGTGATGCCACCGCTCGGCGCGGTCCTGGTGAGCGCGTCACGGATCGCCGAGGGCGCGGAGTTGGTCACCCACAGGTCACCGGCGAGCGACACACCATGCGCGAGCACGGCCGCCAGCACACCGTCGGCGACCCGTAGTCCGTCCCGCTTGATCAGCCGCTCCACGGCGAACGCGACCGGCACGATCAGCACCGCGACGCTCGCGGTGAACCCGGCGATGCTGGTGAGGATGGACGGCGCGTGGCGGGCGCCGTTCGCGATGTCGTTGGCCACACCGGCCGTGGTGCCGTGCGCGAACCCGGCGATCGCCAGCACGATGCCGACCCCGAGGATGCCCATCAGGAACCTGAGCAGGTCCGCCGGGCGGTGCACCCGGGCGGCCAGCAGCGGTTCGTCGCCCGCCAGCTGGTCGACGTGCTCCACGGCGGGTGGCCCGCTCACCGGGTGCGCGCCGGACGGCGGCTCGGCCGGTCCCGCCGGGCGCCGCTGGGCGGCGGTGGCGGCCCTTACGACCTCGTCCACGGCGCTCGCGGGGGGTTCGGGGTGCGGGGGGTGACCGGCGTGGTCCACGTCGTCCGGTCGATCGGTGGACGGGGGTGGGCCGGTCTGGTCCGGTGGCGGGGGCGCGGGGTCGCCGCCCGTGCGGTCCGGGCCGGGCCGCTCGGGGTCCTCGTGCCCCTGGGGGTTACCCGCCGCCATGGTCGCGGGCAGCCCTGAGGCGGCGCGGAGTGCGTCCTGCGCCTTGTCGCCCAGCTCTCCGGCCGTTGGTTCTTGATCTCGTATCACCAGTCACCGCCCGGAAGATGGTGGCATGGCCGGACCTCGTATGGGGGCATGAGGGGGCATTTCGAGGGTGTGCACCCCGGATGGTATGCGCTGACGCGCCGTGCCGCCCGGTCAGCGGACCGGCCTGTGGACAACCGCCGGAGCTGTCGGTGGGGTGCGGCAGGATGGGGGACGTGAGCGAGAACCGGTTCCTGGAGGAGCCCGCTGAGCTCCCCGAATACGCGGAGCGGGTGCTCGGCGTCGCCGAACTGATTCCGCCCGGCAGGGTGATGACGTACGGCGACGTCGCTGAGTGGCTGGAGGAGGGGGGACCCCGGCAGGTGGGCCGGGTGATGGCACTGTACGGCGGCGCGGCGCCCTGGTGGCGCGTGGTGCGGGCGGACGGCGTGCTGCTGCCGGGACACGAACTGCGCGCGCTCGCGCGCTACCGCCAGGAGGGCACCCCGCTGCGCTCCGCCGGGCGCGCCGCCGACGACCACATACCGCGGCTGGACATGGCACAGGCACGCTGGGACGGCCGCGCGGGGGAGTCCCCGGCACGCGGGAGGGGCGGGGGCGGCTGACGACCGGCTGTTCACACCATCCAGCTTCCGCCATTCGGGCACCCGCCATGCTCGCCGCCGCCCGGACGGAGTAGCGGCCAAGGCCACCGCCCTGCGCTGCCCCCGAACGAGTGAGGCGGATGATCGTCGAGTGGTTCCCGGGACAGCGGACCGGTCCTGGGAGGAGGCTGAAGCAGAGAGCCGCGATGAACCGTCCGAGGCGCGTCGCGTAGCGTCGAGGGCTGCCCGCGAACAACCGCGCCAGCGCGCCCAGTACCACCCCGCACGGAACCGGAACCGCCGATCCACGTGACCTCCTCGTCCACTCGTCCCACCGCCGACCGGCCGGCCCGCACCTCGGCCGCCGGCGGCTATCGGCTGGTCCGCACCCGTCCGGAACCGTCCGTGCTCCCTGTTCTGGACGCCAGACAGCGCGCGGTGGTTGACCACGCGGGCGGACCGCTTCTGGTGCTCGCCGGCCCGGGCACCGGCAAGACGACCACGCTGGTGGAGGCGGTGGCGCGGCGGGTGCGCCAGGGCACCGACGCCGAGCGGATCCTGGTGCTGACCTTCAGCCGCAGGGCCGCGGTGGAGTTGCGTGACCGTATCGCGGCCCGGCTCGGCGGTGCGGGCGCGCCGCGCGCCACCACCTTCCACTCGTTCGCCTACGGGTTCGTCCGCGCCCACCAGGACCCCGAGCTGTTCGCGTATCCGCTGCGCCTGCTGTCCGGCCCCGAGCAGGACCTGGTGGTACGGGACCTGCTGGCGGGCCAGGCCGAGTTGGAGCGGGCGGGCCTCGGCTCGTTGCGCTGGCCCGACGAACTGCGCGCCTGCCTGACCACCCGGGGCTTCGCGGACGAGGTGCGGGCGGTGCTGGCGCGCAGCCGCGAACTGGGGCTCGGGCCCGATGAGCTGGCCGCCTTCGCGGGCGGAGCCGGGCGGCCGGACTGGACGGCGGCGGCCGGGTTCCTCGCCCAGTACCTCGATGTGCTGGACGCCCAAGGCGCCATCGACTACGCGGAGTTGGTGCACCGCGCGGCGCTGCTCGCGGAACGGCTGGGTCCGGGCGCCGGGCGGTATGACGCGGTGTTCGTCGACGAGTACCAGGACACCGACCGGGCGCAGTTGCGGTTGCTGCGCGCGCTCGCGGGCGGCGGCCGGACCCTGGTGGCGTTCGGCGACCCCGACCAGTCCATCTACGCGTTCCGCGGCGCCGACGTGAACGGCATCCTCGACTTCCCGACCGACTTCCGCCGCGTGGACGGCCGCCCGGCCCCCGTCGAGGTGCTCGGCGTCTCCCGCCGCGCGGGCGCCGATCTGCTCGCCGCGACCCGGCTGATCACCCGCAGGATGCCGCTCACCCGCCTCCCCGCGGAGGCGGTACGGGCCCACCGCGAGCTGGCGGCGGTACGGAACGGCGGGAGCGTGGCGGTCGTCACGTACCCCACGCCGGGCGCCGAGACCGACAACATCGCCGACATCCTGCGCCGCGCCCACCTGGAGGACGGCGTTCCGTGGCGGGAGATGGCCGTACTGGTCCGCGCGGGCGCCCGCTCCCTCCCCGCCCTGCGCCGCGCCCTGACCACCGCGGGGGTCCCCGTGGAGATCACCGGCGACGACCTCCCGCTACGCCAGGAACCAGCGGTGGCCCCGCTACTGCTGGCGCTGCGGGTCGCGGCGAGGGCGGCGCTGGCGCGGGCCGGGGAGGGCGACGACGAACCGGTCCTGCCCGCCCCACGCGCGACGGACACGCCTTCGGCACCGGAATCGGAGGCTCTTGTTCCGGACGGGCACCCCGCACCCGAAGCGGCGGCGCTTGCGGCCGCCCACACTCCGGCCGACGACCCCGTAACGGCGGCGCTTGAGCAGGGGCCGCCCACCCCGCAGACCCCGGCAGAAGCCGACTGGCTCCCCGTCGAGGACGCCATCACCCTGCTCACCTCCCCCCTGAGCGGCATGGACGCCGCCGAACTGCGGCGGCTCGGGCGGGCGTTGCGGGAGGAGAAGCGGGCCGCGGGACGGGCCGTGCCGCGGCCGTCGGACGTGCTGATCGCGGAGGCGTTGGCGCGGCCCGAGCTGCTGGTGGCCCACGATCCCGCGTACGCCAGGCGCGCCCACCTGCTGGGCGGGCTGCTGCGGGAGGCACGGGAGATCCTCGCCCGCGGCGGTACCGCCGAAGCGGCGTTGTGGCGGCTGTGGTCCGGCACCTCGTGGCCGGAGCGGCTGGAGCGTGCCGCGCTGCGCGGCGGCGCCGCGGCGCGCAACGCCGACCGGGACCTCGACGCGGTCTGCGCGCTGTTCGAGACCGCGGCCCGCGCCGAGCAGCGCACCGGCGGCCGGGGCGCGCTGAACTTCCTTGAAGAACTGGACGCCCAGGACATCGCGGCGGACGTGCTGTCCCGCAGGACCGTGCGCCCGGAGGCGGTCAGTTTGATGACCGCCCACCGCAGCAAGGGACTTGAGTGGCGGCTGGTCGTCGTGGCGGGCGTGCAGGAGGGCCTGTGGCCCGACGTGCGCCGCCGCGGCTCGCTGCTCGAAGCCGACCGGATCGGCCGCGACGGACTCGCCGAGCCGCTTCCGGCGGGCGCGCTGCTCGCCGAGGAGCGGCGGCTGTTCTACGTCGCCTGCACCCGCGCCAAGGAGCGGCTCGTCGTCACCGCCGTCAAGGCCCCGGCCGATGACGGCGACCAGCCGTCGCGCTTCCTGACCGAGCTGGGCGTCGAGCCACTCGATGTGACGCATCGGCCGCGCCGCCCGCTCTCCGTCGCCGCGCTCGTCGCCGAACTGCGCGCCACCACCGTCGATCCCGCCGCCTCGCCCGCGCTGCGCGCCGCGGCCGCCACCCGGCTGGCCCGGCTGGCGGCGCTCCGGGACGACGAGGGGTACGCCCTGGTACCGGCCGCGCATCCGGACCGCTGGTGGGGACTTAATGAGCCGACCCGCGCCACCGTCCCCCTGCGCGACCGGGACCGCCCGCTGGCGCTGTCCGGAAGCGCTCTCGACCAGCTCGTCAACACCTGTGCGCTGCAGTGGTTCCTGGGCCGAGAGGTGCGGGCCGACGACCCGTCGACCGCCGCCCAGGGCTTCGGCAACGTCATCCATGTGCTCGCCGACGAGGTCGCCACCGGCCGCACACCGGCCGCCCTCGACGTGCTGATGGCGCGCCTGGACTCGGTGTGGGACGCGCTCGCCTTCGACGCGCCCTGGAAGTCGCGGCAGGAGCGGGAGCAGGCACGGGCCGCGCTGGAACGCTTCCTGCGCTGGCACGTCATGGAGCGCGGTCGGCAACCGGTCGCCTCGGAGCACGGCTTCGACGTCACCCTGGAGGCGGGTGAGTACGCGGTGCGGATCCGCGGCAGCATGGACCGGGTCGAGCGGGACGCCGAAGGCCACCTCTACGTGGTCGACTTCAAGACCGGCAAGGGGGCGCCGCCGACCGCCGCCGAGGTCTCCCGGCACCCGCAGCTCGCCGTCTACCAGCTCGCCGTACGCGAAGGCGCGTTGGGCGACCACGGCACCCTCCCGGGCGGCGCGGAACTGGTGCACCTGCGCCAGGGCGCCGTACGCAAGGAGGGCGGCGACGCCCTGCCGAAGGCGCAGTCCCAGCCGCCGCTGGACGGCGACTGGGCAGCCGACCTCCTGGCGACCGCCGCGGGACGGGTACTGGACGAACGTTTCACCCCCACGCCGGGCCAGCACTGCGAGCGCTGCGCCTTCCGCCGGGCGTGCAGTGCCCGGCCCGAGGGGCGGCAGGTGGTGGAGTAGCGGCTCGGCGCCGGTTGTCAGTGGGGCCCGCTAGCCTCACTGGGGTGTCTTCCCGTATCTCCGACCCCGAGCAGCTCAAGGAGCTCCTCGGCATCCCGTTCACCGCGGAGCAGATGGCGTGCGTCACCGCACCCCTCGCCCCGAACGTCATCGTGGCCGGGGCCGGATCGGGGAAGACCACCGTGATGGCGGCGCGGGTGGTCTGGCTGGTCGGCACCGGGCAGGTCGCGCCCGAGCAGGTGCTGGGGCTCACGTTCACCAACAAGGCGGCGGGTGAGCTGTCCGAGCGGGTGCGCAGGGCCCTGGTACAGGCGGGTATCACCGACCCGGATCCGGCAGACCCGGACGAAGTGCCTGGAGAGCCGCGCGTCTCGACGTACCACGCCTTCGCCGGGCAACTGCTGAAGGACCACGGACTGCGCATGGGCCTGGAGCCCGACACCCGGCTGCTCGCCGACGCCACCCGCTACCAGCTGGCCGCCCGGGTGCTTCAGGCCGCTCCCGGCCCCTACCCGGCGCTCACCAAGGGGCTGCCCGCGCTCACCGCCGATCTGCTGGCGCTCGACGGCGAACTGTCCGAACACCTGGTGCCGGTGCCGCGACTGCGCGGCCATGACACCGCGCTCACCGAGCGGCTGGACCAGCTCGATCCGGAGCGGCGCGGCTTCGCCTGGGTGCGCGAGGTGGCGCCTGCCGCTCGTGCCCGCGCCGACCTCGCGGGCCTGGTCCTGGCGTACCGCGAGCAGAAGAGACAGCGCGGCCTGATCGACTTCGGTGACCAGATCGCCCTGTCCGCGACCCTCGCCCTCACCCGCCCCGAGGTCGGCGGCCTGCTGCGCGACGAGTTCGCCGTGGTGCTGCTCGACGAGTACCAGGACACATCGGTGGCCCAACGCCTGCTGCTCGCCGGGCTGTTCGGCGGTGGTACGGGCCATCCGGTCACCGCGGTCGGCGACCCCTGCCAGGCGATCTACGGTTGGCGCGGTGCCTCGGTGGCCAACCTGGACGACTTCCCCCAGCACTTCCCCGCCGCCAACGGCACCCCGGCCCGCCGCTACTCGCTGGGCGAGAACCGGCGCAGCGGCGGTCGGCTGCTGGACTTCGCCAACGAACTGGCGGCGCCGCTGCGGGAGCGGCACGCGGGTGTGGCGGCACTGCGGCCCGCGCCCGGTGCGGAGCGCGACGGTGTGGTGCGCTGTGCACTGCTGAACACGCGGAACGAGGAGATCGACTGGCTCGCCGACTCGATCCGCCATCTGGTGGCCACCGGGACACCGCCCGGCGAGATCGCGGTGCTGTGCCGCACCACGGGCCAGTTCGCCGACATCCATGCCGCGCTGGTGGCCCGGGACGTACCCGTCGAGGTCGTCGGCCTGTCCGGGCTGCTGCACCTGCCGGAGGTGGCGGACCTCGTCGCCACCTGCCAGGTACTGCACGACCCGACCGCCAACTCCGCCCTGGTCCGGCTGCTGACCGGCCCGCGCTGGCGGATCGGCCCGCGTGACCTGGCCCTGCTCGGCCGCCGCGCCCGACTGCTCGTACGGTACGGGCCGGGCGAGGGCGAACAGGACCGGCTGGCGCGGGCCGTCGAGGGTGTCGACCCGGCCGAGGTGGTCTCGCTGGCCGACGCCCTGGAGACCTTCCTGGACGCCCAACAGCCGGACGACGGGCTGCCGTTCTCGCCGGAGGCCCGCGAGCGGTTCGCCCGGCTCGCCGCCGAGATACGCGATCTGCGGCGCTCGCTGGCCGACCCGCTGATGGACGTGCTGCACCGGGTGCTGGCGGTGACCGGCCTCGAGGTCGAACTGTCCGCGTCGCCGCACGCGCTGGCCGCCCGCCGTCGGGAGACGCTGCGGTCGTTCCTGGACATCGCCGCCAACTTCGCCTCGCTGGACGGTGAGGCCACCCTGCTGGCCTTCCTCGCCTTCCTGCGCACCGCCGAGCAGCACGAGAAGGGGCTGGACGGTTCGCTGCCCGGCGGCGACAACACGGTCAAGGTGCTGACCGCGCACAAGTCCAAGGGCCTGGAGTGGGACGTGGTGGCGGTGCCGGGCCTGGTGCGCGACGCCTTCCCCAGCACCAAGGTGCGCGAACTGTGGCCATGGCACGGCAAGGTGCTGCCGCACGCGCTGCGCGGCGACGCGGCCACGCTGCCCGACGTCGGCGAGTGGACCAAGCGCGGGCTTGACGAGTTCAAGGCGGCGATGAAGGAGCACAACACCACCGAGGAACTCCGGCTGGGCTATGTGACGTTCACCCGGCCGCGCTCGCTGCTGCTCGCCTCCGGACACTGGTGGGGGCCCACACAGAAGAAGCGGCGCTGCCCGTCGGACTTCCTGCTACGGCTGCGCGCACACTGCGAGGCGGGCCACGGCGAGATCGAGCACTGGGCGGACGAACCGGCCGCCGACGCGCAGAACCCGGCACTGGAGAGCGACACCGACCACGTCTGGCCGCTGCCGCTGGACCCCGAGGCCCTGGAGCGCCGCCGCCAGGCCGCCAAGACGGTGCTGGCCCTGCTCGACGCGCCGCCTGCCCCGGACGGCGCGTACGACGCGGACTGGCCGCCGGTGCCGTGGGACGAGGACTTCGACGGCTTCGCGCCGGAGGACGGATTCCAGAACCCGCCGCCCAACGAGGAGTTCGCGCCGGAAGACGAGCTTCCGTTGGACGGGGAGTGGGACGACTGGTCGACAAACCGCCCCATACCCGCGCAAACCAACCGCACCCCGGACGCCGAGCCGGACCACGCCCCCGCCGCTGACCCGGCCCCCCGGGCCCGCGAGCACCCCGCGCCCGACCCGGCCGACGGCGCCGCCCTCTCGCCGGAGGAGGCCCGGCTGGTCGAGTCCTGGGACCGCGACCTCGGAGCGCTCGCCGGGGAGCTGCGGCGCGCCCGCGCGACCGTACGGGAGGTGCCGGTACCGCCGTCGCTGTCCGCCTCGCAGCTGCTGCGGCTCGCCGCCGACCCCGATGACTTCGCCCGCGAGCTGGCCCGCCCCATGCCGCGCGAGCCGCGCCCCGAGGCCCGGCGCGGCACCCTGTTCCACGCCTGGGTCGAGTCCCGCCACGAGGAGCTGCCGCTGATCGGCCTGGACGAACTGCCCGGCGTCGAGCCGGACAGCGACCAGGAGGTCGCCGACGAGCGGGACCTCGCGGTGCTCAAGGAGGCCTATCTGCGCACCCCTTACGCACACCGCACCCCGTACCAGGTCGAGGCGCCCTTCGAGCTGGTGCTCGCCGGACGGGTGGTGCGCGGCCGGATCGACGCGGTGTACCGGGACGGGGACGGCTTCGAGGTCGTCGACTGGAAGACCGGCCGCAGGCCGACCGCCGACCCGCTGCAGCTCGCCGTCTACCGGCTCGCCTGGGCCGAGCGGCACGGCCTGCCCCCGGAGCGGGTGAGGGCCGCCTTCGTCCACATACGCACCGGGCAGGTCGTCCGCCCCGCCGAGCTACCGGACCGCCCGGCGCTGGAGCGGCTGCTGCGCGGTGAGGTGGCCGACGACCCTGCGGGGTGAAGTGTTCGGAACGTCCCCGTTAGGCTCACCTCATGAGCACCGCACCGGACAACGCCGTCCGCTCGTACATCGAGGCGCATCGCGCCGCCTTCCTCGACGACCTGGTGGAGTGGCTGCGGATCCCCTCCGTCTCCGCCGACCCGGAGCGTTCGAAGGACGTGGCGCGCAGTGCCGAGTGGCTCGCGGCGGAGCTCAGCGCCACCGGCTTCCCCATCGCCGAGGTATGGCAGACCGCGGGCCTGCCCGCGGTCTACGCGGAGTGGCCGTCCGGCGACCCCGACGCGCCGACCGTCCTGGTCTACGGGCACCACGACGTGCAGCCCGCCGCCCGTGCGGACGGCTGGGACAGCGAGCCGTTCGAGCCGGTGGTGCGCGACGGCCGGATGTACGCGCGCGGCGCGGCCGACGACAAGGGCCAGGTGTTCTTCCACACCCTGGGGGTGCGCGCGCACCTCGCCGCCACCGGCCGCCACGCGCCCGCCGTCAACCTCAAGCTGCTGATCGAGGGCGAGGAGGAGTCGGGCTCCCCGAACTTCGCCGCCCTGCTGCGCGAGCGCGCCGACCGCCTCGCCTGCGACGCGGTGGTCGTCTCCGACACCGGCATGTGGTCCGCGGACACCCCGACCGTGTGCACCGGCATGCGCGGCCTCGCCGACTGCCAGGTCGACCTGTACGGGCCGGACCAGGACATCCACTCCGGCTCCTTCGGCGGCGCGGTGCCCAACCCGGCCACCGAGGCGGCCCGGCTGGTGGCCGCGCTGCACGACGAGGAGCGCAGGGTCACCATCCCCGGCTTCTACGACGACGTGGCCGAACTCACCGACCGCGAGCGGCAGCTGTTCGCCGAACTGCCCTTCGACGAGGCCTCCTGGCTGCGCACCGCCAAGTCCCACGGGGTGCTGGGCGAGTCCGGGTACAGCACCCTGGAGCGCGTCTGGGCCCGCCCGACCGCCGAGGTCAACGGCTTCTACGGCGGTTACACCGGACCCGGCGGCAAGACCATCGTCCCCGCCTCCGCCCACCTGAAGCTGTCGTTCCGGCTGGTCGCGGGCCAGGATCCGGCCAAGATCCAGCAGTCGGTACGGGACTGGGTGGCCGATCGGCTGCCCGCCGGGATCCGGCACGAGATCACCTTCTGGGGCACCACCCGCCCCTGCTTGACCCCGCTGGACCACCCCGCGCTGCGCTCCACGGTGCGGGCGATGGAGCGTGCGTTCGGCAAGACCGTGCGGTTCACTCGTGAGGGTGGCTCCGGACCGGCCGCCGATCTTCAGGACGTGCTCGGCGTCCCGGTGCTGTTCCTGGGAATTTCCGTGCCGTCGGACGGTTGGCACTCGGTGAACGAGAAGGTTGAACTCGATCTGCTTCTCAAGGGTGTGGAAACCACCGCGTACCTGTGGAGCGACCTGGCCGAGAATTGGCAGCGCTGAGCACCCGTGTGATCTGCTCGTGTTCCGCTGAGTGAGTAAACATCCACGCGATACGGGGAGTTGGAAGCCGTCTTGTCCGTAAGTGACCTGCCCCTCGCGCCGGGCACGGAGAACCCCGCAGCCATCGGCATGGTGGGCGGCAAGCCGCTCGTGCTCGCCCGCCCCGGTCTCGACCGGGCCGCCCACCACCGGCTGGACGAGGCCTGGCTGGCCGCCGCCTGGAGCCACCCGTCCACCCGGGTTCTGGTGGTCTGCGACGGCCAGGTGCTGGTCGAGGACACCGCGGACGGTCGTACCGAACTCGTGCTGGTGCCGTCCTTCGACGCGCCGACGACCGAGAAGCACCGCTACTTCCTGGGCACCGACGAGCAGGGCGTGAGCTACTTCGCGCTACAGAAGGACGCGCTGCCCGGCCGGATGGACGCCGCCGCCCGGCCGGCCGGACTGCGCGAGGTCGGTGGGCTGCTCTCCGAGCGGGACGCGGGCTTGATGGTGCACGCCGTGGCGCTGGAGAACTGGCAGCGGCTGCACCGGTTCTGCTCGCGCTGCGGCCAGCGGACGGTGATCGCCGCCGCGGGCCATGTGCGCCGCTGCCCGGCGTGCGGCGCCGAACACTATCCGCGCACCGACCCGGCGGTGATCATGCTGGTCACCGACGACCAGGACCGGGCGCTGCTCGGCCGCCAGGTGCACTGGCCCGAGGGGCGCTTCTCCACGCTGGCGGGCTTCGTGGAGCCGGGCGAGTCCATCGAGCAGGCGGTGGTCCGCGAGGTCCTGGAGGAGGCGGGCGTCCGCGTCGGCGAGGTGTCGTACGTGGCCAGCCAGCCCTGGCCGTTCCCGTCCAGCCTGATGCTCGGTTTCATGGCGAAGGCCAGCTCGTCCGAGATCAGGGTGGACGGCGAGGAGATCCACGAGGCCCGCTGGTTCTCCCGTGAGGAGTACCGGCGGGCCATCGGGACGGGCGACGTGCTGCCACCGACCGGGATCTCGATCGCCGCCCGGCTGATCGAGCTGTGGTTCGGCGAGCCGCTGCCGCGGGGCTGACCGGATCAGACCCCTACCTTGGCCTTGACCTGGGCGAGGGAGGGGTTGGTCAGCGTGCTGCCGTCCGCGAAGAGGACGGTCGGCACGGTCTGGTTCCCGCCGTTCGCCTTCTCGACGAAGGCCGCCGACTCCGGGTCCTGCTCGATGTTGATCTCGGTGTACGTGATTCCCTCGCGGTCCATCTGGCTCTTGAGACGGCGGCAGTAGCCGCACCACGTGGTGCTGTACATCGTGATGGTCCCCGGCATCGGTCCTCCTGATCTTGGCGGGTTCGGCGGGCGCGTTCGGTGTGGGTGAACCGCTCGGCGCGGCCGTGGGGTGAGTGCAGTACTGGAACGCGCAACTATTGCGGACCATTCCCAGACGGCTGCCTGACCGACAGTAGCCCGCAGGAAGAGCGTCAGGTCAGGGCCTGTGGACAACCGTGCCTGTGGATAACTTTCCCGGGCGTCCCGGCGGACCTGGCAGCATGGCGGGGTGACAGCAGCAACGGACTCCCCTCTGTTCCCGGCCGTGCCGCCGTCGACCCAGTTCCCGGAACCGCCGGAGGGGGCCGACGCGGTACTGGCCGGTCTCGACCCCGAGCAGCGCGCGGTGGCGACCGCGCTGCGCGGTCCGGTGTGCGTGCTCGCAGGTGCGGGCACCGGCAAGACCAGGGCGATCACCCACCGGATCGCCTACGGGGTGCGTGCGGGCATAGTGCAGCCCGCCAGCGTGCTGGCCGTCACCTTCACCGCGCGGGCCGCGGGCGAGATGCGCGGACGGCTGCGGCAGCTCGGCGCGGGCGGGGTGCAGGCGCGTACCTTCCACGCGGCGGCGCTGCGCCAGCTCCAGTACTTCTGGCCGCGCGCGGTCGGCGGCCCGCTGCCCCAACTGGTGGAGCGCAAGATCCAGTTGGTGGCCGAGGCCGCGGCGCGGGTACGGATCCGGCTGGACCGCAATGAACTGCGGGACGTAGCGGGTGAGATCGAGTGGGCCAAGGTCACCCAGACGGTTCCGGAGGACTACCCGGCCGCCGCCGCCAAGTCCGGCCGCGAGGCGCCGCGCGACCCCGCCGAGATCTCCCGCGTCTACACCGCCTACGAGCAACTCAAGCGAGAACGCTCGGTGATCGACTTCGAGGATGTGCTGTTGCTCACAGTCGGCGTGCTGGAGGAGCGGTACGACGTGGCCGAACAGGTCCGCTCGCAGTACCAGCACTTCGTCGTCGACGAGTACCAGGACGTCAGCCCGCTCCAGCAGCGGCTGCTCGACCTGTGGGTGGGCGGCCGCGGCAACCTGTGCGTGGTCGGCGACGCCAGCCAGACCATCTACTCCTTCACCGGCGCCACCCCCGAGTTCCTGCTGGGCTTCCGCGCCCGGTACCCGGACGCCACCGTGGTGAAGCTGGTGCGCGACTACCGGTCCACCCCGCAGGTGGTCCACCTGGCCAACGGCCTGCTGGCGCAGGCGCGCGGCCAGGCCGCCGCCCACCGGCTGGAGCTGGTCTCGCAACGCGAGCCGGGCCCGGAGCCCACCTTCACCGAGTACGCGGACGAGCCCGCCGAGGCCGAGGGCACCGCGCGGCGCATCAGGGACCTGGTCGCCGGCGGGGTCCGGCCCAGCGAGATCGCCATCCTCTACCGGGTCAACGCCCAGTCCGAGGTCTACGAGCAGGCCCTCGCGGACGCCGGGGTGCCGTACCAACTGCGCGGCGCCGAGCGGTTCTTCGAGCGCCCCGAGGTGCGGGAGGCCGGAATGCTGCTGCGCGGCGCCGCCCGCGCCGGGGGAGGTGCGGGGGCCGGACTGGACGAGGCCGATGTGCCCGCGCAGGTGCGCGCGGTGCTCGGCTCTCGCGGCTGGACCCCCGAGCCGCCCGCCGGTTCCGGCGCGGTGCGGGACCGCTGGGAGTCGCTGGCCGCCCTGGTCCGGCTCGCCGAGGACTTCGTACGGGCCCGGCCGGACGCCACCCTCGCCGATCTGGTGGCCGAACTCGACGAGCGGGCCAACGCCCAGCACGCCCCCACCGTCGAGGGCGTCACGCTCGCCTCGCTGCACGCCGCCAAGGGCCTGGAGTGGGACGCGGTGTTCCTGGTCGGGCTCAGCGAGGGCATGATGCCCATCACCTACGCCAGGACCGACGAGCAGGTGGAGGAGGAACGGCGACTGCTCTATGTGGGCGTCACCCGTGCCCGTAGCCACCTCGCGCTGTCCTGGTCGCTGTCCCGGGCTCCGGGTGGGCGTGCCGGCCGTCGGCCTTCGCGCTTCCTGACCGGGCTGCGCCCGGGGTCGGCGGCGCGCGGCGGGGCGCCCGGCGGCGGTGTGCGGGCCGGGGTCGAGCGGCCCGCGGGTGGGCGGCGCAGACGCGGTCCGGTGCACTGCCGGGTGTGCGGGCGCAGCCTGTCCGAGGCGGGCGAGATCAAGCTGATGCGCTGCGAGGACTGCCCTTCCGAGCTGGACGAGGGCCTCTACGAGCGGCTGCGCGAATGGCGCAGCGAGCAGGCTCGGCAGTTGGGCCAGCCGCCGTACTGTGTGTTCACCGACAAGACGCTGCTTGCGATCGCCGAGACGGTGCCGTCGGACGCGGCCGCGCTGACCCGAATCGCCGGGGTGGGGGCCCGTAAGCTGCGGCGATTCGGTGCAGATGTCCTGGCGTTGTGCGCCGGTGAGGAGCCCGGCTCGGACGGCGGCGAGGGCGGAACTGCCGGTTCCGGAAAAACGCCTGGTGGGGCTCTTGATGAGCCTGACGAGGATTCGTTGGAAAAATAGTTTGCGCGGGCCGAGGAAATCCTCATAGCCTGCGGGAGCACGGTCAGTGAGGCCCCTTCCAGGGGCCGAGGCGGCCGTGATGTACTGAAGCAGTACGACTTCGTACGACCCAGTTCCATAGCCCTACGAGACGCCGAGAGGAGGCGAGCCCAATGACCAGCTTCATCAACACCGTGAAAATGACCGGTCGTCCGGCCATCGCCTCCTGCCTGCCCGGCTCCACCGTCATTCCGGCCACCGCCGAACGCGGCACCGGTCTGCTCGCTGTCATCAACGAGCGACCGACCCAGGCATCGGCGGCAGCGGCGGCACAGGCCCACGCCTATGCGTCGTGGGCCAACGGTGCCGGACTCCTTGAGGCGAATGGCGACTTCGGCGGCTCCGCCGCCTTTGCCAGCGGCTTCGCGGCCAATGGCAGCACGACCGTAGCGACGCAGCACCACCGCAAGATGCGGGCCTTCCGTGGGCTCAAACCCTGGAGAGATCCAGCCTGATCCAGCATCAGGTCGGCACCTTCCAGGGCCGCGGAACCCGCAAACCGGGATCCGCGGCCCTTCTGTTTGCGCAAGCGAGACAGGCGAAGGGGCCTCGGAAAAGCCGACCCGGTACCGACCACGTCCGGCCGACCGCCGGACCTACAGACGAGGAAGACACGACCGTGCACCGCGAACCGCACGCCCCGTCCGTACCGCCTTCCGAAACGATCCCCCCGCCCATCCAGACCGCATCCCCGGAGGCCCCGTTGCTGCCCCTCACCGCGCTCGACGACGAGATCGAGCGCCTCGGCGTACCCGTCCCGTGCCGGTCGTACGACCCGGAGGTCTTCTTCGCCGAGACCCCGGCCGACGTCGAGTACGCCAAGTCGCTGTGCCAGACCTGCCCGGTGCGTGAGGCATGCCTTGAGGGCGCCAAGATGCGCCGCGAGCCGTGGGGCGTCTGGGGCGGTGAGCTGTTCGTGCAGGGCGTCGTGGTGCCGCGCAAGCGGCCGCGTGGTCGTCCGCGCAAGACCGAGGTCATGGCATGAAGCTCCGTGCCGCCCTTGGAACCATCGACAACCCCCCGACGCACGACCCTCAGAAGCAGGCCCCGATGACCACGTCCGCCACCGAGACCCCAGCCCGTTTCCCAGGCGCGCAAGCGCGCCAGAACAGGACCCATGAGATGCATCTCATCCAAGAAGCCCTGGCCCGGGCACATGTGCAGGAAAGGCTCTACGAGGCCGAGTCCGAACGGGTCGCCCGTCGGCTGGTCCGGGCCCGTCGGCTGTCGCGGCGCGCCGAGCGCGCCTCGCTGCGGGCCCGGCGGGCGCTCGCCCTCGTGGTGATGCAGTAGCCCACGCCGTGACGCGGGACCGGTTCCTCAACGGACCGGTCCCGCGGTGCGTTGTGCCCCGTTCCGTCCGGCGGGCGGAGGTATCGTCGGTAGGTGGATCAGAAGACTCAGCAACCCGCTTCTGACGACGCTTCCGCGCCATCGGAGCCCGTGGCCTGTGCCCGGTGCGGCACCGCCGCCGAATCCCTGCCGATCACCTGGACCTGCTCCGTCGAGGGCGGTGTCCGCCGCTACTTCTGCGACGAGTGCGCCCGCGCCAACATCCGGGGGATCGAGGGGCGCCTCGACTCCGCCTGGTGGTAGCTCACGCCGTCTCGGATTCCTCCTCCTCGGCGAACCCCGGCAGCCAGTCGAGCAGTTCGTCGCGCAGCCGTACCGTGGCGTCCAACTGGCAGAGCACCCCGATGGTGCTCAGCGTCACCCGGTGGATGAGCAGATACGACGGCGGCAGGTTCAACTGCTTGCCCAACTGGTAGGCGGGTGAACGCGGATCGGCGACCCGGGCCGCCTGGTGGCGCATCCAGCCGCGCCCGAAGGTGAACTCCGCCGCCCGGGCCGGTTCGATGATCGGCCGCAGATAGTCCAGCACCGCGTCCGGATCGAGCTGGACCGACGGCTTGACGAACCCCTCCTGGCACAGCATCGCGTGCACCGACTCCGCGTCGTCCTCCAGCGCCAGTCGCAGCGACGCGCCGATCGGCAGCGGCAGCCCGTCCGGGAGCCGGTCCACCGTGCCGAAGTCCAGCACGCCCAGCCGCCAGCCGTCGGCCGGGCCATCGTCGACCAGCAGCCGGAAGTTGCCCGGATGCGGGTCGGCGTGCAGCAGCCCGGTGCGGGCCGGCCCGGCGAACAGGAAGCGCGCCAGCAGTTGTCCGGCCCGGTCGCGCTCCTCCCTGCTGCCACCGGAGATCACCTCGGCCAGTGGGACACCGTCCAGCCACTCGGTGATCAGGACCTGATCCGCCTGGTAGACCACGTCGGGCACGACCACATCGGGATCGTCGGCGAACTCGGCGGCGTGTGCGTGCTGGGCCGCCGCCTCCAACTCGTAGTCCAGCTCCTCGGACACCCGGTCGCGCAGCTCGGTGATCAACGGCTTGATGTCCATGCCCGGGATCAGCGGGCCGAACAGCCTTGCCACCCGGCCGAGTTGCGACAGATCGGACAGCAGCGCCTCACCCGCGCCCGGGTACTGCACCTTGACCGCGACCTCACGGCCGTCGTGCCACACCGCGCGGTGCACCTGGCCGATGGACGCCGCCGCGGCGGGCTTGTCCTCGAACTCCGCGAACATCTCCCGCCAGCCGTCGCCCAGCCGCTTGGCCAGCACATCGTGCACGGTACGGGCGGGCATCGGCGGCGCGGCGTCCTGGAGCTTGGTCAGCGCCGCCCGGTAGGGCCCCGCGACCTCCTCCGGAAGCGCGGCCTCGAAGACGGACAGCGCCTGACCGAACTTCATGGCGCCCCCCTTCAGCTGGCCCAGCGTCTTGAACAGCTGCTCGGCGGTGCGCTGCTGCAGCTCGCTGGCCACAACTTCGGCCGGTCGCCCCCCGATTCGCTTGCCCAGACCCAAGGTGGCTCGGCCCGCGAAGCCGAGGGGTAGCGCGGCGAGCTTCGCGGTCCGGGTCACTGCCTTACGCGGAAGATCCGACATGCGCCCCTCTTTCGTATCCCCGTGTGGCCCGCGATCGGCGCGGGGTGGTCACCCGCTCATTGTCGCGCGCCGCCGATGCGTCGACCGCACCGCATCCACACCCCGGGTGGGGCGCCACATCCACTGTCCGCATCCCCAGTCCGGACAGCGAGAATTCCGCCCGCCCGCCGACACTCGGCGGCAGCCGCCCGTCCACCAGGGCCAGCGCGTGTGCGGCGGCCAGCCCGGCGACCAATGTGGCCAGTGCGACGTCACAGGGCTGCACCCCGGGCGGCCGTCCCGACCGCAGCTGGGCGAGTATCCGCGGCCATGCCGGATCGGCCTCGGCCCCGGCGCGCTCCAGGCACCCCGCACACGCCGACCGGCCCGGTAGCACCAGCGGTCCCACCACCCCCATGCCCTCGACCACTCCGGCGTACAGATGCGGGATGCCCGCCGCCAGCAGCGGCTCGGCGTCCCGGGGATCCGGCGCGTAGGCCGCCAGGCCCTCCCGTGGCGCGACCACCGCGAGCGCCAGGGCCGCCTCGGGGCCGGCCGGTCGGGCCGCCGGGCGCGGATCCGGCGAGGCCCGCCGTACCGCGCCACGCGCCGCCGCCTCCCGGCGCTCGCCGACCGCCGCCGCGGGGATCCCGCAGGGTGCCGCGTCCCACGGCTCGACCTCGCCGCCGTCCGCCACATTCACCCGGCCCACCCCGGCGGCGGACAGCACGGCGGCCACCGAGGCGCCGACCCGTCCGGCGCCGCACACCTTCACCCGCGCCGCCCGCCGGGCCGCCAGCCGGGCGCCGGCCGCGCCCGGCTCGGGGTGCACCACCGACAGGGACGCCAGATCCGGCCGCAGCCGCTCCAGCGCACCGCCCTGGCGCCTCATCACAGCGCCGAGTCGGCCCGCGCTGTCGGCGTCGTCCAGCACTCCGCCCTCCGCGAGCGTGCCGAGCAGTCGCTCCGCGCGGGCCGGGGCGAGCCCCAGCGCCGCCGCCTCTTGGCGCAGCAGACCGGGGCCGCGGGTGCCGTCCAGCAGGCCGAGGAACCGGGCGGCGGGGTCGTCCAGCGGTCCGAGTGCCACGGCGTGTGCCGGATCGATGCCGAACTGGAGGGTCTGTGGGTCCCGCCAGCCGCGGCGCAGGGCGGGCTTGAGCATGGGATGTCCGGTGTGAACGCTGTACATGGCTACCCCCGTGGTGGTCCAAGGCCCCAACTCCCCTAGCGCTGTTGGGAGTTGGGGTTCGGCGCGGGTCCGGTGCGGACCCGCTCGGGACTCATCTTGCCCGCCGGAGCCGACACCCGCCGAAAGTTATCCACAGGGTGTGGGGAATAGTCGTCTGATACGCCTACGGCGGCCACCTGTCGAGGAGACGGGACTTCACCGCGCCCGAGCCGGTACCGTCGTCCCGTGCCCGCCGACCCCGCCCATCACGTCTCCCGTAGCCAACCCCTCGGCAGTCAGCCCCATGGCGTCCGGGCGAGCGCGGTGGAGGTGCGCCGTAGCGCGCGCCGCCGTAGAACGGTCTCGGCCTACCGCGAGGGAAACCGCACCATCGTCCTGATTCCGGCCCGGATGTCCGCCGCTGAGGAGCAGCGCTGGGTCACGGTGATGCTGGACAAGCTCGCCGCCCAGGAGAGCAAGCGGATGCTGGGCGACGCCGAGCTCGCCGAGCGCGCGGAGTGGCTCTCCACCCAGTACCTCGGGGGCCGCGCCGCGCCCGACAGCGTGCGGTGGGTGACCAACCAGAACACCCGATGGGGCTCGTGCACCCCCGCCGAGGGCAGCATCCGGCTGTCGCACCGGCTACAGGGCATGCCCGAGTACGTCATCGACTACGTGCTGCTGCACGAGCTGGCGCACCTGCTCGTGCCCGGCCACGGACCGCGCTTCTGGAAGCTCCTCGATGCCTATCCGCGCACCGAGCGGGCGCGCGGATACCTGGAGGGTGTCGTCGCGGCCGGTCGGCTGCCCCATCTGCCCGCCGCCCGCGACGAGGAGCACGCGCAGTAGCGGCCGAGCGGAACTGCCGCTTGCACTAAAGCAGTTCGCGCACCCGGGCCACCAGCCGGACCACCGACTCGTCGGCCACCGAGGGCACCTCGTCGTAGCGGAACCAGCGCAGGTCCAGCGACTCGTCGCTGATCGCCTCGACCGCGCCGGGCGGGGCGATCGCCGCGTACTGCACGTCCAAGTGCCAGGCGCAGGGCGTCAGATGGCGGTCGAGGCGGACCGGCCCGCCCGGCAGCAGGGCGAGCCCGGTCACCCCGGACTCCTCTGTCGCCTCACGCAACGCCGCGCCCGCGAGCGCCGGATCGGCCGGTTCGCAGTGGCCGCCCATCTGCAACCACATGCGCAGCTTCCGGTGCAGGGTCAGCAGCACGGTGCCGTGCGCCGGATCCACCACCAGGGCACTGGCGGTGATGTGGCCCTCACCGCAGGACTTCCACATTCCGTCCGGGTGGCCGGCGAGGTGCTCCAGGTAGGCCAGGCGCAGCTGCTCCTGATCAGGCGCGGCGACCGGTGGCGCCCACTCCTTGAGGACGCGTGCCGCGTCCGCGTGCAGACTCACCGGTCGCCGTCGCCCTTGCCGTCTTCCTTCTCGCCGTGCTCGGGCTTCTCGCCGTCCTCGGGCTTGGCCTCGCCGCTCGCCCGGCCCTCGGCGGCCTCGCCGAGCATCTTGTCCAGCGCGTCGAAGTCGAGGCCCTCCTCGCGGTGCACGAAGCCGTCCGGGTCGTCGAGGTCCTCGGCGGTCGGCAGCATGTCCGGGTGCGCCCACAGCGCGTCCCGCCCGTCCATGCCGCGCGCGTCGGTCAGCGACGCCCACAGCCGGGAGGCGTCCCGCAGCCGCCGCGGCCGCAGTTCGAGACCGATCAGCGTGGCGAAGGTCTGCTCGGCCGGGCCACCGGTCGCCCGGCGCCGCCGCAGCGTCTCACGCAGCGCGCCCGCCGACGGCAGATGCGGCGCGGCGGCGGAGTGCACCACCGCGTCCACCCAGCCCTCGACCAGCGCCAGCGCGGTCTCCAGCCGGGCCAGCGCGGCCTTCTGCTCAGGAGTGTCCTCGGGCTGGAACATGCCCTGCTGGAGCGCCTCCTGAAGCGCCTCCGGGTTCGCCGGGTCGAGCTGGCCGACCGCGTCCTCCAGGCGGGCCGTGTCGACCTTGATGCCGCGCGCGTAGCCCTCGACAGCGCCGAACAAGTGCGCCCGCAGCCACGGGACATGGGCGAACAGCCGCTGGTGCGCCGCCTCGCGCAGGGCGAGGTAGAGCCGCACCTCCTCCTCGGGAACGCCGAGTCCGGAGCCGAACGCCGCGATGTTCACCGGGAGCAGCGCGGCCTTGCCCGCCGGACCCAACGGCAGCCCGACGTCGGTGGAACCGACGACCTCACCCGCCAGCACGCCGAGCGCCTGCCCGATCTGGGTACCGAACATCGCGCCGCCCATGGAGCGCATCATGCCGAGCAGCGGGCCCGCCATGGCCTGCATCTCCTCCGGCAGTACACCGCCCATGGCCGCGCCCACGCGCTCGGCGACCGGGTCGACCAGCTCCTTCCAGGCGGGCAGCGTCGCCTCGACCCACTCGGCCCGGCTCCACGCCACCGACGCCCCGGAACCGGAGGGCAGCGACGTCGCGCCGTCGAGCCACAGGTCGGCCAGGCGCAGCGCCTCCCCGACGGCGGCGCGCTCACTGTCGCCCACACTGGCGTCCTTGGTGCCGTTCTGGGCGCCCTGGGCGACCGTCTGACGCGCGATGTCCTTGGCCATCTCCCAGTTCACCGGGCCGCCCTCGAAGGAGAGCATCTGGCCGAGCTGCTGGAAGGCCGCGCCCAGGTCGTTGGGGTTCAGCGAGCCGAACATCGCGGCCAGCGGGTTGTCCCCGCCGCCTGCCGTGCCGCCGCCGAAGCCGAACGGGTTGCCGCCCGGCAGGCCCTTCTTCTTGCCCTCGTCCCCGTCCTCGGGCTCTTCCGGAGGCACGCCGAATCCAAATGGGGTGTCACTCACGGGCTTCCTCGGCTCTGTGTGGTCGGAACGGTTTGCCTTGCGGGCTTGTCAGGGCTGTACCACCAGCCTAGACACCTCTCAGGCAGGATGGGACCTGCGTACCTCGTACCAAGACAACAGTGGGAGACACCTGGTGAGTTCCCCGGCACCAAACGTTCGCTCAGGGCGGACCCACACCTCGGGACCGGTCGTGGCGATCACCGGCGCGGCGTCCGGTGTCGGACACCTGCTCGCCCTGCGGCTGGCCGCGTCGGACGAGGTCAGAAAGGTCGTGGCGGTCGACGAGCGGCGCGGTGAGGTGCCCGGCGCGCTGTGGCGGGTGATGGACGTACGGGACCCGGCCATCGCCGACCGGCTGCGGGTCGACGGGCATCCGGTGGACGTGCTGGTGCACCTTGCGCTGGACCTGAACCTGGAGTCCGACCCCAAGGCGCGTACCGCCTTCAACGTGCGCGGCACCCAGACCGTGCTCACCGCCGCCGCGGCCGCCGGGGTCCGCAGGGTGGTCCTGGTCACCTCCGCGATGGTCTACGGGGCGCTGCCCGACAACGATGTTCCGCTGGCCGAGGACACCCCGCTGCACGCCACGGCCGAGGCCACCTGTGTCGGGGACCTGCTGGAGATCGAACGGCTCGGCCGCCGTGCGCCGCGCGCCCACCCGGGACTCAACGTCACCGTTGTGCGGCCCGCCGTCCTGGTCGGCGGAATGGACACCGCGCTCACCCGCTATTTCGAGTCACCGCGCCTGCTGGTGGTGGCGGGCAGCCGCCCCCGCTGGCAGTTCTGCCACGTCGAGGACCTGGTCTCCGCGCTGGAGTACGCGGCGCTGGAGAAGGCCGAGGGCGAGATGGCGGTCGGCTGCGACGGCTGGCTGGAGCAGGAGGAGGTCGAGGAGCTGTCCGGGATCCGGCGCATGGAGCTGCCGCAGACGGTGGCGCTCGGCGCCGCGGCCCGGCTGCACCGGCTCGGCCTCACCCCGTCCCCGGCCGGTGACCTGGAGTACACCATGCATCCGTGGGTGGTCAGCGGCAGCCGGTTGCACGAGGCGGGCTGGCGGCCGCAGTGGACCAACGAGGAGGTGCTGGCCGAACTGCTGGCGGAGGTCGCGGGCCGCCACACGGTGGCCGGCCGCCGGCTCGGCCGCAAGGACGCCGCCGCCTCGCTCGGCGCGGCCGGGGCCACCGTGGCCCTGGTGGGCACCGCGGCACTGGTGCGGCGGGCGCGCAAGCGGCGGGGGATCTGAGCGCTGCTCCGGGCGCCGCGCCGGCTTCCTGGCGACCGGATCCGTTCGTCGGATCCGACTGACGGGTCCTTGGATATTCATACAGGAACTGCCTTTCCGTAACCGCCGCCCGTGCGGCACCATGGCCCACATGGCACGCACGTACGACAAGGGGCAGGGCCTGCCGGACCCCATCCGGCTGCTGGCCGTCCGCGACACCCCGCTGTCCGTGGACGAGGTCTTCGGCGCGGTCGGCGACGACGCCGCCGGGGGCACCGCCCTTTTCGTCGGCACCGTCCGCGATCATGACGGCGGCCCGGCGGAGGTCACTCGTCTGGCGTACTCCGCGCACCCCAGCGCCGAAGCCGAGCTGCGCCGGGTCGCGGAGAAGGTCGCCGCCGACTTCCCGGTTCGGGCGATGGCCGCGGTGCACCGCGTCGGCGACCTGCGGGTCGGCGATCTGGCGGTCGTGGTGGCGGTCTCCTGCCCGCATCGCGGCGAGGCGTTCGCGGCGTGCCGCCGCCTGATCGACGACCTCAAGCGCGAGGTCCCGATATGGAAGCACCAGACCTTCGCCGACGGCGCCGACGAATGGGTGGGCGCGTAGCGCCTGCGTCGGGAGGCGGTGGTCGGGGGGCGGGCGGGCGCGTAGCGCCTGCGTGGCGGCCTGGGCCCTTTGTGGATATGTCTCTTTGCGGACGCCAAGCCTCCACAAAGGACCGCATATCGTGCGCATTCCGCTTCATCGCTGGGCGCGTCAACTTGCGTAACTCCGTACCCGGGCTGAGCGTTGGACCAGCGAACGATTAATCTGCTCATAGGTCCTGCGTTGGTATGTGCGTGTGGTCGGGAGGCCGGTATGGCGGCTCTGGCATGGTTGCTGATTCCGGTCATCGGCGCGGTTGCCGCCACGGTGTGGGCGGGCTGGGCGGGGCGTACCCGCCGTACGGCCGGTGACGTGCACTCGCTCGCCGGGTACGAACGGTTCCGCGAGGCCATGGCCAAGACGCACACCGGCTCGGACGCCTGACGCGGACCGACCAGGCGGGATACCCGGACGGCCCGGCCCGGCAAGCCGCTTGTCATACCCGTCCCGTACTGTCATGGCATGCCACGCCGCACCGCGACCATGCTCACCTCGACGCTGCTGCTGATAGGGCTGCTCTGCGTCGGGGTGCTGATCCCCGTGCCTTACTCCGCGATGTGGCCGGGGCCCACGGTGAACACCCTCAGCGAGAACGAGGGTGAGCCGGTGCTCCAGATCTCGGACCACCGCACCTATCCGGTGACCGGTCATCTGAACATGACCACGGTCCGGGTGACGGGCGCGGACTACACGATGAACCTGGTCGAGGCGATCTCGGACTGGCTGTCCGACGACCACATCGTGGTGCCGCACGACACGCTGTACCCGAAGGGGCAGACCGCGCAGCAGGCGGACCAGCAGAACGCCGAGGAGTTCAGCCAGTCCCAGGACAGCGCCAAGGTCGCGGCGCTCGAGCAGCTGCACATCCCGGTCGGTTCGCGGGTGATCGTGGGATCCGTGGTCAAGGGCAGCCCGGCCGAGGGCAAGCTGCACGCGGGCGACGTGGTCAAGTCCGTGGACGGCACCGGGGTCGCCCAGCCCGGCGACGTCGCCAAGCTGGTCACCAAGCACAAGCCCGGCCAGGACGTGGTGTTCAACGTGGTCCCGTCCGGCGAGGCGGACAAGGCGGGCGCGGCCACCCGCCAGGTCACCATCAGGACCGCCAAGGCGGACGGCGGCCGGGCGATCGTGGGGATCCAGGCCATGCTGGGCCACACCTACCCGTTCCCGATCGACATCAAGTTGGCCGACGTCGGAGGTCCCAGCGCGGGCCTGATGTTCTCGCTGGGCATCATCGACAAGCTGACGCCGGACAACCTCACCGGCGGCAAGTTCGTCGCCGGTACCGGCACGATCGACGACAACGGCCAGGTCGGCCCCATCGGCGGCATCGCGATGAAGATCATCGGCGCCCGGGACGCCGGTGCGCAGTACTTCCTGACGCCCAAGGACAACTGCGCCGCCGCGGCCAAGAACACCCCGAGCGGGCTGCGCCTGGTGAAGGTCAACACACTGGGCGACGCTCTCAAGGCACTGACCGACATAAGGACCGGCAAGACCGCCGATCTGCCCAGCTGCACGGCAGGGTGACCGCCCGCGCGCCATCGGGCCGGGTGGCGGCGCACCGAATGCCGCCACCCGAGTGCCGCCACGTAAGCGGCGGCGCCGCACAGGCGGCCTTGACGCGGCTACTCCTCGAACGTCGCCGTGAGCGCCTCGGCCAGCCCCGGCACCAGGTCCTTGCCGGTGAGCACCTCGGTCGGCGAGTCCTTCTCGCGCAGCCGGATCGCCGACTCGCGCTCGCCGTCGCGCAGCACCGCGACCGTCATCCGCACCTCCTGGCGCTCCGGGTGCCTGGCCACCCAGGCCGTCAGACCGTCCTCGTCCAGTCCTTCGGGGATGGACGCCTCGGCGGTGGGCGGGAGCATCAGCCGCTCCACGGTCAGCGCGCACCCGGCGACCGCGTCGGGCCACGCGATGGTCGCCAGGAACTCGTCAAGCGGGGTGTTGGAGGGCACCTCGTCCTGTTCGACGGGGGTCAGTGCCCCGGCGGCCTCGTCGCCTTCCCCTTCCAGGCCGAGCTGGGCGAAGAGCATCGGCTCCTCGGTGCGGAGGCGGTCGGTGTCGACGAGGGCGAAGAGACGGGCGGGCTGGTCCCAGCCGAGCCCGGAGGCGTACTCGTCGATTTCGAGCACGGCACGGGTCAGCGGGGTCGCGGCGAGGGGGGCGCCGCCGGTGGGAGTGTTGGACATGCTGAACATCCTGCCCGTTCCAGGCCCCGGAACGGGAACCACGTAAAGCGTGAGTAAGTTGCATGGATGGGTGTCCGCCCCCGGACGCCGTACGGACGCGACGTAACGACGTATTTTCGAGGTGCGCACCTTGGCTTTCCAGATGCCGGAGCGAGGCGGCGGTCCCATGGGGCCGCGGATCACCGTGGGCCGGCCGTCCCGGCGTACCCGGACCCTGCTGATGACGCTCGCCGCGCTGGCCGTGCTGGCCATGGCGTTCGTGATGTTCTCCGGCTTCTGGACGGACTGGCTGTGGTACCGGTCGGTCCACTACTCGTCGGTCTTCACCACCACGCTGTACACCCGCATCGCGCTGTTCGCGGTCTTCGGGCTGCTGATGGCCCTGGCGGTGGGGGTGAACGTCTACCTGGCGCACCGGCTTCGGCCGCAGTTGGGCGCGATGTCGCTGGAGCAGCAGAGCCTGGACCGCTACCGGCTGGGCATCGCGCCGTTCCGCGGGTGGCTGCTGCTCGCGGTCTGCCTGCTGGTCGGGCTGATCGGCGGAGCGTCGGCCTCCGGCCAGTGGCGCACCTGGCTGCAGTACGTCAACGCGGTTCCGTTCGGCACCAAGGACCCGCAGTTCAGGATGGATGTCGCGTTCTACGCGTTCGACCTGCCCTGGTACCGCTTCCTGTTGAGCTTCGGCTTCGCCGCGGTCGTGCTGTGCCTGGTGGCGGCGGCCCTGGTGCACTACCTGTACGGGGGATTGCGACTGAGCAGCCCGGGAGCGCGGGCGACGGCCGCCGCGACCGGTCATCTGTCGGTGCTGCTCGGCCTGTTCGTCTCGCTCAAGGCGGTGGCGTACTGGCTGGACCGCTACGGCCTGGCGGTGAAGTCCAGCTCCTTCCATCCGACGAGCGGCTGGACCGGACTGCGGTACGTGGACGCCAACGCGTATCTGCCTGCCAAGACCATCCTGTTCTGCATCGCGATCATCTGTGCGCTGCTGTTCTTCGCGACACTGTGGCGGCGCACCTGGAGCCTGCCGATGCTGGGCCTCGGGCTGATGGTGCTCTCGGCGATCCTGATCGGCGGGCTGTACCCGGCGATCGTGCAGAAGTTCCAGGTGCAGCCCAACGAGGCGGCCAAGGAAGCGCCGTACATCCAGAAGAACATCAACGCGACCCGCGCCGCGTACGGCATCGACAACAGCAAGGTCACCGACTACCCCGGCACGAGTTCGACGCAGAACACCACGCTGCGGGCGGACGCCGACACCGCCGCGAGCATCCGGCTGCTGGACCCGAACGTGGTCTCGCCTTCGTTCCAACAGCTCCAGGGCATGCGCGGGTTCTACTCGATGGGCTCGCCGCTGGCCGTCGACCGCTACCAGATCAACGGCAAGGAGCAGGACACCGTCGTCGGACTGCGGGAGCTGAACCTCAAGGGCATCCCGGAGAGCAACTGGATCAACGACCACTTCAAGTACACCCACGGTTACGGGATGGTCGCGGCCAGGGGCACCACCGTCACCCCCGACACCGGCGCCCCGGACTTCACCGAGCACGACCTGCCGCCGAAGGGCCAGTTGGGCCCCTATGAGCCGCGTATCTACTACGGCCAGCAGACCAAGCAGTACTCGATCGTCGGCGGTCCCACCAAGGAGATCGACTACTCCGACGTCAACGGTGAGAAGAGCTACTCGTACACCGGTAACAGCGGTGTGAGCCTGGAGAACCCGGTCACCAGGGCCGCGTACGCGGTGCAGTTGGGCCAGCCGCAGATACTGTATTCGGGCGCGATCGGCAAGGGGTCGAAGATCCTCTACAACCGGACGCCCAAGGAGCGCGTCGAGGCCGTCGCGCCGTGGCTGACCATCGACGGCGACCCCTATCCGGCGGTGGTGAACGGCCGCGTCCAGTGGATCGTGGACGCCTACACCACCAGCAACGGCTACCCGTACTCGTCCCGCACCACCCTCGGCGACACCACGTCCGACTCGCTGACCGGCGGCAACCGCTCGGTGCTCGCCCAGCAGAACCAGGTCAACTACATCCGCAACTCGGTGAAGGCGACCGTGGACGCGTTCGACGGCACGGTGAAGCTGTACCAGTGGGACACCCAGGACCCGGTGCTGAAGACCTGGATGAAGGCGTACCCGGGCACTGTGGAGCCGCGCAGCGCCATCTCGCCGCAGCTGATGGCCCATCTGCGGTATCCGCAGGACCTGTTCAAGGTGCAGCGCGAACTTCTCACCCGCTACCACGTCACCGATCCGGCGACGTTCTACAGCGGCAGCGAGGTGTGGCAGGTGCCCAACGACCCGGCGAAGCGGGACAGCGGGGCGGTTCCGCCGTACTACTTGAGTGTGAAGATGCCGGGGCGGAGTTCCCAGGCCTTCTCGTTGACGACCACGTTGACGCCCAACCGGCGGGACAACCTGGGCGCGTTCATGTCGGTTGACGCGGACGCCAGCAGTCCGGACTACGGCACCATCCGGCTGCTCCAACTGCCGTCCAGCAGCAACGTGTCGGGGCCCAAGCAGGTGCAGAGCAAGTTCAACTCCGATCCCAGGGTGGCCAATCAGGTCAACATCTGGCAGCGGGGAGACTCCGAGGTCGAGTACGGCAACCTGCTGACGGTGCCGCTCGACGGGGGGCTGCTGTACGTCGAGCCGGTCTACGTACGCGGCGCGGGCACCAACTACCCGCTGTTGAAGAAGGTGTTGGTGAACTGGAACGGCGACAAGATCGCGTTCCGCGACACCCTCGGTGAGGCGCTGGACGAGGTGTTCAACACCTCGGGTTCCGGTCCCGCGCAGTCGCCGCCACCGAGCGACAACGGCTCCCAGCAGCCCGTGAACCAGACGGTGAAGCAGGCGCTGCAGGACGCGCAGAACGCGTACGACCAGGGTCAGCAGGCGCTGAAGAACAACGACTGGGCGGCGTACGGCAAGGCCCAGCAGGACCTGCAGAACGCCCTGAAGCGAGCCCAGGAGGCGGAGAGCCCACCGTCGAAGCAGTCCTGATCGGGTGATCTCCGCGGCTCGTGGTACAGTTGTTACACAACGACGCGGGGTGGAGCAGCTCGGTAGCTCGCTGGGCTCATAACCCAGAGGTCGCAGGTTCAAATCCTGTCCCCGCTACTGAAGAAACATCAGCGGCTGACGCCGCGGGGGGAAGGCCCGGAGTCAACGACTCCGGGCCTTCTCACTTGTCTGGGGGTCCACGAAACCGGTGGTTTGGCTACGTTGCGCTTCGGGAAGTCGGGATGTCGTGAAGTCGACAAAACGCTGAAGTGACCTCGGGGATGCGGTATACCAGGTGTACGCCGGTTTCGGGTGGTGCGACGATGGATCCCATGGGGGATGGTGTAAGCGTGCTGGAGGCGCGTCCGCTTCCGCGGGATACGGACGACGCAACCTCAGTGTCAGAGCAGCCGGTTGAGGCTGCCGCAGTGCTCGACGACGACGTACTGACCGCCCGTGAGGAAGCCGAGCTGCAGGCGCGCTACCGCCGCGCCGCCGACCTCGGCGACACCGCCGCGCAGGGCATGATCGGCACCCTGCTGCTGCGCAGGGGCGACCTGGACGGTGCCGAGCCGTATCTGCGCGCGGCCACGTCGGCCGGGGACCGGGCCGCCGCCAACAACCTCGGGGTGCTGCTGCACCAGCGCGGGTACGCGGACGAGGCCGCCGGATGGTGGCGGATCGCCGCCGTCGCGGGCAGTGCCGCCGCGGCGCACGCGCTGGGCCGCCACTACCGCGAGCGCGGCGACGAACCGGCCGCCGAGTACTGGCTGCGGCAGGCCGCCGAGACCGGGCACGTGCTCGGCGCGTACGCACTGGCCGACCTGCTGGAGCACCGCAGCGACGTGGGCGCCGAGCGCTGGTACCGGGCCGCCGCCGAGCACGGCCACCGCGAGGCGACGTACCGGCTGGCCAGGATCTGCGCGGAGCGCGGCGAGGAGGCCGAGGCCGAGCAGTGGTACCGGCAGGCGGCGGCCCGCGGCCACACCCGGGCCGCGCTGCGGCTCGGCACACTGCTGGAGCAGCGCGGCGAGACCAGGGAGGCCACTCGCTGGTACCTGACGGCGGCCAAGGACGGCGACCCGCGCGCGGCCTGCGCGCTGGGCTTCCTGCTGCGCGATGCGGGCGATGTGGAGGGCGCCGCCGACTGGTGGCGGCGGGCCGCCCAGGAGGGCGACGGCCAGGCCGCCAACGCGCTCGGCGCGCTGCACGCCCAGGAGGGCGAGACGCAGACCGCGGAGCGCTGGTACCGGGCCGCGCTGGAGGCGGGCGACGACAACGGCGCGTACAACCTCGGCCTGCTGTGCGCCGCCCGCGGCCGGGTCCCGCAGGCCGAGCAGTGGTACCGCAGGGCCGCCTACGCGGGCCATCGGGAGGCCGCCAACGCGCTCGCCGTGCTGCTGCTCCAGGGCGGCGACGCGGCGGGCGCCGAGCCGTGGTTCTCCAAGGCCGCCGAGGCGGGCAGCGTGGACGCCGCCTTCAACCTGGGCATCATCTGCGCCGGACGCGAGGACCACACCGCCGCGCACCGCTGGTACGAGCGGGCGGCGGCGGCCGGGCACACCGAGGCGGCGCTTCAGGTGGCCATGGCGCTCCAGCGCGAGGGCGACCTGACGGGCGCCGAGAAGCACCTGCGGTGCGCCGCGGGCGGCGGCAGCGCGGAGGCCGCCTTCCGGCTCGGCGCCGTGCTGGAGCAGGGCCCGGCGGAGGGCGGTGCGGAAGAGAGCGAGGAGTGGTACGAGCGGGCCGCGCGGCTGGGCCACCGGCGGGCGCAGGTGCGCCTCGGCATGTGCGCGGCCCGGCGCGGGGACTCGGAAACCGCCGCGCGCTGGTACCGGCTGGCCGCCGAGGCGGGCAGCCGGAACGGGGCCTTCAACCTCGGGTTGCTGCTGGCCCGCGAGGGCAGCGAGGCGGAGGCCGCGCTGTGGTGGACGATAGCGGCCCAAGGCGGCCATGGGCGCGCCGCGCTGCGGCTGGCGCTGCTGGCGGCCCGGCGCGGTGAGCTGGACGAGGCCGGGAAGTGGTGCGACCAGGCGGTCGAGTGCGGACCGGCCGAGGTGGCCGAGCGCGCGGCCCGGCTGGCGGACGCGCTGCGGCAGGAACTGAGCGCCTGAGCCCGGCGGGGCGATCATCGATTTGCCCTGCCCGACGCGTGTCGTCTACAGTGGTGACACAACGACGCGGGGTGGAGCAGCTCGGTAGCTCGCTGGGCTCATAACCCAGAGGTCGCAGGTTCAAATCCTGTCCCCGCTACTGAAGGAAGAGGCCAGAACCATTCGGTTCTGGCCTCTTTCGGTTCCGCTTTCAGTTCTCGGTCTGCCCGCCGTCGTCATTGATGGCCTGGTTGAGCAGTGCCTGTGTGTCATCGGTGAAGTACGGGCTGTACGAGATGTCGTCCACATGCGGGTCGTCGTCGGCCGGGCCGCCGCCGTTGTAGCCGCCGATGATGCCGATCAGCGCGCCGGTCCTGGCGCGGGGCTTGAGTTCCAGCCACGGGCCGCCGGACACCCCGGCCGAGTATCCGCCGCAGCGCATCTCGCGGTACTGGTCGTGGGCTCCGGACTGGAAGGTCTCCAGGCCGCAGCTGATCTGGGCGTCACCCGGGTTGTTGCTGTCCGGGTAGCCGATGGTGGTGATCCCGCGCAGGTGGTACGGCTGGTTGACTTCCAGGGTGTTGCCGCCGACCGCGTCCTCGATCTCCGGGCCGCCGGAGCGGGAGACCCGCATGAAGGCGTAGTCGTACCGCTCGTCGTTGTCCTTGGTGTAGCGCGGGTCGACCCAGATCTTGTCGACCTGCCAGGTGCCGTGCGGGCTGTTGCCGCCGGTGCGGCCGGGGGCGACGGTGAGCGACGAGGCGTAGGAGCCGTCGCCGTACACGCAGTGGGCCGCGGTGATCACGATGTCCGCGCCCGGGCTGTGCACCACGGCGCCGCTGCAGTAGGGGGAGCCGTCGCTGCCCAGCACCTCGACCACGGACGGGTTGGCCTGGCTCGCGCTGAGGTAGGTGCCCTTCTTCGACCAGTCGTCGGGCGGGTTCGGTCCGGTGTGGTGCTTGGCCTGGGCCAGCGCCACCACGTCCGGTGCGTACTGGATGAGACCGGCGGCGGCGAGGGCACCGGCAGCTGTCAGCGCGGCGACCCTCGTTCGGCTGCGACGGCGCACCCATCTACCTCCCGTCACCTTGTCCGACCGCTGATGAAGACGGCTTGAGCCAGGATAAGGGCAGAATCTGAGAACGGGCTCATAACAATCAAGAAACGGGCGCAACGCTTCGGCGGGACACCGGTTCTTGACGATGCGTCAGGTATGGTCGCCTACCTGTGGGTCGTATCAGGCTTCGGTAGAGGAGCGGTATGGCCTGGGCAAAGCCGAGCAAACTCTCTTGGAGCGGCGCTCCCGCTGGGTGATGCTGGACTTCTGGACAGCGTGGATTGGCGGCGGAGGCGGCATTGCTGCGCAGAGGGCAGGCGCGATCCGTATTGCGCCGCCGGGGTCCGCACCCCGAGGTGGAGGACGTCGGCCGCTGGCGGAAGTTGTGCCTGGCCGCGTCGACCGGCCACCGCGCCGCCGTGCGGTCGCTGTTCACCGCGCTGCGCACCGCCGACGAACGCGGCTCCGCCGAGGACCGCAAGGCCGCGCTGGACGAGCTGGTTCGCGCCGCGCCGCGGCTCTGGCTGGATCTGGACCGGTACGCCCGCTCCCCGCACGCCGTGACCGGCGCACACCCGACCGACGACTCTGGGCCGCTGCACCTGGTGCTGGCCTCCTTCGACCGGGACGGCCGGATCCGGCAGGCCGCCGTGGAGCGGCTGGCCCGGCGCAGCGGCCGGTACGCGGCGAGCGCACTGGCGCTGCGCACCGACGACTGGGTGCCCGCGGTACGGGAACGCGCGGTGACCGCGCTGCTCGGGCATGTCGCCCCCGACGAGGCCGCCGCGGCGGTCCGGTTGCTCGCCCGGCTCGACCGGCGGCGGCGCGCCGCGGGCGTGCTGGACGCCTACCGGATGGTGCTGTCCGCGCCCGAGCGGCGGCGCACCGTCCGCAGGCTGGCCGCGGAGCCCGATCCGCACGCCCGCCGCTTCGGCGTCGAACTCGCCCTGGAACTGGGCGAGTACGTCCGCGGTGACCTGGCCCGTACCGCACTGCACGACCGGGACCAGGTGTGCCGCACGCTGTGCGCGGCGCGGTTGCTGGAGCTGGACCCGGACCAGGCGGGACGGCTGATGTGGGCCAGGTCGGCGGTGATAAGGGAGTTGGCGGTGGCCGCGCTGCCGGACGACGTGCCCTCGGCACGGCTGGTCGGGCCGCTGGCCGACCGGTCGCGGATGGTGCGCGCGCAGGCCCGGTGGAAGCTGTACGAGCGCGGTGAACCGCCGGTCGACGTCTACCGCAGACAACTGCGGCGGTGCGGCCGGGCGACTCAGCCCCGGCTGGTGGCGGGGCTCGCGGCCGGGCTGGGGGAGTGCGGCGACTCCTCCGACCTGGCGGTGCTGGAGCTGCTGGCCGCCGATCCGAGCTGGTCGCCGGTGGTGCGCCGGGCGGCGGTACGGGCGCTGGGCCGACTCGGGCACGTCTCGGAGCAGGTGGCGGCGCTGGCCCCGTTGGTGACGGACGCCTCGCCGAGCTTGGCCCGGGAGGCACTGGACGTGCTGGCCGCGGGCTACTGCGCGCCGCCGAAGGCGCTGGCCGCGGCGCTGGCGCGGCCGGAGCCGCCGGTGTGGAAGGCGGCGTTGCGGGCGGCGCGCACCCTGGCGCACTGGGACCGGTTGGAGTTCACGCTGCGAGCCGCCGCCGATCCGCGACCCCAGGTGGCCGAGCGGTCCCGTGCGGAGTTGCGGCGCTGGACGCACGCGGGTTGGTCGGGCGGCGCCGTCGATCCGGCCCAACTGCGGCTGGTCGGCAGGTTGTTGCGGCAGGCACCGCTGTCGGAGCCGGACCGCATCGGCGTCGAGTGGGTGCTACGGGCGGCGGCACGGGTGAGCCGCCCGTCGTGATCCCCTTACGCCGTGGCGCAGTTGGGGCACAGGCCGCGGTAGGTCACCTCGACCTCGGAGACGGTGAAGCCGAACCGCTCCGAGGAGGGCAGGTCGGAGAGAAGGTCGCCGCTCGGGTGCACATCTCGGATGGCGCCGCACCGTGAGCACACCAGGTGCTGGTGCGGGCGGTGGGCGTTGGGGTCGTACCGCTTGGCGCGGCCGTCGGTGGCCACCTCGATCACCTCGCCGAGCGAGACCAGTTCACCGAGGGTGTTGTAGACGGTCGCACGGGAGATCTCGGGCAGCCGGGCGGCGGCGCGCGCGTGCACCTCGTCCGCGGTGAGGTGCACATGATCCCCGTCGAGCACCTCGGCGACGACCCGGCGCTGTGCGGTCAGCCGCCAGCCACGTCCGCGAAGTCGTTCCAGCAGGTCACTCATACCCCCAGCTTAACAGGGCGGGATCCGGATTCTGAATCCGTACGGCTTTGACCGCCTTCTTGACTTAGACTCTGTCTAGCGTAGGATCGGTTCTGGCGGCAGCCAAGGGACAGGACGACTCCAGGGAGACGCAAGTGACGGTTCAGGAGAGGGGCCCGCTGACCACCGAGGCCGGCGCCCCGGTAGCGGACAACCAGAACAGCGAGCAGGCGGGCCCCGGTGGGCCGGTGCTGGTGCAGGACCAGGTGCTGCTGGAGAAGCTCGCCCACTTCAACCGGGAGCGCATTCCGGAGCGCATCGTGCACGCCCGTGGCGCCGGTGCGTACGGCACCTTCACGGTCACCGCGGACGTCACCGGGTACACCCGGGCGAAGTTCCTCTCCGAGATCGGCAAGCAGACCGAGGTCTTCCTGCGCTTCTCGACCGTCGCGGGCAACCTGGGTTCGGCGGACGCGGTGCGCGACCCGCGCGGTTTCGCGCTGAAGTTCTACACCGAGGACGGCAACTACGACCTGGTCGGCAACAACACGCCGGTCTTCTTCATCAAGGACGCCATCAAGTTCCCGGACTTCATCCACACCCAGAAGCGCGACCCGTACACCGGCTCCCAGGAGGCGGACAACGTATGGGACTTCTGGGGTCTGAGCCCGGAGTCGACGCACCAGGTGACCTGGCTGTTCGGTGACCGCGGCATACCGGCCTCGTACCGGCACATGAACGGGTACGGCTCGCACACGTTCCAGTGGAACAACGAGGCGGGTGAGGCCTTCTGGGTCAAGTACCACTTCAAGACCGACCAGGGCATCAGGAACCTGACCGCCGAGGAGGCCGCCAAGCTCGCCGGTGAGGACCCGGACAGCCACCAGCGCGACCTGCGCACCGCCATCGAGCGCGGCGAGTTCCCGAGTTGGACCGTGCAGGTGCAGATCATGCCCGCGGCCGAGGCGGCCGACTACCGCTTCAACCCGTTCGACCTGACCAAGGTCTGGCCGCACGAGGACTACCCGCCGATCACCATCGGCAAGCTGGAGCTGAACCGGAACCCGGAGAACATCTTCGCCGAGGTCGAGCAGTCGGTCTTCTCCCCGGCGCACTTCGTGCCCGGTATCGGCCCGTCGCCGGACAAGATGCTCCAGGGCCGGCTGTTCGCCTACGGCGACGCGCACCGCTACCGCGTCGGCATCAACGCCGACCACCTGCCGGTCAACCGCCCGCACGCCACCGAGGCGCGCACCCACGGCCGGGACGGCGCCCTGTACGACGGCCGGCACGGCCGGGCGAAGAACTACGAGCCGAACAGCTTCGACTCCGTCAAGGAGACCGGGCGTCCGCTGTGGCAGCCGATCCGGCTCACCGGTGTGACGGGCGAGCACGCGGCCCCCTCGCACGCCGAGGACAACGACTTCGTCCAGGCGGGCAACCTCTACCGCCTGATGTCGGAGGACGAGAAGACCCGTCTGATCGACAACCTCGCGGGCTTCATCGCGCAGGTCTCGCGGGACGACATCGCCGAGCGGGCGATCAACAACTTCCGCCAGGCGGACGCCGACTACGGCAAGCGGCTGGAGGCCGCGGTCCAGGCCCTTCGCGGCTGACCGGACGCTCGCCGTCGAAGAAGAGGCCGGAGCCCTGCGGGCTCCGGCCTCTTCGGCTTCCGGTCCGGCGACCTACCGCCTCACACGATCGCGGCCTGCTCCGCGGGCACGTGCAGACGGCCGCGCGTCCAGCAGCCGATGATGTCGCGCACCGAGACCACGCCGACCGGGTGCTGGTCCTCCAGTACGACCAGATGGCGGAAGCCGCCGCGAACCATCGCGGTCGCCGCCTCCTCCAGGGTCCACTCCGGGGCCGCGAACACCACGTCGGTGGTGGTGTGGGCGTGCGCCGGCTCCTCGTCGGGGCTCATGCCGTCGCCGATGGCGTTGAGGATGTCGCGTTCGGTGAGGATGCCGAGTCCGCAGGTGTCGGGGTCGAGGACGACGGCCGAGCCGACCCGGCGGGCGGACATCAGTCTGGCCGCCTGTCGGAGGGTGTGGGCGGGGCCGATGGTGAGGATGACGGTGCTCATGGCGTCGCGGACCAGCATGGGGGCACCCCCAGAGAGAGAATTCACAAGTTCACAAGCTGGTGGACTCTCATACTCACACGCATCCGGAGCGACGGACAAGGGGCGTGCGGGGTTACCGGGGCTCGTGCGGGGTCACACAGCTCAGCGCGTGGGATTCAGGTAGCGCAGCAGTTCCTCGTGCAACAACCCGTTGGACGCCGCCGCGTTCTGCCCGTACGGACCCGGTTTGCCGCTCAGATCGGTGAACCGGCCGCCCGCCTCCCGGACGACCACCGACGGCGCCGCCATGTCCCACACGCTCAGCTCGGGCTCGGCGCAGATGTCCACCGAGCCCTCGGCCACCATCATGTACGACCAGAAGTCGCCGTAAGCCCGGGTGCGCCAGCAGGCCCTGGTCAGCTCCAGCAGCCCGTCAAGCCGTCCCTGCTTCTCCCAGCCGCTGAGCGAGGAGTACGACAGCGAGGCGTCGGAGAGCCGGTCCACCCTGGAGACATGCAGCCTGGTCGCCGCCGACAGGCTGCGCCCGGTGTACGCCCCGCCGCCCTTCACCGCCCACCAGCGGCGGCCCAGCGCCGGTGCGGACACCACGCCGACCACCCCGTCGTCACCCTCGGGGCCGCCCTCGCCGCGTACCGACAGGGCGATCAGCGTCGCCCACACGGGCACGCCGCGCACGTAGTTCTTGGTGCCGTCGATCGGGTCGATGATCCAGCGCCGGTCACCGCCGCCCTCGGTGCCGTACTCCTCGCCCAGCACCGCGTCGCGCGGCCGGGCCCGCTGCAACTGGCCGCGGATCAGCTCCTCGGCGGCCTTGTCGGCCTCGCTCACCGGCGTCATGTCGGGCTTGGTCTCGACCTTCAGGTCGAGCGCCTTGAACCGTTCGGTCGTCACGGCGTCGGCGGCGTCCGCCAGGACGTGGGCGAGGCGCAGGTCGTCGTAGAAGTCGGGCATGTGCGAACAGTAGCGATCGCGGCCGCGCCCCGGCTACGTGGCGTGGTGGCCGAGGCGTGTCCATCCCCGTGACGGCGGTCTTGACACCCGTCCGGGGCAAGTCAATTCTTGCCGCACCGCTCATGCCATGAACTCGCGCCGGGCCGCCTTCCGACCCCGGCGCTGGTGCTTGGAGGCCGTGATGCCGACAGCGCGTGACTCCTTACTGAACGCGGCGTTGTCCGCGCTCGACGTACGGGCCTGGAGCTCGGTCCGCATGGTCGACGTGGCCGCCGCGGCTGGGGTCTCCCGGCAGACGCTCTACAACGAGTTCGGCACCAAGGAGGGGCTCGCCCGGGCCCTGGCCCGCCGGGAGACCGACGACTTCCTCGCCGGTGTCGACCAGGCGCTGGCCGCCGCCAGGCAGCATGACGCGGACCCCGCCGACTGCCTGGCCGCCGCCACCGCCTGGACGCTGCGCACCGCACGCCGCAGCCCGCTGGTGCGTGCCGCCATCACCGGCTGCCGCACCGACCGGCTGCCGACCGCCGTCCAGCCCCCGGCCGGTGAGCTGGCCCGGACGTTACGGGACCGGGTGGCCGCCGTACTGGGCCCCGAACGCGGCGGATGGGTGTACGAGGCGGCGGTGCGGCTCGCGGTGTCCTACGTGGTGGCGCCCGCGACCACGGACGAGGACGCCTGTGCGCAGGTGGCGCGGCTCGTCCGGGGTCTGAGCGAGGTCACTTGAGCCAGCCGACCCTGGTGTAGTCGGTGATGTTCTGCAGGCCGAACGCGCCGTAGTTGGCCAGGCCCTTGCGGACGGCGGCGATCTGCGGGCGCTGGTAGAGCTCTATCGAGTGGCCGAGCCGCCACACCTGCGCGTCCGCCTGGTTGTAGAGGCTGATCGCCTTGTTCCGGTCGGTGGTCCGGCCCGCCTGGGTGAGCAGCGCGTCGATCTGCGGGGAGCCGACCGAGCCGAAGTTCTGGAAGAGGTTCCGGCCCTGCGGCTGCCGGAAGACGGAGTACGCCATGGACAGGTAGAGCAGGTCGACGTTGCGGAAACTCGCCAGGTCGAAGTTGCCCAGATCGACGTACTGGTTGAAGTAGTCGTTCATCGGCACCTTCTGGATGTCCACCTTGATTCCCACCTGGCCGAGCATCTGCTGGACCAACTGGGCCTGGTCGACCTGCGACTGGTTGCCGCCCGAACTCAGCACGTATCCGAGTTCCAGTGGTTTGCCGTCCTTGGTGCGCGGCTTTCCGGCGCCGTTGTCCTGCCAACCCGCCTGGTCCAGCAGCTTCTTCGCGCGCTCCGGGTCGTACTTGCCGTAGATTCCGGAATTGTCCTGGTAGCCCTTCTGGTTGGGCATGAAGAAGTGGTTGCCCAACTCGGATATCCGGTAAGGGATGTCGGCGCCGTACGCGTCGGTGATCGCCTGGCGGTTCACGGCAGCCTCCACCGCGTTGCGCACCCTGACGTCCTTGAGCGGGCCGCGGCCGCCGTTGAGGGTGATGTGCACCTCGTCCCAGCGCGAGCCGGTGCGGATCGCGGCGTCCGGGTCCTTCGCCAACCGCCGGTAGTCCTCGGGGAGTTCCGCGGGCGCCTCGTCCGTTTCCTTGTTGAGGAAGGCGTCGGTCATCGCGGACTCGTCCAGCACCCGGTAGATGAGCGCGTCCAACTTCGGTCTGGTGCCCCACCAGTTGGGGTCGGGGACCAGGGTGATGGTCTGCCCGGTCTTGTCGTACCTGGCGATCTTGAAGGCGCCCGCGCTGATCGGCACATGCTCCAGCCAGCCCTTGTTGAACTGGTCGGGCGTGGAATAGGCCGCCGCTGGGAAAAGCGGCACGAAAAGCCGCTGCCAGTCCGCGTAGGGCTGTTTGAAGGTGATCCTCACCTGGTGGGCGTCCGCGCCCTGGGACACATCGCTGATCTGGTCGTAGCCGGAGGTGTCGTCCGCCTCGTAGGCGCTGTCGGTGCCGTTCAGCGCTCTCCACTGGGCCTGGAAGTCCAGCCAGCTCAGCGGTTTTCCGTCGGACCACTTCGCGCGCGGATTCAGTTCGTAGGTGACCACCTGCGGGCTGTCGGAGGTGACGGCGGCGGAGACCAGGTAGTCCGGGTCGGTGTGGGCCTCGCCCCGCGCGTCGGTGCGGAACAGCACCGGCTCGACGTCCTCGGTCAGCTCCTGGGCGTCGCCGTCCTGGCCGTCCGGGGTGTTGAAGTTGTACTGGCTGATCCACTGCTGGATGGGGACCTTCAGGGTTCCGCCCTGTCTGAGGTCGCTCAGCGGATGGGCGTCGATCTCCTGGCTGCCGACCGGCGGCGCCTGTTTCTTCGCGGCCGGTTCACCACCGGACGATCCACAGCCGCTCACCACCAGGGTCGCCGAGACGGTGGCCGCGATGGCGAGGGCGATGGATCTGCGCATGTCGTCCATTCCTTTGTCCGGGCGCGGCCGGACGGCCGCGGAACTGGGCAGACCGTAAAACGCCTCCCATGACTGGCGGGAGGCATCGCCGAACATTGTCATGCGCCCTTCACAGAGCCGCAATGGGGCGCGATCATCATGGTCGTCGAGCACCACAACCAGGGGGAGGACGACGACCGTTGGGGGCCTATCTGGCCAAGCGGCTCGGCTACTACGCCGTGCTGCTGCTGGCCGCCGTCTGCCTGTCCTATCTGCTGGCCTCGCTGGCGCTGGACCCGCGCGCGTACTTCGCGGGACGCCAGCCGCCGATCTCCCCGGCCGCCGTCGACCACCACCTCACCGTGATCGGCGTCAACGACCACCGGCCGCTGCTCGACCGGTTCTGGCACTGGGCCGGGCGCGCCGCCCACGGCGACCTGGGCCGGACCATCGACGACACCTCGGTGAACGCCGAGTTCGGACGGCGGCTCGGGGTGAGCCTGCGGCTGCTGCTGATCGGCACGCTGCTGGGGACGGCGCTCGGAGTCCTGGCCGGGGCGTGGACCGCGGTACGGCAGTACCGGCTCTCCGACCGGCTGGTGACCCTGGCCTCCTTCGCGCTGCTGTCAACCCCGGTGTTCCTGCTGGCTGTTCTGCTCAAGACCGGGGCGATCTGGTTCAACAACACCACCGGAACCGATCTGATCCAGTTCACCGGTGAGCAGAGCCCGGGACTGACCGGTGGGTTCGGGACCGTGCTCAAGGACCGGGCGGTCCACCTGCTGCTGCCGACCATCTCCATCGCCCTGTTCGCCATCGCCGGCTACAGCCGCTACCAGCGCAGCACCATGCTCGACGTGCTCGGCTCCGACTACCTGCGCACCGCGCGGGCCAAGGGACTCCGGCGGCGCAGCGCGCTGCTGCGGCACGGTCTGCGCACCGCGCTGATCCCGATGTCGACGTACTTCTCCTACGGCTTCCTCGCCCTGTTCACCGGCGCCACCTTCACCGAGACCATCTTCGGCTGGCACGGCATGGGCGAGTGGTTCATCAGCTCCATCAACAAGAACGACGTCAACTCGGTCGTCGCGGTCAACGTCTTCGCCGCCGTGGTGGTGCTGCTGTCCGGCTTTCTCGCCGATCTGCTGCACGCCGCGCTCGATCCGCGCGTCCGGCACGCCTGAGGAGCGCTCCCACGTGACCACCGCTGTCGTCGCCGACGCCGACGCCGTCGTCGAGAACCGTCCGGCCGGCCGGGCCTCCGTCGTCCTGCGGCACTTCCTGCGCAACCGCTCGGCACTGGCCGGGGCGGCGGTGCTGGTGCTGCTGTTCGTCCTGGCCTTCTGCGGTCCGCTGGCCTGCCACTGGAGCTACACGGACATCGACTACACCGCGCTGCGCCGGGGGCCGTCCGCGCGGCACTGGTGGGGTACGAACGGGATCGGCCAGGACGTCTTCGCGCAGACCGTGCGCGGTCTGCAGAAGTCGCTGCTGATCGGGCTGCTGGTGGCGGTCTTCTCCACCGCGCTGGCCTCGCTGGTGGGCGCCTGCGCGGGGTACTTCGGGGGGTGGACGGACCGGGCGCTGATGTTCCTGGTGGACCTGCTGCTGGTGTTCCCCAGCTTCCTGGTCATCGCGATCATCTCGCCCCGGTTGAAGGCGGGCGGCTGGATCGCCTTCGTCGGACTGCTCGCCGTCTTCGGCTGGATGATCACCGCGCGGGTGGTGCGGTCGATGACCCTCTCGCTGAAGGAGCGGGAGTTCGTAAGGGCCGCTCGATTCATGGGAGTCGGCCCGTTCCGGATCATCTGGCGGCATGTGCTGCCCAATGTGGCGTCGTTCCTGATCATCGACGCAACGATCGCGGTCGGCGGGGCGGTGATGAGTGAGACGGCGCTGTCGTACTTCGGCTTCGGCGTCCAGCCGCCGGACGTCTCGCTCGGCACGCTGATCGCCGACGGCACGGGCTCGGCGGTCACCTATCCGTGGATGTTCTTCTTCGCGGCCGGTCTGCTGGTGCTGTTCGTCCTGGCGGTGAACCTGGTCGGCGACGGCCTGCGCGACGCGTTCGATCCGACGGCGCGCCGCCGGACCGGCCGACGGGGGTGAGGGGTGGGGGCCTGCCCCGAGGGAGATTCACCTCAGCGCTATGAGGTGCGGTGCGGTAGACGGGAGTTGGGGCGGGTGGGCGGGGAGGACCCGGTGCTGCGGGTGCGGGATCTGCGGGTCGCGTTCGGCGGGGTGGACGCCGTGCGAGGCGTCCACCTGGAGCTGCGGCGCGGGGAGGTGCTGGGGCTGGTCGGGGAGTCGGGGTCCGGGAAGTCCACGATCGCGCTGGCCGTGCTGGGGCTGCTGCCGGACTCCGCCACCGTGAGCGGCTCGGTGCGACTCGACGGAGTCGAGTTGCGCGGGGCGGGGGACGCCGCCCTCTCCCGGTTGCGCGGCAACCGGATCGCCATGGTCTTCCAGGATCCGCTGTCCGCGTTCACCCCGGTGCACCGGATCGGCGACCAGATCGCCGAGACCATCCGCGCGCACCGCGACATCTCCCGCCGGGCCGCCAGGGAACGGGCGGTGGAACTGCTCGACCTGGTCGGCATCCCGGAACCACGCGCCCGCGCCGCCGCGTTCCCGCACGAGTTCTCCGGCGGCATGCGGCAGCGCGCGATGATCGCCATGGCGGTCGCCAACGAACCGGACGTGCTGCTCGCCGACGAGCCCACCACCGCCCTCGACGTGACGATCCAGGCCCAGGTGCTGGACGTGCTGCGCACCGCGCAACGTGCCACCGGCGCCGCGATGTTGCTGGTCAGCCATGACCTCGGGGTGATCGCCGGTACCGCCGACCGGGTCGCGGTGATGTACGCGGGGCGGATCGTGGAGACGGCCCCCGTGCACGAGTTGTTCGCGGCGCCCCGCATGCCGTACACCCTCGGCCTGATCGGTGCGGTGCCGCGGCTCGACGGCGGCACCGGTACCGGGATGCTGGTGCCGATCCCGGGCGCTCCGCCCGCCCCCGGAGCGCTTCCTTCCGGCTGTTCCTTCGCCCCCCGCTGCCCACTGGCCGACGATGTGTGCCGTGCCGCCGAACCCCCGTTGAGAAAGCTCGCGGACGACCACCTGGTGGCCTGCCGCAAGGCCGAAGAACTCCAAGGCGCCGCGCCCGCCGACGTGTTCCCGGTACCGGAAGTTCCGCGTACCCCGGCGGGGCCGGATGACCGGCCCGAGGTGCTGCGGGTGACCGGGCTGGTGAAGACCTTCCCGCTACTCAAGGGCGTGGCCTTCAAGCGCCGGGTGGGCAGCGTGTACGCCGTCGACGGGATCGACCTGCGGGTGCGGTGCGGCGAGACGCTGGCGCTGGTCGGTGAGTCCGGCTCGGGCAAGACCACCGCGCTCTTCGAGGTGTTGGGGCTCAGCGCGCCGGAGGGCGGCAGCATCGAGGTGCTGGGGCAGGACGTCGCCGGCCTCACCCGGCAGCAGGCCGCCGCACTGCGCGGCCGGACCCAGATCGTCTTCCAGGACCCGATGGCCAGCCTCGACCCGCGGATGACGGTGGCCGGGATCATCGCGGAGCCGCTGCTCGCGCGGGGCGTGGCACGGGCCGAAGCCGCCCGCAGGGTACCGGAGTTGCTACGCCAGGTCGGTCTTGAGCCCGGCCACGCGGACCGGTTCCCGCACGAGTTCTCCGGCGGCCAGCGGCAGCGCATCGGCATCGCCCGCGCGCTGTCCGTACGGCCCGACCTGGTCGTGCTCGACGAACCGGTCTCCGCGCTGGACGTCTCGGTGCAGGCCGGGGTGCTCAACCTGCTGCGGCGGTTGAAGGCCGAGTTGGGCCTCGCGTACCTGTTCGTCTCCCACGACCTGTCGGTGGTACGGAACATCGCCGACCGGGTCAGCGTGGTCTACCTCGGCCGGACCGTGGAGGCGGGCGCGGTACGGGAGGTCTTCGAGCGGCCCCTGCACCCGTACACCCAGGCCCTGTTGTCCGCCGTACCGCTGCCCGACCCGGGCGTGGAGCGCCGCCGTGCCCGGGTGCTGCTGGCCGGGGACCCGCCGAGCCCGACCCAGCGGCACACCGGCTGCCGCTTCCGCGCCCGCTGCCCGCTGCACGCGGAACTGGCCGAGGCCGACCGCGAGCGCTGCGTGCGCGAGGTGCCGCAGCCGGTGCCGCACGCGGACGACCATGTGGCAGCCTGCCACTTCGCGCGCCCGCGCGCGGTGCTCACAGCGGAAGCTTGAACCCGATGTGGCTGGCCTGGAAGCCCAACTTCTCGTAGAAACGGTGTGCGTCGAGCCGGGTGACGTCCGAGGTGAGCTGCACCAGCGCGCAGTGGTGCTCGCGGGCCCGGGCGACGCACCACTCGACGAGCCGGGAGCCGAGCCCGCTGCCCCGCTCGGTGCCGCCGATCCGTACCGCCTCGATCTGCGCCCGGGTGGCGCCCTTGCGGGAAAGCCCGGGCAGATACGTCAACTGGGCGGTGCCGACCACCTCTCCGGCCCGGTCGGCCACTACCAGCAACTGGTGCGGGTCGCCGTCGAGTTCGGCGAACGCCGCCTGGTACGGGCGCAGGTCGTCCGGGGACTCTCGGGTGGCACCGAGTTCGTCGTCGGCGAGCAGGGCCACGATCGAGGGGATGTCGTCGGCGGTGGCACGGCGAATGGTGATCTCGTCCATGGGGCGCATCCCATCATCCGCCGTGCGCTGGCGCACGCCTCGGGGCGCGGTCAGTGCGCCGAACCGGAGAGCTGGAGGCCCACCACGCCCACCAACACCAGGGCGATGGAGACCAGTTTGAGGGTGCTGACCAGGTCACCGAGGAAGACCATGCCGTAGATCGCGGTGCCCGCGCCGCCGATGCCGGTCCACACCGCGTACGCCGCGCCCACGTCCAGTTTCCTCAGCGACAGCGTCAGCAGGCCGAAGCTGCCCAGCGCGAAGCAGGCGAAGGCGACGGTGGGCCACAGCCGCGTGAAGCCGTGGGAGAGCTTGAGGCAGACCGCGAAGCCGGTCTCCAGCAGCCCGGCCACCACGACGAGCAGCCATGCCATAAGCGCGCCTCCCGTTCCGCACCATGTGCCCCGGACATACGTCCAGTCGATCATCACACATATGCCGCGGCGAAGCCGGTCGATCCGGCCGACCCGGTGCTACTGGGCCGACTCAGTCGCCCTCGCGGCGCTCCCGGGTGGCCAGCAGCCGGCGCAGCGAGTTCAGCCGGGCCGGTTCCGCGTGTCCGGCCGCCACCCAGGCGTCCAGGGCGCAGTCCGGTTCGTCGTGGCTGCACGCCCGCGGGCACTCCTCGGTACCCGGCTCCAGGTCGGGGAAGGCGTGGATCACCCGGGACGGATCCACGTGGTGCAGCCCGAAGGACCGCACGCCCGGGGTGTCGATCACCCAGCCGCCGATGTCGCCGGGCAGCGGCAGGGCGAGCGCGGAGGTGGTGGTGTGCCGGCCCCGACCGGTCACTGCGTTGACATCGCCCGTGGCCCGCGCGTACTCCGGAACCAGCGCGTTGACCAGCGTCGTCTTGCCGACCCCGCTGTGCCCGACGCACGCGGTGATCCGCCCGGCCAGCCGCTCGCGCACCTCCTCGGCCGCCGCGCCCTCCAACTCGTCGCGCCGGGTGACCACATAGCGGATGCCCAGCGGCGCGTAGGTCTCCAACAGCGGTTCCGCCGGGGCGAGATCGGACTTCGTCAGGATCAGCAGCGGTTCCAGACCGGCGTCGTAGGCCGCCACCAGACAGCGGTCGATCAGCCGGGGGCGCGGCTCGGGGTCGGCGAGGGCGGTGACGATCGCCAACTGGTCGGCGTTGGCCACCACCACCCGCTCGTACGGGTCGTCGTCGTCCGCCGTCCGGCGCAGCACCGAACTGCGCTCCCGCACCCGGACGATGCGGGCCAGGGTGTCCTTGTCGCCCGAGAGGTCACCGACGATGTCCACCCGGTCGCCCACCGCGACGCCCTTGCGGCCCAGTTCGCGGGCCTTCATCGCGGTGACCCGCCGGTCCTCGACCAGACACGTGATCCGGCCGCGGTCCACCGTGAGCACGAACCCCTCGGCCGCGTCCTCGTGCTTGGGGCGGATCCGGGTGCGCGGGCGGCTGCCCTTCCTGCCGGGACGTACCCGCACGTCCTCTTCGTCGGTGTCCTTGCCGTAGCGCCGCATGGCCGGGGGTCAGGCTCCTCTTTCGGCCAGCGCGTCGCCGCTGGCGGCGCGGGAGAGCATTCCGGTCCACAGCTGCGGGAAGTCCGGCAGCGTCTTGGCGGTGGTGGCCACGTTCTCCACCCGCACGTCCTCGACCACCAGGCCCAGCACCGCCGCGGCGGTGGCCAGCCGGTGGTCCTCGTAGGTGTGGAAGACCCCGCCGTGCAACGTGCGCGGACGGATCCGCAGACCGTCCTCGGTCTCGCTCACGTCGCCGCCCAGCTCGTTCAACTCCTTGGCCAGCGCGGCCAGTCGGTCCGTCTCGTGCAGCCGCAGGTGCGCGATGCCGCGCAGCACCGACTCGGAGTCGGCCAGCGCCGCGACCGCCGCGATCACCGGGGTCAGTTCGCCGACCTCGTGCAGGTCCGCGTCGATGCCCTGGATCCGGCCGCTGCCGGTGAAGGTCAGGCCGCGCTCGTCCAGGGTGTATGTGCCACCCATCCGGGTGAAGATCTCGCGCAGCGCGTCGCCGGGCTGGGTGGTGTGCGACGGCCAGTCCGGGACGGTCACCCGGCCGCCGGTGACCAGCGCGGCGGCCAGGAAGGGCGCGGCGTTGGACAGGTCGGGTTCGATGGTCAGGTCCCGGCCGAGCAGCGCGCTCGGGTCGACCCGCCAGACGTCGGGCTCGCCGCCGCCCTCCGGGGAGTCCACCTTGGCCCCGGCCAGCCGCAGCATGTCGACGGTCATCCGGATGTGCGGCAGCGACGGCAGGGTCGCCCCGGTGTGCCGCAGCTCCACGCCCTGGTTGAAGCGCGGGGCGGACAGCAGCAGGGCGCTGATGAACTGGGAGGACGAGGAGGCGTCGACGTCCACCCGGCCACCGGCCAGCGAGCCGCTGCCGAAGACGGTCAGCGGCAGGGCGCCGCGGCCCTCGTCGTCGATCCGGGCGCCGAGGGTGCGCAGCGCGTTGATCACGCCGTGCAGGGGGCGCTCATGGCTGCGGGGGTCACCGTCGAACATCACCGGACCGTCGGCCAGCGCCGCCACCGGCGGCAGGAAGCGCATCACCGTACCGGCGTTGCCGACGTCGACCCGCGCCGGGCCGTGCAGGCCGGCCGGGATGACCCGCCACGCCTCGCCCGCGGTGCTGGAGGCGCTGGACGAGACGACCTCCTCGATGCCGACGCCGAGGGCACGCAGTGCCTCTGCCATCAGAAGGGTGTCCCGACTGCGCAGCGGTCGGCGCAGCCAGCCGGGCTCGGAGGCCAGCGCGGCGAGTACCAGGGCGCGGTTGGTGACCGACTTGGATCCGGGCACGGTGACGATCGCGTCGACTGCGCCGGATGCGGTCGGTGCGGGCCAGTGGGCGGTGTCCGCGGGAATACCGGTCATGGGAAGCAACTCTAGTGGTTGCCCGAAGCGGAGAATCCTGATCAGACCAGGGGAAACCTGGGTGAAACAGAGACTTGGTATGAGCCTACGGGAGGCTGATCAGGAGCGCGCGGCACTGGGTGACGCCGGTCACGGGCAGAGCGACCCCGTTCACACCCCCAGCAGCCACCGGCCGCCACCGATCAGCGAGCACAGCGCCACCGCGTAGAACAGCACCAGCCACATCCCGGCCGGAACCGCGGTGAGCCGGGCCAACTGGTCCGCGTCCGAGTCCGGCGCACCGCCGCGCCGCCGCTTGCCCTGGAGTTCGAAGACCGGCCGCACCCCGCCCAGCAGCAGGAACCACACCGCCAGGTACCCGAACGCCGCCTGGGTACGGGCCCCGGTCAGCCAGGACACCAGGAAGAACGCGCCCCCGGCGAGTACCACCGTCAGCACCCCGTACGCGTTCCTGATCATCAGCAGCATCGCCGCCAGCAGCGCCACCGCCCCCCACAGCAGGGCCGTTATGTGTCCGGCGGCCAGCAGCCACGCGCCGCCGAGGCCCAGCAGCGACGGCGCCGTGTAGCCCGCGGCGGCGGTGAGCACCATGCCCAGGCCGTGCGGCTTGCCGCGGGAGACCGTCAGTCCCGAAGTGTCCGAGTGCAGTCGGATGCCCTCCAGGCGGCGGCCCATGAGCAGGGCCACCAGGCCGTGGCCGCCCTCGTGCGCGATGGTCACGGCGTTACGGGTGATGTGCCACACGTTGTGCGGGGCGACCGCGGCCAGCGCGACGACCCCGGTCAGCGCGACCAGCCAGACCGGCGGGTCGGGCTGGGTGCCGATGACCCGGTCCCATACGTCGGTGATGCTCTTGATGTCCATCGTTCTCCTGCGACGCGCGGCGGCGTCCCGCCGGTTCCCGGGCCGTTCCAGGGGCGACGAGCCGCGCCGGCGCATAGCTGACGAATACAGGGGCGCTTCAGTGCCTTCCTTTGCGGGCGGCGGTGGGCGCCGTGGCAGTGTTGCACTCATGTGCGGGCGATATGCGGCGAGCCGGAAACCCGAGGACCTGGTCGGGATCTTCGACGTGCGGAAGTGGGAGCCGACCGAGGCGCTGGAACCCAACTACAACATCGCGCCGACCGACACCGTCCACGCGGTGCTGGAACGGCCGGACAAGGGCTCCGCCTCACCGGTTCCGGTACGCCAACTCAGGCCGCTGCGCTGGGGACTCGTACCCTCCTGGGCCAGGTCACCGGAGGGCGCGGCGAAGCTGATCAACGCGCGGGCCGAGACGGTGCACGAGAAGCCCTCGTTCCGCGGCGCCTTCGCCGCCCGGCGCTGCCTGCTGCCCGCGGACGGCTACTTCGAGTGGGTCACCGGCACCGAGGAGCGGCAGTTGGAGGAGCGGGGGGTGCGCAAGCGCCCCCGCAAACAGCCGTACTTCGTCACCCCGGCCGACGGCTCGGTGCTGGCGATGGCGGGGCTGTACGAGTTCTGGCGGGACCGCACGCTGCCCGACGACCATCCGCGGGCGTGGTGGGTGACCTGCACGGTGGTCACCACGGCGGCGGAGACCGCACCGCTGGCCGGGGCCGAGGGCGGCGGCGGTCCGCGGTCGCTGGCCGACATCCACCCGCGGATGCCGCTGGCCCTGCCGCCGGACCGGTGGGACGCCTGGCTCGACCCGGCGATCACCGACATGGAGGTGCTGCGTGACCTGCTGGCGCCTCCGCCGCCTGGGATGATGCGGGCGTATCCGGTGACCACCGCGGTCAGCAACGTCCGCAACAGCGGCCCCGAACTGCTGGAGCCGCTGCCCGCCCCGGAAGAGGAGACGCTTTTTTGAGCACGTCGACGAGCACCTCGGAGCTGGTCGCCACCCCGGTCGGCGACGCCCGCGTGACCTGGCACCCCGCCGCCCGCCCGCACACCGTGCTGGCCCTGGGCCACGGCGCCGGGGGCGGCATCGAGGCCCGCGACCTGCGGGCACTGGCTGACGCGCTGCCGGCGCAGGGGGTCACCGTCGCCCTGGTGGAGCAGCCCTGGCGGGTGGCGGGCAAGAGGGTGGCGCCCGCGCCCAAGACCCTGGACGCGGCCTGGACGGCGCTGTGGCCCACGCTCACCCGGCCCGGCCTGCCGGTGATCGCGGGCGGCCGCAGTGCCGGGGCGCGCGTCGCCTGCCGTACGGCGGACGACCTGGGGGCGAAGGCGGTGCTGGCGCTGTCCTTTCCGCTGCATCCGCCGGGCAGGCCGGACAGCTCCCGGGCCGATGAGCTGCTGGCGGTCAAGGTGCCGGTGCTGGTCGTCCAGGGCGGACGCGATCCGTTCGGGCGGCCCGAGGAGTTCCCGCCCGGGGCCACCCCCGTCGAAGTCCCCCACGGCGACCACGGGTTCGCGGTGCCGAAGCGGGCCGACGTCGGTCAGGAGGAGGCCCTGGAGATCTTGACCTCGGCGGTCGCCGACTGGCTCCGCTAGCCCCGGCGAGTGCGTGCGTCCACCCGAAGCCCGGTCCGTCCGCCGGAATCGCGGAGGGGGGAATGACGGGGGCACCCTCCGTGTTGACCGAGTCGAGCGAACGTCGACGAGGAAGGCTGCCGAATGGGTTCAGTCGTATGCCAGGCCCGCGCGGAGGCCCCGTACCTGTCGTGGCCGCAGTGGGCGGCTGACGGGGGCGCGTCCGGCGGCCTGGGGTCGTCCGAGATATTCTCCGAATCGGGCGGTGCCGCGCAGCGCATCGCCACGGTGGCGGAGGAGGTGGGTCCGGTCACAGGGACCGAGAACGGCAATTCGGACGAGCAGCCGCAGCCACGTTCCGCTGAGTCGGAGGCGGTTTCCGAGTCGCCCGGAGAGCGCAGCGCGCGCTTCGAGCGGGACGCTCTTGCCTTCCTCGACCAGATGTACTCCGCCGGGTTGCGCATGACGCGCAACGCGGCCGATGCCGAGGACCTGGTGCAGGAGACCTACGCCAAGGCGTACGCGTCCTTCCACCAGTTCCGTGAGGGCACCAACCTGAAGGCCTGGCTCTACCGCATCCTCACCAACACCTTCATCAACTCCTACCGCAAGAAGCAGCGTGAGCCACAGCGCAGCGCCACGGAGGAGATCGAGGACTGGCAGCTCGCCCGCGCCGAGTCGCACATGTCGACCGGGCTGCGCTCCGCCGAGTCGCAGGCACTGGACCACCTGCCCGACTCGGACGTGAAGGCGGCGCTGCAGGCGATCCCGGAGGAGTTCCGGATCGCCGTGTATCTGGCTGATGTAGAGGGCTTTGCCTACAAGGAGATCGCCGACATCATGGGTACCCCCATCGGTACGGTGATGTCCCGGTTGCACCGCGGGCGGCGCCAACTGCGCGGTCTGCTGGAGGACTACGCGCGCGAGCGCGGGCTCGTACCTGCCGGTGCGGGCACTGTGGCGGGGGAGTCGCACGATCGGAAAGGCTCGGATACATGAGCTGCGGCAACCCGCACGAGACGGACTGCTCCGAGGTGTTGGACCACCTCTACGAGTACCTTGACAGCGAGATGTCCGAGGGGGACCGGCACAAGCTGGAGGAACACTTCGGAGAGTGCCATCCGTGCCTGGAGAAGTACGGCCTGGAGCAGGCCGTCAAGAAGCTGGTCAAGCGGTGCTGCGGGCATGACGACGTGCCCGGGGACCTGCGCTCGAAGGTGCTCACCAGGATCGAGCTGATCCGGTCCGGCGAGATCGGGCCGGTCACCGAGGCTCCGCTGGAGTCACCCTCCTCGGCGAAGTCCGTCGAGCCCGATCCGGGCCACCCGCAGACCACTTCATAGCCGTCAGGCTCGCCGCACCACTGCCACGGGCGCGGTCGGCCCTCGATGCCCGGTGTCCGGGCGGAGGGCCGACCGCGCCCGTTGTGCGCTGCCCTGGGGTGAACTCACCGGTAATGAGCGGCCTCTCACCACGACGTGGTTGGATGCGGACACGGGGAGGGTAGGGGCGGGGCGAGGAGGAGTGGTGGCCGTCGAAATCCAGGCGGAAATGGTGGCGAATGTATGGCAGGTTGTCGCTCAGGAAGGCGATGACGTGGTGGAGGGGGACACCGTGCTGGTCCTGGAGTCCATGAAGATGGAGATTCCGGTGCTCGCCGAGACGGCGGGCGTGGTCGCCGAGGTCAAGGTGGCCGAAGGCGACGTGGTGCAGGAAGGCGACGTACTGGCCGTGATCGCGTGACGGTCGGCGGCTGACACCGCCACCGCCGATCGCGCGGTCCACCCCCTTCGGCACCACCGCAACCCAGTGAGAAGCAGGACGAGTAACCGGCAGGCGGGAATCGTGAGGATCTTCGGCAGAGTGCGGCACCGGCCCTCCCCCACGTGGCGGCAGGCCACCGACCGCGCCTTCACGCTGATCGACGACGGGCGTTACGAGGACGCCGGCGCGTTGCTCACCCGCGCCGCCGACCTGGAGCCATGGCTACCGGAGTCCTGGTACAACCTGGCCCTGCTGCACAAGTTCCGGCACGACTGGGAGCAGGCGCGCGCCGCCGGGCTGCGCGCCGTGGCCCTGCTGGACCGTGACTCCGGTGCCCCCGATTGGTGGAACATCGGCATCGCCGCCACCGCCCTGCAGGACTGGCCGCTGGCCCGCCGCGCCTGGCAGGCGTACGGCCTGCGGATGCCCGCCACCGAGGCCGCGGCGCCCTCCGAGGCGCCGGTGCGCATGGCGCTGGGCAGCGCCGCGGTGCGGCTGTCGCCCGAGGGCGAGGCGGAGGTCGTGTGGGGCCGCAGGCTGGACCCGGCACGGCTTGAGGTGCTGAGCATCCCGCTGCCGTCCTCCGGACGGCGCTGGGGCGAGGTGGTGCTGCACGACGGCGTACCGCACGGCGAGCGGGTGGCGGCCGACGGCGGGGCCTTCCCGGTGTTCGACGAGATCGAGCTGTGGGCGCCCTCCCCGGTGCCGACCTGGCTGGTGCTGCTGGAGGCGGCCACCGAGGCCGACCGGGACGCGCTGGAACGATTGGCCGCCGACGCCGGGTACGCGGCCGAGGACTGGTCGTCCTCGGTGCGCCTGCTGTGCCGCACCTGCTCGGAGAGCAGGATGCCCACCGACGACGGCTCCGACGCCTCCCGGGACCCGCATGACAAGGGCGAACCCGGCCATCCCGGCCACCTGTCGCACCGCAGCCCGGGGGCGTTGTGGGTGCCCGAGCGGGAGTGCGGGATCGCCGCCCCGGCGGGGCTGGTGCGCGGCCTGCTGGAGAGCTGGGTGTCGGACAGCCCGGACACCCGGGACTGGCGGGATCTGGAAGAGGTCTGTTGATCACGCGGCGGAGGACCGCCGGCCCGTGACCGTACCCTTGACTGGCAGAACCGTCAGGATCAGGAAGGCGCAGCGCAGACCATGACCCAGCAGGACCAGGCCGAGCAGCGGTCGGAGTTCATCGACGACACCACGGACGCCGAGGCCCGGGAAGCGGCTCACCGCGAGCGCGGCACCGTACGGCCGATCACCGTGGTCGGCAACCCCGTGCTGCACAAGCCGTGCCGGACGGTGACCGAGTTCGACGACAAGCTCGCCGCGCTCATCGACGACATGTTCGCCAGCCAGCGGGCGGCCGAGGGCGTCGGCCTCGCCGCCAACCAGATCGGTGTGGACCTGCGGGTCTTCGTCTACGACTGCCCGGACGACGACGGCGTGCGGCACGTCGGCCACGTCGTCAACCCGGTCGTCGAGGAACTCCCGGCGGAGCGGCGGGTGTTGGACGACTCCAACGAGGGCTGCCTGTCCGTCCCCGGCGCCTACATGGAACTGGTCCGCCCCGACTACGCGGTGGTGCGCGGCCAGGACCTGCACGGCAACCCAATCGCCGTGGAGGGCTCTGGCTACTTCGCCCGCTGCCTCCAGCACGAGACCGACCACCTGAACGGCTACCTGTACATCGACCGCCTCTCCAAGCGCGAACGCAAGGACGTGCTCCGGCAGATGGCGGAGGGCACCCCCAAGTACCAGACGGTGCCCAACGACTGACGGGGACGGCCGCCGCCACCCAATGGGGTGATCCGTGGTTCACGCGCACGTCAGGGGCATGGATCCGGCGTAGCTTTTTCGCGTCGCAGCGGTGAGGCGACTCGCGAGCAGCGGCGGTCATGGCCGCACGGACCTGGGGGGTACGCAGCCCATGACCAGTTGTCCCGGCGAGGAGTTACGGTCGTCGTTCGACGAGGTCTTCTGCGCGTTGCTGCCCCGGCTGTACCGCAGGGCGGTGCTGCTGGCCGGGGCGCACGCGGCGGAGGACGCGGTCCACGAGGCATACCTCAAACTCGTCGGCAGGCCCCAGCGGTTCCTGTCCCATCCGGAGCCCTACGCCTACGCGTTCAGCACTCTGATGAGCGTGGTGCGCGACGGCTACCGGCGCAGCGGCAGGCAGGTGCTGGTGGCGGAGCCGAAGGAGTCCGGCACCGATGGCTGGGACGGCGGGCTGGAGGAGCGGACCGCCGAGATCGAGGCGATCCGCCTGCTGGGCCGGTTGACGGTTCGGCAGGCGGGCGTCGTCATACTCATCGACCTGGACGGGTACACCATTGACCAGGCGGCTGAGGCGCTGAAGCTGCACCGCGGGACCGTCTCCCGGTCCCGCGCGCGGGCGTTGGACAAGCTACGGCGCCTGCTGGCGGACAACCAGTCGTGAGCCGAAGGCCGGGAGGACCCATGAGCCGCAGGACAGCGCACGAGGAAGTCGCGGCGGCCTTACGGGACCGCCTGCGCGCCGCCGACGACGGGATCGTCCCGCCGCCCGGGCTGTGGGAGCGGATCCAGACGCCGCCCGCCATGGCTCCCGCCCGCCAACCCGGGCGCCGACGGCGGGCGTTGTACGCGGCCGTGTCGGCGGCGGCCATCGTGGCGGCCGTCGCGCTGATCGCCGTGGGGGCATGGTGGCTGGGCCGCCCCGGCCAGTCACCGCCCGCCGTACCGGTGCCCACGGCGACGCTCACCGTCTACAACGCCGAGACGCCGTGCCAGCCGCTGCGCACCATGGAGTGCGCACTGCGTCTGGCCCGTGACCCCTACGAGCCCTACGCCTCCGCCGGCAACTCGGCGGGCAAGGTGTGGCACGGGGACCGGCTGGCCGCGATCTGCGTCGTCATCGACGGCACCCTGGTACAGGACGAGAGCGGCATCACCTCGGCCCGCTGGTACCTGGTGAGCACGCCGGACGGAACCCATGGCTGGCTGCCCGGCGTACGCACCCGCAACACCACCGACATCGGCACCTGCACCGCGAGCGAGGCCCGCATCCGCTAGGCGGACACGGGCCTCGCAAGGGAACTCAGAACTCGTCGTCGAACGACACCGAGCCCTCCACCGCCACCTGGTAGGCGGAGGCGCGGCGCTCGAAGAAGTTCGTCAGCTCCTGCACGTTCTGCAACTCCATGAAGGAGAACGGGTTCTGCGAGCCGTAGCGGACCGGCAGGCCGAGCCGGGCCAGCCGCTGGTCGGCGACGCACTGCAGGTACTCGCGCATGGACTCGGTGTTCATACCGGGCAGCCCGTCCCCGCACAGGTCGCGGGCGAACTGCAACTCCGCCTCCACCGCCTCTTCCAGCATCGCGGTGACCTGCTTGCCCATGTCCTCGTCGAACAGGTCCGGCTCCTCACGCCGTACCGTGTCCACCACCTGGAAGGCGAAGTCCATGTGCATCGACTCGTCGCGGAACACCCAGTTGGTGCCGGTCGCCAGGCCGTGCAGCAGGCCGCGGGAGCGGAACCAGTAGACGTAGGCGAAGGCGCCGTAGAAGAACAGGCCCTCGATGCAGGCCGCGAAGCAGATCAGGTTGAGCAGGAAGCGGCGGCGGTCCTCCTTGGAGCGCAGCCGGTCGATCTCCTCGACCGAGTCCATCCACTTGAAGCAGAACTGCGCCTTCTCGCGGATCGACGGGATGTTCTCCACGGCGGCGAAGGCCGCCACCCGGTCGTCGTGGTCCGGAAGGTAGGTGTCCAGCAGGGTCAGGTAGAACTGGACGTGCACCGCCTCCTCGAACAGCTGGCGCGACAGGTACAGCCGTGCCTCGGGGGAGTTGATGTGCTTGTAGAGCGTCAGCACCAGGTTGTTGGCGACGATGGAGTCACCGGTGGCGAAGAACGCCACCAGGCGGCTGATCAGGTGCTGCTCTCCGGGGGAGAGCTTGGCGAGGTCGGCGACGTCGGAGTGGAGGTCGACCTCCTCCACCGTCCAGGTGTTCTTGATGGCGTTGCGGTAGTGCTCGTAGAAGTCCGGGTAGCGCATGGGGCGCAGGGTGAGTTCGAAGCCCGGATCCAGCAGGTTCTTGACGGTTTCTTCGGACGGCATCACTGACAGGCCTCGCAGGACTCGGGGTTCTCCAGGGAGCAGGCGACCGCCTCCTCGGCGGTCGGCTGGGCGGGGACGCTCTGCGCGGCCCCCGACGCGGCGCGGGCGATCCTGGTCGCCGGGCGCGAGCGCAGGTAGTACGTGGTCTTCAGGCCGCTCTTCCAGGCGTAGGCGTACATCGAGCTGAGCTTGCCGATGGTGGGCGCGGCCATGAACAGGTTGAGCGACTGGCTCTGGTCCAGGTACGCGGTACGAGCAGCGGCCATGTCGATCAGCGCGCGCTGCGGGATCTCCCAGGCGGTGCGGTACAGCGTCCGCACGTCCTCGGGGAGCCAACCGAAGTCCTGCACCGAGCCGTTGGACTCGCGCAGCGCCTCGCGGGTGGCGCCGTCCCACACGCCCAGCTTCTTCAGCTCCGCCACCAGGTAGGAGTTGACCTGGAGGAACTCGCCGCTGAGCGTCTCGCGCTTGAACAGGTTGGACACCTGCGGCTCGATGCACTCGTAGACGCCCGCGATCGAGGCGATGGTCGCGGTCGGCGCGATCGCCAGCAGCAGCGAGTTGCGCATGCCGGAGCGGGCCACCCGGGCGCGCAGTTCGGCCCAGCGCTCCGGCCAGCGCTCGGTGGTGTCGTAGTGGTCGGGGTGGAGCACACCGCGGGCGGCGCGGGTCTCGGACCAGGCCGGGTGCGGGCCGTGCCGCTCGGCGAGCACGCAGGACTGCTCGTAGGCGGCGAGCATGATCCGCTCGGCGATCCGGGTCGACAGCTCCTTGGCCTGCGGGGAGTCGAACGGCAGCCGCAGCGCGAAGAACACGTCCTGCAGGCCCATCACGCCCAACCCCACCGGGCGCCAGCGCTGGTTGGAGGCGGCGGCCTGCTCGGTCGGGTAGAAGTTGATGTCCACCACCCGGTCCAGGAAGGTCACCGCGGTGCGCACGGTGGCGTCCAGCCGCTCCCAGTCCATCTCGCCGTTCGCGCCGAGGTGGGCGCCCAGGTTGACCGAACCCAGGTTGCACACGGCGGTCTCGCCGTCGTCCGTGACTTCCAGGATCTCGGTGCACAGGTTGGAGGAGTGCACCACCCGGCCGGGCTCCGCGGTCTGGTTGGCGGTGCGGTTGGAGGCGTCCTTGAACGTCATCCAGCCGTTGCCGGTCTGCGCGAGGGTGCGCATCATCCGGGCGTACAGCTGGCGCGCCGGTACCCGCCGGACGTACCGGCCCTTGGCCTCGGCCGCCCGGTAGGCGGCGTCGAACTCCTCGCCCCACAGGTCGACCAGCTCGGGTACGTCGGAGGGGGAGAACAGCGACCACTCGGCGTCCGCCTCGACCCGGCGCATGAACTCGTCCGGGATCCAGTGCGCGAGGTTGAGGTTGTGGGTACGGCGGGCGTCCTCACCGGTGTTGTCCCGCAGTTCGAGGAACTCCTCGATGTCCGCGTGCCAGGTCTCCAGGTAGACGCAGGCCGCGCCCTTGCGCCGACCGCCCTGGTTGACCGCGGCGACCGAGGAGTCCAGGGTGCGCAGGAACGGCACGATGCCGTTGGAGTGTCCGTTGGTGCCGCGGATCAGCGAACCGCGGGAGCGGATGCGGGAGTACGGCAGGCCGATGCCGCCCGCGTGCTTGGAGAGCCGGGCGACCTGGTGGTAGCGCTGGTAGATCGAGTCCAGCTCGTCCAGCGGGGAGTCCAGCAGGTAGCAGGACGACATCTGCGGGTGCCGGGTACCGGAGTTGAACAGTGTCGGCGAGCTGGGCAGGTAGTCCAGGCGGCTCATCAGCCCGTAGAGCGCGGCGACGTCGGCCAGTGCCTCCTGCGACCCGTCCTCGGCCAGCCCGCAGGCGACGCGCAGCATGAAGTGCTGCGGGGTCTCGATGACCTGCCGGGTGATGGGGTGCCGCAGCAGATAGCGGCTGTGCAGGGTGCGCAGCCCGAAGTAGCCGAAGCGGTCGTCGCCCTCCGCGTCGACCAGCGCGTCCAGCCGGGCGCCGTGGGCGAGTACGAACTCGGCGGTGCCGTCGGCGATCAGGCCCTCGCGGTGCCCCACGGCGATCGACTCGGTGAACGTGGTGACACCCTGGCCCGCCGCCTCCTCGGTGATCGCCCGGGCCAGCAGCCGGGCCGCCAGGCGGCTGTACTGCGGGTCCTCGGAGATCAGCCCGGCGGCCGCCTCGGTGGCCAGGGCGCGCAGCTCCGCCTCGTCGGATCCGGCGTGCCGTCCGCGCAGCGCGGCGGCGGCCACCCGTCCGGGGGCGGTGTCCGGGAGATCGGCGGTCAACTCCGTCAGGGTGCGGAGCAGTTCCGTGCCTGGTTCGGCCTCGGAGCCAGAGGCGATGGCTGACTCGGGGTCTGCGGGCGCGATGGTCACGGTGGTCTCTCTCCCTCGTAGGCGGCGGCGACGCGAGAGGAGCGCGGGCGCGCACGGGCAGCCCGCACCGACCGGCCAGGGGCACCCCGTATCGCGTCCGCCGGCCCAACCCGCGAGGCCCGGACAACACAGCACCGTCTCCGGTCAGTCCGGAGGGTGCGCCGTCGGCAGGTCCTCGGACTCACGGGCACCGCCGGGCACCCGTACACCGTTGCGGGGCAGTCCCGGAATCGCACCGGGTTCCCCTGCGGCGACAGCGGTGACGAGCATACATCTAGTGCCGCGTGCCGGAGGCACCCCTAGATGTTGTGTCGGGCGGAGCGAGAATGGAACTGGAGTTCCGGCGCCGAAGTGGCTACAGTTCCACCGCGAAGGTCCACAGCACGGCGCCGGGCCCCACTTCCCAGTCCCGTTCCGGGGTGCGCTGGAAGCCGAGCCTGCGGTACAGCCGGTGGGCCGCGGTCATCTTCTGTGCGCTGGATATGACGACCCGTCGCAGCCCCAGCGCACGTGCCCTGTCGAGGCAGGCGCGCACCAGTTGCTCGGCCGCTCCGCGCCGCCGCGCGTCGGCCGCCACCACCAGCATCCGGAACTCGCCCTCTTCGGGGCGCGCCAGCTCCGCGTACGCGCTGCCGGGTGCGGCGAACGTCACGGAGCCCAGCAACCGGTCGCTCGCCGCGTCCGCGGCCACCAGGACCTCGGCGTGCTCCGCCCGGTGCCGGACGTCGCGCAGTACCGCCACGTAGGGGCTGTCGGCGCCCCGGGCGAGCAGGCCCTCGTCCACATAGGTGCGGGCGGTGAGTTCGCCTATGGTGTCCAACTCGTCGGGGCGCGCGGCACGGATGATGATGTCCATGGTGGCAGTGTGCCCCAGGGGTACGACAACGGGCCGCCCCCCGCAGTTCGGGGGCGGCCCGTTGCGATCGCTCCTACCGTCCGCCGGTGGGGACCGGCGGCAACTCGTCGCCGTACGGCGGAAGTTGGTTCGGTACGGACGGCTGCGGTCCCGTAGCGGTGTAGTCGCCGGGGGCCGTCTCGTCGATGCCGTCGGGCGTGCCCAGGGCCTTGAAGGCGACGGTGAGCACGACCGCGACCGCCAGGTTCAGCACGAAGGCGGTCAGTCCGATGTAGCCGATCTGCCCGATGCCCGGGATCACCTTGGAACTGCCCGCGAAGTGCGCCTGCGTGGGGCTGGCCACCGTCCACGCCGCCCACGTCCCGTACACCATGCCGACCAGCCAGCCCGACAGCAGCGCCCAGCGGTGGAACCACCGGGTGTACAGGCCCGCGACGATCGCCGGGAAGGTCTGCAGGATCCAGATCCCGCCCAACAACTGGAAGTTGATGGCCACCGTCTTGTCCATGGTGAGGACGAAGACCAGCGCCCCGACCTTGACCACCAGCGAGACCAGTTTGGAGACCCGGGTCTCCTGCTCGGCAGTGGCGTTCGGCCGCAGGAAATCCCTGTACACGTTGCGGGTGAACAGATTGGCGGCGGCGATGGACATAATCGCCGCGGGGACCAGGGCGCCGATTCCGATGGCCGCGAAGGACAGGCCCGCGAACCACGACGGGAACATGTTGGAGAACAACTGGGGAATGGCCAACTGGGCGTTGTAGCCCTTGACTCCCTTGCCGATCCCGTCGGCGATCGCCATGAAGCCGAGCATCGCCAGCAGCCCGAGCATCAGTGAATACAGCGGCAGGATGGTGGTGTTGCGGCGCACCACGTCACGGCTGCGGCTGGAGAGGGTCGCGGTGATCGAGTGCGGGTACATGAACAGCGCCAGCGCCGAGCCCAACGCCAAGGTGGCATAGGCCCACTGGCTCTTGGCGCCGCTCACCAGTTCACCGCGCGGCTTCCCGGTCGCCGGACTCACCTGGGCGTACGCCTGGCTCGCCGAGTGGAAGATGTGCCCGAATCCGCCCAGCCGCATCGGGATGTAGATGATGGCCACCGCGATGACGATGTAGATCAGCGCGTCCTTGACGAACGCGATCAGCGCCGGCGCGCGCAGTCCGGAAGAGTAGGTGTATGCGGCAAGCACCGCGAAGGCGATGAGTAGCGGCAGGTCCTTGACGAACCAGTTGGCGGACGCGCCGCCGCCGACGCCCATCACGTCCAACACCGCCTGGATACCGACCAGTTGCAGGGCGATGTACGGCATGGTGGCGAGGATCCCGGTGACCGCTACCGCCAGCGACAGCCCGCGTGACCCGTAGCGGCCCCGGACGAAGTCCGACGGGGTGACGTAACCGCGGCTCCTGGCGACCGACCACAGCCGGGGCAGGAAGCAGAAGATCATCGGGTAGACGAGGATGGTGTACGGCACCGCGAAGAAACCGGAGGCACCGGCCGCGTAGACCGCCGCGGGAACAGCGACGAACGTGTACGCGGTGTAGAGGTCGCCGCCCAGCAGGAACCAGGTGATCCAGGTGCCGAAGCTGCGTCCGCCGAGCCCCCATTCGTCCAGGTTGAGGGCGTTCTCGGCGCGCCGCCAGCGGGCGGCGAGGAAGCCGAGCGCCGTGACCAGCAGGAAGAAGACGACGAAGACGGCGAGCGCCACCCCGTTGACCCCGTGCTTCATGCCGCCCCCTCCCGCTCCTCGGCGCGACGCGCCCGCTCCTCACGCCGGATCAGCACATAGGCGATCGAGGTGAGGCCGGTGGAGATGACCACCCAGGCCATCTGGTACCAGTAGAAGAAAGGGATACCGATGAAGGTCGGGGTCGGCCGGGCGTACGAGCTGACCCACAGGGTGGCGACGAACGGGAGTATCAGGCAGACCGCCGCCACCACCCGGGTGGCGGTGATGACCGGTTGGGACTTCGGCGGCGGTTCTGTCATGGCTGCGGCTCCCCGATTCGACACGTCTCCCACGTAATGCGCAGGCAATCTAGGCCAACGCCCGGGTAGTAGTCACTACCCGGGCGCATGTCGGGTCATCGTTCGGCCTCCGGCCGGGGGGCGAAAGGGGATCTTTTCCGGGGGCTGCGCCCCCGGACTCCCGCCTTGCCGGGGCTGCGCCCCCGGACTCCCGCCTTGCCGGGGCTGCGCCCCTGGGCCCCGCCTTGCCGGGGCTGCGCCCCCGGATGCCCCTCGTCGGGCGGTCCGTGTCAGGTGGGGCGTTGGAGTCTCGCGACGAACTTGTAGCGGTCGCCGCGGTAGACGGAACGTACCCATTCGACCGGTTCGCCGGTGGTGTCGATGGAGTGCCGGGAGAGCAGCAGCATCGGCAGGCCCACGTCGGTGCCCAGCAGGCCCGCCTCGCGCGGGGTGGCCAGCGAGGTCTCGATGGTCTCCTCGGCCTCGGCCAGGTGCACGTCGTAGACCTCGGCCAACGCGGTGTACAGCGAGGTGTGTTTGGCGAGGTTGCGGCGCAGCTGCGGAAAGCGCTTGGCGGACAGGTGGGTGGTCTCGATCGCCATCGGCTCGCCGTTGGCCAGCCGCAGCCGCTCGATGCGCAGCACCCGCCCGCCCGCCTTTATGTCCAGCAGGCCGGCGAGCCGGTCGTCGGCGGCCACGTAGCCGATGTCCAGCAGCTGGGAGGCGGGTTCGAGGCCCTGCGCGCGCATGTCCTCGGTGTACGAGGTGAGTTGCAGCGCCTGGGCGACCTTGGGCTTGGCGACGAACGTCCCCTTGCCCTGGATGCGCTCCAGGCGGCCTTCGACGACGAGTTCCTGGAGCGCCTGGCGGACCGTGGTGCGCGAGGTGTCGAACTCGGCGGCCAGAGTGCGCTCCGGCGGTACCGGGGTGCCGGGCGGCATGGTCTGGGTGATGTCGAGCAAGTGCCGCTTGAGGCGGTAGTACTTCGGCACCCGTGCCGTGCGCGTGCCGGACGCCGGCGCGTTCTCGGGCGTCTCCGACGCATCCGTGGCGCCCGCCGCGGCGTCCCCGTCGGTCTCCATGCGCTGTGCTCCCGACTCCTTCTCGGCTGCCGTCACCGGCTCCTCCGTCCAATAGCGGCTCACATCGTGGCACGGCGTGCGCCGCGCACGTAGCGGTAAGCGGACGTCGTAGGTGAGGTGTCGGTCCGGTAACGGACTCGACAGCCGCTCTTATACACCCTTGACACCCCTAAAGGTCTAGGCCAAGCTCCCCGTACTGGTCTAAACCATTAAAGACCAGGGGCGAGTCTCTGGCACCTTCAGGAGGGTGGCGTGATGCGCAAGCGCAGGGCGGCGATAGCCGTATTGGGTGCCACGGTCATGGCCGTGTCGGTCGCCGCGTGCGGTTCCGGTAAGAGTGACAAGGCGTCGGGTCCCGGGGATTTCAAGGGCAAGACCCTCACCGTCTGGTTGATGAGCGGCTCCAACCCGCCCGGCTGGACCAAGGACATCACGGCGGCCTTCGAGAAGAAATACCCCGGCGCCAAGCTCAGCATCCAGGTTCAGCAGTGGAACGGCATCCAGCAGAAGCTGACCACCGCGCTGTCCGAGAGCACCCCGCCGGACGTGGTCGAGATCGGCAACACCCAGACCCCGTACTACGCGGCCACCGGCGGTCTGATGGACCTCACCGGTGACAGGGCGGACCTCGGCGGCAACGACTGGACCCCGGCGCTGAACGCCTCCGCCGTCTACCAGGACAAGCAGTTCGCCGCCCCCTGGTACGCCTCCAACCGGGTCGTCGTCTACAACAAGAAGATCTGGGCGGACGCCGGCATCAAGGACACCCCCAGGACCCAGGACGAGTTCTTCAAGGACCTCGACGCCGTCAAGGCCAAGGGCACCCAGGACGCGCTCTACGCGCCGGGCCAGGACTGGTACTCCTTCGACGGGTTCCTGCTGGACGCGGGCGCCGACCTGGTGAAGAAGAGCGGCGACTCCTACGTCTCCAACCTCGACTCGCCGCAGGCTGCCGCGGCCATCAACCTGTACAAGAAGCTCAACTCCTACGGCACGGCGCCCAAGGACAAGGACGAGGCCACCCCGCAGCAGTCGGACGTGTTCGCCAAGGGCGACGTCGGCGCCTTCATCGGCTTCGGCTGGGAGGCGGCCGGGGCGATCGCCAAGAACCCGCAGCTGAAGGACGAGATCGGCTACTTCCCGATCCCGGGCCGGACCGCCGGCAAGCCCGCGAAGGTCTTCCTGGGCGGATCCAACCTGGCCGTCGCACAGGCCAGCAAGAACCCCGAACTGGCCAAGGACTTCCTGAAGCTGGCCCTCTCCGACCAGTTCGAGGGCGCACTGGCCAAGGAGGGCGGCGTGATCCCCAACAAGACCGCGCTCAACTCCAACCTGGCCGGCAACCCGTTCGCCACCGCCGCCTCGGCCGCCGCCGCGAACGGCGGCACCACCCCGCTGATCCCCGCATGGGGCAACGTGGAGAACAAGCCCAACCCGATCTCCACCATCTTCATGACCGGTGTGCTCCAGGGCCAGGACCCCTCGGCCGCCGCCAAGCAGGCCGACGCCGAAATCAACAAGCGGCTCAGCCAGAAGCAGTGAGCGCCAGCGGGTGGGGCCGCCGCACCGGCCGCCCCACCCGTGGCCAAGGGCACCAGCCCGTACGCCGGGGCACAGCGGGGAGGAAGACAACAGCATGGGTGCGCCATCGACCAGGACGCCAACGCGTCCGACCAGCGAGAGCACGCCGCCACCTCCACCGCCCGCGCACCGCAGGCGTTCCGCGGGCGGGCTGGCCGCACGCGGCGCCCCGTACCTGCTGATCCTCCCGGCGCTGGTGGCGACCGCCGCGCTGCTGGCCTATCCGCTGCTGCGCAACCTGCTCATCTCGTTCCAGAACCTCAACGCCTTCCAGCTGATCCAGCACACCACCGACTGGATCGGGTTCGGCAACTACACCGACCAGCTGACCAGTTCGGACTTCTGGCACACCACCCTCCGCTCGGTGCTGTTCACCGCCGCCAACGTGGCGCTGATCATGGCGGTCGGCACGCTGGTCGGTCTGCTGCTGAACCGGCTGGGCAGGCGGATGCGGCTGCTGCTGTCGCTGGGGCTGATCCTCGCCTGGGCCATGCCCTACGTCGCCGGGACCACGGTCTACCAGTGGCTGTTCGACTCCCGGTACGGCGTCGTCAACTGGCTCCTGGACCGGCTCGGTTGGCACTCGATGGCGGGCTTCAACTGGTTCGGCGGCCTGTTCTCCACCTTCGCGGTGATCACCTTGATGGTCGTCTGGCAGTCCATCCCGTTCGTCGCCCTCAACCTCTACGCGGGACTGACCACGATCTCCGCCGAACTGTTCGAGGCGGCCCGGATGGACGGCGCCACGGCCTGGCGCACCTTCCGCTCGGTCACCTTCCCGATCCTGCGGCCGTTCTTCCTGAGCACCACGTTCCTGGAGATCATCTGGGTCTTCAAGGCGTTCACCCAGGTGTACGCGCTCAACGCCGGAGGGCCCGCCGGCAGCACCCAGACCCTGCCGGTCTACGCCTTCATCGAGGGCGTCGGAAACCAGCACTACGGCGTGGGCGCGGCGATCTCCACGCTCACCATCCTCATCCTGCTGGTGCTGATGTCGTATTACTTCCGGATCATTCTCAAGCAGGAGGACGACCTGTGAGGCGCTCGCTTCTCGGACGCTTCTGGCCCAACGCCGTCGCGGTCCTCCTGTTCGTGTTCTTCGTCTTCCCCGTCTACTGGATGGCGACCACGGCCTTCAAGCCGGACATCGACATCATCAGCAGCACTCCGGACTTCGTCCCGTTCCACGGCACCCTCGCGCACTTCGACAAGGCGGTGCACGCCAGCGGCTTCTGGACCCTGGTGCGCAACAGCTTCACCGTCACGCTCGGCGCGGTGCTGCTCTCCCTGGCGATCGCGCTGCTGGCGTCGTTCGCGCTGGCCCGGATGCGGTTCCGCGGGCGCAAGGCGTTCGTGCTGATCGTGATGATGGCCCAGATGGCGCCCTGGGAGGTGATGACGATCTCCGTCTACATGATCGTCCGCGACCAGGACCAGCTCAACAGCCTGCTGCCGCTGACCCTCTTCTACATGATGATGGTGCTGCCCTTCACCATCTGGACGCTGCGCGGCTTCATCGCCGCGGTGCCCAGGGAGTTGGAGGAGTCGGCCCTGGTCGACGGCTGCACCCGGGCCCAGGCGTTCGTCCGGGTGGTCTTCCCGCTGCTCGCCCCCGGGCTGATGGCCACCTCGCTGTTCGGCTTCATCACCGCGTGGAACGAGTTCCCGCTGGTGCTCATCCTCAACAAGCAGAGCGGCCAGACCCTGCCGCTGTGGCTCACCCAGTTCCAGACCAACTTCGGTGACGACTGGGGCGCCACGATGGCCGCCTCCACCCTTTTCACCATCCCCGTGGTGATCGTGTTCCTGATCCTCCAGCGCAAGGCCGTCGGCGGACTGACCGCAGGGGCGGTGAAGGGATGACCATGCTGACTACGGACACCGTGACGCGTGACGCGCTCGGCGTGCTCCAGCCCGGCTTCACCGGCGTCACCGCCCCCGACTGGCTGCTGCGACGGCTGGACGAGGGGCTCGGCTCGGTCGCGCTTTTCGCCCGGAACATCGAGTCACCGGAGCAACTCGCCGCGCTCACCGCCCGGTTGCGGGACCGGTCCCCGCGGCTGATCGTCGCCGCCGACGAGGAGGGCGGCGACGTCACGCGGCTGGAATCCCGCACCGGCTCCTCCTTCCCCGGCAACCACGCGCTCGGCGCGGTGGACGATCCCGAGCTGACCCGCGCGGTCGCCCGGGAGCTGGGCCGCAGGCTCAGGGAGTGCGGCGTCAACCTGAACTGGGCGCCGTCCGCCGACGTCAACTCCAACCCCGACAACCCGGTGATCGGTGTGCGGTCCTTCGGCTCCGACCCCGAACTGGTGGCCCGGCACACCGCCGCGTACGTCGAGGGCCTGCAACAGGCCGGGGTGGCCGCCTGCACCAAGCACTTCCCCGGCCACGGCGACACCGCCGTCGACTCGCACCACGACCTGCCGCGCATCGACGCCGACCTGAACACGCTGTACGCCCGTGAACTGGTGCCGTTCCGGGCCGCGCTGGCCGCCGGTACCAAGGCTGTGATGAGCGCGCACATCCTGCTGCCGGCGGTGGACCGGGCGCTGCCCGCCACGCTCAGCCCGGCCGCGCTCAACGGACTGCTGCGGGCCCCCGAGTCCCTGGGCGGCCTTGGCTACCAGGGGCTGATCGCCACCGACGCGGTGGAGATGCGCGCCATCACCGCGACCTACGGCATCGAGCGCGGCACCGTGCTGGCGCTGGCCGCCGGGGCGGACGCGATCTGCGTGGGCGGCAACCTCGCCGACGAGGCGACGGTGCTACGCCTGCGCGACGCCCTGGTCAGGGCGGTGCACTCCGGCGAACTGCCCGAGGAGCGGCTCGCCGACGCCGCGGCACGGGTGCGGGCGCTGGGGGAGTGGGTCGGTTCCCGGTCGGGCGCGGCGGAGGGGATCGCGTCCGACCCGGGGATCGGTCTGGCCGCCGCCCGGCGGGCGCTGCGGGTGACCCGGCTCGCCCCCTACCGGGCGCCCGAAGGGCCGGTGTACACGGCGGCCTTCACTCCGGTGGCGAACATCGCCGTCGGCGACGAGACGCCGTGGGGCGTCGCGGCCGAGCTGCGGCGGCTGCTGCCCGGCACCGGGACGGGCACCTATCGCGAGTCCGACGCGGCGGCGCACGGTCTGCCCGCGTTGGTGGCAAATGTGCTGCGCTCCGCGTCGGACCGTAGGATCGTCATCGTGGTTCGCGACGTTCACCGGCACCGGTGGATGGCGGACGCGCTGGCATGCCTGGTGGCCGCCCGGCCGGACTCGGTGGTGGTCGAGATGGGCGTACCGCAGGCCCCGCCGACCGGTGCGCTGCACATCGCGACCCATGGTGCGGCCCGCGTGTGCGGGCGAGCGGCCGCGGAGGTCATCGTCGGCAACGGCGCCGGGCGCTGACGCAGCCGCGCAGAACACAAGACAAGCAGCCTGGAGGCTCATCGCATGTCCGCCCCGACTCCGACCCAGCAGGACCCCCAGCCGGGCCGGATCATGTCCGGCGAAATGGCCCAGCAGCCCGCGGTGCTGCGCCGCATCCTCGAGGAGGGCGCCCCGAAGATCCGGGAGATCGCCGAGCAGGTCGCCGCCCGCAATCCGCGCTTCGTGCTGCTCACCGCGCGCGGCACCTCCGACAACGCGGCGCTGTACGCGAAGTACCTGATCGAGGTGCTGCTGGGCAAGCCAGCGGGCCTGACCTCCATGTCCACCACCACGGCCTACGGCGCCCAGCCCGACCTGACCGACGTGCTGGTCATCACGGTCAGCCAGTCCGGCGGCTCGCCCGACCTGGTCGCCTCCACCCAGGCCGCCCGGGAGGCCGGTGCGATCACCCTCGCGGTGACCAACAACGCCGACTCTCCGCTGGCCGAGGTGTCCGAGTTCCACATCGACGTCCTGGCCGGGCCGGAGAAGGCGCTGCCCGCGACCAAGACGTACACCGCGGAGCTGCTGGCGCTCTACCTGTTCGTGGAGGGCCTGCGCGGCGGCGACGGCTCGGCCGCCAAGGTGCTGCCGGAGCTGGCCCAGCAGATCCTGGACCGGCAGGCCGAGGTCAGGCAGCTGGCGGCGCGCTACCGGTTCGCCGAGCGGCTGGTGCTCACCTCGCGCGGTTACGGCTACCCGACCGCCAAGGAGGCCGCGCTGAAGCTGATGGAGACCAGCTACATCCCGGCGCTCTCCTTCTCCGGCGCGGACCTGCTGCACGGGCCGCTGGCCATGGTCGACAACGTCTCGCCGGTGATAGCCATCGTGACCGAGGGCAAGGGCGGCCAGGCGCTCCAGCCGGTGCTCGATCGGCTGCGCGGCCGCGGCGCCGACCTCGTGGTGATCGGCAGCCAGGCCCAGGTGGACGCCGCCTCGGCGGGCTTCGTGCTGCCGACCACCGGCGTGGCCGAGGAGGTCCAGCCGATCCTGGAGATCATTCCCCTCCAGATGCTGGCCTACGAGGTCACCATCGCCCGCGGCCAGGACCCCGACGCCCCAAGGGCCCTCGCCAAGGTGACGGAGACCCGCTGATCCATACGAAGGCCCCCCGCCCGGTTCCACGGGCGGGGGGCCTTTCGCCGCTCGACGAGCGAGTGTCGTCAGCTTGCCGCTCGACGAGCGAGTGTCGTCAGCGGACGAGCGCCCGGCGGCGGGCGAACACAAAGAGGGACACCCGCGGGCCGCGGCGCCGGTTAAGGGACCCTCAGCCCTTCCGGCACCGCAGCCCGGAGCTACCGTCGGCGCCGGCGATGCGTGGTGTGCGGTCCTCGCTGCCGGTGATGCCGACTTGTGTGGGGATCCCCCCCGGCGCAGTCAGGGCAGAGAACGCCGTACGGGATCCCGTTCCGTCCTCCTGTGCGGGGAGGGCGGAAGCTTTTTGCCAGCCCATTGTGGACTAGACCACTACTCTGTGTCTATAGGCGTGGGTCGGAAGCCAGATGAACTTCCCATGAAGTCGCGGGGGTACCCTCCACAGCGTGCCCTCCATGAACGACCTCGTACGCCAGCACACCGCCCTCGAGACCGAGGACCTTGAGTGGCTGCACCTGCTGGTGTCCGAGTGGCAGCTGCTGTCCGACCTCTCCTTCGCCGACCTGGTGCTCTGGGTGCCGACGAAGGACGGGACGCGCTACGTCTCCGTGGCGCAGATGCGTCCCAACACCGGGCCGACCTCCCACCAGAACGACATGGTGGGCCATCTGGTGCCGCGCGGTCGCAGGCCGATGCTGGACGCGGCGCTCGACGAGGGCCGGATCGTGCGGGAGGGCGACCCGGAGTGGCGTGAGGAGGTGCCGGTCCGGGTCGAGTCCATCCCGGTACGGCGCGCGGGCCGGGTCCTCGGGGTCATCGCCCGAAACACCAACCTGCTCACCGTTCGTACGCCCAGCCGTCTTGAACTGACCTATCTGCAGAGCGCGTCGGACCTCGCGCAGATGATCGCCGCGGGCTCCTTCCCGTTCCCCGCCGAGCAGGTCGACATGGACGCCTCACCGCGCGCCGGTGACGGACTGATCAGGCTGGACGCGGACGGTGTGGTGCAGTACGCCAGCCCCAACGCGCTCTCCGCGTACCACAGGCTGGGCCTCGCCACCGACCTGGTGGGACTCCACCTCGGCCAGACCACCGCCGACCTGGCCCCCGCCCGCGGCCCGGTGGACGAGGCACTGGTCAAACTGGCCAGCGGCTGGGCGCCCCGGGAGACCGAGGTCGAGGGCAACGAGGCGATCATCCAGCTGCGCGCGATCCCGCTCAAACCCAAGGGAACGCGCATCGGTTCACTGGTGCTGCTCCGCGACGTCACCGAACTGCGCCGCCGCGAGCGGGAGTTGATGACCAAGGACGCCACCATCAGGGAGATCCACCACCGGGTGAAGAACAACCTCCAGACGGTGGCCGCCCTGTTGCGGCTGCAGGCCCGGCGGATGGACTCGGACAAGGCGCGCGGGGCGCTGGAGGAGGCGGTACGGCGGGTCGGTTCGATCGCCATCGTGCACGAGACGCTGTCGCAGAACCTCGATGAGCGGGTGCAGTTCGACGACATCGCGGACCGGGTGATCGTGATGGTCGCCGAACTCTCGCCGGGCCGGGTCTCCGCGTCCCGTACCGGTCGCTTCGGAATCCTCACCGCGGAGATCGCCACCCCGCTGTCGATGGTGCTGACCGAACTGCTGCAGAACGCCCTTGAACACGGCTTCGGCCCCGGCCAACGCGGCACGGTGGAGGTCGCCGCGCAGCGCGGCCCCGACCGCCTGCTGATCACCGTCGAGGACGACGGCCGCGGGCTACCCGAGGGCTTCGACCCCCAACGCGCGGGCAATCTGGGCCTACAGATCGTGCGCACCCTGGTGGTGGGGGAGTTGAACGGCACCTTCGACATGCTCCCCGGCGAGGAAGGCGGCACCCGCGTCGTCCTGGACCTGCCGGTCGAAGGGGCGTAGGGCGGCTGGGATTGCGCCTTACCGGGCGAAGTACCCAGGAACAGCCCCGAAGTACCCCGGAACAGCATCGAGCCCCGGCCGACCAAGTCGACCGGGGCTGTTGCCTACTGCCTTGTGCTCTGTCTGCTTAGCGCTAAAGCGATCCGCGCTGCGGCTCGGGGACAGCCACCCGCGTTCCGTACGTGTGCTGTACGGCGGCGCGAGGACCATGGGGCCTGTCCGGCAAGCCGAACAGGCCCAAGCACGAAGGGGCGGCGGGCGTCAGGCGCTGACGTTGCGCGCCCGGTTGCGGGCGGCGCGGCGCTTCATCGCGCGGCGCTCGTCCTCGCTGAGGCCACCCCAGACGCCGGCGTCCTGACCGGACTCCAGCGCCCACTGCAGGCACTGCTCCATGACGGGGCAGCGACGGCAGACGGCCTTGGCTTCCTCGATCTGCAGCAGCGCAGGACCGGTGTTGCCGATCGGGAAGAACAGCTCGGGGTCTTCCTCGCGGCAAATGGCGCGATGACGCCAGTCCATGTCTGCTCCAACTCCTGTGGTGTTGCTGGCACGTTGCTTGTGAATGTGAACGCTTTCACGAATCCCCCCGCAGGCAACGGGCCGACAGCCAGTCTCCTGGCGCGGACCGCGGAATGAGGAAAGGGATTCGGGCGACGAACGATGATCCAAGGGGTGCCCTGGAAGCGCCGTCCCGATCGCCATGTAGAGACTCGCAAACCTGGGCTGCGGATACAACCCCTTCCGGGAAGTTTTTTTGGATTCCTCGGTGTCGCCTCGATCACAGCCGTACTTCCATGGGGTGCAGGTGAGGCTAAACGTTCGAGTGAAAGGACTTTAGGCCCTGGCACTCACACAATCACACGCAGTGCACGGCGAACGCCTGTGAAGGTCGCGCTCACTCGCAGCCCCAGGTGGTCACCGTCCACCTGAAAGGGCAGTGGAACCTGTGATTGCAAGGTGAAGTCGGTCAGATCATGCAGGGTCGTCACGTGCTTGCCGTGCGGGCCGCGCTCCGGGGTTGACCGCAGCAGCTGACCGGCGTGCCGGGCGACCGACGCCGAGGACAGTTTCGACAGGGCCAGCACGTCGAGGGCGGTGTCGAACGACGCCTGGGGCGTTGCGTACACAGGGCGGTTGCCGAAGAACGTCCAGGGCGAGGTGTTGCAGACTATGGCCAGTACGAGGTCGCGCAGCACGGTGTTCGGCCCCTCCGGGCCGACCCCCTCGGGTTCACTCAGAGTGAGCGTGCCCTGTCGTCGGTTCCGCTCGCCGAGGAACTGACGGACCATCTGCCGTACGTAGAGCGCGTGCGTCGATCGCTTACCGCGCACCCGCTGCTGTTCGACCCGGCCCACCACACCCGCGTCGAAGCCGAACCCGGCGCAGAAGGTGAACCAGCGCGGCGGCACCCCCTCGTCGTCCGTGCCCGGTGTGCCGCTGACCAGACCGAGGCCGATGGTGCGCTCGCTGCCCTCGCGCAGGGCGTCCAGCAGGGCGCCGGTCGCCTCCACGGCGTCGTTCGGCAGGCCGAGGGCGCGCGCGAAGACGTTGGTGCTGCCCCCGGGCACCACCGCGAGACGGGGCAGCGCCTCGGGGGCCGGGCCGCTGTGCAGCAGTCCGTTGACGACCTCGTTGACCGTTCCGTCGCCGCCGAGCGCCACCACCAGCTCGACCGAACCGCCCTCCACCGCGCGCCGCGCGAGGTCGCGGGCGTGACCGCGGTACTCCGTGGTCACCACTTCCAGCTTCAGATCGCTCGCCAGGGCGTGAATGAGAACATCACGGGTCCGCGCTCCGGTGGTGGTGGCCTTCGGGTTGACCACGAGAAGCGCTCGCATGAGAGGAAGGGTACCCAGCGGCCCTCCGGCGGATCTTGCCGGACCCCGGACATCGTGGGTCGGACGGTGCGAAGGGCGCGTCCGGGGCGCGGGCTACCCTGCTGGGGTGAGTCGGAAGCATGAAACCGCCCCGGAGACCGCACCCGCCGCCCCCCGCGTTCCACGGCTGACCGCCGCCGCGGCGCTCGCCGGGCTGGAAGGCGTGGCGCTGGCCGCGGGCGGGGTCTATCTGATGGCGACGGGGTTCGTCGGCCGCCACGCCAGTACCCAGACCGCCGTGATGGGCGGGCTCACCGTGCTCGCGATGGCCATACTGCCGCTCACCGCCGCGTACGGGCTGCGGCGGGCCCGGCGGTGGAGCCGCGGGCCCGCGCTGATCATCCAGCTGATCGCGCTGCCGATCGCCTGGACGATGGGGCAGAACGGCGGCGCTCTGCTGGCCGCCGCGGTGGCGATCGGCGCGGTGGCGCTGGCCGAACTCGTACTGCTCGTACACCCCGCGGCTACCGCCGCGCTCGGCGCGGACCAGGGCGCCGCGGAGTAGTCCTCCGACCCCGTGTTTGCGGGGGGCGGGGCTCCCGACCCCCGGGGCTCACTCCTCGACCAGCAGCCTGTCGCGGAGCTGGGCGAGGGTACGGGCCAGCAGCCGGGAGACGTGCATCTGGGAGATGCCGACCTCCTGGGCGATCTGCGACTGGGTCATGTTGCCGAAGAACCGCAGCAGCAGGATCTTCTTCTCCCGCGGCGGCAACTGCTCCAGCAGCGGCTTGAGGGACTCCCGGTACTCCACGCCCTCCAGCGCGTCGTCCTCGGCGCCGAGGGTGTCGGCGACCGCCGGGGACTCGTCGTCGGTGTCCGGCACGTCCAGCGAGAGCGTGCTGTAGGCGTTGGCCGACTCCAGGCCCTCCAGGACCTCTTCCTCGGAGATCTTCAGATGCTCGGCCAGTTCGTGCACCGTCGGCGCCCGGCCGTGCTCCTGTGACAGCTCCCCGGTGGCGGTGGTCAGCGCCAGCCGCAGCTCCTGGAGCCTGCGCGGCACGCGGACCGCCCAGCCCTTGTCCCGGAAGTGCCGCTTGATCTCGCCGACCACCGTGGGCGTCGCGTAGGTGGAGAACTCCACCCCGCGATCCGGGTCGAAGCGGTTCACCGACTTGATCAGGCCGATGGTGGCGACCTGTGTCAGGTCGTCCAGCGGCTCACCGCGGTTGCGGAACCGCCGGGCCAGGTGCTCGACCAGCGGAAGGTGCATCTGCACCAGCCGGTTGCGCAGCGCCTCCCGCTCTGGTGAGCCCTCCGGCAGCCTGCTCAGCTCCACGAACAGCGCCCGCGCCCCGGACCGGTCCTGCGGGCCCTCCGGCTCGTGCGCGCCGTCGGAGTCCTGCCGCTCGACCTGGTCCATGGGCTCCGCCTGCTCTACCGCGTCCGTTCCGTCGGTGCGCGGCACGGGGTGGTGCCGCGCGTGCTGCCGCCGGGCCGCGGGAGTGGGCTGGGCGGGTACGGCGAGGCCGCGCCCGCCGGTACCGATGCGGCGTCCCGCCTGCTCGGGCAGCTCGGTGGCGCGTTCCGGGGTCAGTTCCCGAGGAGGTTCAGTGCTCATGGCGATCCCCCGTTCCGTTCACGGTTGAACCGTAATCGCCCGGCACGCGTACCGGGACACGCTGGTCACGCGCAGGGCCGGACCTACGGCCGCCGCGGTGTGCGCGGTCGCCAGGGCTCCTGGGAAACCAGAGGACTTCCTGCATCTGGGAACCTCACGACTGTCCAGGGCCGGCGCCGCGCTTCTTGTGCAGGCTGATGCTGACCGTGTTGTCCTCGGCCACGCTGGAGTCCACCTCACCGGCGAGTGCGGAGAGCACCGTCCAGGCGAAGGTGTCGCGCTCCGGGGCGCGGCCGTCGGTGGTGGGTGCCGACACGGTCACCCACAGCGCGTCCTCGACCAGCCGGAACACGCATGAGAGCACGCTGCCGGGGACGGCCTGCTGCAGCAGGATGGCGCACGCCTCGTCCACGGCGATGCGCAGGTCTTCGATCTCGTCGAGGGTGAAGTCCAAGCGGGCTGCGAGTCCGGCGGTCGCCGTTCGCAGTACCGAGAGGTAGGCCCCCGCCGCGGGCAGCCGGACCTCCACGAAGTCCTTCGACCCGGGCTCGCCTGCGATCTGGGACACCCTCACCTCCAAGGTGGCACACGGTGGTTGAGCTTGATGGCTGCCGTTCCGCCGCGCGTGGCGGTGGTACGACTGGTAAGCGGTCCGTACACTCCGAGTAACGGAACTCGTTGCGCACCGTCCAGGGACGGTATCGCGATCTGTGCCCCGGTGTCGCCCGGACCAAGCACGCCTGTCCCCATAGAGGGGCTCAGTTTCAGCACCTCCCGGTTGTCACTCATGGTAAGCCTATGAGTACGGACAGTGGCTAGGGGTCTGCGGTCTCAATTCGAAAGCGGTATCGCGCGGTTGGGGTTTGGCGAGGCCACAGTGGCGGTTGAGGCCAGAGCGTGCAGTGGTCCGCCGGTCAACCGGTGAACCGTCCACTCTTCCATGGGCACCGCGCCCAGCGACCTGTAGAAGCCGATCGACGGCTCGTTCCAGTCCAGCACCGACCACTCGAAGCGCTCGTATCCCCGCTCCACGCAGATCCGGGCCAGTTCGGCCAGTAGCGCCTTGCCGTGCCCGCCGCCGCGCGCCTCGGGGCGTACGTACAGGTCCTCCAGGTATACGCCGTGGGTGCCGGTCCATGTCGAGTAGTTGCGGAACCACAGCGCGAAACCGACGGCCCGCGGCCCGCCCTCGACGGACGCTTCCTCCGCGATCAGCGCGAAGGCGGCCGGCTGCGCCCCGAACAGCGCGTCGTGCAGCTGCTCCGGGGTGGCCCGCGCGTCCTCCAGCGACCGCTCGTAATCCGCCAGTTCGCGGATCATGGCGTGGATCGCCGGGATGTCGGCGGTGGTCGCGGCTCGAATCATGCACCCCAGGCTAACCGGACGGTCAGACATCCGGACCCGGAAGGGAGGACCGATCTCACCGAAACCGATTCCGCCGGTATTCCGGGAGCGGGGTCAGCCGGTGATGACCGCCGCCACCCTCGTGCCGGGAGCGAAAGCGCCCTCCGCGGCGAGTGCGTACGTCCCGTAGAGCATTTTCGCCACATACGTGAGGTCGGGATTCAGCCCGTGCCGTTCGGCGAACTCGTCGGCGAATTCCCGTAGTTCGGGCGTGATACGGGCGTATCCGCCGCAGTGGAAACGCGTGTCGAGCCGCCAGTCGCCGCGCCGCCCACCGAAAGCGGCCTGTTGCAGCCGCTGGATTTCGCCGTCGAGGAATCCGCCGCCCTTGAGCACCGGGAAACCGACCGCCCGCTGGGTGCCGTGGTCGAGCCCGGCGGCCAGCCCGGCCAGCGTGCCCCCGGTGCCGCAGGCGACGGTGACCACGTCCGCGACACCGCGCAGCTCACGGCCGAGGTCGGCGCATCCGGTGGCGGCGGCCGCGTTGCTGCCGCCTTCCGGGACCAGGTAGAAGCGGCCGAACCGGCGCTCCAGGCCGGCGACCACATCGGGCTCGGTCTTGCGCCGGTACGTCGCGCGGTCGATGAAGTGCAGCCGCATCCCGTCCTCGGCGGCCCGCGCCAGCGACGGATTCAACGGCCGGTCGGCCAGCTCCGCGCCCCGCACCACGCCCACGGTGTGGAACCCCAGCAACCGTCCGGCGGCCGCGGTGGCCCGCAGATGGTTCGAGTACGCCCCGCCGAAGGTGAGCAACGTACGGTGCCCGCCGTCAATGGCGGCCTGTACGTTGAGCCGCAGCTTGCGGTACTTGTTGCCCGGAATCCGGGGATGTATCAGGTCATCCCGCTTCAGCAGCAACTCGACCCCCCACCGCGCCAGCCGCTCGTCCACGACGCCCACAAGCGGCGAAGGCAGCCGCGGCTCAAGCGCGTCAAGGCAGGCAGGTGGGGTCACCCGGCCATTCTCGCCGAATCCGGCGGATCCTTCCGCACGGCGAAAGCCGACCGCCCCCGGTCCGTGGCGGACCGGGGGCGGCTGGTGATCTGTGAAGGTGGTGTCCTCGCAGATCCGGCTTCTGCCTTGGAGAGCCGAAGAAAGCTGAGCGAAGGTCAGGCCTTCTTGGTCTCCCAGAAGATCTTGTCGATCTCGGCGATCAGCTCAAGGGCCTTCTCGCCGGTCTTCGGGTCGTTGGAGGCCTTGGCCGCGCTCAGGGCCTTGAGGGTGTCGTTCACCAGCTGGTGCAGCTGCGGGTACTTCTCGAAGTGCGGGGCCTTGAAGTAGTCGCTCCACAGCACCGAGACGTGGTGCTTGGCCAGCTCGGCGCGCTGCTCCTTGATGATCAGGGCACGGGTGCGGAAGTCCGCGTCCTCGTTGGCCTGGTACTTCTCCTGGACGGCCTTGACGGACTCGGCCTCGATACGGGCCTGGGCCGGGTCGTAGACGCCGCAGGGCAGGTCGCAGTGGGCGCTGACCTTGACCTTCGGCGCGAACAGGCGAGAGAACATGGCTGTCCTTCCTTGTGATCGTCTTTGCAGATGGGACATTACTCCCTGAGGAGTCCCATTTCCCGGGTGCCCCCTGGTGCTTAGGACAAAAGTCTGGTGTCACCCTGGACCCGGTGGAGGATCTGACAGGAGGCTCGGCATGCGCCAGCAGGGGGCAAGGCTGCCGTTCGGACTCGCAGAGGTGACGGGGCCTTCGATGGTGCCGACGCTGCACCACGGGGACCAGTTGCTCGTCCGCTACGGGGCGGCGGTGCGTGCCGGCGACGTGGTGGTGCTGCGGCATCCGCTGCAGCAGGACCTGCTGATCGTCAAACGGGCGGTGGAGCGGCGGGACGCCGGCTGGTGGGTGCTGGGGGACAACCCGTTCGCCGAGTCGGACAGCCGGATGTTCGGGACGGTCCCCGACGATCTGCTGCTCGCCCGGGTGCTGGGGCGGTTCCGGCCGCCGCGCGGGCTGCGGCGGACTCCCGTGGCAGCGGTCTCCTGGGCGGTCGGCGCGCTGCGGCCGGTGTGGTCCGACCGGTCGGTCTCCCGCCGTACGCGGGCGCGTTAGCGGTCGCGGGGCTACTCAGCCCTGCGCGTTCTGCTGCTGCTCCTGCCGTTTGCGGGCGCGGTACGCGGCCACGTTGGCCCGGGTCGCGCAGCGGTCGGAGCAGTAGCGGCGCGAGCGGTTGGTCGAGGTGTCGATGTAGGCGTTGCGGCACGAGGCGGCCTGGCAGACGCCCAGCCGGTCCGCGCCGAGTCCGGTGAGCTGGAACGCCAGGCCCATGCAGGCGGGCGCGGTGTAGGCGGCCGTGGCGTTGTTGGCGTGGTCGGCCAGATGCATGTGCCACTGCGGGCGGCCCTGGTCGTCCAGGTCGCCGTGGCCGGAGATCTGCGGGCTGACCGGGTACTCCAGCATCAGCGCGTTGAGCAGGTCCACGGCCCGCACCTCGTCGCCCTCGGCGGCGGCCTCGAAGACCGCGCGCAGCCTGGTGCGTACCGCGCGCAGCCGGGTCACGTCGGCGTCGCCCGCCCGGCGGGCGGCCTGGCGGTTGGGGCCGAAGAGTTCGCGCACCGCCTCGACCGAGGAGAGGGCGTCCTCGCCGTGGTCCGGGCGCTCGGTGTTCACGAGCCGCACGGCATAGTCCGAGTAATAAGCCAGTTCCACTTGTGGTCCTTACTCAGTGCGGTCTAGGGTCGGGCTTGCGGCGACGCTGTAATGGGCGCAACCGCTACCAGGGTATTACGAGCAGGGGTGACCGTGATGACGGAAACAGGCATCGTTCCCGCCGACTGGCAAGCATGGCAGCACAGCTGGGACCGCCAGCAGGAGTGGTACCTGCCGGACCGCGAGGAGCGGTTCCGGGTGATGCTCGACCTCGTGGAGGCGGTGGCCGGTCCGGCGCCCGTCGTGCTGGACCTGGCCTGCGGCACCGGCAGCATCTCCGACCGGCTGCTCAAGCGGCTGCCCGAGGCGCGCTCGACCGCGCTCGACCTCGACCCGGCGCTGCTCACCATCGCGCGGGGGCACTTCGCGGACGAGCCGCGGATCCAGTTCGTCACCGCCGACCTGCGCGACCCCGACTGGACGCGGAAGCTGCCGCACCGCGAGTACGACGCGGTGCTCACCGCCACCGCGCTGCACTGGCTGCAGACCGAGCCGCTGGCCCGGGTGTACGGGCAGATCGCGGGCGTGCTCAAGGACGGCGGGGTGTTCATGAACGCCGACCACATGCCGGATCCGGCCACTCCGCGGATCAACGCGGCCGAGCAGGCGCTGCGGCACGCGCGAATGGAGCGCGAGCGGGCGGCGAGCGGGGTCCCGGACTGGCGGGAGTGGTGGCAACTGGCCGCCGCCGACGACCAGTTGGCGGACGCGGTGGCCCGGCGGTACGAGATCTTCGGTGACCACGCGGACGGTGAGCCGCATCCCGTCGAGTGGCACGCCCGGACCCTGCGGGACGCGGGCTTCAGCGAGGCGCGGGCGGTGTGGCGCTCGGTGCCGGACGCGGTGGTTCTGGGCCTCAAGTAGGCCTGCTACGCCGGTCCGGACGGCGGTCCGTCCGGTACCGGCCGGGCCACGCTGCGGGGTGCTCGTCGGCGCGGCGGAACCGGCTGGGGATAAGTCCCCGATGCGCGTGGCGGCTTGGGGGTAGTCCCCCAAGCCGCCATGTGGTCCTGTATTTCAGGGAGTTGGGGAGCCTGCCCCCAAGATCCCCTTACCGGCGGGCGACGCCCTCCGCGCGGGCCGCTGCGGCGACCGCCTTGGTGACCGCCGGAGCCACACGGGGGTCGAAGGGGGACGGGATGACGCAGTCCGCGCTCAACTCGTCGTGGACGACCGCGGCCAGCGCCTCGGCGGCGGCGATCTTCATGCCCTCGGTGATCCGCGAGGCCCGGACCTGGAGGGCGCCCGCGAAGATGCCGGGGAAGGCCAGCACGTTGTTGATCTGGTTCGGGTAGTCGCTGCGACCGGTGGCGACCACCGACGCGTACTTGTGCGCGACGTCCGGGTGGATCTCCGGGTTCGGGTTGGCCATCGCGAAGACGTACGCGCCCTTGGCCATGGTGGCGACCGCCGCCTCCGGCACCGTGCCGCCGGAGACGCCGATGAACACGTCGGCACCGGACAGCGCGTCCTCCAAGGTGCCCGTGATGCCCGCCTTGTTGGTGAAACCGGCCAACTCCCGCTTGACGTCGGTCAGATCGGTGCGACCGCTGTGCACCACGCCCCTGCGGTCGGTGACCGCGACATCGCCGATGCCCGCCTCCACCAGGATCTTGGCGATCGCCACCCCGGCGGCGCCCGCCCCGGAGATCACCGCCCGCAGCTCGCCCAGCGAACGTCCGGTCAGCACGGTCGCGTTGCGCAGCGCGGCGAGCGTGACCACCGCCGTGCCGTGCTGGTCGTCGTGGAACACCGGGATGTCCAGCCGCTCCTGGAGCCTGCGCTCGATCTCGAAGCAGCGCGGCGCGGAGATGTCCTCCAGGTTGATCCCGCCGAACGAGGGCGCCAGCCGGACCACCGTGTCCACGATCTCGTCCGTGTCCGTGGTGTCGAGCGCGATCGGCACCGCGTCCACCCCGCCGAACTGCTTGAACAAGATGGCCTTGCCCTCCATCACCGGCAGCGACGCCTCCGGACCGATGTCACCGAGACCCAGCACCGCCGTACCGTCCGTGACCACCGCCACCACCTGGGACTTCCAGGTGTAGTCGTGGACGAGTTCGGGCTGTTCCGCGATCGCGGTGCAGACCTTGGCGACCCCCGGCGTGTAGGCGAGCGACAAGTCGTCGCGGTCGCGCACCGGCACCGTCGCGCTGATCTCCATCTTTCCGCCGCGGTGCAATGCGAACGCCGGATCGATCAGTTCGCTCTGATCGGCGTCGCTACGAGGGTTGATGATCTCCGCTGCCACAATTGACCCCTTTGTCGAAATGCTTGTTGAGGGTACTCCCCCCGGTTCGGGGAGGGCGGGGCGGCGTCCGCCGTCTCCGCGGTGGGAGGCGTACGTCCGCCGTGCGCGTCGCACTCACGCACTGGACCCCGGGTGAGGGGTGGAATGATCCGTTCTACCGGATAACTGTTTCTACTGACGAGTCCATAAATTCTCCCTGCCGCGTCCCGAACGGCCGGTTAATTGCGGCCGTTGCCCGAATGTCGGGAAGTGGAGCGCGGGGATGTACGACTCGTACAGCGGTGCCCATCGCGGTCCGGCCCTGGTGTACCGGCCCGATGGGGCAACGGGGATCGCCCGTTTTCCGATTTTGACACACCCGGCTCGCGAATGGGCGGCGCCCGGTTGGCGAGCAGCACGGATCACACCGGGCATGAGGGTCTCGCCGAACGCTTCGGGCGGTACCGGTCCGGGTGATGTGCGTCGCTTCACGGAGCGGGGACTGGTGGGCAAACGCCCGTGGGATTAGCTTCATGACCATGTTCGCCGCCTATGCCACTCGTTTCGACCGTGACCAGCCGCTCAGCGGGCTGGAGTTGGGGGAGCGTCCCGAACCGGACGCGCGGCCGGGCTGGACGGTCGTGGACGTCAGAGCAGCCTCGATCAACCACCACGACCTGTGGTCGCTGCAGGGCGTCGGGCTGACCGAGGAGAGTCTGCCGATGATTCTGGGCTGCGACGCGGCCGGGGTGGACGCGGACGGCAACGAGGTCGTCGTGCACTCGGTGATCGGGCAGTCGGGGCACGGGGTCGGCCCGCGTGAGCCGCGCTCCATCCTCACCGAGCGCTACCAGGGCACCTTCGCCGAGCGGGTGGCGGTACCGGCGTGGAACGTACTGCCCAAGCCCAGGGAACTCACCTTCGAGCAGGCGGCCTGTCTGCCCACCGCGTGGCTCACCGCGTACCGGATGCTGTTCACCAACGCGAACGTACGGCCCGGTGATTCGGTGCTGGTGCAGGGGGCGGGGGGCGGTGTGGCCACCGCCGCGATCGTCCTGGGCAAGGCGGCGGGGCTGCGGATCTTCGCCACCAGCCGGGACGCGGTGAAGCGGGCGCGCGCCGTCGAGTTGGGCGCCGAGGAGGCCTTCGAACCGGGGGCGCGGCTGCCGCACCGGGTGGACGCGGTGATCGAGACGGTCGGGGCGGCCACCTGGTCGCACTCGGTCAGGTCGCTGCGGCCCGGCGGTACGTTGGTGATCTCCGGCGCGACCAGCGGCAACACCCCCAAGGCGGGGGAGCTTAACCGGATCTTCTTCCTCGAACTGAAGGTCGTGGGCTCCACGATGGGCACCAAGGAGGAGCTGGCCGGCCTGCTCGACTTCTGCGCCGCCAGCTCGGTGCGGCCGGTGATCGATTCCGTACTGCCGCTCGACCAGGCCCGGGAGGGCTTGGCCAAGATGGCCTCCGGCGACCTGTTCGGCAAGGTCGTGCTGACGGTCTGAGGAGTTCTTCGGGGGAAGCCCGCCAGGCACCTCCCGCCTCACCGCCGCAGTACCGCTCCGATGTGGGCCGCGGCGCCGGCCAGGTGGCGGCGCACGTCCCGTAGCTGGGCCGCGGTGACCCCGTGGTCACGGGCGGCGTCGCGGATGTCGTCGCGGAAGCGGTCCAGCAGGCGTTCCAGGTCACGGGCCGGGTTGGTGGAGGCCGTGTCGTCCTCCGCCGCCCAATCGGGCGCGGTCTCCCGCGGGGACTCCGGCCTGACGTGCGACGGCCGGGAGGCGTGCGGGATGTCCTCCGTCGGGGCCTGCGACGCGGTGGCGCTTTCCCACGGACCGGGCGGGGCGTCCTCCGGGGACCTGCCGAAGCTGCTCATCTCGCGGCTGAACTGGGCCAGGCCCTCCTTCATCGCGCTCTGCCAGTCGCCCTGCCGGGCGTGCTCGCGCACCTCGTCCTGCACTCTGCGGACGATCCGCTGCACCTCCTCGCGGGCGAACGCCTGTGCGTCCCTGGCCTGTTGGCGGGCGGTGCGCGCCTCCTCCTTGGCCCGGCGGCTCTCCTCCTTCATCCGGCGGTACTCCTCGCGGCCACCGTCCCGCCCGTTGCTGCGGGCCTGCTGGGCGGCCTCGCGGACCTCGCGGCGCAGATCGCTGGCAGAGCCGCGGACATCCTCGCGGATCTCGGCGGCCAGTTCGGAGACCGAGTCCCGGATCTCCTGCTCAAGGTCGGCCAACTCGCCCTGGCGGCCGGCCAGTTCCGCCCGCCCGCTGTCGGTCAGTGAGTAGACCTTGCGGCCGCCCTCGGTGGTGTGGGTGACCAGGCCCTCCTTCTCCAGCTTGGCCAGCCGGGGATAGACGGTTCCGGCCGAGGGGGCGTACAGGCCCTGGAAGCGCTCCTCCAGCAGCCGGATCACCTCGTAGCCGTGCCGCGGCGACTCGTCCAGCAGCTTGAGCAGGTAGAGCCGCAGGCGGCCGTGTGCGAAGACGGGGGGCATCTCAGACGTCCTTCCGCAGTGACGGGGCGTCCACCGGTTCCGCCGGTTCCAGCGGCGGCCTGCGCAGCAGCGCGATGGCGCCGGAGACCGTGGTGGCCTTGAGCCGGGCGGCGCCGTGCCCGATCCGGCCGGTGATCCGCTTGGCGCCCCACTGGTCGGTAACCCGCAGTTCGCCGAACGCACACGAGACCGCGCCGCTGGCGGTGTTGGCGTCGACCTCCGCGTCCCCGGGCTCGGGGATACGGATGGCGAGATCACCGGAGACGGTGTTGAGCTGGACCGCGGCGCCCGCGGAGGGGTCCAGGTCGAGCACCATGTTGCCGCTCACCGAGTCGGCCTTGACGTTGGAGCCGGTGCCCTCGATGACGGTCAGGTCGCCGGAGACGGTGCTGAACTTGAGGTCGCCGGAGAGGGCCTGCGCCTCGACGTTGCCGGAGACGCTGTCGGCCTCCACCGGGCCGGAGAGGCCGACCAGGGTGGTGTCGCCGCTGACGCCGTGCACCGCGGTGTCGCCGCAGACCCCGGAGACCACGGCCGTGGCGCCGACCGTGCCCACTTCCACCCGGGTGTCCGCGGGGACCGCGAGCGAGACCACGGCCTCCCGCTTCCAGCTCTTGCGGTCGAGCCAGCCGAGCAGTCCCTTCCAGGGCACGTCCTCGTAGCCGACGGTGAGCCTGCCCCCGTCATGGGTGACGATCAGCGGTGGTCCCTCGATCGCGGAGACCTCCAGCCGGGCGGCACCCTCGTCGGTCCCGACCACGTTGACCGTCCCGCCGACGATGCGGACGTGCAGGGCGGTGACGGGGCCGTCGAAGCTGATCTTCTGTGGTTCCGCCACGGTCCACGCATGGGCTGACATCCGGGCCTCCCGAGGCTGGGGTACACGCAACATATCGCGTCCTCTGCCAGACACGATATATCGCGTACTGGAGAAGTCAAGGGAGGCCCGGAGGTCTTTATTCCTCTTCCTCGTCGTCGAGGCGCGCCAGCCAGGTCGCCAGCCGCTCGACCGGGACCTCGAACTCGGGGTTGAGGTCGACGAACTCACGCAGTCGCTCGGCCAGCCACTCGAAGGTGACCTCCTCCTCACCGCGCCGGTCCTCCAGCTCCTCGATGCCGCGGTCCGTGAAGTACAAGGGGTGCTCCAGATCAGAAACAGGGACGTTTTCGGCCAGCTTAAGACCGCTCGGCCGCCCCTTCGTCCGCAGGCCCGGGGGCATGCGCACCCCCGCGGCCCCCGACGGGGTCGCTTTCGCGCCATCCCCTTAATTCACAGCCGTCCGGCGACTAGCCTGATCTTCCACCACGTCGCACACGGCGCGGGCCAGTCGCCCCGCCGGAGAGTGGAGGGGGCCATGGGGGAGCGGGTCGAGCGCATCGAACTGCCGGACGGGACCGAGGTGTGGGCCCGGCTGTCCGCGCCCGTCCTCGCGGACGGCGAGGAGTACGGGGACTACGAGGACGTCGGCGCCCTCGACGGGGTCGTCGCCCGGGTCCAGCACCTGCGCGGCCTGATCACCGGCGTCGCCGCCTCGGTACGGGACGCGGCGGAGCGGGCCGCGCCCGACGAGGTCAGCGTCGAGTTCGGGGTGGAACTGGCGGTCAAGTCCGGCGCGATCGTCAGCGTGCTGGCCGACGGCGAGTCCCGGGCCGCCCTCACCGTCACCCTGACCTGGCGTGACCGCCTCGGCCGGGAGCCCGAGCCGCCCCGGCACCCCCGGTCCGCGCTGGACGGCATGCCCAGCACCGTCCCGATGCCGCCGACCCCGCCTGCACCATGAACCCCGCACTGCGCCCCGCCGAGGCCGAGGCCCGGTTGCGCGAGCTGGCCCGCGAGGTGGCCGTCGCCATCCTGGCCGCGCCCGACGACACGGCGGAGTTCTGGGGCAGCGGCCTGCTGGTCGCCCCCGAGTGGGTACTGACCTGCGCACACGTGCTGGTGCGCCGGGACAGCCGGATGGGCCGCCGAAGGTGGGCCGGGGACGGCGAGATCGGCGTACGGGTCGGCGAACGCGTGCTGCCCGGCCGGGTGGTGTACGCACTGCCCGACCCCGAGGAGCTGACCGGCTGGGAACTCGGTGACGAGCGCGAGTACGAACTCGCCCCCGATCTCGCGCTGATCCGGCTGACCAGTCCCGTGGAGCACGGCTGCGCCTGGCTGAGCGACCGGGCGATCCCCCCGGTCAGCGGGCGGGTGGCCGCCATCGGCTGGCGCAGGCCGGGGGAGACCATCGACCCCTGGGACGGCACCTGCACCGTTCCCGGCAACGACCGGATCGACGTCTTCCGGCTCGGCCCCGACTCGGAGATCCCGGCCGGGGTCTCCGGCAGCCTGGTGGTCGACCTGGCGCACGGCCGGGTCGTCGGCGTGGTCAAGGCCCGCCGCCGCAGCCGCGACGGCGGCAAGGCGGTACTGCTCACCGCGCTGCGCGCGCTCGCCGACTCCCGGCCGCTGGCACCGGAGTTGGCGCCGGAACGCGATCCGTACCAGGATCTGGTGCGCGGCCACGACCGCTGGCACTACGGGCAGCAGCGGCCCCGCCGCCAGGCCCGTGCCACCTGGATCGACGTACAGGGCCAACTCTCCGACGTGATAGGCGAGTGGACCCCGTACGACCGGGCCAGGGCGCTGGGGCTGCTGGCCGAGCTGCCTCCGCCGCGCAGCGGGGGCGTGGTGCAGCGGCTGGTGGAGCGGGTGCTGGGGCCGGGCACGGTGCACGATCCGCTGCCGGTGGCCTGGCGGGACGGCCACGGCCTGCTGTACGAGCCGGAGGACGGCAAGCAGCTGCTGGCCTTCGTCACCTATCTGGTGCTGGTCGCCGAGGAGGTACGGGCGCAGGACCCGGCGGGCGCACGGGAGTTGCTGGATTTCGCCATGAGCCGGGCCATCTCGCTGCCCGCGCCGGACCGCAACCGGCTGATGGAGCTGGTGGAGGCGATGACCGCGCAGGCCACCGCCGGGCAGGCCGCGGTGCTGGTCGCGCTGGCGCCGGTGGTCTGGGAGGAGGACCGGCCGGTCCGGTTCCGCTGGGAGATCCAGGTGGTCCGCTCACCCGGGGACCGGCAGATCACCACGGTGTGCGACGAGCGGGACGGCGTCGGCTTCGAGGAGGCGGTGGCCCAGATCCAGGAGCCGCTGGCACTGGCCCTCGACCGGGCGGACGGCACCGGCCGCCCGGCCACCGTCGAACTCGCCCTGCCCGTCCACCACTTCGACACCGCCGCCCACCTGTGGACGCCCGGCCGACAGCCGCAACGGCACCGCCCGGCCCGGCCCATGGGCTCCCGCCGGCCGGTGGTGGTCCGGGACGTGGACCGGGTACCGCCCACCGCCGAGTGGCTGGGCCGGTGGAGCGGTGTCTCGCACAGCACCGGGCTGACCCCGCTGTCGCTGCCGGTACTGGACCGCAGCCCCGGCTACGAGAAGCTGCGCAACGCCCCCGTCGAGTCGGTGCCGGTGCTGTGCGGCCCGGTGGGCGACGGCGAGGCGCTGCAGACCATGTACGACGTACTGGACGCCGGCCACGGCATCGCGCTGTGGTGCGCCGAACCGCATCCGCCGGACGGCTGCGGGCCGCGGTGCGGCGTCTTCCGGCGCGAGGCCGAGCAACTGCTGGCGCACGTCGCGGGCGCCGCCGAACTCCCCGAGGCGATCAGGGTGCTGCGGGCCCGCGGCCATGACCTGCGGGACATACCCGGGTCCGGCGCCGGGCAGCGCTGGGCCGAGCACCTGGTGCTGCTGTACGACGACGCGGACAGCCCGCTGCCCGGCTTCGGGGGCGCACGGTGAGTCGGGGTCCGCTGACGGCGTGCCACCGTACGCGTCCGGAAAGCACTGTTGGTCTCCGCGTTGGTGGGTAGTGTCGTAAAGGGAGGAGCGCGAAGTGAACGAGTGGCTCATCTACCGAGGAACCGGTCGCCCGCACGAGGGCATCGACCGGTTGCCGGGTCCGCCGCCGTGGCGCAATTTCGACGGCCACCCGCTCGTCAGCCCACCCGCGCCGATCGACACCGCCTCGACCCGGCGGCTGGGACTCCAGCAGGATCTCGCCGAGCAGTACCGGCCGAGCCCCACCGAGCTCGAACTCATCAACGCCGCACTGTACTTGCGCAGGCCGCTGCTGGTCACCGGCGAGCCCGGCAGCGGCAAGAGCACCCTGGCCCACGCGGTCGCCCATGAGCTGGGGCTGGGCCGGGTGCTGCGCTGGCCCATCGTCAGCCGGACGGTACTGCGCGACGGCCTGTACCAGTACGACGCGCTGGCCCGGCTGCAGGACCTGCAACTCGCCCGTACCGCACCGCTGCCGGACGCCGAGGAGCCGGCCGCGGACGGCATCGGCCGCTACGTCCGGCTCGGCCCGCTGGGCACCGCTCTGCTGCCCGCCGCCAAACCCCGGGTGCTGCTCGTCGACGAGCTCGACAAGAGCGACATCGACCTGCCCAACGACCTGCTCAACGCCCTGGAGGAAGGCGAGTTCGCCATCCCGGAGCTGGAGCGCATCGCCGACCGGCATCCCGAGGTCGAGGTGCAGGACGACGACGGCGGCCGGGTCACCGTGCGCGGCGGCCGGGTACGGTGCCGCGCCTTCCCCTTCGTCGTACTGACCAGCAACGGGGAGCGGGACTTCCCGGCGCCGCTGCTGCGCCGCTGCATCCACCTGCGGCTGAGCACTCCGGACGAGGAGCGGCTCGCCGCGATGGTGCGGGCGCACTTCGGGCCGGAGGCGGCGGAGCACCACGCGCCCGTCATCCGGCAGTTCCTCGACCGCAGGCCGGGCGAGCAGCGATCGGCCGACCAGCTGCTGAACGCCATCTACCTCACCCAGCAGGCCAAGGACGAGGACCTCGGCACCCGGGAGCGGCTCGCCGACGAACTGATGCAGCCGCTCAACCGGATGAGGTGATCCCCGATGGCCACCGGGTCGGACCCCTACCCGCGGCTGATCGCCCGGCTGCGGGCCGCGGGGATCGCTCCGGACGCCGAAGCGCTCGCCGACGCCCTGTGGCTGGCCCGCGCGATGGGCGCCCGGACCGACCCGCCGCCCCCCGCGGACGGTGACCGTCGGGATCCGGCCACAACCGCCGCACCGTCCGCAGACCACCCGCCGCGCCCACCGCGGGAGCGCCCCGAGAGCGCCGGGACCGCTGGGCCGGATGACGGCGAGCGTCGGGAGCCGGTGCGTCCCCTACGTCCCGACGGGCTGTCGCCGCAGGAGGAGTTCACCCAGATCCGGGTGCCGATCGCCGCCGCCTTCCCCGGGCTGCTGCCGCTGGAGCGCGCGTTGCGGCCGCTACAGCGCTACCGGCCACGGATCCAGCCGGTGCGCGGCGAACTGGACGAGACGGCCACCGCCGAGACCAGTGCCCGCAGCGGGCAGCTGATGCCGGTCTTCGAGGAGGTACGGCGCAGGGAGGCCAGCCTGCTGCTGGTCATGGACGACTCGCCGTCCATGGTGGTGTGGGACCAGATGCTCCAGGAACTGCGGCTGGTCTGCGAACACGTCGGCGCCTTCCGCGACGTCTGCGTCCAGTACCTGCGCTCCCGCCCCGACGGCCTGCCGGGCGTCGGCGCGGGACGTGACCCCGGTGAACCGCTGGCCCCCGCCGACCGGTTGCGCGATCCGACCGGGCGCACCATCACGCTGCTGCTCAGCGACTGCTCCGGCGCGCTGTGGCGGCGCGGTGCGGCGCAGCGGCTGCTGCACCGGTTCGCGGGCACCGGCCCGGTCGCCGTGCTCCAGCCGCTGCCGCAGCGGATGTGGCCGCGCACCCTGCTGCCCGCCGAGCCCGGACTGCTGCGCGGCCCCGGCGGACCGGGCGGGCGGCTGGACTTCGTACCGCGCCGCCGCCGCTCCCAGCCGCGCGCCCCCGGAGCGCTGGCCGTGCCGGTGCTGTCGCCCACCCAGTCGGCGCTCGGCGCGTGGGCCCGCGCGGTCGCCGGAACGGCCCCCTGCGCGCTGGACGCCTCCGCCGCCTGGGTGCACGACCGGCGCGAAGTCGCCCCTGTGCCAAGGCAGTTCTCCGAACGCACCCCGGAGGACCTGGTCCAGGAGTTCCAGGCGGTCGCCTCCCCCGCGGCCCAGCACCTGGCCGTCTACCTGTCGGCGGCGCCGCTCGCCTACCCGGTGATGCAGTTGGTGCAGCGCGCGATGATGCCGCAGACCGGCCCGGTGGAGATGGCCGAGGTGCTGCTCAGCGGCCTGCTGCTGCGGCACGAGGAGGAGCCCCGGCAGACCGACGCGCCGGAACGGGAGAGCACCGGGCCGTGGTACGAGTTCGTGCCCGGGGTACGGGACGTGCTGCTGCGCAGGCTCGGCCTCGGCGAGGCGTCGCTGGTGCTCAAGCACTGCTCGCTCTACGTGGAGCGGGTGTTCGGGCGGCGGGCCCGCAACTTCCCGGCGATGGTGGTGGGTTATCTCTCCGGCGGCGCCGGACCGTCGGATTCCGGCGAGTTCGGCACCGTGCCGGTCCCGGAGCCGTTCGCGGAGGTGCCGCGCAAGGTGCTGCGCCGCTTCCAGCCCGGCGGCGTCGGGCCCGCCCCGGGCCAGCCCGCGCAGACCGGCCCGCAGGCCAGCGTCACACCGCCCGGCGGGGTGTTCATCGGCCACCAGGGACGCGTGGTGGACACCGCCCGGGACCGGCTGGCCCGCTTCCAGCGCCACGGCACCATCCGCGACCTGTGGGAGGCCATCCGCCTGCTGCGCACCGCGCCCGCCGACGACCGCCAGCCGCGCCGCACCGTACCGCTGCGCACACTGCTCGCCGAGTGCCTGCTGAGTCTGTGGGAGACCCGGCCGGACGACGGGACGCTGGTGGACGCCGAGCAGAACGCCCGGCTGGCCACCGAGTACGCCGTCGACAGCGGAGTGCTCGCCACCGACGCCGCCCGCGCTCATCTGGTGCTCGGCCGCGTGCTGCGGGCCCAGGCCGCGCAGGCCGAACGGCCTGGCAGCAAGGCCCAGTTGCTCGCCGAGGCGGCCGACAGCCTGGAGCGCTCGCACCGGCTGCTGCGCGGGGAGCCGCACGCGGCGCTTGAGGCGCAACTGTGCGGGGTGGAGGTGGCCAAGGAGCGGTACGACCTCGGCGGCGACCGCCATCTGCTGATCGGCGCCGCGCTGCGGCTGGACGAGGTGCTGGGCTCCTGGCCGTACCGCGAACCGCTGCCGGACCGGGCCCAGGTGGCCAGGGGCGGACTGCTGCTGGCGCTGTCCGAGGACGCCGCGCGGCGCGGGGCCGCCGACGAGGCCCGTTCGCTGGCGCTGCGCGCGGTCGCCGACTTCGAGGCGGTCGCCGCGACCGCCACCGATCCGTCACCGCAAACCTGCCAGGTGCTGCTGGAGTTGGCCGCCGCACGGGCCGCCGCGGCCGCCGACCCGGGTGCCTTGGAGGCGCTGGCCGAGCTGCGCCGGGCGCTCGCGGTGGCCGACGCCCTGCCGGACCAGCCGGAGTTGACCCTGGAGTGCCTGCGGCGGCTCGGCCGGGCCCACGCCGCGCGCTACGCGCACACCGCCGACACCGCCGAACTGACCGCCGCCGACCGGGCGTTCGCCCGCGCCCAGAGGCTGCTGCCCACCGATGACCCGGACCGCGCCCAACTGCTGGTGGAGCGCGGCAGGGTGCTGGCGGAGTGGACGGCGCGCGGCGGTGGCCTGGCGGTGGCCACCGACGCGGTACGGGTGCTGCGCGAGGCGCTCGCCCAGACCCCGGAGAGCCATCCGCTGCTCGCCGAGCGGCGCCTGGTGTTCGGCCGGGCGCTACGGCAGCGGCGGGCGGCGGGCGGCGCGCAGACCGACCTGTACGAGGCCGAGTGGATACTGGACCGCGCCGCCCGTGGCGCCAACCCGGGGAGCACGGACGCGATGGCGGCCCGCGCCTGGCTGGAGCACGGCGGGGTACTGCTGGACCTCGCCGAGGGCCCCGGCGCGGCGGAGAAGCGCGACCAGGCCGCCGAGTCGTTCCGCCGCGCGGCCGACAGCGCGCTGCGCGCGGGCGAACCGCTGCTCGCCGCCCAGGCGTACCACCAGCGCGGCACCGTGCTGGAGCGCACCGCCGGGCGGGCCAGGGCCCTGGAGGCCTACCGTTGCGCATGGGAGCTGTGGCAGCGTTCCGGGGCGGCCGGGGGACCGCAGGCCCGCTCCACCCGGGAGCGGATGCTGGCGTTGGAGGAACCGGAGTGATCAGTACGCGCGAGGCGGGGCCATGGCTGTCGGCCGAGGAGCCGCTGCCCGACTACGCCGGGCTCGACCTGGACGCACTGGCGGAGCGCACCGCCCATCCGGTGCTGGGCGCGGTGCTCGCCGGGCTGCGCGAAAGGGCACGGGCCGCCGCGGCCGCCGTCGCGTACCACGAGGACTCGCCCGACCGCTGACCGGTTCCGGCCCCTGTCGGCGCGGCGGGCAGGAAAGGGGCGGCGGAGCGGGGAAAACCGGGCGCAGGGCGGGAGGAATCAGTCAGTCGCCGGTCGAATATGTTTGCGCCAACTCCTTTGCGGCCATGCACGCTTCATGAGTGAGGTCGAAGGATCAGCGTTCGCCCCCTGGCCCCTCGCCGCACTCGACGTCCCGGCACTGCGTGCGGCGGGCCGACAACCCGTCCCCTTGCGGCAGTTCGTGCTCAAGGTACACAGCCGGTGCAACCTGGCCTGCGCCTACTGCTACATCTACCAGGGCCGCGACCGCAGTTGGCGGGACCGTCCGGCGCGCACCCAGAGCGCCACCATGCGCCGCACCGCTCAGCGTGTCGCCGAGCACGTGCGGCGGCACGGACTGCGGGAGATCCGGGTCGACCTGCACGGCGGCGAACCCCTGATGACCGGCCCCGGCACGGTGCTCGAATACGCCGAGGCCGTGCGCTCGGCGCTGCCCGCGGGCCGCACCGCGCACATCACCGTGCAGACCAACGGCACCCTGCTCACCGCCCACACGCTGGACCGGCTGACCGCCGCCGGGATCCGGGTCGGGCTCAGCCTCGACGGCGGCACGGCCGCGCTCAACGCCCGCCGCACCGACCACGCCGGGCGGCCCTCCTGGCCCGCGGCCTCCCGTGCCGCACGGCTGCTCGCCGACCGGCCGGACGGCTACGCCGGACTGCTGTGCACCATCGACCTGGCCGCCGACCCCGCGCTCGTCTACCACTCGCTGGCCGCGCTGCGCCCGCCCAGCCTCGACCTGCTGCTGCCGCACGCCAACTGGACCGCGCCGCCACCGGGGTTACCGCACCGGCCGCCGTGGGCCGCGCGCCACGCCCGCGCCGTGCCGTACGGGACGTGGCTGGCCACCGTCTTCGACCTGTGGTGGGACGGCGAACCCGGGCCGCGGGTAAGGCTGTTCACCGAGATCATCGCGCTGCTGCTCGGCCTGCCCAGCCGCACCGAGTCGGTCGGCCTGTCACCGAGCGCGGCACTGGTGGTGGACACCGACGGCGCGATCGAGCAGGTCGACTCGCTCAAGACCGCGTACGAGCACGCCCCCGCGACCGGCCTGGACGTCTTCCGCAACACCTTCGACCAGGCGCTCGACCACCCCGGGGTGGCCGCCCGGCAACTCGGCGCCGACGGCCTCGGCGCCACCTGCCGCGGCTGCCCGGTGGTACGGGTGTGCGGCGGCGGCAACTACACCCACCGGTACCTGGAGGGCAGCGGTTTCCGCCATCCGTCGGTGTACTGCGCCGACCTGGAGCACCTGATCCGGCACATCGCGCGTCGGCTCGATACGGCACTCGCGCACCACGATTCCGTTACCCTGCCCGACAGAGGGTCAGCTACGCGCACGGACAGGGGATTTCGGCCGGGGCCCGGTGGTCAGCCCCCGGAAGAAGGCATTCGGGCAGAACGGTAAGCGGCAGAGGGAGACGGTCGGATGGCCGAACGCACGCAGGTTGGCGGCCCCCGAGAGCACTTCACCATAAGCTACGCGGGGTTCAACCGGCCCTGGGCGGCCTGGATCGCGCACCGACTCGAACGGCAGGGCCACGGCACCGCGATGCTGCGCTGGGACCCGCCGGTGGACATGCCGCTCACCGAGGCGCTGGACAACCTGCTGACGGCGCCGGGACGGGTCCTGCTGGTGCTGGACGACTGGTACTTCTCGCTCGGCCCGCGCACCGACGCCGAGTGGACCGAGGCGCTGCACGCCGTCGTACCGGCGAACGTCGACCGGTTCGCCGCGGTCAGCGTCGCCACCCGGGCACTGCCGCCCACCGCGGCCCCGCTCAGCCCCGTCGACCTGCGCGACCTCGACGCGCGCGAGGCGCACCGCAGGATCATGCGGCGGCTCGGCCTGGACGGGGAGCGGACGGCCCCGGACGCCGAACCCGATCCGGCGGCGCCGCGATTCCCCAACGACCCGCCCGCGGTGTGGAGCCTGCCGCGCCGCAACGTCCGCTTCACCGGCCGGGACACCGCGCTGGAGGCGCTGCACGAGCGGTTCGCGGCGGGCGGCCGGGGCGGCGCCCGGTGCTCGCTGCGCGGGATCTCCGGGGTCGGCAAGTCGCAGATCGCCGCCGAGTACGCGCACCGGTTCAGCAACGACTACGACATCGTGTGGTGGGTGAGCGCCGCGTTCCGGGCCACCGCCCGGGAGCAGTTCGCGGCCCTCGCGCCCCGGCTCGGTCTGGAGACCGGTACCGAACTCGGCGACCGCATCCGCGCCGTACAGGAGGCGCTGCGCACCGGTCGGCCGTACCGCAAGTGGCTGGTGGTCTTCGACAGCGCCGACGACATGGAGCAGATCGAGGACCTGCTGCCGGAGGGCAACGGGCATGTGCTGCTCACCACCCTCACCCAGGACTGGGCGGCCACCGGAACCGTCTCCGAGATCGAGGTCCGGCCCTTCGAGCGGGGCGAGTCCATCGCCTACGCGCGCCGCCGCGCCGAACGGCTGACCGTCGACGAGGCCGACCAGCTCGCCGACGCGGTCGAGGACCTGCCGCTGCTGCTGGCGCAGACCTCGGCCTGGCTGTCCACCAACCCGATGGCCGCCAAGGACTACATCGAACTGATCCGCCGCGGCAGCCCCAGCCAGATCGCCATCCGGATCTCCTCCGACTACTCGATGGGCTTCCAGACCAGCTGGTCGATAACGCTCAACACGTTGGCCGAGCGCAGCCCGGAGGCGACCGAGCTGCTCCGGCTGTTCGCGTTCTTCGCACCGGACGCCATCCCGGTACGGCTGATCCAGACCGCCCGCCCCTCCGACCTGCCGGAGCACCTCGCCGCGCTGGCCACCGACCAGATCCGCTGGCACACCGCGCTGCGCAGGCTGTCGGAGTCCACCGCGGTCCGGATGGACTACGTGGAGACCCCGGAGCAGGACCCGACGGTGGACACCGTGCAGATGCACCGGCTCTACCACGGCTTCCTGCTCAGCAACCTGTCGGAGACCGAGCGCGACGAACTGTCCGCCACCGCCTGCCGGGTGCTCGCCGGGGCCGACCCGCGCAGCCCCAGTGACACCCGGGAGTGGGCGCGGTACGCCGAACTGATCCCGCACCTGGAGACCTCCGGCGCGCTGGACAGCACCGAGCCGGACGTCCGCCAACTCATTCTCAACTGCCTCAACTACCTCAAGCTGCGCGGCGAGAACAGCACCGCCCTACGGCTGTGTGAACTGACCGTCCCCCGGTGGCGGGCGGCGCTGCCGCGGCACGACCCGGCGCTGCTGGAGCTCAGCCGGGTGCACGCCAACATGCTGCGCCGCTGCGGCCGTTACCGGGAGGCCGAGGCGCTGGGCCGGGCCGCGGTGGAGGAGCTGGCCGCGGTGCGCGAGCCCGGCGACCCCGAACTGCTGTGGGCGCAGAACAGTCTGGGCGGCAGCATGATGGCGCTCGGCTCCTACGAGGAGGCCAGGGCGCTCTACGCGGCGTCCGTGGAGGTCTACACCCGGCTGCTGGGCGAGGAGGCGCCGCGCACCCAACAGGACCGCGGCAACCTGGCGTTGGCGCTGGGTCTGCTCGGCCGGTACCAGGAGGCGCTGGACCTGCACGCGGTCAACCTGCGCATCAGGGAACGGCTGTTGCACCCGCGCCACCACCTGACCCTGCACTCCGGGCTGCAGTACGCCTGGATGCTGCGGCTGCTCGGCCGGTACGCGGAGGCGATGTCCCGGCAGGAGCAGAACGTACGGGTGCACCGCCAGATCATGGACCAGTTCAACCCGCAGACCATGCGCGCCGAGCTCAACCTGGCTCTGTGCATGCGGCGCACCGGGCTGGTGCCGGCGGCCGAGGCGCTGATGCGCAGCGTGGTGGAGCGCTTCCGGCAGACGCAGGGGCCGCGCCATCCGGACACCCTGATGGTGCAGGCCGACTACGCGACGCTGCTGCGCGCGCACGGCGACCTCGACCAGGCCCGCGAGCTGTCCACCGCGGTGGCCGAGCGGTACCGGGGCCTGGTCGGCGAGGACCACCCGTACGCGATCGGCACCGAGGGCAACGTCGGCCTGGTGCTGTGGGAGTACGGCGAGCGGGGGGAGGCGCTGGCCAACGCCGAGCGCGCCTGGCACGACATGGCCGCGGCCGTCGGCCAGGACCACCCCTGGACACTGGGCTGTGCGCTCAACACCTCCGGCGCCCGCAACCTCGCCGGGGACGAGGAGGGCGCGGCGCGGGTGAGCCGGGAGAACCTGGAGCGGGCCAAGTCGGCGCTGGGGGACACCCATCCGCTCACGCTGTCCTGCAAGGCCGCGCTCGCCGACGACCTGCGGTCGCTGCGGCGCACCCAGGAGGCGGCGAAGCTGGAGGGCGAGGCCCTGCAGCAGCTCGCCGACACGTTGGGCGCGCAGCACCCGCACACCATGTCCGTTCGCCGCCGCGAACGGCCTTATTGGGACTTCGAGCCCCAACCCAACTGAGAAGGCGTTGGTTTGGGGGCGAAGCCCCCGGAGGGGCTTCGGCCCCAGGCCCTCAAACGCCCCGGCCCCCGCTGAACGATCAGCGGGGGCCGGGGCGTTGAACGCCGGAGGCTCAGATCTCGAAGACCTCGTTCACCAGCTGCGCCTGCTCGGCCTGGTGCCGCTTGGCGGAGCCGACCGCCGGGGCGGACGAGGTGGGACGCGAGACCCGGCGCAGCCGGTCCGCGTTGTCCGGGGCGGCGCCCAGCACCAGGTCCAGGTGGTCGATCAGGTTGAGCGCGATGAACGGCCAGGCACCCTGGTTCGCCGGCTCCTCCTGGGCCCAGACGAACTTCTGCGCCTTGGTGAACGGCGCCAGCGCGGCCTGGATCTCCTCACCGGGCAGCGGGTACAGCCGCTCGATGCGGATCAGCGCGACGTCCTCCGCCTTGCGGGCGGTCCGCTCGGTGAGGAGGTCGTAGTAGACCTTGCCGGAGCAGAAGACGACCTTGCGCACCTTGTCCGGGTCCACCGCGTCGTCGCCGATCACCGGGCGGAAGCCGCCGGAGGTGAACTCCTCCACCTTCGAGCTGGCCGCCTTGAGCCGGAGCATCGACTTCGGGGTGAAGACGATCAGCGGCTTGTGGTGCGGGTTGTGGACCTGCCAGCGCAGCAGGTGGAAGTAGTTCGACGGCAGCGTCGGCATGGCGACCGTCATGTTGTTCTGCGCGCACAGCTGGAGGTAGCGCTCGATACGGGCCGAGGAGTGGTCCGGGCCCTGGCCCTCGTAGCCGTGCGGCAGCAGCAGGGTGACGCCGGAGGTCTGGCCCCACTTCTGCTCGGAGGCCGAGATGTACTCGTCGACCACGTTCTGCGCGCCGTTGGCGAAGTCACCGAACTGCGCCTCCCACAGCACCAGCGCGTTCGGCCGGGCCAGCGAGTAGCCGTACTCGAAGCCCATCGCCGCGTACTCGCTCAGCAGCGAGTCGTAGACCATGAACCGCGCCTGGTCCTCGGACAGGTAGAGCAGCGGGGTGTAGTCCTCGCCGGTCTCCCGGTCCACCAGTACCGCGTGCCGCTGGCCGAAGGTGCCGCGCCGGGAGTCCTGGCCGGCCAGCCGGACCGGGGTGCCCTCCATCAGCAGCGACCCGAACGCCAGGGTCTCGCCCATCGCCCAGTCGATCGTGCCGTCCTCGACGCTGGCCGCCCGGCGTTGCAGCTGCGGCAGCAGACGCGGGTGGACGGTGACGTGCTCGGGCAGGTTGACCTGCGACTCGGCGATCCGCTTGACGACCTCCTGGGAGATCGCGGTGTCCAGCTTGACCGGGAACTCCGGCAGCACGGCCGGGACCTCGGCCTCGGCGGCCGGCGCCGCGGCGGCCTCGCGGACCTCGGTGAAGACCTTCTCCAGCTGGCCCTGGTAGTCCTGGAGCGCCTGTTCGGCCTCTTCCAGGGTGATGTCGCCACGGCCGATCAGCGACTCGGTGTAGAGCTTGCGCACCGAGCGCTTCTTGTCGATCAGGTCGTACATCTGCGGCTGGGTGAACGAGGGGTTGTCCGCCTCGTTGTGGCCCCGGCGGCGGTAGCAGACCAGGTCGATGACGACGTCCTTGTTGAACGCCTGGCGGAACTCGAAGGCCAGCCGGGCCACCCGGACCACGGCCTCCGGGTCGTCACCGTTGACGTGGAAGATCGGCGCCTCGATCATCCGGGCCACGTCGGTGCAGTACATCGACGAGCGCGAGGAGGCCGGGGGAGCGGTGAAGCCCACCTGGTTGTTGATCACGATGTGCACGGTGCCGCCGGTGCGGTAGCCGCGCAGCTGCGACATGTTGAGCGTCTCGGCCACCACGCCCTGGCCCGCGAAGGCCGCGTCGCCGTGCAGCTGGACGGGCAGCACGGTGAAGTCGGTGCCCGCTTTGCCGATCAGGTCCTGCTTGGCCCGGGCGATGCCCTCGACCACCGGGTCGACGGTCTCCAGGTGCGAGGGGTTGGCGGCCAGCGAGACCTTGATCTGCTCGCCGTCCAGACCGGTGAAGGTGCCCTGGGCGCCCAGGTGGTACTTCACGTCGCCGGAGCCGTGCATCGACTTCGGGTCGAGGTTGCCCTCGAACTCCCGGAAGATCTGCGCGTAGGACTTGCCGACGATGTTGGCCAGCACGTTGAGCCGGCCGCGGTGCGCCATGCCGATGACGACCTCGTCCAGCCGGGACTCGGCGGCGGAGTCGAGGACGGCGTCCAGCAGCGGGATGACGGACTCGCCGCCCTCCAGCGAGAAGCGCTTCTGGCCGACGTACTTGGTCTGCAGGAAGGTCTCGAACGCCTCGGCCGCGTTCAGGCGGCGCAGGATGCGAAGCTGCTCCTCGCGCTCCGGCTTGGTGTGCGGGCGCTCGACCCGGTCCTGGATCCACTTGCGCTGCTTGGGGTCCTGGATGTGCATGAACTCGATGCCGACGGTGCGGCAGTACGAGTCGCGCAGCACACCGAGGATGTCGCGCAGCTTCATCATCGACTTGCCCGCGAAACCGCCGACCGCGAACTCGCGCTCCAGGTCCCACAGGGTCAGGCCGTGCTCGATGATGTCCAGGTCGGGGTGCTTGCGCTGCTTGTACTCCAGCGGGTCGGTGTCGGCCATGACGTGGCCGCGCACCCGGTAGGAGTGGATCAGCTCGAAGACCCGGGCGGCCTTGGTGACGTCGTCGTCGTGCGCGGTGTCGATGTCCTGGCGCCAGCGGACCGGCTCGTAGGGGATGCGCAGCGACTCGAAGATCTTGTCGTAGAACTCGTCCTCGCCCAGCAGCAGCTGGTGCATCACCCGCAGGAACTCGCCGGACGCGGCGCCCTGGATCACCCGGTGGTCATAGGTGCTGGTCAGCGTCATGACCTTGGAGATGCCCAGACGGTTCAGGGTCTCCTGGGAGGTGCCCTGGAACTCGGCCGGGTAGTCCATCGAGCCAACGCCCATGATCATGGACTGGCCGCCCATCAGCCGCGGCACGGAGTGCACGGTGCCGATGCCGCCCGGGTTGGTCAGCGAGGCGGTGACGCCGGTGAAGTCGTCCATCGTCAGCTTGCCGTTGCGGGCGCGGCGGACGATGTCCTCGTAGGCCTGCCAGAACTCGAAGAAGTTCAGCGTCTCGGCCTTCTTGATCGCCGCGACGACCAGCTGGCGGTCACCGTTCGGCTTGACCAGGTCGATCGCCAGGCCGAGGTTGACGTGCTCGGGCTTGACCAGCGTCGGCTTGCCGTCCTTCTCCATGAACGAGTAGTTCATGGAGGGCATCGCCTTCATCGCCTGCACCATCGCGTAGCCGATGATGTGGGTGAAGGACACCTTGCCGCCGCGGGCGCGCTTGAGGTGGTTGTTGATGACGATGCGGTTGTCGAACAGCAGCTTGACCGGGACCGCGCGGACGCTGGTCGCCGTCGGCAGCTCAAGGCTGGCGTTCATGTTCTTGGCGACGGCCGCGGCGGGGCCGCGCAGCGTGATCAGCTCGGGGCCCAGCGGCGCCTCGGTCTCCGGCTCCGCCTTGGCCTTCGGCGCGGGAGCGGCGGCGGGCTTCGGCGCGGCCGCGGCGGGCGCGGGCTTCGCGGCGGGGGCGGCCGGAGCCGGCTGCTGTGCGGGGGCAGCCGGGGCCGGGGCGGCCTGCGCGGCGGGCGCGGGGGCGGCGGCGGGAGGCTTCGGGGCCGACGGCGCGGCCGGAGCGGGGGCGGGCGCCGCGGGGGCGGCCGTGCCGGTCGGCGGCGGAGTGGCGACCGCCGAGCCGGTGTCCGTGCCCGGCTTGTAGTCCGCGAAGAAGTCCCACCAGGCTCGGTCTACCGAGTTCGGGTCCTGGAGGTACTGCTGGTAGATCTCATCGACGAGCCACTCGTTCGGCCCGAAACCGGACGCAGGGCTCTTGCCCTGACCATCAGGGTCGGTCGAGACACTCGATGTGTTGGGGGACTGTGACGACACGGCGGCAACCGCCCTCTTCCGCTTCACAAGGTGGTGGACAGCGGAAATAAAGGCTACGCCTACCGGGCGGGTACGCGCAGGTTACGAGGGGCAGTCGTCGTGTACGTCACACCGAAAACTTGGTTTGGCGGCTGGCTTTGGCGGGAAATCGGCATTCTTTTGGGCGCCCGCGCGCTGCCCATGCCCGCGCAGAGGCGCCCATTCGGCCTGCGGCCTGCGGTTTCCTGCTCCGCTGTGGTGCTCTTGTTCGAGACCGTGCGTCAATCCAACGCTTGATCCTTACCCGGAAGGGTGAGGTGGATGCGGCAGCCGCGGGGGGATTCGGCCACCCGGATCCGGCCACCGTGCAGTTCCACGGCCCAACGGGCGATGGCCAGCCCCAGCCCGGTGCCGCCGTCGCTGCCCGAACCGTGCGGGGCGGGGATGCTGCCCCTGCTGAACCGTTCGAAGACCTTCGAGCGCTGCGACTCCGGGATGCCGGGACCCTCGTCGAGCACCTCCAGCTCCAGGCTCTCCGGGCCCGCGCCGCGCCGGGCGCGCACGGTGACCCGGCCACTGGGCGGGCTGTGCCTGACGGCGTTGTCGATCAGGTTGGAGACCACCTGGTGCAGCCGCTCCGCGTCGGCGTAGGCGGTCAGCTCCGGCGGGGAGACGTCGAGGTGCAGATGGACGTCGCCGCGGGAGCGGGAGTGCGACGGGGACGCCAGCGCCACGCCCGGCTTGATGCTCGCCGCCTTCAGCACCCCGGACAGGTAAGGCCACACCTCGAAGCGCCGGGCGTCCAGCGGCACCACACCGCTGTCCAGCCGGGACAGGTCCAGCAGGTCGGCCACCAGTCGGCCGAGCCGCTCCGTCTGCGCGAGCGCCGCCCGCATGGTCTCCGGGTCGGCCTCGCAGACGCCGTCCACCACGTTCTCCAGCAGGGCGCGCAGGCCCGATATCGGGGTGCGCAGCTCATGGGAGACGTTGGCCACCAGCTCCTTGCGGTGCCGGTCGGCGGCCTCCAGGTCGGCGGCCATGCTGTTGAAGGTGACGGCCAGCTCGCCGAGCTCGTCCCTGCGGCCGGTGCGTACCCGGCGGCTGTAGTCGCCCTGGGCCATCGCGCGGGCGACCGCGGTCATCTCGCGCAGTGGTGAGGTCAGCCCGTGGGAGACGAACTGCATCAGCAGCATCGAGGTGATGATGGAGAAGATGGTGATCACCCGCAGTTCGGTCTCCGAGTGGATGGCCACCAGGACCAGCAGGGTGGTCAGGAAGACCGAGCTGATCACCAGCAGTCCCAGGGCCGCCTTGATCGACCGGAAAGGGTCGACGGGGCGCAGACCGTCCCAGATCCACTGCCACGCGCGGGTGCGCTCGGCGGTCGGCGACCGCCGGAAGAACCGGGAGCCGCCCGGTACCCGGCTACGACTCATTCCCACCTACCTCCGGCGCCTTCCAGCGGGTCGCGACCGGGTCGACAAAGGCACCCCAGGGGCGTGGGCACCCGTTCCGCGGCGGAACGGGTGTGGGGGGCGTGACCGGCCTCACGGCGCGGGCGTCTCCAGGGCGTACCCCACCCCGTGGACCGTGCGGATGCGTTCGGCGCCGATCTTTCGGCGCAGTGCCTTGATGTGGCTGTCGACGGTCCGGGTGCCCGACGCGTCCGCCCAGTCCCACACCTCCGCCAGCAGCTGCTCGCGGGAGAGCACGGCGCGCGGCGTCTGCGCCAGGCATGCCAGCAGGTCGAACTCGGTCGGGGTGAGGTGGACGTCGTCCCCGCGCACTCGTACCCGGCGCTGGGCGTGGTCGATGGCCAGGTCGCCGAGCTGCAACGTTCCGCCGCGCGGGCTGCGCGCGGCGGCGGTGGCCCGTTCGACCCGTCTGAGCAGTACGTGCACCCGGGCGGCCAGCTCCCGCATGGAGAACGGCTTGGTCATGTAGTCGTCGGCGCCGACCCCGAGTCCGACCAGCATGTCGGTCTCGTCGTCCCGGGCTGTGAGCATCAGCACCGGCACCGGCCGCTGCGCCTGGACCCGGCGGCAGACCTCTAGGCCGTCGAAGCCGGGCAGCATCACGTCGAGCACCAGGAGGTCGGGCTGCCAGGCGTGGGCGGTGTCCACGGCGGCCGGGCCGTCGCCCGCGGTGTGCACCTGGAAGCCCTCGGCGCGCAGCCGGGCGGCGATCGCGTCGGCGATCGTCGGGTCGTCCTCGACGACCAGCACCCGGCGCTGGGTACCAGGTAGAGGTGTTCCGGCCCCGCCGTTCGCCGTAGTCGTCTGTGTGTTGTCCATCGGGCCCGCCCCCACTTGGTCGCGCTGCTTGGCAAGCAGCGTAAAGGGCGCGGATGGCCTGCGGCTACGCGGGCCGTACCCCGAGGTGGACCACATCCGGGACACCTCGGGCAACCGGGACAGCAATGGTCTGGACCTGTTCGAACCCGGCGGTGCGCAACGCCTCCTCGAAACGCTCCGAGGGCTGCGCGGACCACACCGCGAGCACTCCGCCCGGGGCCAGTCGTGCCCGGCAGTCGGCAAGGCCCGCCGGGGAGTAGAGCGAGTCGTTGGAGTCGGTGACGGTCCAGTCCGGGCCGTTGTCGATGTCCAGGCAGAGCGCGTCATACGTGATGTCCGCCTCACGTAGGTGGGACACCAGGTCGCCTCCGATGACGGTGACCCGTGGATCGTCCAGCGCGTGTGCCGAGAAGCGGTCGAGCGGGCCGCCGCGGTGCCAGTCGATGACCGACCGCTCCCGCTCCACCACCGTGATGGCGCCCCACCGCGGCTCGGCCGCCGCCTCGGCGAGTGAGAAGCCGACGCCGAGGCCGCCGATGAGCACCGACAGTCCCGCGCCGCCCAGCGCCCGCAGCGGCGCCTGGACGAGCAGCCGCTCCGAGCGGCCGTCGGAGGTGTCCATCAGGAAGCAGCCGTTCTCGATGATCTCGTACCGCTCGGTCCCCTCGACGAGTCGCCGGCGCAGTACGACCTCGCCGTACGGACCCTCCCTGCGGTCGATCACGGTCACCGCGCTGGTCGTGTCGTCCATGCCGCCCAGGCTCGCATGAACGGTCGGTCCGTCGCTGATCGCTCACGGCGAACACATCCCTGGGAAGGCCGGGAACAATGCCACGCTCAAAAGCATTGAGTCGATACAGCTCAACTTGATTGCCTAGGGAGAGATCATGGCTGAAGAGACCTCGTCCGCCCCGCTCACCCTGCCCGTGCTGCCGCTGGATGACGCGGTCGTGCTGCCCGGCATGGTCGTGCCGCTCGATCTGAGCGACGCCGAGGTGCGGGCCGCCGTGGAGGCGGCGCAGGCAGTGGAGAGCAACCGGCCCGAGGCGGCCCATGTTCCCGGCATCCGCTCCGGCTCCCTGGCACGCAAGCCGCGTGTCCTGCTGGTGCCTCGGGTGGACGGCCGGTACGCGGCGGTGGGCACCCTCGGCGCGGTCGAGCAGGTCGGACGGCTCGCCGACGGCGACCCGGGCGCGGTCATCCGCGGCCTGCGCCGGGTCCGCATCGGCGCCGGAACCACCGGCCCGGGCGCCGCGCTGTGGGTCGAGGGCACCGAGGTCAGCGAGCCCGAGCCGACCGAGGCACCGGGCGCCGTCGCGGAACTGGTCAGGGAGTACAAGGCGCTGGCCACCAGCTGGCTGCGCAAGCGCGGTGCCTGGCAGGTCGTGGACCGCGTCCAGCAGATCGAGGACGTCTCCCAGCTCGCGGACAACTCCGGCTACTCGCCGTTCCTCACCGGTGAGCAGCGCATCCAGCTGCTGGAGACCGTCGAGCCGGTGGAGCGGCTGCGGCTGGCCATCGGCTGGCTGCGCGACCACCTCGCCGAGCAGGACGTCGCCGAGACCATCCGCAAGGACGTCCAGGAGGGCATGGACAAGCAGCAGCGCGAGTTCCTGCTGCGCCGCCAGCTGGACGCCGTGCGCAAGGAGCTCGCCGAGCTCAACGGCGACCCGGAGAACGAGTCCGACGACTACCGGGCCCGGGTCGAGGGGGCCGACCTGCCGGAGAAGGTCCGCGAGGCCGCGCTGAAGGAGGTCGACAAGCTGGAGCGGTCCTCCGACCAGTCCCCCGAGGGAAGTTGGATCCGCACCTGGCTGGACACCGTCCTGGAACTGCCGTGGAACACCACGACCGAGGACGCCTACGACATCGCCTCCGCACGCGCGGTGCTGGACGCCGACCACGCGGGCCTGGACGACGTCAAGGAGCGGATCACCGAGTACCTGGCGGTGCGCAAGCGGCGCGCCGACCGGGGCCTCGGCGTGGTCGGCGGTCGGCGGGGAGGCGCGGTGCTGGCGCTGGTCGGTCCGCCCGGCGTCGGCAAGACCTCGCTGGGCGAGTCGGTGGCGCGGGCCATGGGCCGGGAGTTCGTCCGCGTCGCACTCGGCGGCGTCCGGGACGAGGCGGAGATCCGCGGCCACCGGCGCACCTACGTCGGCGCGCTGCCCGGGCGGATCGTCCGCGCCATCAAGGAGGCCGGGTCGATGAACCCGGTGGTGCTGCTGGACGAGGTGGACAAGGTCGGCTCCGACTACCGGGGCGACCCGGCCGCCGCGCTGCTCGAAGTGCTCGACCCGGCGCAGAACCACACGTTCCGCGACCATTACCTGGAGGTCGAACTCGACCTGTCCGACGTGGTGTTCCTCGCCACCGCCAACGTGCTCGAAGCCATTCCGCAGCCGCTGCTGGACCGGATGGAGCTGGTCCAACTCGACGGCTACACCGAGGACGAGAAGGTCACCATCGGCCGCGACCACCTGCTGCCGCGGCAGTTGGAGCGCACCGGCCTGGCCGGAGACGAGGTGGCGGTCGAGGACGAGGCGCTGCGCAGGCTCGCGGGCGAGTACACCCGCGAGGCGGGGGTGCGGAACCTGGAACGGGCGATCGCCCGCATCCTGCGCAAGATCGCCGCGCAGCACGAGCTGGGCGAGGCCGAACTCCCGGTCACCGTCGGCCCGGACGACCTGCGGCGGCTGATCGGCCGACCGCACCACGTGCCGGAGTCCGCGCAGGACCCGGACGAGCGGCGCACCGCGGTCCCCGGGGTGGCCACCGGCCTGGCGGTGACCGGCGCGGGCGGCGACGTGCTGTATGTCGAGGCGTCGCTGGCCGATCCGGAGACCGGCGGCACCGGGCTGACGCTCACCGGCCAACTCGGCGACGTGATGAAGGAGTCGGCGCGGATCGCGCTGTCCTTCCTGCGCTCGCACGGTGCGGAACTGGAGCTCCCGGTGGCCGACCTGAAGGACCGCGGTGTCCATCTGCACGTCCCCGCGGGCGCGGTGCCCAAGGACGGGCCGAGCGCGGGTGTGACGATGACCACGGCACTGGCCTCGCTGCTGTCCGGGCGCCGGGTGCGCGAGGACGTGGCGATGACCGGGGAGGTGTCGTTGACCGGGCGGGTGCTGCCGATCGGTGGCGTCAAGCAGAAGCTGCTGGCCGCGCACCGGGCCGGGGTGACCACGGTGATCATCCCGAAGCGGAACGAGGCCGACCTGGACGATGTGCCGAGCGAGGTGCTGGAGAAGCTGGATGTGCACGCGGTCGCGGATGTCCGCCAGGTGCTGAGGCTGGCGCTGGAGCCCGCGGCGGACCGGGCGGTCCCGGTCGCCGCGTAGGTCCCGGACGGTGCGGCCGTCCCGCCCAACGAGGGCGGGGCGGCCGCACGTTCATCCGTTGGCCAGTGCCTGGAGCCGGGTGTACGTGCCGTTGAAGTAGTCCTGGTCCCCGGGCAGTACACCGGTGTCGGCGTACTGCCAGAAGGTCTGGTAGCTCCAACCGGACGGCAGCGCGCCCGGGGTGGAGGTGTAGCGGGCGGTCCACAACGGGTTGCCGGCGGCGAACGCCGTACTGCCACCGGTGCATTCGGACCACCACTGGGCGGTGGTGTAGACGACCGGGTAGCGGCCGGTGCGCGCGTGCACCGTGTCGCTGAAGTCTGCGATCCAGCTGACCATCGCCGATGGGCCCAGGCCGTAGCAGGTCGCGCCGTACGGGTTGTACTCGATGTCGAGCGCGGGCGGCAGCGTCCTGCCGTCGGCCGACCAGCCGCCGCCGTGGCCGACGAAGTAGTCGGCCTGGGCGGCGCCGCTTGAGGTGTCGGGGGTCGCGAAGTGGTACGCGCCACGGATCATGCCCACGCCGTACGAGCCGTTGTACTGCTGGGCGAAGTACGGGTTGGTGTACGTGGTGCTCTCGGTGGCCTTCACATAGGCGAACCGGCCGCCGTTCGAGCGGGCGGCGGCCCAGTCGACATCGCCCTGGTAGCCGCTGACGTCCATGCCGGGGGTCTGTACGACCAGCGGGAAGACGGGGTGGTTGGAGGGGGCGCCGCCCTCGTGGCGGAGTACGGTCGAGCCCATCCAGTCCAGTTGGGGGTGGGTGACGGGGTCGCGGCCCGCGGCCGGGGCGGCCGACGCCGTACCGGGTAACGCGAGCAGGAGCGTGAACAGGGCGGTCAGCGCCGTCAGGACGGCGCGGGATCTGTGGGGGCGGGGGCTCAGGGGGCTGTCGGCAGGGGACATGTTCCCTCCCTGTTATGGCCATGACATGGTGACCGTACGCGCGTAGAACGGCGGGGTGGAAGAGGGCCCGGTCACTGCCGTTGGTCTAATCCTGCGAAATACTGAAGGAGCTGCGGCGATGGCAGGTGCTGAAACGAAATTTCAGCCCTGGGGACGGGCGAGAGGGCGCTGACGTGCGGAATGAGGAGTATCCCGAGGGGGATCGGGACCTGGAGGCGTTGGAGCGGGAGATCACCGTCTTCTACCGGCGCGCCCGCGCCTCGTCCGGTGAGATGGCGCGGGCGGTCCATCCGGAGCTGGAACCCTCGGCGTACGGGTTGCTGGTACGCCTTGAGGAGGCGGGCCCGGAGCGGGCGACCGACCTGGCCGCGTACTTCGGGGTCGGCAAGGCGACGATGAGCCGGCAGCTTCGGGCGCTGGAGCAGTTGGGGCTGGTCAGCAGGGAGCAGGATCCGGCGGACGGCCGGGCGTTCCTCGTCCGGCTCACCGACGAGGGCCGCAGCCGCTTCACACGCGTGCGGGACGCGCGCCGCGCGCGGTACCGGGGGCGGCTGTCCGCGTGGCCGCGGCAGGACGTCACGGAGCTGGCGCGCCTCCTGGAGGCGCTCAACGCGATCAACGCCCCGGAGGACCGCTGCGGGGACGCCTAGCGACAGGCCGCCCGCCTCCACGTCCGCGGGCGCATCCCTGTGGCTTCGCGCTCCGCCCGCCCGGGTTCCGCCCGGGTGCGGCTGGTCCGCTACCGCCGGTCTCCGCCGCGTGGGTCGCGCGCTGTCGCCGTGGGACCGGGCGGCTGGGCGGGCGCCCGTGCCGGCGACCGCGGAGGGGTGTTACAGCTCCGCCAGGACCGCTGTGGCGTCGTCGTGGCGTTTGCTGCGGGGGAAGGCGCTCCTGAGCGGGTCCGCCGACTCGGCGGTGCGGACCCGGGTGATCAGGGACTGGGGACCCTCCTTGCGCAGCAGGGCCAGCAGTTCCGGCCAGTCGCACTCGTGGAAGACCTCCACCAGCCGTGCCGCCCCGTCCGTCAGGGCGGCCACCGCCCGTACCTGGGCGCGGGGCGTCGTGCCGCACACCGCCCGCGCGACCACTGAGGGATCCGCCGCGGCGGTGAAGAAGCCGCCCTCGGCGTTGCGCAACGCCTCCACCGCCCGGGCGTGCTCCACACGGGCGCGCGCCCGCTCGGCGGAGTCGCGCGGTAGCGCGCGTACCGCCGCCCGCAGTGAGGGCACCGGCTCGGGCAGATGGTCCAGACGGTCGTCAAGGACCGCCCGCGTGTTGCCCGTTGTGTCCTCGATGAGCAACACCGAGTCGGAAAGCACCAGATGCTCGACAGCGTCCTGGTTCCACCGGACCGCCACGACGGTTGCCTGGGGTGTGTAGGGGTGAGAAAGGTCACAGCCCTCGCCGTGCTGCCGCGCGGTCCGCGCGATCGCCTCCGCGAGGCACTCCCGCAGTGTCATATCCCGTTGCGAACCGGACAGTTCGAGCAGCGCGCCACCGAGCCGCGCCACGAGCCACGGAACGCCGTGCACACACCCGGTGCCTTCCGGATGCGGCGTGACGCCGTCCAGCAGCACCACCGCCGCGCCCTGACCGGAAGCGGGCAGGGCCACGGCGGCGAAGTCCTCGTTGGGGCGTTTCGGGTCGCCAGGCTCCGTGGCGGTCTCGATGCGCATGCCGCAAGTCTGCCTGAGCGCCCGTTCGAACGGCGCCGAGGCGGGCCGGGTGCGGCCCGCGGCCTCCACGGGGTCGGCGGGCGGTGGCCCGCCGCCAATGCGGGTGGGCATCTTTCCAGGACCGCGCCGCCTTCACCAAACCGCCGTGCGTGAAGAACGGGTGTGGACCGCCGCCCGGAGTTGAAGGTCAACTTCCGGTTGTTGTTCACTCCTTCGGGACGGCACGGCCGAGTCCGGGGGACCGCGTTCCACGCGGCGCGTGAAGATCGCGACAAGCTCTGCCGTAACAACCACAACGCATCGGGGGAAAACGCCGCGGGACGGCCGTACGGTTCGGCCCAGGCGTCGGATGCCCAACTGATTTGGCGTCATTTCGGCTGTGCCCACGGCCGTACCGACGTACGAGACAGGAATGCGAGAACCGGTGCGGACAATGAGGAGAGGGCGCACTCAAGCGCGCACGGAACCCGAGGTCGCGGAGAAGATCAAGGCCGCGCGCCCCGCGCCGCCCAAACGCCGGGTGCGTCAGCGACTGCTCGGCGCCCTGCTGGTCTCGGTCATCGCGGTACTGGCCGCCGGAGCCCCGGGGCTCGTCTCGGCCATCGGCGATCTGTCCCAGTCGCAGCGCCTGCTGCGGCTGACCGAGTTGAACACCTCGGCGATAGCCCTCGCGCACTCGCTCGCCGACGAGCGCGACGACATGACCGCCTACGTGGCCGCCGGACGCAGCACCGCCTCCGGCCGCGGCATCAGCGAGGACGAGCGCGCCCGCGTCGACCGCCAGGCCACCGACGTGACCCAGCAGGCCGCCGCGCTGGACACCGGCGGCTCGGCCGACCTGGCCCGCACCACCCAGACGGTGCGCACCGCGCTGGCGAACCTCGGGCACATTCGCCAGACCGCCCTGTCCGGCCCCGGCGCCCCCAAGGACGCCTTCGACGCCTACAGTCCGCTCATCGACGCCCTCGACGGCGTCAGCGGCGCCCTGGCCCGCGCCCTGCCCGCCCGGGCCTCCGCCGCCGACACCAGCGCCGGACCCGCCCTCGCCCAGGCCGTCGACCAGGCCTCCGCGGAACACGGCCTGCTCGTCGCAGCGCTCACCGCGGGCGGCACCTCCTCGCCCCTGGTGACCCAGGCCCAGCAGGCCCGGCTGGGCGAGCAGTCCGCACTGGCCGACTTCGCCGCCACCGCCACCACCCCCGCCCAGACCCAGTACGCGCAGACCGTCACCGGCACCGATGTGGCCACCGCCGAGACGTATCTGCGGCGGCTGACCGCCAAGTCGTACCTGAGCGAGTCGGACAACCGGCTCAAGACGGCCGACGTGGACTCCGCGCTGTCCGCCCGGGTCGACCGGATGCGGGCCGTCCAGGCCTCACTGGCGGCCGCCGACACCACCCGGCTCACCACGCTGCGCGACGACGACGTGACGGCGCTGGAGCTGCGGGCCACCCTGGTGGGCCTGTGCGCACTGCTGGCACTCGGCATCGGGGTCCGTACCACCCGTTCGGTCACCCGCCCGCTGGCCGCGCTGCGCCGCTACGCCGGTGACCAGCAGCCGCCGGTGCCGACCGGCAGCCGGGACGAGTTCGCCGCCGTCGCGCTGGCCGTGGAACGGCTCGCCGAGGACACCGTGCGGCTGCGCGCCGAGACCGCCGAGCAGGAGAAGGAACGCGTCCGACTGGTCGGCGAACGCCAGAAGGTGGCCGCGGAACGCGATGGACTGCGCCGCCAGCAGGCCGAGCTGCGCGGCCAGGCGGCGGCGCTGATGGCCGAGCGGGACGAACTCCTCGCCCGCGTCGAGTCGTTGCGCGGCGTGCCGCACGCCACCTTCATCAACCTCAGCCTGCGCACCCTCGCGCTGATCGAGCGGCAACTCGCCCTGATCGAGGGCCTTGAGGACCGCGAGCAGGACCCGGACGAGCTGAAGACCCTGTTCCGGCTGGACCACCTGGCCACCCGGATGCGGCGCAACAACGAGAGCCTGCTGGTGCTGGCCGGCGCCGAGACCAGCGGCGGCGCGCTGGCCAAGCCGGTGCCGCTGCTGGACGTGGTGCGCGCCGGTGTCTCCGAGGTGGAGCGCTACGAGCGGGTGCGGATCCCGTTCCTGCCGCGCGCCCAGGTCGCCGGGTTCGCCGCCGACGACACCGCCCACCTGGTCGCCGAACTGCTGGAGAACGCCACCGCGTTCTCCCCACCGCACGCCGATGTCCAGGTCACCGGCTGGCTGTTGGAGAACGGCGAGGCCATGCTGTCGGTCGAGGACGCCGGTATCGGCATCCCGCACGACCGGCTGGACGAGCTGAACCAGTTGCTCGCCGACCCGCACCCGGACGAGTCGCACGCCACCGCCGGGCTCGGCCTGTACGTGGTGGCGCGGCTCGCCGGACGGCACGGGATCCGCGTCCAGCTGCGCGAGCAGAAGCAGGGCGGGGTGACCGCGGTCGTGGTGCTGCCGCGCACCCTCATCGTCCACCCCGCGGAGAGCGTGGCACCGCCGCAGGACCCGTACGCCGCCCCGGTGACCGGCGCCGCCGACCAGGCCCCGGCAACGGCACCGGCCGTCGGCGCCAAGGCCGTTGAGGCCGCGGCCCCGGCGCCGCGCCGCGCCGCGGAGACGGACGAGCACGCCCGTACCCCCGCGGCCGGGGACGGCCCCACCGCCCGGCCCCGGCACGCGCGTACCGAGGAAGCCGCGCAACCGGAGCAACCCGCGCGGAGCGCCCCGGACGACCAGACCGACCCGGAATCCGGTGGGTTGACGGGCAAGGGGCTCCCCAAGCGGGTGCCCAGGGCCAGTGGGCTCACCGGTGAGCCCGCCGACCGCCCGCGCAACGCGCCGGTCGACGCCGACGCCCTGCGGCGGCGGCTCGGCGGCTTCGCACACGGGCTGCGCCAGGGGCGGCGGGACGCCGAGGCCGAGGCGACCGGCACCGTGGAGCCACCACGGCCGCCCGCCGCCCGGCAGCACCAGCAGCTACCCCAGCACCGGCAGTCACAACACGGTGAACCCTCCGAGGAGGCACGCGGGTGAACCAGTCGAAAACCGGATCCAGCACCGGCCCGCTCAGCCACGAGGCGCGCAGCCTCCAGTGGCTGCTGGGCAACCTGGTCGAGGAGGTGCCGGGCGTCCGCTCGGTCGCCGTCATCTCCTCCGACGGACTGCTGCTGTGCTCCTCCGACGCCGAGGGCGAGACCGTCATCGGCGCCGAACAGCCGTGCCGGGGCCCCGGCACGGGCCCGGCCAAGGCCTCCGGCGACCTGGCGACCGTCGTCTCCGGGCTCGCCTCGCTCACCGACGGCGCGGCACGGCTGATGAACGCCGGGACGGTCAAGCAGTCGGTGGTCGCGATGGAGAACGGCTGCCTGTTCGTGATGTCGATCAGCGACGGCTCGCTGCTGGGCGTGCACGCCTCGCCGGAGTGCGACATGAGCGTGGTCGCTTACCACATGGCGCTGTTCGTCGGCCGTGCCGGACATGTCCTCACCCCTGAGCTGCGCAGCGAGCTCAGCAAGGCCCGTGCCGCCGAACCGGCGGGCACCCCGACCGAAAGCGAGCAGTGATGCCCGCGTCCCCGCTACCGGTCCGCGGCGCGGACCGCAAACCCTCCCGGGTCCGCCCGTACGCGCTGACCGGCGGACGGACCCGCTTCGGCCACGTGCTGCTGGTGGAGACGTTCGTCGCCACCATCGACGCGCCGGAGGAGCGGCCCCAGTTGACCTCCGGCGGGATCGCCACCGCGGTGATGCCGGAGCTGCGGGCCATCGTCGAACTGTGCCGCAGGATGCGGTCGGTGGCCGAGATCTCGGCACTGCTGCGCATTCCGCTCGGAGTGGTCCGGGTGCTGCTCAGCGATCTGGCGGACCAGGGGAAGATCCGCGTCTACGGCGCCGGGCAGGGACCGGTACAGCCCAACCGCGCGCTGGTGGAAAGGGTGCTCAGTGGACTTCGCAAGCTCTGAGACGGCCGCGCCGTATCCGATGCCGGAAGCGGAAGAAGGCATACAGGACTGGCAGAAGGACACCAGCCGGGCACCCGCGAGCGCCAAGATCGTCGTCGCGGGCGGCTTCGGCGTGGGCAAGACCACCTTCGTGTCCTCCGTCTCCGAGATCACCCCGCTCACCACCGAGGCCCTGATGACCAGGGCCAGTGAGGACGTCGACGACCTGGCGGCCACACCGGAGAAGACCACGACCACGGTCGCCATGGACTTCGGCCGGATCACCCTCGACCAGGAACTGGTGCTCTACCTGTTCGGCACCCCGGGCCAGCAGCGCTTCTGGTTCATGTGGGACGACCTGGCCCGCGGCGCCATCGGCGGCATCGTGCTGGCCGACACCCGGCGGCTGGCCGACTGCTTCCCCGCCCTCGACTACTTCGAGACCTGCGGACTTCCGTTCGTGGTCGCGGTGAACCACTTCGAGGGGTCGCCCGAGTACGACGCGGAGGACGTTCGCGACGCGCTGTCCGTACCGGCGCGGATACCCGTGGTCGTCTGTGACGCGCGGGAGCGCGAGTCGGTGGTCGAGGCGCTGGTCGCGCTGTGCGGGCACGCGTTGACAGTGCTGCCGGAGTAGTTGATATTCGGGGGCTCGCCCCCGGACCCCCCTATGTGCGAGGAATTCGCGATGCGCAAGATACTCATCGTCGGAGCCGGACAGTCCGGTCTGCAACTGGCCCTCGGCCTGCAGTCCCGCGGTTACGAGGTCACGTTGATGACCAACCGCACCGCGGACGAGATCCGCGCCGGCAAGGTCATGTCCACCCAGTGCATGTTCACCACCGCCCTCCAGCACGAGCGGGACCTGGAGTTGAACTTCTGGGAGAGCCAGGCCCCGCGCATCGAGGGGCTCGGCGTCTCCGTCGCCGGTCCGGACGGCTCGCGTCCGATCGACTGGGTCGGGCGGCTCGAAGGCTACGCCCAGTCCGTCGACCAGCGGGTGAAGATGGCCGGTTGGATGGAGGCGTTCGCCCAGCGCGGCGGTCAGCTCGTGATCCACGGTGCCGCGGTCTCCGACCTCGACTACTTCGCGCGGCGCTACGACCTGGTGCTGGTGGCCGCGGGCAAGGGCGAGCTGGTGTCGATGTTCGGCCGGGACGCGGCCCGCTCCCCGTACGACGCACCGCAGCGCGCGCTGGCCGTCGCCTATGTGAACGGTCTCGGTCCGCGCCCGGAGCACCCGGACTACCACGCGGTGCGGTGCAACCTGGTGCCGGGCGTGGGCGAGATGTTCATCATGCCGACGCTGACCACCTCGGGGCCGGCCGACATCCTGTTCTGGGAGGGCATCCCCGGCGGCCCGCTGGACGTCTTCGAGGGCGTCAAGGACCCGAGTGAACACCTGCGGCTCACCCTGGAGTTGATGGAGCGCTTCCTGCCCTGGGAGTACGACCGGGCGCGCGACGTCGAACTCACCGACGCCAACGGCACGCTGGCCGGGCGCTACGCACCCACGGTGCGCAACCCGATCGGCGAACTCCCCTCCGGCGGGCTCGTGCTGGGCGTGGCCGACGTCGTCGTGGCCAACGACCCGATCACCGGCCAGGGTTCGAACAACGCCGCCAAGTGCGCGGCCTCGTACCTGGACAGCATCGTCGCGCACGGTGACAAGCCGTTCGACCGCGACTGGATGCAGGCCGCCTTCGACCGCTACTGGGAGTACGCCCAGCACGTCACCAAGTGGACCAACGCGATGCTGGCCCCGCCGCCCGAGCACGTGCTGAACCTGATCGGGGCGGCGGGCCAACTCCCGCCGGTGGCCAACCGCTTCGCCAACGGCTTCGACAACCCCGCCGACTTCGAGAACTGGTTCTTCGAACCGGACCTGGCCCAGGCGTACCTCGCCAGCGTGGGGGCCTAGCCCCGAGGGGCGTTGGGCGCGAAGCCGCCCAACACAGTTGTCCGGCCGGACGCTAAGCGTCCGGCCGGACCGCCCCGAGGATCGGATTGGCCGCCATGGGCGTCAACCTGACCACCCCACCCGGCCGAGGGGCCTGGATCACCCTGCCCTTGCCCACGTACAACGCCACATGGGTGGCGTGCGAGAAGTAGACGATCAGGTCTCCCGGCCGCAGCGCGCCCAGCGCCACATGGCGCAACCGCGCCCACTGCTCCTGGCTGGTGCGCGGAATCGGCCGTCCGGCGTGCGCCCACGCCTGCGAGGTGAGCCCGGAGCAGTCGAACGCGTTCGGCCCCTGCGCGCCCCACACATACGGCTTGCCCAACTGCGCGTACGCGTAAGAGATGGCCCGCCGCCCGAGCGCGGAGGCCGACAGGTTGTCGGCGCCGAGCGCACCGGAGGCGAGCAGCGCCTGCTGCGCCTGGTCGATGCCCTGCTCCTCCAACTGCCGCAACTGGTCGAGCTGGGTGCCGGTCAGCGAGGAGATCAGCTTCTCCACATCACCCAGCCTGGCCTTGACGTCGTCGCGCTCCCTGCGCTGCTGGTCGGCGAGTCGGTGCACCGAGTCGAGCGAGGCGCGCGCCTTGGCGGTCAGGTCGCCCAGCTTGTGCTCCGCGTCCTGCAGCCGGCCCACCAACGCCGCCTGGCTGCCCAGCGCCTGGCTGAGCACGTGCGCCTGGTTGAGCGCCGTCGCCGGGTCGTCGGTGAGCAGCAGCCGCAGGTACGGGGAGACACCACCGTTCTGGTACTGCCTGCGGGCGAGCGCGCCCGCGGTGTCCCGCCCCGCCTGGACCGCCGAACGCTGCTGCACGAGCTGTTCGTTCAACGTGTCGACCGTCGCGCGCTCCTTGTCGAGCCGCTCCTGGGTGCCGTTGTATGTCTCCGTGGCCTGCTCCGCCTGCTGGTAGAGGGTTTGCAGGCGGGTCAACAGATCGGTGAGCGAGGGGGACTGGGCGGGATTGCGTGACGGGTCGTCGGGTGGCGGAGCGGCGGTCGCGGGCACGGCGGGCAGCGCGAGCGCGGCGGAGAAGGCTATCCCTGCACAGAACAGCGCGGATCGCGCCCACCTGCTGGGCCGGTGGACCACGGACATCCCATCACCTCCGGTGTGACCGAATCACCTTTCGTCGGGCGCGTCCGATCCTGTCATGACTCGTCATACCTTCGTCAGAGAAAGCGGAATTCGTACGTGCGAATCCGGCGTGAGTCATCACCCATCGGTTTGATTCCGGGTCGCACGCGCGGTGGATGCGTCGACGGAGGGTCAGTCCATGGGCAGCGCTTGCAGGATAACCCCGTTGCGTACGAACAACCGCTCGTCCAGGAAGGCGATCCGGGTCCGGCCGGAGCCGGTCCGCGTCGACCGGTAACTCCAGGCGGCCCGGCGGCCGTTGAGGTCGAACGCGCTGATCCAGACCTGGTCGTCACCGGTGGCCGCGTACACCCGGTCGCGGTAGACGACCGGCGCGTCGGCGGTCAGCGGCGGCACGGGCGCCGCGCAACTCCACAGCCGCCGCCCGGAGTCGGCGTCGAGCGCCAGCAACCCGGCGCTCCGCTCGGTGGCGTACACGACACCGCCCAGCACGGCCGTATCGCCGTACCCGGCGCTGCGCGAAGTGTCGGCGGTGCGCCACGCGATCCGTCCGGCGCCCAGGTCGACGGCCGCGATCCCGCAGCCGGTCGAGACGTACGCCCGGGTGCCGTCGGCGGCCGGACGGCCGTCCCGCTGGCCGCCCAGCCGGGTCCGGGCCAACTGGCGGCCGTCGCGGGTGTCGTACGCGGTGAGGTAACCGCCGTCGACCACGAGGAGCCGGGCCCGGTCGACGGTCGCCTGGGGGGTGGCGGTGCGGTCGGCGCGGGGAAGTCGGGTGCGCCAGCGCTGCTCACGGTTGGCCAGGTCGTAGGCGAACAGGCAGACGGTGTCGCGCCGGGCCGCCGCCACGTAGCAGGTCTCGGTGTCCGAGGCGAGGACTCCACCGCCGATGGGCGCGAACCCCGATGGGAGCGGCAGTGCCCAACGGCGGTGCCCGCGCGTCGAGTCGAGTGCGGCCAGGGTCGATGGCCCGGTGTCCCGGGCCTGTCCGGCGACCAGCCCGTCCCCGGTGAGCTGGGCCTCGGCCGCCGGGCGGAACGCGGCCGTGCGCCAGCGGCGTTGGCCGCTCGCGCAGTCGACCCCGGTCAGCGACCCGTCGGTGCCCGCCAGCACCACGGTGCGCTGGTCCACCGGCAGCGGCGGGGCGTCACCGGGCGGCCCCTTGGCGTAGGTCCACAGCGGGCGCGGCGCGACACCGGGCGGCCGGGTCTCGGTCGGCGTGACGGGCAGCGGACTTGACGGGTTGGCACCGGCTCCGGCGGCCGTCGGCGGCCGTCCGCGCACCAGCGCCGCCGCGATCCCGGCCAGCGCGGCGCCCACCACCGAGCCCGCCGCCGCGAGCACCGTCGCCCGGCGGGACGGTCCGCCGGGCCCCTCGGCGATCCGCGCGGGGTCCGGGCCCCGGTGCGGCTCCGCGGCCAACAGGCGGGCGACGAGCGGACGTACCTCGGGCGGTACGGCGGACAGGTCGGGTGGATCGATGTCGCCGGTAGCGGCGTAGAGCAGTGTCGCGCCGAGCGCCCGCACGTCGTCCGCCGGACCGTCGGTGACGTCGGTGACCGTGACTATCGGCCCGGACTCGGCCAGCGTGACGCCGCCGGGGGTCAGCCGTGGGCGCGGGGCCCCGGCGCGGCGGGCCGCGTCCAGCGTCCGGGCGAGCGGTGCCGCCAGCGCGCGTACGGCGGCGCCGGACAGCGGGCCGTGCTCGGCGACCGTGTCGGTCAGCCGCGGCCCGGGAAGGTGCTCGGTGGCCAGCCACGGGCGGTCGCCGGACTCCTCGGCGGCCAGCACCTCGGCCGCGTACCGGCCGCCGATCGCGCGGGCCGCGCGTACCACCGGGCCGAACCGGTCGCGCGGGCCGTCACCGCGCGCCAGCAGGAGCGTCGCGGTGCGACCGTCCCCGGCGCGGGCCAGATAGCCGGTCGCCGGGGAGCGCGGATCGTCGTCGCCCAGTCTGCCGAGCAGCTCGAAGCCGCCGACGCGCGCGGGATCGTCGGCGGTGAGCGGCTGGAGGCGCGCCGGGTCCATCGGCTCCTCCCCACGGGTCGCACTCGGGCGGTCACTTCCGAGACCAGCCGCCGGCCGGCGCGCCGGAGCAGGTCAAGGGGCGGGCGGCGTGCCGGTCCCGGCGGACCGCCAGGCGTGGGAGGCGGACCGGCCGCGCGCCCGCTCGCAGCACGCAGCCAATCGGCCCCGGCCAGCCCTGTCAACGGTCTGGACGGATACCGGAGCTACCGGCCGGTTTCACCACGGGGGCGCGCGATACGGCGGATTTCACGCGCCGTTGTCACGCTTTGCTCCATGGCCACTTCAGCCGCTGCCGGGCGCGCCCTTCGGGGTCGAACTCGTACCGCCAGCGGGTCCTTCGCGGTCTGCCCGCGGGGGCCAGCCGGTACACCAGCACGGTCTCCGGCGCGCCGTCCGTACCGGGCACCGGCACCCGGTACACCTTCGGCGGCCTGCCGGTGAGGCCGACCAGCACCGGCATGACCCGTCCGTCCAGCGGACCGCCGCTGAACTCGCTCTCGTCGCTTCGCACGCCTTCAGCATCGCACCGGCTCACTCGCGCGGCTGTGCGGGAAGGGGCGGGTCGCGTTCGCCGCGGCCGACAGGCCGCTGACGTGTGCTTCGCGGCTGTCGCCCACCCGTCGCCCGGCACCGCCCTCAGCGGACGCTTCGCGGCTGCCCTTCCACGGCGGCCAGGAACCCGGACAGCACCTCGCCGGACTGCGGGTCGCCCGCGGCCGTCGCGTTGAGCACCGCGACGAAGTGGTCGATCAGCCAGTCGCGCAACTGGGCGGCGGGCGGCTGCCGCCCCTCGTCCAGCCAGATCAACGAGACCGTCTCCACCGCGGCGATCCACGACCGTACGGCCATCCGCAGCATCAACCCCGGCGCCGGTACGCCGAGATGGACGAAGACCTGCTCCGCCGCGGCGCGCCGCACCTCGTCGATGATCGCGGTGGTGCGGCTGGTCTCGGTGACGCAGCCGCCGCGCACCAGCGCGGAGAACCCGGCGTCGTGCTCGGCGACGAACGCCAGATAGCGGTCCAGGGCGTTGCGCAGCCGCTGCGTGGGAGTGCCCGCCGGCGGTTCGGTGAAGCAGGCGGTCAGCTGCTCGGCGGCGCTGCGCAGCGCCGCCTCGTAGATCTGCTGCCGGCCGCCGGGGAAGTACCGGTAGACCAGGGGGCGCGAGGCGCCCGCGGCGGAGGCGATGTCGTCTATGGACACCTGCTCGGGCGGCCGATGGCTGAACAGGTCCAGTGCCGCGACGAGCAGTTGCCGCCGCCGTTCCGCGACCGGCAGCCGCCGGTAGGCCCCGCTTTCGCCCATATGCGCAGCCTAGCCGGGGGGGTGGCCCCGGCCCGGGGGCAGGGGCTCACCCCAGCAGGCCGGAGCTGACCCAGAGCCTGCGGCCGGGGCCGCGCAGCACTCCGATCTCGTCCAGGAAGTCGGTGAGCCGTCCCGCCGAGCGGCGCATCACCTCGCGCCGGTGCGGACTGCTGCGCGCCTGCTCCAGCGCGTAGCCCGGGTTGAGGCCCACCGCCTCGTACACCATGGGGCTGATCAGCGACATGGCGACCACCCGCGCGGTCTCGCCGGACATCAGCCGGGTCAGCCCGGCCTCCCAGCGTGGCGCGCCGGCCATCTGGCGGCGCAACTCCTCGCGTGCGTACCGCACATGGCGGGCCTCCTCCACCACGTGGATCCGGGTCACCCCGCGCACCAGCGGCTGGACCCTCTCGTCGGGGAAGGTCTGGCGCTGCATCCAGTCCAGGATCTCCTCCACCAGCAGCGTCGCGGTGAACGATCCGGGCGTGGTGGACACCGTCTTCATCAGCCTGGCCAGATTGTGGTGCAGCCTGCTCGGCCGGTACACCGGCGTGCCGTACTTCTTCACCAGCCGGGCGAACATCATCGAATGGCGGCATTCGTCGGCGGTTTCGGTGAGCGCGTACCGCACATGGCGGCTGGTGGGGTCGATGTCGTATATGTGCCGCATCAGCAGCTGCATCAAGATGACCTCGAACCAGATTCCCACACAGGCCAGCGAGGCCGATTCGTGCTTGCTCAACTCGATCCGCTGCTCATCGGACATGTGCCGCCAAAGCGGCGTGTCGTAGAGCGAGCACAGCTCGGGCGGCCAGAACCACATCCCGTCCTCGAACGGGGCGTCCCAGTCCAACTCCCGGTCCGGGTCGAAGGAGTGCCTGGCGGACGCGTCCAGCAGTCGCTCGGCCACCTGCTCGCGCTCCTTGAGCAGCCCGATCCCGTCCTGTCGGCCGTTGGTCGTTCCCTGTGTCACGGTCATCTTGCTGCCACCTCAGGCAAGTTGGGCTCGGGAGTTACCGGCGGTCACTCCCTTATGAGACGTGTTGTCAGCAAGGCCGTCAATACCTCCGGTCGAAGTTGTTGACCCTCCGGTAACCAGCGTGTGACGCTGCCCGCAGAGCCGTCCCGCAGTACGACCCGTCCCGCGAGGGGGAGGAGACGCCCGGTGTCCACTCATGAGCTGTACGCCCAGCGCCCTGGTCAGTCCGGTGCCGCCGCCATGGACTGGTCCGTCCAGTCCACCGGGCAGGCCCGCTTCACCTGGGAGTACGACGACGGGCGGGACCGTCTGCTGGCGCTCTACCAGAAGGGCAAGGACAAGCAGTGGGACGGTGCCAAGCGCATCGACTGGGACCTTGAGGTCGACCCGTACGACCCGCTGGGCGTGCCGGACCAGAACATGACGCTCTACGCGACCCCGTACTGGGACAAGATGAGCGAGCGCGACCGGCGGGATCTGCGCCGCCACTACGCCTCCTGGCAGTTCAGCCAGTTCCTGCACGGCGAGCAGGGCGCGATGGTCTGCGCGGCCCGCATCGTGGAATCCGCCCCTGATCTCGACGCCAAGTTCTACTCCGCGACCCAGACCATGGACGAGGCCCGGCACGCCGAGATCTACGCCCGGTTCCTGCACGAGAAGATCGGAATGCTGTATCCGATCAACGACGACCTGCAGGCCCTGCTCGGCGACACACTGCGCGACTCGCGCTGGGACATGCCGTACCTGGGAATGCAGGTCCTCATCGAAGGACTGGCGCTGGCCGCCTTCGGAATGCTGCGCGACACCACGGACAAACCGCTGCCCAAGCAGATCCTCGCCTACGTCATGCAGGACGAGGCGCGCCATGTCGCCTTCGGCAGAATGGCGTTGCGTGACTACTACAAGCAGCTCACCGACGCGGAACTGCGCGAGCGCGAGGAATTCGTCATCGAGGGCTGCTACTTGATGCGCGACCGGCTGCGCGGCGCCGAGGTCCTGGAGAACTTCGGCATTCCGGCCAAGGAGGCCATTGAGCTCAGTGAACGCTCCGAATACCTGGCGCTGTTCCGCAGCTTGCTGTTCAGCCGCATCGTCCCGTGCGTCAAGGACATCGGCCTGTGGGGCGAACGGCTGCAACGCGCCTATGTGGACATGGGCGTCTTCGAGATGGGCGACTCCAACCTGGACCTGCTGATGGCCCAGGACGAGGAGATCGCCGAACGGCTCGACGCGGAACGCTTCGCCGCCGAGGAGGCGGCCCGCACCGAGGAGATCGCCCAGGCGATCCGCGAGGGCGCCCAGCCGTCGTAGGGGCCGCCGGGGCTCAGAGTTTGACCCGCACCTCGTCGCGGATCGTGTTCACCTCGTCGGCGAACGCGTTCAGGTCGACGGAGTCGGGGCTGACCGTCAGGTTGACCCCGGTCAGCTTCATCACCGCCGCGACGGTGCCGGAGTCGCCCCACACGCACACCGGCGCCGGCAGTGTCCGCACGCCCACCCGCGTGTTCAGCACCTCGCAGGACAGCGACTCGGCCGAGCCGGTCGGGGTGATGACCTTCGACGGGACGGCGACGCTGGTGTTGGCGCCGTGCTCCATGCCCTGGAGGAAGTGCTGCCGCGCCGTGCCGGGGTCGTCGATCGTGCCGTAGAAACCGGTGACGACCACCCCGTCGACGGTGCCCCCCGACCCCGCCCGGTACGTGCCGCCGGAGCCGTGCAGATCGTGGGCGCCGTAACCGTCCCGGACCGGCATGCCGCTGTCCAGCCTCTGCGAAAGGTCCTGCTGCAACGCGTACTTGCCGTTCTCCAGCGACGGCGGCACCGACAGCCGGTACTCCGCCCGCGTCCCCGCGCCGCCACCGCTCAGCGCGAACAGCAGCCCGGCGCCGCCCACCGCGAGGAACGCGATGGCGCCGACCACGACGGCGATGACCCTGCCGGCGTTCCGCTGCGGCGGCAACGGCGGCGGTACCGCCCAACCGGCCTGCGGCGGCTGGGCGTACGGCCCGAAGTAGCCCTGCGGATACGACTGCTGGTACGGGTGCTGGACGTACGGCTGCTGCTGCCCGTACGGCGACTGCGGCGGTGGTGTGCTCACGGTGACAGGTCCCCCCTGCGGTGAATGACGAGCGAACGCCCGGCCGCATCCTCTCGTACCGCGCAGGTGGCCTGATCAGGCCCCCCGGGCCTGGCGGAGGTCTGCCTGGCGGGCTGCCGTGCGCGGGGTGAGACTGGGAGTCGTACGCGCGCACGACGTACCTCAGTGCGGTTCGCCGCGCCTTCCGCCGCAGGGCCGAAGGAGATGACGCCCATGCTGCCAGGTACTCCTCGCGACCCCCGCCGCGACCGGGGCTCGGACCCCTTCGACCTGCTGGGCAGGTTCCTCGGGCTGAGCCCGCAGTCCGCGCCGCCCGCCATGGAACGGGTGCCGATCGGGCGGCTGCTGAGCGACTCCGCCCGCGAACTGCTGGCCGCGGCCGTGCGGCGGGCCGAGGAGGACGGCAGCGCCGACCTGGACACCGACCACCTGCTGTGGGCCGCCACCCAGGTCGAACCCTCCCGGACCACGCTGGCCAAGGCGGGCGCCGACCCCGACCGGCTCGCCGCCGAGCTGGCCGAGGTGCTGCCCACCGGCGCGCTCGCCGAAGGCGAGGAGCCGCAGCTCACCCCGGCCGCCAAACGCGCCCTGATCACCGCCCACGCCCTCGCCCGGGCCGGCGGCGCCTCGTACATCGGGCCGCAGCACATCCTCAGCGCCCTGGTCGAGCAGCCGGACAACGCCGCCTCCCAGGCCCTGGCCGCACACGCCGCCGCCCCCGGCACCCTGCGGACCGCCGGCGAGCCCACCGGCCGCGAGGGCAGCAGGACCCCGACCCTGGACGAGTACGGCCGCGACCTGACCGAGGAGGCACGGGCGGGCCGCCTCGACCCGGTGGTCGGCCGGGCCGACGAGATCGAGCAGACCGTGGAGATCCTCTCCCGCCGGGCCAAGAACAACCCGGTGCTGATCGGCGAACCCGGCGTCGGCAAGACGGCCATCGTCGAGGGGCTCGCCCAGCGGATCGGGAGCGGTGACGTACCCGAGTCGCTCGCCGACAAGCGGGTCGTCCAGCTCGACCTGGTCGGCATGGTCGCGGGCTCGAAGTACCGCGGCGAGTTCGAGGAGCGGCTCAAGAAGGTGCTCGACGAGGTCAAGGCCACCGAGGGCGGACTGATCCTGTTCGTGGACGAGCTGCACACCGTGGTCGGCGCCGGCAGCGGCGGCGAGGGCGCGATGGACGCCGGGAACATCCTCAAGCCCGCGCTGGCCCGCGGCGAACTCCACCTGGTGGGCGCCACCACCATCGACGAGTACCGCAGGTACGTGGAGAAGGACCCGGCGCTGGAACGCCGCTTCCAGCCGGTACTGGTCCGCGAGCCCACCGTCGAGGAGACCGTGCAGATCCTGGAGGGGCTGCGGGACGCGTACGAGGCCCACCACCAGGTGCGGTTCTACGACGACGCGCTGGTCGCCGCCGCCGAGCTGTCCGACCGCTACATCAGCGACCGGTTCCTGCCCGACAAGGCCATCGACCTCATCGACCAGGCGGGCGCCCGGGTCCGGCTGCGCTCCCTCGGACGCAGCGCCGAGGTGGTGGCCGCCGAGGACCGCGTGACCCGGCTGCGCCGGGAGAAGGACGAGGCGGTGTCCGCCGAGGACTACGCCCGCGCCGAGGAGCTGAAGGCGCAGATCTTCCGGGCCGAGGAGGAGTTGGCGCGGATCGGCGAACGCCGCGAGGGCGTGGCCGCGGTCACCGCCGACGACATCGCGTCCATCGTCTCCACCCGCACCGGCATCCCGGTGGACAAGCTGACCTCCACCGAACGGGAGCGGCTGCTGAAGCTGGAGGAGGCGCTGCACTCCCGGGTGGTCGGGCAGGAGGAGGCGGTCACGGCGGTCTCCGAGGCGGTGCGCCGCAGCCGCTCCGGCCTCGGCGACCCGGACCGGCCGGTGGGCTCGTTCCTGTTCCTGGGGCCGACCGGTGTCGGCAAGACCGAACTGGCCAAGGCACTGGCCGAGTTGCTGTTCGGCGACGAGGACCGGCTGATCCGCTTCGACATGAGCGAGTACCAGGAGCGGCACACCGTCAGCCGCCTGGTCGGCGCCCCACCCGGCTATGTCGGCCATGAGGGGGCCGGTCAGCTGACCGAGGCGGTGCGCCGCAAGCCCTACAGCGTGCTGCTGTTCGACGAGGTGGAGAAGGCCCACCCGGACGTCTTCAACCTGCTCCTCCAGGTGCTGGACGACGGGCGGTTGACCGACGCGCGGGGCCGCACCGTCGACTTCCGCAACACCGTCGTCATCATGACCAGCAACATCGGCGCGCGCCGCATCCAGGACATGGCCGACCGGCCGATCTGCGATATCCGCCGAGCCATCGAGCCGGACCTGCGCGCCCAGTTCCGGCCGGAGTTCCTCAACCGGATAGACGAGACCATCGTCTTCCACCCGCTCAGCCGGGACCACCTGTCGGTCATCACGGAGCTGATGCTGGAGCGCAGCCGCCGACGGCTGCACGCCCAGGACCTGGAGCTGGAACTGACCGAGGAGGCCAAGCAGTGGCTGGCCCACACCGGCTACCAGCCGGAGTTCGGCGCGCGCCCGCTGCGTCGGGTCATCCAGACCGAACTGGACAACCGGGTCGCCTCGTTGCTGCTGTCCGGCGCCGCCGAACCCGGTGACACGGTGGTGGTCGACGTGGTCGACGGCAACCTCAGCTGCGCGGTCCGGCACCCCGAGAAGACCGGGCGGGGCAAGCCCCCGGACCACTCCGAGCAGGACAAGCCCTCAGGGAAGTCGTCATGACCCCCACCGAAAGGCAGGTGCCGATGACAGACCGGACGCAGCGCCACCCCGGGACCCACGCATCCGCGAAGCCGCTGATGGGCGTGGAGGAGGAGTACATGGTGGTGGACCCAGCGACCCGCGGTGTCGCCGCGGCCGCGGCGATGGTGGTGAAGCGGGCCGCGGTGGACCTGGGGGACGCCGTGTCCACGGAGGTCGGGCAGTTCCAGTTGGAGGCCCGCACTCCGCCATGCGCCGAACTCGGCGATCTCTACCGTCATCTGCGCCAGTCACGGGCGACGGTTGCCGCTGCGGCAGCCGCGGAAGGGCTCGGTGCGGTCGCCACCGGTGCGACCACGCTCGGTGGGGCGCTTCCCCTGCAGATCACCCAGAAGTCGCGGTACCTGGCCCAGTTGGAGGCCTATCGGGAGCTGATGGACGAGCAGGCCATCTGCGCCAGCCAGGTCCACATCTGCGTACCCGACCGGGAACGGGCCGTGCTGGTCAGCAACCATCTGCGTCCCTGGCTCCCCGCACTGATCGCGCTGTCCGCCAACTCGCCCTTCTACGAGGGCCGGGACACCCGGTACGCGAGCTGGCGCTGGCTGCACTGGCAGCGCTGGCCGGTGTCCGGGCCGCCGCCGTACTTCCACTCGCTGCGCGAGCACGACGAGTTGGTCGACGGGTTGGAGGAGGGCGGGGCGCTGGTGGACCGGCGGACGGTCTTCTGGGACATCAGGCTCTCCAGCCGCTACCCGACCCTGGAGGTAAGGGCCTGCGACATGCCGGTGACCGCCGAGGAGAGCGCACTGCTCGCCGCGGTGGTCAGGGCACTGGTGGTCACCGCGGTACGCGCCGTGGAACGCGGCGACCCCGGCCCCGACCTGCCCACCGCACTGCTGCGCGCCGCCTGCTGGCGGGCGGCGCGCGACCAACTGGCGGCCGTCGGTCTTGATCCGCGCACCGGGCGGGCCACCGCGCCGGGCAGCCTGGCGGACGACCTGCTGCGGCACATCCGTCCGGCACTTGAGGAACTCGGCGACGAGCAGACGGTGACCGAGGGCCTGCGGCGGCTGAGCGCGGTCGGGCCGGGCGCGGTACGGCAGCGCGCCGCGTACGAGCGCCGGGGGCGGCTGACCGATGTGGTGGACTTCCTGCTGGCGCAGACCCCGGCCGGGACGCTGTGAGGGGCGCCGCGTCGGCAGCGCCCTGAAGGGGCGCGGGGAAACCGCGCGGCCAGCCACAGTGGTGCCGCGGACGGGCGACTGCACATCGCCGCACTCCCAGCCGGGCGCTCAGCGGCCCAGCACGGCCCGCATCACCGCCTGGGCGATCGGTGCCGCGTTGCCGCCGCCGGAGATGTCGGCGCGGTTGGCCGCCGCGTCCTCCACCACGACGGCCACCGCGACCGGCGCCGTGCCCGAACCCGTCGGCCTCGCCCAGGAGATGAACCAGGCGTAGGGCGTCCCCATGTTGCCCACGCCGTGCTGCGCGGTGCCCGTCTTGCCGCCCACGTCCACCCCGGGAATCCGCGCGCTGGTGCCGGTGCCCTGGTTCACCACGTCCAGCATCATCCGCTGGAGCAGCGACGCCGTGCGCGAACTCATCGCGCGGCCCAGGGCGTTGGGGCGGGTGACGGCGATGACCGAGCCGTTGGCCCTGGTCTCCCGGTCGATCAGATACGGCCGCATCGCCGTGCCGCCGTCGGCCACGGCGGCGGCGACCATCGCCATCTGCAGGGGCGTCGCCCGGGTGTCGTACTGGCCGATGGACGACAGGGCGAGCTGGGCCGCGTTCATGCTGGTGTCGAAGACGCTCTCGCTGACCCCCGACGGGATGCCCAGGTTCCGGTCGTCGAAACCGAACGACCGTGCGGTGCGTACCATTTCCGGCAGCCCCACGTCGTCGCCGAGCTTGCCGAAGACGGTGTTGCAGGAGACCTGGAAGGCATAGCGCAAGGTGGCGTTGGAGCAGCCGCCGGACTCGTTGGTCAGCCGGGTCGCGGTGTTCGGCAGCGGGTACGGGTCGGGGGAGTCGGTGGCCGCGTCGATGTCGGTGATCCGTCCGCTGTCCAGCGCCGCGGCTGCGGTGACCACCTTGAACGCCGAACCGGGCGGATAGGTCTGCCGGATCGCCCGGTTGAGCAGCGGCTGGTCAGGGGAGGCGGTCAGCCGCTGCCAGGCGGCCACGTCCGAGGCGCCGGTCCCGGCGAAGCTCCCCGGGTCGTACGACGGCGAGGAGACCAGCGCCAGGATCCTGCCGGTGGCCGGTTCCACCGCGGCCACCGCGCCCTTCCGGCCGCCCAGCCCGCTGAACGCGGCCTGCTGTGCGGAAGGCAGGACGGTGCTGCGCACCCGCCCGCCCGGATTCCGCTCGCGGGCGATCGCGTTCCACAGCGGGAACGCGGCGAGCCGCGGATCGGTGCCGGACAGCACCGCGTCCGCGGCGTTCTCCAGCAGCGTGGTGCCGTAGGTCTGCGAGGCGTAGCCGGTGACGGGCGCGTACAGCGGGCCGTCGCGGTAGGTGCGCCGGTACCGCAGCTGCCCGCCGGTGTCCCTGGAGCCGGTGACAGTGGCGCCGCCCACCAGGATGTCGCCGCGCGGCTGCCCGTAGCGCAGCAGGACGGTGCGCCGGTTGGCCGGATTGCCGTTGTACGAGCCGGAGTTGACCACCTGCACCCGGGTGGCGTTCACCAGCAGCGCGACCAGCAGCAGCAGGCACAGGACGGCGGCGTGCCGGATGTGGCGGATCACCTCTCGTCGCCCTCCACCGGCCGTACCGCGGCGATCTCACCGGTATCGGCGGTCAGCGGGCGTGGCGCGCGGGCCGAGTCGCTGAGCCGGACCAGCAGCGCGACGATGATCCAGTTGGTGACCACGGACGAGCCGCCCTGCGCCAGGAACGGCATCGCCATGCCGGTGAGCGGGATCAGGCCCATCACCCCGCCCGCGATCACGAAGACCTGGAGGGCCACGATCGACGCCAGCCCGACCGCCAGCAGCCGCCCGAACGGGTCGCGCACCGCGACCCCCGCCCGGTAGCCGCGGGCCACCAGCAGCGTGTAGAGGAGGAAGATCGCGGCCAGGCCGGTGAGCCCCAACTCCTCGCCCGGGGTGGCCAGGACGAAGTCGGACTTCACCGCGAAGCCGATCAGGATCGAGTGGCCCCGGCCCAGTCCGGTGCCCAGCAGTCCGCCCCCGCCGAAGGCGAACAGCGACTGCGCGAGCTGCCCGGCGCCCTGTCCGGCGGCGATGCTGGCGAACGGATGCAGCCAGTTGTCGACGCGGCTGTGCACATGCGGCTCCACGGTGCTGACCGCGTAGGCGCCCGCGGCGGCCAGCAGCAGGCCGATGACGATCCAGCCGGTGCGGCCGGTGGCCACGTAGAGCAGGAAGACGAAGACCCCGAAGAACAGCAGCGAGGTGCCCAGATCGGTCTCCAGGACCAGCACCCCGATGCTCGCCGCCCAGACCCCCAGGATCGGCCCGAGCGCCCGGCCGGTGGGCAACCGCAGCCGGCCGAACAGGGTGCGCCCGGTGTATGCCAGGGCGTGCCGGTTGGCCGCCAGGTACGCGGCGAAGAACACCGCGAGCAGGATCTTGGCGAACTCGCCCGGCTGGAACGACAGCGCGCCCAACCGGATCCAGATCCTGGCGCCGTTGATCGCCGGAAAGAAGATCGGCACCACCATCAGCACCAGCGCGGCGGCCATCGACACATACGCGTAGCGGGCCAGCACCCGGTGGTCCCGCAGCAGCACCACCACCGCGACGAACAGGCCGATCCCGAGCGTCGACCACACCATCTGGGTGGGCGCCGCCGCGTTCCCCGGCGTCTCCAGGTCCAGCCGGTAGATCAGCACCAGCCCCAGCCCGTTGAGCAGCAACGCGATCGGCAGCAGCAACGGATCGGCGTAGCCCGCCCGCCAGCGCACCGCCAGATGCGTGACGGCGGCCAGCACGGCGAGCGCGGCCCCGTACTCCGCCGCGCCGCGCGGCACCGAGCTGTGCCGGGCGAGACCCACGTTGACGTAGCCGTAGACGCTGATCAGCACGGCGGCGGCCAGCAGCGCGGCCTCCGTGCCACGCCGCTCCGGCACCCGTACGGCGGGCACAAGCACCGGGCGCGGCGCACCGGCCCCCGCGCCAGAGGCGGCGCCAGGCGGGCGGTGGTGGCTCATGGCGGCAACCTAGCAAGCGGGTGCCGATATCCGACTGATATCCACAACCGGGGGCGTGGGGGCCCGCCCCACGGAGTCCGGCCGGAACCGGCCGGGGGGTGTGGGGGCTTGCCCCCCCATGTCCTGTCCCGCCGCATCGGCGAGCAACCACGACGGCGGAGCCCGGCGGTGCCGGACCGGCCACGCCCCGAACCAGAAGATCCGCCGGAAGGGCGACTGTCAGAGCCCCTCGCTAGCGTGTCCCCATGAACGCGCCACGGGAACTCGCCGACCTGCCGTACGCCGAGCTGCTCCAGCCGCACCGCGGCGGGCTGGCCGCTGGCCGGCGGTACGACACGGTGCGGCTCGACGACCTCACCCTCCAGGACGAGCGGGCCGAGGACACGCTGTTCCTCGAATGCGCCATCACGCAGTGCGCGATAACCGGTGGCTCGCTGCGCGCCGCCCGCTTCAACGAGGTGTGGATACAGGGCACCCGCCTGGTCGGCACCGACTGCGCGCAGACCAACTGGCTTGACTCCACGGCCGACTCCTGCGTACTGGCGGGCGCCGAGGCCCACGGTGCCCAGCTGCGCCGGGTGACCTTCCGCCAGTGCAAGTTCGACTCGGTCAACCTGCGGGCGGCCACCCTGCGCGAGGTCCGCTTCGAGGACTGCGTGCTGCGCGACGTCGACCTGGGCGGCGCCCGGCTGACCGACGTGTCGTTCCCCGGCACGGCGCTGGAGCGGCTGCGGCTGGCACGGGCCACGCTGAAGCGGGTCGACCTGACAGGGGCCGGCCGACTCGACCTCGCCGACGGCTACGACGCGCTGAGGGGTGCGCTGATCAACAGTGCTCAACTCGTCGAGATGGCACCGGCGTTGGCGGGCGCGCTGGGCATCGAGGTGGCGGGCGGCTGAACGCCGGGGCCTTGCCGGGCACACGTCCGGGGCCGGGTGACACTCGGCCCGGGCGCATCCGGGGGGTGCTGCCACGCCCGGACCGAGTGCCCTCAACCTACTACACGGTTGTAGACGATAGGAGGGGGGCGAAGTGAAGGCCGGGCAAAGTCCTTGTGTTCACCATCTTGTCGCGAGCATGATTGGACGCCATGCTCATGGGCCATGTGCCGGGGTCTGGGGCTGCGTCTGAGACTGGGTCGAATCGTCGTGGCATGCGCGGCGGCGGTGAGTGTGCTGGGGACGGCCGCACCCGCCGGGGCGGTCGGCGGGGCAGCGGGGGCGCCCGTGGCGCGCCCATTGGAGACGCCCGCGGGGACCGTCACCACTCATGGCCGCACCTACCTGGCCGACGCGCGGGGACGAGCCCTGCAACTGCACGGCCTCAACCTGGGCAAGACGGAAGCCGTCACCGAGCCCGCCGTGGCCCAACTCGCCGCCAGCGGCTTCGACCTCATGCGGCTGGACATCCAGTGGAGCCGCGTGGAACCCCGCAGGGGCCGTTACGACACCGCGTACCTGCACTACCTCGACCACGTCCTGAGCTGGGCCGACCGCTACCACCTACTGGTACTGGTCGACTGGCACCAGGACGTGTACGGCCCCCGGTTCGGCGGCGACGGACTGCCGCGCTGGGCCACCCGTACCGACGGTCTGCCGTTTCACCACGATCCCGGCGACTGGTTCGCCGACTACTTCCAGCCGGCCGTTCAGGCCGCCTTCCGGCACCTGTACGACGACCCGGACCTGCGCGCCGCCCAGTCGGCCGGGTACCGGACGGTGGCCCTGGCGCTGCGCGGCCACCCCTCGCTGCTCGGGTACGACCTGTTCAACGAGCCGAGCGGGCCGTTCCCCGGCGACCCCACCGACCCCAGGGTCCAGATCGCCGCCTCCGCCGCGCTGGAGCGCGGACGGCTCGCCGCGATGTACCGCAGGGCGATCGCCGCGGTCCGCGCGGTGGACCAGCGCGCCTGGCTGTTCGTGGAGCCGACCGTCCTGGTCGGGGAGGGCGTGCCGACCCGGCTGCCCGGCTTCACCGACCCGCGGGTCGGACCGCCTCGCCTCGGCTACGCCCCGCACTACTACGACACCGCGGTCGAGTCCGGCGCCGACTGGAACCCCGGCGACGGCTTCATCGCCGCGTACCAGGCGGCCATCACCCGCTACCCGGCCGCCCACCGGCTCCCCGTGCTGGTCGGCGAGTGGGGTCCGCCGTCCGCCACCACCCCCGGCAACGCCCAGCTGGTGAGCCGACAGGTGGCGTCCATGCGGCGGTTCGCGACCGGCTGGACCATGTGGTACGACTGCCGCGCCGCTGGCGGCGCGGGCTACTGCGGGTACGACGCCGACGGCCGCCCCGCTCCCGGCAAGCAGCCGGCGTTCTGGCCGTACGCGACGGCGGTGTCCGGAACCCCGGACACCGAGTTGTACGACCCGGCACACCACACATACCGCCTCACGGCGACCCTGCGCCGCACCATCGGCCGAGCGGAAACGCAGATCATCCTTCCGTCCACCGCCTTCCCGAACGGCGTCCGAGTCTCCGTCTCCATGAGATCGGGGATACTCATCGACCAGCCCACCCGCCAACGACCGGGAATGGTAGGGGTGTTGCCGGTGCACGGCCGCCCGGGGGAGCGGGTCACCGTCAACGTGTCAGACCGGACCGACTGAGAGGCAGCGCCCAAGGCATGTCACCCGACTCATGTGACGTGATCGTGATCGGCGGTGGGGTCATCGGACTGACCACGGCCATCCGGCTGGCCGAGTCCGGCGCGCGGGTACGGGTGTGGAGCCGCGACCCGGTGGACCGCACCACGTCCGCGGTCGCCGGGGCGCTGTGGGAGCCGTACCGCATCGAGCCGCGGGACCGCGTCGCCGCCTGGTCGCGCCGCACCTTCGAGGTGCTCGGCGAACTCGCGCGGCGCCCGGAGGAGACCGGCGTCCGCCTGGTGCCGGGCGTCCAGGCACTGGAAGGCGATCTTCCGCTGCCGTACTGGACGGACACCGTCCGCGATCTGCGGCGGGCCGAGCCGCACGAGCTCCCGCCCGGATACACCTCGGGCTTCCGCGCCAGCCTCCCGCTGGTCGACATGCCCACGCATCTGGACTACCTCTGCCGGCGCCTGGTCGCGGCGGGCGGCACGCTGGAGCAGCGCACGGTCAGCAGTCTCGCCGAGGCCGCCCGCCACTGCCCGCGCATCGTCAACTGCACCGGCCTGGCCGCCCGCGACCTCGTCCCCGACCTCCGGGTGCGCCCGGTCCAGGGCCAGCTGGTGATCGTGGAGAACCCGGGCCTGACCGAGTGGTTCGTGCGCGCGGGCGACGAGGGCGCGGAAACGGTCTACCTCTTCCCCCAGCCGTACGGCCTGCTGCTGGGCGGCACCGCCCGCGAGGACGTGTGGGAGACCACCCCTGATCCGGCGGTGGCCGCGGCCATCATCGACCGCTGCGCCGCGGTCGACCCCCGGATCGCCACCGCCCGCGTCCTGGAGCACCGCACCGGCCTGCGCCCGGTGCGCGACGAAGTGCGCCTGGAACGCGAGGAGTCGGCGGACCTGAAGGGCGCGGTGTGCGTCCACAACTACGGCCACGGGGGCGCGGGCATCACGGTCTCCTGGGGCTGCGCGGAGGAGGCGGTGGAGGCGGTGCGCAAGTGAGGACGTCGCTCAACGCCGTGCAGCGCGCTGTCACGGCGATCGTGCTGGCGCTGGGGTTCCTCGCGCTGATGTCGTTCCTCAGCGTGACCGCGTGGAAGACGGCGAACACCGATCTGTCGACGCTGACCAGGGACCTGTCCATCGTGGCCACGGCACTGTTCGGGGCGGTGATCAACCCCAACGGCAAGCCCCGGGAGGGGCGTTGGCGGGACTTCGAGGCCTGGGTGTGGATCACCCTGACCGCCGTGGGCCTGACCGGTGTGGTCATCACCGGCGTCGCGGTCACGGTGCACGGCAACCACCCCAACAGCGTGCCCGCGCTGACGGCCGCGGTGCTGGCGTTCGCGGGCCTGTTCGTGGACACGTCCAAACTGGCCCACCCGGTCGCCTCAGTCGAACCGAATGTGCCGAACGCCGACCGCGTACCGGCGCAGCCGACCACGCAGCGGGCCACCGGTGGCGGGGGCGATGGGCAGCCCGGCTGACCCGGCGATGCGGTCGGCTACCTGCGGAACCGTCAGTGCGTCCGTCTGGATGTGCTCGGCGAACTCCTCACCGCCCAGCCGCTCCAGACACTCGTCGAGCCGCCGTACGGCGAAGCTCTCCCACTTGACCCCGCGGCCCCATCCGCGCTCCCTGAGCCGCCGCAGCACGGTCTCCCGTTCGGCGAGCAGCGCGAAGTGCCGCACATCGTGCCCCGCGGCCCGCAACTCCCCGACGATCTCCGCGAAGTAGCGCGGCTCGACCAGCGTCATCGGCGCGATGACCGTCCCGCCGTGCCGCCGCAGCACGAGGTCCAGCACCTCCCGCACCCCATGCCGCCAACTCACCAGGTCCTGGAAGTCCCCCCGCATCCCCTTCGGCAACATCCGGTGCAGCCCGAACCCCACATGCTCCGGATCACACACCACACTTCCCGCCAACCGCCGCCGAAGCTCGTACGCGGTCTGCGTCTTCCCGCCCCCGAACGGGCCGTTGATCCAGAGCAGCATGGGGGCGACGATAGCGAAGCGGCCCTACCCCGAATCGGGAAGCGGCCGAATCGTCCTCCCGGTCGCCCCATCCACCAACGCCCTGTGACCCAGCCGTCGTTGGAGACGCACCGTGACGCTGTCGATGCGCACGTCTGCGGCGCAGGCGCCACCTGGTGGCGGATCGTGCTCAACCCGGCGAGCCGTCACCCGCACCACGGTGGCCGTCTCCTCAGCCGCGGCCGAAACGGCCGAACAGCCACCACCGGCAATCCGCAGACGCAGCATGCGCCCCGACGGGTCAACCCGCACCGGCGGAACGACCGGCTCGGCCCCATCCGGCGTGGAGTACACCGACGGCGCCACCCGAGGCGCGCCCGGCGCGTGGCCGCACCCGGCCAACATCCCCGCGGCGGCGACAAGGGACAACCCGCATGCCACGCGCTGCTCGGCCACCACGTTTCCCCCTCCTCGAAACGCCACGCTGACCCGCGTACGTGATCACCGTCATGGCACCGCATGCACAAAGACCCCGCCACCAGCGTTCTCGCTGGGCGCGGGGTCTTTCGGCACCTGAATCAAGGTGCCCCCGGCAGGATTCGAACCTGCGCACACGGCTCCGGAGGCCGTTGCTCTATCCCCTGAGCTACGGGGGCTTGTCGGCCTTGTGGCGGCGACGGGTAGAACCCTACCAGCTTCTGGAGGGTGGGTGTGTACAGGGTTTTTGTGGGGGGTACCGCATGGTTCGGGGGTGCGTCCGTGCGTTGCGGAAAGCTCCCTCGCACGGGGAAGAAGTGGGTAAAACGCGGACGCAACCGGTGGTGCGCGCCTAGGCTTCAGGTGTGCAGGGCGCGTCCGGGCGGGTTCTTGTCGTCGACGACAACAAGGTCATCCGACAGCTGATCAGGGTCAACCTCGAACTGGAGGGTTTCGAGGTCGTGACCGCGGCTGATGGTGCGGAGTGCCTGGACATCGTGCACCAGGTGCGGCCCGACGTGGTCACCCTGGACGTCGTCATGCCGCGGATGGACGGGCTGCGGGCCGCCGCCCGGTTGCGGGCCGATCCGCGCACCCGGCATCTGCGGATCGCGATCGTCAGCGCGTGCAGTCGGCCGGAGGTCGAGGACGGGGAGCGGGCCGCGGTGGATGCTTTCCTCGCCAAGCCGTTCGAGCCCGCGGAGCTGGTGCGGATGGTACGGCGACTGATGCACGCCGGTCCCGCGGCCGATGCCGAGGAGTCGGAGGGGCTTCCGGCGTCGAGCCCCCGGTGCTCGTAGGCGACTGCCCAGTACGTGAAACCCATTCGCGGGACCACCCCCCTTCTCGCCTACGCTTTCCTTGTGACCCCCGCCGAGCTCTCCCGGACCGTGCTGAGTACGGTCCGCCATGCCGTGGAGGCTGATGAGCTGCGGGTGGCCGTGCCCGAGCGGGTCGTCGTGGAGCGCCCGCGCGGACCGCGGCAGGGGGACTACGCGACCAACGTTGCGCTGCGGCTCGCCAGGGCGGCGGGGCGGCAGCCGCGGCAGGTCGCGGAGATCCTGGCCGGGCGGCTCGCCCGCTGCCCCGGGATCGCCCGGGTGGAGATCGCCGATCCGGGGTTCCTGAACATCACGCTCGAAGCCGCCGCGCACGCCGGACTGGTACGGGAGGTGCTGGCGCGGGGCGCGGCCTACGGCCGCAACAGCTCGTTGGCCGGTACCCGCGTCACCCTCACACACGACGGCGAACCGCGTGCCGCAGCCGTAGCCGAGGCGGGCAACCGGCTGCTGCGGGCGTGCGGGGCGCAGGAGGGGCCACCGGAGGCGGTACGGGTACGGCCAGCACGCTCGGGGCATGAGTACCCCACCGCCGACCCGGGCGCCCGCGCCGAACGCCTCTCGGCCCTGACTCCCGACGCCACCCGCTGGGCCCTGCTGCGCCCGCCCCCCGGCGACCTCCCCCGGCTGGACCCCGCCGAGCTCCTGGCCCAGCGGGAGTCGAACCCCCTCTTCCGCGTCCAGTACGCCCATGCCCGTACCCGTGCCCTGCTGCGCAACGCCCGGGACCTGGGCATCGCGCCGGATCCCGACGGCCGCTACGGGCATCCGGCGGAGCACCGGCTGCTCGGTGTGATCGCCGACTTCCCGCGCATCGTGGAGGCCGCCGCCCGGCACCGCTCCCCGGACCGGGTCGCCCGGCACCTGGAGCAGACGGCCGACGCCTTCTTCGCCTGCCATGACATGTGTCCGCATCTGCCCCGCGGTGACGAGAAACCCTCGGCCGCCCACCGGGCCCGGCTGTCGCTCGCCGAAGCGGCCGGGACGGTGCTCGCGGGCGGCCTGACCCTGCTCGGCGTCTCCGCGCCCGAACACCTCTGAGGAGTTTCAGAGCACCATGTCCCGTTCCGCACACCCCGCTGGGCCCCGCTACGCCGACGTTCTGCCCGAGGGCCACTACACCGCGCCGCCCACCGACCTCAACGCGCTCGACCCGAAGGTCTGGTCCCGTACCGTCACCCGCAACGCCGACGGCGCGGCCGAGGTGGGCGGGATCGATGTCCGGTCGCTGGCCGCGGAGTTCGGCACTCCGGCGTACGTTCTCGACGAGGACGACTTCCGGGGCCGCTGCCGCGCCTGGCGGGAGGCGTTCGGCCCGGACGCCGACGTCTTCTACGCGGGCAAGGCCTTCCTCTCCCGTGCGGTGGTGCGCTGGCTGCACGAGGAGGGGCTCAACCTCGACGTCTGCTCCGAGGGGGAGTTGGCCACCGCGCTGTCGGCCGGTATGCCCGCCGAGCGGATCGCGCTGCACGGCAACAACAAGAGCGTCCGGGAGATCGAGCGGGCGGTCGAGGCGGGCGTCGGGCGGATAGTGCTCGACTCGTTCCAGGAGATCGTCCGGGTCGCCGGGATCGCCGAGCGGCTCGGCAAGCGGCAGCGGGTGCAGATCCGGGTGACCGTCGGCGTCGAGGCGCACACCCACGAGTTCATCGCCACCGCCCACGAGGACCAGAAGTTCGGCGTGGCGCTGGCCGACGGCCAGGCCGCCGAGGCGGTGCGCCGGACGCTGATGCTGGACAGCCTCGAACTCATCGGCATCCACTCGCACATCGGATCGCAGATCTTCGACACCTCGGGGTTCGAGGTGGCCGCGCACCGCGTGGTCGGGCTGCTGAAGCAGGTGCGGGACGAGCACGGTGTGGAGCTGCCGGAGATCGACCTCGGCGGCGGTCTGGGCATCGCCTACACCTCGGAGGACGACCCGCGCGAGCCGCACGAGATCGCCAAGGCGCTGGCCGAGATCGTCACCCGGGAGTGCGCGGCGGCCGGGCTTTCCGTGCCGCGGCTGTCGGTTGAGCCCGGCCGGGCGATCGTCGGCCCGACGGCGTTCACGCTGTACGAGGTCGGCACCATCAAGCCGCTGGAGGGTCTGCGTACCTACGTCAGCGTTGACGGCGGTATGTCGGACAACATCCGCACCGCGCTCTACGACGCCGAGTACAGCGTGGCGTTGGTCTCCCGTTCCTCCGACGCGGCGCCGATGCTCACCCGGGTGGTCGGAAAGCACTGTGAGTCCGGTGACATCGTGGTGCGGGACGCGTTCCTGCCCTCGGACCTGGCGCCGGGCGATCTGCTGGCGGTGCCCGCCACGGGCGCGTACTGCCGTTCCATGGCCAGCAACTACAACCACGCGCTGCGCCCCCCGGTGGTGGTGGTCAAGGACGGGCAGGCGCGGGTGATCGTGCGGCGGGAGACGGAGGAGGATCTTCTGCGGCTCGATATCGGCTAGCAAGATCCTGGTCTCGGATGCTGGACGGGGGAGGGAATCCTCCGTCCGGTCGGCGAGACTGACAGGACTGGTTGCAGCTTAAACTCAAAAAGTTGTTCAAGGAATTGCTGAGAGACGAGGTCGGATGATGCGTACGCGTCCGCTGAAGGTGGCGCTGCTGGGCTGTGGAGTGGTCGGCTCAGAGGTGGCGCGCATCATGACGACGCACGCGGACGACCTCACGGCCCGGATCGGCGCCCCGGTGGAGCTGGCCGGGATCGCGGTGCGCCGACCGGACCGGGTGCGCAAGGGCGTACCCGCCGAGCTGATCACCACCGACGCCACCGCCCTGGTCAAACGCGGCGACATCGACGTGGTGGTGGAGGTCATCGGCGGCATCGAGCCGGTGCGCACCCTGATCACCACGGCGTTCGAGCACGGAGCCAGCGTGGTCTCCGCCAACAAGGCGCTGCTCGCCGCCGACGGCGCCACGCTGCACGCCGCCGCCGTGGAGCACGGCGTGGACCTGTACTACGAGGCCGCGGTGGCCGGTGCCATCCCGCTGATCCGGCCGCTGCGCGAGTCGCTCGCCGGTGACAAGGTCAACCGGGTGCTGGGCATCGTCAACGGCACCACCAACTTCATCCTCGACCGGATGGACAGCACCGGCGCCGGGTACTCCGAGGCGCTGGACGAGGCCACCGCGCTGGGTTACGCGGAGGCCGACCCGACCGCCGACGTCGAGGGGTTCGACGCCGCCGCCAAGGCCGCGATCCTGGCCGGGATCGCCTTCCACACCCGCGTCACCATCGACGACGTGCACCGCGAGGGCCTCACCGAGGTCACCGCCGCCGACATCGCCTCGGCCAAGCGGATGGGCTGCACGGTCAAGCTGCTGGCGATCTGCGAGCGCAGCGCGGACGGCAGGTCGGTGACCGCGCGCGTCCACCCGGCGATGATCCCGCTCAGCCACCCGCTGGCCAGCGTCCGCGAGGCGTACAACGCGGTCTTCGTGGAGGCCGACGCGGCCGGGCAGTTGATGTTCTACGGGCCCGGCGCGGGCGGCGCGCCGACCGCCTCCGCGGTCCTCGGCGACCTGGTGGCGGCCTGCCGCAACAAGCTGGCGACCACCACCGGCGTGGGCGAGTCCGCGTACACCCAGCTGCCGGTGAGCCCGATGGGCGAGGTGGTCACGCGCTACCACATCAGCCTGGACGTGGCCGACAAACCCGGCGTACTCGCCCAGGTCGCCACGGTCTTCGCGGAGCACGACGTGTCCATCGACACGGTCCGCCAGCAGGCCAAGGAACGTCACAGCGGCGCCGAAGGCGCCTCGTTCGAGGGCGGCGGGCGAGGGGCGGGCGGCGAGGCGTCGCTCGTCGTCGTCACCCACCGCGCGCCCGACGCCGCCCTGTCGGCGACCGTCGAGGCCCTGCGGAAACTCGACACCGTACGGGGCGTCGCGAGCATCATGCGTGTGGAAGGGGAGTAATCCGAGATGAACGCAGTTGTCGATCGGCCACGAATGTCCGGCACCCACCAGTGGCGCGGCATCATCGAGGAGTACCGGGACCGGCTCCCGGTGACCGCCGAGACCCCCGTGGTCACGCTGCTGGAGGGTGGCACCCCGCTCGTTCCCGCGCAGCTGCTCTCCGAACGCACCGGCTGTGACGTCTACTTGAAGGTCGAGGGGGCCAACCCCACCGGTTCGTTCAAGGACCGCGGCATGACCATGGCCATCTCCAAGGCCAAGGAGGCCGGTGCCCAGGCGGTGATCTGCGCGTCCACCGGCAACACCTCGGCGTCCGCGGCGGCTTACGCGGTACGGGCCGGGATGGTCTGCGCGGTGCTGGTTCCGCAGGGGAAGATCGCGCTCGGCAAGATGGGCCAGGCGCTGGTGCACGGCTCGCGGATCCTCCAGGTCGACGGGAACTTCGACGACTGTCTGGATCTCGCCCGCGGACTGTCCGAGAAGTACCCGGTGGCGCTGGTGAATTCGGTCAACCCGGTGCGCATCGAGGGGCAGAAGACCGCCGCGTTCGAGATCGTGGACGCGCTCGGCGACGCGCCCGACATCCATGTGCTCCCGGTGGGCAACGCGGGCAACATCACCGCCTACTGGAAGGGCTACCGGGAGTACGCGGCCGACGGCATGGCCACCCGTACGCCCCGGATGTGGGGATTCCAGGCAGCCGGTTCCGCGCCGATCGTCACCGGTGCCCCGGTGCGCAACCCGCAGACCATCGCCACCGCGATCCGGATCGGCAACCCCGCCTCCTGGAAGTTCGCGGAGGCGGCCAGGGACGAGTCCGGCGGCCTGATCGAAGCTGTGACGGACCGTCAAATCCTGTCGGCCTACCGGCTGTTGGCCTCGCGTGAGGGCGTCTTCGTGGAACCTGCCTCGGCCGCCTCGGTGGCCGGTCTGCTCAAGGCCGCGGAGGAGGGCAGGGTCGACCCGGGCCAGCGGATCGTCTGCACGGTGACCGGAAACGGCCTGAAGGACCCGGACTGGGCGGTCGCCGGCGCACCGCAGCCGATCACCGTTCCGGTGGACGCCGACGCCGCGGCCGAGCGGCTGGGGTTGGCGTAAGCCTCCTCCCGGGACCGTGGGGGCTTGCCCCCGGAGGAAGGCCGCCGCGACGGTGAGCGACCACGATGGTGTGGACCGGCGGTGTCGGGGCAGCTGTCAGCGGCCGCGATCACCGCGACCCGTCGAAGGACCGCCCGACCTGCGGGGAGCGCATGGCACGGCGTGCGACACGCATCGCGCGCCGTGTGTGCGCCCTATGTCGCAGCAGAACCTTCCTTCGATAGGCTGGCACCTATCGGCGCCGTCGTGTGCCGCTCCGGCCCATGCCATTGGCATTGGCCCGTGTCGCCACCGTTCGCCTCCGGGCGACGGACAAGCCCTCGCGTTGCCATCGGCCGATGACGCCAAGGCCCCGAGGCAGCACTGCACTTGCCACACAAGGAGACTCTTCGACCGATGGCCGGTCCAGCCTTCCGCGCAGCCGCCGTCCGAGTGCGCACCCCCGCGACCAGCGCCAACCTCGGACCGGGCTTCGACGCCCTCGGCCTGGCCCTGGGACTGTACGACGACGTCGTGGTCCGGGTCGCCGACTGCGGGCTGCACGTCGACATCGCGGGGGAAGGCGCCGACACCCTCAGCCGCGACGAGCGGCACCTGGTCGTACGGTCCCTGCGCACCACCTTCGACCTGCTCGGCGGACAGCCGCGGGGCCTTGAGGTGGTGTGCGCCAACCGCATTCCGCACGGCCGCGGCCTGGGCTCGTCGTCCGCCGCCATCTGCGCGGGCATCATGGCCGCCCGCGCGGTGACGATAGGCGGGCCCGAGCGGCTGGACGACACGGCGATGCTGGAACTGGCCACGGAGATCGAGGGCCACCCGGATAACGTGGCGGCCTGTCTGCTCGGCGGATTCACTCTGGCCTGGACCGAGTCCGGAGCGGCCAGAGCGATCCGGATGGACCCGGCGCCGTCCGTCGTCCCGGTGGTCTTCGTACCGGCCAAGCCGGTGCTCACCGAGACCGCGCGGGGACTGCTGCCGCGCACCGTTCCGCACGTGGACGCGGCGGTCAACGCCGGGCGCGCCGCGCTGCTGGTGGAGGCGCTGACCCGGCGCCCGGAACTGCTGCTGGCGGCCACCGAGGACCGGCTGCACCAGGAGTACCGGGAACCGGCGATGCCGGAGAGCGTCGCGCTGGTCAACCGGTTGCGCGCGGATGGCGTACCGGCCGTCATCTCCGGTGCCGGGCCTACCGTACTGGCGCTGGCGGAGGACGCTACGGCGGACAAGGTGGCGGCGGTGGCCGGAGCGGGCTGGGCGGCCAACCGGCTGACGATGGATGCTTCGGGGGCCTGTGTGCTCCCGTTGGCCAGTGCGGGTACGGACGCCTCGGGAGCGGCCGTCCAATGACCCGGGGGACGAGGCGGGGGTTTGAGCCAATGGGCGACAAGGGAAGAACTGCGCGCGGCAGCACCGCGCCCCGTACCCGCCGCACCGGCGGTACGACCGGCACAGTCCCGAAGCACGATTGCCGGGCGCGGAGAGGGGGAATATTTGTTGGATCAGGTAGTGTTAACCTCAAGTCTGCACTCGACGGACCATGCATGTGTATGGTGCCGCGGTGCTGTGTGTCCCGTATCGGGGTGTTCCGTCGCGGGACCGCCATTCTTCCGGGAGCCTCCCACACTGCCTGAGCAGCCTGCCTTTGCAGTGCCGAGCACGCTCCGGAGTTAGGTGCGAAGGATCGGCCATCTTCGTGTGACCTCATCGCACCGAAACCACCACGCAGTTATTTCTCCCGCCATCAGGCGGACCACCGCCCCGGATCCGGGCACCGCAACGAAAGCCCGGAATCCGGACAGCACAACCGGTCGCCGAGCCGATCAGGCCGACGCCCGCTCCAGGGAAGGACCCTTCGTGAGCGACACCACCGATCTGATGCGCGCAGACAGCGCTGCCGCCGCATCCGATGCCGCCGCGCCTGCCAGCGGTACTGCCACCAGGCGTCGCCGGTCTGGCACCGGCCTTGAGGGCATGGTCCTCGCTGAGCTCCAGCAGGTGGCCTCGGCACTCGGAATCAAGGGCACCGCGCGGATGCGCAAGGGCCAGTTGATCGAGGTCATCAAGGAGCGGCAGGCGGGCGGCGGCTCGACCGCCGCCGCGCCCGCCGCCGAGAAGCCCAAGCGCCGCACCACCTCGCGGACGCGCACCGGTGAGGCCGCCGCCGAGCCCAAGGCCGCGCCCGCCGAGGGCCAGCAGCAGATCGACATTCCGGGCCAGCCCGCCGGTGAGAAGCCCGCCGCCGAGCGCCGTGGCCGCCGTACCGCCGCCGACAAGGCCGTCGCCGAGAAGGCCGAGCCGAAGGCCGCCGAGCAGTCCGCCGCCACGGCCACCGCCACCGTCGAGCCCAAGGCCGCGCCCGCCGAGCAGGGCAAGGGCGAGGCCGCCGAACAGGGCCAGGGCGACCGCGAGGGCCGCCGGGACCGCCAGAAGGGCGACCGCCAGGAGCGCGGCGAGCGCGGTGACCGCGAGGGCCGCAGGGACCGCCAGCGGGACCGCCGCCGTGGCGAGGAGGGCGCCGCCGGTCAGGGCGACCGCCAGGACCGCCAGGACCGACAAGACCGACAGGGTCAGGGCGACGATGACTTCGAGGGCGGCCGCCGTGGTCGCCGGGGCCGGTATCGCGACCGTCGCGGCCGCCGGGGCCGGGAGGACTTCGCGGGCGAGCCGCAGCTGGCCGAGGACGACGTGCTGATCCCGGTCGCCGGCATCCTCGACATCCTGGACAACTACGCGTTCATCCGCACCTCCGGCTACCTGCCGGGCCCGAACGACGTGTACGTCTCGCTGGCCCAGGTCCGCAAGAACGGCCTGCGCAAGGGCGACCACGTCACCGGTGCGGTGCGGCAGCCGAAGGACGGCGAGCGACGGGAGAAGTTCAACGCCCTCGTCCGGCTCGACTCCGTGAACGGCATGGCGCCCGAAACCGGCCGGGGGCGGCCGGAGTTCGGCAAGCTCACCCCGCTGTACCCGCAGGAGCGGCTGCGGCTGGAGAACGAGCCGAACCAGCTGACCCCGCGGATCATCGACCTGGTCGCGCCGATCGGCAAGGGCCAGCGCGGTCTGATCGTGGCCCCGCCGAAGACCGGCAAGACCATGATCATGCAGGCGATCGCCAACGCGATCACCCACAACAACCCCGAGTGCCACCTGATGGTCGTCCTGGTCGACGAGCGTCCGGAAGAGGTCACCGACATGCAGCGGTCGGTCAAGGGCGAGGTCATCTCCTCGACCTTCGACCGCCCGGCCGAGGACCACACCACGGTCGCGGAGCTGGCCATCGAGCGCGCCAAGCGCCTGGTGGAGCTGGGCCACGACGTGGTCGTGCTGCTGGACTCCATCACCCGTCTGGGCCGGGCGTACAACCTGGCCGCGCCCGCCTCCGGCCGCATCCTGTCCGGTGGTGTGGACTCCACCGCGCTGTACCCGCCGAAGAAGTTCTTCGGTGCCGCGCGCAACATCGAGGACGGCGGTTCGCTGACCATCCTGGCCACCGCGCTGGTCGAGACCGGCTCGCGGATGGACGAGGTGATCTTCGAGGAGTTCAAGGGCACCGGCAACATGGAGCTGCGGCTGGACCGCAAGCTCGCCGACAAGCGGATCTTCCCCGCGGTGGACGTCGACCCGTCCGGCACCCGCAAGGAGGAGATCCTGCTGGCGCCGGAGGAGCTCAGCATCGTGTGGAAGCTGCGCCGGGTGCTGCACGCGCTGGACTCGCAGCAGGCGATCGAGCTGCTGCTGGACAAGATGAAGCAGACCAAGTCCAACGCCGAGTTCCTGATGCAGATCGCCAAGACGACGCCGGGCAACGGCGGCGACTGACAGGCGAGTTGTGCCGCCGGGGCCGCCCCCGTCACTTCGGTGACGGGGGCGGCCCCTTTTCCTCTGTCCTCCTTCTGCCCTCGCTGTGTGCCGGTGCAAGGCAGGCATACGAGACGTTCGCCACTTCAGGGACTGGAACTGGTGCGGAGCGAGCAGACGTCTGACACCCCGGAATGGTCCGTTACGACGGCATTCGCGTGGCGATTGGGGGTAGCCGGAGGAAGAAGCGAGGGCAGATGGGCGACAACGACAAGCCGACGACCGGCCGCATACTGCGCGGCCCGGGCCGTCGCCGCAAGCCGCGCCGCAGGGCGCTGCGGATCACCGCTTGGGCGCTCGCCGGGGCCGTGGTCCTCGGTGGCGTGGGCCTCGGGTACGTCTACCTCAGGCTGAACGGCAACATCACCGGCGTCGACATCAACGCCCAGCTGGGCAAGGACCGCCCGAAGAACATCGACAACGGCTCGATGGACATCCTCGTGCTCGGCTCCGACTCGCGGGCCGGCAAGAACGGCCAGTACGGCCGGGACGAGGGCGGCGCCCGGTCCGACACCGCGATGATCGTCCACCTGTACAACGGCCACCGCAAGGCCACGGTGGTGAGCATTCCGCGGGACACCCTCGTCCACCGCCCGGCCTGCACCAAGTCCGACGGGACCACGGTGCCCGCCTCGCCCAGCGACATGTTCAACGACGCGTACTCGGTCGGCGGCCCGGCCTGCGCGGTCAAGACGGTCGAGTCGATGACCGGGATCCGCATGGACCACTACATCGAGGTGGACTTCACCGGCTTCAAGAACCTGATCAACGCGATGGGCGGGGTGCCGGTCACCACCACCAAGCCGATCAACGACAAGGACAGCCACCTCGACCTGCCGGCCGGCACCCACAACCTCGACGGCGAGCAGGCGCTGGGCCTGGTCCGCACCCGGCACGGTGTGGGGGACGGCAGCGACCTGGGCCGCATCCAGCTGCAGCAGGCGTTCGTCAAGGCGCTGCTGGGCCAGGCGCACGACGTGGGGATGCTGACCAACCCGGCCAAGCTCTACGACGTCGCGGACACCGCGACCAAGGCGCTCACCACCGACTCCGAGCTGGCGTCGGTGAACGCGCTGGCGGGCTTCGCGTCGAGCCTGAAGGACATCGGGTCCGGTGATCTGGACATGGTGACCATGCCGGTCCAGTACGACCAGACCGATCCGAACCGGGTCGTCCCCATGGAGGGCAAGGCCGAACTCGTCTGGTCGGCGCTCCGGGCGGACCGCCCGGTTCCGGCGCGGGCCAAGCAGGGCTCCGCCGGGGACGAGGCACTGGCGCGCGGCTGGGTGAAGTAGGCGTTTCGTCCGGTGCCCCGCTCCCGGATCCCGGCCGGGAATAGGTGGTCCGGGCTCCCGGTTTTGGGAGTACGGGCCAGTGCTGGCAGACTGGTACGTCGGCCCCGGTTCACGTCCCGCAATCCCGCGGTGCGACCCGGCGCCCTCCCGAACCTAGGAGATCCCTTGAAGCGCGAGATTCACCCGGAGTACGTCGAGACCCAGGTCAGCTGCACCTGTGGCGCGTCGTTCACCACCCGTAGCACCGTCGCCGACGGCACCATCCGTGCCGACGTGTGCTCCGAGTGCCACCCCTTCTACACCGGCAAGCAGAAGATCCTCGACACCGGCGGTCGCGTCGCCCGCTTCGAGGCCCGCTTCGGCAAGAACGCCGGTTCCGCCAAGAAGTAGCGGGTCCGTACGCCGGTCCTCGGTCGCCCCTGCTCGGGGGCGGCCGGACCGGCTTTTTGGCGTTCGTCCCCAATCCCGTACGTAACAAGGGAACCGAAGATGTTCGAGGCGGTCGAGGAACTGATCGGCGAGCACGCCGACCTCGAGAAGCGGCTTGCCGACCCGGCGGTCCACGCCGACCAGGCCGAGGCGCGCAGGCTCAACAAGCGTTACGCCGAGCTGACCCCCATAGTCGGCACGTACCGGGAGTGGAAGCAGGCGGGCGACGACATCGAGACCGCCCGTGAACTCGGCCAGGCCGACCCGGAGTTCGCCGCTGAGGTCAAGCAGTTGGAGCAGCACCGCGAGGGGCTCACCGACCGGCTGCGACTGCTGCTGGTGCCGCGTGACCCCAACGACGACAAGGACGTGATCCTTGAGGTCAAGGCGGGCGAGGGCGGCGAGGAGTCCGCGCTGTTCGCCGGAGACCTGCTGCGGATGTACCTGCGGTACGCCGAGCGGGTCGGCTGGAAGACCGAGATCCTGGACTCCAACGAGTCCGACCTCGGCGGCTACAAGGACGTACAGGTCGCGGTCAAGGCCAGGGGCAACAGCGAGCCCGGCCAGGGCGTCTGGGCCCGGCTGAAGTACGAGGGCGGCGTGCACCGGGTACAGCGGGTGCCCGCCACCGAGTCCCAGGGCCGGATCCACACCTCGGCCGCGGGTGTGCTGGTCACCCCGGAGGCCGAGGAGGTCGAGGTGGAGATCAGCACCAACGACCTGCGTATCGACGTCTACCGCTCGTCGGGCCCCGGCGGCCAGTCGGTGAACACCACCGACTCCGCGGTGCGCATCACCCACCTGCCCACCGGCATCGTGGTCTCCTGCCAGAACGAGAAGAGCCAGCTGCAGAACAAGGAGCAGGCGATGCGCATCCTGCGTTCCCGGCTGCTGGCCGCCGCCCAGGAGGAGGCCGAGCGGGAGGCGTCGGACGCGCGCCGCAGCCAGGTCCGCACCGTGGACCGCTCGGAGCGGATCCGGACGTACAACTTCCCCGAGAACCGGATCTCGGACCACCGGGTGGGCTTCAAGGCGTACAACTTGGACCAGGTACTCGACGGGGACCTCGACGCCGTCATCCAGGCGTGCGTCGACGCCGACGCCGCGGCGAAGCTGGCCGCGGCACAGTAAGGCCGCCCAAAACGGCTCACCGAGAAGGACGGATCGCGCGTGAACCTGCTGCTCGCGGAGGTGGCCCAGGCCACCCAGCGGTTGGCCGATGCCGGTGTGCCCTCACCCCGTTTCGACGCGGAGGAACTGGCCGCGTACGTGCACGGGGTCAAGCGCGGTGAGCTGCACAACGTCGCCGACGCCGACTTCGACGCCCGGTACTGGGAGGCGGTCGCCCGGCGGGAGAACCGCGAGCCGCTCCAGCACATCACCGGCCGCGCCTTCTTCCGGTACCTGGAACTCCAGGTCGGGCCAGGGGTGTTCGTGCCCCGGCCGGAGACCGAGTCGGTGGTCGGCTGGGCGATAGACGCGGTACGGGCGATGGACGTCGCCGAGCCGCTCATCGTCGACCTGTGCACCGGCTCCGGCGCGATCGCGCTGGCGCTGGCGCAGGAGGTGCCGCGGTCCCGGGTGCACGCGGTGGAGCTGGACGAGGGCGCGCTGCACTGGACGCGCAAGAACGTCGAGGGCTCCCGGGTGACGCTGCACCAGGGGGACGCGCTGTCCGCGCTGCCCGAGTTGAACGGCCAGTTCGACCTGGTGATCAGCAACCCGCCGTACATCCCGCTGACCGAGTGGGAGTACGTGGCGCCCGAGGCCAGGGACCATGATCCGCAGCTCGCCCTCTTCTCCGGCGAGGACGGTCTGGACACCATCCGCGGCCTGGAGCGCACCGCGCACCGGCTGCTGCGGCCCGGCGGTGTCGTGGTGGTGGAACACGCCGACACCCAGGGCCACCAGGTCCCCTGGATCTTCAACGAGGAGACCGGCTGGGCCGACGCGGCCGACCACCGCGACCTGAACAACCGCCCGAGATTCACGACCGCCCGTAAGGCGACGCCATGACCACGCTGGATCACCCCGCCCTCGAAGGCCGGGGTTCCGGGGGTTGTCCTCCGGAAGATCGCAGTACCACCGCCCGCAGGGCGACGTCGTGAACCCGGAACCCCCGTACAACCCCCAGGTCCATCAGATGGAGGACAGCTAATGGCTCGGCGTTACGACTGCTCCGACGCGTCCGACCGCGCCACCGGGCTGCGTGAGGCCGCCTCGGCGGTGCGCCGCGGTGAGCTCGTGGTGCTGCCCACCGACACCGTGTACGGCATCGGCGCGGACGCCTTCAACGGCGAGGCGGTCGGCGACCTGCTGCAGGCCAAGGGCCGGGGCCGCAACATGCCCTCGCCGGTGCTGGTCGGCTCCCCCAACACGCTGCACGGCCTGGTCACCGACTTCTCCGAGCTGGCGTGGGAGCTGGTGGACGCGTTCTGGCCGGGCGCGCTGACCCTGGTCGCCCGCCACCAGCCGTCGCTCCAGTGGGACCTCGGCGACACCCGCGGCACGGTCGCGATCCGGATGCCGCTGCACCCGGTCGCCATCGAACTGCTCACCGAGACCGGGCCGATGGCCGTCTCCAGCGCCAACCTGACCGGACAGCCGTCCCCGCAGACCTGCGACGCCGCCCAGAACATGCTCGGCGACTCGGTCTCCGTCTACCTCGACGGCGGCCCGACCCCGGACGCCGTGCCGTCCTCGATCGTGGACGTCACCGGCAAGGTACCGGTGCTGCTGCGGGCCGGTGCGCTCAGCGCCGCGCAGCTGCGCGAGGTCGTACCCGAGCTGGAGGAGTCGGCGTGAGCGGCACCAGCAGCTGTTACCGCGGCGGGGCGGACCCATGGTGCTGACCCGCCCTGACGAGCGGGGCATAACGGGCGGAACTGACGCGGAGGACCGTTTCCGCGTGCTGTACGTGTGCACCGGAAGCGTCTGCCGGTCGCCGATGGCCGAGCGGCTGACCCGGCTGGAGCTCGACCGCAGGCTGGGCGACGGCGCGTCCCAGATCGCGCTGCGCAGCGCGGGCACCTGGGGCCATGTCGGCGCGCCCATGGAGACGCACGCGGCCACCGTGCTGAGCGAGTACGGCGCGGACCCGGACGGCTTCCGCGGCCGGGAACTCGTCGACGACCACGTCATCGAGGCCGACCTGGTGCTCACCGCCACCCGCGACCACCGCGCCCAGGTGGTGTCCATGGGCCACGCGGCGGGCCTGCGCACCTTCACGCTCAAGGAGTTCACCCGGCTGGTCCGGGCGATAGACCCGGCGACGCTGCCGGACGGCTGCGTGATCGACCGCGCCCGCGCGCTGGTCCGCGCGGCGGCGGCGCTGCGCGGCTGGCTCCAGGCGCCCAACGCGGAGGACGACGAGGTCTACGACCCGTACGGCGCGCCGGTCACCGTCTTCCGCCACATCGGCGCGGAGATCCACTCCGCCCTGGACCCGGTCGTGACGGCCCTCACCGGCGTCCCGTCACGGGTGAGCTGAGGGCCGTCGGGGATCGGGGCGCGCTCCGCGGAAGAATCCCCGCAACCCGGACCTAACGGTCAAGGCGCGCCACCGCGGTGGCGCGCCTATCGTGGATCCATGGCGGTTGCCGGCACCAGCCCCGAGACGGACGCCCACACGGCGCCGTACGCCGCCGCGCACGCCGCGGACTTCGATGTACTGCGCCGCCAGGACCCGGAGCTGGCGGGCGTCCTGCTCGCCGAGTACGAGCGCCAGACCGCCGGACTCCAGCTGATCGCCGCCGAGAACTTCGCCTCACCCGCGGTGCTCGCGGTACTCGGCTCCCCGCTCGCCAACAAGTACGCCGAGGGCTACCCGGGCCACCGCCACCACGGCGGCTGCGAACTGGTCGACCTCGCCGAGCGGATGGCCATCGAACGGGCCTGTGCGCTGTTCGGCTGCGCGCACGCCAATGTCCAGCCCTACTCCGGCTCCTCGGCCGTCCTGGCGGCGTACGCGGCCCTTCTGGTGCCCGGTGACGCCGTACTGGCGATGTCGCTGCCGCACGGCGGCCACCTCACGCACGGCAGCCCGGCGAACTTCTCCGGCCGGTGGTTCGACTTCACCGGGTACGGGGTGGACCCCGGAACCGGCCTGATCGACTACCGGCAGCTGCGCGACCTGGCGCAGGCCCGCCGTCCCAAGGCGATCGTGGCGGGCTCCACCTCGTACCCCCGGCACATCGACTACGCGGCGTTCCGGGAGATCGCCGACGAGGTGGGCGCCTACCTGATCGTGGACGCCGCGCACACCCTGGGCCTGGTGGCGGGCGGCGCCGCGCCCAGCCCGGTGCCGTACGCCGACGTGGTGTGCGCCACCACGCACAAGACGCTGCGCGGCCCGCGCGGCGGCATCATCCTGTGCGGCTCGGAGCTGGCCGACCGCGTCGACCGCGCGGTCTTCCCGTTCACCCAGGGCGGCCCGCAGATGCACACCGTGGCGGCCACCGCGGTCGCCCTCGGCGAGGCCGCCACGCCCGCCTTCGCGGGCTACGCACACCAGGTGGTCGCCAACGCCCAGGTGCTCGCGGCGGCGCTCGGCGCGCAGGAGCTGATCCCGCAGACCGGCGGCACCGACACCCACCTGATCACCGTCGACGTCTCCGCGCTCGGGCTGACCGGCCTGGTGGCCCGAGGGCGGTGCGCGGCGGCCCGGATCTCGCTGGACAAGTGCGCCCTGCCGTCCGACCCGGCCCCGGCCGGTTCGGTCTCCGGGATACGGCTGGGCACAGCGGCGGTGACCACCCAGGGCATGCGCGAGTCCGAGATGGAACGGATCGCGAAACTGCTGGGGCGGGCGCTGCGTGGAGAGGAGGGAGTGGCGGGGGAGGCCGCCGAACTGGCTGCCGCGTTCCCGCCGTACACCCGGTTGTGATGCGACAGCCGATCACCACTGTGATCAATGTGAAGACGCTGTGGAACCGTTCGGGGTTCCTGTGTGTCCTCATCTTTGTTCACGCTCCCGGCTCGGAGGCGAATAAGGTGTGACGCTGTGCGCGAATACCTCCTGACACTCTGCGTCGCAGCGGCGGTCACGTATCTGCTGACCGGGCCGGTGCGGAAGTTCGCCATTGCCGCGGGCGCGATGCCGGAGATCCGGGCACGTGACGTGCACCGGGAGCCGACGCCGCGGCTCGGGGGCATCGCGCTGTTCGGCGGGTTGTGCGCGGGGCTGCTGGTGGCGTCGTCGCTGCCCAATCTCGGTGATGTGTTCAACCTCTCCAACGAGCCGCGCGCACTGCTGTCGGGCGCCGGGCTGATCTGGCTGCTCGGTGTGCTGGACGACAAGTGGGGCGTGGACGCGCTGATCAAGCTCGGCGGCCAGATGATCGCCGCGGGCGTGATGGTGATGCAGGGGCTGACGATCCTCTACCTGCCGGTGCCCGGCATCGGCCCGGTGTCGCTCAGCCCGATGCAGTCCACGCTGCTGACGGTGGCGCTGGTCGTCATCACCATCAACGCCGTCAACTTCGTTGACGGGCTTGATGGTTTGGCCGCGGGCATGGTGGGCATCGCGGCGATCGCGTTCTTCATGTACGCCTACCGGCTGTGGTTCGGGTACGGGGTGGAGAACGCCGCTCCGGCGACCCTGTTCAGTGCCATCCTCATCGGCATCTGCATGGGCTTCCTGCCGCACAACATCCATCCGGCGCGGATCTTCATGGGGGACTCGGGCTCCATGCTGATCGGACTGGTGATGGCCGCCTCCGCGATCTCGATCACCGGCCAGGTGGACCCGGACGTGATCACCAGCAACGCGGGTTCGGTGCGCGAGGCGGTGCACGCGATGGTGCCGGTGTACATCCCGCTGCTGCTGCCGCTGACGCTGATCGCCATCCCGGCCGCCGACCTGGTGCTGGCGATCGTGCGGCGCACCTGGAACGGCCAGTCGCCGTTCGCCGCCGACCGCGGGCATCTGCACCACCGGCTGCTGGAGATCGGGCACTCGCACAGCCGGGCGGTGCTGATCATGTACTTCTGGTCGGCGCTGATCGCGTTCGGCACGGTGGCGTTCTCGGCGCGTTCGTCCAGCCTGTGGATCGTGCTGGTGGTCGTCGCGCTGAGCGCGGTCGGCCTGGTCGTGCTGCTGCTGCCGCGGTTCAAGCCGCGGGCCCCGCGTTGGGCGGAGTCCTTCGTTCCGCCGCGCTACCGCAGCAGCCGGCGGCAGGCGGCGCGGGCCGCGAAGGCGGCGGCTCTGGCCGCCGAGGCGGAGGCCGAGCTGGCGCTCGCCGAGCCGGCCGCGACCGGGCAGCCCGTGCCCGGACTGCACGGCTCGACCGCGATCGGCGACCGTTCGCGGCTGCCGGATCGCCGCCGGGTCAGCAGCGCGCGCTGAAATCCACCCGACAGAACTACCTGTTTTCGCCACATAGCAGGCGCGAAAGCCGCTGTCAGCCGTAGGCGCTCATCTGTCACCCGTAGGTGTGATTGTGAGCACACGATGTAGGTAAAGACCTCATCAAATAGTTTGTGATACGGTTCACGAAACAGGGACGACGGCCGAAAGACCCCACCGAGATGGTCTTCCGGCCGGAAGAATGCCTTCCGCCCGGTTGTACGATCGCCCCAATCCCCGCCCCCGACTCCAACTTCGGAGCCGCCCCCATGCAGTCCAACGACGCCCGGATCCTGCGGAGCGCCGCGATTCCCACGTTCGCCGTGGGGGTGGTCGCGGTGGTTCTCAGCACCGTCCTCGCCGGAGGCAAAGGTGCGATCGGCTCCGTGATCGGAGTCGCCGTGGCCGGGCTGTTCTTCGGTCTGGCCGTGATCGGCCTGAACAAGGCGGCGGAGAAGTTCCCCGAGATGTTCATGGCCGCCGGGCTGGTGATGTACATGACCCAGCTGCTGGCCATGGCCATCCTGATCGCCGTCTTCCAGCGCGTCAGCTTCCTCAGCCCCCGGGCGTTCGCCTTCACCGTGATCGCCGCGACCGTGGTCTGGCTCATCGGGCAGACCCGAGGCCACCTGAAGGCGAAGACCTTCTACGTACAGCCCGTAGCGGAGCGCAAGCCGTGATCTTGGCGAACCGCTTCCGGACGGCTATCCCCCGTTCTTATGTGTTCCTCACGTCCTGCTATGGTCCGTGCCAGCACGCGGACGTGCGGATCCGGGCCGCGTCGCGCCATCACTCGGTGCGACAGCCCCCGCTGCCGCTGACCGCCGGTCCTCTTGGCCCGCTGCGGTCCCACCCCCTGATCAGTGAGACCAGTCCAGTGCCGCACCGTGGCCACGCGTCACGCCGACACACCGAGGTTGCCGTAACCATGCGTCAAGCCGCCGAAGGAGCCCGTGGTGAGTGCTGACCCCCAGATGCTCGCCTTCGAGACCAACTGCCACATCTTCAGCGGTTGCGGCTTCCCGTCTCCCGGCCTGAACTCCTTCGTCTTCAAGCCCCTGTTCACGGTCGGCGGCTTCCACTTCAACAAGCCGATGCTGCTCGCCGTGCTCACCACGATCATCGTGGTCGGCTTCTTCTGGGCGGCGTTCGCCAAGCCGAAGCTGCTGCCGGGCAAGCTCCAGATGATCGGCGAGGCCGGTTACGACTTCGTACGGCGTGGTGTGGTCCACGAGACGATGGGCCGCAAGGAGGGGGAGAAGTTCGTTCCCCTCATGGTCTCGCTCTTCTTCTTCATCTGGATCATGAACCTGTGGGCGATCATCCCGGTCGCCCAGTTCCCGGTCACGTCGATCATCGCCTTCCCGGCCGGTCTCGCGGCGATCGTCTACCTGACGTGGATGACGCTGACCTTCAAGCGCCACGGTTTCGTGGGAGGGATCAAGAGCCTCTGCGGTTACCAGAAGGGCCTCGGTGCCGTCGCCTTCCTGGTGTTCCCGCTGGAGTTCCTCTCCAACACGATCATCCGGCCCTTCACGCACACGGTGCGACTCTTCGCGAACATGTTCGCGGGTCACCTGCTCCTGCTGATCTTCACGGTCGGCGCCTGGTACACGCTGAACGGCATTGGTATCGCGTACTCGGCCGTCGCCTTCGTGATGGTCGTCGTACTGACCCTCTTCGAGCTGTTCATCCAGGCTCTGCAGGCCTATGTGTTCGTCGTCCTCGCCTCGGACTACGTCCGCGGCGCGATCGCCGGTCACTGACGGACGCCCGCGTCCACCCCAGACCTCCGACCCGCCCTCGGTGGCCCGCCCACCGGCTGTGAAAAAACACTAAGGAAGAAAACGACATGATGGACCAGCTCGTCACCCTCGCCGCCAGCAAGGAGCACGTCTACGGCTCCGTCGCCTCCATCGGCTATGGCCTCGCCGCCATCGGCCCGGGCGTGGGTATCGGCATCATCTTCGGTAACGGTGTCCAGGCCATGGCCCGCCAGCCTGAGGCCACCGGTCTGATCCGTCAGAACATGATCCTGGGCTTCGCGCTCTGTGAGGCGCTCGCCCTCATCGGCATCGTCATGCCGTTCGTGTTCGGTCAGAACTGACCGAGCCGACCGACAGCCCTTAACAGACGAAAGGTCCCGATGTGACTCTCCTGCAGACTGCGGCGAGCGAGGCGGAGAATCCGCTCATCCCGCCGATCCCGGAGCTGGTCATCGGCCTGATCGCCTTCCTTATCGTCTTCGGCTTCCTGGCCAAGGTGCTGCTCCCTCGCATCAACAAGGTGCTGGAGCAGCGGCACGAGGCCATCGAAGGCGGCATGGAGAAGGCCGAGGCCGCCCAGGCCGAGGCACAGGCGACGCTGGAGCAGTACCGCCAGCAGCTCGCCGAGGCTCGCCACGAGGCCAACCGCCTGCGCCAGGAGGCGCAGGAGCAGGGTGCCGCGCTCATCGCCGAGATGCGCAGCGAAGGCCAGCGCCAGCGCGAGGAGATCATCGCCGCGGGCCACGCCCAGATCGAGGCCGACCGCAAGCAGGCCGCCCTCGCGCTGCGTCAGGACGTGGGCAAGCTCGCCGTCGAACTGGCCAGCAAGCTGGTCGGCGAGGCGCTTGAGGAGCACGCCCGGCAGAGCGGTGTCATCGACCGTTTCCTCGACGAGCTTGAGGAGAAGGCCGAGGCAACGCGATGAGCGGAGCGAGCCGCGAGGCACTGGCCGACGCACGCGAGCGGCTCGACGCGCTGACCGACAACACGTCCGTCGACGCGGCGCAGCTCGCCGAGGAACTGGCTGCCGTAACGGCGCTGCTCGACCGGGAGGTGTCGCTGCGCCGACTCCTCACCGACCCCGCACAGGGCGGCGAGGAGAAGGCGGAGCTGGTCCGGCGACTGCTGACCGGCCAGGTCAGCGGCGAGACCCTCGACCTGGTCGCCGGCATGGTCCGGTCGCGCTGGTCGGCGTCGCGCGACCTGGTCGACGCGGTCGAGAACCTTTCGGACACCGCGGAGCTCATCGCCGCCGAGCGCTCCGGTGCGCTCGACGACGTGGAGGACGAGCTGTTCCGCACCGCGCGGATCATCGGCTCGTCCCCCGAGCTGCGTGCCGTGCTGACGGACGGCGGAACCAGCGGATCGGCCAAGGCCGAGCTGATCAAGAAGCTGCTGGGCGGCAGGGCGCACCCCGTCACCGTCCGCCTCGTCGCGCGTCTTGTGGCACATCCGCGGGGCCGTAGCCTGGAAGCAGGGCTCGACGCCCTCTCCAAGCTGGCCGCGGAGCGTCGCGGTCGGCTGGTCGCGGTGGTCACGTCGGCGACTCCACTGTCCGACCAGCAAAAGCAGCGTCTCGGTGCGGCGCTGGCCAAGCTGTACGGCCGCCAAGTGCACCTGAACCTGGACGTGGACCCCGAGGTCCTCGGCGGGATCAGCGTGCGGGTCGGCGACGAGGTCATCGACGGCACGGTCGCCAGCCGCCTCGAAGAGGCGACCCGGCGGCTGACCGGCTGACCAGCCACCGATGGGGGGCTGGCGACAGCCCCCGAAGAACACGCGTAGCACTGAAGCGGCCCGAGTTGGGCCGTAAAGATACTTAGGGCCCAACAAGGAGAGCAGGGAACCCAGATGGCGGAGCTCACGATCCGGCCGGAGGAGATCCGGAGCGCGCTGGAGGAATTCGTCCAGTCGTACAAGCCGGACGCGGCCTCGCGCGAGGAGGTCGGTACGGTCAGCGATGCCGGTGACGGTATCGCGCACGTCGAGGGCCTGCCCTCGGCCATGGCGAACGAGCTGCTGAAGTTCGAGGACGGCACCCTCGGCCTCGCCCTCAACCTTGAGGAGCGGGAGGTCGGTACCGTCATCCTCGGTGAGTTCAGCGGCATCGAGCAGGGGCAGACCGTTCGTCGCACCGGCGAGGTGCTGTCCGTACCGGTGGGCGAGGGCTACCTCGGCCGCGTTGTCGACCCCCTGGGCAATCCGATCGACGGCCTCGGTGAGATCGAGACCGAAGGCCGTCGCGCCCTCGAACTGCAGGCCCCCACGGTCATGCAGCGCAAGTCGGTGCACGAGCCGATGCAGACCGGCCTGAAGGCCGTCGACGCGATGACCCCGATCGGCCGCGGTCAGCGTCAGCTGATCATCGGCGACCGGCAGACCGGCAAGACCGCGCTCGCCGTCGACACGATCATCAACCAGCGCGACAACTGGCGTTCCGGCGACCCGAAGAAGCAGGTCCGCTGCATCTACGTCGCCGTCGGCCAGAAGGGCTCCACCATCGCGTCCGTGCGCGGCGCGCTGGAGGAGGCGGGCTGCCTGGAGTTCACCACCATCGTCGCCGCCCCGGCGTCCGACCCGGCGGGCTTCAAGTACCTCGCGCCGTACACCGGTTCGGCCATCGGCCAGCACTGGATGTACCAGGGCAAGCACGTCCTGATCGTCTTCGACGACCTGTCCAAGCAGGCCGACGCCTACCGCGCGGTCTCCCTGCTGCTGCGCCGCCCGCCGGGCCGTGAGGCCTACCCGGGTGACGTCTTCTACCTGCACTCCCGGCTGCTGGAGCGCTGCGCCAAGCTCTCCGACGACATGGGCGCCGGTTCGATGACCGGTCTGCCGATCGTGGAGACCAAGGCCAACGACGTGTCGGCGTTCATCCCGACCAACGTCATCTCCATCACCGACGGCCAGTGCTTCCTGGAGTCCGACCTGTTCAACGCGGGCCAGCGCCCGGCGCTGAACGTGGGTATCTCGGTCTCCCGTGTCGGTGGCTCCGCGCAGCACAAGGCGATGCGCCAGGTCTCCGGCCGCCTGCGGGTGGACCTCGCCCAGTACCGCGAGCTGGAGGCGTTCGCCGCCTTCGGTTCCGACCTGGACGCGGCCTCCAAGGCGTCGCTGGAGCGCGGCAAGCGCATGGTCGAGCTGCTCAAGCAGGGCCAGTACGCCCCGTACTCGGTCGAGGAGCAGGTCGTCTCCATCTGGGCCGGCACCAACGGCAAGCTGGACGACGTCCCGGTGGAGGACATCCGCCGCTTCGAGCGCGAGCTGCTGGACTGGATGGAGCGCGAGAAGAAGGAGCTGCTCACCAGCATCCGCGAGGGCGCCAAGATGTCCGACGCGACCATCGAGGCCATCTCCGAGGCGGTCGACACCTTCAAGAAGCAGTTCGAGACCTCGGACGGCAAGCTGCTGGGTGAGGGCTGAGCATGGGCGCCCAACTTCGGGTCTACAAGCGCCGCATCCGCTCCGTCACCGCCACCAAGAAGATCACCAAGGCGATGGAGATGATCGCCGCTGCCCGCATCGTCAAGGCGCAGCGCGCGGTGGCGGCCTCCACCCCGTATGCCACCGCGCTGACCCGCGCGGTGGCGGCGGTGGCCACCGGCTCCACCGACAAGCACCCGCTGACCACCGAGAAGGAGAACCCGGCGCGCGCCGCGGTGCTGCTGATCACCAGCGACCGCGGTCTGGCCGGCGGATACTCCGCGAACGCCATCAAGGCGGCCGAGCGGCTCACGGAGCGGCTGCGCTCCGAGGGCAAGGAGGTCGTGTCGTACGTCGTGGGCCGCAAGGGTGTGGCGTACTACAACTTCCGCGGTACGGACATCGCGGACTCGTGGACCGGCTTCACCGACAGCCCGACGTACGCGGACGCCAAGCGGGTCGCCGACCCGCTGATCGAGGCCGTCGTCGCGGGCTCGGAGGAGGGCGGCGTCGATGAACTGCACATCGTCTACACGGAGTTCGTGTCGATGATGACGCAGTCACCGGTCGGCGACCGGCTGCTGCCGCTCAGCCTGGAGAAGACCGCGGAGGCGGTCGAGGAGGCTGAGGCGCACAGCGGCAAGCCCATGCCGCTGTACGAGTTCGAGCCGTCCGCGGAGGGCGTGCTGGACGCGCTGCTGCCGCGGTACGTCGAGTGCCGGGTCTACAACGCCCTGCTGCAGGCGGCGGCCTCCGAGCACGCCGCCCGCCGTCGGGCGATGAAGTCGGCGACCGACAACGCCGAGGAACTCATCAAGTCGCTCACGCGGCTTGCCAACGCGGCCCGCCAGGCCGATATCACCCAGGAAATCAGCGAGATCGTCGGTGGCGCGAGTGCCCTGGCCGACGCGACCGCGGGGAGTGACCGCTAATCATGACCACCACAGTTGAGACGACTACGGCGACGGGCCGCGTCGCGCGGGTCATCGGCCCCGTCGTCGACGTGGAGTTCCCCGTCGACGCGATGCCCGAGATCTACAACGCGCTCCACGTCGAGGTCGCCGACCCGGCCAACGCCGGGGAGAAGCGCACGCTGACCCTTGAGGTCGCCCAGCACCTGGGCGACGGCATGGTCCGCGCGATCTCGATGCAGCCCACCGACGGTCTGGTCCGCCAGGCCGAGGTGATCGACACCGGCGCGGGCATCTCGGTGCCGGTCGGCGATGTCACCAAGGGCCGGGTGTTCAACACCCTCGGTGAGATCCTGAACGAGCCGGAGGCGGCCTCCGAGGTCACCGAGCGCTGGCCGATCCACCGCAAGGCCCCGGCCTTCGACCAGCTTGAGTCGAAGACCGAGATGTTCGAGACCGGCCTGAAGGTCGTCGACCTGCTGACCCCGTACGTCAAGGGCGGCAAGATCGGTCTGTTCGGTGGTGCGGGCGTCGGCAAGACGGTCCTCATCCAGGAAATGATCATGCGTGTGGCGAAGCTGCACGAGGGTGTGTCGGTGTTCGCCGGTGTCGGTGAGCGCACCCGTGAGGGCAACGACCTCATCCAGGAGATGGAAGAGTCGGGCGTTCTGGACAAGACCGCGCTGGTCTTCGGTCAGATGGACGAGCCCCCGGGCACCCGTCTGCGGGTCGCGCTGGCCGGTCTGACCATGGCGGAGTACTTCCGCGATGTGCAGAAGCAGGACGTGCTGTTCTTCATCGACAACATCTTCCGCTTCACCCAGGCCGGTTCCGAGGTGTCCACCCTGCTCGGCCGCATGCCGTCCGCGGTGGGTTACCAGCCGAACCTCGCGGACGAGATGGGCATCCTGCAGGAGCGCATCACCTCGACCCGCGGCCACTCGATCACCTCGATGCAGGCGATCTACGTTCCGGCGGACGACCTGACCGACCCGGCCCCGGCGACCACCTTCGCGCACCTCGACGCGACCACGGTGCTCTCCCGGCCGATCTCGGAGAAGGGCATCTACCCGGCGGTGGACCCGCTGGACTCCACGTCCCGCATCCTGGACCCGCGCTACATCGCGCAGGACCACTACGACTGCGCGATGCGCGTCAAGAGCATCCTGCAGAAGTACAAGGACCTCCAGGACATCATCGCGATCCTCGGTATCGACGAGCTGAGCGAGGAGGACAAGCTCACCGTCCACCGCGCCCGCCGCATCGAGCGGTTCCTGTCCCAGAACACCCACGCGGCGAAGCAGTTCACCGGCGTGGACGGTTCGGACGTCTCGCTCGACGAGTCGATCGCGGCGTTCACCGCGATCGCCGACGGTGAGTACGACCACTTCCCGGAGCAGGCGTTCTTCATGTGCGGTGGTCTTGAGGACCTGAAGAAGAACGCGAAGGAGCTGGGCGTCTCCTGACGCCTGACGCTTCGCACGTGTGATGGGGGGCGGGCTGGTCCCGCCCCCGTCTCGCACCCCGTTATCCTGTGACCCAACACCTGCCGGCAGCGGTGGGTGGAGACCCGAGGAGCCATCTTGGCCGAGCTGCACGTCGAGCTGGTCGCCGCCGACCGCAAGGTCTGGACCGGTGAAGCCAACATCGTCGTCGCGCGCACGGTGTCGGGCGACGTAGGCATCATGCCGGGCCACCAGCCGCTGCTCAGTGTGTTGGAGTTCGGTCCGGTGACCATCCGCACCGCCGACGGCCCGGTCGTCGCGCTGGTGCACGGTGGGTTCATCTCGTTCTCGGACAACAAGCTCTCGATTCTCGCGGAGATCGCCGAGCTGGCGGACGAGATCGACGTCGAGCGCGCCGAGCGCGAGCTCGAGGTCGCCAAGGCGGAGGCGGACGCGCAGGCCGAAGTGAAGGCCGCCGCGCGACTGCGTGTCGCCACCGGCACGTACTGATACGTGAGCCGGGCCGCGGACCACCGAACGGGGTCCGCGGCCCGGCCGCAGTAGGGGCAGTCTGTAAAGGTGTCCGGGCACACCGGACCTGAAGGCGAGGAGGTCAGTCGGCGTGGTCCTCGCTCTGCAGCTGTTCGGACTGGCCGTCGCGGTGGCCGCGATCGGCCTTTTCGTCTTCGGACTGCGCCGCAGGCTGATCCAGCGGCCGGGCGGCACCTTCGACTGCAGTCTGCGGTCCGTCGGGGAGACGGCCGCCGAGCCCACCGGCAAGGGCTGGGTGTACGGCGTGGCCCGGTACAGCGGCGACCGCGTCGAGTGGTTCCGGGTCTTCTCCTACGCCCCGCGCCCGCGCCGGGTGCTGGAGCGCTCCGCGATCGAGGTCATCCAGCGCCGCACCCCGCAGGGCGAGGAGGAGCTGGCGCTGCTCTCCGACGCGGTCGTGCTGGTCTGCACCCATCGAGGCGCGCGCCTCGAACTCGCCATGAGCGACGATGCCCTCACGGGCTTTCTGGCCTGGCTGGAGGCGGCGCCTCCAGGCCAGCGCGTGAACGTGGCCTAGCCGCCTTCTGGCGCTCGGGGCGAGCCGGATCAGACGGCACGCCCCGGCCCCCGTGTCGGGTTAGCGGTTCTCTCCCGGCACCCACAGCACGTCCCCCTGCTCCCTGTTGGCCGTGCGGGCCAGGATGAACAGCAGGTCGGACAGGCGGTTGAGGTACTTCGCGGTCAGCGGGTTCATCGTGTCGCCGTGCGACTCCAGTGCCGCCCAGGTGGTGCGCTCGGCACGGCGCACCACGGTGCAGGCCTGGTGGAGCAGTGCGGCGCCGGGGGTGCCGCCGGGGAGGATGAAGCTGCGCAGCTTCTCCAGGTCCGCGAGGAAGCGGTCGCAGTCCGCCTCCAGCTTGTCGACGTAGCTCTGCTCGACGCGCAGCGGCGGGTACTTGGGGTCTTCCACCACCGGTGTGGCGAGGTCGGCGCCGACGTCGAACAGGTCGTTCTGCACCCTGGCCAGGACCGTGGTGACCTCCTCCGGCAGGGCGCCGAGCGCGATCGCCACGCCGATCGCGGCGTTCGCCTCGTTGGCGTCGGCGTACGCCGCGATCCGCGGGTCGGTCTTGGGCGCCCGGCTCATGTCGCCGAGCGCGGTGGTGCCGTCGTCGCCGGTCCGGGTGTAGATACGTGTCAGATTGACCATGGCACGAGTATGCCTCCGGCGGTTTCCGGCGGTGGGGTGGCGGTGCGCCCGCGGCCGTAGGCCGCTGATGGACGCTGTTTGCGCTGCCGGGACGCGCCGCCGGGTTGCTCGCCGCCGCGGCGGTCTTCTCTCGGGGCAAGCCCCAAAGGACTCTCTACGCCCCCGCCTTGCGGAAGAGGTGTGTGCCGGTGGTGACGGAGGCCACGAGCAGGGCCGCCGTCACCAGTACCCCGTACCGCATGGCCGTGCCGTCGTAGTCGCCGACGAAGGCGGCCCGTACCGCGTCGACCAGGTAGCGCAGCGGCATCAGGTGGGAGAGGGCGTTGAGCCAGCCGGGCGCGAGGGACATCGGGAGCAGCAGGCCCGACAGCAGCATCGCGGGCAGGTTGACGGCGTTGACCAGCGGGGCGAACGTCTGCGGGGTGGCGACCCGCATCGCCAGCGCGTAGGACAGCGAGGCGAGCGACACCGTCATCGCGGCGACGAAGCCGAAACCGATCAGGATGCCGAGCAGTGGCGCCCGCAGCCCCATCGCCAGCGCGACCAGGACCACCAGCGCGGCCTGGAAGACCAGCAGTGCCGCGTCCCGCAGCACCCGGCCGAGCAGCAGCGCCAGTCGGCTGACCGGCGTGACGCGCATCCGCTCCACGACGCCGTGCTGCTTCTCGATGAGGAGGCCGAAACCGCTGAACGCGGCGCCGAACAGCCCGAGTTGCAGCAGCAGGCCGGGCACCAGCACCTGCCAGGAGCCGCCGTGCGGTGCCAGTGGCACGCCGGTCAGCAGCGGCCCGTAGAACAGCAGGTACAGCAGCGGCATCAGCGCGCCGAAGAGGATCTGCGTGCGGGAGCGCAGGGTCTGCCGGGCGTACCGCCCGAAGACGAGCGCGGTGTCGGAGACGAAGGTGGTCAACGAGGGCTCCTAGACGGCTACGGGGGCGGCATCCGGTGGCGTGGCGGCACGCCCGGTGATGGCGAGGAAGGCGTCGTGCAGGCTCGCGTCGGGCGAGCCCGCGTACCGCGTCTTCAGCGCGGCGGGCGTGCCTTCCGCGACGATCCGGCCCTGGTCGACGACGACCAGGCGGTCGGCGAGCGCGTCGGCCTCGTCCAGGTAGTGCGTGGTGAGGAAGACGGTGGTGCCCCACTGCGCGCGGACGCGCCGGACCGTGTCCCACAGGTCGGCGCGGCTGCCCGGGTCGAGTCCGGTGGTCGGCTCGTCCAGGAACAGCACCGCGGGCCGATGGGTGAGGCCCATGGCGATGTCCAGCCGTCGCCGCTGCCCGCCGGACAGTGCGGCGCACCTGCGGTCCAGCAGCCCGGTCAGGTCGAGCCGGTCCGCCAACTCCTCGGCTCGTGCGGTGGATTGGCTGCGGGTCAGGCCGTAGAGGCGTCCCTGGGTGGTGAGTTCCTCCCGTACCGAGACGGTCGGGTCGACACCGCCCGACTGTGCCACGTAGCCGGTCGCCCTCCGTACCCCGCGGGGGTCGCGGACCAGGTCGTGGCCCGCCACGGTGGCGGCGCCGCCGGTCGGTGCCAGCAGGGTGGTGAGCATCCGCAGGGTGGTGGTCTTCCCGGCGCCGTTGGGGCCGAGGAAGCCGAGGATCTCGCCCGCCGGCACGGTGAGGTCGATGCCGTGGACCGCGTGTACCGGTCCGTGTCTGGTCTCGAAGGTCCGGGCGAGCCCGGCCGTGCTGATGACTGCCATGGCGCAAGAAAACCAGGCTCACTTAAATTTTGCAATGCCACCAAAATTTACTGGACCCCAGCGAAGCTAGGATGGGAGCATGGCGGCAGAGGGGCTCAGGGAGCGCAAGAAGCGGCGGACGCGGCAGAACATCTCGGACATCGCCACCGGGCTGTTCCTGGAGCGCGGGTTCGACGCGGTGACGATCGCGGAGATCGCCGAGGCCGCCGAGGTCTCCGTCAACACCGTGTACAACTACTTCCCCGCCAAGGAGGACCTGTTCTTCGACCGGAGCGCGGGCCTGATCGACCGGCTGCCCCGGTACGTACGCGGCCGGGACAAGGGGGAGTCGGCCGCCGTGGCCGTACTGCGTGAACTGCGCGCTCAGGTGGAGGAGGTCTCGCCCGCCATAGGGCTGATGGACGGCTACGACCGCTTCATGCGTGTCGTGGACGGCTCGTCCGCCCTCAAGGCCCGGCTCGCCCATCTGCAGCAGGAGGTCATGCGGGCCGTCGAGCGCACGCTGCGCGAGGAGACCGGCGCCGCCCCCGACGATCCGCTGCCGCTGCTGGTCGGCTCCCAACTCGCCTGGCTGCAGCGGACGCTCATGGAGTACATCGGCGCGCAGATGGTCGCCGGACGCGCTCCCGCCGAGGTCTCCCGCGAGGCGCTCGCCGTGCTGGACGAGATGGAGGACCTGTTGGGCGAGCGCGTCCTCAACTATGCGGTGAAGAACACATAGTGACGCGAGCCTCTTCATACTGCGCGCAGTGGTGAACGGACGTTAAGGTCCGCCCAAAGACGTCAAATGGAGGGGTGTGTCGTGGCGAAGAAGCTCGCCGTCATCGGAGCCGGTCTCATGGGCTCCGGCATCGCACAGGTATCCGCCCAGGCGGGCTACGAGGTCGTGCTGCGCGATGTCACCGACGAGGCGCTGGCCCGGGGCAAGGGCGGGATCCAGGCGTCGTACGAGAAGTTCGTCGCCAAGGGCAAGCTGGACGCCGACGCCGCGCAAGCCGCGCTCGGCCGCATCACCACGACCACCGACCTCGACGCGGTCGCCGACGCCGACATCGTCGTCGAGGCGGTCTTCGAGAAGATCGAGGTCAAGCAGGAGATCTTCCGCGCCCTCGACAAGCTGGTGCGCGAGGAGGCGATCCTCGCCTCCAACACCTCCGCCATTCCGATCACCAAGATCGCCGCGGTGACCGAGCGGCCGGAGCGCGTCGTCGGTACGCACTTCTTCTCGCCGGTGCCGATGATGCAGCTGTGCGAGCTGGTCCGCGGCTACAAGACCAGCGACGAGACGCTGGCCGCCGCCCGGTCCTTCGCCGAGGAGATCGGCAAGACCTGCATCGTCGTCAACCGCGATGTCGCGGGCTTCGTCACCACCCGGCTGATCTCCGCCCTCGTGGTGGAGGCCGTCAAGCTCTACGAGTCCGGTGTGGCCTCCGCCGAGGACATCGACATCGCCTGCAAGCTCGGCTTCGGCCACGCCATGGGACCGCTGGCCACCACCGACCTGACCGGCGTCGACATCCTGCTGCACGCCACCGGCAACATCTACACCGAGTCCCAGGACGAGAAGTTCGCCCCGCCGGAGTTGATGCGGCGCATGGTTGACGCCGGTGACATCGGCCGCAAGAGCGGCCAGGGCTTCTACCGCTACTGAAGCGGCGGACGGTGCGTCCGTGCCAGTGCGGACAACCGCGTTGGCACTCGCGCCTTCACCCCGACGAGTGAATTCGGTATCGGTTCGCTCACGGACGGCAACCCTTGGATGCGACGAATCGTCAGTTGCGGTGAGACTGGAGAGACGATCGGTACGGACCACGGGGATCCACACACCTTGGGAGCGCGCATGCACATCAGGGGCGACCATGCCCAGCTCAGCGTCGGGGGCCGCCTCGACGTCCGGAGCGCGGCGGACGCCCGTACCGTCCTGCATTCCGCTGTCGACTCCGGCCACGGGGACCTGGTGCTGGATCTGACCGAACTGGACTCGTGGGACGCCACGGGCCTCGGCGTGATCATGGGCGCGCACCGGCGCGCCGGACGTGCCAACCGCCGCCTCGTGCTGCGCGGTGTGCCCCCGCAGATGGAACGGCTGCTGGTGGCCACGCGGCTGCACCGGATCCTCACCATCGAGCGGGGTGTCACGGTGGATCCGTCGGCTCGCCCCTAGCGCCGGGGGCCGGTTCCGGCGATGCCGACCGGTGGTGTCACAGTCCGGGGGAGAACACAGTAGGGTTCGGTTCCCGGCGTGCCGTCCGGCACGCCGTCGCAAAGGCAACCGGGCCGGTCCCAAGTTCGGACGTACGGGCTTCCGGTACGACATCCCGTACGCGAGTCGCTATGGGGGGCGGAGACGATGGAACCACACAGCCGTGGCCCCGAGGACCACGAAGCCTCCGGTACGCCGGTGCCAGGGGAGCGACCGGTGACCGGTGGTGAGGAAACCCTGTCGACCCGGCGGCCGCCGCGCCCACCGCTCGCCGACGGGACCGGTGCCCAGGGGACCGCGCGGGTCGCGCAGGTGGTGGCGGGGGAGTACCTCCTGACCGTCAACCCGATAGACGGCAGCGAGGTCGTGCTGTGCCCACCCGGCCGGATATCCCCGGCCGCTCGCCGAACCCCCGAGCAGCGGGCGGCCCGCGATCTCTCCCATGGTCTTCGGGGTGTGGGCAGTATCCCCTCCGCCCGGCCGGTGGCCTCCGCCGGTACGCCGACGCCGGGGCCGCCGCTGCTGGAGCGGTCGGAGGAGATCGAGCGGCTGGTACGGCTGCTCGGCCGGGGCCGTTCGGTACGGGTCACCGGGCCCTCGGGCTCCGGCCGTACCGCGTTGCTGGCCGTGACAGCAGACCGTTGCGCGGGCCTCGCGCCCGACGGCGTGATCCGTCTGTCCGGCTACCGGCGCACCCCCGCTGACCTGCTGTACGACCTCTACACAATGGTCTACCGGGCGGACGGCCACCGTCCGGACCGGCCGCGGCTGCGTGAGCTGGCGGCCGACATCGGCGCCGTCGTCGTACTCGACGACATCGAGTTCGGCGGCGCGGCCCTGGAGGAACTCCTCGCCGCCGCCCCGGAATGCGCCTTCCTGATCTCCGCCACCCCCGAGGTGGCCGCCCCCTCGCCCGACTCGCACCTCGAAGAGGTCTTCCTGCCCGGCCTGTCCAAGGCCGCCTGCACGGAACTGCTGGAGCGGGCCGTCGAGCGCTCGCTCACCGAAGAGGAGCGCGCCTGGGCGTCGGACCTGTGGTTCGAGTCCGAGGGTCTGCCGCTGCGCTTCGTCCAGGCCGCCGCGCTGCTGCGGCACCGCGAGGCGGCTCGAAAGTCCGCGGCGGAGGACGCCGAGCGGTCCGCGGAACGGGTGGACGACAACCCGTTCGACCCCGAGGCGGTACGCGGCCGTGCCGCGCTGCCCTCGCTGGCGGAGAGCGCCGCACCGGCCCAACTGCTCGCCTCCCGGCTGAGCGAGAACGCCGCCGAGGCGCTCGCCTTCGCCATCGCGCTCGGCGGCGAGTGCCCGCACCAGTCGCATCTGCCCGCGCTGGTCGGGGACACGCACGCCGACACGGCGCTCGCCGAACTCGTCGACTGCGGGCTCGCCACCCCCGTGGGCTCGCACTTCCGGCTGGCCGCCGGGGTGCTCCAGCAGCTCACCGCCGGAGGCGACGCGGGGCAGCGGGAACGTGCCCAGGCACCCGCCCAGCACTACGCGTGGTGGGCGGGGCATCCGTCGGTGGACGCGGAACGGGTCGCCGCCGAGGCGGACGCGATCCTCGCCGCGATGTCCGCGAGCCGCGACGGCGGCCACCCCAGCGCCGCGGTGCTGCTGGCGCACACCGCCGCACCGGCGTTCGCCGCCGCGTTGAACTGGAGCGCGTGGGAGCGTGCGCTGCGGATCGGGCAGGAGGCCGCGCGGCTCGCCGGCGAGGTGGGTGAAGAGGCCTACTTCCACCATGAGTTGGGCGTACTCGCGCTGTGCACCGGCAATCTGGAGCGGGCGCGCACCGAGTTGGAGGCGTCCATCGGCATGCGCGGCGTGCTGGCCGACCGGCAGGGCACCATCGTCGGGCGGCGCACGCTCGCGCTGGTCACCGACCGGGCGGCCGGGCCGTCGCCGGTGCGCACCCAGTCCGCGGAGGAGATCCCGGTCTCCCGCAGTGAGGCCTCCCAGTCGCCGCTGACGGTGCGGCCGCCGCTCGCGGTGGAACGGACGGCGCCGACCGTGGTCACCCCACAGCTCGCCGCCGAGGCGCCGTCCCGGCGGCGGCTCGGCGCGCTCGCCGGATCGCGCCGCAACCTCATCGCCGCGGGGGCGGGGGCGGTGCTGGTCGCCGTGCTCGGGACGGTCGTGACGCTCGGCGCCACGTCCGGGCACCAGTCCGAGCAGAACGCGCCGATGAATGTCAACACCTCGGAATCGGCCACCCAGGACACCAACGGCGACGGTGATCTGCCGGCCGGGCAGCCGTCGACCGGAGGCGGTACGCCGCGGCACACGCCGCCGTCCGGCTCCCCGGTGCACGGTGCGTCGACGAGCCCCACGGTGTCGTCCAGCGGGGCGCCGTCCAGTGGGCCGACCTCGCCGACCGGTACCGGGTCGACCCCTCCGCCCTCGAAGACGCCACCGCCCTCGACGCCGCCGTCATCGCCATCGCAACCGTCCAAGCCGCCCACAGCGACGCCGAGTTCGCCAGCGCCCCCGACGTCGCCGTCCAAATCCCCGGTGGCCCCGAGCACCGGCACGTCCACGACGGCCAGCGGTGCGGCGCCCAGCGAGTCGATGAGCGGGCCCGCTTCCAGCGGCGGTCCAGCGAAGCCCAGCGCGGCCCCCAGCGGCAGCACCGCGTAACGCCCCCGGGGCCGGAGGCAGTTCGAGACGGGGGCGCCGCCGCGGTGGTCTTTTGCGGCGGGCTTGGGGCCCCCAATACCCCCTGCGGGGGCGGAAAGCGAAGCCCCCGGGGCGTTCCTTCGCCACCGGGGGCTTGGGGGCGTAGCCCCAAAAAACCAGGGCGAGGGCGCCACGCCCCCGAAGCCCTAGAAAAGCCGCAGCTTGTCGTCTTCGATGCCGCGCAGGCCGTCGTAGTCCAGGACCGCGCAGGAGATGCCACGATCCGTGGCCAGTACGCGGGCCTGCGGCTTGATCTCCTGGGCGGCGAAGACGCCCTTCACCGGGGCCAGGTGCGGGTCGCGGTTGAGCAGTTCAAGATAGCGGGTGAGCTGTTCCACACCATCGATCTCGCCACGCCGCTTGATCTCCACCGCGACCGTGCCGCCGTCGGCGTCCCGGCACAGGATGTCGACCGGGCCGATGGCCGTGGGGTATTCGCGTCGAATGAGCGTCCAGCCCTCACCGAGGGTCTCGATGCGGTCGGCGAGGAGTTCCTGGAGGTGCGCCTCCACACCGTCCTTGATCAGGCCCGGGTCCACACCCAGTTCGTGGGAGGAGTCGTGCAGCACCTCCTCCAAGGTGATGATGAGCTTCTCCCCCGCCTTGTTGACCACGGTCCACACGCCGTCCCCCTCCTTGAGGGTGCACGGCGGCGACATCCAGTTGAGGGGTTTGTAGGCGCGGTCGTCCGCATGGATCGACACACTGCCATCGGCTTTTATCAGCAGAAGTCGCGGCGCCGACGGCAGGTGGGCGGTGAGCCGACCCGCGTAGTCCACGGAGCAACGAGCAATGACGAGACGCACGGTCCGCAACGCTACTCGAACCTGCCCCCGCCGCGCATTCTGATCTTGGTCGTCCGGGACCTGGAACGGGCCGGCGACAGGATGCGCATTCGGGGACAGGGCGGGCACCCGAGGTTGGCTGGTTGTGGGCGCAAGCTTCTGGTGCGGCAGTACCGATCCACCTACCGTGGGTAGCGGGAGTCCGCCGTGCGGGAGATATTTCGGTGGCTTCCCTCCGACATCCGTTAGGCCCCGTGCGCCGCGCGGGGTCGCGAGAGGAGAACCCATGTCGCTCGACGTCTCACCGGCCCTCCTCGAACAGGCCGAGCGAGGCGAGGTCGACGAAGCGGAATTCGTCGACTGCGTCCGGACCTCCCTGCCGTACGCATGGGAGCTGATCAGCTCACTGGTGGCCCAACTTAAGGTTGACGGCGGCGACTTCGCCGACAACCTGGTTCCGCCGCCGGACGAGCAGGCGCGCGGCCAGCTGTTGCGCGCGCTTGCCAGTGACGCCATGCGCGGCGCTTTGCAGCGGCACTTCGGGGTCCGTCTCGCATTCCAGAACTGCCATCGGGTCGCCGTCTTCCCGCTCGACTCCTCCGCCGACCCCACGTACGCCCGCTTCACCTCGGTGCGGGCCCAACTGCTCAACCAGTCCCCCGAGTTGAGGGACTGCTGAGCCCGTACAGCGCCGCCTTGGGTCTCCCGCTGCTATGTCAGCAGCGGGAGTACTTCGCTGCCCAGTCGCGCCACGTTCAGTTCAGTACCGGTCAGATCGCCGGAGCCCTCGGCGAGCAGCGCGAAGCGGCTGATCCCGGTGCGCTCCGCGGTCGCGGCGAGCCGGTCGGCGCACAGCCTGGGGGTGCCCACTGGGTGCAGTCGGCACAGCAACTCCGTGTACTCCTCCACGTCCCGCATCCGCCGTGCCCGGCCGTCCACCGTCACATGCGCGGCGAGCCCCTGGCGTAGCCACTCCGGCATCGCCTTGGTCAGGATCTCCACGGCGTCCCGCTCGGTGTCCGCCAACTGCACCAGCCCGGCGGAGACATGCGCTACCCGGGCCACCTCTTCGGGTGAACGTCCCAGCGCCAGCGCGGTGTTGCGCCACAGCGCGGTCATCTCCGCCTTCTCCTCGTCCCCGCAGTGCATGCCGAGCAGCATCGGCAGACCGCGCTGCGCCGCGAGCCGTACGCTCGCGGGTGAGGTGCAGGCGAGCACCACCGGCGGCCCTGACGACTCCTCCAACTCGTCGGCGCGGGGTACGACCGGGACCTCGCGGAACCGGTAGCGCGGCCCGTCCGCGCTGACCCGTGGTTCGCGCAGCCAGCGCAGCAGCAGGTCGAGCGCCTCGGGGAAGCCCTCCTCGTAGGCGGCCAGCCCGGTGCCGAAGACCTCCAGGTCCTGCCAGGGGCCGCCGCGGCCGACGCCCAGCGTGAAGCGCCCGCCGGAGGTCAGATGCAGCAGCGCGGCCTGCTCGCCGAGGGTGACCGGATGGGCGGTGGGCAGCACGCTGACCGCGGTGCCGATGCCGATCCGCCGGGTGCGGCCGAGCAGCATCGCGGCCAGCGTGGCGCCCTGCGGGCACACCCCGTACGGCATGAAATGGTGCTCGGCCAGCCATACGGCGTCGAGCCCGGCGGCCTCGGCGGCATCCGCGGTGCGCAGCGTACGGTGCAGCGCCTCGGTGTGGCCCTGACCCGGGAACTGGGCCGAGAGCGCGAATACCCCTACGCGCATTGTTGATTCACCTCTCCTCGCCCGGCGAGGCTCCCCAGTGGCAATAACGCGCGACACGTGCCGAAGGCACGGGCTGGCGCCGCTATTTCGTGACTGCGTGATTGTCGGACAGGCGTCTACCCGGGAATGCGGCGGTTACCCGAGGGCGACGGCGCCGCGTACGCTGGAGGTGACCCTTGGCAAGCCGCCCGTCCGTGAGGTGTCCCGTGTCGCCGCGCCGCAACCGCCCGTACCGGGCCGACAAGTTCGAACCGCGGCCCGAGGGGGACCGGCACGGCCTTGAGCGCGTGGAGACCTGGCGCGGCGAGGAGTGGGTGATGCGTCCGGTGGCGGGCAGCGGCGGCAAGACGTACCGCTGCCCCGGCTGCGACCAGGAGATCCCGCCCGGCGTCGGCCATGTGGTGGCCTGGCCCGAGTACGGGGGAGTGGACGACCGGCGGCACTGGCATCGGGGCTGCTGGGACGCTCGGGATCGGCGCGGTGCGAAGCTCCTTCGATCACGGAACGCGCCGCGCCACTGACCGGCGGCTACCGGGGGTCGGCCGGTTTCGCGAAGGGGATCTGGTGGGAGAGGAGCTCCGGCTGGGGGAGGGCCCAGCCGTGGGCCTTGAAGAGGCGGGTGGCCTCGGCGGGGGTGGTGGGGTCGGCGGACACCCGTTCCACCCAGCTGCGCGGGTCGGGGCCGAGGAGCTCGCGCAACCGGGGTGAGGCGGCGAGCAGTTCGCTCAGGAGGGTGTGCTGGTCCGTGGTGGGGTGGGGGCTGCGGCCGTCCAGGGACAGCACACCGTGGATGTTGGCGTACAGGTAGGCGACCGGCAGCCGGGCGCCGTTCGGCAGCCGCAGGGGGAAGCGGTCGCAAGCGACCTTGATACGCCGGAAGTTGAGCGCTTCCGAGGCGTCGATCGCGCTCAGTTGATCGGCGTCGAGCCAGGAGGTGACCAGTGTCGACTCCCGCGAGCCGTCCGGGTACGGCGAGGCGCTCACGTACCCGTGCACGCTGACGTGCGCGGAGACGCCGACCGCGATACCGGTGACGCGGACCGGGACCATGGGGACGGTCGCGGTGAGCCCGACCGAGGTGAGCTTGTGCCGCACCTGGCCGGGGGAGCCGTTGGAGCCGACCGCCATGACCGGGACGCGCTCGGCGACCGGTGCCAGCTCCAACTCGGCGAGCATGTCGTCCAGTCGGCGCCCCGGGGTGTCGACGTGCCACCTGCCGACCGGCCCGGGCAGCGGGCGCAGCGGCAGCAGTTCGTCGCGGTGCAGCAGTCCGGGTTCCGGCACCTGGCCGCCCGGGTAGCCGAGCGGCTGTTGGGCGGCGATGGCGTCCAGCCCCAGCGCCTCCAGGCTGCGCGGCCGCGGTCGTGTCACCACACCGCGAGGGTACCGCGCGGGCGTCGCGCTCAGGCGTCCCGCTTCTTCAGCAGCGCGTACCCGCCGACCAGCGCGGCGGCCACCCAGGCCGCCATGATCAGCAGGCCCAACCAAGGACCGTACGGGCGGCCGTCGTTGCGGGTGACCACCATCATGATCTTCTGGCCCGCCTGGTCGGGCAGATAGCGGGCGATCTTCTTGGTGGCGCTGACCCCGCCGAGGATGTTGGAGATCAGGAAGAAGAACGGCATCAGGATCGACAGCGACAGCAGCGGGCTGCGCAGCATCGCCGCACAGCCCATCGCGAACACCGCCATCAGCGTCATGTACAGCCCGCCGCCGACCACCGCGCGCAGCACACCGGGGCTGCCGATCTGGGTGCGGTGGCCGCCCAGTACCGACTGGCCGACGAAGAAGGAGACGAACGAGGTCACCTCGCCGACCACCAGGGCCAGCGCCGTGGCGACGGTGATCTTGCCGAACAGGAACCTGCCCCGTTGCGGTACCGCCGCCAGCGAGCTGCGGATCATGCCCGTGGAGTACTCGTTGGAGACCACCAGCACACCGAAGACGATCATCAGCAACTGTCCGATGCCCATGCCCGCGAAGCTGGTGTAGGTGGGATCGAAGGTCAGTCGCTCGGTGAGGGGCATCTTGTCGAACTCGTTGTTGACCAGCAGCGAGATCAGCAGGCCGAGTCCCACCGTGATGACCGCCGCCAGCGAGAGCGTCCACACCGTGGACCGTACTGACCGGATCTTGGTCCACTCCGACCTCAGGACCGCCGCCGTCGCCGCCATGGTCACGCTCCCCTGCCCTGTCGCCAGCCCTCGCCCCAGGCGGGCCGGTCCTGCTCCGGTGGCGGCTCGCCGTCGTGTGCGTGGTATTCCACCGTTTCCGCGGTCAGCCGCATGAACGCCTCCTCCAGCGAGGCCCGCTGCGGTGACAGTTCGTGCAGCACGATCCGGTGCTCGGCGGCCAGCTCGCCGAGTTGCGCCGCCTGCGCGTCGCAGACCTCGAACGTCCCGTCGGCGGAGGCCACCGCGGTGATTCCAGCGGTGTGCAGCGCGTCCCGCAGCGCCTCCGGCTGCGGGGTGCGGATGCGTACGAAAGCGCGCGAGTTGCGCGCGATGAACTCCGCCATCGAGGTGTCGGCGAGCAGGCGGCCCTGTCCGATGACCACCAGGTGGTCGGCGGTGAGTGCCATCTCGCTCATCAGATGGCTGGAGACGAAGACGGTGCGGCCCTGGGCCGCCAGACCCTTCATCAGGTTGCGGATCCAGTGGATGCCCTCGGGGTCCAGGCCGTTGACCGGTTCGTCGAACAGCAGCACCCGCGGGTCGCCGAGCAGGGCGGCGGCGATGCCGAGGCGCTGGCCCATGCCGAGCGAGAAGCCCTTGGTGCGCTTCTTCGCGACCGAGGTCAGGCCGACGGTGTCCAGCACCTCGTGGACCCGCTGGGCCGGGATGCGGTTGGACTGCGCCAGGCAGAGCAGGTGGTGGTACGCGCTGCGGCCCGGGTGCCAGGCCTTGGCCTCCAGCAGGGCGCCGATGTTCGTCAGGGGGTCGTGCAGGTCGGCGTAGTGCTTGCCGTCGATGCGTACGTCGCCCGCGGTGGGGCGGTCCAGGCCCAGCATCATCCGCATGGTGGTGGACTTGCCCGCGCCGTTGGGGCCCAGGAAGCCGGTGACGATGCCCGGCCGCACGGTGAAGGTCAGGTGGTCCACGGCCACCTTCTCACCGAAGTGTTTGGTGAGGGCCCGGAGCTCGATCATGCCAACACGCTACGGGCGCTGTGCCCACCACGCACCCTTTTCCGCCCGGCCTGTCCCCCTACCTTCCCACCCGCCCACCTTCCCACCCGCCCACCCCTCGGGGCTCCGCCCCCGGCCCCAGCCCTCGGGGCTGGGGGCCCCGCCCTGGGCCTCCCAAGCTCGCCGGGGCCGCGCCCCAGCGGGGGCCGGGGGCGTAGCCCCGGAAGAGGGGGTCCGGGGGCGCAGCCCCCGGGAAGAGAAAGAAGAAACCTCCGCCACATGAAGAAACCCCCGCCGTAGGCGGGGGTTTCTTGGGCCGGGCCTAGCGCCTAGCGGGACTGCTGGGCGGGGACGCCGCGGGAGATGGGCTCGTCGTCGGGGGTGGCGGCGGCGGCCACCGCCGCGCCCGTCAGGGTGGCGAGCATCTCGCGGACGTTGGTCAGCTGGGCGTTGATGCTGTCGCGACGGTTCGTCAGCGCCGCCAGCTCGCGCTCGGATTCGCTGCGGATACGGTCCGCCTTGGCATTGGCGTCGGCCACGATGTCCTCCGCCTGCCGCTGGGCGGTCTCCACCGTCTGCCGGGCCCGGCGCTCGGCGTCGGTGCGCAGCTTCTCCGCCTCCAGACGCAGCTGCTCCGCACGGTGCTCGATCTCGGCGAGACGCTTCTCCGCCTTCGCCTGACGCGAGGCCAGGTCCCGCTCCGACTGCTCACGCCGCTTGGCGAGGTTCGTCTCGAAGTCCGCGGCGGCCTGCGCCGCCTTGGCGCGGGTCTCCTCGAAGAGGGCGTCCGCCTCCTCGCGCTTGTTCTGCGCGTCCTTGTTCGCCTCGGCTCGCAGCTGGTTCGCGTCCGACTTGGCCTTGTCGACGATCCGCGAACCCTCGTCCTCGGCCTTCTGCTTGCGCTCGGCCGCGTACGCCTCGGCATCCGAACGCACCTGGTTGGCGGCCCCCTCCGCCAACTCCCGGTGCTGCTCGGCGGCGCGGCGGGCCTCCTCGCGCAGGTCCTTGGCCTCCTCCTCGGCGAGCCGGAGGATCTTCTCTACGCGAGCGCCGAGACCGGCGTACGACGGTTCCGCGTCATTGATCTGGGCCTGCGCGTTCTGGGTTTCGAGGTGCAACTCCTCGATGCGCTTCTCCAGCGCGCTGATCCGGGCCAGTGCACTGTCTCGGTCGGCGACGAGCTTCGTGATGCGGTCGTCCACCTGTCCGCGGTCGTAACCACGCCGCACGAGCTCGAAGCCGAAGGGGGAGGAAGTGTCGCTCATGGGGTTCCTGTCAATTCAGGCCGGGTGAGGTGATGGGGGGAATCCTAGGGGTGGAAACGGCGTGTCATCGAGTCATTGCGCTAGGGATCTGGAAAATGTGCGCTCAATCGAGTGGCGGGTCATCGGAGCGCTTGCCACTCGAACGAGTGACTCCGGCGCCAGCGCCTGCCTTCACCACGCTGGGTCCGTCCCTGCGGTCACCCGACTTCTTGCCTCCTGAGGACGACGTTCCCTCGAACGACTCCAGCGCCTCCAACACATCCTGAACTCGGGAGATTTCCGCGTTGATGTCCTCGCGGCGGCGCTTGAGGACATCGAGTTCACGACGACCCTCGTCGACGATACGCTCCGCCTCGGCCCGCGCCTCGGCGATCGTGCGTTCGGCGTTGCGCTCCGCCTCGGTCTTCTTCTGGCCGGCTTCCTTGATCAGTCCTTCGGCCTTCTTCACCGCCGCGATGCGAACCCTGCTCGCCTCGGAGTTCGCCTCCGCCGACAGCTCCTCGGCCGCCTGCTTGGCGTCCGCCACCAGCTTGCGGGCCTTCTCCTCGGCCTCGGACAACTGCTCGGTGGCCGCGGCCACCAGCTTGTCGACCCGCTCGCCCGCCGACTTCATCGCCTCGGCGGACTCCTTGCGGGCCCGCTCGTGCAGCTCCTCGACCTCGGCCTCCACCCGGGTGCGCAGCTCGTCGGCCCGCTCCCGGATCGAGGTGGCGTCCCGGCGCGCCTCGGCCAGCAGTGTGTCGGCGTCGGCACGGGACCGCTCCACGATGCCGTTGGCCTCGCTCCGCGCCTCGGCGACGAGGCGCTCCGCCTCGGCGCGGGCGGCGCCGACCATCGCGTCCGCCTGCTCCTCCGCGGTGGCGGCGGTGCGTACCGCCGCCTCCAGCGCCTCGCTGGTGACCCGCTCGGCCTCGGTGGTCGCCTCGCCGATCAACTCGTCCGCCTGCTGGGCGGCTTCGCTGCGCTTGCGGTTGGCGTCGTCCCGGGCCTCGTCGACGACGCGCTCGGCCTCGGCGGCCGCCGAGGCCGCCAGCCGCTCGGTCTCGGCGCGGGTCTGCTCGGCGTGCTCCTCGGCCGCCTGACGCAGTTTCTCCGCCTCGATGGTGATCCGCTCGGCGTCCCGCTCCGCGCGTGCCACCCGCTCCTCGGCCTCGGCGTGCAGCCGCTCCGCCTCGGTGGCGGCGCCGGAGACCAACTCGTCGGCCTGCTGCGCGGCTTCGCTGCGCTTGCGGTTGGCGTCCTCCCGGGCCTCGTCGCGGATCCGCTCCGCGTCGGCGAGCGCCTCGGCCACCGTCCGCTCGGCCAGCGCCTTGGCGTGCTCGGCCTCCTCGTTCGCCTCCCGCCGGATGCGCACCGCGTCGGAACCGGCGCGCTCCCGCTCGGCGTTGGCCTCCGCGTGCATCCGGTCGGCGTCCTCGCGGGCCTCTTCGCGCAGCCGCTCCGCCGCGTGCTCGGCCGCCGAACGCAGCCCGGCGATCTCCTCCTCGGCCTGCTCGTGCAGCCCGGCCACCGAGTCCCGCACCTGCTGGGCGGTCTGCTCGGCCGCCCCCACCAGCTCCGTGGCGCGCTGCTCGGCCTCGGCGACCAGCCGTTCGGCCTCCGCGTCCGCGTCCTCCACCCGCTTGCGCGCGGCGGCCAGCAACTCCTCGCTCTGCTCGCGGGCTTGGCCGCGCTCCTGCTCGGCCTCGGCGCGCGCGTCGGCCAGCAGCTCCTCGGCCTCCCGGCGGCGCCTGGCCGCCTCCTCGCGGGCCGCCGCCAGTGCCTCGGCCGCCTCGGCCTCGGTACGCTCCGCGGCCGACGCCGCCTCGGTGCGCAGCCGGTCGGCCGCCTCGCGCGCCTGGACCCGAAGCTCCTCGGCCTCCGCGGTGGCCTCACCGCGGAGCCGTACCGCGACCGCCTCGCCCTCGGCGCGAGCCTGGGAGGCGTCCGCCGCCGCCTCGTTGCGCAGCCGCTCGGCCTCCTCCTCGGCCTCGGCGGTCAACGCCCTGGCCCGTTCGGCGGCTTCGGACCGCAGCCGCTCGCCCTCCTCGGCAGCCTCGCGGCGCAGCGTGTCCGCATCGTCGGCCGCGGCGCGCACCGCCTCCTCGGCAGCCGCCAGCCGACGGCGCAACTCGTCGCGCTGCCGGTCGAGTTCCTCGGCGGCCTCCTCGTGCAGGCGGCGAGCGGCCTCCTCGGCGTCCTCGCGCATCCGCGCGGCGGCCTGCTCGGCGTCGTCCTTGACCTGACCGGCCGCCTGCTCGGCCTCGGCGCGCAGCTCCTCGGCCTCGCCGCGGGCCCGCTCCAGCAACTCCTCGGCCTGGCGGCGCAGCGTCGCGGCGCGCTCGGTGGCCTCGGTGCGTACCCGGTCGGATTCGGCGGCCGCGCCCTGACGCAACTCGTCAGCATCGGTACGTGCCTTGGTGAGCAGCTCCTCGGCGGTACCGGCGGCCTCCTCGATCTGCTGGAGCGCCTCGCGCCGCGCCTCGCCGCGGATCCGCTCGCCCTCGGCGACCGCCTCGGCGCGCAACTGCTCGGCCTCGCCGCGCAGTCGGCGGGCCTCCTCCTGCAACTCGACGGTCTTGGCGCGGTATTCCTTGGTGTCGTCCTTGGCCGCGCCCTTGAGCTGCTCGGCGGCCTCCTCGGCCTCGGCGCGCAGCCGTTCGGCCTCGGTGCTCGCCTCGTGCCGGATCCGTTCGGCCTCCTCGGCCGCCGACCTGGTGGTGGTCTCGGCGTCCTGGGACGCCTTGGCCAGGATCTCCTCGGCGCTACGGGCGGCCTTGGCCAGCCGTTCGGCGGCCTCCTCTGCCGCCGCGGAACGGGCCGCCTCCTGCGCCTCGGCGACCGCGCGCTCGGCCTGCGCCCGTGCGTCGTCGCGGAGTTGCTCGGCCTCGGCCTTGAGGGCCTCGGCCTCCTTGGTGGCCTCGGCGACCAGTCGGGCGATCTCGGCGCGCGCGGTACGGGTGCGCTGCTCGTTGTCCGACTCCGCGTCGGCCAGCCGCTTGGCCGCCGCCTCCTCGGCCTCGGCGCGCAGCCGTTCGGCCTCGGTGCGTGCCTCGCGCAGCGCCCGATCCGCCTCGGCAAGCGCCTGCTCGGCCCGCTGGTTCAGCTGGGCGGCCTCGCGGCGCGCCTCCTCGGCCTCGGTACGGGCCCCGGTGCGCAACTGCTCGGCGTGGTCGGTGGCTTCCTGGGCCTGCGTTCCCGCGGCGGTCAGCAGCCGCTCGGCGTCGGTACGGGCCCGGCGCAGGATCGCCTCGGCCTCCGTACGGGCCTCGGTGGCCGCCGACTCCAGCCGTTCACGGGCCTGTTGGGCCAGCCGGGCCGCCTCCGCGCGGGCGGTGGACAGCGCCGCCTCGGCCTCGGCGCGCGACTCGTCCATCAGCCGCCGCGCCTGCGCCTCGGTGCGGGCCCGCAACTGCTCGGCCCACGCCACGTTTTCGTTGACGTGCGTCTCTACGGTGCTGCGGCGCTCGGCGAGTTCCTCGTCCAGGCGGCGGCGCCGGGCGACCGCCTCGGCGTGCCACTCCGCCTCCAGCTGGGACTGGCGCTCGGCCTGCTCCTGGAGCATCCGCTGGGTGTTGGCGCGCGCCTCGCGCAGCTCGCGCTCGGCGTCCGCGCGCAGCTGGTCGGCCTGGATCTGCGCGTTGCGCAGCAGCTGCTCGGCCTGGTGGCTGATGTTCTCGTAGGCCCGCGGCTGGGCAAGCTGACGCCGCGCCTCGTGCAGCTTGGCGCGCAGCACCTCGACCTGGTAGCCGAGATCGTCTGCGTGGTCGACGGCCTTGTCCCGCTCCGTCCTCAGCCGCTCCATCTCGGCCTCGAACTGCGAGAGGTGGTCGTCAGCCTCGTAGCGGTCGTAGCCCCGCACTCCGCGGTCCCATCCGTCTCCTGGACTGCCCACCCGCCAACCGGGTGAGCTCTCCGGTGAACATAGCCATTCGGGAGAATGGTGTCAGATCTTCACCGCAGTCCGGGCCCGTCCCCCGGCGCCCAGCCCCGGGGGACACAGTACCGGGGCGGGACCCTCCCGGTCAGCGAACCAGGTCGGTGCCCGGCCGGTCAGTGATCGGCGGCGGTGGCCTCGGCGGCCGTCACCAGCTCGGTGAGCACCCCGTGGCAGTCCTTGGGGTGCAGGAACGTGATCCTGGAGCCCATGGATCCGGTGCGCGGCTGATCATAGAGGACGCGGACGCCCTTCTGGCGGATGTCATCGGCGTCCCCGTCCACGTCCGCGGTGCCGAAGGCGATGTGGTGGACGCCCTCACCGTTCTTGGCCAGCCACTTGCCGACCGCGGAGTCCTCGCGGGTCGGCTCCAGCAACTGGAGGTAGGAGGCGCCGCCGTCCGAGGTCTCGTTGATCTTCAACATGGCCTCGCGGACGCCCTGCTCCTCGTTGACCTCGGTGTGGAACACCTCGAAGCCGTACGTGGCACGGTAGAACTCGACGGTCTTGTCCAGGTCGAAGCAGGCGATACCGATGTGGTCGATGCGCGTCAGCATGCCACCAGTGCACCGCTCGCACGCGCGATCACGCAACGTGCGCGCGATCACACCGCATCGCCGGTGACCGGCGTGCTACCCGTAAGTACATTGGCCTTAACCCTCGTTAACTCCCCATCCGCAAAGGGGTCAGCGCCATGACCAGCCAGTCAGGTACGTCCGTGATCGTCGCCGGTGCGCGGACGCCCATGGGCCGTCTCCTCGGATCCCTTCGCAGCTTCTCCGCATCGGACCTCGGCGGCCTGGCGATCAAGGCCGCGCTGGACCGGGCGGGCATCGGCGGCGACCAGGTCGAGTACGTGATCATGGGCCAGGTGCTGCAGGCCGGCGCGGGCCAGATCCCGGCCCGGCAGGCCGCGGTGCAGGCCGGGATCCCGATGAGCGTCCCCGCGCTCACCATCAACAAGGTCTGCCTCTCCGGCCTGGACGCCATCGCGCTCGCCGACCAGCTCATCCGCGCCGGCGAGTTCGACGTGGTGGTCGCCGGCGGCCAGGAGTCGATGACCAACGCGCCGCACCTGCTGCCCAAGTCCCGTGAGGGCTACAAGTACGGCGCCGTCGAGATGCTGGACGCGATGGCGTACGACGGTCTGACCGACCCGTGGGAGAACATCCCGATGGGCGAGTCCACCGAGAAGCACAACGCCCGGCTGGGTATCGGCCGCGCCGAGCAGGACGAGATCGCCGCGCTGTCCCACCAGCGGGCCGCCGCCGCGCAGAAGAACGGCCTGTTCGAGGCGGAGATAACTCCGGTGGAGATCCCGCAGCGCAAGGGCGAGCCGGTGGTCTTCAGCCAGGACGAGGGCATCCGCGCGGAGACCACCACCGAGTCACTGGGCAAGCTGCGCCCGGCGTTCCGCAAGGACGGCACCATCACCGCCGGTTCGGCCTCCCAGATCTCCGACGGCGCCGCCGCCGTGGTGGTGATGAGCAAGGCCAAGGCGGAGGAACTGGGCCTGGAGTGGATCGCCGAGATCGGCGCGCACGGCAACGTGGCGGGCCCGGACAACTCGCTGCAGTCGCAGCCGTCCAACGCGATCAACCAGGCGCTGACCAAGGCCGGCCTGACGGTCGACGACCTCGATCTGATCGAGATCAACGAGGCGTTCGCGGCGGTCGCCGTGCAGTCAATGAAGGACCTGGGCGTTTCCGTCGAAAAGGTGAATGTCAACGGCGGCGCCATCGCGCTGGGTCACCCGATCGGGATGTCCGGTGCCCGGCTGGTGCTGCACCTCGCGCTGGAGCTCAAGCGGCGCGGCGGCGGGACCGGCGCCGCGGCGCTGTGCGGCGGCGGTGGTCAGGGCGACGCGCTGATCATCCACGTACCGGCCAAGTAAGCGGCCAGTCCCTTCCAGGAACGGAGCACCGATGGCGGACGTCCCCACGCTGGTCGAGCAGGCGCGCGCCGGCAGGCCGCGCGCTGTGGCGCGGCTGATCTCACTGGTGGAGGGGGCGTCGCCGCAACTGCGCGAGGTTATGGCGGCGCTCGCACCGCTGACCGGCGGCGCGTACGTGGTGGGGCTCACCGGGTCGCCGGGTGTCGGCAAGTCCACCTCGACGTCGGCACTGGTGACCGCGTACCGCAAGCGCGGCAAGCGGGTCGGCGTGCTGGCGGTCGACCCGTCCTCGCCGTTCTCCGGCGGTGCGCTGCTGGGCGACCGGGTGCGGATGTCGGAGCACGCCTCGGACCCGGGCGTCTACATCCGGTCCATGGCGACCCGCGGTCACCTCGGCGGTCTGGCCTGGGCGGCGCCGCAGGCCATCCGGGTGCTGGACGCGGCGGGCTGCGAGGTGATCCTCGTGGAGACGGTCGGCGTGGGCCAGTCCGAGGTGGAGATCGCCGCTCAGGCGGACACCTCGGTGGTGCTGCTGGCGCCGGGGATGGGCGACGGGATCCAGGCGGCCAAGGCCGGGATCCTGGAGATCGGCGACGTCTACGTGGTCAACAAGGCCGACCGGGACGGCGCGGACGCGACGGCCCGCGAGCTGAACCACATGCTGGGCCTGGGCGAGGCCCGCGGCCCGGGCGACTGGCGCCCGCCCATCGTCAAGACGGTCGCGGCCCGGGGAGAGGGCATCGACGAGGTGGTCGAGGCCCTGGAGAAGCACCGCGCCTGGATGGAGGAGCGGGGCGTCCTGGCCGACCGCCGGCGCCACCGCGCGGCCCTGGAGGTCGAACACATCGCGGTGACGGCCCTGCGCCAGCGGATCGGCGATCTCCACGGAGATCGCCGGCTGGACGCGCTGGCGGAGCGGATCGTCTCCGGGGGGACGGACCCCTACACGGCGGCTGACGAACTGATCGAGGGCCTGACCAACGGCGGTTAGGTCTTCTCCCGCCCGCCGTGCGCCCCGTGCCTGCCGTTGCGCGCGGTCGGTTGTGGGGCGCGCCCGCGCGCCGGGGCAGGCGGGCGGGGGGCGGGAAAAGACCTACGCCCGCCCGCGCGTGGCGCGCAGATGCTTGGCGACCGGCTCCAACGCCGCCTGCAGGGACTCCAGTTCCCGCGGCGACAGCAGGTCGATGAAGTGCTCCCGCACCGCGGCGACATGATGCGGTGCGACCCGCTTCATCGTCTCCCACCCGTAGTCGGTGAGCACCGCGAACAGCCCGCGCCGGTCGGACTCGCAGTTCTCCCGCCGCACCAGCCCCGCGTTCTCCATCCGGGTGATCTGGTGGGACAGGCGGCTCTTGGACTGGAGCGTGGCGCGGGCCAGATCGCTCATCCGCATCTGGTGGTCCTCGGCCTCGGAGAGGTTCACCAGGATCTCGTAGTCGTTGTAGGTCAGGCCGAATGGCTGCAGATCCCGTTCGAGCTGGTACGTGAGCAGCCGCGACACCTCAAGGTGGGTGCGCCACGTGCGCTGCTCCTCGTCGCTGAGCCAGCGGGCGCCGTTCTCGGTCTCCATAGCGTCCAGTCTACCCATTTAAGTTGAAATTTGAATAAATACCGTAATGGCAGGTGATCTTCGACAATTGTTCGAGATTACAGTCCGCAGACTACTCCTCACAATCCGAAGCCGCCCTGGCGGTCCCGGACCACTGCGATCAAGCCATCGCCGCGCCCTGCGTGCCCGCCGTACCCGGCCCGGCCTCCGCGCCGGCGGCGTGCTCGACCTCCAGCAACGAGGCGCCGCGCCGCTCCGCCTCGAACGCCTTGGCGCCGCCGCGCAGCCCGAACAACCGCTTGGCCACGGCGATGTAGACCACCGCGAGGACGTTGATGAGCAAGGTGGCGATCTTCAGGCCGCTGACCTTCTCGCTCAACTCGTAGATCTCCAGCGGCAGGAACGCCGCGGTGGCCACCACCGTCAGGTACTCCGCCCAGCGCTTGGCGAACCACAGCCCCACGCCCTCGACCAGCTCGATCAGCGCGTAGGTCAGCAGCGCCGCCGCCACGACGACCAGCGTGGAGTGCTTGTAGTCGAAGGTCCTGCGGATCGTGTCGACCACGGGGGAGTGGTCGACGTCGTAGCCGAAGTGCTGGGCGACCGGCCGGAAGACGGTCAGGTTCTGCTCGAAGAACTGGCGTACCGCCGTCTGGGAGTTGCTGAACTTCCACACCGCCGCCGCGGCCAGCACGATGAACACCCCGCGCACCACCCGCTCGAACGCCAGCAGCCGCAGGATGAACAGGTCCCGCAGCGCCCGCCCGCGCGGCACCTGCGGCGCCCGGTCCGCCGGGCCCGAGCCGTGCGGCGCGCCCAGCGCGAAGTCGCCGCAGCGCAGGCAGCGCCAGGCCTCACCGGCCCCCGTGGCCGCCCGCAGCCGCTCGCGCAGCGCGCCCTCGTCCGGTGCGTAGGTGATGTGTCCGCGCCGGGCGCAGGTGCGGCGGTTCCAGTCGAGCTTCATCCGGGTCGTCCCCCGTGGTCCGTAGATCGCTTGACGCCACGATGCTAGGGCCTGCCCGACGGGGCCCTGGCGGAGGTGGAGCGTTTCTTCCGGGGAGGGGGCGTCCCCCGGGCCGCCGAGAGCCGACCCCCTGCGGGAGTTCTGGTGCCGGACTGCGACAATGGCTGAGCTTGTGCAACCTTTCACAAGATCGACCGGACAACGCCCCAGCTTCCAGACGAGGTACCTCGTGGACGTGAAGACCGCCGCCGCCCTGCGCCGACTGCGCATCATCTCGATCGCCGAGGCCATCTCCTTCCTCGCGCTGCTGCTCCTCGGCTCCGTGCTCAGCCGGGTTTCCAGCATCAACCTGGTGATGCCGCTGGGCATGATCCACGGCGTGCTGTTCATCCTCTACCTCGTGCTCCTCGCCGATGTGTGGAGCAAGGCCAAGTGGACGCGCGGCAGGGTCGGCCTGTTCTTCCTGCTCTCCATCCTCCCGACCGGCGGCTTCTTCGGTGACCGCATGATCAAGAAGGAGGAGGCGGCCGGTGTGATCGCCGCCAGGGCGCGTAAGGAAGGCGTGGTCAACGCATGATCGTCGCCTTCTCCGTCACCCCGCTGGGCGTCGGTGAGGACGTCGGCGAGTACGTCGCGGACGCGGTGCGGGTGGTCCGGGAGTCCGGGCTGCCGAACCGCACCGACGCGATGTTCACCTCGGTCGAGGGCGAGTGGGACGAGGTGATGGACGTGGTCAGGCGCGCCGTCGCCGCCGTGGAGGCCCGCGCACCGCGTGTCTCCCTGGTGCTCAAGGCCGACATCCGGCCGGGCGTGACCGACGCCCTCACCGGCAAGGTGGCGGCCGTCGAGCGGCATCTGGCGGGTGGCTAGCCGCCCGTCCGGATCGCGGAACGCGCCCGCCCGGCATGTGACCGCCGGGTAGGCTCCTGGGCGTGTCAAAGCCGTTGAGCCTGCCCTTCGACCCCATCGCGCGCGCCGACGAACTGTGGCGGCACCGCTGGGGCGACGTGCCCTCCATGGCCGCCATCACCTCGATCATGCGCGCCCAGCAGATCCTGCTCGGCCAGGTCGACGCGGTCGTCAAGCCCTACGGGCTGACCTTCGCCCGTTACGAGGCCCTGGTGCTGCTGACCTTCAGCAGGGCCGGGGAACTGCCCATGTCCAAGATCGGCGAGCGGTTGATGGTGCACCCCACCTCGGTGACCAACACCGTCGACCGGCTGGTCAGATCCGGTCTGGTCGACAAGCGGCCCAACCCCAACGACGGACGCGGCACGCTCGCCTCCATCACCGAGAAGGGCCGCGAGGTCGTGGAGGCGGCCACCCGCGATCTGATGGCGATGGACTTCGGGCTCGGCACGTACGACGCCCAGCAGTGCGCGGAGATCTTCACGCTGCTGCGGCCGCTGCGGATAGCCTCGGGCGACTTCACCGAGGACTGAGCCCGGGCGGCCGCTCGGCGGGGCTGGCGGAAAGATCGCCCAGGGGGCCGCGTACGCTCGACTGTCATGAAGCGGAGTGTCCTGAACCGGTACCGCGTGATGGCGTATGTGACCGGTGTCCTTCTGATCCTGCTGACAATCGGCTGCATCGCCAAGTACCTGCTGGACGTCAACGGGGCGACCGCGTTCGTCACCGTCGTCGGCATCGCGCACGGCTGGCTCTACGTGCTCTACCTGGTGCTCGCCTTCGACCTGGGCAGCAAGGCGAAGATGCCGTTCGGCAAGCTGCTGTGGATGCTGCTGGCCGGCACCATCCCGACCGCCGCGTTCTTCGTCGAGCGGCGGATCACCCGTGAGCTGGAGCCGCTTTTCGCGGAGGCTCCGGAGCTGGCCAAGGCCTGAGCGACGCTCCCTGCGAGTCAGGGAGCGTTTAACCATCGACAATTAGTAGGACGTCCAAGTAAATTTGACCCATGGACGCCGAAGCCATTGCGGAAGGCCGCCGTCGCTGGCAGGCCCGCTACGACCAGGCCAAGAAGCGCGAGGCCGACTTCAGCACGCTGTCCGGGGACCAGGTGGACCCGGTGTACGGCCCGCCGCCGGGCGCCGTGGTGCCCGGGTTCGAACGCATCGGCTGGCCCGGTGAGTACCCGTTCACCCGGGGCCTGCATCCCACCGGCTACCGAGGCCGCACCTGGACCATCCGCCAGTTCGCGGGCTTCGGCAACGCCGAGCAGACCAACGAGCGCTACAAGATGATCCTGGCCGCCGGTGGCGGCGGCCTGTCCGTGGCGTTCGACATGCCGACCCTGATGGGCCGCGACTCCGACGACCCGCGCTCGCTGGGCGAGGTCGGGCACTGCGGGGTGGCCATCGACTCCGCCGCCGACATGGAGGTCCTCTTCCGGGACATCCCGCTCGGCGACGTCACCACCTCCATGACCATCAGCGGCCCCGCCGTGCCGGTCTTCTGCATGTACCTGGTGGCCGCCGAGCGCCAGGGGGTCGACCCGGCGACCCTCAACGGCACGCTCCAGACGGACATCTTCAAGGAGTACATCGCCCAGAAGGAGTGGCTGTTCGCGCCCGAGCCGCACCTGCGGCTGATCGGCGACCTGATGGAGCACTGCGCGGCCGGAATCCCCGCGTACAAGCCGCTGTCCGTCTCCGGCTACCACATCCGCGAGGCCGGGGCGACGGCGGCGCAGGAGTTGGCGTACACCCTGGCCGACGGTTTCGGCTACGTCGAACTCGGCCTCTCCCGGGGCCTGGACGTGAACACGTTCGCGCCCGGCCTGTCGTTCTTCTTCGACGCGCACGTGGACTTCTTCGAGGAGATCGCCAAGTTCCGCGCCGCGCGCCGGATCTGGGCCCGCTGGATGCGGGAGGTGTACGGGGCCACGTCCGACAAGGCGCAGTGGCTGCGGTTCCACACCCAGACGGCGGGGGTCTCGCTGACCGCGCAGCAGCCGTACAACAACGTGGTGCGCACCGCGGTGGAGGCGCTCGCCGCCGTGCTCGGCGGCACCAACTCGCTGCACACCAACGCCCTGGACGAGACGCTGGCGCTGCCCAGCGAGCAGGCCGCGGAGATCGCGTTGCGCACCCAGCAGGTGCTGATGGAGGAGACCGGCGTCGCCAACGTGGCGGATCCGCTGGGCGGTTCGTGGTATGTCGAGGCGCTGACCGACCGCATCGAGGCCGACGCGGAACGGATCTTCGACAAGATCAGGGAACTCGGCGCCCGCGCCGTGCCGACCGGGGAGCACCCGGTGGGACCGATCACCTCCGGCATCCTGCGCGGTATCGAGGACGGCTACTTCACGGGCGAGATCGCCGATTCCGCCTTCCAGTACCAGCAGGCCCTGGAGAAGGGCGACAAGCGGGTCGTGGGCGTCAACTGCCACACCGGTTCGGTCACCGGGGACCTGGAGATCCTGCGGGTCAGCCACGAGGTGGAGCGCGAGCAGGTCCGCGTGCTGGCGGCCCGCAAGGCGGAACGGGACGAGACGGCGGTGCGAAGCGCGCTGGCGGCCATGGTGGACGCGGCGCGCGGGGACGGCAACATGATCGCGCCCATGCTGGACGCGGTCCGCGCCGAGGCCACACTCGGCGAGATCTGCGGCGCGTTGCGCGACCTGTGGGGCAACTACACCGAGCCCGCTCGGTTCTAGGCGGTACGGCCGTCAAGGCGGCGCCTGCCGGGGATTTGGGGCTCCACCTCAAATGTCCGGCAGGTCGGCCCGCCGCGGACGTCATCGCGCCGCGACCGCCATCGCGGCCGGGAGGCCGCCCACGAGCAGGGCGGAGAACATCCGCGCCCAGGCGAAGTCGATGCGCTCACCGCTGACCAGGATGCGGTGCACGACCGCCCCCGCGATCACGTCGAAGATCAGGTCCGCGTTGCGCGCGGCGGCCTGCTCGGCGAGCGGATCGCCCGCGCAGCCGTCGGGCGGCACGTCCGGCGGCAGTTCACCGCGGGCCTGGGCCCGCTGGCGGCCCAGTACGACCAGGCGCTTCTGACGGTCCACGATCGCCTCACGGATCCGCACCCGCAGCGCGTCGTCATGCGTGGACTCGGCGATCACCGCCATCAGCGCCGTCTTGGCCTCCGGCCGCTCCAGCAGCTCCGCGAACTCCATCACGACGCCCTCGACATCCGCCAGCAGGCTTCCCCTGTCGGGCAGTTGGAGTTCGTCGAAGAGAGCGGCGACGGCGTCGACCACCAGCTCGTTCTTGTTGGCCCAGCGTCGGTACAGCGTGGTCTTGGCGACCCCGGCGCGCGTCGCGACGTCGCCCATCGTGAGCTTGCCCCAACCCAGCTCCACCAGCGCGGAACGGGTCGCGTCCAGGATCGCCAGATCCGCCTCCGCGCTGCGCGGGCGTCCGGTTCTGGTCACCCATCGGACCCTACCGCCAAGTAGTCAGTGAGGGAGATCACGTGAAAGTCACGGCCAGCACTTGCGGCCCCGGGGTACCGCCCAGTTACGCTACGACCCGTAGCGAAAGAGCGACAACCACAACGCGCGGATGGGGATCCGCGCACCGCGCGGTGCGTACCGGCACGTACCGCGGCACAGTGAGCGGCGTGCGCGCTTTACGGATATCCCGCATTCCGGTGGGGTATCCAGGGGCTGTTCACGCTTGTCCCGGCGAGGGGGGAGGATTGGCCTCATGCAGCCACGGAACATGTCCATGAGCGGCGTGGTCGACCTCGCCGCGGTGAAGGCGGCCGGTGAGGCCAAGCAGAAGGCGGAGCAGGCCCGCCGACAGCAGGCCGCCCGCGGTGACCAGGGCGCCGCCCCCTCCCAGTTGGTGATCGACGTCACCGAGGCGACCTTCGAGCGCGAGGTGCTCCAGCGCTCCGCCGAGGTCCCGGTGGTCATCGACTTCTGGGCCGAGTGGTGCGAGCCCTGCAAGCAGCTCGGCCCCCTGCTCGAACGGCTCACCGAGTCCTACGCGGGTCGGATCCTGCTCGCCAAGATCGACGTCGACGCCAACCAACTCCTCTTCCAGCAGTTCGGTGTCCAGGGCATCCCCGCGGTCTTCGCGGTGATCGGCGGCCAGATGATGCCGCTGTTCCAGGGCGCGGCCCCGGAAGCGCAGGTCCGCGAGGTGTTCGACCAGTTGATCGCGGTGGCCGAGCAGCGCTTCGGCATCACCGGCATCCCGGTCGAGGGCGCCGCCCCCGCCGCCGCGGAGGAGCCGCCGATGGACCCGGCGCTGGCCGCCGGGCACGAGGCGCTGGACCGAGGTGACCTCGGCGGCGCGATCCAGGCGTACAAGAACGTGCTGTCCGGCGACCCGGGCAACATCGAGGCCAAGCTGGCGCTGGCTCAGGCCGAGCTGCTCCAGCGGGTGGAGGGCGCCGACCCGCAGGCGGTCCGCAAGGCGGCGGCCGACAACCCCACCGATGTGGACGCCCAGATCGCCGCGGCCGACCTCGATCTGGTAGGCGGCCATGTAGAGGACGCCTTCGGGCGGTTGGTCGACACCGTCAAGCGCACCGCGGGCGAGGACCGTGAGCGCGCCCGGATCCATCTGCTCGAACTGTTCGAGGTCGTCGGCGCGGAGGATCCGAGGGTGACCTCGGCGCGCACCGCGCTTGCCCGCGTGCTCTTCTGACCGGACCTCGGAGGCAGATGACCGGGCGTCAACGCCCGGGTACCGCGCGCCACCACGGTGCGGCGGAAAGTTGCACACGGCAGTCGCCTTTATCAAATCTTGATGAAAGGCGACTGCCGTTACCTCTAGTAAGTCAAGCGACTTTTTCTGTCCCGCTATGCCCCCGCATGTCGGGCTCTGCCGACCGCGCTCCGAACACCCTGCGTGTTCACAGTAGGCTGCCCGGTCGCACAGCGGTTATCTCGGCGTTACTCGCTAGTAATGAAAGGCCTTGTGTACCGGCCCCGAATGGACCACGATCGGCCCCACGCTCGGTCCGTTCCCCCAAGCCCGGCAAGCCGGTCGGCGCGAGGGTGAAGGATTCCCCACCGAGCAGGGCGTGCGGTGACCGCCGCCGCCCTAGGACAGGGGGGTCCCTGCCTCATAGGCAGGGCCTGTCCAGCAGGTTGCGCGAGAGCGTGGCCAGTGGTTGTCGCTCGGGGGTGATCGCCGGTACTTCGGACCCGCCGTCCGCCTGCACGCGACGGCCGCCGATGACGGCGCTCTCCTTCCCGAGGACGTAGCACTTCTCCCATCCCAGGTTCGGATCCCGAGTCCGGACCGGAGATGTACGTCCGAGAAGGAGGAAAGTCATGGAGTCAGAGCCGACTCGTGGCGGGACCAGATGGAAGCGGTTCGCCGTCGTCATGGTGCCGAGTGTCGCGGCCACGGCCGCGATCGGCGTCGCCCTGGCACAGGGTGCGCTCGCCGCGTCGTTCAGCGTCTCCGGCCAGGATTTCAAGGTCACCGCCGACAGGCTCGACGGTGACGGCTTCCTGCAGTACGGCGCCTATGATGTCCAGCACGGCGGAAAGAACATCCCGGTGGCGGTCTCGGCGTTCAAGAGCGCCAAGATCACCAACATGTGCCAGTCCGTGGTCATGCCCGTGCCGCTGGTCGGCAACGTGACCATGAGGCTGCAGGCGGGCGGCAACGGAACCGCTGTCGAGGCCAAGAACCTCTACATCGACCTGGACCAGCTGAACGCCGACGCCCAGTTCAACAACATCAACATCGGCGTCGCCGCCGGGGACCAGTCCAAGGGACCCGGTATGAAGGGCCTCCCCGAGCACGCGGACCCGGGCGGTTTCGCCCAGGAAGCCGACTCGGCCACGCTGACCGGTGTCAAGCAGACCGCATGGGCCACCAGCGCGGGCACCTTCAAGCTCAACGGGCTGTCCCTGCGTCTGCTCACGGGCAAGCAAGAGTGCTACTGACGCACTCCCATTGAGTAGGGCGAGTGGGGGACGGTTCGCTGTCCCTCGCTCGGCCACCCCAACGAACCACCGATCGCCGGTCGCAGGGAGCTGTTTTCAATGAGCGCCGAGTCGCTAGGACCGCGTGACCGAATCGGCAGTTGGCGCCGGTCCTTCCGTACGTGGCGTGGCCAACGCCCCTTCTGGGCGGGCCTGCTGACGCTGCTGGGCGGACTGCCGATCATGTACTTCCCCTATGCCAACCTCACCCTCGGTCAGTTGACCGTTCGGATGGCCACCACCGCCGGTTCCGGCTCGCTGATCATCGGCGTGCTGCTGGTGGTGCTCGGCTTCACCATGTGGTTCCAGTCGACCGCCCGGGTCTTCGCCGGGGTGGCCGCCATCCTGCTGGCCCTGGTGTCGCTGGTGGTCTCCAACTTCGGCGGCTTCATGGTGGGCTTCCTGCTCGCCCTGATCGGCGGCGGCCTGTCCGTCTCGTGGGCGCCCGGTGCTCCGCCGACCCAGCCCGCGACCAACGGGGACCCCGAACCGGTCATCGCCGGGCCGGTGCTCTCGGGCAACGGGTTGGACGACGAGTCGATGAACGGGAGGCACCGTGCGGGGTGATGAGGCTCAACCCGAGAACGAGGGCAGCGCCCCTCGTGCCAGAACCGGGCCGAGGCACGCGGCCCCGCGCAGGTCGCTGCTCACCCGCGCCCCCGTGGGCAAGGCGATCGCGCTGGCCGCGATGCCCACCGCAGTACTGATGGGCATGGGACTGACACCCCGGCTCGCGCAGGCCGACGAACTGCCGAAGAACCCGTTCAGCGGTGACCACTGCGTCAGCCAGTCCGACAGCCCGTCGCCGTCCAGCTCGCCCTCCGCTTCACCGTCCGCCACGCCGTCCGAGTCGCCCTTGCCGTCCGCGAGCGCGTCGCCCTCGGCGCAGACGGACACGCCCAAGAGCGGTCAGGACAAGGGTGTTTCGGCGCCGAGCAGCGCACCGCACGCTTCGACGCCGGACAGCAGCGCACCGCGCTCCACGGCCAGTGCGACGCCGTCGCCCAGCCAGTCGAACAACCCCTGGGACCCGCTGGGCCTCGGCAACACGCTCAAGGGCCTGCTCGGCGGCGGCTCCGCGGCCAGTCCGACGCCCAGTGCCTCGCCGACCCCCAGCGCCACGCCCACGCCGAGCGCCAGCCCCACGGCCAACGCCCCGGCGAGCGCGGCCGGTTCGGCGGCCCAGGGCGCGACGCAGGCCGTCAGGAACGCCCTGGCGAACGCCACCAAGGCGGCGAAGTCCGCGGCCCCCACCACGTCCCCGTCGGACAGCCCGTCCGCGGCTCCGTCGCCCTCGTCCACCGGGCCGCAGCCGTTCCCGTGCCCGACGTACAACGCCAAGGCGCTGGCGGACGCCGGACTGGAACCGACGTCGTCACTGCTGCCGAACGACCCGTGGATCCTCAAGACGGACCTGCTGACCCTGATGGGCCTGGACTACCACGGCATCGTGAAGGTCAAGACGGAGAACGGCACCGTCAAGGACGTACTGAAGTTCACCGCGAGCGCGGTGGACATCAAGAACCTCCACCAGATCACGGAGGGGGCGCTGGGTACGCACTGGAACGTGCAGGGGCGCGACGGCAGTACGTCCACGGTCCGCAACGGCACGGTGACGATGTACACCGAGAAGATCAGTGGCAACCTCTTCGGGCTGATCCCGGTCACCTTCAGCCCGCAGACCCCGCCACCGCTCAACATCCCGCTGGCGATCTTCAGCAACTGCACGGTCGTCCAGGCCGGGCAGTTCGGCGGCACGCTGACCATCCCCGGCATGCACGTGTACCCCGGCTGATCCGCAGACCATTCCGGGAGCCGCACGGTGGGCGCCGGTCCCCTCGGGGGGACCGGCGCCCACCTGTAATGTCTGGGCCATGACGACGAGCGAACAGCGTGCGGTGACGGTCGTGGTGATCGGCTACAACGACGCCGCGCACATCACCGACGCGGTGCGCTCCGCGCTCGCCCAGGGCCCGGCCGTCGCCGAGGTGATCGCCGTGGACGACTGCTCCACGGACGGCACCGGCGACGTCCTGGAGCGGCTTTCCGCCGGAGAGGACCGGCTGCGCGTGCTGCGGCGGACCGAGAACAGCGGGGGCTGCGGCACCCCGCGCAACGACGGCATCCGCGCCGCCGCCACCCCGTACGTGATGTTCCTCGACAGCGACGACGTACTGCCCACCGGTGCGGTCGACGCCCTGCTGACCGCCGCCCGCGCCCACGACGCGGACGTCGCCGCGGGCCAGTGCGTACGGCGTGAACTGCCCGAGGGACGTGACACGTTGTGGCGCTCCGAGCTGTACGCGGCGCCCGCGCTCGTCGAGCGGCCGGAGGACGAACCGCGGCTGGTGGACGACACGTTGTGCGTCAACAAGCTCTACCGCACCGGCTTCCTGCGCGAGCACGGCATCGTCTTCCCCGAAGGCCGGTTCGTCTACGAGGACTTCGTCTTCACCGCCCGAGTGCTCGCCGCCGCCCCGCGGGTCGCCCTGGTGCCCGACACCGTGTACGTGTGGCACGTACGGCGGGCCGCCAAGCGGTTGTCGATCTCCCTCGACCGCGCGGGCATCGACAACTGGCGCTCCCGGATCGAGGCCCACCGCCAGGTGGTCGCGATCCACACCGCGGCGGGGGAGAAGACGCTGGCCAGCGCCGCCAGGGCCAGCTTCCTCGACCGCTCGGTGCGGATGTACGTACGTGAGCTGGGCGGGCGTGGCGCCGAGTACCGCCGGGAGTGGTGGCGACTGGCCCGGGAGTACCTCGCCGGATTCGAGGAACGCGACCTGGCCGCCGCACCGCCGCCCGCGCGGACCATCGCCCAGGTCGTGCTGGCCGCCCCGGAGCCCCGTGACCTGACCCGGCTCGTGGCGCTCGCCGCCCGCCCGGCCCGGCTGCTGCCCCCCTACGCCGAGGGGCAGGTGTGGAGCGAGGACCTGCCGAAGGTCGCTCTCGGCGGGCTGGTGGCCTGCCCGATCGGCGAACTGGCGCTTGCCGCCGAGGCGTCGCTGGCCCTCAGCCCGGTGCGGGGGACGCTGATGCTGCGGGTGCACGAGCTGTACGGGCGGCTGGCCGCGGCACGTCCGGTCGCGGTCGACGTCGAGTGGACCGACCGCCACACCGGTCGCACGATCACCTCGCACACCACCGGCCTCACCCCGCAGGCCTCGGCCTGGACGGCCGAGGCGCCGGTCCACCTGACCGCGCTGGCCGAGGGCGATCTGGCGGTACGGGACCTACGGCTCACCGTCCACTTCGCGGACGGCGGTCGCACGGTGACCGCCGCCCAGGCGGCCGGCGGCGCCCTGCGCCGCGCCGCCGTGCTGAGCAGGCGCGGCGGCGCCCTGCTGGTCCAGCCCTACGCCACGGTGGACGGCGCGCTGGCCCTCCGCGTGGCGCCCGGCCTGCGCGGCGCGGTCTCCGTCCTGCGGCGGCGCCTGCGGCGGGGGTAGGCCGGGCCGCGGCGCCCGCGGCCGTGGGCCGCTGATGGGCGGCGGCAGGCACCACGGCGTCGCACAGCCCCCGGACCGGCCGCGGCCGGGCGCTCAGGCGTCGTGCCGTGCCCGCCAACCGGCCCACGCCGAGTCGATCATCTCGTCGACGTCGTACTGAGCCGACCAGCCCAGCTCCTCGCGGATGCGGGCCGCGGAGGCCACCACCCGGGCGGGGTCGCCGGGGCGGCGGTCCAGGACCTTGGGCTGGACGTCCTCATGCCCGGTCACGGCGCAGATGCGCTGGACCATCTCGGTGACCGACACCCCCTCGCCGCGCCCGATGTTCACCGTCAGGTCGCCGGTGGCCCCGCCGGCCAGTCGACGAGCCGCCGCCAGATGGGCGGAGGCGATGTCGCGCACATGGATGTAGTCACGGATGCAGGTGCCGTCCGGCGTCGGATAGTCCGCGCCGAAGACCATCGGCGGCTCGCCCGCGTCCAGCTTCTCGAAGACCATGGGCACCAGGTTGAACACGCCCACGTCCGCCAGCTCCGGCCGGGCCGCCCCGGCCACGTTGAAGTACCGCAGGCACGTGGTGCCCATGCCGTACGCCTTGCCGGCCGCCCGGACCAGCCACTCACCGGCCAGCTTGGTCTCGCCGTACGGGTTGATCGGCAGGCAGGGGGTGTCCTCCGTGACGAGGTCCACATCCGGCATCCCGTAGACGGCAGCGGAGGAGGAGAAGACGAAGTGCTTCACACCGGCCGCCGCGCAGGCGCCCAGCAGCACCTCAAGACCGTGGATGTTCTCCCGGTAGTACATCAGGGGCTGCTCGACCGACTCCGCCACCTGCTTCTTCGCGGCGAGGTGGACGACCCCGGTCACCCCGTGCTCCGCCAGGGTGCGGTCCAGCACCTGGCGGTCCAGCGTGGAGCCGGTCACCAGCGGGACGTCCTGGGGCAGCCGCTCCGGGATGCCGGTCGACAGGTCGTCCAAGACCACGACCCGCTCCCCGGCCTCCGCCATGGCTCGCGCCACATGCGCGCCGATGTACCCCGCACCGCCTGTAATCAACCACGTCATGCCAGACACCCTAAGGGGCCGCTCCCGTAGGGTGTGGCCGGTCCGTGCTACGCCCGGGCACACACATGTGCGGGGCGTGGACTGCCTACCGTAGGATTTCAGAACTAAAAATTCACTCAGATCTCACCGTCTCTCGTCGCCCCATACCCGTCGCGCCCACCCCAGGAACCGTCACTCCATGACAACGTTCAGCGTCATCGTCACCGCCCTCGACGCCCAGGGCTACCTCCGGGAGTGCCTCGACAGCGCACTCGGCCTGCCCGCCGAAGGGGTGGAGGTCATCGCCGTGGACAACGGCTCGACCGACGCCACGAGAGCCATCGTCGACGAGTACGCGGAGCGGGACGAGCGGGTGCACGCCGTCCACCTCCCCAAGCCGCTGACCAACGGTGCCGCCCGCGCCGTCGCGGCGAAGCAGGCCAAGGGCGACTACCTGCTGTTCATCGACGGCCGGGACTGCCTCACCGACGGCGCGCTGGCCGCACTGGGCCGGCGGATCGCCGAGACCGGTGAGCCGGACGCGGTGGTCTTCGACCACGTCCGCTCGCACTGGTGGAACGACGCGATCGCCAGCGGCGACGGCCGCCTGTTCATCGCCCCCGGGCGCGAGGTCTTCTCGGTGTACCAGCAGCCGGAGACGCTGCACCTGACCCCCACGCTCAGCAACCGCGTGCTGCGCGCCGACTTCTACGAGGCGCACCGCGAGCTGTTCGACAAGGACGAGTACGCCGAGGTGCTGCCCGCCATCGGCAGCCTGCTGGCCGCCGACCGGATCGCCATACTCGACAAGGTCTGCCTGCGCCGCCGCGAGCCGGAGACGCCGGTGCGCGAGCGCGGGCAGTTCAACCTGTTCGACCAGTACGACGCGCTGTGGGAGCTGCTGGGCAGCCGTTCGGTGCTCCCCGAGCACCGGGCGATCGTCTTCAGCGGCATGATCCGCCGCTATCTGAAGGTGCTCACCGTGCCCGGCCTGGACGAGCGGGAGCAGGCCGCGTTCTTCCACCGCGCCTCCGAGCACTTCCTGCGCTACAAGCCGAACGACTACCAGCGCCCGTCGAACCTCAACGGTGTGCGGCACGCCATGCTGGAGCGCGACTCGTACTCCGGCTACCGCGCCCTGCAGTCCGCCAACCGCAAGCGCCGTACCGTGCGCACGCTGGCCGTGAAGGCCAAGCGCAAGGCGGCGGACCTGGCCAAGGAGAGCGCCTACCGCGAGCAGCTGCGGCACCCCCTGGAGGAGGACCTGGCGGTCTTCTCCGCGTACTGGGACCGCGGTGTCGCCTGCAGCCCGGCGGCGATCTCGGCCAAGCTCGCCGAACTCGCCCCGAACATCCGCCAGGTGTGGGTGGTGCGCCGCGCCGACGTGCCGCTGGTGCCCGCCGGTGTGGACTACGTGGTGCCGGGCAGCCGCCGCTACTGGAGCGTGATGGCGCGCGCCAAGTACCTGGTCAACAACGTCAACTTCCCCGACTCGGTGACCAAGCGGCCCGGCCAGATCCATGTGCAGACCCACCATGGCACGCCGCTGAAGCGGATGGGCACCGACCAGATCCCGTTCCCGGCCACCTCGCGCGGTGTCGACTACGAGGCGCTGCTGGAGCGTTGCGCCCGCTGGGACTACAGCGTTTCGGCCAACTCGCACTCCACCGAGACCTGGGAGCGCGCCTACCCGGTGCCGTTCACCTCGCTCGACTACGGCTACCCGCGCAACGACGTCTACTACACGGCCACCGCCGAGGACGTGCTGCGCATCCGGGAGCGGCTGGGCATCGCGCCGGGCCGCAAGGCGCTGCTGTACGCGCCGACGCACCGCGACTACGAGGCCGACTGGAAGCCGCGCCTGGACCTGGAGCGGATGGCCCGCAACCTCGGCGAGGACTTCGTGCTGCTGGTGCGCGGCCACTACTTCTACGACCGGGGCCTGTCCCCGCTGGAGGAGCTGCACCGGCGCGGCCTGATCATCGACGTCTCGCGCTATGACTCGGTGGAGGAACTCGGCCTGGCCTCCGACGCGTTGATCACCGACTACTCCTCGGTGATGTTCGACTACGCCAACCTGGACCGGCCGATAGTGGTCTTCGCGGACGACTGGGAGACCTACTCGGTCACCCGTGGCGTCTACTTCGACCTGACCGAGCTGTCCCCGGGCGCGGTCGGCCGCAGCCAGGAGGAGGTGGAGCGGCTGTTCCTGGACGGCGGCTGGCGGGATGAGCACGCCACCGCCAAGCGGGCCGAGTTCCGCCGGAAGTTCTGCGACTTCGACGACGGGCACGCCGCCGAGCGGGTGGTGCGCCACGTCTTCCTCGGGCAGGCGAACGTGCCGCCGGTGATACCACTGGAGGAGCGCACTCCGGCGCCGGCGCCGGAGGTGGCCGCCCGACTAGTGGCCGACAACGCACGGTGAGCGCTGCCGCGCCGGACAGCTCTTGTAGTGGATTTTCCCGGGGGGCGACCCCCGGACCGCCAGCCGAGGAAGTTCCCGGAGGACCCATGGCCCCGACGGCCCCCGACGTCACCGTCACGGTGATCGTCTACAACGACGCGGAGCGACTGCCGCGTGCGGTGGAGTCGTTGCGCCGTCAGACGCTGCGCAACATCGAGATCATCATCAGCGACGACCACTCGACGGACGACACTCCCGAGGTGGCCCGTGCGTTGGCGGCGCGGGACGAGCGCATCGTCTACAACCGCCTGCCGCAGAACAGCGGTGGCTGCAGCCGCCCGCGCAACTCGGCGATCGAGATCGCCAAGGCGCCGTACCTGATGTTCCTCGACAGCGACGACGAACTGCCCGAGCGGGCACTGGAGTTGCTGCTGGACGAGCTGCGCTCGGACGACACCGTCGACTTCGCGATGGGCGGGGTCGAGCGGGTGCGCACCGACACCGGGTCCGTGTCGGCCTGGCATCCGCACCTGTTCACCAAGAAGCAGACGGTGCGCGGCATCGAGCACCACCCCGGGGTGCTGTTCGAGCACCTGTCGACCAACAAGATGTACCGCCGGGAGTTCATCGACCGGCACGCGCTGCGCTTCCCCGAGGGCATCCACTACGAGGACCAGCTGTTCTCCGCCCAGGCGTACTGCCTGGCGCGGGCGTTCACCATCGTGCCGGACCCGGTGTACCGCTGGTACATCTCGCCGTACGAGGCGGTGGGCGCGCTGTCCATCTCCAACCAGCGGCACCGGATCGAGAACGTCCGGGACCGGATCAACGTCGCCCGGCTGATCGACGACTTCCTGGTGGAGAGCGGTCACCAGGCGATCAAGGCGGACAAGGACTTCAAGTTCCTCAAGCACGACCTGCGGATGTACACCGGTGACCTGCCGTACCGCAGCCACGACTGGATCAAGCAGTTCGCCGACGAGATCGGCCCGTACCTGGAGACGCTCGCCCCCGAGGCGTTCCGCCGACTGCCGCGCGACCAGCGCGTGGTGATCCAGCTGGTGCGCGACGGCCGTTATGAGGAGGCGCAGTCGGCCTCCCGCGGCATGAGCCGCGAGGTGGCGCCGCGCGAGGTGACCGAGGACGGCACGGGCCGTGTCTACTGGGGCTCGGTGGTTCCCGCCGACCCCGAGTCGGCGCGCGAGCTGGAGGTCAGCGACCTCGACCTGCGCACCCGGCCGTTCAAGAACGCGCTGCTGCGGCACGAGATCACCCGGATCGAGCCGGAGTCGGGCTCGCGGATCACGCTGGACGTGCGCACCTACGACCCGGGCAACCAGTTGCCGATGGCCCCGGTGGTGGCGACGATCCATCTGGCGCCCGCCACCAAGCGGTTGAGCGTGTCGTTCCGGCTGGACCCGGTGCGGCCGGGGCTGTTCGAGGGGACGGTCACCCTTGACCTGTCCTCGGTGCCGCTGCCGCCGCACGGGTTCGCCGGGGTACGGCATCCGGTGCTGGCGATCACCCAGCACCGGCAGCACAACACCGGTCTGCTGCTGGCGCCGCTGGACTTCCCGGCGCTGAGCAAGCGGATCGCGTACCACCGCGGCGTGGCCGAGCACACCGTCACGGTGGAGCCGGAGGGCCACGGCGCCGGCCGCATCCAGGTCCGCTGGGAGCGGGCGGGCCTGCTGGCGAAGGCGGAGCCCCACCTCCCGACGCTGGCCCGGGTGGCAGGCCCTGGCCTGCGGAAGGTGAGCGGCCTCGTCCGAGGCCTGGCGAAGTAGGGCTGCTGGCCGGGGGGCTCGTCCCCCGGCCTCGAAAGACAAGGGGCTCCGCCCCAAACCCCCGACACAGTGGGGGGTTTGGGGCGGAGCCCCAAAAAAATCTCAGACCACCTTCAGCAGCAGCTCGCCGTTCGGTCCCTTGGCCACCTTCTTGAGGGCGGGGTCGCCGGGGGCGAAGCCCCCGTCGCTGCGGAACTGGATGACCCAGCGCACGTGGTACTTGTGCAGCAGCGCCAACCGCTGCGCACGCGAAGTGCCCTTCTCGAAGAACTTCTTGGTGTCCTTCGACCGCTGCGCCTCGTCCTTGAGGAAGAAGTCCGGGTAACCGGACGCGACGGTGTACGGCCCGTACGCGGGCGCCTGGCGAAGGGCGAAGTAGTCCTTCGTCATGATCACCTGGCCGTACTTCACGTGTTTGGTGATCCACTGGTAGCCGCCCCACTCATGCTGGGCCGGCGCACTGCCCAGTACCGGAACCGACTTCGTGGACGCCACGTAGTTGAGCGCCCCCACCTGCGACCAGCAACCGACCAGCAGCGCCAGCGCGGTGAGCGGCACCAGGACCCGGCGCGCCCGCCGTCCGGCCTCGCCCGCCAGCTCCACCGCCAGCGCGACCTGCGCGGAGATGAAGACCGCGGGCAGCACCCGACCGTAGGACCAGTGCTGGGTCAGTCCGCCCAGCGCGTACACCAGCGCGCCGAAGGCGAAGAACAGCACCAGCGGATCGCGCCGGTCCCGCCGGAACCGCAGCGCCAGCGCCACGATGCCCAGCGACAGCAGACCGAACCGGGAGACCAGGTGGTCGTAGAGCGGCCGGTGGATCTCCTCCAGGCCGCCGACGTTCAGCAGCGAGAAGAACGAGTAGTACGGCCAGACGAGCAGGATCGCCAGCGACAGCGCTATCGCCGCGCCGATCCGCAGCCAGGCCGCTCTGCCCGGCCACGGACGCGCCCCCAGCAGTATCGCCAGCAGCCCGAAGACGGTCACCACACCGGTGAACTGGTGGCTGAGCGCGACCACCGCCAGCAGCGCGCCGAGCATGAGGTACCGGGCCATCCCCCAGTCCCTGGCCAGGGCGGTGCGCAGCATCGCCCACAGGTGGAACGCCACGCCCATGGCGAAGGTGCTGGGGTAGGCGATGCACAGGGCCAGCGAGGTTGCCCCGGGGAAGCCGCTCCAGGTGAACAGCTCCCAGCCGTACAGCAGCGTGACGCACAGGATGGCCAGCGGCACCGCCGCCCGGCGGGAGGTGAGCGTACGCACGAACTGCCGGATGCCGGTGACCAGCAGCACCAGGTTGATCGCGGCGGCGAGGTGCAGCACCTGGAACGTGGTCGCCCCGGTGACCTTGCCGATCAGCGCCAGGAAGAGCATCCACGGCGAGTAGTACGGGCTGTCGACATCCGCCTTGACCAGCGGATCGCCCGGGTTGCCGAGGTCGTGCCGCAGCCGGTCGAGGGTGGCGGCGTGGATTCCCAGGTCGCCCGCCCACGGCAGCTTCACCACCATCAGCGCGAGCAGTACGACGACCAGCAGCGCGGCGGCGGACACCGCCTTCTCCAGCAGACCGGCGGCCTGCCAACGGGTCTGGGCGGACCGGCCCAGGCGTGCTATACGCCCCTCCGGTCCGCCGGTTCCCGACGTGGCCCGCTCAGCCGCGGCGGGCACGAGCGGAGTCCAGTCGCAGTCGCCAGGGCAGGACGGCCGACTCGACCTGCACGGCCAGGTTCATCTTGGACGCGCCGATCTGCCGTTCCTCGAAGTGGATCGGCACCTCGACGCCCGTGTAACCGGCGCGCACCGCCTGGTACTTGAGCTCGACCTGGAAGCTGTAGCCGTTGCTGCGCACCTCGGACAGCTTCATCTCGGTGACCGTGTCGGCCCGCCACATGCAAAAGCCCGCGGTGACGTCCCGCAGCCCGGTGCGCAGCACCGTGCTCACATAGGCGTTGGCCCAGCGGGAGAGCAGCCTGCGGTGCAGGCCCCACTCCTCGGCGAGCCGACCGCCGCAGACGTAGCGGCTGCCGACGACGAACCCGGCGCCGGTGGCCAGCGCGGTGCCCAGCATCTGCGGCACGTACTCGACCGGGTGGCTGCCGTCGGCGTCCATCTGCAGCACGTACTGCGCCCCGTCCGCGACCGCCTGGTCCATGCCCGCCGCGTAGGCGCGGCCGAGGCCGTCCTTGGCGGTGCGGTGCAGCACGGAGATCCGGGTGCGGTCCGGTTCGTTGTATCGCTCGGCCAGCCGCTCGGCGACCTCACCGGTGCCGTCGGGGCTGTTGTCGTCCACCACCAGCAGCCGCAGCCCCGGCAGGTCGAGCGCCATCAGCTTCTCGGCCATCCCTGGCAGGTTCTCGGCCTCGTTGTAGGTGGGCATCACCACGGTCAGCGGGATGCCGCTCCACTCCGGAGGGAGCTGTACCGGCCGACGCAGCGTGGCGGCCGTCGGTACTGCCTGGGGGGTCGTCGTCGTCATCAAGTGGTCTTCTCTGTCGGGCCGCGGACTCAGGGCTTCGGAGAGAAGCGGATCGCGGCGTCGGGGAGCGTCGAGTCGCACCACACTCGCGCCCCGCCCTGCAGTTCGTTGTCCTCGCCGACCTCGGCCCGGTCTCCGATCACGGCGTTCTCCAGTACGGTACGCGAGCCGACGCGGGCTCCAGCGCCCACGAGCGAGGCCCGCACCTGCGCACCGGACTCGACGCGTGCGCCGTCCAGCACGATGGAGCCCTCGACCACCGCGTCCGCCGCGATGAACGAACCGGCGCCCACCACGGTTCCACCGGCCAGCTTCGCGCCGTCCTCCACGGTGGCGCCGGGCAGCACCAGGTACTCACCGGTGGGTCCGGGCAGCGCCGGAGAGCGCACCACACCGCGGACCAGGTCCGCCGAGGCCTGGATCAGGGCCGCCGGGCGGCCGAGGTCCAACCAGTACGTCTGGTCCACCACACCGTGCAGGTGCGCACCGGACTCCAGCAGCCCGGGGAAGGTCTCGCGCTCGACGGAGACCACCCGGCCCGCCGGGATGGTGTCGATCACCGAGCGGCGGAAGACGTAGCAACCGGCGTTGACCTGGTCGGTGACGATCTCCTCGGGGCGCTGCGGCTTCTCGGTGAAGGCCAGTACCCGACCGGTCCCGTCGGTGGGGACCAGGCCGAAGGCGCTGGGGTCCTCGACCCGGGTCAGGTGCAGCGAGACGTCGGCCCCGGCCGCGCGGTGGCTGTCGACCAGGCCCACGATGTCCAGGCCGGTGAGGATGTCGCCGTTGAAGATCAGTACCGGCTCGTCGGGCCCGCAGGTCAGCGCGTCGGCCGCGTTGCGGATCGCGCCACCGGTGCCCAGCGGCTCGGTCTCGTGGATGTACGTGATGCGCAGGCCCAGGTCGGAGCCGTCACCGAAGTACGGCTCGAAGACCTCGGCCAGGTAGGAGGTGGCGAGCACCACATGGGTGACGCCGGCGGCCCGGGCCTTGGCGAGCTGGTGGGCGAGGAACGGCACACCGGCGGTCGGAACCATCGGCTTCGGCGTGTGTTCCGTGACGGGGCGGAGACGGGAGCCCTTCCCGCCGACCAGGAGGATCGCTTCCACTGACAAGTACCTCAATCACTTACGGGTCGACGGACGGGTAGGGATACTACCTACGCTTTTGCTGCGGGTTGTCCACGAGGGACGACGGGGTGTCCGTGACGCCGCGTGGAACAACGTGCCCGGCATGGTAGTGAACGCCGCTATGGCGGGTCGGGTCACGTCGGCCGCTCTCAGAGAGTTCTCACTGGATCTCAGTGACTTTTCACCGGATCCGCTCACGGTGACCACTTGAACAACATGAGCAACCCGACCGCGTACCACCCGGCGAACACCGCCCCGCAGCCGTACAGGCACCCTTGCACCAGCCGGGGCAGCCGGGCGACCGGGCGGGCCACCAGCAGGAGCAGTATCGGCAGGAACGGCAGCATGAAGCGCGGCTTGGACAGCGGGGAGCCGGGCGTGCCGAACATCAGCTCCCACGCCCCGGCCAGCGCCAGTACCAGCGGCCACGGCACCTTGCGGTCCATGGCCAGCGCCACCACGGCCACCGCGACCAGCAGGATCAGCGCCAGCACCACCGGGTAGCGGATGTCGATGTGCTGGTAGGTCGCCACCTGCTTGAGGAAGTGCAGCGAGCCGCGGCCGAAGTCGAAGGACTGCCCCCAGGCCTTCTCCGCCTCGAACCAGCCGTCCCAGCGGCCCACCCGGCTGCCCAGGTACAGCCAGCTGAAGACCAGCCCGAGCGGCGCCAGGGCCAGCGCCAGCCACGGCCGCCAGCCGTCCCGGCGCCGTAGGAGCGCCCAGCCCGCGCTCAGCACCAGCACGCCGACCAGCACCGACGCGGTCGGCCTGATGGTCCCGGCGAGCGCGGTGAGCACGCCGGCCGCCACCCAGCGGCGGGCGATGACCGCGATCAGCGCCCACATCAGCGCCGCGCTGAAGCACGCCTCGGAGTACGGCACCCACAGCGCGAACGCGTACGGGGAGCACGCCCACAGCCCGACGCACGCGTAGCCGACGCGCCGCCCGAGCACCGAGCGGGCGAGGGTGTGCACCGCGACCGCCGCGGCGGTGGCGGCCAGCCAGGAGACCGCCACGCCCGCGTACGGGTAGCCGAGGCCGGTCACCAGGTGGACGGTTCTTATCAGCGCGGGGACCAGCGGGAAGAAGGCGAGTGTGGACCACTTCGGCACGCCGTCGGGCTGATAGCTGAGGTGGTGGGGATAGCCGTGCTCGGCGACGCTGAGGTAGTTCTTGCTGTCCCACTTGCTCAGGACCTGCACGACGCCGTAGCCGAGGTGGTGGCAGATCAGCAGCAGCACGGCGAAGGCGAGCGCCGAGACCGCCAGGTAGATGCCCGCGGCGTTCAGCGCCTCGCGGCGCGCGAAGCGTATCGTCACCGGTTCCCGGCGCAGCAGCTCGGCGAGCCGTCCCCGCCAGTCGGCGGCCGTCCCGCCCGCCCCGGAGTCCCCCGACCCGCTCACGGTGGCGGAGCTGTCGGGCGGCGGGGCTACGTCGACCATGGGGCTTCTCCGGAGGCTGGGGAAACGGACATCACCGGTGCGATGACCCGTCCGCCGGTCGGCGAACGGGCGACCGGTTCACCTTAAGGTCGGGCGTGTCGCGCTACAAAAGCCACGGGCGGGCCTGTCCCTGTCAGGGGGCAGGCCCGCCCGGGCCGGAGGGCTAGTTCTGGTGGCCGCCGCCCAGGTGGTGGACGCGGACCAGGTTGGTGGTGCCGGGGACACCGGGCGGGGAGCCCGCCGTGATGATCACGGTGTCGCCCTTGTCGTACTCGTTGAGCTTGAGCATCTCCTGGTCGACCAGGTCGACCATCGCGTCGGTGTGGTCGACGTGCTTGACCAGGTGCGTCTGCACGCCCCAGGTGAGCGTGAGCTGGTTGCGGGTGGCGGCGTCGGTGGTGAACGCCAGCACCGGTACCGGCACCCGGTAGCGGGCGAGCCGGCGCGCGGTGTCACCGGACTTGGTGAAGGCCACCAGCGTCTTGGCGTCCAGGAAGTCCGCCAGCTCGGCGGCGGCGCGGGCCACCGCACCGCCCTGGGTGCGCGGCTTCTTGCCCGGCGCCAGCGGCTGCAGGCCCCGCTTGAGCAGTTCCTCCTCGGCCGCCTCGACGATCCGGGACATCGTCTTGACGGTCTCGATCGGGTACTTGCCGACCGAGGACTCGGCGGACAGCATCACCGCGTCCGCGCCGTCCAGCACCGCGTTGGCCACGTCGGACGCCTCGGCGCGGGTGGGCCGGGAGTTGGTGATCATCGACTCCATCATCTGGGTCGCGACGATCACCGGCTTGGCGTTGCGGCGGCACAGCTCGATCAGCCTCTTCTGGACGACCGGCACCCTCTCCAGCGGGTACTCCACCGCCAGGTCGCCGCGGGCCACCATCACACCGTCGAAGGCGGCGACGACGTCCTCCATGTTGGCCACCGCCTGCGGCTTCTCCACCTTGGCGATGACCGGGACCCGGCGGCCGACCTCGTCCATCACCCGGTGCACGTCCCGGACGTCCTTGGCGTCCCGGACGAAGGAGAGCGCGACCATGTCCACGCCCATGCGCAGCGCGAACCGCAGGTCGTCGATGTCCTTCTCGGACAGCGCAGGGACGTTGACGGCGGCGCCGGGCAGGTTGATGCCCTTGTGGTCGGAGATGATGCCGCCCTCGACCACCAGGCAGCGCACCCGCGGACCCTCGACCTCGATGACCCGCAGCGCGACGTTGCCGTCGTTGATGAGCACCGGGTCGCCCTGGCTGACGTCAGCGGGCAGGCCCTTGTACGTCGTGCCGCAGATGTGCCGGTTACCGGGAACGTCCTCAGTGGTGATGACGAACTCGTCACCGGCCACCAGCTCCACCGGACCGTCGGCGAAGGTCTCCAGGCGGATCTTGGGACCCTGCAGGTCGGCGAGGACGCCCACGGCGCGGCCGGTCTCCTCGGAGACCTTGCGCACCCGGTGGTAGCGCTCCTCGTGCTCGGCGTGGGTGCCGTGGCTGAAGTTGAACCGGGCCACGTTCATTCCGGCCTCGACCAGCGTCTTGAGCTGGTCGTAGGAGTCGACGGCGGGACCCAGGGTGCAGACGATTTTCGCTCGGCGCATGTGGACGATCCTATCGATGTTTTGTTCCGGCCCGGAATTTACCCGGTGGCCCCCGTGCGGAGGCCTCCCGTTCCGGCCCGGTTTACGGGCGGACCAGCGAGTAGGCCTGCTGTGCGATCTCCAGTTCCTCGTCGGTGGGGACGACGGCGACCGCGACCCGGCTGGTCCTGGTGGAGACCAGCCGTGCCGCGCTGCCGCGCACAGCGTTGCGTACCGCGTCGATCTCGATGCCGAGGGGTTCGAGGCCGATGAGCGCGGCCTCGCGCACCGCGGCCGAATTCTCGCCCACTCCGGCCGTGAAAGCGATCGCGTCCACCCGTCCGAGTACCGCCGAATAGGCGCCGACGTACTTGCGCAGCCGGTGGACGTAGACGTCGAAGGCGAGTTGCGCGTCGGCGTCGTCCTCCGCGATCCGGCGGCCGATCTCGCGCATGTCGTTGTCACCGCACAGCCCGACCAGCCCGCTGCGCTTGTTGAGCAGGTTGTCGATGTCGTCCACGCCCAGTCCGGCGACCCGCGCCAGATGGAAGACCACCGCCGGATCGATGTCGCCCGACCGGGTGCCCATCACCAGGCCCTCCAGCGGGGTGAGCCCCATGGACGTGTCCACGCACACCCCGCCGCGCACCGCCGAGGCGGAGGCGCCGTTGCCCAGGTGCAGCACGATCACGTTGACCTCGGACGGCTCCTTGCCCAGCAGCGCGGCGGTGGCCCGGGAGACGTACGCGTGCGAGGTGCCGTGGAAGCCGTACCGGCGCACCCCGTACCGGTCGGCGGTGGCCCGGTCGATGGCGTACCGGGCCGCCGCCTCCGGCATGCCCGAGTGGAAGGCCGTGTCGAACACCGCGACCTGCGGCAGGTCGGGCCGCAGTTCGCGGGCCACCTTGATGCCGGTGACGTTGGCCGGGTTGTGCAGCGGGGCGAGCGGCACCAGCTTCTCGATCTCGCTGACCACCTCGTCGGTGATCAGCGTCGGCTCGGTGAACCGGGTGCCGCCGTGCACCACCCGGTGCCCGACGGCGGCCAGTTCCGGGGAGTCCAGGCCGAGGCCCTGGGAGGACAGCTCGTCGGCGACCTGCTTGAGCGCGGCGGAGTGGTCGGCGACCCCGCCCGCCTCGCCGATCCGCTCCACGATGCCGGAGGCGAGGCGGGAGCTGTCCGTTTCGGCTCCGTTGAGGGTGGTGGGCGACGGGCGGGCCATGTCGAGCAGCTGGTACTTCAGCGACGAGGAGCCGGAGTTGAGGACGAGGACGCGGGTCGCGGTCACGGGATCGGGTTCTTCCTTGGTGAACGGCACTGTACTCACTGGTTGTTGGCGTCGCCCTGGGCCTGGATGGCCGTGATGGCAACGGTGTTGACGATGTCCTGGACCAGCGCGCCGCGCGACAGGTCGTTGACGGGCTTGCGCAGACCCTGGAGCACCGGGCCGACGGCGATCGCGCCCGCCGAGCGCTGCACCGCCTTGTAGGTGTTGTTGCCGGTGTTCAGGTCCGGGAAGATCAGCACCGTCGCCCGGCCCGCCACCTCCGAGCCCGGCAGCTTGGTCGCCGCGACCGCCGGGTCGACCGCCGCGTCGTACTGGATCGGGCCCTCGACCGCCAGGTCGGGGCGGAGCTCCCGGACGATCTCGGTGGCCCGGCGCACCTTGTCCACGTCCGCGCCGGAACCCGAGGTGCCGGTGGAGTACGACAGCATCGCCACCCGCGGCTCCACCCCGAACTGGGCGGCGGTGGTGGCCGACTGGATCGCGATGTCCGCCAACTGCTCGGCGTTCGGGTCGGGGTTGACCGCGCAGTCGCCGTACACCAGCACCTTGTCGGCCAGGCACATGAAGAACACCGACGAGACGATCGAGGCACCCGGTGAGGTCTTGATGACCTCGAAGGCGGGCCGGATGGTGGCCGCCGTGGAGTGCACCGCGCCGGAGACCATGCCGTCGGCCAGCCCCTCCTGCACCATCAGGGTGCCGAAGTACGACACGTCGGCGACCACGTCGTGCGCCAGTTCCACCGTCATGCCCTTGTGGGCGCGCAGCTTGGCGTACAGCTCGGCGAAGTTCTCCCGCAGCGGCGAGGTCTGCGGGTCCACCACCCGGGCGATGGCGGCGGAGCCGTGGTCCTCGACGTCCAGGCCGAGGTTGACGCCCAGCTCACCGGCGCGCTTGCGGACCGCGTCCGGGTCGCCCAGCAGCGTCAGGTCGCAGACGTTGCGGCGCAGCAGCACCTCGGCGGCGCGCAGGATGCGTTCCTCGGTGCCCTCGGGCAGCACCACGTGGCGGCGACCGGAGCGGGCCCGCTCCAGCAGCTCGTGCTCGAACATCATCGGCGTCACCCGGCCGCTTCGGGCGACCGACAGGCGATCGGTCAACTCGCCGGTGTTCACGTGGAGTTCGAACAGGCCGAGCGCGGTCTCCGCCTTGCGCGGCGTGGCCGCGGTCAGCCTGCCCTCCAGCGCGAAAAGCTCGGCGGCGGTCGGGAACGAGCCGCCCGGCACCGAGATCACCGGGGTGCCCGGTGCCAGCCGCTCGGCCAGCGCGATGATGTCCCGGCCGGGGCGCTCGTCCAGGGTGAGCAGCACGCCCGCGATGGGCGGCGCGCCCGCCGAGTGCGCCGCCAGCGAGCCGATGATCAGGTCCGCCCGGTCGCCGGGGGTGACCACCAGGCAGCCGGGGGTCAGCGCGGGCAGGAACGTCGGCAGCATGGCACCGCCGAAGACGAAGTTCATGACGTTGCGGGCCAGCCCGGCGTCATCGCCGAGCAGCACCTCGGCCCCGAGCTTCTGCACGACCTGCGCCACGGTCGGCGCGGATAGCGACGGCTCCTCGGGCAGTACGTAGACCGGCACCGGAAGACGGTCGGCCAGCCGGTCGGCGGCGATCTTGGCGGCGTCCGGGGCGACCCGGTTGGCGATCATGGCCAGGATGTAGCAGCCCTCGTCGGCGTAGGCGCGGTGGGCGTTGTGCACCTCGGCGACGACGGAGTCGGCGCTCTGGTCCAGGCCGCCGACGATCGGGAGCACGGAGGCGCCGAACTCGTTGGCCAGCCGGGCGTTGAGGTTCAGCTCGGCGGGCAGCTGGGTGTCGGCGTAGTCCGAGCCGAGGACGAGCACGAACTCGTACTCCCTGGCCACCGCGTGGAAGCGGTCGACCAGTCGGGAGACCAGCTCCTCGGTGCCCTGTTCGGCGGCGAGCCGGGCGGCCTCGTCGTAGCCGAGCCCGTAGACGGTCTTCGGGTCCTGGCTGAGCCGGTAGCGGGCGCGCAGCAGCTCGAACAGCCGGTCGGGACCCTCGTGCATCAGCGGCCGGAAGACCCCCACCCGGTCGACCTGGCGGGTCAGCAGTTCCATGACCCCCAGTTCCACGACCTGGCGGCCGTCGCCGCGTCCGATCCCGGTCACGTACACGCTGCGCGTCACGCGCGTTCTCCATCCTTCATCGCGATCGCTGTATCGCGCCTGTTCTGCCCTTCGAAGCTAACCCGCCCCCCTTTGCGGCGCGCGCCGGGCCGGGGATGCGCGCCGGACCCCGCCATCGCAAAGTTCTCATAAGGTATGAAGGATGTGGTAATCCGATCACGATTACCCACTGTGACCCCCTGGCTCACAGTTCCGAACGGCCGCCCCCGACACAGGAGATTGACCGCGATGCGCATCGGAGTCCTCACCGCCGGCGGTGACTGCCCGGGGCTGAACGCCGTGATCCGGTCGGTCGTGCACCGCGGACTCACCGGGCACGGCGACGAGGTGATCGGCTTCGAGGACGGCTTCAAGGGACTGCTGGAGGGCCGCTACCGCCCACTGGACCTCAACGCGGTCAGCGGCATCCTGGCCCGCGGCGGCACCATCCTCGGCTCCGCCCGGCTGGAGCGGGCCCGGCTGCACGAGGCCGCCGACAACGCCGACGCGCTGTGCCGCAAGTACGGCATCGACGTGCTCATCCCGATCGGCGGCGAGGGCACCCTGACCGCGGCCCGGATGCTCGCCGACGCCGGGATGCCGGTGGTCGGTGTGCCCAAGACGATCGACAACGACATCTCGGCCACCGACCGGACCTTCGGCTTCGACACCGCCGTCATGGTCGCCACCGAGGCCATCGACCGGCTCAAGACCACCGCCGAGTCCCATCAGCGGGTGATGGTGGTCGAGGTGATGGGCCGCCACGCGGGCTGGATCGCCCTGGAGTCCGGCATGGCGGGCGGTGCGCACGGCATCTGCGTTCCGGAGCGCCCGTTCGATCCCGCCGACCTGGTCGCCATGGTCGAGGAGCGGTTCGCCCGCGGCAAGAAGTTCGCCGTCATCTGCGTCGCCGAGGGCGCCCATCCGATCCAGGGCACCATGGCCTACGGCTACGGCGAGATCGACGCGTACGGGCACGAGCGTTTCATGGGCATCGGCACCCGGCTCGCCGAGGAACTCGCCTTCCGGCTCGGCAAGGAGGCCCGGCCGGTCATCCTCGGCCACGTCCAGCGCGGCGGTGTGCCCACCGCGTACGACAGGGTGCTGGCCACCCGGTTCGGCTGGCACGCCGTGCAGGCGGCGCACGAGGGCGCGTTCGGCCACATGACCGCGCTGCGCGGCACCAGCATCGAGATGGTGCCGCTCAAGGACGCCATCACCGAACTCAAGCGGGTACCCGACGACCGCATCCGCGAGGCCGAGTCGGTCTTCTGACCCGCGCCGGACTACCCCTTGACCGCCCCGCCGAGCGCGAAGCCGCCACCGAGCCGACGCGAGATCAGCGCGTACAGCAGCACCACGGGAAGCGAGTACAGGATCGAGAAGGCGGCGAGCTGGCCGTACTCCACCGTTCCGTAGCTGCCGAAGAAGGAGAAGATCGTCACCGATGCGGGCATCTTGTCCGGCGAGAGCAGCAGCATGAACGGGACGAAGAAGTTCCCCCACATGGCGACGAAGCTGAAGACCGTCACCACCGTGACCCCCGGCCCCATCAGCGGCAGCACAACGCGCAGCAGTGTCTGCGGGAATGACGCACCGTCAGTCCATGCCGCCTCCTCAAGGACGCTCGGCACACCGTCCATGAAGTTCTTCATCAGCCAGATGCAGAACGGCAGTTGGGTGGTGGCCAGGAACAGGATCGTCCCGTACATGGTGTCGATCAGGTTGACCTGAACGAACAGGCCGTAGACCGGAATCATGATCGCGGTGATCGGCAGGCAGGTCGAGAAGAGGACCGTGAGCATGAACGGACGGTTCAGCCGGGACCGGTACCGGGACAGCGGATAGGCGGCCAGGATCGCGCACGCCACGGTGAGCGCGGTGGCGCCGCCGCAGAGGATCAGGCTGTTCAGCATCGGGGTGAAGGTGATCTCGTCGGTGAGCACCGCCGAGAAGTTGCCGGTCGTCGGCGACGACGGCACATGCACCCGCAGCCCAGCCTGCGGGTCCACCGAGGCGAGCGCCAGCCAGACCAGCGGAACGGCGAACGCGACGGCCACCAACACCAGCGCCGCGTCGGCGGCCAGCCGGTGACGGACACGGCGCGGCCCTCTCCCGCGCCGCCCGGCGGTCATCGCGGTGCCCCCGCTCGGGCGGTGTGCCGTGCCGCTACCCCAGCGGTCAGATCCTCAGCTGGTCCACCCGCCGGTTCGTATGGGCCTCGATGTCCATGGTCGCGCTGTGCATCAGTTGGTGGGTCAGGTCGTTCAGCGCGCGAGCGGTGGCCAGCTCGTCGCCGATGTCCGGGATGTTCTCGTCGCCCGGGTTGCAGCGCGCCGTCCCCCGGCCGACCAGCTCCGAACTGCCGAAACCGCTCAGGTGTGCCTCGGCCTGGGTGATCGGCTGGACCTCGTTGATGCTGATCTCGATGGTGAGGGCCTTGTCCGCCATGGCGATCCTCCTCTCCCACTCCATGGTCACTCGCGGCCCCCACGGGCGCATGCCGGGAAGCTTCCATCAGACCTCCGTCCTGAGCAGCCGCAGATACACCACCGAGAACAGCGCCCCCACCACCAGGAGCAGCAGCGCCACCGCCGTGCCGTAGCCGATCAGGCTGTCCTGGAACGCCTTCTCGTACATGAACAGCGGCAGCGTCTGGCTGCGGTCCCCGGGGCCGCCGCGCGTCATCGCCCACACCAGGCCGAAGACGGACAGGGTCTGCAGGGTGTTGAGCATCAGATTGGTGCCGATCGACCGGCGGATCATCGGCAGCGTCACATGCCACATCCGCTGCGCCGCGCTCGCCCCGTCCACCTGCGCCTGCTCGGCGACGTCCTGGGGGATCTCGGCCAGCGCGGCGGAGTACACCAGCATCGAGAACGCGGTGCCGCGCCAGACGTTGGCCAGCGAGACGGCCAGGATCGGCAGCGTGAAGAGCCAGTTCTGGCTGGGCAGATGGAGCCAGCCGAGGATCGCGTTCAGCGTGCCCTCGCGCCGGAAGAACGCGTACAGCAGGAACGCCGCCACGATCTCCGGCAGCACCCACGCGGCGATCACCACGCCCCCGGTGACGGTGCGCACCGGCCGGGAGGCGCGGCGCATCACGGCCGCCAGGCCGAGCCCCAGCGTGTTCTGCCCGACGATCGAGGACAGCACGGTGAACAGCAGGGTCAGCAGCACCGCGTTGCGGAAACCCGCGTCGGAGAAGGCCTGCCGGAAGTTGGCCAGCCCGACGAAGTGCGTGCCCGACGCACCGGTCAACCGCATGTCGGTGAAGGCTATGTACGCGCAGTACGCGATGGGCCCGGCCAGGAACAGCACCAGCAGGATCACGGACGGCAGCACGGGCAGCCCCCGCACCACGGTGCGTCGGGCTCGGCTCACCGCGCGGTCTCCACGGCCCCGGCCGTGATCGACGACAACTGCTGGTCGTACGCCCTGGCGGCGGCGGCCGTCGAGGACTGGCCGGTGGAGACCGCCTCCATCGCCGCGCCGATGGCGGTGGACACCTGCGGATACGCGGGCAGGGCCGGGCGGTAGTGGGTGTACCGCACCAGCTTGGTGAAGAAGCCGATGCCCGGCATCGAGCTCAGATAGCCGTGGTCGGCGGCCACATCCTTGCGGACCGCGATGTTCGCGCTGCGGATGTCGTACTCGGCCGCGTTCGGCTCGCTCTGCAGCGTCCTGATGAAGTCCCAGGCGATGTCCGGGTGTTGGGCCCTGGCCGGGATGGCCCAGGTCCACCCGCCGGACATGCTGACCTCGCCGGGTGCCTGCCCGTTCTGCGTCGGCATGGCGGCGGTGCCCATCACCTGCGACCACTGCGGCCAGGGCTTGCCGCCGGTCTTGATCCAGTTGTTCCCCAGCCACGAACCGTCGAGGTCGATGGCGAGCTTGCCGGACGGGATCCACTCCGTCCCGACCACCGGCTGGATGTTGGGATCAAGGGCATCGGAGATGTCCGGCCCGAGCTTCTCCGTGTACACGGTCCGTACGAAGTCCAGCGCGTCGGAGAAGCCCTTGCTCGACCGGACCCACTTCTGGGTCTGCGGGTCGTACAGCGGATCCGCGCCCGTCCCGTAGGCGAGCATCTCGAACCCCTGCATCACGGCCGCCTCACCCGGAGCCTTCCCGGTGTAGAGGTTGAGCGGGATGACCCCGGGGACCTTGGCCTTGACCGTACGGGCGGCGGTGAGGATGTCGTTCCAGTCCTTCGGCTGCCAGTCGGTGGGCAGCCCCGCCTTCGTGAAGATGTCCTTGTTGAACCACAGCCCACGGGTGTCGGTGCCGTCCGGGACCCCGTACGTCCTGCCGTCCTGGGCTCTGGCGGCGGCCTTCGCGGTGTCCACGAACTGGTTCCACGCGGGCCAGCTGGAGATATATCCGTCCAGTGGCCGCAGATATCCCGCCTTGATGTCCGAGTTGATCAGGAACGTGTCCTCGTAGACCAGGTCGGGAGCGGTCTTGGGGGACCGCATCATCTGCTGCAACTTGGCGTAGTAGTCGTTCTCCGCCGCGGTGATCGGGATCAGCTGGACGTGCTTGCCGGGGTTCGCCTTCTCGAACTGGCCCTTCACCAGCCCGAGATAGTTGTCCATGATGCGAACGTTGTCATCGGGCACACGCTGGTAGGCGACCTTGATGGTGTTCTTGGGCTCGGTGGAACTGCCGCAAGAGCTGAGGGCGGTGGCGGCCAGGGCTGCGGCTGCCGCCGCGGCGACGTAACGGGCACGGCGCATGGGCAAGTCCTCCTTCGGCACGCGGACGGAAGGGGATGCTGCGGGTTGCCCGTGACGGTAAATGCCGGTCGGGGGCGGGTCAATGGGCGCGTACGCGGGCCAACCGGCTTACAGGTGTGAGGGTTTGGGGCATCCGGTGGCCCTCAAGTGAGTTATCAGGCGCGGACCGCTCGTTGCTTTGATCCACGGGGTGACGGCGTCCGTCAAGCCAGCAGTGAGGTTGGGGTGATGAGCCGGGCGCGGTCGTGCAGTTCGCGGGCGGCGGGGTTTTTCAGGTGGGGGCGGATCAGTTGGTGCATCGTTCGGATTCGCTGGTCCGCTCGTCCGGACTGGACCAGGGGGTAGTCGTCAAGGACCAGATGCCATGTGGCGCAAGCGGCTTCCAAATGACCGATCGCGAATTGGCGTTCGGCGAGGAGGGCGCGTTCCTTCACTCGGGTGCGGCGGTAGACGTCATACCGCAACCTGTCGGATTGCCGCATCGCTTCGACGGCGCCGTGCATGTCGCCCAATTCGTACCGGACTTGACTTGTGTGGTAGTTCAGAGCAGCGGGGTCGTACGAGCCGAAGGCCTTTTCCCTGGATTCCGCCTTTTCCATGGCCACTTCCGCCTCCCGGAGGTACATGAGGGCGCTGCGGCGGTCACCGATCTGCGCGGCGGAGTGGGCCTGCTGGCCCGCGAGGAAGGCGCGCATCCTGGGGCCGGCCTGCGGGGACGCGGCGGCAGCCGCGTCCGCCAGTCGCATCGCCTCTCGCCCGTGCCCCAAGTCGACTGCTTGGACGCTCATTCCGCGCAGCGTGGTGCAGTAGGTCAGACGGTCTTCCGACGCCCCGGCGAGTTCCAGCGCCTTCAGGTAGTACTGCTGCGCGAGGCCGTGAACGCCTTCGTCCACCGCCATGTATCCGGTGAGGTAGCACAGATCCGAGGCGGCGGACAGCATCGCTTTGCGAACGTGGTCGGGAGCGTCTGCCCGTAGGTAGGGCGCGACGGTATTCACGAGAAACGCGGCGGCCATGGGGCGCGCGTGCCGTCCACCGAACTGGTCGTCCAGTTCGGACACCCGCTCGGTCATTGCTATGACTATCTCGACTTCGGGCATTCCGATGCGTTGCGTATGGCCGGTTTGGATGGCTTCCATGCGGCCGACCACGTCCTGCCAACCCGGCACGGTGAGGGCGACAGAGAACAAACCCGCGCCGAGGACGCTGCGCCGGGATGGGTCCATGTCCTACCTCCTTGGGAGCAGTGCGACGGTGCGGCGCTATCCGTGAGAACCGGCGCATGTTGAGAGTCGGATCAGTCGTCTGGGCGTCTCGGACGTGGCGCGTGCGGCTGAGTTCTGGACGGAGGCACTCGGCTACGTCCCGAGTGAGGCATCTGCGTCATCGGCACCGACCACCACTGGCGAAGACCGGACGACCACCGGCTAGACAGCGGGGAAGCCTGCTCTGACGGCCGATATGAAGGCCGTCCATGCCTCTGCGGTGAAGACCAGGACTGGGCCCTGGGGGTCTTTCGAATCCCGGACGGGTACGAGACCGGTTGCGCTGTCGGCAACCTCCACGCAGGAGCCGTCTTGACCGTTGCTGTATGTGGACTTGCGCCACGAGGCGGCGCCTGGGAATCCTTCGGCTATTTCGACGCACGCGCCGCCTTCGTTATTGGTGTAGGTGGATTTGCGCCATATGGCGCCGCTCAGATCGGGTCGTGGCGTGGGCATGCGTAGCACTCCTCCATCGCAGTCTTGATCAGAGTCAGCGAAGCATCCGGCGGCAACGCTTGGATCCGAGCGTGATCGTAAGTCAGTGAGCGCGCCGTCACTTGATCCGGTTCCTCTTCGAGGACTCCTGGGCCGACGCCCTCCAGATAGGCCACATCTGGGCCGTCAGCGAAGGACAGTAGGGCGAGCGAGCCGCCCATGATCGCGTACTCGCCGTGGGTGAACGGCATGACCTGGACTGTGGCGTCGGGGGATTCCGCCAACTCGGCGATGCGAGCCAGTTGGTCGTACATGGCGTGTGGGCCGCCGACCTGTCGCCGGATGACGGCCTCGTCGAGAACGGTCCACAGAAATGGGGGAGGTGTCTTCCGCAACAGTTGCTGACGGCTCATTCGAGCCGCCACCTTCTCTTCGATCTCCTCCTGCGAGGCGCGGGGCAGCCCCTTGCGCAGTGCCGCGCGTGCGTACGCCTCGGTCTGCATCACTCCAGGAACGATCTGCGGGGAGTACCAGAAGATCTTGGTGGCCTTCGCTTCCAGAAGCATGAACTTCTGGACGTAGTCCGGGAACTTCTCCCGTGCCCGCTCGCGGACCATGTGTTCCCACAGTTCCGTGAGTTCACCGCCCGCGCCCAGCGCAGCGTCCAGCGCCACGCACATGTCCCAGGTCGGCGGATCCGTCCCCAACTCCACTTGCGCGATGCGGTTGTGGGAGTAGTTGAGCCGGGTGCCCACCTCGCGCTGGGTCCAACCCAGCCGCTCCCGGTGCTTGCGGAGCTTCTTGCCCAGCAAGGCGGCCAAGGAGACCGTTGGGTCGAGTTCCTTTGGTGCGGCCATCCGTCGTCGTCCTTCGTTTCAGGGGCTTTCAAGCTCCAGATGGCGAGGGGCGCTTGAAGCGGTTACCCCTGGTGAGCGTAGCGCTACGCCGCGATGCTCGGAACACGAACGAGCGGGAAGGCGAATCACAGGTGCTCGAAGTAGGGGCCGTAGTGCGGGATTTGAGGACAGGCCGGGTCGGCGTGGTGCTCGGGATGAATGCCGGGCGGGTGAGTCTGCGGCCGGCGGGTGGTGGGGCGCCCTGGAGCGCGCGGCACGTGGATGTGCGTGCGGCCGAGCCGATGGAGGAACTGCGGGCGCGCGTGGCGGAGGTCAACGCGTGGGGACGGTGAGTGACTGCGCGGAGTGCGAGCGGCTGCGCGCCGCCGAGGAGGATGCCCGCCGCACCGGGGACCTCAGCCGGGCGACAGACTGCCGCGTGCTGGCCCGACGGCACCGTCGGGCCGCACATCTCACGGCGACAGCCGGTAGCACAGTTCCGGGCGACCGACCTGACCGTACTGCGGGCTGCGTACCGCCTGTCCCGTGCCCACCAGGTGTTCCAGATAGCGGCGGGCCGTGATGCGGGAGACGCCGACCGCCGCGGCGGCCTGGCCCGCTGACAGGCTGCCGGCGTCGCGCAGTGCGCGGGTCACCGAGTCCAAGGTCGGGGCGCTCAGCCCCTTCGGCAGCGTGGCCGCCTCCGAGCTGCCGCGCAGTACGGACAGGGCGCGGTCCACTTCGTCCTGGCCGGTCGCCTTGCCACCGCCTGACAGCCCGTCGCGGAAGCGGGACCAGCGCTCCATCCGGTCGCGCAGCGCGGGGAACGTGAAGGGCTTGAGAAGGTACTGGACCACGCCCACCGAGACCGCCTGCCGGACGACGTCCAGGTCGCGCGCCGAGGTCACCGCGATCACGTCGGCCGTGTGTCCCGCGGCGCGCAGCGAGCGTATGAGTTGCAGTCCGTGGCCGTCCGGCAGGTGCAGGTCGAGAAGGATCAGGTCAACGGCGTCCCGGTCGAGGAACCGCATCGCCTGGGCGCCGGAGTGCGCGACGGCTGCCACCTCGAAGCCCGGCAGCCGCTCCACGTACATCCGGTGTGCGCTCGCCGCCACCGGGTCGTCCTCCACCACCAGTACCCGGATCATGATCGGGCAGCCTCCCGTACCGGCAGCCGTACCGTGAACACCGCGCCCACCCCGCGGTCGACCCGGACCGTACCGCCGCAACGGCGGGCGGCCTGCTCGACCAGGGCGAGGCCGATTCCGTGGCCGGGCTCGCCCTTGGTGCTCCAGCCGCGCCGGAACACCGCGGGCAGCGCCCCGGGGTCCACTCCGCTGCCGGAGTCCGCGACCCGCAGCAGCAACTCGCCGCCGTCCAGCCGGGCGGCGACCTCGACGTAGGGGCGGCGGGCCGCCGCACCGTCGACGGCCGCGTCCAACGCGTTGTCGATCAGGTTGCCGAGAATGGTGACCAGATCGCGGGGGCTCAGCGGAAGGTCTTCCGTGATGTGGGTGTCGTCGGAGACGCGGAACTCCACACCCCGTTCGCTGGCCTCCGCCGCCTTGCCGAGCAGCAGCGCGGCCAGCACCGGCTCGGCGACCGCCGCGACCACCCGGTCGGTGAGAGCCTGGGCCAACTCCAGTTCGGCGGTGGCGAATTCGACCGCTTCGTCCACCCGGCCCAGTTCGATCAGCGAGACGACGGTGTGCAGGCGGTTCGCCGCCTCGTGGGCCTGGGAACGCAGCGCCTCGGTGAAGCCCCGCTGGTTGTCCAGTTCTCCGGCGAGCGCCTGAAGGTCGGTGTGGTCGCGCAGGGTGACCACGGTGCCGCGCTGCTCCCCGCCGCTCACCGGCTGGGTGTTGACCACCACCACCCGGTCGGCGGTGAGGTGCAGTTCGTCCACCCGGGGCTCCGCGGCCAGCAGCGCCCCGGTCAGGGACGGGGGCAGGCCCAGTTCGGACACGTACCGTCCGACCGCCTCGTGCGACAGGCCCAGCAACTCCCGGGCGGCGTCGTTGCACAGGGCGATGCGCCGCTCGGCGTCCAGCAGCACCAGCCCCTCGCGCACCGCGTGCAGTGTCGCCTGGTGGTAGTCGTACATCCGGCTCAGGCCCTCGGCGCCCAGGCCGTGGGTGTGCCGTCGCAGCCGCCGGTTGACGACGTACGTGCCCGCGCCGCCCACCGCGAGCGCGGCCAGCGCCACGCCGATCAGCGCGGCGAGGTGGCCGCGCACCTCGCTGCTGATGGTGGAGACCGTTATGCCCACGCTGACCAGGGCGGTCACCCTGCCGCCGTCCTCGACCGGGGTCACCACCCGGACCGAGCGGCCGAGGGTGCCGGTGTGCGTCTCGGTGAACGTGTGGCCGCGCAGCGCGGGCGCGGTGTCGCCGAGGAAGTGCCCGCCGATCCGGCGGGGGTCGGGATGGGTCCAGCGGACACCGGCCGGGTTCATGATCGTGATGAAGGTGACGCCGGTGTCCTCGCGGACCCGCTCGGCGTACGGCTGGAGCACGGCGGTGGGGTTCGCGGTGTGCACGGCGGTGCGCAGCAACGGAGAGTCGGCGATGGCGCGGGCGGTGGCGGTCACCTTGTCCCGCGCGTCGTCCTCGGCCTGCCGCTGGGCGTACGTGTACGCGAGTGCCGCGCAGCAGACCAGGACCACGGCGACCACGACGACCTGCATGGCGAACAGCTGACCGGCCAGACTGCGGGCGCGCCTCCCGCGCGGGGTCCGGGAGTTCTCCTCCGGGGGCTTCGCTCCCAGGTGCCCCCTTTCCGAGGGCTTCGCACCTGGACACCCTCGCCCGGTGGAGGGCATTCCGGGGCGGCGGGCTATCGGCATGGGGCCAGTGTGCACAGGTCGCGTGAACTCTATGAACGTAAACGTGACCGCCGTCACGTCGGCCACGCATAGTCGCCGGAACCGACCGGTCGGGACGCCGGTGGTACCTCAGGAGGAAACGATGGCAGAGCCGACGCCCGCGCGCCCGCGCCGGGACCGGACCCACTACCTGTACCTCGCCGTCATCGCGGCGGTGCTGGCCGGGATCGCGCTGGGCCTGGCCGCCCCGGGCGCGGCCAGGGAACTGAAGCCGCTCGGCACCGGCTTCGTCAGCCTGATCACGATGATGATCTCGCCGGTCATCTTCTGCACCATCGTGCTGGGCATCGGCTCGGTACGTAAGGCGGCGAAGGTCGGCGCGGTGGGCGGCCTGGCACTCGGCTACTTCGTGGTGATGTCCTCTGTGGCGCTGGCCATCGGGCTGGTGGTCGGCAACTTCCTGCACCCGGGCAGCGGTCTGCATCTGACCGCCGCGGCGAAGGCCGCCGGGCACGGTCAGGCCGCGGGGTCCGTGGAGGGCGGTACGGACTTCGTCCTCGGGATCATCCCCAAGACGCTGATGTCCGCGTTCACCACCGGGCAGGTGCTCCAGACGCTGCTGGTGGCGCTGCTGGTCGGCTTCGCCCTACAGGCGATGGGCACCGCGGGGGAGCCGCTGCTGCGCGGCATCGGGCAGCTTCAGAAGCTGGTCTTCCGGGTGCTGTCGATGATCATGTGGGCGGCGCCGGTCGGGGCGTTCGGTGCGATGGCGGCGGTGGTCGGCGCCACCGGTGCCGGGGCGCTCAAGGCGCTGGCCGTGATCATGGTCGGCTTCTACGCGACGTGTCTGCTGTTCGTGCTCGTCGTGCTCGGCACGGTGCTGCGGCTGGTCTGCGGGGTGAGCGTGTTCTCCCTGCTGCGGTATCTGGCCAGGGAGTTGCTGCTGATCCTGTCGACCTCCTCGTCGGAGTCGGCGCTGCCGAGGCTGATCGCGAAGATGGAGCACCTGGGCGTCAGCCGCCCGGTGGTCGGCATCACCGTCCCGACCGGCTACTCGTTCAACCTCGACGGCACCGCGATCTATCTGACGATGTCCTCGCTGTTCGTCGCGGACGCGCTCGGCAAGCCGCTGGCGCTGGGGCAGCAGATCTCGCTGCTGGTGTTCATGGTGATCGCCTCCAAGGGCGCGGCCGGTGTCACCGGCGCGGGCCTGGCCACCCTGGCCGGCGGACTCCAGTCGCACCGTCCTGACCTGGTGGACGGCGTCGGGCTGATCGTCGGCATCGACCGGTTCATGAGCGAGGCACGGGCGTTGACGAACTTCGCGGGCAACGCCGTCGCGACGGTGGTCATCGGCACGTTGACCAAGGAGTTCGACCGGGACCGCGCGCGGGCGGTGCTCGACGGCCGACTGCCCTTCGACGAGCAGGTGTTGGGTGACGGCGAGCCGTTGGGCTCCGAGGGCGCGAAGCGGCCCGTGGCGGTGTGATCCGGCCGGGCTACGGAACGGTGACGGTGTCCGCCAGCCGCGCGGCGCGCTCGGCGGGCACGCCCGCGGCCGTCAGGGCGGTGACGGCGGCGGCGCTGCCCGCCCGCCGCGGCGGCAGGGCGCCGTCGTTGACCGCCTCCATCAGCCCGAACAGCACCTGCTCGTGGACGTAGGCGAGCGCCTCCGCGGGCAGTGGTGAGCTGAACACCCCTTGGTCCAGGCCGCGTTGCAGCAACTCCGCGCAGGAGCGGCGGACCGGTGCCAACCGCCGCCGGATGCCCTCCATGGTCACGCTCCGCTGCGCGAGCGCGACCAGCAGGCGGTAGCGGTCGGCGATCCTCCACACGGCGAGGATGCTGCGGGTCAGCGCCTCGGCGGGGTCCTCTACACCCTCCTGTGCGGCGGCGTGCGCGGCGGCCACCGCCTCGGCGGCGTCGTCGGTCAGCGCGCTGATCAGCGCGTCGCGACTGGGGAAGTGTCCGTAGACGGTGCGGCGGACCACGCCCGCGGCGCGGGCGATCTGGTCCATGCTGGCGTCCGGGTCGCGCAGCAGCTCGGCGAGCGCGACGTCCATCAGACGGCGGCGGTTGGCGTCGGCTCGGCCGGTCATGCTGGTTCCTTCCTGGGATGCCGCACGAACGTCCCTGCGAACGCCCCCTGCGAGCGGGTGTCCGCGAATCCTACGGGTGTCGGTCCTCCGTTCATTTTGCACATCGCTGTGCAATGACGTAACTTGCACATGGCTGTGTAATTGCACAGCGCTGTGCAAGATCCTGAAGGGGGAGTGCCGTGCGCCTTGTCCTGACCGAACCGGTTGACTCCGCGGGCCGGCCGTACGCCCGCCGGTGGTGGGCACTGCTGGTGCTGTGCCTGAGCCTGCTGATCATCGTGATGGCGAACACCTCGCTCACCGTCGCGGCCCCCGACATGACGGCGGACCTCGGCCTGACCAGCTCGGACCTGCAGTGGGTGATCGACGCCTACACCGTGCCGTACGCGGCGCTGATGCTGCTGCTGGGCGCCATCGGCGACAAGTACAGCCGCCGGGGCGCGCTGCTGCTCGGGCTCGCGGTCTTCGGCGCGGCGTCCGTCGCCGGGTCGCTGGTGCACAGTGCCTCCGGAGTGATCACGGCGCGCGCCGTGATGGGCGTCGGGGCGGCCATGATCATGCCCGCCACGCTGTCGCTGCTGGCCGCGACCTTCCCCAAGGCCGAGCGGGCCAAGGCCATCACCATGTGGACGGCGACCGCCGGACTGGCCATCGCGGTCGGTCCGCTGGTCGCGGGAGTGCTGCTGCAGAACCACAGCTGGTCCTCGACGTTCCTGATCAACGTTCCGGTCGTGGTCGTCGCGATGGTCGGCGCGCTGGTGCTGGTGCCGCCGTCCCGGGCGGCGCACCAGGGGCGGATCGACGTGGTCGGCGGGCTGCTGTCGGTCGTCTCGCTCGGCGCGCTGGTCTACATGATCATCGAGGGGCCGCACTTCGGTTGGGGTACCGCGGCGATCACCGCCGCCGTCATCGCCGCGGTCGGCCTGATCGCCTTCGTGCTCTGGGAGTTGCGGCATCCGCGTCCGGTGCTGGACGTGCGGCGCTACCGCGACCGCGGCTTCGCGGGTTCCAACCTCGCCGTGGCGCTGTTCTTCCTGGCCGTCTTCGGGGCCTTCTACTTCCTCACCCAGCATCTGCAGTTCGTGCTCGGCTACAGCCCGTTGGACACCGGGGTACGGATGCTGCCGCTGGCCGGTGCGGTGTTCGTGGGTGCGGCGCTGACCGGTGTGCTGACGCCGCGGCTCGGCATGAAGGTGACGGTCACCGCGGGCATGGTCGGTGGCACGGTGGCGCTGGCGCTGCTGACCCGGGTGGACGCCGGGTCCTCGTACTCGGACCTGGTGGTGCCGCTGGTGGTGCTCGGGTTGGCGATCGGGCTGAGCCTCTCGCCGTGCACCGACGCGATCATGGGGGCGTTCCCGGAGTCCGAGCTGGGTGTGGGCGGCGCGGTGAACGACACCTCGCTGGAGCTCGGCGGGTCGCTGGGGATCGCCATCCTGGGGTCGGTGCTGTCCGGTTCGTACTCCTCGCATCTGGCCGACGCGGTGCGCGGCAAGCTGCCGTCGGCGGCGCTGTCCGCGGCGCAGGACTCGGTGGGCGCCGGGCTCGCCGTCGCGCAGAAGGTGGCGGCCCAGGCCGGGCCGCAGCAGGCCGCGGCCATGGCGCACGCGGTGCGGGGAGCGTTCTCCGACGCGGTCGCGCACACCAGCCTGGTGGGGGCTGTCGTGCTGGGCGTCGGCACGGTTCTCGTAGCGGTTCTGCTGCCGCTTCGCCGCCGGGCGGCGGTGGCGGCTGACACCGCCGCGGAGCGGGAGCTGGAAGAGGTGCGGGGGTAGCGGCTTCGGGGGGCTTGCCCCCCGAAGGGGCTACTCGACCAGTTGCCAGAAGTGGTCCAGGATCTGCGCCAGGAACGGCGCGCCCTTGTCCTCCGGGGAAGCGGTCTCGCTCCAGCTCAGGGTGGAGGTCATCAACGACTGGTACTGCTCGTGGAGTTGGCTGAGCGCGTGCTCTATGCGTTCGCGCGGTAGCGTGACCATCGCGCTCACCGGCTTCACATAGGGCTGCCAGCGGACCGAGGCCGCTGAACGCAGGTATTCGGCCAGCTTCTCGGCGCGGCCGGTCACGGCCACCAGTTGGGCCTGGCTGAGACCCAGCACCTCGGCCAGGGCCGCCGTCCGGCGGGCGTCGCCGGTCCAGCGGTTGCGGTCCTCCAGTCGCGCGTACTCCTTGGGCCGCAGGCCCACCGCGAACGCGACGTCCTCCAACGCCAGCCCGCGCGACCAGCGGTACTCGCGCAAGGTGGTGGGCGCCCCGAGCAGGTCCGCGGGCGCGCACCACAACGCGGCGGCCAGCGCGGTCAGTTCCTGTTCGCTGGGGAGAAGCTGGCCCCGTTCCCAGGCCAACACCATGTCGGGCAGCACGCGCAGGCCGTATGACGCCCACATTCCATGGGAAACATGGGCGTGCGACATTCCAAGTTGCTGACGAAGACGCCTTGCGGAGGCAGGATCGAAGGGAGGCGGCACTCGGTCAGCGTACGACCGACTACCGCCCGTGACGCACCGTATGTTCTGCCGAATCATGGCCGAAAACCGACCACAGTTCTCAGAGGTTCATACGGGTCGCAACCACACCGTGGCCAGTGGCGGCAGCGTCAACGCCCCGGAGACCGCGGCGGCGTTGCCGACCCCGCTGCCTCCGTACGCCATGCCGTCCGTGTTCAGCACCTCGCGCCAGCCGTCGTGCCCGGACGGGAAGTCGATCTTGTAGTCATGGCGCACGACCGGCGAGAAGTTGCTGACGCAGACCAGCGGGCGCCCGTCGGTGTCGTAGCGCACGAACGACAGCACGTTGTCGTCCGCGGCGTTTCCGTCGATCCAGGCGAATCCCGCGGGATCGGTGTCCAACTGCCACAACGCCGGAGTGGCCCGGTAGCACGTGTTCAGGTCGCGCACCAGGTCCCGTACCCCGATGTGGTCGCCGGCCGCGCTGTACTCGGGGTCCGTGAGCCACCAGTCGGGGCCGGAGTCGTGCGACCACTCCGCGCCCTGCGCGAACTCCTGCCCCATGAAAAGCAGTTGCTTGCCCGGATGCGCCCACATGAAGCCCAGATAGGCCCGGTGGGTGGCACGTTGCTGCCACCAGTCACCGGGCGACTTGGCGACCAGCGCGCGCTTGCCGTGCACCACCTCGTCGTGCGAGATCGGCAGCACGTAGTTCTCGGAGTACGCGTAGACCATGGCGAACGTCATGTCGCCGTGGTGGTACCTGCGGTGCACCGGCTCATGGGAGAGGTAGCGCAGCGTGTCGTGCATCCACCCCATGTTCCACTTCAGGCCGAAGCCCAGTCCGCCCGCATCGGTCGGCCGGGTCACCCCGTCCCAGGCGGTGGACTCCTCGGCGACGGTGACGATGCCCGGGCAGCGGCGGTAGACGGTGGCGTTCATCTCCTGGAGGAACGCCACCGCGTCCAGGTTCTCCCGGCCGCCGAAGGCGTTGGGCGACCACTGCCCGTCCTCGCGCGAGTAGTCGAGGTAGAGCATCGAGGCCACCGCGTCCACCCGCAGCCCGTCGATGTGGAACTCCTCAAGCCAGTACACCGCGTTGGCCACCAGGAAGTTGCGCACCTCGGTCCGGCCGAAGTCGAACTCCAGCGTGCCCCAGTCCGGGTGCTCGGCGCGGCGCGGGTCGTCCGGCTCGTACAGCGGGGTGCCGTCGAACCGGGCCAGCGCCCAGTCGTCCTTCGGGAAGTGCGCGGGCACCCAGTCCATCAGCACGCCGATCCCGGCCTGGTGCAACGCGTCCACCAGGTACCGGAAGTCGTCCGGCGTACCGAGCCGGGCGGTGGGGGCATAGTACGAGGTGACCTGGTAGCCCCACGAGCCGCCGAACGGATGCTCGGCGATCGGCATCAGCTCCACATGCGTGAAGCCCAAGTCCTTCACGTACGCCGGGAGTTGCTCGGCCAGTTCGCGGTAGGACAGGCCCGGCCGCCAGGACGGCAGGTGGACCTCGTAGACCGAGAACGGCGCTTGGTGCACCGGGCGGGCGGCACGGTGGGCCAGCCACTCCTGGTCGTGCCAGGTGTGGCGGGAGACCTCCACCACCGACGCGGTGGCGGGCGGCGCCTCGGTGCGCCGGGCCATCGGGTCGGCCTTGACCACCCGCCCGCCGTCCGGGGTGGCGATCCGGAACTTGTAGAGCGTGCCCTCGCCGATCCCGGGCACGAACAGCTCCCACACCCCCGTGGCGCCCAGCGAGCGCATCGGATGGCCGGTGCCGTCCCAGTAGTTGAAGTCGCCGACCACCTGCACGCCGCGCGCGTTCGGCGCCCACACCGCGAACCGGGTTCCGGTCACGCCCTGGTGGGTCATCACCCGTGAGCCCAGCGCCCGCCACAACTCCTCGTGCCGTCCCTCGCCGATCAGGTGCAGATCCAGCTCGCCCAGCGACGGCAGCAGCCGGTAGCCGTCCTCGACCTCGTGCGCGCCGTCGTCGTACGTCACCAGCAGCCGGTAGTGCGGGATCTCCGGCAGCGGCAGCAGCGCGCTGAACAGCCCCCGGCCCTCCGACCGCAGCTCGATCCGCGACTCCTGGAACAGCACCGCCACCGCCCGCGCGTACGGTCGCAGCACCCGCACCACGATCCCGCCCTCGGTGCGGTGCGCGCCCAGCAGCGCGTGCGGGTCGTGGTGCGCACCGGCGAGCAGTCGGTCCACCTCACCGGGGTCAGGTGGGCTGTCCGTCGTCGCCGAAGGCACGGGGTGTGCGGCGGGAGTGCGCACGGGCGCCGGGGCGGCCGGGGGCACGGGCGTGGGCGGCCTGCGGCGGGGGGCGGTGCCGGAGGCGGGTGGGCGGTTGCCGGGGGTGTAGCCGCGGGCGGCGGCCTCGGGTTGGTTGCCCGGGGCGTACGCGAGGAAGGTGGCCGGTACAACGGATGCTGTCTCCCCGGGGGACGGGCGCGAGGGGTCGCGGGGAATCACGGTCGAGTCCTCCTGATCGGCGATGGGTTGGGGTCAGCGTGCGGCGGGCTGGCTGAGTCGCTGGATCGCGGCCATCGGGATGGGCAGCCACTCGGGGCGGTGCCGGGCCTCGTACAGCACCTCGTACACGGCCTTGTCGGTCTCGTACGCGCGCAGCAGCACCTGGGCGTCCCGTGGATCGTGCCCCGAGCGCTCCGCGTAGCCGGCGCAGTAGGCGGCGCGATGCCGCTCGGCCCAGTCGGCGGCGTCCGGCGCGGCCGGATCGCGGTGCCGGGCCGCGTAGTCGAAGGACCGCAGCATGCCCGCGATGTCCTGGACGAAGGGCTGCGGACGGCGCCGTTCGGCGAGCGGGCGGGCCGGCTCGCCCTCGAAGTCGATCAGCACCCAGCCCTGTTCGGCGGTGTACAGCGCCTGGCCGAGGTGCAGATCGCCGTGGATCCGCTGGGCGGGCAACTCCACCCCGGAGGAGGAGAGCCGGTCCAGATCGCGGAAGGCGCCGCGCAGTCCCTCGGCATAGCGGGCCAGCGCTGGTACGGCGGCCGCCGTCGCGTCCAGCCGGTCGGTCATCGCACCGGCCAGCAAACGGATCTGCGGGCGGCGCAGGACCGCCCCGGGCAGCGCGCCCGCCAGCGCGGTGTGCACCTCGGCGGTGGCCGCGCCCAGCGCATGGGCGGGCCCGGTGAAGTCCTCACCGGCGGCCACCGCGGCCAGCGCCAACTGCCAGCCGTCGGCGCAGCCGGGCAGATAGCGTTGCAGCACCCCCAGCGTGGCGGGCTCCTCGTGCAGCCCCAGTGCCTCCACCCAGGCCACCGGCGCGGCGACCCTGGCCGACCCGCCGCGGGCCAGTGCGAGGGAGAGTTCCAGGTCGGGGTTGGTGCCGGGGGAGACCCGGCGAAATAGCTTGAGGATAAACGTATCTCCGTAGACCACCGAGGAGTTGGACTGCTCGATGCCGGACAGCCTGGGCGGCAGCCCGGAGGGGATCGAGACGCCGGACTCCGCGGAGAACCGCAGCGGCCCGGTACGGCCGGGGGTACGCAGCCGCTCCAGCAGCAGGGTGGCCAGCCGGGCGTCGTACAGCGCCTCGTACACCGTCAGCCCGGTCAACGGGCCGACGCCGGCATGGCCGACCAGCGCCGGGGCCAGCGCGGGCGGCAGCAACCGCCGGGTGCCGAGCACCAGTTGGTAGCAGTCCGGCGGCACGCCGGGCTGCTGGACGTCGAGCAGCAGATGCAGCAGGCCCGTGCCGCCGAGCCGCCCGTCAAGCGGCAGCAACTCCACCGCGCTGACCAGGGCGAACCCGGAGATCGGCCGTCCCTTGCCGGCGAACCACCGCTGCCGCGGCAGCCATTCGCGCAACAGCGGCGTCAGCGACCGCAGCAGCTCGGTGGGCGCGAGCGGGTCCCGCGCCCTTACGGCGGTGTCGGTGGTGACCGGAGGGCGGAGCCGCGAGGTATCCGACATGGCGTCCTTTCCTCGGGGGCGCGCCCCCGAATCCCTTGGGGGACCGGGGACTCGACCCCGCATCGAACCCACCGCGAACTCCACCCGCACTACACGTCGCGGCGTAGCCGGAACCAGTAGAAGCCGTGCCCCGCAAGGGTGAGCAGGTAGGGGAGTTCGCCGATGGCCGGGAAGCGGACGCCGCCGATCAGCTCGACCGGGTGGCGTCCTTCCCACGTCTTCAGGTCCAGTTCAGTGGGTTGCGGGAACCGCGAGAAGTTGTTCACACACAGCACGATGTCGTCGCGCTGCCCCTCCGTGGAGGGCGCCTCGCGCAGGAAGGCCAGTACCGCCGGGTTGCTCGACGCCAGTTCGGTGTAGGAGCCGAGTCCGAAGGCGGGGTTCTGCTTTCGGATCTCGATCATCCGGCGGGTCCAGTGCAGCAGCGAACTCGGGCTGCTCATCTGGGCTTCGACGTTGGTGACCTGGTAACCGTAGACCGGGTCCATGATCGTCGGAAGGTAGAGGCGTCCTGGGTCGCAGGACGAGAAGCCCGCGTTGCGGTCCGGGGTCCACTGCATCGGGGTGCGCACCGCGTCGCGGTCGCCCAGCCAGATGTTGTCGCCCATCCCGATCTCGTCGCCGTAGTAGAGGATCGGCGAGCCGGGCAGCGACAGCAGCAGGGCGGTGAACAGCTCGATCTGGTTGCGGTCGTTGTCCAGCAGGGTCGCCAGCCGCCGCCGGATGCCGATGTTCGCGCGCATCCGCGGGTCCTTGGCGTACTCCGCGTACATGTAGTCGCGTTCCTCGTCGGTGACCATCTCCAGCGTCAACTCGTCGTGGTTGCGCAGGAAGATGCCCCACTGGCAGTTCGCCGGGATCTCCGGCGTCTTGGCCAGGATTTCCGAGACCGGGTAGCGGGACTCACGGCGCACCGCCATGAAGATCCGCGGCATGACGGGGAAGTGGAACGCCATGTGGCACTCGTCCCCGCCGCTGGGGAAGTCGCCGAAGTAGTCGACCACGTCCTCCGGCCACTGGTTGGCCTCGGCCAGCAGCACGGTGTCCGGGTACTGGGCGTCGATCTCGGCCCGCACCCGCTTGAGGAACTGGTGGGTGGCCGGGAGGTTCTCGCAGTTGGTGCCCTCCTCGGCGTACAGGTACGGGACCGCGTCGAGGCGGAAGCCGTCGATGCCCAGGTCCAGCCAGAACCGGAGGCCCGCGATCATCTCCTCCTGCACCCGCGGGTTCTCGTAGTTGAGGTCCGGCTGGTGGGAGAAGAAGCGGTGCCAGAAGTACTGCTTGCGCACCGGGTCGAAGGTCCAGTTGGAGGTCTCGGTGTCGACGAAGATGATCCGCGCGTCCTGGTACTCCTTGTCGTCGTCGGCCCAGACGTAGTAGTCGCCGTACGGACCGTCCGGGTCGGTACGGGAGGCCTGGAACCACGGGTGCTGGTCGCTGGTGTGGTTCATGACGAAGTCGATGATGACGCGCATGCCGCGCTGGTGTGCGGCGTCGACGAACTCCACGAAGTCGGCGAGGTCACCGAACTCGGGCAGCACGGCGGTGTAGTCGGAGACGTCGTACCCCCCGTCACGCAGCGGCGAGGCGAAGAACGGCGGCAACCACAGGCAGTCGACCCCGAGCCACTGGAGGTAGTCCAGTTTGGCCGTGAGGCCCTTCAGGTCGCCGATGCCGTCGCCGTTGCTGTCCTGGAAGGAGCGGACCAGCACCTCGTAGAAGACCGCGCGCTTGAACCAGTCGGGGTCACGGTCCTTGGCGGGCGTGTCCTCGAAGGTGTCCTGGACGGGTTCGTTGACTGTCAATTGGGTGACCCTCCGATCGTTGAGGACGGTCGCAGGGACAGCACGTGCGCGGGGCGGGAGCCCGGTTCCAGGCGCACATAGTTGTCCCTGCCCCATTGGTAGTTCTCACCGGTGAGCTCATCGCGCACCGGGACGGTCTCGTGCCAGTCGAGGCCGAGATCCGGCATGTTCAACGAAACGGTCGCCTCACGGGTGTGGTACGGGTCGAGGTTGACGACCACCACAATGGTGTCGTGTGTGCCCTCCGGCGTTCGCGCCCGCTTGGAGTACACGATGATCGCGTCGTTGTCGGAAGCATGGAACCGAAGGTTCCGCAGGTACTGCAGGGCGGGGTGGCGCCGCCGCAGCCGGTTGAGGTGGGTGATCAGCGGGGCGATGGAGCGGCCCTCGCTCTCGGCGCGTGCCCAGTCGCGCGGGCGCAGTTGGTACTTCTCCGAGTCCAGGTACTCCTCGCTGCCCTCGCGCACCGGGGTGCTCTCGCACAGTTCGTAGCCGGAGTAGACGCCCCAGGACGGGGAGAGCGTGGCGGCCAGCACCGCCCGGACCTCGAAGGCCGGGCGCCCACCGTGCTGGAGGTAGGCGTTGAGGATGTCGGGGGTGTTGACGAACAGATTGGGGCGCATGTAGGCGGCGGCGTCCCCGCTCAACTCGGTCAGGTACTCGGTGATTTCCTCCTTGGTGTTGCGCCAGGTGAAATATGTGTACGACTGCTGGAAGCCGATCGCGGCCAGGGTGTGCATCATGGCGGGGCGGGTGAACGCCTCGGCCAGGAAGATCACGTCCGGATCCGTGCGGTTGATCTCCGCGATCACCCTTTCCCAGAACTCCACCGGCTTGGTGTGCGGATTGTCCACCCGGAAGATCCGCACGCCGTGGTCCATCCAGTGCCGCAGCACCCGCAGGGTCTCCCTGGTGAGACCGCGCATATCCGTGTCAAATGCCAGCGGATAGATGTCCTGGTACTTCTTGGGGGGGTTCTCCGCATAGGCGATCGAGCCGTCGATACGGTGCGCGAACCATTCGGGGTGCTTGTCGACCCAGGGATGATCGGGAGAGCACTGCAACGCGAAGTCGAGCGCCACCTCAAGCCGCAGTTGCCTGGCCCTGGCCACGAAGGCGTCGAAATCGTCGAGGGTGCCCAGATCCGGATGGACGGCGTCATGCCCGCCGTCGGGTGAGCCGATCGCCCAGGGCGAGCCGACGTCATACGGCCCCGCGGTCAGCGCGTTGTTGGGGCCCTTGCGGAACGCGGTGCCGATCGGATGGATCGGCGGCAGGTACACCACGTCGAACCCCATCGCGGCGATCGCCGGCAGCCGCTCGGCCGCGGAGCGCAGCGTCCCCGACCGCGGCGGCATGCCCTCGCGCAGCACCGCTCCCTCCGAGCGCGGGAAGAACTCGTACCAGGAGCCGAACAGCGCCCGGGTGCGCTCCACCTGAAGCGGCATCGGCCGCGACGCGCTGACCAGCTCACGCAGCGGGAACCGGTCCAGCACCGCCACGACCTCCGCGGCCAGGGCGGCGGCCAGCCGCTCCTCGGCGGTGTGCTTGCCGTCCCGCAGCGCGTCCACCGCCTCCAGCACCACCGAGCGGCCGTCCTTCTTCGGCACCCCGGCCGCCGCGCGCTCGTGCAGCGCGGCGCCCTCGGCGAGCACGAGCTCGGTGTCGATCCCGGCCGGAACCTTGATCCGCGCGTTGTGCCGCCAGGTGCTCACCGGATCGGACCAGGCCTCCACGGTGTACGTCCAGCGGCCCTCGGCCGTCGGGGTGACCTCGGCGCCCCAGCGGTCGGTGCCCGGGGCGAGTTCACGCATCGGGGTCCAGGGGCCGGAGCGCCCGGCCGCGTCCCGCAGCACCACGTTGGCGGCGACCGCGTCATGGCCTTCGCGGAAGACCGTGGCGCTGACCTGGAAGGGCTCGCCCACCACGGCCTTCGCGGGACGCCTGCCGCAGTCCACGAGCGGGCGGAGATCCAGTACGGGGATACGGCCGATCATGTACTCACCTGGACTTGCCTCGTTACGTTTTCTTGGTGCCCCCATTGCCTTTTGTATCTGCTCCCTGGACTGTGCACTCGTGCGCATGGCCGCTCCTGTGCGCGTTCACTCGGTTGGAATGACGAGACCTGACGGGGTAACAGGGTGCGGGGCGTCCTGGAAGCCTTCCCGGAGGCTCCTGATGAACACCATCTTTCGGACCGAGGACGCTCGTACGAAGGGGTGAAGCGGTGACGAGTCGTTGACCTGGGAGGAGCGGGCAGATGACGTGTCAGGGCCGTTAGGCTGAAACGGTGGTGCCGTACACCCCCGGGGAGCACCGCGGGTGCACAGGGAAGCCTTACGTAGGAAATCGTCCTGTACAAGGGACCCTGGGGGAAGGGAATCGGCCAAACCCCTGACACGCCGGTAACGCAAAGGATCCCGGGGATCCTCGCCAAGGAAAGCGGACTTCGGGTGAAACCGGCCGCCGCGCCGCTACCGTCGTACCGTGAAGGCTATCCGTCGATTCACCGTCCGTACGGTCCTCCCCGAACCCCTGCGCCCGCTCGGCGAGCTGGCCCAGAACCTCCGCTGGTCCTGGCACCAGGAGACCCGTGAGCTGCTGCAGTCCGTCGACCCCGGCGGATGGCGGGCCGCGGGCGGCGACCCGGTGCGGCTGCTGGGCGCGGTACCGGCGCAGCGGCTGGAGGCGCTGGCCGAGGACCGCCGCTTCCTGCGGCGGCTTACCGCCGCCGCCGAGGACCTCTCCGACTACCTGACCAATCCGCGCTGGTACCAGAGCGCGCAAGGCATTGAACTCCCGTCCGCCATTGCCTACTTCTCACCCGAGTTCGGTATCACCGCAGCACTGCCGCAGTACTCTGGAGGACTGGGCATCCTGGCCGGTGACCACCTCAAGGCCGCCAGTGACCTCGGCGTGCCGCTGATCGGCGTCGGGCTGCTGTACCGGCACGGGTACTTCCGGCAGTCGCTGTCCCGCGAGGGATGGCAGCAGGAGCACTACCCGGTACTCGATCCGCACGAACTCCCGCTGACCGCGCTGTGCGAGGCGAACGGCAGCCCCGCCCTGGTCACCCTCGCGCTGCCCGGCGGGCGGTCACTGCGCGCCCGCATCTGGAAGGCGCGGGTCGGCCGGGTGCCGCTGCTGCTGCTCGACTCCGACGTGGAGGAGAACAACCAGAGCGAACGCGAGGTCACCGACCGGCTCTACGGAGGTGGCAGCGAACACCGGCTGCTCCAGGAGATGCTGCTGGGCATCGGCGGGGTGCGCGCGGTGCGGACCTACTGCCGGCTCACCGGCCATCCGGAGCCGGAGGTGTTCCACACCAACGAGGGACATGCCGGATTCCTCGGCCTGGAGCGGATCCGTGAACTCCACGACGGGCCGGAAGGGTTGGAGTTCGACGCGGCGCTGGAGGCGGTGCGCGCCGGAACCGTCTTCACCACCCACACCCCGGTGCCCGCCGGGATCGACCGGTTCGCCCTCGACCTGATCGGCCGCCACTTCGGCGACGGCGGCGAACTGCCCGGCGTCGACCTGGACCGGGTGCTCGACCTGGGCCGGGAGAACTACCCGGGCGGTGACCCCGGCGTGTTCAACATGGCCGTGATGGGCCTGCGGCTCGCCCAGCGCGCCAACGGGGTGAGCACCCTGCACGGTGCGGTGAGCCGCCAGATGTTCGCCGGGTTGTGGCCGGGATTCGACCCCGAGGAGGTGCCGATCCGGTCCATCACCAACGGGGTGCACGCGCCCACCTGGGTCGCTCCCGAGGTCTTCCGGCTCGGCGCCCACCAGGTCGGCGTACAGCGCACCGAGGACGCCCTGGCGGTCGGCGGTTCGCAGAGCTGGGACTCGGTGGCCAACATCCCCGACGCGGCGATCTGGGAGGTGCGGCGCGGCCTGCGCGAGCAGTTGGTCGAGGAGGTACGGGCCAGACTGCGGGCCTCCTGGCGCCAGCGCGGCGCCGGGGACCTCGAACTCGGCTGGACCGACGAGGTGTTGGACCCCGATGTGCTCACCATCGGGTTCGCCCGCCGGGTGCCCTCCTACAAGCGGCTCACCCTGATGCTGCGCGACAAGGAGCGGCTCACCGAACTGCTGCTGCATCCGGAGCGGCCGGTGCAGATCGTGGTCGCGGGCAAGGCGCACCCGGCAGATGACAGCGGCAAGCGCCTGGTGCAGGAACTCGTCCGGTTCGCCGACGACGCGAAGGTACGGCACCGCATCGTCTTCCTGCCCGACTACGGCATGGCGATGGCCCAGCGCCTCTACCCGGGGTGCGACGTCTGGCTGAACAACCCGCTGCGGCCACTTGAGGCGTGCGGGACGTCGGGAATGAAGGCCGCGCTCAACGGCTGCCTCAACCTGTCCGTGCTGGACGGCTGGTGGGACGAGTGGTTCGACGGCAACAACGGCTGGGCCATCCCGACCGCGGACGACGCATCCGGTGAGGATCCTGACCGCCGGGACGACATCGAGGCGGCGGCACTGTACGACCTGATCGAGACACAGGTCGCACCGCGCTTCTACGACACCGACGGCGCCGGGCTGCCGCGCCGCTGGATCGAGATGGTCCGGCACACCCTGGTGACCCTGGGCCCCAAGGTCCTCGCCGGGCGCATGGTGCGGGAGTACGTGGAGAAGCTGTACGCGCCCGCCGCCGCCGCCCACCGTACGGTGAGCGCTCAGGCGGCGCGGGACCTCAGCGTCTGGAAGGCCCGGGTGCGCGAGCAGTGGGCCCGGGTGGCCATCGACCACGTGGAGACCGGCTTCGCGGGCGGCACCGTCGAGCTGGGTTCCGCGCTGGCACTGCGGGTACGGGTGGCGCTCGGCGATCTCGACCCGACGGACGTGGATGTCCAGGTGGTCTCCGGCCGGGTGGATGACTCCGACCGGATCGCCGACGCGTCGGTGGTCTCCCTCAAACCGGCGGGCCGCCCCGACCTGGAGGGCCGCTGGCTGTTCGAGGGGCCGCTGGCGCTGGACCGCAGTGGGCCCTTCGGGTACACCGTGCGGGTCCTCCCGGCACATCCGCTGTTGGCGTCCGCCGCCGAGCTCGGGCTGATCGCCGTCCCGGCGGAGGCCGAGGGGATGACCGCGGGAGTTCTGCGGTAGCCCGCTGCCCGGCTGCGGCCTGGCGGTTGTTCCCCGCCCACCCACCCTTTCTGGTTCTGTCGTGGGTGGGCGGGGTCAGCTCACCAGGCTGTCCCGCCAGGCCTGGTGCAGGTGTGCGAAGTTGCCGCTGGCGGCGATGAGTTGGGACGGCGTGCCGTCCTCGATGACGCGGCCGTCCTCCAGGACCAGGACGCGGTCGGCGATCTCCACCGTGGACAGGCGGTGCGCGATGATCAGCGCCGTGCGGCCGTGCAGCACCGTCGCCATGGCCTGCTGCACCGCGCGTTCACCGGGGACGTCCAGTGACGAGGTCGCCTCGTCCAGTATCAGCACCGCCGGATCGGCGAGCAGCGCACGGGCGAACGCCACCAACTGGCGCTGTCCGGCGGATATTCGGCCACCACGCTTGCGGACATCCGTGTCGTAGCCGTCCGGCAGCGCGGCGATGAAGTCATGCGCGCCGATAGCCTTGGCCGCGGCCTCGATCTGCGCCGGGGTCGCGTCCGGGTCGCCCAGCGCGATGTTCTCCGCGACCGTGCCGGAGAACAGGAACGACTCCTGGGTCACCATCACCACCCCGCGCCGCAACTGCGCTGTGGACAGCTCCCGGAGGTCCACTCCGTCGAGGGTGACCCGGCCCTCCGTCGGGTCGTAGAACCGGCACAACAGCTTCGCCAGCGTGGACTTGCCCGCCCCGGTCGCGCCGACCAGTGCCACCGTCTGGCCCGCGGGTATCGCCAGATCGAAGCGCGGCAGCACCTCGCCTCCGGACCGGTAGGCGAACCGCACCCCCTCGAACGTCACCGCCCGGCCGGGACGGTCGCCGTTCTTCGCCGGAAGCTCCCTGGGCCGCGCGGGCTCCGCCACCGACGGCCGCTGCGCCAGCAGCCCGGCGATCTTCTCCAGTGAAGCCGCCGCGGCCTGCCAGGAGTTGAGGAACATGCCCAGTGGATCAATGGGCGCGTACAGCCGCCGCAGATACAGCACGAAGGCGGCGAGCACCCCCAACTCCAGTGAGCCGGACGCCACTCGATAGGCGCCCCAGAGCACCACCAGAGCCACCGAGGTGTTGGCGATCAGCCAGGACGAGACGTTGAACCGGCCCATCTCCAGGATCGCGTCGCCGTTGGCCCTCTCATGGACGCGGTTCAGCTCCGCGAACCGGGCCTCGTTGGCCCGCTCCCGGCGGAACGCCTGCACCGGCCGGATCCCGTTCATGGTCTCGGTGAACCGCACGATCACGCTGGCGGTCGCGGCCGAACGCCGGGAGTACGCCTGCTGCGAGCGGCGGTTGAAGGACCTGGTCGTCCACACCAGCGGCAGCGCGGTGGCCAGCGCGAACAGGCCGAGGCCCCAGTCGAGCCAGAGCAGCACCAGGCCGATGTAGAGCACCGCCAGGCCCACGTCGAGCAGTTCCTGCAGGCCGTCGGTGAGCAGTTCGCGGAACGCCTCCACGTCGGAGGTGGCCCGGGCGATGATCCGTCCGGAGGTGTAGCGCTCGTGGAAGTCCAGGCCGAGCGCCTGGGCATGCCGGAAGATCCGGCCGCGCAGGTCCAGCAGCACGTCCTGGCTGAGTACCCCCGACAGCCGGATGAACGCCCGCTGCAGCGTTCCTCCCAGCAGTGCGCAGCCGACGTATCCCACGGCGGTGGCGATCAGCGGCCCCCGGTCGTGGCCGCGCAGCGCGGGGATCGCCCGGTCGATGGCGTACGCCACGATCAGCGGACCGGCCTGCACCGCCGCCTGCTGTACGACCAGCACCACGGCGGCCAGCCAGACCCGCGCCCGGTAGGGGCGCACCAACTCCCGTAGCAGCGCGCGGGACGCGCCCTTGGGCGCGGGCAGCACATCGCGGTCGTAGCTGTCGCGCTCCGGAGGCGCGGGCGTGGGCCGGTCCGGCTCCTGGCCGGGGCTTTGGTCCACTGACGAGTCGGCGAGGGTGGTCATCAGGCTGCGCTCCTCTCGTCGGTGTCGCCGGACATCAGCTGGCGGTACTCCAGGCATTCGGCCAGAAGTTGGTGATGGGTGCCGACGGCCGTGATGCGTCCGCCGGACAGCAGCGCGACCCGGTCGGCGAGCAGCACGGTGGACGGCCGGTGGGCGACCACCAGCGCGGTGGTGGTAGCCAGCACCTCTCTCAGCGCGCCCTCCACCAGCGCCTCGGTGTGCACGTCCAGCGCGGACAGCGGATCGTCCAGCACCAGGAAGCGCGGGCGGCCCACCACGGCGCGGGCCAGTGCCAACCGCTGCCGCTGGCCGCCGGACAGGCTCAGCCCCTGTTCGCCGACCTGGGTGTCCACGCCCTGCGGCAACTCGTCCACGAATCCGCACTGCGCGGTCTCCAACGCCCGCCGCAACTCGGCCTCTCCGGCCTGCGGCGCACCCATCAGCACGTTCTCCCGGACGCTCGCGGAGAACAGCGTCGGCTCCTCGAAGGCCGTGGAGACCATGGCGCGCAACCGCTCCTTGGGCAGCCGCGCGGCGTCCACGCCGTCCAGCGTGATGCGGCCGCCGGTCGCCTCGTACAGCCGGGGAATGAGCGCGGTGAGCGAGGTCTTGCCGGAGCCCGTGGCGCCGACCAGTGCCATGGTCTGGCCGGTGGGTATGTGCAGGTCGACCCCGGTCAGCAGGTCCGGGGTGCCGTCCGGGGCGTCCGGGTAGCGGAACCGCACCCCGGTGAAGCGGATCCCGTCGTCGGCCCGGCTGCCGGTCTCCGGCGCGGACGTGTGGTCCGGCGGCAGTTCGGTGTCCATCACCTCGAAGTACCGGTCGGCCGCGGTGGCCGACTCGTTGCTCATGGACAGCAGCCAGCCCAGTGACTCGATGGGCCACCGCAGCGCCAGCGCCGTGGACAGGAAGGCCACCAGCGTGCCCGCCGACAGCTTGCCGTCGGACACCTGTACGGCGCCGACCACCAGGGCCACCCCGAGCGCCACGTCCGGCACCGCCGTCACCAGCATCCACACATCGGCCAGCAGCCGGGCCTTGCGCAGTTCGGTGCCGCGCAGCGCGTGCGCGGCGCGGCGGAACGCCTCGGCCTGGCTGCGATGCCGACCGAACGCCTTGATGATCCGGATGCCCAGCACCGACTCCTCGACCAGCGTGGTCAGATCGCCGATCTGGTCCTGGGCACGGCGCGACGCCAGCGAGTAACGGCTCATGAAGTACGTGCACAGCACCATCAGCGGCACCGCGGGCACCAGCGGGATCAGTCCCAGTGTCCACTGCTGGGCGAACAGGATCGCGAACCCCACCACGATCGTGCTGGAGTTGACGACCAGGAAGACCAGCGGGAAGGACAGGAACATCCGCAGGACCTGCAGGTCGTTGGTGCCGCGGGAGAGCAACTGGCCCGATCCCCAACGGTCGTGGAAGGCCACCGGCAGCCGTTGCAGATGTCGGTAGAGGTCGGCGCGCATCCGTGCCTCAAGTCCCGCCATCGGCCGCGCGATCAGCCAGCGGCGCACCCCGAACAGGCCCGCCTCCAGCAGTCCGAGCAGCAGCACCAGGCCGCCGCCCAGCCAGACCCCGCGCGGATCCCTGTGCGCGACCGGCCCGTCCACCGTCCACTTGAGCACCAGCGGGATCAGCAGGGCCATGCACGACGCGGTGACCGCCACCGCCATGGACCCGAACAGCCGTGGCGCGACCGGCCGTGCGTACGGCCACAGCCGCAGCAGTGAGCGCACCGCGGACCGCCGCCCCCCGGCGCTCTGGCGGGCATGCCCCGCCCCGCCCTTTTCGTCCCCCATGGCCGTCCCCTCCGTCTCTGCCACGGTTCAGAGACTAGAGGCGACCACCGACAACGCCCATCGGGTTTCAGCGGTGTTCGGCCCGCAGCAGCATCAGGGAGCGCTCCGCAACGGTGATCGCGGCGCCCGCGCGGTGCCGTCGCGGCCCCGGGGCGTCCGCCGTCCGCGAGGTGTCGACCAGTACCTCGTAATGCCGCGCCCACGGCGGCCCGGGCAGCGTGAAGCCGATCGGGGTGTCCGCGGCGTGCAGCACGGTGAGGAAGCTGTCGTCGTCGACACGGCGACCGGTGGGGTCCCGCTGGGGAATGTCCCTGCCCGACAGATACATGCCAAGCGTGGCGGCGGGGGCGAACCAGTCCGCCTCGGTCATCTCCGCGCCGCGCGGAGTGAACCAGGCCAGGTCCCGCAGCCCGCCGGAGTCCTGCGGCAGCCCGGAGAAGAACGCCCGGCGGCGCAGCACCGGGTGGTTCCGGCGCAGCCTGACCAACCGCGCGGCCAGCTCGAACAGGTCGCGCCACCGCGGCTCTTCGAGCAGCGACCAGTCCACCCAGCCGACCTCGTTGTCCTGGCAGTACGCGTTGTTGTTACCGCCCTGCGTGCGGCCCATCTCGTCGCCCGCGACCAGCATCGGCACCCCGGTGGACAGCAGCAGGGTGCCCAGCAGGTTGCGCAACTGCCGCTGCCGCAGCGCCAGTACCGACTCGGAGTCGGTCTCGCCTTCCGCGCCGCAGTTCCAGGAGCGGTTGTCGTTCGAACCGTCCCGGTTGTCCTCGCCGTTGGCCTCGTTGTGCTTGCGGTCGTAGGAGACCAGGTCGCGCAGGGTGAAACCGTCGTGCGCCGTGACGAAGTTGACCGAGGCGTACGGGTGGCGGCCGCTCCACGCGTACAGGTCGCTGGAGCCGGACAGCCGGTACCCGAGATCGGCCAGGTCGCCGCTCGCGCCCCGCCAGAAGTCGCGCACCGCGTCCCGGTAGCGGTCGTTCCACTCGGTCCACAGCGGTGGGAAGGCGCCCACCTGGTAGCCGCCGGAGCCGATGTCCCACGGCTCGGCGATCAGCTTGACCCGGCGCAGCACCGGGTCCTGCGCGATCACCGCGAGGAACGGCGAGAGCATGTCGACGTCGTGCATGCTGCGGGCCAGTGCCGCCGCCAGGTCGAAGCGGAAGCCGTCGACCCCCATCTCCGTCACCCAGTACCGCAGCGAGTCGGTGATCAGCCGCAGCACCTGCGGCTGCACAACGTGCAGGGTGTTGCCGCAGCCGGTGTAGTCCGCGTAGCCGCGCGGGTCGCCGCCCAGCCGGTAGTAGCCCCGGTTGTCGATGCCGCGCAACGACAGCGTCGGCCCCAACTCGCCGCCTTCGGCGGTGTGGTTGTAGACCACGTCGAGGATGACCTCGATGCCCGCGGCGTGCAGCGCGCGCACCATCCGCTTGAACTCGCCCACCTGCTGGCCGCGGGTGCCCGAGGAACTGTATGCGGCGTGCGGCGCGAAGTAGCCGATGGAGTTGTAGCCCCAGTAGTTGCGCAGGTTCCGGCGCAGCAGATGGTCCTCGTGCGCGAACTGGTGGACCGGCAGCAGCTCGACCGCGGTCACGCCCAGCTCCGTCAGGTGCTCGATGGCCGCCGGGTGCGCCAACCCGGCGTAGCTGCCGCGCAGTTCCGGCGGTATCCCTGGATGGCGCATGGTGAAGCCGCGGACGTGCAGCTCGTAGATGACCGTGTCGGACCACGGCGTCTTGGGGCGGCGGTCGTCCTCCCAGTCGTCGCCGTCGTCCACCACGACGCCCTTGGGCACGAACGGGGCCGAGTCGCGGTTGTCCCGCACGGTGTCGGCGACGGCGCGGTCCGGCCAGTCCCGTACGTGCCCGTAGACCTCCGGCGGCAGCGCGAACTCGCCGTCCACGGCCCGGGCGTACGGGTCCAGCAGCAGCTTCGCCGGGTTCCAGCGCGCGCCGGTCCACGGGTCCCAGCGGCCGTGCACCCGGTAGCCGTACGCCTGGCCGGGGCGCACCCCTGGGACGAAGCCGTGCCACACCTCGTGCGTCAGCTCGGTCAGCGGCAACCGGGCCTCGGTCCCTTCGGCGTCGAACAGGCACAGCTCCACGGCCTCCGCGCCGCCCGCCCACAGTGCGAAGTTGGTGCCCTGAGCGCCGTCGGGCCCGGTGTGGAAGCGCGCGCCGAGGGGTTCCGGGGCACCGGGCCACACCGGGCGTGGCGGGGCGTCAGGAAGCCGCTGGACGGCCGCCGCGTCCTCGGCGGCCGGTTGCGCCGTCCGGGTGGTGGGTCGCGGGTCGGCCAGTGTGGTGGTCGAGGAACGGTGGCCGTCGCCGTCGGCGGTCCCGCCGGGCGCGGCGGCGGCCTGGTCTGGTTCGGGTGCGCTCGACACGTGGCGGCCTCCCGCGGCTCCACGGGACCGTGCGGCGGCGTCCCGTACCGCGCGCGGTTCCGTTCTCCGTTGTGGCTTCATGGTGTCATTCCCGGTTAAGGCGCCGTACTCACGGAACCCGTAGTCCCGGAAGTCGTTGACCCCGGCGTGACGAGTGCAGTGGTTGCGTGGGTACGCCGGGTGGTGCGAAGACTGCCGGGCACGGGATCGGTCGCCGGATGCGTACTGGCCGGTGCGGTCGTGCTGGCCGGGTGCACCGGCGGCTCCGGCGGGGGCAGCGGTGGCGCGGCCGGGGACGGGCGCGGGGCGGGTTCCGGCGCACCGGCGGTCTCCCAGGCCACCATCCGGATCACCCCCGAGGACGGCGCCTCCGGGGTACCGCCCACCGGCGTGCTGGGGGTGACGGTGGACGGCGGGGTGCTCACCCAGGTCAAGGTGGCCGACGCCACCGGAGCCCAGGTGCCGGGCCGGACCGACTCCGGCGGGCACTCCTGGCACCCGACCGGCAAGCTGGCGCTGGAGACCAGGTACACGGTGGACGCGCTCGCCGAGGACTCCGGGGGGCGGCGGGCCGCCAAGCACGCCGAGTTCACCACCTTGGTGCCGCAGCACCGGCTCATCGCGTTCTACACGCCGGAGACGGGCGCCACCGTGGGCACCGGCATGATCGTTTCGCTCACCTTCAACCGCCCGGTCGCCGACCGCGCCGCCGTGGAGCGGGCGGTCTCCGTCATCGCCCAGCCCGCCGTCCAGGTGGCGCCGCACTGGTTCGGCGCCCAGCGACTCGACTTCCGGCCGGAGCGCTACTGGACCCCCGGCACCAAGGTCGACCTGCGGCTGCGGCTGCGCGACGTACAGGGCGCGCCCGGCGTCTACGGCAGCCAGTTCAAGGACGTGGTCTTCACCGTCGGCCGCGACCAGACCAGCGTGGTGGACGCCGAGGCGCACACCATGACCGTGCGCCGGGACGGGGTGGTGGTGCGCACCCTGCCGGTGAGCACCGGCAGCCCAGAACACGCCACGTACGCCGGGAAGATGGTGATCTCCGAGAAGCTGCCGGTGACCCGGATGAACGGGGACACCGTCGGCTACGGCGGGGAGTACAACATCCCCGACGTGCCGCACGCGATGCGGCTCACCCAGTCCGGCACCTTCGTGCACGGCAACTACTGGTCGCCGAAGGAGACGTTCGGCACCGCGAACACCAGTCACGGCTGCGTCGGGCTGTACGACGTCAAGGGCGGCGGCGCCCAGACCCCGGCCGGCTGGTTCTTCGGCAGTTCGCTGGTGGGCGACGTGGTCCAGGTGATCAACGCGCATGACGCGACCGTCGCGCCGGACAACGGGCTCAGTGGCTGGAACCTGACGTGGGCGCAGTGGCTCGCGGGTTCCGCGGCCGCCATGGCGTCGGCCTCGCCCTGAACATGCCCGTCGACGCCTGACACGTTCGTCCCGCGGCCCAGGGGCCGGGCCGAACGGCCGCCCTACTCTACCCAGTTGCGGGCGGTTAGCGGCGGACTGGGACGGAACGGTGACAATTCCGTGGCTTGGTGACCATCAACAGTGTGGTTATCTATCGACGAGCGTGGATGGCGCCTGTTCAGGTGCGGTCAGAGCATCTCGGCGCATACACGGGGGATCAGTGCGAGTTCGACCGGGCAGGATCGCTACCGGGGCGGGCCATGACGGCGTGCCCGGCGGTGGAAGCGGACGGTCGCGCGAGGGGAGAGACGAGTTGCTGTCACATCAGCCGAAGGCCCGGCGGACCGCGGGGGCGGCGTCGGGCGCCAGGCGGGGTCTGCTGGCCGGTGCGCTGGGCGCGGTGCTGCTGCTGGCGACCGCGTGCGGTGGCCACGATTCCAGCCAGGGCAAGGGCGGTTCCGGATCCGACAAGCAGGCTTCGCAGGCCGTGGTGAACGTGGCGCCGAAGGACGGCGCGACCGATGTCGCCACCAGCGGGGCGCTGAAGATATCCGCGGCCCAGGGCAAGCTGATCCAGGTCGCGGTCAAGGACGCCAAGGGCACCGCGGTCGCGGGCAGGATCTCGGCGGACGGCGCCAGCTGGGTGCCGGACAGCAACCTCAGCACCTCCACCAAGTACACGGTGGACGCCATCGCCAAGGACGCGCAGGGTCGTGAATCGGCCAAGCACGCCACGTTCACCACGGTCGTCCCCAAGGACAACTTCATCGGCTTCTTCACGCCCGACGACGGCTCCACGGTGGGCGTCGGCACCGAGGTCTCGATCAGTTTCAACCGGCCGATCGACGACATCAAGGCCGTGCAGAACGGCATCAAGGTGACCGCCTCCCCGTCCGTGCCCGTCGTCGGCCACTGGTTCGGCAACCAGCGCATCGACTTCCGCCCGGAGAAGTACTGGGCGCCCGGCACCAAGGTGACCCTGAGCCTGCGGCTCAACGGCGTGCAGGCCGCGTCCGGGGTGTACGGCTCGCAGTCCAAGGACGTGCACTTCACCATCGGCCGCAACCAGGTCAGTTACGTGGACGCCGCCTCGCACGAGATGACCGTGACGCAGGACGGCAGGACCATCAAGACCATTCCGATCTCCGCGGGCGCGCCCGAACACACCACGTACAACGGGCAGATGGTGATCAGCGAGAAGGACCCGGTGACCCGGATGGACGGCTCGACCGTCGGCTTCGGCGGCGAGTACGACATCAAGGACGTGCCGCACGCGATGCGGCTCAGCCAGTCCGGGACGTTCATCCACGGCAACTACTGGGGCGACCCCTCGGTGTTCGGCAGTGAGAACACCAGCCACGGCTGCGTCGGTCTGCACGACATCCGCGGCGGTGGCGACAACGGCACACCGGCCGCCTGGTTCTACGACCACTCGATGATCGGCGACGTGGTGGTCGTCAAGAACTCCAACGACAAGACGGTGGCGCCGGACAACGGCTTCAACGGCTGGAACATGCCGTGGTCGCAGTGGACCGCCGGTCAGTGAGCGGACCGCCTCGGTGACCTACCGTGAACGGCCCGCCCCGGCGGGCCGTTTCCCGTAGGCGGGCGCTACCGTGCGGCCATGACTGTTCACCTTGAGGCCGCCGACGGCGTCGGCGTCATCCGTCTGGACCGCCCGCCGATGAACGCGCTGGACGTCGCCACCCAGGACCGGCTGCGCGAGGTCGCGCACGAGGCCGCCCGCCGCGACGACGTACGGGCCGTCGTCGTGTGGGGCGGTGAGAAGGTGTTCGCGGCCGGCGCGGACATCAAGGAAATGCAGGCCATGGGGTACGAGGACATGGCGGTGCGGGCCCGGGCACTGCAGGACTCGTTCACCGCCGTGGCCCGTATCCCCAAGCCCGTGGTGGCCGCCGTGACCGGTTACGCGCTCGGTGGCGGCTGCGAGTTGGCGCTGTGCGCCGACGTGCGGATCGCGGCGGAGAACGCCAAGCTCGGCCAGCCGGAGATCCTGCTCGGCCTGATTCCGGGCGCGGGCGGCACCCAGCGGCTGGCCCGCCTGGTCGGTCCGGCCAAGGCCAAGGACCTGATCTTCACCGGCCGGATGGTCACCGCCGAGGAAGCGCTGACCATCGGCCTGGTCGACCGGGTGGTTCCGGCCGAGAAGGTCTACGAGGAGGCGCACGCCTGGGCGGCGAAGCTCGCCAAGGGACCGGCGCTCGCGCTGCGCGCCGCCAAGGAGGCCGTCGACAGCGGTCTGGAGACGGATCTGGAGACCGGCCTGGCCGTTGAACGCGGCCTGTTCGCCGGGCTGTTCGCGACCCAGGACCGGGAGATCGGCATGCGCAGTTTCGTCGAGGAGGGGCCGGGCAAGGCCAAGTTCGGCTGAGCCGGACCCACGGCCGTGTGGGTGACGGCCGGCGGCGGAAGGCTGCTTAAGGCCACCTTAAGAGAGCCTTAAGGGAGTCTGGTCCGCGACGGTTCGTCACCCTCGGTCCGGTGCCGATCACCGCAGGTGGCCAGGGTTGTGGTGGGGGTGTCACTGCCTCGGGCATATGCCTTCGAGGTGGCTGGGAACCATCCTTGCGACGGGTCCAATTCCCCCGGTTCCGGCCCGAACCGGTGCCTGGACGGCCATGATGAACGCATGGCGGGTCGGGGAGGATCTGAGCAGGCACAGCGGTCGAGCAGTGCCGCGGCGGCATGGGCGGCGATGCCGCAGGACCGGTACGACGCCAGCACTCTGGTGCTGCTCGGCAACCCATCACTGGACGAGGTGCGGCTCACCTCGCGCCCGGAGTCCGCGTCCACCGCGCGCCGGCTCACCCTGGCGGTACTACGGCTGTGGTCGCTACCGCACCTCGGTGAGGACTGCGAGCTGCTGGTCTCGGAGCTGGTGGGCAACGCCGTGCGGCACACCGGTGCCCGCACCTTCGGGTTGCGGATGCTGCGCCGCCGGGGCTGGATCCGGATCGAGGTGCGTGATCCGTCGCGGGCGCTGCCCTGTCTGCTGCCGGTCCGCGAGCTGGACATAAGCGGGCGCGGGCTGTTCCTGGTCGACAAGCTCTCCGACCGCTGGGGGGTGGATCTGCTGCCGCGCGGCAAGACCACCTGGTTCGAGAAGCGCGTGGTCGAGCGCTGAAGATGCGAGAAGCCCCCTGCGCCGGGTTGCGGACGCGATGGGGGCTTCTTCGTGGCGCCGGGGAGCAAGGGGGGGGTGTGGTCCACGGCGCACTTGGCACGACCGAGCCCGGGTCAATGGGGGTCGTTGCCACGACTTTCGCACGGAGGGCGCGGGGGAGACAAGCGGGCATTTCCGGCACTAAGGCCATATCGGGTGTACCACCGATCGAATTGAAGGTGATACGCGCCACCACCCTTGAAAGTGGTGGCTACGCGCCAGTAATGACCTTGCATGGCCCTGAATCGATATGCGGCACTCGTTGCGGATGGCGGCGGTTCACCGGGCGGCGCCCATGACTGCCACGTATCGTGATGAACCATTACCAATTGTGCGCAACGGCTCCGGGGTGGCCGACGCCCCGGACCGCGGGAGGCCGCTCCATGACGTCCGGCACCTTGCTCCAGCAGATCACCGACTACGCCAACCGCGCCGACCCGTATCCGTTCTACGCCGAGCTGCGCAGCACCCCGGTGGCCCGCCAGGACGACGGCACCTACCTCGTCGGCACCTACTACGAGATCAGCGGTCTGCTGCACGACCCACGGCTCAGCTCCGATCCGCGCAACCTCGCCGACCGGCGGGGCCGGCTGACCGAGGAAGAGGAGGCCGGACTGCCGCCCTCCTTCATCCGGCTCGATCCCCCCGAGCACGACCGGATGCGCCGCCTGGCGATGCGCGCCTTCGGCCCACCGCACAACCCGCGCCGCATCCACGGCATGCGCGGCGAACTGCTGCGGATCGTCACCGACGTCATCGACGAACTGCACGGCAAGGAGCGGTTCGACCTGGTGGACGACGTCGCCTATCCGTTTCCGGTCACGGTGATCTGCCGGCTGCTGGGCGTCCCGCGCGAGGACGAGCCGCGCTTCCACGACTGGGCCGACGACATCGTGGGCGGCCTGGACCTCACTCCCGGCCAGGACTTCACCGAGCGGCAGCGCACCGCCCAGCGGGCCCGGGTCGAACTCGGCGGATACCTCGGCGGACTCATCGACCAGCGCCGCCGAAACCCGGGCGACGACATGCTCTCGGCACTCGCCACCGACCAGGGCCCGGACGGGCGGATGTCGCCGATCGAACAGATCACCACCGCCGTACTGCTGCTGATCGCCGGGCACGAGACCACCGTCAACCTCATCACCAACGGCATGCTCACCCTGCTGCGCCAGCCGCAGCACCTCGAACGGCTGGCGAAGGAACCGGACCTGGCGGTACCGCTGGTGGAGGAACTGCTGCGCTACGAGCCGCCGGTGCAAATCCTGCCGCAACGCGTCGCGTTGGCCGACATCGAAATCGCCGGAACCGTCATCCCTGCGGGCGCCCCCGTCTGGCTGGCCCTGGCTTCCGGCAACCGCGACCCGCGCCGGTTCCCCGATCCCGACCGCTTCGACCCGGACCGCCAGGACAACCAGCACCTCGGTTTCGGCGGCGGTATCCACCTGTGCTTCGGCGCCCCGCTGGCCCGGCTGGAAGCCCAGATGGCGCTGACCGAGCTGTCCCAAAGACTCCGCAACCCCCGCCTGCTGGAGGACCCGCCTCCGTATCGCCGCAGTCCCATCCTGCGGGGGCCACGACACCTGCCGGTGGCCGTGGACGGGACGCAGGAGGCGCGGCCTACACCGTGAGACGGGGGCTGGACGAGCCGTCCAGCCCACACCCTGAGGGTGGTTCGCGGTCCGCGGCGACGGGTCGCGGCGGATGCCAACTCGGTTGCCACCGAACACGGTTCGGGCGGCGGACGGACATCCACCGCATGTACGGACATCCACCGCATGTACCCAGGCGCGCCGCCGAACACATGGTCCGGGCACCTGACGGCCCGTGACGCCACGCCGTAGTGTCGGGCCATGGAGACTCCGCAAAGCCCCCGCCCGACGGTCGGTGACCGCTTCCTGGCCGGGCGCACCGCGCTGGTCACCGGGGCCGCCAGCGGCATCGGCCGGGCCTGCGCGATCGCGTTCGCGGCCGCCGGGGCCCGGGTCCATGTCGTGGACCGGGCCGGGGAGGCGGCCAGGCTGGTCGCGGACGAGACCGGCGGCACCGCCCACGTCGTCGACCTCGCCGACCCCGACGTGGTCGACACCCTCCCGGACGACGCCGACATCGTCGTCAACAACGCCGGGTCACAACATGTCGCGCCGCTCCAGGACTTCCCGCCGGAGCGCTTCGCGCTCATGCAACGGGTGATGGTGGAGACGCCGTTCCGCATCCTCCACCGCACCCTGCCGCACATGTACGGACGCGGCTGGGGCCGCGTGGTCAACATCTCCTCGGTGCACGGTCTGCGGGCCAGCCCGTACAAGGCCGCCTACGTCGCCGCGAAGCACGCCCTGGAGGGGCTCAGCAAGGTGGTGGCGCTGGAAGGCGCGGCACACGGCGTCACCAGCAACTGCGTCAACCCCGGTTACGTACGAACCCCGTTGGTGGAGCAGCAGATCAACGCCCAGGCCACCGCGCACGGCATCCCGGAGGCCGAGGTCGTCGAGCGCGTGCTGCTGGAGCGCACCGCGATCAAGCGGCTGATCGAGCCCGAGGACGTCGCCCAGACCGCACTGTGGCTGTGCACCGCGCACGCCGCCCACATCACCGGCGCGTCCCTGCCGTTGGACGGCGGCTGGACCGCCCACTGACCAACTCGCCCCCGCGCCCGCGCAGTCGGCGGCTCTACTCCCAACTCGCCGTCGTGCCCGCGCAGTCGGCGGCGCACACGGCCGCGCGGCGGGCGAGCGCGATCAGCGCTCGGTAGCTGGGCGATGCACAGGCCGCCGTGGACGTTGGAGCCCAGGCGGTGGTCCCCCATCCCGCCCCTCAGCTGGGGAGGGGAAGGGGACCACGGTCAGAGCCGTTTCGAAAGGAGCCTCTCCGCGTTACCTGGTCGCGGGTTTGGCGTGCTTGCCGCTGCTGCGATGCGGGGACGAAGTGGGCTTGGCTTTGTGGTGGGCGTGTGCGTGGGCTTCGTCGGCCGCTCGGGCCTGGTACTGCCCGACATCGAGGAAGGCACGGATGATCTCGGGGTTGTCGCTGTCCAAAGCCTTTTGCCCAGCCTTCATCAGTGCGGGACCGACGGGGCCGCTCAGGATACGGGCGATACGTACCCGATCATCTTGGAAGCGGATGTTGTCCTGTTCGACGTCCAGGAAGTACTGCACGTCCTGGGCGGTGCCCCGCAACGCCGCCTGGCCCGCCGCCTTCATGTTGGAGCTAGCGGTATTAGCACCGATGATCTGACGGACGCGAGCTCGATTGTCCTCATCGCGGGCTTGGTACTGGCCGACTTCGAGGAAGTAGCGGATCTTTTCGCGGTCGCCGCTGCTGAGCGCAAGGTCGCCGGCTCTGCTCACTGCTGGTCCGCCCACGCTGATGATCTGGGCCGTGCGGATGCGGTCGTCGTTGTCCCGCGCGACGTACTGGCCGGTCTCCAGGAAGTGCCGCATGTCGGCCGCGGTGCCGTTTAGCGCATGCTGGGCGGCCTCGCGCAGGTACTTCCTGGTGTTCGGGGCCGCGAGGATCTTCTCGATCGCGACCCGGTCCTCATCCGGGGAGGTGATCGCTCCTGGCGGAGTGTTGATCGCAGTCTGGGTGACGGGCGGGGTTGCCGGGGTGGTGAGCGGCGACGCACTCGGCGCGGCGGGCGCACCGGTCGGGTGGCTGTCGGGGATGGTGCGGGCTGGCGGGGTGTGGGGCGTCGCGAGGGCTGGCGAGGAGAGGCCGACGGCCGGTGCCACAGCGGCCGCAGCGGTGATGATCAGCTTCTTCATATGCGATTCGGATGCCTTTCCGTGCGTTGAGGCACGTGCGTTTCCTGGATCGTCGGCGTCTGCTGCCGGGGAGCGTCGGGGCTGTCGGCGCAGGGGCGGGGCCATGCGGCCGGTCGGGTGCGGCGACCAGAAGGAAGGGGAGAGGGGCGGACCACGCCCTGCGGCGGAGACGACAACGAGACGCCGCCGGGCGTGGCGCTACGGCGGTTACCCCGCGTGCCGGGTGGGTCAGGGAACGATCCCTGCCCGTGCTGCACTGCCGCGTTAGGGCGCTAGGGGGATCTCGTCGTGGAGACCGGTGGCGTCGACGCCGGGGTAGAGGGTGAGGCGGCCGGTGTTCCAGCGGACGAGGACATCGTTGGGGACGGTGTTGGTGGTGAAGGCGCCTGCGGCGACGACGGTGGCGTTGGCCCAGGCGGATTTGGCCTTCTCGATTTTCATCTCGCCGGGTAGGCCCTTGGTGGTCAGGCCGGGGTAGATGGTGGTCTCGCCGTCCTTCCATCGCACGAGTAGGTCACCGGTGGTTTTGCCGGCGAACTCGCCTGAGGTGATCTGGTCGGCGTAGGTCCAGGTGGTGTTGGGCTTGGCCAGCTGCGTCTCGCGCTTGACGCCATTGGCGGCGAGATCGGTGTAGAGGGAGGTCTCTCCGTCCTTCCAGACCACGACCAGGTCGTCACGGCGCCCGCCGGGGGTGTAGCGGCCAACGGTCATCTGCCGGGCGTTCTTCCACGTGGCGTTGGGCGCGGCGAGTTGCTTCTCGCCGTGGAAGCCGTGGGCGTCGACGGTGGTGTACTGGGTGAGTTTCCCGTCGTCCCAGCGCACGATCAGGCCGTCGGTGTTGCCACCGGTGAAGTTGGCGCTGTCGATGGAGACGGCCTTGGCCCATGCGCCCTTCGACGGTGCCAGGCGGTACTCGGCCGCGAAGGGCCGTGCCGGATCGTTGCCGTCGGCGCCCTGGTAGAGGGTCACTTCGCCGTCGATCCATTGGACGATGAGGTCCATGTGGCGGGTGCCGCCTGCCGAGCCACCGGTGTAGTAACCGGCGGTCATCTGCTGGGCGTACTTCCAGGGCGCTTTGGCGAAGGTGCTGGAGTAGCGGATCTGTTGGATCCAGGCGGCCAGATCGTCGACCCGGGTGGCCAGTGCCGCGGTGCGGGTCTCTGGTGAGTCGAGGCAGCCGCCTTGCCAGGAGCGGGTGGCCACTGCGGCCAACTCGGGGCCTCCACTGCTGGTTTGGCGGAGCAGGGGTGCGCCGGTGTCGCCCTTGCACAGGGCTGCCTGGGTGCCGGGCTTGGCGTTGATGGCGAGGGTGGTGTTCTGCGGGGCGTCGATGGTGAAGGCGCCGGTGTGGGGGCGGTTGGGTACCCACTCGTCCTTGGTGCGGCCGTAGCCGACAGCGGTGAGTTCGTCGCCTCCTGCCGGGGCGGTGGAGGTGATGGCGAGGGCGGGTATGCCGGTGACGGGTTTGGCCAGGCGGGCCATGACCAGGTCGCGGTCGGGGCGTGGCACCAGCTGTGTGACATCGACGACGGCGCCGGTGGTGCCGGTCAGGTCGGTGCGGCCGATGGTCGCGGTGGTCTTCCCCTTCGGTGCCCCGGCCGCGACTGTGGAGCCTTGCTGGGGGTCGTCGGCGAAGCAACTGCTCGCGGTGAGGATCCACTGGTCGTCCACGACAGTGCCGGTACACGAGCGCTTCGCGTCGCCCATGGTGATGTCCAGCTTCGCCAGGTACGGGTAGGCGCCGTCCTGGGCCGGGTCACCTACCACGGCATGGGCTGCCGTCCCGGTGAGCAGCCCGACCGTCGCGGCGGCGGTGGTGGTGACAAGTGCGGTGATCCACGCGGCACGTGGACGTCTGCCAGGCATGTGTGCGTCTTTCAGAAATGGAGGTTGCCGAAGGGGCGAACTGGCGTAAGGAGGGGCGGGTTCAGCCGGTGACGCGCAACTCGACGAGGACGGCGCGCTTTCCGCTGGTGCCGGACTCGCCGAAGGGCTGGTAGTCGTTCTTCCCGGCTTCTACGACGGTTTCCTTGTCATCGCTTTTGACCGTGGCCTCGACGGGATGGTCCTGGGTCCAGATGCCGTAGGCATCGGGCAACTCGAGGGTCAGCTCACCCTGCTTGCCACTGACCGCGAAGCAGAACTGCTTCTGAGCGGTCCGCGACTCCACCATGATCGCGTGCGGGGACTTGCAGTCGGTCAGCAGGATGTGGCCGTCACCCCGCTTGAGGAGGATCTGCTTGTCCTGGAAGATCTTCGCCGCTCCCGGATAGGCGAAGTCCTCCACGGCTGAGGGCATCGCGTCATCGGCGGAAGAGGCCGTGGGGGAGACGGGCGGGGCCGGGGTGGGGTCGGGTTGGGCGGCCTGCGCGGTGGTCAGGGTCGCAACTGCGGCGCTGATGGCCAGCGCCCCGGCAACGCCCGTCATGACGAGCCGTCTGCCAGTGGGTAGCACGGTGTTTTCCTTCCTCATGGTAGTACCGGCACAACAGTGAAGCGTCTGTGAACTTCCTATGTAATGCCTGTGTAAGGATGCTACCGGTACACATCGCAAGCACTGCGCCTAGCCGCAAATGACGGCCCATTGGCCAGTGCGCCCACATGCCACGACGAGGTGCACGGCTCGACCAGCCGCACCCGCATGTGTGCCGAGCTAGGACCGAACTCATATATTTCTCAGGGGGGATGGGCCTGTGAAACGGCCAGCGCGCTCACCAGGAGCGCCATCCAAGAACACGGCAACGGGAACCTACGGACGCATGCCTGGCCTGCGCGGTGCGTGCGCCACCCTGCTGCCGATCACGCTCGCTGCCAGTCTCCTGGGCGCCAGCCCAGCCGCCGCGGACGACGAGGACTCGTACGGGATATCCGACCGCGCTTTGGTCGTTGACCTGTGGCAGAACGGTGGCCCGGGAATCAGGGCGGCGGCGGAGAAAGCCCTGGTGGGCTCGGGCGAGGACGTCAAGAAGTTCCTCGCCGACAAGGACAGCATTCAAAACGATGACGACCGCGTCGACGCCAGCCGCATCTTCAACGTGGGTGGCACCGCAGTGCGGGAAGCCGCCAAGAACGCCCTCAATGGCACCCCGGACCAACTGCGTACCTTCCTCATCGACGGCTGGAAAGCCCCGCTGCAGGAGGACCAGCGGGTGGAGGCATCACGGGTCATCAACTTTGGCGGCCCCGGAGTCAAGCAGGCAGGTATGGCGGCCCTGAAGGGCAGTCCGGACGACGTCGCCCAGTTCTTGAAGGCCGGCCAGTACCAGGCGCGTGAGACCGATAATCGGGTCGAGGTCTCCAAGATCATCAACGATGGTGGGCCGGCGGTGAAGGCGGCCGGCAAGCTGGCCTTGCAGGGCACCCCGGATGATGTGGTGGAGTTCTTGGAGGTCGGGCAGTTCGTGGCCCGCAACAAGGACCAGGAACACGCCACCATCGACCAACTCGTCGACCAGGCACAGAAGGCCGGGGTGCGGGCTCAGGCCGCCACCGATGCCGCCAAGGCGGCCTCCGCCCGCGCCAAGGCGGCTTCGGCTTTGGCCAAGGAGGATGCGCAGCGGGCGGCCAAGGAGACGAAGGCGGCCAAGAGCGACTCCGAGCGGGCGGCGGCCAAGGCCGGGCAGGCGGCGGCCGCCGCGCGGGCCGCCGCCGATGCGGCGCAAGAGGCGATCGGTGCGGCGAACGCGGCGAACCAGTCGGCGCGCGTCGCGGCAATGGCTGCCGCGCAGACCGCCGCCGCTGCGGTGGCCGCAGCTGACGCCGCCTCGCGGGCTTACGATGCCGCAGCCGCTGCGGCCGGTGATGCCGGGAAGGCGGCGGAAGCCAAGAACGCCGCGGCCACCGCCCGTAAGGCGGCAGCGCTCGCTGCCACCTCCGCGCGGGCCGCCCAGGCGGCCGGAGATGCCTCCCGGGCAGCCAAGGCCGCCGCGGCGGACTCCCTGTCCGCAGGCGCCGACGCCAATGCCGCCGCCGATGCGGCGGATGAGGCGAACGTCGCCGCCGATGCGGCCGGGGTCCACTCCAACGAGGCCGCGCAGGCGGCTGCGGAGACGCGTCGGCACGCGGCGGAGGCCAACCGGGCGGCCAATGCCGCCCAGGCGCTGGCGGACGAGTCCGCGGACGCGGCCTACGCGGCACGCGATGCGGCCAATTCGGCCGCCGATCACGCGAACAAGGCCGCGGACGCGGCCGAGGACGCTGCCAAGCACGCCGGTCAGGCCGCGGACGCGGCCAAGCAGGCCGACCAGCATGCTGACGCCGCCAAGAAGGCCGCCGACACCGCCGAGCAGGCTGCTGCGACCGCAAAGAAGGTGTTCGACATCGCTCGCAAGAGCGAGGCAGAAGACCTCACCACACGCACCAACGCCGCCATCGAACGCGCCCGTTCACAAAAGGACCAGGACGACCAGGCCACCTCTGACGCCGCCGCCGCCCTGAGCGAAGCCCGCGGCCTGGACGACACCGCCCAAACACTGGCCACCCAAGCCGCCAAGCCCAACCCGGACACCAAAGCTCTGGCGACCCAGGGACGCCAACTGGCTCTCAAAGCCTTGAAGGAACTCGGCCCTTTCAGTCAGGAAGCGGCCACCCGAACCTTGTCCGGCACCGACAACGACGTCCTCGACTACCTGCGCACCGGCTGGCAGAACGCCAAGGCGCAGGACACCCGCCAGAAGGTCTTCGAGCTCACCACCCAAAGCCCCTACGAGGCGGTACGCACCGCTGCGGTCGATGCCTTGAAGGGCGGTGACCAGCAGGTTGCCGACTTCTACACCACCGGCCAGTACACCGTGGCCAACGATGACCTGCGGGTGAAGGTCTCCCAGATCAACAACACCGGCGGGCCCGGCGTCAAGGAAGCCTCCAAGGCCGCCCTGGCAAGCAACGAGCCCAAAACCCTGGCCGCCTTCATCGCCAACGGCCAGTACGTCGCCCGAAACGACGACGAACGCGTCGCCGCCTCCAAACTGGTCAACGACGGCGGACCGGAAGTGAAGGCAGCGGCCAAGATCGCCCTGTCGGGTCCGGCCGACCAACTGGACGACTTCCTCCAGGTCGGTCAGTACATGGCCGATCGCAAGGACCAGCTCGCCGCGACTCACAACGCCCAGATGAAGGGCCTGATCGCGCAGGCATCCGTGATCGCGGCCAAGGCCCGGCAGAACAGCTGGCTCGCCGCCAAGGCCGCAGCCGACGCCCACAAGTCCGCAACCGACGCCCAGAAGGCCGCCGCCCAGGCAGCCAACTCGGCGAAACAGGCCCAGGGTTATGCCCACGACGCCGACGTTGCCGCCACCAGCGCGGAGAACTCCGCGGCACAGGCTTCGAAGTCAGCTGCCACCGCGCGCAACGCGGCCGACGCCGCCGACCGCGACGCCGACGCCGCCACCGACTCCGCTGCCCAGGCCTCCTTCAACGCCAACTACGCACGCACCTCCGCCGCGCAAGCCAATGAAGCCGCCGACGACGCCCGCACCTCCGCACAAGCGGCAGGTAAGAGCGCCAACGACGCCGAGACCCTGGCCTCCCAGGCGTGGCAGAGCACGATGGACAAGCGCCGCGCCGAAGAAGCCGAAGCACGACGCAAGGCGGAAGAGGCACGCAAGGCCCAAGCAGCCAAGCAGCCCCGGCGCTGCATCCCCAGCCCCAACCACGAAATCGCAGGCCTCCTGCCCTGCGCACTGGCCCCCGGCGACTTCGTCATCGACACCACACCACCCGACCCCACCCTGACCGCCATCACCTGGGAACTCCTCGGCCTCAACGACCTCAAGGACTGCATCACCCAACCCACCCTCGGCAAATGCGCCACCTTCGCCATGATGGTTCTCCCCATCGGCAAAATCAAGGCTGTTGAGAGAATAGCCAAGGGCGTCGAAGGAGCAGCCGAGGAATCACGCACGGTCTGGGGTGCGATCAAGGCAACACAGCCGAATTATCCCGGCAGCAGTCTACCGAAATCTTTCGAGCTAACTGCCGACGATGTACACGTCTGGGTGCACCCAAATGCGACCGAACATATCGCGGAATACCTGTCGGGTATGACCAAGCGAGGGACGACAAAGGCTCAGCTAGATCTGGCGACCCAGGCGCAGCTCGACAGCCTGCGAGCAGCGGTCAGCGACGCTTCGAAGGGGGGCATTCCCTTTGATAAGGTGGTCACGGCCGGCGGCTGGGAGCTGAAATTCAGTGCACCGAGGCGCGAAGGTCAACTCCCCGCATTGATCCACGCCCTGCCTCTACAATGATTGGCAATGCAGATGATCCGAGTAGTTGATTCGATAGCTTGCTCAGAGGCGAGCTTGGAGTGCGATCCTTGGATCCCGTTGAAGGTCACCTGGGAGCCTCGCCCAGTGGAAACGCCTTTGTACCTAAGGATCTCGGGCTCTAACGGTGGAGAGGTTGAGGTGAAGGTCGATCCCACTACCGGAATGCTCGTGCAGGTAGTTGTCATCGAGGAACCCAGGCAGGTATCGGGAACCGGCCCCCTGCCGACCGAGCCGAAAACGCAGCAGCACTCCCCGGTCATCGAGCGCACCCCGTGGGGGCTAGGACACGGCTCGGATGCGTTGACCCACAGCGTCTCGGTGGTCTCGGCCGTCGAGGACATAGGTTTCGTTCGAACCGCTGATCACATTGAGTTGGTCTTTGTCGACCAAAAGCCAGCACGTTATGTACGCTGCGGAAACGTGGCGGTTGCGGTATCCGATCAGGGAGGCATGGCAGCGATCAGGGCACTTTTGTAAGCTCTGACAGGCCCGCCAAGGGCCTGGAGGCGGCTCCACGTGAGGGCGGAAGCAGGTCCAGCTGTACAATTCAGAGACTTCGCAGCCGTACCGAAGAAAGCCCGCCCGGTTGGCGAATTCAAGGTGGAGTGACAATACCTTTGACCATGCGGCCGCGGCCAGGAGCTTAGCCAAGCGCTCGGTTGGGATTTCTCAGCCGAGCGCTTTGCGTGCCTGTCGAGTCCTGCGGACCAGTTGGATGACTTCCTTCAGGTCGGCCGATATATGGCTGACTGTATGGATCAGCTCGCCGCGACTCACAACGCCCAGATGAAGGGCCTGATCGCGGAGGCATCCGTGATCGCGGCCAAGGCCCGGCGGGCGACCTGCATTGTTTCAGCACACCTCATTTCCCTGATTTGGGATGGAAGCAGCAATTTTGCTGGTTAAGCTGTTGGTGTGGTGTCTGACTGTTGCTGCACCGGATTAGGCCGGGGGCGACGTGACTGGAAAATTGCCAATTATGACTGAAGCGGGCTTTCCAATGTACGTGGTAGTCGATGAAGAGTCTGGAGACACGCTTGTCACCGCCGAAGAAGTGGCAGGCTTTTTTGTCGACCCGCAAGAGGAACTCCCGGAAGTGGCCTTCCTGAGGGTTCACGATCTCAACAAGAGCAGGCGTAGAGCTGAAGACGCGGCACTGGAGATTGTGAACCGCCGAGGGGAGAGGATCGGAGAGTACCCGGTTGGTCGAGTTGTGTACGGCGATATGGGAGCAGAATCGGCGGACGGCAAAATTTCGAGCGTCTCAATCCGGCACTTTGACACTCGTTGCGAATATCCCGAAGCTGCGGAAATTTGGCGGCGCTGGGCAGCGGACGCAGCTCTGGAGAAGGGCGAATGGCTTCGGTGGCCGGTGAGCTATCAGAGCTCCTGGCTGCATGTGGTTCAGAATTCTTGGTTCACATCGAATCGCAGGGCTGCTCGCTACGGGGTCGACGACGTCGTATATCTGGACGGCTCGCACATCTCTACGAAGTCGGGATTCTTCTGTGCATTGGGAGAGGCGGTCAATGGTCCTGGTGGATACTTTGGCTCAAACCTTGACGCCGTTGCGGACTGCATGTATTCGAGCTTCGGAGAGGGGCCTCCGGCGGCAATCGTCTGGCGAAACTTTCAAGCATCCCAAGAGCCGCTAGGTCATGTTTTTGTGGACTCGATAATTGACGTCATGCGTGAATTTAGCGTAGATGTTACTACTTGCTGAGTAGTCGCCAGTCGCGGACTAAGTGCCACTCTGACCCACTCCGCGCCACAGATCTGACGACGGATCGTTGAGACGCTGTTGTCTCTCCGAGCCTGATGGGTGGGTCTTTGCAGGTCCATGAAGTCTCGCCCGGTACGGGTGGGTTGGGTCGTCCTCGCTGAAGCGGCAGAGCGTCTGGGAGTGACGGCGTCATGGCTACGCACGGAGTCCTCCGCCGGAAGGATCACGTACCAGCAGATCCGGAGTCACCGGATGTTCAGCGAGGAGAACCTTGAGCGGAACGTGAAGGACGCATACCGGCCGAGCAATGGGAGAACTCGGTAAGACAGGGGCTGACTCCGTGCGCCAGGTGGCACATTCCCAAGGTGACTAGGCGGAGACACGCCTTCTGGGCCATCTCGCAGCTCCGCCATGACACCTGAGACGCCTATCCGCTCAGCACTCGATGACGTTCACCGCGAGCCCGCCGCGGGCCGTCTCCTTGTACTTGACCTTCATGTCCGCGCCCGTCTCCTTCATCGTCTTGATGACCTTGTCCAGGGAGACGTGGTGGCGGCCGTCGCCGCGTAGGGCCATGCGGGCGGCGGTGACGGCCTTGGCGGAGGCCATGCCGTTGCGTTCGATGCACGGGATCTGGACCAGGCCGCCGACCGGGTCGCAGGTCAGGCCGAGGTTGTGCTCCATGCCGATCTCGGCGGCGTTCTCCACCTGCTCGGGGGAGCCGCCCAGGACTTCGGCGAGGCCGCCCGCGGCCATGGAGCAGGCCGAGCCCACCTCGCCCTGGCAGCCGACCTCGGCGCCGGAGATCGAGGCGTTCTCCTTGAACAGCATGCCGATCGCACCGGCCGCCAGCAGGAAGCGGACGACGCCCTCTTCCTTCTCTGCTTCGGAAGCGTGGCCGGCCCCGAAGTTGACGTAGTAGTGCAGCACCGCCGGAATGATGCCCGCCGCGCCGTTGGTCGGGGCGGTGACCACCCGGCCGCCCGCCGCGTTCTCCTCGTTGACCGCCATCGCGTACAGCGTCACCCACTCCATGGCCCGCGGCGCGGCGTCGCCCTCGGCACGCAGCTGGCGGGCGGCGGCCGCCGCCCTGCGGCGCACCTTCAGGCCGCCGGGGAGTATGCCCTCACGCGTCATGCCGCGGCGTACGCAGTCCTGCATGACCTGCCAGATCTCCAGCAGCCCGGCGCGGATCTCCGCCTCGGTGCGCCATGCCTTCTCGTTCTCCAGCATCAGCGCCGGAATCGACAGACCGGTCTCCCGCGCCATCCGCAGCAGTTCGTCACCGGTGCGGAACGGGTACTTCAGGACAGTGTCGTCGAGCTTGATCCGGTCCTCGCCGACCGCGTCCTCGTCCACCACGAAACCGCCGCCGACCGAGTAGTAGGTCTTCTCCAGCAGCGGCGCGCCCTCGGCGTCGTAGGCGAACAGCGTCATGCCGTTGGCGTGGTACGGCAGCGAGCGGCGGCGGTGCAGGATCAGGTCCCGGTCGAAGTCGAAGTCGATCTCCTGCGCGTCGAGCAGCCGCAGCCGCCCGGAGGTGCGGATCCGCTCCACCCGGTCGTCCGCGGTGTCCACGTCCACCGTGCGCGGCGCGTCGCCCTCAAGGCCGAGCAGTACCGCCTTCGGCGTGCCGTGCCCGTGACCGGTGGCGCCCAGCGAACCGAAGAGTTCGGCGCGCACCGAGACGGTGTGTGCCAGCAGGCCCTCGTTCTTCAGCCGGAGGGCGAACAGCCGGGCGGCGCGCATGGGGCCGACCGTGTGCGAGCTGGACGGGCCGATGCCGACCGAGAACAGGTCGAAGACCGAGATGGCCAATGGGACTCCTTTGTCGGCGCGCGGGTGGTGCGCAGGGGTGGTGCGTGGCGCGGGGCACCGGCGCACTGTTCCCAGTGTGCGCGGTGCCCCGTCAACCGGCTGCGGGCTAGTTCAGGCCCGGGTACAGCGGGAACTTGGTGGCGAGCGCCGTCACGCGCGCCCTGAGGCCCTCGGCCGTCCCGGCGTCGAAGGACGGCTTGAGCGCCTCGGCGATGATGTCCGCCACCTCACGGAACTCGTCCGCGCCGAAGCCACGGGTGGCCAGCGCGGGAGTGCCGATCCGCAGGCCCGAGGTGACCATCGGCGGACGCGGGTCGTTCGGCACCGCGTTGCGGTTGACCGTGATCCCGATCTCGTGCAGCCGGTCCTCGGCCTGCTGGCCGTCCAGCTCGCTGTTGCGCAGGTCGACCAGGACGAGGTGCACATCCGTGCCGCCGGAGAGCACCGAGACTCCCGCCTCCACCGCGTCCGGTCGGGTGAGCCGCTCGGCGAGGATCTTCGCGCCCTCCAGGGTACGGGACTGCCGCTCCCGGAACTCCTCGGTGGCCGCGGCCTTGAACGCCACCGCCTTGGCCGCGATCACATGCTCCAGCGGACCGCCCTGCTGGCCGGGGAAGACCGCGGAGTTGATCTTCTTGGCCAGCTCGGCGGTGGACAGGATCACGCCGCCGCGCGGGCCGCCGAGGGTCTTGTGCGTGGTGGTGGTCACCACGTGCGCGTGCGGCACGGGGGACGGGTGCAGCCCCGCCGCCACCAGACCGGCGAAGTGCGCCATGTCGACCATCAGGTACGCGCCGACCTCGTCGGCGATCCGGCGGAACGCGGCGAAGTCCAGCTGGCGCGGGTACGCCGACCAGCCCGCCACGATCAGCTGCGGCCGGTGCTCCTTGGCCAGCCGCTCCACCTCGGCCATGTCGACCCGGTTGGTCTGCGCGTCGACGTGGTACGGCACCACGTTGTAGAGCTTGCCGGAGAAGTTGATCTTCATGCCGTGGGTGAGGTGCCCGCCGTGCGCGAGGTTCAGACCCAGGATGGTGTCACCCGGCTTGAGCAGGGCGAACATCGCCGCCGCGTTGGCCTGCGCGCCCGAGTGCGGCTGGACGTTGGCGGCCTCGGCGCCGAACAGCTCCTTGACCCGGTCGATGGCGATCTGCTCGGCGACGTCGACGTGCTCGCAGCCGCCGTAGTAGCGGCGTCCGGGGTAGCCCTCGGCGTACTTGTTCGTCAGTACCGAACCCTGGGCCTCCATCACCGCGACCGGAGCGAAGTTCTCCGACGCGATCATCTCCAGGGTGGACTGCTGACGGCGCAGCTCGGCGTCGACGGCCGCCGCGACCTCCGGGTCGAACTCGTGCAGCGAGCTGTTGATCAGTGACATCGGTTCTCCCCCGGTCAGCCGCTGATGAAGGCGGTGTACTCGTCGGCGGTCAGCAGGTCGTCGGGCTCCTCGGTGACCCGGACCTTGAACAGCCAACCGCCTTCGAAGGGGGCGGAGTTGACCAGCGACGGGTCGCTGACCACGTCCTCGTTGACCTCGGTGACCTCGCCGTTGACCGGTGCGTAAAGGTCGCTCACCGACTTGGTGGACTCCAGCTCGCCGCAGCTCTCGCCCGCGGTCACGCTGTCGCCGACCTCCGGCAGCTGGACGAACACCACATCGCCGAGCGCGTCGGCGGCGTGCGAGGTGATGCCCACGGTGGACACGCCCGCCTCGGCGGCGGAGATCCACTCGTGCTCCTTGCTGTAACGCAGTTCCTGGGGGTTGATGCTCATGACGGAATTCTCCCGGATGTAAAGCCGTGCCGATGCGGCGGGTGGGCGTTCGGGCGGGTCGGCCCTGGGGACCTTCGCGCTGATGGGATCGGCGGTCAGCGGATGATCAACGCTGCCGCTTGTAGAAGGGGAGCGCCACGACCTCATACGGCTCGTGGCTGCCCCGGATGTCCACCGTGACGCCGGGCGTGCCGGGCGCGGCGTGCGCGGCGTCCACGTAGGCCATGGCAATCGGCTTGCCCAGGGTGGGCGAGGGCGCGCCGGAGGTGACCTCGCCGATCACCGTGCCGCCCTCGGCCGTCACCTGGTACCCGGCGCGCGGGACCCGGCGGCCCTGCGCGGCCAGCCCGACGAGCTTGCGCGGCGGGTTCGCGGCGGCCTGCTCGGCGGCCAGCTCAAGCGCCCGACGGCCGACGAAGTCGCCGGGCTTGTCGAACTTCACCACGCGGCCGAGCCCGGCGTCGAACGGCGTCAGGGCCGTCGTCAGCTCGTGCCCGTACAACGGCATGCCTGCCTCAAGGCGCAGGGTGTCCCGGCAGGACAGCCCGCAGGGAACCAGCCCGTACGGCGTGCCCGCCTCGGTGAGTGCCTGCCACAACGTTTCAGCGTCGGTGGGGGAGACGAACAGCTCGAAGCCGTCCTCGCCGGTGTAGCCGGTGCGGGCGATCAGCGCGGGCCGGCCGGCGACGGTACCGGGCAGGCCCGCGTAGTACTTCAGGCCGTCCAGGTCGGCGTCGGTCAGCGACTTCAGGATGGCGGGGGACTGGGGGCCCTGCACCGCGATCAGCGCGTAGCCGTCCCGGTCGTCGCGCACCTCGGCGTCGAAGCCGGACACCCGGTCGATGACCGCGTCCAGTACCACCTGGGCGTTGGAGGCATTGGCGACGACCATGAACTCGGCCTCGCCCAGGCGGTAGACGATCAGGTCGTCCAGGATCCCGCCGTCGGCGGCGCAGATCATGGTGTACCGGGCGCGGCCGACCGCCAGCGCGGACAGATGGCCGACCAGCGCGAAGTCCAGGGCCTCGCCCGCCTGCGGCCCGGTGACGGTGATCTCGCCCATGTGCGAGAGGTCGAACAGCCCGGCGGTGTTGCGCACGGCGTTGTGCTCGTCGCGCTCGCTTCCGTAGCGCAGCGGCATGTCCCAGCCCGCGAAGTCGGTCATGGTCGCGCCGAGCGCGCGGTGCACCGCGTCCAGCGCGGTACGGCGTGGAGCGGCGGGGGCGGTGGTCATTTACGGGCTCCCAGGTGCGGACGATGAGGCGTGGCGATGACAATCCTCCCCATCTGTCATCGAACCTGAGAGGTTCACCACGGCCCGGACGGGGCGCGGTTTGCACCTTGGGTGGGGTGGCCGGGGCCACCCGCTTTTCAGATGTGCCTCATCCGCGCGGTAACGGGGCCTGAGAGATTCAAGGGAGGACTTGCTCCTTCGGCGCCCCGGTGACGCTTTCGCACGTCGCCGGGAACTCTCCCGCACGGACTCGAACGGCCGGTATGGAGTTGGCGCGTGCATCATTACACGCCGCGCGGCGTACCGGCCAGGGCCGCTAGGGTTCCGCCAGGCACGACGATGACCGCAGGTGGGGTGGAGATGAACGTTCCGGCGCAGTACGGCTACGGATCGGGGGAGCACGAGCCGTACGGGACCGCGCAGCCCGGGCTGCCGCACGGCGGCGGCTGGCCCGGCAACGAACTGGAAGAGGTGCTCTCCGCCGCGCTCGGTGAGCCCGGCGCCATTCCGCGGGTGCTCGAAGTGCTCGGGCGCTCCCCGCTGTGGGTGCCGCTGCCGAACGGCGGCGGGCCGGACAGCCCCGATCTCGACCTGCCCGCGATGGAGTTGGACGGCGCCGCGTACATACCGGTGTTCAGCTCCGAGGAGCAGTTGGTGCGGGTCGCGCCCGGAATGCCCTTCGCGGTCGCACCCGCGCTGGAGTTCGCCCGCGGGCTGCCGCCGCGGGCCGGTATCGCGATCAACCCCGACGGCGCGGTGGGGCTGCGGCTGCCCGCCGCCGCGGTCGAGCAGTTCTGCCGGGGCGGGGCGCCGGGCGGCGGCCGGGTACGGCTGTGGGAGCCGGGGCCCGACGACGAGCCGGTGGACTTCCTCGCGGCCGCCGCGGGCGAGTTCGCGATCACCCCTGTGGTGCTCTCGGCGCGCCGCGTGCTGGGGTCGGTGGAGGGACAGCCGCCGACGCTGTTCGTCGGTGTCGAGCTGGACCGCTGGCAGGAGGAGGACCGGGCCGCCGCGATGAACGCGCTCGGCCGCGCCCTCGGGGCGGTGCCGGTGCCGTGGACGGTCAACCTGGTGCTGCTGGACATCGCCCAGGATCCGGTGGGCGACTGGATGCACGAACGCGTTCGGCCGTTCTTCGCGCGCGACTGAGAGCGGGGACCCGGGCCCTTCTGGGGCCCCGCCGCTAGGCTGGGGGGCCTGATTGGCGGACGGGGCGGACCGAGCGACGGAAGGGGCGGACTCCTAAGTGAACGCAGGCGTGGAGGACGCGCTGCGCCAAGTGGCGCCCGGCCGCTACGACATGTACGAGGCGCTGCTGCGCGCACTGGCCGACGGGCAGGTGTGGATGCTGCTCTGGCACGGCCAACCCGGTTCGCCCGACGCGCAGTACGGGAACATGGACGTCGGCGGGTACGGGTACGCGCCGTGCGTCACCTCCGCGCAGGAACTGGCGGCCAGCGGGTGGAACCGGGCGCACGAGTTGGTCACCGGGCGCGAGGTCGCGGCCGAACTGTACCGGGAGCGGTACGGGCTGTGGCTCAACCCGCACGCCCCCGGCGGGGGCGTCGGAGTGCCCTGGCTCGACCTGCGGCGGATCGCCTGCGGGCTCGACCGGCTGCCCGCCGGGCCGCTGCAGATCAGTGAACCCACCGTGCAGATGCCGCAGTTCTACGCCGCGCTGTCGCAGCACGCCCAGCACACGCCGGCGGTGCGCACGCTGTGCGCGGCCTGGGTACGGCCCACCCTCGGCGAGCCCTTCCTGGCGATCGGCGTCGGCCTGTACGAGACGGGGCCGCACGCGGTGGAGGCGGTCCAGACGATGATGCGGCAGGCCGCCGCGGGGGCGCCGGACGGCTTGGCGCTGTCCACGGTGTCACTGGCCGACGAGTTCGATCCCGTGGCGATGTGGATGCGGGCCGCGCGGCCGTTCTACGACCGCGCGGCGGGCCAGGCCCCGGCGCCGTCGGCCGGGAGCGCGGCCTGGCCCCCGCCCACCCCGGGCTGGCCGCAACGCCCCTACTAGCGCCTCGCCGACGGGAGTTCGCGGGGCTCCGGCGCGCTTTGACACCGTCGGCGTCTGCCGCGGGGGCTGCTCGCCGCCGCGGATTCACCTCGGGGGCAAGCCCCGAACCCCCGGGCGAGGACGAGTAGTTGGGCGCGCCCCGGTGCGAGTGGGTGCACCCCTCTGCCGGGAGCCTGGGGGCTTGCCTCCCAGACCGATCCCGCCACGGCGGCGCGGTGCCCGCACGCACCGCACCCAGAAGCGCACCGCCACTCAAGACACACCCCCGGTGTCAGCCGGACAGCGCTGCGGGCAGCAGGCCCAGTGGCGGGGAGCCAAGGGAAAGCAGCGCGGCGTGGAAGCGCTGGAGGGTGAACCCGGAACCCCACCGCTTCCTGGCCTCCTCGCGGAGGCGAAGAAGCTCCAGCTTGCCCCACGTGTAGCGGCCGTACGCCGCGTCGAACGTGCCGCGGCGGGCCTCCGACGCGGCCGCCGCACGGGCCAGGTGCGCGTCGCGGACGAAGAGTTCGGTGGCCTCCACGACATCCATCGCACCGGTGTGCAGTCCGATGGCGCAGGTCAGCCGGGTCACCCGGACCAGCGCCTCCAACGCCACCCCGATGGTGAACCGCGGATCGCCCGCCCGGAACCCCTCCTCCAGGCACATCTCCTCGGCGTAGTGCGCCCACCCCTCGCAGAACGTCAACGAGTGCAGTGCCCGCCGTACGTCGGTGGGCGCGTGCCGCAGCGCCCGGCCGTGCGCGAAGTGCCCGGGGGCCACCTCGTGCACGGTCACCGAGGGCAGCCCGGTGCGGCTGAAGAGGGTCAGCCACTCCTCCCGCTCGGCCGCGGGCCACCCCGCGCCGGGCGGAGTGACGTGGTACCAGGACGGGGCGTCGGCCTCGAACGGCGCCGCCCACGTCATCATCGCCGATGACCAGCGCCGGGACTCCGGTGCCGGGCCGACCCGGCACTCCCCGTCGAGGTACGGCACCAGTCCACGCTCGCGGGTGAACTCGATGACCTCGGCGGCCAGTTCGGCCGCCTCGGGGATCACCCCGTCCGCGTCGGGGTGGTCCGCCAGCAGCTCGGGCACCAACTCCCGTACCGGCCTGTGCGGATCGAGCGCCCGGCAGGCCTCCGCCAGCAGCTCGGCCAGCCGCTGTCGTTCCCGCTCCGCCGTCTCGGCCAGCGCCGACAGGTCGACGTCCACACCTTCCTGACTGCCCATCAGTGCGGCGAGCGCCGCGCCGCCCAGCCGGGGGTCCGGATCACCGGTCTCCGCGGCCCGGGCGATGTGCGCGACCAGCCGCTGGTGTGCGACGAGCGCGGTGGCCGTCTCCTGGTCCCGCGCCGGATCGAGCCCGGCCGCCAGGCCGCGTACCGCCGTCAGCAGTGCGCCCGCCACCGGTGCGCTGACCTGGTCCAGCGAGGCGATCGCGGCGTCCACGGCGTCCGGCCACTGGGCGAGGTGCCTGCGGCGGGCCGCGGCTCGCTCCGGCGCGGGCGCGTACTCGCGGCCGTACGCGGTGAGTTCGAGGTTCGACAGGTGCAGATAGGGGTCCCTGCGGTGCAGTTCCAGCTCACCGAACTGCACCCGCAGCCCCTCCTCGAAGACCGCCAGATGCGCCTCGTCATGCGGGTCGCGGCGGACCGGCGTGTCCCGCCGGGCCCTGGCCAGCGCGGTCAGCGAGCGCCGTACGCCCTCCGGCGACAGGTCCTGTACGACACCGTCGTACTCGTGCAGCCCGGCCATCTCGCGGACGACGGGAACCATCAGGTCGCAGACGGCTCGTAGTCGGTTGTCCATGGGACGACCGTATCTTCCGGAAACACGGCTGTGCCTGTCCGTTAACGACGGAGCGATAACGGAAGGTCACTGCCCAGATCACGGTTGCGCATCCATTCCCCCCGGGATCTGGCTAGTGATCTAGGTCACACAACAGACTCGCGCCGCAAGGTGCCCCACGTACGTCGCCCCCTCCGCCGCCGCCGGAGATCTCCGGCCGAGGACCCACGAGGACCGATGAGCGCACCGCCGCACGAGCCCGGCGCAGCAGGTTCCGCGCCCGCCGACATCACCGCCGACCTTCCGGCCAAGGCCATCGAGGGCCGCTCCCCGGGCCGTATCGCCTGGCTGCGGCTCAGGCGCGACAAGGTCGCGCTCGTCGGGGGCGCGGTCGTCGTACTGCTGGTCCTGGTCGCGGTCTTCGCGCCGCAGATCGTCGGCCTGCTCGGGCATCCGCCGGACCAACTGCACGAGGACCAGATCGACCCCAACCTGGGCACGCCGATCCACCCCTTCGGCGGCATCAGCCGCCACTTCCTGTTCGGGGTGGAACCGGTCAACGGCCGCGACATGTTCAGCAGGGTGGTCTACGGGGCTCGGGTGTCGCTGCTGGTGGCGTTCCTGGCCGCGGTGGTCGCGGTGCTGCTGGGCACCCTGTTCGGCATCGTCGCCGGGTACTTCGGCGGCTGGGTGGACGCGCTGGTCAGCAGGGTGATGGATCTGCTGCTGGCGTTTCCCCAACTGCTGTTCATCATCGCGCTGGTATCCGTGGTGCCCGACTCGCTGTGGGGGTTCACCGGTTCCGGGGTGCGGATGGCGGTGCTGATCGTGGTGATCGGCTTCTTCGGCTGGCCCTACGTCGGGCGGATCGTGCGCGGCCAGACCCTGGCGCTGCGCGAGCGCGAGTACGTGGAGGCGGCGCGAAGCCTGGGCGCGGGCCGCGGCTACATCCTCTTCCGGGAGCTGCTGCCCAACCTGATCGCGCCGATCACCGTGTACACCACCTTGATGATCCCCACCAACATCCTCACCGAGGCGGCGCTGAGCTTCCTCGGCGCCGGGGTCAAGCCGCCCACGCCGTCCTGGGGCCAGATGCTCGCGACGGCCGTCACCGTCTTCCAGGCGGACCCGATGTTCATGATCATCCCCGGCCTGGCGATCTTCGTCACCGTGCTGGCCTTCAACCTCTTCGGCGACGGTGTGCGTGACGCGCTGGACCCGAAGGGCACCCGCTGAACCCACCAACGCGCCGACCGATCATGGAGGTTGAGACACCCGTGATGTCCCCTCGGTCCACCCGGCTCACCCTGGCGGCAGGATCCGCCGTCGCCCTCGCCGCACTGCTCGGCACGGCCGCATGCAGCGGCGGCTCCGGCTCCAGCGGCGGCGGCACGGCGGCCGGTTTCAACGCCGCGGCCACCGGCGTCGTCCACCCGTCCACCGCCAAGGGCGGCACCCTGCGGTTCACCGCCGCCCAGGACTTCGACTCGCTCGACCCGCAACGTGGTTACTACGGTTTCATGTGGGACTTCGCCCGCTACTACACCCGCCAGCTCATCACGTACGACACCAAACCGGGCAACGCCAGCCTGAGGCTGGTGCCGGACCTGGCCACCTCGCTGGCGCAGGTCACGGACGGCGGCAGGACGTACACGTACCACCTGAGATCCGGTGCCACCTGGGAGGACGGCTCGCCCGTCACCGCCCAGGACGTGAAGTACGGCATCGAACGCACCTGGGCGCAGGACGTGATCACCGGCGGTCCGATCTGGCTGATGCAGAACCTCGACGACGGCCAGAAGTACCCCGGCCCGTACAAGGACCCCTCGTCCGACAAGCTGGGGCTGAAGTCGATCGACACCCCGGACAGCCAGACCGTCGTCTTCCACCTGGCCAAGCCCAACGGCGACTTCGAGCAGATGCTGGCGCTGCCGGAGGGCTCGCCGGTCAAGCGGTCCAAGGACACCGGGGCCAAGTACGGGCTGCGGCCGTTCTCCGACGGCCCGTACAAGTTCCTCACCTACCAGCCCAACAAGACGCTCGTGCTGGTCCGCAACGACAGGTGGCACAAGTCCTCCGACCCGATCCGCCCCGCCCTGCCGGACCGCATCGAGGTCACCTACGGCTCCAACGCGGACGACCTGGACAGCAAGATGCTGGGCGGTGACGCCGACCTCGACCTCAACCAGACGGGGCTCCAACAGGCCGCCAGGGTAAAGGTGTTGCGGGACCCGAGGCTCAAGGCGAGCACCGACGACCCCACCACCGGCTACATCCGCTACGTCTCACTGGTCCCGGCCATCAAGCCGCTCGACAACATCCACTGCCGCAGGGCGGTCATCTACGCGGCCGACCACAAGGCGCTGCAGACCGCGCGCGGCGGCCCGGTCGCGGGCGGCGACATCGGCACCAACATGCTGCCCGACGGCGTCAAGGGCGCCGACGTCAAGTACGACCCGTTCGGCCAGACCAGCAACGGCGGCGCGCCGGACCTCGCCAGGGCCAGGTCCGAACTCCAGCAGTGCGGAAAGCCGAACGGCTTCTCCACCACCATCGCGGTGCGCAACAACAAGCCCGCCGAGGTGGCCTCCGCCGTCGCCCTCCAGGCCTCGCTCAAGGCCGTCGGCATCAACACCCAGATCGACCAGTACGACGGCGCGCAGACACCGAACATCATCGGCGTGCCCAACGTGGTCCACAAGAAGGGCTACGGCCTGATCATCATGGGCTGGGGGCCGGACTTCTACACCGGCCAGGGCTTTCTGCAGCCGCTGGTGGACGGCCGGTTCATCCTGCCGAACGGCAACAACAACTACTCGGAGATCAACGACCCCACAATCAACGGCGAGTTCGACCAGGCCATCGCCACCACCGACGCCGACAAGGCCGGCCAGTTGTACTCCGACATCAACCACCGGGTGATGGAGGACGCCTACTACCTGCCGATCGTCTACGACAAGGCACTGCTGTGGCGCAGCGACCGGCTGACCAACGCGTACATCGCCACCTCCTACAGCGGCAAGTACGACTTCGTGTCGCTGGGCGTCGCGGGCGCGAAGTAGAGGGGGCGGGGCGCCGTGTCGGCCTACCTCCTGCGGCGGCTGGCGGCCGTCGTGGTGATGCTGCTGGTGGTCACGCTGGTCACCTTCGGCATCTTCTTCCTGGTCCCCAAGCTCACCGGGGGCGACCCGGCGGCACTGTTCGCGGGACGGCAGGCGGACCCCGCCGCCATCGCCGGGATCCGCAAGAAGCTGGGGCTGGACGCACCGGTGATCGTCCAGTACGCCCGGTTCATCTGGGGGCTGGTCGCCGGTCGCGACTACGCCGACGGCGCGGACGTCACGCACTGCGCGGCGCCCTGCTTCGGCTACTCCTTCAAGACCGAGCAGCCGGTGTGGCCGCTGCTCACCGACCGCTTCCCGGTCACCTTCTCACTGGCGATCGGCGCGTGCGTACTGTGGCTGGCGGTCGGGGTGGCCACCGGGGTGCTCTCCGCGCTGCGCCGCGGCAGCCTGTGGGACCGGGCCGCGATGACCGCCGCGCTGGCCGGGGTGTCGCTGCCGATCTACTTCACCGGGATGCTGGCGCTCGCCGTGTTCACCTACAAGCTGCACTGGCTGACGGTGGGCTACGTGCCGTTCACCCAGAACCCGTTGGCATGGGCGCGGGGCCTGCTGCTGCCGTGGATCGTGCTGGCGTTCCTGTACGCGGCGATGTACGCCCGGCTCACCCGGGCCACCATGCTGGAGATCCTCGGCGAGGACTACATCAGGACCGCCCGCGCCAAGGGACTGGCGGAACCGGTGGTGATCCGCAGGCACGCGCTGCGGGCCGCCATGACACCGGTGCTGACCATCCTCGGTCTGGACCTCGGCGCACTGGTCGGCGGCGCGATCCTCACCGAGACCACGTTCAGCCTCCAGGGGCTCGGGCAGGCGGCGGTCCGGGCCATCAGCGACCAGGACCTGCCGGTGATCCTCGGGGTGACCATGGTCGCCGCGTTCTTCGTGATCGTCGCCAACCTCGTCGTGGACCTGCTGTACGCCGTGGTCGACCCCAGAGTGAGGCTGGCATGACGGACGAGGCCCAAGCGTTTCTGTCGGTGCGGGACCTGAAGGTGCACTTCCCCACCGACGACGGACTGGTCAGGGCCGTTGACGGGCTGTCCTTCGAACTGTCCCGCGGGCGCACCCTGGGCATCGTCGGCGAGTCAGGCTCCGGCAAGTCGGTGACCTCGCTGGCGGTGATGGGACTGCACGGGGTCGGGCAGTACGGGCGCGGGCGGGCCCGGATCTCCGGTGAGATCCGGCTCGCCGGGCAGGAGCTGACCACCGCCGCCCCGGACGAGGTGCGGCGGTTGCGCGGGCGGGAGATGGCGATGATCTTCCAGGATCCGCTGTCCTCGCTGCATCCGTACTACACGGTGGGCGCCCAGATCAGCGAGGCGTACCGGGTGCACCACCCGGTCGGCAAGGCCGCCGCGCGCGCCCGCGCGGTCGAACTCCTCGGCCGGGTCGGCATCCCACGGCCCGACCGGCGCTTCGACGACCACCCGCACCAGTTCTCCGGCGGTATGCGGCAACGCGTGATGATCGCCATGGCCCTGGTCAACAACCCCGACCTGCTGATCGCCGACGAGCCGACCACCGCGCTCGACGTCACCGTCCAGGCGCAGATCCTCGACCTGATCCGGGACCTGCAAAGGGAGTTCGGCTCGGCCGTCATCGTCATCACCCACGACCTCGGCGTGGTCGCCGAACTCGCCGACGACATCCTGGTGATGTACGCCGGACGATGTGTGGAGCGCGGCCCCGCGGAACGGGTCTTCCGCGCACCCCAACACCCCTACACCTGGGGCCTGTTGGGCTCCATGCCCCGGCTCGACCGGGAGCGCGGCGCACGCCTCACACCGGTCAGGGGCGCCCCGCCCAGCCTGATCAACGTGCCGTCCGGCTGCGCCTTCCACCCGCGCTGCCCGTATGCCGAACTGACCGCCGGGGCCAGCCGCACCGCCGTACCGGAGCTGCGCGAGGTGGCGCGGCGGCACTTCGCCGCCTGCCATCTGCCGGTGGCGGACCGCGACCGCATCTGGGAGGCCGGCAGATGACCACCGCCACCGAACCGCTGCTGAGGGCCACCGGCCTGGTCAAGCACTTCCCGCTCGCCAAGGGCCTGCTGCGGCGTGCGCACGGCGCCGTGCAGGCGGTCGACGGCGTCGACCTGGACGTGTGGCCCGGAGAGACGCTGGGCCTGGTGGGGGAGTCAGGCTGCGGCAAGTCCACCCTGGGCAGGCTGCTCACCCGGCTGCTGGAACCCACCGGCGGCAGCGTGGAGTTCGCCGGCCGCGACATCACCCACCTGGGCACGGCCGCCATGCGGCCACTCCGGCGCGACGTACAGATGATCTTCCAGGACCCGTACTCGTCGCTCAACCCGCGCCACACCGTGGGCACCATCGTCGGCGCGCCCTACAGGCTCCAGGGCGTGAAGCCGACGGGCGGCACCCGCAGGGCGGTGCAGGAACTGCTGGAACTCGTAGGGCTCAACCCCGAGCACTACAACCGCTATCCGCACGAGTTCTCCGGCGGCCAGCGGCAACGCATCGGCATCGCCCGGGCGTTGGCCCTCAAGCCGCGGCTGGTCGTGGCCGACGAACCGGTCTCCGCCCTCGACGTCTCCATCCAGGCGCAGGTGGTCAACCTACTGGCCGACCTCCAGAGCGGGCTGGGGCTGACCTACGTCATCATCGCCCATGACCTGTCCGTCATCCGCCATGTCTCCGACCGGGTGGCCGTGATGTACCTGGGCCGGGTCGTGGAGTTGGCCGACCAGTCGGCCCTCTACGCCCACCCCGCCCACCCGTACACCCGCGCCCTGCTGTCCGCCGTCCCCGTTCCCGACCCCACCCGACGCCACCACAGGGACCGCATCCTGCTCACCGGCGACGTCCCGTCCCCCATCGCCCCACCCCCCGGCTGCCGCTTCCACACCCGCTGCTGGAAGGCGACGGACCTGTGCGCGACACAGGAACCCCCGCTACGCGAGCTCCGGCCGGGGCAGCGGGTGGCCTGCCATTTTCCGGAGGGGGTGGAGGTCTCGAAAGAGTGAGCGAAAAGGGGTATATGCCGTACTGCCGGAGGAACGGGATGTGTGGTGAGGGAGCTTCGGCATACGATGCCGTGGTCATCACGGCGTCACCAGCCGAGACCGCAGCGTGTTGACCGAGGAGGTCCGAGCGATGACCGCCGCGTCGCACGACTACGCCGACGTCGATCCGGAAGCCGCGCTGAAGTACGCGGTCCAGCACATCAGGGGTGAGCGTGCCCAAGTTGTGGAAGGGGTGATCGAGCTGGTGGCCCCCACCTGGGACCATGAGGCCGCAGCGGACAGCGTTCGCCAGCAGATCGCCCCGAAGGTGCGGAAGCTGGGCTGCGTCGCCGGGTCGGGCAATCTTGACCTGCCGGGGTCCAGCAACTGGTACATCCCGGATATCGCGGTTGTCGACAGGGCCCTGGCCAAGGGCGGCGGCGCGCTGCTCCCGGAACAGACGCTGTTGGTGGTCGAGGTGGCCTCGGGTTCCAACGCGGATACCGACCGAACGGTCAAGCGGCGACGTTACGCGGAGTACGGCGCCCCGCTGTACCTGCTGGTGGACCGTCAGGAACGGGCGGGCACGCTGTTCTCCGAGCCAGGCGCGCTCGGTTACGCGCGGGCCGCGGGACCGTATCCGTTCGGCACTCCGATCCGGCTGCCGGAGCCGTTCGCCGTGGAGTTGGACACCAGCGATTTCTAGGCCAACTCCACGGCGGACGGCACCAGTTACCTGCGGACCGGGGGCAGGTTGGTGTTGGCGGACGGGGTGACCAGCACGGATTCCTGGCCCAGGGCCTTGCCGGTGTTGCCGTACATGGACAGCTCCCCGTCGGACCAGCGGACCACGTAGTCGTCGTTCCAGGGGCCGGTGCCGTAGTTGCCCGAGGTGGTCAGGGTGGCGTTGGTCCACAGGGGGCTGGCGTTGCGCTCGCGGACCTCGGTCTTGATGCCGTGCTCGTCGACGTCGGGGTAGGCGTCCAGCTCGCCGTCGGACCAACGGACCATCAGGTCCCAGGTGTTGTTGCCCGCGAAGTCACCCGCGGCGACGCTGCTGGCGTGGGTCCACACCGAGTGCGGCTTGGCGAGCTGCACCTGGCTGTGCAGGCCCTTGCCGTCCACGTCCGGGTAGAGCGTCAGCTCACCGTCGGACCAGCGCACGATCAGGTCGTCCGGCCACTTGTCGGTGCTGGAGAAGCGGCCCGCGGTGATGGACGCCGCGTGCTGCCACAGCGACCCGGGCTTCACCAGAACGATCTGCTTGTGCAGGCCGGTGGCGTCCACGTCCGGGAAGAGCGACAGGCTGCCGTCGGCCCAACGCACCACCAGGTCGTAGGTGTTGGCGCCGACGAAGTCACCCGCGGTGATGGAGACCGCCTTGCTCCACACCGAGCCGGACTTGGCGAGCTGGATCTCCTTGTCGAACCGGCCGTTGCCGGCCCCGCGGTAGAGCGTGAGTTCACCGTCGGACCAGCGCACGATCATGTCGCTGTAGTCCTTGCCGGGCGTGGGGGAGGGAGTGAAGTACCCGGAGGCGATGACGCTGGCGTGCGCCATCGTCGAGGCGCTCGGCAGCACGTTGGGCCGCGCGGGCGCGGCGCCGGAGACGGCGGTGTTGTACAGGTTCTGGATGTCGGTGCCGTAGTTGGCGCTGTAGGAGACGTCCGCCGTGGGGCCGCCGGTGTCCCAGCCGCCGATGCTGCCGACCACATCGCCGGTACCGGTCTGCGGGTTGAAGTCGGCGAGGAACGGCCCGCCGCTGGTACCGGTCTTGTAGCCCTGGCAGCCGATGCGCAGGAACGATCCCGGGGTGCCGTCGGTGGGCGTGAACTGGGTGGTACTGGACGTGCAGGTCAGCGGCTGGCTGGCGTCGCCCGGGTAGCCGACCAGGGTGACGTTGCCGAAGGCGTAACCACGGCCGGTGGCAAGGTTGTTGCCGCCGACCACGTCCTGCACCTGCTTGCCGTTGGTACCCGGACCGACCTCCGCGAAGGCCACGTCCCACTGGTCGCCCTGCACGCGTCCGCGGTCGTAGTAGCGCGGATCGATCCAGACCCGGCCGCGCCCCTCGGAGTCCTGGTTGACCGGGAAGATGCCGTAGGGCTGCGGCTTGGCGGCCGTCCACTGCGGCACGAAGGCCATCGCGTCGTTGGGCGCCGCGGTGTCCAGGCAGTGGCCTGCCGTCAGGATGATGTTGTGGTGCGGGCTGTTGATCACGCTCGCGGTGCAGAAGTACGAACCACCGTTGCGCAGCAGGTACATGCGGCCCACCATCGGCAGCCCGGCGAAGGGCTGGCTGGGCGACGGCGGCGGGGTGCTGGCCGAGGGGGTGGGGCTCGGCGACGGACTGCCGGAGGGGCTCGCGGAGGCGGGCGGTGTGCTGGCCGGTGCCGACGGCGTCGTGCTGGCGGCAGCAGGTGGGGGACTGCTGCTCGCGCCGCCGGTCGGGCTGTCGGTCGGGATGGGCGACGAGGACGGCAGGTCCATCGTGCTGAACTCGTGCACGGCGCCGTGCACCGGGCTCGCCGCCTTCGCCGCTCCGTGCGGTGCGGGCCTACCGGTGTGCGGGACGGGCTTCTTGGCGTTGTCGGGCAACGGCAGCGGCTTGGCGTCGGCCATCCGCGCCGCGGTCCAGAAGCTCTTGGCGTCCTTGGCGGTCCAGCGGCGCGACTCGGGCAGCGCCGGAGGCGCCTCGTCGGGTATCGCCTGGGCCGATATGGACTGGTCCTCGGTGAACTCGGCGGTCACCGCCGAGGCGTTGGGCCAGAGGAAGGCCCCCGCGAGCAGCGCCGCTCCGGAGACGGCGGCGATCACTCCACGACGTCTCGCGCGGTTGACGCGGCGTCTGGCGCGGGACGAAGAAACTTTGCGCACCCTGGTGGTCCCCCCACGTGGTACCGAACATGTCACGGTGACCTTACGTGACCCGGCTGACCACCTGTGTGCGGGATGCGGCGGACTCACAGGCACGGTGCGGGTGCCGACGTCGGCCACGGCCGTTGCCGGTAGAAATGTCCGCGTGACGCTCCACCCGCTCAGCCCCGCGCTGTTCAGCCCCTCCGTGCAGCATCTGCTCGATCTCGTCGGGATCTTCATCTTCGCGATCTCCGGCGCGCTGCTCGCGGTCCGCAAGAACCTCGACGTGTTCGGCATGTGGATGCTGGCCGAGGTCACCGGGCTCGGCGGCGGGGTGCTCAGGGACCTGATCATCGGCGCGGTGCCGCCCGCGGCCTTCACCGACCTCGGTTACTTCCTGACCCCGTTCGCCGCCACCGTGCTGGTCTTCTTCCTGCATCCCGAGGTGGAGCGGATCAACCGCGCGGTGATGGTGATGGACGCCGCGGGCCTCGGACTGTTCTGCGTCACCGGCACCACCAAGGCGCACGCCTACGGCCTGGGCCTGACCTTCTCGGCCGCGCTGGGCGTCGCCACGGCGGTGGGCGGCGGTGTGATCCGTGACGTGCTCGCCCAGGAGGTGCCGTCGCTGCTGCGCTGGGACCGTGACCTGTACGCCGTTCCGGCGCTGCTCGGCGCGACCATCGTGGCGGTGCTGATCCACTTCCACGCGCTCAACGCGCTCGGCAGCGGCTGCGCGGCGGTGGCCGCGTTCGTCCTGCGGCTGCTGGCGATGCGGTACGGCTGGCGGGCACCGCGCGCCTGGCACCGGCGCAGTACGGCGACCGAGGCACAGGACCAGCTGTGAGGCGCGTCCCGCAAATCCGGGCTACCGGCCGGTAACTTCTCGGTGTACCGTGCACGCCATGGCACAGGCGACCATCGGGAACAGCGAGTTCGACCGTGACACGGCGGTCACCGCCCGGCCGGGCGACCAGGGCGTCTTCGACGCGCACCTCTCCGCGGGCTGGACCATCCTGCGCGCGGTCAACGGCGGCTATCTGCTCGCCACCGCGGCCCGCGCCCTCGGCCAAATCCTCCCGCACCCCGACCCGTTCACCATCACCGCGCACTATCTGACCCCCTCGGAGCCGGGCCCCGCCGTGGTGCGCACCGACGTGGTCCGTGCCGGGCGCACCATGTCCACCGGCCAGGCACGGCTGCTCCAGACCGACGGCGCGGGCCAGGAGGTGGAACGGCTGAGGGTCACCGCCACCCACGGTGACCTGGCCGCGCTCCCGGACGACGTGCGCACCAGCGCGAAGCCGTTCGCCATCCCGCCCTACGAGCGATGCGTGGGCCGGGCCGACGGCCCGGGCGTCGCGGATGCGGCGGCGTTCTCGTCCGGCAGCACCGAGATCACCGACCGGCTCGACATCCGGCTGGACCCGCGGACCGCAGGCTGGGCGCTCGGCGAACCCAGCGGACGGGGCGAGATCCGGGCGTGGTTCGGCCTCGCCGACGGCCGGGACGCGGACCCGCTGTCGCTGCTGCTCGCGGTGGACGCGCTGCCGCCGACCGCCTTCGACCTCGGTCTGGGCGGCTGGGTGCCGACTGTTGAACTCACCGTGCACATACGGTGCCGCCCGGCGCCCGGACTGCTGCGGATCGCCACCCGCACCCGCAACCTGGCCGGTGGATTCCTGGAGGAGGACGGCGAGGTGTGGGACTCCGAGGACCGGTTGGTGGTCCAGTCACGGCAGTTGGCGCGGGTTCGCTGAGCGTCGGCTGTCGGCGGGCGCCGCCCACGCCAACTGTTCGCCGCTGGCCTCCGCGGTGCCCTCGCGCACGGTGGGCGGTTCGCGGTCGCGCTGAGGGTTTGCGCGTCGGGGGGTACGCCCACCCGGCCACCCCGTTGCCGCCGGGCTTCTGCTCGCCGTCGCGCTCGGCTGGTTGTGGGCCGGGGCGCGCCGGGGACACGCCCCTGCTGCGGCGCCCGGGTGGGGGTTGCCCCCTGCCCGACTGCCGTGGGGGCGTTTGGCTCTGGGCCGCGCCGCGGGGTGCGGGTGGCCTGGACCGGCCCCCGGCCCGGCGCGGATGCGGCGGACGGGCTCGTAGAATCGGGTCCACCATGGCCTACCTTGACCACGCCGCCACCACTCCGATGCTTCCGGAGGCGGTCCAGGCGATGACCGAGCAGCTCATCAGCACCGGGAACGCCTCCTCGCTGCACGCCGCCGGGCGGCGCGCCCGGCGGATGGTCGAGGAGTCCCGGGAAGCACTCGCCGCCGCGCTGGGCGCCCGGCCCAGCGAGGTGGTGTTCACCGGTGGTGGCACCGAGTCCGACAACCTCGCGGTGAAGGGCCTGTACTGGGCGCGCCGGGCGGCCGACCCGCGCCGCACCCGGGTGCTGGCCAGCCCCGTCGAACACCATGCGGTACTCGACGCGGTGCACTGGCTCGCCGACCACGAGGGCGCCAGGATCGACTGGCTGCCGGTCGACGGCCACGGCAGAGTGCACCCCGAGGCGCTGCGCGAGGCGATCCAGCGCGACCCCTCCGATGTCGCGCTGGCCACGATCATGTGGGCCAACAACGAGGTCGGCACGGTCTTCCCGATAGGGGAACTCATGGCCGTGGCGCGGGAGTTCGAGGTTCCGCTGCATTCCGACGCGGTACAGGCCTTCGGCCAGGTCGAGGTCGACTTCGCCGCCTCGGGCCTGGACGCGATGACGGTGACCGCGCACAAGATCGGCGGCCCGTACGGCGTCGGGGCGCTGGTGCTGCGCCGCGAGTGGGCGCCGGTGCCGTTGCTGCACGGCGGCGGGCAGGAGCGGGACGTCCGCTCCGGGACGCTGGACACCCCCGCGGTGGTGGCGTTCGCCACGGCGGCCACGCTGGCCGCGCGGCGGCGGGAGGAGTTCGCCCGGCAGATCGGCGGACTGCGCGACCAACTGGTCGACGCGGTACGGGAGGCGGTGCCGGACGCGATCCTCAACGGCGATCCCACGCCGGAGGGGCGGCTGCCCGCCAACGCGCACTTCTCCTTCCCCGGGTGCGAGGGAGACTCGTTGCTGCTGCTGCTCGACGCGCGGGGGATCGAGTGCTCGACCGGGTCCGCGTGTACGGCTGGGGTGGCCCAGCCGAGCCATGTCCTGCTGGCGATGGGGGCGGATTCCGCTCGGGCGCGGGGGTCACTGCGGTTCTCGCTCGGGCACACGTCCACCGCTGCCGATGTCGCCGCGGTGGGCGAGGCGATCGGCCCGGTCGTTTCGCGCGCCCGGGCCGCCGGGCTGTCGTAGGGGTACGCGGGTTCGCTCGCGCCGGCGTTCGGGGGTTCGTCCCGCCCCGCCCACGCCTTGACCCTGCGCCTTCGGTCGCCGTTGCGCGCGGTTGGCCGTGGGCCGGGGGGGACCCTGCGAAAAGGGCGGATGGGTGGGGAAAGGCCTCATTTGTCGCCCGGGGCGTGTGACGACGGTTGCGGTGCTCGTGGGGCGTGCTCGGGCGTCTTGAAGAACGGCTGGCGGATGGGGAAGAAGCCCCCGCTCGTCGGCGGGGCGCGTGAGGACGGTCGTGGAGCACCCCGGGCGCTGTGGACCGGGCGGGTGGGAGGGCGATGCTCTGGCCCTCGGGTAGTCCGCCGCGCCGCGTACTCTTGAAGGGCTATGACTGAATTCCCAGGCGCCCCGAACGGGCCTCGTAACGGCAGCCGCCTCCGGGTGCTCGCGGCGATGTCCGGTGGGGTGGATTCCGCCGTCGCCGCTGCCCGGGCCGCCGAGGCGGGGCATGACGTGACCGGCGTCCACCTCGCCCTGTCGGCGAACCCGCAGTCCTTCCGTACCGGCGCCCGTGGCTGCTGCACGATCGAGGACTCCCGGGACGCCCGGCGCGCCGCCGACGTGATCGGCATCCCCTTCTACGTGTGGGACCTCGCCGACCGCTTCCGCGAGGACGTCGTCGAGGACTTCCTCGCCGAGTACGCGGCCGGCCGCACCCCCAACCCCTGCCTGCGCTGCAACGAGAAGATCAAGTTCGCGGCGCTGCTGGACAAGGCCCTGGCGCTCGGCTTCGACGCGGTGTGCACCGGCCACTACGCCACGGTCGTGCTCCGCGAGGACGGCACCCGCGAACTGCACCGCGCCAGCGATGCCGCCAAGGACCAGTCGTACGTCCTCGGCGTGCTCGACGAGCGGCAGCTCGCGCACGCCATGTTCCCCCTCGGCGACACCCTCACCACCAAGGACGAGATCCGCGCCGAGGCGGAGCGCCGCGGTCTGGCCGTCGCCAAGAAGCCGGACAGCCACGACATCTGCTTCATCGCCGACGGCGACACCCAGGGCTTCCTGGCCAAGCGCCTGGGCACCGCGGAAGGCGACATCGTGGACCAGGACGGCACCAAACTCGGTACCCACGAGGGCGCTTACGGCTTCACCATCGGCCAGCGCAAGGGCCTGCGGATCGGCACCCCGGCCGCCGACGGCAAGCCGCGGTACGTGCTGGACATCTCCCCGGTGAACAACACGGTCACCGTCGGCCCGGCCGAGGCCCTGGACGTGGTGGCCCTGACCGCCGTCAAGCCCCGCTGGTGCGGCACCCCGCCGACCGGCCCTGGCCAGTACACCGCCCAACTGCGCGCCCACGGCGGCGAGTCGCGGGTCACCGCCGAACTCGTCGACGGGGAGCTGCGGGTGCGCTTCACCGAGCCCGTACGCGGAGTCGCCCCCGGCCAGGCCGTGGTGCTCTACGACGGCACCAGGGTGGTCGGTTCGGCCACCATCGCGACGACGGAGCGGCGCGAGGGTGCGGCTACCGTAGCCGTATGAACATCTGCGTCTTCCTCTCCGCGGCCGATCTGGACGAGCGATACACCACCCCCGCCCGGGAGTTCGCGGAACTCATAGGCAAGGGTGGGCACACCCTGGTGTGGGGTGGGTCCGACGTCGGTCTGATGAAGGTGGTCGCGGACGGCGTGCGGGAGAACGGCGGGCGCCTGGTCGGGGTGTCCGTGGAGTTCCTGGGCGACAAGGCGCGGACAGACGCGGACGAGATGGTGGTGACCGCCGATCTCGCCGAGCGCAAGGCGCAGTTGCTGGCCCGCTCCGACGCGATCGTGATCATGGTGGGCGGCACCGGCACGCTGGACGAGGCCACCGAGATACTGGAGCTGAAGAAGCACGGGCTGCACACCAAGCCGGTGGTGCTGCTCAACGCGGCCGGCTTCTACGACGGCCTCCGGCAGCAGTTCCAGCGCATGGAGGAGGAGGGCTTCCTTCCACTGCCGCTGGCCGACCTGGTGTTCTTCGCCGAGGACGGCGTCGGCGCGCTGGCCTATCTGGAGGAGGCCGTCGGCATCCAGTGATGCCCGGTGATGACAGCATGGCGGCATGAGTACGCATCTGATCACCGGAGCGGGTTCCGGCATCGGCGCGGCGGTCACCCGCCGTCTCCTCGACCGCGGCGACGAACTGTGGCTGCTGGCCCGGGACGCGGGCCGCGCCAAGGAACTCGCCGAGGCCTTCCCGGGCGCCCGCACCCTCGTCGGCGACCTGGCCGAACCGGAGCGGTTGTCCTGGGCGTTCGGCCACCAGACGCTGCCCGACCGACTCGACTCGCTGCTGCACGTCGCGGGCGTGGTGGACCTCGGACTGATCGCTGAGACGAGCGTGCAGACCTGGAACCGTACGCTCGCCGCCAACCTCGTCGCACCCGCCGAGCTGACCCGGCTGCTGCTGCCCCAACTGCGGCTGGCCCGCGGCCATGTGGTCTTCCTGAACTCCGGCGCGGGCCTGCGCGCCAACCCCGACTGGGGCGCGTACGCGGCCAGCAAGCACGGCCTGAAGGCGCTGGCGGACTCGCTGCGCGCCGAGGAGCACGACAACGGCGTACGGGTGACCAGCATCCACCCCGGCCGCACCGCCAGCCCGATGCAGCAGAAGGTGCACCAGCAGGAGGGCAAGGAGTACGACCCGCAGCGGTGGATCGCCCCCGAGTCGGTCGCCACGACCGTGCTCACCGCCCTCGACCTGCCGCGCGACGCGGAGATCACCGAACTGTCGATCCGCCCGGGACGGTAGCCGGTAACCACGGCCGGCCCGGGCGGTGCCGCGTCGGGCGGTGACGGGCGGGCGGTGGGAGATCTTCCTGGATCGCGGCCCGGGCGCGCCCCGCCCCGGCCGTCTCATACGCTCAGGGCGTGAGCACGGACAACGAAACCCAGCCCCGCCCTTTCGAGCCGCCCGTCGGAGCGGCCACCGGCGTGGGATCCATGCCCGGCGGCGACGCTCGGGAGGCCGCGCGCACCGCCGTCGGAACGGTGGAAGCGCTGCCGTTCCTGCCGGAGCTGCCCGCACGCGGACCGGGCGCCGACATGATCGGCCGCTCCCTCGGCATGCTGGTGGAGCTGTACGCCCGGGTTGAGCCCAGCGGCTGGCGGTTCGGCGACCGGCCGGGCCGCGACACCCGGCGCGCCCGGGCCTGGCTGGGCGAGGACCTGGACGCGCTGGAGGAGTTCACCCAGGGGTACACCGGTCCGCTGAAGGTGCAGGCCGTGGGGCCGTGGACGCTGGCCGCCTGCGTCGAGTTGAAGGGCGGTGAGGCGGCGCTCGGCGACCCCGGCGCCTGCCGGGACCTGACCGCCTCGCTCGCCGAGGGCCTGCGGCAGCACGTGGCGGAGGTGCGGCGCCGAGTGCCGGGTGCCGAGGTGGTGCTGCAACTGGACGAGCCGTCGCTCGCCGCCGTACTGCGTGGGCAGGTGCGCACCGCAAGCGGCTACCGGACGTACCGGGTGGTGGACCGAGCGGTGGTGGAGGGCGCGTTGCGGCAGGTCGTGGCGGCGGTGCGCACGCCAGTGATCGCGCATTCGTGCGCCCCCGCCGTGCCGTTCGCGCTGCTGCGGCGCTCCGGTTTCACCGGTGTGTCGTTCGACTTCGCACTGCTCACGGAGCGTGAGTGGGACGCCATCGGGGAAGCGGTTGAAGGAGGCGTCAAACTGCTCGCCGGAGTGGTGCCCGGCGCGGACGCGGATTCGGGCACCGATTCGAGGGCATTGTCAGACCCTGCCGGTAGCGTCAGTGGTGTCCGGTCGTTGTGGCGCAGGCTGGGGCTGGCACCGGGGACCCTCGCGGAGTCCGTGGTGGTGACTCCGGCGTGCGGTCTCGCGGGCGCCTCGCCAGCGTACGCCCGCGCGGCGCTGGCGCACTGCGTCAAGGCGGCCAGGACACTCGTCGACGACCCTGAGTAGCCGCCCGCAGCGCGCAATGAGGACAACGGAGGACCGGCATGGAGACACCGGCAGAGGTACGGGAGCGGCACGCCCAACTGGCCGAACAGGTCGAGGAGCACCGCTTCCGGTACTACGTGAAGGACGCGCCGGTCGTCAGCGACGCCGAATTCGACCGGCTGATGCGCGAGTTGGAGGCGCTGGAGGACGAGTACCCGCAGCTGCGCACGCCCGACTCGCCGACCCAGAAGGTCGGGGGGACGTATGCCACCGAGTTCACCGAGGTCCGGCACCGCGAGCGGATGCTCTCGCTGGACAACGCGTTCGACGAGGCCGAGTTGGCGGCCTGGGCGGACCGCGTCGCCCAGGACCTGGACGGGCTGCCGTACCACTTCCTGTGCGAGCTGAAGGTGGACGGCCTGGCCGTCAACCTCACCTACGAGCACGGGCGGCTGACCCGGGCCGCCACCCGGGGCGACGGCCGCACCGGTGAGGACATCACACCCAACATCCGTACCATCGGCGAGATCCCCAACCGCCTCAGGGGCGACCGGATCCCGGAGCTGGTCGAGGTCCGCGGCGAGGTCTACTTCCCGATGGAGGAGTTCGAGGCGCTCAACGCCCGCCTGGTGGAGGCTGGTGAGAAGCCGTTCGCCAACCCGCGCAACGCGGCGGCGGGCTCGCTCAGACAGAAGGATCCGCGCATCACCGCCAGCCGTCCGCTGCACATGGTGGTGCACGGCATCGGCGCCCGTAGCGGCTTCGACATCGACTGCCAGTCGCACGCCTACGAACTGCTGCACGAGTGGGGCCTGCCGACCGCCGCTCACTACAAGGTGGTCGACTCCATCGAGGCGGTGCGCGAGTACATCGCGTACTACGGCGAGAACCGGCACTCCGTGGAGCACGAGATCGACGGTGTGGTGGTCAAGCTGGACGAGATCGCGCTCCAGGGCCGCCTGGGCTCGACCTCGCGGGCACCGCGCTGGGCGATCGCGTGGAAGTACCCGCCGGAGGAGGTCAACACCAAGCTGGTCGACATCCGGGTCGGCGTCGGCCGCACCGGGCGGGTCACGCCGTACGCGGTGGTGGAGCCGGTGACGGTGGCGGGCTCCGAGGTCGAGTTCGCCACGCTGCACAACCAGGACGTGGTCAAGGCCAAGGGCGTGCTGATCGGTGACACCGTGGTGCTGCGCAAGGCCGGTGACGTGATCCCGGAGATCCTGGGCCCGGTGGTGGACCTGCGGGACGGCACCGAGCGGGAGTTCGTGATGCCCGCCGAATGCCCCGACTGCGGCGCGGCGTTGCAGCCGATGAAGGAGGGCGACGTCGACCTGCGCTGCCCCAACGCCCGTTACTGCCCCGCCCAGTTGCGGGAGCGCGTCTACTACCTGGCGGGCCGCAAGTGCCTGGACATCGAGAACTTCGGCTACGTGGCGGCCACCGCGCTCACCCAGCCGCTGGAGCCCGCGGAGCCGCCGCTGCGCGACGAGGGCGATCTGTTCGGCCTGACGGTCGAGGAGTTGCTGCCCATCAGGTCGTACGTGCTCGATCCGGACACCGGCCTGCCCAAGCGCGACCCGAAGACGGGTGAGGAGAAGGTCGTCACCTTCTTCGCCAACCAGAAGGGCGAGCCGAAGAAGAACACCCTGGCCATGCTGGAGAACATCGCGGCGGCCAAGGAGCGTCCGCTGGCCCGGATCATCACGGGGCTGTCCATCCGCCATGTCGGGCCGGTCGCGGCCGAGGCGCTGGCCCGCGAGTTCCGTGACCTGGACCGCATCGCCGAGGCGGACGAGGAGGAGCTGGCGGCCGTGGAGGGCGTCGGCCCGACCATCGCCGCCTCGCTCAAACAGTGGTTCGCCGAGGACTGGCACCGGGAGATCATCGAGAAGTGGCGGGCCGCCGGTGTCCGTTTCACCGAGGAGGGCTCCGACGAAGGCCCCCGGCCACTCGAAGGGCTCACCGTGGTGGTAACCGGAACCCTCCAGGAGTACACGCGAGATGGCGCGAAAGAGGCGCTCGTCAGCCGTGGCGCCAAAGTGACAGGGTCTGTTTCGAAGAAGACCGGATTCGTTGTGGTGGGAGACAACCCCGGTTCGAAGTATGACAAGGCGGTTCAGCTGAAGGTGCCGATCCTCGATGAGGCGGGGTTCGCCGTGCTGCTCGAACAGGGTGCGGACGCGGCTCGTGAGGTGGCGGTCAACCCGACCGAATAACAGGTATACGTCACCCGTTCGGCGCATACCAGAAGGATGAGGGAAGCAGTGTTCCATTCGGGCAACCACGGTGGATCGCTGCCCGCGGCAGGCTTATCCGGCCTACTGTTGAGGAGCGCTCCTGCCGGGCATCAGTCCCAACGCCGGGCGTGGCGACCAACAGGCGCAGCACCCCCGGCTGTGAGAGGGACGGGCATGAAACCGACGGACAGCGCCGAACCGGCTTCGCGCCGACGGCGGTCCGCCGTGCCGCCGGTACCCCCGGCGGTGCTGCGCGGAGGGCTGGTAGCCGGTGCCGCGCTGGCGCTCACGGCGGGCGTGGCACGGATACTGGCGGACGGTCACGCCCTGTTCCCCGGCGGCGCGCCGGGCTGGGCGTTCGCCATCCTCACCGGCATCATCGTCGGCCATCTGGTGGCGCTCGGCCGCGACCGCTGGTGGGGCGGCACCGGATCGGGCGCCGCGCTCACCCTGGCGGTGCTGCTGCTGTACGGCTGGGTGCCCTCGGTCCTGGTCAGCCTGGCGGTGGTGGTGCTGGTCGGCACCGCCCGCAGGCACCGATGGCGGCAGGCGGTGCTGCACGGGGCGGTGGACATCCTGGGCATCGGCGCGGCCGCGCTGGCGCTGACGGTGTCCGGCAACCACCCTTCCGTGGAACGCCCCTGGCGGCCCGAGACCTGGGAGCTGTCAGCGCTGCCGGTGGTCGTCGCGGCCTCGCTGTGCTACCTCGCGGCGACCCGCACCCTGCTGTGGTACGCGGTCGCGCCGCGCGGCGGCGGGCTGCCCACGGTGGCCCGTACCGCGCTGATACGGCAGGCCCTGGTCGGGGTGGCGCTACTGGGCATCTCGCCGCTGATCGTCGTGGTGGCCGACCGGATGCCGGTGGTGCTGCCGCTGTTCGCGGTGCCGCTGATCGCGCTGGACTCCACGCTGTGGATCGCCAGGGCCCGGGCGGAGGAGCAGCTGCGCGACCCGCTGACCGGACTGCCCAACCGCCAGTGGCTGTTGGAGCGCACCTGGTCGGCGCTGGACCACGCGGAACGCAACGGTGAACGTGCGGCACTGGTACTGATAGATCTCGACCGGTTCCGCTCGGTCAATGACACACTGGGTCATCTCGCCGGTGACCGGCTGCTGTTGCAGATAGCTGACCGGCTACGGCTCGCACTGCCGCGCGGCGCGGAGGCCGCCCGGCTCGGCGGCGACGAGTTCGCCGTGCTGCTGCCCGCCTGCGACTCGCCGACCCGCGCCCAGCGGGTGGCCCGCACGCTGGTCGGGGCGCTCAGCTCACCGCTCAACCTGGACGGGCTGACGCTGGTGCTGGAGGCCAGCGCCGGCGTGGCCGTCTTCCCGGACCACGCGGTGGACGCCGAGGGGCTGCTGCGGCGCGCGGACGTCGCGATGTACGAGGCCAAGCAGGACCGTAGCGGGGTCGAGGTGTACGAGGCCACCCGGGACGGCAACACCCCTGACCGGCTCGGCCTGTTGGGCGATCTGCGGCGCGCGCTGGACGTCGGGGACGTCAAGCTGCACTACCAGCCCAAGGTGCGGTTCGACGGACAGGTGGCCGGACTTGAGGCGCTGCTGCGCTGGGAGCATCCGGAGCGCGGGCGGGTCAGCCCCGAGGAGTTCATCGCGATCGCCGAGAGCTCCGGACTGATGCCGCAGTTGACCGAGTACGTGCTGGAGACCGCGCTGGCGCAGGTGGCGCGGTGGCGCCAGATGGGCATAGAGGTGCCGGTCGCGGTGAACGTCTCGCCACGCGATGTGCACAGCCCCGGGTTCGCGGGTGCGGTGGCGGCGCGGCTGGCGCGGCATGGAGTGCCGCCGGGGGCGCTGCAGTTGGAGATCACCGAACACGTACTGCTGGAGGATCCGCAGCGCGCCGCCGACACGCTGGCCGGGTTGACCGGGCACGGGGTGAAGATGTCGCTGGACGACTTCGGCACCGGGTACTCGTCGCTGGTGCATCTGCGGCGGCTGCCGGTGAGCGAGCTGAAGATCGACAGGTCGTTCGTGGCCCGGCTGGTGGTCGACAACGAGGACGCGGAGATCGTGCGCTGCACGGTGGATCTGGCCCATTCCCTGGGCCTGCTCGTGGTCGCGGAGGGCGTCGAGGACGACGAGACGTGGGAGCGGCTGCGCGATCTCGGGTGCGACGCGATCCAGGGCTGGCTGGTGGCGGCGGCGATGCCGCCGGAGGAGACGACGGCGTGGCTGCGGATCCGGGCGAAGAGCGGGTGGCATCGCGGGGATGATTCCGTTCGCCCCACGCAGGCGTCCCCTTCGGGCCAGCCCGTGAAGTAGCTCTCCCACCCACCGCCCCTCTCCGCGGGTGTGCCCCAGGCTTCGCCTGGGGCTGCGCCCAGACCTCGCTGGCGGCGCCGCCCGACCCCCGCCTCCAGCCGGGGCTCCAGGCCCCGCCCGAAGCGCCCGGGGTGACGCCGTGGCCGGGGCGGGAGAGCCCCCGGCGGGGCCACAGGCATAACCGTTTCGCGGGGGTGGGGGCGGGAGCCATAGGATTGGGCGCGGAAACTACAGACTCACTCCCTGAGGATCGCCGCATGCCTGGCATCACGCGCGAGGAGGTCGCCCACCTCGGCCGGCTGTCGCGTCTTGAGCTGAAGGACGAAGAGCTCGATCACTTCGCCGAGCAGCTCGACGAGATCATCGGCGCGGTCGCCCGCGTCTCCGAGGTGGCCGGCGAGGACGTACCGCCGACCTCCCACCCCCTGCCGCTCACCAACGTCATGCGCCCGGACACCGTCCGGCCGTCGCTGACCCCCGAGCAGGCCCTCTCCTGTGCCCCGGCGCAGGAACAGCAGCGCTTCAAGGTGCCGCAGATCCTGGGGGAGGACTGAACCGTGAGTGACGTGCGCGCGGCCGCCGGGCCGCACCCGACCACGAAAGCCGCGCCTCTGCGCCGCGCGGGCGGAGAAGCGAACAGTAAGGCAGGGGCATGACCGACCTGACCAGGCTCACCGCGGCCGAGACCGCCGCGAAGATCGCCTCCGGCGAGACCTCCGCCGTCGAGGTCGCCCAGGCTCACCTGGACCGGATCGCCGCGATCGACGAGAAGGTGCACGCCTTCCTGCACGTCGACAGCGAGGGCGCGCTGGCCGCCGCCCGCGCGGTGGACGACAAGCGTGCCAGGGGCGAGAAGCTCGGCCCGCTCGCCGGTGTCCCGCTGGCGCTCAAGGACATCTTCACCACCGAGGGCGTGCCGACCACCGTCGGCTCCAAGATCCTCGAGGGGTGGATCCCGCCGTACGACGCGACCCTCACCAAGCGTCTAAAGGCCGCGGACATCGTCATCCTCGGCAAGACCAACATGGACGAGTTCGCCATGGGGTCCTCCACCGAGAACAGCGCCTACGGCCCGACCTCCAACCCCTGGGACCTCACCCGCATCCCGGGTGGTTCCGGCGGTGGCTCCTCGGCCGCGCTGGCCTCCTTCCAGGCGCCGCTGGCCATCGGCACCGACACCGGCGGCTCCATCCGCCAGCCCGCGGCGGTCACCGGCACCGTCGGCGTCAAGCCGACCTACGGCGGGGTGTCCCGCTACGGCATGGTCGCCTTCTCCTCGTCGCTCGACCAGGGCGGGCCGTGTGCCCGCACCGTGCTGGACGCGGCGCTGCTGCACGAGGCGATCGCCGGGCACGACCCGCTGGACTCCACCTCCATCGACGCTCCGGTTCCGCCGGTGGTCGAGGCGGCGCGTAACGGCGACGTGAAGGGCCTGCGGGTCGGCGTCGTCAAGGAGTTCGCCGGTGAGGGCTACCAGGCCGGTGTGATGCAGCGCTTCAACGAGTCCGTGGAGCTGCTGCGCGAGCTGGGCGCCGAGGTCGTGGAGCTGTCCTGCCCCTCGTTCACCTACGCGCTGGCCGCGTACTACCTGATCGCGCCGTCCGAGTGCTCCTCGAACCTGGCCCGCTTCGACGGCCTGCGGTACGGGCTGCGCACCGGCGACGACGGCACCCGCAGCGCCGAGGAGGTCACCTCCCTCACCCGCGAGGCAGGGTTCGGCCCCGAGGTCAAGCGCCGCATCATGCTGGGCACTTACGCGCTCAGCTCCGGCTACTACGACGCGTACTACGGCTCGGCGCAGAAGGTGCGTACCCTCATCACCCGGGACTTCGAGCGGGCCTTCGCGGACGTGGACGTCCTGGTCTCGCCGACCACCCCGACCACCGCGTTCCCGATCGGGGAGCGGGCGGACGACCCGATGGCGATGTACCTCGCCGACCTGTGCACCATCCCGGCGAACCTCGCGGGCAACGCGGCCATGTCGCTGCCCTGCGGGCTCGCGCCGGAGGACGGTCTGCCGGTGGGCCTGCAGATCATCGCCCCCGCGCTGGCCGACGACCGGCTCTACCGGGTCGGCGCGGCGGTCGAGGCCGCGTTCACCACCCGTTGGGGACACCCGCTGCTTGAGGAGGCACCGACTCTATGAGCACCGCGAAGAAGGTCAAGGGCTTCAAGAAGTCCAAGCCCGGCACCTACCTGCAGATCGGCACCTCGCTGTTCGGTGCCGTCTCCGTGATCAAGCAGCTGCGCACCGCGCGGAGCGAGGGCGACAAGCTCAAGCTCATCGACGCGGTGGTGGGTGCGACGGCCATCGTCACCGGCGTGGCCCTGCTCGTACGCGATCTGCGCCGCCTCGACAGCGGCGACGTCCTCGCCGACTGACGGGTCAGAAAAGGGAAAGTTTCCGTGACTGTCACTGAAGACCTGGTGTCGTACGAGGACGCGCTGGCGGCCTACGACCCCGTCATGGGCCTTGAGGTCCACGTCGAGCTGGGCACCAAGACCAAGATGTTCTGCGGCTGTTCGACCGAGCTGGGCGCGCCGCCCAACTCGCAGACCTGCCCCACCTGCCTCGGCCTGCCCGGCTCGCTGCCGGTGGTCAACGCGGTCGGCGTGGAGTCCGCGGTCAAGATCGGTCTCGCGCTCAACTGCGAGATCGCCGAGTGGTGCCGGTTCGCCCGGAAGAACTACTTCTATCCGGACATGCCGAAGAACTTCCAGACCTCGCAGTACGACGAGCCGATCGCCTTCAACGGCTATCTGGACGTCGAGGTCGACGGCGAGACCTTCCGGGTCGAGATCGAGCGCGCCCACATGGAGGAGGACACCGGCAAGTCCACCCATGTCGGCGGCGCGACCGGCCGCATCCACGGCGCCCAGCACTCGCTGCTCGACTACAACCGGGCCGGCATCCCGCTGATCGAGATCGTCACCAAGCCGATCGTCGGCGCCGGCGCCAAGGCCCCTGAGGTCGCCAAGGCGTACGTGGCCGAACTCCGCGAGTTGATCAAGGCGTTGGGCGTCTCCGAGGCCCGCATGGAGATGGGCCAGATGCGCTGCGACGTCAACCTGTCGCTGCGGCCCATCGGCGAGGAGAAGTTCGGCACCCGCTCCGAGACGAAGAACGTCAACTCGCTGCGCAGCGTGGAGCGCGCCGTCCGGTTCGAGGTCCAGCGGCACGCCGCCGTGCTCGGCACCGGTGGCAAGATCGTGCAGGAGACCCGGCACTTCCACGAGGAGGACGGCTCCACCACCTCCGGCCGGATCAAGGAGGAGGCCGAGGACTACCGGTACTTCCCGGAGCCCGACCTGGTCCCGGTCGCGCCGTCGCGCGAGTGGGTCGAGGAACTGCGGGCGACGCTGCCGGAGTTGCCGCGGGTGCGGCGCCAGCGCCTCCAGGCGGAGTGGGGCATCTCGGACCACGAGATGCAGTCGGTACTCAACGCGGGCGCCATCGACCCGATCGTCGCCACGATCGACGCGGGCGCCCCGGCCGACCAGGCCCGTAAGTGGTGGATGGGCGAACTGGCGCGCCGCGCCAACGAGTCCGGCACCGAGCTGTCCGCGCTGCCGATCTCCGCGGCGCAGGTGGCCCGGGTCTGCGAGCTGGTCGCCGAGGGCACGCTCAACGACAAGCTGGCCCGCCAGGTGATCGAGGCGGTGCTGCTCGGCGAGGGCGACCCGGACCAGGTCGTGGAGCAGCGCGGGCTGGCCATCGTCTCCGACGACAGCGCGCTGGGCGCCGCCGTGGACGAGGCCATCGCGGCCAACCCGGCGGTGGCCGACAAGGTCAGGGACGGCAAGATCGCGGCGGCGGGCGCGCTGGTCGGCGCGGTCATGAAGGCCACCCGCGGCCAGGCCGACGCGGGCCGGGCCCGCGAGCTGATCCTGGAGCGCCTGGGCGTCCAGGGCTGAGACCCACCGTGGAACCAGAGAGGCGGCGATCCGGTACCCCCGGGTCGCCGCCTCTCGCGTACGGCGGCGCGCCCGACGCGCGGCCCCCGGCGCTGCCGCGTACGGCCTGGGTAAGGCCCTGATGAAGGCCCGCTGAGAATTCCCTCCCACGGCTGTGAGGAAGGCCACGAAAGCCGCAAAGGATCTCTTCCGGCTGCCACAGTGGACCGCTGTACCCGCATGTTCTTTGAGGGCATTCGGCCCGAAAGATTCTTTTGCCCGGGTAGTTCCGGTAAGCGCCAGGAAGCAGGGGAATGGCCGCACTCGCCCGGTGGTGTCTGCACCGCCGCCTCGCTGTGATCGTGCTGTGGCTCGCGGCGTTCGCCGGACTCGCCACGGCGGCCTTCGCCACCGGATCCGCGTACTCCAGCGTCTACAACGTTCCCGGCACCGAGGCCGGGCGGGCGGCGGCGCTGCTCGGCAAGTCGTTCCCGGGCGCGGCGGGGTCGGCCGACACCATCGTCTGGCACACCACGCACGGCACCGTGCGCGCCGCCTCGGTGGAGCAGCGGGTCGGCCGCGCGCTGGACGAGGTCTCCCGGCTGCCCGGCGTGCGCACCGTCACCAGCCCGTACGGCCCGCAGGCCGCGGGTGCCGGTGGCGCGCAGATCAGCCGGGACGGGCACACCGGGTACGCCACGGTCACCTTCGACGCCGACGCCGAGCACCTCGACGCCGGCCAGGTGAAGCACGTGGTCAGCACCGCGAAGAGCGCCGCGGCCAAGGACCTCCAGGTCGAACTCGGCGGTGACGCCATCGCGCTCACCCAGCCGGCCAGCGGACAGCTCAGCGAGGTCGTCGGGGTGGCGGTGGCCGCCGTGGTGCTCCTGATCGCGTTCGGCTCGCTGGCGGCGATGTGCCTGCCGATCGTGACCGCCTTGGTCAGCGTGGGCGCAGCGACGATGGGCATCCAACTGCTCAGCCATGTCATGAGCATCGCCAACTTTGCGCCGATGCTCGGCACGTTGATCGGCCTTGGCGTGGGCATCGACTACGCGCTGTTCATCGTCACCCGGCACCGCAGGGGCCTACGGCGCGGTCTGCCGGTGGCCGAGGCGGCGGAGCGGGCCATCGCCACCTCGGGGCGCGCGGTGGTGTTCGCGGGTGGCACGGTGTGCGTGGCGGTGCTGGGCATGCTCGTACTGCGGCTGAGCTTCCTCACCGGGGTGGCGATCGCCGCCGCGCTGACCGTGCTGCTGACCGTCGCCGCCTCGGTCACCCTGCTGCCCGCGCTGCTGGGGGTGATCGGCAGGTTCGCACTCAGCAAGCGTGAGCGGCGACGGCTCTGCGAGCACGGCCCGCAGCCGGAAGTGCCCACCGGCCTGGCCGCCCGCTGGTCGGGCTTCGTGGAACGCCATCCGCGGCTGCTGGCCACTGTGGCCGCAGTGGTGATGCTGGTGCTGGCGGTGCCCACGTTGTCGATGCGCCTGGGTACCTCGGACCAGGGCAACGATCCCGCGACATCCACCACCCGCAAGGCGTACGACCTGGTCGCCGAGGGCTTCGGGCCGGGCGTCAACGGCCCGCTGCAACTGGTCGCGCGTACCGACGACGCGGCCGACAAGGTCGCCCTGGACAAGCTCACCGACACCCTGCGCGACACCCACGGCGTCGCCTCGGTCGCCGCCGGAACCGCCCAGCGCTCCGGTGACATCGAGGTGCTGACCGTCGTGCCCACCACGGCGCCGCAGTCGCAGGACACCAGCGACCTGATCAACCGGCTGCGGCACGAGGTGGTCCCGGCCGCCGAGAAGGGCACGGACCTCCAAGTCGACGTGGGCGGGGTCACCGCGGGGTACGACGACTTCGCGTCCGTGATCGTCGGCAAGCTGCCGGTGTTCGTCGGCGTGGTGATCGCGCTCGGCGGCGTACTGCTGCTGCTCGCCTTCCGCAGCCTGGGCATCCCGCTCAAGGCCGCACTGATGAACCTCGCCGCCGTGGCCTCCTCGTTCGGGGTGGTGGTGGCGATCTTCCATTGGGGCTGGGGCAGCGAGTTGCTGGGCCTGGGCCGGGCCGGTCCCATCGAACCGTTCCTGCCGGTGATCATGGTCTCGGTGCTGTTCGGGCTCTCCATGGACTACCAGGTGTTCCTGGTGAGCAGGATGTACGAGGAGTGGCGGGAGACCGGCGACAACCGGCGGGCGGTACGGGTCGGGCTGGCCGAGACCAGCCGGGTGATCAACTCGGCCGCGGTGATCATGATTTCGGTGTTCCTGGCGTTCGTGCTCAGCGGCGACCGGGTGATCGCGATGTTCGGCATCGGACTCGCCGCCGCCGTCGCGCTGGACGCGTTCGTGCTGCGCACCCTGCTGGTACCGGCGCTGATGCATCTGCTCGGCGGCGCCAACTGGTGGCTGCCCGGCTGGCTGGAGCGCAGACTGCCCCGGCTGAGCATCGAGCCGCCCGAGACTGAGGAGGCACCGGCGCCGCCTAAGGTCCTCCAGGCGCCGGACGCCGTACGGCCTAAGGCATCCGGTACCGCATAGATCGGTAACTCGCCCGATGTGGCGCACCCCCTGGGAGACGAGGCTTGGGGCAGATCGAAAAGCCCAAGTCACCACGTTCACAGGGGGAGTCATGTACTACTACGAGTCCGAGATCCGGTCCCGCGCCGCCGAGCTGCGGCGGGACGCCTGCAAGTGGCGGCGGGCCCAGGAGGCGCGCCGCGGCCAGGACGACGCGCCGCCCGCCCGCGGTCGTGCGGTGGCCCGGCTGCGCTCCCTCATCCACCCGCGCCTGGTCGGCTGACCAGCCGGTATGACGGCCATCGCGCCGGTCCGCAGTACACCGCGCACCGGATTGTCAGACCCCTGTGCGATGCTCGGCATCGTGCAGACGCAGCCCGTGTCCCCGGTGTTCGTCGGCCGCATCCGCGAGCTGACCGACCTCGACGCCGCGCTCGCCCGCGCCAACGCGGGCGAGCCGCAGGCGTTGCTGGTCGGCGGCGAGGCGGGGGTCGGCAAGAGCAGGCTGCTTGAGGAGTTCCTGGGCCGCTGCCGCGCCGCGGGCGCGGTCACCGCGACCGGCGGCTGCGTCGAAATGGGCTGCGACGGGCTGCCGTTCGCCCCGGTGGCCACCGTGCTGCGGGTACTGCACCGGCAGTTGGGGGACGAGCTGGCCACGGCCGCCGCCGGAGTGGAGGGTGAACTGGCCCGGCTGCTGCCGGAGTTGGGCGAGGCCACCCGCGAGGCGCACAACGAGACCGGCCGGGCCCGGCTGTTCGAGCTGACCGCCCGGCTGCTGGAGCGGCTCGCCGCGGACCGTACGCTGGTCGTCGCCATCGAGGACCTGCACTGGGCGGACAGCTCCACCCGCGAACTGCTCGGCTATCTGTTCCGCTCGCCGCACCGGGCCCGGCTGGTGGTGATCGCCACCTACCGCTCCGACGACATCCACCGCCGCCATCCGCTGCGGCCGTTCCTCGCCGAGACCGACCGCATGCGCGTGGTGCGCCGCATCGAGCTGCGCCGCTTCAACCGGGCCGAGGTGCACGCCCAGTTGGCCGGGATCAACGGCACCGAGCCCGGCCCCGCCCTGGTCGACCGGGTCTTCGAGCGCTCCGAGGGAAACGCCTTCTTCGTCGAGGAGTTGGCGCGCAGCATCGCCAAGGGCTGCGGGAGCGGACTGAGCGAATCGCTGCGCGACCTGCTGCTGGTAAGGGTCGAGGCGCTGACGGAGGACGCCCAGCGGGTGGTGCGGATCACCGCCGAGGGCGGCTCCGAGGTGGAGTATCCGCTACTCGCCGCGGTGGCCGGGCTCGGGGAGGAGCAGTTGATCGAGGCGCTGCGGGACGCCGTCGGCGCCAACATCCTGCTGCCCACCGCCGACGGCGACGGCTACCGGTTCCGGCACGCCCTGGTCCGGGAGGCGGTGGTCGACGATCTGCTGCCCGGCGAGCGCTCCCGGCTCAACCGCCGTTACGCCGAAGCCCTGGAGGCCGATCCCGCGCTGGTCCGCGCCGACCAGCGCGCGGCCCGGCTGGCCAGCTACTGGTACCACGCCCATGACCCGGCCAAGGCGCTGCCCGCGGTGCTCGCCGCCTCCGTGGACGCCCGCCGTCGGTACGCCTACGCGGAGCAGATGCGGCTGCTGGACCGGGCGTTGGAGCTGTGGGAGGACACCCCGCCGCACATCCGCCAGGCGCAGCGCCCCTTCGACCAGGTGGACGTGTACCCGGCCTGCGGCTGCGACGACGAGGCGCTCAGCCACCTCGACCTGCTCGCCGAGACGGTGGTCGCCGCCCATCTGTCCGGAGAGCGCGAGCGGGCGCTGTCCATCATCAAGCGGGCGCTGCGCGCCCTGGACGACGGTGCGGACGCCCTGCGCGCCGCCTGGTTCTGGACCCAGCGCGGCAAGCTGCTGGAGGGCCTGGGCCGGGGCGACGGTTGGGCGGAACTCAGCCGCGCCCAGGAACTGGTGCGCGGTCTGCCGCCGTCCGCAGTACATGCCGAGGTGCTGGCCCAGGTGGCGGGCTGGTGCGCGCTGCACGAGCCGGGCCCCGAAGCGTTCAGCACGGCGGAACGGGCGGTGGAACTGGCCCGGTTGGTGGGCGCCGAGGGCACCGAAGTGCACGCCAGGCTCACCCTCGGCTGGCTCAAGGTGGACTCCGGAGATGTCGCGGACGGCCTGGCCGAGATGGCCGAGCTGTGCGAGCGGGTCACCGAGATCGGCAACGTCGGCGTGCTCGGCCGCTGCTACGTCAACTACGCCTCCGCCCTCGAAGGGGTCGGCCGCTCCGACCAGGCGGTTCAGGCGGCGCTCAGGGGCGTCGAGGTGGTGCGCCGGTTCGGACTGTCCGACGCCAGGGCGTGGTTGTACTGCAACCTCGCGGAGTCGCTGTTCTCACTCGGGCGTTGGGCCGAAGCCGAGGAAGCGGCGCTGTCCGCGCGGCGCCTGGCCGCTGGAGCCAACCCCCGCGCCGCCGCGGCCAGCAGACTCACCCAACTCGCACTGGCCCGGGGCGAGCTGGACACCGCCGAGCGTGAACTGGCCGTCTCCCGCGAACACTACGGCACCCACAATCCGCAGCCGCAGTACACCATCCCCACGCTGCGGCAGACCCTCAGCCTCGCCGCGGCCCGCGGCCGGATCCAGGACGCCCGCGCCGCACTGGACGAGGCGCTGGCGGAGGGCTTCCCGCCCGGCACCCAGCGGCACGCCTGGCCGCTGCTGCTCGCGGCGGCCAGCGCGGAGGCGGACGCCGGTGGGCTGCCCGTCGCCGCACCGGACCGGGCCGAAGTCCTGGGCCGCATACGGCTCGCGGCGCGACGGCTGCCCGGCACCGTCCCGGTGTGGCAGGCGTACGCACGGCTGGTGGACGCCGAACTGCTGCGCGCCGAGGGCCGGGACACCCCCGGGCTGTGGGCCGAGGTGGTCGCCGCCTTCGAACCGCTGGAGCGGCCGTACCAGTTGGCGACCGCCCGGTTCCAGTGGGCGCGTGCGCTGCTCGCCTCCGGCGCGGACGGCGAGGCCCGGCAGCGCGCCGCGCGTCCGCTCGCCCTGGCCCACGCGGCCGCCGAGCGAATGGGCGCCGGTCCACTGCGCGAGGGCACACAGCTGCTGGCCCGGCGGGCCCGCCTGTCGTTGGACGAGACGTCCGACGGCGACGGCCAGGACCCGGCCGAGGAGTTGGGCCTGACGCCACGCGAGCGCGATGTGCTGCGGTTGGTCGCGGCGGGGCGGAGCAACCGGCGGATCGCCGAGGAACTGTTCATCTCGCCGAAGACGGCGAGCGTCCATGTCTCCAACATCCTGGCCAAGTTGGCGGTCTCCAACCGCGGTGAGGCGGCGGCGCTGGCGCACCGCCTGAGGCTGTTCGCCCCGGAACCCGCCCCAGCGGCTCCCCACTGACGGCGGCGGGAGGCGCGCGCCCCCACGGGGGTGGGGCACGCCCCTCCCGCCGCGACGGCTCTCATCGGGGGCAACTCGCGAAAGGGCTCTGCCTGATGGGGGCCGGGGTTAGCCCCGGAAAGGGACCCGTCGCGGTGGTGAGCAACCGCGACGGCCCAGACCGGTGGTCTCCAACCCACCGCGACCAAACCGCCGCCGGGCAACCCTCAGTCCCACGACCCCCTGGCAGGCGGCAAACCCGTGACTTCCGCCAAGTCCGCCGCAGACAGCCGTAGTTCCGCCGCCGCCGCGTTCTCCCGGGCCCAGTGGGCCCGCTTCGTGCCCGGTACCGGCACCACGTGCCGGCCTTGCGCCAGCACCCAGGCCAGCGCGACCTGCCCGGGAGTCGCCCCGTGCCGTACCGCGACCCGGCGCAAGCCGGCCACGATGGGCTGGTTGGCGGCCATCATCTCGGCCGTGAACCGCGGATGCCGGGCTCGTACGTCGTCCGGTTCGAAGCCCTGGCCCGGGGTGAGCGTGCTGGTCAGGAAGCCGTTGCCGAGCGGCATCGCCGCCATCAGGCCGACGCCGCGCACCGCGCACCACGGCAGCAACTCATCCAGCGCCTCCCTGGCCCACACCGACAGCTCGGCCTGCACACAGCTCACCGGGAACACCTGCTGCGCCCGCTCCAGCTGGCGCACCGTCTCGGTGTGCAATCCCGTTCCGTAGCGCCGGTTGCCGCGCGCGCCCACCGCGCACAACCCCAGCGAACGCACCTTGCCCGCGGCGACAAGTTCCGCCATCGCGCCCCAGGTCTCCTCGATCGGTACCTCGGGGTCCACCCGGTGCAGCTGGTACAGGTCGATCACATCGGTCTGCAACCGGCGCAGCGAGGCGTCGCAGGCCCTTCTTATGTAGCCGGGGCGGCCGTTGGCCACGATGTGCTGGTCGCCGACGAGCAGACCGCACTTGGTGGAGAGGAAGGCATCCTGCCGCCGCTCCTTCAACACCCGCCCCACCAGAAGCTCGTTGGTGAACGGGCCGTACATGTCGGCCGTGTCGAGCAGCGTGGTGCCCGCGTCGAGTGCCGCGTGCACGGCGCGCAACGAGCCCTCGCCGTCCTGCTGCGAAGTGGTGTACGCCCAACTCATCGGCATGCAACCCAGCCCCACCGCGCCCACTTCGAGGGCTGCCGCACCGATCGACCTGCGCTCCACCTTGGCCCCGTCCTCCTGAAGCTTCCCGCCCGTCGCCCCCCCACCGCTCTCGAAGGAGGCGCTCCGCGCCGCAGCGCTGACCAGCAGGGCGCCCCCCAAGGTAACGCGCCGGTAGAAGGCGCGTTCGTACAGGCCATCGCATAGCCTCCAGAGCATGGTGCGAAGCGCGAACACTCCCGTGACGGTCTGGCTGCCGATGGACCCGGCCACCATCGACGGGCTCCCCGAGGGGCCCGAGTACGTGCGCTGGGACGGCGAGGACGAGTTCCCGGCCGACCCCCGTAACATCGACTTCTACGTACCGCCGTACATGCGCGGCGCCGAGGTCGCCACCCGGCCGCTGCGCCACGGCGCCCGGCCCGGCGTGGTGCAGACGCTCACCGCCGGGGTCGACCACGTACAGGACGAGGTGCCGCGGGAGACGGTGCTGTGCAACGCCCGCGGGGTGCACGACGCCAGCACCGCCGAGTTGGCGGTCACCCTCACCCTCGCTTCACTGCGCGGCATCCCGCGCTTCGTGCGGGGCCAGGACAACGAGAAGTGGTACGCCGGGATGTACCCGGCGCTGGCCGACCGGACGGTGGTCATCGTCGGTTACGGTGCGATCGGCGCCGCGATCGAGGACCGGCTCACCCCGTTCGAGTGCGAGGTGGTGCGGGTGGCGCGTTCGGCGCGGGAGGCCGAACGCGGCCCGGTGCACGCCATGGCCGAGCTGCCGCGGCTGCTGCCCGGCGCCGATGTGGTGATCCTGGTGACCCCGCTCACCGAGGAGACCCGGCACCTGGTGAACGCGGAGTTCCTGGCCCGGATGCCGGACGGCGCCCTGCTGGTCAACGTGGGGCGCGGCGCCGTGGTGGACACCAAGGCGCTGCTGGCCGAGCTGGAGTCAGGACGGCTGACCGCGGCCCTCGACGTCACCGACCCGGAACCGCTGCCTCCAGGGCATCCGCTGTGGCACGCGCCGGGAGTACTCATCTCCCCGCATGTGGGCGGGAGTTCCTCCGCGTTCCCGCCGCGCGCCCGGCGCCTACTCGTTGAGCAACTGCGCCGTTACCTCACCGGGGAGCCGCTGCGCAACACCGTCAGCGCCCCCGAGCCCCCGAAGTTCTGACCGAAAGGCATCAGATGAACACGCTCCGAAACCGCCATCATCTGCCCGATTACGCTGTGTAGAGGAGCTATGTCCCTGAGTGACGGATCTGGTGTATCGTCCCGATCGGGGGTGCGCCGAACAGGCCACGCTTGGCCCTGGCGCGCACCGGAGATGAACAACGCGCACCGGAACGAAACTGTCCGGTCGGTTGCCGAGAACCGGAGACCGGACACTTCAGGACGCGCTTCAGGACGCGAGGGGGATGACGGGCGATGTGCGGCGAATGGAGATTCTCACCGGTACGGACACACCGCCGGGTGCGGTGCCGGGCGGTCGGATGAGCGCGTCCGGGGCGGTGCTCTCCGGTCCGTCCGCCGCTGGCGGACGGACGGCACTCGTGCCCCAACTCCTCGTCGCCGTGCTCTGTGGCGGCTACGCCGCCGGCGCCGCCCTGGGCTGGGGCTCGCCCGCCCTCGCGCAGTTCATGGGTGACTTCGGGCTGTCCGGCGCAGCGTTGACCGCCTGTGCGTCGTGCCTGTGGTACGCGCGCTCCGTCCCCGGCCGGAACCGGCCCGCCTGGGTGCTGTTCGCCGTCTCCTCCGCGATGGTCGCGGCGGGCAACGCCGTCTGGGGATGGTACGAACTGGTGCTGCGCGAGGCCGTACCCCGGGCCTCCGCCGCCGACTTCTGCTTCCTGCTGTTCGCACCGCCGGCCATCATCGGCCTGCTGGTGCTCGCCAAACGCCCGGTGAACAGGGCGGGTTGGATCTGCCTCGGCCTGGACGCCTGGTTGATCGGCGGCTCGCTGCTGACGTTGACCTGGAGCCTGGCGCTGGCCCGTACCGCGCAGTGGGACGGCCGCAGCACGGCCAGCATCGCACTGTCGCTGGCCTATCCGGTACTGGACATCATGTTGGTTTCCATGGTGCTGGCGTTGCACTTCAGGCGCTCCTCGGCCAACCGCTCCGCGGTCAACACCGCGATCGCGGCACTCGCCCTGACCGTGCTGTGCGACGCGCTGTTCACCTCGCCGCTGCTGCGTGAGCACTACCGCTCGGGGCAGATCCTCGACGCGGGCTGGTTCGCCGGGAGCATACTGCTGGCGTACGCGCCATGGGTCGGCAAACGGGACACAACCCGCCGTACGGTACCGCCGCACGGCTCACCGGACCCCAGGGGCAACGGTTCGCTGGGCGCGCTCACCCCGTATCTCGCCGCCGCCGTCTGCACGTTGGGGATCCTGTACAACGTGCTCAACGGTCGGAAGATCGACCGGGTGGTGCTGTTCACCGGCTGCACGGTCGCCCTCGTACTGGTGGCGCGCCAGGGCATCATGCTGCTCGACAACATCGCGCTGACCCAGGAACTGGCCCAGAAGGAGAACCACTTCCGCTCCCTGGTCCAGGGGTCCAGCGATGTGATCATGATCGCCGCGCACACCGGCGTCCTGCGCTACGTCAGCCCCGCCGCCAAGGGTGTCTACGGGCGGGACGCCGAGCAGATGGTGGGCACCGAACTCGCGTCGCACATCCATCCGGAGGACCTCGGCAGAGTGCTGCACGAGGTGCGGCGGTTCCTTGCCGCACCGCCCTCCGAGGAGCCCGCCACCCGTATCGAGTGCCGCATCCGCTCCGGCGACGGCGGCTGGCTCAACGTGGAGTCCTCCGTCAACCGCTACCAGGGCGGCCTGATCTTCAACAGCCGCGATGTGACCGAACGGGTACGGCTCCAGGCCCAGTTGCAGCACAACGCCTCCCACGACCCGCTCACCGACCTGCCCAACCGCGCGCTGTTCTCCGAGCGGGTACGACAGGCGCTCGGCGGCCGCCGAGCCGACGACGGCGAGGCCGCCGTGCTCTACATCGACCTGGACGGCTTCAAGGCGGTCAACGACACCGTGGGCCACCAGGCCGGGGACGAACTCCTCATCCAGGCCGCCCGCAGGCTCCAGGAGTCGGTACGGGCCGGGGACACGGCGGCACGGCTGGGCGGCGACGAGTTCGCCGCCCTCATCTGTGGTGGCAAGGGTGACCGGCACGTGCGCGAGCAGCAGATAGTGGAGATCGCCGAACGGCTGCGGATGACCCTGTCCGAGCCCTACGCCGTACTGGCGGGCAACGCGGCCCGCGGCGGCCCGTCCGACGGCGCGCGCGGCACCACCGCCGAGCGCACCGGGCAGCGGGTCGGGGAGACCACGGTACGGGTGGCCGCCAGCATCGGCGTGGCCTTCGCCGGACCCGGCATCGGCCCGGCCGAGCTGATGCGCAACGCCGACCTGGCCATGTACCGGGCGAAGTCCGCGGGCAAGAACCGCGTGGAGGTGTACGCGCCGCAGATGCAGGCCGAGGTGGCGCGCCGCGCGGAGCTGGCCGAACGGCTGCGAAACGCCCTGGACAAAGGCGAGTTCACCTTGCTGCACCAGCCCGTGGTGGACCTGGAGAGCGGAGTGGTGGACGCCGTCGAGGCGCAGGCCCGCTGGCGGTCCGCCCAGGGCATCCTGTTCACCCCGGCCGAGTTCCTGCGGCTCGCCGACCAACGCCGGGAGGTGGACGAGGACCGCGCCGAGGTCAGCCGCTGGATGCTGGAGCAGGCCGTCGAACAGGCCGCGCACCGGCACCGTATGGGACATCGGGTGCCGGTGTCGGTGCGGATGTCGGCGCGGCGGTTGATGGGCCGCGATCTGCCGCCCAAGACGGTGGAGTCGCTGCTGGCCCGCCATGAGCTGCCCGCCGGTGCGCTGGTGCTGGCGCTCACCGGCCACGATCCGGGGATCTGCCTGGACGAGTTGGAGCGGCGGCTGCTCGCGCTGCGCCGCGCGGGGGTGACCATCGCGCTGGAGGGGTTCGGCACCGGCTACGCGGGCATGCTGGCGCTGCGCAGGCTGCCGGTCGACGTGGTGCGGCTGGACCGGGCCTTCACCGCGGACCTGGTGGAGTCGGCCCGGGTACACAAGATCACCGCCGGGCTGCTGCGGATCGCCCGCGACCTCGGCCTGCGCTCGGTGGCCGACGGCGTGGACCGACCCGAGCAGGTGGTGGCGCTGCGCGAGATGGGGTGCACGCACGGGCAGGGCATGGCGTTCTCCGGGCCGCTGGACGAACCGCGGCTGCGCGGCTCGCTGGCCCGCGGCGGCTACCCGGTGCCGATGTGCGCGGAACGCGATGTCGTACCCGCGGGTAGCGGGATGGGGCTTCGGGGGGTGTCCTCTGACCAGCAGAACACGGCGCTCACATAAAACCATCGCGCTCACATAATGAGACGTCCGTCCCACCCACTTGACACTGGTGACCAAGGGGGAGGAGGGTCGGAGCCATGCGCACCCGAATTCTCGTACTTGGAAAGCGCGTCGGCTGATCCCGGGGCCACTCGTCCGCCCCGCTGACAGCACCGGCGCGCTCCCCTCGCTTGCCTAACGGCACGAGGGGTTTTTTGTTGCACTGGCACCTACCGCCCCTCATACCATTGAGCCGGGGCGGCCTCTTCGAGAAGAGAAACGCAGATGACCGAGCAGGCCACTGGGGCCCACCATCCGCAGCCGCGGGCCCGCAGCGCGGCACAGGCAGCACAGCCCGTCACCGAGCACGTGACGGGTGCCCAGTCCCTCATCCGCTCTCTGGAGGAAGTCGGCGCCGACACCGTATTCGGCATTCCCGGCGGGGCCATCCTTCCCGCCTACGACCCGATGTTCGACTCGAAGCGCGTGCGCCACATCCTCGTCCGCCACGAGCAGGGCGCGGGCCACGCCGCCACCGGCTACGCACAGGCCACCGGCAAGGTCGGGGTGTGCATGGCCACCTCGGGGCCCGGTGCGACCAACCTGGTGACGCCGATCGCCGACGCGCACATGGACTCGGTGCCGCTGGTCGCGATCACCGGCCAGGTCAGCTCCAAGTCGATCGGTACGGACGCCTTCCAGGAGGCGGACATCTGCGGCATCACCATGCCGATCACCAAGCACAACTTCCTGGTGACCAAGGCCGAGGACATCCCGCACACCATCGCCGAGGCGTTCCACATCGCCTCCACCGGACGCCCGGGACCGGTCCTGGTGGACATCGCCAAGGACGCGCTCCAGGCGCAGACCGTCTTCAGCTGGCCGCCGCAGACCGACCTGCCCGGCTACCGCCCGGTGACCAAGCCGCACGCCAAGCAGATCCGCGAGGCCGCCAAGCTGATCGTCCAGGCCAAGCGGCCGGTGCTGTACGTCGGCGGCGGGGTGCTCAAGGCCCAGGCCACCGAGGAGCTGCGGATCCTGGCCGAGCTGACCGGCGCGCCGGTCACCACCACGCTGATGGCGCTGGGCGCCTTCCCGGACAGCCACCCGCAGCACGTCGGCATGCCCGGGATGCACGGCTCGGTCTCCGCGGTCACCGCGCTGCAGAAGGCCGACCTGCTGATCGCGCTCGGCGCCAGGTTCGACGACCGGGTGACCGGCAAGGTCGACACCTTCGCCCCGCACGCCAAGATCGTGCACGCCGATGTCGACCCGGCCGAGATCGGCAAGATCCGGGCCGCCGACGTGCCGATCGTCGGTGACGCCCGCGAGGTCATCGCCGATCTGATCGTCGCGGTCCAGGCGGAGCACGAGGCCGGCCACCGCGGCGACTACGCCGACTGGTGGGCCCAGATCGACTCCTGGCGCAAGACGTACCCGCTCGGCTACGACCTGCCGGACGACGGCAGCCTGTCCCCGCAGCAGGTCATCGAGCGCATCGGCCAACTGGCGCCGCCCAACACCATCTACGCGGCCGGGGTCGGCCAACACCAGATGTGGGCCTCGCAGTACATCAACTACGAGAAGCCGTACACCTGGTTGAACTCCGGCGGCGCCGGGACGATGGGCTACGCGGTCCCGGCCGCGATGGGCGCCAAGGCGGGCATGCCGGACGCCGCGGTGTGGGCGATCGACGGCGACGGCTGCTTCCAGATGACCAATCAGGAACTGGTCACCTGCGCGCTGAACGACATCCCGATCAAGGTCGCCATCATCAACAACGGCGCGCTGGGCATGGTCCGCCAGTGGCAGACCCTGTTCTACAACGAGCGGTACTCCAACACCGTGCTGCACTCCGGCCCCGCGGCAGAGGAGAAGCAGGCCAACCTCGGCACCCGCACCCCCGACTTCGTCAAGCTCGCCGAGGCGATGGGCTGCGTGGGCATCCGCTGCGAGGACCCCGCCGACCTCGACGCGGTGATCGAGAAGGCCAACTCCATCAACGACCGCACCGTGGTGGTGGACTTCATCTGCCACGAGGACGCGATGGTCTGGCCGATGGTCGCCGCGGGCACCTCCAACGACGAGGTGATGGCCGCGCGCGGAGTCCGCCCGGACTTCGGCGACATGGATGACTGAGACCAGGACCGAGCCAGGAAGCGAAGGAAGAACCGCCGTTATGTCCAAGCACACGCTCTCCGTCCTGGTGGAGAACAAGCCGGGCGTGCTGGCCCGGATCACCGCGCTGTTCTCGCGCCGCGGCTTCAACATCGACTCGCTCGCCGTCGGCACCACCGAGCACCCCGACATCTCCCGCATCACCATCGTGGTCAACGTGGTGGAGGAGCTGCCGCTGGAGCAGGTCACCAAGCAGCTCAACAAGTTGATCAACGTGCTCAAGATCGTCGAGTTGGAGCCGTCAGCGGCGGTGCAGCGGGAACTCGTCCTGGTGAAGGTCCGCGCAGACAACGAGACCCGCTCGCAGATCACCGAGATCGTCTCGCTGTTCCGCGCCAAGACCGTCGACGTCTCACCGGAGGCGGTCACCATCGAGGCCACCGGCGGCAGCGAGAAGCTGGAGGCGCTGCTGAAGATGCTGGAGCCGTTCGGGATCAAGGAACTGGTCCAGTCCGGCACCATCGCCATCGGCCGCGGCGCCCGCTCCATCACCGACCGCTCGCTGCGCGCCCTGGACCGCAGCGCGTAACCGGTCCGCCGACCGCATGGCGAGACCGTCAAGACCCCCTTCCACCCACCGGCATACGGTGGGAGGCGCAACCTTCACATCAGCCAAGGAGAAGTCCCAAGTGGCCGAGCTGTTCTACGACGAAGACGCCGACCTGTCCATCATCCAGGGCCGCAAGGTCGCGGTTCTCGGCTACGGAAGCCAGGGCCACGCCCACGCGCTGTCGCTGCGCGACTCGGGAGTGGACGTGCGGGTCGGCCTGCCCGAGGGCTCCAAGTCGCGGGTGAAGGCCGAGGAGCAGGGCCTGCGCGTGGTCACCCCGGCCGAGGCGGCCGCCGAGGCTGACGTGATCATGGTCCTGGTGCCGGACCCGATCCAGGCCAAGGTCTACGAGGACGCCATCAAGGGCAACCTCAAGGACGGCGACGCGCTGTTCTTCGGGCACGGGTTCAACATCCGCTTCGACCTGATCAAGCCCCCGGCGAACGTGGACGTGTGCATGGTCGCCCCCAAGGGCCCGGGCCACCTGGTGCGCCGCCAGTACGAGGAGGGGCGCGGGGTGCCGTGCATCGTCGCGGTCGAGCAGGACGCCAGCGGCAACGCGTTCGCGCTGGCGCTCTCGTACGCCAAGGGCATCGGCGGAACCCGGGCGGGCGTCATCAAGACCACGTTCACCGAGGAGACCGAGACCGACCTGTTCGGCGAGCAGGCGGTGCTGTGCGGTGGCGCCTCCGCGCTGGTCAAGGCGGGCTTCGAGACCCTGGTCGAGGCGGGCTACCAGCCGGAGATCGCGTACTTCGAGTGCCTGCACGAGCTCAAGCTGATCGTCGACCTGATGTACGAGGGCGGCCTGGAGAAGATGCGCTGGTCGATCTCCGAGACCGCCGAGTGGGGTGACTACGTCACCGGTCCGCGGATCATCACCGACGCCACCAAGGCGGAGATGAAGAAGGTCCTCGGCGAGATCCAGGACGGCACGTTCGCGCGGAACTGGATCAACGAGTACAACGCGGGTCTGCCCAAGTACAACGAGTACAAGAAGGCCGACAGCAACCACCTGCTGGAGACCACCGGCAAGGAGCTGCGCAAGCTGATGAGCTGGGTGGACGACGAGGCGTAACGCCTCCGGCGCGGTTGGTTCCGGTCCGGGGGCTCCGGCCCCCGGACCTCCTCGCGCGGGCCGCGCCCCCGTGTCCCCCGTCCTGGTTGTGGTTAGCCGCGGCGTATAGACCCGTGAGGGTGATCCTTACGGAACGGCGGGAGACGCGCGGTGGTCCGCCGATACAATTCGTTAACAAGCGCGTCAGGCTCACAGCGTCGTGCGTCTTCCACGCGGCATGCCATCCCTCCCTCTCTGGAGCGGCCGTACGGGACCGGCCAGCCCGAAGGACAAGTGAGGACTCCGTGAGCACTGCTTCAACCACCAAGCCTGTCGTACTCATCGCCGAGGAGCTGTCGCCCGCGACCGTCGACGCGCTCGGGCCGGACTTCGAGATCCGGCACTGCAACGGCGCCGACCGTTCCGAGCTGCTGGCCTCCATCACCGACGTCGACGCGATCCTGGTCCGCAGCGCCACCAAGGTCGACGCCGAGGCGATCGCCGCCGCCCGGAAACTCAAGGTCGTGGCCCGCGCCGGGGTCGGCCTGGACAACGTGGACGTCTCCGCCGCCACCAAGGCGGGCGTGATGGTCGTCAACGCGCCGACCTCCAACATCGTCACCGCCGCCGAGCTGGCCTGCGGCCTGATCATCGCCACCGCCCGCAACATCCCGCAGGCCAACTCCGCGCTGAAGAACGGCGAGTGGAAGCGCAGCAAGTACACCGGCGTCGAACTGTCCGAGAAGACCCTGGGCGTGGTCGGCCTCGGCCGCATCGGCGTGCTGGTCGCCCAGCGGATGTCCGCGTTCGGGATGAAGATCGTCGCTTACGACCCCTACGTACAGCCCGCGCGCGCCGCGCAGATGGGCGTCAAGCTGCTCTCGCTGGACGAGCTGCTGGAGGTCTCCGACTTCATCACCGTGCACCTGCCCAAGACGCCCGAGACCCTCGGCCTGATCGGCGACGAGGCGCTGCACCGGGTCAAGCCGAGCGTCCGGATCGTCAACGCCGCCCGCGGCGGCATCGTCGACGAGGAGGCGCTGGCCTCGGCGTTGAAGGAGGGCCGGGTCGCGGGCGCGGGCCTGGACGTGTTCTCCACCGAGCCGTGCACCGACTCCCCGCTGTTCCAGTTCGACTCCGTCGTCGCCACCCCGCACCTTGGCGCGTCCACCGGCGAGGCCCAGGAGAAGGCGGGCATCGCGGTCGCCAAGTCCGTACGGCTCGCGCTGGCAGGCGAGTTGGTGCCGGACGCGGTCAACGTGCAGGGCGGTGTGATCGCCGAGGACGTACGACCCGGACTGCCGCTCGCCGAGAAGCTCGGCCGCATCTTCACCGCCCTCGCCGGCGAGGTCGCGGTGCGCCTGGACGTCGAGGTGCGCGGCGAGATCACCCAGCACGACGTCAAGGTGCTCGAACTCTCCACGCTCAAGGGCGTGTTCGAGGATGTCGTCGCAGAAACGGTCAGCTATGTGAACGCCCCGCTGTTCGCCCAGGAGCGCGGCGTCGAGGTCCGGCTGACCACCAGCTCGGAATCGCCCGAGCACCGCAACCTGGTGACCGTGCGAGGCACGCTGGCGGGCGGCGACGAGGTGTCGGTCTCCGGGACGCTCGCGGGCCCGAAGCACATCCTGAAGATCGTCGGAGTCGGCGACTTCGACGTGGACCTGGTCCTCACCGAGCACATGGCCTTCCTGCGCTACGGTGACCGCCCCGGCATCGTCGGCATCATCGGCCGGATCCTCGGTGACGCCGGGATCAACATCGCCGGTATGCAGGTGGCCCGTACCACCGAGGGCGGCGAGGCGCTGGTCGCCCTGACCGTGGACGACTCCATCCCGCAGCCCGTACTGGCCGAGATCGCCCAGGAGATCGGCGCCACCTCGGCGCGCGCGGTCAACCTGGTGGACTGACCGCGGGGTTGCCCGACCCGTCCGGCCCGTCGCCCTCCCGGGGCGGCGGGCCGCTGCTGTCTGTTCGCCGTGCGGGTTGGCGCCGCACCGCCGAGCAGCCCTCCATGGCGCGATCTGGACATCGACCCGCCAACGCTCGCCAGGCAGGCCCTAGCATGGCGGTTCGGGTGCCAAGGGGGAGGGGCCACAGGGATGTCCTTACGGGGCCGGGCGGTGTGCGTCGTGCTCGGGGTCGCGTTGGCGGTCCCCGGCTTCACGGCCTGCAACGACCTGAACACATCGGCGGACTGCGGCAGGTCGGCGCTGAGGATCACCGGGGATGTGCAGGACGTGGTGGCCGCGGTCACCAACGTGGGGAACCTGGTGGACTCCGAGCGGCGCAAGCAGACGTCCCAGTCGTTCCACAAGCTCCAGCGGGACGTCAAGGACATGGCCAGGAACAGTCACAACGTCGACCAGCGCAAGGCGGCCGACGATGTGGCCAAGGCCGCGCGGGGCGTCAAGGCCGCGGCCGACAGCGGCGGTTCGCCGGACGTGAAGCCGCTGGGCGACGCGGCGGCCGAGCTGTCCAGGGTGTGCACCTCGTCCTGAGCGGACGACGGTCACAACCTGGCCGCCTTCAGGGCCATGTGCAGCAGCAGCCGGTCCTCGCCCTCGTCCAGGTCGAGCCCGGTCAGCCGCTCGACCCGGGACAGCCGGTAGTAGAGCGTCTGCCGGTGGATCGCCAGCGCCGCCGCCGCGCGGCCCGCCTGGCCCGCGCAGTCCAGGAACACCTCGGCGGTGTGGGCGAGTTCGGTGTGCGCGGGCCGCAGCAACTCGGCCACACTGCGGTCCGCGCCGGCCGGCAGAGCGGTCAGCAGCCGGTACGGCCCGATGTGCGACCACTGCGCCACCGGCCCCAGCCGCGGCTGCGCCCGAACCGCCCGCGCCGCGCCCGCCGCCTCGCGCCAGGCGTCCGCCAACTCCCCGAGTCCCGGCCGGGGTTCACTGATACCGGCGGCGCCCCGGGCACGGGACGACTCCAGCAGCCGGACGGCGGCGGTCCGGGCCGGGGTCACCACGTCCGGTGAGCGCAGCCGCACCAGTGCCGCCAGCCCCTCGTCGCGCACCGGGCACAGCGCCGCGGTGCCCGGCACTGCGCGTACGTCCGGCAGCGCGTCGGTGTCCTCGTCGGTGTCCGCGGTGTCCCACGGGCTCACGCAGAGCAGTGCGAACGGTCCGTCCGCGGCCCGGCCGAGGGTCGCGCGCAGCACGTGCTCCGCGGCCTCCCGGCGCTCCCGCGGTCCGGTGATCAGCGCCAGCAGCTCCCGGCCGAGGTCGGCTCCGGCGCGTGCCTCCGCGGCCAGCAGGGTGCCGATGCGCGCTGCGACCGCCATCGCCGCCCCCAGCGGCCGGGCCTGCCCGTCGTCCAGCAGCCACACATAGCCGTAGACCACGCCCCGGTGCCGGACCGGCAGACAGATCCGCGCCCGTATCCCGGCCTCCGGATCCGCCGGGATGCGCACCGGCGCCTGCGCCCGCGCGATACCGAAGCCCTCGAACCAGGAGCGGACCTCGGCGGTGGAGCCGCGGGTCAGGATGGAGCGGGTGCGGATGGGGTCCATCGCGCCCGCCTCGCTGTCGTGCGCGCAGAAGGCGATCAGCCGGAAGTCCCGGTCCTCCAGGGTCGCGGGCGCGCCGAGCAGCGCCGACACCTCGTCGACGAGTTCCTGGTAGTCGCTGTAGTCCCCGCGCACCGGGCCATTGTCCCTCATACATGTGTATGAGGGGTCGGTCACGGATGCGTGACACCTGTCGATAGCTCACGGTGAGGGGGAAACCTAGATTTCATGGCGGAGCCACCTGCGCGAAGTGGTCACTTCGCATGCCTCGCCGCACGCGTACGGGCTCCTTGCACCCTTGCTCTACGCGCACATTGGAGGAGCCCCGTGCTGGGTCCCGTGTTGCTCGCCGCCTCGCGCAGCGACCGCATGCGCCGCATCGTCGCGGCCGCCCCCGTCACCCGGCCGGTCGTGGACCGCTTCGTCGCCGGTGACGAACTGCGGCCCGCCATGGCCAACGTCCGGGCGCTGACCGCCGCCGGGCTTGAGGTCACCCTCGATCACCTGGGCGAGGACGTCACCGACCGGGTCACCGCCAACGCCACCCGCGACGCCTACCTCCGGCTGCTGGAGGCCATCGCCGCCGAAGGGCTCGGCAAGCACGCCGAGGTGTCGGTGAAGCTGTCCGCCTTCGGCCAGGCGCTTCCGGTGGACGGGCACGACATCGCGCTGGAGAACGTCCGCGAGGTCGCCGAGGCGGCCACCGCCGCGGGCACCACGGTCACCCTCGACATGGAGGACCACACCACGGTCGACTCGACCCTGGCCATCCTCGACGAACTGCGCAAGGAGCACCCGGGCACCGGCGCCGTCGTGCAGTCCTACCTGTTCCGCACCGAGGACGACTGCCGCCGCCTGGCCACCCCGGGCTCCCGGGTGCGGCTGGTCAAGGGCGCCTACAAGGAGCCCGCCTCGGTCGCGTACCAGGACAAGCGCGAGGTGGACCGGGCCTATGTGCGCTGCCTGAAGATCCTGATGGCGGGCGGCGGGTACCCGATGATCGGCTCACACGACCCGCGCATGATCGCCATCGGCCAGGACCTGGCCCGGCGCAACGGGCGGCAGCCCGGTGACTACGAGTTCCAGATGCTCTTCGGCATCCGCACCGCCGAACAGCGCCGCCTGGCGGCGGAGGGCGAGCGCATGCGCATTTACGTGCCGTACGGCGCAGACTGGTACGGGTACTTCATGCGCCGACTCGCCGAGCGCCCCGCGAACCTCGCGTTCTTCCTGCGCTCGTTCGTCCCCGGCGCCTGACCGGCGCCACAGCATCACCCAACGTAGAAGGAGACCCCCTCACATGGACGCCGTGACCCAGGTCCCGACTCCGGTCAACGAGCCGGTGCACTCCTACGCGCCGGGCAGCCCGGAGCGTTCCCGTCTCGAAGTGAAGCTCAAGGAGCTGAGCGAGAACCCGGTCGACCTGCCGATGACCATCGGCGGCGTGAAGCGGATGGGCGGAGGGGAGCCCTTCGACGTCGTACAGCCGCACAACCACGCGGCCCGGCTCGGCACGCTGCGCGGCGCCACCGCCCAGGACGCGCGGGACGCCATCGACGCGGCGCTGGCCGCGGCGCCCGCCTGGCGCGAGATGTCCTTCGACGACCGCGCCGCGATCATCCTGCGCGCCGCCGAGCTGCTGGCCGGGCCGTGGCGGGAGACGATCGCCGCCGCGACCATGCTGGGCCAGTCCAAGACCGCCCAGCAGGCCGAGATCGACACCCCCTGCGAGCTGGTCGACTTCTGGCGGTTCAACGTCGCCTACGCCCGGCAGATCCTGGCCGAGCAGCCCCCGGCGAACTCGCCGGGCGTGTGGAACCGCCTCGACCACCGCCCGCTGGAAGGTTTCGTCTACGCGATCACGCCGTTCAACTTCTCGGCGATCGCGGGCAACCTGCCGACCGCGCCCGCGCTGATGGGCAACGTGGTCATCTGGAAGCCGTCCCCGACGCAGACCAGGGCCGCCGTGCTGCTGATGGAGCTGCTGGAGGAGGCGGGCCTGCCCAAGGGCGTCATCAACCTGCTGACCGGCGACGGCATCGCGGTCTCCGAGGTGGCGCTGAACCACCCCGAGCTGGCGGGCATCCACTTCACCGGCTCCACCAGGACCTTCCAGTACCTGTGGAAGACGGTGGGCGCCAACATCGAGAAGTACCGGAACTACCCGCGGATCGTCGGCGAGACCGGCGGCAAGGACTTCGTGGTCGCCCACCCGTCGGCCGACCCGGCGGTGCTGAAGACCGCCCTGACCCGCGGCGCCTTCGAGTACCAGGGCCAGAAGTGCTCGGCGACCTCCCGCGCCTACATCCCGCGCTCCATCTGGGACAGCGGCTTCAAGGAGGCCTTCGCGGCGGAGGTGGACGGCATCACCATGGGCGATGTCACCGACCTCGACAACTTCATCGGTGCCGTGATCGACGACCGGGCCTTCGCCAAGAACAAGGCCGCCATCGACCGCGCCAAGGCCGACCCGACCTGCGAGATCATCGCCGGCGGCACGTACGACGACTCGGTGGGCTACTTCGTCCGCCCGACCGTCGTGGTCTGCGCCGACCCGGAGAACGAGGTCTTCCAGGACGAGTACTTCGGCCCGTTCCTCGCCGTGCACGTCTACGAGGACGAGAACTACGAGCAGATGCTGGCGCAGATGGAGTCCGTCTCCAAGTACGCGCTGACCGGCTCGATCATCGCCGGTGACCGGGCCGCCGCCGCGCACGCCATGGACGTGCTGCGGTACGCCGCGGGCAACTTCTACATCAACGACAAGTCGACCGGCGCCGTGGTCGGCCAGCAGCCGTTCGGCGGCGGCCGGGCCTCCGGCACCAACGACAAGGCGGGCGCCGCGCAGAACCTGATGCGCTGGACGTCCACCCGTGCGATCAAGGAGACGCTGGTCCCGCCGACGGACTACCGCTACCCGCACATGGGCTGAACCCGGCCTGGCCCTGGCCTACGGCATGGGCGACCCGCGGCCCCCTGGCAACCGCCAGGGGGCCGTTCGTGTGGTTGCCGTCTCAGATAGTAGGAAGTCCGAGTAATCATGGCGACAGAACGGCGAAGTCGTCCTAGCGTTGTAAGAGCCGAACGTCTCGCTTGATCCAGCGATCGGCGGATGAGAGCCGGTGCCTTCGCGCAGGCCACCCCTGCGGCTCCCGCTCCCCGCCCCTTCCGGCGCACCCCTCGCCCCCTGCCCGGCAGGGGACCCCAGCGTCATGGTTGGAGTTGTGCACCCATGGATGAGACCGCCCGCAAGAACGCCGCCGAAGCCCTGCAGCGCGCCCTGGACCGCCGCGACAACGGCGGAGCCACCGGTCACGAGCGCCGCTGATGCACCGTAACTCCCTCTCCGGCCGGGCGACTTGGCCGCTCGGCCGGTCGGGCGTCCAGAATGTGGATACGCAATGTCATTGACTGGGACGAGGCGTACAGTGCCCACCATGTCTCGCACCATCAGCCTCGCAGTGATCCCCGGTGACGGCATCGGCCAGGAAGTCGTGTCAGAAGGCCTCAAGGTGCTCAGCGCCGTCCTTCCGCAGGACGTGAAGCTGGAGACGAAGACCTACGACTTCGGCGCCAAGCGCTGGCACGGGACCGGTGAGACCCTCACCGACGCCGATCTGGCACAGCTCAAGGAGCACGACGCCATCCTGCTCGGCGCCATCGGCGACCCGTCGGTGCCGTCCGGTGTGCTGGAGCGCGGGTTCCTGCTCAAGCTGCGGTTCGCCTTCGACCACCACGTCAACCTGCGGCCCAGCAAGCTGCTCCCCGGTGTGAAGTCCGCGCTCGCGGGCGACCATGAGATCGACTTCGTGGTGGTCCGCGAGGGCACCGAGGGTCCGTACGTCGGCAACGGCGGTGTGCTGCGCGCCGGTACGCCGCACGAGGTGGCCACCGAGGTCAGCGTCAACACCGCCTTCGGCGTCGAGCGGGTGGTGCGGGATGCCTACGCCCGTGCCCAGGCCCGGCCGCGCAAGAAGCTCACCCTGGTGCACAAGAACAACGTGCTGGTGCACGCCGGGCACCTGTGGAAGAACATCTTCGACCGGGTCGGCCAGGAGTTCCCCGAGGTCACCACCGACTACCTGCATGTGGACGCGGCGACGATCTTCTTCGTCACCCAGCCCGAGCGGTTCGACGTGGTCGTCACCGACAACCTCTTCGGTGACATCCTCACCGACCTCGCCGCCGCCATCACCGGCGGCATCGGCCTGGCCGCCAGTGGGAACATCAACCCCTCCGGGGAGTTCCCGTCGATGTTCGAGCCGGTGCACGGTTCCGCGCCGGACATCGCGGGCCAGGGCAAGGCCGACCCGACCGCCACCGTGCTGTCGGTCGCCTTGCTGCTCCAGCACCTCGGCCACCCCGACGAGGCCGCCCGCATCGAGGCCGCGGTCGCCGCCGACCTCGCAGAGCGCACCGGAGCCCAGCGCTCCACCAGCGCGATCGGCGACGCGCTCGCCGCCCGAGTATCCGGCTGACGCCGGACCCCTACCTCCACGAGGACCTGTCCGGCGGAACCAGCATCCGCCGGACAGGTCCTCGTGCTGTGCAACGGCGATCCCGGATGCCACCATCGACCCCTGGACCGCGATCCGCGCCACATGTGCGAGTGGTTTTCACCCCCACCCCTCTCGGCGATAATCGGACAGAGGGCCGCACTAAGGGAGGAAGCTAGGACGTCCTAGCAACGCCCCAAGGCGGAGTACGCGGTCCGCCACTACCTCACGGTGAAGGACACGCACACATGACGACGCCCACGATCGAGCTCAAGCCCTCGGCCCACCCGCTCTCCGACGCGGAGCGGGAGGCGATCCTGGCCAACCCCGGTTTCGGCCGCCACTTCACCGACCACATGGTCACCATCCGGTGGACGGAAGGCCGTGGTTGGCACGACGCCCAGCTCGTCCCGTACGCGCCGCTGTCGATCGACCCGGCCAACATGACGCTGCACTACGCGCAGTCCATCTTCGAGGGGCTCAAGGCGTACCGGCAGCCGGACGGCAGCGTGGCCACCTTCCGCCCGTGGGCCAACGCCGAGCGCTTCCAGGCCTCGGCGCGCCGGCTGGCCATGCCCGAACTGCCGGTGGAGACCTTCATCGCCGCGTGCGACGCGCTGGTCAGCCAGGACAAGGCGTGGGTGCCGAGCGAGGGTGAACAGTCGCTCTACCTGCGGCCGTTCATGTTCGCCAGTGAGGTCGGACTCGGCGTCCGGCCCGCGAACGAGTACCTGTTCATCGTGATCGCCTCCCCGGCCGGTGCCTACTTCCCCGGTGGCGTCAAGCCGGTGTCCGTCTGGCTCTCCGAGGAGTACGTGCGGGCCGCGCCCGGCGGCACCGGTGCCGCCAAGTGCGCCGGCAACTACGCCGCTTCGCTGGTCGCGCAGGCCCAGGCCATCGAGCACGGCTGCGACCAGGTGGTCTGGCTGGACGCGATCGAGCGCCGGTGGATCGAGGAAATGGGCGGTATGAACCTGTACTTCGTGTACGGGGACAAGATCGTCACGCCCGAGCTGACCGGTTCGCTGCTGCCCGGTATCACCCGGCTGTCGCTGCTCCAGATCGCCGAGGACCTCGGCTACGAGGTGGCCGAGGGCCGGATCTCGGTGGACGACTGGAAGAACGGCAACGCCGACGGCACCCTCACCGAGGTCTTCGCCTGCGGCACCGCCGCCGTGATCACGCCGGTCGGTTCGGTGAAGTCGACCCGCGACAACTGGACCGTCGCGGACGGCGAGCCGGGCAAGGTGACGATGCGGTTGCGCAAGGCGCTTCTCGACATCCAGACGGGCGTCGTGCCCGACACCCACGGGTGGATGCACCGCTTGGGCTGACGCCCAATTCGGCGGATCGCCCGGCGGCTTGCGGTGAGTTCGGCACCGCCGGGCCGGTTGTGCGTGGTTGCGTGCCGTCGCGGCGGACAAGCTGGGGGTTTGGGGGCTTGCCCCCAAGGAAGACCGCCGCAGCGGCGCGCAACCACACACAGCGTTATCGGCGGTGCCGAACCGACCTCAGTTGACGGTGACCGCCGCCTCGGGAGCCGGGGTCGCCGTCGGAAGAGGGTGCGGGCGGCCCGCGTTCAGGGCGGCGTACACGACCGCCGCCACCGCGGCGGACAGCAGGAAGCTGATGTCGATCCCGCCGGTGTGCTTCAGAAGCGGCCCGCTGTACAGCGGAGTGTCGACCTCCAGCAGACCGACCGCCGACCCGCAGGCCCAGGCGGCCACCGCCGACACGTTCCAGCCCGCCCGGTACCAGTAAATCCCCCCGAACGTACGGCGGTTGTACACCTGTAGCGCGTCGGCGTCGTAACACCCCCGCACCCTGCGGAACCCCATCAGTGTGATCACCGCCCACGGAGTGCCGATCGCGGTGAGCACCAGGACGAACGAGGTCATCGCGTCCTGTGCGGCCCAGGCGAAGTGGCCCAGGTAGACCAGCGCGGTGGAGACCGCCGCCACCACGTAGGTGGCCTGTGTACGGGTCGCCTTCGGCAGGATCGCGTCCAGGTCGAGGCCCATGCTGTAGAGCATCAATCCGGCGTTGCCCACCGACCCCGCGGAGCCGTTGAGCAGCAGCAGCGGCAGGTACCAGGCGGGGGACGCGGCCACCAGAGAGGTCGCGTAGTCACCGCCCGCGCTGACGCACAGGGCGGTGAACGTACCGAACAACTGCGGTACCAACAGCCCGACGACCAGCCCGAAGCAGGTGCCCCAGAACACCTTCGGCTGGCTGAAGCGGTTCGGCGAGACGTAGCGCGTGTAGTCACCGAGCAGCGTGATGAACGCGATCGGGCCGCTGAGCCCGGCCGAGACGGCGGACAGCAGCCAGGTCGGCCAGTAACTCCCAAGCAGGTACGACGAGCCGTGCGGCGGTGCGGCGTGGAACATCCCGAAGTACGCGATGACACCGACGAACAGCAGCACCGTCAGCGTGACGGTCAGCAGCCGGCTGAGCCGCAGCAGCATCCGGTACCCGAACACCGCCGACGACGCGGTGGTCAGCGCGAGCACCGCGTAGACCGTCGCATAGCTCGCCGCGCCGGTGGGCAGCCCGAGCAGCCGGTGCAGACAGCCCACCACCGCGTCACCGCCGACCCACAGGGTGAGCGCGGTGTACCCGAGGGAGAGCAGCAGCCCGATCATCGACCCCAACAGCCGTCCCCGGACGCCGAAATGGGCCCCGCTGCTGGTCGACAGGTTGGTGGCGGTGCGCAGGGACACCAGCGCGAGCGGCGCCACCAGCAGCGTTCCCACCAGGGTGCCGGCCACCAGTGAGGTGAACGAGCCCCACCAGCCCAGTCCGAAGGAGACCGGGAGCCAGCCGAAGACGATCACGCCGAGGGCGAGGTTGGAGCCCAGCAGGATGCTGATCACGTCCCGTGGCCCGCTGGTGCGCTCCTCTTCGGGGACGGTGTCGACGCCCCGCTGTTCGATCTGCATGCGCGGTCTCCCTGGACATTGACTAGGAGGGGAGGTTTTAGAACGCCGCTCAATGTGACTCACGCCAAGCAGTAGGTCAACCCTTCTTTTCGAAGAGTTTCCTTGTTAGAGTGACGTTCAAATTTTTGATCTTCGGCCTGGAGGAGGCGGGGAGATGCGGCTGACCCCGACGGAGCGCGACCGCCTGCTGCTGTTCGGTGCCGCCGAGTTGGCACGGGCGCGGCGGGCCCGTGGTCTGCGGCTGAACGTGCCCGAGGCCACGGCCCTGATAGCCGACACGGTGTGCGAGGCGGCCCGGGACGGCAGGCGGCTCGCCGAGGCCATCGAGGCCGCGCGCGCCGTGCTGACGCCCGACGACGTACTGCCCGGGGTGGCCGATGTGATCGGCGATGTCATGGTCGAGGCGGTCTTCGACGACGGCTCCCGGCTCGCCGTGGTCAGCGACCCGATCAGCGGCGGCTCGCTCGGTGACGACGCGCCCGGCGCGGTACTGCCCGGACCCGCCGACCCGCCGGCCGAGCCCACCGTGCGGCTGTCCGTGCGCAACACGGCGACCGTCCCGATCAGCGTCACCTCGCACTTCCACTTCTTCGAGGCCAACCCCCGGCTGGGTTTTGCCCGTTCGGCCGCCTACGGAATGCGGCTGGCGGTGCCGGCCGGGTCCTCGGTGCGGTTCGACCCCGGGGCGCAGGTGGAGGTCGGCCTGGTGCCGATCGGCGGCGACCGGGTGGCGATCGGCTTCGCCGGTCTGGTCGACGGACCGCTGGACGCGCCCGGCGCCCGGCGGGAGGCCCTGCGGCGGGCGGCGGCCTGCGGCTATCTGGGAGCGGAGGAGGAAGAATGATCGACACCCGTGAGTACGCGGCCGTCCACGGCCCGCGCGCCGGCGACCGGGTCCGGCTGGGCGATTCCGGACTGGTGATCCGGGTCGAGTCGGACTCCCAGCGCACCGGCGAGGAGTTCCTGGCCGGATTCGGCAAGACCGCCCGCGACGGCCTGCATCTGAAGGCCGCCGCGGTGCGCGACACCTGCGACGTGGTGATCAGCAACGTGCTGGTGATCGACGCGGCGCTGGGCATCCGCAAGGTGTCCATCGGCATCCGCGAGGGCCGGATCCACGCCATCGGCCGGGCGGGCAACCCCGACACGCTCGACGGGGTGGACGTGGTGGTCGGTACCGGCACCACCATCGTGCCGGGCGAGGGTCTGATCGCCACCGCGGGTGCCATCGACACCCACGTCCATCTGCTGTCCCCGCGGGTGATGGAGGCGTCCCTGGCCTCCGGTGTCACCACCATCATCGGCCAGGAGTTCGGCCCGGTGTGGGGCGTCGGCGTCAACTCGCCGTGGGCGCTGCGGCACGCGTTCAACGCCTTCGACGCCTGGCCGGTCAACATCGGCTTCCTGGCCCGGGGCTCGTCCTCCGACCCGGCGCCGCTGGTCGAGGCGCTCGCCGAAGGCGGGGCGTCCGGGTTCAAGGTCCACGAGGACATGGGCGCGCACGCCCGCGCGCTGGACACGGCGCTTCGGGTCGCCGAGGAGCACGACGTCCAGGTCGCCCTGCACAGCGACGGTTTGAACGAGTGCCTGACGGTCGAGGACACCCTGAAGGTGCTCGAAGGACGCACCATCCACGCCTTCCACATCGAGGGCTGCGGCGGCGGCCATGTCCCCAACGTGCTGAAGATGGCGGGCGTGCCGAACGTCATCGGCTCGTCCACCAACCCCACCCTGCCGTTCGGCCGGGACGCGGTGGCCGAGCACTACGGCATGATCGTCTCCGTCCACGACCTCAAGCCGGACCTGCCCGGCGACGCGGCCATGGCCAGGGACCGGATACGCGCCGGAACCATGGGCGCCGAGGACGTGCTGCACGACCTGGGCGCGATCGGCATCACCTCCTCCGACGCGCAGGGCATGGGGCGCGCCGGCGAGACCGTACGCCGCACCTTCGCCATGGCGGGCAAGATGAAGGCCGACCTTGGGCCGCTGGCGGGGGACGGCGCGGACGACGACAACGCCCGGGTGCTGCGCTACATCGCGAAGCTCACCATCAACCCGGCGATCGCCCACGGCCTGGCGCACGAGGTCGGCTCGCTGGAGGTCGGCAAGCTCGCCGACATCGTGCTGTGGCAGCCGCGCTATTTCGGAGCCAAGCCGCAACTCGTGCTCAAGTCCGGCTTCCCGGCGTACGGGGTGACCGGCGACCCCAACGCAGCCACCGACACCTGCGAACCGCTGGTGCTGGGACCGCAGTTCGGCTCGTACGGGGCGACGCCCGCCGACATCTCGGTGGCGTTCGTGGCCGGTGCCGCCGTCGCGCTGGGCGACGACCGGATGCCCACCCGGCGCCGCCGGGTCGCGGTACGCGGCACCCGAGGCATCGGTCCGGCCGACCTGGTGCTCAACTCCCGTATCGGACACGTCCAGGTGGACGGCGACAGCGGCCTGGTGACGCTGGACGGCGAGCCGGTGCGCTCCGATCCGGCCGAGCGGGTCTCGCTCAACCGCCTCTACTTCCTCTGACTCCCTGAAGGACAGCCATCCATGACCGCACTGCCCGCAGCCGACGGCTTCCGCATGCCCCCCGAGTGGGCGCCGCACGACCTCACCTGGATGGCCTGGCCCTCGTCGTCCATCACCTTCGACGACGCCGAGGACCTCGCCGCGTCACGGGCGGCGTGGGGTGCGGTGGCCAAGGCGGTGGCCCGCTTCGAGCCGGTGACCATGGTGGCCGCGCCGGGCGACGCGCAGGGCGCCCGCGCGCAGCTGGGCGGATACGGGGTGAAGGTGGTCGAACTGCCGCTCAACGACGCGTGGATGCGGGACATGGGACCCACCTTCCTGGTGGGCGGCGGCCAACTGGCCGCCGCCGACTGGACGTTCAACGGCTGGGGCGGCCAGGAGTGGGCCCGCTGGGACCTGGACGCCGAGGTCGGCGCGCGGGTGGCGGAGCTGGCCGGTGCCCGCCGCTACTCGTCCAAGCTGGTCAACGAGGGCGGCGGCATTCATGTCGACGGCGAGGGCACGGTGCTGCTCACCGAGACCGTGCAGCTCGACCCGGGGCGCAACCCCGGCTGGACCCGCGAGGAGGTCGAGGAGGAGCTGCACGCCTTCCTGGGCACGTCCAAGGCGATCTGGCTGCCGCGCGGGCTCACCGCCGACTACGGCAGGTTCGGCACCCGGGGCCATGTCGACATCGTCGCCGCGTTCGCCCGGCCCGGGGTGGTCGTGGTGCACAGCCAGCAGGACCCGGCACACCCCGACCACGAGGTCTCCCGCGAGGTCATCGCGCTGCTGAGGGGCGCCACCGACGCCCGGGGCCGCAGTCTTGAGGTGGTCGAGCTGCCCGCCCCCGCCGTCACCGAGGTCGACGGCGAACCGGTCGACTACTCTTACGTCAACCACTACCTGTGCAACGGCGGCGTCGTGCTGTGCGGCTTCGACGATCCGGCGGACGAACGCAACGCGGAGATCTTCGCGCGGCTGTTCCCGCAGCGCGAGGTGGTCCTGGTCGACGCCCGTGAGATCTTCGCCCACGGCGGCGGCATCCACTGCATCACACAGCAGCAGCCCCGGGTGTGATCCACCCGGCGGACCGAACTCGGAGGTCGCGGTGCCCGGACCCGTCCGCCCCAGGCGACGGCTGAAGCAGCCCCGGGAGCAGGTGATGGCCGCCGCGATGACGGCCATCGCCGAGCGCGGCCTCGCCGAGCTGACGATCGCCGGGCTCGGCCGCGAGGTCGGCATGAGCAGCGGGCACGTCATGTACTACTTCGGCAGCAAGGACGAACTGCTGCTGCAGACCCTGGAGTGGAGCGAGGAGCAGCTCGGCGTGGAGCGCCGGGCGGTGCTCTCCAGGCGGGCTCCGGTGCGGGAGCGGCTGGACGCGTTCGTGGACCTCTACCTGCCCGACGGCCCGCGCGATCCGCGCTGGGTGCTGTGGTCCGAGGTGTGGAACCGCTCCCACCCGACCGAGGAGGCGCTGCGCCGCCAACTCGACCTCGAACTGGTCTGGCACCGCGATCTGGTGGCCCTGGTCGCCGAGGGCATCTCGCACGGCGAGTTCCGCACCGTGGACGCGGAACGCTTCGCCATCCGCATGCGCGCGCTGCTCGACGGCTTCGGCACCCATCTGGTGGTGGGCTTGCCGGGAGCGCAGCGGGAGCAAGTGCTGGGGCACGTGGGGGAGTTCGTGACGGATTCGCTGGGGCGCTGAGGCGGCCTCGGGCCGGCTGTAAACGAACCCTGTGAGTCCGGTAAAGCCAGGGCCAAAACTCTACGCGCGTCATTCACATGTCGACGTCCAGCCATACGGTTGTCATGTCCGCGCTGTACGCATGGCGCGGCATCGCCGCGATGCCTCTTCACCCCCCACACTTGGAGGAAGCATGCGCCGTATCCGGTTAGTCCGGCTGGCAACCGCCACCGTCGCCGCCTCCGCGGCCCTCGCCCTGACCGCCCCCACCTCGCACGCCGCCTCCGGCGCGTACTCCCTGATCGTCCAGCCCGACCAGGGCATCCAGCCGATCTACGACCTGATCAACTCGGCCCACAAGAGCATCGACCTGACGATGTACGAACTGGTCGACACCACCGCCCAGAAGGACCTGGTGGCCAAGGAGAAGGCGGGCGTCAGGGTCCGCGTGATCCTGGACAAGCGCCGGAAGTCCACCAACTCCAGCACGTACACGTACCTGAAGAACAACGGCGTCGCAGTGGCCTGGTCGAGCAGCGCGTACTACTTCACGCACGAGAAGACGATGGTCGTCGACGGCACCCAGGCCGTCATCATGAGCGGCAACATGACCTCGAAGTACTACGCGGCCGACCGCAACTACACGGTCACCGACACCGACAGCGCCGATGTCTCCGCGATCGAGAAGGTCTTCAACGCCGACTACGCGACGAAGTCCGTCACCCCCGGCGACGGCGACCACCTGGTGTGGTCCCCGACCGACTCGCAGTCCCAACTCCTCGCACTGATCAACGGCGCGCAGACCAACCTGTACGTGGAGAACCAGGAGATGGGTGACGCCACCGTGGTCAACGCCCTCACCGCGGCGGCCCAGCGCGGCGTCCAGGTCGAGGTCGTGATGAGCAACACCGGCAACACCTACGCCAGCGAGTTCGACACCCTCACCTCGGCGGGCGTGAAGGTCAGCACGTACGCCGCCTCGGCGCCCCTGTACATCCACGCCAAGGCGATCGTCGCCGACCAGGGCACGGCGCAGGAGAAGGTCTTCGTGGGCTCGGAGAACTTCTCCAACACCTCCCTCAACAAGAACCGCGAGCTGGGCATCATCCTCCAGGACACCAAGATCGCAGACGGCGTCCAGAAGGTGATAGCGAAGGACTTCGCGGGCGGTACGACCTGGTCGTGACGGCCTTGCGGTAACGGCTCGTTGACCCCACGGCCGCGCTCCGCCAAGCGGAGCGCGGCCGTCCCCCGTCTACCATGCCGGACATGATCAAGGCTGCCGTGTTCACATCGGCGAGACGCTCATCGGCATCCAAGCCGAATACGCCGCTCGTGAGGCGGCCGGCCGCGGTGAGCGCATGGAGGAGAGTGACCTCTACCCCGATGTACGTCCCGCCTACACACAGCCACCATTCGACGTGGCCCCTGGCAACGGCTGATCCGTTGTGAGAGGGAACGCTCGGGCTGCGCGTGTCACGTGTGATACCGGCAAGGCCAGTTCAACCGAGCGGCACATGGGCGAAGGGCTCCCACTCGTACATCCGGCGATCCCGGTTCAGCACAATCAGCTCGACCTGCTCGATACGAGCCGTCGCGGTCGGTTCGTTCACCGAGGCGAGTGCCTCGGCGATCGGTGCTGCGGGGCCGTCGTCGTTGCTGTAGGCGATCGATACGTGTGGTGTGAACCCGTCGGCGTTCTCCGGAACGTCTTCCCAGACGGCGCCGATGGCCGCACGGACCGCAGATCGTACAGCGGCTGGCCCCTGCCTTGGTTCGGCATCCCACCGGATCGCCTCGGGCGTGATCTGAGGTCGGTTGAGGGTCAGGTCGAAAGCCGGGATATGCGCAAGGCGTACCGTTGCCGCGTCGACGATCGCGAGTGCGTCTTTCTCTGAAACCTCGTCAGTGAAGCCGAGGCCTTGCATCGTCAGGTGCAGCCACTGGTCAGGCACCAGGTCGAGGCCTGTGACGTCCGCGAGGCACCGACGGTACGCCGCAGCCAGGCGGTGGACGTCGGCGGCGCCTTGAAAAGTGAGGTGCCATGTGTAGAACTTGCGGCCAGGCTTCCAACCGGGCCGCCACCACCAATGGTTCGCCATGTCTCCGTGGTCAGTGCCCATGGCCCTGGATCCAATCAGGCCCCGCCTCCCTTGACGAGAGCGCAACGCGTCGCGGCGCCGACTCGGTAACGAAGCCCTGGATCTCCTCCCGCAGGGCGATGGCTGTTGAACTGTCGACCATCGTGGACCTGGCGATCGTTTCGCTCAGTTCCCGCATCCGGGTCGTCACGGGAGTCATGCGGCGTTCCGGTGGCAGTGCGAGGACGGGGCGCAACGCCTCAGCCGCGCCGTCCGGGCACCGCAGCGCGATGTGTGCTGCGGCCTCGGAGATATGCATCTGAGCGGTGGTGCCATAGGCGTGGAACGGCTCATTGACAAGGGCTTCGTGGGCCTCGTTGAGGGCCCGCGCTGGATCGCCAGTCCGGAGGTGGACCGATGACGCGTAGTTGGCGCGCCGCAATTCGGGGCAGGAGAACAGGCCACCAATGTCGTCGGTTCCCGTGACACGGTCCCGCGCGGTGTCGGCTTGGTCCAGGGCTTGTTGGGCCTCGGCCCGTGCTCCGATCATGGACCAGGCGTCGGCCTCCTGGCAGGCCAGGAGGACTCCGACGGTTCCGCCGGGGTGGTAGCTGGCGCCGTGGCGGGCGTGGGTGACGGCGTCCTTCAACCTGCCGTCCCAGAAGGGGATTTTCGAGCGGGTTGACAGAGCCCACGCTCGAAGGTCGTTGTGTCCGGCCAGATCGGCGCACAACCACGCCGTACGGCCCTGGGTGTCCGCCTCCCGCAGTTGGCCGAGATCCGAAGACATCCAGGCAAGGAGGCCGCACAAGTACCCGGCCGCCACGTACAGGTCTGCGGACTGGCGCGGATGCTGATGCCCTTCGAGTAGCGCGAACACGCGGTCACGCAGGACCCGGGTGCGTCGGAACAGGTCCATCGGTTCGTCGGTGAGGTAATCGGCCGCCAACGACCGTGCGTCGGCCATCAGTTGCTCAAGTGCTATGTCGCCAACGTTGGATACTTCCGCCCACTGAGCCCAGGCCGCCGACTCTGCGGCGGCGGACCGTACGAGCTCAACGCCAGTCGGTGGCACCTCCGCCGATGGAGCCTTGGTGGTTTCGTTCTTGCGCGGCTGGGCGACCGAGGCCGTGTGCCGAAGGACGCGCAGGTCGTTGGCGGGGAGCTCGCGAAGGTCGTCCAGGTCGAGGAGGTCTTCGACATCGCACCCGTAGAGCTGGGCGAGGAGTACCAGGACTGCAAGGGTCGGGCGACGCTCGGAAGGCCCGGGCCACTTTTCCCATTTCCCCAGGAGACTCGCATCAGCGGCGACCGCCTCGCCCGGACGTTCCGTGCCGAGTGCGTTGAGTCGATCCGCAGCCTCTTGCAGCGTCCACCCCAGGGAGTGCCGCCACGCCTCGCGGGGCCGCATGCGCCAGCGTGCGCGCATCTCGACGGCGATCTCGGCTGTGCGGCAGCCCGTGGCAGTCATTTCCTGGCGGAGAGCGTCTCGGGAAGCCTTCGAACCGGGTTTGTGCTGAGGGGTCATCACGGCCTCCATGCACGGGCGGTGTGAACTCACAGTAGCCGACCGGTTTACGCGTAGCGGCCTCATGGCCCGATGGTTGGAGTGACGATCTGTCCAACCGCCTTCCCTTCCTCAAGCGTTATCCCAGGTCAGCTGGGCCTGCGGAGTCCAGCATTCTTGGACATCGCTGCCCGTGACGGGCCGCCCGTCGACCAGTCATCGTGGTCACGTCCCTGGACCATGACGAACGAGGCCCCTCATGAGAGTGCAAACACAACCGGCCGCAGCCACCTTGGCGTTCATCTACGACCGCCACTTGACGTTGGACACCACCACCCTCGAACTCCGGCTGGCAACGTGTGCGCATTACGCCGATGCTCAGGGCTGGCAGCTTGGTGGCTGGTTCGCTGACAAGGGCGGCGATGCGCTCACGAACGACCGAAGGCCGGCGTTCGAGGCGATGCTGAACACCATCCGGTCCGCGGGCGCCGACGCGCCCCGTGTATGTCTCGTCAACGACTGGGACAGGCTGAGCCGCGACCCGGAAGCCGCGGAACGCTCATCCGGCGTGTGTTGCGCCTCAGCGCCTGGGTCGAAGCCTGCACCGGCGAGAAGCGCCTTGCGGACGGCACCTGGGTACAGCGTGCCCGACTCAGCGGAATCCAGATCACGGCGTGATGCCCACAGATTCCCGTACCGGCCGGACAGCGCTGGTCAGATCGACAGGCCGGGCGGGTGGCAAGTGCGTGACGGCGCGGAGACCGTCTCTTCGCATGGCACAGGTAACCACGGAGGTGTATCCCATGGCGGACCTCTACACGCTGCCCGCGAAGGGCGCGGAATTCACCACGTTCTGCGGCGGCAACCTCGGCGGCGAGCACGAGACGTGTCTTGCTGTCGCCGAGATCCCCGGTGCGACGGGCGCCTACATCCTGCATGACGACAAGCCCGAGGGCGTCGGCCGGGAACTTCGAGCCACGGCGGCGGAGTTGGACGCGTTCGTCCGTGGCTGGGCCGCGCTGAGGGGGCTCGCGTTCTAGCCAGCACCACTCGCACCCGTGGGCCGCCCCTGTTCGGCTTGGGGTGGCCCCACCCGCTCAGGAAGGGGCCGCATGAACTGGCAGGGACACTGGCATGGGTACGGGCCGTGGATCGGCAGCAGAGACGCCTACGGCAACGAAGGCATGCGCCGCCCAGGGCGCCTCGCCTCTGATGAGCAGACACGCTCCTTCCTTGCCTCCGACATGCCGCCGATGATGAACGGCCACTGGCTGCTGCGCCGGAGTCAGACCGCGGCCGATCGCACCTGGACCAACCCCGAAACTGCGGTGGCGTGGTTGGAAAAGACGTATGCGGAGAACCCGCCGTTCGAGCGGGACGACGGTAGGCGCGCGTACACCGGCCGTGAAACAAAGACGGAATACGCGATGGATGTCCTTCCCCGAGGAGTGGATGTGTCCTGGGTCTACTACCTCAAGTCCGCGAGCCTGGCGTCCTTTTCGGTCGTGTGCTGTCCCAACCACTTCCACCCCGAGATCCCCTGCCCCCTTCCTCCCAGGTGATCGACGCGGAGCCGAGGAGACGACCGATGTCGCTGAAGCTGCTCTTACCGAACGAGACGGACGAGGTACTGAAGTCGTGGCCGACTGAGCCAGGCGTGCGTCGGCGAGGCACAACGGAACTGGACCGCGATGTGACGCTGTCCCTGATAGACGCGTACATCGACTACGACTGTCTCTGTCCCCAGTACGTGGCAGTGGTCAGGAACGGCCAAGCCGTGCATCCGGGCCGATACACGCGAGGCGGCACGGTGATCCCGGGGAGGCTGCGCACCCTGCTCGACGACGGTTACACGGTGAACCTGCGTGAAATCCAGCGCTCGATTCCCTTCCTGGCCCGGATGACACGGAAGATCCAGCAGGAGACGGGCTACCCGAACCACGTCAGCGCGATCATCACCCCGCCGGGTCACCAAGGGCTGACACACCACTGGGACCAGTTCACAGGTGTCATCGCACAGATCACAGGCCGCAAACGGTGGCCGTTGTGGCGGCCGGCGGTTGATCAGCCGATGGGGGAGTTCCTGTCGTCGCCTCGGATGTGGACTCCCGACCTTCAGAAAAGACTGGAGACGTCTTCGCCGGACACCGAGTTCGAGTTGGCGCCCGGTGACACGCTGGTGCTGCCCAGGGGATGGATACACAGCCCCTACGCGGTTGGCGGGGAGACCAGCTTCCATCTGACGTTCGCCCTCAAGGAGCGGTCCTGGTTGTGGGTGGCGCAGCAACTCATCGGCTTGGCGGTCGATGACCCCTCGTTCCGGGCCGGGGTGCCACCGGCGGCGTTGGCCGGAGGCCTCGAAGCCGACCTGCTGGGTGCCCGGGGAATGGCGATCCGTTTCCTCCAGCATCTCGATCCCGTGCTGGCCGCGGAGCGGGTTCGGCAGGCAGCAGTGAGCGAGGGGGCAGGCGCTGCCGGATAGGTGGTGAGGGACCTGCCCGTCGTCCGCGGGCGATACCGGAGCCGGGGGGTGCGGGGGCGGGCACGGGCGAATCGCCCGCATCCTGAGACGGTCGTCCGCGCGGACGTGTGCGTGTGCCAGACTGCCCCCGTGTCCTTCGCCATGATTATTGGCTAGGCGCGCCGGTCCGCAGTGGCCGTCATCGTGTACACCGTGGTGGCGGCGCCGTGTCCCAGACCCGCGCGCAGACCTCTCGCATCCGCGAGAGGTTTTTTCGTTTCCTGGACCAACCGCACCGGGTAGCGAAGCGCGAGGGATCATTGGGGGCAAGTGGAGTTGGTTGTTCCGCAAACCACACACTCGACAGGAGTGCACCACCATGACGCTGCCCGACGACAGCTTCCATGTGTTCGACACCACGCTGCGCGACGGCGCGCAGCGTGAGGGCATCAACCTCTCCGTCGCCGACAAGCTGGCGATCGCCCGGCACCTGGACGAGTTCGGGGTGGGGTTCATCGAGGGCGGGTGGCCGGGGGCCAACCCGCGGGACACCGAGTTCTTCCAGCGGGCGTCCGAGGAGATCGACTTCCGGCACGCGCAACTCGTCGCCTTCGGCGCCACCCGTAGGGCCGGGGTACGGGCCGACGGGGACCCGCAGGTCGCCGCGCTGCTGGAGTCGGGGGCACCGGTGATCACCCTCGTCGCCAAGTCGCACGACCGGCACGTCGAGCTGGCGCTGCGCACCACGCTGGAGGAGAACCTCGCGATGGTGCGGGAGACGGTGAGCTATCTGCGGGAGCAGGGGCGGCGGGTCTTCGTGGACTGCGAGCACTTCTTCGACGGCTACCGGGCCAACCCGGAGTACGCCAAGTCGGTGGTGCGCACCGCGCACGAGGCAGGGGCGGACGTCGTCGTGCTGTGCGACACCAACGGCGGCATGCTGCCCGCCCAGGTCGCCGCCGTGGTCCGCACCGTGCTCGCCGACACCGGCGCCCGGCTGGGCATCCACGCCCAGGACGACACCGGCTGCGCGGTCGCCAACACCCTCGCCGCGGTCGACGCGGGCGCCACCCACGTGCAGTGCACCGCCAACGGCTACGGCGAGCGGGTCGGCAACTCCAACCTCTTCCCGGTGGTCGCCGCGTTGGAGCTGAAGTACGGCAGGCGGGTGCTGCCCGAGGGCGCGCTCGCCGAGATGACCCGGATCTCGCACGCCATCGCCGAGGTCGTCAACCTCACCCCGGCCACCCATCAGCCGTACGTGGGAGTCTCCGCCTTCGCGCACAAGGCCGGGCTGCACGCCTCCGCGATCAAGGTCGACCCGGACCTGTACCAGCACATCGACCCCGAACTGGTCGGCAACACCATGCGGATGCTCGTCTCCGACATGGCCGGCCGCGCCTCCATCGAGCTGAAGGGCAAGGAACTGGGCTACGACCTCACCGGCGACCGCGAACTGGCCGGACGGGTCGTTGAGCGGGTCAAGGAGCGCGAACTGGCCGGGTACACCTACGAGGCCGCCGACGCGTCCTTCGAACTGCTGCTGCGCGACGAGGTGCGCGGCGAGGCCACCCGCTTCTTCCGGGTGGAGTCCTGGCGGGCCATCGTGGAGCAGCGGCCGGACGGCGTCCAGGTCAACGAGGCGACGGTGAAGCTGTGGGCGAAGGGCGAGCGGATCGTCGCCACCGGCGAGGGCAACGGCCCGGTGGACGCGCTGGACCGCGCGCTGCGCGCCGGGCTCGAAGGCGTCTATCCGGCGCTGGCCCACATGGAGTTGGTCGACTACAAGGTCCGCATCCTGGAGGGACGGCACGGCACCGAGTCCACCACCCGGGTGCTGGTCTCCACCAGCGACGGGCGCGGAGAGTGGTCCACGGTCGGCGTCGGCGAGAACGTGATCGCCGCGTCCTGGCAGGCGCTGGACGACGCCTACACCTACGGCCTGATCCGCGCCGGGGCCGAGCCGCAGGAGTGCTGAGCCGGTGGCTCACGCCGAGTGGGTCAGTATCCCCCGGGTGACCGGCTGGGCGTACGGCAGTCCGGCGGCGTAGCGCTCCAGCTCGTCGATCGCGGCATGCGCCAACCGGCCGAGCTCGTTGCCGAGCGACCCGGCGACATGCGGGGTGAGCAGCACGTTCGGCAGCTCGTACAGCGGTGAGCCGGCGGGCGGCACTTCCGGCTCGGTGTGGTCGAGCACCGCGTACAGCCTGCCCCGCACCAGTTCCTCGGTGAGCGCCTCGGTGTCCACCAGGCAGCCCCGGGCGGTGTTGATCAAGGTCGCGCCGTCCGGCAGCAGCGCCAGCCGGGCGCGGTCGAACAGATGCCGGGTGTGCGGCAGCGCGGGCGCGTGCAGCGTGACGATGTCGCTGCGCCGGGCCAGTTCGTCCAACTCCACCGGCTCCGCGCCGAGTCGGCGTGCCGCGTCCCCGGGCAGGTACGGGTCGTACACCAGTACCCGCAGGTCGAACGGGCGCAGCAGCTCGATCACCCGGCGGCCGACCCGCGAGGCGCCGACCACGCCCACGGTACGGCGGTAGTTGCCCAGGTCCGCGCGCCCGACGAGCCCGTCCGGCGGGGTGCGCCCGGCGCGGTAGGCCCGGGCGAACTCCAGGATCCGCTTGCCGGAGAAGAGGATCGCGGCGACGGTGTACTCGGCGACCGGCAGCGCGTTGGCCGCCGCCGCGCAGGAGACGGTGAGCCCGCGCTCCCAGCACGCCTCGGTGATGTGCTCCTTGACCGAACCTGCCGCGTGCACCACGGTGCGCAGCCGGGGCATCAGGGCCAGTGCCTGCGCGGTGAGCGGCGGGCAGCCCCAGCAGGTGAACAGCGCCTCCGCGGTGGCCAGTCGGGCGGTGTGCCTGGGACCGGTGAAGTCGGCGGGGGAGCTGATCAGCAGCTCTGGGTCCACGTGGGCGACGCGGCGCAGCCGCCGCAGCGCCGCGTGGTCCAGCAGTGCCTCGCGCACCGCCCGGCTTATGGCGAGGACGGCGTGCGGACGGCGCGGGCTCCCCGCCGTACCTTCCGGCGGAAGGTACGGCTGCCTCGGTGGGCTTTCCTGCGGGCGGTGCGGCATCCGCGCGGCTCCTCAGTCGAGGTCGGGTTCGTCGCGGATCTCCACGAACCGGTCCCGCAGGCCGTCGAGTTCGAGCACCACGATCTCGTTGCGGCCCGGGCGCAGCAGCGGCCACGGCAGGTACAGGGTGCGCTGCGGGCCCCGCTCCCAGTACCGGCCGAGACAGAAGCCGTTGACCCACACATAGCCCTTGGCGCCGCCGGGCACGGCCAGATAGGCGTCGCCGGGCTCGGTGACCTCCAGACCGGCGCGGTAGAAGACCGGCCCCGGCCGCTGGCCCGTCGTACCGGCCGCCGAGGCGCCCCACGGCAGGTCGGGCAGCGGCCCGCCCAGCGGTACGGTGCGCACCGTCCACCCGTGCACGTACTGCTGGCCGTGCCGTACCGCGGCCAGCCCCTTGCGGTCGCCCAGCCGCGGCCCGTAGTCGACCCGGCCCATCGACTCCACCAGCAGTTCCAGCCGGGTGCCCGAGGAGCCGACGGAGATCTGCGGAAGGTCGTCTTCCTCGTCCCGCTCCAGCACCGCGAGCGGCTGGCCGTCCAGATAGACGTGCGCCCGGTCCGCCAGGCCCTCCAGCACCAGCGGGTACTCGGTGCGCGGCCCCGGCACATGCGCCTCGTAGTGCGCCAGCCCGTGGGCCAGCCCGAGGTCCTCGAACGACGGTGGTACGGGGGAGTGCACGGCCGGGGTGGCGATGGCGTCCAACAGGTCGAACAGCCTTACCGCGTCGGTGAGTTCGACACGGCTCGGCGGCAGCAGCGCGGGGAGTTGCTCGGGCTCCGGCGGGGCGGCCTCGGCGAACCCGGTGAGCACCTCCCGGAACGCCCAGAACTTGGGCGTCGGCGCTCCGCGTTCGTCGATCGGGGCGTCGTAGTCATAGGAGGTCACCATCGGCTGGTACGGGCCGTCGTGTGCCGGACCGCCGCGGTTGGCCCCGGCCCAGGTGCCGAAGCTGGTGCCGCCGTGCGCCATGTAGATGTTGACCGAGGCCCCCAGGTCCAGGATCCGGCGCAGGGTGTCGGCGGCGTCCCGCGGATCGCGCAGCGCCCGCTTCTCGCCCCAGTGGTCGAACCAGCCGCACCAGAACTCCATGCACATCGGCGGATCGTCCGGCCGGAGCCGGGCCAGCTCCGCGAAGGCGTCCTCCGGGTGGTTGCCGAAGTTGACGGTGGCGACGGCACCGGTCAGCGAGCCACCGGTGAGCGGGGCGTCCTCGGGGCCGTCGGAGGTGAACAGCGGTACGTCCACGCCGCGTTCGCGCATCATCGTGCGCAGCCGCTCCAGGTACGCGGTGTCGCTGCCGTACGACCCGTACTCGTTCTCCACCTGCATCATCAGCACATTGCCGCCCCGGGTGATCTGGTGGGCGGCCAGCCGCGGCAGCAGCTCGTCGTACCAGCGCCGCACGTGCGCCAGATAGGCGGCGTCCGACACCCGCAGCCGCACCTCGCGGTCGGCCAGCAGCCACCAGGGCAGCCCGCCGTTCTCCCACTCGGCGCAGATGTACGGGCTGGGCCGGACGATCGCGTACAGCCCCGCCTCGGCCGAGGCGGTCAGGAACGCCTCGACGTCGGCGATCCCGGTGAAGTCGAAGCGGCCGGGCCGCGGCTCGTGCAGGTTCCACGGGACGTACGTCTCCACGCAGTTGAGCCCCAGGGCGCGCACCATCCGCAGCCGGTGCGGCCACTGCTCGGGCAGCACCCGGAAGTAGTGCAGCGCGCCGGAGAGCACGCGCAGCGGGCGGCCGTCGAGTTCGAAGCCGGACGGGACGATGCGGAAGGACGACACGGGCGCTCCAGCGTCGGTCGGGTGCGGTGGCACGTGCTGTGCATCGCACTCTATGGCGGCGGCCGCCACCGGATCAGGCATCGGCGCACTCCGCCGGGCGTGGCGGGATGGTCCCGCGCGGTGACCAACAGCACACGTACTGACCAGTAACGTAACCGGGCCGTCACCCCTAGAGTGAACGCCGGATGGTGCCGCCGGGACGGGCGGCGACCCGCACCCCTCGATCCGACCAGGGAGACTCGATGCGCTCTCCGAAGGACTTCTTCCGCCCACTGGCCGTCGGGGCCCCCGCCCCGGTACGGGAAGTGCCGTTCCGGCCGTCCCGGATGATCCACTTCTTCGACCCCGGCAACGAGAAGATGGCGGCGAAGGTCCCCGCCATCGCGCCCACCGTCGACGTTCTGCTCGGCAACCTGGAGGACGCGGTCGCGGCGGACCGCAAGGAGGCGGCGCGAAGCGGTCTGGTCGGCATCGCCAGAACCACCGATTTCGGGGACACCCAGCTGTGGACCCGGGTCAACAGCCTTGACTCGCCGTGGGTGTTGGACGACCTGGTCACCCTGGTCACCGAGATCGGCGACAAGCTCGACGTGATCATGGTGCCGAAGGTCGAGGGCGCCGAGGACATCCACTACGTCGACCGGCTGCTCGCCCAGCTGGAGGCCAAGGCGGGCGTCCAGCGGCCGATCCTGGTGCACGCCATCCTGGAGACCGCCACCGGCGTGGCCAACGTCGAGGAGATCGCCGGAGCCAGTCCGCGGATGCAGGGCATCTCGCTCGGCCCGGCCGACCTGGCGGCCAGCCGCCGGATGAAGACCACCCGGGTCGGCGGCGGCCACCCCGGCTACCTGGTGCGCGAGGACCCCCGGGGCGAAGACCAGCCGCGCGCCACCTACCAGCAGGACCTGTGGCACTACACCATCGCCCGCATGGTCGACGCCTGCGCCGCGCACGGGATCCTGCCGTACTACGGGCCGTTCGGCGACATCCGGGACACCGTCGCCTGCGAGGACCAGTTCCGCAACGCCTTCCTGCTCGGCTGCGTCGGGGCGTGGAGCCTGCACCCGGTGCAGATCGACATCGCCAAGAAGGTGTTCTCGCCGGCGCCCGCCGACGTCGCCTGGGCCCGCAGGGTGATCGCCGCGATGGGCGACGGTACCGGCGCGGTGATGATCGACGGCAAGATGCAGGACGACGCCACCTACAAGCAGTGCCAGGTGGTGGCACGACTGGCGGACGAGCTCGCCGCCCGCGACCCCGAGCTGGCGGACGCCTACGCGGCTGCCGAGAAGGAGTGACCCGCACCATGTCCAACGCGAGTCCGCGACCGCGCCGTTCGGTGCTGTACATGCCCGGTGCCAACGAACGCGCCCTGGAGAAGGCCAAGTCCCTCCCGGCCGACGCCCTCATCCTCGACCTGGAGGACGCGGTCGCCCCCGACGCCAAGGCCGACGCCCGCAAGCGGGTCGCCGCCGCGGCGGCCTCCGGAGAGTACGGCCACCGCGAGGTGACCATCCGGGTCAACGGCCCCGGCACCGCCTGGCACGCCGACGACCTGCGGGCCGCCGCCGAGGCCGGCCCGGACGCCGTGGTCGTCCCCAAGGTCGACTCCGCCGAGACGGTGCGCGAGGTCGAGCGTGCCCTGGAGGCGGCGGGCGCCCCGGACCGCACCGCGATCTGGGCGATGGTCGAGACCCCGCGGGCGATGCTGGACGCCCGAGCGGTGGCGGCGGCCAGCGAACGGCTCACCGTACTGGTGATGGGCACCAACGACCTGGCCAAGGAACTGCACGCGGAGCACGTCCCGGGCCGCGCCCCGCTGCTCACCGGTCTGTCGCTGGCACTGCTGGCGGCCAGGGAGACCGGCAAGGTGATCCTGGACGGTGTCTACAACGACGTGAAGGACCTCGAAGGCTTCGAGGCCGAGTGCGTCCAGGGACGGCAGTTCGGGTTCGACGGCAAGACGCTGATCCACCCGGCGCAGGTCGAGCCGTGCAACCGGATCTTCGCGCCCTCGCCGGAGCAGGTCGAACGGTCCCGGCGGATCATCGAGGCGTTCGAGGAGGCGGCCCGGGAGGGCCGCGGTGTGGTCACCGTGGACGGCAGGATGATCGAGAACCTGCACGTCGAGGAGGCCCGCCGGATCCTGGCGCTGGCCGCCGCGGTCGCCGGTCGCTGAACCCCACAACCCCAGAACCGACCCCAGTCTTCGCCGCCGGCCGGCCACCCCGGCCGGTCGGCCCGGCTGGTGCGAATGGTACAAACGACAGGGCCCCGTCCGCTTGGCACGGGGCCCTTTCGTCACCCCCTTCTGTGGAGTTCCTCCATGAAGTCGCTTCTGACAGTGTGAGAAGTCAACGCCAGGAAAACGGGGGTCGCGCTCGTAAGGTCGATACATGACCGTTGTGGACGAGGTGCCAGCCGACGCGAGCGATGCCCG